>NZ_KQ947475.1:2140389-2460282 GCF_001506075.1 Vibrio sp. MEBiC08052 | reverse complement strand
CATTGTTTAAATTACTTTTTGTGTTTAAAAGCACTTAGGAAATGGTGGCTACGACGGGATTCGAACCTGTGACCCCATCATTATGAGTGATGTGCTCTAACCAGCTGAGCTACGTAGCCACAAACCCCGAAACAGGAGAACCATAATCCTGCGAACGGAGCGCATTATGCGGATATGGCTTGAGAGCGTCAATAGTTTTTTTGAATAAATTAAGGAAAAACAACTGTTCGTTTTTTTTTTAGTCAAACCGAGCTGTTTATAGACAAAATAACTCGCAAATCAATTGGCTGAGAGTCGGTATGAGTGATTAGGGAGCAATGTTTCAGAAAAACGAGATGATGGCGGATTAAACAGAAGGCCCTCTGTTGAAGGCCTTATTTTCAGAGAATATTGACATCAGATTAGACGTTGAAGCGGAAGTGGATCACATCGCCATCTTTGACAATGTAATCTTTCCCTTCCAGACGCCATTTACCTGCTTCTTTGGCACCACTTTCACCCTGGTACTGAATAAAATCATCATAACCGACGACTTCAGCGCGGATGAAACCACGCTCAAAGTCGGTGTGAATTTTTCCGGCAGCTTGCGGGGCGGTTGAACCAATTGGGATTGTCCAAGCTCTGACTTCTTTGACTCCCGCAGTAAAATAGGTATGCAGCTCGAGGAGTTCATAACCTGAACGAATCACACGGTTCAATCCCGGTTCTTCAATGCCGAGATCAGCAAGGAACTCATCTCGTTCTTCATCATCCAACTCGGATAGTTCTGACTCAATGGCTGCACATACTGCAACGACGACATTATTTTCTTGTGCTGCAAATTCTCGAACGGCATCCAGATAAGGGTTATTTTCAAAACCGTCTTCATTCACGTTCGCAATATACATAGTCGGTTTGAGGGTTAGGAAATTGAGATAACCAACTGCCGCCAATTCCTCTTTTGCCAGAGCCACACTGCGGGCCATTCCGCCCTCGGTGAGTACGGGAAGAAGTTTTTCCAGAACGGAAATTTCAAATTTTGCCGCTTTATCACCACCTTTGGCACGTTTGGCCTGGCGTTGAATTGCTCGTTCACAAGTATCTAAATCAGCCAAAGCCAGTTCTAAGTTAATAACTTCGATATCTTCGATAGGAGACACTTTGCCAGCGACGTGCACAATGTTGTCGTTTTCGAAACAACGAACCACATGACCAATTGCGTCCGTTTCACGAATATTTGCCAAAAATTTGTTGCCTAGCCCTTCACCTTTCGATGCCCCGGCAACTAAACCGGCAATATCAACGAACTCCATTGTTGTCGGCAATACCCGTTGCGGATTCACTATTTTCGCGAGCGCATCAAGGCGCAAATCCGGAACAGGGACAATGCCTGTATTAGGTTCGATGGTACAAAACGGAAAGTTTGCCGCTTCAATTCCTGCTTTGGTTAAAGCATTAAAAAGTGTTGATTTGCCAACATTTGGTAAACCAACAATGCCACATTTAAACCCCATGACTATAACCTTATTCAGCTTTGAATGTGTGTAAACGATTTTGTGCTTTCGTAAGACCTTCTTTGAGCAGTATGTCCAAACAGCGGACAGACTCGTCTACAGCGGCATCGAGGCATTCCTGTTCTTTTTCAGGCGCCTTACCTAACACATAACCTGTAACTTTATCTTTATGTCCCGGATGACCAATACCTATCCGGAGACGGTAGAATTCTTTGTTATTGCCCAGCTTACTGATGGTATCTTTTAAGCCATTATGACCCCCGTGACTGCCACCTTGTTTAAATTTAGCAACACCGGGCGGTAAGTCGAGCTCATCGTGAGCCACCATAATTTCTTCCGGCTGGATCTGATAAAACTTTGCCAGCGCGGATATCGCTTTCCCTGATAAATTCATATACGTTGTCGGAATCAGCAAACGTAAATCCTGGCCTTGAATGGTAATTCGACCGGTCAGGCCAAAAAATTTGGGCTCAATTTTTAGCACTGTATGGTGAGCACGGGCTAATTCTTCGATGACCCATGCCCCTGCGTTATGCCTTGTTCTTGCGTACTCTGGGCCTGGATTGGCTAGCCCAACAAGTAGTTTTATGGGTTGACTCACAGTCAGGCTCTCCTGATGTCTACAATGAAAAGCGCGGTATGATAGCACAGAATTTTTTATCCCCAAACTTCCTGAACTACGGTATGAATCGTGACGATTTGTGTGGCACCTGTTTTCAGGGAATCTGAATTGATGATGAAACTTTGGGAAATAAAAAAGCATCTCCGGAGAGATGCTTTCAAAAACAGAGATGAGCAATTAATTGAACATTGCTGAGATTGACTCTTCATTGCTGATGCGGCGAATCGCTTCGGCGAGCATCGTGGAGAGTGTCAACTGAGTTACTCGGCCAGTTGCCTGCATTTCTTTGGAAAGCTTAATCGAGTCAGTGATGACAACCTGATCGAGAACTGAATTCTTAATATTTTTAGCAGCATTGCCTGAGAATACAGCGTGAGTTGCATAAGCGAATACTCGCTTGGCACCACGTTCTTTTAGAGCCTCTGCCGCTTTACACAGGGTACCACCAGTATCAATCATATCATCGACGATGACACAGTCACGGCCTTCAACATCACCAATCAGGTTCATGACTTCAGAAACATTGGCGCGAGGACGGCGTTTGTCAACAATCGCAATATCAATGTCACCGAGCGCTTTGGCTGTCGCGCGTGCGCGAACAACACCGCCCAGATCGGGTGATACGACGACAGGATCTTCCAAATTTCGGGCTTTCATGTCTTCAAGCAAAACAGGGGTTCCGAAAATGTTGTCAACAGGAACATCGAAGAAACCTTGAATCTGTTCAGCATGTAGATCGATTGTCAGTACACGGTCAACACCAACGTTCGAAAGAAAGTCAGCGACGACTTTTGCGGTAATGGGTACACGGGCAGAACGGACACGACGGTCTTGGCGAGCATATCCAAAATAAGGGATAACAGCGGTAATACGGCCTGCTGAAGCACGGCGCATCGCATCAATCATTACCACGAGTTCCATCAGGTTGTCGTTGGTTGGTGCACAGGTTGATTGAATAAGAAATACGTCGCTTCCTCGCACATTCTCGTTGATTTGCACTGCAACTTCCCCGTCTGAAAAACGGGAAACAGTGGCATCTCCAAGAGAAATATACAAGCGATCAGCAATACGTTGGGCTAGTTCAGGGGTAGCGTTACCGGCAAATAGCTTCATATCAGGCACGGTGGAAACCTCAGGGTTGCGTCCAGTATTTAAATAGGTTGGGTGTGGGCCGATTGATCATACTCTTGTTATGATGATTTACTAACTGATATATCATCATCCATCTTAACAATTGTTGTTTTCACAACTGTGAGTATAGCCTGTCAAAGTTTCTTTTAGCGGCGAAATATTACATCCTTTTGCTACAAAAGCAGAAACTCCATCCGGCAAACGGGAAAGAACCTGTTGTGCTTCATTTTTGTTCGAAAATTCAGCAAAAACACATGACCCAGTCCCGGTCAGTCTCGACGGCGCGTATTGTAGCAGCCATGAAAGTTGCTTATCAACCTCTGGATAAAGCTTTCGGACAATTTTTTCGCAATCGTTTTCGTACGGAGTTTGTAAAAGCGTTGTCAGATCTCGCTTGAGCGTGTTTCTAGTTAATTTGGGATGCGAAAAAATGGTGGCTGTCGAAATACTGATATCGGGTCTGACAACCAGATACCATTTCTCTTGTGGTGTGACGATAGTCAGCTTTTCTCCGACACCTTCCGCGTAAGCCGCATGGCCTTGAACAAAAACGGGTACATCTGCACCGAGCTGCAATCCGATTTCAGCCAGTTGACTCTGGGATAACCCGCATTGCCAGAGATGATTCAGTGCAACTAAGGTTGTCGCAGCATTGGATGAACCACCTCCGATCCCACCACCCATCGGTAACACTTTATGTAAGTGAATATCAGCACCCAACGATGTTTGGGTGTTAAGTTGGAGTTCTCGGGCAGCTTTCCAGATCAGATTATCATGCAACGGAACACCATCAATTTCCGGAGAGACAGAGATGTCCCCGCTAGTATTGACTCGGATCGTCAGTTTATCCCCGTAATCGAGAAACTGGAAAAGTGTTTGCAACTCATGATAACCATCATTCCGTTGACCTGTGATATAGAGAAATAAATTCAGTTTGGCTGGTGATGGCCAGACGGTTTGGTCGGTATTGATAACATCTGATGTATTCATGGTGTGACTTTCCATTGCGAGATATGGATATTGATTTTGGTTGGTCCTTGTTGCAGGAACAAACGCTCGGGAAGAGGTAGTTGCTGCTCTTTAAAGGTCACGGCAGTGTATGTTTTGTACTGTACTCGCCATTGCTGATTTGCCAGTTTTTTCTCTAGGCTATTCAGCGTGTTGTCCGGTTTGAGCGAAAAAGTGTCCGCAAGGGTCGGGCGTCCCAGAATCCACTGACTGAGCGAACTCAGGGGAATATCCAGTCCGGTCAGTTGATGGAGTAATAATTCCGGTGTTTGAGCCGTGTAGTGCTGCCCCTCATAGGTCTCAGCTTCCGCTCGCTGTGGATAAATATCCATCTTCAATACGGTTTGTCCCAGAAATGTAGTTAGACGCAGTTGACTATGATGGTCAGATTTCTTCCATTGAAAATTGAGCGAGCGGCGTTCTTGTGGTGAAATGTAGCCAAGTTTGCCCGCGATTTGATAAGTGCTGATCTGTTGGAGACGTTGCTGGTGTGATTGCCATTCCACGGGTTGAAGTGGTGTCTGAACGCTGCTACAGCCAGCCAAAATGATGATAGTCAGAAATACTTGGAAGATACGATAAGTCATAAATACGGCTTTTGTTGGTCGAAAAACAGGTCCTTTAAAACAGCAACACTATAGCATTGATATCACGAAGTTATAAAAACAAATCCGTTAAAGTCTTTTCTTCAATAAGGGCATACAGTAAAATTCCTGTCTTACCCCTTAGAAGATGTTATCAGAGTACCTCCAGTCGATGTCCTTACTTGCCATTGGAATTAATCATCAAACAGCGCCTCTGGAACTGCGTGAAAAAGTTGCGTTCGGTCCGGATAAGCTTCCTGAAGCTCTGAGTCAGCTTCGGGAATATGCTGATGTTAAAGGGAGCGTCATACTTTCGACCTGTAACCGAACAGAAGTGTACTGTGAGATAAAACCAACCAGTAAAGGGCGTTTGATCGATTGGTTATCTGAATTTCACCGTGTCAATCCTCAAGAGTTAAAACCGAGCATTTATATTCATGAAGAGCAAGCCGCAATCCGCCATTTAATGCGGGTCTGTTGTGGGCTCGATTCTTTGGTTTTAGGGGAGCCACAAATTCTCGGACAGGTCAAACAGGCGTATTCAGAATCGAAGGATCTGGCATCAGTTGATGCTGCGATAGAAAAGCTCTTTCAGAAAGCATTCTCAGTTGCCAAAAGAGTCCGGACTGAAACGGATATCGGTGGTAATGCCGTCTCTGTTGCGTATGCGGCTTGTACGTTGGCAAAACATATTTTCGAATCGCTGACCAATGCAACTGTGTTACTTGTCGGTGCCGGTGAAACCATCGAGTTAGTCGCGAAGCATCTCGCTGCCAACGGTTGTCAGAACATGATTGTGGCGAACCGTACCCGGGAAAGGGCAATGGGCTTAGCGGAACAATTTGATGCGCAGGTGATCCGTTTACAAGAGATTCCGGAACACCTTGCCAAAGCGGATATTGTGATTAGCTCGACAGCCAGTCCTTTACCGATTATCGGTAAAGGGATGGTCGAGAAAGCCCTCAAAGCCCGGCGTTACCAACCGATGTTACTGGTTGATATTGCTGTTCCGAGAGACGTTGAAGCGGAAGTCAGCGAGATTGGTGACGCTTATCTGTATAGTGTCGATGATTTGCAGTCGATTGTAGATAGCAATATCGAACAGAGAAAGGTTGAAGCGATTCAGGCCGAAGCGATTGTCAGTGAAGAAAGTGCCGCGTTCATGAGCTGGACGCGGTCATTACAGGCCGTAGATAGTATCCGTGATTACCGGGACAGTGCGAATCATATTCGTGAAGAGCTTGTGAATAAAAGTCTTCAGGCGCTCTCATTGGGGGGCGATCCGGAAAGAATCCTCCAAGAACTCAGCTATAAGTTAACCAATAAATTAATTCATGCGCCGACCCGTGCACTACAGCAAGCAGCCGAGCAAGGAGAACCTGCGAAGTTGGCTATAATCAGACAGAGTCTGGGGCTTGATAATCTTTAATTTCGATATTATTTCCGTATAAAGAAGAAACTATGAAAGCGTCAATTTTACAAAAGCTTGAAACGCTCGCTGAGCGCTATGAGGAAATTCAGCACCTGCTTGGTGATCCTGACATTATTGGGGATCAAAACCGATTCCGTGCGTTATCAAAAGAGTTTTCTCAACTTGAAGAAGTGACTCAATGTTTTCAAGCTTATCAGCAGGCGCAAGAAGATTTAGTTGCTGCCGAAGAAATGGCGAAAGAAGATGACGCAGAGATGCGAGAAATGGCTCAGGAAGAGATTGAAGCAGCACGCGCATCGATTGAGCAATTGACTGATACGCTACAGATATTATTGCTACCAAAAGATCCGAATGATGAGCGGAATTGCTTTCTTGAGATTCGTGCCGGTGCCGGTGGTGATGAAGCGGGGATTTTTGCCGGTGATCTGTTCCGTATGTATAGCCGTTTTGCCGAAAGAAAAGGATGGCGTATCGAAGTGATGTCATTCAGTGAAGCTGAACATGGCGGTTATAAAGAGATGATTGCTAAAGTCAATGGTGACGGTGTCTATGGGACTTTAAAATTCGAATCTGGCGGTCATCGTGTTCAGCGTGTTCCGGCAACGGAATCTCAGGGAAGGGTTCATACTTCCGCCTGTACGGTTGCAATTATGCCGGAAGTTCCGGAAACGGAATTGCCGGAGATTAAAGCCAATGACCTGAAAATTGATACCTTCCGTTCTTCGGGTGCGGGTGGTCAGCACGTTAACACGACCGATTCTGCCATTCGGATTACTCACTTGCCGACCGGGGTGGTCGTTGAGTGTCAGGATGAACGTTCTCAGCATAAAAACAAAGCCAAAGCGATGTCTGTACTGGCGGCTCGGTTAGCTCAGGCGGAACGAGCGAAACGGGCGGCTGAAGTGTCAGATACGCGGCGTAATCTGTTAGGCAGTGGCGATCGCAGTGATCGCATCCGAACTTACAATTATCCGCAAGGCCGGGTGTCAGATCACCGAATCAATCTGACGCTGTACCGTCTTTCAGAAGTGATGGATGGGGAGTTGGATGGCTTGATTGGTCCGGTTATTCAAGAGCATCAGGCTGATCTCTTGGCGGCATTGGCTGAGCAAAGCTAACCGATGATGCCTCTTCCAGCCCGAATTGATGAATTAACCCGTTACAGCACTGCCGTTTTATCAGAAAGCGGCAGCCCTTCGCCTGCGATTGATGCCGCGGTATTACTTTGCCACGTTCTTGAAAAAAACCATTCATATTTGCTGACATGGCCGGAAAAAACGCTCACTGAGTCCCAACTTTATTGGTTTGCTGAATTACTGACCCGCCGTCAGAACGGTGAGCCGATTGCATACATTCTTGGGCAACGGGAATTCTGGTCTTTGCCGCTACAAGTCTCCTCAGTCACGTTAATTCCACGTCCGGATACCGAATGTCTGGTGATTGCTGCTTTGGAAAAAGCGCGGGAAATTGCCGGGCCTATCTTGGATTTGGGCACCGGCACCGGGGCAATAGCCTTGGCTCTGGCTTCTGAGTTACCCGATATTTGTGTGACCGGTGTTGATCTGCAGCCGGAAGCCTGTGAGTTAGCGAAAGCGAATGCCGATCGGCTGGGAATCACCAATGTGAGTTTTTATCAAAGCAATTGGTTTGAAAATATCGATGGAGGTACGAAATTTGCTTTAATTGTTTCAAATCCACCTTATATCGATGCGGACGACCCGCACTTACAGCGTGGAGATGTTCGTTTTGAACCGCTTTCTGCCTTGGTTGCAGAAGAGCAGGGGTTAGCGGATATCAGAACCATTGCAGTCGCAGCAAGGCAATACCTGCAACCTCAGGGATGGCTGCTGTTTGAACACGGTTATGATCAAGCTGAGTCAGTCAGAGAATTACTACGATCTCTGGGTTATCAGTTTATCCACACTGAGCAAGATGATGCTGGAAATGATCGCGTGACAGTCGGTTGCTTTCTGCCATAGCTTGTTATGCCATAAAAAGTGCCCATAAGAGGACGTTTATGTATCTGGGTTTAAAATATTTCCACATATTTACCATTGCGGCCAGTGTTGCTTTATTTTGCCTCCGCTACGGTCTGATGATGGTCAATTCTCAAGCGCTTCATCATCGTTTTTTGAAAGTCGCACCGCATGTGATGGATACATTCCTGTTGTTATCCGGTGTTGCATTGTGTGTGATGACTGGCTTTATTCCTTTTACGCCTGAAGCCGCTTGGCTGACTGAAAAACTCATGTGCATGCTAGCCTATATCGCATTAGGCATTTTTACCTTGAAACTAGGCCGGGGTAAGTTGTTGCGGAGTCTGGCATTTCTTGGCGCGCTAGGCTGGGTTGCCATGGCCGCAAAAATTTCTTTGACCAAGTTACCGATATTAATGCATTAATACTGGGCCGATATGTCTATGATTGAATTATTTGACGAAGATTTTGATGCGATGGAGCTGGTGGAAGGTGCGCTTGTACTGAATCAGGCCATTAATCCTGAAACCCGAGTGGCATGGGCAGAACAGACGTTAGTGAAGATGACCCGTGAAGCTGAAGCGTATCTGGATGACGATGCAGATCCAAAAGCACGATTGGCCGCTTTTTTACGGTTATTTTATCAAGAGTGGGGATTCTCCGGTGATCACGAGGCTTATTTTGAGTCTCGTAATGCATTTATCGATCAGGTGCTTGAACATCGCAAAGGGATTCCTGTCAGTCTGGGCGCTTTATTATTGTACTTCAGTAGTCGGCTGGGATTCCCGTTGCAACCGGTGATGTTTCCGACCCAGTTTTTGATCCAGATAGCCTGGTCCGATGAAGAGCTTGTTTATTTGAATCCATTTTCTGGCGAATATGTTTCGAAGCATACGTTACAAGCTTGGTTGATCGGTAGTAAAGGACCTCTTGCCAAATTAAAACCGAAACACCTTCGGGTCAGCGATCACCCGACAATCATCGGACGCTGGCTGGCTTTGTTGAAAAGTGCGTTGATGCGTGAAGAACGTTATACTCTGGCGTTGAAGTGTACCAATCTGGCGTTGACGTTTGTCCCCGATGATCCTTATGAAATTCGTGACCGTGGATTCATTTATCAGCAACTGGAATGTCATCAGATTGCGCTTTCGGATTATCAGTATTTTATTGAGCATTGCCCGGACGATCCCGCTGCTGAATTATTGAAAAATCAGGTGAATTTGTTGCGTAGTACTGCCGTAACAATCCACTAATATTGGGTTTATAGAGAGAATACGATGGAACAGAAAGTTGTAAAAGTTGGTGATATTGAGGTTGCCAATGACCGCCCGTTTACTTTGTTTGCCGGTATGAATGTCTTGGAATCCCGTGATCTTGCGATGCAAGTTTGCGAGCATTATGTCAAAGTGACGGAAAAGTTAGGGATTCCTTACGTATTCAAGGCCTCATTTGATAAGGCGAACCGTAGTTCTGTTCATTCATATCGTGGTCCCGGTCTTGATGAAGGGATGAAAATCTTTCAGGAACTGAAACAAACCTTCGGTGTGAAAATTATTACGGATATTCATACGGAAGCACAGGCACAGCCGGTCGCGGATGTGGTTGATGTGATTCAGTTACCGGCATTTCTTGCCCGTCAGACTGATTTGGTGGAAGCGATGGCAAAAACCGGGGCGGTGATTAATGTCAAGAAGCCACAGTTTATGAGTCCGGGGCAGGTCGGAAACATCGTCGAAAAATTTGCCGAGTGTGGCAATGACCAGATCATTCTTTGTGAACGCGGTTCCTGCCATGGTTATGACAACCTTGTTGTCGATATGCTGGGCTTCGGTGTGATGAAAAAAGTCTCTCATGGTAGCCCGATTATTTTTGATGTGACTCACTCACTGCAAATGCGTGATCCGACCGGTGCTGCTTCCGGTGGTCGTCGTGAGCAGACTGTCGAGTTAGCGAAAGCCGGTCTGGCAACCGGGATTGCCGGACTGTTTATCGAAGCACATCCGAACCCGGCACAGGCGAAATGTGATGGCCCTTCAGCATTGCCTTTGAATAAACTGGAGCCGTTTTTGGCACAAATGAAAGCGCTGGATGACTTGATCAAGAGTTTTGCGGATATAGATATTCAGTAAACTGTTTCACCAATGAGACAGAATGCATCAAAACCATCGTATTGTGCGATGGTTTTTTTATGTCTGCCGGGTTCCTGAATACAGGCCTGACCTTCAGGTAATCTGGTGCGAGCTCTCGTGAACGACTATCTGACGTGCGATCACATCATCAAATATTTGTGACCTTAAGTTCATAATTTTATAGTATTGTTAGTCGGTTAATGTATAGGGTTAACTTATATTCAGGTCTCTTGAGGTGGCTTGAATAGCAACGGACAATCATGTCAGGGACCAAGATTGGCAGGAATATTATGCGATTATCACTTATTTCAACGCAATGGTTTTCAAATCAGTGGCGTTACTCGAAAACCGTTCTCACCGCGTTGCTACTGGTGTTTTTATGGGGATGTACCACAACCCCTGAAAAACAGTGGCATCCGGATGAAACTTACCATCTGACGGTACTTCACACCAATGATCATCATGGGCGGTTCTGGAAGAACAAATATGATGAATATGGCATGTCTGCCCGCAAAACGCTGGTTGATCACATTCGTCAGGAAGTCGCCGCTGAAGGCGGGAGCGTACTGCTATTTTCTGGCGGGGATATCAACACAGGTGTACCGGAATCAGATTTGCAGGATGCCGAACCGGATTTTAAAGGGATGAATATCATCGGATACGATGCAATGGCGGTGGGGAACCACGAATTTGATAATCCATTGACTGTGTTATTCAAACAGCGCCAATGGGCGAATTTCCCGATGCTCTCGGCCAATATCTATGACAAAACCACCGGCGAACGACTGTTCCGCCCGTACAAAATTTTTGATGAGCAGGGGATTCGTATCGCGGTGATTGGTTTGACTACAGAAGATACCGCGAAAATCGGTAATCCGGAATATATCGGCAATGTTGAATTCAGAGACCCGAAGGTTGAAGCGAAGAAATTGATTGCGGAACTGAAAAAAACAGAACAGCCGGATTTGATTTTTGCTGTGACGCATATGGGGCATTACGTCAACGGTCAACACGGTATTAATGCACCGGGCGACGTGGCTCTCGCTCGTTATCTGGAGCCGGGATCACTGGATATGATAGTTGGTGGTCATTCTCAGGAGCCGGTTTGTATGGAAGCACCGAACGTTGCGGATACGCATTTTCAACCGGGGGATGATTGTCAGCCGGATATGCAGAACGGAACGTATATTGTTCAGGCTCATGAGTGGGGCAAATATGTGGGGCGGGCAGACTATGAGTTCCGCAATGGGCAGTTGAAGATGATCAGTTATCAACTGATACCGGTCAATCTCAAGAAAACAGTGACGCTCAAAGGCAAAAAGCAGCGCGTATTGGTCGATGAACAGATACCGGAAGATCCTGCGTTACTGAAGTTTTTGACACCTTATGAAGAGAAAGGCAAGGCTAAATTAGAGCAAAAAATTGCGACGGTAAAAGGACGTCTGGAAGGTGACAGAAATGTGGTGCGTTTCCGGCAAACCAATCTGGGACGTTTAATTGCAATGGCACATAAGGATAAAGTTAAGGCTGACTTTGCTGTGATGAATTCCGGTGGGGTTCGGGATTCAATTGAATCAGGGGATGTCACGTATAAAGATGTCCTGAAAGTGCAACCTTTTGCCAATATTCTCACCTATGTCGATATGTCAGGAACTGAAGTGATCGAATACCTGAATCAGGTGGCGACCAAACCAGTTGATTCGGGTGCCTACGCACAGTTTGCCGGTCTTTCCATGACGGTCAGTGCTGCCGGAGTTTCTGACGTAAAAATTGGTGGAAAACCGATTCAGATGACACAAACCTATCGGTTTACTATTCCAAGTTTTAATGCTGCCGGTGGTGATGGTTATCCAAAACTCACGGAGCATGCTGGCTTTGTGAATACTGGATTTGTTGATGCTGATGTTTTAAAAGAGTATTTACAGGCTCATAGCCCTGTTGATGCTTCTCTATATCAACCTCAAGGTGAAATTACCTATCAATAAAAAGCATTTGACTCGGACTCCCGAGTGATTTTTACTTGAGGCGGCAAAATTGCCGCCTTTTTCATTGCAGAAGGTGGTTCATTGCTTGATTGATAAAAAGGACTGACGTATGACTCCTGCGATTCGTTTGGCAAAAAAAAAGAAAATTTCTCATACCATCCATCAGTATGAACATGACCCGAATCATACCAGCTTCGGGCTGGAAGCGGCTGAAGTGCTCGGGCAGGATCCGAAGAAGGTATTTAAAACATTACTGTTCGCGCTGAACGGAGAACCTAAAGCGCTGGCCGTCGCGATTATTCCGGTTGATCAAAAGCTGAATTTAAAACTGGCGGCAAAAGCGGCCGGAGTAAAAAAAGCGGAAATGGCCAATCCTGACATTGCACAGAAAATTACCGGTTATGTGGTCGGTGGTATCAGTCCTCTGGGACAGAAGAAAATGTTGCCGACATTTATTCACGCCAGCGCTGAGAACCAAGAAACAATTTGTGTCAGTGCGGGCAAGAGAGGTCTGGAAATTGAATTAGCCCCCCGGGATCTGGCAGCGCTGACACGGGCAACATTTTTACCATTATGTTTAGACAGTGAATGTGTTTAGGTTATGAATCGGATTGGGCCGGAACATCAATAAGCTCCAAACATTTGCACAGCAGATAAAAAATCCCGGGAACGTCAAACTCCCGGGATTTTTTATCGATGCTGCTGGGGATTAGTCTTCAATCTGAGCATTGTCAACGACATGGTTTTCGCCCAAATCGTCTGGCAAGATTAGATTTAATAAGATAGCGACGACACCACAGAGACTGATTCCCTGCAAGCTGAATTCACCGATACCGAAAGCCATACCGCCAATGCCAAATACCAAAGTCACTGCGACAATCACCAGATTTCTCGATTTGTGCAGATCAACATGATTCTTGATCAGAGTATTTAAACCGACCGAAGCAATGGAGCCGAATAGCAAAATCATAATCCCACCCATGACCGGTACGGGAATGGTTTGGAGCAAAGCACCAAGTTTGCCGACCAGCGCTAAAACGATGGCTGTCACAGCCGCCCAAGTCATAATCACCGGGTTGAATGCTTTGGTGAGCATAACCGCGCCAGTGACTTCACTATAGGTTGTATTCGGTGGTGCCCCAACCATTGCCGCTGCGATGGTTGCAATGCCGTCTCCGGCAATCGTACGGTGCAGTCCCGGCTTTTCTAGGTAATTTTTTCCAGTAACATTTGAGATAGAAAGAATATCTCCCACATGTTCGACGGCCGGAGCAATGGCAACCGGAATCATAAACAGAATGGCATTAATGTTAAATTCAGGCATGGTGAAGTGAGGGAGAGAAAACCAAGCGGCATTTTCAACTGCTTCAAAACTGACCACATCAAAAATCAGGCTCAGTGTATAACCGGCAATAATGCCACCGAAAATCGGCAGCAGTTTAAACATTCCGCGCGCAAAGACACTAATGAGAATTGTCGTAAACAAAGAAATACATGAAATCCAGAGAGCAACCTGTCCTTCGATTAACTGAACGGAACCGTCACCGGTTTTTCCCAGTGCCATATTAACGGCTGTCGGAGCGAGACCTAGGCCAATCACCATAATGATCGGGCCGATGACAACCGGTGGTAGAAGTTTATGGATAAAATCAGCGCCATTGATTTTGATTAATCCACCGAGTATCACATAGACGGCTCCGGCAGCCATCAGGCCACCCATTGTGGCAGGGATACCCCATGCTTGAACGCCGTAGAGGATGGGTGCAATGAAAGCGAAAGAAGAGGCGAGGAAAATAGGGACGGAGCGGCGGGTGACAAGTTGAAAAAGAAGGGTTCCGACACCGGCACCAAAGAGAGCGACGTTTGGATCGAGTCCCGTTAGCAGCGGAACCAGTACCAGCGCGCCAAATGCAACAAAGAGCATCTGCACGCCTAATATGGCATTTTTCATGTTTTTTCCCTGATTAAGACAAATTTTGAGGATTCTATCACTTATTGAAACGTTTGCCATGTTTCAAAGATGCTATTTTTTGCAAGGGAGGAGATCAGGAATATTTGCCATTGTGGCAGGGTTTTCTTGCCGGGAAACCAATAGTTGCTTATGATCGGAACACGATTGTTGATGTATTTTGGATTACTATGCGAAATTTCGCTTGTCTGATTTTGTTATGCCTGACTTTTTCCGGTTATGCGGCAACTCAGGTCAATATTTATCGTTCGGAAGTCGTGCTTGATCAGGAACAAGGTGAAGATCAGGCTCGAATTCAGGGCATGGAGAATGTGATTATTCGGGCGACCGGGGAACAAGACGCTGTTGATAACCCAGTGGTGAAGAAAGCATTGTCTCAGAATCGTCTTTATTTATCTCAGATTAGCTATGGCCAGAAAGATGACCAAAAGATAGTCAAAATGCAGTTTAGTGCCAAGCAGATACGGACACTGCTGACTCAGGCGCAACTCCCTTTCTGGCCGGAAAAACGGGCGACGATTCTAGTCTGGTACGTTGAAGAACAGAACTTTCAGCGCAATATCGCATGGGAAAATGTCGCGAATGCTAATGTTCAGCAATTGAAACAACTGGCTGAAAAACGGGGATTGCCTCTTATCGTCCCTGTTGGTGATTTTGACGATATTACCAGTATTGAAGCTTCGGATATCTGGGGAGAGTTTCTTCAGCCGATTCGTGATGCGAGTGAGCGTTACCATCCGGATGCAATTTTGATTATTCGGGCTCAGTCGGACACGCTCAACTGGAAACTCTACGATCAAACGCCGGAAAAACTGTTAGATATTTCTGTTCCACCAATGGGTGGGAGCCTGAGCGGTGACGACGAACTCGCACAGTTGATTGATGAATTGACGCAATACTATGCCAAGAAAAATCGCGTGATTGTTGCCGGGCAATCGTCTCATTCGATGATTCTTAATGTGAAACATTTAAGCCGCGCCGTCCATTTTTTCAAGCTGGAACAGGCGCTCAACCAGCTAAGCTCTGTAGCAAGTGTCGATATCATCCAGATTCAAGGGGATGAGGTGACATTTCGGGTTCATTTGTTAACCACTCAGGAAGCGTTTGAACAGGAGCTTGCCTCACTCAATCTGATTGAACGACTGCCTGAAGCCGGTGGGGCTGCGGATTTAAAGGAACAACCCGCTGAGCATTCTCAAGTGGAGCAATCCACGTCACCCGAAGAGACAGCCGTTGACGGAACACTGACTGACCAACCGTTGTCCGAAGAGGATTCGACAGAAAAGAAGTCCGTGAATGATGTTGATTCTCAGACGATGACTAGTCCGCCAGCAGAGACTGCTCAATCTACATTGCTATATCAGTGGCGTGAGCCCTCGGTTTCTGAGCGAGCAAACGACGATGATTCTCAAACCGGCGCTTCACAAGATATTTCGTCCCAGAGTCAGCTTCCTCAAGAGATGCCGTAACAAAAGAAACATAAAAAAGGGCCATTCAGGCCCTTTTTTATGTTTTCCGGTTGTTTATAGATTCGCAGCGGAAGGATTAAGTCTCATTGACAATGATGCAAGGCGCTGACCAAGTCGTTGCGCCAGTGTTTTTTCCTCTGCGCTCAATTGACCGGATACCGTGGCAAGGTGACTGGCACCGTACGGTGTGCCTCCGCTTTGAGTCGTATGCAGTGCCGGTTCACTGTAGGGGATGCCGACAATGAGCATCCCATGATGAAGTAAGGGCAATTGCATACTTTGCAGTGTCGCTTCCTGGCCACCGTGTAACGATGATGACGACGTAAAGACACATGCTGGCTTATCTATCAGCGCACCACTGATCCATAGTGGTGTGGTTGCGTCCCAAAAGTGCTTGAGTGGCGCCGCCATATTACCGAACCAGACCGGACTTCCCATTGCCAAACCATTACAATCTTTTAATTCATCACATGTCAGATAAGGATCCGATGGCGGTTCTGCTGAAGGTGGAATGTCCGGGACGGTTCTCAGTAATGCTTCACAGCCAGCAATCGCGTTGATACCTCGTGCGATTTGTCTCGCCAGAGCCAGAGTGGAACCGTGGCGGCTGTAATAGAGCACAATAATTCGATGGCTCATAGAATATCAAGTACCTGCTCGGGGGGGCGGCCGTGACGAGCTTTGCCATTGGCAACGACGATCGGGCGCTCAATGAGTTTCGGATGTTCGATCATTGCTTGAAACAAATCATCGTCACTGAGTGATTCGCGGGCTAAATCTAATTCTTTATAAATACTTTCTTTGGTTCTCATCATATCTCTGACGCTGTGAACACCGAGTTGTGAGTAAAGTGTTTTTAGGAGCGACGGTGTGATCTCGGTTTCCAGATATTTGATCACCTGAGGCTGAATCCCTTTATTTTCCAATAGGGCAAGCGTTTCTCTACTTTTTGAGCACTTGGGGTTGTGGTAAATGACGACTGACATAATGACTCCTTCAACTGATTATTTTTGTAAAGCGAGGAATTGTTCCCGCTGAGTGATGAGTTGGTCGATTCTTGCATCGTAGCGGGCTTGTTCCAAACTGCCTAACTTGGCGAGTTGGCTGGCCCGGGTATAATACTGGATCGCCTGATCCCAGTCTGCTTTCAGCGCAAACAGTTCAGCGCGTGCTGCATATTCTTCCTGTTGATTTCCCATATGATTATTGGCTTGTGAGAGTATAGACCAGCCATTCGAATCATCTGGGTGATTGTGGGTATAGCGTTGCAGCACTTGAACCGCCTGTTGATATTGTTTGGCTGACATGAGTGCATTGGCATAGTTGATGGTCAGAACCGAGTTATGCGGTGACTGTTTCAGTGCCTGTGCGAGTAATTGAATAGCTTGCTTGGGTTTATCTTGCCCAATATAGATATCGGATGCGGCATCCAGATAGAAGTTATTTTGTGGATCAGTTTTGAGCAGACGTTCCAGAAGAGGAGCCGCTTTATCGTACTGTTTATTGTCCAGATAGACCAGTGCGGTGCCGTAATCACAGGCTGCTTGAATAATCGGGTCGTTCTTTTTCCGTTGACGTTGTAACCAATCCAGTGCCGCTTTGTCATCGATACCGGCATAGCGCACCACAACTCTGACCCGGGCTAACTGATAATCTTTGGCATAGGGGAGATTTACGTGCTTATAGTGTTGCGCTCTGGCCCGGCTATCGGTGATCCGGCTATCCGGTAATGGGTGAGTCAACAACATGGCTGGTGGATGGCTGGAATATTGGTATTCTTCGGACAACTTGCCAAAAAATCGTGGCATTGCGTAGGGATCAAATCCCGATTTTGCCAATGTTTCTATGCCAAAACGATCGGCTTCTTTTTCATTGGCCCGAGTATAGTTAATTTGTCCCTGAACGGAACCGGCGGTCGTGGCTGTGATTGCGGCAATCCCAGCTTCCGGGGCGGCAATAGCTAATAAAAGCGAACCGGCAAGGGCTGCCAGTGTTGCAGGAGAACGTTTTGCTTCGGCTTCCATACTTCTGGCCAGATGGCGCTGGGTGATATGGGCAATTTCATGCGCCATGACTGAGGCCAGTTCACTTTCTGTCCGGGTGTGTAAAAATAGCCCTGAATGCAGCGCAACGTGACCGCCGAAGAAGGCAAACGCATTGATTTCACGATTGCGGATCAGAAAGAAAGTAAACGGGGTTTTCACATCATTGGCATGTGAAACCAAGCGGTGCCCCAGTGTATTAATATATTCATTTAATACCGGGTCATTGATAATGGGTTGTCTGCTACGGAGAATTCGCATGTAAGCGTCTCCATATTGTTCTTCCTGATCAATACTCAGTGTTGCGCCAGCGACCGTACCGATATCAGGAAGATCATTGGTATCAGCCGATACAGATGCAGACAACAACATCGATACAGACAGGCATGAACAGAGTAAACTTCGGATTGGTAGGCTCATCATATTAATACTATTTTTCCTTTGCAGTCCTGACTATAAGACCTTTTCTTCCGTTATTGGTTTCCCCGACTTACCGACATAGGCAGCAGACTGATTTTTGCGATCTGTTTTCCTATTTTACGGTATGATTAACGGTGGCATACGTTGTAAAACACTATACAATAACAGTCCTATAGTAAGCATCAAGTGAAAGCATGAAACGCTATTTCCCCCCGATTGACACACATAGTGCGGCTTTATCTTCTTTGTTTTATGGTTCAACATCAATGCCAGAAAGCAATGTTTCAGAGATGAGGCAGGCTTTCTTATGCCTGACAATATCTGTAAAAAAACAGCTTAGAATATTTTCAGACCACATCGGTCTGTGTGCATATATCCACGGAATGTAAGTAATTCGATGATTACGCTCAACTTAAAGTGATAAAAGGACGTCAATTACATGTTCGATATGTTGAATCGGTGGTACAAACGGCGCTTTTCTGACCCTCATGCCGTTAGCCTTTTTGCGATGTTATTTTTCGGGTTTCTGATTATTTATTTTATGGGGCATTTAATTGCTCCGCTTCTGGTTGCAATTGTTTTGGCTTATCTGCTGGAGTGGCCAATCATCCAAATGGTCCGGCTGGGTATACCAAGAACATTGAGTGTGATTCTGGTCATTGCTGTGTTCGTCAGTTTGATGTTGGTTGCCGTATTTGTGTTGATTCCAACAATTTGGAATCAAGTCAGTAACCTGATTAATGATATTCCGGGCATGTATAGTCAGTTACAACACCTGATCAATACCGTGCCTGAGAAATACCCAGAGTTGGCTGATCTGGCGATTGTTGAACCGATGATGGACAACATTAAGAATCAGGCACTGCATTTTGGTGAAAGTGTTGTCAAAGGGTCGCTGGCTTCTCTGGTGAGTATTGCTACATTGGCAGTGTACCTGATATTGGTTCCGTTGCTGATTTTCTTTCTCCTGAAAGATAAAGGAGAGATGCTCAAAACGGCCAGTAATATCATGCCCAGAAACCGGAAACTGGTGACCAAAGTATGGCTCGAAATGAATGAACAAATTTCGAACTATATCCGTGGTAAAGTGTTGGAAATACTGATTGTTGGTGGTGTGAGCTACATTGCGTTCGCTATTCTGGATTTACGGTATTCTGTGCTACTTGCTGTGGCTGTCGGTTTTTCTGTGCTTATCCCCTATATTGGTGCGGCTGCCGTGACGATTCCGGTTGCGATTGTCGGTGTTTTTCAATGGGGATTTACGCCACCATTTTATTGGCTATTGGTCGTTTACGGCATTATTCAGACGCTTGACGGTAATGTGCTCGTCCCGGTTTTGTTTTCTGAGGCAGTCAACCTTCATCCGGTTGCCATTATTGTTGCTGTGCTGGTTTTTGGCGGAATGTGGGGATTCTTAGGCGTGTTTTTTGCCATTCCTCTGGCGACTTTAGTGAAAGCAGTTTGGCATGCTTTACCCTCTGGTGAGGTTGAGGATGAACCTTCGCAGACTGCATCATAAAATTCGGTATTTATACAGATAATCATTCATAATGAAAGAGACTATTTTCTTATATGTTTAATATTTGTTTTCACATTTGTCGCGTTGATAAGTGTGGTTTTTATTATGGTGTCAGAGAGGTTTGCTATGAGGTTTAGCCAAAAGATAGTAGCAGCGTCATCGCTACTTTTGATCGTGACGATCTTGTTGTTGTCCTTGCAACAATTAAGAACGGTTAAAAGTAGTTTTGAGTCCTTGGTTTACAGTAGTTTGCAAGAGTTAGTCTCAGGTGTGAAGAACAGCATCACGACTGATATGCAAGCGAAAGAAGCGATGGCCCATTCGATGACTGAAATTATTCAATTGGATCCCAACAATCGGGATTACGTCAAGAATGTGTTAGAAACACCCACGCTTAAATCAGATTTTGTGGCTGTCGGGTTAGGGTATACAGATGATGGTGCGGTGATAGAAAACGATGATAACTGGGAACCAACCCCGGATTATGATCCGAGAAAACGACCTTGGTACATTGATGTTAAAAACCAAGGGAAAATGATCGTCACCGAACCCTATATTGACTTTACGACGAAGAAAATCATTATTTCTATCGCGACACCTGTTTATAAAAATGGTCAGTGGGTTGGGGGGATGTATTATGATCTGGACCTTTCTGGCCTCTCTAACGTTGTGAACTCTGTGAACCTTTTCGATGCCGGTCACCTGTTTATCGTGACGGAGAAAGGGGAAACGATTGCACACCCCAATCGGGAGTATAATGGTAAGAAATTTACCGAGTATCTACCCGGTGCTCAGTTGAAAACCGGTATGCAGCGTGTGGATATTGATGGTAAACATTACCTGATTAACTTCACCGAAGTGCCAAGTGAACACTGGTATGTTGGTGCTGTGATTGATGAATCTATCGCTTTTAGTACACTCTCTTCATTAAGAAACAGCTCTATTCTATATACGCTGGCTGGCGTGATTATCAGCTTGATCTTGCTATCCCTGCTCATTAAACGGCTGATTCGTCCGCTCAGTATACTCAATACTGCGATTGATGATATCGCTTCCGGTGAGGGAGATCTCACCAAACGACTGGCAACGGATTTGGATCAGGAATTTGCGACGTTAGCGGTTGGGTTCAACCAGTTTACCGAAAAACTACAGCATCAAATCAGTCAGTCGAAAGAAATTAGTCGCGATATTCTGGACGGCATCAAAACCATTGCAACTCATTCGAGGCACTCAGCCGAAGGGATGCAATCCCAAATGCTGGAAGTGGATCAGCTTGCAACAGCGATGAATGAGATGGCAGCGACGGCATCTGAAGTCGCTCATAATGCGCAAAATGCAGCGACAGCAGCAAAAGAAGCGGATGATGCGTCGAATGAAGGGGCTGAGGTTGTGAGCTATACCACTCAGTCAATTAATGAGCTCTCGGCAAGAATTGATCAAGCGGTTGAAGAAGTCACACAATTAGAGTCAGCGACTGCGAATATCGAAACGATTCTGGAAGTAATTAATGAGATTGCGGATCAAACCAATCTGTTGGCATTGAATGCTGCGATTGAGGCGGCCAGAGCGGGAGAATCCGGACGTGGCTTTGCTGTTGTTGCCGACGAAGTGAGAACTCTGGCGCAGAGAACGCAAAAATCAACAACAGAAATTCGAACCATGATTGAGCAGTTGCAATCCGGTGCGTCTTCTGTGTCTGCTGCGATGGGCGAGAGTAAAGGGAAAGCGGCTGAAGCCGTTGAGAAATCTCATATTGCCAATCAGGCACTTCAGCGCATCAGTCAAGCCATTCAACAGATCAGCGATATGAATATTCAGATTGCTTCGGCAGCGGAAGAACAGAGTCTGGTCGCTGAAGAAATCAACAATAACATGGTGAAAATTAAAGATATCAGTGGTGACGTTGCAGACTCTGCCAAGGGGGCAAGTCAGGCAACTGAGTTACAGGTTGAGAAAGTCCATCAACAGGAAAAACTGTTGAATCAGTTTATTGTTTGATCTGTGATTGAATGATTCTGAGAAGTGAATGCCAGCCGTCAGGCTGGCATTTTTACAAGGGATTCAGGTCAGATAATCCAATATGACCTGATGGTGATCTTTAGTTTTAAACTTATCAAAGATGTGCTCGATAACACCAATCATGACCTTGCCTTAGTCCTTCGAACAATATCAATCCCCATACGGTAGCTGCACCGGATGCCATTGGCGAATTTTTCTATTCAATATGAATTCTTATAATTTACAGTTAGTTTAATTGACTATTTAATCTATTAAATAAATTTATTCAAAAATGACTAACGCATACTTGCAATATAAGTGTAATTGCCTAATATTTAACCATCGGATTACAATAAATTTACATTAATTTAAATATTAGTGAACTTTAAATATTAGTGATCCATGGTTATTTATGTTTAGTAATATGCCTTATGTATTTTTAGACCAGCTGAAATGAGGAAGCTCTCATGTCATATACATTAACTGAGACCAGTGATGTGATGAAAATTAAAGAGCAAGAATATAGCAGTGCCGGTAAAGTGCAGTTTACGGCATTCACTTCTTGCATCGGCATTCTTGCCAAGAAAAAGGATAAGTCTGAAGTTATCGGGATCCATCTGGTGATGATGTCTAAAGATGAAGAATGGTTTGATAAGACGGCGGCACAAACTGTAAAAAACTGTTTAACAACTGAAAATTATGATAGTAGCGATGTGTTACTCATCGGCTGCCTGAGCCTGTGGGAGAGCGATGACCGAACCAAAGCAGGCTATGCTGAACTCAAAAAATTGATCCAACCGACTCACGAATACCAATTAGCAGATGGGATCTATGGTGGTGAAATTGAGAGCGGTAAGGTTGAATTAACTTATTAAACTGGCTTTATCAAGAATACTGTTCAACACGGTGAATGATAATTCATCGTTACTCATGGAAAATATTAATCATAAATAATCTATGTTTTATGTGAATTATTTGCTGTTGATTGAAATGAAATAATATCAGGAACGTATTATGCAATTATCAAAACAACAGCAAATGGATTTTGATGCCAATAATCGACGCTTTGGTTTTACTGCTGAAAGTTTGTCTCAATTACCGGCACACACACCTCAAAAGATTACATTTTCTAAAGATCCTCAAGTCTCGTCCGTCCCTCCGAAAATGATTACTGTTGCCAACCTCGCTGAGCTGAAAGCGCTTGTCTCATTACCGAAGACAGACGATGACTCACATCTGAATTATCCTCCGGCACTTGATCTTGCTGAAGTGAAAACGGGGCTGACCGCCGCTCACAGGCAGCAATTGAGAGCTGCGTTGCATTGTGGTGTTGCAGGGGAAACGGCCAAAGTCGCAGACAGTGATCTGGCGTTACTTCAGGAGTATGAATTCCCGATGACACTGGCCGCCTTTGCCATGACAGACCATACGGTTAAAAGCGGTGAAATCCTTGAGTTGGGCAATGGTACCACCACCAATTTTGGCACCCTCACTATCGAAGCTGGCGGACAAGTGAAATCATCCGGGCAGGCTTACCTAAACTGCCAGAACCTAAACCAGCAAGGATCGCAACCCAGCGGTTCGTACACGATTAATCTGTCGATGCCGACACTGAACCCAGCAAAAGCCGCCAACGGGAAAGCGGGCAATGATGGCCATCAGGGTCAGCAGGGTAGCCCGGGGGCCAAATGTGCCAGCCACTGCAAAACTGCCCCGGGTAATGGGGGGAAAGGGGGCAATGGCGGGAATGGTGCTCCCGGTGACAACGGTACGCACGGAGCCCATGGCCCGATTTTGTACTGCATGATTAACAGTGCGTCCGGCAATATCAGCATCCATTCCGGTGCACAGGAAGGTCAGGCCGGTGGTAATGGAGGGGCCGGTGGTAATGGTGGCAAAGGCGGTGAGGCGGGTCATAATCCGGGCCCTTGCCCGGATGCCAAAAGCGGTTCTGAAGGCGATGGCGGTAGTGGCGGCGCGGGTGGTAACGGTGGCAATGGTGGCAATGGGGCGCAGATCTATTTTTATTACGATAAGAGCCAACCTAAACCTTCAATTGAGCCAACCTATAGTACCACCAATGGTGGCGAGCAAGGCAGCGGTGGGGCGCCAGGAAAAGGCCATACATCCGGGGATCCCGGTAAAGGCGGCGCACCGGGTAAACCCGGTGCGCCCGGGGTGATCAAAGCGATTCCCAGCAATAACTAACCGATTCCCAGCAATAACTACTAACTGAGAGTGTGCCTTGGAGTGGTGTGCCAACCGTACTGTGTGAGGTTGAGGCACACTGCACCGTGATTTTCCTCTCACGCTTTTACTGATAGGTGTTATCAGCCCCTTTCCGGGTCGGCTGCCCGTACTGAATAACCGTACCGAATAAAAAGTACGAATAAAGCTGTACTGGACGAACAGCCATATCACACCTGTCTGACCTCAGGCTGTTGCTGACTATTCCGGCAACAGAACGCCTTGCATCGAAGGAGGCAGGCATGAGTACAAAACAGCAGTCATACGAACAAATCATGGTTCAACTGGCGGGTGTTACGGTTGAATCCGGCTTAAGTACCGTTCCCAGTTTACCGGCAACTTGGAAGACGCTCACCACCAAAACTGTGTTTACCTCTTCTTTAGGTAAGATTCAGGTACTACTTGCCTTTGGCAATGTAGGAGACGAGGTGGTCGCTTGTTTGTCCATTGGGGTGCCGTGGTCTCATATGTTAGGGATGTACACGGCTGGATTTGAGCCTGAGGCGAAAGATGGTTTGCCTGAGGCGGTGGCAGGTTCAGCCCCTGAAGATGCAGTCATTTTTTCAATGTACACCTCAGCCTATGTCTGGCTGCGGCCGGTGGTCTGGCAGTTATTAACATCTTTAGAAAATACCGGAGCGGCCGGCAAACCTTTCTATATCACCGGCATGGGATTGGGTGGGCCTTTAGCGCAGATTGTGGCGCTGGATTTCCGGCCGGAACACAAGGGCCCGGATCAACAGCTGCTCCCTTGGAGCACCCAACCAACCAGTTATGTGTTCAGCACGGGGAACTTTGCCAACAGCACATTTGCCACCTATTACAACCAGACTGTCACGGGGGCATATAATTTCCGGGCCGGTTCGCTGGTTCTGACCGTCGATCCTTTTCCTGACCGGCCCGTGACTGATGTGCCCACCTCTTTGCCGGCAGCGGAGACATTCTCCCCACTTGGTGAGGTGGTATATGTTCCGGCCTCAGTCCCTAAGCCGTATGACACTCCCTGGCAAGTTCGGGATACGAATTTTTATCTGGCAGCGTTGGGCGGCTCGCCGCAAACCTTCCCGGCAACCGCTACCGTGATCCCGAATCCGCCCGCTGGATTTAGTCAGACTCTGGCTTTTAATCTGGGCGGGTTAGTCGCCCAGTTGTATCGGCAGGCACAGAACCCGGATAACCCAAACCCACCGGGCCTGATTTATTCATTTGATCTGGGTGAATCGCCTTATATTGCAGCGGTTTTTGAAACCAGCAATACGCTGATGCTGGCTTTCAGAGGCAGTCTGACCTATCAGGAATTCTTGATGATGGATGCGTACAGCACCACTGCCACCACCCCTTACAGCGACATCATTACCGCTGGGGTTCATGAGGTTCTTTACACCCCACCAAGTAAAGGTGAAGCATCTCTGGTGTCGAAAATTAAGACTTATCTTCAGACACTGTTATCGGACAAAACAAGGGCAGAGAAGTCACTGTATCTCATCGGACACGGTTTTGGCGGGGCGCTGGCAAATGCGATGGCCGCCGATATTGCCTTCAATCCTTCGTCTGAGAATACATCATCGTTGACTGTGGCTAAGCTCTATACGTTCGGTGCCAGTTATTTTGCCAGTGTCAATCTGGCGAACAAGTTCCAGCAAAAATTTGGTGCGGTCAGTTATCAGGTTCTCCGGCCCGGAGATGATGTCGCAACTGCCTTGCAGGATCAGCCCTACTGGAACCCGGTAGAGAACACCGTGGCGCTGTTAGGGAATCTGGACACACATGACAACACCCAACATTCACTGAGTCGCTATTTGTTGTTGCTTGATCCGAGCCGACCCCAACCTAAGAGTTGAAGCATATGAACCAGATAAATCCTGTCAATCGGGCATTCGAACCGCAGACTGCTCCGGTGAGTTTTTCTGGCATTGATCCGATTTTATCCAGTTTGGGGGTGCTAGTTGGCCTCTTAGAAAGTCAGGGGGAGGAGCGCTTTACGCTGGTGCCGGAATGGTTTACCGATCCCTACACCCAAACCAAAGCCGGAATCGTCAATCATCCTGAAGAATTCAATGCCTTGTTTGAGGCCCTGCTGGGCGAGATTGGCGGCAATGCATTCGGTATTCCCATTCAGAATCCGGCGTTGTTGGGGAACTGGTATCCGATTCGGTATGAAAAAGCGGGACAGGATGTACAGACGGGCGTTAATGTCGTGTTATATCAGGTAGGGAGTGCTACCGTTTTTGCTCTGGGCGTCTATCATGACTGGTCTTTCGGCACGCCCGCGACTTTACAGGCAGCCGTCTGGGGTGTCATGCCGTTTGTTGCGATTGACCCGAAGGCGGATGACCCAATCAAAATCACCTTTGTGACACCGGGATTTCCGATTGTGGCCGGCGCGTCCGTGACCGGAGCCGATCCAGACAAGCCTATGATTGATATCAATGATATTCAGTTCAATGGTGTCAAAATCAATCTCAATACCGATTTTGCGGTGCCTGATCCCTTCTCTCTGGGGGTTGAAATTGTTGGTTTACAACTGGCGGGAGAAACGACACCCAGCAATCGCTCGCTGGCGGATTTAGAAGCCATCACAGCTGAACAGATTATGGACACGGTGGCGAGTCTGTTTGTCGGTGGACTGAGTGAGGTGTTCCCGAATGCGAAAGACAATATCGCCTACTTCCCGCCACTGTTTGGTTTAAGCGGACGTGTTCCGGACGTTGAAGGCGCACCGCAGGCCACGATTCCGCTTTTAAAATGGTATGACTTATTGAGCGCAGCCCGGCAGGGACAGGCCGGACAGCTTTTCTTAGACTGGTTTAATGCTATTGCCTCAGACCATGAGGTGTTAAAAACCTGGCTCTCCTGTTTTTCCGGATTTTTATTCAACCGGCCTCAGGTGACCGGATCAGGGACACGCACCGATCCTTTCCGGATCACGGCACTGGAAATTGACAGCATCGGCACCTTGCAATGCACTCTGGGGACAGACGTCACCGGACAGAGCGCGCGCGCGTTGTATTTTGGGATCGATTTCTCCGGAACGCCGATTCCCTTGCAAGGTGCCGACATGGCATTTGTCCTGCAAGCCAGAGCGGAATTGGTCAACCTGCAACTGACCGGGCCTGCCCCCGGCCTGTCTGACGCAATTCAGATAACAGCGCAGTTCTGCCTGCAAAATACTACGCTGGCCTCACCATTGGTGACGTTTGAGTCCAATGACATCGCGTACAGCATTGGCACGTTGCAAGGCGGGGTGACGCTGAGCATATCCGGTCAGATGATGCCTTGGTTTGAACTGAATCAAGTGATTATCGGAGAGACCCACTACGACACCCTGAACTTGTTATCGCCCGGCCAGCTTGCTAATGCCGGGGCTGCAGCTCTGAGCACCGGGCTTCAATCTTTACTGAATTTCGGTACCGATAATCAGGCTCTGTCAGATAGTCTGGCCACAATGATTGGTCTGAACCCGCCGGTTGCGTTGGCTTCACAATGGCCCGAACAACTTACCCCACCTTTTTCACCTGCCGGAATGGCGGACGCTCTGGCCGATCCGATCGGTGCCTGGGCCGATTATTACAGCCATGTGCTGACCTATCAGCCGCTGATTGACGGCAAGCAGGCATTTACCTACATCGTGCAGTCACTGGCAACATTGCTGAAATCGGCAACGGACACGACTGGTGTCACCGTTACGGGGACAGGCACTTCAAGTGACCCATGGCAAGCGGGGATTTCGGTTTCCGATTTGGCTTTGCCTGCGTATCTAACCGGATACTATGACGACGCGGCGAGGGCGCTGACACTCGGTGCCTCACTTGCTCCGGAAATCAAGATTAACAGCACCGTGATTGTTGCTGCATTAGAGATAGATGCCGTGACCATCCGGTTCGGCACCGGGCAGGATTCTATCGGGACAGTCGCAAACTGGTTTGCCGGGGCAACGGCCAGACTGTCATTACCGGACGGGCTGGAAACCCCCGCCGTCGGCGGGATGCAAGTCAAGGTGGATTCGGCCCAACTGTCTGCGTGCTGGCAGCAGTCCGGTGGCTGGTCTTGGTCGATGTGCATTCACGGACCGGCGCTGGTGGTAGACGGACAGGTTACCGCCCTTGGCAGTGATTTAAATTTCAGTGATCAGTCTTCTCTACAGGATTTAGTGACGCAAAGCCAGCAAACATTCGGCCCATTTTTCATCAGTGCACTAGGTGCCATGTTGATGCGGTCGCAGTCTGAAACGGGTTTATGGTTCGCCGGTACGTTTGGTTTGGTCACGGATTTGTCGGCCTCCCCCGTCTTTCCGACCAGTGGCCTGACTTGGTCCGGTTTTGAACCCTATCCTTTCCACAGCTTTGATACCCCCTGGCCGGATCTGAATCAGCAGCTTGAACAACTCCTGAGTACGGATGAAAAAAGCCGGAGTACTCTGGGGTTACTGGCTTGGGCCATGACCGATCAGCCCGCGGCACCTGCGATTGCCGGACAAGGTACGTTTACCGAACCGTGGCAAACCCCGATTGGCGAGTCGGCGTTTTATCTGCCCGTCTGGTCTGATCGGACGCAGCATTTACTTGGGGCGGGTCTCGGGCGGCAACAGACATTTCAACTCATCGGCACGGGTGAAAGCAAGGTCGATTTTGCGCTGGATATCCGGCTCAACCTGTTTGAGTATTCGATGGCGACCCGGCATCTGTCCTCTCTGGACAGTTTGCCCTCTTTAATATGTGTCGGCACTTTGTCTCGACCCGACGGCAAGCTGGTTGATCTCGGCAGTGTCGGTTCCGCCGGGGCGGTGCAGTTGGGCTTTTCGCTCCGAATTGTCAGTAGCACGCTGGTATTTGAGCCAGTGGTGTCCTTCACGGATATCACTCTGGGGGAGAGCCCCCCGCAGGACACCGTTACGCTGCAAATGTTGATGAACGGAGAGCTTGCCTTAAACTTAGAGTCGGCTTTTCTTGCACTCCTCAACGGTGCCATTCAGGAAGCGGTGCAACTGACCAGTGTGACGGACAACACGCAGTTCCAAACCCTGTATCGCTTGCTGACCTTACTCGGCCTGACTTTAACCCGAGACACCGAACAGGCGGCCTACGGCATCAATGCCAGTGGCTGGCAAGGCCTGCTGGCCGATCCGACCGGGTATATGCAGGACAATCTGAACCGGCTGCTGACCGAACCGGCCAGTCGCAGCGAACTATTTGATTTTATCCAAAGTGTGACCGGGGTGACGTTGCCGACGTTGCCCGTACCTGCGTACCAGTTCCTGTCCGCGTTACAGATTTGCGGATCGGCGGCTCAGGGATACCCTCTCAATCCGCAGGCACTGCTGGAAATCGCCAGCAACCCGGTTCGGGGACTTTCGTCAAGATTTGAAGCCCTGTTTACTGATGTCGATGCCGTCACGACGCTGGCGGCCCAGATTTCAAGCAATATCACGCCTCAAACCTATGGCAAGTTCACGTTCAGCACCACCGCAAACGGTTTGGTCAGTTTGACCGTGATGCCGGAGCAAGCATTTGACATTGCCGGATTGCTGCAACTCGATGGCGGGCTGACCTTCAACCTCAGTGATCAGACCCTTGTCCTGACGGTGAATGCGGCCGTGCCTAAGCTTGGTCTGACGCTGGTCACCCGACTGCAATTGCGGATGGCGCAGGGGCAGTTGCAAACCCCGGATCTGTCGATTCAGCTTGTCTGGGGGAATGGCCTAACACCTGCGGCTGAGCCACTGGTGCTGTATCCCTTTGTGTCGGATATGTTTGTCGATCAGGTCGCTCATCTGGCCCCGGCTTATACACTCAACCTTTTGCTCAATGCTGTTTTTGAAGATGAATTACTCGACCAATACGAAGTGATTCAGAAGCTGTTCACCGGGCTTGGTCTGGCAAAAAATGAGGATGGGCTCTGGCAAATGCCGTCCTTGATGGGATTGTTGACTGACCCGCTGGGCTGGTTGCTCTCGGATGAAGTGCTTGGGGACAACGGGCAATTCAGCACCGCTAAACTGGTGGCATTGCTTGGCGACCTGCCTGCTTTGTCTTATCAGGGCATACAGCTCACACCGGTACCGGATTCGGGCGCTACCCTCAGTGGATTACCGTTTGACTTCAAGGTGCAGGTGTCCGGACAGGATCAACGAACGACCTTGAATATTGGCGTTGATCAGATTGAGATTGTGGACCATCTGGCAGCACTGAAAAACTTACAATTGTGCCTCACGCTTGATCAGCAGTATCAACCCGCGTTTTCCGGTGGACTGGATCTGGAGGCGACGATTGCAGCGTTGGACCATGGCTTCTTCACTCGGATTGCGTTTGACAAAACATTCGCGTTGCAACTGTCTCAGGGTACGCCGGAACAACCCACCGGACTCGGTGTGCAGTTTTTGCCATTCCTTGGTTGGGGCACGCTGGCAACACAGGCACTGGCGACCGGGGCTGTCGTTGTGATTCAGGAGGTGATCCCCAAACTGATTGCGCAGATGAAGTCGAAATATGCCGCAGACACCGGTGCCGGTCAGTTCTTCAGGGCGATGGAAACCTTTGCCCAGCAAACGGATGTCTCAACGCTGGTGGACCATTTAGTACAGGACTTTACTACCGCAGTAACCGAAGGTCAGAGTCAGGCCGATTTGCTCAATACCTTAGAGGTGACGGCGTTTGACTGGGTCTCTGAACGATTCTCCGAATCCGGTGCACCACATACCGCGCAGGCAATTGTGGCGTTGCTGTCGCTGGTGTTGCCGGAAGATGCGATTGAAGCAGTGGATGGACAAATCCAGTACATCCCAAGCGAGACTCTGCCGCTCAAGCTCCTGTTCGGGTATGACTCCTCGAATGCGATTGGCGTGTGGGCCGGATTTGACCTGCCGGACGTGCCTTTGCTGAAAATGCAGGTTGCCCCGACCGGGGTGGCCTACAGCCTGACTGACCAGACACTTACAGCATCTTTTGGGCTGGAGATGATCGCACCGATTGAAACTCTCAACGGCCCGGGACTGAGCCTGAGTTATACACATAACCAGTTTGAGTTTCGGTTTGATCCACTGGCCGATCCGGAAAAACCGGGGGAAGCCTCTGCTTTGTCCGTGACCTTACTGCCAGCGTTTTTTGGCGGTGGGGACGATGTCGGCGACAAAGTCACGGCTTGGCTGATGGATGTGATCAAAGATGTGCTGCCCAGATATGTCTCGCTCTTGACTCTCAATCAGGAGACCGTGAAATCATGGCTGGAAACGCCTTTCAGCTCAGGCACAGAGATCACGCCGGTGCTGTTACTCACCGCCACCCAAGTGGTGGCAGAACAATCGGATTTGTATGTGCTCCGATCGTTTGATGAGCTGACGCAGATCACCGCTCAGAGTTTCTTCGGCGGTTTGCTGTTTACTCTGTTGGAAAAACCCTGGACTCTGCTCGAATTCGGTCAGAATGGCAAACTTATCCTCGGTCCGAAAACCGATGTGGACGGCTATTACGGTCTGCTATTACAGGCACCGGATCTCACGCTCAAAGCGGTGCCTAATCTGGTCTTCCAGCTTGGTGCCGAGAATACCGACTGGATCACGCAGAGTAGCCGTGGCACTCCTGCGTTCGGGGATAAAGGGATTGGGCTGTATGTACCGGTCAGCCATAGCGGGGATGATTTCTCCGTCGCTTTCGAACAGTTTAATCTGGTGCTCAACAATGTCGGCTTTGACATTGTTGGTCAAAATGCACAGCCGATTGTGGATCTGAGCCGGTTTAAATTAGGTCAGATTGAACCGCGCGCCTTGTTTGCGATGCAGTTCCAAGGTTCGTCTTCCATTGACATGACTTTCGGTGTCGGCCTGACCTTGGATGAAATGGGCATCTCACTGGCCCCGACACTCATTTCAGAAGGCGGTGGCAATAACCCGATTGCTAAAAATGTGCTGGGTTCGGGCGAAAAGCAAAGCGCGTCTGCGGAGACCGACACCAGTACCACGGATCCGCGGTTTTCTGTGGACATCGGCTATCTCGACAAGCTGTGGGTCAATCTACGCAGCCCGATGGGCAACGGTCATGATGTGATTATTCCGGTGCAGCGCAGTTTTGGTCCGCTTTATATTGACAATGTCGGCATCGGCTGGGAAGGCGAGAACACGCCGCCGTTACTTGATTTTCTCAGCTCCGGCAGTTTCGAAATCTCCGGTCTGACGGCGGCAATGCAAGGGTTGCGCGTCGGAGTGCCGGTGACACATCCGACGGACTGGAACCAATACACCATCGATTTGGATGGCTTTGCCATTGACTATACCGGTGGTGTGACCATTGATGCCGGATTCCTGAAAGAAGAAACCGATGGCATCGTCAGTTACACCGGGGTCGGGATTGTGTCATCCGGCAAGTTTTCACTTGGGGCGTTAGGTTCCTACGCCCAAATTCAGATCGATGGGCAAGAAGCCACCTCAATGTTTATCTTTGGGGTGCTCAATGCGCCTTTGGGCGGTGTGCCCGCCTTCTTCATTGAGGGTATCGCGGCTGGCTTTGCCTACAATCGGTCGCTGGAGATCCCCAGTATTGAAGAGGTCGCGAACTTCCCGCTGGTCAAAGGTGTGGCTGATGGTTCCTTCACGGAAGGGGAAGACCCGATGGCTGCCCTGACGCAACTGAATCAAGTGGTGACACCTCAGGTGGGGCAGTATTGGTTTGCCGCAGGGCTGAAGTTTTCTTCTTTCAAACTCATTGATACCACGGCGTTGCTCTTTTTAAGTTTCGGCAAGGACTTTGAATTCAATCTGTTGGGCGTGTCGGTCGCTACGTTACCGCCGAAGGCCAAGCCGAATTTGGCGCTGGCATATATGGAGCTGGCCTTAAAAGTTACGATCAATCCCAATGCGGGCTACGTGAGTGCGGAAGCGCAGCTCACACCGAATTCTTATGTTCTGGCGCAAGGCGTGAAAGTTACCGGTGGGTTTGCCTTCTACCTATGGTTTAAAGACGTCACGCTGGCGGATGGTACCTTGATTCCGGCCGGTGATTTTGTGTTAACGCTGGGCGGGTATCACCCGGCGTTTCAAAAACCCGTGTATTATCCGGATGTACCGCGGCTGGGTATTCAGTGGAAGCTGGATTTCTCGGTCGGCAAAGTGTCGATCACCGGGGGCGCTTACTTCGCAATTTGCCCGACTGCAATTATGTCCGGCGGCTATTTAACTGTGGCATTTGATGCCGGGCCGCTTGTCGCCGGGCTGGACGCCTATGCCAACTTCTTACTTCAGTGGCAGCCTTTTTATTTTAATGTGGGAATTGGTGTCAGTGTATATGCCGGGTTTGAAACCTCGATTGCCGGCGTCTCTGTTCGTTTGGTTGCCAAGCTCGGCTGCCAGTTGAAACTACATGGGCCACCGGTGTTTGGGTCGGTTGATGTCGATTGGTATGTGATTCGTTTTTCGATCCCGATTGGCAATCAGGATAATCACCCCAGTACTCAGGTGCTGGATTGGGCGGCGTTTGAACAAGAGTTTCTGCCTTCAGGCAGCGGTGGGCAGACGACTGACGTAGTCACGTCGGCACGGCTGTCTGCAACGGCCGTCTCAGCGACCGCAACGCAGGAAGTGGTGAAGTGGACTGCTCAAAAAGGCTTGCAGCAAGACAGCAATACCACCCCTGATGCGAAGGGTGACGGTGCCTGGGTGATGAACCCGATTCCGTGGCAAATTACGGTGGAGTCTGCGATTCCGGTTAGTGAACTGACGGTAACACAGTCAGACACGACACTGAGCGGGAGTGTCGCAGTCGGTGTCCGGCCGATGGGGAAAGAGGATACGCTCTCCTCACCGATGACTGTCACCCTGACCGATTCATCCGGTACCGAGATCAACCTGAAAGAGCGAAACATTGCGCTGACCGGTGCCAACAACGGCGCTCCGGCGGCGTTATGGGCGCGTAGCGCACTGAATCTCAATGTTGCGCCGGATCCGAAGACGATGCTGATCGAAAACGTACTTTTTGGTCTGGTGCTCAATGCCAGTCAGTACATCTACGATACGGTAATCCCCACCTTCCCGCTAGAGAATCTGGCGTATGTCAGCGGTGACACCAAACGCCTGCCGTTTGCCTTTACGCCCAAGATCCCTGCGGCAGCTCTGTATCCGGAGAGCCGGCAGCAACAGGCGTTTACGGTGATCCGGGAAACCCTGATGGCGGCAGTTGTGGTCACGGCCAGAAATGACATCTATCAAGCTTTGCAAGCCTCAGGTATTGACGCGCCGCTCAGTCCCGGACTGAGTGTGATGGCGGCCTCGGTCAGTCAGATTTTGCAGGATTTTCCGGTGCTGGCGAAAATCGGCATCTATCAAAATAACGGGGTGCCTGAAGCGGGCAACCCCATTGCTGCTCAGACCCACCTTCAGTCTGCTGCGCCCGCCATCGCGACGATGTCAGTCACTGCGCCGACGGTGATCGCGCAATTGCAGGCTTATCAGGTGCCGGCCAAATCAGTGCGAGCCAGTCAGGCGCTGGCGACTCTCCGAAGTAAGTCGAAAGGTCACTGGCAGGTGTCCGGTGCCGGGGTTTCAGCCACCAGTGGTTTGAAAAGTCAGGGTTCAGCCACCGCGTCAGTTCATCGGTTGTATGAAGGTACTACGCTGGTGGTGAAAACCGATCCGGCGCAGTCCCTGCGGGTACATGCAACTGGCAATCTGGCGGTGCTGATCGCCAGCTTTGATACCTATGGTAGCCTGCTGGGATTTGATGTGTGTCCGGCAGCGGGAGACCACACGTTGCCGAAAGAGACCGCTCGGGTTGTGGTTCAGGGGGTTAGTGACGGATCTTTGTCGGATGAGGTCGGCTGGCAGGTGGGCTCGCAGTTGTCCAAAGTCTCCGGCAACTGGACGCTGGGGGACGGGTGTCTGGTTCGGGTGCAGAACAGTCGTCAGATTACCTCTGCAACCGGCAGCATCGGACATGTCAAAGTCAGCGATATGCTGGCAAACAACACGGTCTTGAGTATGGACCGTCAGTCGGTGAAAGGCTGGGTTCAGACTGTGTTTGATTCTGAGATTCGCGTTGTGGGCGTGTTATTGAAGGGTAAAGTCAGTGATGACGCCATTCAGGTCACGGTCGGGGCTGATGAAGTTCCGACTAAAAGTGGCGACAGCCAACCGCTCACCGTCAAAGACTATCATGGCAATACACTGTTCCTTTTCCGGGTGCCGGACACCGTTCGCGATTACTCGGGCACGCTCGTCCGCTGGGTGGATCAGCAGGCGGTTATGCTGGGCATGTATGGCCTGAATCAGGACGGGTTGCAACAAACACAGCAGTGCCCTCGCTTGGCGCTGAGTCAGGTTGGGATGGATGTGTATGTTGCAACTTTGCCGGAAACAACCATTCAATTCATACCGGGGTAACGGAAGATTATGACAAACAATGTGATTGACACTCCGGGAACGGTTGGTGCCGGGGATATACAGTTTTTTGACGCCATCCAGCCGCCGCTGAAAACGGATCAGTACACGGTCACGGCGAGCCAGAGCGTCACGAATGTGGGCGATCAGGCCCCGGTGTATGAGAATCAAAAGGCGCTGACCATTGATGGCCCGCGTTTTCAGTTGAATCCCAGCCGGATTCATTCGATTTTCCCGCCGGCCAATCAAACGGGCAATTACGCTAACTTTCTGCCGAATATTGTCTTCAATGATTTTAGCCTGCCGTGGTCCCGCGCCATCGACCCGGATCACACTACCGCCCATGAGAACACGCCATGGCTGGGGTTGCTGACTTTGCATCAGGCCGATTTTGCAGGCACACAGGCCCCGGTGTCTGAACCGGTCACGGTGACAACGGCCGCTCTGGTTGCGCCCGGCGGGAAGATTCTTCCACCGGATTTGGGGGCAGATTTTGTCGGGGATGAAACGAAAGTCAGAGTCGTGGATATGTCGCTGACTTTCTTTCAGGCCATCGCCCCACAACTGACGGAATTGCAGTACTTATCCCATGCTCGTGCGGTCAACACCGATGGTAAAGTGATTTTGAATATGGATGCAGATGGGTGCTTTTCTTTGTGTGTGGGTAACAGGCTCCCGGGCATCGGACAAACCAACCAGATCATGCTGGTGTCGTTTGAAGGCCATGAAGCGCATCTCAACGGTGACACGATTACAGGCGACTACGACACGATCCGGTTGGTGTTGCTGGGCGGATGGGAATTCACCACTACCAACTTTGACAATGAGTTTCTGAACATGATGGAGGCCTTGTGTCAGACAGGAAACGGTGGGGTGTCGCTGATGCAAATGACTGTGACCGGGCAGACCCAAGACAATCCGGTGGCGAAAGAAGCGCTGGAGACCGGCTATGTGGCCCTGCAAAACCAAATGCGCGCCGGGGAACAGGCAACTGCCTGGTATCGGGGGCCGTTGACGCCCAGTCCGACCCGGCGGGCGTCGAATTTATCGGACACGGCAGGCAATTATGGTCCTTATCTGTATTCTGATCATGCAATTCACTATGACCCGGATACCGGAATCTTTAATCATGCCTATAGCAGCGCGTGGCAAATCGGTCGGTTGCTGGCCTTGTCGGACGGCACATTTGCCCGGAGCATCTTTAACTGGCGGGCGGATTATCTGCGGCTGATTGTCGATCAGGCTAAGCAAAAACAAGTCTCCGCGACGGCTACAACTTTACAGTCCGCGATGGGGTCAGCCGATGCCGCAACTTTACAAAGTGCAACCCGGACTTTCTTTGCCGAGACGTTTCACAAGGTGGACTGGGACATGATGAAAACCCGCAAGCAAAAGGTGTTGGGGGACCATGTGCCCGGTGTGATGAGCTCGCAAGAGGTGGCGAAGGTGCATCAGCAGGGAGAAGACCCATTGTTCACACTGAATAAAAAAGTGAGGTAACAAGACCATGCAATCACTCACCAATCGCACGGATGTGTATTCAGACATTGCTCAGGCGCTCGTACAGGCGCACAGCGGCGAGTTACCCAAACCGATCCTGCCGGAGGCACTTAAGCAACAGTTGGCGCAATTGTCCCTGTTATACGGGGTGCCGGTGGACTACATGGTGCCGGATATCCGGTTGCTGCCCACCGAATCGATGCGTTTTTTCTACCTTGACCGAAACTGGCTTGATCGCTTGATTGATGGCGCGATGAGTGTGGGGGTGTTATCCACTCAGGATGCGGTCTTCAATCTCGCCTTTTTCAAAGACATTTATCAACAGGTTGATCAGGCGCAAGTGATGCTACGCTCGACGTTACGCGGTGTGACGCAGGCGCCTCCGACGGTATCGGGTGGGCCGATCACCGGCTTGATTTTTCGCTCTCAGGTGGTGGCTGATTTCCCCGGACTGGAGGTTCAGCCGCTGAGCAATGGCACGTTGCTGCCGATCCTGCGTATGGACACGTTATCCCCGAACGTCCTGTTGTGCTTGTTTGATGGTGTGCCTGATCAGGTTGAATTGATCCAACCGGGAGAAGGCTTGCAGCTTGGCTTGTTTCCTAATGATCCACCTCAGAACGGCAGTGATTTCCATCTATTTCTGCGTGGACTGGGCGAGGGCGGTTATCCTGCGGGCGAGCAAATTCAAAACCGGCAGGGGGAGAAGCTGCGCGGTTACGGGGCCTACCGGGCAGGCACTGAACAACCGGGACGCGTGGTGGATATCACCGGGCTGGTCAACAATATCAAAACGACTTTGCCCGACGGGGCGCTGAAAGACAATGTGCTGACCGCCGGTGGTTTTGCTATCCAGCTGACGAAAACCGCGCAAAAGCAATCCTATGACACTGCGGACAACTTTCCGCCCTGTCGTCCTTCAACGACAACCGGGAGTACGGACAGTCATGAGTAACTTATCTCCGGTCTGGAATGGACCCTCCGTTCTGGTGCCATTACCGACAGACGTGCTATTGATTGGTCAAGGTGACGTGAATGCGGCATCGACCTGGGCTGACCTGAAAAATAACTATTATGCAATGTGGTCATTTGGCACATCTGCACAGCCAGCGCCTTTTGCCGATGCAAGCTGTCCTCCGGTCGGGGCTCACCTGATGTGGACCTTGCCCAATAGCCTGCGTCAGGGTACTCAGCAGGTGAAAGCCGGGGCCCCGGTGGATTTTCCCTCGGCACCCAACCGCTGGCTGATCACTCGTCTGAGCGTGAATGCGGATGCCCAAAGCCTGAGTGCAGTCCCGACGGTGGTTCAGGGGGACAGCCTGACAGCGGTCAGCGGTGATCTGAGTGGCATCAACCAATACCCGTATTATCAGGACACAAACCTTGGGGTGCGTGAGATCGGGATGCAGGTAGCGCTGGCCGACTTTGACGGTGAAAATAACGGCACCGTCGATCTTCAGGCGATTGGTCCGGGAGATGTGACCTGGTCGGTGGCCTATGACAATATTCGCAACGTGTTCGCGTTGCATGATGTCTTGCCTGATGAGACACAAACCTACCTGTATTCGGTGATTGGCTGGTATGCCGATCCCTCCACCGATCCCTTGTTTGACCTGCCTGCTACTTCAGGGACGGACTGGCTGAGTATGCTGGAACAACAGTTTCAATGGACCTGTGAAGATGTGGATCAGGCAGAGCAGGACTGGCTCGATTGGCAAACGTTATTCGGGCTCTCCGAGGACTGGAATCCGGATGCACTGAACTTAGCACCACAGGCCAAAGCGATGATTGAAGCGTGGCACACTTGGCAGCAGGCCAACGGGTGTCATGGCGACGCACCTGATTTTCCAACCCAGTCTGTGTATCACTCCATGGTAGCGACTGTGCAATGGCGCGGCGTCAACACCTCTTATGGGACGGGGGCACCGATTGGCGGTGACGGTCAGAAAAAGCTGCCTTCGATCACCATTGCCAATACTCCGGAATCGGCCCTGTCCACCTATATGGCGACTCAGGCGGCGACGGTCGCCGGATCCGGGATCACCCCTGAGGACATTCCCGGCCTTGCCCTGACGCTGGAGGCGTTTCAGCGCGGCTTATTGTTTGACATGCAAACTGATCCGCAATGGGCGGAGAACATGATTCACAATGCCAAGTTCGATAAGCAGTACCGGGGACAGACCTGGGTGGTGGCCCGGCCAACACAAAGCGGAATCGGTACAGCGTCGGAGCCGAGTTACGCCGGGCAACAGTCGGTTGCGCTCAGCGACTCCCAGACACAACTGCTGATCCAACTCAATCAGCAGCAGGACCGGCTCAACACACTCAGTCAAGCTATGGCGAGCCGGCGGCAGGAACTGTATGCCCTGGCCATGAAGCAGGAATTTTTAACCTATAACCAGCGCACCATCAGTCCGGAGGCTTATGAGACGCTCAGTCAAAAAGTCACTCAAAGCATTGAGGCGATCTCAGGGGAGCTGACTGCCAATGAGACGCAACTGTCACAAGAGCAGATGAACGTACAGCAACTCTCGGCAGAATTAACCACGAGCCTTGGCGATCAGTATGAGTTAAAAGCGGTTGATCTCGACCCGATTGCATCACCGGCGGACCCGGTGGTCTTGCTCAGCGGGGCGGAGATGGATACCAAAATCCTGCCTCCGTCTTACAATAGGTCCGACTCCGGGCAGTCCGACTTATTGCCGGTTCGGGTTACCGGGCAAACCGTGACCGCGATTCTGGTGACGTTTCAGGCGGTGCAGGATGCCGCGATTCAAATCACTTGGCAGGATGTGCTCAATCAGGTGACGTTACCGGGATGGAACGCCATACCGAAAGAAGTGCTGAACTTGTGGGTTGAAATGTTACTGCTGGATACCAGCTTTGCCCCGATCCTTGCGCATATTTATTTCGAAAAAGCAGGCAAGCCACCGCAAGATGATCAATTGGCAACGCTGATTGAAAAAATACAGATGCAGCAGACTGTCTGCTGGACTCAGTTTGAGCACCAACCGCCAACCGAAGCACTCACGCAAGCCTGCGGTTTCGAGGGTTTGCTACCGGATCCGATCGGGGTGGCTTATCGGCCGGATCGCAATCCGTGGACACCGATTTATATGGATTGGCAAGTGCGCTGGATTCCGGATACGCAGGCAGGTGCCGATGCCCTGCAACACTGGCAACTTGGCGATCATGATTATCAATGGATTGGCTCGACCCTCGAACCCAACACGGGGATCTTGTTTGAAGGGCGGGCGACGCTGAACCTGAAAACGACCTATAACATGCAGGCGCAGTTTGCTGCGTTTCAGGCGGATTCTAACTATGACCAATTGCCAGCGTTCATTGTGCAGAACCTGACTTGGGTGTCGAACAATATTCAATACATGGATTTGGTCACGCAATCTATGTCCGGACTGACGGAACAGTTGAATACGTTACTGGCGACGATGAAAAACACCCCGGAAGATGCAGCCATTAGTAAATTGCTGGACGGAACTGCTTATTTTGCACCGCAGACCGGCACAACGACCCAAACGAGTGTCCCGGATTTTCCGGTTCGCGCCGGGCATTTTCAGGTGATGGATTTGCGTTTGATTGATTCTTTTGGGCAAGTTCTGCCGGGCAAAAGCAGTTTGCTCAGTGACCATGACCCCATCAATGACATCACCTGGTCTGACAGCATGCAGACCAGCAGTCCAAACTATCGTGGTGAGACTTCGACTTACGGGCAGCTCCCGCCCCGTTTTTCACAAAATGCCATGATGTTCACCCGTTTGTTGCAACGGGATGATGACACGATTGCAAGCAATTCATCGGACAGTACCAGCCCGATTTGCGGGTGGGTGATGGCCAACCACTTAGATGATGCATTGATGGTGTTTGATGCCTCGGGTCAAAGCTTGGGGGAGGTGATCAAAATCAGGCGTGAGACGCAAGAACAGGCGGAAAGTTCTCTCACCATTCGCTGGGATGCAGCGCCGGGAACCAACGCTCAGTTGGGGGCTGATCCGGCAATCGGCAATGTCCATTTGCAAGCCATGATCAATGCCTTGCTCAAAACCGGCGTGACCGAGTCGGGGGCGCAGAGCTACGCGGATCTGATGAGTGCGATCGATACCTCGCTTTGGCTGAATAACCTGCTTACAGCTAATCAGGGTAATCTGGCGATCCTGCTCGGACGTCCGCTGGCGGTGGTCCGGGCTGAAGTTGTGCTTGACTTAGCTGGGGACCCGGCCTTCAGTCAGGGCTGGTATCAGACCGGTGCGCATTACAATGACGATGGCACGTTCAAGCTTACGCAACCGCCATTTGTTGCCACTGATTTTCAGGTACGTATCGGGGACAGCCAACTTAACAAAAATGGCGTGATGGGCTATTTCGTGGCGGATGACTACGACACTTTTTATGCGGTTTACGGGAATAACAGCCAAACGCAGGTACTGCAACAGCAGCTCAGGCAGAGCCGGGTTATGCCCAAAGCCGAACAGATGAAGGCCATGGTCAGCGTCCCGACCACACCATCCTCCGGGTATGTGATGACCGATCATGTCGTATCCCTGTCCGTACAGCAGCAGACCGTAAAACTCACGCTGCTGATGGATCCGTTCGGCGATCTCACCCTGACACCGGGCAGCCTGCCGGGCAGCAGTGTGACTTTGCCCACCGGCCCGGTCACACAGGCGATGGATAATTTAAGTGCCACCTTCAGAACCGGCCCGCTGTTACTGGATCCACAACAAATTCAGATGCCGACACCGTCTGAGGTGCGGGGCAACTGGTCGTGGGTGGCCCGACAAGATGTCACCAACTGGCAACCCAATCAGGCCATTACCACCAGCGTATCACAGGCGAGCCTGAATCCGACGCCGTTAAATCTCATTGAAGGCTGGTTACGGCTGGCTAATTTTAAGCAAAAATCATAGCTCGCTCGTGTTGACGCGGGCCGGGGTGCCCGCCGCAGGTAAGCCGCTGTATCACATCAATCACAGGAAGCATGCACAGGGAGAATCGTCATCATGAGTGACATCATTCGATTTAGTTTTGTACCGGATATGGTTTTTGCCAATGCCTCCGGCACCTTGAAGCTGGTTGCCGAGAATACGTCACTGACTGAGTCCATCACGTTTCACGCAGGCCGGGTCCCCGATTCCATTGTGGTGACTTTTCCGACCGGTAGTTCAGCGGAGGATTTGGTCAATACGTCACCGACGTTTCAGGGACAGCCGACGCCGAGCGTGTTTACCTGCAGTTTTGTCAACGGTCAATTCATCATTTCTCCTACACAAACCACGGAGCTGGCCGGCGGGGATGCCATTGATGTGATTTTTTCAGACATGCCGGTGAACAGCACGCCCGGTACTGTGCAGGTGACAGCCAGTTATTTTATCGGGACGGAGAGTGGCACGCAGCAACTGATGGTCACCAAAAAGCCCAAGACGCTGGGGGTGATTGCTTGGTTTGACCCTTTGATTGTCGGGCTAAATCAAACTTCACGGCTCTACTACCAAAGTGAGGCGAGTACCAAAGTGGTGATCTCCGGTTTTCCTGAAGGTAGCGGGGAAGAGACATTCGTCACACCACCTTATTCAGGCAGTACGCCCGCTGGGATCGGCTCCGATACTACGCCGCAGAGGGTTTATACCGTTACGGCGTGGGCCGGTGGCAATCAGTCTGAACCGGAAACCGTCGCTCTGACGCAAGTCGCTCCGATGATTCTGAATTCGTCGCCGGCTTCTGCATCGGTGGGGCCGGATGAAAGCCTGACGCTTGACTGGCGGGTGCGTTATGACGATGGCAACAGCCTGCAATGGCTGGGAAATGCCATTGCCAATGTGCAGGCACCTTATGTTGTCGTGCCGGGTTCGGATCTGACATCGGTGTATAACATCGGCAATCGTAATGCGCAATTTATGCCCGCGGGGATCAATTACACTTTAACTGTCAATGGGTTTCAGCATCCTGATACAGCTGTGTTTCCGGTTACCGTCACGCCTGTTTCGCTGATGTATTTGAAATATGCAGATCCTGAGCTGACGCAGATTGTGCATGACTTCACCCCAAGTGACTGGCAAGCCGCTGAGCTTGATTTCGGTCCCGGGGCGGCCACCTTAACGATTTACCAGCCCGGCTATAAAAAAGACGTTTATTACCTCAGTCAGGAGAACGATACCGTGCACCCTATGATTCAGTATTTTGATAACGAATCGGGCACGTTGCACTGGATCACCGCCAACCTCAAGACCTTATCCCTGACAGTGCTCGAACCAGCGCCCCAGAAACCGCTGCCGATTGCAGACAGTGACATTGACAAAGGGACAATGCCTGTCCCCACTGGGGCAACCTGTGTGGTACTGACCGCGGAAGGTCATAACGGACAGGCGATCCGGAGCCAACTAGCTCTGACCTGAACCGGCCCTGCGGGGCAATGGGGAGCGACACCCCGGCAAGTGTGAGCCCGCACTACAAGAACAAACGGAGATAAACAGAATGCAATGGAAATCGGAAATGCGTCAGTGTGTACAGGACTTGGTGACCTGTCATCCGGAAGAGCGGATGAACGACTATGCGTTGATTTTTTTGGATCACACTGGCCAGCGCCGGGAATTGCTCACCTACATCGACCTGAAAACTCGTTGTCTGGCAGCGGCGCGACAGATGCGCCACAGGACGAACCCCGGTGATGTTGTGCTAATCGCGATTGAAGATCAATGTCAGTTTGTGATTGGTTTTTTTGCCTGCCTGTTGGCCGGATGTGTCCCAGCTCCCTTACCGGCGTTTCGCCATCAAAACGACAAGCAGACTATTGGCCGTATCCGGGCGATTGTGCAGGCCGGGGATGCCACAATCCTGTTACTGCCGGTAGAGCAACAGGCGCTGGCACAGATGTGTTTTGCGGATTTGCCACTCAACATACTGTGTGTGACATCGCTGATTGCGCCGGAGGCGGACCCCGGGTCATCAGAACCGCTTGTCCTGCCGGAAGTCTCGCCACAGGATCTTGCCTATATTCAGTACACGTCCGGCTCCACCAGTCAGCCGAAAGGTGTGTGCCTGACCCACACACAGGTGCTGGCGAATCTGGATGCGATGGGCGGTACGTTTCAGCGTCAGGAACGGGTGCGGATGGTGGGCTGGTTGCCCCTGCATCATGACATGGGGCTGGTCGGGCATTTGTTTACGGTGCTTAATGAATCGGGTCAGGGGTACTTTCTGCCGCCGGCGTCTTTTCTGGCGGCACCTGACGTTTGGCTTGCGGCCGTTCACCGCTACCGGGGGAATCTGGCGGCGGTGCCTGCGTTTGCGATTGACGACTGTTTGCGCCGGGTCACGACGCCCGATCCCCAGTGGGATCTCAGTTGTCTCAAGTATTTGTATGTCGGCTCCGAGACTGTGGATGTCGGGCAACTGACCGCTTTTGTCGAGCGCTTTCAGGCAGTCGGGATTCAGGCCAGCGCCATTTATCCGGTTTATGGTCTGGCGGAGGCCACGTTACTGGTTGCCGGCGGGGCGTTGAGTCTGGCTGCATTGGAGCCTTACATCATGGATAAATCAGCAGGCAGTGTGCAGTGGCGTTTAACGCCTTATCCGCTCAGTGCTCTGCAACAGGACATTGGTATCTGCGATCCCGCTTCTGGCACCGAGCTACCGCCGGGGCAGGAAGGGGAGATTATCGTCCGGTCGCCTTCCATCTTCTCCGGTTACTATCAGTCGGACTCAGGGCAACTTCCCGGCGGGGTGGCAGCCCTGCATACCGGGGATTTGGGATTGTTGGTCAACGGATGTCTTTATATCACCGGGCGTTTGAAAGAAACGGTGATTCTCCGGGGCGTCAGTTATCACGCAGAAGATCTGGAAATGGTCGCTAAATTTGATCATGACGGGCTCCGCAGTGACGACAAAACCGCTTGTGTCGGCCATGTGGTGAATGGACATGAACAGTTGGTGATTTTTCAGGAAATCCAGCGGCATACACCCAGACATCAGTACCCGGCCATTGTCCAAACCATGCAGGCGAATTTGTCTGACAGCTTCGGGATTCAGGCGCAGGCGATTCACCTGATTGCCGCAGGTCTGATGCCGAAAACTCCGAATCATAAATTGGCCAGAAACCGCTGCATGGCTTTGTATCTTTCCGGGGAACTGAAAACACTCTATTCGAGTCCTGAAGTGCCGGTGGGCAAGGTATCTGCATCATCAGCCACGTCAGAGGCCGATGATGCGGTGGTGATTGTGGGTATGGCCTGCCGTTTCCCCGGTGGCGTCGAGACACTGGAGCAGTTCTGGCAGATGTTGTGTGAAGGTCGGGACGGGATTACCAAAGTTCCCGCAACCCGTTGGGACAACAGTATTTTCTTTGACCCTCAAGTTGCAGTGCCGGGCAAAATGAATACCCGCTGGGCCGGATTGACGGACCACATTGATCAATTTGATCCGGCTTTATTTGGTATCTCGCCCTATGAAGCGGCAGAAGTCGATCCGCAGCAGCGTATGTTACTGGAAACCTCTTGGCGACTGCTGGAACACGCCGGTGTGACCAAAGCCGACTTAAAGCATTCCGATACGGGGGTTTTTATTGGCATTGCGAACAATGACTATCTCTATCTGAAAATCAAATTGTCTGAAACGCTGGAAGGGTTTAATGCGTATTCCGGCTTGGGGAATGCCAATAGTATTGCCGCCAATCGATTGTCTTATTTTTATGATCTCAAAGGGCCGAGTGTGGCCATTGATACGGCGTGTTCTTCCTCTCTGACGGCTTTTAATTATGGTTTGAAAGCCATCCGTGACGGTGAATGCGAACAGGCGATTGTCGGGGGGGTTAACGCGATTATTTCTCCGGGGACCACCGTAACCTTGTCTCAGTTTGGGATGATGTCCCCCAAGGGACGGTGTAAAGCCTTTGATGCCAGTGCGGACGGGTATGTCCGGGCTGAAGGGTGTGGTCTGGTGATGCTGAAACGCCGCAGCGCTGCGATGCGTGACGGGGATCGAATTCTGGCAGAGGTTAAGGGTTGTGTAGCCGCACAGGACGGGCAAAGTGCCGGTATGACTTTTCCCAATGGCACGGCCCAGCACCGCCTGATCCGTAAAACCCTGCAACAGGCCGGATTGACCGGTTCGGAAGTTCGTTTTATTGAAGCGCACGGAACAGGCACTCCTACCGGTGATCCGGTGGAGATGGAACAGCTCGTGGATCTGTATGGCGACCCGGGTGGTGCCCCTTGTTATGTCGGTTCTGTGAAAGCGAATATCGGGCACCTTGAATCGGCTGCCGGAATTGCCGGAGTTATTAAAGTGGTATTGATGCTCAACCGACATATCATCCCGCCTCAGGTTCATTTTTCACAATTGAATCCACGGATTCACCTTGAACACAGCCGCTTGATGATCCCTGTTGAGGCGCACCCGTGGGAGGATCGGCACAAAGTGGCAGCGGTGAGTTCGTTTGGGTTTGGCGGCTCTCTGGCGCATGCCATTCTGGCCGCACCGGAACCCGTTACAGGTGTTCAGACGGCCGAAACGGGGGAAATGTCATTTTTCGCAGATCATAAACGGGCTTCCCGTGACGGGGTGTTCTATGAAGATATATGCCATGAAGGGACAGAACAGTTGTTTGTGCTCTCCCATCACAGCGCTGGCGGGCTCCTGAATCAGGCCCGTTGCTGGTCGGAATTTCTGGAGACACCACCGCTGATTTCTCTGGCGGATCTCACCACAACGCAGGCTCAGTGCCGCACGCACCTCAGATACAGGAAAGCCTTTGTGGCTGACAGTCACTCGGGTTTGCAAGCGCAACTGGCACAGTTCGTCAGTCGGCAGAGTAAGGTTACCGCCCCGGCGGACATGTCGGCGCGCGTGTGTTTTCTGTTCAGCGGGCAAGGCGGACAATACCTACACATGGGAGAAACGCTGTATCAGACGCTGACTGTTTTCCGTCAGGCTTTTGACCGCTGCGCCAAAGCATGGGCAGAGGCGAGCTTACCGGGACAGACACACCTCGGGGAGCATCAGGACCGGCACGCACAGAGCTTGTCATTACAAACGCTGGCTTTCGATACGCCGGCAGATAATGTGGTTGCGCAATGCTATCAGCCGGTTGTTTTATTCGCGATTCAATACGCGTTGGGAATTGCCTGGCAGGCGTGTGGAGTCATGCCGTACCGACTACTGGGACATAGTTTAGGCGAGTATGCAGCGGCGTGTCTGGCAGGATGTTTTTCACCGGAAACTGGGGTTAGGCTGCTGAAAAAACGTGCAGAACTGGTGGTGACGCTTGCCGCACCGGGCACCATGGTGACTCTGTTTGCAGGCAAGGCTGAAGTGGCAGCAGCATTGGGGGATGCCCCGGTGCAGATTGCGGTGGTCAACAGTCCGGGTAAAACCGTGATTGCCGGGCCGGAAGCAGCTGTCCGGCAGGTCGCACAGCAATTTTCCGACAGAGGAGTACAGGTGCAACCTTTGCCGGTACCGTATGCGTATCACTGTCATTTGCTGGACCCGGTTCTGGCGGCCTTTAACGCGTATGCCAGTCAGTTTACGTTTCTTCCACCGGTCAAATATTGGATATCTTCAACCACGGCAACTCGGATGACGGAAGCCCCGACTGCTGCCCACTGGGTGCGGCATATGCGCGAGACGGTGCAGTTCTCTGATGCAGTCGGACATCTGGCGCAGGACAACGTCAGCAACTTTCTGGAAATTGGACCGGGTGCCGCCACTTTAGTGGCAGTCCGGGAATGTCTGACACAACCGGATCTGGTGTTACTGCGTTCTTTGAGTCCGCCAAAAGGCGGTAAAACCGAGCATGCCCATTTTCTTGAGAGTGCCGGGCGGCTTTACGAACAGGGCGTGGATCTCATCTGGCAATCACTGCTTGCCGGTGAGCAAAAACCGGATCAGATTCCCGGTCTGGTCTTTGATCACCAGCGTTATTGGCTTAAAGGGCTCGAACCGGAAAACATCGCAGCCTTTGCCGGGCCGATTTATGGCAGACACTCACCCATCTCGTCCGACGCTTCAGCGTCAGCCGGGAGACCCGTACAGCCAGCCCGGTACGATTTGGTGTGGGTCAAACGGCAACCCGTGCCGCATCCTGAGGACGTGGTGGATTTGAGAACCCGGCTCTCTTGGTTGTTGGTCGGGCCGGATTCGGCCATCTTACAATCTCTTAGTGCGCAAATCAGGGCGCGCGGGCATCAGGTCTTCTGGCTTTCGACCGACGGCGCGGATCGTCACGCCTGTGATGCCTGCCTGTTACCGCAGGCGGAGACGGCTGATGCCTTTGTCACCCTGAATCATATTCTCACCAGCAGAAGCCGGGCAGATATTGAAGCCTGGAAAGTGGTTTACTTATCGGATGAGGACACCCTCATAGCCCCGGATCAACTTGCATTACCAGAGATGGATCAAGCACTGAGAACGTCATTGGGCGGCTTGATAGTCTTGCTGAAAGCGCTCCGTCAGGTTGCAATCACACCTCCGGTGTGGGTGGTGACCCGAATGTCGCAACAGCTCATGTCGGATGCCGCCGAACAGGTGAATCTGAGCGCAGCCCCGATTTGGGGCTTCGCCAAAACCTTGTATCTCGAACATCCTGAATGGCGCGGGGGTATGATTGATCTTGATGCCGGTACCAGTGCTGATACGAATGCTGCCGGGTTGATGGCGAAGATACTGCATCCCGGCTCTGAACATTGCGTGGTATTCAGGCAAGGGGATCAATATGTTGAGCAATTGGCGCCGGTGTCCGCACCGTCGCAGCCTTCAGAAACTGTGACCTTTCGTGATGACGGGGTGTTTGTGATCACCGGCGGACTAGGCGGATTGGGGCTGAAAACCGCGCAATGGGTGATCGATAAAGGCGCGAAGCACCTAATTCTAATCAGTCGTCAGTCACTCCCGCCGGAGGAACAGTGGGCGACACTGACGGACAGGGATCCGGTATTGACACAGGTGCAACAGCTACAAGTTCTGCGGGCGCAACAGGTGATCGTTGAGGTGGTGAGTCTGGATGTCCGGAAACCCGGTGCGCTGACTGGATTGGTGCAGTCGTTGGCAGAGAGAGACATTCCGGTACGTGGCTTGATTCATGCAGCGGGGGTGAACTGGTTTGATAAAATCATTGACTTGGATCCGGAGGCATTCTTCGATACCTTGCAGACCAAAATTGCAGCTACATGGCAACTGCATCAACTCAGTTTGTCGATGGATTTGGATTGTTTCCTCTTATATTCATCGGTCTCTGCCTTGTGGGGATCGGTGAACCTGAGTCACTACACCGCCGCGAACTTCTTTTTGGATGCAGTGAGTTTATACCGGCAGGGCATCGGGCTACCGGCCCTGAGTCTGGATTGGGGCCCGTGGGCAGAAGTCGGGATGAGTGCGAAACCGGAAGAAGCCCAAATATTGGGCAAAATGGGATTTACGCTGATGCCACCGGCTGATGCATTGCATGTGATGGAGGAGGTAATGGTGACCGGGCGTGCGCTGTCGCTGATTGGTCACATTGACTGGCAGCAGTATCAATCGTTTATCGACTTCACCCTGCAACCCTCTTTGTTTGAACAAGTGGTCGGGGTGCATCACCTTGCTGATGCGGCGGTGACACAGGAGCATTTGCAGCCGATTGTCGGGGCAAGCCCGGCAGAGGCTAGGGCACAGATCAAACAAATCGTGGTAATGGAATTGCGTTCAGTGATGTTGATTGAATCGGTGGATGACATTCCCGGTGATCAGCGGTTTAATTTTTTGGGAATGGATTCGTTGATGGCGATTTTATTTGCCACCAAGTTGGAGCAGTATTTTCAAGTCAAATTGCCGAACACACTGGCCTATAATTATCCACATATCAATGCCGTGACAGACTATTTGTTTGAGCTGGTGTACCAGACCAAACACCCGCAGACAGCCATGACAGAAGATACCGGGGATGACGTGCCGAATGAGGCTACGATGAGACCGCAGGCGGACCCGGCTCCGTCTCCAACACTGCCATTATCGGTTGCGGCAGTGACTCAGGCCCAGGGGCAGTGGTTCCGGGTCTTCAAACCGATTACCCCGGATACGCAGATTGTCCTGTATTGCTTTCCTTATACTGGCTCCGGTGCTTTGGTGTACCAAGCTTGGAACGCTGAGTTGCCGCCCGGGGTGGCGTTGATCGGGGTGCAGCCACCGGGAAAAGATGAACGCAGTGAAGAGCCACCGTATACCGACATGCATGCGTTGATTGATGATTTGATGGCGCATTTTGATCCCCCGGCCGATCTGCCTTTCGCCTTTTATGGACATAGTTTGGGGGCCTTGATGGCATTTGAAAGCTGCCTTGCGCTGGCACAGGACGGGCGTATGTTGCCGGTTCATATGATGCTCTCCGGGTGTAATGCGCCAGCGGTGCGAGACTCAGAGCACATTCATGGTTTGCCCGATGATCAGTTCATTGATGCCGTGTTAGAAAAGTACGAAGGTGCAGATCGTCACTCGACCCGACGCCTGATTCTGGCGCGCACTATCACACTCCTGCGAGCGGATATTAAACTGCTGGAAACTTATCAGCCTCAGGAAAGTACCGTTGGGGTGCCGCTTCAGATTATCGCCGGTCTGGACGATCCGATTTTGTCCCCCAAACGTGTCAGACAGTGGGTGAATTTTTCGACCGGAGATTTTGAGCTGTGCTATCTGCCGGGTGGACATCGTCTGGTGCATGAGCAACAAGCGCCGTTGCTGGCACTGATAGCACACACATTGCGGGATTATCTTGCAGATAAGTCATCAAATCCACAGGAGAGTATCGACATTCATATGGCTGATATTTCTTCAGTAGCGGTGCAGCCGCATCTCAATGGGGGGGAAGTGAATGTTTAGTCGGTCTACCCAACCTTGGTACAGTATTTTTGGTGGCCGCTATACCGGAGATCACCCTTCTTTTTATGACAAAGCAGATCAGCCCTGGACGAAGATTCTGGAAGAGAACTGGTTGGTCATCCGGGATGAGCTTTTCGAACTGTTAGAAGAGAACCCGGATCGGTTGCAGCCCTATAAAATCAACCATGCGATGGCTTTTCCGCCGCAGCAGTGGAAAACCATGGGGCTGATGTTCTGGCGTTTGAAAAATCGTCATAACTGCAAGCGGTGCCCGGAGACGATCAAGTTGCTCAAGGCCTTGCCTGGTTGCACTTCGGCCTCTTTAAGTATTTTAGAACCGCAATCCAACATCAATCCGCATCAGGGAGATACCGATGCGGTTATCCGTTGTCATATGGGGCTGAAAATTCCGGCACCCCTGCCGGACTGCGGTTTTCAGGTCAGGGATAAAATCAAGGGCTGGCAGGAAGGCGTGACCCTGTTGTTTTGCGATGCACAGACGCACACGGCCTGGAACCATACTGATCTGCGACGTTATGTGATGATTCTGGATATCATACGGCCGGAATATCAGCATCGAAAAAATGATATCTGCGCACATGTGCTGGCGTCTGCGATGATTCAGATGCTCTATCAAAAGTATGAGTTTTTGCGCCGGAGAAAGCGGTATGTCAAAAAATCAATCTATCACGTGCTGCGGGTGGGGTTTGCTGTCTATCTCCCTATTCACAACCTGCTTTGAAGAGAGGATAGATGACGCGACTGCTGCTGAGTCATGGGAAGACGGAGCTTGTGTTGTCGGCGGATGCCCGGACGGTGGTGAAATTCTTTCACCCGACGGTGAGCCGTGAGCGGGTTGAACGTGAAGTCGCCCAGACTCGCAAGGCAAAAGATTATGGCATCCGGGTGCCGGACATCTATGACGTGATTCAGCACGGAGACCGGTTTGGTGTGGTCATGGAGTACATTCAGGGGCCGACGATGACCGATATTTTATCGAAAGCCCCGTACAGAATTCACGCCTACGCCAGACAGCTCGCCCGGATACAGGCGGAGATCAATGCTGTTGATGCGTCAGGGTTTACCGAACAGAGCTCGCTGATGCGCACTGCCATTTTGCAGACGAAAGCTCGTTTGGGAGAAGAGGGCAGCGCGCATATCGTCCGGTTGTTTGATCAGCTCCCGCAAGCCAGCCGGCTGTGTCACAACGATTTGCATCAGGAGAATCTTATTTTCACCCGAACGGGGCCGGTCGTGTTGGACTGGGCGGAAGCAACCGTGGGTCATCCGATCGCTGATGTGGTCCACACGCTGCTGATCCAGAAACACCCGGTGCAGGCACCTGTGTTGCAAAATTCTTCCCTTTATCATCGGTTACATAATGCCTATCGCCGGTATTTTGCCCGGATTTTTCTTAACGAATACCTTCGCCTTTCTGGGCTCGATCGAGAAGCCATTGACCCTTGGTTATTACCCGTCGCTGCGACTCGTTTGTTTACAAAAATCGAGCCTGAAGAGAAAGATTGGACGGAACACTATATTCGTGGGAAGTTGCTAACAAATTATTCATATAAAAGGTAGCTCTGGCTTTGACAAACCGAGTGATTATGGAACCATTTCATCAATCGCTAAAAACGGTAGTTAGGTGATGGATATTGATAAAATCGTGAATCACTTGTTGTAGTGACAGGAAATTCACGATTTGTTTAATTTGAAATCGATGAAGAGACCAATTTATTTGCTATTCAGATAGTCTAATACGACCTCATGATGATCTTTGGTTTTGAACTTATCAAAGACGTGCTCGATGACACCCTCTTCATTGATGAGAAAACTGATACGGTGCAAACCATCGTAGACTTTGCCCATGAACTTTTTCTCTCCCCAGACCCCAAAAGTTTCTGCAAGCTGATGCTCCTCATCAGAGAGCAGTGTGAAGTTCAGGCTGTCTCGTTCGATGAATTTGCCTAAACGCTTGACCGGATCGGTACTCACACCCAGTACAACAACATTTTTCTCATCAAGTTCTGCTTTGATATCACGCAGCCCTTGTGCTTGAACGGTACATCCGGGAGTCATGGCTTTCGGATAGAAATAAAGCAGGACTTTTTTGCCTTTGAAATCAGTCAGACTCACAGGATTTCCATCTTGATCCGGCAGTGAAAAGTGTGGTGAAGGTGTTCCAACCTGTAATGGATTCATGATATTTCCTTTTGTCGGCTTATACATTTTTCATCAATATTCTCGGGATCTTATACCCTGAGAGAGATAGAGACTCAAGTCAGACTGTCAGAAAACTGAGATTCGAATCGGGCGGGTAAATATCCCCCACAACTTCAAGAAACTACATCGATAAATCATTTGGATAGATTCTCTGGTTTTACTCAAATAAGAGAACTTATTCACTTGTGTTTCTCAGTATCCTTACAGTACCATGCAGTGAGATTCAACTTATGGAGAAAGACATGTTTTCTGGAAGTATAGTCGCACTAATTACCCCTTTTGATAGCGATGGAGAAGTAGACTACGGAAGTCTCAAAAAATTGGTCGATTTTCATGTAGATGCCGGAACCGATGCGATTGTATCCGTTGGCACCACAGGAGAATCAGCAACACTGACTATTGAAGAGCATGTCAAAGTTGTATCTAAGACGGTTGAATATGCAGAGGGGCGTATTCCCGTCATTGCCGGAACCGGAGCCAATGCCACACATGAGTCTCTGACATTTAGCCGCTTACTGTGTAATACCGGTATTTCTGGATTCTTGAGCGTCACACCTTATTACAACAAACCAACGCAGCAAGGGTTGTACTTACATTATAAAGCGATTGCAGAAGAGACGGATATTCCCGTTATTCTGTATAACGTACCGAGTCGTACTGCGGTAGATATGCAGCCGGAGACGGTTGCGCGCTTAGCTGAATTGAAAAACATTGTCGGGATTAAAGATGCGACCGGTGATTTGAGCCGGGTTGCGAAACACCGTGAACTTTGCGGAGAAGACTTTGTCTTACTGAGCGGTGATGATTCAACCGGGCTGGAATTTATCAAGTTGGGTGGTCATGGGGTGATCTCCGTAACCAACAATATTGCGGCGGCAGCAATGGCACAAATGGTTCACCTTGCTTTAGACGGGCAGTTTGATGCTGCAGAAGCACTGAATGAAAAGTTAATGTCTTTGCATAAAAACTTGTTTATTGAGTCGAGCCCGATCCCGGTTAAGTGGGCAGCCCATAAAATGGGATTGATTGATGGCGGTTTGTTACGTTTACCCATGACAGAATTATCTGAACCCAATCAACCGATTGTATTACAAGCGTTGGCTGATGCCGGATTGCTATAGGTTTATGGTTTGGTGAAAGTTTTTTGGCGCACATTTTTGAGGTTTGATTGTTGTGCCAGAATCATTGGATGGCAATCGTTGTACGAGAATAGTTGTACGGAGCCGGGCTTTGGTTTTCGTGTAGGAGTATGAATGAAATTTTTCAATCAGCTAGTTTGTAGTTCACTGGCTGTATTTATGATGTCTGGATGTTCTGATAGTGCTTTGACACGACAAGCAGCAGAAGGCGACTTTGATTATTTAAACGCAAAATTATCCACGACTTGGAAAATGCCTCAGGATGCTGAATTACAGCTCTACCACAATTACGATGTTCCGGATGGCAAATATCAGGGTGGGTTGGGTGAACAGGTTGATATTCGTCCGCCCCAATCTGTATTGGCTTTGATCCCCGGCGTTCGGATCAACAGCGATAACAATGAGATTACGTTCTGGACGGTGAAGCCACAGCTTGCGGATCAAATCTGGCAGGTCATTTCTCAGTATTTAGATCAACATCAAGTCGCACGTTCGCAGAGTCGTCCTTCTTTGATTGATACCGCTTGGATATCATGGTCAGCAGAAGATGAAGTTGCGCCAGTGAAAGCGAGATATCGTTATACCCGTATCCAGCAAGGAAAACAGTACGGTATAAAAGTGTCATTGTTGGACATGCAGCAAAATGGTTCGACAGGAAAAGCGATTTATAGTCAGAATCGTTATGCCGTGACAATGGCCAATGCGATTACGATGCAATATGATCGTCAGGCTCAGGAAGAAGCAGCGAGAAAGTCTCGGCAAATGGCTCAGCAAATTGCTGTCGCGATGGGCTCGGATCGCAGTGGCTTACCGGTTGTGATTGCCAGAACCCCCTATGACAATATGTGGCAGCGTTTGCCGGATGCCTTGGTTAAAATAGGTTTTAATGTTGAAGATCGCAACCGTTCTCAAGGCACGATAAAAGTTAAATTCAGTCAACCGGATAATGAAGTCTGGCAAGCACTTGGTGTTGCACCGGTTTCTCTTGATAACGGCACTTATACACTACTGCTGGGGGATTTAGGGAACCGGACGTCTGTTAATATCACAGGCAAAAATGACAAACCTGTGGCTGAAGAGAAACTCAAAGAGTTTTCTACTGCGTTATCAGCATTGTTTCACGAATCACACTAGACGGTGATTTGTATAAAAAGGGATGATTATTCATCCCTTTTTTTGATCTCTTGTTGATGCTTTTTGTCTAATTCAATCAATCGATCCAGATCATTTCCCTGTTTCTTTTTCAGCTTATCGAGATTTTTGGGCGTCAGATATTTAAGCGCGGCAATATTCCCAATAATGATGCTGATAACGACTGTAATGATGAACCAAGGTGAAGTCAGGAAATCCATACCTATGCACCGCTCTGCTCTATATTGATGACAAATTGAGTGTAGATAGTATGGAGCATTTTGTGAATCGTGTCTTTGCCTGCGATCGGTTCGTCAGCTAATGCCTGAAGGATAATGTCAGGTGACATCTGATTCAGACATTGTGTTGCAACATGGTGATGACTGATATGCCAAGGTTCGATCGAAACGCCCCCCCGATCCCGTTGATATGGCAGGAAAAAACCGAACCGGGAGAGATTTTGTGCTAACCATGCAGAAAATTGAGCCTGATGACCGGATTGATATTCCCACGGCTCCAGACGCAGCGATTCATTAGCTGGCAATGTATTTTTGTCATACACATCAAAGTCTGTGCCCCAATGATGCCGGCTGGCTCCGGGCAGTGCTGACCAGCGTAAAATAGCCAGAACTTTTTCTTGCTCTGGCAGGTGTGAGACATCGAGCGGACGACTTTGTGAGTCGAGCAGCGGGCGTTCTCCTGAGAATTTAAGATTCCAGATCGAAAGCTGCCTCTGGAAATCACGGAATCCGCTGGCAATCTGTAAGTGGAACCCGGCTTGGTGAGCTGCCTGTTTTAACGCAAAAAAATCTTGAGCGACCGCTTGATGGATCAGGAAAGTCTTGGTATCGACAAGACATGCTTGCAGATGTTGCTCACTTTTTCCGGTTAATTGTTCCGGCGTCATATTATCGGGCCAGTAAGTTGTTCAATATGTGTTGATACATATCGGTCAGTTTCTCAAGATCAGCAATGCTGACACATTCATTGACTTTGTGTATCGTCGCATTGACCGGGCCGAGTTCGACGACCTGTGCGCCCATTTGAGCGATAAACCGACCGTCGGATGTCCCGCCGGTTGTGAGCAATGCAGGTTCTTTATGGTTAATCTGTTTAACAGACTTCGTGACTGCTTCCACAAGGCTACCGGCATCGGTCAAAAACGGTTTGCCATTCAAGGTCCATTTCAGGTCATAATCCAAACCGTGTGCATCAAATGTGGAGTGAACGCGACGTTGAATCTCTTCTGCCGTGAGTTCGGTACTGTAACGGAAGTTAAACTGGACATGGAATTCGCCCGGAATAACATTTGATGCACCGGTTCCCGCTTGTAAATTTGGAATCTGAAAGCTAGTCGGCGGGAAAAATGCGTTCCCTTCATCCCATTGAATCGCTGCGAGTTCGGTCAATGCAGGCAGTGCCTGATGAACCGGGTTATTGGCCAGATGAGGATAGGCGATATGACCTTGAATACCTTTGACGACTAAGTCACCGGTCAGCGAACCTCGACGACCATTTTTGACCACATCACCGACTGAATGTGTGCTGGAGGGTTCGCCAACAATACACATATCTATGATCTCATCCCGTGCCATCAAGGTATCGACAACACGAGTTGTCCCGTTAATAAACGGACCTTCTTCATCAGACGTAATCAGAAATGCAATGGAACCCTGATGGTCAGGATGCGCTGCAATAAACCGTTCAACCGCAACAATCATGCAAGCGAGTGATCCTTTCATGTCGGCTGCACCACGCCCATGCAGATAGTCATCAATGACGGTCGGTTCAAATGGGGGCGTATGCCATAATTCGGCTTTTCCGGCAGGAACAACATCCGTATGTCCGGCAAAGGCAAATAGTGGTGCCTGCGTTCCGCGTCGGGCCCAGAAGTTGGTGGTATCTTCAAAAACCATGATTTCAACTTCAAAGCCAAGTGCCTTGAGCCGTTTTATCATTAAGTCTTGGCATCCTGCGTCTTCCGGTGTAACCGAACGACGACAAATTAATTCTTTAGCAAGGGCGAGTACCGGACTATCGCTCATCCATTTGTTCCTTTCTATGCAAATATCTCAGTGTATTGTTCAGGAGAAAAACCAAGGTGGAAAGTGTTGTCTACCACCAAAACCGGGCGTTTAATCATTGCCGGATATTCCACCAATAGGGGAATAACGGTTGTACCGTTTAAGCTGTCTTTTTGTGCTTGTGTCAGCTGTCTAAAGGTTGTTCCACGTTTATTGACAACTTTGTCCCACCCTAAATGTTGACAAAATTCTTCAACGAGTTCGGCGTGAATTCCGTCTTTACGGAAATCGTGAAAACAATATTCAACATTTTCGGCATCTAACCATCGACGTGCTTTTTTGATTGTATCGCAGTTGGGGATGCCATAAAGGGTAATGGTCATATGATTCCTCAAATTAGAGAAGACTGTGAGCGCATCGTAGCAGAGAGTGGGGGCGCTGACAAAGTAGCGATTCACTGTAGGCTTGATGGATATCGGTGAATTTTATTCATCGAGTGACAGATAAAAATGAAGTTATTGATCGAACGCAACACTCTTTATGTGAAAACCGAAATAATGGATTGGCACGTGAATAGGAGGTGTCAATGGAATTGAGTCCTGTTTTTGCAAGAAGGCTTTATTTAGCTTACTTGGTTGAAAATTTAGACAGGCCAAATGTCCCCAGATTAATTGAACATACCGGGTGGCCTCGTCGCACAATTCAGGATGTGTTGAAAGCATTACCGGCTATAGGCATTCAACTCATGTTTATCCAAGACGGGAGACGACACAATGACGGGTACTATCGGTTGTCCGATTGGGGACCATTTGATAGTCAATGGATTGTCGAACGTCAGGATGATATAGCCGCCAGTCTGGGTAAATCCCTTTAGTGCGAGAAAACGAGTGTTATTTAATCGCGCTTTACTGTATGAAAATCAACACAAAAAATTATTGTTCATGGCTTGTCTGATCAATCCTTTCAAAGGCAGCGTGGGTCATGCGTGAATTGATATTCTTGGCAGATAGGCTGACGGTTATCCTTGGTTGTGGGGCGACAATACGCAAGCTTAAAAGCCAGAGTGTTCTGGCTTTTGTCCTTTGTCCTTTCTGGGTTGTATCCATCGTTCAAACAGGTTCGATCACTGTTTTGATATAGGTTCAGTTTCAGATCGCGACCAGAATGAATAGTAGTGATAAATAATTATTTAATATTATATTTTTTATCCATCTATTCACTTTCTAAATATAATATTTACGATGTGGTAAAATTTTGCATTGCTAATGATAATAATTTTCGTTAGTATTTTTATTTGTGGTTTATCTCGCAGGATGTTTGTTATGTTAAAGCTGATAAAGCTTTTCATTATTACTACGATTTTTACTTTTAATTACTCTGTTGCTGCTGTACTGGATTATCAGGCTGCTGCCGATGATATCAATGCTCGTCTGGATAAAACCGTGCAACTTTATGCCTCTGGTGATGCCGTGCAAGCGAAGCACACGGTGCAAATGGCATATTTTGAAGTGTTTGAAGGCTTGGAAGGCCCGATCCGAATTAATTATTCCCGGCAATATGCGTATCAGCTGGAGGCTAAATTCAGTGAAATTCGGAAGATGATTGGCAATCAGGCGTCGCTCGATGACGTGAAGGAAAACGTAGACTGGCTCAAAACTCAAATCGCATCTGTTCCCTCAATTCTGGAATCCGGAACACAGTTAGTTGCTGAAACTGCAGACATCCATCAGGCATCAATTTTACCTTACTGGCGTGAGCAAGTGCTGACCATTGAACGTTTGGTCAATCAAGGGCTGGCCAGTTATCGCACATCAGATCAGGCTGAGACAGCACAGGCAAAACAGCTAAAGCGGGAAACGGCGATAAAGCTGATACGGCAGGCACAATTTGATGCTTATAAAAACTCTGATCTGGAAACCGCAATTCGTCTGAATCGTTCCGGTGCAAAAGCAGCGCAATATAATGACATGTTCAAAGCCATGATTGATTTGGCCGACAGACCATACACGATGCAAAATTTAGTCGCGTTTGGTTATCAAGTTGCCACGCTGACACAAGGACTGAAAGATGAGCTTCCCGGGTTGCCTGCGACTCGTGATGATCAGCAACAGACTCAGGAAGAGGAGAGTTCGGTTGCGAAGCAAGACTGGCAATCTGTGATTACCGGCATTGATGCTGCCATTGCTCAGGCAATTGAGCTCTACCAACAAGGTCAGGTTGCTGATGCGATGATGGCCGTTCAGGATACGTATTTTGATCGCTTTGAATCGACAGGGATGGAAAATGCGGTTGGTGCGCGGGATAGTGCACTTAAATCTGAACTGGAAGGCTACTTTACCCGTCTTGTGAGTCTGATGAAGGCCCGTTCTGAACTGGCTGATATTCAGGTGCAACAACAGGCATTGAGTCGTGCGCTGGATCAAGGCGTCAGTATGTTGGGAGGCCATAGTCAGGGTATTTGGGCAATGTTTATTGCCAGCCTTACCATTATTCTCCGTGAAGGTCTGGAAGCGTTGCTGATTGTCGCTGCCATTACTGCTTATCTGGTTAAGAACGAACATACCGACAAACTCTATATCATTAAGAATTCCGTGGTAGTCGGCGTGGTATTGAGTTTGATCACTGCGGCACTGTTCCAGTGGTTGTTTACCAATGCCGGTGCCAGTCGCGAAATGCTGGAAGGTATCACTATGCTAATCGCAGTGGTGGTGCTGTTCATGATGAGTTATTGGCTGTTGTCCAAAGTGGAAGCAACCCATTGGAAACAGTATCTCGAAAATAAATTATCCCGCTCACTGACTGCCGGCTCCATTGCTGGTCTGTGGTTTGCCAGCTTTCTGGCTGTCTACCGTGAAGGTGCAGAAACCGTGCTTTTCTATTATGCACTGGGTGCTGACGGTTCATCAGACTCATTGATCGGGATCTTTGGCGGCCTCGGTGTCGGAATTGTGATTCTCACCATTATCTTTTTCTTAATGCGCTATAGCGTGGTGAAGTTACCACTCAAACCTTTCTTTATCTTTACCGGTGGATTTATGTATCTGATGGCGTTTGTGTTTGCCGGTAAAGGTGTATTAGAGCTCATCGAAGCGAAAGTATTTAACCCGACACTCATAGATGCCGTTCCGCAAATCAGTTTGTTGGGGGTTTATCCTTATGTTGAAACATTAATTCCTCAACTCGCGCTCGTTGCAGCTGCGATTCTGGCATTGGTCGTGATTCAGCGTCAGGGTAGACAAACCGCGTAACTCAATCTGTGACAACTTTTTATTGAAGGAATAATTTTCATGACGAATAAGCTTTTAATCCCGGTTGCGATTTCAGCAATGACATTTGGCTTTGCAGCGATTGCCGGTGAACATCCGGCAGGCGATACCGTTGAAATGAACGGTATGGAACTGGCTGCTGTTTATCTGGAACCAGTGACGATGGAACCCCAAGGCATGATGATGGCGGCTTCTCAGGCTGATGTTCACCTTGAAGCTGATATCCATGCACTGAAAGGCAATAAAAATGGCTTTGCGGCCGGTGAATGGATTCCGTATCTGACCATCAGTTACAAAATGAAAAATCTCGATACAGGCAAGACTCAGCAGGGGACATTTATGCCGATGATTGCCTCGGATGGTCCACATTACGGTTCCAACGTGAAAATGCTTGGTGTCGGTAACTATGAGCTTTCTTTCCATATTGAACCACCATCGAAAGGTGGCCTGCTGCGTCACACCGATGAGGAAACTGGCGTAGGTCGTTGGTACAAACCTTTCGATGTGACTTACAAATTTAAATATGTCGGTCTGAATTAAATCTCCCCCAAGTTAGGGACTCATAAAAAGGTGGCTTTGCACTTGGTTAAAGCCACCTGAAAAATTTTATCATGTGAGCAGATATGAGTTTTTATCTTTCTCAGGTTCTTTCCCACTTTCTTCTCCCCGCGATGATGTTCGGCTTGCTTTGGTCGGGTGCAAATACGTCGTATAAGCAAAGGTTCTGGTGGTTTGTACTGCCCATTGTCATTGGGGTTTGTGCTTATACGTTGTTACCTTACAGTCAGGTCTACATTTTCTCGATTGGTTGTGCCTATATCGTCATCTATCTGCTGTTATTGGGTTACGGATTACTGAGCATGCGGCCAAGCCGATTCTTGTTAGTCTGGCAGGCGATTGTGACGGCGCTGGCAGCATTTATGTGGGCCCGGATTGCCAAACTGGACATGATGACCGCGACCAGTGTGATTAATACCGAACTGATCCTGAATGCCTCTGCATTGATATTCGGGTTTGTTTTGATTGGTTTTACCCACTTTTTCACCGGTAAAATGTTCGAACAGCGCTCGCGTATTTTAAAAAATAGCCTCTTTTTTATCTTCATCCTGCTGGCAATTTTACCGCTCTCCGGAGAGGTGATATTGGCGGGTATGAAGTTGCAGATGATCGATCTGTATCCGGGGTTGTTGAGCTACGTTTCAAAAGTGACCAATTTCTTCTGGTTATATGCTTATTGTGTGCTGGCGCTGAGCCTGATTCCGCTGAGTATGATGGCGTGGTGTGATGTGAAACCGTTGAAAGATGCGGTGAAAACGCAGCCGCAGCCGATTGAAAGACGTAAACTTCAGGCCCGACTGAATATTCAACGTCGCCGGGTGACAAGTTTTGCTGTCAGTTTGGTGATGATTTTTTGCAGTCTACTGTATTGGGATGCCGTGGCATCCCAGCCGCCGACACGTTCACCGGCACAGACGATTGAGTTATCTGCGGATGATGCGGTCCATATTCCGATTACCGATACCCTGAAAGACGGCAAGTTACATCGTTATCAGTGGATTGCCAGTGACGGCAAAGTAGTGCGCTTTTTCATCATTGATCGCTATCCCGGTGAAATGAAGTTTGGTGTGGTACTGGATGCCTGCATGTTGTGTGGTGATGCCGGGTATATTCAGGATGGTGATCAGGTGATCTGTCTGGCCTGTGGCGTGCATATTTTTATTCCGTCGATTGGTAATCCGGGAGGATGTAATCCGATTCCGATTGAAAAATGGTCGTTGACAAACAATGAAATCGTCATCGGCAAAGCAATGCTCGAATCGGGTCTCCAGTATTTTAGCGAGGTGGTGAAAATTACCGTGGTTGATCCGGTCAACGGCCAGTCACTGACCAATCTGGATGCACCGTTTAGTTATACCTTTGGCGGGAAAACCTATTTCTTTACTGAGCAGGACTCTTATGATGCATTCCGTGATAACCCTTGGGACTATGTTCGTCAAAGTGCGGTTCATCAAGGGAACGTTCATCAGAGTTCCGCGATAGGAGGGGCGCAATAATGCTATGGACAATGCTTCGTCAGTCATGGCGTCATGACCGTGGCCGAAAAGTGCTGGCAACAACCACTATTTTTCTGGCGGCGGGACTTATTTCAGCGTTATTGGCTATCTCGATTACGATCGGTGACAAGATGTCGGTGGAGATGAAACGCTATGGTGCCAACATCGAAATTACACCGGAAGGTCAGGTGAATCTGCCTTATATGTTGAAAAATGCGCTGACTGATATGGATAAAGATAGCTTGTTACTGACGTCGGAATTACCCAATATTAAGGATATCTTCTGGCGTAATAATATCATCGGGTTTGCCCCCTATGTTCGTGGGAGCGTGACCATCAATCACGGGCAGAGTAAGGTCGCCATTGTCGGGACTTTCTTTGATCAGCACCTTGCCGTCCCGGATGAACCGGATTATCACACCGGTAACAAAATTATTTCTCAGTATTGGAAAGTGCAGGGACAGTGGCCGGATGATAGCAAGCCGCAGGCATTGGTCGGAACAGCGCTTGCCAGCCGGATGGGCTGGCACATTGGTGATCAGCTGACGTTGTCCGGTAAGCAACATCATCAACAGGTCACCATCACTGGTATTTTGACCAATGGGAGTGGTGAGGAAGAGGCCGTGGTTGTGCCGCTACATATCGGGCAGACATTGCTCGGACTGGAAGGGCGAGTTGAAAGTATTAAGGTCTCTGCGTTGACGGTGCCTGAAAATGCGTTGTCGAAAAAAGCGCGGGAAAATCTGGAATCGTTAGATTCAGATGAATATGACTTATGGTTCTGTACCGCATTTGTTTCTTCCATTTCTTACCAGTTAGAAAAAGCGTTAAGTAATGCTGCGGTGCGCCCTGTCTGGCAGGTCGCTGCATCGGAAGGCATCGTCATCCGTAAAATTCAGAGTTTATTGTTCATGGTGACATTAGCCGCATTTATTGCCGCATCGATGGGAATAGCATCTCTCATGACCAATGCAATTTTACAGCGTTCGAAAGAGATTGGTTTGATGAAATCCCTCGGTGCCCATAATTGGCAGGTGTACTTGCTATTTTATGCAGAATCTATCGTGTGTGGCTTACTGGGCGGAATTCTGGGGTGTGCTGCCGGATGGGGATTATCGAAAATCATGGGCTATGCCCTGTTTGGATCGTTTATCCATTTTCACTGGATTATCATTCCGCTGATTCTGGTTATCTCGGTCATCATGACCGTGTGCGGGACGTATTTCCCTTCCCGACGAATCGCAGCTCTTTATCCGATTGAGGTTTTGTATGGCCGTCAATAAACATTCGATGCAAAGCCTGCTGGTTATTCGTTCACTGAAACTCCGTCTGCGTCGGGTGGTAGTGGTGCTCGCTGCGCTGACGATGGGCGCGGCAATTGTGACCGCGATGGCCGGGGTCTATTTCGATATCAACCAAAAAATGAGTCATGAGCTGCGCAATTACGGGGCGAATTTTTATGTCGGTCCTGATGCCGAATCTGCGACGTTATCGACTCAGGATTACCGCGCAATGCTTGATTTGGCACCCAAAGCACATTTAGTGGCATCCAGCCCGTATCTGTATGGTGTGGTGCAATCAGATTTAGAAAAAGTGGTAGCTATGGGCGTCGATTTTTCCCAACTGAAAAAGCTGGTGCCGTATTGGCAGGTTCAGGGGGAATGGATAGGCGTCTCTTTTGACCAACGCAATGCAATGATTGGGGCCAATCTGGCGAAAAAGCTGGAAGTGAAAGTGGGTTCTCAACTGAGTATCATTCAGGGGGATACCCGTCATACCTTTACCATTAAAGGCATTATCGATGCCGGTGCGGATGAAGATAACTATTTGATCGTCAATATCTCGATGCTACAGAAATGGCTAAACCAACCCGATCAGGCCAATTACGCCATGTTTAGTATCGATAACGCTCAGGGGCAGGTGAACCAGTATGCCGACCGTCTGAAAGCGCGTTACCCGAACCTCACGATTCGTCCGATTCTGAAAGTCTCTGCTTCTGAAGGCAAAGTGCTCAATAAAATCAAACTGCTGATGGGGGTGGTTGCAGTGGTGATTCTGATACTTTCTACCTTGTGTGTGAATACGACACTGACAGCAATGATTGGTGAACGCCGCCATGAGTTTGCGTTGCAAAAAGCACTGGGAGCATCACATCAAGCGATTACCCGTCAGATTTTGTCCGAAACATTGTTGATGACTATTGCAGCAATTGTCATCGGCTTAGGTGTCGGTTATATCCTTGCTCAAATTCTTGGGCAAACGGTGTTTAGTGCGTCTATTGATCTGCGTTTGCCGGTCTTTATTATCACGACGATTTTATCGATTTGTGCTGCTCTGGCGGCTGCCATCATCCCGACTTTACGCGCAATGAAAGTTGATCCGGCGAAAGTGTTGAAAGGAGAGTAATGTGTCTGAATTTGTCATTGAAACCAAGGGATTGTGTAAGCGTTTTGAGCATGTGAGTGCGTTGGATAATATCAATCTCTCCATCCGCCGGGGAGAATTCGTGGCCATTATGGGCGCATCGGGGTCGGGTAAAACCACATTGATGAATATTCTGAGTTGTCTTGACACCGCGACAGAAGGGCAAGTCATTCTCGATGGGCATAATGCTGCGAGCCTTGATGAAGATGGTCGTCGGGCGTTTCGTGCTGAAAAAATTGGCTTGTTGTTCCAGCAATTCCATCTGATCCCTTATTTGACGGCTTTGGAAAACGTTATGCTGGCTCAACACTACCATAGTGTTACGGATATCGATGCTGCCAAAAAAGTGCTGGCAGAGGTTGGCCTTGAGGCGCGAATCAATCACTTACCCAGCCAGTTATCGGGAGGGGAGCAACAGCGGGTCTGTATTGCCCGGGCGTTGGTGAATGAGTGTCCGATATTATTTGCCGATGAGCCGACCGGCAATCTGGATGAAGCAAATGAGCGGATTGTTCTGGAAATTTTCCAGCGGCTGCATCAACAGAACCGCACCATTATTATGGTGACGCATAATCCGGATTTAGGCCGTTATACTGACCGGATCATTCGCCTGCAACATGGCAAATATATCGGTGAGGAACGCATCGATGGTCATTAAGCAGATTGGTATCAGTACCCTGATGCTTGTGCTTGCGATTCTCAGCGGTTGTAAAGAAGAACAGGTTCTGGCCGTTGGCGCACCGGCCCCTGATTTAGCTGTGATGAATGCGCATGAGCAGCAGATGACATTGCAACAGGTGCGCGGTAAACCGGTGGTTGTTGAGTTTTGGTCATCCACCTGCGGGGCATGTCTGGTGATGATGAAAGCGTGGCAAAAATACGCAGATGACCACCCGGGAAAAATGCAGTTTATCGGTGTCGGAATTGAGCCACACCCTGAAAACCTCACTGATTTTGCGGCGCAGTTGGGTGTGACATTGCCTCTCGGGCTCGATCAGCTTGGGATTACTCAGGAACGTTATCAGGTCATTGCTACCCCCACGACTTTTTTTATTGATCGCCACGGTGTGCTGAAGATAATTCATCTGGGTTACTCATCCGGGATGGATCTCGATCATTACGTGAATTTGATTCAGGAATAGGACAAAACAGTGACGAACTTTTCATGGCGGCGTGCGGCGGGGATCTTCATCTTCATGGTGGTTACCAGTGTGACATTTGCGGCAACCTCAGCCGAAAACATTGAAGTCGGTAAAGCCCAAATATTCATGCCGCAACGCCATGCCAGTAGCACCGGGTCAAAAATGACGATTTATAACCGTTCAGAGCAGCCGCTCATGATTCGTGAGGTCACCAGTCAACGCTTTCAACATATTATGTTGCATACCACAACCTATCAAAGCGGCAAGCGTGAGATGCATCCGGTGGATCAGATTACGGTTGCTGCACATCAGAAACTTGCTTTAACGCCGAATACCTCACACATCATGCTGATGGGATTCACCCAGCCGCTGCAAATGGGAGAGCTGGTGAGCCTGATTCTGCATACTAATCAAGGCCCGGTGACAGTTATCGCAAGGGTTGTGCCAATGTCAATTCGCTAACGTACGTCTGTTCGTTCAGTAAGCTGATGTGTTCGCTCTTACTTTCCGTTAATTTTTGTTTCACTGTTTTTGCTATCAGGATGTAATGGTTCAAGATGAAATATCAATCTCTACTCTCACTGATGATGCTACCGGGAGTTATGTTCCTCGGTGGTTGTTTTGATGCTGAAAATCACGCTGAATCCGGGCAGAAAGCGTCCGTGGCATCGCCATTAAAAGCGCAGCACAATAAAATCATTCATCGTGATGAGAAACGGACATTGCTGGATGTTGCCGGCCTCGGCACGGTTCACGATAGTACCGCCAGTCTACTCAAGAAATACTTTCACCCCGTCTTGCTGAATATGGCAAGTCAGACACTCACGGATGAACCGGACGCGATTGCGCGTTATCGGGAAAGTGTGAAAAATCATACGCTGGTCCGGCAGACACTGGATGCTGACAAAAATCTTGCCCATTTGACGAGCCGTGACCAATCGGTGATGGTATATATCGTCGCAGACAATGCGTCCCAAGACATCGGGAAACAGTTGATAGTACCGATTGAAGGCAAGGGATATCTGTCGATATTGAAAGGATATCTGTCTTTAGATCTTAAGACTTTGTCGATCCATCGGATCCGCTTTTATGAACATGGTGAGACTCCCGCGCTGGGTGGCAAGATTATGACCAATGCGCAGTGGCTTGCTCAGTTTCAGGGAAAACAGATAGTTGCGGATGGTCAGGCGCGATTCCGGGTGGTTGCACCTCATGAAAGCAACCAAGACCGCTTCACTATTGATGGTCTGACTGGCGCAACCAATACCAGTCATAGCGTCGAGAATCTTATTAATTACTGGATGGGGCCGGATGGCTATTATTTTGCGTTGACGTTATTACAGCAGCGTTATTTGTAAGACTGTTTTTATAAGACAGATGCGCCTGTGTGAATGGTAAAGTTAGCAGTTTGTTCTTCACGCACGACGGAGTATGATGTGCACCATGACAACTACACATCAGGGATCTTTTATGTCTTATCCTCAAACTGCAATTTTGCCAGAGCCCGGACCATTTGCGCTGTATGTCATCTTTAAAGTGAAGCAAGAGGCGGCATCGGTATTGCGGCAGCTACAATCTTTACCTGATTTGATCGACACGCTGAATGCATCTCAGCCCGGAGCTGATCTGTCTCTCTCCATCGCATTCAGTCATCAATTCTGGAAACAACTTGATGCGGCTTTACCACCTGAGCTGGTGGATTTTACGCCGTTAGGTCGTGGTGATATCAGTGCACCGGCCACCGACGTCGATGTTTTGATTCATGTGCATGGTCAGCGTCATGATCTGCTGTTTTATGTGTTGCGCCAATTGATGAGTGGTATCTCTGAGTGGGTGGACATTATTGATGAAACCTACGGATATCGTTATCTGGATGCACGGGATATGACTGGGTTCATTGATGGCACTGAAAACCCGAAAGATGAACGACGTCAGGAAGTAGCCTTGATCCACGATGGTGAATTTGCCGGTGGTAGCTATGTGATGTTGCAGCGCTTTGTTCACCGATTACCGGCATGGGAAAGATTGAATATTGCAGCTCAGGAAAAAGTTATCGGCAGAACCAAAGACGATTCGGTTGAACTGGATGATGTGCCGGCCGCATCTCATGTCGGGCGTGTCGATCTGAAAGAAAATGGCCAAGGACTAAAGATCCTCAGACATAGCTTGCCGTATGGGACGGTAAGTGGTGATCATGGCTTACTCTTCATTGCATACTGCCAGACCCTGCATAACTTCCAAGTGATGCTGGACAGTATGTATGGTGAACGTGACGGTAAAACGGATCAAATGCTCCGCTTTACACAAGCGGTAACCGGTGCTTACTTCTTCGCACCGTCAGTTGGAATGTTACAAGCACTGACCATTCGATAACCGTTCATTATTATAAAATTCATCTCATAACAGCTGTACATAATGTGACCGAGCCTGAGTGCTCGGTTTTTTTCGCTAAAGATATCGCTGAAAACACCGATAGGGGGAAAATCCTGAGTGATTTTAGGTGAAATTATGGCAATTACAGTCAATACCAATATATCGGCATTACTGGCTCAGCATTATGTCAATCAGGCAAATAGTGCTTGGATGCAAGCGATGGAGCGTTTATCTTCGGGTTATCGTATCAATCATGCAAGGGATGATGCGGCTGGTTTGCAGATATCGAATCGCTTGGGAACCCAAATGAGCGGGTTGGATGTTGCGGTGAGAAATGCGAATGATGGTATTTCTATGATGCAGACCGCAGAAGGAGCCATGCAGGAAAGTACATCGCTCTTACAGCGGATGCGTGATTTGGCGCTACAATCGGCCAATGGTTCGAATTCCCAAGCGGATCGGCAGGCTTTGCAAGAAGAATATGTCGCCTTAAATGATGAATTGAACCGTATTGCGGAGACCACATCTTTTGGTGGCAGAAAGTTATTGAACGGAACTTTCGGCACCTCATCTTTTCAGATCGGTGCGAGTGCCGGAGAAGCGGTACAACTTTCACTGGGTAATATGCGTACGGATACGCTCGATATGGGCGGATTTAGCTATCTTGCCCGCAAGAAAGCAAAGTCATCGAACTGGCGTGTTCAATCCGATCAAAATCAGTTCACGATGCGCTTTAAGGATGCACAAGGTGCAGATCAACAGATTGATATTGAAGCCAAAGCGGGTGACGATATTGAGCAGTTAGCCACTTATATCAACGGGCAGACGGATCAAGTCTCAGCTTCGGTGAATGAACAGGGACAACTGCAGATATTTATGGCTGGCAAAGAGACCTCTGGCACAATTGATTTCAGTGGCTCACTCGCCAGTGACCTGCAAATTGATGTGATGGGCTACGAATCAGTCGATAATCTCGATATTACTCAGGTTGGTGGCGCTCAACGTGCCGTTTCCGTCTTGGATACCGCTTTATCGTTTGTCGATAAAAACCGGGCTGAACTGGGCGCATTTCAGAATCGCTTCGGACATGCAATTATGAATTTAGACAATATTCATGAGAATGTGGCTGCTTCCAGAAGCCGCATTCGTGATACGGATTATGCCCGGGAAGCAACCCAAAGTATGAAGCAACAGATCTTGCAACGGGTCAGCATGTCAATTTTGGCACAGGCCAAAAAACAGCCCAATATGGCCTTATACTTACTAAGATAGATCGTATTAAGATAAAAAAGTCCTGAGATAATGTGGCATATCACGTTCTGGGTTCACTGTTTTGCAGCAACGCACAGCCTCTGGAGGTAAAACAGACGAATCATATTCCTCTGGTGAATCGCTGTCCTTTATATTGTGAATGACTTTGCCACTCACATCATATCAAATGAGCATATAAGCCGAGTGATTCGGGGTGAGTCCGATGGTTGACTTCCCTGACTTGTTCAATATGTCTCCCTCACCTCTGTTGTTCTCTCGTATTGAATGGAAATGGGGGTGGGCAGCAAAAAAAGTCTCAAAAGCTATAAAACAGCATATCAATGTCACGGTTCTAAGGTTGTTGAGGAGCAGTTGCAAAGAAAAGAAAAACGCTTCTTATCGTCCGGATTGAGCGCATCTTTAGCAAAAAGTGCCATGAATTTGATCGAGTGCTCACTCCTTGCGCAATTGGACTTTTTGTCGAAAAAAAATAAAAAAAATCCTTAAGGTTTTCCCATCCGCGTCGTTAATAAAAGTAACTTTGAGAGAGCTACTTGGTTTTCCGAGACGTCGGAAACCGGAAACATCGGAAAATCAATTGGAGAAGTCATCATGGCAGTGAATGTAAACACAAACGTATCAGCAATGACCGCACAGCGTTACCTGAATTCTGCAACACAAGCTCAGAATACATCAATGGAACGTTTATCATCAGGCTTTAAAATTAATAGTGCGAAAGATGATGCCGCGGGCCTGCAAATTTCTAATCGCTTGAATGTACAAAGTCGCGGCTTAGATGTCGCTGTACGCAACGCGAATGATGGTATCTCTATTGCTCAAACCGCTGAAGGGGCAATGAACGAAACCACCAACATTCTGCAACGGATGCGTGACTTGTCACTCCAGTCTTCGAATGGTTCGAACTCTAAATCAGAGCGCAAAGCGATTCAAGAAGAAGTCACAGCACTGAATGATGAACTGAATCGGATTGCGGAAACAACCTCGTTTGGTGGTAATAAGCTCTTAAACGGTACTTTCCAAACAAAATCCTTCCAGATTGGTGCTGATAATGGTGAAGCCGTCATGCTGAACCTGAGAGATATGCGCAGCGATAATCAACAGATGGGTGGTACCAGTTATATTGCAGAAAATGGTAAGGATAAAAACTGGACAGTTCAGGCAGGGCAGAATGATCTCCAGATCAATCTGGTAGATAAAGATGGGCAAGAGCAAAATATTTCTATCTCTGCCAAAGCCGGTGATGATATTGAAGAACTTGCAACCTACATCAATGGTCAGACAGATGCTATTAAAGCGTCGGTCGATCAAGATGGTAAACTCCAAATCTTTGCTGGCAATAACAAAGTTGATGGTGCCGTTTCATTCGGTGGTGCATTAGCGGGTGAGTTAGGGATCGGCGAAGGTAAAGATGTGACCGTCGATACCATTGATGTAACTTCTGTCGGTGGTGCACAACAGTCGGTTGCTATCATTGACTCAGCATTAAAGTATGTTGATAGTCACCGTGCTGAATTGGGTGCATTCCAGAACAGATTTAACCATGCAATCAGTAACTTGGATAACATCAATGAGAATGTCAATGCATCGAAGAGTCGAATCAAAGATACCGACTTTGCCAAAGAAACAACTGCATTGACCAAGTCTCAGATTCTGGGTCAGGCATCAAGTTCGATTCTGGCACAGGCCAAACAAGCACCAAACTCAGCATTAAGCCTGCTTGGATAAGCCATCTACCACAAGACAGACCTTGTTTAAAAATCCAGCTTCGGCTGGATTTTTTTGTATTGAAAGGTGTCATTCAGACAATAAATTTTGAAGTAATTCACGTTTTTTTTCACGATGGGCCGATTGAATAAAAAAAATTAAAAATATTCTAAAGGATATAGATCCCTAGCCGTTAACAGATAGAGAGAAATGAGATGTGTGAAAGTGAGGTGAGAGACACAGCAGCACATCAACTATCCGTTAAAGGAGATCAATATGCCAATTAGTGTAAATACCAATATCTCGGGTATGACCGCGCAGCGTTATTTGAATAGCGCTGCGGATAGCGCTCAGAAATCAATGGAGCGACTGTCTTCCGGTTATCGTATTAACAGTGCGAAAGATGATGCCGCAGGATTGCAAATTTCGAATCGCTTAACCTCGCAAAGTCGCGGGTTAGACATGGCGGTGAGAAATGCGAATGATGGTATCTCAATTGCACAAACTGCTGAAGGTGCGATGACTGAGACCACATCCATCTTGCAGCGGATGCGGGACCTGTCTCTGCAATCTTCGAATGGTTCCAACTCGAGTTCGGAACGTAAGGCGATTCAGGAAGAAGTTTCAGCATTAAATGATGAACTGAACCGTATCGCTGAAACGACATCATTTGGGGGAAATAAACTCCTCAATGGTACATTTGGTAGCAAATCTTTTCAGATCGGTGCTGATTCCGGTGAAGCCGTATCTTTGACTATGGGTAATATGCGTACCGACACGAAAGACATGGGTGGTCGGGCATATGTTGCGCAAGAAGGAAAATCGCCAGACTGGACGGTCTCTAACGCAACCGATCTCACCTTGAGTTATACTAACAAAGAAGGTGAAGCTCAGGATTTGACGATTAATGCGAAAGCCGGCGATGATCTGGAAGAGGTCGCAACTTACATTAATGGGCAGAATGGTGACATTCAGGCTTCTGTCGGAGACGATGGTAAATTACAGTTATTTGCTTCTTCACAAAAAGTGACTGGCGATGTCACCATCGGTGGTGGACTGGGATCTGAAATCGGTTTTGGTGAAGGTCAGGATATGACCGTTCAGAGTGTTGATGTCTCGACTGTCGGTGGTTCTCAACTGGCCGTTGCTGTCATTGACGGTGCGCTGAAATCGGTTGATAGTCAGCGAGCTTCTTTGGGGGCTTTCCAAAACCGCTTCGGACATGCAATCAGTAACCTTGAGAATATTAACGAAAACGTGAATGCATCACGGAGTCGGATTAAAGATACTGACTATGCAAAAGAAACAACGCAGATGACCAAGTCGCAAATTCTGCAGCAGGCAAGTACCTCGGTACTGGCGCAGGCGAAGCAGGCTCCATCTGCAGCTCTTAGTCTATTGGGGTAATCGACGGACTATTTTGAGCTTGGGGTCAAAGTAGTCTGATGATTTGAACCCAATGAGGTGGAAGGGAGATTGTTATGGAAGTTTCATCCTACACATCGAACATCCAGCCTTACGGCTCACAAAATGGCACTAAAATTGCTTCAGAAAATGACAGTAATAGTGCAAGAAGTGTTTCTGTGAATAAAGACGCAGAACGTATGGACAAACTTGCCGAAGAGATGAAAGAGCGGCAAGCGGATTCCTCTCAAACAGTGGAAAAGCTGTCGAAAGAGCGGAAGCGGATTAACGAAGAACAGCGAGCCAGAGTGATGGAGCAGATGCATGAATTTGTTTCTTCACTCAATAAAGGGTTGTCGTTTCGAGTTGATGAAGAGTCCGGACGTGATGTGGTGACGATTTACGAAGCCGATACCGGTGATGTAATTCGTCAGATTCCGGAAGAAGAGATACTTGTTGTCTTGCGACGCTTGGCCAGAGATCAAGATCATCGATCTGGTCTTTTGATGACCAAAGTGTAACGTTATTTTGAGGTGATTGGATGAGTCTGGGCCCGTTAGGGATGAATTCTGGCATGGATATTAATTCCATGGTCCGTAAGATTGTCGATTCGGAGCGTGTTCCCAAGCAGCAACGGATCGATAATCAGCGGACACAGAATAATGCCAGTATTAGTGCCTACGGCCGACTCAGAGAGTCGTTGGATACAATGAAAACGCTGATGGTAAATTTTCGCCAGGATAAAGCGTTTGCATTGCGAAAAGTTGATACGACCAATGAGAATGTCGTCTCAGCGACAGCGACAACGGATGCCATAGCAGGAAGATACGCTATCGATGTGTTGCAGCTTGCCCAAAGTCATAAAGTTGCATCTAACGTTTTTGCGGAAGATGAGAAATTTGGGCCGGGTAAGCTGCATATTTCACTCGGCAACCGTCGTTTTACCGTTGATATTCAATCGGATTCGCGCCTGAAGGATGTCGTGAACGGCATTAATGCCGCGAAGGGAAATCCCGGGGTTCGGGCCTCGGTAATCAATGATATTGACGGGCCTCGCCTCATTATTGCTTCAAATCAATCCGGTCAGGATAATAAAATCCAAATAGGTGCGGATGCGCCCAACGGAAGCAGCTTAAAAAAACTGGAATATAAAACGCTGGAGCAACGGGTTAAGGATTTAGAAAAAGCACGTTCTCAGGCGCAACAACTCATTACGCCTCTCACACCAGAACAGCAAAAAATTGCAGGGAAAGTTGCAGAAAAATTAGAAACGGCCGCCAGAGCGGTCGATCAATCTGTCGCAGATGAGATTCGCCAAGCCGCTGAAAAAGCGCAACCTGATGCTGCTACGGCAGATGAACTATCTGATTCAGCAGCTAGTGCTGCTGCAGAGGCTGCGAAAAAAGCACAAGACTATGTTCGCCCTGAAGACCGTATTCCCGGATGGTCAGAGACAGCGTCCGGGACGTTGTTGGACTCTTATCAGGAGCCGCAACCGGAGCTGGATCAAAGTGCCCTCGATAAGTCAACAGATGTCCCCGGGTGGTCAAATACTGCATCGGGAACATTATATGATTCCTATGTCACACCTAAAGAAGCAAAAGCGAAACTACAAGAAAAGTTAGCGCAGGAAGAAGCAGACATTGAAGCCGCTGTTCGCTCCGGTCAAATGACACCAGAGGAAGCGAAAGCTCAGGAACGCGCGAAATTGTCACCTGAAGAGCGTGCTTATATTGAAAAAGTAGAAAAAGTTCAGTCTGAACTGCAAGCTGCTCAGAATGCGTTTGATGCCTATCAGGGGATGTCAGAAGTTCAGTCTGCTCAGGATGCCAAAGTCATGTTGGATGGGGTTGCCACCCTTTCAAGCAATAATAACATTATTGAAAATGCGATTGATGGTGTTGATTTAAAGATCAAAGGAAAAACGAAGGCCGATCAGCCGCCAGCGGAAATTGATATTGAGTATGACAGGGATACGGTCAAAGATGATATCCACAAATTCGTCGATGCATACAATCAGTTTTATCAGTTGTCGAAAGAGTTATCAAATGTTGATCCAAAGACGGGAGACGCTGGACCACTCGCGGGGGACAGTGTTGTCCGTAATGCGGACTCTCGGCTGAAACGGGTCTTTTCTTCTCAGATCAAGCCGGCCCCCGAAAATTTAAAAACACTGACGGAGTTTGGTATTACAACGACTCGGCAAGGAACATTGGAAATCAATGAAGATATGCTGACTCGGCAACTGAACAACAATTTTAATAAACTCGGTGAGTTTTTTGGTGGCCAAGATGGTTTTGCCAAAAGAGTTGAAGATGCGATTCAGGGGATGACTGGTGTCACGGGTTCTCTGCGTACCCGGGAAAAGAGTATGGTTGAACAGAATCGTCGCTTGGACGGTGACCAAGAGGCACTGGATCGCCGGATGAATACATTAGAACAGCGTACTCATGATAAATTTCTGGCGATGCAGGATGCCACAAGTAAAATGCAAAGCCAGCTGTCAGGGATGATGAATGCGTTAGGTTCGTCAAATGGATAAGCATCTGAATCAATTAAGTGATCTTGATCACGAAATTAGTGAGCAGCTTCAGGAAGAAGAAATAAACACTGAAGTTATTCACTTATTAGTCGATAAAAGGGATCAGATATTGCAGGTATTGGTTCAGGAAGCGTCAGAAAATCAACAGTTCTCGCGTTCAGAACCGTGGCTGTGTGCAATCGAACGTACCCAACGACTTGTTGAAGAGATGCAACTGAAAACATCAGGTATCGGTCATTCACTGAAAAAATACCGATATGGGAATAAATCTGTTCAGCAGTACAAGAAGTTCTTATGAAAGAGGAAGACTATGCGTGGTTCTTTACAGGCTTACAAAAAAGTATCAGTGGACAGCCAGCTCAGTGCTGCCTCACCACATAAAGTCGTACAGATGCTGATGGCCGGCGCGATTGAGCGACTGATACAGGGCAAAGCAGCGATGATGCAAGGAAATATTCCTGTCAAAGGTGAGCGTTTAGGTAAAGCCTTAGACATCATCATCAGTCTACGGAGTTGTTTGTCGATGGAAGATGGTGGGGATATTGCCAGAAATCTGGACCAGCTTTACGAATTTGTGATTACTCAGATCACACAGGCAAATCATCTCAATGAACCAGAACTGCTCGATGATGTGATTGATATTATTCGAGAAATAAAATCGGCTTGGGATCAGATTCCTTCAGAGTATCATCATCTCACTTCGTCTGAAGTGGGTGTGTAGGTTTTATTGGAAGCATCTCACTCAATCGACGATTGAGTGGCGCCTTCGTATTGCCATATTTTTTGAATTCAATAGAATAGAGGCCACTATCACTATAGATTAGTGGCTTTTTTGTTGCTGGTGGTTTGAATTTTTGTCTATGTTTATCTGGAGATTGAGTACACAATATCTCATAGGGTCAACATAGAAATTCAACAGTAACAATAACCTAATGGATGAAGGCAAATATACTTACCTATGCAAGGTTTAGCGAAACTGCTCGTGATTGAGGATAATCCTGCAATTCGTCAGCAAATCAGTATTATTTTGGATTTTGTCGGTGAACCTTGCGAGGTAATCGAATCGTCTCAGTTTGAACAGATTGATTGGTCTGATGTATGGGCTGGTTGTCTGTTCGGTTCATTGCAACGTGGACGTCTGTCGGAGACGGTGCAGACGCGATTACAGGATATCAGTCATATCCCACTGTTGATGATGGATCAACAGCCTTACTCTCTGGAAGCATTCTCCAATTATGTTGGCGAACTTGATTTTCCGCTCAATTACCCTCAATTGGCTGAAGCTCTGAGGCATTGTAAGGATTTTCTGGGGCGCAAGGGTATTTCTGTATTCACCACCAGTCGTAAAACAACCCTGTTCCGAAGCTTGGTCGGGCAGAGTTCTGGTGTTCAGGAAGTCCGTCATTTGATTGAGCAAGTCTCAGGAACAGATGCCAATGTGCTGATTCTCGGTGAATCTGGAACGGGGAAAGAAGTGGTTGCACGAAATGTTCATTATCATTCACCGCGACGTAACGGACCTTTCGTGCCGATTAACTGCGGTGCGATCCCTGCCGATTTATTGGAAAGTGAACTTTTCGGCCATGAAAAAGGTGCATTTACCGGTGCACTCACCGCGCGGAAAGGACGATTTGAACTGGCAGAAGGCGGAACATTATTTCTGGATGAGATTGGTGATATGCCAATGGCCATGCAGGTGAAGTTGTTGCGTGTGCTGCAAGAACGCTGTTTTGAACGGGTTGGCGGTAATTCCACGATTAAAGTAAATGTTCGTGTGATTGCTGCAACGCATCGCAATCTGGAATCGATGATCGATAAGGAATTGTTCCGCGAAGATCTTTATTACCGGTTGAATGTTTTTCCGATTGAAATGCCTGCGTTGAAAGAGCGTAAAGACGACATTCCTTTGCTAATTCAGGAACTGCTGACGCGCATGGAATCCGAAGGCGCTTCACCCATCTGTTTTACTCCGCGAGCGATCCAGTCGCTGATGGAACATGATTGGCCGGGAAATGTTCGGGAATTAGCGAATTTAGTTGAACGGATGATCATTCTTTTTCCAAATAGTTTGATTGATGTTAATCACTTACCAACTAAATATCGCTATAGCGATATTCCGGAATTCCAACCGGAGGCCAGCCGTTACAGTAGTATCGAAGAGCAGGAACGGGATGTTCTGGCAGACATTTTTGCTGAAGATTTCCAACTGAGTGATATTGAGCAAGATTTGATGAACCATGTCAATGCGCCTCAATCCTTGCCCCCTGAAGGTGTCAATCTAAAAGAGTTATTGGCAGACCTTGAAGTGAATCTGATTAATCAGGCTTTAGACGCTCAAGATGGTGTGGTTGCTCGTGCTGCAGACATGTTAGGGATGCGCAGAACGACGCTTGTTGAAAAAATGAAAAAGTATAATATGAACCGTTAAACGTCAGAAAAAAGTCAATATATTGTCATCATATTTTTTCTGTTGATGTAATTATTTGAATTTTATAAAGAAAATAGTCTGGAACGCTTTTTGCTTTTCAGGCTATTGTTGTTTTTACAGAACAGAAAACGAATATGCAAGAATCTCAGGCGCAACAGCTTTCTCATCTCGATTCGATAGAAGATCAGGTTGAACGATACAAACAGGTTCTGGATGTCATGCCTGCCGGCGTTATTTTGTTGGATACGCAGGGAATTGTGCGTGAGGCAAACCCTGAGGCAGTTCGGCTGCTGGAAATTCCATTGGTTGGTGAGCGTTGGTACGCGGTGATTCAGTCGGCTTTTGCACCCAAAGAAGACGATGGACACGAAATTTCGCTGCGCAATGGCAGAAAAGTGCGGTTAGCAATTTCAGCATCGTCAACCGGTCAGCTGATTCTCATTACCGATTTAACCGAAACTCGCTTGCTTCAGGCTCGAGTGAGTGATTTACAGCGGCTTTCTTCACTGGGTCGAATGGTCGCTTCATTGGCACATCAAGTTCGCACACCTTTATCTAGTGCTATGCTATACGCGTCAAATCTTGCTGCGCCTCAGTTACCGGCTGCTACGCGTGAACGTTTTCAAACGAAATTGATGGATCGGTTGCATGATCTGGATAAACAGGTCAATGATATGCTGCTGTTCGCTAAAGGGGGCGATAATAAAGTCGTTAAGCCCTTTACACTTGATGAGTTAGTTCGGGAATTTTATCCGATGGTCGAAACTGCGATACAAAGCCATCAGATCGACTATGGACAGGAAATCGAACATCCGGAGACTTCTTTGCTGGGAAATCCAAATGCAATTGCTTCAGCGTTGAGTAATTTGGTGATGAATGCAATTCAGAATACGGGTAAAGGTGCCCAAATTGATGTGTTCTTCCGGCCGGTTCAGAACATGTTGAAGATTTCTGTACAGGACAACGGGCCGGGAATTCCTGCAGCAATGCAAAATAAAATTATGGAGCCTTTTTTTACCACGCGTTCTCAGGGGACGGGGTTAGGGCTCGCGGTTGTTCAGATGGTTTGTCGTGCACACGATGGGCATCTAGATTTGATTTCTGAAGAGGGGGATGGCGCATGTTTCACGATGTGTCTTCCTCTGGAGCGGACGGTTTCTCATAAGAATTCAGAGACAGGAGAGTAATCATGGCTCAGAGCAAAGTATTAATTGTTGAAGATGATGAAGGTTTGCGTGAGGCATTGGTGGATACCTTAGCTCTGGCAGGCTATGAATGGGTCGAAGCTGATTGTGCCGAAGAGGCGTTGGTGAAGCTAAAGTCAGAGGGGGTCGATATTGTTGTCTCTGATGTGCAAATGGCTGGTATGGGGGGGTTGGCACTGTTAAGAAACATCAAACAGCATTGGCCGAATCTCCCGGTATTACTCATGACTGCGTATGCCAATATTGAAGACGCCGTTGCAGCGATGAAAGAAGGTGCCATCGATTATATGGCTAAACCATTTGCGCCTGAAGTGTTGCTCAATATGGTCAGCCGTTATGCACCGGTAAAATCTGATGACAATGGTGATGCGGTTGTTGCTGATGAGAAAAGTGTGAAATTACTGGCTTTAGCGGAGAAAGTCGCTAAAACCGACGCAAATGTCATGATTCTGGGACCGAGTGGTTCCGGGAAAGAAGTGATGTCTCGCTATATTCACAACGCTTCGTTGCGTAAAGATGGTCCTTTTATCGCGATCAATTGTGCTGCGATTCCGGACAACATGCTGGAAGCGACCCTGTTTGGTTATGAGAAAGGGGCTTTCACCGGAGCAATCCAAGCTTGTCCCGGTAAATTTGAACAGGCACAGGGCGGGACAATTCTGCTCGATGAAATCAGTGAAATGGATTTGAACCTTCAGGCGAAGTTACTACGAGTGCTGCAGGAAAGAGAAGTAGAACGTCTGGGAAGCCGTAAAAGTATTCAGTTGGATGTCCGAGTGCTTGCGACCAGTAACCGGGATTTAAAAAGCTATGTTCAGGAAGGTGAATTTCGCGAAGATTTATACTACCGTCTGAATGTGTTCCCAATTTCATGGCCGGCGCTGCGAGAGCGTCAGGCTGACATCGAACCTTTGGCGAAACATCTGGTTGAGCGTCACTGTAAAAAGCTTGGCATCGCGATGCCCCGGATCGCTCCATCGGCCGTTGAAAAACTACTGTCTTATCCGTGGCCCGGTAATGTTCGTGAATTAGATAATGTCATTCAGAGAGCCTTGATTTTGAGTGAGAATGGCAATATCGGTGAAGAACATATCCTCTTAGAAGGGGTCGATTGGAAAGATGCCGGCAGTTTTCAAAAATTGGTTGAAAATGATCGGCCGCTTTCAACATCACAACCGGTTGAACCACCGACTGTCAAAACTGTGGCTCACAGTGAGATAAACAGACATCAATCCAGTATTTCTGATTTGGGCGGAGAGCTTCGGGATCAAGAATATTCTATTATTCTGGAAACTCTGATTGCCTGTAAGGGGCGACGGAAAGAGATGGCTGAGCGCCTCGGTATCAGTCCGAGAACCTTGCGCTATAAGCTGGCGAAGATGCGAGACGCAGGGATTGATATTCCGGGGTAAATGTTATTTATCAAATGGCACACTAATTGCTGGATAAGAGATAAGCAACGTATATACGAGTCAAAGAATTGGCTATCAGGCAGGGGGACTTATGAGACTAGATGGATTACAGACTGAAATGCAGTCAATGATACAGGAAGCCAGCGGTAAGCTGATGGCACCAACCGGACAGTCGGTGAGTGCTGACTTTGGCGACCTGCTCAACAAAGCGATTAATAATGTTAATGGACTCCAACAAACATCCAGTAATCTGCAAACTCGGTTTGATCGGGGAGATGAAGGTGTATCCTTGTCTGACGTGATGATCGCCAGAAATAAAGCAAGTGTTGCATTTGATGCGACGGTACAGGTTCGGAATAAGCTTGTTGACGCTTATAAAGAACTGATGAACATGCCGGTTTAACGGTGACGTTTCGGTATCAATTTTGAAGTATTGTAGGTAAGTAACGTGGCCGAAGATAACCAATCGACAGACCTGACTTTAAGCGACGGCGGTGCACTTTCCGCAGACACGGATTTGCCCGTTGAGCATCAGGATCCTGATTTAGATGAGAAAAGCTCATCTCGTTTCGATTTTGCCGTCGGTGATTTAGACCTGATTCGTCAGGTTGTTCTCGTTCTTTCTATCTCCATTTGTGTCGCTTTGATTATGATGCTGTTTTTCTGGGTCAAAGAGCCGGAAATGCGTCCACTGGGTGCCTACGACACCGAGGAATTGATTCCGATTCTGGATTATCTCGATCAAAGCAAGAAAGAGTACAAACTCGATGGTAATACGATTTTGGTTCCGGTCACTGAATACAGCGGACTCAAACTGGATTTAGCCCGGGCTGGTTTGAATCAGGATAAACAGGCCGGTGATGATATCCTGCTTCAGGATATGGGCTTTGGGGTATCACAGCGTCTTGAAATCGAACGGTTAAAACTGAGCCGTGAGCGCCAGTTAGCCAAAGCGATTGAAGCCATGAATCAGGTGAGAAAAGCGCGCGTATTACTCGCGATGCCTAAATCGAGTGTGTTTGTCCGTCAAAATCAAGAAGCTTCCGCGTCGGTTTTTTTGACGCTGAGAACGGGTGCAAATCTGAAACAGGAAGAAATCGATTCGATTGTCGATATGGTTGCCAGTGCGGTTCCGGGGATGAAAACGACCCGTATTACCGTTACCGACCAACATGGGCGTTTGCTCAACTCCGGGTCTGCCGATCCGGTGTCAACCGCACGCCGTAAAGAGCAGGAATTAGAACGTAAGCAAGAACAGGCCCTCAAAGATAAAATTGATTCAGTACTGATCCCGATTCTCGGACTGGGTCAATATACTGCGCAGGTAGATGTCGAAATGGATTTTAGTGCCATTGAGCAAACCAGTCGTCAGTTCGATCCGCAAAAACCATCCACCCGAAGCGAATACACGCTTGAAGATTACAACAACGCAAATGTTGTCGCGGGTGTTCCCGGCGCGCTGAGCAATCAACCTCCGGCAGACTCTTCGATTCCGGAAGATGTCGCCCAGATGAAAGATGGTTCGACCTTAGGTCAAGGGTCGGTTCATAAAGAAGCAACGCGTAATTACGAATTGAACACGACCGTGAGTCATGAGCGGAAACAGACCGGTGTGATTAATCGTCAGACGGTGTCCGTTGCGATTAAAGATCGTGAAGTCGTCAATCCCGATACGGGTGAAGTTACCTATAAGCCGCTGTCTGACAGTCAGTTGAAGGCTGTGCGTCAGGTACTGATCGGTGCGATTGGCTATAATGAACAACGAGGTGATTTACTGAATGTCTTAAGTATGCAATTTGCCAAGCCTGAAGTGGAACAGCTCGCTGATGTACCGATTTGGGAAAACCCGAACTTTGGTGATTGGGTTCGCTGGCTTGCAAGTGCATTGGTTATCGTTGTCGTGATTCTGGTACTGGTTCGTCCGGCAATGAAAAAACTTATCAATCCGGCAAGTGCAGATGAAGATCAGCTTTATGGCCCAGATGGACTACCGATTGGTGCAGATGGTGAAACCAGCCTGATTGGTGAAGATATTGAAGCCGGTGATCTGTTCGAGTTCGGTTCGACGATTGACCTGCCGAATTTACATAAAGACGAAGACGTACTGAAAGCGGTACGGGCTCTGGTTGCCAATGAGCCGGAACTCGCTGCTCAGGTTGTGAAAAATTGGATGATGAACGATGGCTGATGAGAAAGAAAAGGGCAGTGATCTGATCCCTCAAGAAATTGATGTTGCATCAATTAGTGGCGATGAAAAAGCTGCAATCCTCTTGTTGAGTCTGAATGAAGAAGATGCTGCCGGTATCATTCGTCATCTGGAGCCGAAGCAGGTTCAGCGCGTTGGTAGTGCGATGGCTCGTTCCAGTGAATTGAGTCAGGGGAAAGTAAGTGCTGTGCATCGGGCATTTTTGGAAGACATTCAGAAATACACCAATATCGGGATGGGCAGCGAAGACTTTATGCGTAATGCCTTGATCGCGGCTTTAGGAGAAGACAAAGCCAATAACTTGGTGGATCAAATTCTGCTGGGAACCGGTTCAAAAGGTCTGGACTCTTTGAAATGGATGGATCCCCGTCAGGTCGCCAGCATCATCGTTAATGAACACCCGCAGATCCAGACGATTGTTTTGTCTTATCTGGAACCGGACCAGTCGGCTGAGATTTTGGCTCAATTTGCTGAACGGGATCGACTGGACTTGATGATGCGGATTGCCAATCTGGAAGAAGTACAGCCATCAGCACTGGCAGAGTTGAACGAAATTATGGAGAAACAGTTTGCCGGGCAAGCCGGGGCACAAGCTGCGAAAATTGGTGGTCTGAAAGCTGCTGCCGATATTATGAACTACCTCGATAATAACGTTGAAGGTATCCTGATGGAGCAAATGCGTGATCAGGATGAAGATCTGGCAACACAAATTCAGGATCTGATGTTTGTCTTTGAAAACCTTGCTGAAGTTGATGATCAGGGTATCCAGAAACTGTTGCGGGATGTGCCACAGGATGTCTTGCAGAAGGCTCTGAAAGGTGCGGATGACACCCTGAAAGAGAAAATCTTCAAAAATATGTCTAAACGTGCTGCCGAAATGCTCAAAGATGATCTTGAAGCGATGCCGCCAATCAAAGTTTCAGATGTGGAAGCTGCGCAGAAAGAAATTCTGGCGATTGCCCGCAGAATGGCTGACAACGGTGAAATCATGTTGTCAGGTGGTGCTGATGAATTCCTCTGATCGATGGTTTTAAGGAGTCACGATGTCAGACAGAAAACGCGGATTCTTGCGTCCGGGAATGGATACTGATGTTGAGCGTGCCAAAGTGTGGGGGCTACCCGATTACACGACTGAGACTCATGGTCAAGCAAAAGACACTGCGCTGAAATACGATCCGGGATGGATTCCGGATACGGAACGCTCGGTAGAAGAAGCACCACTTGAACTGACTGAAGAAGAAATCGAACTGATTCGTCAAGGTGCTTATCAAGAAGGCTTGCATCAGGGTCAAGAAGCCGGTTTCAGACAAGGTTACGATAAAGGTAAAGAAGAAGGCTATCAGGCGGGGCATCAGGAAGGACAAGCAACCGGACAAAATGAAGGTTTGGCGGCCGGTCAGGAAATCATCGATGAACATGTTGCCAGTTTTGTCAATTTAGCTAATCAATTCGCCCAGCCCCTCGCACTGATGAATGCACAGGTTGAACGTCAACTGGTCGATATGGTGCTTGCTTTGGTAAGAGAAGTGGTTCGGGTTGAAGTGCAGATGAATCCTCAGGTGATACTGGACACGGTGAAATCCTCAGTTGAGTCGCTGCCCATTACCGGCCATGACATTACACTGAAACTCAATCCGGAAGATGTTGAGGTTATTCGTCACTCTTACGGCGAAGAAGACCTTGATTTTCGACATTGGACTTTAGTGAGTGAGCCATCTCTCAATCGCGGCGATGTTGAGATTGAAGCCGGCGAATCGAGTGTCAGCTACCGGATTGAAGAGCGAATCCGAACCACGCTGAAAAGTTTCTGTGAAGCAAACCGACATGGTGGTGATGCGTGTTAGCGTTAGAAGAGCGTTTTGCACAATACAAAACTCAAGGACTGTCATCACGTCCCATAGCCTCAGGCCGTCTCGTACGAGTGGTCGGCCTGACTCTGGAAGCTACCGGATGTAAAGCACCGATCGGAAGTCTGTGTAAAGTTGAAACGATGAGTGGCGAGATTGAAGCGGAGGTTGTCGGTTTCTCCGGGGCTCATCTTTATTTAATGCCGAGTGAACAAGTTTCAGGCATTTTACCCGGTGCGAAAGTGACACCGGTTCACGGTGATACCGGTGTCCCCGTCGGTATGGAACTGCTGGGAAGAGTTATTGATGGGGTCGGGATGCCGCTGGATGGCAAAGGACCGATTTATACTGAGCATAAAGCTTCTTTTCAATCTGTCGCGATTAACCCCCTTGCCCGCAAACCAATCTCTGAACCGCTGGATGTCGGCCTGAAATCAGTCAATGGATTATTGACGGTCGGTAAGGGACAGCGTATCGGGCTTTTTGCCGGTTCTGGTGTGGGTAAGTCCGTGACATTGGGGATGATGACTCGCGGAACGACGGCTCAAGTTGTTGTGGTCGGCCTCATTGGTGAACGTGGACGAGAAGTTAAAGAATTTATTGATGAAATTTTAGGTATCGATGGCCGTCAACGTGCGGTCGTTGTTGCCGCACCGGCTGATGCGTCACCGCTGATGCGTCTAAAAGGGTGTCAGACTGCGCTGACCATTGCCGAGTATTTTCGTGATCAAGGGTTGGATGTCTTATTACTGATGGATTCTTTGACTCGCTTTGCTCAGGCACAACGGGAAATTGCACTTTCGGTCGGTGAACCACCGGCAACAAAAGGATATCCGCCTTCGGTCTTTGCTAAACTGCCAGCGCTGGTTGAGCGTGCAGGGAACGGTAGTGACGGTCAGGGGTCGATCACCGCATTTTTTACCGTGTTGACGGAAGGGGATGATCTTCAAGACCCGATTGCCGATGCATCCAGAGCTATTCTCGATGGCCATATTGTTTTGTCCCGGGAACTGGCGGATGCCGGTCATTACCCTGCGATTGATGTGGAAAAATCGGTGAGTCGGGTGATGCCTCAAATCACGACCGATGAACATCAACTGATGTCAAAAGCGGTGCGGCAGGTCCTGTCTATATGTCGTAAAAATCAAGATCTTGTATCGATTGGCGCGTATAAACCTGGTTCTGATCCGGCGATTGATCAGGCATTTACCCTCAAACCGAAGATTGATATGTACCTGCAACAAGGCATGAAAGACACTGTACCGTATGAGATGTGTGTCAGTATGTTGAAGAATGTTTTGCAGATAGGCTCTGAATGATATGGAAAATGCACTGGAATTCTTGCTGGAACAGGCGAAAGAGAATGAAGAGAAAGCAGTGCTCGCATTAAATAGCGCACGTCAGGAACTGGAAAGTTACTACCGCCAGGTGAGTCAGATTGAACAGTATCGTCTGGATTATTGTCATCAAATGATTGACCGGGGAAAAGCCGGTTTAACGGCAAGCCAGTATGGACATCTCAATCGTTTCTTAACTCAGTTAGATGAGACGCTAGCTAAACAAAGAGGTGCCGAGCAGCATTTTATCGATCAAGTTGAGAACTGTCAGGAACATTGGCTTGAAGTCCGTAAAACTCGCCGTTCCTATGAGTGGTTGCGTGACAAAAAACGGGCCGAAAAACAACAGGTTGAAATTAAACGAGAGCAGAAACAACTCGATGAATTTACAACGATTCAGTATGCCCGCAAAGCACGATTTTAAACAAACCCTTACCATATCTGAATCACGATATTATTAACCAAACTCAGATTCTGAATGATATGGCTTACTTTTTGCTTATTTAATATCAAGTTGTTTGCATCAAGGTCATTTGTCTGTGATAGCAAATACCGTCAATTAGGTTTGGTTTGCAAGAGTACTGGATATGAATATCAACCTCACGCCCACGTCAGGGACACAGAAAGCTCAGTCTCACCACAAAGCGGTTAGTGATGATGCCGTTGTTGGTGATGTTGCTGAATCGTCGCAAGAGTCCGGTGGCTTCTTTGCCAAACTTGCAGCTTTATTTAAGGGAGAGGATTCGGTTTCTGTTTCTGGAAAACCCTTAGTAAAAGGCGGTGAAGTAAAAAACATTGAGGCGGCATCAGATGTCGTTGGTGATATGTCAGCAGATGCCCTATTGTCAGATAAAGAAATATCTGACAAAGAAATGACAGGGAAAGCGCTTGCTGGAAAAGAACAGTCTCAAACCGAGCTGGCCGAGACGGATTTATCTGAGACGCTATCGCTGAAGAATTTGTCTGAGAATGTTGATGATTTGGATAACGCTCAAATCGCGGAGGTGAAAACATCCGGTGGGCAACATCAGCGTGATGGCGGTACCACTGAGGTGAATGTTCCTCGTCCCGATTCAAGCATCCGGTCCGTTGCGACAGTTCCATCATCCTCTCTGGTATCCACCAAGCCAAGTGCCTCATCGGCACAAAAAGAAGCTGCATTGCGGACGATGGGAGAAGGTGAAGCTGTATTAAGCCGGCTTAAAGGGGCTGAACAACAGCTTGTGTCGCAAAACGGCAAGAAATTGCCAGCCTCGGATGCCATTGAACCTGAGCATGCCAAGCATGTAGCAAACACGGTGCCACAGACCAAAGTGACTGACTCAGCAGTTCTTCAGGATCCAGCCGGCCCTGCAGAATTGTCTTTGTCTCAGATTGAACCGGACAGTTCTCCTTCCCAAACTAAAGGTAAAGGTCTGGATGAACATGACCTGACAGGGGAGAAAGCGGTGACGGCTGATATATCTCAGCTTACAGAAACCACTGCTCAAGCTAATGGCAGTGTAGCATCATCCGTTGTCGCATCTGAAGTACAGACCAAAGATGTCGGACATCAAGATACGGAACATAAAGATTCAGGACGTAAAGAAGCCACTGTTAAATCCGTTCAGATACCTGCCGGAGTTAATATCCAAGGCGTATCAAATCAGAATGTTATCGGTCAGGCGGAGATGCAGGATGTGGTGGCAACCGATGGTGGTGAGCAGGTTCATACTGCTGCTTTATCGGGAGTGGAAGGCAATACTGAGAAAGCTGCGTTATCACAAAAGCTACTGCAGTCTCTGAATCAAGAATTACCGCCAAAAGCAGATCCCCGTCATCATATACACATGGCCCAGCAACAGACAGCAGCTCAACAATTGCCTCAAGCAGCACCTGTTCCGGTGAATTCGTTGACTCAGGCAATTCAGAGTGATGGTTCCACCAACTCGCTCATGCCTCTTTCCGGCGATTCCACCGTATCTCAGGCGGCATTGCAGACTTTATCCGCGAGTGCCGTCGGGCGCGAGCAATGGATTCGTCAGCGCCTTGCTGGATCTGATGATGGCAAAGCCCGTTCTGAGGGAATGATTGATGACGGTACGGGAAAAGAAGGACATTTTGCACATCAACTGTCATCACTGACTGGTCAACAGACCTCGGGTATTCAGAGTAATATAAGAGCTGATGTAGCCCAGAATCCTACTTCGATTTATTTGGCAAAAGATGCAATGGCTGCCGATCAGCTCTCGGATCGGGTTCAGATGATGATGTCCAAGAATTTGAAAAACATTGATATACGGCTTGATCCGCCGGAACTGGGACGAATGCATATCCGCATGAACATGTCCGGTGATGCCGCCACTGTGCATTTTACCGTGGCAACGCCACAAGCCAGAGAAGCACTTGAACACTCTATGCCTCGTTTGAGAGACATGTTGTCACAGCAAGGTGTTCAGCTTGGCGAAACATCTGTCCAGCACCAAGGCAGCGGGCAGCAGCAACAAGGTTATGCGGCTTCGGGACAGGGGCAGTCATCTGGGCGTAATGCGCTGTTGAGTCAGGATTCGGTTTTTCATGATGATAATCCGGACACAGGTGTTAAACTTGATGTGAATGTGAGTTCGAAGCGTGATGGGATTAGTTATTACGCATAGGGTTAAAAATTAGTATGTTGCACATGCAGAGATAATTATGGCAGATGAGAATGGTGTCGCAGAAAATGCATCCGGCGGCAAAAAGAAACTTTTGATTATCATTATCGCTCTGGTGGTATTGCTATTGGTTGGTGGCGGTGCTGCATTTTTTATGATGGGTTCGGATGAGGAATCGCCAACTGCAGAACCTGAGCAGAGTGTCGCGAAGGTTGATACCAAGAGTGAACCCGTGGCTTATGTCAGTCTTCCTCAACCGTTCGTGTTTAATGTCACGGGTGATAAACGTGATCGGATGGTTCAGATTAAAGTTCAATTAATGGTACGAGGGAGTGAGAATGAAAATCAGGCCCGTTACCACTCCCCATTAATCGAAAGTTCTCTGCTCTCGACGTTTGCTTCTGCGACGGTAGAACAACTGCGGTCACCCAATGGTCGGATTGAGTTGCGTGACCGAGCGACGAAAGATATTCAGACCGCGCTGAGCAAAGCAGTCGGAGAGCCTGTGATTGAACGAGTTCTGTTTACTGATTTTGTAATGCAATAGGTGATGTGTGACTGATCTATTAAGCCAGGACGAGATTGATGCGCTATTACATGGCGTCGATAGTGTCGATGATGAAGAAGAAGAGTTAGACACGGATACGCGTGAGGCGACCAGTTTTGATTTTTCTTCTCAGGATCGCATTGTCCGGGGACGGATGCCGACGCTTGAGTTGATTAATGAACGATTTGCGCGTCATTTGCGTATCAGTTTGTTTAACATGCTGAGAAAAACAGCCGAAGTGTCGATTAACGGCGTACAGATGATGAAGTTCGGGGAGTATCAGAATACGCTGTACGTCCCGACCAGTCTCAATATGGTGCGTTTCCGCCCATTAAAAGGGACGGCGCTGATTACCATGGAAGCACGCTTAGTCTTCATTTTGGTGGAAAACTTCTTTGGTGGGGATGGCCGTTTTCACGCCAGAATCGAAGGGCGTGAGTTTACTCCGACAGAGCGTCGCGTCATTCAACTGTTGTTGAAAATTGTGTTCGCAGATTATAAAGAAGCTTGGTCTCCGGTGATGGGGGTTGAGTTTGAATATCTTGACTCCGAAGTCAACCCAAGTATGGCCAATATTGTCAGCCCGACGGAAGTAATTGTCGTGAGTTCGTTTCATATTGAGGTCGATGGCGGTGGTGGTGATTTCCATATGGTCATGCCATACTCGATGCTTGAACCGATCCGTGAGCTTTTAGATGCCGGGGTTCAATCGGATAAAATGGAAACGGATGTTCGCTGGAGCTCGGCGCTGCGTGAAGAAATCATGGACGTACCGGTCAATTTCCGCGTGAACTTGCTGGAAAAAGTCTTGGCATTAAGAGATTTGATGGAGTTGCAGGTGGGAGATGTCATTCCGATTGATATGCCTGAACATGCGATTATGTTTGTGGAAGAACTGCCGACCTTCCGTGTGAAAATGGGGCGTTCGGAAGATAACCTGGCCATTCAGATTTCACAGAAAATCAAACGTCCTGATGTTGTGAAGACAGATTTGGCTTTTTTGAGTGAGGATATTATTTCCGATCTTGAAAGAGAAGATGAAGTAAAAGACTAAAGTAGGTAGCAAAGATGTCTGATATTGATGATCAAAAACTGGCAGATGAGTGGGCTGCGGCGCTGGGTGAAGACCCGAATGCAGCATCAGATGACGATATTGATGAAATATTGGCAGCGCCACTTGAAGAGTTGAAAGATACATCACAGCCTATTTCAGAAGATGAGCGACGGAAACTAGATACGATTATGGATATTCCGGTGACGATTTCGATGGAAGTCGGTCGCTCACAAATTAGTATCCGTAATTTGCTGCAATTGAACCAAGGCTCGGTTGTCGAACTGGATCGCATTGCCGGAGAATCATTGGATGTCCTCGTCAATGGGACGTTGATTGCTCATGGTGAGGTTGTGGTGGTCAACGATAAGTTCGGGATCCGTTTAACCGATGTGATTAGCCAGACAGAACGGATTAAGAAGCTGAGATAAGGGCGTTGATGAAACGATTAATTAGCCTGTTTAGTCTGTTTTTTTGTGCCTTTCCCGCTTGGGCAGAGGTTGGCGACTCCATGAGTATCTTGACGACGCTGGGGTCTCTGGTTTTTGTGATTGCCTTTATTCTGGTACTGGCATTTTTACTCAAAAAGATGCGTTTACCAGCGTTGGGTCATCAAAAAGATCTGATGATCATTCGTCAACTTCCGATTGGAACGAAAGAAAAACTATTGGTTGTTCAGGCAGGAGAAGAGCAGTTTTTAGTCGGAGCGACAAGCCATTCGATTCAATTGATTTCCAAGCTTGAGCAACCGTTGGCATCCGGGTCTCGGACAGTGGAACATCCCTTTGCGGGCCAACTTAATCGGTTTTTGAAAAAGAATGATAAAATATAGCTTCCATTTAGTCACATCGCATTGGAACAGACTGGCCCTTCACGGGCTGGTGCTGTGTTTAGGGTTGTTCTCTGTGATGTCTTGGGCAGCACCAGCTTCTGGAGAGGTTCAGCCTGCCAGTAGTCTGGTCACACAGAGTATTACCGCACAGGGTATTTCAAATACAGCAACGGCCGCTCACTCGAATCAGGCCGGTATTCCTGCGATTACAATGACGACCAATCCTGACGGTAGTCAGGATTATTCGATTAGTTTACAGATTCTCGGTTTAATGACGATGCTCGGCTTCTTGCCGGCATTAGTGATTCTGATGACCTCGTTTACCCGGATTGTGGTCGTTATGTCGATTCTGCGCCAAGCAATGGGATTGCAGCAAACGCCATCAAACCAAGTCATTATCGGGATTGCGTTGTTTCTGACATTTTTTATTATGTCTCCGGTATTTCACCAAGTGAATGAACGCGCGATCCAGCCTTATCTCAATGAGCAGATTAATGCGAGACAAGCCTTTGATGAAGCGCAAAAACCGATGCGAGCTTTCATGCTCAAGCAGACACGGGTTAAAGATTTAGAAACGTTTGTCAATATGTCCGGCTCGCAGGCAACCGATCCGCAAGATGTCGAAATGACGGTATTGATTCCGGCCTTTATTACCTCTGAGTTAAAAACAGCTTTTCAGATCGGGTTTATGTTGTTTCTTCCTTTTTTGGTGATCGATTTGGTTGTTGCTTCGGTCTTGATGGCAATGGGGATGATGATGTTGTCTCCTATGATTGTTTCTTTGCCATTCAAGCTGATGTTGTTTGTGTTGGTCGATGGATGGAACCTGATTCTATCGACACTCGCAGGCAGTTTTGCACTTTAGGGGGAGACAATGACACCAGAAGCTTTTGTTGAAATATTCCGCGATGCTTTATGGATTGTATTACTAATGGTTTCGGCAATCATTGTGCCCGGTTTATTGATTGGTTTAGCGGTTGCAGTCTTTCAGGCTGCGACCTCGATTAACGAGCAGACCCTCAGCTTTCTCCCCCGTTTAATCGTGACATTGCTGGCGTTGATGCTGTTTGCCCATTGGATGACTCGGATTTTAATGGAGTTCTTTTATTCCATGATTGATCGTTTACCCCAAATCCTCTATTGAGGCACCCGTGATGACATATCCGGCAAACCTGATTTTAGATTGGATCGCCACATATTTTTGGCCGCTGACTCGGATCTCTGCCATGTTGATGGTGATGACTGTGACAGGGGCGCGGTTTGTCACTGCCCGCATTCGTCTCTACCTTGGCATTGCCATCACATTTGCCATCATGCCGGCGATTCCGGCTGTTCCCTCAAATATTGAACTGCTTTCCCTGCCGGGATTCATGATTACGTTTGAGCAAATTGTCATTGGCGTGGCGATGGGAACGGTGACGCAGTTTATGATTCAGACATTTGTCATGCTGGGTCAAATTATCGGGATGCAATCGAGCTTGGGCTTTGCCTCAATGGTTGACCCCGCTAACGGCCAAAATACACCGCTACTGGGGCAGTTTTTTATGTTTCTGGCGACGATGTTTTTTCTGGCCAGTGACGGGCATTTAAAGATGCTTCAACTGATTGCCTTTAGTTTTAAATCATTACCGATTGGTCAAGGGGGGCTGACATCCGTTGACTTTCGCGAATTGGCGTTGTGGTTTGGCATTATATTTAAAGTCGCATTGACGATGTCTCTTTCCGGCATTATTGCCTTATTGACCGTCAATCTTTCGTTTGGCGTCATGACTCGGGCAGCACCACAGTTGAATATTTTTTCTCTTGGCTTTGCTTTTGCGCTTATGGTCGGATTACTACTGTGCTGGTACATTGTTACCGGGCTGTACAGTCATTATGAGATTTTCTGGGAGCAGGGGCAGGCTCAGATTTGTCGCTTGATACGACTGGATTGTCAGGCACCTTAAGGAGGACAGACTATGGCTGAGTCTGACGGACAAGAACGTACCGAAGAAGCCACACCCCGAAGGCGAGAACAGGCAAAAGAGAAAGGGCAGGTTGCCCGTTCGAAGGAGTTAGCGTCGGTATCGGTACTGGTCGTTGGTGCGATTGCGCTGATGTGGTTCGGGGAAAGTTTAGCGAAAGCTTTGTATCTGACGATGGGGCGGCTATTTACCTTGAGCCGCGAAGAGATCTTTGACCTGCCTAAACTGTTTGATGTTTTATCCGGATCACTGGTGACGCTAATCTTGCCCATGGTGTTGGTTCTGGTAACGCTATTTATTGCTGCGCTCCTCGGTGCAACCGGTGTCGGTGGGATTTCTTTTTCGGCAGAAGCTGCCCGCCCTAAAATGTCAAAATTGAACCCGCTGAGTGGACTCAAACGGATGTTTGGTTTGCAAAGCTGGGTCGAATTACTGAAATCTATTTTAAAAGTCACACTGGTTGCCGGTGCGGCTTTCTTTTTGATTGAGAGTCAGAAAGTGGATCTATTTCAGCTGAGTCTGGATGCGTTCCCGCAAAATATTTATCACGCGTTGCAGATTTTATTGAATTTCGTCCTATTGATTAGTTGCTCTTTACTCATTGTGGTCGCTATTGATATTCCTTTTCAAATTTGGCAGCACGCCAATCAGTTAAAAATGACCAAACAGGAAGTCAAAGATGAATACAAAGACACGGAAGGAAAACCTGAAGTCAAAGGTCGGATCCGAATGTTGCAAAGAGAAGCGGCACAGCGACGAATGATGGCTGATGTGCCTCAAGCGGATGTGATTATCACCAACCCGGAACATTTCTCTGTGGCACTACGGTATAAACAAAATAGTGATAAAGCACCGATTGTGGTGGCTAAAGGTATTGATCACCTTGCCCTGAAAATCCGGGAAGTGGCCAGAGAGCATGAGATTGAAATTGTGCCGGCACCACCGTTGGCTCGTGCGCTTTACCATACCACCGAATTAGAGCAGGAAATCCCAGATGGCTTGTTTTTAGCGGTGGCTCAAGTCTTGGCTTATGTGTTTCAGTTGCGACAGTATCGGCGACGCGGTGGTAAACGGCCAAAACTCAATGAAGAAGCAATGACCATTCCAACCGATATGGATTATTAGTATCCGGTGGGGATGTTGAGCGCGTTATTTTTTGTATTGCCGCGCTTTGTTTTTCGGACTCTATTTCTCAGGAACAGACAGCAGTACCAGTAACGCGCCATCACCGCCAAATTCCATCGGGGCCTGATGGAAAGCCATCACATCAGGGTGCTGGGCTAGCCACAGAGGAACTTTCTGTTTCAGAATGTGTTTGCCAATACCATGCTGAACACCGGCACAATGGATGCCTTCTTTAATACAGTAGGCGATCATCGCAGCCAGCTCTCTTTTTGCTTCTTTTTGAGTCATGCCGTGCATATCCAGAAAAACGTCCGGCACATAAACGCCGCGACGTAGCCGCTTGACCTCATATTTGGAAACGTCACTGCGTGCGTAGCGCGTTGGTCCCTCCTGATCAAGATGAGGCACGAATTCATCAGAAAAATAGAACTCATTGTCATTGGTATTATGAATGTTACGGCGTGCTAAATTTTGTTTGGTATTTCTGTTTGGTTGCCGGACTATGGTATCCTGATGCAACTTTTTTACGCCCTTTACTGCATCGTTGAATAAGGTTGAGTCATCATCCTGATATGGGTCGTGGTCACTCATTCGCTGTTCATATGTTTGTTAAATACGGATAAGCAGTATTGTAGCGCTTTTTGGAGGCAATTTTGGATAAGATTTTTGTCGATGAGGCGGTCGCTGAGCTTCATACACTTCAGGATATGATTCGTTGGGCGGTCAGCCGCTTTAACGCTGCCGGATTATTTTACGGTCACGGCACCGATAATGCTTGGGATGAAGCGGTTCAGTTGATTTTACCCACTTTATATCTGCCGATCGATGTGCCTTCACATGTATTAAATTCTCGTCTGACGATGAGTGAAAGAGCTGGTATTGTCGAACGGGTGATTCAGCGTATTAAAGAACGCAAGCCAGTTGCTTATTTGACCAATAAGGCTTGGTTTTGTGGGTTGGAGTTTTTTGTCGATGAGCGGGTACTGGTGCCGCGCTCTCCGATTGGTGAGTTGATTGAAAATCAGTTTCAGCCTTGGCTGACGGAAACACCGAATAAAATCATGGATCTCTGTACGGGGAGTGGCTGTATTGCCATTGCATGTGCGCATATGTTCCCCGAGGCGGAAGTGGATGCCGTTGATATTTCTACCGATGCTCTGGCTGTTGCCGAAATCAATATCCAGGATCATGGCTTGGAACAGCAAGTCTTCCCGATGCGTTCTGATTTGTTCAGAGACTTACCTAAAGCCACTTATGAGTTGATTGTCTCTAATCCGCCTTATGTTGATCAGGAAGACATGGATTCGTTGCCGCAAGAATTTGAGCATGAACCGGCACTCGGTTTGGCAGCCGGGGTGGATGGATTAGAATTAGTCCGTCGAATCCTTGCTAATGCACCGGATTATTTGACCGAGCAAGGGATCTTGATCTGCGAAGTCGGCAATTCGATGGTTCACATGATGGCACAGTATCCGGATATTCCGTTCACTTGGCTGGAATTTTCCAACGGTGGTCATGGGGTCTTTATGCTGACTCGCCAACAGTTAGTTGAATGTGCTGATCATTTTGCTGACTATCGTGATTAAAGCTATCTGCGGAATTAAAGCTATCCGGTGAGAGAAGCGCGCTGGGCTTTACAACAAATCAGAATCAAGCGACTATGAGGCCATATTTAAGTGAATATGGGTCTCATGAACCGGATGGGTTCGCCAGACACCACCATGAATGAAAATAAAAATCGCCATTTAGCGAAGAAAATAGTGATTCAGAAAATTGTTAACCACAACATGAATAAACAGGAAAGTGCATGGCAGGAAATAGTATCGGGCAACATTTCCGTGTAACGACGTTTGGAGAAAGTCACGGTCTTGCTCTGGGATGTATCGTTGACGGATGCCCACCAGGGCTCGAACTGACAGAAGCTGATCTGCAAATCGATCTCGACAGACGTCGTCCGGGAACATCACGTTACACCACACAACGGCGGGAACCGGATGAAGTGAAAATTTTGTCCGGGGTATTCGAGGGTAAAACGACCGGCACCTCGATTGGGTTGTTGATTGAAAATACCGATCAGCGGTCGAAAGATTATTCAGAGATTCAAGATAAATTCCGCCCTGGACATGCTGATTATACTTACTACCAAAAGTATGGCATTCGGGATTATCGCGGCGGTGGTCGCTCTTCAGCGCGTGAAACTGCAATGCGAGTTGCTGCCGGTGCGGTTGCCAAGAAATATCTTCGTCAGGCGTACGGCATTGAAATTCGGGCCTATCTGTCACAAATGGGCGATATCTCCATCGATAAAGTTGATTGGGATGAAATTGAAAACAACGCTTTTTTCTGCCCGGATATTGATAAAGTCGAACAATTTGACGCACTGATTCGAGACCTGAAAAAGCAGGGTGACTCTATTGGTGCCAAAATTCAGGTTGTGGCGACATCAGTACCCGTTGGCTTGGGAGAGCCGGTGTTTGACCGTTTGGATGCGGATATTGCGCACGCATTAATGAGTATCAATGCGGTCAAAGGCGTTGAAATTGGTGACGGTTTTGCAGTTGTTCAGCAAAAAGGGAGTCAGCACCGGGATACATTATCACCGCAAGGCTTCGGCAGTAATCATGCCGGTGGGGTGCTGGGCGGTATTTCGACGGGGCAGGATATTGTTGCGAATATCGCGCTGAAACCGACTTCCAGTATTACGGTTCCCGGAGACACCATCACCAAAACGGGTGAGAAAACGCAATTGATTACCAAAGGGCGTCATGACCCATGTGTCGGGATTCGTGCGGTGCCGATTGCAGAAGCGATGCTGGCGATTGTCTTGATGGATCACCTGTTGCGTCATCGCGGTCAAAACCAGCATGTGGTGACTGAGACACCGAAAATCTGACCCACTCATTATCTATTATCTTGCGTATTGTTCGCAAAACCTTGCTTGAATGCCCTCTTCTGAGGGCATTTTTTATGGTGAGACTTTACCTCTCGTGGGAAAAACTGGAAAATGCACGCTGTCGTCACAACAGATCAAGTAAATTATGGTTCATCGATATCAGGACTTAATCAACATTTTTAACCGAACCTTTGCTGAGCGTTATCAAACGCATCTGGTACTGGGAGATGATGAACCCATCTATTTACCGGCTGATGATTCAGTGCCTTATCACCGGATTATTTTCGCGCATGGTTTTTATGCATCCGCACTGCATGAGATTGCGCACTGGTGTGTTGCAGGTCCTGAGCGACGCCGGTTGGAAGATTTTGGCTATTGGTATGAACCGGATGGTCGGACTCGTGAAGTTCAGGCAGCTTTTGAGCAGGTTGAAATTCGCCCTCAGGCTTACGAATGGATTCTGTCGGTCAGTGCCGGCTTTCCCTTTTCTGTAAGTTGTGACAATCTGAATGGCGATTTTGAGCCGGATCGGCTGCAATTTATGGTAAAAGTCCATGCTGAGGTGATGCAGATTCTTGGTCAGGGGTTGCCCGAACGGGTTGGTCTTCTTGCCGAAGCATTGCGGAGTTTTTATCAGACTGCTCCGTTGTCTCCGGCATTATTTGTTGTGAAATAATGTCAGTCTGACATTGTCTCTTTTCAGGTCATATAGTAACCCGACTGAGATAATTGTATGGTTGCGCTGTCAAACAGTCCGTCACTATAGTGGCAATGAAGAGTATAAAATGATTATTGAATTTGAAGAAAAAATGCTGGCATTGATCGATGATGGCATTGTACACGCCTCTGATGATGAACTATTTGCCGGTGGTTATCTGCGTGGGCATATTTCACTGGCTGCGGCATCATGTGAAGATGAAGGTATTACCGAACTGGCTGAGCTGAAAGCACGGATCGAAACAAGTCTGGATAACGCCCGTTCTGAGCTGGCACCGGCGGATCGAGTGATTGTACAACAATTATGGCAAAGGCTTCTGTCTCAAATGAACTTCGCGAAGGCGCCATAGATACCTGTGACGGTAGTTCTAATTATTTGAATGTATCTATACAAATTTTGCGGTTGTTGCCATGACGATCAAGGCTTATTCTGAGCATGTTCTAAGATGATAGAGAGGTAATGACGGTGAAAATTATTGCGTTTGGTGCGAGTACCAGTTCAACTTCGATTAATAAAGCATTAGCAACTTATGCGGCAAATTTAGTCGCGGACGCTGAAGTTCAAGTAATTGATATTAAAAACTATTCAGTGCCGATGTTTAGCGAAGATCTAGAAAAAGAGATCGGCCATGCAGAAGGCGCTAAGGCCTTTCTTGATGATTTGTCACAGGCGGATGCATTTGTTATTTCTTTCGCGGAGCACAATGGCCATCATCCGGCAGCGTATAAGAATTTGTTTGACTGGGCGACCCGAATTGATCGGGATATCTTCAAGAGCAAACCAGCCGTTTATTTAGCAACCTCTCCGGGCCCCGGTGGGGCTCAGTCAGTATTGGCTGCCGCAACAGCTTCTGCCGGCTTTTTTGGTGGTGATGTAAAAGCATCGATTTCCGTACCGAGCTTTTACGACAATTTTGACATGGAAAAAGGCCAAGTCACTAACGCAGCCATTGCGGCTGAAATTGAGCAAGCGGTTAAAACGTTACAGGGATAATCGTTTCAAGACCTGATTATTGTGGCCTCGGTCAAACATTAATCACCCAGGGGGACCTCGGGTGATTTTTTATGTGTTTGACCGGGAAAATTATGATGCCGCAACTGCTTTGCCTTTGCGCAGTTTTCTGACCCACATTCGGCTGGGATGAATGCGTTCCAGTAAATCAACCGATAGCGGCAGTGGATCACCACACATGATAGAGGCAAGGCACTCTGCCAGCAGCGGCGCAGAGCTTAGCCCTCTGGAGCCGAGCCCTAACATCCCGTAGAGGTGTGGATAATGATGGATTTGGGGGGCGGACTGAGCCGTTTGTGTAACCAATGCATGATACTGTGTTTTGATGGTTGGCAAATCACCCAGATTTCCCGCAAAAGGCAGATGATCGCGGCTAACACAGCGAATCCCTTGTCTTGACTGATTGTGCGATATATCGACTTCGTCTGGCCATGACTGGTCGGGGATACAGCTTTGCAGCTTGTCTCGATTTTGTGTTTGCGCTGCCGGATCAAAGTGAGTGTCAAGATTCTGGCGATCATAACTGGCACCAATACAATGCTGTTGGTTGGCAGGATTGACGGGCGTCATATAACCATCGTAACAGAGCACAGTATTGAGATGCTTGAGCGTATCCGTGGTCGGGATATGACTGACCTGACCTTTTACTTGTGCGAGTGGTAGTGTCTGAGTCTGGGAAAATTGGTCAAACTGGTGCCCGTTGGCAATGACGACACATTGATGACGAAAGATTTGATCCGCACTATGGAGTTGCCAGACTGCTGCCTGTTCATCCCAGTGGAGTTGATCAATTTTAGTGTTGAAATGGGTTCGGAGCCGGCCGGATGCCTGTAACGATGACAGTAGTTGCCCGGTGAGTTGTGCCGGACAAACCCAGCCACCGAGCGGATAATAGAGACTTTCCGCTGTAACCGGTAAACCGAGCGTTGCTGATGTCTGGTGTGAATCCAGACCTGTCACCAGTTCTTGGGGAAAACGGCCTGTCGCGATGGGTTTCAATTTCTTGCACGCCTGCTCATTCCACATCAGTTGGGTCACACCACACCATTGGTAATCAAAATCGAGACCGTCACTGCGCTGCTGTTCTACAAATTGTCGCGCATATAAAAAACTTGCGGCAAAAAAGCGAGATAATGGATCGTGTTGGCTATTCAACAGCGGATAGATAGCACCTTGACGATTGCCTGATGCACCTTGCGCCGCTTGGTCATCTTGGCAATAGAGTGTGACCTGAATGCCCCGGCGGCTTAAGGTTTTTGCCAATGTGGCGCCGGCGATCCCGCCACCGATAATGGCCACATCCGATAAATCAGCAACTGACTGGTGGGCATACCACGGCAGCATATTGGTGAATCCGGTCGGTGTTTCCAGATTGCCGACCAACATTTCTCGTTTGGTACCGAACCCTTTAACTTTCTGCATGGTAAAACCGGCTTCCATTAACCCGCGGCGAACAAAGCCTGCGGCCGTAAACGTTGCACACGTTGCATCCGCTTTAGCCAGTTTTGCCATGTGATCAAACAACTGCTGATTCCACATGTCAGGGTTTTTGCTCGGCGCAAAACCATCGAGGAACCACGCATCAATCAAGCCTTCCTGAGGGACGGGGACTAACGGCATACAGTCATGAATATCCCCGAACCACAGATCAAGCGTGACAGCACCGTCAGCAAATGTCATTCGATGGCATTCCGGCACTGCCAGCGGGTAATATTGCTGGAGCTCTGCAGCATACTCTGCCAGTTCAGGCCAGGCTTGATGTGCTTTGATTAAATCATCCCGACTCACCGGATACTTTTCAAAACTGATGAAATGGAGTGACTGGAGAGAAGCGTCCGGATGCTGACGGTGAAACTGATCAAATGCTTGCCAGGTAGCGAGAAAATTAAGCCCTGTCCCGAATCCTGTTTCTCCAATCACAAATCTTGACCGATTTAAATGATTCCAGCGTTCAGGTAATTGATTTTTTTGAAGAAAAACGTATCTTGTTTCCTCAAGTCCATTCACATTCGAGAAATAGACGTCGTCAAACTCTCCGGATACGGGAGTTCCGGCCTCGTTCCAGTCAAGTTTGGCGTTGGTTATTCTAGTCATAGCTGTGTTTTTCTTTTATGGGCGGTATACTAACGGTGAATGAATTGTACGAATTTCTTGGAAAGCTGACCACTTCAATAAACTTTGTCGGCTATCATCTTATGCGAAATCATACGAATTTTTTAAAGAATAGGGATCTTATATGAAACGAGTTGTAATAACCGGTATGGGTATTGTTTCCAGTATCGGTAACAATGTCGAAGAAGTTCTGGCATCTCTGAGAGCTGGAAAATCAGGTATTACAGCGTCTGAGCAATTCAAAGAGAAAGGTCTGCGCTCTCAAGTATGGGGTGATCTGAAAATTGATCCGTCCACGCTGATTGATCGTAAGCAAATGCGGTTTATGGGAGACGCTGCTGCTTATGCCTATCTGGCACTTGAACAAGCGATTGCCGATGCCGGATTAACACCAGAGATGGTTTCAAATGACAGAACTGGTGTGGTTGCCGGTTCTGGCGGTGCATCAGCACTGAACCAATCTCTTGCTATCGATACATTGCGTGAGAAAGGGGTCAAACGAGTTGGTCCTTATATGGTTACAAGAACAATGTCATCGACAGTTTCTGCCTGTCTGGCGACGCCATTTAAGATTCGCGGTGTCAACTATAGTATGAGTTCCGCATGTTCGACGTCTGCTCACTGTATCGGTCATGCCTCAGAACTCATTCAGCTTGGTAAGCAGGATATTGTCTTTGCCGGTGGTGGTGAAGAACTCGACTGGACGATGACCATGATGTTTGATGCGATGGGTGCATTGTCAACCAAGTATAATGATACACCTGATCGTGCTTCTCGTACCTATGATGCAGATCGGGATGGATTTGTCATTTCCGGTGGTGGCGGCATGGTTGTCGTGGAAGAGCTGGAACATGCGTTGGCTCGTGGGGCGACCATCTATGGTGAAATCGTGGGTTACGGTGCCACTTCTGATGGTTATGACATGGTAGCCCCCTCTGGTGAAGGTGCTGTGCGTTGTATGAAGATGGCGATGCAGAATGTTGATCGAGTCGATTACATCAACACGCATGGGACATCAACACCTGCCGGTGATGTTAAAGAGCTCCACGCGATTCAGGAAGTGTTCAGTGGAAAAAGCCCTGCGATCTCAGCAACAAAAGCAATGACAGGTCATGCGCTGGGTGCGGCTGGGGTCCATGAAGCTATTTATTCTCTGCTGATGCTCCATCATAACTTTGTCGCACCAAGTGTGAATATCGAGAATCTTGATGAAGCAGCACATGGGTTAGATATTGTCACTGAGGGTAGAGAGCAGGAACTGACAACGGTGATGTCGAACAGTTTTGGGTTCGGCGGGACCAATGCAACCTTGCTGATGCGTAAATATCAGGGCTAATTGAGTCAGGGTTTCTTGCACTGCTATGCGTGCAGTGATTGAGTCTCTGTCAGTCCAATCGTATTCGGATTGAACCATTCAATACTCGGTGTCATACGATACCGAGTATTTTTTCGTATAGAACATTTATATCGAACCGTGTTCCGACTTTCTGTACAATCCCTCTTTATTTCGAAAAAGATGATGTCAGGTATGAAAATCCTCATAGATGAAAATATGCCTTATGCTGAAGAACTATTCAGCCAATTGGGTGATGTGATTCTAAAATCCGGACGTGATTTAACTGCTGATGACTTAGTGGATGTTGATGCTTTAATGATTCGCTCCGTGACGAAGGTCAATGATGCATTATTGCAAAAGGCCGATAAGCTCAAATTTGTCGGTACCGCGACAGCGGGTATGGACCATGTTGATCAGAAGCTTTTGCAGGAACGGGGAATTTTCTTTACCGCTGCGCCGGGGTGTAACAAAGTTGGGGTTGCCGAATATGTATTCAGTGTTCTGATGGTGCTTGCACAACAGCAGGGATTCTCTGTTTTTGATAAAACTGTCGGCATTATCGGTGCCGGGCAGGTTGGCAGCTATCTTGCGGACTGTCTGCGTGGTATTGGGTTAAACGTATTACTCAATGATCCTCCCAAAGAAGCTGAAGGTGATCCGCGCCAGTTTACTGAACTGGAAACGCTGTTGGAAACAGCCGATGTGATTACCTTACACACCCCGCTGGTGAAAGATGGCGCTTGGCCTACTTATCACCTGATGGATGCGCGACGGCTTAACAATTTGCGGGCCGACCAGATTCTCATTAATGCAGCACGGGGTCCAATTGTTGACAATGCCGCATTGAAATACCGTTTGCAGCAACAGGATGGGTTCACCGCGGTTTTAGATGTATTTGAGTTTGAACCGGAAGTTGATATGGCGTTGTTACCATTACTCGCTTTTGCGACGCCACATATTGCCGGTTACGGGTTAGAAGGCAAAGCTCGTGGAACAACGATGATTTTTAACAGCTATTGTACTTTCCTCGGTTACGATCTTTGGGCGAGTCCGAATAATCTTTTACCGGTTGCACCGATCTCTGAAGTTTGTCTGTCCCATGCTTGGGATGAAGCGACGTTGGTGAATTTGATCCATTTAGTCTATGACGTTCGCCGGGACGATGCGCTGTTTAGACGAGTGATTAATCAACCGGGTGCTTTTGATGCCATGCGTAAAAACTATTGGGATCGTCGTGAATACGGTGCAATAAAAATAACTGGTCAGCAAAACTGTCATTTGAGTCCGCTGTCAGAATTAGGTTTCCAGATTGAGGTAACACCATGAGTCAAAAATTTAACGTTGTTGTTTTCGGTGCCACAGGTGCTGTCGGTGAGACAATGATTGAAGTGCTTCGGGAACGCCAGTTTCCTATAGAAACACTCTTTTTGCTTGCGAGTGAGCGCAGCGAAGGAAAAAGCTACCGGTTTAACGGCAAGTCAGTGTATGTCCAGAACGTTGAAGATTTTGACTGGTCTCAGGCACATATTGCTCTCTTTTCTGCGGGGGGGAAACTGTCGGAAAAATGGGCACCAATCGCTGCGGATGCAGGTGTCGTCGTCATCGATAATACATCTCAGTTCCGCTATGACTATGATGTACCGCTGGTTGTACCCGAAGTGAATCCTGAAGCCATTGCTGAATTCCGTAACCGGAACATTATTGCCAATCCAAATTGTTCAACAATACAGATGTTGGTTGCGTTAAAGCCGATTCATGATGCCGTCGGTATTGAACGCATCAATGTTTCGACCTATCAATCGGTTTCCGGTGCCGGAAAATCGGGCGTGGATGAGTTAGCCGGGCAAACTGCCAGGCTGTTGAATGGAGTACCTGCGGAGCCAAACCAGTTCAGCCAACAGATTGCATTCAACTGCATTCCTCAGATTGATGCCTTTATGGATAATGGTTATACACGTGAAGAAATGAAAATGGTGTGGGAAACACAGAAAATTTTCAATGATCCAACGATTCAGGTCAATCCAACTTGTGTTCGGGTACCGGTGTTCTACGGCCATGCGGAAGCGTTGCATGTGGAAACCCGGGCACCGATTGATGCGGAGCAGGTGGCTGATTTACTGCGTCAGTCTGAGAATATCGAGGTGTTCTCCGGAGAAGAGTTTCCGACGCAGGTTGGTAATGCTGGCGGACAGGATAATGTTTTTGTCGGCAGAATCCGTAATGATATCAGCCACCATCAGGGTATTAATTTATGGGTCGTTGCTGATAATGTCCGTAAAGGGGCGGCAACCAATGCGGTTCAGATTGCAGAAATTCTCGTTCGGGATTACTTGTAATTGATGATGAGATAAAAAACCACCGATTTATCGGTGGTTTTTTTTAAAACTTACGCTTATGAGCGTTGGGGTTGTCTTTACAGCTCCCTTCACGACATTTACCGTAAAGATAAAGACTGTGGTTTGTCAGTTGTACATTATATTGAGAAGCAATTTCTCTTTGGCGTTCTTCAATCACTTCATCAGAGAATTCAATCACTTCGCCACAATCGAGGCAAACAAGGTGATCATGATGTTCTTGTGTTGATAGTTCAAATACAGATTTTCCGCCTTCGAAGTGATGGCGGGTAACGATACCGGCATCGTCAAATTGGTTTAGAACACGATAAACGGTAGCCAGACCAATCTCTTCGCCAAGATCAATCAATTTCTTATACAGTTCTTCAGCACTAATATGCTGGCACTCCGGCTGCTGCAAAACTTCGAGAATTTTTAACCGAGGGAGAGTGACCTTCAGGCCCGCATCCTTGAGTGCTTGGTTGTTATCAGACATATATTTTCCTGTTGATGATCTGCATCAGTCACAGTGTTTCATGATTTGAATTATTATAGGTTAGTCATCGCAAACAATAAACCACTAACTTTTAAAGGATATTGTGTCTTTCCTGAGAGCGTGACAGACTGTGCAGTTTGTTCCATATATAGATGCGAGTGATAGTTGTACTTTATAAGATCCACCGATAAATAAAAAGACCTGAACTGTCAAAGCTTGTCCAAAATTTGGACATTCATTGCAAGCACAGGTCTTTTATCGATAAAAATCAATCTTCTAACTCAGAAAGACACATTTCATCGTAGACTTGGTTGACCCAGTGATTCACGCGATCTTCAGTGAGTTCCGGCTGGCGATCTTCATCAATACATAGACCGACAAAATGGTTGTCATCCACCAGTGCTTTGGATGCTTCAAATTCATAGCCTTCCGTCGGCCAATGACCAATGATGGTTGCACCTTTGCTTTCAATGATATCTCGAACTGTTCCCATGGCATCACAGAAATATTCAGCATAGTCTTCTTGATCGCCACAGCCAAAGATTGCAACAAGTTTCGTTGAAAAATCAATGCCCTCAAGCTCCGGGAAAAAATCATCCCAATCGCACTGTGCTTCACCGTAGTACCAAGTGGGGATGCCAAATAGCAGTAAGTCAAAGTTGTCTATGTCCTCTTTACTGCTTTTTGCAATATCTTGCACATGAACTAATTTTGTACCAAGTTGCTTTTGAATCATTTTTGCAACGGCTTCAGTATTACCTGTATCACTACCAAAGAAGATACCTACACTTGCCATAAAATCATTACCCTATATATGTGTCGTCTACTTATGGGATAGAACCCTGAAAATTCATCTCTGCATGATTGTCATCATGTGCGATTCGTCATCGCATTATCTGGATTGAGTAACTCAGTACGCCCATTTCGATCTGATGATTGCGCGAACTATACCACTGTTGTCCGTTAAAGTTAATGCACCATCAGGAAGTGGGCTGTTGGTGGATTCCGTTGTCACTGAATAAGAATTTACGGATAACTCTCAGGACGTCCTGAGGTTTCTCTGCGTGAAGCCAATGCCCGGTGTTCGCAATGATATGCGCTTTTGCATGAGGGAATTGTTTCATAATCGGACCTTGAGCATCTGGACCAATATAATCTGAATCTCCGCCTTTCAGAAAGAGTGTCGGTATTTGGACTGGTTGAATCGGCTGCCAGTCAAGAATATGCTCGTAATTGTTATAGAGTGCCTCAACCTGAAAACGCCATGTCATTTTGTCATCGTTTTTGTAGAGCGACTTACCTAAAAATTGGCGGACCGATTCTTGTTCAATATGCTGAGCAAGAAGCTGCATCGCGGCTTCTCGGTTTGGCGGGTGTTTTTTCAGTACAGCGAATAATCCGGTAAACACGTCATCGTGATGGCGTTCATGATATTTCAGCGGAGCCATGTCGATGATAACCAATTTACTGATGAGCTGAGGATTGAGGGCTGCCAGCTTCATGGCAACTTTCCCACCCATTGAATGACCGATTAATATTACCGGTGGGAGATCAAGTGACCGGATCAGGCTGGCAACATCTTCAGCCATCAACTCATAATCATGCGCTGTCGCTTGAAAAGAAAGCCCGTGGTTTCTTAAATCGGGACGAATGACTTGATAGTCATTTTTTAGGTCACGGGCCAGTAAACCAAGATTATCCAAGCTGCCGAACAGTCCGTGTAGCAGGATAATCGGTGACCCATCCCCTTCAATTTTATAGTGAAGTTGTGTAGACATTTTCTCTGTTTGTATTCGGTTTATCGTGGTGTATCGTAAAAGATCTCGCTATAATCCCAAAGAGTTTAAACATAGAGATTGTGAAAAGCGAATGAAAACAATTGAGGTTGATGAGGAATTATACCGTTATATTGCGAGTCAGACATGCCACATCGGTGAGAGTGCATCGGATATATTGCGTCGGTTGTTGAATGTCGATGGCCAGGAAAATCCGTCTCTGCCTGTTTCTCATGTTGTTCCATTAGTACCTAATGAATCGGTGCACCCGCAAGAGGCTGGTACTCAAGGCATTGTTGTCAGTAAAGATGCAGGAAGAGAACCACAGTTATCGGGTGTTCAGGTCATTCGTGAGTTGTTGATTTCCGATGAATTTGCAGCTCAGAAAAAAGTAATTGATCGGTTTATGTTGGTTCTTTCTACACTTTATCATATTGATTCGGTTAGTTTTTCTGAAGCGATGGAAGTGAAAGGCAGAAAACGGGTTTACTTTTCTGACAATGAGGAAACTTTGCTGGCAAGCGGTAAAACAACCAAACCGAAAGCAATTCCCAATACACCTTTCTGGGTGATTACCAATAATAATACCAGTCGTAAGCAGCAGATGATCGAGCAGCTCATGATTCGGATGAATTTCCCGTCCGATCTGATCGACAAAGTAACGCTTTCAATTTAAATGAAATTTTATAGCCTCATCACCGTGATGGGGTTTTTCTTATATTTGAGATGCCGTTCTTTGAAATACTGTGAGTTTAGATAAATTGTTATTTTGAAACCAAGGATGTCATATGGCTATTCACCCGAGAGCTGGAAAGCAAGCACAACATGACGATTTACAAAATATTCCTGTGCTTGTCTCTGATTATTACCGTCTTAAGCCCAATGCTGACGAAAAGGCGCATAAAGTTGAGTTTGGCACGTCCGGACATAGAGGAACTTCTGGAAAATCTTCGTTCAATGAAAATCATATTCTGGCGATAACACAAGCGATTGCTGAAGTGAGACGTCAAGCTGGTATCTCAGGCCCTGTTTTTGTTGGTAAAGATACCCATGCATTGTCGGAATGTGCATTTTCCAGTGTTGTCGAAGTTTTAATCGCCAATGATATTCAGGTGATTGTTCAGGCTGAGCAGGGGTATACACCAACCCCGGGCGTTTCTCACGCAATCCTGACTTATAACCGCAAGCATGAGCAAAAAGCAGATGGGATTGTGATTACGCCATCTCATAACCCACCTCAAGACGGCGGGATTAAATATAATCCACCGCATGGCGGCCCGGCTGAAGGTGAGGTGACACAAGCGATCGAAAATCGGGCGAATGAAATTATTGCGAATGGAATGACGGCTGTTCAACGGATTCCGTTACAGCAAGCAATGGTATCGGAACGCTATGTTGAACAGGATTTAGTGACGCCGTATGTCGATGATCTGGTCAATGTGATTGACATGCCTGCAATTCAACAGGCCAACCTGAAAATTGGTGTCGATCCGCTCGGAGGCAGTGGTATTGAATACTGGCGGCAGATTGCAGCAACATACCAGTTGAATTTAGAGTTGGTCAATGAGGCGATTGATCCGACGTTTCGGTTTATGCCGCTCGATAAAGACGGTGTGATCCGGATGGATTGCTCTTCGCCTTACGCGATGGCGGGATTATTGGCGCTGAAAGATCAATATGATCTGGCATTTGGTAATGATCCGGATTATGACCGCCATGGGATTGTGACATCGAAGGGATTAATGAATCCAAATCACTTTTTGGCTGTTTGTATTGACTACTTGTATCGTCACCGTGATTGGAAAGCTGATGTTGCAGTTGGCAAGACCTTGGTTTCCAGTGCATTGATTGACCGGGTTGTTGCTGACTTAGGCCGAACGCTGTGTGAAGTTCCCGTTGGCTTTAAATGGTTTGTCGATGGGCTATTCTCAGGACAGTTTGGTTTTGGTGGTGAAGAAAGTGCCGGTGCATCTTTCCTAAGATTTGACGGAACTCCATGGGCGACGGATAAAGACGGCATTATTCTTTGCTTATTGGCTGCTGAAATCACTGCAGTCACCGGAAAAAATCCTCAGCAATATTATGAAGCGCTGGCTGCAAAACATGGTGAGTCGAAATATAGCCGTCTTCAGGCCGTTGCAACGGGTCCGCAGAAGGAGGTCTTGAAAAAGCTATCTCCTGAAATGGTTTCCGCTCAGATGTTGGCCGGAGACCCAATTACGGCAAGACTGACCCATGCGCCGGGAAATGGTGCCGCCATTGGTGGCCTGAAAGTAACGACGGAATTTGGTTGGTTTGCTGCGCGTCCTTCGGGAACGGAAGATATTTACAAGATCTACTGTGAGAGTTTTAAAGGTGAGGAACATTTGAAACAGATCGAATCAGCAGCTCAAGATATTGTGAATCAAGTCTTTGCCGATGCAGGGGTTTAGTTTTAATCTGCATTTGTATCAATAACATACAAGGGAGTGCTTCGGCACTCCCTTGACATTTTCCCGTCACAACATTTCCCTGTCACTAACTTTGTTTCGAAAATGGCGACGAAAAATGGTAACGAATGGTGGTCAGCATCGTGATCGCTATCCGGGCAAATGTGTCAATTATTCAGGATCATGACAGACTGCTTCTACATTGTTTCCATCCGGATCCAGTGCAAAGGCGCCATAGTAGTGTTCATGGTACATGGGGCGAAGTCCCGGCTTGCCATTGTCTTGACCGCCATGCGCGATGGCTTGGGCATAAAATTGATCAACAAGTTGGCGTGACGCTGCTGTAAAGGCGACATGGCGTGGAGTAAATGACTCTTTCGTCTCGATAATCCAGAACGCTGGTTTATCTTGCGGGCCGAACGCACACATACGCTGTTGTGGAAATGCTTCATTCCATTCAGCGACAAATTCCATTTGCAGACCATAGCCGAGTGGGGCAAAGGCCGCCGCATAAAATGCTTTGGTGGCCTCATAGTCGGTTGCGTAGGTACTGATATGATCGATCATATTTTTCTCCTTTTGTGTTCATTCCTGTGATGCACAATCTAATGAGCAAAGTATAAGATCAGTTTTCATCGCTGCATGGGATTTTGAAAAAATAAACGTGATTTAATGCGGCCAGTTATCCGGTACGATAAACCAGAATAACCCACTTTCCGACTGACAATGAACAGCCCGTTCCAGTGTCTCTGGTTGGTAACGAAGGTTGGTTGCTGTCCGTCCGGTCATCCACTGATGTCTTTCCAGTAAATAGAGTGGCTCACGGATCTGGCTAAACTGAGCCTGATAGCACCAGTGACCTTGAATTTGCGTTGGATTCAGGGTGTAACCCAGACAACCCTGAGGGAGCGGTTCATCCGTAAATGGGTTTGTGTACAGCCGCCCTTGCATCAGAAGATGTCGCGATGTCACTTGCCATTGTGGATATTGTTGTAAAACGATGGGGTGGGCAGAGAGCGGTAACTGATGATTAAGCATATGCCGGAGTTTGATATCCAGCCGGTCTTTCGCGTTCGGACCAAACCACTGGCCTTGATGGAGCAGATAGAATTTGATCGCAACTTCCCAGTGTTCTTGTTGTGATGTTTGTTGGTTGTCAAGAATGAAGTCGATAGCGCCCAGTGTTTTCCCGTTATCGATAATCTGAACTTCTTCTGCGATCAGTGTATAGCTTGGACTAGAGGTAAACAGCGCGGAACAGACCGATTGATAGAGCAACCCGAGTCGCTGATTCGGCAATGCTGGCAATGAAACTGAAGAACGGTCATGTTCTGTAAATGGTGAATACGATTCTATCGGTGGTTCGGCCAGAAACAATCCGGGTGTCTCACAGATCCATCGGGCAATTGCGGTTAAATCCATTATCAATGCCTCTTGAAGTATTTTAGGTGTCATTGTAGCCTGCCTAGCACGAACACCAAAAGAACAACAACAGCGGGAAGAATCATGAATAACCTTGAGCTCGAAACATTACTCAACGAGAAACTGCGTCCCGATTTAATTCAGGATTACAGTCCGAACGGGTTACAAATTGAAGGCCGTTCCGAAATCAGGAAAATTGTCACCGGTGTGACCGCTTCTCAGGCGCTGATTGAAAAAGCGATTGCGTTGCAAGCCGATGCGATTTTGGTCCATCATGGCTATTTTTGGAAACGGGAACCCGAGCCGATCCGTGGCATGAAAGGAAAACGGATTCGTCGGTTAATTCAGCATGACATCAATCTGTATGCTTATCATTTACCACTGGATATTCATCCTGAACTGGGGAATAACGCCTGTCTGGCTCGGTTACTCGGGATTGATGTGATTGGTGGATTGGAAGGCCATGAGCAGTCGGTGGCGATGTATGGGGCGTTCCAAGAACCAATTAGTGGCGCAGCTTTGAGCCAGCGAATTGCCACGGTATTACAACGCGAACCGCTTCATATTGCGTCAGGTGAAGATCAGTTGATATCCACCGTAGGGTGGTGTACCGGCGGCGGACAAGATTTTATTGATTTGGCTGCAGCCAAAGGGCTGGATGCTTTTATTTCGGGTGAAATCTCTGAAAGAACCACACATAGTGCCCGAGAGCAGGGGATTCACTATTTTTCTGCCGGGCATCATGCCACAGAACGTTATGGTGTCAAGGCGTTAGGGGAATGGTTATCCCAAACTCAAAATATAGCGGTTGAGTTTGTTGATATTGACAATCCAGTCTAAACCGATGGTCTAAGACTCAAAAGGGCAGGTTTTATCAACCTGCCCTTTGATTTATGCAAACATCTGGATTTTATTATTCACGTTCGTGTAGCGGTGAAAAATCGCGAAGTTTATATCCGGTATAGAGCTGACGAGGGCGACCAATCCGACTTTCAGGATCACTGTGCATTTCATTCCAGTGAGCAATCCAACCGATGGTCCGCGACATCGCGAAAATCACAGTAAACATAGAAATAGGAATACCGATTGCTTTCAAAATAATACCCGAATAGAAATCAACGTTCGGGTAAAGCTTCTTATCGACAAAGTAGTCGTCAGACAAAGCAATTCTTTCCAATTCCATGGCGACATCCAGTAATGGATCGTCGATATTTAGTTCTTTCAATACTTCATGACAGGACTCTCGCATCACAGTCGCACGCGGATCATAATTTTTGTAAACCCGATGACCGAAGCCCATCAGACGGAATGGATCGTCCTTATCTTTTGCCCGAGCAACGAATTCAGGAATGCGATCGACACTGCCGATTTCTTCAAGCATTCGCAGACATGCTTCGTTTGCGCCACCATGAGCTGGCCCCCATAACGATGCAATCCCCGCTGCAATACATGCAAATGGGTTTGCACCGGATGAACCGGCCAGACGAACTGTTGACGTTGAAGCATTTTGTTCATGATCAGCGTGCAGAGTGAAAACTTTATCCATTGCCCGAGCAACAATTGGATTCACTTCATATTCTTCACATGGTGTTGCGAACATCATATGAAGGAAGTTTTCCGCATAACCTAAGTCGTTGCGAGGATAAATGAATGGTTGGCCGACAGAGTATTTATAACACATGGATGCCAGTGTCGGCATTTTTGAGAGAAGACGATATGCAGCGATCTCCCGGTGACTATCGTTGTTGATATCTAGAGAATCATGATAGAACGCAGCAAGTGCACCAACAACACCTACCATGACTGCCATTGGGTGAGCATCTCGTCGGAAACCGTGGAAAAAGCTAGCGATTTGCTCATGAACCATCGTATGGCGCGAAATTGTATTTTTAAACTCTGAGTATTGCTTCCTGTTTGGGGCTTCACCATAAAGAAGAATATAACAGACCTCCAGATAGTCTGCGTTATTCGCTAATTGATCGATAGGATAACCACGGTGCAAGAGTACACCTTTGTTACCATCGATGTAGGTGATTTGAGATTCACAAGATGCAGTGGCAAGAAAACCAGGATCATAAGTAAAGTACCCATTTGCTCCCAGTTGTCGAACATCAATTACCTCAGGCCCCATAGAACCGTTGATAATTGGCAGTTCGATTGGCGCTTTGCCTTCAATATGAAGGGTCGCTTTCTTATCTGCCATAACAATCTCCTTTGTTTATTATTTAATCCGTCCAGGATGTTTGCGAATGAATATTTAACTCCGGATTTTATTAAAGTCAATTCTTCTCCTGTGATGTGTGCACTCAATTGCGTTTTTTACGCGAATTAAGTTAAAAATATGTTCTATGTAGCAAAAATTGTTACGTCAATTGTATTAGAATGTTGCGAGCCTTATATTGGCTGGGAATCCAGTCAGTCTGGACTGTATAAGAAGTGACCAGTAAGAAATTTATGTTACATTTCTTAACCAAATTTTAACAACTTTTTATCAATTTTTGTCCGTTTTCCACTTGTAGTTGTATAAATATTGTTAAAACTTATCAGTTAGGGCTGACTCTTCGTTTATAACAATAATGCTCAATGGGGAGCTGAGTGAGCAAGCCTGTGAAAGAAAGAAATTTAAGACCCGTAAATCTTGATTTGCAGACCATCCGCTTTCCGATCACTGCGATTGCATCTATTCTTCACCGTGTTTCAGGTGTAATCACTTTTGTAGCTATCGGAATTTTGTTGTGGTTGTTGTCTGTTTCGTTATCTTCTCCGGAAGGTTTTCAATATGCATCTGAACTTGTAGGTGGCTTCTTTGTGAAGTTTATCCTGTGGGGGATATTAACAGCATTGTCTTACCATATTGTCGGTGGTGTTCGCCATTTGATAATGGATCTTGGTTACTTTGAAGAGTTGGAATCCGGCACTCAAACAGCAAAAATTGCATTTGCTGTGACAGTCGTTTTATCTCTGCTGGCAGGAGTCATGGTATGGTAAAGCATGTTTCATCTGTGGGGCGTAATGGGGTTCACGACTTTTTATTAGTTCGTGCGACCGCGATTCTGATGGCCCTATATACCGTTTATCTTGTTTGTTTTTTTGCTTTCTCCGGTGATATTAGCTATCAACTATGGCTCGATTTCTGGAGTGGTACATTTACAAAAGTCTTCACAATGATTGCCCTTGTGAGTGTTCTGATTCACGGCTGGATCGGTTTGTGGCAGGTTCTGACGGATTATGTGAAATCCACACCGTTACGTGGCTTGTTACAGCTTACTGTGATTGCTGTGCTACTAGGATATTTTTTCTCTGGCTTGTTTGTATTGTGGGGTGCTTAAGTGACTATTCCAGTTCGAGAATTTGATGCCGTTGTGATCGGCGCTGGTGGTGCAGGCATGAGAGCTGCACTACAAATTTCAGAGCAAGGCTTGTCTTGTGCTTTGCTGTCTAAAGTGTTTCCTACCCGTTCTCATACAGTATCTGCACAGGGTGGTATTACTGTTGCGCTAGGAAATTCTCATCAAGATAATTGGCAATGGCACATGTACGACACCGTAAAAGGTTCCGATTATATCGGTGACCAAAATGCGATTGAATATATGTGTAAAAACGGCCCAGAGTCTGTCATTGAATTAGAAAAAATGGGGCTGCCGTTTTCCCGTTTTGAGAATGGTTCTATCTATCAACGCCCTTTTGGCGGTCAGTCAAAAGAGTTTGGTGGTGAGCAAGCGGCAAGAACTGCAGCCGCAGCAGACCGAACCGGTCATGCTTTACTCCATACCTTGTATCAACAGAATATCAAGCATAAAACCACGATCTTCTCAGAATGGTATGCACTGGACTTGGTGAAAAACCAAGATGGTGTCGTGATGGGATGTACTGCTCTGTGTATGGAAACGGGTGAAGTGTGTTACTTCAAGTCGAAGGCGACCATTCTGGCGACAGGTGGTGCCGGACGCATCTACGCTTCGACAACCAATGCTCATATTAATACCGGTGACGGTGTTGGGATGGCATTACGCGCTGGTGTACCGATGCAAGACATGGAAATGTGGCAGTTCCACCCAACCGGAATTGCCGGTGCCGGTGTTTTGGTGACGGAAGGTTGCCGGGGCGAAGGTGGTTATCTGCTCAATAAAGATGGTGAGCGTTTTATGGAGCGCTATGCACCGAATGCGAAAGATTTGGCGGGTCGCGATGTGGTTGCCCGTTCAATGATGATTGAGATTCGCGAAGGGCGTGGCTGTGACGGCCCATGGGGGCCTCATATTAAACTAAAACTCGACCATCTGGGTAAAGAAGTTCTGGAATCTCGTTTGCCGGGTATTTGTGAGCTTTCCCGAACGTTTGCACATGTTGATCCAGTCAAAGAACCGATTCCGGTCATTCCAACCTGTCACTATATGATGGGCGGGGTTCCGACTCAGGTTTCCGGGCAAGCATTGAAACAAGATGCTTCTGGTCGTGATGTTGATGTTCAGGGATTATTCGCTTGTGGTGAAATTGCATCAGTCTCCGTGCATGGTGCGAATCGTCTGGGCGGAAACTCCCTGCTGGATTTGGTAGTCTTTGGTCGGGCGACCGGGCTTCATCTCGGTGAAACATTGGCGGCTCAGGCTGAAGCGCGTGATGTGACAGAATCGGATATTGAAGCTTCTCTGTCTCGCTATATGCGCTGGGAAAACAGTAAGGGTGGTGAAGATCCGGTACAAATCCGCAAAGATCTTCAGACGTGTATGCAGCATAACTTCTCGGTATTCCGCGAAGGGGATGCCATGGCTGATGGCCTGAAAGAACTCAAAGTTATCCGTGAACGTTTGAAAGACGCGCATCTTGCAGACAAATCCAGTGAGTTTAATACTCAGCGTGTTGAATGCTTAGAACTGGATAACTTGATGGAAACCGCTTATTCAACAGCCGTCGCTGCCAATTATCGGACCGAAAGTCGTGGTGCTCATGCTCGTTTTGATTATCCTGACCGGGATGATGAGAATTGGTTATACCACTCGATTTATAACCCGGAAACTGAACAGATGAGTAAGCGTGATGTCAATATGGCACCGGTTCATCGTGATGCATTTCCACCAAAGATTCGTACATACTAAGGGGAGGACCATATGATGAAACTTAACTTCTCTCTGTATCGTTACAATCCGGATGTGGATAAAAAGCCTTACATGAAGGACTATACGCTGGACGTTCCTGAAGGTTCGGATATGATGGTACTGGATGCATTGATTCAGCTGAAAGAGCAGGATCCTTCGATTGCATTCCGTCGTTCATGTCGGGAAGGCGTCTGTGGTTCTGACGGTTTGAACATGAATGGCAAAAATGGCCTAGCCTGTATTACACCGCTATCAGCTTTGTCAGGCGATAAAATTGTTATCCGACCATTACCGGGACTGCCGGTAATTCGGGACTTGATCGTTGACATGACACAGTTCTACGATAATTACGCCAAAGTGAAGCCCTATCTGATTTCTGATGGGAATTTACCGCCATCCAGAGAAAATTTACAGTCTCCTGAAGAGCGTGAACATTTGGATGGATTGTATGAATGTATTATGTGTGCATGTTGTACGACTTCCTGTCCTTCATTCTGGTGGAATCCGGATAAATTCATCGGACCAGCCGGACTGTTGGCTGCTTATCGTTGGTTGATTGACAGTCGTGATACGGCAACAGATGAACGCTTGTCTAATCTTGACGATGCGTTTAGTGTTTTCCGTTGCCATGGCATTATGAATTGTGTCAGTGTTTGTCCAAAAGGTCTCAATCCAACGAAAGCAATTGGTCATATTAAATCAATGTTGATTAAACGTTCCGTTTAGATGTTTAGATGATGGTTTGCAGGTCTTCGGACCTGCATTTTCAGAGCTCGGCGTAGACCGCAGCAAAACGTGAAAACTACTGGTAAAGGGAAAATATGCACAACGGCGTGATGAAGGCATGGCTCGAGTCTTCACACTTGGCTGGCGCCAATGCAACGTACGTAGAAGATATCTACGAACTCTATTTAAGTGATCCCGACCTGGTAAGTGAGGAGTGGAGACGTGTTTTTGAGGGGCTATCCAGCCCTGATGATAGCAATGTGGTTGAACAACCGCATTCACGTGTCCGTGATTACTTCCGTCGACTCGCTCAAGAGACAAAGCATTACAATGTCCAAGTTAGTGACCCCGATGTCGATGCAAAACAAGTAAGAGTATTACAGTTAATTAATGCGTACCGCTTTCGCGGTCATGAAGCAGCTCAGTTGGACCCTCTCGGTCTATGGCAGCGGCCGACAGTGGCTGAGCTTGACCCCTCATTTCATAATCTCAACCCCGAAGACATGGAAGAGACATTCAATGTCGGTTCTTTTGCGATAGGTCAGGAGACCATGAAGCTTAAGGATATTCATGAATCTCTGAATCAAATCTATTGTGGGTCTATCGGTGCAGAATATATGCACATGACCAATACCGAGCAAAAGCGTTGGATTCAGCAGCGTCTGGAATCGGTTGTCGGCCAGCCATCCTTTACTAAAGAAGAAAAAATTACTTTCCTGGAAGAGTTGACTGCTGCTGAAGGTTTGGAACGCTATCTGGGAGCCAAATTCCCCGGTGCAAAACGCTTCTCTCTGGAAGGTGGTGATGCACTCATACCGATGATGAAAGAACTGATCCGTCGTGCAGGCTCTCAGGGGATGCGCGAAGCGGTTGTTGGGATGGCTCACCGTGGGCGTCTGAACATGCTGGTCAATGTCTTAGGTAAGCGTCCTCAGGATCTGTTTGATGAGTTTGCGGGTAAGCACGATGAAACGTGGGGAACGGGTGATGTGAAATACCATCAGGGATTCTCTGCCGATTTTGCGACCCCGGGTGGAAATATTCACTTAGCATTGGCGTTTAACCCTTCACATCTGGAAATCGTGAACCCTGTAGTGATGGGCTCAGTCCGGGCTCGTCAGGATCGACTGGGCGATAAAGATGGTACAAAAGTGCTACCGATTACCATTCATGGTGACTCCGCAGTGACTGGTCAGGGCGTGGTTGCAGAAACGTTCAATATGTCTCAGGCTCGTGGTTATCAGGTCGGTGGCACGGTACGTATCGTGATTAACAATCAGGTCGGATTTACAACCTCAAATCCGCGAGATACACGTTCGACCATGTATTGTACTGATATCGCAAAAATGGTTCAGGCTCCGATTTTCCACGTCAATGCCGACGATCCGGAAGCGGTGGCATTTGTTACCCATATTGCGTTGGATTATCGCAATACATTCCGTCAGGATGTTGTGATTGATCTGGTTTGTTATCGCCGGCATGGTCACAACGAAGCAGATGAGCCCAATGCGACTCAGCCGTTGATGTACCAAAAAATTAAAAAGCATCCGACACCGCGTAAATTATATGGTGATTTGCTGATCGAACGTCAGGATGTTGATGCTGAATTTGTCACTCAGGCGGTCAACGAGTATCGGGATGCTTTGGATCATGGTGAAGTTGTTGTCAAAGAGTGGCGTCCCATGGCCATGCATTCGGTTGACTGGTCACCTTATTTGTCTCACGAATGGGATGAAGCGTGGAAAAACGAGTTTGACCTGGATCGGCTGAAAGATATTGGTAAGCGTGTTTGCTTGTATCCGGAAAGCCATCAATTGCAAAGCCGGGTCGAGAAAATTTACACTGATCGTCTGGCGATGATTAACGGTGAGAAATTACTGGACTGGGGGATGGCTGAGATCTTGGCCTATGCAACATTGGTTGATGACGGTCATCGGATCCGGATCTCCGGTCAGGATTCCGGACGGGGTACATTCTTCCACCGCCACTCTGTGCTTCATAACCAAAATGATGCAAGTACCTATGTTCCGCTGAAGAATCTTCACAGTAATCAAGGACCATTCCAAGTCATTGATTCCGTGTTATCTGAAGAAGCCGTACTGGCTTTTGAATATGGTTACGCCACAGCTGAACCCGGTGGTTTAACGATCTGGGAAGCGCAATTTGGTGATTTTGCCAATGGTGCTCAGGTTGTGATCGACCAGTTCATTTCTTCTGGTGAACAGAAATGGGCCCGTTTATGTGGCATTACAATGTTATTACCGCATGGCTATGAAGGACAGGGACCGGAGCACTCTTCTGCTCGTCTCGAACGTTACCTGCAACTTTGCGCTGAGCAAAATATGCAGGTGATCGTGCCTTCGACACCAGCTCAGGTTTATCACATGCTCAGACGTCAGGTGGTTCGTCCGATGCGTCGTCCTTTAATTGTGATGTCACCGAAATCTCTGTTACGGCATCCGCTGTGCGTCTCTTCAATGGAAGATTTAGCGAGTGGGACTTTCCAGCCCGCGATTCCGGAAGTTGATGAACTCGATGCTGCTCAGGTGAAACGCGTTGTCTTCTGTGCGGGCAAAGTTTATTACGACTTGCTGGCCCAGCGACGTAGTAATGAGCAAGGGGATGTCGCGATTGTCCGTATCGAGCAATTGTATCCATTTCCGCTGGAAGATGTTCAGGCTGCAATTGCCTCTTATACCAATGTTGTGGATTACGTCTGGTGTCAGGAAGAGCCACAAAATCAGGGCGCATGGTACAGCAGCCAACATAATTTCCGAGCCGCTATTCCTGCTGGTGCCGAACTGAAATATGCAGGACGTCCTGCTTCGGCTTCTCCGGCGGTCGGTTATATGTCGGTTCATTTGAAACAGCAGAAAGCGCTCGTTGATGATGCGTTGAAACTAGATTAAGAACTAGAAATAAAAGGAAAAATAAGTATGACAGTTGAAATTCTGGTTCCGGATTTACCTGAATCGGTAGCAGATGCAACCGTAGCAACTTGGCATAAAAAAGCGGGTGATGCGGTTGAGCGTGATGAAGTCCTCGTTGAAATTGAAACAGACAAAGTCGTCTTAGAAGTACCTGCGCCAGAAGCGGGTGTGCTTGAGTCGATTTCTGAAGAGGAAGGTGCAACGGTACTATCAAAGCAATTGCTGGGGCTCCTTAAGCCCGGTGCCGTTGCAGGTGAGCCAACGTCTGAGAAAACAACATCGACGCAGCCTTCTCCGGACAAACGCCATAAAGCAAACCTGAATGAAGAGACCAATGATGCGTTGAGTCCTGCAGTGCGTCGTTTGATGGCAGAGCATGGCCTTGAAGTATCTCAGGTGAAAGGTTCCGGTGTCGGTGGTCGAATTACCCGTGAAGATGTCGAAGCGTATCTGGCGTCAGCGTCAAAAGCTTCAACAGCGGAGCAACAGGAATCGGTTGCAGTACCCGCTGCAGCAAGAAGCGAAAAACGTGTTCCGATGACACGTTTACGTAAGCGTGTTGCAGAGCGTCTTCTGGAAGCGAAAAACAGTACTGCTATGTTGACAACTTTCAATGAAGTCAACATGAAACCAATCATGGATCTGCGCAAACAGTACAAAGATCTGTTTGAGAAGAGACATGATATCCGTCTCGGTTTTATGTCGTTCTACATCAAAGCCGTCACAGAAGCGCTGAAACGTTATCCTGAAGTGAATGCGTCTATTGATGGTAGTGATATTGTTTACCATAACTTCTTTGATATCAGTATTGCTGTATCAACACCGCGTGGTCTGGTGACGCCAGTCCTGAAAGACTGCGATATGTTGAGTGTTGCCGAGATCGAGAAGGGAATTAAAGCGCTGGCAGAGAAAGGCCGGGACGGTAAGTTAACCGTCGAAGAACTGACGGGTGGTAACTTTACGGTGACCAACGGTGGTGTCTTTGGATCTTTAATGTCAACACCAATCATCAATCCGCCTCAGGCTGCTATTCTTGGGATGCATAAAATCCAGGATCGTCCGATGGCGGTTGATGGCAAAGTAGAAATTCTGCCGATGATGTATCTGGCTCTTTCTTATGACCATCGTCTGATTGATGGCCGTGAATCCGTAGGATTCCTCGTCACAATTAAAGAATTGCTGGAAGATCCGACACGCTTACTGTTGGATGTGTAATCAATGATATGGCAGGTATCTTCTTCCGGATATCTGCTATGCAGGCTGGGTTGCTCAACACCTGGTCTTGTGTTGTCAGCATGTATGGAAATAAACATGCCGTCATGTTTCAGCGCGTACTGAGTACCCTGCAAAATGTTTCGTTTCGTTGAAGCGAAATTGAATGAAAAAATAATATACAACGGAATAGCACAATGAATTTGCATGAATATCAAGCCAAACAGCTCTTTGCAGAATTTGGTCTGCCAGTTCCTGATGGTTATGCGTGCAGCACCCCACAGGAAGCTGCTGAAGCCACCGGTAAAATTGGCGGGACAAAATGGGTCGTAAAATGTCAGGTTCACGCAGGTGGCCGGGGAAAAGCCGGTGGCGTTGAACTGCACGATACAAAAGATGGTATTCGTGATTTTGCCCAGAAGTGGCTCGGGAAGAACCTGGTGACTTACCAAACCGATGCCAATGGTCAGCCGGTGACAAAAATCTTAGTTGAAGCTGCATCTGATATTGCGAACGAACTTTATCTTGGTGCTGTGGTTGATCGCGCCAGCCGTCGCGTTGTCTTTATGGCATCGACTGAAGGTGGGGTTGAAATTGAGAAAGTTGCTGAAGAAACACCAGAACTGATTCATAAAGCAGCCATTGATCCGCTTGTTGGCCCACAACCTTATCAGGGACGTGAGCTGGCATTTAAGCTGGGTTTAAAAGGGGATCAGATTAAACAATTCGTCAAAATCTTCATGGGTCTTGGTGAAATGTTCAGTCAGTATGATCTGGCACTGCTCGAAATTAATCCGCTGATCATTACCGGAGACGGTAATCTGTTGTGTCTCGATGGGAAAATCAACATTGACTCAAATGCAATGTATCGTCAGCCAAAATTGAGAGAGATGCATGATCCTTCACAGGAAGATGAGCGTGAAGCTCATGCAGCACAATGGGAACTTAACTACGTTGCTCTCGACGGGAATATCGGCTGCATGGTGAACGGTGCCGGTTTGGCGATGGGGACGATGGATATCGTTAACCTGCATGGAGGTAGCCCAGCGAATTTCTTGGATGTCGGTGGCGGTGCAACCAAAGAGCGTGTGACCGAAGCTTTCAAAATTATTCTTTCTGATAAGAATGTCCAAGCGGTTCTGGTCAATATCTTCGGTGGCATTGTACGCTGTGACCTGATTGCTGACGGTATTATCGGTGCCGTAGAAGAAGTTGGTGTTTCTGTTCCTGTGGTGGTTCGTCTTGAAGGGAACAACGCTGAACTCGGCACGAAAAAGCTGGATGAGAGTGGATTGAACATTATTGCTGCAACTTCGTTAACTGAAGCTGCTGAAAAAGTTGTAGCTGCTGCGGAGGGTAAATAATGTCTGTATTGATCAATAAAGAGACCAAGGTGATCTGTCAGGGATTCACTGGCGGACAAGGTACTTTCCACTCCGAGCAAGCTATCGCGTATGGTACACAGATGGTCGGTGGGGTATCACCGGGCAAAGGCGGTCAAACGCATTTGGGACTCCCTGTGTTCAATACCGTGCGTGAAGCGGTTGAAGCAACCGGTGCGACTGCGTCTGTTATCTATGTTCCGGCACCTTTCTGTAAAGATGCCATTCTGGAAGCGATTGATGCAGGTATCGAACTGATCGTCACCATCACTGAAGGGATTCCGACACTTGACTTACTGGATGTTAAAGTCCGTTTGGATGAAGCTGGTGTTCGTATGATTGGTCCGAACTGTCCGGGGGTGATTACACCGGATGAGTGCAAGATCGGGATCATGCCCGGACATATTCATAAGAAAGGTAAAGTGGGCATTGTTTCCCGCTCTGGTACACTGACTTATGAAGCTGTGAAGCAAACGACAGACGAAGGGTTCGGCCAGTCTACGTGCGTCGGTATCGGTGGCGACCCGATTCCGGGGTCTAACTTTATCGATATTCTGAAGTTGTTCCAAGACGATCCAGAAACAGAAGCAATTGTTATGATTGGTGAAATCGGTGGCACGGCTGAAGAAGAAGCGGCTGCATTTATTAAAGATCATGTGACTAAACCGGTTGTTTCTTACATTGCTGGTGTCACGGCGCCTCCGGGTAAACGGATGGGACATGCCGGTGCCATTATCTCTGGTGGTAAAGGAACAGCGGATGAAAAATTCGCTGCACTTGAAGCTGCGGGTGTGAAAACAGTGAAAAGTCTTGCTAATATCGGTCAGGCTTTAAGAGATGTCACTGGCTGGTAAGCATACCGAATCAGTTTAAATGAATAGAAAAATCCCCCTCAAACCATTGAGGGGGATTTTTTTAAGCTTTATTCCTGACTAAATGACTCAGGAGAAATAAGCAACTGGCAGAGATAACCACCGATGGACCTGCCGGTGTGTCAAACTCCCAGGAGAGATAGAGCCCGCTTAAGACCGCGATCATACCAATAGCTGATGCAATCATCGCCATTTGTTCCGGGGTCGCTGATAAACGTCGGGCACTGGCAGCCGGAATAATTAATAACGAAGTAATGATCAGCGCGCCGACGAATTTCATCCCGACGGCAATCACGAGGCCAACCATCAGCATCAGTAATAATTGCATCAAATCGGTATTGGTGCCTTCCACGGAAGCAAGTTCTTCATTCACAGTAGCAGAGAGCAGCGGCCGCCAAATAAAATAAAGTAACGTCGCAATTACGAAGACGCCTCCCCAGATAAAATATAAATCACTGGGCGTGACAGCGAGTAGATCGCCAAACAGATAGCTCATCAAATCAATCCGAACATCATCGAGAAAACTCACGGCAATCAGACCGACCGACAGGGAGCTATGCGCAAGAATCCCTAATAAGGTATCTGTAGCAATGAATTTTTGTCTTTGTAGAACGACTAAAATAGTCGCGATAGCTAAACAGCATACCAATAGTGCGAGGTTGAGATTGATATCAAGCAAAAAGCCAAATGCTAAACCCATCAGAGATGCATGAGCCAGTGTATCGCCGAAATAAGCCATTTTTCGCCATACAACAAAAGAGCCTAGCGGGCCTGCAATCAGGGCTATCCCAATTCCTGCGAGAATGGCAGGAAGTATAATCTCAACCATGGTGGTGATGTCCGTGAGTGTGATGGTTACATTGGGTTGCATCGCCAGAGACCGGTTGTCCGGCTAGATCATGATGATGTTGATGCTGGTGATGATAAAAGGCCAGAGACTCTTCATGGCGTGACCGGCCAAACAACGCAATATAGTTGGGGTGTTGGGTAATATCTGCGGGGGCACCATGGCAGCAGATATGGTGCTGAAGACAAATCACATGGTCTGTTTGCGCCATGACTAAATGAAGGTCATGCGACACCATAAAAATAGAACAGCCAAACCGTTGTCTCAGGGTTTGAATTAATTCGTATAGATCAATCTGACCTTGAACATCAACACCTTGGGTTGGTTCATCGAGTACCAACACATCCGGGCGCTGTAATAATGCCCGAGCCAGTAGGACGCGCTGTGTTTCTCCGCCAGACAAATGGTGCATACTGCTATGAGTGAGGTGTGCTGCTCCTACCAATGTCAGGGCATTGTTCAATTCCTGCCGACTATAGCGTCCGGCAAGTTTCAAAAAGTGTTGTACAGTCAGCGGCAACGTTTCATTCAGACGAAGCTTTTGCGGAACATAACCAACTTTGAGTCGTGGTGAGCGTGTAATTTGACCCGATTGAATGGGTTGCAGCCCTAGTAAAACTTTTACCAACGTTGATTTTCCCGCACCATTCGGGCCGATGAGGGTAGTGATTTTTCCTTGCTCGACACAAAGGCTGATATGGTCTAACACGTTTTTCTGGTTGAATGCTACGCAGACATCTTGTAGCTCGATCAGTGTTGACATGAAATAACTCGTTTGCAAAATGGTAATGTTATAATATAACATTTGTGACAAATTGAAGCCATAAGTTAGGGATAAATTTCATGAAGTTCTTTCGTCTCACCACATTCACACTACTTTTAAGTCTGTCAGTCCCTGTATGGGCACTTGATGTGTTAACCAGTATCAAACCGATTCAAATGATTAGTTACGAATTGATGGCAGGTGTGAGTCAACCGGATGTGTTGCTTGCGCCCAATACTTCACCGCATGATTATGCACTTCGTCCTTCGGATGTAAAGCGGATCAAGCAGGCTGATTTGGTCATTTGGTTTGGTGAAGGGCTGGAACCCTTTTTATCGAAAGTATTATCACATCAAACTAATCAATTGATGATTAGCCGCATCAAAGGTGTACCGTTCCGACATTTTTCTGCATCACATGATGATGATGGGCATCACCATCATGGTAATATCAACCCTCATTTCTGGCTAGGAGTTGAGCAGGTTCGAGTGGTTGCCAAAGCCATCGCTGCGCGTCTGATTCAACAAGATCCCGACCATGATCAACAGTATCAGCAAAATTTGACTGATTTTTTAACGCAATTGACCAAAACAGACAGCCAGATTCAGGCGCGATTCGCAGGGTACCACAACTATCCCTATTACGTTTTTCATGATGCATATGAGTATTTTGAAGCTCATTATCATTTAAATAATATCGGTCATTTTACCGTTAGTCCGGAGCGGAAACCGGGGGCGAAGACCTTGATTGAGATTCGGACCAAACTCAAAGAGCAGCCTAACGTCTGTATTTTCTCCGAACCGCAGTTTTTACCATCGGTTATTACCAGTGTGACCCGAGGAACATCGGCTAAAGTCGGGGTTCTTGACCCGTTGGCAACCGATATTCCATTGGCAAAAGGGAGTTATTTCCAGTTTTTAACGACCTTGAGTCAGAGCTATACCAACTGTTTTAAAATGTCGCAATAATTGTAGAAATGACGTGGTATAGCGCTCGCTATACCACGGACGAAAGGCGCCATCATGAATACTTTGGAATGCTTCGAAGTATATCCACTTTTGATCCTTCTCAATAATTTTTCCCGTATTTGCGCGTATACTGGAATCTGATAACGAGAATGCTTCTCATACATCATACCAGTAAGAATTAACCATGAATCTATCTCAGTTAAATCCCGGTCAACGTGCATCGATTTTAGGCTTTCACCAACTTTCTGTTGAAGTTCGAAAGCGCTTGATGATCATGGGGATCTTGCCAGAAACTCCCGTTCTTTTGATTCGAAAAGCACCCATGGGAGACCCGCTTCAGGTTGAGGTGCGTGGTGTTTCTCTGGCGATCAGAGAAAAAATTGCGGCAGCAATTGAAGTGGAGATTATCGGATGAAATACAATATCTTAACGGTCGGTAATCCAAACAGCGGCAAAACAACGTTGTTTAATGGCTTAACTGGTGCGCGTCAGCAGGTTGGGAACTGGGCTGGCGTCACGGTTGAGAAAAAAACGGGTAAATATACCTATTCTGGGAATGAATTCTCTCTCACTGATTTACCGGGTATTTATGCGCTGGATAGTGGCAATGATAGCCACAGTATTGATGAGTCGATTGCATCGCAAGCGGTCCTGTTACATCCGGCAGATTTAATTTTGAATGTGGTTGATGTGACCTGTCTTGAGCGAAGTCTGTATATGACCTTGCAGTTGCGTGAGCTCGGGCGTCCGATGATCGTTGTGCTCAATAAAATGGATGTGCTCAAAAGAGAGCGTCGCTCGATTGATGTGAAACGATTAGCGCAATTACTGGGTTGTCCGGTGTATCCCATTTCTGCCAACAATAAATCTCAGGTGTTACAGTTGAAAGAGAGTCTCGATAAAACCTTGTTACAGGGCTTTACTCTCAATGAATTGCAACTGGACTATGGTCATCAATTTGAATCGATGATTGAGACAGCGACGCCATTATTTTTATCACAAACGGGTACGTCACAAGCCGTTTCTCCTCGGGCGCTCGCAATCCGTGCACTGGGCGGTGACACACTTATCACTAATCTCTTATCAGAGTCAGCCCGACGGCAATTGAATGATTTGCAACTGAACAGCTTGCTGGATATTGACTTGCATGTCGCCAATGTCAAATACACCTGGTTACATGAGCAATGTCAGGATGTGCGTCGTGAGCAAGGTGTATTGGGGCATAGTTTCACCAAGCGTGTCGATCAGGTGGTGCTCAATAAGTGGGTTGGTATTCCTTTCTTCTTTCTGGTGATGTACCTGATGTTTATGTTCTCGATTAATATCGGGAGTGCTTTTATCGATTTCTTTGATATTTCTGTGGGTGCGTTGCTGGTTGATGGGGGGCATGCTTTATTGGATCAACATCTCCCGGTATGGCTGGTCACTTTGCTGGCTGATGGACTGGGTGGGGGGATTCAAACTGTCGCCACCTTTATTCCGGTGATTGCTTGCCTTTATCTGTTTTTAGCGGTACTGGAAAGCTCAGGGTATATGGCCCGGGCTGCGTTTGTACTCGACAAAGTGATGCAGAAAATCGGTCTGCCGGGTAAAGCTTTTGTGCCGCTTATTCTGGGATTTGGTTGTAATGTTCCTTCAATCATGGCGACACGAACCTTGGATCAGGAAAGAGAAAGACGATTATCTGCTGCTATGGCTCCGTTTATGTCTTGTGGGGCCCGGTTGCCTGTTTATGCGTTATTAGCTGCGGCTTTTTTTCCTCATAGTGGTCAGAATGTTGTCTTTTCGCTTTATCTGTTAGGGATTATTGCTGCGGTATTCACTGGTATTGTATTACGACATACGATCTACCCCGGCAGTAGTGAAAGTATGGTGATGGAAATACCGGATTATGAATTACCGACACTACAAAATATTTTGATCAAAACATGGCAGAAATTAAAACGATTTGTATTGGGTGCAGGCAAGACCATTGTTGTTGTAGTAACCATTCTCAGCTTTTTAAATTCAGTTGGACCTGATGGTAGTTTCGGTCATGAAAATAGTGATACATCGGTGTTATCAAAGGTATCACAACGCGTTACACCTCTGTTCGCACCGATTGGAATACAACCAGAAAACTGGCCGGCAACCGTTGGGATTGTGACGGGTATTTTTGCCAAAGAAGCTGTGGTCGGTACGCTGAATAACCTGTACTCCTCGCAGTCTGATGAAACCAATGATTTTGACCTGCTGGCGAGCTTGAAAGAAGCGCTGCAAACGATCCCTGATAACTTGATATCTTTGAGTTTTTCTGACCCGCTGGGGATTGAAATCGGGGATTTATCTGATACTCAATTGGCCGCTGAAGCACAGGAGGTGGATTCATCGATATACAGTAATCTGCAATATTACTTTCAAAGTCATTCCGCAGCGTTTGCATACCTGATTTTTATTTTACTCTATACACCTTGTGTGGCCGCCATGGGGGCTTATGTTAGAGAGTTTGGTGCCCGATATGCCCGATTTATTGCTGTCTGGACTTTTGGGCTGGCCTACTGTTCGGCAACATTTTTCTATCAAGCGATGAATATCATGCAACATCCGCTACAAAGTATGCTGTGGATGACGTCCATCCTGCTCGGTGGGTGGGGGCTATACCGTTTGCTGAAGCATCAAGGCGATGTGATTAAAAAATTTGAGCGTCAAATTGTATGATTCTGAATGAGCTGAAAAGTTATCTGGAGCAGCATGGCACGACCAGCGGTGCGACCTTAGCGCGTCATTTTCGAATCAGCGAAGATGGCGTTGATGCCATGCTCGGCATTTGGGTCAAAAAAGGGATCATTTCCCGTTTTGTTGATACCAGCAAAAGCGGTGAAGTTCGGCGCATTCGTTATGCGGTGAATCCGCCTCAGGCACTGTCGCTGACTGCGATCCTTTGAGCTAAGCCGGTGTAAAAATACCTGACTGAGCCAATGACGTTTTTAGTAAGTTGGCCATATGTTGCTGAGTCGCATCACTTCTGCGAGTTCCTGTCGTATTGCCCCAGATCGGCCCGGGCCATGCTTCATCATCAGCAAATCTTGCAATATGGTGATAGTGGAGCTGAGAGACTATATTGCCCAAGGCACCGAGGTTGATTTTATCCGGGTGATACTGAGACTCTAAAATCTGACTCACCCATTGTGACTCAATCAAGAATTGTTGCTGATCTGCCATTGGTAAATGGTGGAACTCTTTAATTCCGGTTCGTTTCGGGACCAAGATTACCCATGGTACAGCTTGATCCCAATGTAATAACACGAGAGAAAGCGGGAAGTCACCAAGGTAGGTTGTATCTTGTTGTAATTGTGGATGGAGTTCGAAGCTCATTGCATGGTACCTACGATAAAATGAAACCGAGTGAGGATAGCATATCTTCATAATGGATACGTTCAATTCATTGATTATGGCGAAATGGTTTATTGATTTTTGAAGTGATGGAAGAGCATGAATTTCTAATTCTTTGATTTAGGTTAGTATTTTTGTTCGATTTTTTTGATGAAGATGATGGAAAATGCACCAAGGTCTTCTCAATAGTTACCGATATACTGAGTATAATAACGATTGATTTGGAGTAATTGATGAATAGTTTAATCCGTAAGTTTGAAGCAGGAATGAATCATCCTGATGCTGCTAAGTTGATTCTCAGAGTGAGTTTTAGCTTAATGTTTCTATTACACGGTATTCATAAAATATATGATGGAACCGCATTTATTCAGGGGATGTTTGTTGATATCGGTCTGCCGGGATTTTTTGCCTATGCAGTCTATCTGGGAGAAGTGATTGCCCCGATCATGATTGTTTTAGGTCTGTTTACCCGTTTTGCTGCAACGGCTGTGATAGGGACTTCGATAGTCGTTATCGGTCTGATGCACCGGGATAATTTCTTCTCATTGAATGAATATGGCGCTTGGGCTGTTGAAGAAATCGCGACCTATTTGTTTGCATCTATTACTATTTTACTTCTAGGATCAGGCAAGTATGCCATGCGTCCAGATTAAAACGAGATAAGACGAAACGACAGCGTGAACGTGTCATAAAAAAACCCAGCCGACGAGCTGGGTTTTTTGTCTAATTCTGATATTTTTACATCCGTTCCAGTGTTTGAATCCCTAACAGATTTAAACCCTGTTGAATGGTTTTTGCCGTGAGAGCTGCAAGTTTCAGGCGGCTGTTTCGCGTCGCTTCATCGGCTGCCGATAGAATAGGGCAAGCCTCATAGAAGCTGGAGAACTGGCCAGCCAATTCAAACAGATAAGCACACATTAAGTGTGGCTGACCTTCTCGGGCAACAGATTGAATGGTTTCTTCAAACTGTAATAGCTTGGTGATCATCAATTTTTCTTTCTCGTCGCTAATCCGAAGCTCGCCATTGAGGTTATCCATGGGGATGCCAGCTTTAGAGAAAATTGAAGCAACTCGTGTATAAGCATACTGCATGTAAGGTGCTGTGTTGCCTTCAAAGGCGAGCATGTTGTCCCAATCGAATATGTAGTCAGTGGTTCGGTGTTTTGACAGGTCTGCATATTTGACAGCTGCCATCGCTACGGTTTTGGCGATTTTCATTTTTTCGTCTTGAGCCAGTTCCGGATTTTTACTGTCAATCAGTCGAATCGCGCGATCTTCCGCTTCATCCAGCAGATCGGTCAGACGGACGGTTCCACCAGCCCGGGTTTTAAATGGGCGTCCATCTTTGCCCAGCATCATACCGAAAGCATGATGCTCCAGTGAGACGCTATCTGGGATATAACCTGCTTTCCGGACAATTGTCCAAGCTTGCTGTAGATGCTGATGCTGACGCGAGTCGATAAAATATAAGACCCGGTCAGCTCCCAGTTGTTCATAACGGTACTTGGCACAAGCAATATCGGTTGTTGTATAGAGGTAACCACCGTCACGTTTCTGAATGATCACACCCATCGGCTCACCGTCTTTATTCTTGTACTCATCAAGAAATACGACTTGTGCGCCATCATCTTCTTGCGCCAAACCTTGTGCTTTGAGATCAGCAACAACTTCCGCAAGCATGGCGTTATACATGCTCTCTCCCATGACATCATCACGGGTCAATGAAACATTGAGCCGGTCATAATTGATCTGATTTTGAGTCATGGTGATATCGACCAGTTTCTTCCACATTTGAGTGCAGAATGCGTCGCCGCTTTGTAGTTTTACTACGTAGCTTCTGGCTTTTTCAGCAAAAGCTTCGTCTTGGTCATAGCGTTGTTTAGACTCGCGGTAGAATGCTTCCAGATCTGCGAGCGCCATCGAGGGGGTATCGTCATTTTGCTGAACGCACTCCAGGTTAGCAATCAACATACCAAATTGAGTTCCCCAGTCTCCGATATGGTTGGCCCGAATCACTTTATGCCCCAAAAATTCAAGGGTACGGACAACTGCATCACCAATAATCGTTGAACGGAGGTGACCAACGTGCATCTCTTTTGCGACATTCGGTGCAGAGTAATCAGCGACGATAGTTTGCGGTGTTTCTTGTGCGACACCAAGTCGTGGATCCGCCAGCGCTTGTTCAGCCTGTTGCGCCAAAAATGTTTCGCTGAGGAATATATTGATGAATCCCGGCCCGGCAATTTCGGTTTTGCTGGCAATTCCTTCCAGATCAAGTGCATCGAGTACTTTTTGAGCAAACTCGCGTGGATTGGTACCCAGTTTTTTGGCAACACCCATGACACCGTTGGCTTGATAATCACCAAACTGTGGCTTTGCGGACTGACGGACAGCGGCCGGGCTGCCGGCAGGCGCGCCTGCGGCTTCAAGTGCTTGAGATACTTTATCGTTTATCAATGCTTGGATATTCACGTACTTATCCTTTACTTCTAGGAATTGTCTGCTTGCGTATCATCCAGTTGCGATACACATCTCGATCGGGTTCAAAAATTGGCGCACATAATAGCAATTTTATTATCACTCTTATAGAGAAAAGCGCCTGAATTTTTCTACTTTCCACCAGATCCTGTTAGGATTCAACCAGTCTTTTAACCGATGATGGTAGCCAAATGCATTCTCTTCTCACCACAAACCGTTTTGTGCCAGCACAAATGTATCAGGCCGTGACGGCTTTTATTGATAAAATCAGTGCTCTATGTGATGTGCTGCAACTGGATTTAGCACCGTTCCAACTGGATCATATTGCCATGCGGATTAATGACCGGCAGCTTGCTGAAGCAGCCCGGAATGCTTGGTTAAATGAGGGAATGGAAATCTCATCGGCACAAATTAACGGGCGACCGATTATTGTGATCGAGCTGGAGAACCCGATCATGCTCGGAAGATGGTCAACGCGCTATTTGGAACTACCTTATCCGGCGCAAGGGAAGTCTTATCCGCGTCAAGGATGGGAGCATGTGGAATTTGTCATTCCTTCCGGTGCGACGAATATCGATGATTTTTTGCAGGATATTTGGCAGCGTTTCCCAGCTCTGGAGCAGATGTGGCCGACATTAGAACAACAAGGTATTACGGTAAAATGTTCTGCACCAAAAGGAGAGGGGGAGCGTTTGGCAAACCCGACGATTGCTTTTCGTCAGGGAGATATTTGCCTTAAGTTGCATCCCCATTCGCTGGCGCAAGTGATTGCTTCAGAACATCAAATCTAGCCGAGCTCATAAGCTTTTGGCATAAGTTGAAATGCTTCAATTGAGCCAATTTCTCGACCCAGAGTCAGCTGCTCGGCATCATGGTGCGCATTGCCCTGAGTGTGCATGATAAGGCGATTGGCCGTTCTGGGTTTCAGTTCATTGACAACAAAGCGGATCATATCTGAACGCGACAGTTGTTTCAGTTCCTGCAACACGAGTTCTCGTTGATTAAATTGGAGGTCTTTATTGCCGATCGCGACCCAAAAGCGTTGTGCCCGGCTTCTGAGGGTTGGATCCGGAATGGCAATTTGGTTGAACAAACCTCGTTTGCTGCTGTGCCATTGGTATTCGTTCAGTTCCAGTAAAACCAGATAAAAGGCATTGAGAAATTCATCAATCGAGGCGATTAAATCCACCGGTGCTGCATGAGGCGATTGCACATACATCACGATTCCCGGGTGGCGGTTCAGAGGGAGGTTCCCTGTCCCCACCATATAACCGAGCTGCTGTTTGGTCCGGATTTCATGGAAAAAGGTGGCAGACATCAAGTGATTGGCTAAAGAGTACAGCGCCACGTTTTTGGGCGAAATATCAGTACATTGATAGTACAACACGACGGCGGAATCATCCTGATCACAGAACACTTCCCGGCGGAAAGTACCTTGCTTACCCAACATGACCAAAGGACGAAGTGACTCTTCGTAACGTTGATCGCGAACGTGCAACGCTTGAATTAACTGCTGCCCGATTTGCAATGCATCCGATTTTCTCCAGTCACCATAAATGAACATCTCTACATGGAGTTGAGATAACATCTGATCGACAAACGGTGCCAGTTCCTGAACTTTGATGGTTTGCAGTGCTTCCAACAAGCTTTCATAAGGCGGGTTATTCGGCTGTAACAACCCGGTCATTGCATTGAACAACTGTGAAATCGGACGATCTTTTGCCGCATTTCGCCAGCTCCGTTCCAGTTGGTTTTTAACGGACATAAAGCGATGTTCACTGAATTCTCTTTTTTTGAAACGATCGAGAATTAATGCCAATAGTTCAGGTTGTTTCTGACTGAAACCAGAAATAGACAGCGTCACCCCACCTTGATGGGTATACATGTTATATCCCATCCCGGCAATTTCTGCTGGATAAGTCTCTTTCGCCAGTGAGTCGAGAAAAATCTCAACACACAAACGGGTCATGACGATATTGCGAGGACTCTGCACAGCATAAGGGCTATCAATGGCGACATAGATAACGCCTTTGGGAACTAAGAATTCCTGATCTTGCATATGCCACAGGCGAAATCCGTCACTTTCCTGAATGATTTGTGGTTGATCATCATCAGACTCGATCGATTTCGGCTGTAATCCGTGGCAGATGAAAGGATTGGGCCCGGGCAGTGTCATGCTGAGTGCTGACTGAGTCTGATGAAAATAGGCGAATTGAGCGTCAGTAAAAGGGGTGACGGAATACGGGGTGTAATACCAATTTGCGGTTTGGTCGTAATCGCCTCCCTGAGCCAATAGCGTCGCTCTGAGATTTTCTGGCACAAACTGATCGATAATCTCTCTAAGCTGCGTTTCATCATAGCCCTGCATCATATAATCGCCATAGATAGTATCCTCTTCTTGGTAATGCTGCATATTCATTACCAGATGGCTGACCATATCTAACGGGCGAGGAACTTCTTGATAACGGAACGTTGCTTCAAGCACCGCTTTCTTCTCTTCATAACGCCAAGCTTGCAGCCCTTGTTCCCGGATCAGGTTGATATAGCTGAAAACGGCCTGAATAATCGTGTTAACAGACGTAATCCCTGTTTCTGTAAGTAACATACTGATGGTAAATTCGCGGTAGTTACTGCCGCTGGTACCCCCACCGGCTGAAAGGCTCGTAATCCATCCTTTGTCTTTCAGTGCCTGCGTGAGACTGTCTTTTCCTTCATAGCCGAGTAAATGCGCGAAATAAGACAGTGGTTTTTGCTGGTAATAAATATCCATACAGGGTAATGGAAAGGACAAAAACAGCTTACGAATATCTTTAAGCGGTTCTACTTCAATCAGTAGTCCGGTATGTTGGTGTGTGACATAGGGTTCCTGAACGATTTTCCCCCGACGTTGTTGATTCATAATGTGCGCAAATCGTTGCGTGACCCACAGTTCCAGCGTATCGAGTGGCTCGGGAGCGATGACCGCCAATGTCATCAAGTCAGCAGAATAGTGCTCACGATGGAACTGCACAATTTCTTTACGAATACTGACCTGATTACGATCTGACAGGGTCTGTTCGTTCCCGACAGAAAACTTGGCAAAAGGATGCTGTGGATGAATGGTTTCTTTGTGCACTTGATACAGACGCCGGATATCATCATTGAGTTTGAGTTTATATTCTGATTCAATGGCTTGGCGCTCTTTGTCGAGAGATTCTTCATTAAATAGTGGTGCGGTAAAAAATTGGGCAAAGCGATCCAGTGCCTTTTCAAAGGTTGAAGTCGCAACGTCAAAAAAGAAACAACTATGCTCAGTTCCTGTCCAAGCATTGTGTGTTCCACCGTGTTGATTGATGAAATTTTGAAACTCGCCGGAGTTTGGGTATTTTTCCGTGCCTAAAAATAGCATATGCTCTAGGTAATGTGCTAACCCCTCACGATCGGTGGGATCATCAAAGTGTCCGACGTTGATTGCCAAAGCTGCTGCACTTTTGGGTGCATTGGGGTCACAAATCAATAGCACCCGAAGTTGGTTTGGTAAGGTGATATATCGGTAACTATTTGTATCATTTGGACTGATATGCACGAGACATGCCTCCAGACGTGGCTAGGGAATCGATTATTAGTATGACGTTGAAAACTGACGTCGCCAACCTCGGATAACAATTTTATGAGTAAAATGTTATTTTAATTTGCTCAATTCGAGTGAAGCAGCCAATATAGAGTTGAGGTTTCTCTAACGACGAAAATCAGGACTTGGCTATATTGAGTGAGTATGAACTCACCTGTGAGTTTAATGGTGTATTTAAGGTAGCCATCGTATGAAAATTTTTATTATGCGTCATGGAGAAGCGGGATATTGCGCGACAGGTGATGCGGATCGGCCTTTGACCGAACTTGGGAAGAGTGAGTCGGTTTCAGTGATGAAACAAGCGAATGACATACAGAAAATCAGTGTCGATAAGGTGTTGATTAGCCCTTATCTTAGAGCGCAAGAAACATGGCGGGAAATCGCTGCTTACGTTGAGGCTCGCAGTATCGAAACTTACGACGATATAACGCCTTACGGAAAATCAGATCGGGTGTTCGATTATTTGATGGCTTTGGCTGATATTGAACGAGTCAATTCATTTTTTCTCGTCTCCCACTTACCTTTGGTCGGCTATTTGACCAGTGAGTTCGTCAGAGACATGCCGGCACCGATGTTCCCAACATCCGGATTGGCTTGTCTTGATTACGTACCTGAGACACAACAGGGTGAATTATTGTGGCGTCTTGCGCCGAAATAGTTTGCCGCTGATAGCGGTGAGACGGGTTCTCAGACTTTTGTCAGAAAGGGAGGAACATTTAGGCAGTATGTTCCTCCCAACCTAGAGTTAAAGAGATGCTAATGTTGGGTCATTAATGTTTGCCTCTTGTCATGTTCCCAGAGAAATTGATTTTCTATATTTGTTGTATATCTTTTGATGACCCTATGTCTGACTGATAGGGCAGTCTCTGTTCTCTATTCGTTTCGTTGTTTAGCAATATTATTCCGAGTTTCATCTATATCATTTCAGTGCTCCGAGTGATGCCCTATCTGCGAGCCATAAATTTGACATGTTTATGGTGCAATTATTGCATGAAGCGAGAAATCCAGAAATTCCCAACGACGGCCTGATGTTCAGGCACTTCAATTCCCAACAGAGAATTATAAACGGTCATCTATGAAGTTTACGCTGCCATTTGCTGACAAATTACCCGCCATTCCACGGAGAACGATCCCTGCTATCGGTGCTCCTGTCATGGTACTTGCGACGCTGGGGATGGTGGTTTTGCCTATCCCGGCATTTATGTTGGACCTCTTTTTTACGTTTAACATTGCTTTGTCGATGGTCGTCTTGCTGGTGACCGTATATACGCGCAGACCACTCGACTTCGCTGCATTCCCTTCTGTATTGCTGATTGCAACGTTATTGCGTTTGGCATTGAACGTTGCATCGACTCGGGTAGTTTTATTGTATGGTCATGGCGGCCCGGGAGCTGCCGGTAGTGTGATCGAAGCATTCGGTAGTGTGGTGATTGGTGGGAACTATGCTGTGGGTCTGGTGGTTTTCCTGATTTTGATGATTATTAACTTTATGGTTGTCACCAAAGGGGCCGGACGGATTTCTGAAGTAAGTGCTCGCTTTACGTTGGATGCTTTGCCCGGGAAACAGATGGCCATTGATGCTGATTTGAATGCGGGGTTGATTGATCAGGAACAAGCACGTCTTCGTCGGTTTGAAGTGACGAAAGAAGCTGACTTTTACGGTTCGATGGATGGTGCTTCAAAGTTTGTGAAAGGTGATGCGATTGCGGGGATTCTCATCCTATTCATCAACATTGTTGGTGGATTGACAATTGGGATGATTCAGTATGACCTGAATTTCGGTGAGGCGATTCAGATATATACCTTGTTGACCATTGGTGACGGTCTGGTCGCTCAAATTCCGTCATTGCTCCTATCTATCGGCGCCGCGATTATGGTTACGCGTCAAAATACCGATGAGGATATGGGGCAGCAAGTGATCTTCCAGCTGTTCGACAATCCGAAAGCTCTCATGATTACGGCTGCAATTCTAGGTGTAATGGGAATTGTGCCCGGTATGCCTCATTTCTCTTTCTTGCTACTGGCCTCTCTGGCTGGTGGCGGGGCTTATCTTTTACGTAAAAAACAACACAAAGCTGCTGAAGACAAGAAATTACCCGCAGAAATGGATACTGAGTCTCCGAGATTAAAAGAGCTGTCTTGGGATGATGTTCAGCCGGTTGATATTATTGGTTTGGAGGTTGGCTATCGGTTAATTCCGTTGGTGGATCGTGATCAAGGCGGAGAACTATTGGAGCGGGTAAAAGGAGTCAGAAAAAAACTATCACAAGATTTTGGTTTTCTGATTCCGCCCGTTCATATTCGGGATAATCTCGAGTTAACCCCGAACAGTTACCGGATTACTTTGATGGGAGTTGCTGTCGGGGAAGCAGAGATTCGGCCTGATCAGGAGTTGGCGATCAATCCAGGGCAAGTCTATGGACTGATTGACGGCGAGCAGACTTCTGACCCTGCGTTTGGTTTAGAAGCGGTTTGGATTCGTGAGGATCAGCGAGAACACGCTCAGGCATTGGGTTATACCGTTGTCGATTCATCGACGGTATTAGCGACCCATTTGAGTCAGTTACTGACGAATAATGCTGCCCAGTTGATCGGTCACGAAGAGGTTCAGAATTTGTTGGAGATGTTATCGCGTAGTGCTCCAAAACTGGTTGAAAACTTTGTGCCGGACCAACTGCCATTGGGCACTGTGGTTAAGGTTCTGCAAAATTTATTGAATGAAGCGATCCCGATTCGCGACATCCGTACCATTGTTCAAACCCTTGCAGAATATTCTGGGAAGAGTCAAGAACCTGACATTTTGACGGCTGCTGTTCGGATTGCTCTGAGACGGCTAATTGTTCAGGAAATCAATGGAATAGAACCTGAATTGCCGGTGATTACGTTGATTCCTGAGTTGGAACAATTATTGCATCAGACTATGCAAGCGTCAGGTGGCGAGTCTGCGGGGATTGAACCCGGCCTCGCTGAACGACTTCAATCTTCTTTGAGTCAGGCGACTCAGGAGCAGGAGTTGAAAGGTGAGCCTGCTGTTTTACTCACATCCGGTGTTCTGCGCGCCACACTGGCTAAATTTGTGAAAAATACGATACCCAACTTGCGCGTGCTTTCTTATCAGGAGATTCCTGACGAGAAACAGATTCGAATTGTACAGGCTGTCGGTAACTAGCAGATAAACATGATGGTGGGTTGCTGCTTTGAAGATAAAACGATTTTTTGCTAAAGACATGAAAACAGCACTACTTCAAGTGAAAGAGGAACTTGGGGTCGATGCGGTGATCATGTCTAATAAAAAAGTTGCAGGTGGGGTAGAAATCGTTGCTGCGGTTGACAGCGATACTGTTGCTCCCAAAACACAAGTTCACGGTTATAATTCTCAACCGCGTTACCGGGATGCGTCTTCGCCTTCAGTCGGTTCATCAAAACGACGTGAGCTAGAAGAGGATCGCGTCCAGCTCGGTCAACGTACTGCGGCAACGCTTCAGAAACCACAACGGCAACAACAGCCGTCAAGTCAACGTGGTTCCATGACCAACCGTTTTGCCAATTTACTGAAACAGTATACGCCAGCTCAGTCAGACGAAGAGCCGGCTCGTGAAGATTCGTTATCATCTCTGTTACAGCGTCAGGCAAAAGAAAAGAATGCTTCAGCGAGCAATACTTCTCCACGCCATGGGGATCACTCGCCAGTTAGTCGATGGGAAGAGCGAGAAGAACCTCACAAGCCTCAACTGGATCCTTCTCGTTATGAACGTCGCCACAAACGTGAAGAAGACGTTCAGAATACGCAGGATTTTGAGTTGATGAAAGAAGATATCAATTCGATTCGTCGTCTTCTGGAACATCAAGTTTCCGGTTTAATGTGGCAGGAGGTTGAACGTCGAGAACCGCTCCGAGCCATGTTAATCAAGCGATTGTCTCGGATGGGGCTGTCGCTGGAACTGGCGGATCAGCTTGCTTGTTATATACCGGAAGATACACCTCCCCCCAAAGCATGGCGTGCTTTGCTTGGATTAGTGTCGGATCAAATTCCGGTGGTCAATCAGGATATTTTAAAGCGAGGCGGAGTTGTCGCCTTGCTCGGACCGACGGGTGTCGGGAAGACGACAACCGTGGCAAAACTGGCTGCCAGAGCAGCAATGGAATACGGTTCGGATAATGTCGCGCTGGTAACAACGGATACTTACCGTATTGGTGCCCATGAGCAGTTAGCGATATATGGCAGAATTATGGGATGCCCTGTAAAAGTTGCTAAAGATTCCAACGAGTTAGCCGATGTAGTTCAACAGTTACGAAATCGACGTCTGATTCTTGTGGATACAGCAGGTATGGGCCAACGAGATGTGCGTTTGTCTGAACAACTTGACACTTTAATGCAGGATCGCGGTGGCGTGATCAAAAGTTATTTAGTTTTACCAGCAACAGCACAAAGAAAGGTACTTCAGGAAACCATTGACCACTTCAGACGAATTCCCTTATCCGGATGCATCATGACTAAATTAGATGAATCCCTGAGTTTGGGAGAGTTTGTGAGTGTGGTGGTAGAAAATGCGTTACCAGTCGCTTATATCGCGAATGGCCAGCGTGTCCCTGAAGATATTGTGATTGCTCAGCCAAAATATATGGTAGCGAAAGCGAACGAATTGCTAGAGAAGTCGGCTGACAATGAGCCTCACTACTGGAGCAGTGACTCAGAGAGAATCTAGGCGGCGAATAGATATGACAGATAAAATGATTTTCGACCAAGCAAGCGGCCTGCGCCGTTTAAGCCAACCAACACTGACGAAAGTGATTGCAGTGACTGGTGGAAAAGGTGGCGTTGGAAAAACCAACGTAACTTTGGGTATGGCAATGAGTATGGCTCGTCAGGGCAAAAAAGTGATGGTGCTTGATGCTGATCTGGGATTGGCAAACGTAGATGTCATGTTAGGTATTCGTCCCAAAAAGAATCTGGGGCATGTTCTGGCTGGTGAGTGTGAATTAAAAGATGCTATCGTTGAAGGACCATATGGGATTAGAATTATCCCGGCGACTTCCGGCACTAAGTCCATGGTTGAATTATCCCATGCGCAACATATTGGATTAATTCGGGCATTTGGCAGTCTGGAAGAAGAAATGGACGTGCTGTTGGTTGACACGGCAGCAGGTATTTCTGATATGGTTGTGAGCTTTGCCCGAGCAGCTCAGGATGTTGTTGTCGTTGTTTGTGATGAACCAACGTCAATTACCGATGCTTATGCTTTAATTAAGTTATTGAGCCGTGAGCATCAGGTGCCGCGTTTTAAGATTGTAGCAAACATGGTGCGGAGTTATCGGGAGGGGCGTGAGTTGTTCGCGAAGTTGACTTTAGTCACAGAGCGGTTCCTGAATGTCGGTATAGAACTCGTCGCATGCATACCTTTAGACGATAATGTACGTCAAGCTGTGAAAAAACAAAAAATCGTTGTTGATGCATTTCCACGTTCACCGGCATCGCTCGCGATTAGCTCTTTGGCGAATAAAGCATTAACATGGCCGATACCCAAAACACCGAGCGGCCATTTGGAATTTTTTGTTGAACGGTTGCTAAATCGAACTGAAATAGTAGGGGAACCTTTTGGTGAATAAGGCGCTGACGTACGATCAATATGGAAATATCAATAATCAGCAGGCTTTTCTGGAAAAGTATTCTGTATTGGTTAAGCGTATCGCACACCACTTGATCGGACGGTTACCACCGAGTGTTCAGGTCGAAGATTTAATTCAAGCGGGAATGATCGGACTACTCGAAGCGCAAAAAAACTATGATAATAGTAAAGGCGCCAGTTTTGAAACTTATGCGGGGATCCGTATTCGGGGAGCAATGCTGGATGATATTCGTCGTGGAGACTGGGTTCCCCGATCCGTTCATAAATATAATCGTGAGATCAGCCAAGCAATTTCGGTACTTGAAGGTGAATTAAATCGTGAACCGACCGATACAGAGGTTGCTAAGTATCTGGGAATGTCGTTAGATCAATATCATAGTATCGTTACCGATATAAACAGTTCTCGGATTGTTGGTATCGAAGATTTAGGGGTTTCTGATGACGCGATATCACCTTTTGATAGTGATGATGACAATTCACCATTTAAAGGTGTTGCTGACGAATCATTTCGTAAAGCATTGGTTGAATCAATAAAATCGCTTCCTGAACGTGAAGCTTTAGTACTTTCGCTCTATTATGATGAAGAGCTAAACTTAAAAGAAATTGGTGAAGTGCTTGGTGTAAGTGAGTCTCGCGTAAGCCAAATATTAAGCCAAACCATGCAGCGTTTAAGAACAAAGCTGCGTTCTTGGACACAAAATGACTAAATATCACTGATCTCATACTCAGTGGAGGCAATTTTGAATAAAAACATGAAAATCCTTATTGTTGACGATTTTTCAACAATGCGCCGAATAGTGAAAAACCTGCTCCGCGACTTGGGTTTTAATAATACTCAAGAAGCTGATGACGGGTTAACGGCTTTGCCTATGCTTAAGAAAGGTGATTTTGACTTTGTCGTGACCGACTGGAATATGCCGGGAATGCAAGGGATTGATTTACTGAAACACATTCGTTCTGATGAGGAGCTGAAGCATCTTCCTGTGTTGATGATTACAGCTGAAGCGAAGCGTGAGCAAATTATTGAAGCTGCTCAGGCAGGCGTGAATGGCTATATTGTCAAACCATTTACAGCGGCTACGCTTAAGGAAAAGTTGGATAAAATCTTTGAGCGTTTATAAGTCTTGAACTTTGATCTGAGTACCTGATCAGGTAAGAGAAACATTTATTCGCGTATAAAGGCTCTTCAGGATGATTGAATTAGAACAAGCACAACAGCTCGTCCATTTATTGGAAAGCGGCAAAAAAGAAGAAGCTAATGCATTATTGGTGGGTATATACAAGGCTAAATCCGCTGATCCTATGTTTCGGCAGATTGGTGAGCTGACCCGAGAACTGCATGAATCGATAAAGGAATTTACCATTGATGAACGGATGAGTGAGATTGCAACAGCTGAAATTCCTGATGCAAAAGATCGCCTCCAGTATGTCATTTCCAAAACCGAGGTTGCTGCTAACAAAACGATGGATGCTGTTGATCGCTGTATGCCTATCGCTGATCAATTGCATCAGACGCTATTGGATGTTCGTCCTCAATGGAACGAGCTCATGAAAGGTCGAATCGCATTAGATGAGTTTAAAGCACTCTGCCATCGAATTGACGATCTACTCAGTCAGATTGAAGGTGATAGTTCGGAGTTGCGTGGTGAGTTGATGGACATTCTCATGGCTCAAGATTTCCAAGACCTGACAGGACAGATTATTCGGCGGGTTATCACATTGGTTAATGAAGTCGAGCAGCGATTGGTCGACATTCTTACCGTGTTTGGAACAGAGCAATCAGAACAACAAGAAGATAAGACAAAACATCAGTCTACTGATCCTGAGGGGCCAATTTTGAATCCTCATGAAAGAAGTGATGCTGTTTCATCTCAAGACGAAGTTGACGATTTGTTATCGAGTCTTGGTTTTTAGAGGTGCCGTATGAGCTACGAATTAGATGAAGATATTTTACAGGATTTTTTAGTTGAGGCAGGTGAAATATTAGAGCTGTTGTCCGAGCAGTTGGTTGAGCTTGAAAATAATCCTGAAGATAACGACCTTTTAAATGCAATCTTTCGAGGGTTCCATACGGTAAAAGGGGGCGCTGGTTTCCTTGCTTTAACTGAGTTGGTTGCAACCTGTCACGGTGCCGAAAATGTCTTCGATATATTGCGTAACAGACAGCGAAAAGTAACATCTGGCCTCATGGATACGATGTTACGGGCTTTAGATACTGTAAACGAACAGTTCCAAGCTGTGCAAGATCGTGAACCTCTCGAACCCGCAGATCCAACCTTATTGGAAGAGTTGCACCGACTTTCTCAACCTGCCTCAGCAGATGAAGATGAATCAGAGGATATCCTGCTCTCGTCGGATACATCATCAGATGATGACACATCATTGTTTGATGAAGAGCCAGCAGCATCTGTTGAAGAGACGCCTCAACCAGAAAATAAAGCTGTTTCTGACACGACAAGCGCTAACTCAATTGATGAAATTACCCAAGATGAGTTTGAGCAACTGCTGGATGAGCTCCATGGCAAAGGAAAATCTCCGGCCCATGGCTCTCAGTCTGCATCAAAAGAAACTGTGCCAAAAGAATCAGTTCAGGCATCTAAAGCATCATCACCGCAGCAGACCACGAGTGATAGTGGTGATATTACCGATGATGAATTCGAGAAATTACTTGATGAACTGCACGGTGTAGGGAAGGGGCCTTCAGTTGAAGGGAAAGAACCTGTTGCGGCACCGCCACCGAAGAAAACACCAGCAGCAGATTCAACTGTTCAGTCGTCAGCATCAGCCTCAAATAGCAGTGACAGTGATTTGATGACCGATGACGAGTTCGAAAAATTACTGGATGAGTTACATGGCGCAGGCAAAGGGCCGTCCATAGAAGAGTTGGAAATGGCGGTCAGACCGGCGTCAGCAAATCTTGAACCTGTTACGAAAGCAACCGAACCTCCGAAAAAAGCAACTGCAGCACCACCAAAAGCGAGCGCGCAAGCGAAACCATCGGTCACCCCGCCAGTCCAAGAGAAGCCAGAAGCTCAAACACAGGTCGCGACTCGGGAGTCCAAGGAAGTTGCCGTAGCGAAAAAAACACAGGCTGAAGCGAGTGTCCGTGTCGATACTTCCACACTGGATACTATCATGAATATGGTCGGTGAGCTGGTACTTGTTCGAAATCGCCTGCTCAGTCTTGGTTTGAACAGCAATGATGAAGAAATGTCAAAAGCTGTATCGAATTTAGATGTAGTGACTGCCGATCTGCAAGGTGCAGTCATGAAAACGAGAATGCAGCCGATCAAGAAAGTATTTGGTCGTTTCCCTCGTGTTGTTCGGGATTTGGCGAGAAGTCTGAAGAAAGATATTGTGCTGGAAATGCGTGGTGAAGATACCGATTTGGATAAAAATCTGGTTGAGGCACTGGCAGACCCACTGATTCACTTGGTCCGCAACTCTGTTGACCACGGGATTGAAATGCCGGATGACCGTATGAAAGCCGGCAAGCCTCGAACTGGGAAAGTGCTGCTATCTGCATCGCAAGAAGGTGACCACATTGAACTTTGCATCATCGATGATGGTGCGGGCATGAACCCGGATAAACTGAGAGGTATTGCAGTTAAGAAAGGGCTCATGGATGAAGATGCCGCTTCTCGTTTGACCAATAAAGAGTGCTTTAACCTCATTTTCATGCCGGGCTTCTCCAGTAAAGAACAGATTTCTGACATCTCTGGTCGTGGTGTTGGTATGGACGTGGTCAAAACAGCGATTAACACTCTGAATGGTTCGATCGACATCGACTCCGAAATTGGGAAAGGTACCAAAATTGCTATTAAAGTTCCATTGACGCTGGCAATTCTGCCTACACTGATGGTCGGTGTCGCTGGGAGTCCATTCGCATTACCACTGGCGAGTGTGAGTGAGATTTTCCATCTGGATTTGAGCCGGACTAACGTGGTTGATGGACAACTGACCATTATTGTGCGTGAAAAATCCATCCCTTTGTTTTATTTACAAAATTGGCTTGCGCCTCGTCGGGGCATTATTGAGCATCGTAAAGGGCATGGACATGTTGTCATTGTACAGTTGGGGAACCAGAGGGTTGGTTTCGTCGTGGATACATTGATAGGACAAGAAGAAGTCGTGATTAAGCCGTTGGATAATTTGCTGCAAGGAACGCCGGGGATGGCTGGGGCAACGATTACCAGTGATGGACATATTGCATTAATACTGGATGTTCCTGATTTATTGAAAAACTATGCGGCAGCATCTCGCATCTAACTGATTGGTTGAATAAGGGAAAATATGGCGATAAGAGTTTTAGTGGTTGATGACTCCAGTTTTTTCAGACGTCGTGTTAGTGAAATCATTAACTCGGAATCGCGTTTAGAAGTTATTGACGTCGCAATCAATGGCCGTGAGGCGGTTGAAAAGGCAAAAAGCTTAAATCCAGACGTCATTACGATGGATGTCGAGATGCCAGTGTTAGACGGTATCTCTGCTGTGAGAGAAATAATGGCAGATAATCCGACGCCAATATTGATGTTCTCTTCCCTTACTCATGATGGTGCAAAAGCAACACTGGATGCGCTCGATGCTGGCGCGATGGATTTTCTGCCCAAGAAATTTGAGGACATTGCCCGTAACCGTGATGAAGCGGTAACGTTATTGCAACAGCGTGTTTTAGAGATTGCACGGAAGAAAGCTTATCTTCGTCGCGTTTCTCCGCTTGCTTCACGTTCGAATACCACAGTTTCACCATCGACTCAGACAGGGCGAGTGACTCGCCCTTTGAGCGGTGGTGTCAGCTCAGTACCGATTCGTTTTAAAGCCAGTGGTAAACGATATCAATTGACTGCTATCGGAACATCAACCGGGGGCCCGGTCGCTCTGCAAAAAATACTGGTGAAGTTACCCGCGAATTATCCCCATCCTATTTTGTTGATCCAGCATATGCCAGCGACATTTACTGCTGCTTTTGCCAGCCGCCTTGATTCTCTATGTCAGATATCGGTTAAAGAAGCGGCTGATGGTGATGTTTTACGATCGGGGGTTGCTTACTTGGCTCCGGGTGGTAAACAGATGATGGTGGAAGGTCGGCCGGGAACTGCCAAAATTCGTATTCTCGATGGCGGTGAACGCATGAACTATAAACCTTGTGTCGATGTGACGTTTGGTTCCGCATCAAAGATTTACGCAGATAAAGTTCTTTCTATCGTACTGACCGGCATGGGGGCTGATGGTCGGGAAGGTGCCCGGATGTTGAAGCAAGCTGGGGCAACGATTTGGGCACAAGACGAAGAGAGTTGTGTTGTGTATGGTATGCCTCAGGCTGTCGCTAAAGCGGGAATATCGTCTGAAAGTTTGCCTTTGGAACGTATCGCTGAGCGTATTTTGGTAGAAGTGGGTCTTGCATAAGGAAAACCGATGATTGTTTGGAGTATTGCCAATCAAAAAGGTGGAGTGGGAAAAACAACGACAACCATTACGTTGGCTGGTCTGTTATGCAAAAAAGGTCATCGGGTGCTTCTGGTGGATACAGACCCACACGCTTCACTGACGACTTATCTCGGTTATGATTCTGATCATGTTGAGTCAAGCTTATTCGATCTATTCCAATTGTCATCTTTGGAAGAAAAATCAGTGCGTCCTCTCATTATTGAGACCGATATTGAAGGTATGGATCTGATTCCGGCTCATATGTCTCTGGCAACGCTGGATCGTGTGATGGGTAACCGGAGTGGGATGGGACTGATTCTAAAAAAAGCATTGCTGGCGCTTCGTCATCAATACGACTATGTATTAATCGATTGTCCACCTATTTTGGGCGTTATGATGGTCAATGCTCTGGCGGCCAGCGACCGAATTTTGATTCCTGTTCAGACTGAATTTCTGGCGATGAAAGGCTTGGAACGAATGGTACGGACGCTTAGTATCATGCAAAAGTCACGAAGCCGGGAGTTTAAAGTAACGATTGTTCCGACCATGTATGACAAAAGAACAAGAGCCTCTCTGCAGACATTAACCCAATTGAAGAAAGATTATCCGGATCAAGTCTGGACGTCTGCCGTGCCGATTGATACTAAGTTCAGAGATGCGAGTCTGAAACGTTTGCCAGCGTCTCACTTTGCTGAAGGTAGTCGGGGGGTCTTTGCATACAAACAATTGCTTATCTACTTAGAGAGGTTGGCGATTAATGAATCGTGATGTCGCGTTATCGAGTGAACAGGCTCTAGACGATTACTTTGCTGCTTTGTTAGATGAAGAAGCAGAGGAGTTAGAGCTGGTTCAAGAAAAAAACGCACAACTTTCGCAAGAATCTGAAGTTGTACCACAATTACAGGCACAGCGTGTTAGTGTTACTGAACCATCTGAAACTCATCAAGATGAAGCGTTGTTTCCGAATCTTGAGGATGTGCAGCGACTCTTGAATCAGTTGGAGTCATCAAATCCAGTCGATGAAATTGAAGATATTGAAGCATTGTTGGATAAAAATACTCAGGAAATCTTTGCTCATCAAGACGTACGTGTCGAAGCAGATGAGATACAGGACTGGGATATTGACCTTCAATCTGAAGATGTGATCGAAGTTGCAGTACCATCTGATGTTGAAATTGCATTGGGAGATGAGATTGCGACAGCTGAAGTTATCAGTGAGCCTCTGACTGTTGAGCCTGAACCTGAGATGATAGTTCAGACCACTCAAGTGGAAGATGTTCAGGAAAATATTGAACAGCAGTCGGACACTCAGCCTGAACCTCAGACTCAGGTTGGTGGCACGGTTGGAGATATTACCTGGCATAGTACCGAACGGGCTGAAAATTTCCAGGTGTTGTATTTTGAAGTTAATGAAATTCTATTTGCTGTTCCGTTGGATGAATTAGGTGGTATCCATCGTCTTGAAAAAGTTAGCCATTTAATTGGTAGGCCCCGATGGTATCTCGGCTTACAGACCAATCGTGATCAGCAATTGGATGTGGTCGATACAGCCCGTTGGGTGATGGCAGAAAAGTTAAAAAATGATGATTATAAGGAATCCTATCAATATATCGTGATGCTTGGTGACAGTTCTTGGGGGCTCGCATGTGATCAATTGAGAGGAACCGAATCATTGAATCCTGAAAAGGTTCGTTGGCGTGAACGGGCTGGAAAACGCCCTTGGCTTGCCGGAATGGTAAAAGAGAAAATGTGTGCTTTGATTCATGTTGAAGCATTAACCGCCATGTTAAAGGCCGGATTAGATGTTAAAGCACTCGATAATGATTAGATTTACCGAAAACATTAGTGTCGGATTCGACTTAGAGAGGATAAGGTATGTCTCATACAAATGAAGTAGAAGTGAAAAAAGATAAGTCTAATGATGAAGTGCTTCAGTGGGTGACGTTCCAGTTAGAGGAAGAAACTTACGGCATTAATGTGATGCAAGTTCGGGAAGTCCTTCGCTATACTGAGATCGCCCCTGTTCCCGGAGCACCTGATTATGTGCTGGGGATTATTAACCTACGGGGAAATGTGGTGACGGTTATTGATACCCGTTCTCGTTTTGGTTTGATCGACGGTGAAGTGACCGACAATACTCGGATTATTGTGATTGAGTCTGAACGTCAAGTTATCGGTATTTTGGTTGATAGTGTTGCAGAAGTCGTTTATTTGCGAACCTCTGAGATTGACACCACACCAAGTGTCGGAACAGATGAAAGCTCTAAATTCATTCAAGGTGTCAGCAATCGGGAAGGCAAGCTGTTGATTCTGGTTGATCTGAATAAGCTTTTGAATGATGACGAGTGGGATGAAGTGGCTCACTTATAATGTATCGTGACATTTTATTGAGCTTTCCCGTATTGCTCGGGGGAGCTATTTTTGTTGTTTGCTTGTTGTTCCTGACAATATACCGTTTAAGACGCCTGATTTTAAAGCAGTCTGAAATACGTCGTCAGGAGTCAAGAGTATTAGATAAATCGCTGCAAAAGGCGAATAAACAGCTTGTTGAACTGCGTTCTGTGGTCGTCGGGCTGGGGCAAAAAATCTCCGAGCAGGAGCAAATTATCCTGCATCAGGATGAGCGAATTAAAGAGTTGGAACAGCAAGACAGTGATGCCCGACTTTACACCCGAGCCTCTAAAATGGTGCAGCTTGGCGCTGATATCAATGAACTGATAGAAGAGTGTGAATTGCCTAAAGCTGAGGCAGAACTGATGCTTTCACTACAGAAGAAACTCTCTGGAGAGGAAAAAGTGCCACCGTTGGAGGCTCGTCCGGAAGATGGCTCTGTCAAGCGGAAGGTAGCTCCAAGAAAGAAAAGTGTATAAATGATAAAGAAGGACGTTTACAGACTTCCTTTTTTATGGCTTTTAGAATATACGGACGAGTATAAGAATCTGTCTGAAAGATGGATATCTATCGAATTTTTTCTATTCTTTTTGCTCAGGTATAAACTCAAAGAAGGCGAGACGCACGATTTGTGCGTAGCAAGGCTGTTCGCTGTTGTAGTGTATTCTCATCGTGAACTTTTCCGGTCTCGATGATAAAAGTGTGCTAAATTTCTTCGAAGATATGCTGAATCAGTGGGCATTATTTGTCGAAATCGTTCGAATTGATTCAGAGCGTAATGTAGTAACATTCGAAAGATTTTTTATCAACAAACTGATCTGTCTACCCTGTAGAGTCGGTTGAAGTTGTTATTGATAAACAATATGAATATACTTAGCGGGTTTTGAGTGGTCGATCATAGGACGCAATTGCTCTGCCGGATTGACCGCTCGCATCTGAGTCAAGAAAGAAAACGGAAAAATAAAATGAATGACCGTATCAAGCGGCTTTGTCTAGGGTTTACTATATTGGTTTTGGTTGGATGTAGCACAACGGATCACACTAACCCTCAGAATCCTAATACATCGATAAATGATCCGCTTGAAGGTGTCAATCGCAGTTTTTGGACTCTGAATTACGATTATCTTGATCCTTATGTGATCCGACCCGTTTCTCTCGCTTATGTGGATCATGTACCCAATCCGATTCGCCGTGCTATCGCAAATTTTTTCTCAAATCTTGATGAACCGTCCAGTATGGTGAATAACTTGCTCATGGGCAATGGCCATCAAGCGTTGGATCATTTTAACCGTTTCTGGTTGAATACAACTTTCGGATTGTTCGGTTTAATTGATATTGCATCTGAAGCCGGGATTACCAAAGCCGATCAAAAAGGTTTTGGGGATGCTCTCGGGCATTACGGTGTTGGGAATGGCCCCTATCTGATGGTGCCAGCTGTCGGACCTTATACACCCCGTACTGCAACTGATTTAGTCGATGAGACCTATGCTCCGCTCTCTTACTTGAATATCTGGGGAAGCGTTTCAAAATTTATTTTTGAGGGGATGGAAAACCGAGCAGCGTTGGTAAGTCAGGAGTCAATATTGGAAAACTCACCTGATCCTTATGCATTGACTCGAGAAATCTACTTGCAGCATCAGGATTTCAAAGCTGAAATTGAGAAAAAAGAGACCTATGATCCAGAGCAGGAAGCGTTGTTTGATCAATATATGAGTGAATAAACACGATAATCTGGTCTGTATTCTGATGTCGGCTGATTCAAGCCGACATGGTTCTTCCACTAAAATACTCGTTTTCTACAATATATTCTGTATTCCGAATCAGTTCATCTAATAACATCGGTGTCGGTCGTGATTCACCATCGGCTGCTTCTAAAACGGGGATAACCGCTCCGACCCGTATATTGAATGGTGTGAGTTCTTTTGCCCAGCTTTGGGTAAATCCAGTGACCATTGATGCCGAGTTTTCAAAACCTTTGACCGTCTCTTGATCGGTATTCGAAATGATATTGACGATGACGCCTTCTTTTTTATCACGTCTCATACGTTCAGCACTCATCTGGCCAAATGAAAAAATCGTCGAAGCCATAATCGTCAGGTTGTTGGTAAACATCTCCAGAGGTTGTTCATCAGTCACTGAAGGTAATGGAGTATTGGGCCAGTGATTCACTAATATGTCCGGACCTTCATGATATTTCTCGGCAATAAAATTCAGTAATGCTTCGATTGAACCGGGTGTGTAATCCGGCAGAAAGAAATAACTGGTACTGGCTGAAAGCTCTCGGATTCTTGTATAAGTCGTCAGCAGCTCTTGTTGATGCGTGTCTGTCAGGACTATTTTCGCACCCAGTTGAGCGAAGCGCTCAGCTAATGCACTCCCCAACATAGTTGCTGATGAAGTGATTAGAATAATTGAATCCTTGATATGCATGACTGGCATTTTCCTGTGGTTCGTTATTGTTATTCATGTTTGATTAGCATGGTTGAACCCATCAGGTAAGGATGTGAAAAGGGTCAAAGAATATATTTTAAGCTACGTTATGTGAGCTGTTTTGGGGGGTAATTCACACAACCATCGGGGGGCACTGTGTGATTGCAGAGAAACAGTTAGGCCTGAGCTTGAATCTGGGACAATCTCCGGTTAGTAACTAATTGATTATAAAGTTCGTAGTTTAAAGATTGTGGTGGTGTTTTACCTTCCAACTGGCGACGCTGGTGACCGGAGAGGTTGTGATAAACCGATTCTTCCAGTTGATGGGTATGCTCGGGGAAATAAGACAAAGCATCCGGGCGTAGATAATGCTGAAGTTTTGCCGAACGTATCCCCCCTTGGTGAAATTGCAAAGCGATTTGAGCCCCGGACGCATAGGTCTCTTTGGCGGAACGTAAAGGTTGTGGGGATGCCAATGCAAAATGTTTGCGCAATTCACCATCGGTATGATGAATGGGATCAATCACTTCTGTTGCCGTGGTTTCACGCATATCGTTGGAGAGCATGGCAAGCAGCAATGCAAAATCGGCGCGTCGATTTTGTGCAATCGCCTGATTGACGTTCTGCCCACACTGCAGCTCGTTGATCAGGCTTGCTTTATCCAGCGTATGTTGGACTTCGGTGGTTTGCTGTAGCATCATTTTCTCCGTCTGATGCTTACATATCGGCAGTAGAGGAGATGACTTTAACGAATTCAGTGTTTTTACTATGTTGCGGGTTTTTGAAATAAGGAAATAAAATTACATCTAGTTGAACAGTCAGTCACCAAAAGAGAGAATTTATAGTGATTAATCTTTTTAATCACTATAAATAGATATCTGCTGAGAGTATGGTCAAGTCAGCCTTTTTTCTTGGAATAAAACTTCTCCATTAAGCTATTAGTGTAGTGGTTCATCGATGATATCGGCCTACAACTATAGATTAGTCTCCACGAATACCGATACGTTGAATGACAGGAAATGAACCTGGGTTATCTGTTTGTGGAAAAGAGTGGCAAACATTGTCTAAAACGGAGAAATATACCTTCTTATTTGCTAGCTTTGCTGCAAGTAAAACACTTAACGCGCTTTTGGTGTCTGAGGGAGGAAGCATGGCATAGGATTGAGTTTGGCTGCAATGTGCGGGGTTGGTTGTCCCCTCCGTTGGTATAAAAGATATACTTCCATCAGAGTATCCGGCAAATACAAAATCAATATGAGCAGCAGTATAAACCGCTTCAGCGTTAGCAAATGGTGAGATTAACGCCATAGTAAGTAACAACTTTTTCATTAATTTTCCTATATATTATTTTAATAAACAGTAAGTTAGAGAATGTAGAATGGCTTTTTATATTGCTTATCTATCACTTTAAAAAGATCTATTATGTTGAAATAATTCATATAAATATCATAATTTATATGAATGGGATGACCCAAGCAAATTCTGAGTTTTTCTTATGTATTTAATTAATTATTTTGTTGAATAAGAGAGTACTATTGGCATCTATCTCAAGTGAACTGTGTTGTGGCTTGAGGTTTGAGACGCTTACTGGCTTCGGTCTCGTTTGTCTGGTTTATATAAGTTTTTCGTTCAGCTGTGAATTTCGGAAAACATATATTAGGGAAAATCAAGCTCCAATACACATAAAAAAACCTCTGTCTGAGACAGAGGTTTTTATACAGCTAATTCAGAATAACCGAATTACTTCGCCAGATTTTCAGCCACAAAGTCCCAGTTAACCAGTGCCCAGAAAGCACTCATATAATCAGGACGCAGGTTGCGGTAATCGATGTAGTAAGCGTGCTCCCACAGGTCAACAGTCAGTAGTGGTGTTACACCAGCTTCAGTGATTGGTGTTGCTGCGTTGGATGTATTGACAATATCCAGAGAGCCGTCAGCTTTTTTCACCAACCAAGTCCATGATGAACCAAAGTTGTTGATGGCAGAATCAGTGAATTTTGCTTTGAAATCTTCGAAAGAACCAAACGCCTGATTGATTGCATCAGCAACGGCACCCGTTGGTTCACCACCGCCGTTTGGTGACAGGCAGTGCCAGTAGAATGTATGGTTCCAAATCTGAGCCGCGTTATTGAAAATGCCGCCAGATGAAGTTTTGATGATCTCTTCAAGTGACTTGTTTTCGAATTCAGTACCTGGGATCAGGCCATTCAGCTTAACCACGTATGTGTTGTGGTGTTTACCATGATGGTAGTCGAGTGTTTCTGCTGAAATATGAGGTTCCAATGCATCTTTTGCATAAGGAAGAGCGGGTAGTTCAAATGACATTGCTCAGTTCTCCATTGTGTTTGAAAGAGTATGTTCTTTCAGTTAGCTTCCAGAGTTATTTTCTTTTGATGTTCGTCAAGACGACTGACTTGGTTCTATTTTAGCAAGTTTTTACTTTATTAAAAGCACTAATTTATCAGCATAACCGGACCGCGTTGTATCCGGAATGAAAGAGACCATAATAATAATAGGCTTTTTATTCTCAGTTAATGATTTAGAATAGCCCATATTTTTAAACGCTCTGACGAGGACATCATGGAAACAATCGATAAAATTAAAAAGCAGATTTCTGACAATCCAATTCTGCTTTATATGAAAGGTTCGCCTAAGCTACCTAGTTGTGGTTTTTCATCTCAGGCAGCACAGGCATTGATGGCTTGTGGAGAAAAATTTGCTTATGTGGATATTCTCCAGAATCCGGATATCCGTGCAGAGTTACCGGTTTATGCCCAGTGGCCGACTTTTCCTCAGCTATGGATAGAAGGCGAACTGGTTGGTGGTTGTGACATCATTCTGGAAATGTTCCAGAAAGGTGAGCTGCAACCTCTGATTAAAGAAGCAGCAGCACGCGCAGAAAAAGAAGATTAAGCTGTATAAATTTACAGTTGATCCTGTTATGTTAAGGCCACAAATTTTTGTGGCCTTGATATTTTATGCCTCGTCTATTTATTGCTGAAAAACCGAGTCTCGGCCGTGCGATTGCCGAGGTTTTACCTCGTCCTCACCAGAAGGAGGATGGGTGTATTCGTTGTAGTAATGGCGATATCGTCACATGGTGTATCGGTCATCTTTTAGAACAGGTTGAACCGGAAGCCTACGATGAACGCTATAAGAAATGGCGACTGGAAGACTTACCGATTGTGCCGCAGCAATGGCAGCTTCGCCCTCGAAAATCTGCTTCACGGCAACTGACAGTCATTAAGAAACTACTCAAATCCTCATCCTTACAGATTGTTCACGCCGGAGATCCTGATCGCGAGGGTCAGCTTTTGGTGGACGAAGTGTTGGAGTACTGCCGTGTCAGTCAACAGCGTCGGGCCGACACGGAACGTCTATTGATCAATGATTTGAATCCGTCGGCAGTCAAACGGGCGCTACAACAAATTCGACACAACCGAGAATTTATACCACTTTCTGTCTCTGCATTGGCTCGCTCCCGGGCGGACTGGCTATATGGCATGAATATGTCGAGAGCGTATACCCTGTTAGGGCAACAGTCTGGTTATCAAGGGGTTCTCTCGGTGGGACGAGTTCAGACACCGGTACTCGGGTTAGTGGTTCGTCGGGATGAGACGATTGAAAACTTTGTACCTCGTGATTACTTTACTCTTCATGCCTTGATTCCATATCATACAGCAGATCAATCCTTTGATATCCGAGCACGTTGGAAGCCCAGTGAAGCCTGTCGCCCGTGGCAGGATGATGAAGGGCGTGTGCTTCATCGGCCACTGGTCGAAAACGTCGCGGGACGAATTCAAGGGCAGCCAGCGACGGTCACCGATTCAGAACAGAAACAAACGCGTCAAAATGCGCCGTTGCCTTATTCACTTTCGGCTTTACAGATTGATGCTGCGAAGAAATATGGTATGAGTGCCCAGCAAGTGCTGAATATCTGTCAGGGACTGTATGAAAAGCATAAGTTGATCACTTATCCCCGTTCAGATTGTCGCTATCTGCCCACGGAACATTGGCAGGCGTCGGCTGCCGTAACTGCTGCAATCTCAAATATTGCGCCAGCGCTACAGCAAGCGGTTGATGGTGCAGATTTATCTTTGAGATCCAAAGCGTGGAATGATAGTAAGGTCGATGCACACCATGCCATCATCCCGACACCGAAAACGAAGACTGCGATGTTGTCAGGCGATGAACAGAAAGTTTATCAACTCATTGCCAAGCAGTATTTGATCCAGTTTTACCCACCCGCGTGCTATGCCGAGTCTCAACTGGTATTTGAGATTGCCGGCGGAACCTTTATTGCCAAAGGTAAACAGATGGTTTCGCCCGGTTGGAAGACTGTCACAGGGTTTCGTGATGATGACCAAGATGGTCTTGAAACGGTTCCTCCGCTGACAAAAGGAACTATTTTGACATGTCGTGAAGGTGAGATCGGTAGCCATCAGACTGAGCCGCCACGACCTTTTACAGAAGCAACTTTATTGCTCGCGATGACGGGGATTGCCCGATTTGTTGAAGATAAATCACTGAAAAAAATATTACGGGAAACAGACGGGCTCGGAACGGAAGCAACCCGTGCCGGTATTATTGATATGCTGATCAAGCGTCAACTCATACAGCGGGAAGGAAAACAGATCCGCAGCACGCCGGCGGGGCGAGGACTGATTCATGCGTTACCCGTAGAATCGACATATCCGGATATGACCGCTCAATGGGAACATCAGTTGCAGGATATGGCAGAGAAAAATCAGGCTTATCAGCCATTTATGAACGCACTTACTCAACAGATTGATCATTTGATGCGACAAGTGAAAACTGCACCGCCACCGGACTCTTTACGTTCACTCCCTCAGCCGGTAAAGCGCTCACGGACAAGAAAGTCGTTCACTAAACGGAGGGTAAAGCAATCATCTACTGCTTCATCATCCTGAGAAGGCTAAGAGAGGCTCGGGCATTTGTGCAGAAGGTTTTAATTGTGATGTGGCGCCGGAAGAATAAATTGTCTCTTTCTGTAAATCGATTATGCTTATGAAGGAAAATCGTCGTATTATCAGGATGGTTGATTGGTTAATCATTTTATTGATTGATTTATTTGCATATATATATGAATAAAAACAAATAAATTAGAGTTAATCTCCATGTCATGGTGGTAATAATCAATTATCTTCATCTGGAGTATAGCGCTACATTTTAACATTTTTAATAATGTTTACTTATGCTAATACGATTTATCAAAATATAATAACGGAGACTTCATGAAAAAATATAAAGCCAAAGTCATTCATATTAATCCAGAAGCACGAGAAGAGATCACTTTTGATATTCATGGCTCAATTGTTCAATGTTTTTTAGGCCATGTCCCAAGCGATATTCGTATCGGAAAAAGCTATTTAATCACATTCGCATTTTTGGATGAGGATTTAGCTGAACAATTTGGAGAAGGTATACCGGCAGTGACATCTGAACATGATGATTCTATTGAGTTATCCCTTTCAATGGGAGATGCCCCTATGGGGACTGAGTATGCGTCACTTAACGGCAAAGCTATATCGATTCAGCTTGAACCATGTATGGAATCTTTGTTAGTTTAAAAATTTAAAAGCGATAAAAATAACATACTGTTATCTGATGAGAATCATTGATGATGTCAGGTGGCAGTTTATCTTGGTTTATTTGATGTTTAGTATTTCTTATCTTTCTGTACGCCCTCACGCTTTAAAATGACCTGAATCGTCTCCATATATATCATGATTACATGTCTTGAATAGAAGATATTCATGATGTTTGATAAATGCTATTGAAATTATAATGATAGGTTAAGATATTAAATGCATGATTTCTATCATGTTGAGTAATGACCTATCTAAAATCAATGGGATACGATGTTCAATATGTTGTTGTAATGATGACAACGAAGCATTCGATGAGAGAGGAAAACATGCAGACATATCGGGCGGTTCATTTGGTTGACAGACCTCAACAGGAAATTACTGCGGATGTATTTTCAACAGAAACAGCAACAATACCAACGCCACAAGAGGGCGAATTTTTGGTGAAAGTCACGCATCTTTCTCTGGATCCTGCAATGCGTGGTTGGATGAGCTCAGATGAAAGTAGTTATATCCCCCCAGTGAAATTAGGTGATGTTATGCGTGCCAGCGGTATGGGTGAAGTTGTGTCTTCCAAACATCCGGATTTTCCTGAGGGAACAAAAGTGCTGGGGATGACAGGAATGCAGGAATACCTGATTTCCAACGGAACCGGGTTGAATAAAATACCGGCAGAAATTCCGGCTGAAGCTGTGCTGGCAGTTATCTCACTCCCGGGGGTGACCGCATATCATGGTTTGTATCAAGTTTTACAGCCAAAGGCAGGGCAAACATTAGTCATTACGGCAGCTGCCGGGTCGGTCGGTTCACTCGTCGGACAAATGGCGAAAAACCTCGGACTGCGAGTCGTCGGGGTTGTCGGTAATGACGAAAAAGGGCGATGGATTACCGAAGAGTTAGGGTTTAATGCTGCCTTGAATTATCACGATCAAGACTTTGCCGAACAACTGGCAGTAGCCACACCGGATGGGATTGACCTGTTTTTTGAAAATACCGGTGGTGTTGCTCAGGCTCCTATTTTTGCCCGGATGAATGCGCATGGGCGTATTGCTGTTTGCGGTCTGATTGCTGAATACAATAAAGATCAGCCTGATCCGGGACCAAGCTGGATGAATATTATTAAACGTCGTCTGTCGATTCAGGGGTTCACGATGCCGGATCATTTTGATCGGTTTGCTGATTATGGTCAGGCTTTAGGCGGGATGTTGATGAAAGGAGAACTAAAGTATCGCACCCATGTAATTCATGGTATTGAAAATGCGCCTGATGCGATTAAATTACTATTTAGTGGTGATAATCAAGGTAAGTTAATCGTCGAGTTATAAGATTCGGCCAAACATCTCTATCTTTAGCGGGCTCTTCTGAGCCCGTTTTTCATTGTGCTATCGACAAATTCCTCATACGCGGCATTATATCGGCATTACGTCTTGTACCTCGGACGTTGTTGAGAACAGTCTACCAGACTTTATAGATGTGCTCATATCCGATACTGAATGCTGTATAAACTAAGAGTAAAGCCAATAGTCGTTGTACACGCTGCAACCAGATTGTATTCAGAAGGTGTTTGCCGACAATCCCGCCAATGACCGAATAACTCCCGGGAGCACATCCGGCAAACAGTGCGAGTGCGACAGACCAATACATGATCTGTCCTTCAGTCATGTTTTGTGCCGGAAATTGAATCGTTGCAATTGGCAGTGTCGCAATCAGTCCTTTGGGGTTGAATAGCTGCATTATGAGCCCGTTTTTGAATGAGAGTGTGAATGAGGTGCGTTGTTTGAGCGTCACGGACGAGCGCATCAGTTGCCAGGCGAGATAGAGAATGTAACTGCATCCGCAGAGTGCAATGTAGGGGAGAATGTCATCATTGACGAGCGTGTTACCAATATAACTTAAACTAATAAATAGGATGAACATCGCACAGGCAACACCGCAGAAAAATCCAAAATGACGGCGTGTTTGCCCCTGCATACCGCCATTGAGGCTGAGTAGGTTTACCGGGCCGGGGGAGTACATAATTCCCAGAGCATAAGTCCATATTTCGAGCATTGCTTATTTACCTGTTTTCATGGTGATCACTGGCTGAAATGGTTGTCAGTGGTTTTGATGAGGATATCGCCGTTTAGCGTTGTGACATCAGGCTCAGTTGCGTTTGATACTGTTTCGGTGTCATACCATAGAGTTTTTTGAAGCGGCGATTCATGTGGCTGACATCCGCAAAACGAAACATTTGTGCGACCGTCGAGGCGGGAAGACCGGACTCAAGTGCTTTTTGTGCCCCGTTGATACGGCAGTTGAGTACGTACTGGTGAGGCGTAATCCCGAACTGTGACCGAAACAAGCGAATAAAATGATATTTCGACATATTGGCGATAGCAGCAATGTCATCGATCATTAAATCGTCTTGATACTGACTGTGAATGAATGCTTTGGCCCGATTCAGTAACATGTCCTGACGGCGTTGCGGTATCGCTTCACATAATGACCCTGATTTTTTTACCAGCGTGTGTGCTAAACGAAAGAGAGCCAATTCCTGTTCAATTTTCGAGTGATAACCGCTGTTGACGATGCGGGTGAAAGCCAGAATCTGTTGCTTGAGAACCAAGTCATCAAATAATACACCTTCCACACGGACAATGTGATTCGGTTTTACACCCAGTGCGAGAAAAAGTGCACGAAATGTCTGGGGATGAATATAAGTCATCACATACGACAAATCAGTTGCACCGCCAGAATGTCCATCATGAACATCATCAGGATTGAAGAGCATGACGCCACCGGGAAGGCTTTGATGAAAGCGGCGACAGCAAAAGAAATCTTGTCTGCCCTGTAGTGTCACGCCCAGAGAGTATTCTTCATGCGCATGTTTGTCATAACTGAAGTCATTCATACTGGCCGTCAGTATCTTGACACCTTGAAGCGCGGTACTGTTTTCAAATTTGAAATGATTGCCTGTTCGCATATGAATACCTAACTTGCTGCGTATCACTTTTATTTTATGATAGAAAAGTCAACTTAGGAAAACTTGAACAAAATTGCTGAATTTGGCAGGGCAGTGGCACTGATTTGATGAGGTATCTTTGTGGGCGAACAGAAACCTGAAGACGATAATGTGAGAACTCTCCGTCTTCAGGTGTTCGTTGATGAATCAGAGCACGATAGGGCAGGCTACCGCATGGTGTTCGTCGCCACTCAGGACGGGTTTATTCTTGGCACATTGCGGTTGTGCTTTCGGGCAACGGGTGCGGAATACACAGCCTGATGGTGGATTGATTGGTGACGGGAGATCCCCTTCCAGCATCTGAATTTTTTTCTGCCGTTCCAGATTTGGATCGGGAATCGGCACCGCCGTCATCAAAGCAGTCGTATAGGGATGCTTCGGGGTTGAAAATAGCTTATCGGCTTCACCAATCTCTACCACATTACCCAGATACATCACCATGACCCGGTCAGAAATATGCTTCACAACTGATAAGTCATGAGCAATAAATACCAGACTTAACCCAAGTTCTTTTTGGATCTCTTTGAGCAAGTTAACAACTTGCGCCTGAATCGATACGTCCAGAGCTGAAACGGGCTCGTCACAGATAATCATTTTCGGGCGCAGGATCAGGGCTCGGGCAATTCCAATTCGCTGACACTGCCCACCGGAAAATTCATGCGGATAGCGGTTAATGACATTCGGCAGTAACCCGACGCGCATCATCATCTCTTTGACCCGATCTTTGACTTCCAGAGAGGAGAGTTCCGGATAAAATGTCCGAAGTGGTTCGGCAATGATGTCGCCAATCGTCATCCGCGGATTGAGCGATGCCAATGGGTCTTGAAAGATCATCTGAATATCTTTACGGGTTTCCCGTCTTTGCACGGCTTTCATCCGGGTCAGATCTTGACCGAGCCAAAGCACTTCACCTTCCGTTGCATTTACCAGTCCGATAATTGCGCGGGCAAAAGTTGATTTACCACAACCGGACTCACCGACCACTCCCAGTGTTTCACCTTCATAAAGGCGGGCATTCACCCCATCAACTGCTTTGAGTGTGGTGGGCGGTGACCAAGGCCAAGCCGACTTTGAGGCGATCTGGAAATGAACTTTCAGATCTTTAATATCGAGTAGTAAGGGTTTCTGATTCATTTTTCCCAAGTCTCCCAGTCGGAAAAACAGGCCCGTTGACGTTGATTACCAAACGTTGTCAGGGCTGGTGTTTCATGTTTACAGCGTTCTGTGACCCGATGGCATCGTTCCTGATAAGGACAGCCGGGTGGAAGCCGGAGTAGATTGGGTGGGTTGCCCGGAATAGTGGGGAGGACATCTCCTTCCGTATCCAGACGTGGAATGGCTCGAAGTAGCCCTTCTGCATAAGGGTGGCTCGGCTGATAGAAAATATCGTTGACGCTACCGTATTCCATGGTTCTGCCTGCGTACATGACTAACACTTTCTCACAAGAGCCGGCGACAACTCCGAGATCGTGGGTAATCATGATAATGGCAGTGTTGAACTCTGATTTCAGTTCGTTAAGCAGATCCATAATCTGCGCCTGCACCGTCACATCCAGCGCTGTCGTCGGTTCATCCGCAATCAATAGCTTAGGGCGACACAGGAGTGCCATGGCGATCATCACCCGTTGACGCATCCCTCCTGAGAACTCATGGGGATACATGGTAATACGCTTCCGCGCTTCCGGGATTTTTACTGCTTCCAGCATCCGAATCGATTCTTCAAATGCTTCTGCTTTTCCCATACCTTTATGCTTTATCAGCACTTCCATGAGCTGCGTGCTGACTTTCATATAAGGATTCAGAGAAGTCATCGGATCCTGAAATATCATGGCAATCTGCTCTGCACGAATTTTATTGAGCGCTTTTTCTGGCAGATTCAGGATTTCTTTGCCTTCAAATCGGGCGCTGCCGGAAACTTTACCATTTTTCGCCAGTAGTCCCATCATGGCAAACACGGTCTGAGATTTCCCGGAGCCGGATTCACCGACAATTCCCAGCGTCTCGCCTTGTGTTAATGAAAAATTCAGATCGTTGACGGCTGTTACGGTGCCATCCGGTGTCGAGAATTCAACCCGTAGATCTTTTACATCAAGTAAGTTCATACAGTGCTCCCGGATTATCTGTCTTTCGGATCGAGTGCATCACGCAATCCATCGCCAACATAGTTAAAACAAAATAGTGTCACAATCATAAATGCGGCAGGAAACGCAAGCTGCCAGATCGCCAGATCCATCGTATTTGCGCCTTCTTGCAGCAAGGCACCCCAGCTTGTCCGTGGCTCCTGAACACCCAGACCAAGAAAAGAGAGGAACGATTCAGTCAGAATCATAGTCGGGATGAGCAGCGTCGAATAGACGACCACAATGCCCAGTACATTCGGGACAATATGACGGGTGATAATCTTCCATTGACTCACGCCACAAACATGCGCGGCTTCAATAAACTCTTTACTGCGTAAGCTCAGGGTTTGTCCCCGGACAATCCGTGCCATATCCAGCCATGAGATCGCACCGATAGCCACGAAGATCAGCATGATGTTACGCCCAAAGAAGGTCACCAGCACGATGACGAAAAACATAAATGGGATGGCGTACAGAATCTCCAGCATCCGCATCATCACGCGGTCAACTCGGCCACCGATGTACCCGGAAGTCGCACCATAAAGCGTACCGATAATCACGGCAACCAGTGCCCCCAGAATACCGACTGCCAGTGAAATCTGACCACCAATCAACGTCCGGACATACAGATCCCGGCCCAGCGCATCCGTGCCGAACACATGTTCAGCCGAAGGGGCCGCGTTCATCGCATACCAATCGGTATCCTCAAAACTGTAAGTGGCCGTATAAGGCAGAATCAGCACCGCTAAGGTAATTAAAACCAGAATAACCAGACTGACCATGGCTGCTTTGTTGCGTAGAAAGCGCATTCTGGCATCTTGCCACAAGCTTCTTCCTTCAATTTCCAATTGTTCACTGAATCGCTCCAGTGCTTGGACATTCTCTTTATTTCCAATCATGTGTCAGCCTCTCTAATAGCGGATTTTCGGATCGATATAGGCGAGAAGAATATCGACGATCATGTTGAACAAAATAAACAAAAATCCAATCAGGATGGTAATCCCGAGTACCAGAGAATAATCCCGGTTAAAGGCTGCGTTCACAAATAGCTTCCCGATTCCCGGTAAGCCAAAGATTGTTTCGATGACCACCGAACCGGTAATAATGCCGACAAAAGCGGGGCCCATATAAGAAACAACCGGTAATAGCGCTGGCTTTAATGCATGACGAACAACAATGTACCCATAGCTGAGGCCTTTGGCTTTCGCGGTGCGGATAAAGTTACTGTTGAGGGTTTCAATCATTGAGCCTCGGGTAATCCGGGCAAACGTTGCAATATAAAGCAACGACATACCGAGAACGGGCAGTGCCATATATTGGAACGAGCCGTCATTCCAGCCCCCGGCCGGTAACCACTCTAAATTAATGGCAAAGATAAAGATCAGTATCGGTGCAAAGACGAAAGAGGGGATGACGATACCCAACATGGTTGTTGCCATTAATGAATAGTCCAGCCAAGTGTTTTGCTTCAGGGCTGCGATCGTGCCAATCGTCACGCCGAGAATGATGGTAAAGACAAAGGCGGTTACCCCGATTTTTGCTGAAACTGGCAAGGCTTTTCCAACCAATTCATTGACACTGAAATCTTTATATTTAAAAGACGGACCAAAATCGCCATGCAAAATATTTTTCAGATAAGTGAAGTACTGAACCATGATGGGTTTATCCAGTCCATACTCGGCATTGATATTTGCCAGGACTTGGGGTGCTACAGCTCGCTCTGAAGAGAACGGGCTGCCGGGCGCAAAGCGCATGAGAAAAAACGATATTGTGATCAGCACCAGTAGCGTCGGTATGGCTTCCAATATCCGTTTAGCAATGAATTTAAGCATAAACTCACTCTTGTGTATTTTTAATTGCAACTGTGAAATGAAAGGCTGTATGACGTCTGTCATACAGCCCTGTATGGATGACTCGGAATCAATTATTTGGCTTTGATATACATATCCCGAGTGTAAGTCATATCTCCCGCATTATGGATTGGATAGCCACCGACATAAGGCGCGAGTAAGTGTGCTTTCACATATTGGTAAGTCGGTGCAACTGGCATATCCTGCGCAATCAACTTCTCTGCCTGAGCATAGTAGTCGGCACGTTCAGCGTCAGATGTGCTCAGCATCGCTTTTTCCATGACATCGTCATAGGCTTTGCTTTGATAGTGAGCATAGTTACCGCTGTTATTGGAGAGCATTTGAGAGAGGAAGGTGGATGCTTCGTTATAATCACCACACCAAGCGTCGCGAGCGACTTCGAAGTTACCCTGACGACGGTTGTCCAAGAATGTTTTCCATTCCTGATTTTCCAGATTGACATTCACACCCAAGGTTTGTTTCCACATCGACTGAATCGCAGTGGCAACCTTTTTATGGTTGTCAGACGTGTTGTAAATCAGCGTCAGTGTTAATGGGTTACTCTTGTCATAACCTACTTCCGCTAAGAGTTCACGAGCTTTTTGATCGCGCTCTTTCTGCGTCCACTGACCATATTCCGGCATCGGTGGGGTGAAACCGGCAGTAATGTCTGGCGTAAAGGCGTAAGCCGGCTTTTGGCCTTGCCCCATAATGGCCTTAGTAATGATATCCCGGTCAATCGCATAAGAGAGCGCTTTTCTGACCCGAACGTCATCAAACGGCTTCTTCCGCGTATTGAAATCGTAGTAGTAGTTGCACAGATATCCGGTCACAGAAACCGATTCCGGGTATTCTTTTTTGAGTCGTTTAAAGTGTTCTACCGGCATTTCGTAGGTCGAATCCATTTCACCCGCGAGGAATCGGTTCATTTCTGCGTTTTGACTTTCAATTGGCAGAAAAGTGACTTTATTGATGACGGTTTCAGCGTCATTCCAGTAAAGCGGATTACGTTTGAGCACTAAACGCTCATTGACGACCCACTTTTCAGGTATGTAAGCGCCATTGCCGACAAAGTGTTCAGGGCGGGTCCATTTACTGCCCCATTTTTCAATCACCTTACGTGGGGCCGGGAATGTTGATTGGTGAACCAACATTTTGACAAAGTAAGGTGTGGGCTTATCGAGATGGACTTCAAGTGTGTGTGTATCGATCGCCTTAATACCCAGCGTCGATTTGTCTTTCTTACCGGCAACGACCTCTTCTGCATTGACAACATTGCCTAACTGCAAATATTCAGCATAAGGTGAAGCGGTTGCCGGATCGACAAGGCGTTGCCATCCGTAAACGAAATCATCTGCTGTGACGGGGTCACCATTTGACCATTTTGCCGTTTTACGCAGATGGAAGGTAAAAGTTTTGTTATCTTTGGTTTCCCATTTATCGGCGACACCGGGGACAAGATTGCCGTAGCCATCTTCATTGACCAGTCCTTCAAACAAATCTCTGTCAACGTTCGCACCGGGAACACCATTCACCTTCTGGGGGTCAAGTGTTTCGATTTCTGAACCGTTGCCTCGGACCAATTCTTGTACCGGGGCCAGTTTTGTTCCTTCCGGAACGTGTGCTGCATAGGATGGTAATGTTGTGCCGGCTAGAGTCAGGCCTAATCCCAACACCATTGCTCGGGAAATCTTATTTTTATTCATGTAAAACTCCAGATTTTGTGTAATGACATCCGTGATCGTATTTATAAAGTGAAAGTGTATGTTGATATCGAGACCCAAATGAAAGAAACATTGGGATTCTACACCTTAGACAAGTTGACTTGATTCACTTAGCCCACTTTACAAATATCCCGTTACCCTAGCAACTTTTAGATGAATTTACCATTTAGTCAGTGGTAAATTAATTATTTTATCTTTTTAAAAGTTTGTTAATGGTGTTTTATTTGGTTTTTGTTGGTGGGGGTAGATGGAATAATTTCATGAAATGCATTTCATTAATATTTTATATTGTAAGTCTTATCGGGGATTTATTCTGTTGACGTGAGGACAACGATATTTTTATCTGATATCGCTGAATATTTGAATAGCATAGCATTCTCTTTACTCAATAACCTTGTCAATAAAGTGACAATTTGGTCTACGCTTTACATCAGGTAGCATTGGTTTGACCACTGCTGAATTAATTTGTCTCTCAGGGGTATCAGGATTCACTTGAGGTGGCTGTGCTCCTCCAAAATGATAAGTCACAATGAAACAGAAATATATGCAGACCAGTCTGGAAAAAGAAATTCGAGACCGCGCTAAACGAGACTTTTTCTATATCTGTGCCATTGCTCTGATATTGTCTTTCATCTCTTTGATGACCAAAGTTGATCTGTTCGAACAGCTCTACGTTTTTAGTCGTCATCATGAACATTGGGAAATGGATGAGATTACGTTGATTGTTTTATGGTTTGGTCTGGGTGGGATTTTTTATGCTTATCGCCGGATGCAAGATTTACGCGACCTTCTCCATGAAATATCGGATAAGGCTTTTTTCGATCAGGTGAGCCAATTACCAAACCGAGTTTATTCTCTGGAATGTTTAACACAAATGTTGCACCGATCAGAGCGGTTGAGATTTCAGGTGGCCGTTATATTTATTGATCTGGATAATTTCAAAATGGTCAATGATACCTATGGTCATGCAAAGGGGGATCAGTTATTACAAGTATTTGGTGAGCGGTTACGTCATTCGATCCGCAAAGGTGACCTTGTCGGGCGTTTAGGCGGGGATGAATATTTAGTTTTACTCGAACTGACCGATGAAGATGAGCTTGCACCGATACTGGCGCGAATTAAGTCAATACAAGATGAATCCTATCGGTTAGATGAAAATGATCTGACGCTACGTTTTAGTGCTGGTGTAGCAATTTATCCTGAAGACGGTGAGACAGCAACCGATTTACTCAAAGCCTCGGATATCGCCATGTATCACTCTAAGGTCACCCGAACCGGCCAAATTGAGCGTTATACAGGCCGTATGACCGAGACGTTATATGCCCGTTATCAGCTTGAATCTGACCTGAAAGTAGCGTTGCAAAATAAAACTTTCTCTATGGAGTATCAGCCACAATTATCACTGAAAAATGAGCAGATCGTCGGATATGAAGCACTGATTCGTTGGGAGTTAAGAGGAAAACAGATTCCGACCATTCAATTGATTCAGATTGCCGAAGAAACCGGTCATATCGAAGAAATCGGTTTATGGGCGTTATATCAGGCACTTGAAGATGCGCAATCTTTTTTGCGATCGGATCAGCGGCTGGGGGTGAATATCACATCGCGTCATTTTTGGATGAGTGATTTTGTTTATCAAATTCAGCGGGCATTATCGACCTATGAATTTCCTCCGCATCAGCTCGTTTTAGAATTGACCGAGTCGGCATTAATCTGTGACATATTTGACGATGTCCGGCAGAAGATCACTGAGTTAAGAGATCTTGGTATTCATGTGGCCATTGATGATTTTGGGATTGGTTACTCTTGTCTGAGACGGTTGAAAGATCTACCGATCAGTTGTTTGAAAATTGATCAACTATTTACCCATGCGCTGGTGAATTCAGAACGGGATCGATATGTGATTGCAACGTTGATTTCCATGGCAAAGCATCTCAACTTGTCGATCATGGCTGAAGGTGTAGAATCCAAAGAACAATTGGAGCTGTTACACCAGATAGGATGTCATATGGCTCAGGGCTACTATATTGGCGAACCAACATCCTTAGCAACATTGGTTGAGCGGATGAAGCCCTCATCTGATTTGTAAAGTTTTCACCTGACTGACAAACGCTCATCTAAATCGTGGAGAAGTATCAATGCAGCGACTGATTTACTATGCCATCCTGATGATCTTACTTACCGCTTGTCAAACTGATGAAGATAACGTTGCATTGGGAACTTTAGAACGTGATCGGGTCACTCTGACTGCAACGGCTAACGAAATTATCCGTGACTTACCGGTGAAAGAAGGGACGCCAGTGACCCAAGGGCAGGTATTGGTACAACTCGATCGGCAACGTCAGGTGATGCAGTTGGCACTGGCCGTCGCTGAACAGGCGCAAGCAAAAGCCTATTTGCAGAAACTCACCAATGGAGAACGTCCGGAAGACATTGCGACCGCGCAAGCCGATGTCGTTCGTGCTGAAGCCCGTTTTATTGAAGCAGAAAAAAATTATCAGCGTACCCGTGAGCTGGTCGCAAAGAAACTTAGCAGCCAGTCGGAAAAAGATAGGGCGCTGGCTAACCGAGATACAGCCAAAGCTGAGTTGAATGCTGCCAGAGAAGCATTTGCTAAACTGACCTCAGGTTCCCGGTTGGAAGATATCGAACAGGCGAAAGCGGCACTAGATGCCGCAACCGCTGGTGTGATGTTACAACAGCACCAACTGAATGAGTTGACGATTGTCGCAACACGAGACGGGGTTCTGGATAGCCTGCCTTATCAACTTGGAGAACGGGTGATGGTCAATCAGGCGGTTGCCGTGATTGAAGCCGGCCGGGTGCCTTATGCCCGGGTTTATGTGCCAGCACGATATCGGACTCAGGTGACTGCCGGGTTGATGGTCAATGTCCATGTCGATGGTGTCGAAACGGTCTTTCGGGGCAAAGTTCGTCGCGTATCGGATGAACCGTCTTTTACTCCTTACTACGCCTTAACGGAGGAAGAACGCTCTCGGTTGATGTATCTGGCTGAAATTGATTTGGATGATTCGGCGCAATCGCTACCTTCCGGCATTCCGGCCCAGGTTGAACTCGGAGGGCTCAGACCGTGACAACGTATGCAATTGAAGCAGAAAATGTTGTGAAGCGATTTGGTGATTTTACTGCAATTGAGGACGTTCGGTTAAGGATACCGAAAGGTTCGATTTATGGTTTTCTCGGACCGAATGGTTGTGGTAAGTCAACTACGATTCGGGTTCTCACTGGTTTATTGCATCCCACGTCAGGGCAGGTGAATGTTCTGGGACTGGATATTCCCCGGGAATCAGAACGCCTGCGGTTGAAAATCGGCTACATGACACAAAAATTCTCACTCTACGATGATCTCACTGTCGAAGAAAACTTGCAGTTTATCGGGCAGATTTTCGGTATGGGTCATCGGCAGCTCAGACAGCGTCTCACTGAGCAGCTCCGGACCTATGGGCTGGATCAGCGATGCAAACAACGGGTTAGTGGGATGAGTGGCGGGCAGAAACAGCGTTTGTCTCTGGCCGCAGCAACGATGCATCACCCTGAACTGCTATTTCTGGATGAACCGACGTCAGCCGTCGATCCGGAAAACCGGCGAGAGTTCTGGGAGCAACTGTTTGATCTCTCCGCGCTGGGGACGACCATTCTGGTGACATCCCACTATATGGATGAAGCGGAACGTTGTCATCGATTGGCGATTATGGATTCTGGCCGGATTCGCGCCGACGGTGAACCGGAGCAACTCATGCGTGACATGGGTGTGCGTGTGGTGGAAGTCCGGGCAGAGAACCTCCGGGGATTGAAAGAACATTTACTGACGCTGCCTCAAATCCGCTCGGCCGCCCAATTAGGAATTCGACTACGCGTACTCATTCAACAAGATGTCGCAGCTCCGGTCGAGTGGTTGAAAGCTCAGGTACCGACATTGGCGAATGCAGAAATTGCCGTAGTGCGCCCCTGTCTGGAAGACGTATTTGTCAGTGTCACCGGGGAGAAACGGCAGTGAATTCTTTATACCGGATGAAAGCCGTGATGGTAAAAGAGTTGCGTCAACTTTCTCGGGATCGGATTACATTCGGCATGGTGGTGATGATCCCATTGATTCAATTGATTTTGTTTGGTTTTGCGATTAATACCAATGTTCGTCATGTTCCGGTTGCGGTGGTGGACCTAAGTGAAAGTGTAACCGGCAGAATGCTGACTGAAGCGGTGCGGGTGACTCAGGTTGTGGATATCACCAAGCACTATGCGACAGCCAAAGAAGCGGAACAAGCCATTCACCGGGGGATTGTCCGGGCGGCAATGATTTTGCCGAAAGATTTGGATCAGCGTTGGGTTCAGGGGCGGGTGTTGGGTCAGTGGATTGTCGATGGTTCCGATACGATGATCAGTTCGGCAGTGATGGGGTTACAGCACATGTCTCTCAGCGGACTCGGCCTTCAGAGCCATTGGGCTGAGGCGACGGTGCAAACATTTAATGTCGCACTCTATTACAATCCAAGCCGGCGTTCGGCTGTCAATATTGTTCCCGGTTTACTCGGCGTCATTCTGACCATGACCATGATTCTGTTTACCAGTGCCGCGATTGTCCGCGAGCGGGAACGCGGTAATCTGGAACTGTTGATCACCACACCGGTTCATCCGATGGAATTAATGGTCGCGAAAATTATTCCTTATATATTTATTGGTCTGATTCAGGTGTGCATTATTCTGGGATTGGGCCATGTTATTTTTGATGTGCCGATTCACGGGGCATTCAGTCAGATCTTGTGGGGAACGTTATTATTTATTTCAGCCAGTTTGACGCTGGGATTGATGATTTCAACGATTGCAACAACCCAACTACAGGCGATGCAGATGACCGTGTTTATCTTACTGCCTTCGATCTTGCTGTCCGGGTTCATCTTTCCTTACGAGGGAATGCCTGTGCTCGCGCAGTGGATTGCCGAAGTCTTACCCGCGACACATTTTATGCGGATGATTCGCGGCATTGTTCTCAGAGGTGCAGACCTGATCGATTTGTGGCGCGACACACTATGGATGATTGGATTTACCCTGCTTGGCTTAGTGGTTGCCTCCATGCGGTTTAAGAAATCTTTGGATTGAGGTTTCGCTCACAGTCTATTTCCTCAATAAAAATGAATTAAAACAAATAATTAGAAATAAAATAATGGCAAGTCCTATTGACTTGCCATCAATCGTTTATCGACTCAGCTTTTCGCAGTTGTTACAACGGCAGATGCAGCCGGAATCCTTCGCTATCTTGTTCCAGTGCCAGTTGGGTATAGTCTGAAATGGTGCTCACGCCCTGTAATGCTTGTGCATCTTGTACCTGTGTGAGCAGCCCGATAACCGGACATCCGGCTGCCAGCCCGGATTGTACCCCTGCGATAGCATCTTCAAACACCAGACATTCCTCTGCTTTCAAACCGAGAGCCTGCGCACCGAGTTGGTAAGGTTCAGGATCCGGTTTTCCACGGGTAATCTGATCGGCGGTAATGACGATTTCTGGTTTGGGTATATTGGCCGCTTTGATTCTGGCATGAGCTACCGATTCATTACCGGAAGTGACAATCGCCCATGGTACATGGCGGTTGTTTAACTGATGCAGAAAATCAATCGCACCCGTTATTGGGACGATTCCCGCAGTATCTTGCGATTCAGCCTCTTTTAACCAAGCAATCTCTTTCTCAATCTCAGACTGAGACTGGCCCGCCATAAATTTGGCGACTGACTCGCTGGCAGGACGTCCGTGAATATGATGCAGAATGTGTGCTGGATCAAGTGCCTGACGCGTGGCAAATGCTGTCCAGGCACGCTGAACGGCTGCGATTGAATCAATGAGAGTACCATCTAAATCGAACAGGCAAGCGCGAAAATGAAATACAGTGGACACGAGAACTCCTTGGTGAAGGTGAGGATTGAAACAGGTCAATCATGGTATTTCTGTGTACGTATCATAACTGTAAGTGAGGATGACTTGAAGCAAGGTCTTGGTGATGTAAATCCATCATAGATGATTTGGGGACGGGCTATAGAACGACGTAGACGTGCTTCTTGTCGAGAGAAAAGAAGCCCCTGAACGCAAAGGGGCTTTGAATGGGGATTGGTTAGTCTCTGTGGCGCCACAACATGGTTCTGACGTAAGCAAATTGTGTCAGCTTACTCATCAGGATAATGGCACACACGTGGATGGTGACCGCACCCATTGTGGCATTGGCGAAGAACTCATGGATTTCAATCATCCAATCCTCTCCCCAGAACCAGTCGGTCTCAGATAACCATCCCGTTGTGGCGGTACTCAGAATGAGAAACCACATCAGCCAGATCATGATTGCACCCGCCGGGTTATGGCCGATATGTTCGTCTTTTTTGGTCACCAGCACCTCTTTGAGATGTTCCAATGCGTCGGGAACAGAAGGCTTGAATGCAGATAATCGTGCCGGAGAACGGGCTATCAGCCCCCAAAGCAAACGAATCCCGACGACAGCGATAACTATATAGCCAATCCACTGGTGAAGCGGACTCCCTTCTTCTGTCAAAAAGTAATTGGATAAAAACAGTGCCGCCGTTGTCCAGTGTGTGATGCGGACGACAATATCCCAAATGAACGCTTGTTTAGTCATCTTTTTCCTCTTTCACGACTGTCATATCAACCGGGTTGTAGTAAATCTCAACTCGGTTTTTGTTTGCGTCATAACCGTAAAGCTCGTAACAACCAGTATGGGTTTTCTTAAATTTTTTAATCTGATATCCCATATCAGCAACCTGTGCTTTGGCTGTTTCAAAAGGTATCCAGGATGATTCTGGTTGTTGAGTGCACTGCGGGTCAGCGAAAACCAGAGAAGAAGCTGTCGCTGTCGCGAGTAAAGTAGCCAGACGGATCAACGTTGTTTTTGACATGATTTATGCTCCTGTTGCATCTTAATGAGTTGTGCCTTTAACCCGGCTGATTATGTGTCAGTAAACTTAAGAACGGCTTAAGAGATTCATAGAGTCAATCATCGACATGATTTTTACCTCTTCTAACTGTTATTGTTGTCCCAAATATGGGATAGGCAACCCGTCTCTGGAAACTCAGCCGTGTTCAAAACTGGGATTTTTATCAGAATAAAAATAAAAATCCTTTAAAAACAATTAAATATATTGTTGGCACTATTTGTGCTTATTGAGGGTAACTTATAAAGAAATTGGTTATTCGCATATGGATGTTCAAAAAACTCGGACAAAATCAATTCCGAAACGAAAGTTGTGGTTCGCATTGATTGCTGTTGCTGTTGTAGCTGCTGGTGCATATGCGACGACTATTAGCCCCAGCGGTTATGAAGTTCGCCGGAGTAGTATTATTGTTTCTCAGGTTAATCAGGGGGATATGAATGTTGAAGTCCGTGGAAACGGAATATTGGCTCCGAAGAATATCCGCTGGATTTCGACCAATGTCGATGGCAGAGTCGAGTCTGTTTTGGTCAAGTCAGGGGCGGTCGTTAAAAAAGGCGATTTAATTGCGGAGCTGATCAACCCTGAGCTGGTGCAGAAAACAGATGAAATCCGCTGGGAGCTGGAAGCAGCTCTGGCAGAGAACAAAGCGTTAGCCATTCGCCATGATAATAATCTGCTGGACGCTCAGGTCCGGATCCTGAAAGTGAAACACTCTTATGAAAAAGCGAAACTTCAGTATGATGCCGAGAGTACGCTGTTGAAACGGAACAATGGATCCGTTTCTCTAATCGATTACAAGCGCTCCAAACTAGATCTGGAACAGTACAAAGAGCAGTTACAAATCGAAAAAGAGCGTTTGGAAAAACTGAAAGTGACACAGGAAGCCGAGTTTCAGGCAAACACCGCGATGGTTAATAAGCTGAAAAAGAGTCTTTCCCGTTCGGAAATGATGATTCAATCGTTGAAAGTGGTATCAAATCAATCTGGTGTGATTCAGGCGGTTAATATTGAAGCTGGCCAACGCGTACCGTTAGGCCTCAATGTTGCCAAGCTAGCTCGGCAAGATCAGTTACTGGCTGAACTAAAAATTCCGGAGCGCCAGGTCCGCACGGTTGAGATTGGTCAGGATGTTATTATTGATACACATAACAATCAGATTCATGGTTCGGTGATTCGAATTGATCCTGCGGTAAATAATGGCACGGTTCAAGTTGATGTTTCTCTCAATAGCCCGTTACCATCGGAAGCCAGACCGGATTTGAGTATTGAAGGGACGATTTTGGTCTCGAAATTACAGCATGTATTGTATGTCAATCGTCCTGCATTGGCTCAGAGTAATTCTCCCGGAACGGTATACAGATTAGCCGCTGATGGTCGGGAAGCAGACAAGACCCGGGTTATTTTCGGACAGGGTTCTGCGGATAAAATTGAAGTAAAAAGTGGCTTGCGGAACGGAGATCGGATTGTGACATCAAACCCCAGTGCTTGGGAGCATCTGAACCGGATCAGCATTCAGTAAATAATAAAAAGGAAGAAATATGTCATTCATTGTCGAGTTGAGCGGGATTAATAAAGTTTTCCACACGGAAGAGATTGAAACTCATGCGTTAAACGATATCAGTTTTGCTATCGAGAAAGGAGAGTATGTTTCTATTTCCGGGCCTTCCGGTTGTGGGAAGTCAACTTTATTGTCAATTTTAGGTCTGCTGGATAGCCCTAGCGGTGGAAAATATATCATTAACGGTTTTGAAGTTAGTTCATTAACCCCCCGGCGGATGGCGGAAATCCGCAATCAGGAAATCGGTTTTGTTTTTCAGTCTTTCAATCTTATCAGTGACCTGACGGTTGAAGAGAATGTCATGCTGCCGCTGACATATCGCAAAGGTATTACTGCCAAAGAGATGAAGGTTGCTGCATTGGCAGCATTGGAAAAAGTAGACATGCAGCACCGCAGTAAACATTTTCCGTCTCAGCTTTCCGGTGGACAACAGCAGCGGGTAGCGATCGCCCGGGCAATCGTCGGTCAGCCTTCACTGTTGTTGGCAGATGAGCCGACCGGTAATCTGGACTCGAAAAATGCCGAAGCGGTCATGCATTTGTTTGATCAACTGCATTCGGATGGCGTGACTATCTGCATCGTCACGCACGATCCTCGTTCTGCGGCACATGCTTTGCGGCAGATTGATATATTTGACGGGATGGTCATTGATGACCGTCATCTGGACAGTCAAGGCCTGGTTGCCTGAGGAATCAATGCATATGAGTTGGTTATTTGATCTGAAATATGCCGTCAGGCTGATGCTCAAACGTCCGGGATTTACGGTTTTCACGATGCTGATCATGGCTTGTGGTCTCGGCTTGTGTATCTATATGTATTCCCTCATCAATACTCTGGCATTTAAGCCGCTTCCGTTCCCTGATGGTGAGCGTATGGTGATGGTCAGTCCCAGTATCAATGGAATTCGCTTCGGTGATTCGCCCATCAGTTATGCAGACTTTAAAGACATCCGCGACAAGAGCCAGCGTTTAGAGGACATTGGTTATTATTACGGTGATGTGGCAAATGTTAGTATCGACGGTAAAGCATCTCACTATATCGCCATTCGCAGTCGCTCCGATTTGTTCGAATTTACGCATACTCACCCGATTATGGGACGGTTGTTTACTGAGGCCGATACGATTGAAGGTGCGAATCCGGTTGCTGTTATTGGCTATGAACTGTGGCAGAACTATTTTGGCGGTCGTCAGGACATTATCGGTCAGCGGGTTCAGATTAACGGTATCGGAACGGAAGTCATCGGGGTGATGCCTCCGAAGTATGAATTTCCGATGAATAATCAGATTTGGTTGCCGAGTCAGCTTAATGAAGCAAAATTTACGGTAAAAAATGCTCCGAAAGTAACTATTTTTGCCAAGATTAAACCGGGTTTCAATCTGGCAGATGTTGATGTCGAATTGCAGGATATTATGGCATCTCGGGCATTACAGTATCCGGAAACCAATGCCGGGCGTTCCGCTTTCGCCATTACCTTTATGGATAGTTTCATCGGTGAAGACTCAAAACCGATTTTTCTGGTAATGCTACTGGGTGTGGGATTTGTGTTGCTGCTTGCCTGTTGTAATGTCGGCAACCTGCTATTGGCCCGGGCGACGGAGCGTTCCAAAGAAAGTGCCATCCGGATTGCACACGGTGCACCCACCTTCAGGTTGGTCATACAGATGATGTGGGAAAGTACTCTGATTTGTACGCTGGGAGGTATTCTGGGTGTGTTGTTTGCCGGTTGGGCTTTGTCGCTGACAAATGGCCTAATTAGCTCGATTGTCCCCGGGAAACCAGCGTTCTGGTGGACTCTGGGATTGGATGCCGATGTTTTACTGAAAGCAGTCTTACTGGTGATTCTCGTCAGTCTGGCTACCGGGCTGCTTCCTGCATGGAAAATGACGCAGTGTAATATTAATGAAGTCTTGAGAGATGGCACCCGGGGGGCGCAGAGCCGCAGCAGCGGGCGGGTTAGCCGGATACTGGTTATCTTCGAAGTCGCATTGTCCTGTGCGGTGTTGTCGCTTGGTGCGCTATTGTCTATTGTGGTTTATGAAGCTACAAAGATTGATTATGGTGTTCAGCCACAAGGTATTTATACCGGTAAAATCAGTCTTCCGGATCAATACTATCATACCCCAGAGAGCCTGCGGACTTTTTACAACCGTCTACAAAATGGTTTGGAGTCTTCTCCGGTGGTTTCCAAAGCAGGAATTATGAGTTCTATTCCCGGTGCGTTTATGGTTGCCGGTAAAGTCGAGCTGGCGGAGCATCAGCAACTCCGTTCTCAGCAAAATCTGCTGCCGCGAGCAAACAATGTGACAGTAATGCCGGGAACATTAGATCTGTTAGGTGTGACGTTGGAAGAAGGCCGGATGCTGAGCCCGTCTGATGACCAGAATTCACAGAAAGTCGTGGTGGTTACCCGTTCATTTGCCCAGCGTTACTGGCCGGAAGAACGCAATATTATCGGGAAGCGGATCCGCAAAGCCGGAGATAATGACTGGTATACTGTGGTTGGGGTTGTTTCTCATGTTATTCAAGGACGTCCGTTTGGTTACAGCAAACGGATGCCGACGGTCTATCGTTCGTTGATGCAGGCGCCGGTGCGTAATCTTTCTGTGGTTGCAAACTCTGCCCAGAGAGAAAATCTGACTCTTCCAATCGAGCAGGCTGTAGCAGATATCGATACCGGATTATCGGTTTATCAGGTGAAGCCACTGGCTCAGGTGATTGCCCGGAACACCGCTGGCCTGACATATATTGCTATCTTGTTCAATGTATTTGGTATGATTGCAGTTTTACTGGCAGGAAGTGGGATTTATGGTGTCATGGCAAAAGTGATTAGCCAGCGATATCAGGAACTGGGGATTCGTCGCGCTCTGGGAGCAACGGAAAGCCGTATCATCCATATGCTGATGAAGCAGGGGTGGTTACAATTGCTGATTGGCTTACTGATTAGCGGACCGATCGTGATGTTTGTCGGCCCGTTGATTACCCGAATTCTGGGACACAGCTCGTGGAGTATCTGGGCTCTGTTTGTCGTGACGGCTGCTGGCATTAGTGCTGTTGTTTCACTGGCGACACTGCTTCCGGCATTAAAAGCCGTCAGATTGAGACCAATGGATGCTTTACGGGAACAATAACCAGATAGATAGGAGTGTGTCCAATGACACACTCCTATCTCAGTCTTTATATTTCTGAACACTATAATAACGTCAGTATGGCCGGGATGCAGTCGAGGCTGCTATCAATAAAAAAACAATGAAAAACAACAAATAAGAGTTTTATGCGTAATCAACAATATCGGATTTTAGTCGCAGACGATGATGAAAATATCCTGAATACACTGAGGTTAACTCTCAGAGTCCGTCATTTTGATGTGGTGACGGTCAATTCTCCTGAACTTGCTCTGGAACAGGTGAAACAGGGCGATGCAGATATTGCCCTTATCGACTTGAATTATCAGCTGGATACCACTTCAGGACAGGAGGGGCTGGATCTGATCCAACGGATTAAAACTATCGACGGTGAGCTACCGGTGGTGGTAATGACCGGATGGGGTTCAGTGGATATTGCTGTTGAAGCGATGAAAAATGGGGCGGTCGATTTTATTGAAAAGCCTTGGGATAACGAACGGTTGGTTCATATTCTCAATACTCAGATTCGCCTGAGTGAAGGTTTAAAGAAACAATCTCGCTTGCAGCAGCAGAATCAGTTGTTGCAGGAACAACTCAACTTATGTGCTTTTGACAATATTGTGGCGTTTTCTCCTGCGATGAAAAACCTGATGGAGTCACTGACGCTGGTTGCTGAGAGTGGTGCCAATATTCTGCTGACCGGAGAAAACGGAACAGGGAAGAGTCTGCTGGCAAGCTATATCCATCAGCATTCTCCCAGAGCCGAACAGGAATTTATCTCTGTGGATATGAGTTGCATTCCGGATACGCTGTTTGAAAGTGAAATGTTTGGGCATGTGAAAGGTGCATTTACTGATGCGAAACAGCAGCGTATCGGCCGGTTTGAACTGGCTGACGGAGGCACACTGTTTCTGGATGAAATCGGTAATATGCCTGTCACTCAGCAGTCTAAATTGCTGCGGGTACTGGAAGAGAAGCAGTTTGAGAAAGTCGGCGGAGCGAAGACACAGCGGGTTGATGTTCGGGTAGTTTCTGCAACCAATGCTAATTTGAATGAGATGATTACTGAAAGGACATTTCGTCAGGATCTCTTTTACCGCCTGAATACGTTTGAATTCCGGGTGCCGTCGCTGCGGGAAAGGGTTGAAGATATTATTCCGCTGATTGACCGGTTTGTGCAGATTTACACCGAGAAATACCGTAAGCCGCTCGGTGAGTTAACCGCTGAAGCTATTGCTATTTTGCAATCTTATGGCTGGCCGGGTAATGTCCGCGAACTGAGTCATGTGGTTGAACGTCTGGTATTGCTGAGCCAGGGGGAAACTTTAGACAAGCAATTGCTTCTACGTGTGTTACCTGACTATCAGGCTGATGATGTGTCTTTGGCGTTTTCGTCACAGAGTGTTGTTTCGAGCCATGACAGTGTTGTGGCGGATAATAGAGCGACATATTCCGGCAATACGTACTCAACCACACTGGAAAAGATTGAGCAGGACGTCTTGAAACAGCGTCTGGATTATTTTGATGGTAATGCCGGCCAGGCCGCCGAATCTCTGGGTCTCAGCCGAAGTGCTTTCTATCGGCGCTTGGGGAAGGCAAAATGAGGGCGCTGTCATGTTAGAAGCTTCAATCCAAATCGTACAGCGCCGGTTGATGCTGATTGCTTCAGTGACACCGACCTGTTTATTGCTGATTATCATGGCCGTCCATGGTTATTCCGGCTATCTGATTGCACTGACGGCATTTCTGAGCGCATTACTGATTATGTATTGTCTGGTGACAGTTGATCACAGTTTAAATTTTCATCTGGCAACTGTGATGAATCTGGTTGAATCGCTGACCAACAATGAATTCAGTATGCGTGGGAAGCGAACCGGACGAAATGATTCTATGGATGGTCTGATTTGTATGATTAACCGCCTATCTGAATCGATGAATCAGCAGCGTTTGGAAATTCGTCAGCAGCAATATCTGGTCAAGAAGATCATGAACAATATTGATGTTGCGATATTTGCCTTCAATGACAAAGGTGAGATTGCATTCGTCAATAAAGGTGCTGGTCTGCTATTTGATCAGAATCCAAAATCTATGCAGGGGCAACAAATTGATTCACTGGCGATTTACGATTTACTCCAATGCACTTCAGGAGAGGTGATGGAATGGCACTTTCCGCAGAAAAGTGGCAAGTTTCAGATCAATCAGGACAATTATTATGAACATAGCCGTAGACAAACCCTGCTTTTTGTCACGGATGTCAGTGAACTGCTGCGTGGGCAGGAATACCGGGCGTGGAAAAATTTGTTGCGGGTATTGAGCCATGAAATCAATAACACCCTGACACCGATTGCGTCACTCAGCCAGATTCTTCGGGAACTGCTGCCGGAACAGAAAGATGAGTCACTTACCGAAGTGGATGGTGGATTAAAGATTATTGAGGAGCGGGCGAAAAACCTCAAATCGTTTATTGAGAGTTATCGCAAGCTAACTCAGCTACCGGCACCGGCTAAAAGGTTGCATGATATTAAGTCATTGATCAGAGAATTACTGCCACTATTTGAGCATCGGAAAATCAACATTGTCTGTGGTCAGGAGGCACTGAAAGTTAATATCGATCCGGCTCAGATGCAGCAGTTAATGATCAACGTATTTAAAAATGCCGACGAAGCGATGAGTGATCCGAAAGGTGCGATTACGGTGTCATGTGAAGTACAAAAATATAATCTAATTCTGGAAATACTGGATCAGGGAACCGGTATTACCAATAAGAGCAATTTGTTTGTTCCGTTTTATAGTACCAAATCTCACGGCAGCGGAATTGGATTAACTTTATGCCGGCAGATTGCAGAAAACCATAGCGGATATTTTTCAATCGATAATCGAGAGGATATGCAGGGCTGTGTCGCCCGGCTGATATTACCGATATAACCCGTTATTTATGAACCCATAATTTTATAGGTGGTAAAAATGCTGCCGGGGTTTGTACGCTTTAAATATTCGTATGTGTTAAATAAAGTTATTGATGAAGGTAGATGCAATGGAAACATATTTGCCTGAGTTGGAAGATAATGAGTATTTATTATTTTTTATTAAAAACGAAAACTATCAATATGATGAATATAAAATTAATTCAGATAAGGAGGTAGATAAAAAACTAAGTGCACAATTTATTGACTCGATATTACCTTATTACCATGAAGATGGTGAAGAAATAATAATTTACAGAATAGAGTATGGTAAACCGGCTATCGCTGGCACGCCTTCTCTCTGGTTTAATATTTCGCACTCTAATGGTGTGGGCGTATTACTGCTGTCAAAAAGCGGTGACGTCGGCGTGGATATTGAGTTTAAAAAGAAAGACAGTCAGATATTAAAGATCGCACGGAGATTCTTTCACCGCGAGGAAATGGTACAGCTTGAGTCATTGCCCTCTAAAGACGTTTACCGGCAGGCCCGGCAGCTATGGACACTGAAAGAGTCGTATATCAAAGCGATTGGTAAAGGGTTAGCACAACCATTAAACAGCTTTTGGTTCGATCTGAACGAAAGTCTGGTTAACATGTATTTGGGAGAAAATAAACAACCGGAAACCGGATGGTTGTTTTATATGTATGAGTATCAACAGTTGTTCGATTTGTCTCTTTGTGTACCGAAAGAAGGAAAGGTGAAAGTATTTCATGTGAACAATGAAAAATCACCATTTTCCGTAGAAGAGATAACGTCAGATACAGGATCGTTTCAGAGAGTGAAATAAAATAGATTAATAATTAAGTGAGGCTAGGAAATGAACCACAAAATTAATTACTACTGTTACGAAAATATGGAACACTTCAGAGATAATTTGATCAATGAACTTTATCAGATCCAACCTTCTTTAGGATTATCGAAGTCAAGGAGGAAACTGGATTTGCTGGTAAAAACACTCGACTATGTCATCGAAAATATCTCAATGGAAATATCACTGGATGATATTTCTGAAGAGGTGGATGCATCCAAGTATGAGATCTGCCGATTATTTAATGAAGTATATAAAACTTCGCCAATGCGTTGGATCTGGGACATCCGGATTGCGCTGGCGAAGGAATACATTGAAATTGCTCCCGACTGGTCACTGACAGATATCAGTAACGCCTGCGGCTACTCTTCTCTCGCTCACTTTTCCCGTAGCTTCAGCAAGGCACATCAGATCACACCGTTAAAGTATAAACATTCGATCACCACCAAAGAAAAAGAGAACAAACCTTTTGAAATCATCTATGGTAACCACCGATCTTCTTTCTCAAGAGGTGTTCTGCTGGATAAGATGCGGTGATGAACTGTTCCTCTTCCTGCTGAGCTGAAACGCTGTCCAGCCAGTGATTATCCGATGATCGCGACCAAGTCGCGATCATGTTACTCCCTCCGGGAGCATTACAACGAATCTTGTAAAATTATGAGTCTGTAATAAAAAACTGACCCACCAAAAATAGTGAGTCAGATCTGCACTGCTATCCGTGACCTTCCGAGATACTACGTCGCATCACTCTGAACAAACTCAATAATCTTCTGATGAATATTGCGATCTTTCAGTACGCCGCGGTGTCCCCAGCCGTCGGTGAGGAACAGTTCGCAGTTGGGGAAGGCAGCGTTCATCTTCTGTGCCTGAGTAATGTCGATGATGTTGTCGTTACGGTCATGACAAAGCAGGGTTGGCAGTGACAGGGTTTTCCATAACGGTGTATCGATCATATCCGGGTGGGTGCCGTAACGGCGATGGTATACCTGTTTGAGCTTGTCCTTGAGAACAGCCGGAATCCGGTAGTAATCGATATATGAATCCAGCAGATTGCCTAATCCGTCCGGGCTGCCGATCTTGATCAGCCGGTGGGTTGAAAGCCCTGCATCAATTGCCATGGCCAGTGCTGTGCCGCCAAACGAGTGACCGATCGCGGCATGAAAAGCCCCGAATTGCTGATTGATCCGTAATAATAGTTGTGCCAAATCGTAGAATGAACAGCGCTCTCCTTCTGAACTGCCGTGGGCGATCAAATCAGGAGCGATGACCCGGTAACCACTGTCAAGCAGTTTTTCTGTCAGCGGCCGGAACATCACACTCCGTCCTTCCCAGCCGTGAACCAGCAGAATTGTTCCCTGTAGCGGAACCGATGCCGGTGGTTCATGACAGAACACATTAATCCGGCATTTGTTGAACGTCAGTTGATGTTGCTGGCTCTGCTGTTCAAATTCCAGATCGTTTGCCATACAGGGCATCCGCGTCGGTTTTTCAAACATACGGATCGCATAACGGGCGGCCCATCCGGAAGAGAGACGGGAGAGTAAAATCGTATCTGCCCGCCGCAACTTGCCACATAAGCCATGGTAATGTGTTTCCGGCCGGACCGAAGTTTTAAGCAATAACTTCGGACGGCGTTTCATCATCACCAGACACCAGTGATAGCGCTGATGTGCCAGTGCTGAAAGCTGCATGAAAGGGTAGGCAAGATTATAGAGCATCTTCCCCTCGCAAATTTTTTGTCAGCAGCCAGTATTCACGCAGGAAAATCGTAAAGTAAACCACGTTGAAAATGACGATTAGATGTGCCAGTTCGGTAATATTTCCCTGAGAACGCATCAGGATCAGAATGCCACCGACCATTGCAGATTCAACCACTAAAGTTATGAGCAGTACTCTTTTGCCCCGGCCAAGTTGTTCAAGCATAGTCTGGGTTGCAGCCAGCATTGAGGTCAGGAAAAATGTTGGTAGAAGCAGTGACAGCAACAGATAACCAGCTTGCTGAACTGTGGATGTATTGGCTAACAGATCAACCAGAGTATGCTGATTTAGGTAAACCATCGCTGTTAGGGTGATATACAGCAGACTGATGGCGAGCATACCCCGGCTCAGCATGCGGGTGAGTGCATCTTTCGTAGCGGCAGAAAGTTGCTGATTGACAAAAATTGCAATCGCGGAGCCTAGTGCCACTGCCGGAATAATAAACAGCGAACGCAGTTTGACGACGATCAGAAAGCCGGGTGCATAGTCAGTATTCATCTGACTGATCAGCGGAAAGATCACGGCAGAGCTGGCGAATGCAATCAGCATTGACAGAAAAATCGGGATTCCGGCATCGGTCATCAGTGCGAATAGTCTGGGTAAGAAAGCCTTTGGTTGTGGATCAGAACCGTGACTGACGGTTCGAAACAGCATAAACAGCGAAAACGGCAGCATCGCCGATGCTGAGAGCAGGTTGGCATAGATCACTGCCTGAAATCCGAGCTGATGATGAACAAAGCCGATGTAGCAAACCGCTAGATTAATGATGATAAAACCTGAAATGAGCAGCATACTACTGAGGGTTTTTCCCTGTCCCCGTAGTCCGGCATTGCCCAACTCAAAGATAAGCAACGGAATGAGGGATAACAGATATAGTGGCAGTGTCTGGCTGAAGAGATTCTGAGTGTTACCGCCCATAACCGATTGAAGCGGTGCTTCGAACAAGTAGCTGACACCAGCCAGCAGACACAGGAAAACAGTTCCTGCAACGGCAAGCAACAGGGTACTGTTCATGACTTTTCTGCTGGGCCAGTCGCAGGTTGAACGGGCACTGAAGACCTGATTGGTGATCGTCAGACACTCCAGCAGTGCAATAAAAAGAAAATGGAAGGGTTGCAGCATCGATAGTTGATACAACGCCTGACTCTGTTCATTCTGACCGAGGATCCATATCTGACCATTTTGCGATAGCGACACCACAATTGCGATCAGGATCATCGGCCAGGCGATGCCCAGTACCTGTTTGACATCACCCATTCCGCTGGCCGGTAAAGTGAGTGTTGATTGCTTAGAAATGCTCATAATTATCCTTTTACTGTCATGAACAATGGCCGTCTGTTATCAGACGGCGCTATGTGCCTGCTGTTGTTCCCGTGAACTGCTTTTACCGAACAGTGAGTAAAGCAGCATGGAAAAGTGGCTGATGGTATGACTGTTTCCCAGCAGGAAGCCGTGTCCGCCCATCAGCTTCTCAGCATGGTTGGATAATTGGGTAATCTGCCGGTGTTCTTCATCCGGAGTGCTCAAATCACCACTGTCCAGACGATAGTGCAGCTGCTGTTTCAGTAGTGATACATCACCGTAAATATCAGAAAAACTGGCTTTGACCAATTGATGGCGGGTAGTTTTCTGGCCAAAACTTTTCCGGTCTTTGAGGTGGTTGAACGACAGATCCAGAATTCGGGCAACCAGCCCCAGACGCAGGGCACAAACCACGAAAGAAATCGCTTCGCCACTCTGGTTCTGAGCGTCAACTGTGGCGGTTTCCAGTTCCAGATGCCGGAGTATCCGATCCTGAGGCAGGTGGGTACAGTGAGATGCCAAAATGGTTTCTCCCTGAACATTAACCAGTTCAGGTGACGCTCCCGCAGGAAACATCGTCAGGCCCTGACTGACTAGACAGGCATGTCTGCCTGTCATCCAGAAACCCAATTGCGGTAACAGTTCCCGGAGGTCGGTTTTCCGGCCTCCGATATATGCTTGATCGAGTATTTCTGCTGTGATGTTCATATCAGGCTTCCGCAACTGTGACCTGGGATTCGATAAACTCGATTAAAGAACCGACATTGTTGAATGAAGACTGGCTGATCAGGTCCGGATCAAACAGCAGACCGTCAATACTTTCTTCCAGTGTCAGCAGAAACTGAACGAACAGAACGGAATCCAGATCTAAGTCCTCATCGAAATTGGTATCCAGATCGATGGTGACTGTTTCTCCGTCCAGAACCTGTGACAGTGCTTCGTTGATTTTATCCATGATATTCATTAGCTTGTGTTCCTTTATGGGTATGAGGTGAGTTAATGACGGGTAATACCGAGCGAGGAATAGGTCACGCCCATTCCGGCGGCAAACAGTAACGCCCGTTTGAAATGGTGTTGTGTTTCTGCTGTGAGCAGGTTATAGAAAACGTCAGAACAGTAGGTATGCCCGGTCTGACGGATATTGGTGGTATACAGTTTTTCCGCCCAGCCTAACTCTTTTGATACCCGGTTCAGTAACGGCAGATTTAGGTTATAGGGCAGAATGATCTCCGGTTCGGAAAGCGTTTCTGTCCGGAGGAAATCAAGCATACCGGTATAAAAATCTCCCATCATGGCGCGTTTTTCAGCAGTGCTCATGTTTTCCGGATTTTTGTAGAATCGGCTGAGATGCTTCACTCTGGAAGTGGTGATATGCCATTGTCCGTCCAGAGGCGATAGCAGGCAGGCGGCAGACATTTCTCCCAGTACGCCGACGGTCATCTTATTCAGATCCGGTGCAAAACTTTTTTCACCGCTCAGGACAATTGCAGGAGCCGTTTCTCCGTTCTGATACATCCGGTTAATCAGGTGGACAGCGCTGAGACCAGATGCGCAGTGGTTCAGACTGAGTGTGACTGATTTCCAGTGGCGGAGACCGCATGACTCCACCAGTTTCTGTAACCAGTGGTCGTCAAAGCAGGTATTATGTGTCTGGGTTTTGGTGTAAAACAGATAGCCAGTTTGCTGACGCAGGGTAGGATGCTGACTGACCAGCGCCGACAGAGTTTCTTTCAGCATCGCTTCATGAGACAACCGGTTCATGGCGATCTGTTCCAGCTGATAGATGCGCTGATAAACTCTGGCTTCTTTTGCGGAAATATCGTGACTCAGTCCCAGTTCATCCAGCGGGATAAAAGAAGTACTGTCTGACTTGCTACATTGAATATCTACGATATAAGTCATTGCATTTTCCATGATCACTGAGTCGGCCGGTATTTGTACTAAATTACAAAATATCGTGCGGTTAAATATATTAAAAAAGATATCAGCAGAGATTATTAAATAATCTGTTTCATCTGATGATGATATTGGTGTTCTATCTACAGAATAATTATTAGCGATTCGATTAGCATTTTTTTGACTGAAATTGCTGGTATTAAAAATGTCTTGAAATTGTAAAAATATTTTTATTGATAAGTACAATTTCAGTCAAAAAAATGAAATTGAGAAAGGTAACATTAGCATCATTCAACGGATCTCTAGGGAATAGAGTTTTATGTTTCTCGATAAAGATAATGTAGAACAGATATTGTTATCTGAATTAAAAAATCTCGGATTAGATGACGGCAAAATAAATCAGATCACTAGTGGTAGCGATATATATAGTGATTCCGGTCTGTTAGATTCGGCCAGCTTGGTTGCTCTGATTGCCGGATTGTGCGAAAGAATAGAAGACGAGGCAGCACAAGAGTTCGACTTATTTTCATGTATGGATGGCAATTTCCTTTCCCATTTTAAAAATATGAACACACTGACAGATTATTTAGTCGGGAGTTTAAATTATGCATAGTTTTAAATTTCAGAATGAATATATTAATTCATCTCATGTTGATCAGGTTGAAATAGAAAAAATAGCTGCGACGGTAAAAACACCTTTTTATGTTTACAGTGCGAATCAGTTAAAAAATCACCTGACAACATTAAAAAATACCTTACCGGATGCGTTGAATTACTTTTATTCTCTGAAAGCGAACCCGAATTTTTCTTTAGTCAGGATCATTCATCAGCAGGGGGTTGGCTGCGAAGTTTGTTCTCTGGCTGAACTGGAAACCGCACTAGCTGCAGGTGCTTTACCGGGCGAGATTATTTTTGTCGGACCAGGAAAATCGGCACATGAATTAAGCCGTTGTGTAGCACTGGGAATTAAGGCTGTTGTGGTTGAATCATTGTCCGAGCTGGCCCTGTTGAATCAACTGGCGGCAGATGCCGGTGTGGTTCAGCCGTTTGCTTTCCGGATTAATCCTAACTTTACCTCTGAAAAAGCGCGTCTGGTGATGAGTGGTAAGCCGCGTCAGTTTGGGATTGATGAACATACCGTGCTGGAAACCCTGAACCATCTGGATCAATATCCGCATGTTGCGCTGGAAGGGATTCATATTTATCTGGGTACCCGGATTCTGGATGCCGAGGCTGTGGTAGTCAACACTCGCAATATTCTTTCTCTGGCAGAAAGAATCCAGCGGGATTATGACATCACATTAAATTTCGTTGATATCGGTGGCGGACTGGGTGTGCCTTATTACCCAAAAGAGACGGAACTCGATCTGGATGTGGTTGCCGCCGGGATGGAACCGGTGATCCGTGAATTCCGTTATAGCTTCCCGCAAACGACATTAATCATGGAACTGGGACGCTTTATCGCAGGACGCTCCGGTATGTTCGTCACTCGGGTGCGTTATCTGAAAGAATCGAAAGGCAAAATGTTTGCCGTGTGTGACGGTGGTTCAAACTGCCATGGTGCCGCAGCGGGACTCGGCTCAGTGATCCGTAAGAACTTTCCGATTGCCCGTCTGGGCTCCGGACATGATGCGGATGATCGACAGCCTTACATGTTAACCGGGCCACTCTGTACCCCAACGGATCTGATTGGTGATGACGTGCAACTGCCCCGGCTGGATGAAGGCGATCTGATTGGCATTTTCCATTCCGGCGCCTACGGTCCGACGGCTTCTCCGGTGTACTTCCTGAGTTTCGGCTATCCTACTGAAGTGCTGGTGGAAGGGGATCAGGTCACGGTGATCCGTCATGCCGATGGTGTTGAACATATGCTGGCACAACAGCAGCCACAGCATATTGCCGTGTAATGATAGTGCCGGAAATCAGACCGATGACGTTATCACTCAACCCCACAACACTCACTTGTATACCGTTTGCAGGAACAGCAACGCCACAGCCACCGACAATTGTCAGTGAAGCGCGGGTGAATCACTATTTGCAGGCATTCTGTCAGGCGAATGGGAAGCCATTTGTACCAGAGGACAGCCGTGTCCGGGAATGGCTGGCGGGAGAGAATCAGGTCTCGTTTACAACCATGGCTGAGGCGCTGGTAACACAGATAGCCTCCCGGACCGATCTGAGCGATCTCGATATGGTGATTCTGGCGCACTGGACACCGGATGCCGAGCTGGGACAGGCTGTCACCAATTATGTACTGCACCGTCTGGCACTGGAAGATACCTTTGCATTTGCCCTCAGTGATGCGGGGCTGGCATCGCCTTTTATGGCACTTGACTGTATCGAGCGTTATCTGCCTGCGCAGAACGGCAAAGCACTGTTGCTGGTGATGGATCAAAACAGTCTCATGTCTCATTCGCCAGCGGTTGATCGGCAATCGGTAGCCAATGCTGCTTCCGGCATGGTTATCGAACGTAACGGCTCCGGGCTACAAATTCAGACCCGGATTCACGATTGCACCGAAGTCGGGACAGAAACCATCCTGTTACAGCAGTTGTCTGAACAGTTCGGACTGACGTCTGAATCAACAACAGTGATCTGTGAGCCGGAGATTGCTGCGCGGTTGAGTTCACGGCGACATATTCGTTGCACCCGACCGGATTTACTCTGCGTCGCACCGTTCTGGGAAATGCAGCAGGCTATCGCTGCCGATGATGGTTTTAGCCAATCATTTGTTTCTAAACAACATTTTGTTCTGTTGAGTCAACATCAGGGAAAAATCTATACCCTGATGGCAACTTCGGGTCACACACGATGAAAATCATTGATGTCGCAACGCATATTAATCCGTCACTGATGTCGCTGGATAAACTGCACCAGCGTTATCAGTGGGGAGAAAGAAATCAGAAAATATTCAGCCGTTTTCACAAACTGGAATCGGCCTGTATTTTTCCTCATCAGTCACTGGCTGAAACTTTGACGACCTGTCTGGAACGTTTGCTGGCGCAACATCCGGATAAGCTGGATGCAATTACGCATGTTGCTTATGCCCATTCGCTGCACACGACTTATCCTTTTGACGTCCGCCTGCTGGAATCGATGATCCGGCAGCAGTTATCCGACCGTGTGGAAGTGATGTCTCTGACGCAGGGGTCATGTGCTTCTTCATTTCTGGGACTGGCTTTGCTGGATAAAGTCTGTCGCATCAGTCCGGCCGGAGAATCACAGCAGCCGACTTATGCCATCCTGCTGACCGGTGATAAATGCTTTCATGAAACCGTTCAGTATGTCGATCAGAATGGTTTGTTCGGGGAAGGATGTACGGCGGTGCTGGTCTCATCTCATCCTGATACAACTGGTCTGAATATTCAGGGGCTGAGCTGGTCAATGATTGGCGGTATCAGTCATCGGACTGTGGATACCAGCCGGGAAGATGAAAACCGTTATGACCGCTCTTTTATTCCGACCATGATGGATGCGATCGATAAAGCTCTGACGCAGGCTGGGATTTCCGCCGGAGAAATTCATACCTTTTTACCTTATCACATGAGTCCGCCGACTTTTGACCGGCTGGCGGATCGTCTGGGCATCGAACGCAGCCAGATTTACCGTAAGAACCTGTATCAGGTCGGTCACTGTTTCTGCGGTGATGCCTTTATCAATTTGCATGACTTCTGGAAAGAGGACAATCAGCAAGTTTCACCGGGTCCCATGCTGGCAGTTGCAGCCGGTGTGGCAGGGACGTTCAGCGCGATGGTGCTGACAGCATAGGAATTCAGTTCATGGACATTAACAGACAGATTTTAAGCGAATATCTTGATTTCAGCGCGTATCACACACCGGAAAAAATTGCACTGATCGATGCCGATCAGCAGATGACCTACAGTCAGTTACGGCATCACGCCCTGCAACTGGCCCGCTATATGTCCCGACAGGGTGTCGGGCGCGGTGACCGGGTGATGCTGTATATGGCAAACTCGCTCTCCTTCATTCAGTGCTTTTGGGCGATTCAGTATCTGGGCGGTGTGTTTATTCCGGTCAACCCGGATACCAAGTATGAAAAACTGGCCTGGCTGATCGATGACAGTGAGTCAGCGCTGGTGGTGGTTGATGAAGCGTTGACGGATGAATTCGGCAAAGCCCGCGGGCTGATGAAAAGCCAGCCGGAGCTGTTGGTTAATGGCTTGTTCAGTGATGACGTTACTCTGCTGGAGCAGGCGCTGGCCGGTGAGTATTCCCAGATTGATCTTATCACGCCGATTTCTCAGGATTTAGCCGCAATTATTTATACATCCGGTTCAACCGGTACGCCGAAAGGCGTCATGTTAACCCAGAAAAACATGGTGGCTGCTTCTAAGTCTGTTTCGACTTATCTGCGGCTGGAATCATCGGATCGTATTTTCTGTGCGCTGCCACTGAGCTTTGATTATGGCCTACATCAAGTGACGATGTCGGTATTGCATGGCGCAACACTGATTATCGAAGCTTCTTTCAGCCAGCCGTTGTTTGTGATGCACCGTCTGGTGAAACAACAGGCGACGGTTTTCCCGATTGTACCGACCATGCTCAGCCTTATCGAGCCGCTGGCAAAACGCTTCGATCTCTCGTGTGTCCGGACCGTCACCAATACTGCGGCAGCATTACATCCGGATGCGATCGATAAAGTTCAGAACATATTTTCTGCCGCACGGCTTTATTCAATGTATGGCCTGACGGAATGTCACCGCTGCACCTATCTGGAACCGGAGATGTTGTCACAGCGCAAAGAGAGTGTCGGCAAGGCCATTCCCAATACCGAAATGTGGCTGGTGGATGACGAAGGCCGGGAACACCGCAGTAATGCGACCGGAGAACTGGTAATCCGCGGTGATACCGTGATGCCCGGCTACTGGCGCAATCCGGAGAAAACAGCGGAGAAACTAAAACCGGGCCGTTATCCCGGTGAGATGGTGCTGTATACCGGAGATATCTGTCGTCTGGATGATGAAGGTTATCTCTATTTTGTCGGGCGGAAGGATGAAATTCTTAAAAGCTGTGGCGAAAAGGTGGCACCGAAAGAAGTGGAAACCGTGATTGCTGCACTGGCCGGTGTCGCGCAGGTGGCGGTGATCGGCGTACCCCATGCGGTCTACGGTGATGAAATCGTTGCCTGGGTCGAACAGCAGACCGAACTCAGCCGGGAACAGATTAAAGCATGGTGCCATCAGCATCTGGAATCTTACATGGTGCCACACCGGATATTCATCCGGGATTCTCTGCCGAAAAACGGCAACGGAAAAATTGACAGGCCATTGCTCGGCAAACTGAGTCAGCCGGTTGAAACCTCAGAAGAAGTGTTTGCATAAAAGTTATTTGTATAAAAAGTCTTTATATAAAAAGGAAAACAAAATGGATAGTTACGTGAATCATGTGATTAATGCAATCGGCCTGGTTATGGAGATTGACGATTTATCAGAACTTCATGAAGCGACTCAGATTGAACGGGATCTGGGTTTTGACAGCGGATTATACATTGAACTGATTATGTATCTCGAAGAAGCTGTCGAAGGGCTGCATATCGATCCGGCTTCACTGGATATTAAAGATTTTGAATCGGTCGGTAGTATTGCCCGCTATATCGAAAGGCTGTGTGTCGATAAGGTGGCCTGATGAACCAGCATTATGATCATCTGCTCGCGGTTTTTAGTGCGTTTCGTACCTGTGAAGGGATGGCTTACCATCATGTCGGTGGTGATCTGAGTTATCGGCAGCTTTTTGATGCCGCCGTTTCACTTGCCGGGCAACTGAATGACGACGGGCGTGGTGCGGTGCTGATTTACGGGCATAAGAACTATCGGTATCTGATTGCTTACTGGGCGTGTATTCTGGTCGGGAGAACATTTGTTCCGGTAGAACCGGAAAACAATACGGAGCGGTTACGCCAGATCATTGCCAGTGCACAGGCGACACTGATTCTTGATACTCATGATTTTGATACGGATGAGAATAGACTGGATACACTCGGTATTTCTTGTCTGGTTGTCTACGCAGAATCAGACTTTTCTGCTGAGGAAAGTGCGCAAGGATTTGATGAACTGCTCCGGGACCGGAACGTCAGTCAGGCGACGGATGCCATGTATATCATGTTTTCGTCCGGTACGACCGGTCAGCCGAAAGGGATTTCCGTCAGTTATGCCAATGTGGCGGATCTGGTCACGTGGCTGGAAAGTGCTTTCCCGGTTGACGGCAGTGTCAGCGGCAATATCCGTTACTGTTTTGATGTCTCGCTGTATGAACTCTGGCTGGCCTGGATTAATCTCAAGCCGATCTCGGCACTGGATCATCAGGAGTTTATCAACACCCGTAAATACATTGCCAGACACCGGGATTACGGTGTGACAACCTGGGTTTCAACCCCGACGATTACCCGTTATTACCTGAAAGACCGCCAGTTTTGTGCCAGTTATCTCCCTCATCTTTCTCACTTTATTTTTTGCGGAGAAGTCTTGTCCAAAGAGATGGTCGCTCAGTTATGGGAGCGCTTTCCCGGCTGTCGTGTGACCAATACTTATGGTCCGACGGAGTGTACGGTGGCGGTTACGGCGATAGATATTCTGCCAGTGCATATCCATAGCAGACATCCTTTACCGCTGGGACGAGTTCGCCCCGGAAGTGAAGTTCGTATTGACAGGATTCAGGAACATGGCCGTGGTGAAATTATCATCCGGGGCGATTGTGTCGGTCCGGGTTATCTTTGCGCATCGGCCGAGCAGCAGGCTCGCTTTTCCGTTGACCCGGTTGATGAAGTCCGGGAATACCGGACCGGAGATATCGGTTCTCTTGACGGTGATATGCTCTATTTCTGGGGACGGGACGATCGTGAACTCAAAATTCAGGGTTACCGTATTGACCTGAATGAAGTCGAAGCCTATCTGCGTCAACTGGACGAAATCAAAGAGGTCTTTGTCGAACCCTGGTTCCGGAAAGAAGATTTACAGGGGATGCGGGCTTTTGTTCTGCCGGAGCAGGAGGTTGATTTTCAGCAGCTTGCAGTCGGGATGGCCGACAACTTTCCATCCTACATGGTACCCAGATTCTGGTATGCCATTGAAGATGATGTATTAAACCTGAACAGTAAGCTGGATCGCCGGGCGGTCAGCGATAAAGCACTCAAAAAAGGGAATGGTTATGTTTTCAAATATGATGCAGGCAATCATTGACAGAATCCATGCACAACCGGAGCAGGTCGCTCTGGTGAACCGTCAGGGTAGGGTTGATTTCCGGACGCTGGGCGCGAGAACGCAGGCGATTGCCGATGAAATTAAGCAACGTCAGCCGAACCGGGTGCTGATCTACGGACATAAAGAACTGGATACATTTGCCAGTATGCTGGCCTGTACGTTGTGTGGCATTTCTTTCACGGTGGTTGATGCGGCGAATCCGACGTCCCGGTTGGTACAGGTTGCGGCGATGCATGAGGCTGACCTGCTGATCCTTGGTGCTGAGTCTTATCTTGACCAGACGCTGAGTAGTGAAGCCTACTTTATTGCGGCACATCAGCCTTCGGTTGCCTTTCGCTTTCAGCTATGGCAGCGTGGAGACAATCCGATTTTTTATGTGCTTTCGACATCGGGAAGTACCGGTGTACCAAAAGGGGTGATGATTGGTTATGAAGGCTTCGGTCACTTCTATCAGTGGTACAGAGAGAGTCTGACACTCAACCACTCCGGTGGTGCTCACGTTAATCACGCCTGTCTGGCTTTTGATATGGGCATTCTTGACAGCTTTCCTTCACTTGCAGTTGGCAAAGCTGTCGTAATGTTACCGCATGAATATAACGCTTTGCCCCGTCAGAATATTCGCCTGATGACTCAGGAAGCTGATGTTGAAGTATCGAGCTGGTTCTCCACCCCAAGTTTTCTGGAAATGATGTGTCTGGACCCGAAATTCAATGCACAGTCCCTACCGGGAATGCGGGTGTTCTTTGTCGGTGGAGAGTTTGTACCCCATCAGCTGATTGCCAAAATCGCGGCGCGTTTTCCTCAGGCGCAGGTGCTGCATGCCTATGGTCCGACAGAAACCACCTGTGTGACACATGCCTGTCCGGTGACTGCCGATGATATGCGCTATTCGCAGCGGCTGTCGCTTGGACGGCCGCTGGGTGTCAACCGTATCCGTATCGAAGATGATGACGGGCAGGAGCTACCGGCCAGTGAAATCGGAGAAGTGGTGATTTACGGTGGACAGGTTGCGCATGGATATCTGCCAGTTTCTCATCCGCAGAACGTCGCATTCGGCAGCCGGGATGGTGAACGTTTTTACCGTTCGGGCGATTTCGGCTATGTCGATGAATCCGGCAATTTATTCTTGAAAGGTCGCAAAGACGGGCAGATTAAATGGAATGGCAACCGTATCGAACTGGTGGAAATTGAAAACGTTGCGGCTCGTTCCGGCCGGATTCGTCAGTCGGCAGTGATTCCGGTTTATGTACAGGACAAACTGACCCAACTGGTGATGTATGTCCAGCTTGAACAGGATACGAGCGATGAACGCCAGGCATTCGATCAGTTTATGCATCAGCATCTTCCCCGTTACATGGTGCCGTCATCAGTCCATTTTGTGGCCGCTTTACCGATGAATCTGCACGGCAAGATTGACCGGGTGAAACTGCAACATCAATGGCATGAGCAGCAAGCGAGTTAGTGAGCCACAGCACAAGGCAGAGGAAAGAAAAATGATATTCAACCACAGATTATCCGCCGAAGGGCAGGCCATCCGGGACTATGTGACAGCGACACTGGAAGAAGGTCGAGCACTTGGCCGGCTGATCGATGAAGATCCTGAAAATTACCGGGCTACGGCTCGCTATTCGCTAGCTCATCAGATGAACCGCCTCGGATTACCGGAGGCTTATAACCCGACGCCGATTGCATTAGCCAATGGACAGGTTCTGCATGAACTGACGGTAGTGCAGCGCTGTCTGTTTTACGAAGCGCTGGGATATGTGGAACCGAATCTTATTTTTGCCTGCCCGACACCGGGCATGGCCGGATTCGTATTACAGGGACTGGGCAGTCCGGAGCAACAGGAACGTTTCTTTGGTTTGTTCCGCGATCAACTGAGCTGGAGCTGTTTTGCTATGAGTGAACCGACAGTCGGTTCCGATGCCGGAAATATCAAAACACAGGCAACAAAAGTCGATGGCGGCTATCTGATCAACGGTGAAAAATATTTCATCGGCAATGGTATTCACGCAGATATCGGGGTTGTTTTTGCCCGGACCAATCAGAACTCACTCGGCACCGATGTTTTTCTGTTCGAGCCCGCTAAAGTTGAGGGTTTCCACCGGGAGCGGCTGCCGGTACACGGTGTGCCAGGATGTAATGTCTCTCATCTGGTCTTTGAAGATATGTTTGTTGGCGATGATGCCCTGTTAGGTGCTCATCTGAAACCGACTCAGCGTTTTTCCGGTGCAGCGATTGCGACATTTGATAGCCTGCGTCCCTGTGTCGGTGCTCTGGCACTGGGCAGTGCCAGAGCGACGCTGGATTATATAGTTCAGCATGAGCTGATGGATGTGGCATATCATCAGGCATGGCTGAAATCCGCACAGTTCCGGCTTGCCGGTGCACTACAAAATCTGTTAACAGTTTCTGCCCGTTATGATCAGGGAGAAACCGTCACGAAGCAGATCGGGCTGGCGAAAGCCAAAGCGGCAGAACTTGCTGAGTCTGTGGTTGAGGAAGCGCTGCATCGCTGTCACGGTGGCGTGTTACTGCAAGATCAGACATTGGCGAAGTTGCACCGGGATATTAAATGTTTCGAATATGCAGAAGGTACCCGCAATGTGCATTTGCTCAATGGTGCGATGTTATTCCGGGAGGTTGTCTGATGAACAGGCCGAGTGATACCGCAACCTTATGGCTGAATGATCTGGCTGTATTCCGTCCGGAATCTCCGGTGATACGACTGACCGATGAAGAGCAAGTCGCTCTGACTCCGTGGCTGGCTGTTCATCCGGAAGTGGACAGACAACGATTAATTCGCTGTGCATCCGATGCCCTTTACCGAGAGGTTGCAGCGTTTTGCCAGCCACAGACAAAAGCGTGTCAGGCCACATTGCTGATGATTCACCGTTATGCACAACTGGACAGTAAAACTCCGCAGTTGCAAAAGCGGCTGGCAGAAAATCACGCGATTTCCCGGGCATTAGGCATGAAACACAGCGGTCAGGAACTGACACCGGCTCATCTGCAACTGGCCGGGGCAATGCTGGCAGAGAGTGATGACTGTCTGGTGATTTTTGATTGTTTCCGGGAATTTGGTGTTGCGGAGAGTGAAGTCGAGTCAGCGATGATCCTTTGTGCCCGCTTCAGCCGGACAGCCGGACAACACGAAGCTCAGCATTTTGTTCCGGTTGCGCTGGGCGATATTGCCCGGCCGGAATTTTCCGTCTGGCAGCAGGTGGTTGCGTTTATGTACCAGTCTCGGCTGTCAGATTTTCCCGTAGATGAAAGGCCGGAACAATGTGCTTTCCGACGTCATGGCATACCGGAGATGAGCGGGGAGAATCTCAGTGTATAGCGTCGGTGAATCCCGTAGCAGAGATCTCTATTCCCATCTGTGGTGTGAATTGTTTGATGACTTTGAACAGCCGCGCTGTCTGCCGGTGTGCAAAGTCGCGGCGATGTGGATGGCACAGGCTGAACAACTGACGCTGGAAACTGCTTTCGGGCGGGTTCCGGTCTATCGGCAGGGAAATGTAACCGCACCGGTAGTGTTAATGATTCATGGCTGGGGTGGATACGGTGCAATGTTTTCGGAACTGGCACGGCAACTGAGTGCCTGCGGTTTTTGTGTTCTGATCCCGGATCTGCCGGGACACGGGCACAGCGAATGTACCCAAAGCGGTTATGCTCAGCAGCTTGAAGTGCTCAATCTGATTGTAGAAACCTTCGGACCGGTGACACATCTTATCGGACACTCTGTCGGCGGGTTACTGGCGGCTATGTTTCTTGAAAAACAGCAGGCTTATATATTCAACACACTGGTGCTACTGGCTGCGCCCCGGAGCCTTGAATCACTGTTCCGGGCTTATCTTCTGTCGCTGGGAAACGTGTCTCAGGAAGATAGGTTACAGGGAAAAGATGCGGAAGATTCCCGTCAGCTTGCGATCCGTTATCAGATGCTGACCGGTTTACCGGAAGCATGTCTGACGGAAGCGATTTACGCGCAGAACGTTGATCTGCTGATTTGCCACGGGTTGAACGACCAGCGTTTTGAAGCGGCGGAGTCTATGTCGATTCATGCAATGGTACAGGCAGAACAGCTTTTCTTCAGCCGTGACACCGGGCATCTCGGGATGCTGAACTGTTCCGAACTTCACCAAACCGTCAGCAACTTTCTTCTTCGTTACTCAGACATTGGTCATGCAGGTAAGTCAAATGATATGCAATATTAAAGATATAGAAATCAATTTTGCCGCCGGACAACAGACGCTGCATGAAGCGGCGGAATCATTGGGACTTTCCGGTGTTGAAACCCGGATGTTTGACCGTTTTTACGGACTCAGATCATTTCCGCATCAGGACGAAGAAACAATTGCCGAGATGACTCGTCCGGCACTGGAACGCCTCTGCGAGCGCCATCCTGACCTGAGCGGGCAGGTGAAGCATGTGGTTCACTGCCATACGATTCCGACCGTTTTTCCTTTTGGCGATCATCAGATAGCCAGACAGGTGACAGAAATTTTCGGTCCGCAGACCGAATATGCCAGTTATACCATGAGCCACTGTGCAACCGGTCTGTCGGTGCTGGATTATGTTTCAGCGCAGTTGGACGATGATGAGTACGCGATTGTGCTGATTGCCGAAAAAGCATTTCACCGCTGGGTTCAACTGATTCCGGATACAACCATTATGGGTGAAGTGGCCTGTGCCGTATTGCTGAGCCGCAATGGTGATCAGTTCCGAATTACAAATAATGTCACCAGCCGGGATGGTTCTTTCAGCCTCAACAGTGGTTATCCGGAAGGTACGGAGCAGAATTCATTTCAGGATAAATATTTCACGTTTACCCAGAGTCATATTGATTACACCTTACAACACAGTGGCCTTTCATGGGGCGATATTAAATATCTGGTGCCGCATAATGTGAATATTTCTTCCTGGAAACAAATTGCCAAAAATATAAATTTACCACCGGACTTATTATTTCTTGATAATGTCAGTCAGTATGGCCACTGCTTTGGTGCCGACCCATTTATTAATCTGAAAACATTATTTGAATCCGGTCGTCTGAATCCGGGTGATAAAGTGATGCTGATGACTGTCGGGCTTGGTGCAACGGCATCATCCGCCATCGTAGAGTGTGGTGAGAAAATTAAATTGCAATTCTAATCAATTTATTTACGGCTGATTCGATATGATCGAATTATCCATAAAGAATTATGATCACTTATTAAGTCAGACAAATATTGGCCAATGGAGCACAACCATGTGTATTGAACAGGAACTTAAATTATCCGGGCTGGATAAACATTTAATTAAGTTTGCACAAGCAGGTTTATTGATTGAAACCGATCCTGATGCCGCACGTCAATTACTATGCGATGACGTTTTGCTGGCAATTTCTCATATCGGATTACCTGACCAATATAATCCTTACCGGGAACGTCTGAATGAAATGGCATTTGACCCGGAAAATTTTATCCATTATCTAGCTTTGGTTGAATATATTTCGAGATTTGATGCCAGCGGTATGATGGCGATGCCGGGAACATCATTGTCCTGCCGGGCAGTCATGGCTCTGGGGAACGAATCTCAGCAGGAATTCTTCTTCTCCCGTTATCTGCAACAGCCGGTCTGGACATTTTTTGCCGTGACGGAGCCTGATTTTGGGTCTGACGCTCAGGGCATTTCAGCCACACTGACTCCGGAAGATGATTATTATCTACTGAATGGTGAGAAGATGTTTATCGGTGGTGCTCAGCTTGCCAGCGTCGGACTGGTCTTTGCCCGGATGGGCAATAGCCAGCGTCTGGTCATGGTTGAACCGGCTGCGCATCAGGAAACATTTACTGTCACCCCGCTGGATGCTTATGGCCTTGCCGGTGCCGGTTTGTCACGAATTGAAATGCGTAACCTGCCGGTCCGTGCTGAGCATATTCTTGGTCTGCATGAGAGTGGTCTGCGTCAAGGGATCACCGCGATCAGTACTGTGTTTGAAAAACACCGTCCGCTGGTGGCAGCGATGGCGCTGGGGACGGCACGAGGATTACTGACCGTACTGGAACAGGCCAATGTCACCGGGCTGGCACATGAATGGCGTCAGTATCATGCCCTGTACCAGAAACTACTTCAGGTGGGTGAAGGTTATCAGCACGGCGATGCCAAAGTACATCTGACCAGTCAGTTGAAACGTCAGGCGACCCGGTTTGCCGAGCAGGTTGCGCTTTTGCTGCCGCATCACCTGCCTGAACAGTGGCTGACTGATGCTGCGTTGCAGAAACGTTACCGGGATGCTTTCGCTTTCGAATATATGGAAGGGACAACCAATATCCATCGTCTGAACGCCTTTCGTTCCTACACGGCAAGTTTAGGGGCTGCGTGATGAAAACCGTCATTAATCAACAACAGATTATCTGGGATACATTCGGTAATCTAGAAACATTTAACCCGGAATGGCTGGAACAGCAGGGACACTGGGAAGACTTTATCGCTGCCTTTTTCAAATCAAACGGTCTGTATTATGACAATCATATGAGCCGGGTGGAAAACTGCATCCGAGCCGAAGATAAAGCGGCCTTTGCCAGCATGTTCGAACAACTGCTGCCCCGTCTGCGTCAGAGCACAGACTTAAGTGATGTCGATACGGTAATTCTGGCGCACTGGACACCGGATCTCCATCTGGGAACCTCGGTGGTCAATTACGTGATTCATTCACTGGAACTGGGAGAACAGAGTTTCGGACTGGCGATCAGTGATCGTGGTTTATCCGCACCGTTTATGGCACTGGACTGCATCCATCGTTACATTCAGGAAAGAGACAGTTCGGCGCTATTGCTGATCGCTGATCAGAAACATTTACTGTACCGTTCTGCGCTGATGGATGAACTGGCTCCGGAAAACACGGCCTGTATCGTCAAGATCAGCCGTTCCGGCAGTGGCTGGGTTTACGCAGGATACCGTAAGCATACACATGTCACTGAACGGGATCTCGGTCAGTCAATTCAGGAAATGATCACTCACTTCGGCCTTTCCCCACAAACCCGGATTATTGCTTCTCCGGCACTGCTGGTTCAGTTGTCGGATGTCGGGCAACAGCTTGAGCACGATGGAGCACCGGTGACGACTGAAGAAAGGCATATCTCTATTGATGAAAAACAGATTGCCATTGGTGCAAAACAGATAGCTATTGATGAAAAGCTTCTGTGTGCCGCTCCGTTTGCTGCGCTTGAACAGTATGGTCAGCCGGAGCAGGATTATCTGCTGATCCGTTATGACGAGGGTATTCTGACCGGGGTTGGTTTTTCTCATCAGGAGGAAGACGTATGCGCATAACTGCGATGTCTTCTTTTATTCCGGATTTGCGGATTGATGTCGGAGAGGTTGTTCAGGCTGCCGGAGGCCGGGCCGTGGATGCCAGAGTTTTCCGGCAGTTGTTCGGAATGGACAGCGTTGCGGCACTCCCGGCGGATATGAGTATTCGTCAGGCATTTCTTCGGCTGCTGTCGGATATGGCGTTATCAGTTGAACCACGACCAGTCGATGAACCGGTGGTGGATACACTGGTTTATGTTCATGCTTTTCCGGTTCAGCATGCCGATGGTATCGATTTTCCCCGTGAACTGTGCCGGAGTCATCCGACGCTGAGTCAGGTTGAGCGGTGCTACGAAGTAAACCAACATAACTGTGGCAGTGGATTCTGGGGACTGTCGCTGGCGAAATCGTTGCTTGACTGTGGCGTGGCAAAACGGGTGATGCTGCTGATTGGTGATTCATTCTCACAATTTCCGCTTGGTCAGCGCTATATTCCCGGCTGTACCATGATGGGTGATGCCTTTGTGGGACTGGTTGTCGATAATCTTCCCGGTGGATGTCAGATTAAGCGGCTCCATTTGCAGCATCATCCGGAATTTCATGGCGGACTGTTTGGTCATGAGCAGCAAAATCGCGACTTCTTTGCCGCGCATCATCACATGGTGATGGATGCATTACAGGCAGTGGCGTTTGATACGCATTCCCGGCAGGTGATTCTGCCGCATAATATTAACAAGCTGAGCTGGATGAACTTTTCCAGAAGTTTCCCGGAAACCGGTGCTTGTCTGAATCTGGATCTGTTGCCCGAAATCGGCCATTGCTGTGCCACCGATCCTTTTTTATTGCTTCAACGTTATTACGACTCTCAGGCGTTGCCCGGTGAGGAAACAGCGGAAGATATCGCACTACTTTCAATTGGCTCCGGTGCTTATGTTGGTGCCTGCCATGTTCATTTTTCGCCATCAGTTACTTTAGACAAAGCATCCACTGCAAAAAACGGTATTCATACGAGTCGGCAATCCATGAACATGATTCAGTGATGTACAAAGGGGGTCCGGATCAGGGAGAAAGAATATGACCATATCATCACAACAACAGCTACCGACAGAACACGTCACGCTGAAAAGACTTCATAGTTTTGGCATTCTCAAAGTGATTGAGGATGGGTTCAAACAACATCAGGGCGCATTCCGGCTCATTTGTGAAGGGGAAAGCGAACTGGTTATTCTGGGCAAAGCCGAGCATGTGCAATACTGGCTCGATCATTACGACAGCTTTGTCAAAGAAGTAGACAAACTGCCTTCATCGTCAGCTGTCGGACGGATCATTCTGGGTGATTCACTGACGTTTGCCAAAGATGGTGAAGAGTGGAAAAACGGCCGGAAAATGACTGCGCCGCTGGTCAGTCCGAAACTGGAGCGCACTCACGCGGCCATGGCTGAAGCCGCCGACTGGATTACCGAGCGTTTTCTGACAGCAGGTTGCGGCGCCGGTGGTATTGATGATATCTGGCCGGTTTGCGTCGAATGGGCTGCCCGCAATGTGCTGGACCCGTTTATCGGTAGTTCAGTTTCGGTTGAAGAAGGGATGCGTTTTGTCACCCTGAATCACGAGATTTTCTTCCGGATGATTCAGATGGCGACACCGGACAATCCGGAAGCACTGCGTAATGATCCGGAACTACTGGCCTATCAGGCTAAAATCCGCGAACTGACCGAACGGGCACTGGTCACGGCAGAACCCGATACTATGATTGCAGCACTGGCGCAGACACTTGATGTTGAAAATCAGCCGCAGAATATGGCTTCACTGGTCAATATGCTGATGGGGAATCTGTTCGGTAGTATTGATAATCCGGCAACCAATCTCTGTTGGTGTCTGATTCATCTGGCCCGCAACCCGGAAGTGATCCAACGTATCCGCGAGGAAGCAGAGAAACTGGAAGATGTAGCGTGGTCGATTCAGCGCTGTCCGGTCACGATGGCGGTGGTGAAAGAGTCACTCCGGCTGACTCCGGTTTCGCCGATTATCGAAAGAACCACTAGTGAAGACGTTGAGATTGATGGCTATCGGCTCGAAAAAGGGACCAATGTGATGTTCTCGCCCTGGCTGATTCACCGCAATGAGGAATACTGGGAGAATCCTGCTGATTTCAATATTGACCGCTTCCTGCAACTCAAACGGCTTGACCCGACCACTTATCTGCCGTTCGGGCAGGGAAAACGAAATTGTGTCGGGATGACGCTGTCCCTCAATCAGCTGGCATTTACGCTGCTGAGGCTGTGTTCAGAATGCCGCTTTACCCTGGCTCCGCAAATGCAGATGTTAAATCTTCGTCCGAAATTTGATACCAATCTCCATCCGCGGGGTGTCGTTGCTTTTCAGGTCGTGGCGCATTCATCGGTTTTGCCGGTTTCTCTGGCATCACAGCACAGTGAACAGGCACACGTATTGTCATAACTGTTATGCACTTATGCGTGTATATGGCAGGTATATTATCAATAGGCATGTTAGCCTCAACTTATAAGGAGTTACTATGAAGTTTCCATCCATGAAATGTCTGGCACTTGCCGGTGTGGTGATGTCCTCACCGCTGTATGCCGCAGAGCAGACTTTTCCGGTTGATTCATTCAATCAGCTGGTGCTGTCAAAAGGTATCAATGCAGAAGTGGTTTGCAACAGCACGCCGCAGGTTGTTGCTTCCGGTAAGCAGTATCTGCTGGATAAACTGCAACTGGGTGTCTCCGCCAATGAGCTTTCGCTGGTGAATGACGGCTATCGTGATGAAGGTATCTGGCCGGATAAACTGACCGTGAAGATTTATACCGATCAGCCATTGAAAGCAGTTGAAGCGCAGTTTGGTGTTGCGGTTGTTGCCGATGATTGTGCGTTGACGGATGAAAAATTGGCGGTGAAAGGCTCAATGGGTGCTTCCTATGAGCTGAAAGGAAACGTCAACACTCTGGATCTGGATGTCAGCATGGGTGCATCGTTTAACGAAGATGTGAATAATTTCTACGCGCAGAAAGCCAACGTGACCGTTGCAATGGGTGCACAGGCGAACCTGTGTCATGTCAATACGGTGAATGGCTCTGCATCAATGGGCGCGAAAGTTACTTTAGGTAAACAGACACAAAATAATCTGTCTGTTTCTATGGGCGGATACAGCACAAGAAGTGACTGTCAGTAATTTGCTGTTGATTGGAGTCAAAACATTCGCGGTTAATCCGTTTTGGTTCCATGACTTATCCCTCCGGTTATTTCATGGCCGGAGGTGACCATTACCCATGAGCTATGGCAATCGTTCAATTCTGGAAACACGGGCGAAAAAAGGGGACAATAACGCGTTTTTCCCAACCAATATGAGTCACATGAGCCCAAACAGCAAGCTGACAAAGAAAGCTAAATGCCCGATGCCAACGAAACCATCATCTGATGTTCACGTAAAGAAAGTGGGGGCTTCCAAGGGGTTACACCCGCGGAATAAGCATCAGGGGCGCTATAATTTTGTCGAACTGGTCAAAGCGCTACCTGAACTGAAAAAGCATGTCACGCGCAACCCGAAAGGTGAACAGACGATCAATTTTGCTGATCCGCTGGCGGTGAAACAGCTGAATAAAGCGTTGTTGAGCCAGTATTATCAAGTGGCAGACTGGGATATTCCACCGGGATACCTTTGTCCGCCGATTCCCGGTCGGGCGGATTATATTCACCGAGCCGCAGACTTGTTGAGCCATGAGCCGAATCTCGTATTGGCTCAGGTTAAGGCGCTCGATATCGGTGTCGGCGCGAACTGTATCTACCCGATCATCGGTGTCTGCGACTATGGCTGGCAGTACACCGCCAGTGATATCGACCCGGTCTCAATTAAGAATGCCAAGCGTATCGCTGCAAGTAATCCTGTACTTCAGGGCAAGGTTGAATGTCGGTTACAGCCAGACAGCCGTTGTCTGTTCAAAGACATTATCCAGCCGGGTGAGCGATATCATATCACCACCTGTAACCCGCCATTTCATGAGTCATTGCAAGCGGCTGCACAAGGCACTCAGCGAAAGTTGAATAACCTGAATGCCAACCGTGTGAAGCGCGGCCACGCAGTCAGTAAATATCATTCCTCTCAGCCGACGCTCAATTTCGGCGGACAAAAAGCCGAGCTCTGGTGCCCGGGCGGAGAGGCGGCTTTTATTAAGAACATGGCGCTGGAAAGCCGTGAGTTTTCTGAGCAAGTTCTTTGGTTCACCACCCTGATCTCTAAGAAAGACAATGTACGTTGGATGCAGAAACAGCTACAAAAAGTCGGTGTGCAGGAGATCCAAATCGTGGAAATGAACCAAGGACAGAAGAACAGTCGTTTTATTGCCTGGACATTTATGACCTCAGCACAACGTCAGCAGTGGCTGACAGAGTCTGTTTGCGTGTAAAAGATAAGCTTCTATTTCTATTCTGACAATATTGATTCAGATAGGTGATAGTTCTGCCGCTATTTATTGATTTCAAAATACTTTTTAGTGATGCTCAAACACTTTGTGCAAAATTATGCGCGGATAAATAGACGGCCTCGGCTATTTATATTATTGTCGTTGAGTCTTCTGGATTGTCACTTCAGTGTTGCTTCCTGAAGGCAAAACCGGCGTAGCTTCCTGATTGAAGCCGGCCGGTTTTTTTGTTTTGAATGTCATTACCACTTGCAATCAATCGACTGTGACCCCACTGGATGAGAATGAATGCTATGAATCAATCTATTGGTAAGTTATCAACGTTTTTACTCTCTCTGTCATTGGCCTTGGGCGCGACTTCTGCCTTCGCTTATACAGAACAAGTGACATTAAAGCAGGGCGTTATCATCGGCGTGACGGACTCAGGTTCCGGCACCAATCGTTGGCTGGGGATCCCTTATGCTCAGGCTCCGGTTGGTGACCTGCGTTGGCAACTGCCTCAGCCGCCAAAGGCGAGCGATGAACCTTTTCAGGCCGATCAACAAGGTAATCTTTGTCCTCAGGTCTCATCCGGTGAAGTGATTGGCAATGAAGATTGCCTGAATCTGAATATCTATCGGCCGAACACGCAAAAAAAACTGCCGGTTGTGCTCTATATTCATGGTGGCAACAATCAGGGTGGGCGGGCTGATGAGTTTGACCCGAGCCAGCTAGCTGTTGATATCAATGCTGTCATTGTGACTTTAAATTACCGTCTGGGAGCGCTGGGTTTTAATCCCATGAACGTGCTGAAATCCGATGATGCGGTTCAGGCTTCCGGTAACTTTACCTTACTTGATCAGGCTCGGGCACTGGACTGGATTCGCAATCATATCAGTCAGTTTGGCGGGCAGGCTGACAATATCACGGTTTCCGGATTTTCAGCCGGTGGGCGCGATGTGATGGCTATGCTGATTTCGCCGTTGTTTGCCGGTAAGTTCGAGCATGCGATTGTGTTTAGCGGTGGGATGACCACATCACCGGTTGAGGCCAGCCAGATTGTTTTTCGCCGTGCGTTTGCCCGGTTGGTGGTCGAAGATGGGGTTCAGCCGGATCAGCAATCAGCCGAAGCGTGGTTAGCGCAACCGACGCCGGCAGTCAAAAAATATCTGCTGACGCTTCCCGCAGACCGGATTGCCCGTTTGATGCAAAATGCAGGGATTCGAATGAGCGTCTTCCCGCATCTCTATCGTGATGGCACGGTATTACCGCAAGAGGGATTTGCTACGCATCGTTATAATGAAGTCCCGACCATGATGCTGACGGGACATGATGAGTTCTCTTTCTTTGCTTTAGGTGATCCTTATTTCAGTCAAAAAGAAGACTGGGCCGCGGATCCGAAACGGGTCAATGAATATCGGTTTGTCTATCGCTACGGTGGTATGTTGTATCGGTCGTTTAATGTTGCGCAATCCGCGCAAAAGATGGCGGCACACTTTCGGGCACCGATCTATGCAGGTGAGTTTGACTACGGTTCGGATCCGACAGTTGTCGGATCTCAGATGAAAGATCTGGGTGCATTTCACGGGGTTTTTCTGCCACTGTTGGATGATCACTTTCGGAAGCCATATTTAGGCAAAGCATTTGATTCTCCGGGGGCGAAGGCTTTAGGTTTATTATTTAAGCGTCATCTGGAGGCATTTATCCGAACCGGTCATACGAGTTTTTCTGATACAACGCGATGGAACCCGTGGAATCTGAAGCGTGAAGATAAAGGGCAGACCGTTTATATGATGGATGCGAACCACAATGCGGCAATTGCTTATCGTAGTGAACCGACCTTTACGGTCAAAGATGTGATAGCCATGATTGAGGATGACCATACCGTTAGCCAAGAGAGTAAAGTCTACTTGCTGCAGCATGTGCTTAATGGACGTTGGTTCAGCCGGGAACTTGACGACCACTTTGGCAGTCCGAATCTATGGGCGCAGTGATTTTGTATGGATGAGATTGATTTTTGGCGGAGTCAATATGGCCTGAATCTTGGCCTCGAATCGATAAAAAAATAATTAAGCATGATGTTTTTATGCATATGAGTTAGACTATTGTCCGCAACCGCTGCTGATCGATTGTCGTTCTTTGAACGTTCCCCCCAATGACGGCAGCGTGTTGCGGACAAACCTTTAATTTAGAATGCAGACTCTAAAATTGTGGTCTCTGTTTCATATTTATTCAAATTTATGTTTGTGTTCAATCCCTCCCGACAACAGTTGCCAGACGGTACCGGCGGTAAACCGAACCGTGAAATCGCAGCTGTAACTGCCAATTCAAAAAAGTTTGAGGTGCCGATCATACAAGCGTGTTAGTATACCGAACTGTGATTCATTCTCATTTATGAAACGTTGTGATTTTATTGGGTTGCTCTCATACTACTGGCTCGAATACTACTGATAGTCATTCAGGACTGACACTCAAGTGGCAACGGTCAGTGGCTTGGCTTGGGTTACTTGCCATACTGATGATCTACATGGCGCCACTTGTTTCCCAGACGATGATGCATCGATCAAGCCACCATTCTCCTCATCAAATGGCTGCCCATCACACGACACACGCCACAACCGTGAACCACCAGGATGCGCATGTATTGCATCATGCATGGTGTGGTTACTGTTCCTTGTTGCTCCACATGAGTGGCCTCACTCATATGTCATTACTATTGGTGTCTCACCGTGCTGTATTGGTGTGGCTTCGTGTGACAATTCAACCTTTCTTACTCCGCGCCGAATGCTGTAAAAACCAGCTGCCCCGGGCTCCGCCAACCTCGTTGTTTTCATTGGTCAATCAAAACAGTTAATGCCCTGAACTTGAATGGTTTAGGGAGATTTAATGACATCTAAAAAATCACCGGGGTTCTGGCTGTGCTGAATTCCGGCAAAGAGAACTAAAATGAATGTTCAGTCTTCAAAATCACCGGCAACTCAGTTGCTGGCTTTTATTGCACGTCTGCATTTTTATGTGGGGATTTTCGTCGGTCCTTTTATTTTTATTGCTGCTTTGACGGGGACGTTTTATGTGTTGACGCCCCAAATTGAGCAGCGGTTATATCATCATGAGCTCACGACTCCAAACCGGGGTGAATTTCATACGCTGGCAGAACAGATCCGCGCTGCGCGGGAAAGTTTACCCCACGATTTACAACTGAAAGCTGTTCGTCCCTCGACCGGGGAGGGCTATACCACACGTGTGATGTTTATTGATCCGGCTTTGCATGGCTATGAGTCACAAACCGTGTTTGTTGACCCGGTGACACTAGCGGTCCGTGGCAAGCTGGCCAGTTATGGCACCAGTGGTATTTTGCCATTGCGCATCAAACTGGATTATTTACACCAGAATATGATGTTGGGGCAGTGGGGACGAGTCTACAGTGAACTGGCGGCATCATGGTTGTGGATTGCAGCGTCTGGCGGTTTGATTTTATGGTGGACAACCAGACAGCGGCAAAAGCGGATGAAGCAGCGTAGTTATAACCGCAATGTGTATGTCAGACACCGTCGTCGTCATGTTCAGGCGGGATTAGTGATTGCTTTAGGATTGTTCTTTATCTCGGCAACCGGCTTGACGTGGTCAAAGTGGGCCGGTAGTCATATTGCACAGTGGCGTCAGGCGATTGGATGGGTAACGCCTTCGGTTTCCAGAAATTTACCCGGATACGAAAGCGCCATGTCCGGCGGGCATCACGACCATGCTGATCATCATGCCAAACCACAAGATACCACGGATGTGAATCATGCGCTTGATGCGCAATTCGATGGTGTCCTGCTGGCTGCAAGGCAGGCCGGTATTGATGCGGCGAAGCTGGAAATTGTACCGGCGAGAACACCGACTAAAGCGTGGCTGGTGCGTGAAATTGACCGCGCCTGGCCGACACAGGTGGATAGTGTCGCTGTCGATGCGCAGCGGATGATTGTTACCAGTCGGGCTGATTTTGCTCATTTTCCGCTGATTGCAAAACTGATCCGCTGGGGGATTGATGCCCATATGGGTGTCTTGTTTGGTTTACCGAATCAACTGCTGCTGGCTGCATTTGGTCTGACGCTATGTATGATGGTGATTTGGGGCTACCGCATGTGGTGGAAACGACGTCCTGCTGCCGGTTCTCCTGTTCAGACGTTATTGCAAACTTGGCTGGCGATGCCCGTGTTATACCGTACTCTCGCGATGATGATTGCAGTTTTGCTGGGGCTGGCGATGCCGGTGATGGGTGTGAGTTTACTGTTTTTTGTGGTCATTGATGTCTTACGCTGGTGGCGTGCCGGGCAAGTCGTGAAAACGAGTTCAGCGTCATCTTGATAATAGACCGGAATCAGACCTCATTCTCCGGGCCTTCCGGGGGATGAGGTGGCGCTTGTTCATGGTGGTCATGGAAATTTTTCTTATATCAACAATACTTGTTGAGAGGATGTTATTTTTCAGTCCCCCCCGATGAGGTGATGCGCAGACATGGCTAACGACATATTATCAGGATTAGATACTCAGACGCTGGCACATGTTTTCGAGCACATCGATATGGCCGTGGTTGTTGCAACCCTCGAACGGAAAGTTGTTTGTATGAATGCTGCTGCCAGAACATTGTTCCGGTACTCAAATGAAGAGATTTATAATCAGAGTACGGCGCAGCTCTATGCGGATAAAGATGATTTCATCAGGCTGGGGCAGGAACGTTTCAACACTCATGCCAGCGATACAAATGAACCTTATGTTGTCCGTTATATCAATGCTGCCGGCGAGTCTTTTCAGGGGCAGACGTCCGGGGGGCTGATCAAGAATGCACAGGGCAAACCTATCTTTTTTGTGGCAATTATTCAGGACGATTCAGCGCGACTTGCTGCTGAAGAAACGCTGAATCGACTGCATACGATCACCTCATCCAGACAGTTAACATTTCAAGAGCGAATTCAGGCGATCTTAGAGTTGGGCACGGCCCATTTTGGCTTACCTATCGGTATTTTCAGTAAAATATCCGGGAATGAATATCGGATTCAGCAAGCGGTTCATCCGGATCATGCGTTAGCGCCGGGGATGATATTTGATTTAGGTATCACTTATTGCAGTCTCGTCTATCAGGCTGATGATGTGCAGGGGTTTTCACATGTGTCAGAGAGCGAGATAGTCACCCATCCTTGTTTTGAAAACTTCGGCCTTGAAGCTTACCTTGGTGCACCGGTTTTTGTCGATGGGGAACGGTACGGCACCCTGAACTTTTCCAGCATCTGTCCGGCGAGAAATTTTATCCGTCAAGATATCGAGATTTTGCGTTTGCTGGCCGAATGGGTCGGGCATGAAGTTGCCCGGGAGCATGATTTCAAAGTGTTAGAAATAGCGCATGACCAGATGGAAGTGCTCGCCAATACCGATTCTTTAACCGGTCTTGCCAGTCGGAGTTGCATTGAACAAGCATTGCGGGATCAAGTCACATTTGCGCTGAAATATGGCAAAAATCTGACGGTTGCGATCATGGATTTTGATCACTTCAAATCGATTAATGATCGGTTTGGTCATCAGGTAGGAGATGAAGTTTTAGTTTGTTTCGGTGAGTTGGTCTCTGTGATGGGGCGTAAAGGTGATTTTTACGGTCGCTGGGGGGGAGAAGAGTTTATGGTGCTTTTCCCTGATACCAATATGGCAGGGGTTCTCATTGCTTTAAACCGGTTGATGGATGGCCTGAGACGAAGTGACCTGTCAGAAAAATATAGTGGCTTAAAACTCACTTTGAGTATCGGAGTGACGGAAATGGCATCGCATGATAATCCGGAAACCATTGTACAACGAGCGGATCGGCTCCTTTATCAAGCCAAAGCGCTTGGTCGTGATCAAATTCAGTATGATTGAATTAGTATGTTTTCTCGCAATTTTTCTCCTATTCTTTAGATGCCTATATTGATAAGGATCACATTTAAACAATTGGGGTCACGATATTTTTGTTTATTTTTGTTTGCTTGTTTTTTGTTTGAATCCTATCCCACCATTTATTTCCGATGTTTCTAGAATAATTTTAAATGCGAGGGTCAGTGTATGTATAAAGAACTACGCCAAGAAAGGATTATTCAACTGTTGCGTCAGCAAGGGCAGGCAACAGTTGAATTTTTGTCCTTACATCTTGGGGTAACAAAAGAAACGATTCGGACCGATTTATCCAAACTGCAGCAGGATGGGTTACTGATTCGGCACCATGGTGGCGCATCGTTGAAAAAACACCTGCTGCAAAACGAACTGCAACAAGATAAGAGTTTGGATATTAGCCATTTGATGCGTACCCATCACCGTAATCGTGCCGTGAATCCTCAGCGAGATTTATCAGCAGATATGGTCGGTAAGGTCTGCGTTTTTGGGGCATTTAACGTCGATATCGTTGCCCGGGTTGACCGTTTTCCTAAAAACGGAGAAACGCTGGTTGCTAAAAATACGACATTCGGACCGGGCGGCAAAGGTGCAAATCAGGCCATTGCGGCACATGCGGCAGGCGCCCGGGTTCATTTTGCGACCAAGGTTGGCAAAGATCAGTTCAGTCAGTTTGCCAAGAATCATTTTGATGCCTGTGGAATGGAGTCTTTTTCAATCTATGAGACCGATCAGGCTGCGACCGGGAGTGCGGTGATTTATGTCAATGATGCCGGTGAGAACTTCATTGCGATATGTCCGGGAGCAAATTTGCTGGTCACCGATGAAGAAGTCGCGGAACTGATCCCATATTTGACCGAATCAAAAGTATTGTTAGTTCAGTTAGAAAATAATTTTGACGCCATTGACGGGGTGATGAAGCTGGCAAAAGGGTTGAATGTTACGGTGATTCTCAATCCTGCGCCTTATCTACCCCAAGTTGATCGGTTTTTTGCGAATACGGACATTATTACGCCCAATGAGACGGAAGCTTCGCAAATCTCGGGGGTGGAAATTACCGATGTTGAATCCGCAAAACAGGCGGCCCAAATTATTCATGAGCGAGGCGTACAGAACATTATTATTACGATGGGTAAGCAAGGTGTGGTGCTTTTTGATGGCCAACAGTGCTCCCATATCCCGTCTTACAGTGCCGTTGTCGTCGATACGACCGGGGCCGGTGATGCATTTAACGGTGCATTGGCTGCCGCAATGGCGAAGGGAAAGAACCTGACTCAGGCAGCATATTATGCGACTGCTTTTGCCTCCCTGTCCGTAGAGAGAGAAGGCGCTGCAAATATGCCGAATAATGCGTTAGTTGAAGCTCGTATGCTTCAACAGCAAGTAGCAGTTGTCGCAATTTAGCGAACCGACTTAATGTTTTTAGGACAGAATGTTTTTAGGACATAGAAGATGAAAAAGATTGAAGGCATTGTACCGGTAATGTTGACACCATTTACCGACCAAAATGAAATTGATTACCAAGGGTTAGAGAAGTTAATTGACTGGTACATTGCTAATGGTGCCGATGCGCTTTTTGCCGTCTGTCAGTCAAGTGAAATGCTGTTTTTGTCTCTTGAAGAACGTGTGGCGTTATCTCAGTTTGTGGTCGATTACACCAACGGACGTGTTCCGGTGATTTCTTCCGGCCATATTTCACCTGAAATTGATGATCAAATCACTGAGCTGACAGCGATGGCTGCAACGGGGATCGATGCTTTGGTTTTGGTGACCAATCGTCTCGATCCGGACAATCAAGGGACTCAGACCTTCCTGAATCATCTGAATACTTTGATGGATGCCATTCCTGCAGACATGCCATTGGGATTATACGAATGTCCCGCGCCCTATCGACGGTTACTCACCGATGAAGAAATTCAATTCTGTGCGGATTCCGGACGCTTTGTGGTGCTGAAAGATGTGAGCTGTGATCTGGAAACGGTAAAACGTCGGGTGCAGTTAACCCAATCGTCACCGCTGGCAATTATTAATGCCAACGCTGCGATTGCTTATGAAGCGATGCAGCATGGTTCGAAAGGTTTCAGTGGTGTCTTTACCAATTTCCATCCGGATCTGTATCACTGGCTCTATCACCATGCAGCTCAAGCCCCTGAATTCGCGCAGCAGCTATCGTGGTTCCTTTCATTGAGTGCCGTGACTGAAACGCTGGGTTATCCGAAAAATGCCAAAGTCTTCCATCAGCGCCTCGGCACATTCAGTTCAGTACACAGCCGAGTGACGGATGATGACGTGTTAGAGAAATATTGGGGCTTAGGTGTCATCCTTGATCAAATTGCGGCATCGGCACAAGCATATCGGACGACGATGAAAACATTCGATTAAGCCGTCTTATAGAACGACTAGAACGACTTTTACCTGAACCAATAAATAATATTACAGGAGCGCCAACATGAAACATCCCCTACAACTCAGTCTGATTACTGCTGCGCTATTGGCTTCAACCAGTGCCATGGCAGCGTGGCCGGATAAACCCATTAAAATTATCGTTCCATGGGGCGCCGGTGGTAACACCGATACGGTTGCCCGTTTGGTTGCGGAAGGATTGCAAGAGCAACTCGGTGTCAATGTCAACGTGGTCAATCGTACCGGTGGTGCCGGTGTTGTCGGACATGATGCAATGGCAAAGGCGAAGCCTGACGGCTACACCTTGGGTGTGGCAACCGTTGAAATCGCCATGATGCACCATCAGGGAATGACCGACCTGAGCTATCAGAACTATACACCGATCACGCGACTGGCTGTGAACTTGGGGGGGATTCAGGTGGCAACCAACTCCCAGTTTAAAGATGTCAATCAATTGACGGATTACATCAAGCAACATCCGGGCAAATTGAAAGCATCCGGGAGCGGGCTGAATTCAGGTTGGCATTTGAATCTGATTGGGATGCTCGATGCCATGGGTGTTCCGACTGACTCTGTGACCTATGTGCCTTCCGAAGGTTCAAGTTCTGCTTTGATGGAACTGGTATCCGGCGGGATCGACTTTACTACCTCTTCTCCGGGAGAAGCGAAAAGTATGGTTGAAGCCGGCATGGTCAAAAACTTAGCCACCATGGCTGAAACGAATACCGGACTGTACAAAGATATCCCGGTCTTCCAGCAGGCCACACCGTATAAATACAGTTTTTCGACGTGGAATGCTTTAGTGACTCCGGCCGGTATTCCTCACGATGTTCAGGAAAAGCTCATTGCCACGATGAAAACCGTATTTAAAGAAGGGAAACTCCAGAACTTTGCGACCAAGCAAGGGTTTGAAGTGTACCCATTGTACGGTGATGATCTGGGGAACTTTATGAAGTCAGAAGATGAGAAATACGGAAAACTCATCAATAAGCTGAAGTAACTCAATCAGTTGAAATAACCTAGGGGCGGAGTCTTCGGTTTCCGCCCGGAAATTTAGCCTGTTGTGATGTGTAATCAATATAGGCTCTCAGAAAAACGTAGGTATCTTATGCGTTCATTACCTCTTTCCCAATTTATTCTTGGGATTTTTTCACTGCTTATACTCATTACCAGTATCCAGCAATATGATGGTATCGGCTCTTATGGCGCGGGATATATGCCAACCATTCTCAGTGCTTTTTTATTGCTGTTTACCGTACTGGATGCCGTAATTCATCTTCGCCAGCGACCAGAACCATTGCGGTTGACTGCTTTAGAAATCCGCGCGTTGCTGCTGGTTATCGTATCGCTTGGGTTATTTACCTTTTTAATTTCTTATCTGGGCTTTCTGATTTGTGCGACAGGGTTGTTGTTTGGCCTGATGAGTCTACGTAACCCTCAGAAAATATTAATGAATATAGTCTTTTCGGTGTTGTCTGCAGGAATTATTTATTATGTTTTCGGGCATATCCTGATGGTGGCATTGCCTGAAGGTTTCTGGTCATAGGAGTGAATATGTCTGTTTTAGTCGAAGCATTTCAGTATATCGATATGAGCGCGATTCTCGCGGTGATTGCTGCCGGGTTGTTCGGTCTTATCGTTGGATCAATTCCGGGGCTGACCGCGACTATGGCTGTGGCGCTGATGGTGCCATTTACTTTTTTCATGGATCCGATCCCGGCACTGGCATTGATGATTTCTATCGGGGCCTCATCAATCTACGCCGGTGATATTCCGGGAGCATTGTTGAGAATACCCGGGACGCCGGCTTCAGCCGCTTATGTTGCGGACTCAAATGAGCTGGTGAAGCAAGGTAAATTAAATCGAGTGCTCGGTATTGGCCTGACCAGTTCGGTTATCGGTGGTGTCATCGGTGCACTTATCCTGATGTTCGCAGCACCGGCTTTAGCCCGGTTCGCATTAAAATTTAGCTCTTATGAATATACGTGGCTCTCACTGTTGGGGCTGACCTGTGCAACATTAGTGGTGGGCAACCAACCCGTTAAAGGTATGATGACGTTATGCCTTGGTTTGCTTCTCGCCTGTGTCGGTTACGATCAGATTACCGGTGTGCCACGCTTTACGTTCGGGCAAGTGAGTATGTTGCAGGGTATCAGTTTTATTCCTGCGATGATCGGTCTGTTTGCCATTTCCGGAGCGATTGAATACTACGCCGGTCGGATTACCAGTAAGAAGCAAGATGTAATCCCGACTCAGTCGAGTTTTAATCTGTTTAAGGGCATACCGAAAACGATGTGGCGCTATAAGTTGAATATCGGTCGTAGCAGCATTTTAGGAACGCTGATCGGCGCGTTGCCGGGGGCTGGTGCCGATATTGCTGCATGGATCGCTTATGCACTGTCACAAAAGTTTTCCAAAAACCCGGAGAAGTACGGTAAAGGATCTGAAGAAGCAATCATTGATGCTTCATCGAGTAATAATGCGAGCTTAGCCGGTAGCTGGATTCCATCTTTGGTCTTTGGGATTCCGGGCGATTCCGCAGCCGCGATTATTATCGGTGTCTTGTATATGAAGGATATGAACCCCGGGCCAACCTTGTTCTTATTCCATCCTGAGAAACTTTATGCAGTATTTATACTGTTCTTCATTGCGAACTTGATGCTGCTCCCATTAGCGACCATTGTGGTTAACTTTATCAAGCGTGTGATATTTATTGATAAAGCGATTCTATATCCGATTATTATTATTTTTAGCACCGTTGGTTCTTTTGCGATTAATAACTCACTCTCTTCAATTGTGGTGATGTTGGGCATGGGCGTCGTCGGCTATTTACTACAACGGGCACAGTATCCAATTTCTCCGATTATCTTGGGAATGATTCTGGGGCCGATGCTAGAGAAAAATCTACTCTCATCACTGATTAAATCGGATGGGAATCCAATGGCTTTCGTTGAACGTCCGGTTTCAATGGTGCTCGCAACTTGCTTTGCTGTTGTTGTGTTAGTTCAAATCCGCTCGATTCTGAAATCGTTTAAACAGCGTGAAGGGTGATAACCAAAGATGTTATATCGGTTCACTGTAACAAGGTGAGATATCGTCGCTTAGCCAGTCAGATTAATAGGCTAGGCCACACAAACAAAATGCCACTGATGAATCAGTGGCATTTTTATCTCAGTCTCTATTCTATCTTGATAACGGATAAAGATTTTAGAGTTTGGCAAAGTATTTGCGAATCTCATCCACGGATTCGCCTTTAGCTAAAGCTAGCTCTAAAATCACTTTTGATTTCTGTGGGTTATAGAACCCTGAACCGATTGCATTGTCATGCGTTGAGACATAACCTGTATACACTCGACTCGCGACGACGACGGGAATCCCTTTTTTCATGGCATCCTTAATTGCGTCCTGAATCCAGCTCGGTGTTGAGCCATCTCCCGTGCCCGCGATGACAATCCCTTTCGCACCGTTTTTAATCGCGGCTTTAATCAGTGAGTCGTCCTGATCCTGATAGCTATACAATATATCGACCTTCGGCAGCTCTTTTACATCTGAGATATCAAAATGTGGCTTTTCCATTGGTTGCGTGTTTTTGTAATAAAAGTAGGGTTGGCCGCTGATGAAACCACCGAGATAACCAGCTTCAGGCGCTTGGAAAGTTTCTACGGCATGCGTATTGGTTTTGGTCACGTAATAGGCCGGGCTAATCCGGTCATTCATGGCAACCATCGTGCCACGGCCATTTGCTTCATCAACACTCGCCAGTTTTACAGCATCATATAAATTCATCGCGCCATCGGCACTAATTGCTGTTGCCGGTCTCATGGCGCCAACGACGACGACTGGTTTTTTACTGTTAACTGTCAGATCTAAGAAGAAAGCCGTTTCTTCTAATGTATCTGTACCATGTGTCACAACAACCCCATGGGTATCATCTTTGGCTAAATCTTCATTGATAGTTTTCGCCATATTCAGGAGCGTCTTCTTATCGATGTCAGGAGACCCTACGTTAGCGATCTGGACGCCACTCACATCCGCGAACTCTTTTAACTCTGGCACTGCGTGGATCAGTTTATCAACCCCTAAGCTGCCTGCTTTATAGTCCGTACTATCCACATTTGAAGCTGATGCACCTGCAATCGTTCCGCCTGTAGCGTAGATTGTTACATGAGGTAAATTATCAGCATAACTTGACATGCTGGTGAGTAACATGATTGCAGAAACCAAATATCTTTTTTTCATTACAAAGTCCTTTTAATAGAAAATACTGCAATGTTAATACAGCATGATTCGTGCCATTTAAAAGTGGTGTTTTTTGTAATAAAAATGCATTTTTTGTATTATTTGGGTGCAATCGGTTACATTTTGCACCAAATGAGTACAAAAGCATTATTTTCAATATGTTGCATATATTTTTTGTTAAACAATATACCGGTTATTTCCTGATTTTTGTTTACTTGTCTATATGAAATTAGTGGAGAAATATACTTACTATATGAACTCGATATATTATTATTTTTTATTGCTGAGTTTTTTCTGACAGAGTTATCTTGTGTGACGTATTCAATTCATAAAGAAGCGCCCTGTCACTTGCATCACAGGGCTTGAGCCGCAATCCGGTTGCTAAACAATCAGATAAAATCCATGACAGTTCATACCTAGGGTGCCTGATTCTATCTTGAATAATGCGTCTATGATCTCACAATGTTGATTAGTGAGAGAGTGACAGCGTTGCACCGAAGGCGATGAGGCCGACACCACAGGCCTGATTAACCCGATGCCCGATCCTCTGGAAGACCGCTAATATTTTCTCAGAAGTAATCAAAAACGCGATCAGGCAGAACCACAAGATATGCAATGCAGCGATGTACAGCCCATAAATCAACGCAAATGGTGTGCTGTTATCCATGTCCGGGGAGACGATTTGACTAAATACACTGAGAAAAAACAGCATGGTTTTCGGATTTAACAGGTTACAGAAAAAGCCCTGTGTAAAATATTTGCGGGGGTTGTGCGCCTCCTGCGGTCGGGACACCGTTTTATGATTGAATGTAAACTTCGAGCAAAAAAGGGCAGTTACCCCCAAGTAGATTAAATAGGCTGAGCCGGCATATTTAATCATGTTGAACAGCACCACGTTCTGTGACAATAAGTGACTGATGCCAAGAATTGAGTAGGTAATATGGATGCAGACGCCAACCCCAATGCCCAGTCCGGTCAACAATCCTGCTTTCCTGCCACTGCTCAGGCTGTTTTTGACCACGAGCACAAAATCTGCCCCGGGGCTTATGACAATTAACAATCCCAAAATAATATAGCTTGTGATTTCCATATCCGTTCTCTCATCGGTTGATTTGAGATTATTGTAACTATCAGAGAGCAAGTTATAATCGAAAAGATTGCACATATCATGTGAGAAAAATTCACCAATGAGACACCTGAAAGCTTTTCATGTTTTTCACATCGCTGCTGAGTCTGCCAGTTTCACGGAGACGGCAGATAAGCTTCACATCACTCACGGTGCGGTGAGTAAGCAGATCAAATTATTAGAAGCTCACCTTGCTCAGCCACTGTTTTACAAGCAAGGACGAGGATTGAGACTGACGCCGGAGGGGACGCTGCTGAAACAGTACACGGATGTTGCTTTTAATGCGTTAGACACCGGCATTCATAAGATAAGGAGCGCTTCGGTTCATTATCTTGAAGTATCCTGCGAGCCGACATTAACCATGCGTTGGCTGATGCCGAGACTGGCGGACTATTACCTGACATCTGGTGTCGATATCAGATTATCGACGGCAGGCGGGCCTGTCACTTTAGGGGAGGCTGGTTTATCGATGGCCATCCGTCGTGATGATTTTGATATTCCGGCAAACTATGGGGTGCATCCGTTAGTGGAAGAGTGGGTCGGGCCGGTGTTTTCTCCGCAATACTGGCATCAGGTTCAACATGATTTTTCAACTATCACCCTGCTTCACAGTGAGACACGCCGTGGCGCGTGGGAGGATTGGTCAAGCCGATCAAACCATGAGCTTCACCTGAACAGTGTTAGTCAATCATTCGACCATTTTTATTTCTGTTTACAAGCGGCTGTCGATGGGTTGGGGGCTGCAATCGGTTCATATCCCTTGGTCGCTGATGATTTGGCAAATGGCAGACTGGTTGCTCCTTTTGGCTTTATTTTGTCCGGTTATCACTATGTATTATTGCGACAATCACAAGCATCGGGAACCCAAGAGCAACAGTTTCAGCAATGGCTTGAAAAGCAATTCTCAACGTGTGTGCCTTCATGTGAGGGTGGGTGACCCATCGACTGAGGAAGGAACAACCGACGCCAGCCAGAGGGAGTCTGACGTCAATTGAACCGTTTGGATTTTGACGTGGTAGCGCAGTGGATTGCTATTCGTAAATCTTTGCTTGTGCAGGTTGGTTCGAGCCGCCCCAGCCCCGGTACATCCCTTCGGTGTTGAATGGCAGGACAATGTTCCCTTGGTGATCGACAGCAATCACACCACCACTGCCTCCGGTGCTTTTCAGATCGGTAAAGATCACATGATTGGCGGCTTGCTCCAGACTTTCGTGTGCCAGCGCCATTCGGGATGAAATATTGTGGGCAACCACATGTCTGAGGAAATGCTCGCCATGGCCTGTCGCTGAAACCGCACAAGTTTGGTTGTTGGCATAAGTCCCGGCGCCAATCACCGGTGAATCGCCAATACGGCCATATTGTTTGTTGGTGATTCCTCCGGTCGATGTGGCAGCGGCCAGATTGCCGTGTTTATCAAATGCGACAGCGCCAACCGTCCCGTATTTGTAGTCGTTCTGGGTGGGTTCGAGAATGACTTCCTGTGCTTTCAAGGCCGATTGAAGCTGTTGATAGCGCATCTCTGTGGAGAAGTAGGTGTTGTCTACTTCGACCAACCCGATATCGCGCACAAACTGCTCTGCGCCTTCACCGCCCAGATAGATGTGAGGGGAATTGTCCATGACTGCCCGGGCGACGTTAATCGGATTCGGACTGTAACGTATTCCCGATACTGCACCGGCATCAAGGGTTTTGCCGCACATGATCGACGCATCGAGCTCATGAGTCCCTGCATGATTGAATACCGCACCTTTGCCTGCATTAAACCACACGCAATCTTCCAGCATGTTGACGGCAACCTGAACCACATCCAGCGCACTGGCACCTTCTTTCAGGCTGGCTAAACCGTCTTCGACAATGTTTTTCAAGACCGTCGTAATTTCTGATTCTTGTTCCGGGGTTAACTTGCCTTTAGACATTGCCCCTGCGCCGCCGTGAATCGCAATAGAATACTCGTTTAACATATACGTCCTTAGTGATGAATCAGCTGATTGAGAAACTCGCGTGTGCGAGGTGATTTGGGGGCTGAGAAAAATGCTTCAGGATTGTTTTCTTCAACGATCTGCCCTTGGTCCATAAAGATGACTCGGTCAGCGACTTTGCGGGCAAAGCCCATCTCATGCGTCACGCACAGCATGGTCATCCCTTCGCTGGCAAGGTCGGTCATAACATCCAATACTTCCGCGATCATTTCCGGGTCGAGCGCTGAGGTGGGTTCATCAAACAACATCACCTCAGGATTCATACACAGTGCGCGGGCAATCGCAACCCGCTGTTGCTGACCACCGGAAAGTTGGGTCGGATATTTGTTGGCTTGCTCTTTGATCTTCACTTTTTTCAGTAAGCTTAACGCTTTATCAATCGCAACGGACTCTTTGGTGCCCAGGTTTGCAGTCTGCGGTAAAACGCAATTTTCCAGCACGGTGAGGTGAGGGAACAGGTTGAACGACTGAAAACACATCCCTACTTGCTTACGCAGTTCAATCAGGTCTTTGGGGGTGTCACTGACTTCCTGACCGAACACATTGAGCGAACCGGATTGGTGCTTTTCCAACTGGTTGATACAGCGGATCAGCGTTGATTTTCCTGACCCCGAAGGGCCGCAAATCACGATACGTTCGCCTTTCTTCACGCTGAGATTGATATCGCGCAGCGCATGGTATGAGTCGTACCACTTATTTAAATTCTTGGTGTTGATGACTTCCATGTGTGACTTCTCCTAAAGGGGTATTATTTTAAGCGGCGTTCTAAATGAGCAGCGTACTGAGAGAGTGAAAAACAGCAGATAAAGAAAAACACCGCCAGAAATGCGTACATTTCATTTTCTAATCCAACCCATTTCGCGTTGGAGAGTGTGCTGGAAGCAACACCGACCACGTCTAACACACCGACGATCATCACCAGCGTGGTCTCTTTTAAAATACCGACAAATTGATTCAGCAACGGTGGAATCGAGTTTTTCAGGACTTGCGGAAGAATGATCTTTCCCATCATTTTCCAGTAACCGAAACCAAGGGCTTGAGCCGCCTCAAACTGTCCCTGAGGAATCGATTGCAGGCCACCGCGAATCGTCTCAGCCATATAAGCCGCAGTGAACAGCACCAGTACCGCAACCACACGTAACAACACATCGAATTCTTGACCCGGTGGCAGGAATAACTGGATCATGAGCGAGGCCATAAACAGCAAGGTGATGACAGGAACGGAGCGCACCAACTCGATGTAAGCCACACTGAGCCAGTGAATCACCGGCCGTTTTGAGCGCCGTCCCAAGGCAAGTAAGATGCCAAGGGGCAGCGCAAACACCATGCCGAAAATAGCCAAAAACAGGGTCAGCATAATGCCGGCAAATTTGGTGGTCGAGATGGTCTCTAAACCAAAGGTTCCGCCCTTGAGCAGCATCCACATTGCAAAAGGCAAAACAGCGATATAACAGAGCATTACCAGCTTATTAAAGCGTTTGATGTACAACATCGGGATCGCGATGGCCGCTAAACCAAAGGCGACATCGACGCGCCATTGTTGCGCCTCCGGATACATGCCATAAGTGAACAGTTCGATACGGTTCACCACGGGTAACCAACAGGCACCGCCAGACACGCAGTCCGCTTGGGATTCTCCGACAAACGTGGCATCAAAAATAAACCAGTTCAGCAGTGTCGGGACCAGCCAGATAACAAACAGTAAGCCTGCGATGGTGAGAAAAGTATTGAATACCGAAGAGAACAAATTCTGACGGCACCATGCTTGCCATCCCGCTTTTATTTCAATCGCCGGGCGAGGTTCAATATATGTCATGATAGTTTTACTTTGCATGTTTATTTCCCTATCGCAACGTGTGAGTTATACCAGTTCATCAGTAAGCTGGTGACCAGGCTGAAGACACAATACGTCCCCATTACGATCAGGATGCACTCAATAGCCTGTCCGGTATTGTTTAAGGTCGTACCGCCGGTAGAGGACACCAGCTCCATAAAGCCGATCACGACACCGAGTGACGAGTTCTTAATAATATTCAGGTAAACACTGGTGATTTGCGGCACCATCGGATAAATGGCCTGCGGCACAATCAATTTCCACATAATGGCTGAATCGTTAAATCCAAGTGCTTTTCCGGCCTCGTGCTGGCCTTTGGCGATGGACTGAATACAGCCCCGAACGATTTCCGCAATGTAACTGGCACTGTAAACCGAGAGCGCAATCCACAGCGCGACCAGTTCCGGAATCACAATCATCCCGCCCTGAAAGTTAAATCCGGCCAGCTTTGGTGTGCTGTACTCGAAATTGCCGGAGACCAGAGTATAGAGAACCACCAACAAGGGTAACGACACGATGATCGCCAATAGCCGGGGCCATAAAACCGGGGTAAAACCGACCCACTGAACCTTGCTGAATACCGCTCTGCGATAGGCAAATGCCGCACAACACGAGACAAGCAACGCGAGAAATATATAGCCGCCCCAGCCCGCGAATGACAAATGGGGAATGGCCAAGCCACGGTTAGAAAGGTAAATGTTATCGCTTAGCTGAATACTGTTGCGAATCGCCGGTAAGCTGAGAAACAGGGCATACCACCAAACGAGCTGAACCACGAGTGGTACATTACGAACCAATTCCACGTATGCACGGCACAGGCGACTGACCACCCAGTTATTCGAGACGCGACCGACACCGATAATAAAGCCAATGACGGTTGCCAGAATGATACTTAAAAACGAAACCAGCAGTGTGTTGGCAACCCCCACGTAGTAGGCTTTTAAGTAGGTATCATTTTGGTTGTAATCAATCAGGCTAAACGAGATGTCATAACCGGCACGTTCACGAAGAAAGTCAAAACCCGTGGTAATGCCAAGTTTGCCAATATTTTCAGAAGCGTTAGTACCTAAGTACCAAAATAAGAGTGTCACCGTGATTAACAGTAAGGCTTGCTGGCCCCAGTCTATCAGGGTTCCTTTGGTCAATTTCATGTGTGATTCCAACCTGTCCATGGAAGGTCAGCCCACGCAAACGCAGGCTGGTCGTTAAAGTCGATTAACGGAAAGGCGGGGAGTACATTAAGCCACCGTTGGTGTATAGCGCGTTCGCTCCACGTTCAAATTTCAGGGGTGAATTGACCCCGACATTGCGGGCAAAAATTTCACCGTAGTTTCCGGTTGCTTCAATCGCTTTCAGTGCCCAGTCCGGTTTCAGACCTAAATCTGTGCCAAGGCTGCCTTCAGTCCCAAGCAGACGTTTAATCTTAGGCTTTGGTGATGATTTAGCCAGCTTTGCGGCATTTTGTTGCGTGACACCTAACTCTTCAGCTTCGATCAGCGCGTTACCGACCATGGTAACGACATCACGCCATTCGTTATCGCCTTGTTTGACGTAAGGGCCAAGCGGTTCTTTTGAAATCACTTCCGGGAGAATGACGTGCTGGTTTGGATCTTTAAACAGGGTACGGCGCGCCGCTAATCCTGTGACATCATTGGTGAGTGCATCGCACCGGCCTTTTTGGTATGCCGCGTACAGCTCTTCAGTCTTTTCAAAAACAACGGAACGATAAGTCAGCCCTCTGGAGCCGAAGTAATCAGCAAGGTTATGTTCAGAGGTAGTCCCCGGAGAGAGACAAAACGTTGCACCATTGAGCTCGGTTGCTGATTTAATTCCGAGAGATTTACGCGTCATGAACCCTTGACCGTCGTAGAACCAGATCGTGGTGAAGTCAGCACCCAGTTTGGCATCGCGAGAAACCGTCCAGGTTGTCGAACGTGACAGAATATCGATTTCGCCGGAAGCGAGGGAGGTGAAGCGGTTTTTGGAAGTGGTGGTAATGTATTCAACTTTTTTCGGGTCACCTAAAACAGCCGCCGCGACCGCACGGCAGTAATCCACATCCATGCCTGCCCATTTACCTTGGTCATTGATGTATGAAAAGCCCATTTTGTCGCTTGAAACACCACATTTCAGCGTACCACGTTGAATAATATCGTCTTTAAGATTTGCATAACTGGCCGTTGAGAAACCGACGGACAGTAATCCATATGCAATAACTGCTATTGACTTAAGTCTCATAATAAATCCTTTTATTTATTACAGTTTAATGGGGTTGTTGTTAAATTTCCCTTTCCTTTGATGATAATCTATGCGTTTATCTATACTGATTGGAAGCATTTGATGTCTTGTATTTTGCATGACTTATGCAAAATTTCGATAATGTAAAGATGAAGGAATTAAAGGATGAATGTTCGCTGGTTAAAGGATTTTATCACCTTGGCAGATTGCCAGAAATTTTCATTGGCCGCTCAATTAAATGCATCTTCTCAGGCTGCGTTTAGTCGCAGAATTCAGCAGCTGGAGCAGCATCTGAATGTTGAACTGTTTGACCGAAGCCGGACACCCGTCAAGTTAACACCGGAAGGCAAAAGGCTTTATCCCATTGCCGCAGAAATGGTGCAAATGGCGGAACGCTGTGAAGAGATGGTGGCCAATAAACCGAACCCGATGGTGTTTGCATCTTTGCATACTTTGGCTTGTAACTTTTTCCCGCAGTGGTTTACGCAAATATTGAACTACATGACAACACCGCTTGTCAGTAGCATCGATTCCGGGGTGCGTTCAGTGACCGGCTATCAGGCTGCATTGCAATCTCAGCGGGCCGATTGTTTACTGTTTTATCAAAGCAACCAAGCGGCACGCTATTTCGAATCGGATGAATTTGAAGTGTTAAAATTGGCGGATGACGCACTGATTTGGGTTTGTGGTACATCGTTCTCGCTCGAATTGCTGGAAGAAGTATCCATTCCCCATTTGACGTATGCACCGTCTTCTCAGCTTTTGGAGCTGTCTCAGCCGCTGTTTAACGCCACACCTCAGGCAAAAAAACTCTCGGTTGTTTTCCAATCCACCATTTCTGAATCTCTGCTACCGATGGCGATACACGGCAATGGTGTGGCTTGCATTCCTTATTCTGTAGCGAAGGCATATATCGATGACGGCAGGCTCGTTCACATTTGGTCAGACTATCGCGAGCCACTGGAAATTGTGTTGGTGCGACTGGCCGATGCCAAAAGCCCGCATCCCTATATCAATGAGGTCTTTGAACATGCCAAAGCGATAGCCGGGCAAGGTGAGAAATGAGGGGAGGGGGGATTATGCCAAATTCAGAACTTCAATAAACCCTTACATCTTCTTGCCCGAGAGTGTAAATGAATCTGTGCCAATATCGTATGATTAAGCCTGATTGGCTCAGGATCGGCAAGTGGATAAAAACGCTATTCGTGTAGATAGGTATGAGCGAGTTCATCATACTTGCCGGAGCGTTTCAGTTTATCTAAGGCCTGTTGCCATTTATCTATCTCATCATCTGAGTGGTCTTTTGAAAAAGCGATATATCCAGCGTTCTTTTGCACCAAAACTGGCGTTTTCCGGATCTGCTTATAGGTGATTTCTGCCTCATCCATCATCGTCGTGATTAAGGAATCACTGACAGGAACCAAGTCTATTCGACCAATGACCAGCATTTTTAAGCAAGCACTCCAGGTATTGATGTCATAAATGTTCTCAAATCCTTGAGCAATCAGGTTTTCATGTTGTGAGGTTCCTCGGAGAACGCAGATCCGCGGAACGTCTTTAGCTTGTTCATAGTCGGTGATAGGATCTGGCCGATGAATAGATTCATAGAAATAGACATTATCGATCTGAAGAGGGCCAACCCATTTATACAATTGTTCTCTTGGTTTGGTTCTTGCGATGTTAAATAAAGCCTTTCTTTTCTTTTTTAGTTCAATCTGTCCACGCTTGAATGGCAGTATCTGAAATTGAACGGGGTGGTTTACAAGAAGCATCATCTCACGAACAAGTTCCACATTAAACGCTCGTCTGCCACCATGTTTTAGACCGCGCAATTCATCATTTTTGTCAATATATACCTTCCCAAGTGTACTGTGGGTCAAAAAATCAGTTGTTTCAGCAACAGAGGTATTGGATAGCACAGCAGCTAAAACAAGAAGGAAAAGTCTCACCCCATGACAATTACGTTTCATTTTCCACCATCCCGTCGAAGCTGCATAAACGAGTTACTATCTAGTACAGTGTAGTTCGAAATCAACCGAGAACCCTGAATGATATTCCTTTTGATGTTTTCACCGCCAGCTCCTGAGTGATGTCGGTGATGCGGCTTAATCTGGCGGATGAGTCTTTGCGTCACGGGTGCTTAGCCACGACAAAAGTGTCTGGGGCGCGAGCATCAATGGCACAGAGCGGCAAAGCTATTGCCCACCGTACAACCCGTCAAAATTAAGATGTCACTCGCATAAAACAGAAAACCCCATGTCATCCAAAGTACCAATCTCTCCGACACACCACAAAATCCGGCAACCAGCCAATCGCCATGAACCCCCACAGCGATTACGATTCTCAAGCACCGACAGAACCGGTGCCGGGATTCGAACCCCGCACATTCACTTCCAGCATATAAAGACCATGCCTTGTATCGCATACGCTTTATGTGTAGCCTTATCTCGCTCAAGTTACGGTGGGCTGGCAAGGCAACCTCTGGTTGGCCGTTCGGAAGTGCGGTAGTTCGAACCTTGTTCAGCTCACCACTTTCAGAGATTCGAACCTCTTGGTGGTGATAATAAACATCAACTTCCAAGAGGGGCGATCATGCCGAATTCAGAACTTCAACAAATCAATAAACCCTTACATCTTCTTGCCCGTCAATACCTGATGACCCTTCAGGGCTCATGTACCGACCCCAGCACCAATTACTGCGAACTCTGGCATGTGCTGACTTTTCTGCATAATTTGATTACCGCTTCAGAAGAGGAATATCTGCGGGAAGATTAAATCTAGAGAGGCAGTTTTAAACTCAGGCAAGGGCAAAAATCAGGACGATTTTTGAGCAAGGGACTGCTCAAAAAAACATCCCGACAACGCGGATTGCCTGTGGATGGTGAGATGAAGACTTTAGAGAGACAATCAATACTGGTATTCTGGTTGTTTTATTAAAATATCAGTGGTCTACACTGGCCATAATGTGCCAAATATAGCGAATGGATATTTGTGCTGTTAAAGCGTTAATTTCCGATATGGAAAGATTAAATTATGCATAAAAAACAAGTAGTAGAATCCTCACAAAAAACCAAGGAAGAGGCGATGGATATCGCTAGAGCTACACAGCTTCCTGGTCAAAAGAAAGCGGAAACACAACGTATCGCTCAAGGTATTGAAAAAGGTATTGCTCTTTACAAGAAACAACAAAAAGCCAAGGCAAGAGCTGCCGACAAAGCTAAAAAGCAAGAAGCGAAATCAAAGGCTAGACGCCAAGACGATGAGCAAGTGACATTAGTAGAAACCAAGATTGAAACAAAGGTATCACCACTACCTTGGGTGTTATTAATTGCGTCATGGATCGGCTTCCTATTGTTCTATTTTTTGAGATAGTTTCGCTTCACTGTTATAAGTGAGCTGCTTCTTCCTTCTTTATTTAGTCCAATTTACACGTTTCTATGTTCATCATCTCCTTGGTTGGATGAATATAGACTGGACTAGATTAGGGGGAGCAGGTCATTTCTCTCACAGAGAAATACCGTAAAAAAATGAGGCCAAGTAAAGCTGAAAAAATGGAAGCTGAGAAAATTCCAAGTTTTGCAGCAAGAATTTGGTCAGGACTATAAGCTAATTCTGAAATAAACAATGCCATCGTAAAACCAATACCGGCCAACATCCCGCCCCCTAAAATCATTCCCCAATTCATATTTTTTGGAAGTATGGCTACCCGAAGTCTTACTGCAATCCAACTGAACAGCACAATACCTATCGGCTTGCCAAAAACAAACCCCAAAAAGACAGCAAGAGTAATTGAAGAAGTTGCATTCGTAGTGGTCAGTGAAACCCCAGCATTAGCAAAGGCGAATAATGGTAAGATGACAAATCCGACCCAAGGATGGAGTAACATTTCTAAGCGTTCGACCGGTGAAAGCGTTTCACGAGCCGCTGTAGCAGCAGTCCTTAAAGTCTCTCCTTCAACCTTATCTCCGCTCCACTGTTTCATAGGAGAAGATGCCACTATCGAGTTCACAATAGTGGAGAGGTGTTGCTTGCTCACCCACTTATTTGTTGGTGTTAATATGCCTAGAATCACACCAGTAATTGTCGGATGTATGCCAGACATATCGATCGACAACCATATCACTCCCCCAACAAGAGAAAAGAGTACAATACTGCGAACTCCCAAGAAGCTCATGCCTCGAATAACAATAAAGCCTATCAATGCATAAACAACGGGCCTCCAGTCAATGTCATTGCCATAGCCAATAGCAACAACAAAGATCGATCCAATGTCATCCACTACGGCCATTGATAGCATGAATATGCGCAAGCTACTTGGAATACTTCGCCCTAAGAGCGCCAGACACCCGATCACAAATGCGGTGTCCGTTGCCATCACAGTACCCCAACCATGATGCCCTGACTCACCAAATTGGATAAACAAATAGAAAAGAGGAGGTAATAACATCCCACCAAGAGCAGCAGCAATGGAAAGTACTGCTAATTTGGGATTACGAAGTTCACCAAGCACTAACTCACGCTTAAGTTCTAAGGCAATGAGAAAGAAAAACAAAGTCATTCCAGCATCATTTATCCATTTGTGTAAAGAACGCTCAAATACTAAATCACCGAAAGTAATCCCTACCGGAATTTGCCAAAAATGAGCAATCTCCTCACTTAAACCTGAGTTGGCAAGTAAAACAGCAAGTACTGCTGAAACAAATAGTACAATGCCCGCTGCTGATTCAATATGTATAAAACGGTTTATCGGTCTAGCAACCCAATCAATGTACTCTTTTGGTAGTCGAGTCGGATAAGTTGATGCTATTTGGGCTTTTTTACTCATTTTGTTTTTCAACAATAGGTATTAAGTTACCTTCAATGCCATTGAGAAACTTGAATAAATCACTGTTAGTAGATAAAACAAGCGTTGTATTTTCTGAGATGATAGTTGAGTAAGCTTGCATCGTTCGTGTGAACTCATAAAGGTGCCTCGCTTGAGGGTTTTTATTGTAAGCTAACGAATAAATTTCGGCGGCCTTGGCATCGGCTTGCCCGCGAATCTCTTCGACTTCACGATAGGCTTCAGACTGGATTTTATTCAAATCTCTGATTCGGTCACCACGAATCCTCGCTGCTTCCCCATTTCCTTCGGATAAAAAACGTTCCGCAATTTGTCGACGTTCACTAATCATTCGCTCGTAAATTTTAGGACGAACACTTTCATTGTAATTAATACGTTTGAAGCGAATATCGAGCAATTCAATACCAAATATTTTTATTTTTTCTGCCGCGGCAGAAAATATTTCTTGTTCGACTAATTGACGACCTTTTTGGATGGGAACAAGGGTACCAATTTTCAGTTCTCCTTCAGTATCACTTAATAAGGAATCTCGTAACGGTTTTCGATTTTTATTTGTACGAATTATTTCGATTAGTTCATGTTTTGCCACCGCATTTCGCGTCTCACTCCCCAATATATCGTCAAGACGAGATTGTGCACTGCGTTCATCTTTGATTCGTAAAAAGTATTGAAGTGGGTCGGTTATTCGCCACCGAGCGAATAAATCAACCGAAATGTACAACTTATCTTTTGTTGGCATATCGGAAGGGTTGCCATCCCACTCCAACACTCGTTTGTCTATAGTGTTAATTTCTTGAATGAATGGTATTTTTATTTTCAATCCAGCATCTACAACCGGTTCTCCTATTGGTTTCCCAAACTGAGTAATAATGACCTGTTGCACTTCACTCACCGTGTAAAGTGCGTTGTATATACTAAGAGAGACACCTAAAACTAATGCGATTATGATCCCTATTTTATTCGGTTTCATTGTGCATCTCCTTGTGTCTTGTTGATATTGAGCAAAGGTAAAATATTGCTTGCTCGCTCATCAATGATAATTTTGGCACGAATATTCGGTAATACAGCTTGCATGGTTTCGAGATAGATTCTTCGTTTAGTCACTTCCGGTGCTTTAACGTATTCGAACAATAGTTCATTGAAGCGAGCTGTATCTCCTTCAGCCTCGTTAACCCGTTTTAGACGGTAACCATCAGCCTCTCTGATCCTTTGGTCTTTTTCCCCTAAAGCTAGAGGAATCACTTTGTTGTAATCTCGACGAGCTTCATTAATTAATTTTTCTTTTTCCTGTTGAGCTTGGTTCACTTCGTTAAACGATGCCTGAACAAGTTGCGGAGGGTTGATGTTTTTCAATTGCACTTGGTCAATACTAATCCCTAAGGCATATTTCGTTGAGAGCACCTGCATTTTTGAAAGTGCTTCATATTCAATTTCTTGTCGACCTATCGTGATCACTTCATCTACAGTTCTATCCCCAACGACTTCACGCATTACGGATTCAGAAACATATCGAAGCGTTTCACTGGGTTCTCGGACTTCGAACAAAAAATTAGTGGGTTCAGAAATTCGATATTGAACTACCCACTCCACAAGAGCGGCATTTAAATCGCCAGTGACCATTTGTGTCTCTTGACGACGATCGTTGACTCTTGGACTTTGATGAGGGTCATTAGCCCCTGGCGTGGTAAAACCAAACTCTTGTTTTAGTTGTCGTTTAACCGGCACTATTTTTATCGTATCAATACCAAGTGGCATCTTGACGTGAAGCCCCGCAGGAACTTTATGTACATATTTGCCAAAGCGTTGTATGACAGCGACAGAATCACTTGGAACGGTATAAAATGCTGACCATAAAATGAGGGCTAAAAATAAAATAATAAATGGAGTAAAAAATCTTGAAGGCCCGCGACCTATAAGAATTTTCTTGAAGTAATGAAGAATATTATTTAAATGTGGAGGATCTTGTTTTCCTCCGCCCCAGGGATTTCCTGAAGAATTGTTACTTGGGAGCATGAGAATGCCCTCCGACTAGACTATAGGCAAGGAATTAGACCTATGTAAAATTAAATGAGGTAGGAAGCGCTTAATCAACTAGAGTAAATTGTGCGTAGTTTACGGTTAGTTACTAAGTGTCGCCTTAGAATAGTAGGGAACCCAACTTAACCTTCTAATATAACTAGCAATTAAGAGCCAGTATGACTTCTTGCTGTTATATCAAAAGTTTTACAGTTCCCTTTAATTGCCACGACTTTTTGTCGCAAATATCATGCGACGTACGGTTATGTGAAGGTATACCTATTCATTATAGGTGATATATTCCCGGATAAGGACAATTTTAGTAATTTTTATGCAGCGGAACGAGTCGCGTGGAGTGTAGTGGTTAATTAACGAGAACGTTCGAGTTCGTCCGACATTAAGAGAGCGGTGGCTTTTTCTCTTTCTAATCGATTAATTCTGACTTCTAACTCCTGAATCTTTTGCTGTTCAGGCGTGAGAGCTTAGCTGCTGAGGTAGGTACACAGTAGGTACACATGTCTCACCTATATGTATTAGGTGACATTTGACTGCGGGGCAGCTCTTTTAAGATAGGTTTGCACTTCTAAAACGAAAAAAACCACTGTAAAAAAACAGCGGTTTTCTTGAATGTGGCGGAGAGATAGGGATTTGAACCCTAGGATAGCTATTAACCATCGCCGGTTTTCAAGACCGGTGCTTTCAACCACTCAGCCATCTCTCCATTAAGTGCAAAAATCATAACCATGATTACTTTGCTTGTAAAGTCTTCAAATTGATTTTTATCAGTATTATGCGACTTTGATTAAAATTTTATCAGTGAAGGCGAGTTTTCGTATGCTTAACTGAATGAAAAAAGGGAAGTCTTCATAAGAAAACTTCCCTTTAGGTGTATGGTCGGACTGAGAGGATTTGAACCTCCGACCCCCGACACCCCATGACGGTGCGCTACCAAGCTGCGCTACAGTCCGATGGCATGTAATCTACCGCCTTTCATAAAACGAGTCAAGCAATAGCTTGATTTAATTGTCTTTGCTGTAGAACCGTTTCAGTTCAGTTAACCCTTGCATCAGAACCGGCAGTGTCGGATTGGTATCCGGCAATCGATGGTAATTGTTATCAAAGACTTTGAAATTACCAAACTTATCAATCACTGTTGTTTGCTTATTGGTCACTAGAGCCAATTCCCGGGCATCTCCGGCTAAAATCCAACGTCTTTTGTTTTCATCAAACAAGTTTTGACCACTACTGTAGTCATTCGGATTTGAAGAAACACCGAGTAAATCTTGTAACAGTGTCACTGAAAAATCGAGGTGACTGGTGCGCTGGGGATATTCGGCCGCCACTTTGCCCGGCCAATGGATAATCATCGGCACTTTAAGCTGATACTGACTGTAGTTGGTATTCGAGCCCCAACTATTAGTGTTGGTCTCATTAAACTCAGTGCCGTGATTGGAGGTAATGACCACAATCGTTGAGTCCATTAATCCCATCTCATAGGCTTTCTTAATCAGTTGTCCCAGCTCATGGTCTGCCGCTTCAACCGACAGTTCATAATTATTTTTGAGTTTATCTTGTGTCGATTTACCGAATGAATTGTCCGGTGCATCAAACTCTTGCACTGTGGTCAGCTCTAAATAGCTGAACCAACGGCCTGACTGATTGGTGACCCATTTTGACCACGCGTCAATGGTTTGTTCATCTCGGCTGGCGTCTTTGGTAAATGAGGTGTGGTTTAACGGTAGCCCTCTGAACACAGTTTCTGCATAGAGCGGATCGCTGAAGTTATTACCGCTGAAGAGACCGAAATGATATTTCTGCTCTTCGAGTGTATCGAGCAGAACCGGCAGTGTGCCTTGGACCTTTATACTCGATGCATAGCTGCTGGGCAGGCCATAAAATAGTCCGAAAATACCGAACATGTCATTACTGGAACTGTAATGATTGCTGAAGTTCAGACTCTCTTTGGCGAATGTTGTCGCCAGCGGCATGTATTTGCTGTTGAGCATATCGGCACGCAAGTTATTGACACTTACAACCAGAATATTGAGTGGGTTAATCCGGCGGTCAAATTTGATTGGCTCTAACGGATAGTTCACCAGTACAGTTTTGTGAGTCTGTTTCTCATGCAGACGCTTGAGATAATCGTCCCGGTTAAACAGCCCGTGTCTTTCCATAAACGATTTTGCTGTCATCGGATAAGACAATGGGAAATTCGATTTTTGGCTGGTGACCGGTGTATACAAAGAGGCATCAGACCAAACATAGATCAGGTGGCTGGTAATAAAACTGATAAAGAAAATCGTCGCCAGCGGCCGGCCAATGTGCTTATGCGACAAGCGTCTCTGTTTTCTCCATACCCATTCGGATAAACCGATCTCCATGGCAAAAATCAGTGGTAACAACACGAACAGGTGTTGAAGGTCGTTGGTTGTCGTTTGGGAATTATCGCTGAAAAGCACTTCCCAGACTACAGGGGTTAGATGGAGATTGAGTTTGAAATACAACTGCGTGTCGATTAGCAGGACGGTGAGTCCGATCGTTGCAAAACAAACAGCAAGAAATCTGAATAACTTGCGCGAGGGGACAAGGAATGTCAGTGGAAACAGCACCAACAGGTAGAGCGCAAAAACGAGAAAGCCAAAATGCCCGACCCATGAAACAGCCAAATAAAATTGCCCCAACAATGTTTCTGGCCATGGGGACTGAGATATGTAACGTGTACCGATCAGCATGGCTGCGATAATGTTAAAAAACGCAAACCAGTGTCCCCAGCCAACTAAGCGGGATACCCGCTCTCCGTAGGTGTTTTCACTCTCTACCATGTTCTTTTCGTTTTATCCGTTCTTTGTTAGTGAATCGTACTGTCGATTGAAGATATCAACGCTTGAGCGAATTTCTCAGCAATGGCTTTTCTTTGGATCTCTGCAACGTTTTGATTCAAGACATTGGTTGCGATATTTCCGGCGATCATCAGAACCAGATCCGGAGACGCATCATGTTTATCAAAAACGGCAGCAATTTCAGTCAGGATCGTTTCAATTTGTTGATCACTATATTTTGATGTAATGGGCATATAGACTCTAACGATGATAGTAAAAACGGCTTATGATAACCTACTATACCTGTCAACTGAAACCACAACGATGATAAATTCGCTATGAGTCTTGATCTCTCCAATGTAATACTACACCAGTTACTGAAAAATGAATCGGATGAACTGGTTGTCAACTATCGCTCTCAGTCTTTAGAAAACAATGCTTCAACGCAAAATCTGGTGGCTGAATTGCACCGTGTTTTTAGTGCAAAGCCTTCCAAAGGGTTTGGCTGTTTTCAATCAGATAGTGAGTTTCAAAGCTGGTTGCGTGAGCTTAAAAGTGGAAGCTTAAATTTTTATGATTTCTCACAGTCCAGTGTCAGAAAACTTAAAGATGAACTGATGAAGTATCCTTTTGCTGACGAAGGAATTCTCGTGATGGCTGAGTATCAGTCACTGGCGACACAATACCTATTCATTGGGCTCTTACCCATGAAGCAGAGCCTGAAAATTACGGAAGGATTGGATATCAGTGCGACGGATTATCTGGATATCCGACAAATGGATATCGCTGCCCGTATCGATCTATCGCTTTACCAATCAGACCCGGATTCTAATCGTTACCTGACTTATATTAAGGGGCGGGTCGGGCGCAAAGTTGCTGACTTTTTTCTCGACTTTCTGCAGGCTGATGTTGGGCTGGATTCAAAACAGCAAAATTTAGTATTGATGCAAGCCGTGGAAGATTTTTGTAGTGATGCGCAGTTTGAAAAAGATGAAACAATTACTTACAAAAAGCAGGTCTACGACTACTGTAATGAACAGATTAAATCAGGCGATGAAGTCCAGTTGAAGGATTTATCGAAAGAGTTGCCGGATGATACCAATGGAACGACTTTATGGGATTACGCCCAAAGTCACGGTTATGAGCTGGAAGAGAGTTTTCCGGCTGATCGGTCAACAGTGCGCAAGCTGACAAAATATGTAGGTTCCGGTGGTGGGTTAAATCTGAGCTTCGATAGTTTGTTACTGGGTGAGCGGGTCTTTTATGATCCTGAATCGGATACGCTGACTATCAAAGGCACACCGCCTAACTTACGTGATCAACTGACAAAAAATAATCGTTGATACACTCACTTAAAAAATACTGAAGCACCTTGGTTTGGGTGCTGTTTTGTTTTATTTATCTGATATTATTGATTTTTTTATACGAAGAAAGCGGTGCTGTCTCTGGTAATTAAGTTGAAAAACTTATGGGTAATTCCAAATTGAACTTGAGATTTTTTTCTGAACCGCTTATAGATGTTGGATTAGATTTGAATCAGAAACACATGGAGAGTTTGTGCAATGAGAGTAGGTTTAGTCGGGTGGCGTGGTATGGTCGGTTCTGTACTGATGCAGCGGATGGTTGAAGAAGGTGACTTTAATCATATCGAACCTGTATTTTACAGCACTTCACAAGTTGGTATCGCGGCTCCTGATTTCGGGAAAGATGCCGGGTTACTGCAGGATGCTTATGATGTTGAAAGCTTAAAACAGTTGGATGCCATCATTACATGTCAGGGCGGTGGATATACCGAAAAAGTTTATCCTCAGCTCAGAAATGCCGGTTGGAAGGGTTACTGGATTGATGCAGCATCGACATTACGGATGGCTGAAGATTCTATCATTACGCTTGATCCGGTCAATTTGAAACAGATCCAGCAGTCCATTCATGCCGGAACCAAGACCTACGTCGGTGGAAACTGTACCGTGAGCCTGATGCTGATGGGCTTAGGCGGACTGTTTGAGAAAGGTCTGGTTGAGTGGATGAGTGCCATGACGTATCAGGCTGCATCCGGTGCCGGGGCGCAGAATATGCGTGAGCTGATTTCTCAGATGGGCGTGATTAACGATTGTGTCAGCTCTGAGCTGGCTAATCCTGCCAGTTCTATTCTTGATATTGACCGTAAGGTTGTAGAAACGATGCGTTCAAGCTCCTTCCCGCGTGATAACTTCGGTGCTCCGCTGGCTGGGTCATTGATCCCATGGATTGATGTAAAACGTGACAACGGACAGAGTAAAGAAGAATGGAAAGCCGGCGCTGAAGCAAACAAAATTCTCAATCTGCAAGGTTCTCCGATCCCGATTGACGGCACTTGTGTGCGTATCGGTGCAATGCGTTGCCATTCGCAGGCGCTGACGATTAAATTAAAGCAAAACGTGCCAATGGACGAAATCGAAGAGATTATCGCCTCTCATAATGATTGGGTAAAAGTGATTCCAAATGATCGCGATATCACTGTTCAGGAACTGACGCCGACCAAAGTGACAGGGACGTTATCTGTTCCTGTGGGGCGTTTACGTAAAATGTCGATGGGGGATGACTTCCTCAATGCATTTACGGTTGGTGACCAGCTACTGTGGGGCGCAGCAGAACCATTGCGTCGTACCTTACGCATCATTCTGAACGAAAAATAGAGACATAATCATCATTACGTCTTGTTGTCATATTGAGAAAGAGTGCACGTTGTGCACTCTTTTTTTATCGGAATAATCTTTTTTATCTGAGCAATCTTTTTCTCTGAACAACTATGGTGTCTTTCCTGAAACAACACGTTTATCCGGGTCGGCTAACTGGCTGCTGCAGTGTTTACAAAAAAGCGCGTCACTATCATGCCCGGTTCGAGAGCAGTTCGGGCATTTGACCAATTGGCGATGAATATTCATTTCTTTACTCAGTTCTGCGGTAATAATGCCTGTCGGAACGGCGATAATTGAGTAACCCAATAGCATGGTGAGTGAAGCGAGTCCCTGACCAAGCGGCGTCTGAGGCACCAGATCACCATATCCGACTGTTGTAATTGTGACGATAGCCCAATAGATACATTTCGGAATACTTGAGAATCCATGTTCCGGCCCCTCAATTACATAAATCAGCACCCCGAAAATCGTCACCAGTATTAAAACGGAACTGAAGAAGATGAAAATTTTCCGACGGGCCATGAGGAGCGAACGCATCAGAATATTGGAATCTTGTAGATAACGAACCAGCTTGAGAATTCTGAAAATTCTCATCACTCGAATCAGTCGGACCACTGCCATAAATGAAATGGTAGGAAAGAGTAATGAGAGGTAAGTGGGTAGGATAGCGAGCAAATCGACAATCCCGTAAAAACTTTTCGCATAGGCTTTGGGATGAGGAGAGCAATAGAGCCGGACGAGGTATTCCACGGTGAATAGCAAAGTGAAACCGTACTCAAAGTAACGGAGTTGTTGGTGCCATTGCGCATTGATTTCCGGAATTGACTCCAGAATCAAAACCAATAAGGAACTCACAATTGTCGCAATCAGACAGAGGTCAAACACTTTGCCTGCCCGTGTATGTGTCCCGAAAATAATGACATAAAGATTTGTTTTTATCGACGATTCAGTCATAGCCTTCCTATTGTAGTTCTGCACTATATGTCTTGTCTGTTGAGGTGTGGCTGTTTAGCGGTCATGTCTGTAATCCGTAATGGCCGCTTTGATGACCGATCTATCTGCGAATCAGTTCAGTCTGTTGACAACCCTGCAATATATGACACCACTCGTTAATTTAGCATCCGATGAACGATTATCCAGTGATATGAATAAGATGTCATCTTTTCGATAATTTTTGCGGTGGGGACGAGAAATTATCGAAATGGAACCTTTTGTATTGGTTCAACTCAGATTAAGAGTTCAGATGTGCTGACTGGTTTGTGGCTTATATGTAGGGATATTGTAAAAAAGATAGTTTAAAAATGGTGTTCTCATCCATGGCTTATATAATGACTAGTAGCACGAAAACAACGGATTAGGTCTTTCTATGTTGTTTTGCCATGAAAATTTATTACATAAAATTGTAGTTTTTTTATTTTATGTCTTGATGATATTTCTTTATGAAACCGGTCTCTTTATTTATTTTATATTAAAATTCATATGGTTATGTGTTTTTCGGGTAATATTTCGACAAGTGAAGGAATTGTTTTTTAGAACTGATCTGGGTCAATGTTTTCAAATACTGAAAGATTATACTCAGAGATGAAAGCTATTTACTAAGCTTGTTTCTGAAGAAAAACTGGATTTTGGCCGTTTAGACCGGGTGACAGTCTTAATAAAAAGTTTTTAACATTTTTTTAATTTTAGGAGATTCACTATGCCTGTAACAAATATGGCGGAACTTAATGCTCTTGTTGCTCGTGTGCAAGCTGCACAAGCAGAGTTTGCTACTTACTCTCAGGAGCAGGTAGATAAAATTTTCCGCGCGGCATCACTGGCAGCAAACCAAGCCCGTATTCCTCTGGCACAACAAGCGGTAGAAGAGTCTGGCATGGGGATTGTCGAAGACAAAGTGATCAAAAACCACTTTGCATCAGAGTACATTTATAACAAGTACAAAGATGAGAAAACTTGTGGTGTATTGGAAGAAGACGAAAACATGGGCACCATGACGATTGCAGAACCAGTCGGCATTATCTGTGGTATCGTCCCAACAACGAACCCAACTTCAACTGCGATCTTCAAATCTCTGATCTCTCTGAAAACACGTAATGGTATTATCTTCTCTCCACACCCACGTGCGAAGAATTCAACCAATGATGCTGCCAAGCTTGTGCTTGAAGCCGCTGTTGCTGCGGGTGCACCAAAAGACATTATCGGCTGGATTGATCAACCTTCTGTTGAGCTATCGAATGCACTGATGAAGCATGAAGGGATTGCCCTGATTCTTGCAACGGGTGGACCGGGCATGGTTAAGGCCGCTTACTCTTCTGGTAAACCAGCCATCGGTGTTGGTGCCGGTAACGTACCTGTTGTGATTGATGAAACTGCTGATATCAAGCGTGCCGTCGCTTCTGTCCTGATGTCAAAAACATTTGATAACGGTGTTGTGTGTGCTTCTGAGCAAGCGGTCATCGTTATGGATGAAGTTTATGATGAAGTCAAAGAACGTTTTGCAACACACAAAGCTCATGTACTGAGCAAATCTGATGCAGATAAAGTTCGTAAAGTGTTGCTTATCGATGGTGCTCTGAATGCTAAAATCGTGGGTCAGCCAGCAACAGCTATTGCTGAAATGGCTGGTGTGAGTGTTCCGGCTGATACCAAGATCCTTGTTGGTGAAGGCATTGGTGAAGTTTCTTACGATGATGAGTTCGCTCATGAAAAATTATCGCCAACATTGGGTATGTTCCGTGCCAGTTCTTTTGAAAACGCGGTAGACCAAGCGGTGAAAATGGTAGAAATCGGTGGTATCGGTCATACATCTGGTTTGTATACCAATCAGGATGTGAACAAAGATCGGATCCGTTACTTCGGTGACCGGTTGAAAACTGCACGTATTCTGGTCAACATCCCAACCACCCACGGTGGTATCGGTGACCTGTACAACTTTAATGTTGCACCGTCTCTGACACTGGGTTGTGGTTCTTGGGGCGGTAACTCTATCTCAGAAAACGTCGGTCCTAAACATTTGATCAACAAGAAAATTGTTGCTAAGCGAGCTGAAAACATGTTGTGGCATAAATTACCGAAGTCTATCTACTTCCGTCGTGGTAGCCTGCCTATCGCACTGGGCGACCTTGAAGGTAAAAAACGTGCATTCTTGGTAACAGACCGCTTCTTGTTCAACAATGGCTATGCTGACGATGTTGTGAGTCTATTGAAAGCTCAAGGCATGGAAGTTCAGACGTTCTTTGATGTCGAAGCCGATCCGACACTGTCTGTTGTGGAAAAAGGTGCTGCACAAATGGCGAGCTATCAGCCTGATGTGATTCTGGCACTTGGTGGTGGTTCTCCAATGGATGCTGCGAAAATCATGTGGGTGATGTATGAGCATCCTGAAACGCATTTCGAAGAGTTGGCAATGCGCTTTATGGATATTCGTAAACGTATCTATAAATTCCCTAAAATGGGTCAGAAAGCTGAACTGGTTTGTATTACTACAACCTCTGGTACAGGTTCTGAAGTTACACCATTTGCGGTCGTTACCGATGATAAAACCGGTGCGAAATACCCACTGGCTGACTACGAACTGACGCCAAATATGGCCATCATTGATGCAAACCTGGTGATGAACATGCCGAAGTCTCTGACTGCGTTTGGTGGTTATGATGCAGTGACTCACGCATTAGAAGCTTATGTTTCTGTACTGGCTAACGAATATTCAGATGGTCAGGCACTACAGGCGCTGAAAATGTTGAAAGAGTATCTGCCATCCAGCTATGCCAATGGTGCAAATGATCCGATTGCTCGTGAGAAAGTGCATAACGCAGCAACTATCGCTGGGATTGCATTTGCCAATGCCTTCTTGGGTGTATGTCACTCAATGGCGCATAAAATCGGTGCTGAGTTCCATGTGCCTCACGGTTTAGCGAATGCGCTATTAATTGCCAACGTTGTGCGTTACAACGCGAATGATAACCCAACTAAACAAACTGCATTCTCTCAATATGACCGTCCTCAGGCTCGTCGTCGTTATGCTGAGATTGCTGATCACTTGGAGCTTTCTCAACCGGGTGACCGTACAGCGCAGAAAATTGAGCGTTTATTGGGTTGGTTGGAAGAGCTGAAGCATAATCTGGATATCCCACTGTCTATTCAGGCAGCAGGTGTCAATGAAGCTGACTTCCTTGCTAAACTTGATGAATTGTCTGTGCAGGCATTTGATGACCAGTGTACCGGTGCAAACCCTCGTTATCCGCTAATCAGTGAGTTGAAAGAGGTGTTACTGTCTTCTTACTATGGTCGTGCTTATGTTGAAGGTGAGACTGTTGAAGGGACAACTGTTATCAAGAAAAAAGCGGATCAAGAAGCGGCTGCTGAAGCACCAAAAAAACGGTCAGCTAAAAAAGAGAAATCTGAAGCTTAATTGCATTCATTCTGCATAAAATATGAAGATGCCCCAGCCTTTGGTTGGGGCATTTTTTATGCACAAGATTTATTCCTGATGCGATCGGCATTCAGGTCATCCGGTATTTTTTAGCTTTCGACATCGAACACAAGTATCGGGTGTGCGTCAAAATCACTGAAGTTGAAAGTAATCGCCCATCAAGTTAAGCGAGAGAGTCACAGATATTGATTTAGTTAGCCTCACCGCAAGTTGAACGGTGCTTATCCGAGAGAATAAAGGCCCGGTGTTTGTTTCTGATAGATAAAAAAAGCCGTCATTTCTGTCATGAAACGACGGCTGTTTAATGGTTGTCAGTATTTAGACGTGTGGCTTCTTATCCGGCGAGCACGTCGGTTGCAACTTTGTAAGTTGGATCTTCCTTCACATTCGTTTCTATCAAACTACTAGCTTTATGAAGCAGTTTACGACAATCCTGACTCAGGTGACGTAAGTGAAGGGTTTTGCCAACAGCAGCGTAACGCTCCGCAAGTGTTTCAATCGCATCAATTGCCGAGTGATCGGTCACGCGTGATTGAGCAAAGTCAACGATCACGTGCTTTGGATCTCGGTGAGCATCAAACAGCTCCAGAAAATTCGCCACAGAGCCAAAGAAAATAGGGCCATGGATCTTATACTCTTTGGAACCGTCTTCGTTTGCATGGCTGGTTGCATAAATATGTTTTGCATGATCCCATGCAAACATCAGTGCAGATGTAATCACACCCACGGCAACGGCAATCGCTAAATCGGTAAATACGGTGACAATAGTTACGAGCACAATCACGAAGAAATCTTTCTTGGGTACTTTTCTGGCAAGTTTAAAGGTTGCCCATTCAAATGTTCCGATCACCACCATAAACATGACACCGACCAGCGCGGCTAATGGAATCATCTCAATGAGTGCTGACGTAAATAAAATAAAGCACAGTAACATCACCGCAGCAACGATACCGGACAGACGTCCTCTGCCACCGGAGTTTACGTTAATCATCGATTGACCAATCATTGCACAGCCGCCCATTGCACCAAAGAATGAACAGGTGATGTTTGCAAGCCCTTGTCCCATACATTCGCGGTTTGACTGACCACGGCTATTGGTCATTTCATCAAGTACGGTCAGTGTCAGCAAAGACTCAATTAATCCGACGGCCGCTAAGATGACAGAATAGGGCAGAATGATTTTCAGAGTTTCGAATGTAAAAGGCACATCTGGTACTGAGAATGAAGGGAGAGTACCGGCAAGCGTGGCCGTATCATTCCCTGACATGGTACGTAGAAAATCAACTACAGTACGGGTTTCTAACCCCAACCCCTGAACTAGCAAAGTGACCACAATGATGGCAGCCAGAGAGGAGGGAATTGCAGTCGTTAGCTTCGGCAGGAAAAAGATAATCGCCATGGTTAAAGCGACCAGTCCTAACATGAGTAACATTTGATCATAGGGTAGCCAAGTCATCACGCCATTCAGAGATGGCACTTTGAACTGCCCTAACTGGGCAAGGAAGATGACAATAGCAAGCCCGTTGACAAAACCGATCATGACCGGGTGGGGCACAATTCGGATAAATTTTCCGAGTTTGAATAAACCTGCACTGATTTGAAGAATACCTGCCAATAGAATAGCGGCAAACAGATAAGAGATGCCGTGTTCGGAGACCAGACTAACCATCACGACAGCCATTGCTCCAGTAGCACCTGAAATCATCCCTGGGCGGCCGCCAAAAATAGCAGTAATTAGACCGACAATGAATGCGGCATAAAGACCGACCATCGGGTCAACACCTGCAACAAAGGCAAAAGCAACAGCCTCAGGGACCAGTGCCAGTGCGACGGTCAGTCCGGAAAGGACATCGTTTTTAATTGAATATGTTGATTGATTTGGGAATTCAAGCATGAGTATGATTGTTTTCTGTTAGTGGCTGAGCAAAAACCGATATAGCTCTATAGGTTTGATCTAAGTATTCTAACCAAGCAATATGAACTAAGTATTTCGGGTTCATGGACCGCAAGCGCCCTCATGACTGAAAGATATTCCTGTCTGGGCTTTACTTGGGCATAAGTTGGCGAATGCTACAGAAAAGTGTGATTAAGGTCAACTGTTCGGTATGTTGGTGATTGGTCTATATCCTATTACTGGATGTCCTATTACTGATAGGTTTCTCGGTCTATTATCACGGTATTTACTTCGGTCTTTACTTTAGTTATCTCATAAAAAAAGAGCTGCATTTAGCAGCTCTTTGAAGACTAAAATTTACGCAAAAATTATTCAGGATAGCTGTAGTGGTTTTGCCATTGCTGAACTTGCATGATTGGTTGCAGCATGACTACCAGCGCCTTTTAGTGGATAGCGTTGCTCTCGCAAAGGCGCAGCTTCAAGAAGCACTTGTACCAGTTCACCACTTCCGGGAGCTTTTGTCATTGGCGAAAATGCATGGCCTTTCACCGCTATGACGCTTTCTGGTGCTAGCTGTACAGGTTGCTCGCTTTCCTGAGTTGGTTCTGGTATTTCACGAGGACTGTCTTGAGCCACTTGCTGTTCTGCTGGTTCAGCGGTTACCTCATTAGTGATTTCCGCTTCGACTGGCACAGGGGATGGCTGTTGATCACTCGTGATTTCTACCGCGACAACCTTATCGTTTTCACTTGAAGGTTGGTCAGTTTCTTGAGTCACTACATCAACGGTTTCAGGAGCGGTGATATCCGGTGTCACTTTCGGTGTATTCTCTGACGTTGCAATCTCCGGAGTTGTAGATGCAGTCGCTGAACGAATAATCACTTTACCCATTGCCATTTCAGGGAATGCAACACCGCTGAGTTGTTCCTGAGCTTCTGTCTGAGTCGGTGATTGCTCGGACTGGATGGCTTGAGGTGCGGATTTCTTCACTAAACCGTAGCTTGGCATCACTTTACCCATTGCAATTTCTGGAGACGCAACGCCTCCTTTCCGTAAGCGGAATGGGTTTGGTCTGCGTTCTCTTCCTCTGCGACGACGTTGGCCGTTTGCACGTAAATGGCGAGGTGAACGGCGACTCCGACGCTGTTTCGGCTCTTCGCTATCTGCATTTTCATTCGTATCATTACGATTCGAGGACTGATTCTGTTGCATCTCTTCCTGTGATGACTGTACAGGTGATGGTGATGATTGTTCATCCATCACTGTTACAGGAGGCACTTCTTGATTGATCACATTATGTTCAGACACGCGCTCATCACTTGCCACAGTTTCGTCAGCCGATTGAGACTGAAGACGAATCTGTTTGGTTAGTTTCCGGCGTTGACGACGCTCTTTCGCGACCACGGCTTTCTCTTCTTTCTCTTGTATATCCCGTGGGTCTTTTTTCGCTTCAGATTGTGCATCCTGAGCAATCTTTTGTCCTTCTTCGGCTAACTTCGTAGCAGAATTTTTATCTTGATTTCCACGCTTATCCTGCTGCTTTGGTTTGCGAGATTGGGACTTCGCCGGTTTCTTCTCATCAGAAGGTTGTTGTTTTACTTCTGCTGAGTCCGGCGCTTTATCTGATTTTGGCTTGTTGCTATCCTGAACTTGCTGACGCGGGCGTCGGCGTTGCTCATTGTTGCGCTCACGAGAACGGCGAGGTTTTCTATTCTCTGAGCGCTGTTCCTGTTCTGATGTTTCGGTGTCGGCCGCTGATTTTTCTGGTTGGGTCGGTTCAGAACCAGAGAACAGACTCGCCAAGCCTTTCATCAATCGACTGAACAGCCCTGGCTGTGCAGGCTCTTTCGATTCAGTTTTCTGTGCGGCCTGAGCTTGCGGCTCTTGTGGTGCTTTCGGTTGAGGTGCTGAGGTTGTCGGTGCAGCAAACCCTTTTAATACCGGCTCTTCGATACGTCGCTGTTTCGTTTCAGTTTCGACAACATCCTTACCTTCAACCTCACGAATGCTTTCCAAACGTTTAGGCACGAGGTAAGACAGCATTTCCTGTTCTTCGCCCTCTCTGACTCGGATGACCTCAAAGTGAGGGGTTTCCATATCAGAGTTCGGCACGATAGTGATTTTGACATCTTGAATCCGCTCAATGTGATTGATCGAGCGGCGTTTTTCATTCAGTAAATAAGATGCAATCGGAACAGGTACAACAGCAAGGACCTGTGACGTATTATCTTTCAGAGCTTCTTCTTCGATAAGTCGCAGTACAGACAGCGCCAAAGATTCGTTATCACGAACAACTCCTGTTCCAGAACAGCGCGGACAAATATGATGACTTGCCTCTGCCAGAGAAGGACTCAGACGTTGCCGGGACATTTCAAGTAAGCCAAATCTGGAAATACGGCCAATCTGAACCCGGGCACGGTCAACACGAACCGCTTCTCGGAGTTTGTTTTCAACTTCACGTTGATGACGAACGGGCGTCATATCGATAAAGTCGATGACCACAAGGCCACCTAAATCTCGTAAACGAAGTTGGCGGGCGATTTCTTCGGCTGCTTCCAGATTGGTATTCAGTGCCGTTTCTTCGATATCACCACCCTTGGTTGCACGAGCAGAGTTGATATCGATAGAAGTGAGTGCTTCTGTCGGGTCGATCACTATCGAGCCACCGGAAGGTAATCGTACCTCTCGCTGGAATGCTGACTCGATTTGGCTTTCGATTTGATAGTGACTGAATAGCGGAACTTCGCCTTCGTACTTTTTGACCCGATTGACAAAATCGGGACGAACAAGGCGAATATGTTCTAGTGCACGTTCGTAAATCGTATTGCTATCGATCAGGATCTCGCCAATGTCACGACGTAGATAATCGCGAATTGCGCGTGCAATAACATTACTTTCCTGGTGAATCAGAAACGGTGCAGGGATAGAGTCGGAAGCCTGTTTGATCGCACTCCAGTGAGTGAGCAGAACGTTTAAATCCCATTCTAACTCTTCAGCACTTTTACCCACACCAGCGGTGCGGACAATCAGCCCCATACCCTGGGGAAGTTCAAGTGTACTGAGGGCTTCTTTCAGCTCCGTTCTCTCTGTACCTTCGATACGACGGGAAATGCCACCGGCACGAGGATTATTCGGCATCAGAACCAAATAACTACCGGCCAGAGAGACAAATGTTGTGAGTGCAGCACCTTTACTACCGCGTTCTTCTTTCTCAATTTGAACGATCACTTCCTGGCCTTCGTTCAGAACTTCCTTAATGCTTGGACGTCCTTGATACGTGTATCCGGCTGGGAAATATTCTTTCGCAACTTCTTTGAGAGGAAGGAAACCGTGTCTTTCAGCACCATAATCAACAAATGCTGCTTCCAGACTAGGCTCAACTCTGGTGATTTTTCCTTTGTAAATATTGGCTTTCTTTGATTCGTATCCAGGACTTTCTATATCCAGATCGAAAAGTCGCTGACCGTCGACCAGCGCGACACGCAACTCTTCTTTTTGAGTTGCGTTAATTAACATTCTTTTCATTTAAAAATCTCGTTGTATTTCTTTTGTTTTGATTATTTGTTGTTCTTATTGCTTGCATTTCGTCTTCACGGTGCCTGATCCCATGGCTTGTTTTGCAGCCTCTCGGCTGGAAGGGACGCTCAAAAAGGCACTTCAGTCCTCACCCGCTGATTATTTCACCAGTGATGAGCCGCAGTGTGCGGTAGATACTCAACATGAATGACGATGAGTAGAACAATAAGAAGTCACGGTTATGTCTGTCTTACGCCATTTGCAGCATACAAAGAACCGTAAGTTTCTACCCAAAATTGCTCGAAACATGGCGTCATGAGTTAAAACATCGCCAGTTTGTCTATTGCAGCTATGGACTATAGCAGTGGCAACGTATTTCAGCAATCTGCTTTATAAAAAATAAACCTAAAAAAATGGACTCCGGAAGCTGAGATGATTTATGAATTGGCTGCTTTGGCATAGTTTGTCCGAGATTAAGGCACGAGAAGGCAGGAATAGCAAAATATTTATCACTATGATATCGAACATCAAGATAGTATGATGCGCGCGTTTAAGCCAATATTGCTATCTCTGTATACTTTATGCCCAGTGATGAAGCGCTAGGTGAGCGGATCGCCTGTATCAGTAACTTCTTTTTCTTTCTTATAAACAATTTTGTATAAACCATAAGCAAATGAGCGAAATCAGAACACAAGTCCAGTTTGTCAATATTGATGAAGATATGGCCGGCCAGCGAATTGATAACTTCCTGCGTAATAAACTGAAAGATATTCCGAAGAGTGTGGTTTATCGCATTCTGCGCAAGGGCGAAGTACGTGTGAACAAGAAACGCATCAAGCCTGAATATAAATTACAACCCGGAGATGTTATCCGGATTCCGCCTGTAACATTGCCGCAGAGTGACACGACGCAAGAACCATTGAGTACCAAACTGGGAAAAGTAGCGGAATTGGAAGAGTGTATTTTATTTGAAGATGATGCGCTATTGGTACTCAATAAACCCTCCGGCACTGCCGTTCATGGTGGCAGTGGTTTAAAATTTGGCGCGATAGAAGCGTTGCGGGCACTTCGACCACAGGCCCGTTTTCTGGAATTGGTTCATCGAATTGACAGAGATACTTCCGGAATTCTTTTGGTGGCGAAAAAGCGTTCTGCCCTTCGTCATTTACAAGCCCAATTTCGGGACAAGTCAGTTCAGAAGCACTACAACGCGCTTGTGATGGGAAGTTGGGATGTTAAATGCCGGAAAATAAATGCGCCACTGTTAAAAAATGAAGTCAATAGTATTGTCAGAGTGAATCCGCAAGGAAAGGCTTCGGAAACTCGTTTTAAAATTATCGAAGTATTTTCTCAGGCGACATTAATTCAGGCGAGTCCAGTGACGGGCCGGACTCACCAGATTCGAGTACATACTCAATATGCAGGTCATCCGATTGCTTGGGATGACCGCTATGGTGATCCACGCTTTGATGCATATACGGGGAAATTAGGGCTGGATCGACTCTTTTTACATGCTGCACAGATCCGTTTTATTCATCCGACGAGTGGTGAAATGATGGAGATTGTGGCACCGATGGAGAAGAAGCTTGAGCATGTGTTGGCACAGTTGCGTTCATAGCACCGTCATCCCCTCAGCTTCAAGTAAGTCGATGAGTTTGATCAGGGGCAATCCTACCAGTGCGTTTGGATCGTCGCCTTCTAAGCGTTTAAATAAAGCAATACCCAATCCCTCGCTTTTGAAACCACCAGCACAGTCGAACGGTTGTTCTATTTCAATGTAACGTTCAATTTGACTGCGGGTTAATTGCCGGAAGTGCACATGGAATTGGTCAACAATCGATTGGGTTGTCCGAGTGACATTATTATATATAGCGAGCCCTGTATAAAAGGTGATTTTGTTTCCCGATTGTGCCATCAACTGCTGCACTGCCTGTTCTTTAGTATATGGTTTGCCGACGATTTGCCCTTGCACGACACACACTTGATCTGAACCAATGATCAGACTCGGTTGTTTCTGAGGGCAACTTTGTGCTTTTTGTTGTGCTAATCGTTGAACCAGCGCTTGGGGGGATTCATCCGCAAATGGTGTTTCATCACAATCAGGTGCGATAGAGATAAAGGGGATGGCTATTTTCTCCAACAATTGGCGCCGATATTTTGAGGTGGAAGCTAAAACAAGTTGGTAATGGCTCATATCGATATTTGATGAATTCTTTGGTGTTATGGCGAGAATATATGATAATGCTACGGAGATCACCGTAAGTGGATCGGAATGGCGAAAAAAAGCTAACTTTTTTCCCTTTTTCTTTGACTAAATTTGATTTGGAAGATAATATTCGCGCCCTATGCAAAAGGTAAAAATCCCGCGAACGGTTGATCCGATAAAAGCAGCCCAAAAACGACTCGACTATGATGGTATTATTCAAGTCGATCTTTTTAAGCGCTTAGAGGAAACAGTCGGAGGCGTAAAATGTGACGCTGATGTCTCATTGTCATTTGGGTTTGATGAGCAGCGACTTGTTGTTATCTCTGGTAAAGCTAGCATCGAAGTTGATTTGCAGTGTCAACGCTGTAATGAGGTTTTCCCACATCGTTGTGATGTGGATTTCACTTATACCCCAAACTTAGGGAAGAAAAGTGAAGATGCACCGGAATCATACGATTTGGTAGATCGGAATGAGTACGGTGAAGTAGACCTGATTCAGTTGGTTGAAGACGAGTTCATCATTGGTTTACCCCAAGTTGCGATGCATGATCAGTCAGACTGTCGTGTTGATTCAGACAATATGGTATTTGGTGATATTCCTGATGAAGTTCCGGAAGATAAACCCAATCCATTTGACGTATTAAAGAGCTTGAAGCGCTAGTTTTTATCGCTAAGCATTCATTAACATAGGAGTAGGGTCCATGGCCGTACAACAAAACCGTAAAACACGTTCTAAGCGTGGTATGCGTCGTTCACATGATGCGTTGACTACAGCTGCTTTGTCTGTAGATGCAACCTCAGGTGAAACACACCTGCGTCACAATGTAACTGTAGATGGTTACTACCGTGGCAAAAAGGTAATCAACAAGTAAGGTTGACCTTTGCAGTATTATACCGTTGCACTTGATGCAATGGGCGGGGACTTCGGACCTCGCGTTACAGTGCCTGCCGCCGTGCAGGCACTGTCGCGTTTCCCAGCGCTAAAAGTGATTTTGGTCGGTGATCGGAACGCAATCACCTTTCAATTGTCTCAGTTAGGTTACTCTGACAGCTCACGTGTGAGCATTGTTCATAGTGATCAAGTCATTTCTAATTCAGAAAAACCTTCTCTTGCACTGCGCCGCTTTATGCATAGTTCAATGGGAATGGCGATTGACTTGGTGACAGAGCAAGTTGCCGATGCATGTGTCAGCGCAGGGAATACTGGCGCGCTGATGGCTCTTTCACGTTTTCGTTTGAAGTTGCTTCCCGGCATTGATCGACCCGCATTGATTTCTGCGCTTCCGACTGTATCCGGAAAACGGCTGTGGATGCTGGATTTGGGAGCAAATGTTTCCTGTGATGCCGATTCTTTATTTCAGTTTGCTGTAATGGGGAGTGCTTTGGCTGAAGTCCATCTGGGGCATAAGGCTCGAGTGGCTGTTTTAAATGTCGGTGAAGAAGAAATTAAAGGCAATGATTTTGTCAGACGCTGCGCTGATATGTTAAGACAAACACAGTCAATTCAATTTATCGGGAATGTTGAAGGCAATCAGATATTCAATGATCTGACCGATGTTGTGGTTTGTGATGGCTTTGTGGGTAATGTCTGTTTGAAAAGCTGTGAGGGTACGGCCCAGCTGTTTATTGATCAGCTAAAAAATAAAATGTTTGGTTCATCAATAAAGGGTTGGATCGCAAGAAAACTATTTTCTGAGCTATTTATTGGGCTAAAAAACCTGAACCCCGACCACTATAACGGAGCAAGTTTGTTAGGATTGCGTGGCATTGTGGTGAAAAGCCATGGTAGTGCTGATATATCCGCTTTTGCCAATGCGATAGGAGAAGCGGTACACGAAATTAAAGAGCAAGTACCCAGTCGTATTAGCGAACGATTAGAAGCAGTTTTACTCGAGAGGCATTATTAGTCTTCATGTATAGCAAAATATTAGGTACAGGCAGCTACCTGCCATCTCAGGTGCGGACTAACGCAGATTTAGAGAAAATGGTAGATACGAGTGATGAGTGGATTGTTACACGCACGGGCATTCGAGAGCGGCGTGTTGCTGCCGAAGATGAAACGGTAGCCGATATGGCTTATTTGGCAGCGGTAAAAGCGCTGGAGATGTCAGCTGTTTCTAAAGATGATATCGATATGATTATCGTTGCAACCACCAGTGGTAGTCACTCATTTCCTTCATCAGCTTGTCAGGTTCAGGCACAGCTTGGTATCAAAGGATGTCCGGCTTTTGATATGGCAGCAGCATGTTCAGGGTTTATGTATGCTCTGTCGATTGCTGATCAGCATATTAAATCAGGCATGTGTAAGAACATTCTTGTGATTGGTTCTGATGTGTTGTCAAAAACCTGTGACCCGACTGATCGTTCAACCATCATTCTTTTTGGTGATGGTGCTGGTGCTGTTGTGCTTGGTCGCAGTGAAACCCCCGGAATTTTATCGACTCATATTTATTCTGATGGTGAGTATGGCCCACTGTTATCTTTAGAAACGCCACAATCTGGCGGTGATTCTGATAAGTGGGTTCATATGGCTGGGAATGAAGTCTTTAAAGTTGCTGTGACTCAATTGTCACAGCTCGTTAAAGATACATTGGCAGCAAATCAAATGGATAAAGCGGAGTTGGATTGGCTTGTTCCTCATCAAGCAAATCTGAGAATTATCTCTGCAACGGCACGAAAGCTTTCCATGTCTATGGATCAGGTTGTTGTGACTTTAGATAGACATGGCAACACATCAGCGGCGTCAGTACCCACAGCTTTAGATGAAGCGATTCGGGATGGTCGCATCCAACGTGGGCAGACACTGTTGCTGGAAGCTTTTGGTGGCGGCTTTACGTGGGGCTCTGCACTAGTCGTGTTTTAATACTGAAAAACAATCCATATCATGGAGTGATGATGCTCTGTGGCGGGGATTGTTTGGCGAGAGGAATGAAAAATGAGCAAATTTGCTATCGTGTTTCCCGGTCAAGGATCGCAAACGGTCGGAATGCTTGCTGAACTGGGTGAACAATATGATGTGGTTCAACAGACGTTTGCAGAAGCATCAGATGTCTTAGGATATGATTTATGGTCACTGGTCCAAAATGGACCTGCGGAAGATTTAAATCAAACGTTTCGAACCCAGCCCGCACTGCTTGCGTCTTCGGTTGCAATCTGGCGAGTATGGCAATTTTGGGGATTAGAGATGCCGAAAATACTGGCCGGCCATAGTCTTGGTGAGTATTCAGCTTTGGTTTGTGCCGGTGTCATTGATTTTAAACAAGCGATCAAATTAGTTGAATTGCGTGGCCAATTGATGCAGGAAGCTGTTCCTGTCGGCAGTGGTGCGATGTCTGCTATCATCGGTCTCGACGATGATAGCATTGCGAATGCATGTATCGCGGCCGCAAATGGGCAGATCGTATCTCCGGTAAACTTCAACTCTCCGGGCCAAGTTGTCATTGCCGGTGAAAAAGATGCCGTTCAACGGGCTGGGGAACTCTGTAAAGAAGCCGGCGCGAAGCGTGCACTGCCATTGCCAGTATCTGTACCGTCTCACTGTGCTTTGATGAAGCCAGCAGCGGACAAACTTGCAGAAACATTGAAAGTGATAACATTCGATTCACCTGAAATTCCAGTTATCAACAACGTTGATGTAATTGCTGAAACAGATCCGGAAAAGATCAAAGATGCGCTTGTCCGTCAATTGTATAATCCTGTCCGTTGGACGGAGACCGTACAAAAGATGCATGATCAGGGGGTTGAAAAACTATTTGAAATGGGGCCGGGAAAAGTTCTGACGGGCCTGACAAAACGAATTGTTAAAACACTGACTGCAGAGGCAGTAAACGATACTGCTTCATTGAATTCAGTTCAGTCATCATAGGGAAAAGAAACATGAGTAATTTCATGAATCTAGACGGTAAGATTGCATTGGTTACAGGGGCCAGCCGAGGTATCGGTCGTTCTATTGCTGAACTTCTTGTAGAACGTGGTGCTACGGTTATCGGTACTGCAACCAGTGAAAATGGTGCCGCTGCAATCAGTGAGTATTTGGGTGGAAAGGGCAAAGGCTTCAAGCTGAATGTTACAGATCTTGATTCTATCGAGTCGGTTCTGAAGGCTATCGGTGAGGAGTTCGGCGTAATCGATATCCTCGTGAACAATGCCGGTATTACTCGTGATAACTTACTGATGCGTATGAAAGATGAAGAATGGCTAGAAATCATGGACACCAACCTGACTTCTATCTATCGTCTTTCAAAGGCTGTTTTACGTGGCATGATGAAGAAACGTTGTGGTCGTATTGTCAACGTGGGTTCTGTTGTGGGAACCATGGGGAATGCGGGACAAGCAAACTATTCTGCTGCGAAAGCCGGTGTAATTGGCTTTAGTAAATCGATGGCTAGAGAAGTTGCTTCTCGTGGTATTACAGTCAATACTGTTGCACCTGGTTTTATCGAAACTGATATGACAAACGCTATGAATGATGAGCAAAGAGCTGCTACACTCGCTCAAGTTCCCGCAGGAAGATTAGGTTCTCCTCGTGAAATTGCAGCTGCTGTTGCGTTTTTAGCTTCTGAAGAAGCAGCGTATATCAGTGGAGAAACGTTACATGTCAATGGTGGTATGTACATGATCTAAACCAGTGGTGAACGTGTTTGTAAAAGTGGATAAAATGCAATTATCGATGTTTATAAGCATTATCACCATCAGTGTTTAGTATTTATGCATGATTTATATCAAAAATGGTCTGAACTTCGGTTAAAATCGTAAAAATTGTGGTTTGACCAGCGATGACCCTCTTGCAACTTTCCCTAGTTCTAATAAACTACGGGACATCGCATTAAGCGAAATCTGTAAAGGAAAAGAAAAATGAGCAACATCGAAGAACGCGTAAAGAAAATCATTGTTGAACAGCTAGGTGTAGACGAAGCAGAAGTTAAAAACGAAGCTTCTTTCGTTGAAGATCTAGGTGCTGATTCCCTGGATACAGTTGAGCTGGTTATGGCTCTTGAAGAGGAATTCGACACTGAGATTCCTGACGAAGAAGCTGAGAAGATCACAACTGTTCAAGCTGCGATCGATTACGTTAAAAGCGCTCAGTAATCTATCTCTCCAGGCGGCTATCTGGCCGCCTGAGTTTTAATTAACTCGTCTCATCTCTTCTATAGAACTTTTTCAATTCCGGAGAATATGATTGTGTCCAAGCGTCGTGTCGTTGTTACTGGTATGGGGATGTTATCACCAGTAGGCAACACAGTAGAATCTTCTTGGAAAGCTTTGCTGGCAGGACAAAGTGGTATCGTAAATATTGAACACTTTGATACTGAAGGCTTTTCAACTCGTTTTGCAGGATTAGTGAAGAACTTTAACTGTGAAGACTATATGTCTAAAAAAGATGCCCGAAAAATGGATTTATTTATCCAATATGGTATAGCCGCGGGTATACAAGCATTAGACGACTCAGGTCTTGTGATAAACGAAGAAAATGCAGCACGGGTTGGTGTTGCGATCGGTTCTGGTATTGGTGGTTTAGATCTGATTGAGGCTGGTCATCAGGTTCTGGTTGATAAAGGTCCACGTAAAGTCAGTCCTTTCTTCGTGCCTTCGACAATTGTGAATATGGTTGCCGGAAATTTATCAATTATGCGCAGATTGCGCGGACCAAATATTGCTATCTCCACCGCCTGTACAACAGGTTTGCACAATATCGGCCATGCCGCTCGTATGATCGCGTATGGGGATGCTGATGCAATGGTTGCCGGTGGTGCAGAAAAAGCTTCAACACCGCTCGGTATTGCCGGGTTTGGCGCAGCGAAAGCACTATCAACTCGCAATGATGAGCCTGAGAAAGCGTCTCGTCCATGGGACAAAGGGCGCGATGGGTTCGTTCTTGGTGATGGTGCCGGTATCATGGTGCTTGAAGAATATGAACATGCGAAAGCTCGCGGTGCGAAAATTTATGCAGAATTGGTTGGTTTTGGTATGTCTGGTGATGCTTACCACATGACCTCACCAAGCTCTGATGGTTCCGGTGGTGCACTGGCTATGGAAGCAGCAATGCGTGATGCCGGTATTACCGGAACTCAAGTCGGTTATATCAACGCTCATGGAACTTCGACACCAGCCGGTGACCTGGCTGAGTTAAAAGGTGTGAAACGTGCGTTGGGTGAAGAAGGTGCGAAGCAGGTACTTGTATCATCGACAAAATCGATGACCGGGCATCTTCTAGGTGCGGCCGGTTCCGTTGAGGCCATTATCACCGTGATGTCGCTTGTTGATCAAATCGTCCCTCCGACTATTAACTTAGATGATCCGGAAGATGGTTTGGATATTGACCTCGTACCGCACACTGCGCGTAAAGTCTCTAATATGGAATATGCGATTTGTAACTCTTTCGGGTTTGGTGGAACCAACGGCACTTTAATCTTTAAAAAAGTGTAAGTTATCATCTTATCCACTTGTATTGATACGGCTTGATGCATAGCATTAAGCCGTTTTCTTTTTGTAGGATGCAGATATGATTTTGATTGACGGGATGCCAGTTTCATCTATACCTGCTGATGACCGATCTTTTCAATACGGTGATGGTTGTTTTTCAACAATTCTGACAATCGATGGTCAGGTGCAGCACTGGTTGTATCATCAGCAGAGAATGGAAGATTGCCTGAATATTTTACAGATCCCATATCCGAATTGGGATGAAGTGTTGCGATGGATCAGTAAGGTTGTTGTGATGGCTCCCAAAGCAGGCATCAAAATTCATATAAGCCGTGGAAGTGGGGGGCGAGGATATAGTTCCAACGCGATGTCCTCACCGAGGGTCACGGTCCAGTCATTTGATTATCCGAAACATTATGATGTGTTTATTTCTGATGGTGTTCAGTTAGGTGTCTGTCAGCGACGTCTCGGGCATAACCCATTATTGGCCGGGCATAAACATAATAATCGTTTAGAACAAGTGTTACTCAAAGCGGAGGCTGAGGCATTCGGTTATGTGGATGCAGTTGCACTGGATTTACACGATCAGGTGATTGAGACAACCATGGCAAATTTATTCTGGTTTCGGGATAATATGCTCCATACACCGGACTTAACCTTGGCAGGTGTTGCCGGAGTGATGAGACGTGTGGTGCTCGATATCGCGATTCAGCAGGGAGTCGCGGTGAATATCAGCCATTTTTCTCTGGATGAACTGCTTGGTGCAGATGAAATTTTTATGACGAATTCAATTCTGGGGATTGCACCTGTTGTTCAGATTCAGTCAGCGTGCTTTTTACCGGGAGAGCGGGTGCGAGATTTACAAAAGAGAGTGAACCTGTGTTAAAAAAAATATTATTTGGATGCTGTCTTGTTGCGTTGGTCGTGATTGGCAGTGTTATTTTTCTTTATCAAAAAGTAGACACTTATCTTATTCAGTCACTTCAATTGCCAACGGAACAGCAATTTGTAACGATTCGTCAGGGTGAGTCATTGCGCTCAGTTCTGAAATCTTTTGAAAAAAAATCTTGGTTACATCCTTCTATCGCTGCCCATTTGATGTATCGATTCTATCCGGCACTGGCCAAAATTAAAGTCGGAACTTATCAGGTGCATTCGGGGGAATCGTTGCACAGTGCACTGCAACGGTTTACTACCGGAGACGAATATCAATTTACGATTACCCTGATTGAAGGCAGCCGTTTACAAGATGTTTTGCAGAAGTTGGCCGCAGAGCCTTATCTGAGGCATGAGATTCAATCGATGTCAGAAGCTGAAATTGCGAAACGGCTGTCGATAGACGAGTCGAAATTAGAAGGTTTATTTCTTGCCGAGACTTATCACTATACTGCCGGTACCAGTGATATAGAAATCTTGAAACGGGCGAATCAGAAGCTGACGTCGATACTGCAGCACGCTTGGGACATTCGGCAGAGTGGTTTACCTCTGCGTTCCCCCTACGAAGCATTAACATTAGCTTCTATTATTGAAAAAGAAACAGCCATTAAAGATGAAAGGCAGCTGATTGCCTCGGTCTTTATTAACCGACTCAATAAAAAAATGCGGTTGCAGACCGATCCAACGGTCATCTACGGCATGGGAGAACGCTATGACGGTAATATCCGGAAAAAAGATTTACTCACTCCTACACCTTACAATACTTATGTGATTTACGGTTTGCCACCGACTCCGATTGCGATGGTAGGAAAGGCATCAATTCATGCTGCGCTAAACCCTGAAGTCAGTGATTATCTTTATTTTGTCGCAAGTGGAAATGGCGGCCATGTTTTTTCTAAATCATTGGCGGAACACAATGCTGCGGTAAAACGTTATTTGAAACAATTAAGAACTAAGAAATGAAAGCGAAATTTATTGTAGTGGAAGGATTAGAAGGTGCCGGAAAAAGCACAGCGATCCAAACCGTAGTGGATACTCTGAAAGATTTCGGCGTTTCTTCTGTCGTAAAAACACGAGAACCGGGCGGAACACCGATTGCAGAGAAGTTACGTCGTCTCGTCAAGGAAGAACATGAGGGGGAGGTCATCTATGATATGACCGAATTACTGCTAATCTATGCGGCTAGGGTACAGCTCGTTGAAGGGGTCATCAAACCTGCTCTCAACGCTGGACAATGGGTGATTGGTGATCGGCATGATTTGTCTTCCCAAGCTTATCAGGGAGGAGGGCGGCAAATTGACCCTGAGATGATTCAAATGTTAAGGGAATCTGTTCTGGGGCAGTTTGAACCAGATTTCACGCTCTATCTTGATATCGATCCTGAAATTGGGCTGGAACGGGCTAGGGGTCGCGGAGAACTTGATCGCATTGAAAAAATGGATTTGAGTTTTTTTGAGCGAACTCGTGCTCGATATTTACAGTTAGCAAATCATGATGAACGCATTCAGGTGATTTCTGCAGAGCAACCGTTAGATCTGGTGCAGAAAGATATACGGCGTGTGCTAATGAATTGGTTATCTGCTCAATAGGGGCTTATGCAAATGTCACTCTACCCTTGGTTTCAACAAATTTGGCAACAATGGTGTCAGGCACTGGCACATAACTCTGTTTCGCCGGCGACATTGCTGGTCGTAAAAGAGGGGATGGGAGAAGCTACTTTTATCGAAGCCGCTGCCCGTTCTCTGTTATGTGCTCATGGTTCAGAACTATGTGGTTATTGTCATAGTTGCCAGTTGATGGATTCTCAAAGTCATCCTGACTTTCACTGGGTGAAGCCGGAACAGGAAGGGAAATCAATTACCGTTGATGTGGTTCGACAGATTAATCAGTTGGCTCAGGAGTCTTCTCAGTTTGGTGGCTATCGAGTGATTGTGATTCAACCTGCTCATCTTATGAATGAATCAGCGGCAAATGCCTTACTAAAAACATTGGAAGAGCCACCAAGCCACTGCTGCTTTATGCTTGTTACGGATTGTATTGATCGTGTGCTACCAACCATTTTAAGCCGATGTCGTCAGTTACATGTGTCTGAGCCAGCCCATACCGTTGTCGCTGAATGGTTAGCAAAAGAAACGGGGCAGGATATAGCACCGTACATGATTAAACTGAATGATTATGCGCCAATCCGAGCGCTTCATTTTATTCAGTCACAGGAGCACGAAAATTATTTGCGGTTGGTTGAATTGTTCTGTCACTTTCTGCATTCACCTTTGCAATTTATCCATGTATTGGTTGATGAGATTCAGTCATCTCCGTTAGTGCGCTTAACTTGGCTATGGTATTTGTTGACTGATGCACAGAAGTTTCATTTTCAGACACAAGATAAAATTGTGCTACCGAAGAGTGAAGAAGTTGCGCAATGTCTTTCTTATAGTATGCTTTATCAACAATACCGAGAATTGATCACGTTACTGCATCGTTTGGAAATGCACCGTGGTTTAAACTCAGAACTACTGGTTTTTGACTGGTTATCAAAATTTAAAGGAGCCCCATGTTTGTCGACTCCCACTGTCATTTAGATAAACTCAATTACGATGAGTTACATCAGGATATCCACGATGTTTTAAATAAAGCGCGTAATGCTCAGGTTGAGCAAATCCTATCTGTGGGTGTGACGCTGGCATCCTTTCCCCAAATGCTAAAAATGATCGAACCATTTGACTGGGTTCATGCTTCCTGTGGTGTCCATCCGTTGGATGTTGAAAGTGATTTTGCACTCGATACTTTTTATGAATACGCCAGTCATGCCAAAGTCATTGCAATCGGGGAGACAGGGCTTGACTATCATTATCGTCCGGAGACGGCTGAGTTACAGAAGTTGAGGTTCATGCAGCAGATAGAAGTTGCAGTCGCGCTGAATAAGCCTTTGATTATTCATACCCGTAACGCAAGAGAGGATACGCTGGCATTATTGCGTCAAGGAAAAGCGGATCAATGTCGTGGTGTGATTCACTGTTTCACTGAAGATATGGTATTTGCTCAGGCTGCTATGGAACTTGGTTTTTATATTTCAATTTCCGGTATTGTTACCTTCCGTCAGGCCATGGCATTAAAATCCGTTGTCAAAGACCTGCCTTTAGATCGTCTGTTGATTGAAACAGACTCTCCTTATTTGGCCCCTGTTCCTTACCGAGGACAAGAGAATCAGCCTGCTTTTGTTACTGAAGTAGCAAAGTGTATTGCACAATTAAAAGAAATACCTGTGAGTGAGGTTGCACATCAAACAACAAAGAATTTCTTAGATCTTTTTTTTCTTTAGAAATAATGTTTGTTGTTAAAAATATTACTATGCACGGTTTTGGGGCGATAAATTAATTTGATACTCAAAAAAATAGATTTTTAGTCGGTTGTTTCGCTGATTTAATCGACACAAATCGTAGAAAAGTTAATTTGTAATGATAATTAACATAAAGGCGCCATTTATTTTCGATGAAAAATTAGATTTTATAGTAATTTATTTATTATTTATTAATAGGTTATATGTATTGTAATCCATTTCATGGTGCTTACTATGATTGTGATCTATATATTACTTTGAAACTAAAGTTGCTAACTTTCTGGAAAGTTTGAGAGACGTCAATATATATTTAGAGCCGGAAAATATAATGCCTATGTGGTTAACTTTCCACGAGAACTTGGGGAATGGCGACGGGGGTGGCCATGAAGTTCTCGTTAAATTAAATTCTAATAACTTACTCAGGAGCATAAAATATGTCTAAGAGCCTTTTTGCGGAACTGCAAAAAGTTGGTAAATCACTGATGCTACCCGTATCAGTTTTACCGGTTGCAGGTATATTACTTGGTGTTGGTGCCGCTAATTTCAGCTGGTTACCAGAAGTCGTTTCTCATCTGATGGAGCAGGCAGGTGGTTCGGTATTCGGACAGATGGCATTGTTATTTGCTGTCGGTGTTTCATTAGGTTTTACAAATAATGATGGGGTTTCCGGACTTTCCGCGATCGTTGGTTACGGTATCATGGTTGCGACATTGAAAGTCATGGCAACTGTGATGGGTGTTGCATCCATCGATACAGGCGTTCTCGGTGGGATCCTTTCGGGTGGTCTTGCCGCATGGGCATTTAACCGTTTCTTCAAGATTCAATTACCAGATTATCTAGGCTTCTTTGCCGGTAAACGTGCTGTGCCAATTATCACGGGCTTCCTGTCGATTATCCTTGGTGTCGTACTTTCGTTTATCTGGCCACCGATTGGTTCTGCCATCGCCGCATTCTCTGATTGGGCTGCGCAACAGAACCCTGTGTTGGCATTCGGTATTTACGGCGTAGTTGAACGTTCTCTTATTCCTTTCGGTCTGCACCACATTTGGAACGTACCATTCTTCTATGAAGCCGGTACATGTACAAACAATGCGGGTCAAGTCGTTCATGGTATCATGACTTGCTTCCTGACTGCTGATGACGCTTCTCGTGCAGCGGGTAATGGTTTTGGTCAGCTTGCTGGTGGTTATCTGTTTAAAATGTTTGGTCTGCCTGCTGCTGCTTTTGCAATTGCGCGTTGTGCTAAACCTGAAAACCGTGCAAAAATCATGGGTATCATGGCGTCAGCTGCATTGACTTCATTCCTGACTGGTATTACTGAACCAATCGAGTTCTCATTCCTGTTTGTTTCACCATTACTTTATGGAATCCATGCGCTGCTTGCTGGTCTGGCATATGTCATCACTAACTATTTGGGTATAGTTCACGGTCATACATTCTCAAATGGTTTCATCGACTTTGTTGTGCAATCTGCACATGCACAGAAAATGTTACTGCTTGTTGGTGTCGGTCTTGTTTATGCTGTGATTTACTATGTTGTATTCACGGTTGTCATCCGTGCTCTGGATATCAAAACACCAGGCCGTGAAGACGAAACGTTGATGGACGATGTAGTTACTAATGATTCAGAAATGGCGTCTGCACTGGTGGCTGCATTCGGTGGTAAAGCGAATATCACAAACTTAGATGCATGTATTACTCGTCTACGTGTTTCTGTTGATAACACTGATGCTGTTGACCAAGATAAGCTGAAATCACTGGGTGCTGCTGGTGTTGTTGTTGTTCAAGGCGGTGTTCAGGCTATCTTCGGTACTCGCTCTGATGTATTGAGAACTGAAATGGATGAATGGATGCGTAGCCATAACTAATGGTTTGATGTATTTCATTTCGTGATAGAAAGGGAGCTTCGGCTCCCTTTTTTGATTATGTATAACTGTTTGAGGATGTGATTACTGATTTCTATTCAGAATCTAGGTACTAAAGTTCCCATCTTCCCGTATGCTTGTTGAAATCATCTCTTGAAAATTGGGTATATTCTCACGACCAATGAATCGAATTTTTTGAATATCTTTGTTTTACATTTACTCATTCATGACATTAATGACTTTTAAGTTAGTAAAGTCATTCTTATTGCTTCATATTTATAAGAGAGTTGTGCGATGAGAATAATGACTATTGCTATCGGTGCCTTAACGTTGTCATCATTTGCTTACGCTGCATCATCAGTAACATCATCTCCTCAGGTTGCTGTTGGGATTGGTGTCGATCAGGGGTTAAGTGCAGTGTTGGAACTGAATGACCAATATCGTATCTCCGCAGGCAATGATGGTATGAGTGCTGACTACTTGTTTAATAAGGGACAATTTGAACAGCCGAATATTCCTGTGGATTGGTATGTGGGGGCCGGAGGCTGGACTGAGTGGGGTGACGATGATAATGATTTTGGTGTCAGATTGCCCCTCGGAGTGGACTGGACATATAAAAACCGTATTCATGTTTATGGACAAGTTCATCCGGAGCTTAATTTACATGATGATGTAGAGCTTCAGCTCGGTGCCGCGGCTGGTGTGAGCTATCAATTTTAGAGCATTTAATGAATTGAATGCTGCCAGAAATGGTGAATTGCAGAGTGAGTTATCAATGTGTTTTCTCGGGATGAATCATCCATTCATCTAATAAAAAGGCCGGTAGATGGACGTCTATCGGCCTTTTTATTTGCGCGTAATTTAGTTAGTCAGATTGACTCATCGCTTTTTTCATACAGATGAATGCACCGCCCCATGTTATGCCTAGGCCAATAACCATCATGATGATTGAACTGATATCCATGTTATACCTCCTGAGAACGACTTTTCAGGTTAATTGCAATACCGACAACGAACAGGGCAATAATCAGAACCCAGCCGATGGTTAGGTCATAGCCGCCATAACCTTCGGTCAATAACGTGTGAAGTTTAGTTGCAAGAATTGTCGCCAATATGACTGGTGTGATAAAGCGTAGACAAATATCAAACCAGACGCCGATGGAAAAATCAGATTTGGCATTCGCATACTTACGGATATCAGATACCTTGAACAACCAAGTCATCATCACAATTTCGACAAAACAGCCGGTCATGATGCCGATATTGTTTGCAAAGTGATCGACAAGATCGAGCAGTAAGATGCCGCCATCAGTGACGAAAGCCATTGAAACAATAAAGCTAATACCGATGACAATACTTGCGGCCTTGTTACGACGCCATTTGGTTTTATCAATGATTGCTGATGTTACGGCTTCCATAATCGATATATGAGAGCTCAAACCGGCAACGACGAGTGCAAAGAACAGTAATGGGCCGAAAATGTATGGTGCCGGCAATAAGTTAATTGCAGCTGGAAGGGTGACGAATGCAAGTCCGACCCCTGATGAAACGACATCAGTGAGTGCTTTCCCTTGTTCTTGGGCCATGTAACCTAACACTGAAAAAATCATGATACCTGCGAGAATTGAAAAACCGCAGTTAATCAAAACCGTCATAAATGCATTGTTGGTGATATCTGATTTTTCCGGCAGGTAACTGGAGTAAGCCAGCATGATGGCAAAACCGATACTCAGGGTAAAGAATATCTGACCATATGCGGCTGCCCAAACTTTAACATCCCATATCTTACTGAAGTCTGGTTTGAACATGTAGTTCATGCCATCTAATGCACCGGGAAGCATGGACATACGTCCGATCAAAACCAGTACCATGATGAATAGAATCGGCATCATAATTTTTGATGCACGCTCAATCCCTGATTTCACACCATTTACAATTGCAATGTAGGTAATCCCCCACGCAAGCGCCACGGTCAATGCAATATTCCAGCGGATGCCACCTAAGTTTGTCGGCGTATTCTCACCAAGTCCTAGATAATTGCTGAAGAAAAAAGTATTAGTTTCTGTTCCCCAACCTTGGGTAAACGAAAGACCGAAATAGGAGATGGCCCAGCCGATTACGGCAACATAGTAAACACCGATGACAGCAGCAACCCCAACTTGGAACCAACCAAGCCACTCAAACTTTGAATGGATCTGGGAAATTGTCTTTGGTGCTGAACCGCGGTGTTTCTGTCCCATGCTGAATTCTAGAATCATGAATGGGATACCGGCCGTGAGCATGGCGAAAAGGTAAGGGATAAAAAATGCGCCACCTCCATTTTCATAAGCCATATACGGAAAGCGCCAGATATTACCTAAGCCGATAGCGGATCCGACCGCAGCCAAGATAAAACCAGCACGAGAGCCCCATTGTTCTCGCTTCATTTGATACTCCTTTGGTAATGCTTTCTGAGTGATGAAGTTTCACCCTACCGTTAATAGTTAGATTATAGTTAGTTAAAACATAGGAAGGGTGAATGACTCCCTTGACTTATTTTCGTTACTTATAATCACTAATTATTTAGAATTATATTTTTATTTCTAAACGATATCTCAGAATATTGTTCTGTATGTTGTGATGTGTGTGTGCAACAGGTGAGATGTTCACCTATGCATAGTTATCGAGATTACAGATTTATAAATAGAAAGGCAATAGATTGTAAATGCAATGGGTGTTTTGTGTTGCAGGCGCATATTTTATATATATCTATATATATGGGTTATTACGTTATTGTTTTTGTATTGATGTGTTTAATTGGTCTGTTTTTAATGGTTGATATGGTTTTTTAATCTACTTTAATCTCATTGGTACTCTGTCTAATTTCTATTCAAGAACTAGTGTATTACTCGTTGGAGAAGCAAATCTGTAGCAGTGTTTATCGCAATGTTATGATTTTCAATCAAGGTCATAGAATTGTTAGGTGTCAAGTGGATGAATTTATTCGAGCAATATTTGTGATATCCTTTTCATAAGTGTGATGAAAGAATTGACAGTAATTGCCATCTTATTAGATAGATGTAGATGCTGAAGTCGTAATCAGCATAGTATCTCTTCTTTTTTATGAATAGGGTCAGATGATCCGAAATACTGGAGGTGTGTATGGATGTTGATCTGAAATATGCGGTGATAATTACAGGCATTATTTTTGCGGTATTGATTGGTTCTGGGTTGATTGCCATTGCTAACTAGATTACAACAGCCGCCTATGGGAAAAAATGTTGGTGTAATTTCTGAACAGCAGGTCATCGATGATTGTGACCGTTTATCTCGGTTCATTGGTGGGAAAAATGCTTTGGTTGCTCAAGGTGGCGGTCAGCGAGGCATTTTTACTGCCGGTGTTCTGGATGCCTTTAACCTTTCTAACTTTGACCCGTTTGATGTCTACTACGGTACGTCAGCGGGGGCGTTAAACCTTTGTGCATTTCTTTGTCGTCAGCATGGGCTTGGCAAAGCGTTCATTACCGACTTAACCACGGATTCTTCATTCTTTAATCTTTTTGCCTATATCAGGAAAAAGCAGTACGTCGATTTGTCATGGGCTCTTGAGCGCATCGTTGAGTATCCGTATCGACTTGATTTGGATATGGGGCGTCAGGTCTTAGGAGACAGAAAGGCATATGCGGCAGTTACCAGTTCAGAGACGTTGATCGATCATTACTTGCCGATGGTTCACTCAAACTGGAGAGAGGTGCTGTTAGCTTCATGTGCTATTCCGACGCTATGCCATCATCCAATCAATATTAATGGTGAATCATATGTTGACGGGGGTATTTCGGCATCGATTCCTGTCCAAGAAGCGTGGCGGCAGGGGGCCCGGTTTATCGCTGTCATTCGGACTGAATCGGTCATCAATAACAAAGCCGGGTTACAATCTACTAACTTGCCGACGAAACCGAGTGAAGTATGGCTGCGTCAGTCGTTCAGCTATCTGCAAAATCAGTGGCAGCAGAAAGTTACACAGTGGCGTCAAGACTGGCGTAACTACGTACGTCAGAAAATGTCTCTGGTTCCTCAGGAAGAAATGTTGAATGGCGGGCGCTGGTTATTTGGCTCGGATCAACTGTATCGAATGAGTCATTTAATTGGTGGTTCGGTGGATACACGCCTGACCGATATGCTGATGGTTCATTACCAGACATATGCCTTGACCCTTGAGTTTTTAAAACGACCGCCAGATGATGTCTTCGTGATTCAGATTGCCCCGGAGCAGCCACTCCGTTCCAACACGTTGCTGAGCAGAAAAAGCGATTTATTATGGGATTATGAGCAAGGGCTACAAGCGGGTTATAACTTTATTCGTAGTTGGGAAGACGCCCGGGCCTTGAGCGGTCAACCGCTGAAAGCGTCAAAATCAGGGCTGCTGGAATCATAGCAGCCCTTCTTCAACTTAAAATACGGGGAGGACTCGCATACAGTTTGTTGACCCCTCTACGCCCATCACATCACCCTGAGTGATAATCACAATATCGCCAAATGCCAGTTGCTTTTTCTCTTTGAGAACTGAGAGGGCTTCGAGTGCGATCTCATAGGCGGATTCTTGATGACTATCAAAATACCAAGGAATTACCCCACGATACAGCGCACAGCGGTTTAACGCTTTTTCATTATTCGACAGAGCAAAGATGGGTAGTTCTGAGTTGAGACGTGAAGTCATTAACGCTGTTCTGCCTGACTCGGTCATGGTCACAATTGCTTGAATACCATCCATATGGTTTGCTGCATAAATCGTTGACATGGCGACGGTCTCTTCTGCGGTGACAAATGTGCTTTCCAGTCGATAACTCTGAGTTTTCACTTCCATCACACTTTCTGCGCCAATGCAGACTTCGGCCATCGCTTTTACCGTCTCGACAGGGTATTTCCCTGCTGCAGTTTCTCCGGATAACATCACTGCATCGGTGCCATCGATGACTGCATTAGCGACATCCATCACCTCTGCCCGGGTTGGCATCGGGTTTTCAATCATTGACTCCATCATTTGAGTGGCAGTAATCACAACGCGATTCAGCGCCTTTGCACGGTAAATCAATTTCTTCTGTACACCGACTAATGCCGGGTCACCGATTTCGACCCCTAAGTCGCCTCGGGCGACCATGATGACGTCAGATGCCATAATGATATCATCAATATTGGCTTGGTTTGAGACTGTTTCTGCGCGCTCAACTTTGGCGACGATCTTGGCTTCTAGTCCTGCATCCCGTGCCAGACGCCGTGCATATTGTATATCTTCACCGTTTCTGGGAAACGAAACGGCCAGATACTCGACGTCAAGCTCTGCCGCCAGCAGAATATCCTGCTTATCTTTTTCGGTGAGTGCCTGAGCGGAAAGACCGCCGCCCTGACGGTTGATCCCTTTATTGTTGGATAGGGGCCCTCCAACAGTGACGATCGTGTGGATTTTTTGTCCTTCAACCATGATCACTTGTAGCTGAACCCGTCCGTCATCCAGTAACAAAATGTCGTTTCGTTGAACATCATTAGGGAGGTTTTTGTAATCAATCCCGACGGCTTCTTGATGGCCGGCTCCGGGAGGCATGTCTGCATCCAGTGTAAATCGATCTCCGACATTCAGCGTGATCTTGCCGTGAGTAAAAGTAGACACACGAATCTTCGGTCCTTGAAGGTCTCCAAGTATCGCTACGTTGCGCCCAAGTTTGGCGGCAATTTCACGGACTTTTCTTGCCCGAAGGCGATGATCGTCCGCTGTTCCGTGCGAAAAATTCAGGCGAACAACATTGGCACCCGCGCTGATCAGTGCTTCAAGATTATTATCCCGATCAGTTGCGGGGCCGAGGGTTGTGACAATTTTAGTTCTTCGTTGTATTTTTTTTGGCATGATTTGCTCCTGACTGAAAATCATAGAGTGAGCAGTGTAAGTATACTTGAGAACACTCGAAGCGCTGAGGGAATGGACAAAAATTTAACATTTTTGTAAAAAAAGTATCGAGAATTCAGAGTGCTTCGAATGAGTGAACATTTGACTCTCAACACAAACTTGACTGATCGTACGTGATGCCTGTCACGCTCACATATCAAATTGCTTCACAATTACTTTGCAAAGTAAAAAAATTAGCAGGTTGTTGATTTCTGGAGCACATCATGTATACGGCTCAGCCCGGACATATTGATCACATCAAGCAAATTAATGCTGGTCGTGTTTACAAATTGATTGATCAAAAAGGTCCTATTTCACGTATTGATCTGTCTAAAGAGAGTGAACTTGCTCCGGCGAGTATCACCAAGATCACGCGTGAGCTCATCGATGCCCATCTTGTCCATGAAACAACTGTTCAAGAAGCCATTAGCCGTGGGCGTCCTGCGGTCGGTTTGCAAACCAGAAATGAGGGGTGGCAATTTCTTTCGATTCGTCTGGGGCGGGGATATTTGACGATTGCACTCCATGAATTAAGTGGTGATGTGCTGATCGATACTAAAATTGATATTCATGAAGTTGATCAGGATGACTTACTGGCCCGACTGTTCCACGAGATCGAAGAATTCTTTCTGACCTACACCCAGCAGCTTGAGCGGGTGACCGCAATTGCTGTGACACTACCGGGATTGGTCGATGCAGACAATGGGGTTGTCCTGCAAATGCCTCATTACAATGTCGATAATCTTGCGTTAGGAGCTAAGATCTATCAAGTGACTGGGTTGCCGGTCTTTATTGCCAACGATACCCGGGCTTGGGCATTGGCCGAAAAACTATTTGGTCATTCTCAGGACGATGACAACTCGGTCTTAATCTCCATTCACAATGGTTTGAATGCGGGTGTGATTGTCAATGGGCGCGTACTACAAGGTAAACATGGTAACATCGGTGATTTGGGGCATATCCAGATTGATCCCCTAGGTCTACCTTGCCATTGTGGGAATCGCGGTTGTCTGGAAACAGTGACGAGTTCGAAAGCTTTGCGAGAGCAAGCAATGTCAAGAATTGCCAATGGTGAAGAATCGTCGCTGAGTCGTTTGACGGAAATCTCAATTGAGGATATTTGTATCGCAGCGGCTCAAGGGGATCCATTATCGTGCGATATTATGGATCGGCTGGGCAGACATCTCGGTCAGGCTATTGCGATCGTGATTAATATGTTTAATCCGGAGAAAGTGCTCATCGGCGGCGTCATCAATCAGGCCAAAGCAATTGTCTATCCTCCGATGCTCAAATATATCGAGAGCCAATGTAACCCGGCCTACCGAGAGCAGGTCAAAATTGTGGAATCCCGTTTTTATAAACAGTCAACGATGCCGGGAGCTGCACTCATCAAACAAGCTCTATACGATGGTTCATTATTGATGACCATTGTTGATAGTTAATCAGGGTGACAGGTCAGAGGTAAGATCACTGCGAGTTTCCCTACCATTGTCTATTTTCTGATGTATTCTCCTAGCTTTATCGCTTAATATGTTTCACAGTTATAATCAGGCATTTTGACGACTTTCCAGGTCTGTTCGATCTTTCCGTTGTTTGATTATTGGGTTGCATCAATCCGGACCATTTTATGTAGATGCGGAAAGCAGGAAGTTTCGTGTCGATAAATACGAAATACAGGGTGCTGATATGGGTATGTAACACAGCACCCGAAAGCGTTTAGGTATATACTATTAACAGTTTTTAATTGGTGGAATCTCGTATGTCAGGTGTTTTAAATACGGTTGACCAGCGCACGAATCTCGTCGGAGAGAATCGCCTTGAACTGCTCCTTTTCAGATTGAACAGTCGACAGATTTTTGCGATTAATGTGTTTAAAGTCAAAGAAGTGATCAAAGTTCCGGTTTTGACCAAAATGCCCGGAGCACATCCGCATATCACCGGTGTTGCTTCTTTGCGTGGAGAGCCGGTTCCTGTCATCGACCTGAGAAGAGCGATTGGCTTTCCTGCCTCCCAAACTGAGTCGGAAGAACAGAACTTGATCATTACGGAATATAATCGGTCGGTTCAGGGCTTTTTAGTCGGACAAGTTCGCAATATCATCAATACAGCCTGGACAGAGATTCAGCCCCCGCCCCGAACTACGGGAAGGTCGAATTACCTGACGGCAATCACTCAGGTTAAAGAGCAGGATCAGGTACACATTGTTGAAATTATCGATGTCGAGAAGGTTCTGGCAGAAATCGTGCATTATGATGTTTCAATTTCAGCCGAAGTTCTGGATGAGGATTTAATACCGGAAATGATGGGGCGCAAAGTGTTGATTGTCGATGACTCGGCTACAGCCAGAAATCAGATCAAAGGCACATTGTCTCAGTTGGGATTGGAGATCATCGAGTGTCGGGATGGATTAGAAGCTTATAATTTGCTCCGAAGATGGTGCGATGACGGTAAAAATGTCAGCCAAGAGATTCTATTTATGATCACTGATGCTGAGATGCCGGAAATGGACGGTTATAAACTCACCTATGAAATTCGTAATGATGAGCGGATGAAAGATTTGCACATTACCCTGAACACATCATTGAGCGGTAGTTTTAACGAAGCAATGGTGAAAAAAGTTGGCTGTGACCGTTTTATATCGAAGTTTCAGCCGGATATGTTAGTTCAAGTCGCACAAGACCGATTACGTGAAGTCTTATCCTGATTTGTCGATTAAGCGTTTTTGAAGTACCGGGTCATCAGTTTGATGACCCGGTTTCGTATCATCGAGTCGGCGGTGATTGAACGACCGGCAAGACCCTGAGTTATACGTTAGTCTTTTGACTGTGCTGCGATACACTCACCGTGAACAGACCGACCTTCGGGAGCCATCAGGTAAAGATATAGCGGCATAATATCTTGCGGTGTTTTCAAGGTGTCCGGATCTTCTGAGGGGAATGCTTCAGCACGCATCCCTGTTCGTGTACCGCCCGGGTTGATTGCATTGACGCGAATATTAGTCTCACGGAGTTCATCCGCCAGAATCTGCATCATGCCTTCCGTAGCAAACTTGGAGATTGAATAAGTACCCCAGTAAGCGCGTCCCTGATGTCCGACCGTTGAGCTCGTAAAGACAATTCGCGCATCGTCAGACTGACGTAATAGCGGTAATAGCGCCTGAGTCATCATCAGTTGAGCACGAACATTGACTTGCATGACAGCGTCATAAGTTGCGAGTTCGATTTGCTCAAGCGGGCAAAGCGTTCCCAGTAAACCGGCGTTATGCAGGACACCGTCCAAACGACCAAATTGATGTTCAATCGTTTGCATCAATTCACGATAATCCTGTTGTGTCGCCTCTTGTAAATCTATCGATATGATGGTTGGCTCCGGTACTTCGAGCGCCACAATCTCATCATAAGTCTGTTCCAGTTTTTTGACCGTACGGCCGAGTAAAACGACCGTTGCGCCATGTTGAGCAAAACTGATTGCTGCCTGCTTGCCAATGCCGTCACCGGCACCTGTAACCAGAATCACACGGTTTTTGAGTGTGTTTGGTGCAACAGAATAATTCATCTAGCCTCCTTTTGTTATGCTTTGTTGTTTAAGATGGTTACAATACACCAATTCGTAAAGGAGAGGATGAGAACATTGGATTTTTTATTGGATTATGGCCTGTTTCTGGCCAAGATTGCGACGTTGGTTGCTGCGCTTATCGTCATACTTGTGATTGTCAAATCAGTCAGTGGAAAGAGTCACGGTGCTAAAGGTGAGCTAGAAATTATCGACCTGACAGAAAAATATAAACAGACCACCCATCATTTAGAATCTTACCTGCATGATGACGCTTATCTGAAAGCGCGTGATAAAGCAGAGAAGAAAAAAGAGAAAGCCAAGCATAAATCGGCTGAAAAAGAGATCAAAAAAGCAGCGAAAGAAGGGACGCTGGAATCCCAGCGAGAACCGCATCTGTTTGTGCTTGATTTTCACGGTAGTATTGATGCCAAAGAAGTGACCTCGCTTCGTGAAGAAGTCTCGGCCATTCTGGCGGTTGCGCAATCCGGAGATGAAATTCTGCTGCGACTTGAATCCGGTGGCGGCATGGTTCATGGTTACGGCCTTGCAGCATCACAGCTTGATCGTCTGAAGTCCGCCGGATTGCCCCTCACGATTGCCGTCGATAAAGTGGCTGCAAGCGGTGGATACATGATGGCATGTATTGCGGATAAACTGGTTGCCGCCCCTTTCGCGATTGTGGGATCAATCGGTGTCATTGCTCAGTTGCCGAATTTCAATAAGTTATTGAAAAAGAATCATATTGAGTTTGAACAGTTGACCGCCGGTGAATTCAAACGTACCTTAACGATGTTTGGTGAGAATACCGACAAAGCGCGCGATAAATTCAAACAGGAACTGGAAGAAACGCATGGGCTATTCAAGCATTTCATCCGTGAACATCGTGCATCACTTGATGTCGATAAAGTATCAACGGGCGAGCACTGGTTTGGCACGCAAGCGAAAGATTTAGGGTTGATCGATGATATTCGCACTTCAGATGATTTGGTGACTGAAGCTTGTCAGCAGAAAAAAGTTCTGTCTGTCCATTATGTACAAAAGAAAAAACTGACCGAAAAACTCCCGGGAATGGCTGCCGAAGCCGCTGATCGTGTGTTACTCAAATTGATTAGTCGGGGACAACGTCCGATCGTTTGAGAACCTATCATGCCCCATCATCGTATGGGGCAAATCCATTCCGATAGCATCACAATGTGGATAGGATCAACGAGGTTAAGGTGAATATGGCAAATCCGTATCAGATTTATTTCTTGATCAACTCGCAAATCCATCTACTTGATCTTGCCGGCCCGGTTCAGGCGATCAATAACGCTAACCAACTGACGGATCAGTTTGAGACTCACTTCATTGGTTTTTCTGATCATATGGACAGTCATCAGGGGCTTGGGTTGGCTCACATTGCGACCCCACCGGAGCAACTTCCCGAACGTGCCGTCATTTTTGTCTGTGGTTCAAAATATTCGCAAGATATCTATACCGATACCATCGCGCAGCAAAGTATCGGCTGGCTGAAACAAGCGATTCAACCAGATACTTATGTTGTGGGTGTCTGCACGGGGACTTTCTTACTCGCGAAAGCGGGACTCACTCAAGGTAAAGATGTGACCACGCATCATGATCTGGTGCAGGTGCTGGCTAACCAGTTCCCCGGGACACAGGTACTGGCGGATCGAATTTTTGTTCACCACGACAACTTGATCACCAGTGCCGGTGTGACAGCAGGGATTGATACCACCTTGTATCTGATTGAACGGCTGACTTCAGTCAAAACCGCAGTGGATGTCGCAAGGGAACTGGTTGTTCATCGACGCAGAATGGCACATGATCCACAAATTTCGGTTCATTTTAAGCATCGTAACCATATCAGTCCGTTGATTCATGCCGTTCAGGATTACATTCTGGATAACTATCGGCACCCTTTAACGATCAGCGATTTATGTCAGCATTTCCGAGTATCACCACGTCATCTGCAACGGACGTTTAAAACTCACACGGAAGCAACATTGCGTGATTACATTGCCGAAACTCGCCTGCAAGAAGCCAAGGTGTTAATCGACAATGGCATGGGGGTTGAACAGGCCGCTTATTTGTCTGGGTTTCCCAATCCGGCTGCGTTGCGTACCGTGTGGAAAAAACGATTTGCTTCATTACCCAGTCAGCTATCTTCACATTTGTCGTCAACAGTACGTTCTGAATATTCCCGGGACAATAGACTTGCGGCAAAGGCCGCTCCGACACACAGTAAGGCTAGCAGCAAGATAAGATAGCGGTAATGATGGAAGGTATCATACAGTAATCCCCCGGCTGAAACCGTCACAAATACACTAAGCTGGTGGGCGGTGAACAATAAGCCAAACAAACGTCCCTTCAGTTGAGCGCCAAAATAATTCAAACACATCAATGAGGTGATAATGACGGTTCCCATATAGGTTAATCCAAACACAATCGCGAACAGCAGATAGGCGAGTCTCGATTGCGTATCATAGATAAGTAACAATGAACCACCACGCAACAGATAAAGTTGGATTAACAAGCCCACCGATGATGAGCGCCTTAGTCGCCAGCCGACGATAACTGCACCGCACAACTCGGCGATCCCGAGTAAACTCAAGGTAGAGGCCGTGACTTCCTGATAAGTCGAGAACGTAGTGAACTGCTGTTGAATCAATGGAACGAGATGAACATCGATAAATCCCATTGATGCACCGCAGCCAGCAAAAGAGACAGCCAGACAGATGAAAGTCGGTGTTTGCATATTTTGGAGTACCTGCCGGGATGTCACCTGACTGACGTGTTGTTGTGGTGCAGAGGATTGGGCAAGTTGGCGATGGAGCAGGGCAATCAAGGGCACGACGCAACCGAGAAAAATCAACCCGATTGCCGTACAGAGCATTGACCATGATATAAATCCGCTCAACCAGACTAAAACCGGTGAGAGTAAGATAAACCCGATTGCTGTACCGTTTGAAATGGCTGCAAAGGCCATTCCTTTGTGCTGTTGGCTGAACATCTGATCAATAAAGATACCCAGTGGAATATAGGTCATGGCGGTTAAAGCGTAGGCCGACATGATACCGTAGAGCACCAAAAAAGCGGCATAATTGTCGGTAATCGTGAGCAGCAGGAAAACTGCCGATGCCATGAGTGCGCCACTCAATATAGTGAGTAGTGCGCCATATCGGTCACAGACCCATCCGACAAGCGGTGACATGACTCCGACGGACAATCCGAACAGCGCACCGGAGACGGATAGCTCACCCCGGGTGATCGAGAGGAACTCTGTCAGGGGGATAAAATAGATTTGATAGCTACTTTTGATCGTGGATGCCAGAAAGGTAATACAGATGCCGGCCACAATCATCAGCTGAAGTTGAGCGCGTGTGAAAGTCAAAGTGCAAACTCCTTTGCCAAATATGTCCAATACAACGGTCATACCTTCATTATCGGGTATCTGAGCAATGGAATCCGTTGAAAATACGCCATATCTCCGGTACATTTGTGCACCCATCTGAATCATTCAGGCTTCTATAGACAGAATTCGGCTAGTTTTTGTGGTGAGTCGTTTTTGTTGCGGGTTACTCAGAGCATGAAAAACGATAACTATCAATCGATTTGCTGGTGTGATATCGCGTGACGATTTTTCGGTTTGAGTCAACTGGATCTGCAAAAACAATGCAGATCCAGTTTCAGAACGAATACCTTAGCGTACTAGTGGTGACTGTGGCTATGAGCCGGCGCTTTTTTGAATAGTCGTTGGTAGGCTCGCATCAGGAGATCGTTACCAACCAACAGCATCAAAAAGAGTGCTGAGAGTCCAGCCAGCCAAAACGGCATGAGGCTGTTACTACTCCCTAATTCACTTTGAATATCGATATGCCAGAGATCGACTAACGCATTGGTGAGATAGCCAAAGCCAATGGCAACACCAATCACACCAATCAAGTAACTTGCTAGTGCATGCCAGCCCATTTCGCGACGTACAATACCTAACGTGGCAACGTTTGTCGCCGGGCCTGCCAGCAAAAAGACCAGCACTGCACCGGGTGAAACACCCGCCATTAAAAGCCCTGCGGCCAAAGGGGTAGAGGCGGATGCGCAGATGTACATGGGAACACCAATCAAAGCCATGATCACCATCGCCCAGCCCCCCCGGCTGATTTCGGCCAATGCATCGTAAGGGACCAGTGCCACGACACCGGCAGAGATGATGAGGCCTGCTAAAAGCCAGAGGGAGAGATCACCTAATAAGTCAGTAAACGCATACACCTGACCTCGCCAGATTCTGCGCCATATTGAGTCCGAATGTGCTTGACGGTCTGCGGCGCGTTTGGGTTGACTGTGACAGCAACAGCCACCATCACTTCCTTGCACACCAGAAGACCCACAGGTCGTCGGTTGCTGTTCGTGGCGTATTTCTGACCGGGACGCGGATTTTTCTCCTGATAAAACCAACATCGCGGCAGCAATCGATGAACAAACGGCAGCAATTGGGCGGATAATGGTCATGAATGGACCAAGTAGCGCATAAGAGATAGCAATTGAGTCAACACCGGTTTCCGGTGTTGAGATGAGAAACGCCGTCGTGGCTCCTTTGGATGCGCCGGCCCGACGCAGTCCGACAGCTGCGGGAATCACTCCGCATGAACATAAAGGGAGGGGAATGCCTAAAATGGCTGCTTTAATCACCGGCCAAAATCCTTGTCCTTTTAAGTGATCACCTAACTTGTCACTTTTGATAAATGTATGCAGCAGTCCAGCGATCATCAGGCCGAACAGGAGCCAGAATGCAGCATCCAGCCACAGATCGACAAAGGCCTGACTAATGCGTGCTATGGTGTTCATGAGCGAGCTCCTCTGTGGATGATTTGGTATCCGCTAATGCGGTCAGAATGGTGCAATGCTCTGCTGAATGAGAGCCGCCACAACAGCGATTATTGAGCACTGTCAGTGCATTATACATATGTTGTAATTCACTGATTTTTTGTTGGATTTCTTGCTGCTTTGCCTGAGTAATGGCTTTGACTTCTTCACACGTGTGCTCGCCCCGGGCAATTTCCAGTGCTAACAATTCGCCGATTTCTTTGAGACTTAAACCAACACGCTGGGCGCGTTGAATAAATTTAAGCCGGTCAATACAGATGGGATCAAAACGTCGATATCCGTTGTCATCTCTGTTAGCCTGCAACAGACCTTGCCGCTCGTAATAGCGAATGGTTTCCGGAGACACACCGGCTTCTTTTGCCAGCTCTCCCCGTTTGAGTGCCCTCATATCCACGCTCTCTTCTTCGGATAACATGGTATGAGTTTAAACCCTGTAGCTGAGTACAGGGTCAAGTATTTTTTACAATTTTATATGTTTAGCTCAGGTTATGTACTTTTTTACTCTTGCCATGACAGAAATTCAGCACGGTTATTCCTGATCGATAATCCATTTGCGAAACGCTTTCCGTTCCTGTTCGCTTGATTTTTGATACCAGCGTTTGAGCTGAGCAAGGTTGGGTGAATCTGCTGAGGTAATCGGTGTTGATGCGACCGGTACTTTCGTTGCTGAGATCGTATGTTGTCTGGCAGAAGTGGCCGGTTGTGGCGATGTTGCGCTGATATGAATGGCGGCAACTCCTGAGCCTGCATTGTAATGTTGTACTTCTTGCACATAATCACGGCCAACCTGAAGACCATTTTTCTGTAAAGTATCTTCTGCAATGACGACATTATTACCCTGTGCATCAATGAGGGCCCATTGCATATGGTCGATTTCTTGCCGGGCTTGCGTCAAGCTGCGATAAGACGGGAGTTTAAAATGAAGTTGAGTATCTGACGCTTTAAATTTAGCAATAATTACCTGACTATAAGCATGTCTGATATCTTTGCCGATTTCAAATGCAGGGGAGTATTTGAATACAATCTGGTTCACACCATCGTCTAATTCTTCCTGATCTGAAGGGAATAAACCGCTTGCCTTTTCAGGAGATTGCGCATTGATAGCAAACACATCAACGTTATCTGGAATCTGTAAAACAGTTTTAGCTGCGACTGTACATGGAATGATACCCAGTGACAGCGTGAAGAGTAATGGCAATGCGATTTTCATTTTTATTCCTTGAGTCAAAGGGTCATGCGTGGACGACATAGATTGTAGGGATAAAGGGAGGTTGATACAAAAAGATGGTGCAAATCAATCTGGTCACAGCCGAAGGCAGACGACTGTGACCAGACATTTTATGGATTACCAGTAGATACGAACACCGATACCCCAGTAGCTGTCGCTTCCTAGCTTATCGGAGTCGTTAAATCCGGTTTCAGCATAGACCTTGGTCCAGCTCGCATACTTATACAGCAAGCCGGAATATACGCCATCGAAGTCATTATTTTCTTGCTGAAAATCTTTAATATATTCATAACCACCATAGAGTGATAGTTTTTCAGTGAAGTTATAAGAACCCGCCAGTGCGACAGAGTCTGACGTGAGCTTGGTGTTTTTCACATTATCGTCTACCTGAGCATGCCAGTAGGTGGTTCCTAAGTTCCAGCCGTCGCCTTTATAATTGACGGTGAGCATACCATGTTTCAGCTCTTTGCTGTTGACCGTGGTGATCTTGGATTCAACCGTGTGTGTTGCACCGCCACTGGTAATGGTAATATCTTTGGTATCTGTTGATGTGGTTTTATCTTCCTGATAACCGACACCACCGTATAATTCGATATTACCGAAAGTGGTTCCGGCAAAAATTTCAGCTGTGGTCGGGTCATCATTGCCGTTTTTGTATGAATAGGCGGCTTTAAACCAGCCGGCAGAGCCTTCCAGCGTATACTTGATCATTGCATTCTGAAGCCATTTCATGTCATAACCGCCCGCTTCAGGAAGCAGACTGTAACCTAAACCAATCCAGTCGTTTTCGACACCCCAGACATCATCAGTCAGAATACTCTGTTTACCAACGGTCACAGTGCCCCATTCCTTGGATGCAAAACCGATGTAGTGTTTACGACTGTCACCACTGTTGCTTTGACCGATGCCAAATTCAACGGTTGCCAGTACATCAAGATCATCGTTGATGGTGTAAATGGAATTGACCCCGGCCCGCGATGAGCCTGAAGAGAGGGTAGTACTTGTATCATCACCTTTTTTTGTGTCCGAGCCCACCTGTTTCAATTCTTCGCGGAGTTGACCATAAAAATCCACCGATGCGGTGTCTGTTTTGAGAATTTCAGCAGCATTAACCACATTTGCAGCTGAAAGCACTGCGAGCGCTATGAGCGTTTTTTTCATAATAGTCCATTACCTTTTTTATTTAAAAACTAAGAGGCCCTTTCCTGGCTCTCTGCATTTCTGCTTATTATGTGTATCTACGATTAGTGACATGAGTCAATAATTGAGGGGACTAGATTGCAAAAGACAAATATATGTGTCAAGTGGTATAAATTTTTGTTTATTTTTTGATTTTTTTTAATTAAAAACAATATGTTAATTTTTTATTGTGTGTAAGTTTAAGGTATTTTTACATATAAATGACGTTATGATGACAAAATTATTTATGTTGTTTTATTTGAAATGTAGTTGTACATGTTTGTTATTTTGTTATCAATATAGTTATTTGTATTGAACTTTATATTTAAAATAGTTTTATGAACTATTACGTTTTTCACTTATTAAAAATGTATGTTGAATGTTTATTTTTGTGATTTAATTCAAATTATATGATGTATCAAATCTAAACAAAATGTAAATAGAACATCTGAGATGTTATCAACATGAAGTTAATCCACGGCTAAATTTGGAGGGAAATGTGAGTTGATATTTGGGTACAGATGTCAGAAAAGAGGTGATATCGAGTATCTTTACTCATAGTGGATGACATCGGCCCCCTGTGCGATGTTGAAAGAGGGCCGATATCGAGCGTTAAATGTTAATCTTTAGTATTCATGGACTCAATTGTCTGTATTAATCAAGTAAATCAATACTATCGATACTATAACCGGCAGACAGATAACCACTCAGACCGGAGCCGCTGATAGCTGTAATGATCAGGCGATTCCAGTTACTTCCACTGGTCCAGGCACCGGCGGGAACATCAAATGTATAGGTTGTGTTGTTTCCCCGATACGTCCCGACGGTTAAAGTCCGAGTCTTAGGTTGAGATGGCGGTGGCGGATTGGAAGATATCCAGTTATTTACCGAAATTTTGGGACGCCCTCCCGCGTAGGCCACAGTAATCCCAATCCGGATCCGATGGGCTTTCGCGCGTTGTGCATCGTTGAGACGGAAATAAATGATATGGTCATTATTGATATCCTTCCACATATAGGCAGGAAAAGCGCTTGCAGGTGTGTTACCGACAATAAAGTTAGATGGATCCCAATTTGCCATTCTGACATCTGAAGGGTGCATGATGGTTAATTTATCGCCATTGAGAAACTCTTGCGGGCTACCATCCCAATCACCGATACGCCAAATGGCTCTGTCATGACTTGGATCACCGGTGATTTGATAGGAGTTTAAAACTGTCGTCTGGCCGGAATGAACGGTTACCGTCTGCGTGTCGACGGCCAACTCATTTTTATAAGTGGTCATCGTGTAGGTGCCCGGTAACATATTGTCCCGGCTGAAGTAACCACTTGCTGGGTTTGCCGTTGCCCAATATTGCGTACGATTGTTGGCAAAACCAACGGTATATTCATAATTGGTGTCTCGTCCGGTGATGCCAACTCCCGCAACCCGGCCTCTGTCTGATGCAGCAACATAACCTTTCAATCCCATTTGTGAGAACCAAGAGAGGTTAATATCATCATCGGCAGGAGGCTGTTGCCCGCTATTGACAACCAGTGTGTAATGATTCAGTACACCGGTACGGAATGCTTCTGTCTGAGCTTCGGCATAATTGATGATATAGGTAATTTCTTGATCGGTTGCTGTGCCCTGATTCAGCAGGCTGCGATAGAACGGGCCACCAGAACTGCCTTCTTGACTATCTCTGACAATCCAGACACCAAGGTTTGGTCCTCGTGCGCCAATGGCATTCCAGTCTTTCAGCCGCATGTTAGAGTAATGTTTCGAGCGAGTTTCCCCATTGGAAAGTGCGAAAATATCACCGGACTCAACGGTGGATACTGTTTGAGAAATATCTGAAGGCTCCGGTCCGTAAGGGAGCCGGTTACGTTGTAGTCTTAAAATATAACGTACATGACCATGAATATTGGGTTCAGATGAAAAGTAAGTTGCCATGTAGATATATGGATAACCATTTCTGGCCATATAATAATGGGTAAGATTACCAGCCTGAACCGTAATTTTTATATATTGGTTCTGATAATTTTGAGCATAAACCTGTACATTGGATGTATTGTTATATAACCAATCAAATCCGGAATTAATCTGAGATCCTCGACGCTGATTTTGATACTCGACACCATTAATTTTTAGTGAAGCAAGATCACCGGGTGATTGCGTACTGACACCATGATCAACTCTGCGTATGCTGAATACTACACCAGCATTGGTATCGACTGTATAAAAATCCTGAGAGGTTAATAACTGGAAGGCAGCCTGTGCACTGAAGCTGGAAATGCAGGTAGCTAATGCCCACATTATTATATATATCTTTTTGATTTTTTTCATATTATTTCCTAGTGACGTTGTTGGATTGATCAATAAACAGGTTGAACCTGTTCTGGGTATTTTTATTCTATTTTCAGTTTAGGGCGAATCTATAGAGATCCTAATTTCCTGAATCATTATAGAAATTATCCGATTTATCAAATGACTACATTGATATTATTCTTGATTGCCAATTACTAAAAAATATAGGATTAACAACGGGGTTCCTCGTAAGTTTAACAGAGAAAAAATGGGGTGGTGTGAACCTCTTCAACAAAAATAATTTCTAATAAATAAAGGTTATTTTTCAACCTAGATCAAAAAAGAAACAATGTTTCATTTTAAAAGTAATCTTGTTTTGATATATATTTGGTGCTTGTTTTGGCTGAATCATATCAAGAGAGACATTGATAGAGACATGCTTTTATAAAGCATGACATTCATCCAAAAAAGAAGGCTTTCAGAAATAAAAGTAATTGAAAAATAATTAATCTATCTGCGATAAGGCCTGTTTCTGCCGTGAATGACAGGCGAGAAAGATCATCAATATTTTTAATGACATAGATATAGATAAGGAAGAACATGATGACTGATAAACATTTTAAGCACACCATCGTCGCTTCACTGATATCATCGCTGGCATGGGTCGCTTTACCTTCTTTTGCCAATGGCTTCCACACCGAAAATGGTGGCACAACTGGCGGGCAAGGGGGGCAAGTCGTCCGTGCAACAACCGGGACGCAAATTCATGAAGCGTTATGTAACCGAGCCTCAAACGATACACCGATTATTATTCAGGTTGAGGGAACCATCAATCATGGTAATACTTCAAAAGTTTCCGGTAATAGCTGTAATACCGCAGCAGATAAAATTGAACTGAAAGATATCAGTAATGTTACTCTGATTGGGGTCGGTCAAGGTGCGCTCTTCGATGAGTTAGGTATTCATATTCGCTCTTCATCCAACATTATCATCCGGAATGTACATGTCAGAAATGTGAAGAAATCCGGTTCTCCGTTATCCAATGGCGGGGATGCTATCGGGATGGAGAAAGATGTCTCAAACGTCTGGGTTGATCATGTCACATTAGAAGCGAGTGGTGGTGAAAGTGCCGGTTATGATGCTTTATTTGATATGAAGAACAACACCAAGTATGTCACGCTGTCTTACAGTATCCTGAAAAACTCGGGGCGGGGTGGGCTGGTGGGCTCAAGTGACAGTGATAATAACAACGGGCCGGTGACTTTCCACCATAACTACTATGAGAATATTAATTCACGGACGCCACTATTACGCCATGCCACAGCACATTCTTATAATAATTACTATGATGGCTTAATTTCTTCAGGGATGAATCCAAGAATCGGTGGCAAGATCAAAGCAGAAAATAATTATGTAAAAGATTCTAAAGATCCGCTTGGTACTTTCTATACCAATGATATGGGGTTTTGGGATGTAAGTGGCAATATCTGGGATAACGTGCGTTGGTCCAATGATGGCAGTAAAATGCATCCTGCTGGCCCGAATCCGGTTTCAACCACATCGATTCATATTCCTTATCAGTATCAACCTGATCAGGCAAGCTGTGTTCCTGCGATTGTGATGGCAACTGCGGGTGCCAATAAAGGTCTGGCTGTCTCTGATGGGAGCTGTCACGTCACCACACCGGGTAACAATCAACCGGGCAATGGCAATGGTGACAACGGCAATGGCGGTGGTCAGGACAACGGTGGCGATAATGGCGGCGGTTCTACTCAGGGTGTGAATCTTGCACTCAATGTTGCGGCTGACGGTAGCTCGAAAGGAAATGGCACCAGTTATGGCAATGTCACTGACGGAGATAGCAGTACCTACTGGTCACCAAGCGGTAGCACCGGCACGATCAGTGTCAAACGTCTCAATCAAACGATTAATGCGGTTCGTATTGTTGAATTATCCGGTACTCAGGGCACCGTGACCTCTTGGTCTTTGGTCAACCATGATGATGGTGCGACGTTGGCATCGGGAAGCTCGATTCCTAGTGTGATTGCATTCCCGAATACCAATCTGGAAAAAATCAGCTTTGTCATTCATGCAGCGAGTGGCACACCAGCCATTGCTGAGTTTGAAATCTACAAAAACTAATTGACCCGGTAGGGAACCTCAAATGTCGAAGGGGCAGCCGGTAGCGGCCACCCCTTTGTGTTATCAATCCGGTTATGTCTGAAGACGGTCAGGCTCACTGAGCTTTTAATCGGCACTTAAAATCAGTTTTACCTGCGGCTCACGATCATTCAACTCGGTTTTACTGTCGAGCAGAAAAATACGTTCCGGAGGCAGCCCGGCATCATTGACCAGAAACGCCTTCACCGCATTACCCCGGCTTTGAGCCAGATAACCCAGTTCATCATGACTCACTGCTTGAGCATTCAATAGCTGATTGTACATTGCAATATGGAGTCGGGTCGTTACCGCTGCCGGATCGGGTTCAACATCCGGATTTTCACCTTGCAACTGTTGGATAATTTTCTGCCGTTCGGCATCCGGTTGCTTTTGCAGCTCGGTACTAAACAGTTTGTTTAACGCCTCAACCAAGGGGCCACTTGCAGGAAAGCGACTGGCGCTGAGCTCAGCCGGCAAGGGGTCAACACCACTCTGTCTCCGGAGTTGTTGTTGCAGCTTCATTGCTTTGATTGCCTGACTATCCTGTGTGAGTGATACATGACCTTTGGCACTGACGCTGAGTTTTGGCCGGTCTGTCAATGCGCTCGCCAGCGTTTTCAACCGCGCCTGTTCTGCGGTACTTAATGTTGCCCGACCGGGCTCAAACTGAACAATATTGAGTTCATCATCACTACCGACTAAACCTGCCAGTAGCGTAAATGGTGCCGTGACTGCTTTGGCGAGCATGTTGGTCAGTGCGGTCATGACGATACTACCGAAGCTGAAGCTGGGGTTATCGAGATCTCCGGAAATATCCAGTCCCAGGTCAATCACACCGTGGCGATCCTGTAATAGCGCAACAGCGAGTTTCAATGGCAAATTGAGCGCTTGCTCGGAGTTGCTTGCTTTTCCCAGTTGCAGTTGGTCGATCACGATGTGATTTTTACCGATGAGCTGGTTCTGTTCTAATTGATATTGCAATCCTAATGTCAGTTGTCCTTTATCAATATAATAACCGGCGTAAGTACCGGAGTATGGATTAACCGACGTGAGCTCAACACGATTAAAATTCACCGCTAAATCCAGATAGGGAGGCTCAGAGAGTGGGTTGATTTCTCCGTGAATGGAGACCGGGGCATATTGATCAATCTTACCGGTTAACTGAACCTGAGCGTTCTGCGCTGGGTTAGATGATAGTCGGATGATTTCACCTTCCAGAGATTCAATCCCGGTCGCGAAATTTGGGGTAAGAGATTGATCGGCAAAAAAAGCCGAACCATGGCTGATTTTGATCGCACCGATTTCAAACTGAAAGGGCGATCGTGATTCTGATTTCGGCTGGAGTTGCGTGTCTGGTTTGACCGACGCGGAGGGGGCTTCGGAAATCTTTCCGGGATGAGACTCAATGACAAGGTGATCAATATTGGTATTTCTATTTGGGTCGATCAATATTTTGGCATACGGTTTATCTAATGTGACTTGGTGAATCGTGAGTTGGTGTGCAGTTTGATCAAAGGAAATAGCATCGATTGACATGCTCTCCCATTTCAGCAGCGGCTGACGATTGCGGGTATCTTTGATCATCAACTGATTTAAAGCCGCCGTCCCCTGATAGCGCACATCATATGCGGCAGGATTGACCTGAAAATGCCCCTGTGTCGAAAAGACCCCATTGCTGAGCTGTAAGTTCAGATAGGATTGTAAATAAGGCTGAAATTGGCTGAGTTCCAGCCGTTGCAGATCAATCTCACCACTGGTACTGAGTTGTTGCGGATTAACAACACCTTGTGCAGTGAAATGTCCCTGAGCATTTTCAGGAGGATGGTGAGGATCGGATGCGATATCGAATGCAAGTTGGTAGTCGATCGGCTGACTGAGATGACTGTCAATCTCGCCGGTCGAGAGAGACAGATTGTAAATGCGCCAATGAACTCCGCTGGTCTGTTGTTGTTCCGCAAGGTTCAAATCCGTCCCTGTCATCCGGAACTGATGAAGGCGTACGAGCCATGAAGAGGATGTCGCAGGTTGATTTTCAGCCGGTGTAGCCTGAGATGGTGTGACATCAGCGTTCTGAATCGGGGTAAACAGATGTTGCAAATCCAGCCCTTGTGCGTCCAGTTGTCCGTTCACCCATAGGCCGGATAATTGTAATTGTGCGATGTCGAGGATTTGTTCAGCACCGTTTAACGCAATATCGCTGAGCGACAATTGTGACAGTTTGACCTGCGGCTTTTGGTCGGCCTGAAAAACCAGTTGCTGTAATGTCAGCTCACCTTGTCGAGTGGTATAGACGATATGGTTGTGTATATCTTGCAAATCATAGTGCGTGTGGAAATCGATGACGCCATCCGTTAATCGGGCGGGAATGATGTCAGCAGCAAAAGGCCAAAACGGCGCCAGTGTGACGGACTGAAGCGACAACTCACCACTGATTTTAAGGGGCAGCAGCTGCAACTGACCGCTGAGTTGTAGCTGACTTTGATCTGCACCTGTGATTTGTAGCTGATATCGGTTCGGGAGGAGCGTTGATGTTGATGATTTGTCTGGCGCAGATGATTGGCTTGGCTCTGACGGAAGTTGCACCATCGTTGCTTGTGTATCGAACTGTTGTAAACGGATATCCAGTCCGTGGTAGGAGAGCAGGGCACCGCTGACCTGATCAGAGAACTGCACACGCCCCTGAGAAAGATGAATGTCTTCGCTACGGAAGGCAGCGATGCTTGGTACTGTGTCTGTTGATTGTGGTGGTTCTGTTGATTGTGATGGTGGCGTTTGTCGGGAACTCAGCCGCTCGACAATATCACTGATATTGAAACGGAGCTGCCCGGAGGCGGCCTTATACCGCACAAGATTCAGAGACGGCTGGGTCATCCATAGGTGATCGATGGTTGGCGTCAGATGAAGCAGACTACGCCAGAAACTGAACATCAGTTCGGTCTGGCCGATTGATGCGAGCACTCCCTGTTGCTCCCGGGTCATGATCTGAAAATCTTCGACTCGGACACGTAGTAAAAAAGGGTTGATACTGATGTGCGCGATTTGGACCTCTCTACCCAGACGTTCACTCAGGAATTTCGGCATTTGCGACTGGAGAATGAGTGGTGTGATCACCCCGAGCAGCAGCGCATAAGCGGCGTAACAGAGTAACAAATAACTTGAGACGCGGAACACCCGGGGAAGTTGCCGGAAGCGGCGCCAGAGTTTGGCAAAAACATGGGTCATAGCAGGAGGCCGATACAGATGATAGACATGTCTTTATTTTAGCTAAATTTTTTTAAAATGACTGGTTGAATTTCATCGCTGTGAGTGGAGAGCAGGATCTTGACCGACCCAGAATGTGCGGACACCAACATGAATGACTTGTTTTCATATGCAAATTAATGGGTGTGTTGGGTTTGTCACAAAAATGTAATATTGAGCGTATGAAAATACGATGGGCTCGAACGAACATTTTATTCGTGCTTTATCTTCCGGTTCTGTTCTGATGATTCGCTTCATCAGAATATTGATATTATCACCATCGCTGAGGTCATCATGTTTGGAATTTTCAAACCACAGGCTCATATTGAGCCACTTCCCCGTGAGCAGATTAACGGGGTTTACACGCGATTACGCTGGCAACTTTTTATCGGCATTTTCGTGGGTTACGCTGGTTATTATCTGGTTCGGAAAAATTTTAGTCTGGCAATGCCATTTCTGATTGAACAGGGATTCAGTCGCGGTGATTTGGGGGTTGCGCTTGCTGCGGTTTCGATTGCCTATGGCCTGTCTAAGTTTCTGATGGGGAGTGTTTCTGATCGCTCAAACCCTCGCTATTTCCTTAGTGCCGGTTTAGTGCTTTCTGCCTGCGTCATGCTGTGTTTCGGTTTTATGCCGTGGGCAACCGGTAGTATTACCGCAATGTTCATTTTGCTGTTTTTGAATGGCTGGTTTCAGGGAATGGGGTGGCCGGCTTGTGGCAGAACGATGGTGCACTGGTGGTCGCGCAAAGAGCGTGGTGAACTCGTTTCGGTATGGAATGTGGCACATAATGTCGGAGGCGGCTTGATTGGACCGATCTTTCTGTTGGGGCTATGGCTATTTCATGACGACTGGCGTACGGCATTTTATGTCCCGGCATTTTTCGCAATACTGGTGGCGATTCTGATCTGGGTAACGCTGAGAGACACACCACAATCATGTGGTTTACCACCGATTGAAGCGTATAAAAATGACTATCCCGAGGATTATGATCAATCGCATGAGCAAGAGATGAGTGCGAAAGAGATTTTCTTCAAATATGTTTTGTCTAATAAACTGTTATGGTCAATTGCGGTTGCGAATGCTTTTGTCTATTTGATCCGTTACGGTGTACTGGACTGGGCTCCCGTCTATCTGAAAGAAGCAAAAGATTTTTCGGTTGATAAATCATCGTGGGCTTACTTTTTGTATGAGTGGGCCGGTATTCCGGGCACCTTATTGTGCGGATGGGTTTCCGATAAAGTTTTTCAGGGACGTCGCGCCCCCGCCGGTATTTTGTTTATGGTACTGGTATTACTTGCGGTACTGGTGTATTGGTTGAATCCTGCGGGTTATCCGAGTGTCGATATGCTGGCACTGATTGCCATCGGTTTTCTTATTTACGGGCCGGTCATGTTAATCGGCCTTTATGCGTTGGAACTGGCCCCCAAGAAAGCGGCGGGAACCGCCGCCGGACTCACCGGCCTGTTCGGTTATCTGGGCGGGGCTGTCGCTGCAAATGCCATTTTGGGATATACCGTTGATCACTTTGGCTGGAATGGCGGATTTATCATTCTGGTTGGCGCATGTATCGCTGCGATTATCTGTCTGATTTATGCATTGATTGGTGAAAGAAGAGTGCACAGAGACAAGCAAGAACAAGCATTGGCCTAGTCTGCCGGCTGGCCGAGTTTGACTCAACGGATGCAACCCTGCGTGATTGTTCGCTGTATTGCATCCGTTTTTACGTCCGTTGACTCGGAGTCATCGGCATGTATTTAACGTGAATTGACCACATCTGAAGCGGAGAACTGCGGATAACTATCGGGTTTGCCACGATTTAAGTTACTCAGGAAGCTCCCGTCTTTGACCGGCACATTGGCTGAGCCGTAGTCATAACGATTGAGTTGGTTTCTTAGGGTGTCGTTAGTGACTTGGTCACCGTACATGGTATACCAACTGACTATATCGGGGGTGACGAAGTAGCCGTATGGATTTTCAGCAATTTCTCCGATTTTGCTGAAGCGGAACGCATGGGTCAGGAGGCCGTCTTTGTGATAAACGAATTTGATGTGTTTGCCATTGGTATCTAACTCAGAGACAGCACGCGTGGTCAGTTTTCCGTGAGCGCTGTAGCTCCCGTGTGTGACACGGCCATTTTTCGTCCAGATCACCACATTTTCCCAATCATGACGATGACCACTTTGGATACCGTTGAGAATCTGGTCTTTGAGAAAATATAAAGCGTAGAAGTGGCCACAATACTGATCTGAACCATTGATTTTGCAGGCATAGCGATGATAAGTATTGGATAAATTGAGGAAGTTGGCGTTCCGGCAACCTGAAGTTAAGCCGCCGGATGGTTTCAACCCGCCATTTTGCTGACCGGTACGGCTGATGCCGGCACTCGGCAGGCAACCATCGGTATCGAAGTCAAACACCGGAGCTATTGAGTAGGCATCGATATTAGCAGGCAGTGCCTGATCCAGTTTAGAAAAATCATGTGCATCAGCGGAGTTGAAAAATAACAGTGAGATGGAGAGAGCCAAGCCATAGTGATGTCTGTGTTTCGGCATTGTTATGCTTCCTTTCATTGATTGAGTGATAATAAATATTCAATTGGGTGCTTATTGTCGTCAAGTCATTTTCACTTAAGCCAGTAAAGTCTAAACTTGATAGATGACAAGAAAGCTAATCGGGTGACTCTTTTCGGTGATGGACGGTACTTTTTGTATATAAGAGGCTTCTTTCTCTCCCAGATTTACCGCACAATAGTTTGAGTGAAAGTTTGAGTGAAAGTTTGAGTGAAAGTTTGAGTGAAAGTTTGAGTGAAAGTTTGAGTGAAAGTTTGAGTGAATTTTTTCGAATAGATAAAGCCATCCCCAAGAGCAGTTTCCGCGTGTTGTGATGTGTTGCTGTATCAGTGAGTGATGAGTTAATGAGACATGGAGCCGGATGTGAAGCAAATTCCGAGACATCAGAAAATAATAGAGTTAGTTAAAAAACATGGTTACATCAGTACCGATGAACTGGTGACACGCTTTCACGTTAGCCCACAAACGATTCGTCGTGATTTGAATGAGTTGGCAGATGAAAATAAAATTCGTCGTTATCACGGTGGCGCGACGGTGCCAATCAGCTCGGAAAATGATTCTTATACGACCCGTAAGTCACATAACTATTCTGAAAAAGATCATATTGCCGAAGCATTGGTGAAGCATATTCCGAATCACGCCACCTTGTTTATTGATATCGGGACAACTCCGGAAGCGGTTGCTCGTGCGCTGAGCCGAAGTCATCAGCAGTTGCGAATTGTGACGAACAACCTAAATGTGGCAAGCATTCTGCTCTCGAAGCCGGACTTTAATGTCATTTTGGCTGGTGGTGAAGTGCGTAATCGCGATGGTGGGATTATCGGGGAAGCAACGTTGGACTTCATTCAGCAGTTTCGGCTTGATTTCGGTATTCTCGGGATCAGTGGGATTGATTTTGATGGGTCTTTGCTGGACTTTGATTACCATGAGGTCCGTGTCAAACAGGCGATTATTGAAAACAGCCGGAGTGTTTTTCTCGCGGTCGATCACTCGAAATTTGGTCGTAATGCGATGGTCAAACTCGGTAACATCTCCCAAATTAATACGCTGTTTACCGATAAACAGCCCCCACAGGAAATTCGCTCAATTCTTGAATCTAACCAAGTGTCTTTAGAAGTTGCCGGTATGTCATCTCAGCAAACCGAGGAAACCGTTTCAGATTTGTCTCCGTTGACCTGAGTCGGGTTCAATACCAATATCGATGACTTGATTAAAAACCTTCTTTTAAGAAGGTTTTTTTAGATTTATCGACAAAACGAACATAATCGAAAATAAATGATGCATTTGAACGGCAGTTAAGTTACGCTCAATAATGTTTGTAAATGTTCGTTTGCTCATTTTGAGGTTACTTTATGGATGTGATAACACCCAATCAAGAAAATTGTCTGCTGGACTTAATTGTTGTCGGTGGCGGCATTAATGGTGCCGGAATCGCTGCTGATGCTGCCGGACGGGGCTTGTCCGTCGGACTTTATGAAGCGCAAGACTTTGCCTCTGCAACCTCCTCATCCAGCTCTAAGCTGATTCACGGAGGATTGCGCTATTTGGAACATTATGAATTTCGTTTAGTTGCAGAAGCACTTGCCGAACGGGAAGTTTTGCTCAGAAAGGCCCCTCATGTGGCGCGTCCGATGCGATTTCGGTTACCGCATCGTCCTTATTTACGGCCTGCATGGATGATTCGCTGCGGACTGTTTTTATATGATCACCTCGGAAAACGGACCACCTTGCCAGCCAGCCATAAGGTGAATCTGGCAGAAAGCGGGTTATTAAAACCAGAAATGAAAACCGGGTTTGAGTATTCGGATTGTTGGGTTGATGATGCACGTTTAGTGATTCTGAACATTTTAGCTGCGCAAGAAAATGGTGCAGAAGTGAGTAATTACTGTCGGGTTGAACGAGCCGTTCGTGAAAACGATGTCTGGCGTGTCACAATTCATGATCAGCAGTCGGATATGCGCTTCGAACGTTATGCGAAAGCACTGGTCAATGCCGCCGGCCCTTGGGTGAAACAGTTTTTTGATGATGGTTTATCGACGGCGTCACCACGCAATATTCGTCTGGTGAAAGGGTCACATATTGTCGTTCCCCGGATTCATCATGAAGAACAGGCGTATATCTTACAGAATAAAGATAACCGAATTGTATTTGTCATTCCTTACATGGACGATTTCTCCATCATTGGAACCACAGATGTCGAATATCATGGTGATCCCCGTCAGGTTGAAATCGACGATGAAGAGCAGGACTACTTAATCGATATTGTCAATCAGCACTTTGTGCGACAGCTTTCTCGTGAGGATGTCATTTGGTCATACAGTGGGGTACGCCCATTATGTGATGACGAGTCAAGTTCACCGCAGGCCGTTACCAGAGATTATACCATTGAGCTGGAACAGGCAGGGGAGCAGGCTCCATTGTTGTCGGTATTTGGCGGTAAGTTGACGACTTATCGTAAGCTGGGCGAAGCAGCAATGAATAAGCTTAAACCGTACTTTGGGCAGATGGGCAAACCGTGGACGGCCAGTGTACCGCTTCCGGGCGGTTCCTTTAGCTGTACCCGGGAGCAACTGGGTGAATCATTCCGGGCCAGTTACCCTTGGTTGAGTCAGAAGCTGGCATTTCGCTATGCAATTCAGTTTGGTACCTACACCCGTAAAATGTTGTCCGGTGTCGATAGTTTAGAAGCAATGGGACGCTGTTTTGCCGAAGGGGTCTATCAGCGGGAAATCGACTATATGATTGCCTGTGAATTTGTCAGAACCAGTGATGACTTTTTATGGCGCAGAACTAAACTGGGTTTATATCTCAATCAGGAACAGCAGCAAGCAATTACAGAATATATTGCAGCCCGATGTACTGACGAGTCGGTCACCGACCTGTTTAAAGTTGGGTAAGGTGTTTGAGTAAAGTGTTGTGCTATACAACAGCGTCATTGCTGAGATTGTGGAAGCATGGGTTCAAGATGGTTGCGGAACTGCTCATTGTAGAGTAAGTGGTGTAAAGGTTCCGGTGGGAAATGAAGGAAACCCTGCGTATAGTGGCAGCCGATTTTCCCTAATGCCTGTTCGACACTGTAAACTTCCACACCTTCAGCAACGACACTCAGGTTCAAATCTTGTGCTAGCCGGACCAATGCGTAGATAATGGTCCGGTTGGATTCTTTCTGGTGGTACTCCGTGACGAACGAGCGATCAATCTTAATCTGAGTAATGGGCAATTCACGCAAAATCACCAAAGAAGAGTAACCGATGCCGAAATCATCAATGCTGAATCGAAAACCCAGTGCATGTATTTTATGAATCACACACTTTGCTTTTTCAATATCTTCGAACACCGCACTTTCGGTAATTTCAAACACCAAATCATCAGCTTGTATTTGTCCTGCATGAAGCAGATTACGCAGTTGAGCGACGACCTCATCATCCTGAAAGTCTTTGGCGGAAAGATTGATATGGATACTGCCATGGAAACCGTGCGCCCTTAAGACATTTAAATCCTGAGCGGCTCGATGGATGACCCATTGGGTTAATACAGAAATCAGCGCACTTTTTTCAGCAATGGGAATAAAATCCCCCGGTTCGATAAAACTACCATCTTCCTGAGGCCAGCGCAGCAAGGCTTCGAGGCTAGCAATTCCTTGTGTCTGACCGCGAATAATCGGTTGGTAATGCAGTTCAAAGACGTCATTTTTGAGTGCTTCAGATAATTTGATGGAAAGTTTGAGCTTTTTATAAGAGTCGGAGCCCAGCTGGTCATGATAAAACGTATAGGGCTTATGTTTCTTCTTCGAGTCGTACATGGCTAAATCTGCCTGTTTCAGCAGATTGGAAACCTCATGTCCGTTGAGAGGATACTTGGTGATCCCGACGCTTGCCGATGTTTTCATCGAGTAAGTCATCACTTTCACCGGAGCATGGAGGGCGTCGTGGATGGATTCAACCACAGTGAGAATCATGTCGTCGTCATTGCCGGGAAAAATAAGCGCAAATTCATCGCCCCCCATACGGTATAACCGACCATACTGTTTGGTGTTTTCTTGTAACAGATTGGCAACCGAAATCAGAAACTTATCACCGAAGTAGTGACCCAAACCATCATTGATCTGTTTGAAATTATTCAGGTCAATCAACAATAAGCTAAACAACTGTTTTGATTGAACGAACGTTTGAAGCGAACAGAGTAAATATTTGCGGTTTGCCAGTGTAGTCAGACTGTCGTGCAAAGAATTGTACTGTTCATCCTGAGCTGCTCGATTGACTTTGTTGAGGGTATTTCGGGATAGTGAGACAAACAATGCAATAAAAAGACTGGCACCGAAAAGAATCAGTGAAATTGTCATCAGGTATGCATTCATCTGATTATAAACCAGCGCGATAAGCACGGAAATATAGCCAAGAATAAAGATAAAGAGTAACGTGACGAGTATTTTCCAGCGAGGCGATTGTTCAATACGACCTATCTGATAAGTGGGTTTCATACTGTAAATCAGTAGAAAAATGCCGACAGCGACATCCGCGAAGGCGATATATTTCATGACCATACATAGACCCCAGCGATGTAGCGTCCAACAGCCCCGATGGGCATACCACGTAATTTGGTGAAATGTTACACAGTTTTTCTTTTTATGACAATCTCTTAGCGGCACTTCTTTCCGTGTTCAAGTGAATATTTCATGTTGCATACTTAATTGTGTGAGCATGTTGTTTCACTTAAAAAGTTATCTGAGCACGCGTAAAACAGTCTAATTGTATCAAGGGTAGAACACTTTATGTGTGAATGTCAGTGCATCAAGACTGCACCGGTAACGCACAGGGAAATATCTATTTTATCATCTGGTACAGACGCCTTGGCCGGCCACCGGTATTATAATTGAGTACCAGACGTAACACGCCTTCAGATTCAAGGTATTCCAAATAGCGTCTGGCGGTGATACGGCTGAAATTCATCCGTTCACTGATATCATCCGCAGAAAAGTCGTGTAACTGTTCCTGATAGAGCAACGTTTTCAATGATTCCAGTGTTGTTGCGTCAATTCCCTTCGGCGTCTGACGAATTGGCTGGATGGGCGATTTACGCAGTAGCTGGTCAATATCGTCCTGATCAACGGTCGAAGCGCTGATCAGCTTCTGTTTATATTGTAGGTAATCATCCAGTGCCTGATGAATGCGCGACATACGGATCGGTTTGACCAGATAGTCGATGACCCCGAGTTGGACCGCTTTTTCAACGGTAGTGGTTTCACGCTCAGCGGTCGTCATAATGAAGTGGCAGTCGGCCGCTTGTTGACGCAACTGCTGAATCAACGCCAAACCGTTGCCATCGGGAAGCGTAATATCAACAAACACCAGTTGTGGTTGAAATACATCGAACTGAATTTGTGCATCTGCACAGCTTTCACTGACAGCAACGACCTGAAAATGAGGATGTTGGTTGATTGTTGATTCCAAGGTATAGCTGGCTCGAATATCGTCCTCAAGCAACATTACTCGGGTTTTCATCGTCATGTGCCTCTTCTTGCTTTTCTAAATAGATACTGAACAAGGTGGTGTGTTGTTCGGTGCGTTCCCAGTCAATACTGCCGTGAAAGTAATCGACTAACTGTTTGACAAGGTACAGACCAACGCCATTTTGTTCATCTTCTTGTTTTGAGCTGACCCCGAACTCAAGAATATGCTCAGCGATTTCATCGGGGACACCGATGCCGTTATCCTGAATTTCCAGCATGATATGTTTGCCACGATCACTGAGATAAACAATGACTTCAGGATGTACCGCTCCCCGGTTTTGCCAAGCGGCCAGCAGCGCATTATCTACCAGATTACCAATAATCGTTACTAGTTTTTCAGACGTCTGTTTGGCGTAACTTGCCAGTGTCGTATCAACATCGATGGTAAATTTAACCCCCATTTCGGAAGCTTTGTTAAATTTAGCCAGTAACAGACCCGCTACGGCACTGTCTGACACACTCAACACGATATGATTGATGACCGCCTGATAGCGATCCGTTTCTTGCTGAATAAAATCAATTGACTCTTCATATTTGCCAATTTGCAGCATCCCCGACAGCACATTTAGTTTATTCGAGTACTCGTGGGTTTTACTACGCAGCAGCTCGGCATAATTTTTCAGATAGATAATTTCTTTTTCCAGTTCATTAGGAGTCAGGTCGGTGAAGAATACAATCACATGACCAATTAAACCTTTGGCGGTTTTTATCGGATAAAGGTTAGCCCGGTATTTGATTTTTCCAATACTGAATGCTTCCTGATGGAAGCGTCCCTGATTTTCCAGTACCAAATGACTTAAAGGGAGCGAATAATGAGACAGTGGATGACGCTGGTAGTCATAGCGGCTTAACACTCCCATTGAGAGGAGTTTCATTGCACTGTTATTGATCATTGTGATGTTCATATCATGATCAACTGCAATAATAGCATCTCGGATACTGTCAAAGACCATACCGTGTTCCCGAAATTTATTGACGATAAATTCCGGCTCGTAATCCAGAAATGTCTTTTTCATCTTCAGTAAAAAAGCAGCGGTTGTCGCGATACCAAACAGATAGATGAGTGCGATCAATAAGCCGATATGAACATGTTGGCGAAAAATGATGTCGGAAATTCTTTCAGACAAGTAGCCGATACACACCGCACCAACTTGTTTACCGTGATCATAAATGGGCACGAAATTGCGAATTGCTTTCCCGAGGGAGCCCTTCGCTTCGGCACTGTAGGATTGACCGGTTTGCAAGACCCGGTTGATATCTTCACCGATGAAGTGTTTACCGACCCGGCTTTGATCCGGATGGCTGAGACGCATCCCTTGCTGATCAACCACCACAATGTAAGAGGCGTCGGTCCGGGAGCGAATCGACTCAATATAATCACGGATGCTTCCCGTTGACGGATGCGCCGCTTGTGCGTGCAGGGCTTGAATGACCTTGGGGTCATGGGCAATGACCCGGGCAAGCTCCAGGCCACGGGCTTCGAGACCTGACTGATAAGAATTCTGTAACAGAAACAATATCGCGATCGTCATGACGATCACGACTGAAGAGGTGGTCGCAATCGTCGTTAAAATCAGGTAACTCTTTAATTTCATAAACTTAACTTCATAAATTTAACGTCAGAAATGATTTGTCAATCGGCTTGAACTGTTCAGGTAGCAAGTCGGTGGCATTGTATCATGGGTCGGTGTTCAGCGAGACAAGTGCGAAAAGAAGTCGGTGGGAAGTGAGAGCCCGCTCCCGTACAGCACAAGCTGCACAAGCGCGGGAAAGAACGAAAAATCTAATTAGTGAATGGCGGTTGAGAGGAAATAACCGACCACGGTTGACGTCAGGACACAAATGAATCCCGGCAGAATGAAGCTATGGTTGAGAACGTATTTTCCGATACGAGTGGTGCCGGTGCGGTCAAAGGTAATTGCCGCGAGGTCACTCGGGTAGAACGGGAAGAAGAAATAGGCATAACAAGCGGGTAATACACCAATCAGTACTTTCGGTGGAATACCCAGAGAAAAACCGAGCGGAAGCATAATGGTGAGAACCGCTGCCTGACTTTTCAGGAAGATCGACACCGAGAACATTGCAAAGGCGAAAGCCCACGGATGCGAGTGCACAATACCGCTAACCATATCAATCAGATAGGTTTTATGGTAGCCGATGATGGTTTCACTCATCCAGGCAATCCCAAAGATGATAATGACCGCTGTCATCCCGGCGATAAATACATTGCTGTGCACGATTTTCTTCGGCGATACATTGGTACTGATCAGAATAATCGCCCCGACAGCCAGCATTAAAAACTGAATACCGACGGACATTTTGACACCCGGAGGCAGCAGGTTAAGGTCTTTACCAAACATGGCGACAAACACAACGGTTGCAATCCCCAGCATGAAAATGATTAAGCCTTTTTTCGCACTTTTATCGACCTCATTGCCTTGCTCCAGCGCACTGTTATCTTCGAGTTCCTGAACAAATTCAGGATCTTGACAACGTGCCTGAAACTCAGGGTCTTTATCCAAATCTTTACCGCGTTTCAGACTCCAGGTACAGGCAACCAGTAAACCGGTCAGTGTGGCTGGAATCGTCACAATCAGTACATCGATCAAACTAATGTCGAGATGATTATCAACGGCAGTTGCCATGACCACGGCTGCGGCCGCAGCGATCGGGCTGGCCGTGATCCCCACTTGTGATGCAACAGACGCGATTGCCATCGGGCGTTCCGGACGAATCCCTTTTTTATAGGCAACATCGTAAATGACCGGTAAAAGCGGATAAACAGAGTGGCCGGTCCCGACCAAAACCGTGAGGGTATAAGTACAAAGCGGTCCCAGAAAAACAATCTGACCGGGATGTTTACGCATTAATTTTTCAGCGTATTTGACCAGTAGCTTCAGACCACCGGTTGCTTCCAGCGTGGCCGATGCGGCAACGACCGAAAGAATAATCAGCATGACACTGACAGGGGGATGCCCCGGTGTCACTTTGAACACAAAGGCCAGAATGGTGACACCGAGTCCACCTAACAGGCCGAAAGCGATACCACCATGCCGGATCCCGACAAAGATGATGGCAAGCAACAGCAACATATGAATATAGAACATGTCATTATCTCTTTCATTGCGTGACCTTGGCGACCACAACGTGTAATCGCAAGGTCACATGGGGGGAACTACCCCAGCATAAATATAAAAGTAGCAGCCATGGCTGATGCGGCAAATGCAATGGCATAACACAAAATTTTACCGACAACACCGGTATGGATTTTCAGGTCATGCATGCCGTGATGAACACGGTGCATAGCATGCCACATTGGGAGTGCAATCGTGGCAATCACAAATAGTGCGCCAATGATATTGGTCGCAAAACCTGCCACGCGGTCATAGCTCAGCGCGTCTGCATCAAGCATGCCCAGCGGGCCCATAATCCCCAGTACAAAAATGGTGATTGGAGTAATCATGGCAAACCATGTACCACCGGCACCGAACAGGCCCCACCAGACGGGTTCGTCTGAACGTTTTGGATTTTGGTTAATCACGCGTGTCTCCTTAAACGATAATGAGCACAAAAACAGAAATCACGGCAACAGCAACCCATTGGCTCAGCACGATAATTTTCTTATCAATCAGCTTGCCTTTCAGTCGCATCGGTACCACTTGTGGCATCATGCCGAAGAACGTATGGGCATGAAACAGGCTGGCGACCAGCGCAATGACGTTGATAACGATCACCAACGGGTTGGCCATAAAGTTCAGCCAGGATTGCCATGCCTCCGGCCCTTTCACCAGACATCCCAGACCTACCGTGAGGAATAGGGTAAACACGATTAAAGGAAGAACGGTCGCCTCACGGATCATATAGAAGCGATAGAACGGATTGCTTTTCCACCACGTCCGTTTCACTTCTCTTACATAGGGCTTACGATTACTCATCTCTTATGCCTCCTGAGGTTTCAACATCGCAATGACAAAGTCCATCGACGACACCACTTTACCCTGGTTCACCGCGGCTGCCGGATCAACACTCTTCGGACAAACTTCAGAGCAGTAACCGACAAAGGTACAATCCCCAGACACCGTTTTCGCCATTGATCAGATTCATCCGCTCGGCCTGACCATTATCACGGCTGTCGAGATTATAGCGATGTGCCAGTGTCAGTGCAGCCGGACCGATAAATTCAGGATTGAGGCCGAACTGCGGACAGGCGGCATAACACAAACCACAGTTGATACAGCCGGCAAACTGTTTGTACTTTGCCATTTGCTCCGGGGTTTGCAGGTTGGTGCCGTCTTCCGGTTTACGGTCGTTACCGATGATATAAGGTTTGATTGCCTCCAGACGCTCGATAAATGGCGTCATATCGACAATCAGATCTTTCTCAATCGGGAAGTTGGCCAGTGGTTCGATTTTGACACCATCCGGGTAGTCGCGCAGGAAGCTTTTACAAGCGAGTTTCGGCACGCCGTTGACCATCACGCCACAAGAGCCACAAATCGCCATCCGGCAAGACCAACGATAGGAGAGGTTCTTGTCCAGATGATCTTTCACATATGAAATCGTGTCGAGGATCGACATGGTTTCATTGAACGGGACTTCGAAGGACTGTAAGTAAGGCGCCTCATCTTTTTCCGGGTCATAGCGCAGAATGTCACTTTTTGCATACGTTGGGTGACCATGATTAATTCTCCTCTGCGCGCTGTTTGGCTTCTTCTGCTGCGGCTTGCTCAGCAGCGGCACCGTAAAGACGGGCTTTCGGTTGTGACTTGGTGATGGTGACATCACTGTAGTCAATCCGAGGGGCTGCATCTTGTTGATAGAATGCCAGTGAATGTTTGAGGAAGTTCACATCGTCACGCTCGGTACACCCTTCATCGAGACGTTGATGGGCACCACGGGACTCTTTACGGAGAATCGCTGAGTGAACCATTGCTTCAGCCACTTCCAGGCCATAACCAACTTCCAAAGCGTACAGCAGGTCAGTATTGAAGACTTTGCCTTTGTCTTTAATGCTGATTTTTTTATAGCGAGCTTTCAGTTCAGCCAGTTTATCAACGGCCTCTTGCATCAGATCTTCCTGACGGTAGATCCCACATCCGGCTTCCATCGCATGACCCATTTCAGTACGGATATCGGCCCAGTTTTCATCGCCTTCTTGCTCGGTCAGTGCGGCAATCCGGTCTTCGGTGGCTTTGATTTGTGCGGCTATCGCAGCGTCATTCCATCCGGTAAAGGTCGCTGCACGTTCAACAGCGTGCTCCCCGGCAACGCGGCCGAATACCACAAATTCCGCCAGAGAGTTCGAGCCGAGACGGTTGGCACCGTGCAGACCGACAGAAGAGCATTCACCGACCGCGAATAAGCCTTGGATCCGGGTTTCGCACTGACCGTTGGTTTCAATCCCGCCCATGGTGTAGTGCACCGTCGGACGGATTGGGATCGGCTCTTTGACCGGATCGACATTGACGTAAGCTTTGGCCAGCTCGCAGATAAAGGGCAGGCGTTCATTCAGATAATCTGCACCCAGATGACGCAGGTCGAGATGGACAACATCACCGAGTGGGTGTTTGATGGTATTGCCTTTTTGCTGCTCGTGCCAAAACGCCTGAGACACTTTGTCACGCGGACCGAGTTCCATATATTTATTTTTCGGTTGGCCGACGGGCGTTTCCGGACCCATGCCGTAATCTTGCAGATAACGGTAGCCGTTTTTGTTGACGATAATCCCGCCTTCACCCCGACACCCTTCGGTCATCAGGATCCCGGTACCGGGCAGGCCGGTCGGGTGATACTGGACAAACTCCATATCGCGCAGCGGCACACCGTGACGATAAGCCATTGCCATACCATCACCGGTCACAATGCCACCATTGGTATTACAATGGTAAACTCGGCCTGCACCACCGGTTGCGAGAATAACGGATTTCGCTTTAATCGCGACTAACTCACCTTCCGCCATATGAATGGCAATCAGCCCCTGTACTTGACCGTCATCGACCAACAGGTCAACGACGAAGTATTCGTCAAAGCGTTTGATTTGCGGGTATTTAATCGATGTTTGGAACAGGGTATGCAACATATGAAAACCGGTTTTGTCTGCGGCAAACCAAGTTCTCTCGACTTTCATCCCGCCGAAACGGCGGACATTGACCTCACCATTTTCTTTCCGGCTCCAGGGGCAGCCCCATTGCTCCATCTGGATCATTTCCCGGGTGGCATTGGCAACAAAATATTCAACGACATCTTGCTCACACAACCAGTCGCCACCGCCAACTGTATCATTGAAGTGGTTGTCCAGACTGTCTTCTTCTTTGATGACGGCAGCAGAACCACCTTCGGCAGCCACTGAGTGAGAACGCATGGGATAGACTTTAGAAATCAAGGCGATTTCTAATTCTGGATTTGCTTCGGTGGCAGCAATCGCAGAACGTAGTCCTGCACCGCCGGCACCAATAATTGCGATATCTGTGGTTAAAGTTTTCACAGCTATCCTCCAAGTGTAAAAATAATCAATTCAAAAGTACCGGGGTACTTTCCACATCAAACAAGTAGGTATACCGACCCGCGAGGGTCGGATACCGATGCATTCTTGTTATTCTGAAATGAATGCTTATTTTCCTTGGGCTGACAGTATTGCTTTTTGGTATTGTCTGAAGATTAAACGTGACTCAGAGCTGAGCAGGTCCGGACACTTATCAATTATTATGTTTAATTTCAGTTTATTATTTCAAAGGATGCGCCGGTGACGCATCTTCGCTGTTGTATTGGAACGATTGTCATCGTCCCTTCTTTCTTATTTCAGTAATTCTAAGATCACGGTAGCCAAAATCAGCATAAAGGCCCCGCCGATTCGAGATGAAATTTGAGCAAACGGCATCAATTCCATCCGTTTTGATGCCGCCAGTACAGCTACATCTCCGGTTCCGCCCATATTGGCCATACACAGACCGGCAGTGATTGCCGCTTCGATGGCATAGAATCCCATCAATCGACCAATCAACGCAGCGCCAACGACCGCACCAACGACAGTCGCCAAGACCATCAGGAAGTATTCAACACTCAGTGAAGCGATGATCTGATTGAGATCGGTATATGCGACACCGATACCGACTAACAGTGCTGGTGTGAGGTTATCGACCACAAACTTGTACCACGCGTGTGCCGATTTTTCGAGTTCACGGGGAATCACGCCCATGACTTTAATAAACGCAACGAACAAAATCATCAGTGCATAAGTGTGCATACTGATCACTTCAGTGAGCATCGTACCGACAAAAAACATGGTGATCGCAAGTAATGCACCAATGCCTAAAGTATCAACTGATGGTTTTTCGTTTGTTTCTTCTACCGATGGCTGTTGTGAGCCACGGATCAACTGACCGTTGCCTGTCAGTGACGGATAGATGGTGCCTAATTTATTCAGCAGGCCGGCGATAACAATCGCCATCGCATTACCGATAGCCAGTGCCGGAACCATTTTTGACATCAGTTCGGCAGCCGTCATCGTGGTGTTGCCGGACATGATCTCAACCAGAGGGACGGCTCCGGCACCCATGCCACCACCCATGATTGGTAGTGCAATCAACATGATAGAATCGAAGAACCCGTCTCCGACCATGAAACCGACAAGTCCAGCGAACAAAAATGCAAAAATGACACCGCCGAAAATCACCGGGATATATTTCAGCGCAGCTTTTTTGAGGATTTCTCTGTCCATACCTAAGATTGAACCGGTGACCAAACTGGCGATAAAGAAAGAGAGGAAGCCACCGCTTTTCATAAATGTGGTAATTGAACCGGCAATCTGTTGAGGCATGAAATCACTGTGAAACAGATAAGAAGAGCCGAAAATAATGGCAATGGCTCCGCCACCAAAAAACTGGTTCAGAATGGGTGTTTTGTCCCCGACGACATTCAAAATATATCCGACGACGGCCATGACACCGATTGCGCCAATGATTCCCGTTGGAATTTTATTTTGGATTGTGGCGAGCAAAATTACTGCCGCAGCAAGCGCAAAGATAATATGAATCATGCGCTTATCGGTAGGGTTGATAGAGTTATTGGTTAACATAGCTTACCTGCACCTTTTTTGTTTCTGTAGGGGGTGGGTGTTTTTGATTTTGTGGGGGAAGTCTATCAACACTGTGGCGAAGAAAGATTGATTCTATGGCTAATGTAACTATCTTGTGCTTTTGTAACTTTTGTTCATGGGCGACAAAGCTGGACTGGATGAATAAGGGGAGTCATCAAGAAGAAAGCATTGTGATGGAACAATCGACTCATCCGATGATAACAGCGGGCTGTTCTCTGCGGGAGATCAATATAAGTTCTCCCGCAGAAAGAGAGGACAGGTCATATCACATTTTAGCTGTGACGTTGGTCTGTGGAGACGTGTTGATGCGTCCTTCCGGTCACCGGTTTATACAGAAAAACGTTTAATTTGTGTTGCCAGCGATTCGATACTTATTACCGCATCTTGCACCGACTGATTCACCGTATTGGACATATTTCTGATCTGTTTCGACATTTCAGAGAGGTTCGCTAAATTGGTATTAATTTCATTGGCAACCAGACTTTGCTCATCCGTTGCACTGGCTGTTTGCAAAGTTAACCCTTGAATTTGATCCGAAGATGATTTCACCGTTTCGAGCAAACCTTTTGTCTGAGCATTCAAGGTTTCGGTACTGGTGGCAATATCGACACTTGTTTTGATGGATTGAACCGCTTCTGATACTTCGTTTTGGAGGCTATTGATCATTTGGCGAATATCTTCAGTAGATAGCTGGGTTTTACTCGCTAAATTTCTGACTTCATCGGCGACCACCGCAAATCCCCGGCCTTGATCACCAGCTCGCGCTGCTTCAATGGCAGCATTCAATGCCAATAGATTGGTCTGTTCGGAAATATTGAGAATCACATCTAAAACGGATGAGATTTTTTCGGAGCTGTGAGACAAGCGTTCAATGACAACTGAGGCATGTTCAATCTGTTGGGTTAAATCATGTAACCGCTCGGTTGAATGAAGAATAGATGCTTCCCCTTCATCAACCAGACGGGAAAGCAACTCAACCTGTGTGGCTGTTTCGGCTGCATTTTGGGCGACCTCTTTCGTTGCAGAACTCATCTCCTCGATTGCAGTGACGACCATATCCAGCGATTGATCCTCTTTGTCACTGAGCGATGAGGATTCTGCGGCAGCATGGCTGATGGTTTTCATCTCGTCTTGAATGCTGCCACAACCATTTCTGATTTGGCGGATAATATGACCGAGCTTATCGACAAAACCATCCAGCTCGCGACTCAGATCGCCAGTTTCATCTGATTTCCGGCTATTAATCCGTCGCGTCAAGTCACCATCGCCCTGACTGATTTGATGGATATCCGATGTGATTTTCTTGATGGCGTTGGAAATATTTTTCGGGGCAAACCAAGCAAGCATGAGGCTTGAAAATAAGACAATCACGGAAAGAATCGAAACAAATAGCTTGAATTGATCAGCGTGACGATTAATTTGTTGTTTCTCTTGGGTTGCATATTTGGTGATCAATTCTTCAGACCCGTCATATAAATGTCTTAATTTCTTGAATGAATCAAAACCACGAGTCAAAAATAAGTTAACCGCTAAATCACGCTGTTGATTTTCTAATGCTTTTAATACTGCAGTGTGTTCTGCGTGCCATCGTTGGTAATAGTTTTGAAAAGATGAGAGATAATTAACAATTTCCGGTTCATCTTTAGTCATTTGTATAAAAGCTTGCATTCGATCCAATGCCTGTTGTGCATTGGACATGACTTCTTCTTTGAGTGTCGGTTGATTAATCAGTGCATCATCATCCGGTGAAAAAATTAATGTTGAGAGAGCGAGCCGGGATTGATAAAGATCTCGGTCAGCATTCTGAATTAAATTGGCACCTTGCGAATACCGCCCCGTATTATACTGGATATAGCTTACTAATTGATAGGCTGCGACCACCACCATGAGAAACACAATACTGAGTAATGAAAAATTAAAAGTATATCTGGCCCTTATTGTTCTAACACTAAATAGGTCCATCCTGCTTCTCCTTAGCCAAATGATCACCCGGGGAATCTGCAACAACAGTAATTCCTTACTGAGTGCAGATTTATTGATGTAATAAATTATTCGTTATTAATAAAATCCATATCAAACTAGTTTTAACGAATAGTATAGGGTGGTTATTTTTTCAAGAGATAACCAATAGAAGGTTGGATTTGTTGTCGCTCGCTTTGGGGGGCCACAGGTTTAACGATGAATCCAATGCCGACTAAAAACATGATACAAGCGACAACCTGAGCAAGGCTTAGCAGCTCATCATACATCAAATACCCGGAGATCAAGGCAAATACGGGCACTAATAAGGTCAGCGGTGCCGTGGTACTGAGCGGATAACGAATCAGCAGCCGATTCCATACCCAATAGCCAAACAATGTGGTTGGATAAGCCTGAAAGACAACAGCGATTGTCGTCTTCGTATCCCAAGCTGCAACAGCATGGAATATGATCTCAGAGCCGTAAATGCTCACTGCAAAAAGTACCAGAGGAATCGGCGCAAAGAGCATTCCCCAGACGTTAAATGCAAAGGCTTGGGTGGTTTTTGAGGCTTTGACAATCATGCCCATGATGGTCCAGCAAGTTGCAGCGATCATAATAAACATCAGCCCCTGTGAGGTAATATTACCATTCGTTGCCGCCACCAAGACTAAAAGCGCCGCGAGCGCTGCTACAGCACCGATGATTTTGCGTTTTGAGATCTGTTCTTTTTGGATCCATACCCCGGCGGCCATACTAATCAACGCGTTCGATGAGAGCAGTACGGAAGACATACCGGAAGAGAGCCCCGCAGTAATCGACCAGGACGCCATCCCCCATATGCCGACCCCGAATACCAAGCCATAAGCAAACAAATAACGCCAAGCCACATTCGGCCTGCGGATAAAGAATATCGCGGGTATCACGGCTAAGGTAAATCGGGCCGCTGTCGCCAGTAATGGATGTACTTCTGTAATACCCAACTTAATCATTGAGAAGTTAAATCCCCAAATCGCCATGACAACAATCGCCAAAAATAAATCGTTTCTTATCATTACTGTTCTCCTGTTTACTTGAAAAACAGTATGACTCGGGTACAGTTAAGGGTACAGATACAATTTTTTAGATTAAAACCAGTACAGTGGTGGCCTATGAGTATGTATAAGATGATGGCGAGTCAATTTATTCGCGAGATTGAAACGGGACAGCTGGCTGAGGGAGGTCGTCTGCCTTCACTACGACAGCTCGCAAAACAGCAGGCCGTCAGTATGTCTACGGCGGTGAGTTGCTATCAAGAACTGGAATCCCAAGGCTGGATCCATGCGCGTCCTCAGGCCGGGTATTATGTGTCGCCCCGGCGTCATAAACATCACACGCCGGAGTGGGCGCAGTTTGTGAGTCGGGTTTCTCAGGTCAGACAAACATTCGCTGCTTCTGCCAAACATAACGGGCCACTCGGGATTTCAACCAGTTATCTTGATGACATGGCGTTGAATGCGCTTGAGCAGAGCTTTCGCCGCGTCAGCAAACGGCTCGGCCAGCGACTCAATCAATATCCTCATCCACAAGGCGAACCTTCACTGCGTCATGCGCTTAGTGCTCATTTTGCCAAGCTCGGACTCCATATCAACCCGGATGAACTGGTGATCACATCCGGATGTATGCCGGCAATTAAGTCAGCGGTCGAAGCTTGTACGCAAGTCGGGGACGCGATTGCAATCAGCTCTCCTTGCTTTAGTGGTATTTTAGATTTACTCGGACAAATGGGGCGTCAGATTGTCGAAATCCCATCGCTCGACGAAGGTATCGATCTTGACCAACTGGAACAACACTTACAACAGGGGAGTGTCAAGGCGGGGATTTTTTGCACGTCACATATGAATCCGCAGGGGATCACCATGTCTGCCCGGCAAAAGCAGAAGCTGGCAGCCTTGGCAAACCACTATCAAGTCCCAGTGATTGAAGATGACGTTTATCTTGAGCTCTCTTATGCTGAACATACGCCTTTGCCTGCGAAGTATTACGATCAGGGCGGTTACATTCTGTGGTGCGGTTCGATATCGAAAAGCCTGTCACCGAGCTATCGTCTGGGGTGGTGTTTGCCCGGTCGATTCACCGCAGAGTATGTGCATCAGCATACGGCTTCTTTCTTTGGCGTTTCTCTGCCCATTCAGCTCGCGGTGGCTGATTTTGTTGAATCAGGTCACTATGCCAAACAACTGAAACGTCGTCGTAGCCGGTTGCTCAACTTAAGGCAAGCGTATCTCAGTTTTTTATCGGCATGTTTGCCGGATAAGGTGAAGATAAGTAATCCGCAAGGCGGCATGGTGCTCTGGCTACAGGTGCCTGATCTGAATCTCACCCGATTCACTGCTCTTATCGAAGCATATAAGATTGATATTCGTTTGGGGCAGTTATTCAGTACGCTGTCGCTCTATAATGATTGTTTCAGAATTAATATTGGTTTTGAGCTCACTCCGGAAGTGGAGAATGAGTTAAATCTACTGGTCGAGGCGATCCAGCAATCAAGCAGAGCAGGTGATGATGTGTGAGTGAAAATTAAATCGGGCACTCAAAAGTGCCCGATGCGATTAAGACGTTTTATAACACGGTGACATCTGCCATTAACGGGATTGAGCCACTTGCCCTAACTTCAGCCAAGTATCAATCACGGTATCCGGATTGAGTGATACAGAACTGATCCCCTGTTCCATCAGCCATGCGGCCAGATCGTCATGATCAGACGGGCCTTGACCGCAGATCCCGACATATTTACCGGCTTGGGTCGCGGCTTCAATGGCCATTTTCAGCATTGCTTTGACTGCCGGGTTACGTTCGTCAAACAGGTGCGCGACATCCCCGGAATCCCGATCCAGCCCCAGTGTCAGTTGGGTCATATCATTCGAGCCGATCGAGAAGCCGTCAAAGTGTTTCAAAAACTCATCCGCCAGTATGGCATTGGAGGGCAGTTCACACATCATGATCACTTTGAGCCCTTGCTCGCCCCGTCTCAGACCAAATTTTGCCAGCAAGTCAATCACCGATGACGCTTCATCCGGGGTGCGAACAAATGGGATCATAATCTCGACGTTTTTCAGCCCCATTTCCTGACGCACCCGTTTAATCGCCCGCGTTTCCAGCTCAAAACAGTCTTCAAAGGTCGGTGAAATGTAGCGGGATGCACCGCGGAAACCGAGCATCGGATTCTCTTCATGCGGTTCGTAGTTTCGACCACCGACCAGATTGCTGTACTCGTTTGATTTAAAGTCAGACATCCGGACAATGACGCGCTTCGGCCAGAAGGCGGCAGCAATCGTTGCAATCCCTTCCGTCAGCTTACTGACGTAGAAATCGATCGGATCCTGATAACCTTTGATACGCTGACGAATCTCGGCTTTGAGGGCATCATCTTGGGCATCGAATTCAAGCAGTGCTTTCGGGTGAATCCCGATCATCTTGTTGATGATAAATTCAAGGCGCGCCAAGCCAACCCCTTCATTGGGAATCTGAGCAAAATCGAAAGCGCGATCAGGGTTACCGACATTCATCATCACTTTGGTGGGGAGGTTTGGCAGTTCATCGACCGAAGAGCGACGCACTTCGAAATCGAGCTGACCCCGGTAAACATAGCCGGTTTCGCCTTCGGCACATGACACGGTGACCAGTGCACCGTCTTGCAATTCGCTGGTGGCCGTCCCGCAACCGACAATCGCGGGAATACCGAGTTCACGGGCGATAATTGCAGCATGGCAGGTGCGTCCGCCCCGGTTGGTCACAATCGCAGCAGCTTTTTTCATCACCGGTTCCCAGTCGGGATCGGTCATGTCGGTGACCAGAATATCGCCTTGTTGCACCAGCGACATTTGATCGAGTGAGTCAACCAGACGTACAGTGCCCGACCCGATACGCTGACCGATAGCCCGGCCTTCAAGCAGTACATCGGCTTTGGCATTAAGTTGGAAACGTTCAATCACGTTGGTTTCATTTTGCGAGCAAACCGTTTCCGGGCGAGCCTGAACAATGTAAAGCTTGCCGTCAATACCATCTTTGGCCCATTCAATATCCATCGGACGCTGATAATGTTGTTCAATGATCATCGCCTGTTGCGCCAGTGCTCTGATTTCATCATCATTTAAAGAGAACTGCTGACGCTCTTGCTCATTGGTGTCAATAATCTCGACTTGTTTGCCGATTTCTTGTCGTTCTGAGTAGATCATTTTGACCATTTTAGAGCCGAAAGTTTTCTTCACAATGGCGGTCTGACCGGCTTCCAGTAAGGGTTTATGGACATAGAATTCATCTGGATTGACCGCACCCTGAACGACCATTTCACCCAGCCCCCAAGCGGACGTGATAAACACCACCTGATCAAAGCCTGACTCCGTATCCAAGGTAAACATCACACCTGAAGAGGCTTTATCTGAACGCACCATCCGTTGAATACCGGCTGATAATGCAATGCCGCGGTGGTCGAAACCCTGATGCACCCGGTATGAAATCGCGCGATCATTAAACAGGGACGCGTAGACATGTTTGGTGGCTTCAAGGACGGCATCAATGCCTTTGACATTGAGGAAGGTTTCTTGTTGCCCGGCAAAAGAGGCATCCGGTAAATCTTCAGCGGTGGCCGATGATCGGACTGCAACGGAAATTTCAGCATTGTTTTCGGTCAACACTGCGTAGTTATCACGAATTTCCTGTTCTAAATCGGCAGGAAAGGGGGCTTGTAAAATCCATTGACGAATGGTGGCTCCGGTCTGACGTAATGCGTCAATATCGTCAACATTAAGTGCATCAAGCAGTTGATGAATGCGATTATCTAACCCCTCATAATCTAGGAATTGATTAAATGCATACGAGGTCGTCGCAAAGCCGTTTGGCACAGAGACACCAGCGTTGGCCAGATTTGAAACCATTTCACCGAGTGAAGCATTTTTACCACCGACCTTATCGACATCTGTCATCGATAAGTTGTTGAACCAGAGGGTATTGTTGGGCATTTTTTTCTCCAGAAGTATGACTTTGTTATTGGATTTGGTAATCGTTTACATTTGCCTGCTAAAAAAATAACCGGAGATATTTTAAAAGCTGTGGCACCTGTCGTTGAATACCGAAGGTCGTTCTATTTATAGTGTGATAATGATGCTAATCAAAATAATTTGAAAGTTTAAATAAAATATGCAAATTGATAGTCAAAGTCGTGACGTATTCTACGTTTCTGATGGTACAGCGATTACATGTGAGACTCTAGGACATGCTGTATTAGGTCAGTTTCCCTTCATCGTCAATGAGAAAACTTTTCCGTTTGTCGAAAGTGATGAAAAATTGACAGATGTGATCAAACAGATTGAGTGCTCTTATCAACAACATGGTGTGCCACCGTTGGTTTTTTTCTCGATTGTGGTCCCTGAAATCCGGACCAAACTGCTTCAGGCCTCAGCTCATTGCTATGATGTGCTGGAAAATATTGTTCAGCGTGTGCAAGCCGATACCCAAACCGAACCGCAGCCGAAATTGCAACGGTCACGGAGTATCAGCAAAAATACCGACACTTATTTTGATCGGATTGCCGCCATCGAGTATACCTTGGCGCATGATGATGGGATGTCCCTGAAAGATATTGAACAGGCTGATATTGTGCTGCTCGGGGTTTCCCGCAGTGGTAAGACGCCGACCAGTTTGTATATGGCAATGCAGTTCGGACTGCGGGTGGTCAACTATCCGTTTATTCATGATGATATGCGTTCGCTCAAGCTCTTGCCGGCATTTGAGATTCACCGACATAAATTATTTGGCCTGACTATCAACGCGGAACGTCTGACGGCCATTCGGCAGAATCGTCTGGCGGGGAGTGAATATGCCAGCGTCCGTCAATGTGAGCATGAGCTGGCAAATGTGGAAGCGCTCTTTCGCCGTGAAGCGATTCCTTATATCAATACCAGCTCACTGTCGGTTGAGGAAATTTCAGCCCGCATTCTCGAAAAAGCGGGCTTGAAACGCCACCTCTGTTAGCCAGTCACGCAGATAAAAGACCGGTGAGTTTACCCCTGTTCGGCAAAGTCGAGTAGCGTCTGACCGGTCATCCGGTAGATAATCCATTCATCCTGAGGTTCAGCACCGATACTTTGATAAAAGTCGATGGATGGCTGATTCCAGTCGAGAACGGTCCACTCAAAGCGGCCACAATCTTTGCTGACCGCCAGACGAGCGAGATATTTCATTAACGCTTTGCCTGCCCCGAGGCCACGGTGCTGTTCACTGACATATAAATCTTCCAGATACAGGCCATATTGACCCAGCCAAGTCGAATAGTTGAAGAAGTAAACGGCAAAGCCGATGGGCTGATTGTCTGCTTCACAAATCAGGGCATGGGCACGAACGTCGTCACCGAATAACTTGCGTTCAATCGATTCGACGCTATTGGCGACTGCATCAGGCTCTTTCTCATAAATCGCCAGTTGATTGATAAAATCTAAAATGGTCGCTGCGTCTGAAATTGTGGCAGGGCTGATATGAATGGTCATGATTTCCTTGCTTTGGTTGACTCAGGTTAGTGACAGTGTATGCTCAAATGAATTATGAATGAAGTGCACTTTATGCAGGCTTCATATGAACAGTATTCATGACAGATGGTTACCCATCAAGAAACAGTCCCATGCGTAAATTTCCTAATCTAGATTTGAACTTACTTAAGGTGTTCGCCAGTTTATATCATACGGGCTCGGTAACGCTCAGCGCCGATGAACTGAATATCAGTCAGTCAGCGTGTAGTCATGCCCTGCAACGTTTGCGAGAGCGGCTTGGGGATGACCTGTTCATCCGGATTGAAAATCGTATGTTACCGACAGCTTATTCTGAGCGGTTAGCTGAACAAGTTTTGCCGGGATTGGCATTACTGGGGCAGGGGCTGGCCTCATCGCATCCTTTTACACCGGAGGATACGCATATATTCCGGATCGCCGTGACGGATTATACATCATGGTGTCTGCGGGAATTTATCACTTACCTGAGCGAGTCGTTTCCTCATATCCGCATTGAATTTATCCAGTTGGCCGAACGATTACCGGAGGCAGCACTAAAATCGTCAGCTATCGATCTGGTATGTGGGTTTGCCCATCAACAGGAAGAATCAGAAAGTCTGAATCGCTTGGTCTGGCTGAGCGACTACTATGTCAGTGTGCGGTGTCAGAGTCATCCGGTGGCTGAGCATCTTTCACTGGCTCAGTTTCTTCAGTATCCACATATTTTGGTGACACCGTGGAATGAATCCAGAGGGATTGTTGATATTACATTGTCACGGCAAAGAAAAAGGCGCCAAATTGCGATTCGGACTGCCAGTGTTCTGGCTGCACCTTATTTTTTGCAGCAGACATCTTATTTGCTGGCCGCACCGTCCCGGTATGCTGAGACCATTGCTGAAAGCTTATCGCTGCGTTTATCACCTATGCCGTTAGATGTACCGGATTATCAGCTGACGCTTTACTGGCATAAAACCCGTCATAATGACCCGAAAATCGCATGGTTTGTCCGGTTGTTCAGCGATTTTCATCAATGTTCATGAATGACGGTGACTGGAGTGGTTGATTTGGATGGAGTGAAATCTTTTTAAAAAGCCAACTTGATCGATGCTCTCAGGGTGAAAAATCATGGAGGATTTTTCAGGATTGCTTGAGCAGGATGCGAATCAACCCGACCCTGATTACGTGCGCTGAACTCAACCCCGAGGCCTTTTGGGGTACTTTTTCGGCCTTGAATAGGGCTTGATGTTTTTATACTTATCACTCTCTTTCTTTATAATTCACAAGTTTGCATTTTTTATTATTAAGTATTTGAATAATATGTATTATTTTATTCGTAATGTTTCACTCTGATTCGATGATTTTCTGAATAAATCTCTTGCATACCTTCGTTGCATGTACCAAACTTGTACTAAATTTTTGGTACATACAGGGTGGATAATGGCAATTACAGATGCATGGCTGCGGGCGAACAGTGGTAAACCATATAACGGGAAACCGGAGATAACGTATCGGGATGGTCTTGGTATCCGGATTAGTCCTAAAGGAAAAATCTCATGGATTTACAGGGTTAATTTTTTCGGTAAACCACTCAAAATGACTCTCGGTGGTTATCCTGAGTTGAAAATTCGGGATGCATTGCGAATTCGGGACGATAAGGCTGATCTGGTTGCTCAAGGCATTGACCCGCGTTCCGGCCTGAATCTGAAAACGAAAACTAAGCCAACAACAATCGATGAGGCGATTGCCTACTGGATTGAAAATCATGCGATGGATAATGTGATACTGTGGCAAGCGCATCAAAAGATGTTTAAAACGGATATTAGTCCCTATATTGGTGCTTATCCGGTCCGGCAGCTTGAGTTGATTGATTTTATGCCGGTTTTCAAAAAAGCCCGGGAGCGTGTGAGTGCTCAACACGCAGCAGGTCTGATGTCAAAACTGAAAAGTGTTCTTTCCTATGCAGTCAGGCATGGTTTAATTAAATTTAATCCTATTGCAGAACTACGAAGAACTGACGTCGGAGAAGGGACTAAGGTACGAAAAACCCGGCAGGGAAAAGAGGGGGTAATTGCGCTATGGAAGGCGATTGATACCGTTCCAACGCACCAGAGTAATCGGAATTTATTAAAACTGATGATGATTTTTGCCTGCCGGGGAAACGAACTGAGATTATCGACAAAATCTGAGTTTGACTTAGAAAAGCGAATCTGGACTGTTCCCGTTGAACATAACAAAAACAGAAAAAAAGATCCGTCTCCCATTGTGAGAGCCATACCGGATTTAGCCGCTGAAATTATTGCCGAGCAAATGAAGCTCTGGCCTGACTTTAAAGTGATGTTTCCGTCCGTAGGGTTTGGCAGGGATCAGGTGATGCATCAGTCAAGTGTTGTGAAAATCGGAACCAAGCTGGCGAACACAATACAAGCTCTAGGATACCCAAGAACCACAAACCATGACATGAGACGAAACGCTCGTAATATATGGGAAGAGCGCAAGGTTCCTTATAAAGTCAGTGAAGTGATGCTTGGGCATAAAGTTCATACCGGTATTGATGCTCACTATCTGGATTACAAATATCCTAATGAGCAGCGAGAGGCGTATGAAATGTGGTGTCAGATTATAACCGAAGAAGTTGAGTAGCCGTCATCATCCCGCGTTCAATGGCCCATGCTTTAAATTTTGCATAGGGTCGTTTTCCCCGCATTCCGGAAATTGACTCCGGTAAACCACCATTTTTAGTCAGTCGCCATAAGGTTGGCTGGCTGATATCTAGTAAGTCTCTGATTTGTTCATCGCTGATATACAGTGGTTCACTTTGCTGTTCATGTTCATTCGTTTTCATTACTTGTTTCCTGTCATCACGCTAATGCTCAGTAGAATAAAAAATGTAGAAATGAAATCAACATAATTCAGTGAAATTATAATTAATCCGAGTATTTGTGTGATATGTATCACTTATTTGAAGTCGCTTTTATCCAAGGTGAAAGGCTGTGAATAGATATGAATTGAAGGTTTTATTTCATTAAATCTCAGGTGGGTCGCTTTGAGCTTTTCCAGCCTGAGATTTAATGGTGTGTCGGGTGATTACAGTGAGCTGACCGTCGTGATAACGGTGCCGATGATGGTATGACTGCCAGTGATTTCTACATAACGCAGCGCTGGTGGATAGTCGGGATTAGACACCTTCAAAAAATTTCTGCCTTCGATGGACTGAAACTGTTTGAACGTATATTCCCCATCATGTCGGGAAATCACAAATTGATTGTGGGCAGGTTCAATCTGATCAAGATCGATAAACAGCCAGTCACCCTCTTTAAACCGGGGAGCCATGGCTTCCCCCCGGACTTTCAACACAAAGGTTCGGGGACCGGTGGGCAGAGGACAGAGTAAAAACTGTGTCGTTTCTGAAATTGTCGCATCCGGTGCCTGAATGAATGAGTGAAGCTGTTCCCATGACTGTACCGGGCAATACTGCAAGTGTGTTTTGCCTTCTACATTGAGTGGTTGACTGATTGCGGTAGCGCAGGGAGGCTCTTTCTCGCCGGTCCCACAAACCAGCCATTCCGCATTACAGTTCAGGACTTTCGATAATGCCAGTAACATCAAGTCCTTGACAGATTTCTGCATCCCGGTTTCAAGGTTGGAAATCGTCATTCTTGACAGTGAATCAACCTGTGGATAGAGCCGTTTAATTTCTTCGATCAGTCTATCCTGAGTCAGCCCTCTTTCCAGCCTTCTCGCTTTTAATCTTTCTGATAATGTTTCCATTGAAATGAAATCTATTGAATAAGATTATTGAAAGTATTCTTTCATAATGTCATGAAAATTAAGGTTTGTCACGAAAATTACTTGTCGAAACGAAAGTATTCCTTAGAATGAAATGAAACATAACATTTCATGAGACAGTTCAGTGAGCAAGTTGTATCAGATCCTTATCAATCATTTCGGAACCGAAGCAAAGATATCTCAGGCGTTTGGTGTGACCAGAGCCCAGCATTTTAAAAACAGAGTGCCTGAGCATGTTGCGTTGTTATGTCATCTCGACCCTCATATTCCCTATACATACAACCCGGATGATTTTGGCCGGAATAGTGCTGCACTGACTCTGGATTTGGCGAAACCTCAGCAAGCGACAGAAAGGACAGGTTAATGGCTATCCAGAGGGCAAGACGAAGACACAGTTTCACCCTGATTGGAAATCATGTTTATCAGAGCGGGCACCTTTCTTTTCAGGCGATGGGATTACTCGGTTACATCCTGTCAAAGCCGGATAACTGGCGGATCAGTCCCTCTCAACTGGTAACGGTTACATCGGGGACAGCGAAGAAAACCGGACGGGATGGGGTCTATGTGATCCTCAGAGAATTGAAAGATGCAGGATATATCAAAACCAGAAAACATGCGTCCGGAGAGCTGGACTACGTTATTTACGATGAGCCTGATACGGCAAATCCAGATATGGAAAATACAGATAAGAATATCCCTGAGCCGGAAAAGCCAGATGTGGCTTTCCAGACACTAATAAATACTGATCTAGTAATAAATACGGATCAAAAACAAGATGGAAAAAGTAAACCAAAAAAGAAAATGGCTCAGAAACTGGATTTCTCATGTTGGCCGACTCTGCCTGACCCACAGGTGCTGGATGACTGGAAAACCCTCAGGAAAGCTAAACGGGCAGCCATTACTCAGACCGTCCTGAATCATATGGGGCAGGTGATGCATCGAGCCGGAAATGAACTGAGTCTATCTGTCGATGCGGTGCTGAGTATTTGTGTTTCCAGAGGCTGGCAGGGGTGTGAATTTGAGTGGCTGGCAAATCATATCGGTCATCGCCATACCTCGCCATCTGTTTCTCAGGGGGTGAATTATATCGGAACAGATTTTACCCCGCCTGCTGGGTGGGAATGGGAGCCTGACGGGGGGCGAGAGTCATGATCACTCTGAATGAAATTAAACGTCGGGCTGCTCAGGGGAGCCATAAATATTCATGGGAAGACTTGAAGCGTTTACGTGCTGAAGATGAAGCCCGACAGGACGAAAGATTCAGGAAGCAGTTTCATGATTTTAAGGCTGAACGGACTTTCAGCCGGTGTGGTGTTTTACCCATCCATCAAAATTGCCGGGTTGAAAACTTTGAACTTTTAACCCAAGGGCATCGCAAAGCAGCGGATTTTGCCCGGTGGTATATCGATAATTTTTATCTCAACAATGGGACAGGATTTATTTTCGGAGGACAGCCGGGAACCGGAAAAAATCATCTGGCAGCAGCAATCTGTAATGAGCTTATGGTCGCCGGATATTCATGTCTGGTCATCACCGTCAATGAGCTGATGCAGAAATTACGGGCTTGCTACAAGGCAAGCAGTGAAGTCTCCGAAGAGCAGTTTCTCCGGACCATGATTGATTTCAACTTGCTGGTTCTCGATGAGGTTGGGCTACAGAGAAATTCTGATGCGGAACGGCTGGTGCTCAATCAGATTGTAGACCAGCGGACATGCAGATTTAAACCGACCGGGATGCTGACTAATCTTCCTGCCGGTGCTGAAGCACTGGACACTCAGACAATCAACAGTGTGCTGGGAGTCCGGATCATGGATCGGATGAGGGCTAACGGTGGGAAATGGATCTCGTTTCAATGGGAAAGTTACAGAAAATAACAGGAGGAAGCTATGCAATTTACAACCAACGAAATCACAGCCATGCGCCGTGAACTGATGAACCATGCGTTTTCGGCACTGGTTCGGCGTATGCCTCTGAGTACCCATGATGCGCATGATTTTGTTGCCAGACATCTGGGCATTTCACTGAGTACGGTGCTGAACATGTATCATAAAGAAATTACCGCAGAGTATGCCGGTCGGCTCAATGAAGTTGCCCAGAACTTTGAGATCCGGATGTTCCGCTATCAGTTTATTCCAACAGACAACATCTGCCGGAGCTGGCTTGCTCATGCGTACCAGAACGATAAAGGGAGACAGCCTCATAAGCATATTTTTGAGCACTGGGAGCGGGATATGACAAAAGTGAAAGTCAGGGAAGCCGCTTAATCATTGTACCGGATATCGCGCTGGTGGACACCGAAACTGAATTTAACCCGGAGAGTAAAACGATGAGTGATAAGGCTATCGAACTATTCATCAGAATGCATTTGGAGAGAGCCCCGGAGCTACAGCGAGGCCGACCGATACTGACTGGTGATGTGATTATTGCGGTGCTAGGTGTTATACAGCATCAGCATCCGCTCGGGTGTGACTTAATGATGGCACGTTGGCTGAATGATAGCTATGCAATTCAGCGGGTCGGGCAATATCTGGATGACTATGTGGATGAATGTAAGACCGCTCGGCCTGATATTCTGCGTCAGTTATCATCCATAGCGTTCATGATTTTTCTGGGGCGGCCTACAAATCAGAAAACTAGCCTCGCTGTGGCAAAAACACTCTGCTCAGGCAAAACGGAGTAGACGGTTGGTAAAACAATATGAAACCCATACTGCGCTTCTGAATAGCCGACTCCTAACCGTAACGACAGATTTCAGAGTATGGGAAATAAATAATGAAATCAGCAGATATGAACAATTGATCAACCGTGAAGAGTTGCGATTAAGTCTCTGGGCAGGTAAACAGGCTCAACAATCATATCAGTGTCCGAAGTGTCATGGATGTGGGAGGACAGTGAGAGCTGTGTGCTCAGCATGTTCAGGAGTCGGAAGTTTTATGCCGAATGCTGGCAATGCTTTCAAGTATTTACGTACGAAAGGCATTCATGTTTCAGAGAAGTTATGGCATTCAGACCTGAAACCAGCATTTGATGCCATTCTGAGTATGTTCTATCAAGAGCATGATGAAACGGTTCGGTCGCTGAGGAAACGGCTGGAGGAAGAGAAAGTAGCGTAGTCCTTGTAACCATCTCCGAAAAAGGAAACCGCACACAGGTAAAAGTGCGCAGCTTTGGGTAAGGTGGAAAGATGAGGTTTAACGGAATGAGCCGGGGGACTTTCCGGTTGTGGAAATAGCTCCCTTGTATCAGTTTTGGGGAACAGGAAGACCGTCAGGACGCTCATACCGATGGGATGAGGGGTATCTCGATGGTATCTGGGATGGTTACAGAAGTCCATGTAGCCTTGTTAAGGTGTGAGCAACGCAATATTGATGCTGCTGCATACCACCTTAAACGCTAAACGTAACGCATAGCAAAAATGCCACGCGTTGCGAATCACTCTTAAACAGTTTTTTATAGCTACGAGTTTAACTTATTTTTAAAAGCTCTTGTGACTTCGTCAGCGGACAGTTCTTTTGATGGGTCTTCTTTGAGAAGGCTATATAATGTTGCGATATATGCTTCACCGAACAAAGTGGTAATCGAAGCCGAGACTGTAGCCGATACAGCAGCACCACCTGCTGACCCCATGCCAGGAAACATTTTGAGTAAGCTGCCAACTAGTGCACGCCCCCCCATTGAGCCAGCTACACTAGAAAAAGTGCCTGAGACTAACGTCCCCATAAACGCTTTATCTAGATTCAGACCAAAACTTGCACTAATACCTGCGAGCATACCAATCTGTATAGGAACGATTGCAAAAAAGTCTGAAAATGGTATAGGAATAGCCGCAGCTGTAGCTGCTGCTGAAGCACTTCCGGCAACTACTTTGTGAGATCTTGACACTTTCGCATCAAGCATAACTTTTTGGGCTGCGGCAAATGCATTTTTTTGGCTATCAGGGATAACCTCCATAGTCAAAGTAACTAAGTTATCTAAACCAAACGCAGGAATATTTAAACCACCATCTAGTTCAAAAGATACTGAGTTCACACGCACATGGTTTCTTGCACATGGTATTAACTCGATTGCCTCATTTCTAAAGCCATTATCTGACATTGCTTTAGTAATAACCACAATTACTGGAATTTTATGGCGCGCTAATAAGTTGGCTAGTTCTATTTCTGCATCTTCAATTCTTCTCCCCCCTTCTGAAATACATAGCCAGCATGCATGAATGTGATCTAGTGCGTTGTCTGATGTATTGAGGCTCACAATTAGTTGTTCTAGTTCCTCTAACGTTTCTTTGTAGTCTTTAACTTCAAGGCCTCGTGAGTCGTATATACTTACAGGGATTCCCTCTTTAGTAAATTTACGTGTTGATTTAGTCACGGGACGTCCTTGACCAGTTTCAGCAAAATTATCTTGGAATACCGCATTTAAAAGCGTACTTTTACCAACACCTGTTTTCCCCGCCAGTAAAATATTTGCGACACCGCGGCTTTTTAATGCACTTTCTACTGCTTTATTGACTTCATCAAATAAATTAAAACTATCTGTCATTACGACCTCAAACTGAATGTTACTTGAAAAATTTATACTAATAAAAAAATTGGGGTGGCTATAGCGCCCCACTCAATTGCGCAGTACGCTGGAAGCGAAGTTAACAAATTACTTTAAACCCTAACCGCCACTGTTGACAGCGTCAATTGCAGTAGATTGTTATGCCTTTGTAGCTAATTGTTCATAGCCAAGTAGTACCGATGGACTAAATGATTCAAACTTGTTATGTGCGTATCAATGGATAGATTTGTTACTGTAACTTGCCATGCCTCTCATCATATTCTTCAGAAGAAGCTCTAGGAATACCCAAGAAGCCGTTAATTCGACTTCCGTACATTTCAGCAATGACTTTAAACTGCTTGATTGCCATTTTGTTATGTAGTTCAACACTCGATGGTATGAACATCTATACTCTGCTCAAAGCACTGAATTCAAGCACAAACACGATGATTACCATCTCTTACAACAGTGTATGAGCCGACAGATACAAGTTCGGGTGGAGGAAAACTCTCCCCTTTTGTCATAGCTAGAGCATACCTTTGAACTTTCTCTGAATTTATCAACAATTCACTAGGATAAATAGACTCTAATATGTCCATGATTTTTCGTTTTCTCCGCAGAGCACATAGTAGCTTTTCAACAGATATGTTCTGTATATGTAAAAGATAAAATATGGAAACATCTGGATTAAAATACTGATTAATAATCCAAAATTTTTAGGTTACAGGCACAAATGTGGAACATGTCGTCCTAATAAGCTTCATCATGACACTTGGAGAATAATAGTCAACTTATTTCATATCAAGCATATTTGGTGAAAGGAAAAATACTAACCATGAGGGTACACCCGTAACTAGAAATGGGGCAGAAACGTGTTATCTCTGTTGCTTTAAAACGTTTCTGTCAAATTAGGAAAAGTATGTTTAAGGGTTATACGTTTGTTAACTACATAATCTCTATAATTATTTGTTGATAAACCATCCCCAAAAATACCAAATACATGAGTAAATTAATGCGAGGAACCAGCTTTCATAAACACCAAAGGGGGTACTCACATGAAACATAAACAATGATGGACAGGTAACTCCCAAAGCAAAAACCTCTATTGCTAAAACAACGGTAATCAAATATAAATTTCTAAAAGGAGACTCTTTAAAATCACTGATTATTTGTTGTAGATCCAATAATTTTTGTCTCCGAGGTGTTTTAACTACCCACCATATCAACATTATGTGAGCCAGAAGCCAAATCAAGAAGCCCATTTGTTTTCACCTTCAGTTACAGCCATGCAGTTAACACCTCTTATCAGGTGGCTGAATTCACTATGCCACTACAATACTACCCTAAACAGTGAAAATTCCACGTACTGTGAATCACTCTTAAAATATATGCCCCTAGTTTAAGGGATGGTTACACAGATTTGATTCCCCCAAAAAAGTAGTTCAATATTTCCCCATCGTGTAAAGCCTCGTCCGTCGGACTAATGCCGATCGTTTAAGAAA
>NZ_KQ947475.1:2107648-2140369 GCF_001506075.1 Vibrio sp. MEBiC08052 | reverse complement strand
TAATGCCGATCGTTTAAGAAAACTTGAATGATCCTAGGGTGGCCTCATAATCGGTCTCAGAGTAATTTCTGAGGCCGTTTTTTATGTCTGAATTTTCTCGCGAGTTACAAATCGCAGCTGAATTTCATTACCCTGAATCAATCGATTCATTTCAGAAAAATATTCCTATTGAATGGATTTCTGAAGCAGTAAAGCAAACTGGCCGTGCTGCGGTTAGAAAACGAAGATTTCCTGCGGAACAAGCCGTTTGGCTGGTGTTGGGGATTGGGCTAATGAGAAACCGCTCTATCAGCGACGTCTGCGATAAGCTTGAACTGGCCTTTCCTGATTCAAAGGGGGAACTTCCCCCTCTTGCGACTAGCAGTATTGTGAAAGCAAGGCAGCGTATCGGTTTTGAACCATTACGTTACTTATTCCATACCACCGCGACTGAGTGGGAAAAAGAAGATACCGCGACCTCAGTTTGTGGGCTGAAGGTTTTGAGTGTAGACGGAACTCAATTCAGGGTGCCTGAAACAAAAGATAATCAACAATTTGGCTATAGAAGTGCCACATCCACATTCCCTTCTGTATTAGCCGTCACATTAACGTCTACCCGAACTCATTTGGTATCCGATGTGGCTTTTGGCCCGATAACCAATAGTGAAATATCTTACGCTCAGCAACTTGTTGGCTCTGCGCCAGATAACTCACTCACTCTTTTTGATCGTGGTTTCTTATCAGCGGAGCTTTTCCAATCATGGCGCGGAGCTGGCAAGAATATCCATTGGCTGACACCAATCAAGAGTAAGTTCAGATATGAGGTTCTGGAGGAGTACTCTCCCTATGACAAACTCATCAAAATGCCGGTCTCTCCTCAAGCTCAAAAAGAATATCCTCATCTGGGACAAAACTGGCAAGCTCGCTTGGTACTCATTCCTGAGCCAAAAGGAGAAATCAAAGGCTTCATCACATCAATGGAATGCCCAGAAACCTATCCATTGAAGGAGATGGTCAAAGTATACTGGGAACGCTGGGAAATTGAGCAAAGCTACGGTGAGCTGAAACAGAATCAACTGGACAACACCACTGTTCTTAGAAGTCAGAAAGCGGAAGGGATTTATCAAGAGCTCTGGGGAGTTTTTATCTCTTACAATCTTGTCCGCTTAGAAATGAAAAGGATGGCAGAGTATTACGGTGTGGAACCACTCAGAATTAGCTTTATCAATGCGCTAAGACTGATACAAGATGAGTTTTTATGGTGTTCTGGCCGTACACCAGGGACGGTACCAAAGAAACTTCAAAACCTGAGAGAGAATGGCAAACGGTTCATCTTACCAGAGAAGAGAAAACGCAAACCGATACCAAGACAGGTACTCTACAAAGCCCCTCGTTATCCCTATAAGAAAAGAGTCGCTCGCTGTTAAGCGAGCGGCATTACGTCCGTCGGACGGGGCTTTTTTTATTGGAGAAATCAAAATGAATCTATTTTCAATCCGCTCCGATGCTGGTGGGACAATCATTTCAGAAAAAGCCACGATGTCGATTGCGGTTGGCAGTGGGACTGGGGTTGGTGTCAGCGTTGCAAAGGGTGCGGAAAACTATCAGTCGATGCTCAATTCGAGCCTGCATGACATTCTGGCCGGGAACTTTGTCTGGTACGGCTCAGATATCGCTTTTGTTGTCGGGACAGTCCTGTCCGTAGTCGGAATTGGCGTCACCCTCGCCCGATTGATTATTTCCCGGACTAGGGGAGCTGATGAGATATAACCGACTTCTCGGGCCGGTTTTGTTCGGTGCCATTGCGGTGACGGGGGCATTCGAAGGGGTGAGGCAACGATCTTATCAGGATCCCGGTGGTGTCTGGACTATCTGCCATGGAGAAACTGCCGGAGTGACACAAAATCAGTCATATACCGACGAACAGTGTGCAATGCTTCTCGCCAGCTCTCTGAGTTACCACAATGAACCCCTAGAATCGCTGAATTACCAACTCCCCCCAAACGTTCACATTGCCGCACTTGATTTCAGCTATAACTTGGGGACAAACGCACTTCGCCGATCAACTCTATATAAAAAGTTACAGGCTCACGATATCGACGGTGCCTGTCGAGAGTTTAACCGATGGGTGTATGTTGCAGGAAAGGACTGTCGGAAGGTCGGTAGCAACTGCTCTGGCATTGTTACTCGCAGAGAAATAGAAACTCAGCTTTGTACTGGCCAGCTTTCTGTCAAAGAAGCACTGGTGCAACTTGGTCATCTCAAATCGGATTCAGAAATCATCCATGTTATTCGTCATTAAATACATCAGATATGGCGTCTATGCGCTGGTGGCAGCGCTGGTCATCGGCGTGTTCGTCAAAATCACAACCGTTTCAGCAGAGAACAACAGCCTGCGCGCAAAACTCACGCTGTCAGGCGTTCAGCTTTTGATGCAGACCAATGTGATTGCACAGCTATCTCAGCAGCGGGAAGAGATGAACGTGCTGTTACTCAACCGGCAAACCCGAATGAGCCAGAATGAAGAGAAATTACGTCATGAAATCAAAAGCCTTCAGCATAAAATGCACGGTAATGCTTGTGTCATTCCTGCCGATGTCACTAAGCGGTTGCGTCAGTCCTACTAAGCCGGTTCCGGTGATTCAGACACAACTTATCCTGCCACCGGAAGGATTGATTGTTCCCTGTTATAAACCCAGTATCAACGGCACATGGCCAGCCGTTGTGACTGAAGATATTCCCCGCCTTAAAAGTGCACTGGCTGAATGTGCCGCTCAGGCCGATGAGTATCTGAAATGGAGGACGCCGGAAAGTCCTCAGTGATAGTGACTTAACTTACAAGCGACAGACATAACCGATATGGCGAAACACGATTGGAACGCATTGCAGCGTCAGTTTGAACAGGATCATGAACGTGACGGGATGAGTGTCAAGCAGTGGTGTGAATCAAAAGGTCTCAAATATGCCAGTGCGCGTCGCTATATCAAAATGCGCAAAACTGCGCACTCTGCGCAGAAAAAAAGTGCGCACAACGATAATGCGCAAAGTGCGCTATCTCAGCCGAAAGCAAGGCAAAATCAGCGTCGAGAGAAATCCGAATTACCCAAAAACTATGAAAACACCCAACTTTCACCGCCTGAAATCGGGAATCACAACTTGGATGGTGAGCGAGATGAAAAAGGCAGGTTCAAAGCCGGTCATTCGCAGTCGGTTGGTAATTCTGGAAATCCTCATCCTGAATACTCATTTGAGCCGGGAAATCAGTTGAGAAGGAAGAGCGGGATGTATGCCCGATATTTTCCACCGTCAGCCTTAGAAATGTTTGAAGTGTCCGAAATGGCGACGATTGATGATGAGCTGGCGCTGACGCGGGTTCGGCTGCAAATGGGTCTGGAATACCTGAAACAGATTATGGCTGATTTGCAAAATGCGCCTTCAGCGGAGGTGCGAGCGTCTTTATATGAAAGTTATGCAAAGGCGCAAACCAATCTGGATGTGCTCACATCCCGCATTGAGTCCATCACCAACACGATATCGAAACTTGGGCTTGATGTGGTTGGTCGGAAGAAAATCGTTGCTGACACAGGTCGCATTGAGAATGCATCCCGGAAGCTGTCTCTGGAAGCGGATGCCATTCAAAGCGCCGGGAAGGCGGATGAAACACCGATTAGTGAAATGCTCAGTGATATCCGCCGTATGAGCCGCAGTGGATTAATGAGTGATGAATAAATCCAGATAAGCAGATGAATTGTGAGAACCCGCTTCGGCGGGTTTTTTGTTGTGAGAAGGAGAGAACGTTATGTATAACATCAGAAAATTGACCGGAAATATGACCGCAATCGAGGTTGCCAATGTCCTGAAAGGGGTTCATGAAAGTGGCCTGAGTGCTGAGCAAATCACAGCAGCGCTTTCTGGTCGTGAGGACAGCTCCCTTGTCTCCATCCGTGGGGATTCGGAATATGGGAAGACCGTCAGGGCAGTCATGCCTGATGGGATGGATGCCGAGCAGTTCTGGTGGTATCTCGACGGTATCCGGGATGAAAGCACGGTGAGTGATGCTTATATCATCGGTCAGAATGCATTGGGTAAAACACTCACGGTTGAGGCCGTGAACGTCCGTCTACTTGGAGAGGCTTTAATCGGTAACAGCCTGTCAGTCCCTGTGGAAATTGATGCCTTCGACAGCCTTGAGCTTTGGTCTGTTCCGAGTAAATCCACGCTGACACTGGCTCAGTCCGGTGGTGACGGTGCGAGTGCCACAGGCAGGCCAGCCGGGATACGGCTGAAAGGAGACGGAACCAATTATCCGGGTGTCCGTACCCAGAAAACACTCACTCAGGTTATCGATGGTGATGAACTGGGGGTGGTGGTGGTTGGGATAGAGAAGAAAATCCCGGTCATGAATATTAATCTGGTGGCTCAGTTCGGGATTGATGATGATTATGTTGGGTTCTATCACGATACGGATTCCGCGCCATGGGGGGTGGATTACCTGTCTTATGGCAAAGATACAGTCATCAACAAAACCATCTGGGAAGCCTATCACGCCAGTGAGAATGCTGAACTGACAGCCCTAAAGGGAATTGATAACGTGCAGGTGCGAATTTTCAATACACATGCACCGTATGCGGCTGATGTGGCTCTCAATGGTTGGTATCACACCGCGAAAGGAAAAGGCACCATCGTCATGGGGTTTGATGACGGTGAAGATACCATCCGTACCATCGCCGCGCCGTATATGGCTCAGTATGGCTTTAAAGGGACGGCATATATTCCGACAGAGGTCATCGGTATTTCCGATTCACTGAACTGGGAGCAGGTTCGGGAGTTGAAAGATAGCTATGACTGGGATATTGCGCTCGATGGTTTGCCTGATGATTCCGATATGACCGCACAGCCAAGCGTGGCGGATGCGGTTGCTTACTGTATAAAAGGACAGGCTGACTTGAAAGCACGGGGATTGCTAAGTGATGCGGCAAATTTCATCTGTTACCCGTTCGGCAATCATTACAACTCTGATATAGCAAGAGCCCAGATTGCAACAATGACTGCTGACGGCTCGACAACTGTGACCTTCGATTCGGCCTATGTTGTGAAAGACGGCTGGCAAATATTTGGGGGCAATGTACCGGATAACACGGTAATTGTCTCCGGTGGTGATACAGACGGTGCCGGGGTGACAACGGTCGAGTTGAGTCAGCCGGTTCCGGAAGGCGAGTTACCAGCACTGGCTGTTGATATTACCGATGCATTTTATTTCGATAAGTTGCCGGAAGCACTACGCGAAGCGGGGATTAAATCAGGACGGATTACCGGCGGCGGTTTCATGTATACCCGGTTTGGTTTCGGTGGCCGTGAAATGGCGATACCGGGACAGGGCTGGTCTGGTGCGACGCTCAATGAGGCAATCGGGTGGATTGATACCTGTGTGCTACGCGGAACATCCATGGAAAGTTACATGCACCACATTATGCCCGACCCGGAAGGCTGGACTCCGGATACACCCAATGAAGGCATCAACGTCTATGAATCGTTTTTCACAGGATTCATTGACCGGTTAGCCTACCACAGCGAGCAAGACAATCTGGACGTGTTGCGAAAAACAGAGTGGTATCATCGGGATATCAACGCGACAGCGCCTTAGACCGAATGATGCAAGCTATTCACGACATCAGGGCAAGACTGTCCGACAAATGGTGGCGGCTGAATCATCTCTATATGATTGAAAACGAACGGGGTGAACTCGTTCGTTTTCGTCTGAGACCGGCGCAGAAATTGTTGTTTCAGATGATGTGGTATCTGAACATCATTTTAAAAGCGCGTCAGCTTGGATTTTCTACCGCTATTGATATCTATCTGTTGGATGAAGCCCTGTTTAACAACAACCTTAAGTGCGGAATTATTGCCCAAGACCGGCAGGCCGCCGGGGAGATATTCAGAACCAAGATAGAAATACCGTTTGATAATTTGCCCCTGTGGCTGAAAAGCCGTTTCAGAATCAAGTCGCGTCGCTCCGGCACCACCGGCGGCGCGATTTTTTTTGAGCATGGTTCGAGTATACAAGTTGCAACTTCATTCCGCTCCGGGACTGTCCAGCGCCTGCATATCTCCGAGCACGGGAAAATCTGTGCGAAATATCCAGAGAAAGCAAAGGAAGTCCGTACGGGAACGCTCAATGCGATTCATTCCGAATGTATCGCGTTTATCGAATCTACTGCTGAAGGTGTCGGCGGGGATTACTACACCATGACTATGAAAGCGCTGGAGACGGCGCAATCCGGTGGCGAGCTAAGTTTGCTGGACTGGAAATTCCATTTTTTCGCGTGGTGGCAAGACCCGAAATATCGTGCTCCGGCTCCGGTAAGTGGTGTGGTGATGAGCAAAGCGCAACGGGAATATTTCGATGCTGTTGAAAAAGCCATGAACTGCACCATCAATGATGCGCAGCGGCAGTGGTATGTGCTCAAAAAGGCCGAGCAGGGCGCACAAATGAAACAGGAGTTCCCGTCAACGCCATTAGAAGCGTTTCTGGTATCTGGACGCCGGGTATTTGATGCAACCCATGTGATGAGTGCTGAGGGAGATTGTGAAGCGCCGCTGGTTGTTTACGACATTGAGCCCGTGACTGGCAAGCGCACTAAAGCCGATAAACCAAACCGACTTGATGAGCAGGGGCAGATTTCATTGATGAACATGTTACTGGTCTGGGAGCTGCCGGATGAAGACGAAGAGTACGCCATTGGTGTCGATATTGCCGAAGGGTTAGAGCACGGCGACCGCTCCAGTATCGATGTGATTAGGCAATCGACAGGTGAGCAGGTTGCGCACTGGTACGGCTATGTTGATGTCGAACTGTTGGCATATCTGGTCAAACACATCGCTACATGGTTCAACATGGCATTCGTCGGTCCGGAGCGTAACAACCACGGCCATGCATTTATCCTCAAGCTCAAAGATATTTACCCAGCCAGTCGAATCTACGCAGAGCAGTACATTGACCGGGAAGATGAAACGCTGAAACTTGGCTGGCTCACCACCAAACATAGCAAGCCCATTCTTACCGAAGGGATGAAACCTCTGTTGGCTAATGGACAGTCCGGTATTCGATGGATTGGTACCATCAGCGAAATGAACACCTATGTCTACGACAGGCGCGGCAGCATGAATGCTCAGGAAGGCTGTTTTGATGACCAACTGATGAGCTACATGATTGCTCAGGAAATGCGTGTCCGGATGCCGGTCAGACCGAAGAAGAAAGACACCCCAAGAGAACCCACTCACTGGATGACAAAATGACCGTTCAACTGAAAACTAAAGCAGTCGATCACATGAAGGTGCTCGATTTAATGTCAGATATTGACGCTCAACCGGACTGGCGCTCTACAGCGAAAGTTGCTCATGCCTATTATGACGGAGACCAACTGCCGGCCAATGTCGTTGCGGTACTCAAAGAGCGCAATCAGCCAGAGACGATGCACAATTTGATTGCACCGACCGTTGACGGCGTATTGGGGATGGAAGCCAAAACCAGAACTGATTTGATGGTGATTGCCGATGACCCCGATGAAGAAATGGAACTGTTGGCTGAAGCGGTCAATGCTGAGTTTTCGGACGCCTGCCGGTTGGGAAGAATGGATAAAGCCCGCTCGGACGCCTACGCCAATCAGATTAAATGTGGTATCGGGTTCGTGGAAGTTTATCGCAATCCAAATCCATTCGGACCACGTTATAAAATCAAAAATGTGCCACGGGATGAAATCTACTGGGACTGGTTTTCTGTTGAATCTGACTGGTCAGATTGCCGGTGGGTGATGCGCCAACGATGGATTGATGTTGATGAACTGATATCCATGGTGCCGAATAAAGCAAAGGTGATTGAGTATGCAGCAAACAACTGGAATGGATTTGTAGATACCACTCTGGTTGACGGATACGACCTGGATTTGCTCAGTGCATGGGAGGAGCACAATAGCTGGACTCGGGAGCAAACTGAATATCTCAGTCAAAACCGCAAACGAATTAAACTGCAAATCATCTACATCCGTAAATTTGAACGGATGCCGGTACTGCGTTTTTCAAACGGGCGGGTGATTGAGTATCGGAAAGATTTTATCCCGCACCAAGTGGCCTTAGCTATGGGTAAGGCGCGGCTTGAGAGTGCTCAAATCAGTCGGATTTATGAGAGCTGGTTTGCCGGTCCCCATCATCTGGGAAGCCGGGAGTGTCAGGCACCCAATGGGATGTTTCCGATTGTGCCGTTTTTTGGCTATCGCAAAGATTCAAATGGTGAACCCTACGGTCTGGTGGCGCGGGCTATTCCAGCGCAGAACGAAGTCAATTTCCGAAGAATCAAATTAACTTGGCTACTTCAGGCGAAACGAGTGATTGCTGACGAAGATGCGACGAATATGAGCCGCAATAAGATACTTGAAGAGGTTGAAAAGGCCGATGGTTATATTGAGCTGAATCCTGACCGGAGAAACAAGAAAACCATTTCAGAGGCCTTCCAAGTCCAGCAAGATTTCAATATCGCTGCCCAGCAGTTTAATGTCATGCAGGAATCGATGAAGTTAATCCAAGATACCATGGGGATTTACTCTGCGTTTCTGGGGCAAGAAAGCGGCGCAGACTCCGGTGTGGCAATTGCCAATCTTGTCGAGCAGGGAGCGACGACGCTTGCAGAAATCAATGATAACTACCGGTTTGGTTGTCAGCTCGTTGGTGAGCTGCTACTGGGTTACATTCTTGAAGATATGAAATCTCACCGGGACCGGGCGATTGTGATCCACCGGGATGACAAGCATAAGCGCAAGACTGTCGTTATTAATCAGATGACAGAAGAAGGGCTGACGAACGATATTACCCGGCTTCGGGCACATATTACGTTAGCGCCGATTCAGCAAACGACCGCATACAAAGCCCAATTGGCTGATCGGATGATGCAACTTACAGCACAGCTTCCGCCTCAAGTACAGGTCGCGGTGATTGATTTGGTTGCTGAACTCTCTGATATCCCGAACAAACCGGAATTTATGGAACGGGTTCGCGGTGCGCTCAATATCCCGAAAGACCCCGATGACATGACCCCAGAAGAAAAGCAGGCTCAGTCTGCCAAGCAGCAACAGGAGCAGATGCAAATGGAGCTGGCTATGCGTGAGCTGAAAGCGAAGGTGGAGAAGTTGGAAGCTGAAGCTATTAAGATTCAGTCATCAGCCCAGAAAGAGCAGGTGACAGCCGATAGCCAGCGGTATGATAATGCGAAGACGCAGGCTGAGACAGCGAAAATCCTCAAAGAGATGGAGCAGTTAACGCAGAAGATTTATTCAGTCCAAGGGCAATTTGAGCAAAATTTGCAAGAGCAGATCGATAGCATCAGTCTATAGTTCTACTCTGCTAAACTTATTTTTGCCCATTATGTGTTTCAAACTGTTGGTAATGTCCAAATAATAGTTCAACAGTACCCAACTTTTAGTAATGATTCGAAGTGTCGACTGACTCGGTGGCTATTCACGCTGCTCTGAAACACCTTCTTTTGTTGATAAATTATGCCATGGAAAATATGATGGTTTATGTGCATTTTTGTGCATTATGCTTGGGTTGCTATTCGATATATGTCAGTGATACTAGGGGTTACTCAGTAGATGAAGAAATTATATTTAGCTCATAATACGTGTTTAAATTCTTCATATGATTTGAACGTACTGGAGGCTGGGTTAGTTCAAAAGGGATACGAGTTAGTTCCACAACCTGAGGATGCAGATGAAGTTATATATTCTGGCTGTTCTGTGAGGGGGAAGTGGGTTGAAGATGCTATTAGTCAAATAAACGAAGTTGCTCGTCGCGCACCTAATGCCGAAATAAGCATAACTGGATGCATAGCGAACACAAGTATGGATAAAGTACAAAAAGGCACATCAGCAACAAACCTTTCGTTTAAGGCAATGCATCAGATTTTGATGGATAAGGCTGAACTTAGGTTTTCAGATGTGGATGACACCCACGTTCAAGATTATAACGTAGAGCTTAAGAATGACTCAGCTGTTGGGCTTCAGAATCTGAGATTACGTGTCGGTGAAGAGAAGGCATCAATCGTAGCCTCATTACAGGAGATTGATAGGACGTATCAGTCCTCTTCAGAGGAGCGGTATCGTAGAACAACAAAAGGGTTTGTTTTTTATAACGAGCAGGATCCTTTTGAACGCATTACGGTAACTAGGAGCTGCCCTTATAAATGTACTTTTTGCAGTATACCTAAGGGGCGTGGAGAGTTTACTTCTGTAGCATTAAGTTCGGTTCTCTCTAAAGCTCGGGAAGCTGTTGAACAAGGTAAATATCACATTGTTTTACTTGGTGATGAGGTTGGAAACTACAGATCCCCTGATGGTGACGCTGATTTTCCAACTTTAATAGAGAACATTCTAAGTTTAAGTCCAAGGATTGAATTATCGATTAGATATATAGAGCCTAAGCCGTTTCAAAAGTATTACAGCAATATAATGAGTTGGAGTGCAAATGGGAGGATAAGGTTGTTATATCTATCAGTTCAGAGCGGCTCTAATAATATACTAAGGAAGATGAAGAGGGGTTATAAACTAGACTGCTTGAAGAAACAGTTAGCTCATATCCGTAGCTCAACATCTGTGGTTTTGTATGGAAACTGGCTTATTGGTTTCCCTAGTGAGTCAGAAAAGGACTTTAATGAAACAGTATCACTTGTAAGGAATTTGAATTTCCATATTAATGTGGTTATTCCTTTTTCTGCACGCGAGGGGACCCCTGCTTATGAGATGGATGAACAGTTATCTCCAGAAACAATTGATGATCGAGTTAAGCGCTTAACTGAAGTTGTGGCAGAAATGAAATGTGATGATATGAGAGAGTCGCTGGCTTCAGTTGAAGCAAGTGTGTCTGACAATATAATTAAGAGGATTAGGTTAGCTGAAAGGTCTCAGTATGCCAATGATCAAGAGGAATCTGAGCCAAGTAGAGTTTTGGGAAATTTAATTGAGGTGAAAATACTTTGAGTAATCATTCTGGAGAAGTATTGGATTTCATTGCTGTCGACGTTGAGGGTAATGGTCAGGCACAGCAAGAGATAATCGAATTGGCGGTCGTTTCATCGCATCAAAATACCACATTAGATATATTGTCATGGTTGATTCGCCCTATTGCACCTGTAACTGAGCAAGCAACGCGATTTCACGGAATTACTAATGAGGATTTAGAGTCTAGCAGTACTACAGAGGAAATTAGGAGTGAGGTGTTGGAGGCTCTGGGTAAGGGAATCGTTGTGGGTCACAATGTCGGCGTGGATACTAGGCTCATACGTAAACAGTTCGGTGAGTGGGGGCCACTTGCCATAATCGATACAATCAAACTTGCTAAGTATGTCTGTCCTAACCTACGGAGTTATTCATTGGACGAGATGATTAAAGAATTTGCTTTAGATATCCCAGCATCTGAACGACATCGTGCTACTGGTGACGCCAGAGCTACGGCTCAGTTATTCAACATACTTTTATCTAAATTAAAAAGTGCACAAAGGGATGTTTTGACTTTATCCCAGATAGCTGGGAGTGCGGACAACCCATTTTTAGAAGGTCAACAAGGGGATTTATTTTAATGGCTAAGTATATTGGAATTGCAGGGACTCATTCAACGGGGAAGACCACTTACTTTAATGAATTGATAAAGCGAGCTGGGGATATGGGGATTAAAGCCGTTCGTATAGGCGATTTTGCGACCGATTGTAGGAATGCTGGCTTGCCTATCCTAGAGGATCATACATTCGGAAGCACCTTGTGGATTATAGCATCAGTAATAAAATCAGAAATTGAAGCTGGTATCGATGCGGATTTAGTGCTGGTAGATAGACCAGTAGTTGATGCGCTTGGCTATTTAAATGCTGCTCTTGAAATACAAGGTCGGGAGATATCATTGGATCAGAGAGAGTATTTAGAGTCTTTGGTGAAGTTTCATTCAAAGAGATATGATCTAATTTTGCAAACAAAGCTTGATGAAACTATTGAACTTGGGGAGGGTCGGCCTGAAAATATGAAGTTTAGAAAGTTAGCTGCTGTAAATATTAGTGCCGCATTTAATGACCTTAAAATACGATATATCCCAGCACAAAGTGAAGCAGCTAAGACCGCTGAGGGTAAAATTTTGGAGACAATTAAAGCTAGTGAATAGGTTGTGTGTAAGCGCTTCATAAAACTCCACATTCTAATCGTTCTCGGTACGCCCTAAACTCAAATCTCCAACCTCAAGGAAATCTGAAATGGCAAAACGGCGCACCGACCAGAATGGCAAACCCTGTTCAAGCAATAAGCGTCCAGTCAACTATCTCAGTGTGTTTTATGCGAGCACTTTGGTCTAAGTATTGCGCCCTTCTATGCAAAACGTCAACAGTTGTAGTGCTCTGGATCATCTCAAACAGGTGGCTTCATCAAATAGATGATTCAAACGCCTGTTGGCACTAGTTGACTAATGGTTGAGTATGTGCTCAGTTTACTATGGTATATTAAGTAAAGATGCCAGCATTTTGTGGATTCGATTGTCAAATACCTGTTTGCCTAACGTATAGAACTCACCGTTGCCTGTTAGCTCGATAGCAATGTCCTTGAGCAAATCGTCCCATGTGTATGAGTTGTTTAAATATCGAAAACTGACGCCATCACCAACAAAAAGTACTGGGTGATTTCGATACTGTTCAATAAATCCGCGTATGCTTGGTCGCATAGCGATAATTTGTATATGAGTGCCTCACTCCTATTATTGCTTTTAATGAACTTGCGTTAATCTGCAGCGACAAACTACTTGTGTCACTGCTAGATACAGGTAAAAATATAACAGACTGAATAATGGAGAATTATATGTCTCTTGGCTACTCAATCCGAATCGATTTCGACAAAACAGAGGGAAGACCAGAGCGAGTCTTTCACGCAATGGCGGTATACATTGAGGGGTTCAACGAGCTTCAAGAAGCTTTTATCAAAGGCTACGGCAAAGACATAGAGTTTATTTCTTCATTAAACAGTACTCGTGAAGGCTCTTGTATTGCTGATATTGGTACAAAGATTAAAGACAAAATTCTCAATGCGAAGCTGAATAACATCTTTGACGGCATCTATAATGGTGTAAGAAAAGAAATCGCCACGGCTAATAAAATTGATTCAGAAAGTGATGTACGAACGTTCGTGGATAACGTCTATGAAACAGCATCGGCAAATGAATCATCTTTTGAGCAATTCACTTGTGAAGGTGATGCTCACTTGATAGACGTGGCAGACGCATTGAACAAAATCCACAAAGCCAAGGGGATGCTTTCACCATCCGATTTGGTTCAATTCGGCCGTGAACTAGACTTTGATGACATCAATAAAGATTTCTCTTGCCCGCGAACGGGAGACCAAATTTTTGAAGATACTGTTCAGCCTTTCCCGTCTAAAGAAGTGTTCATTGTTCGTCGTCCGTCTTATGTTGAGAATCTGCAATGGGACTTTGAGTGCAATACACGCAAACCTAAGAATTTCAGCGCGAAAATGTTAGACGAGAAATGGTTCAGAAAATGGTCGAATCATGGAGAGCAAATATGGTCTGGTGATGCTTTGCATGTTCAAGTAAGAACGAAGCGAAGAGCGAACAAGCTCAAGAAAAAAGTATCATACGAAACCGAGATTTTAAAAGTGATTCGAGTTGTCCCGCAAAGCGAGATAGAGCAATTCACACTGGACTTAGAAAATGACTAGAAGTTATGACACAGCGAAGAAAGAAGCGGTATTCATAGCGTTGCCGCTTCTGGTGTTGTTCTTAATAAAGATGCTTAACAATGAGCTGATGTCCTTCTTAAAGCTGTCTGACTTCTCTCTAGCGACTTCCATCATGTACGGACAGTTACTGGCTAAGACACTTGATGTACCTGATAAAAACAAGAAAAGAGATAGGTTCAGCACTTATCAGGTATACATCTTTGTTGTGTCTATTTTGTCTATGGCAATGTATATCGGATTCCAGTTGATACCTGATATTAACTTCAACTTTTACTTAGCTCAGATAGTTACTTTCTTAGTTGGGATTGTGTTTTATATCCCGTTATCAACACTCATGAGTGACTTGTCGAAAGAGTAGCCGACATTAGTGATACTAGGAAGCCCGAAGTAACTTAGGGCTTCCTAAAAACCAAAAACTCGGAATCAATTCCGAGTTAATCTAATCCATTGTCTTCTGTATCTTCTCATACTCATTCTAATAAAAAAGCCCACCGTCTATAAGTATAATGCCGCTCGCTTAACAGCGAGCGACTCTTTTCTTATAGGGATAACGAGGGACTTTGTAGAGTACCTGTCTTGGTATCGGTTTGCGTTTTCTCTTCTCTGGTAAGATGAACCGTTTGCCATTCTCTCTCAGGTTTTGAAGTTTCTTTGGTACCGTCCCTGGTGTACGGCCAGAACACCATAAAAACTCATCTTGTATCAGTCTTAGCGCATTGATAAAGCTAATTCTGAGTGGTTCCACACCGTAATACTCTGCCATCCTTTTCATTTCTAAGCGGACAAGATTGTAAGAGATAAAAACTCCCCAGAGCTCTTGATAAATCCCTTCCGCTTTCTGACTTCTAAGAACAGTGGTGTTGTCCAGTTGATTCTGTTTCAGCTCACCGTAGCTTTGCTCAATTTCCCAGCGTTCCCAGTATACTTTGACCATCTCCTTCAATGGATAGGTTTCTGGGCATTCCATTGATGTGATGAAGCCTTTGATTTCTCCTTTTGGCTCAGGAATGAGTACCAAGCGAGCTTGCCAGTTTTGTCCCAGATGAGGATATTCTTTTTGAGCTTGAGGAGAGACCGGCATTTTGATGAGTTTGTCATAGGGAGAGTACTCCTCCAGAACCTCATATCTGAACTTACTCTTGATTGGTGTCAGCCAATGGATATTCTTGCCAGCTCCGCGCCATGATTGGAAAAGCTCCGCTGATAAGAAACCACGATCAAAAAGAGTGAGTGAGTTATCTGGCGCAGAGCCAACAAGTTGCTGAGCGTAAGATATTTCACTATTGGTTATCGGGCCAAAAGCCACATCGGATACCAAATGAGTTCGGGTAGACGTTAATGTGACGGCTAATACAGAAGGGAATGTGGATGTGGCACTTCTATAGCCAAATTGTTGATTATCTTTTGTTTCAGGCACCCTGAATTGAGTTCCGTCTACACTCAAAACCTTCAGCCCACAAACTGAGGTCGCGGTATCTTCTTTTTCCCACTCAGTCGCGGTGGTATGGAATAAGTAACGTAATGGTTCAAAACCGATACGCTGCCTTGCTTTCACAATACTGCTAGTCGCAAGAGGGGGAAGTTCCCCCTTTGAATCAGGAAAGGCCAGTTCAAGCTTATCGCAGACGTCGCTGATAGAGCGGTTTCTCATTAGCCCAATCCCCAACACCAGCCAAACGGCTTGTTCCGCAGGAAATCTTCGTTTTCTAACCGCAGCACGGCCAGTTTGCTTTACTGCTTCAGAAATCCATTCAATAGGAATATTTTTCTGAAATGAATCGATTGATTCAGGGTAATGAAATTCAGCTGCGATTTGTAACTCGCGAGAAAATTCAGACATAAAAAACGGCCTCAGAAATTACTCTGAGACCGATTATGAGGCCACCCTAGGATCATTCAAGTTTTCTTAAACGATCGGCATTACCGTCTATAAGTAGGCTTTCGATACGTATCATTTCATTATTTGAGTTAATAATCGCTACTACACCCTGACCAAAATATTTTCACTGGCATCTTGTCAGCAAAGGCAACAAATAGCAGTGTGACAGTTATTGGTAAGGAGAGTTGTGTCAGAGATGCTGAAGGGGTTAACTTTTTGTATATCCAATAAATTTTGTGTTGGTTTAACTCAGATTTGATTCTCCCAAAAAACTAGTCCAGAATTTCCCCATCATCTAAAGCCGCGTCCAAAACAGACGTGGCTTTTTTATTACGCGCAATTCAGAAATACCACGGACATCAACCGATAGCTGCAAGGCTGTCGGTTTTTTTATGCCTGTGAGTCAGATGGTTTTTACGAGAGCTACCGAGCGCACAGACAGCGATAAGTCTATAGCAGGAGAAAAAATGAGTTTTGAACTGGATGAATTAACCGGCAATGAATCCCCGGAAGAAATTGAAGCATTACTGGATCGAATTGAAGCTGATGAGCTGGAAATTGACAATGATGCCGATGTTTCGAACGGGCAGAGCGCAACAGGTAAACCGACAGCCGATAACAGCGAAGTTTCGGCAGCTTCGCAGGATGAGCCTGAAACCTCTGAAATCGCCGTTCAGTCTGGGATCGCCGCCAAAGATGGTGAGCACATTATTTTTGATGTACTTGAACGGGAGCGGGAGACGAACAAACAGCTTCAGCAGCAGCTTGATGAGTTTAAGTCGCGTGAAAGCCAGTGGAGTGATGATCAAAGGCTGCTTGAGCTGCGTAATCAGCAGTTAGAGTCATTGGGTGTTGACCCGGCAGATCTGCCGGAAAACTTCAACGTCACTGAAGAGCAGTTAAATGAACTGGCCGAAGACTATCCGGAAATCGGCAAAATGATCCGTCATCTGTATGCCAGAGTCGATCAGTTTGAGTCCCGGCAACCCCATGAGCCAGCCCCGCCGTCAAATCCGGTTGCAGATGCAATTGAGGAGAATAGCGATTTACGGGCATGGCAGCAGGAAGGGGGGGCGCAGTGGAACAAGGCTCTGGATATCGACGATGAGTTACGAGCCGATCCGAATTGGAGTCAAAGGCCATTGAATGAGCGCTTTGCCGAGGTGGCCCGACGGGTAAAAGATCAGAAACAGTCCGAAGCCAAAGCGCAGCAGGAAACCGCAGAAGCTCAAGACCCGTCTGATGATTTACCCGCTTCTCCGTCGGAAGTCGGGCAGACCACGACACACCAGCTTTCCCCCAAAGACCGGCTGGCAACAGCAGATGAAACCGACATCCAGAGCATGTTCTCAGGGATGACAGACGCACAGATTGAAGCGCTGTTGTCCGAATTCGATACATAACCCCGGCGTATCCACGCCAACCGTTTAAAAGCGCCCACCCTCACCGGTGGGTGCTTTTTTTGGAGCATTTATGACAACCATTACTCAGGCGCAGGCCAGAAAAATTCAACAAGCGGCGTTGTTTACTGCATCTCAGCGTAACCGGTCGTTTGTCAATATGTTCACCGAAGATGTGCCGAAGGCAGCGACCGGTGACAAAAAGGGAGAGCGCCAGACATCACCTCACGCCCCAATTGTACGTGTGTCTGATTTAAAAAAAACCGCAGGGGATACTGTGGATATGAATATCATTCACGGTCTCTCCAAACGTCCGACCATGGGGGATAAAAAAATCTCCGGACGGGGTGAATCGTTGGATTTCACCGAATTTGAATTATCAATCGATCAGGGACGCCACCAAGTTGATGCCGGTGGAAAAATGAGCCAGCAACGCACAGTTCATGATTTGAGAAGAACAGCGCGTACTTTGTTAGGACCATATTTCAATACATTGCAGGATCAGACCGCAACTTTTCATCTGGCCGGAGCCCGTGGTGACTATATGCACGATGACATTATTGTTCCGCTGGCCGATCACGATGAGTTTGATGAAATCATGGTCAATGATGTGTTACCGCCCACTTATGACCGCCATTTTTTCGGTGGGGATGCAACAAAATTTGAGGCAATCGATCAGGCCGATGTGTTCAGTCTTGAAGTTGTCGATAGCATGTCCCTCTATTTGGAAGAAATGGCACATCCCATTCAGCCAGTACGGTTCACGCATGATGAGCTGGCAGGCGATGAACCATTTTACGTACTGAACGTCACGCCCCGTCAGTGGTTTGACTGGAAACAGACAGCCAGTCACAAAGACTGGCAACAGTTGGTGGCTAACGCAATTACCCGGAGCAGGAACTTTAAACACCCGGTTTTTAGTGGTGAGTGTGCAATGCAGGGCAATATTCTGGTGCGCAAGTACAAGGGGTGCCCGGTTCGGTTCAACCCCGGTTCAACGGTGAAGGTGTCTATGAATAATCATGCTGCCACCGTAACACAGCAAAGTGCCGGGACAACGATTGACCGGGCCATTCTTCTGGGTGGGCAGGCACTAGCCTCTGCTTGGGGTAAAACGCAAAACGGCAGTCAGTTTTCGATTCATGAAGAGAAAACTGATGCCGGAAATCGCACGGAAATCACGATTGCATGGATGAATGGTCTGAAAAAAATCCGCTTTAAAGATAAGTCGGGTCGCTTAAATGACCATGGCGTCATGGCATTAGATACGGCAGTCAGCACCAAATCCGCCGGTGCATAACTTTACAGGAGAACAAATCATGACAGTGATTAGCGCACCGTCGATGCATGACCGGCTGTATGTCGGGACACACGGCAATGTTTCCGTTGCAAAATCAAAAGTGACTCTTTTGGGGGCTGCTGTCGGGGATGTGATTGAAATGTTGGACATCCCCATTGGGATTGAATTCATCGGACTGCGGATTGCGACGACCGGTCTGGGCGATGGGGTCATGGCTGATATCCGTCTGGGAGAGATGTTGCTGGCCGAAGATGTGGATTTATCCGGAGAGTACAGTCAGTCCATCAACTGTGAGGCATATACACGGCAAAAACAGAAACTGACGACCACGATTAAAGGGGCTTCCGCCACCGGGACGCTTCAAATCAGACCCGAATACATTGCTACGGGCTATTGACCGATAACCCACCCACATTGAGGGCGCTTGCGCCCTTTTTCTTTTTCCGGAGAGTGATTTTATGAGTAAAGTTTCGATTGTTTATATCGGTCCCAAAGCATTTAAGCGGGATACGGTCAGTGGCACCCGGCAGGTATTTCCCCGGATGACCCCGATTGAAGTGGAAGTCTCTGTTGCTGCAAACCTGCTGCGGTTTGAACAGGTGTTTATCGAAGCAGAAAAATTAGATGATGTGCTCAGTCAGAAAGCGGAGCAGGAGCAGGCACAAGCCGAGGCTCTGGCTGATGAGGAATATGTGGCCAGACAACAGATAATTGATGCGGACTTTACGGTCATGGTCGGAGACAAACCGTATGATCTGAAGAAGATGAACAGCCCAAAGATTGCAGCTTTACTTGAAGGGGCTGACATGCTTATTGATGACAAAGGGGCTCAGGAGAGTGCCGAGGACTACCGGCTCCGGGTTCGGAATACGATCCGCGCAATGCAGGACATTGGAGAGGGGGAGTCATCATGAATATGATTGCGGTTGATAAGTTTCTGCCAACCCTGCGCACGATGGTATCCGATCGGATTGTTCTAGAGATGAAAACGGCAATCGTCCGGGCGGCAATCACGTTTTGCCGAAAGAGTCAGGCGATTATTCACCAGCGAACCATTGACCTGATATCAGCTGGGGAGACGGTCAACGTGGTGGAAGGCTCCGATGAAAATCGTAATCATCCGGGCAGTATCAAAGCGGCGAAAGTGCTTGGTATTCAATCGCACGGGCAGTCACTCTTACCGGGTATGGATTACATCATGACCGGTCTTGACGCTGCCCGATTTTATAAAGATGCGTGTCATGTTCAGTTTGTCTCTGTTGTTGAGCCAAAGCCAGATACCCGGTATGTGCCTGAAACGCTGCTGTCCGATTGGTGTGACATCATTTGTCATGGTGCGGCGGCCATTCTCGATTCAGAAAAAACCGATCCGGAGAGTCAGTTGACGCCATATCATGAGCGCGAATTTACGGAAGGCATTCGCCGAGCCTATCGCTGGCGGATTGAAACGTTCCCCGAGTTGAATCCATCACCGGAGCGCCGCCGTCGGGAGTTTTTCTGATGATTGATGTTAACCAACTGATTATCCGTGTGGGCAATGCTCTTGTCGATGACACATTCACACTCTGGTCAAAAGATTTCCATCGGTGCAGTTTCAATGATGCTCTTGCCGCCTTAACGCTGGCGCACCCTGCGCTGTCCAACAAAACAGCGGAAATTCAGGTCGCTGCCGGGCAGTGGCAGGTGCCGTTGCCGGATGATGCCTATTTACTGCTGTCGGTGAACCATTGCAACGGGTACGGTTTAGAGCAGACGGAGCAGGAGCGCATCAGTCATCTTTATCCGGACTGGCGCAGGCAGACCGATACGCGCCCTACAAACTGGATGCGAAACCCGGATGATCCGCTGACGTTTTTTATTTTCCCGTCAACTCAGTCGGTACAGCCGATTGAGTTGACCTACTCACGTCACCTGCATGTCAGCCGGGATTCTGACTGGGTGGATATTCACGATATATACGCGCCTTTGCTGTTTGACTACCTCATGTACCGGGCTTATTCACGGGACGGGCAGGCTGAGGCGCAACAGGCGAAAGCGGTTTCTCACTTTCAGGCATTTCAATTCGGTCTCGGTCAAGCGAGCCAATAACAATCTTCTCTGTTTTTATGATTAATATTTCGATGATGAAAGGCGAAGTTCCCCGCCTGATGCCCCATTTGTTGCCTGATGAGGCGGCGACGGTGGCAAGGGACTGTCAGTTTGAAAATGGTGTGTTGGCACCGGTTTTCAATCATTTGTTGGCATTCCAACTTCCGGGTGAAGCCTCCACACTTTTCAGATACACCGACGAGGGCTGGCTCTACTGGAAAAACCGGGTTCATGCGATTGACAATCCGATGGCTCAGGATGCCTATCTGCGGGTTTACTGGACCGGCGATGCAAAACCACGGGTCACGGCTCAGGATATCGCATTAAGCGCGGACGGATTCGGCCCGGTGGCATGGTATGACTTAGGGGTTCCGCTGCCGGGGTCGCCGCCGGTGGTATCCGATGTGGATACCTCCACCGGGGAAGAGCCCGGAGAAGGCGAGCTTGCTTTGTATGATGATGAAGACCGGGTCTACATCCAGACCTACGTGACCCGCTTTGGTGAAGAAGGCGCGCCGGGAGAGCCGTCAGTGCCGGTAGTGATTGAAAAGCCGGGGTCTACCGTGACGGTGACACTGGTTCAGCCGGTCAGTAATTCGCACAATATTACGCACACCCGATTATACCGCTCTGTGACCTCATCAACCGATAGTGAGTACATTCTCTGTGCTGAGCTGCCGATTGCGCAGACGCAGTATATGGATTCGGCGCGTGATGTCAGTGGCGCAGTGCTGGAAACCTATGACTATGCACTTCCCCCGGAGAACATGCAGGGACTATGTCAAATGGCGAATGGTATCTGTGCCGGGTTTGCCGGAAATGAAGTGATGTTTTCTGAAGCGTATCTGCCTTACGCATGGCCGCCCGGATACCGGGATACCACTGAGCATGAGATTGTTGCCATTGCAGCAATTGGTAATTCGCTTGTTGTGACTACAAAAGGCTATCCGTACATTTTCAGTGGTGTCACCCCGAGTGCAGTTACCGGTACAAAACTCGATATTGAGCAGGCATGTGTCAGTCCAGACTCACTGGTTGTGCTGTCCGGCATGGCGGTTTATGCCTCTCCGGATGGTTTGATTGCTGTCAGTCGTGATGGTGCAACCCATATGACTCATCAGCTTATTACTCGTGAGCAATGGCAGGGCTTCAAACCTCAAACCATCCGGGCGGTTGCGGTTGAAGGGAAGTATGTTGCTCAGACTGATGTGAGCGGCTTTATCTTTGACCCGGTTTCTCAGGATTTTACTCGCATTGGCGATAGATGGGATTGTGCCTACAACGATTTAGAGCGGGATGTATTAATGATTGTCTCCGGCCTGTCGGTTTCACAATGGCGGCAAGGAGAAGAAGCCATTGAATTTGAATGGCAGAGTAAAACATTTCTGGTGCCTCGCCATTCTATTTTGTCGTGTGCTCGGATCCAGTCACCGGCTCCTGAGTCTGTCAGTGTGTCATTTATTGCTGACGGGAAAGCAATATTGACTGTGCCAGTGGGGCAACTCACGGATGATGCATTCCGGCTGCCCCCTGTACGAGCCAGCAAGTGGCAGGTTCATGTTCAAGGGACTTCAATCATTGAACGTATACTCGTGGCAAGTTCGCTGGAAGAATTAGCATGACAAAAAGAGCATTTCGCGCTGGTCGTAATGAGCAATCGGTTCAGGAAAATATTGAGTTACTGACCGGCCAGCGGGGCAACGGATTAGATCGGGCGGTCACGGTACGGGATTTAGCGGATGTAAAACTGGCCGGTGTCAGAAAAAGTGCCGGTGGGCGGTATGTGTTAAGCCCGAGCCCGGTGTCAGATACAGAAAACAATAAGGCGGCATATCCGACCGTGCCAACCGGCTTTGCAGTCAGCGGCGGTTTTGCTTCAATCATGCTGACATGGGATGCCCCCCAATATACCGGCCATGCATATACAGAGGTCTGGCGCTCAGTAACCGATGCCCTGACCGATGCTGTATTGATAGCAACCACCCCGGCTACCGTCTTCGGTGACATAGTGACAACAGGTTCCACATTCTATTACTGGATCCGGCACGTCAATATAAAGAATAAGCCCGGCCCGTATCACGCAACCATCGGTACCTTCGGTGAAACCAGTCAGGATATTTCCTCTGTGATTGATGAGATTGGTGAGCAGATGAAAGATTCGGCACTCATTCAGGATTTGACGAGCAACATTGACACAATCAATGAAAATGGGAGTAGCGCATTTCAGGATATGTGGACACAGAAAGCAACTGCCGGAAACATTACTGCTGGGATTGGCATCCTCGCCGGGGCGGATGGAACCAGTCAGGTTGCCATTTCTGCAAGCCAGTTATTTGTGTTTGACCCCAATATGGAAGACTCCCTGACACCGCTGCTGGCGGTGGACAGTGGCGCAGTCAAAATCCCCAAAGCCCTGATTGAAGAGGCGACGATTGAAGTGCTTCAGGCTCAGGATATTGTTGCCGATACGATTCAGGCCGGGATAGAAATTGATACCCCGATATTAAACAGCGCCGTGATTAACGGCGCTGAGATACACATTGGTTCGCTGTTTAATGTCACAAATGAAGGCGTGATGACCGCCAGTAGCGGGACGTTTTCAGGGCGTATTGAAGCATCCGACGGATATTTTAACGGGGATATTTCGGCATCAACGATGAACGGCGGGAATATCAACGGTGCAACCATTACCGGCAGTTCAATTATCGGCTCTCAGATATACACTGGTGCGGAGCTATTTCTGTGTTTTGGGGACAATATGACGACCAGCCGAACCTACCCGTTTAACCGGAATATCTATGTTGCCGCCTCAAGGAAGGTGAGAGTTGAAACACGGGTATCTGCGCCATGGAACGGCAACACGCCAAACACTTGTCTGGATTTTTATGCAGCCGGGGATATTTCTATGAACTTTCCGACTCAGAACCGCGCACGATTTCGCACCATTCCGGCAAACGTAATTGATATTCGTGTAGACCGCCCCCGGATAGGCGGCTCTGGATTTCTCGGTTTTATCGTGCAGATGGTCGGGATTAATGGACATGTGATTGCCAGTGTCACGATGTGCTCGGCTAATTATATGCCGCCTCCGGGTACTGAGTTTAATGTCGGCGGTGTGGTTTTCTATGTTTATGACAGTAATGCCGCCGGTGGTGGCAACCGTTACGGTGTCCGAAGCTTTGGCGTGAGAAACCGACGAACAAACTTCGGCCCGGGATGGACGAACAACCCAGCCGCGGTTGGCCGATTCAGAGTCCGGCTGGATTCGACAAACGACGGTGGTGGCACCGTTACTTATAGAGCAGCAATTGATAACGCAGTGGATCCACGATGAATGACTTAGAGATTGAAAAATCGGTTTACCGCTTTTACCACAATGATGAGATTAAGACGTTGGATGAACTGCCAAAAATGCGCTCTGACGGTCTTCTCACTCAGGAGGAATATGACCACCGAATGGCAATGTATCAGAGCTGGTTGGATTCGGAAGAGTATAACGAACGGACATGGCGGAATACCGAGCTTCAGAATACCGATTATATGTTGATTGCTGATGCAACCTATGGGGGGCGCGTCGTCGCAGACACCAACATGTTACAGGAGGTGATCGACTACCGTGATCGACTGAGACAATACAACCTCAGAGATGAAGACCGGCCAGTACGGCCAGCGTGGTATAGCGGATGAATTCAGTCAGAGCCGATTACAGAAAGCATCGTTTGCGAATACTCCCCTTTATAACCGGAGCGCAGCAGCGCAACAAAGACCCGTTCGCTGACCAGATTGACCGCGCCTTGCTTGAATGCAGGGCGTTTTTGTTTCTTTGCGGTGGTGGGTTTTATGTTCTTCAACCAACCCTCAGAAATGGGGTTGTGTGGGTCAATATCATGTTTGCTCAGTCTCTGGGTCAATGTGTGCTGTCCACTTATCTATCTGATATTCATCAACTGACCCGACAGATTGGCGGTCGTGGTATCGAGTTATTCACCACAGTTGAGCGTCTGTCTGGATTTCTGCGGCGTCAGGGGTTTTCACAAGACAGCAGTAACGACCGGGTTCAACACTGGATAAAGGAGCTGTAAGCCATGGGTGGAAATAAAGGTAGCAATGAAATAAAAGAAACATCTTATGAGAAGGCCGCAGCTGATGTCGCCAATCAGCAATGGCGTATTTATCAGGATGAATTATCCCAGTATGAGAATTCGTTTATTGAGCGTGTCGGAAATTACAACAGTGACTCAAATATGTCAGATACAAAATCTGATGCTGATTTGGCTTATAACGCTGCATACAGCCAAAACCGGGATAACACAGCGCGCAGCATGGCCGCTTCCGGGGTTGACCCGAGTAGCGGGAAATTCAAACAGACGCAGGCGGATATCACCACTGATCAAGCGATCAATCAGGCAAATACGGTCAACCGGGCTCAGTCCTCAGAGCAGGATAAATATGTTGCCGGATTAAGTGATGTAGTTGCGATGGGAACCGGTCAGAAGGCCACGGCTCTTCAGGGGCTCAGTGATGTTGCAACGATGAGTGCAAATCAAGCGGCCAGTGATGCTCAAAGCTCATTTAATACCCGGTCAGCAAATACGCAGGCGGTTGGTGCAGTGGCTGGTGCAGGTCTTCGGAGTTATCAGGACTATCAGAAGCAGAATACCGCCAAGATGGATGGGGTTGATGGCATGACCACTCAGAGAGCCGGACTAAATACATACAATGTCCAGAGTGATCCAAGCGGTTATATGTATAGCTAAGGGGACTTTATATGGGAATAGCATCAGATACTTATGCGGGTATTGTCCGACAGCAATATGATGATTGGTATAATCGTTTTTATCCAAAACAACAGGAATTGCTTAGGAATACACAGTCTGGTGTATTGCTCAATGAGCAACTGGGACGTGTCGACGAAAATGTAGCTTCATCTTTAGCTGCGGCACAGCAGGGAGAAGCGAATAAAATGGCTCGATATGGACTCAGTTCAACCCCTGATGCCAGCCAGCACGTGAAATCAGCACTCGCATCAGTTTCAGCCAAAAACAGCCTTAGAGACTATGAGAAAGAGCGTTCAATGAATGTCCTCTCTGGTGCTGCTTATGGCCTGAAATCACAAGCCACATCACAAAATCAGTAGGATCAAAATCATGTCATATAGCTTATTGAGCCTTGCCGGTGAGACTAAACGCTCTGCAATGCAAGGGTTACGAGATGCAGCTCAGCGAGAAACCCAAAGGGAAAGTAAAAATGAAGCGCTGAAGCAAGCTGCAAAGCAGAAAACGATGTCGGCTGTTGGGAGTGGTGCCGCGATTGGCACCATGGTTGCTCCCGGCCTTGGGACAGCGGTAGGCGCTGCTGCCGGTTACGCGATTGGTGAATTATTCTAAGGAGAAATGAAGATGGCATTGGATACCCGTGGTTTTGCAGATGGCGCGCTACGCGGATTTGAGGTAATGGATAATTACTATCGTCGCCAGCATTCGCTGAAACAGGCCGATGAACAAATGACCATGGCGAGAGAAAATCAGGCGATGTCTCTCAAGGCTCATGACCAACAGATGAAACTGGCACAGGAGCGTTCTGACCGTGAGCGGTCTGAGTTTGATGCAAAATATGGCACGACGGGGGAGGATGGGAAAAGAGTCGGAGGGTGGTTGGCAAAACAACAGGCGCAGCAGGGAAAGGTCGCGGATGCTCAGCTTGCCGCCAGTCAATCCAGACAGAAGCTCAGTGACTATCAGTTCAATCAGGCGCAAAAAACGAACTATATCCGTGATAACCTACCGCTCGTTCAGAATGCGTGGAAGCAATATAACGATAGTGGCGAAGTCGATCCGGTGCTTGATAATGAATATATCAGGGGCAGTGCATACGATCCCCGGCGTTATCTGTCTAAGAAAGTCAATCGAGCCTTTGATGTGATTGAAAGCAAACTGCCGCAGATAGCTCAGGGGCAGGTTAAATCGGATGATGCAGATTTTGTCTCTGCACTCGGGGTGATGTATGAAAATCAGGTGAAAGCCTCGGTCGGACAACAAGACCCAATAACCGGAAAAACGATTAAAGATGTAAAACTTGGTGGTGTTCACCTTGCCAAAGATATCGACCCGAATCAGCCGGGAGAGCAGCCCGGTATTGTGCTGACAACCATGGTTAATTATGGTGATGATGGTAAATGGGTGGCGAAGCCGGTCACGAATAACAGAAGTACAGATCTCAATGATACAGTGAAAGTCATCCCACTTGAGCGGGCCATGAAAGATATCACCTCTCAACTGGCTCTGCGCCGTCAGGCGGCTTCATCTGATGCATACAAGCAGGTTTTTGGTAAAAGTCGTCAAAACCAGTCCAAATATGACGATGCGATTGTGGCGTTGGAGAAAGAGAAGATGAAGGCGATTGCACAGGTACTTTCCCCTGAAAGCGAAGCAGGGCAGAAACAGATTATGGCGATTAATGCGCAGTTTGATGCATCTGTCCAGAATTTGCAGCAACGTTTACTCGGAGAGCAGCGCAGTAATGCCCGTACAACACAGGTGCCTCAATGGGCAGGGGGGAACCCGGTGAAAATCAAATTTGCCAGAGCCCTTCAGGCGAATGGTTATGATGTCGGCCAGATGTCAACGGATGATTTGGATGATGCATGGAAAGCGGAGCGGGAGTCCAGACTTGCAGCCGACAACAGTCAGTTGGTGGGGCAATATAAAAACCGGGGATCCGCAGGTGCCGATAATGCTGAAAACTCTGGTCAATCGCACTTAATGTCTGTTATGGGCTATCGACCCTAAAAGAAAGAGGAATGAAGACGGGTGGATTCATTCCTCTCTCGTTTCACTGAATATGATATGAGACAGTTTTGTGTTAATGCTTTTTAATTTCAGAGGTCAGCCACTCATTCAAATTATGGGCAGCATCTCTGATAGCCATCATTTTCTGCTGTAAGGTTGCGATGCCCGGAATGCCGTTGAGTGTTTGGGCTTCCAGTGCCAGAATGGCCAAATCCGCTTCACTTCTAATCATTTCTACTTCTTCGATTCTACGATTCATTGCTTATCCCCATTATATTTTCTACGACACATTTCAAATAAATGACTTCATCATAAAATGCTTTATGCATTGCGTGTTATATTAATAACTTTCTTTTTGACAGACATTAAAATCCCCATAGCATGACGATTAACAGTCAGGAAAATCGCTGTGATTATACGGTTGTCATGTTTGTTGTTTTTTATTATTGATATATAAAATAATAATGCAATATAAATCTGTCATCAAATCTTCATATGACAGATTAAATTTATATATTTGGTTATTATTTTGTAAAAATGTACATTATCAATTATCAAATGACAAATATGTGAATAATTCACGTATTGCTCACTCTAATATTAGAGAAGGTATAAATATGTATTGTGCGCAAAAATGACACATAAGAGGGATTGACATATTTGAAAAACTTAATACCCTCTGTGCTGTGTAATACATAAAATATTTATTGTTAAGTAATGAAATTAGGTTAGGTTGTCTATGTTGGAACAAAGAAACAAAAATATTTCAATTGTATCTGAGCAGGAAATTGTTCAATTAGATGGAATGATGACAAATTTCAATTCTAATATCTCGGCTGCAATGTCATATGTAAGAAGAACTCAGGGATTAACATTCAAGCAATTAGAGAAACGACTTTCGGGAATACAAAGTGATACTTTAAAAAGATATATGCATCAAAGCTACCCGGCGATGCGCCCACTCCATGTCGTTGCCGCATTCTCATGGATCACAATGGTTCCAATGACTGCTTTTTTTCACGGATTCAGACAGAACAAACTTTATCGGGGTATGGGGGATGGTATTGTCGAGGCTCTTGTCCGTATGGGGCGTATCCCAGCAGAAATTCTTGAAAATTTTCTGGCAATGGTCTGTAGTATGCTGAGTGAAGAGTTGAAACAGGAATTTCTGATATATAGGAAACAGATAGAGTCAGAATTCGGGAGGATGGAAGACCACAGTAATCTGTTTCCACCCGATACCTTAGATCTTAACGCTTTTGCAAATGATTATTACCGTTCTGTTGCCATTACAGTAAAGAAATTCAGGGAAGAAAACGAGCTTTCAGTTGATACTATATCAAGAGTTCTTGGCCTGTCTAAATACCAGTATCGTATCCTAGAAGACCCGCGAAAAACCAGCCATTTTCCAGTATCCATTGGCTTTAGAGTGATGAAAGGATTTCAGCTTGACTCCCATGTTAACTTTATCAGTGAAATGAGAGAGTTTCCTGAATTTTATAAAGTCAGACAAGTTCAGAATGTCCGAGACTCATTAACTATTGGAGCTTTGAAGCTACTTGAAGAAAGTGAGCAGGAATCGATGATTGAAGTTCTGACTATCTTGTCAGAGATATACAAATAGAATTGTGATACATGTCACTTAGTTGTAAAAGGTCAACTTAAAATGCACATCAGTTTAAGTTGACCAAGTTGAATATAAATTTAAAAATAAGTCTAAATTAATCAGGCAAGCTCTTTTAGAGAATTAGCAATAGTTACAGACGATATTGCCTGCATGATTAAAATAGAACTAAATTTTTCTGGATGTTCCAGATGGACAAGATGATCTGCATTTTTAATTATAACAAAATTACAGTTTGGTAATTGCTGTGAAAATTCAAATGCACTTTCTTTAGTTATATATGGGTCATATTCTCCCACGCAAACAGTACAAGGGATTTTTATATTATTTATATTATTTGGTTTGTGAACTAATAGTCTTACGGTATTTTCAAAGAATATATCAATTCTTTCTGGAGTCATTTTAGATATATTTCTCTCAATAATTTTTCGTATGGCTTTGTTTTGGGGAATATCAGGGTTTTCAACAGTCATTACATGAGTAAATGTTTTGGCAAAGCCTTCGACATCTTGCATTGCGGCTGAAATCATTTGCTTTGTCGCATATCGGCCTGATTTTGGGATACTAGGAACTCCACCACAAATCGAAAGACTGGCTATATAGGGACTGATACAACAAAGTTCAACAGAAATTGCTGTTGCATAGGATAAAGCGACTACATGTATTTTTTTTATATCCATATAGTCAATAAAATCTAGAAGCATCATCGCTTGCTCTCGGATGCTGATACTTGAATCTAGTGGTTTTGTACATCCGGTTCCCGGCACTTCAATTGTGAAACAGTCCAGATGTTCAGAGAATGTACGAGAGAACGAATCTACGGATTCAATATCCTGTAATGCTCCAAGTAGGAAGATAACAACCTGATCAGACTCAGACTGACAGCTTTTATATAAAGAATATCTGAACAGATTGCCGTTTAAGATAATGTGATTGATTTGCATTGTTTTCTCCTTTGTTAATAAGAGAACGCAATATAAATCATTCATACAAAAGAAAGGTTAAACAGCTTGATAGCTGTGAACAAATTTCTAATGCAAATGTTGGCGAGGTTAAAAATGAAACAAAGCAATTTATCCAGTTCTCTGGCTGAAGCAGATCAGTCTGTGAAAGATTTTATGGCTTCTCTTTATGAGACATTTAGCTCTCAGATTAAACAGGAAAATGAACCCTCTGTACGGTTAGAATTCTTCGGGGGAGTGCTGGAAGTCCGTCTTATTTCATTCGACGGTGTATACAATCACAAAAGTCGAAAATCATAAACGTTGCAATTCAGTCTTCGTTTGGCGAGTCGGCTGACTATATGACTTTGAGGGCTCATATAAAAAACAGAGCCGTTAATGCATAACACGACTCTAGATTGATTTGCAGAACCGTCATTCTTGATGCATCAATCTTGCTACCTCAGTAGTTAAGAGATTGTTAAGATAAAGCAGAACATCACATAGCTCTTTCCTATCAGTGTCCCCATAAATATCTTGTAACTGAATCAGGTATTCGCGTGCTTTCTGTGTGAGTTCGAATTCTCGGGAGAGTTTCTCAGACATTTAATTGTCTCCTATGCCAAGGTTACAATCACCACGCAAAGGTTCCAATCAATGGGTGGTGAGCTGGCGGAGTTGGAACTACCGTGACATAGGAAACGGCCTGACCGAGGTCAGCCCCATCCAGCCCACCATAATATTCAGGTGTGCAAAATCTCACAAAAACAATGAGAGGATGTTTTTATGCCTATATCAAACGGGGTTCCAATCCTGAAGAATCCCCACATAATTTCTATCCACATCAGACAGTTAAAGGTATTCGCGCACCTTGTTTTGTGATCTAATTTTATCGACCAAAACAAAACAGAACACGGAGCACAAGATGCGCGAATTTCAGATTATATATCAATCATTACACCAATATTGCCCTGAATTACATGCTAAGCGTCTCAAAACACTTATTACTGCCAGCGAGGCTTTGTTTAATAGTAAAACGTTGACTCTTACCCAGCTTGGCCGTCATATCGGAGGAAAGACTCATACCAAACACAATATCAAGCGCATCGACAGGTTGCTTGGAAATCACCACCTTCATTACGAACGAGCCGCCGTCTACCGCTGGCAGGCTTCTATGATTTGTCACTCTACTATGCCCGTAATTCTTGTCGACTGGGCGGATATCCGAGAAATTCAGCGCCTTATGGTATTGCGAGCTTCTGTCGCATTATCTGGCCGCTCTGTCACCCTTTATGAGCGAACATTCACTCTTGAAGAGCACAATACAGATAAGGTTCATAAAAGATTTTTGAAAGAACTGGCCTCTGTCCTTCCACAAGGCTGTGTTCCGCTGATAGTCACTGATGCTGGGTTTAAAAACCCTTGGTTCAGAGCCGTTGAGCAACAAGGTTGGTTCTGGCTTTCAAGAGTCAGGGGCGTCATCCACTATACAGATACAAAGCGCGATAACTGGAAACCAATCAGTACGTTACAGAAAAAAGCCACTTCGCGAAGTCGGTATCTCGGTCTTTGCCGCCTCACTTCCTCTAACCCCATTACATGCGGTATTTATCTTTATCGTGCAAAGATAAAAGGACGAAAAAACCAGCGTTCAACAGTAACCAATAGTAATCATCAGGGGTCGGCCTTCTATAGTCAGGCAGCAAAAGAGGGCTGGATATTAGCGACAAATTTACCCGCTTCAAGGTTTACCCCGGCTCAAATGGTTAAGTTATACAGTAAACGGATGCAGATAGAAGAAACCTTCCGAGATCTGAAAAGTCCGGCTTATGGGTTTGGTCTAAGGCAGAGTCGAAGTCGGTGTCCGAAACGGTTCGATATTATGTTGCTAATCGCACTCGTACTCCAACTTGTGCTCTGGTGGGTAGGTTTAGTAGCAAAAGAGAAAGGTTGGCATAGGCATTTTCAGGCGAATACCGTTCAAACCCGAAATGTTCTTTCAGCTATCCGGCTGGGCAGTGAGGTGCTTCGGCATCATCGATATCACTTGAGAAAGCGGGATTTACTCAGGGGTGCTTCGTTGTTTCTTCGAGAGATCAGGAAAAATGGGGATGTATTGGCGTTTTTATGAGGGGATCCTCTAGGTTCCAATCCCGACACTGGATTTTGCCAGTGCGCGGGTAGGTTAGTTCTGATTGGATGTGGTGTCAATAATCTGTCTGATAAGCTTCTGTTTGACCGATAGGTTAAATTGGAATTTGATGTTAAGTCTTCCTTCTTACTAGATGATGTTATTCAATGAGTCTTGTATAATCTTTGCTTTAGAGCTGTTCTGGCTCTCAAACGAAAACGATAATAAAGAAGAATAATTAGTCAGAGCTGAAATTAATCAGCCACTAACAATCAAGGCATAGGTATTATCACAACATGAGAAATTTAATGTTTCGTCTCACCATCGACGGCGTCAATGATGAGACATTGGTGGTCCGTGACTATCAGGGGATCGAGTCCATCTCAGATTCAGTCGATGATCAAGGCCAGCCGGTTTATGGCTATCGCTATCGCATCGATATTGCCAGTCGCAACAGCGACCTGAGTTTCGAGCAAATGGTCGATAGCAGTGCACTGCTTGAAGTGCTGCGCGATCATGAGGTTGTGCAAAAAGTTCACGGCATTATCCGCAACTTCAGCCGGGGCGATACCGGTCACCATCATACCTTTTATTCACTCACCTTGGTGCCGTCACTGGAAAGACTGTCGCTGCGCCATAACAGCCGGATCTTCCAGCAACTGGACGTGCCGGAAATTCTCTCGGTGCTGTTCCAGGAAATGAATATCAATGATTACGCATTTTCGGTGCGGCGTGAGTGCGCCAAACGGGAATATTGCGTTCAGTACCGTGAAACCGATTTAGAATTCTTCCACCGTCTGGCGGCTGAAGAAGGGCTGA
>NZ_KQ947475.1:1907526-2106092 GCF_001506075.1 Vibrio sp. MEBiC08052 | reverse complement strand
AGCAAGTCATCATCGAAGCCGGGAATGAAATCACCCTCAAAGCCGGTGGCAGCTTCGTTAAAGTTGACCCGTCAGGTGTCTCCCTCAGCGGTGCTGGGGTGAACCTGAACTCCGGCGGTAGTGCCGGGAGTGGCAGTGGGTTTAGCGGCGAGAACGTAATTCTGCCGGATCTGTCAGCCAAGGCGGCTGCCGGCGAAAAGGCTGCTTATTCTTCGAAACAAGCCACATTGACTACGGCTGATGCGGTGGTGAAAACTCAGATGCCGGATAGGGTGAAAGAAAACAGCGGCATGAATATCACCGGAGACAGCACTAATGGACCGGCGACTGCTTCAGCCGGCTCGGGAAAACCCGTAAAGGTTGACCCGGAGAATATGTACTGGCCTAACTATGACTTTATTCACCATCGGGAAATTAAGGTGGAATATACTCAGAAGGCGGTAGACCTAGCGGTGCTGTCGCTCGAAGAGGCGGAAGAGTTTGCCAATAATTTGTGGCGGGAATACAACGGCAAAGATACGCTGGACAATGGCAAGAAAGTTTGGGATGGTGCTGCCAACGCCCATGAGGCTTACCGACTGGCAAAAGGGTTGGGAGGCATGGGGGTGGTCGTGTACACCAAACCCTCCAACGGACGGGATTACGTGATTATCAAAGGGTACAAAAAGCATCTAAAAACCCTGATGAAAGGCAATCGATGGCGCGCCAATAATCCGCAGGTAGTTCAGCTCGGGCTGGGCACGAAGAACATGGCGAGAAACATGCTGCGGGTGGGGTTGGTCGTAGATATTATCTTCGCTGTTGCAATTAATGCCGTTGACTTTTTTGTTCATGATGAGAAAACTATGGAAGATTTAGTTGGTCGATCCGGTGTGGATATTGCCAAAGGGATGATAGCGACTGGGGTTGGGACAGTGATGGCTGTTATAGCCAGCTCTGTGGGCCTACCTTTGATCGCTGTTGGTTGTATTTTTGCAGCAGTAGGTTTTTTAGTTAGTGTTGGACTTGATGCAATCGATAATTCATATGGTGTATCCGATCTGGTAGTTGATAAGCTCAAGGACATTGAACAATGATGATAAGAGTTTTTGGCATATTACTTTCTGTATTGCTTTTAAGTATTACAGCTTTTATGGGCCTTTTTTCAAACCTTATATTGCCATTTCAGCCTCTTGGGGAAAGAATTCAACTATTAGCATATACAAATTATGCTGCGATAGCGGTCGCAATACCTCTTTTAGGTGGGTTCACATTAATATTGATTCATCAGCTTATTTCCCCCCAAAAAGGCATAGATGAATATGCTAAAGCATATCGAAGTATTGGGATCAAACTAGCTTGGTTTACGATTGTTGTTGCCATTTTATCTATTCTGGCACGTTTTTACCTTGGCTACAAAGTCGATCAGGCCGGATATGTGAAGTGTGTGAATGAGTCTCGTACCTCTGCTAAAAGTAGCTGGCGAGTGTATGCTAAATCAGACAGTTTATGTAAAGGTTCTTCTGGGATTTATGGGGGATAAGGGCTCTGTTTAGAATTCAATTTCCTAGATGTTGTAAATGATTAGTTGGTTTAGAGTTAGTTTTCGGTTGACATTTAATAGGGCTGTATAACTCTTTTTTGCCCCTTTCCTTGTTTCAGAGCTAATTTCTGGCTACTCACTATGCTATAAATTATCTAATGTCATTTTTGAATCGAGAAGTAAGTTATGAGTAAAAAACGGTTGTCAGAAAAAGACCTTTTAGAAGGATTAACAAGTCATACTGCTCACTCCGATGAACTCGCGGCCACAAGTGAAAAAGATTGGGGGTCTTATCCTGAAGAGTCGGATAAGGCGGATAGCGATTTTCTAGTTGAACGATATGATTTTTTTGACTCTTCCCGAATTGAATTTGAGGAAGATGAACAAGACCGAGAACTAATTAAGCAAAGAGAAAATTCCCCAGAAATTGACGTTGATATTGATGATCTGTGAACCAGCATGTTTGTGTTTCGGAATTAATCGCCAGAATCAAAAATATCCAGAGACGTGCCAGAACGATTACTGCTAGCACACTTATGCCCCGTTTTTGTTTACGAAATATCAGATTCACACAATTCCTTTTATCAATATCCAAACTTAGCAATGACTATGATCTCGTATAGTTGCATAATAATAATCAATGTCGTCTTTTTAGCTGTTAACCAAGACATTGTCGGCATTTTGTTACGACGAATTTTCGAAAATTATTTTTCCATAGAAAAATCATGGATTTGAAGGTTGGTTGAAAAACTAAAACTGAGATTAGGCGGACAATGTCACATGGACACTTTCTACCTAAGAACTGTTATGCTCTCGAAATATAATTAGGTTTTCAGTGTGATTTTAGATTATTCAAAATACATGAAGCATAAAGGTTCATATGGTATGAACTCTCCTCGTGAGATTAACCGGGAGCTTTTTTATAGTCATAGAGGGATATGCCCATTTTGTAACAAAGGTGGTGAATCCATACATTCTCATGCATTGGTTGATTGCGATACTCTTCCTGGAGCGAATTGGCATAAAGTTGAAAAAGTTTGGGAGTGTTCTTGTGGGTGGTGGGAATACTACTTTTATAGCTATATTAACGGCGAGCGTAGTTGGGGGATGAAAGATTGGGAGCTAACTGTTAACAGCGGAATGTTAAGAGAATTTGAGATTGGCTCATGCTCTATTCCCATCGAAATATTAAGGAACTATATTCAAAAGAATAAAAATAAAATCTACGATATTCACCATAAAAAAATGGAAGAATTAGTAGGTTCTATTTTTAGGGAACACTTCAATTGTGAAGCTAGTGTTGTTGGAAAGTCTAGCGATGGTGGAGTAGATCTTGTTTTACTCGAATCGAATAAACCAACAATTGTGCAAGTGAAAAGAAGAACAAGACCAGATAAGACTGAGTCGGTCAAAGAAATTAGAGATTTACTTGGGGCTACGTTGCTACAAGGTAGTAAGAGCTCTATATTTGTAACGACAGCGGATCACTTTTCGTCTGATGCAATTAATACTAGAAATAAGGCGCTTACAAAAAATCTAGTTGAAAGTTTCGAGCTGTACGATTTCGGTCGTTTTTGCGGCCTTCTAGATCTACATAAGAAGGATGAAGTAAAGCGATGGGTTAAAATGCTTCAGTTGCCGTCAAACACAAAAGCATAACAAAAACATTAAATTGACGCCTAATACTCGGCATTTTGGGTATGGAGTTCGGCGCGTTTGGTAGGCTAGTCGTGGCGCAACTTATGTTCGGCGTTATGAAGATCGAATAATTACAGGTAGCATATGGAAGTTGTAGATAGTGAATCTTTATTAGATGCAATAGGTAAATATTGCGACGATTTAGAGTATCAGGTGGGAAACAAGCATAGAATAGGGGCACTTCTGTCTTTAAAAGATGTATGTAGTTATTACGAAAGCAAGCATTTCTTAAGCGATCTTGAAGAGTCTGGTTATCCTAAAACCCCTGTAACAATAAGTAGCTTTTTTGGGCATGTTAAGACTGTGTGTGAGCAGTCATTGATGTTTTTTATTTGTTCTGAAATATCTAATTCTGTACAGGCTCGACCTATAGCAGGCTTGTTAACTCAGATACTTAACGAAGGGCATTATGGTAAAAAAATTCTTATTCAAGAAGAACCGTATACATTATCTAGAGATTCGCTTTCAGATTCTCTCGATTGTTTGAATGACTTATTTGTCAATAGATATGATCAGACGGTCGGATCACATATTCTAGATTTTCAAGTCAGCATATTCTCAGCGTTTGAATATTGGATTACGAAAATATCAGAAAACTATGGGAATGAAATGACTGAAAAATATACATTGAGTAGGTTAAGGAAATATAGAAAGTATCTTGACGAATATGAAAAAGCTTCAAGCGAGGAAGAAAAAAATAAACACCTTTCAAGGTTGAGATCGGTTCCCGGAAATTTTATATCTTTTCCTGATAAATTTAATTTTGTAATAAATAAAGCAAGCGAAAAAAATTATCCTCGTGACTTAAGAATCGATAAAGATATAGTTGATTTCATCAGATCGGCTAGAAACACGGTGCATAATGGTGGAGTGCACAAAGGTAATGACATAGAGTTGGTCCATAAAGAAGTAACTCATAAATTAATCAAAAATAAACCTACGTTCCACGAGGATTATAACGATTTGATTGATTTGTGTGCAAGCCTTGTAGACATCTATGAATCAATCATTACAGTGCTAAAAAATGATCTTGATAAGAAATCGCTTAGAGACTTATCGACGGAAGTGTAGTTGTATGCATAACAAGCCACTCCACGCGGAAATTTTATTCGCTGCGCTCCCAAAATTCCGGTGAGTGGGGCGTTAAATGGCAAGAGGCAGTAATGATCGTGACAAAATTTAAGTCCGAAAGGTCAGACGATAGAGAATTAAAATTAATGTCAGCGCAAATGGATGTCATTAGATCTGGTTTCAGATCTTTGATTTATGCAAGGCAAATTAGTGAGCTAAAAAATAGTAATAACTATTTTTGGGTATCAACTTGCAACGCGCATTATGGTCATTTCATTGAGTCTTGGGCTAAATGCTTTGGAAACTACAGTGAGGACACACACTGGAAAAAACTATTTGTTAATCGAGATAGCTTTCGAAAAGAAATGTTCAAGGAGCTTGATACTTATGAGGGTAAGTTTGTTGCTTACCTTAAGGAGATACTTGCTTTAAGAAATGAGTTCTTTTCACATACAGATTTGTCGAAGGACTTAATTTCTTTAAACTTTCCAAAGCTTGATATGGCTTTGGACTCGTTTATGTTCCTCTACAAGGTTTTACAAAGACGTTTGTTAACTGCTGAGAGTTTGGTTGTAGACCGCGGACCACTTGATTTTAAAGTGTGGATGTCAAACCTAGAAGAAGAGGCTGCTAAAGTAATTACGGTCGCTTATGACGCTAGTAAAAACATAGATGAGTACCAGTAAAAAGCCATTTAACAAACGTTCAAGTAATCAACATACTTTTCTAATCCGACTATACGCTATAGAGCATTAGGTCTAAAACGTTAATGTCCACTTTTTGCATATCAGACACTGCGATCAGCGGTGCCTGATTACGTTTTGGAATACTAAAACTTATCGTTAGGGGAGAAATCAGCCCGTCATCGTAAATTGGAAATGTCCAGAAGTGTGTTACATACTTCTACTATATGACCGCAAAATTGAGCTGTATTGTGATGATATGATGATTATCAGTAATCCAGAAACTCAGATTTGATTCCCAACGCAAACCAAGTCAAAATTTCTCCATCGTGCAAAGCCTCGTCTGAAAAGACGGGGCTTTTTTATTTAATGCCGCTCGCTTAACAGCGAGCGACTCTTTTCTTATAGGGATAACGAGGGACTTTGTAGAGTACCTGTCTTGGTATCGGTTTGCGTTTTCTCTTCTCTGGTAAGATGAACCGTTTGCCATTCTCTCTCAGGTTTTGAAGTTTCTTTGGTACCGTCCCTGGTGTACGGCCAGAACACCATAAAAACTCATCTTGTATCAGTCTTAGCGCATTGATAAAGCTAATTCTGAGTGGTTCCACACCGTAATACTCTGCCATCCTTTTCATTTCTAAGCGGACAAGATTGTAAGAGATAAAAACTCCCCAGAGCTCTTGATAAATCCCTTCCGCTTTCTGACTTCTAAGAACAGTGGTGTTGTCCAGTTGATTCTGTTTCAGCTCACCGTAGCTTTGCTCAATTTCCCAGCGTTCCCAGTATACTTTGACCATCTCCTTCAATGGATAGGTTTCTGGGCATTCCATTGATGTGATGAAGCCTTTGATTTCTCCTTTTGGCTCAGGAATGAGTACCAAGCGAGCTTGCCAGTTTTGTCCCAGATGAGGATATTCTTTTTGAGCTTGAGGAGAGACCGGCATTTTGATGAGTTTGTCATAGGGAGAGTACTCCTCCAGAACCTCATATCTGAACTTACTCTTGATTGGTGTCAGCCAATGGATATTCTTGCCAGCTCCGCGCCATGATTGGAAAAGCTCCGCTGATAAGAAACCACGATCAAAAAGAGTGAGTGAGTTATCTGGCGCAGAGCCAACAAGTTGCTGAGCGTAAGATATTTCACTATTGGTTATCGGGCCAAAAGCCACATCGGATACCAAATGAGTTCGGGTAGACGTTAATGTGACGGCTAATACAGAAGGGAATGTGGATGTGGCACTTCTATAGCCAAATTGTTGATTATCTTTTGTTTCAGGCACCCTGAATTGAGTTCCGTCTACACTCAAAACCTTCAGCCCACAAACTGAGGTCGCGGTATCTTCTTTTTCCCACTCAGTCGCGGTGGTATGGAATAAGTAACGTAATGGTTCAAAACCGATACGCTGCCTTGCTTTCACAATACTGCTAGTCGCAAGAGGGGGAAGTTCCCCCTTTGAATCAGGAAAGGCCAGTTCAAGCTTATCGCAGACGTCGCTGATAGAGCGGTTTCTCATTAGCCCAATCCCCAACACCAGCCAAACGGCTTGTTCCGCAGGAAATCTTCGTTTTCTAACCGCAGCACGGCCAGTTTGCTTTACTGCTTCAGAAATCCATTCAATAGGAATATTTTTCTGAAATGAATCGATTGATTCAGGGTAATGAAATTCAGCTGCGATTTGTAACTCGCGAGAAAATTCAGACATAAAAAACGGCCTCAGAAATTACTCTGAGACCGATTATGAGGCCACCCTAGGATCATTCAAGTTTTCTTAAACGATCGGCATTAGGCTTTTTTATTGCCTTTTTTCGGAGATTAGCCATGCAGGATAAGCAATTACTCGGTGAAAACCCTGATGCAACAGTCAATGCCAGAACCGATATGACTGATGATTATCAACTGTCGGAAGGATTTGATAAACGTTTTGCAGCGTTGCGTCAGAGACGGCAACCGGCCAAAGACTATGATGTTTCACTCGGTGATATGACAAAGGCTGTCGGGACTGGAGCGCTTGGTATGGTGGCCGGAATGGGCGAGCTATCAGAGCAGGTGTTTGGTGTTGGGGAAAGTGTTCGTGATCTGGCTCAGTCGGGTTCTGATTATCTTATTAATTCCATGACCGATGATGGAAAAGCAGCCCTCAGTGGTGAGCTGTTCTCAGAAAATGATGGTTCTCTGGGTGTCGGGAAAAACATCGGGGATATTGATGTCTGGGCAATGAAATTCGCTCAGGGTGTGGGCTCTATGGCCGGAATGATGATCCCCGGTGGCGCTGCCGGGCAAGCGGCAAGAATGACTATTGGACGGGCTGTAGCAAGTTCAATGTTAAAACGAGGCGCTTCCCGTGCGGTTGCTCTGGAAACAGCCAAGAAAACCGTGGAAAAAATCGCTGGTGGCGCAGCCGTCGGAGCCGGATTTGCAGGCTCTCATGGCGGTGCAATGCTTGAGGGGCGTGAGCAGGTGATGCACATGGACGCGAACTGGCTGTCATCGAACTCTGAATATTTTCAGAATTCATTGCGCCGTATTGTCAATGACCCCGCCAATGAAAGCATGGATCCTACAGATATGGTCAATCTTGCTAAAGAAGAGACGGCCAATTACGTTAGCCGAACCATTGCAGGCGACCCTGCTGCAATTGCCTCGTCTGTTGCCGGAGCATTGGGAGATCGGCTGTTATTCGGCGCAGTGACCGGTCATGCAGCCAAAGGTGTGCTTAAAGGCGCATTCAAGGGGAGCGTGACGGAAGGCGTTACCGAAGGCATTGAGAATGCCGGACAAACTTATGCCACCAATACTGCAATGAATACGGTGACCGGAACGGAGCGTGACCCATGGGTCGGAGCATTACAGAGCGCTGCCGAAGGCGCTGCTGTAGGAATGGGGATCGGCGCTGTATCGGGCGGGATTGGCGGCCTCAGAGGCAAAAATAGCCATACGAAAGAAGCGTCACCTGCTGACAGTGATGCCTTAGTGCAAGAGCCGTCTTCGACACAGGATGAGTCTCAGTCGCATACCGAAGATGTTGATATATCCGAGAATGAAAGACAACCGGATGTGCCTGAGTCTCACTCAAAGACTATGCAGGACTCGTTTGTTCAGGGGATAGGGGAGAGTCGGGAGCAGTTAAAAGAGAAAGGCGTATTAAGTGCCGCTGACCGGCGTGAGACGATGTATCTTGCCAGAGCATATAATCCGGAACGTGCCGCGCAGATTGAGAAAGAATTATCTGACCCGGATGTATATAACGATCCGGATTATTCAGTTGCACTCGCTGATGAGTATCAGCAGTTAGCCCGAAGTGCGAAAAATCTGGACGTTGATCCGCTGGCGACCGCCGTTGATCGGCATGTGACTAATCATAAACGTGATTTAAAAACTCGCAATCAACAGCTAAAAGAGAGTAGTGAAATTGCGAAGCCTCAGAGCCCACAGTCTGAGTTCTCAAATCAGCAGGCTGGATATGACCAGATCCGTGAGCAGGTTGTCTCTCAACTTCTTTCAGAAGATCAGAATAATCAGGCGTTGATTGATCGACTGACTCAGATCCGGTACGACAAAATCCACAATGATGCCCCGGTTGAGCGTGGACAGCCGCATCGGCCCCAGCCCTACATAGACAAAGGCGCGGTATTTAATAAGAAAAAGTCTCAGGCCGCCATTGACGATAAGGCGATTCAGGCCAGAGAAGCCGCATTGCATTTTCAGGCTGAAAATGAACGTTCTCAACGACCCCAACTCACGCCTAATCCCAACTGGACCGGTGATATTGATGGTTCATCTGTAACCCGCACCTATCAAAGAGATCAGGCGAATACTGCTGCTCGGGATCAACAGGCTAGACAGGATGAAACCGATCTGAAAAAAGACCAGATCCGGAATCGAATGGGGCGCGATACGTCAGGCCGGTTCCAGCAGTTCAACAATGATGCAGAGCGCATTCAATCGGATATGCCAACAAAGAGTGAAGTTCAGGACATGAAACATCAGGCCACTGAACGGCAGTTAGAACGTTCGTTCTCCGGTAACAAAATTACCGGTATGAGCAAACGCCTTCGACGTCGGATCCAACGCTCAAAAGGATTTGATACCGAAGCGGTTTTGAATGAGTTTCGCAACCACGAAAAGCGTCTTCAGGCATATCAGGAAGAAGCTCGACAACAGGCAGAGCGTGAAGCCAGTGATCCCGAAAATATTCGGCGGAGACAATCGGCACAGGCACTATTTGAAGAGAAAATTACTTCTCCGGAGGCGAAACAGTTCAAAGAAAACCTGATTCAAGAAGCGATTCGTCGCGTAAACGCCAGTCTTGATAATACTGCCGGAACAGTTCTTGAAATAGACAGTCGGTCGAAGTCACTGCCCGAAGTGAAAAAGCAGCTTACGAATAGTGTTCGTTCGCTGGCAAATCAGTTTATCGGTAAAACGGCGGTACTGAATGAAAAGTTACGTGCAAAATCCGCAGAAAATGAATCCCGGTCGTCGTCTGATGCAGAGTCTGCCCCGGCTGAACATGATATCACCAGTTTGGAGGCAGTAATCCCGGAGAGCTCCCCCGTAGCTGCAAATCAACCTGAAACGGAAGTTCGGGAAGACGAATATGACACGCTTTCAAAAGCCAAAGCACTGATAGAAAAAACACTTCAATCAAACAGAGAAAGTACGGGGAAAGCCTCACTAAAAGGTATCCGTACCGTTTATCGAAATGAAGGGATTATGGCCAAAGCGTTGAATGAGCGGGTTAAAAAACACGGGTATAACAATCTCAGTGACTTTGAGCGAAAAATAAAAGCAGCATCCGAAGGGAAGGAACCATCTGAACCTGAAGTTCAATCCCAACAGGCCTCTTCGCAACCGGAAAAACAATCAGAGGAAGAGTCGCAGCCGGAAGTCAGTGAAAATATTCGGCTTCTTGAGGCCATGCAGACCCGGATTCAATCCGGGTTTAAACCGTCCAATAATCTCGCGCTGAAGCGAGCAGGCAAAGACATCTATCAGCTGGGCAGCATCAGTGATGTGACGCCGCTGATGATGAAAAAACTGCAAGAAGCCTACGAAACAGCGCAAATCAATCAACGGCGTCTGAAGGTAAACAGCGCACTTGAGCGGGATAGTTCCCCTCAATCGGTCGAGACCATTTTCAACCAACTGGCTGAGGATTATCAGGCCCAACCGAAACTGAATATCAGAACCGCGCACAGCTCCAACCTACAGGCATACAGCACCCCGGCTCCCCTGTCGTTTTTGGGGAATATCGTAGCCGGGGTTGATGCAGATACCACGGTATTAGAGCCAACGGCTGGGAATGGTCTGTTGTTGATGACTTCTGCACCGGAGAATACCTTTGCAAATGAACTGGATCCGGTCCGGGCAGAATCACTCACATGGAGTGGGTTTGACGTGACCACACTCGATGCGACCGGCGATCCGCTCACCCATGGAATGGTGACAGAGACAGTAGACCGGGTGATCGCCAATCCGCCATTTGGGAAAATAAGAGGCGAAAAAGGTGAACCAGAAAAGTTTTCTTTTGAAGACAGATTCGGCAATATAATCCAGTTGGGCGAGCTGGATCATGTGATTGCCAGAAATGCATTACAGGCGATGAAATCTGACGGTAAAGCGTATCTTATCCTTGGCACCAGTAAAGTCGTCGGTAAGCTCTCCGTCAATCAACGGATTTTTCTCAACTGGCTGCATCAGAACTACCATGTGCGCGACTACACGGAAATTGACGGGAAGCTCTATGAGAAACAGGGAGCCGGATGGCCGGTGATGCTCATCAGCATCGATGGCAGAGCCAAAACACCGACCGGACAGTTTGCTCCGACAAAATCACGGATAACAAGACATCAGACATGGGACTCTCTTTATGAGCACTACCGGAAACAGGGGTTACTGGGTACCCAATCATCCCGATATGGACGAAGAACTACAGATCCTGCTCACGTGTCGGGTAAGCGGAGAGCGCGAGCTGTCTTACGAATTGATGCTCAGCGAACTCAGCGAGGCGCTGCCGCTCATCATCGAGGAGGCAACGAAAGAAGATCAAAGGGAAGCGGTCATTCTGCTGGACACACCGCCGGGGATCGGTCCGCACGCGCCGCACGAGATGTCCGACTGGATACTGGAAGGCTCATCCATCGGGCTGCTGGAGAGGTTCTGGGATCTAGAGAATTATCCACAGAAAACAGTGCCGACCCTGCCGGACGAGCTGAAAAGGACGCAGGATCTGATAGAAGTCATCAGCCTGCTCAACCTTTAGACGAAAATGAGATTAAATCAGCCCCGGACAGCAAGCGGGCGAATGCCTTCCAGTCGGTTTACCGGTCTAAATCGGGCGGTCTGAATGACAGCGTATTAACCCCGGCCAACATTGAATACTACACCTCAGAGGCGCTGTCAGATTTAGAAGCGCGTCATGGCAATATCGATACTTATGTCATGGACAAGCTCGGATATCCCTCGATATCTGAGTTGCACGATGCGTTTATGGGACTGCAAACCGATGCTGTCGGACTGGCCGTTTCTGCGATTGAAAATAATAAGGCAATTATTATCGGCGACCAGACCGGTGTCGGCAAAGGCCGTCAGGCTGCCGGCATCCTTCGTTATGCGATGAATGCCGGTAAGACGCCCATCTTCATTACACAAAAAGATAATCTGTTTACCGATATGGTTGACGACCTTGCTGATATCGGTGTGAGGCAGTTTACCCCACTGATTATGAACCGTGGAGTCGGCATTAAGCAGGTAATCTCTCCCGGAACCCCGCAGGAAAAAACAGTATTCAGGCACCGGAACAGCGGTAAGACACTCAAAAAATATTTTTCTGAAATGAATGAGACCGGTCGGTTACCTGACGGTTTTGATGCGCTATTTGCCACATATGATCAAATCAGTACAGACCAGAGCGGTATAAAAAAATCGGCTCTGAATGCCTTGGCTAAAAATGCCATTCTGGTGATGGATGAAGCGCATTCAGCCGCTTCCGGAGAAAAGGCAAAGTCAAATCGTGGGCTTTTCTTTAATCAATATGTGGGAAAAGTGGCCGGTCTGACGTATCTGTCTGCCACCTATGCGAAACGACCAGAAAATATGGCCCTGTACCGACGGACTGATTTAGGGGTTGCGGCGGGGGGCGATGATGTGACCGGAGCGATTGAAACCGGTGGCCTCGGGATGCAGAACTATATTGCCGCTAAACTGGCACAGGCCGGACATTATATTCGTCGAGAGCGCAGCTTTGATGGCATTGAAATCAAAGATGAAATCATCAACTCAGGCGGTGATATCGAAAAAGCCTTTGATACGACTACGGCGGCTCTGCGGGGGTTACAGCGTTTGTCCCGAGCATGGGACGATTATGTGCAAGAGGAGCTTGCTGAAAGTATTGCGGCGGAGCACGGGCTGGATACGATGACCAGCGGCAATAAAGCGGATAAAAATATCAATGTCAATTCGTTCAGTTCGGTGGTGCATAACTATATTGCGCAGTTAACGTTAGGTCTGAAAGCTGATGCGATTGCTGAATTGGCTATTGCATCATCCGGGCGTGGTGAAAAGCCAGTGATTGCTCTGGAAAGTACATTGGGATCGGCATTAAAGAACTATATGGCAGATAATAATCTGAGTGATGGAGATTCGCTGGGGTCACTGTCTTATGCTGATTATCTGGGCAGAACACTGGAAAACGTGCTGGCATACCGGGTGAAAGTGCCGGGCGAGACGGATTCAGAGAAATTTACCGTATCGATTGATGACATAGATAGTCCATTACTGAAACACCTGTATGAGCAGGCCAGAGCCGCTATTGCTAAAATTGCGCACTATCATATTCCCGCCTCTCCGATTGATCATATCAGACACCAGCTTGAGCAGGCAGGGATGAGGGTTGCAGAAATCACCGGTCGCAAACGGATGGTAGATTATGATTCTAGGAAAATAATTCCGAGAGCAACAGCAGAAGCGAATGACCGACGGGGACAGGTCGATAAATTTAATACCGGAATGCTGGATGTACTGATTTTAAATCAGGCGGGTTCGACAGGGTTGTCTATTCACAGTCGCGCCGATTATCCGGATACCCGTCAACGATTTATGATTGTGGCTCAGCCGAGTCTCAATATTGATACCTATATGCAGATGCTGGGGCGTGTCAACCGAACCGGACAGGTCAATGTACCGAAGTATGCGAATGCATGGCTGGATTTACCCAGTGAAAAACGTCCGGCAGCGGTATTGGCCGGGAAAATGGCCAGTCTGAATGCCAACACCTCCGGCTCAACTGAATCTGCGACCTCTGTGAAGTCCTTTGATTTACTCAACCCATACGGGGATGCGGTTGTGATTCAGTATGTTAAAGAAAATCTGAAAGCACTGGGTGAATATGGCGATGATTTTGTCAAGGTGAGTGAGGCAGATCATCCTGCGAACTATTTTCTGGGCAAACTTGCCGTATTGCCGGTTGCGCTCCAGCGGGATGTTCTGGCTGAGCTGGATACCCTGTATGCAGAAAAAATCAATTATCTCAATGCCACCGGTCAGAACTATCTGAATATGACTGAGATCGATTTACAGGCTGAGCCGGTCGAGCAGACGCAACTGGTCGCAGGCGATCCGAAGCGCGGCGTATTCTCCGAGCCGGTTTATCTCACCCGGATCAGAGCGAAGATGCAAGGGAAAGCGCCGCACTGGGATGAAGTGCAGGAGCGGCTTAGTCAGAGTAGTGAGGCTACGTTCAAATCACTGGCGCATCAGGTGAAAGTTCAGGCCAATGAATTTTACGATCAGATGCAAGGCAAAGTGGAGTCTCTGAATCAGTTGATTGAAACTCACCGTGCCAAAGGAAAATCGGTGAAATCACTTGTGTCTGAAAAAAATGAGATGACCTCTGCACTCGCGGCTTACAAACACCGCATCGGGAGTTATGAGCGTTGGGTATCAGGGGCATATGGTCAGTTTGTTCGGGTTAAATTTAATCCTGAAGAGACAGATAGTCCGTCTGTGATGGGGGTGGTGGTCGGTGTGAATCATGCCAGTCAGTCCGGCGATCCTATGGCTCCGTCAAAAACCAGAATTGAAGTGATGGTTGCTGATCAGACCCGGCATATTTCGTTTACATACCGACATATTCACGATGGGACGCTGACCCAAGCCGGTAATGAGATGGATGAAAGCCAGATGCAGATGATCTTTGACCATCAGGCATCTTTACCGTCCGTTGAAAACCGTTATGTCATGACGGGCAATTTAATCATGGCAAAAGATCAAACCATCAAAGCGGGGCAGATCGTTCCGTTTACAGCACATGATGGTCGTGTGATTCAGGGGATGTTATTACCTCGCAGTTTTGAGCCGAAGACACATATTAAGGCGACTGTGGATGCTACAGCGGAGCAGTCCCTTGAGTGGCTGATGAATACCCGCGATAACGAACTGGCATCATTAGGGCTTTCGACCAAACAGCATGATGCGCTTTTACGTCGGGATTCACGCAGCGCTGAAGCAAAGTATGTGCTGCAAATGCCTAAATCAGTCAGCAGAGGGAAACGTTTTTGGGGGAACCCGGAGATTGAAGCCATTATCGGAGAGCAGGCAGTCAGCGGCAGTGGGATATTGAGTGTCGAGGTTGAACCCTCAAAACTGTCAGCATTGGTGAATGCATTTGAAAAGATTGCCCCTCTTCGGCCCATCAATAAAGCTCAGATTGACGATTTTATTCGTCTGAATCAGCTAGAGCAGCCGAAAACCAGTTCGTCAGAGATTGTTTTCAGCAAGGCAAGTATCGCAATGCAAAGACCGGGCAAAGGCATGTCTCTGAAATCGGCAGAACTAGTGGTCAGTCAGTGGCTAAAAGCCTATCAAGGCGGGGCCGGTGTGAAAGTGACCGTGGTTCCGACACAGGCAGCGGCAGAGAAAATTGCGGGAATGAACTTCGGCCAACGTGTGATTCATTCATTTTATCGCCGGGACAGCCGTGAAGTTGTCGTAATTGCTGAAAATCTTGAGAGTGCAAAACAGCTTCGCCAGAAACTGCGTCATGAAATACTGGTGCATCACAGTCTGAAGACGGTTGTGGGGGCTACTGAATATCAGACCATCCTCCGGCGTGTCAGGCAGGGCCGGAACTCTCCGTATCTGAAGGCGTTGTGGGAGAGCGTTGACCGGAACTATCGAGGCCAGAGTGACAGTGATTTGGTTGAAGAGGTGCTGGCACGCGCCGCTGAAATCGACAGAAACAAAATCCGGCAGTGGTGGGACCGGGTGGTGGAAGCCATTGCTCACGCCCTGAGAAAAGTCGGGCTGATGAAAGCATCGGATGTCACTGTTGCTGAGCTGAACAATATTGTCCAGATGCTGGCGGACCGGGCCAGAATGGCAAATAACTCATATCTGAAAGCTGCGGACAGCAGGATATCAACATCACCTGATATTCAGTTCTCTATCACCTGATATTCAGTTCTCTATCACCTGATATTCAGTTCTCTCAGGAGAAAACCATGACTCTGGATGAAGCGCTGGCCCAGTCTACACCACGGGCCAGATTCAGCGGTGTGCTCAATGCAGTTTCTCAGGGGCTGGGAGCGGTTCGTGGCAATCTGGGACTCGGAGCTCTCACACTACGCCAACTTGCGGACCTGTCTCAGCGAAAACTGCCTCAGTTGAGTGAGTATGTTGACACCGTTCACCGGATGTTAAGCCGCCGGAATCAGCTCGCCTTTGATGCGCACGAGATGGCTAATTCTATCCGTAAATGGATGGGTCGAAACAAACAAGATGCTGATGAGATGTTTGATATCGCACATCAGTCAACCATTGAAGGTGTTGACCCGGCGCAAGCGTTTCAGTCCGCTCGGGAGGTTGCCGAGAAACGGATACAGCATCTGGAATATGTAAACGACGGCAGTCATAAAACTAATGAGCAAATGGATGAGCTGAAAACGCTCAGAAATATGCTGGCCGGTGAGCCCGTCGTATGAAAAAACATGCTGAGTTAAAACAGCGATTTGATAAGTTGCCGGAGGAAGCGAAACAGCATTACCGGTCGATGCGTGATACTTACCGGGAGCGTCACGATCTTTTTAAACATCTACTGGAGCAGCAGATTATCAATGCGGCGATTGACGGCAGGATAAAAAAGGCGCGTCTGGCTGATTTGAGAGCGCAATTTGAGTTACAGGAAGTTATGGCTCCGTATTTCCCATTATCACGCTTTGGCGATTACTGGCTGAGTACCACGGATGAGAACGGCGAGAAACGCTATATGATGTATGAGTCTGAGCGTGAGCAACAAGTGGCGAAAGAGAAACTTGAACGTCAGGGTTTTTCTGTTTTTACCGGTTATAAGTTGGACAAAAACCAACATATTGAAGGGGCGAGTCTGGGTTTTGTGGTTGATTTAGTCGGACAGGTTGAAGAATCCAGTCTCAATGATTTAAAGAAAACCGAACTACAGGACATAATTTATCAAATGTATCTTCAGTCATTGCCTAGCCGCTCGATGCGTAAACAATTTATGCACAGACAGAAAGTGAAAGGGTGGAGTAATGATGCGCTCAGGGCGCTGGCTGAAAATATGGTCAAGGGTTCTTATCAGTTGGCCCGGCTTGAATACGCAGACGAACTGACAAAACTTGCAACTGAGACGGTAGAAACCGCGAAGAAGAGTGGAGACAATCAGTCATCAAGGTATGCCAATGAACTGATGAAACGCCATGAATGGGTCATGTATCCGAAACATTCCAAAGCCGCGCAGAAAATCACATCCCTTGGGTTTTTATATATGTTGGGTTTTTCTCCGGCAGCGGCGGCAGTGAACATCACTCAGAATTTTGTGGTTGCTTTGCCCATGATTGCCAGCAAGTTTGGCGCAATTCGTGCCTCATCTGAATTGGCAAAAGCAACGAAAGAATTCATTTCAGCGAAAGGAAATATTAAAGTCAGGTTGACCAATCTGGATGAAATCGATGCATTTAATCAGTGGTACGACTCCGGCCTGCTGGATTCTACCAATGCGCATGATTTGGCAGGTATGGCCGAAGGGCAGAGCTGGAAATACAGCCCCGCATATGAGAAGTTCTCCGGCTGGATGTCGGCTCTGTTTCACAAAGCTGAGGTGTTTAACCGGGAAACCACAGCATTGGCCACTTATCGGCTAGCCCGTAAAAAAGGCATGAGTCACGACCAATCTGCAAAATTGGCTGAAAAATTAACATGGGATGCACATTTTGATTATTCGAATGTGAACCGGGCTCGCTATATGCAGAGTCCTGTGATGAAGGTGGCAACTCAGTTCAAACAATATTCGCAGAACATGACTTACTATCTGATGCGCAATGCATTCCTGTCAATGAAAGGTATGACGTCTGAAGAACGATCGGAAGCCAGAAAACAGCTTGTCGGCACACTGGGTATGACTGCGCTACTGGGGGGCGTGTCCGCATTGCCTCTGAGTCTGGTATACGGTCTGGCAGACAGTCTGAATGCTGCTTTTGGTGGTGATGATGAGCCATGGGAGGCTGAAACCGAGTTCAAAACCTATTTGTCTGATGTACTTGGGGAGGATATTGCGAATAAGATTATTTACGGGGTCGGTGGGGCTGGGATGTCACCGAGGATTTCGTTAGATGGGATGTGGATACGTGACCCGAACCGGGATTTGGAAGGGGACAATGTCTGGTCTTTTTACGCGCAGCAGGTTGCCGGTCCTGTTCTGGGCGGTGTTGCAGTACAGGCAATCCGATCCGGTGATAAAGCACTTCACGGGGATTATTATCGCAGTATTGAAGGTCTTGTCCCGGTTGCTGTGAAGAATGCCATGAAAGCCTATCGGTATGCGGACGAAGGTGCTTTAAATAGCCGGGGTGATGCATATAAAGAGGACTTTGACGTTTTTGAGATTCTGGAACAATCGGTCGGAATGACGCCGGGGGATTTATCCAAACAATATCAACTCAACAACGCCCGTAAAAGCTATGAGCAGCATGTACTCAATCGTCGCTCCAATCTAATGAAATCGTATTATCTGGCGTGGAAACTGGGAGATGAGCGGTTGATGCTGAAGACACAGCAAGCTATTGCACATTTTAACCGGAGATATCCGCCACTGGCCTTAACCTCAAAATCAATCCGTCAATCAATCAGAGTCCGACAGCGTTATAGCAGAGAAAGTGCTCACGGTGTGAATCTCAACCAACATCTTCGGGGTGTTGAAGCTGAGGTGGTCTGGTGATTTAGGTATATACAATTTATTTATTCTCAATAAATTGTATTAAAAACAATTAGTTAATTTAATTTCAAAAGCTGAGACATGGAGTACAATAGCACTGATGATCCTTCTTAAGCCGAAGATCTGACGTAATTAATGGACTCATTTGTTCATATACATAAGCCAGTCATGAATTTTGTGATTGGCTTTTTTATGTCTGCTCATACTCAACGTTTGATATTAAGCAACTGCCTTTCAGTGGAAACAATATACTCAATGCACTTGAGGTACTGTCATTAAATGCTCACTCAGCTTTAAGGAAAGTTACACAATCAAAGCCTGAATACCTGCTTAAATATAATTTCACAAGGATTCAAATATTCAATTTCGCATACACGAGTATTTGTACTAAATGTTGTACCATTTTTTATATAACCACCTATGTTATCTATATAAACACTTGTTTTATATTTAATTATTAGTTAAAGGTGATTATCCGGCCTTAAAAAGTACCTGGGGCGCAGTCGGAGATGCTAATGAAACCGAGGAAAGTTATTGCGTCCCAAACTCAGCATCATCCTTTTACTTTTCCAGCCATTGGCGTTGCAGTTCGATGAAGGAAGAGAGGGTGAGTGAGGCTTTTTTTCAGCAGAATATTGAAAACAGATTCTTAGCAATGTACTGTACATAATTACAGTAAGTAGTGATGGGATAAGAATTAATGAAAGAATCTGTTTCTTTATCTGCACAGCGAGTGTGGCAGGATACACCTTATCGGGGGATTTGTTATGCGTGGCTGCACCAGTCGGAACCCGGCCCGAATATAGCATTACTTCAACTGGAACAGGGCGCTTGTCTTCCGCGACATTTTCACCCGGGCTGGGAGCAAATCTATGTGATTTCTGGGCACATTGAAGTGAACGGGTGTCACCTGTTTGCAAACGATCATATTTACATCAAAAAAGAGCAGGCACATGAAGTCATTGCCCGCGAAGCGTCACTCTATCATACCGTTTCTGAGGTTCAGGGCGTGACGATTTGTGATACGTCACCTGCCTCGCTGAACAACTAACGTTCCATCGTGGCCAGTTTTATTCCCATTAATACAAACAGTCCGGCGAAGCTTTTTTGGATCCGACGGACAATTTTGGGTGACTGGATGATGGCATAGCGAATTTTATTGGCCAGCATGCCGTAGATAACAAACACGATGAAGGTCATCAGCATGAACACCAGACTCAGGAGCAACATGTTCAGTATCGGAGCCGTCTGTTGTGCAGGGACAAATTGAGGTAAGAAAGCAAGAAAAAAGATCGACAGTTTCGGGTTGAGTAAGTTAATCAGCACGGCTTTGGACGCAATAGCAAGATAACCCGTTTGAGATGTGTTCTCATTCTGAAGTGTCAGTGCTCCGGCGTCTTTCCACATCCCCCAAGCCAGATAAGCCAGATAAATCACGCCGACATATTTCAACAGCTGAAACAGGACTGCGCTGGTATGTAAAATGGCCGCCAGCCCGAAAACGCTTGCAACCAGATGCGGAATAATACCGGCAGTACAGCCGAGCGCCGCATAGAGGCTGGCTTTGGCACCGCGAGTCAGGCCAATCGATACGGTATATAACACACCGGTACCGGGGAGCAGAACAACAATCAGTGAAGTCAGAAGAAATTCAATTGGCATAAACAATCCTTGTGCTGAGCCGGCATGTTTTGAAAACAATCGGATTATCATATCGGAGTGGTGAAGTATTGACCATTATTGTTTGATTTGAGGGGATAGATTGGATAGATCGCTCCATGTGAAAGAAAGGGCTTTAAACGTTCTTAGCAACAGTGCCACACGGGCTCGCTGTCATTTGGCAACAGAATTACAATCTGACGGTAAGTGATGTGCCGATGGATTACGAGGACATTAAGCTTTGTTTGTTGTGGCATAAAAGACAGACTCAGGATCCGGCACTGAGCTGGCTTTTAGCACATTTGCAGCAAGCCATGAATGATGGATAGGGCACCCATAGATAAAAAAAGCCAATCACAAAGTGTGTGATTGGCTATCGATATGAACAATTTGGTTCACTAACAACGTCAGTTGGCTAGGTGACCCTCGGCTTAATAAGGGTCACTAATACTATTGCACTATGTGTGCCAATTTTTAAATTATTTTTAACTGATTGATTTATTTGATTTTGATTAAATAGTAGTCAGCATTCAATACAGTCATGCTCATATCTTTATTGCAAAATGCAATTGTGTTTTTATTTTGCAATGACTGATAGCAAGAGTGAGTTTAATAATTAAAAATGAACGGGTCACTTTAACAAGTGACCCGTATTGAGTGAACACACTGGCTTAACTTAATATCTTGGCCAGCCGTTGCTATCCCAGTTGAGTGTGCTAATCAGCAGTTTAGCATTACCGCCATCAGTCGCATCATAGGCATGACGGACAATCACATCGGTGTTGGCAATATCCTGACCTCCGGGGCCAATCCATCGATTGCTGCCGCCATCGAGTAAAGTCCCGCCGCCTTTCATCATGTCTTTACCACTCTTATCCAGATACGGTCCGGTAATATCGGTAGCCCGGCCATAACGGATCTGGTAGGTGCTGTCGACGCCACGACAACAGCGGCCTGTGGATACAAACAGATAATAGTAACCGCGACGATAAACAATACTGGGTGCTTCAATTCCACCGGAACGACTTGCCAGACTCGACAGATCGCCAATCGGTTTCATGGTGATTGGATTGAGGCGGATCAGCTTGATACCCGAGCCAAAAGAACCAAACGTTAGCCATGGGTCACCGTCTTTATCAATCACTAAGTCAGGATCAATGGCATTGTAGTTATTGGCAGCGGTGGTATGAATCACCATTCCGTGATCTTGCCAGTCACCGGTCGCTAAACTTGAGGCTGAAGCCAAACCAATTGCCGACACACGAGAACCAAACGTTGAAACCGCATAATAGAGCCAGACTCGACCATTATAATGTTTCACATCCGGAGCCCATACATCATCGTTTTTCAAACCGGGTACATAGGTGTACCACCAACGTAAGCCATTCGGAAAAACGGATGGTCGTGGATTCCAGTCCAAGCCGTTATCACTGACTTTGCCATAGATTCCTTTGCCGGTTTGAAATTCCCACCAAGTCCCGTTTTCATAGGCAATCGTCGGATCGTGTGTTCCTAAGTTACCGCTCAGTGGCCAATGGTTGGTTCTGCCATTGGTGGATGAGGTATCCACCGGCTTGCCACCAGAGGCCTGAACTAAACTCAAGCGAAACTGTTGTACATCAAGATTATTGACCTCCCACTGATCAATATTGGCACCGTCAGATGTGTCCCAGTCCCATAAATCCAGCGCTTTACCGCTGTTTTTATTCACCAGTACATGATAGTTGTTATTCAGATCCCGAATGTCCCACTTTTGGGTATCACCACCCTCATACTGCCATTGTGAAACATTATCGCCATTCGCCTTACCAGCGCCATATACTTCCATTGCTTTGGCACTGTTAAGATTAATGATGGAGTAGTAACCGTCATCGCGCTTGGTAACGAGCCAGCGTTGTGTGTTATGGCCGTTATCCGGCCATTGACTAATGTTGGCACCATTACTTTTGTCAGCATTTGCGACTTCGACGAATTTACCACTGACCTTTGACTGAATGGTATACACACCATTTCTGACGCTTGCTTGTACAGTTCCTGCGAGCGTGATGCCCGCAAGAAATATAATGTAGAGCGTTCTCATCAGAACTCCTTCACTATAATGAGAGGTCAAATATCAACTGTTACTTGACGGTATTTGAATCCCACAACCGTTGTAACATGTCCCATTTCTCAGTTTCGAAGCCAGTCCATTCACCCCAGCCAGATGTGTTGGTCCGTGCATCATAGGCGTGACTGTACAAACCACCGGTGTCGTCTGATTCTGGGTTGATGCTCCAGTAGCAACCTTCAATGTTCTTGTCTGACATGTAGTCAACAAGTGCATTTTGCCATTTTTTATCATAATCAGAACGAGGGAGGTAACCCCACATATCTTGAATACGGACTGCACCAGATTCCGGCCAGTCATAGTGACCACCGAATTCACCGATCACAATTGCATAGCCTTTATCTTTGAGATAACCAAAGTGTTCTTCCCAGCCTTCTCTGAGCAGTTCAGGGTTAATCACAATGTTACATTTTGCTTTAGCCGCTTCGTCTTCAGACAAGCCGGCACATTCTGGTTGAGCAGGGTCCATAAACTGTTTCTGTACAGATACAGAAGGACCATAGGTATGTGGTGACAGCACTAAACGGTCTTTTGGAATATTCAGTGGGTCAGTTGCCATTGAGAAGAAGTTTTCACCCCAGTTTGGATTAGTTGCTTCATCACCATGAGGACTTTGTGTGCCAGCTGATGTACCACCACTGATCCCTTCAACCCAGATCAACACATTTTTGTTTTCTTCGTTGATGGCCTCGTATGCATGCTCAGCCAGCGTTTTCCAATCTGTCCAAGTGTAATCCCATGGTTCGTTGAAGATATCGATCCCGAGGATGTTGTTCACTTTCAGCTCATCCGCGAAACGTGCCAGTTGACGGAGGTCTTCCAGCCATTTCTGTTCGTTGTATTCTTGAACGGTAACGCCAGGACCGACATCGGTACCACAGGAGTAGTTTTCACGTTTGTAGGGGTAGTTATCACGGTTTGCATCAGCATAAGGTGGTGTTGCGTCTAAACGTCCCGCACGCCAGCCTAGATAATTCGAGCATGAGTGAATATCGAGCAGGATATCGAGCCCGTTTTTGTCAGCCAGTTTGATGAAGTCTTCCAGTGCCTGACGCGCATTGGTTGCACGTACAGATTGGTGGTTTTTAAAGACGCGAGGTTGACCTTGCGGGTCATCCGGATCCAGTGTTTGCGGTGCGATAGGCAGACGAATCAGGTTGATACCTTTCGCTTTGATTTCATCCATGGTTTGTTGGATTGTCCGGCCTGTACCTTGGCTGTTGTTCGCCCAGAATGTGTTACCCATATAGAGTTCCATCGGTGCGCCGCTAGGGTTGGTAGCGTCATTTGCCTGTTCGTGACGACCTTCCAGACCAAACCATGAGCCACAACGAACCGGTTTGACGACATCATCTTTGGTGATATGACCATTTTCATTGACCCGGAAGACAACTTGGTTGCCGTCACCGGGGTCACTAGGGTCACCGGGGTCACCGGGATCACCAGGGTCACCGGGATCACCACATAGTGAACCGGTTAGGGTTGGAACCTCTGATGTACCGGTGCCTTGAAAGCCGAATGTGGTGCTGGAGCCGGGCTGTAAATTACCGTTTGAAGCTGTACTACTTGCGGTATATGGGTTACTACCGGACAGTGCAGCGTTCCATATATTGGTGATTTTGGCACCTTTGGTATACTCCCAGCCCACATTCCATGCTGATACAGCGCTGGAAGTATCATTTTTGACAGTCACGTTAGCAACGAAACCTGAACCCCAGTCACTCTGAACTTCATAGGTACATCCTGCGTACGCAGAACCGGATAAAGCAGCCAAAGCCAGACTGATACCAATACTGAGGGTCTGTTTCTTACAACTGATGTTTTTGAAAACTTGCTGTTTTCTCATTTGTTACTCCTTTCAATTATTCTTAAATATTTATTTTTATTGCTGAATATGATCTGTTGCTATCCATAAATGAATGTTCATCCACCCCCTGACTCAACCCTGAGTCCATAAGTTGAGATAAAAATTTGAGATGATTTATTTGCTTGAATTGGTGACCGTTTGGCAGAACTACAAATTCGTCAGTAAAAAACTGAAGATAAACTAAAGTCAAATAATCTCATCAAACACATTAACCATTAGTGACAGAATAACGGCCTGTCAAAATTTGAATGTGTTATTCATCGAATTAATTATTGAACTGTTATTTTTATCGAAAAAAATAAGCGAATAACTTATATGCCTATCATCATAAATTATTGTATCGTAGGGTGGATTGGTTTGGTGGGTAAATAAATAATTATTGATTTTTATCAAGTAATAAATAAAACGTCATACGTTATGGTGAGGATGAGCTGAATCAGTAGGATAACTGATGATATTCGAGGGTTAGTTTGTTTTTAATTGTATTATGTATGTAATTATATGATTTAATTTGATTTTGATAATTAATTCTTTCTGTTGTCTCTCATCGGTGCCGATGATGTTGTTGTGGTTTTTTTGAAATGTGTCATTGTTTTGAGCTCTTCGTGAAATATTTCATGATATTTTTAATGTTATAGTTTTATCTTATTTAATAATGGCATTGATAAATTTTGTTTTAAAAATGAAATATTATTTCAAAACCTTAATAAAATATAAAAATGGAAGGTGTATCATGTTTTATGTGATTGAAAATTACAGGCTGGTATTCAGTTTAAAGTAGTAATTTCTAATCAATTATCGGTGAGGATTTAAATGATTAATCTGGATGATTTAATCAAGAAACTGTCTCCGTATGCATTGAAACGGCAATTAGCTTATCATCATACAATTTAGACCGAAGCAATGTTGCTTCGGTCTGAACATTGTATGGAGCATCAACCATGTCGATGAACAAAATTTATATTGATGTTTTATCGTAGGCTTTGATTAATACCGAAGTATCCATCCGCCCCAAGCCTCGATCCTGAAGTTTAGCGTACATTGCATCCACCTTTTTTGTCATCGGGAGCTCAATCTGGTGACGAGCCGCTTCATTAAGACAGAAACCTAAATCCTTTCTCATCCAGTCGATAGCAAAACCGAAATCAAATTTATTTTGTGACATTGTCACGGCTCGGTTCTCCATCTGCCAAGAACCGGCAGCACCGTGTTTGATTACATTGATCACTTGTTCAATATCCAGATCAGCGGCTTGTGCCAGTTGCAATGCTTCACTTAATCCCTGCAGTACACCGGCAATACAAATCTGGTTGACCATTTTACAGCGTTGGCCCTGTCCGTGAATACCGAGTAGCTCAGCCTGTTTGGCGTAGTTGACCATGACGGGTTGAATTTGGCTGAAGATGTCAGCTTCACCACCACACATGATTGTGAGCGTGCCATTTTCAGCTCCGGCTTGTCCTCCGGATACGGGAGCATCAATAAATGAGATACCTTTTTCCCGGCACGCCTGAGCCAGCTCAAGCGCAAGTTCAGCAGAGGTGGTGGTGTGATCGACGATAATTGCACCCGGTTTCGCTCCGGCAATAATCCCGTCATCACCATACATGACGCTGCGGACATCCTGGTCGTTCCCGACACAGAGAAAAATGGCTTCGCAGCCTTCAGCAGCAAGCTTCGGGGTAGGATAAGCTTTACCTGAATAGTGTTGTTCCCAAGCTTCCGCTTTGGTGTGCGTTCGGTTATAGACGTGAGTTTGATAGCCGGCCTTGGCAAGATAACCAGCCATCGGGTATCCCATTACGCCTAAACCGATAAATGCAACATTGGTAATATTCATGAATGCTCCTTACGCTATAAGATAATTGATATATGTCATTGTGTTTGTCTAATTCTGGTAATAGATACAAGCGAATTGATGTAATTTTTTGTGAACGATAGTGACTATAAATGACCTTATTGACATATGTCAATTGGTGTTTGTAAATGATTGCTTCTGAAATGAGTGTGGATCGTTTCATTACGGATGAACACCCAATCCAGCAATCGAGGAGGTCCGATTCTATCGTTAATGATGTGAGCGTCCTCTGATGAAAAGAGATAATGTTAAAAGTAGAGAAACTGAGAGATCACTCAGTGATTTCGTGCATATGATTCAAATAATGAACATTATTGGTATAGAGTTGTAAAATAATTTCCAGTCATCTCATGATGATCCGGTATAGGTTGTATTGAATTTCGTGAACTAAACTGTCATTAAGTACGGAAATAATCAGTATGATGATTGCATTGAGTCGGGGGTTACTCGGTTGGTATTACCTAAGTACGGAAGTCGCAAACTAGGATTTTATATGGCAGAACATCCATCCGACAAGCTGCATAAAACAAGCAAAATCAGATCATATGCCTCAGCTTTGAGGCAACCGGTGCAATTGATTTTTCTTACGATCCTCTTTCTTGGCATTTTTGCGCAGATAATGATGACGACATTTCATCGCGAAGAAATGAAAAGTGTGGCTTATCTTGCTCTCAGTCATGCAAGCCAAATTGCAATACAATTAAGGCAGGCGATACAGTTGCTGGCTGACAGTGATACGGTTCCATGTAGTCTGGAAGATGAACATTTAATGCAGGATATTCTGCATATCAACCATTTCATTGCCGATATTGGCCGGATTGACGGTGGCCTGATTCAATGCCTGACGCTCAAAAAATTAGATAGGCCACTCCGGCTGCCTGAAGCACAATATATGTCGAATGGCTATTCTTTTGTGAAACGTTACCAGTTTGAACCCTCACCGACTCATCTTCCGATTGATCTGACTTTTCGCGATAATGTCATTGCAATGACAGCTCCCCGAGCCTTTGAGGGCTTTGAAATCTCGACCAATTACACGGTTGAAATCCGCAGCGCTAGCCTGAAGCATGTTTTTGAACGGTTGGGAGATACGACGTTACCGGAAATTCAGCCGGACGGGCATTTGTCCCGTTTGCTGGTTGAAAAAAAGTGCAGCAATAAACCGTCGCTCTGCGTATTGGTCAGAGATAATCATCCTTTTCTCTATCATGCTTTGAATGGTCCGACCCTGAGTTCTTTTGTGGTCGTTATCCTGTTTATTTTGCTCAGCTATAAAGCATGGGGAATGCCCGCCTCCCGGGATAAACAGTTGAAGAGTCGATTGCGTAGGGCAATTGCACATCGGCAACTTTCATTGGTATATCAACCTAAATTTGTGCTCAAAGATGAACGGATCCAAGGGTTTGAAGTGTTATGTCGCTGGCATGATCCACTGTTGGGGAATATCAGTCCAGAGGTCTTTATTCCTTTGGCGGAACAGACGAAGCAGATTCGCCAACTGACACTGTTTGTTGTCGAGCAGTCGATTCAAGATATGGCGCGAGTGTTACAAAAGTATCCGGAATACACCTTGAGCATCAACTTGGCTGTGGATGAGTACCTGACCGAGCCTTTCATTGAACGCGTGACTGAAATCGTGAACAAGTATTCAGTCAATGTGAATCAGGTCATGTTTGAAATTACCGAGCGCTCATCCTTTGGTTGTCAGGATGTTGTTTCTGTGTGTGATTCGCTCCGACTGCGTCATTTCCGAGTATCGCTTGATGATTTCGGGACAGGATATTCGAATTTGTCGTGGCTCAGTGATATTTATACGGATGAGATTAAAATTGACCGGATGTTTACCAGTGCGTTAGGGACTGACACGATTGCTGGACGAACCGTTAACATGATGTTAGATCTGCTGGAAGGTTTTGAGGATGTCACGATTGTGTTGGAGGGGATTGAAACCCCCGAACAGGTTGATTATCTGCGTAAACGAGATATCGCGGTGATCGGGCAGGGATGGTATTACGCCAGACCGATGCCGATTGAGGAGATTAAAGCTTTTATTCATCGCCATTCGGTCAGAAACATCATATAAGACCAACATACCAAAATCAGGCCCATTCACGGTCTGGTTTTGAGTGTTATCGTATTGATTCTGTCATGTCCGACATCACTAACATGGAGGGAGGTTTGAGTGAGAGAATCCGGACAGATTGACATTTACCGGTTAGGAGAGCATAGCTATGTGCTTCAGGCACCGGATCCGGTGACGTTACCTCAGCAACAGAAAATCTGGGCAATCGCGGAACAACTGAGAACCAGACCGGAAATGGTCGATGTTGTCCCCGGTATGAATAACCTGACGGTTCGTGTTCAGCCATACATAACCGACAACAAGCCGGATGAATATGACTCTGTATGCGAGCTATTCCATCATTACTGGGCTGCCGACGACGTGGTATTGACCGACGGACGGCAACTAGAAATTGCCGTGACATTCGGCGGTGATAATGGTCCTGATTTGGCGCATGTTGCGGATCATGCCGGATTGAATATTGATGCGGTGATTCGTCTTTATACTGAGGCGGAATATCGCGTTTATTTTTTAGGCTTTCAGCCGGGTTTTGCTTACCTTGGTGGGTTACCTGAAGCGCTGCATACGCCCCGACATGCCTCACCCCGAACAAAAATTCCAGCGGGTTCCGTCGCGATTGGTGGTGCTCAAACCGGAGTTTACCCCAATGCATCTCCCGGAGGCTGGCAAGTGATTGGACGAACAGACGTAGTTTTGTTTGATCCACAACGTGCGCAACCTTCTTTTTGGTTACCGGGGGATAGGGTCACGTTCACCGTTGCGGAGGTTGATTGTGATTGAAGTGCGACAGACCGGCCCGCTGATGAGTGTTCAGGATTTAGGGCGTGAGAGATTTCGTCATCAAGGGGTATCCCGTGCTGGTGCGCTCGATGCTCTGGCGCTGACGATTGCCAATCGATTGGTCGGTAATCCCGATAATACTGCCGGGTTGGAAATCATGTTCGGGACCAGTACGTTTCTCTTTCAGACGGATGTTTGTTTTGCGCTGACCGGAGCGGATTGCTTTGCCCGATGCGATGATCTCCCAGTTTATCCGGGGTGGCGTTATCGCGCCTACGCCGGACAGCAATTAAAACTCTACATGCCTAAGCGAGGATTGTGTGCTTATCTTGCGGTTCAAGGGGGGATCGATGTGCCGCTGGTGATGGGCGCTGCTGCAACCGATTTACAGGCGGGTTTCGGCGGTGTTGATGGACGGCCGTTGCGCAAAGGTGATCGGCTGTCTGTAGGAGAAAACCGCCACATCCATGATGCGTTGCCCGATGAGCACTTTGGTATTTTACTGCCGGTTTCCGATGCGATCATTCGTGTCTGTGTCGGACCGGAATTCGGACACTATTCTCTCTATGCTCAAGAACAGTTTTTCACCACCGCGTGGCAAGTGAGTTCCAATAGTAATCGGATGGGATTCCGACTCGAAGGTCCGCCGATTGAGGCGCAATCTGAGATCAAGCTAGTGTCTCATGCGGTTTTCCCTGGCGTGATTCAATTGCCACCGGATGGGCAACCGATTATTCTGGCGGCTGAAGGGCAGACCAGTGGGGGCTACCCGAGAATGGCTGTCGTCATTGACAGTGATTTGTGGCGTTTAGGTCAACTGCGACCGGGGGAGCAGGTGTATTTTCAGCCAGTCTCTTTGGCTGAGGCCCACATGGCTGCCGAAGTTCAGGATCGTTATTTACAACGTGTGACACTGGCATTGAATTCTTACTGAACGGGAAGACTAAGGATTCAAGTCATCAACCGAATTAAGCTGTGAGGACAATATGAACAGAGTCGATCTGAATTGTGACATGGGAGAAAGCTTCGGGGTGTATTCACTCGGTAATGATGTAGCATTGATGGATTATGTCAGTTCAGTGAATATTGCCTGTGGTTTTCATGCCGGTGATCCGGGAGTAATGCGTGAGACGGTCAGACATGCATTAGAGAAAAGTTTAGCGATCGGTGCACATCCGGGATTGCCGGATCTCGCTGGATTCGGTCGTCGGACGATGGCGATTTCCCCCCGGGAAGCTTATGACATGGTGGTTTACCAGATCGGGGCATTGTACGGGTTTGTCCGTGCTGCCGGGGGACATTTGCACCATGTAAAGCCACATGGCGCTTTATATAATATGGCCGCTCAGGATACGTCGCTGGCAGCCGCAATTGCGCAGGCGGTGAAGGATGTTGATCCGACTTTGGTATTGTATGGATTATCCGGCAGTGCGCTGATTCGTGCCGGAGAAACCGAAGGGTTGCGTGTGGCTCATGAAGTTTTCGCGGATCGCACATATCAGCCGGACGGTACGTTAACACCACGAGACCGCTCCGATGCTTTGATTCATCATGACGATGCGGCCTTAACTCAAGTGCTTGATATGGTCTGCCAAGGCAAGGTTCGGGCAACCGACGGGCAGTGGATCGATATTCAAGCCGACACTATCTGTATTCACGGAGATGGTGCCCATGCACTTGAATTTGCGGCGAAGATCCGTCAGGCGTTGCAGCAGTCAGCGGTGGTTCAGTCGATGTAAATGGCGGTGTCGTGATTGTCATTCATTGATAAAGGTTCTGACAACGCGTCGAGTCAACTGAATCACCAGTTCATATGGAATTGTTCCGACTAATTTGGCAACTTGTTCGACCGGAACATGGTTACCCCAAAGTTCAACACAGTCTCCAACCTGATCGGTTGCGTTCGGTCCCAGATCGACGGTGATCATATCCATGGATATCCGGCCGGCTATCGGCACAATACGGCCATTAATATAGACGGGGGTTCCATTCGGAGCCGATCTCGGATAGCCGTCACCGTAGCCCATTGCGACCACACCTATGTAAGTATCTCGATCTGAGGTCCAATTTTCACCATAGCCGACGGGGTGGTTTGCCTGATGCCGACGAATAGCAATTAACTTGGACTGTAATGTCATCACAGGTGTCAAATGACGTTGCTGACCAATTTCATCAATACTCGGGGCTATGCCGTACAAGGCAATCCCGGCCCGGACAGCGTCAAAGTGAGCATCTGGCCAGAACAAAATGCCGGCGGAGTTAGCCAGTGTTTTCATCCCTTGATACGCTTGTGTCTGCGCTTTAAAACGTTCAAGTTGAGCCAGTGTTGAATGTGAATTCAGGTCGTCAGCACAGCTGAAATGGCTGATAAAACCAACATCGCCTGCAATTTTTCCGCTTTTTTCCAAGCGCGTGATGTACGCACTGATTTCATCGGGCTGAACGCCGAGGCGATGCATTCCTGTATCTAACTTTAACCAAACCGCGGTATGTTGCGTCAGTGGCGTTTGCTCGAAATCTCGTAGTTGCTCAATACAGTGAATCGTGGTGTGGAAATTGAGCTGTGCGGCCAGCTGGAGATCTTCCGGGCAGAAGCAACCTTCCAATAATAAGATGGGTTGAAGAATATCTGCCGAGCGTAATTCAATCGCTTCTTCAATCCGGGAGACAGCAAACATGTCGGCATGTGGTAGTGCGTGTGCGACTCGGATGGCGTTGTGCCCGTAAGCATCACCTTTTAAAACTGCGATCAGTTTGGTACCACTATCACAGTGGGATTTTAATAAGGTGAAATTATTCCTTAATGCATTTAAATCAATAACCGCTTCAGCAGTAATCATAATCGTTCCTGATTTGGGCAAACATAGAGATCATCTTTAATTTTCTGTTACAACAGTGTATATCGCCTGCTTGGGCAATGCATATATTAATCATTAACGTATTAATAATGCGTATCGTATCGCTTCACTCAACAAGCATGTCATCAGCGGATGAGATTTGTGCAATGTTCGCTGATTTTCATCATATCCAAACAGCAAGGCAGACGAAGCAATATACAGGCCAGTGCTTTGAGATTACGGGAAGCTTTCTGACTGCGTATTGAGGTGAGAAAACCATATATGTGCAGTATGCGTTTGGGAAATGTTGTTAACAATGTTAGTAATGATGTGGTCTTTCATTTTATGCTGTAAAGGTTGTATTTTTTGGTTTTAAATTTCAATGCAATGAGAAAGCAATTCGATAGGTTACCGGTCAGACACATGAATGAACATCATGTGATTTCTATTTTGAGGACCTGTTTTGACTGGCAAGATATCGATATAGAGCACCAAATTAGTGCGAATTGCACCGCTGAAATGCATCTCTGGCATTAGGAGCGACAGATATATACATAAATTATCATTCTTTTAGTGATTATAATCACACATTTGTAAGATTTTGTTTAGATCACTTTAATAGTTTGAATCACTGAGAAATGGTCGATTCTGTAAAATTATATAAATTTGAAAAAGGAGTGTAGGCCGTGCATTTTTCTGATTCAGTCAGTGGGTTTAGAATAAGACTCTGTAAAAATGCACAGGATTGGCGGTTTCTATCATATGCGCATTTTGTGATTGAATGAATTTTTATTCCATTATGTTTCTATTATTGAATTTTTATTCAAAAATGATGCGCAAAAATGATTTTGTTGCTCATTTCCTTTCCTTCATGTTGTCATGTATTTTGCTCTGTAAATGATGATTGACCCATAATGAACATTTTATATCTATGCTGACTTGGATGGAGTGATTGCGAGATGGAACTGAAGAAACCGTATTTATTGTTTTTAGGTGATGCAGCTGATGCATTAGCTGCGAAGGTTGCCCAAGGCATCAAGACGTGGCGTCCAGAGTATTGTGTCGGACAGTTTCGTTTAGAGAACTGCAATGCCGATTGTGGTTTGCCTGATATGAGCATATCGGACGCAGTGGCAGCCGGGGCAAAAACACTGGTGATTGGTGTTGCAAACCGAGGCGGCATTATTTCTGATGAATGGATCAGTGTACTGGTTGAAGCGTTAGAAGCTGGGATGGACATTGCGTCGGGATTGCATAATAAATTGACCGATATTCCCGCCTTGGTCGCGTGCGCGGAGAAACAAGATTGTGCTCTGTTTGATGTGCGCTATCCGACTCAGGTTTATCCGGTCGCGAATGGTAAAAAACGGACGGGTAAGCGTTTGCTAACCGTAGGAACCGATTGCTCCGTAGGGAAAATGTATACGTCGCTTGCGATTGAGAAAGAAATGCGTGATCGCGGGATGGATGCCGATTTTCGGGCAACCGGTCAGACCGGGATTCTGATTTCGGGAGAGGGAGTCAGTGCTGACTGTGTGGTGTCTGACTTTATTTCTGGTGCGATTGAGACGATATCTCCCGCCAACAACCCTGATCACTGGGATGTCATTGAAGGGCAGGGTTCTTTATTCCACGCGTCGTTTGCCGGTGTGACAACCGGATTGATTCATGGTTCTCAGGCGGATGCGCTGGTGTTGTGTCATGAGCCAACGCGTCAGCATATGCGAGGCTTGCCGGATTATGCCTTGCCGGATATTGACGCCTGTATGGCTGCCAATCTGACGACGGCGCGTTTAACGAATCCGAATGCTCAGTTTGTCGGGGTATCGATCAACACGTCCGGATTGGATGAACAGGCAGCATTGTCTTATATGGCCACGCTTGAAGAGCAGCTTGGATTACCGGTGGTTGACCCTTTCCGGCAAGGTGTCGGACGTATTGTTGATCAGTTGGCGGTGTTTTCATGAATATTCGTCTCTATCGCAAAAGCTGGCCAATTCGAGGCAGTTTCACGATTTCTCGCGGCAGTAAGACTTCCGCTGAAACCATCGTGGTTGAGATTGAAAAAAATGGTTTTATCGGGCGGGGAGAGTGTGTTCCCTACCACCGTTATGGGGAGTCTGTTGACAGCGTTATCGCACAGATTGAGGGGATTTTTCCTGAAATCAAATGTGGGATTAACCGTCAGCAACTCCAACCCTTATTACCTGCCGGAGCGGCTCGGAATGCGGTCGATTGTGCGATGTGGGATCTGGAATGCAAGCTCAGTCAAACCACGATTTGGTCGCAACTCCAGATAACGCCTTGTGTGCTGACAACGGCTTATACATTATCGCTCGATAAACCGCACAAGATGGAAGAGGCTGCGGTCGCGAATGCTTTTCGTCCGTTGCTCAAATTAAAGTTGGGTGGCCCGGAGGATCTGGAGCGTGTCCGTGCTGTTCGTCGTGGTTCACCACAGGCAACGATTATTCTGGATGCCAATGAAGCTTGGGATGTTGCAACCTATCAAGCGTTGATTCCTGAGTTAGAGCAGTTGAATGTCGCGATGATCGAGCAGCCGTTTCATGCCGATGAAGATAGGGTTTTAGATGGACTGCCTCGGCCGATACCGATTTGTGCTGATGAATCTTGCCATGATCGGCAGAGCCTGAGTCGTGTGATTGGTCGCTATGACATGATTAATATTAAGACCGATAAAACCGGTGGTTTGACGGAAGCATTGGCGTTGAAGCAAGCCGCTCAGGAAGCGGGGTTACAAATTATGGTGGGTTGTATGTTGTCTTCTTCACTCAGCATGGCACCTGCATTTGTTGTTGCTCAGGGGGTTGATGTTGTTGATCTGGATGGCCCGTTATTACTGAGCCAGGATATTGAACATGGTTTTGAGTTTGAAAAAAATCAAATGCTGCCTTTTGGTTCGGAACTATGGGGATAAAGGGAAAATTATTTATGGAACGGATTGTTTATGTCAATGGGACGTATGTTCCTGAATCTGAAGCGAAAGTGTCAATTTTTGACCGGGGTTTTCTGTTCGCCGATGCTGTCTATGAAGTGACGTCAGTATTGGACGGCAAACTGATTGATAATGTGGGACATATTGCTCGTCTGGAACGTTCTTGTCGTGAGCTGGGAATTAAAATGCCAGCTACAGCGGAACAACTGACGTCCATTCAGCAGACGCTGATCGAAAAAAATCATTTGGTTGAAGGGGGCATTTATCTGCAACTAACCCGAGGCAATGAAGGGGATCGTGACTTTTCTTATCAAGATGCGATCGAGCCTACGTTGATTTTATTTACTCAGGCCAAGCAGTTGATTGATAGCCCGAAAGTGAAGCACGGCATTAAAGTGATTTCATTTGAAGATATCCGCTGGAAACGCCGGGATATTAAAACCACCAGCCTGTTGCCGGCGTGTTTGGCAAAACATGCAGCACACGCAGCGGGAGCTGATGATGTGTGGCTCATTGAAGATGGATATGTGACTGAAGGCGGTTCCAGCAATGCTTACATCGTGACACAAGAAGGAACATTAGTCACTCGACCACTCAGCCATGATATCCTGCATGGGATTACCCGAGCTGCTTTGATGAAACTGGTTCAAGACACTGGCGTTAGGGTTGAAGAACGCTTGTTTACCATCGAAGAAGCGCTGCAGGCCAAAGAAGCATTTATCAGTTCGGCAACTACGTTTGTCTGGCCAGTTGTTGCCATCGATGAACAGCCCATCGGTGACGGTCAACCGGGACAGTTGGCGTTGAAGCTGCGGGAGATTTATATTCAGACTGCGAGAGCGTATGCCTGATTTAAATTGACCGAAATAAATTTACATGTCACAGAAACCCAATCATCTCGGTTGGGTTTTTTGGTTTCTCCTTTGCTGATAACAGCTAATTTGTATCTCTAATTGATATTTAGCCATCTTTTGTGATGGTTGTGATGCAATGATTGAGGCATGATATGATTTCCACCATGAATCGTCATTGATAAAAATATTAAATTAATAACTTCAATTGTCTAAAAGCTGATCATCATTAACCACACTTTAACCCGTTAAATATCTAGAATATAGTTAGTTCTCTCATTTGGTGACGGTATGATTTGTGACGGCTGATAAAGCGGCTTTATAACAAATACGTATGAATGACGATTGATGCTGCTTGATTTGTAGGTTTGTAGAAATTTTTCGCCGTGTCACTGTGAACACAATGATGACTGAATCACGTACAGAATAAGGAATGAGGCGCTGAAGTAATGTTACTTCAGCGCCAGTAGCATAGTTTTAGGAGAGTAATTCATGACGAAAACCTTCCCTCTTTATCGCCAGTCATTGGTTGCCTTTGGGTTGGTGTTTGCACTGGTTGGGTGCCAACCGGATGGCACCCAGGCTGAAGCAACAACCCCACAGAAGCCACAAGCTGTTGCGGTCGATGCTGTTGCGATCCAATATCAGCCGGTCGAGTTGACGACTCGTCTCCCCGGACGGACAAGTGCCTATCGGGTGGCTGAAGTGAGACCGCAGGTGGCTGGTATTATTATTAAACGCTTGTTTGTTGAAGGGAGCAAGGTCAAAAAAGGTGAGGTGTTATACCAAATTGATCCGGCAACATATGACGCGACTCTAGATAGTGCCAAGGCCAGTTTAGCTTCTGCCCAAGCCACATTAGAAAAAGCAAAATTGCAGGCTGAGCGTTATCAGACATTGGTGAAAAGCCGTGCGATCAGTGAGCAAGATTATGAAGATTCACGCGCGACTTACCGGGAGGCTCTTGCTGCGGTGATGTCTGCCGAGGCCTCCGTGAAATCTGCGCAGATCAATTTAGATTATACCCACATTAAAGCACCGATTTCCGGACGGATTGGTAAATCAAATGTGACCGAAGGTGCACTGGTTACCGCGAATCAGACCGACTATCTGGCCACGATTCAGCAACTTGATCCTCTGTTCGTCGATCTTTCTCAATCCAGTAATGAACTCCTGAAACTGAGGAAACAGGCCGTCGGCAGTGACCAGAAGCTCAGCGGCATTAAACTGAGTTTGGATGACGGGACAAAAATTGATCAGGAAGCGACGTTACAGTTTGCCGATGTAACGGTGAATGAGAAAACCGGTACAGTAAACCTGCGTGCTTTACTACCAAACCCTGATCAGGCTTTGTTGCCGGGGCTGTATGTCAGAGCTGATCTACCGACAGAATATCGTGAAAAAGCGATTTTAGTCCCACAGGCTGCAGTGGTGCGTGATGCAAAAGGTCAGGCTCATGTCATGGTGATTAATGCAGAAAACAAAGTCGAAGATCGTATGATCACCACAAACCGGATTGTCGGTACTCAGTGGTTGGTTGATTCTGGTCTCAAAGCCGGAGACAAAGTTATCGTGAGCGGATTACAAAAAATTCGTCCGGGAGCGATGGTGACGGCAAACATGGTAGAGCAGGGGCAATAATATATGGTTCGCTTTTTTATCGACAGACCGATTTTTGCATGGGTGATTGCGATCGTGATCATGCTGGCCGGTGTTCTGTCCATCAAAACTTTACCGATTGAACAGTATCCGCAGATTGCACCACCAGCGGTTAGCATTTCTGGTGTTTACGTCGGTGCATCTGCGAAAACCGTGGAAAATAGTGTGACGCAGGTTATCGAACAAAATATGAATGGTATCGATAACCTACTGTATATGTCTTCCAACAGTGATTCGTCCGGTTCATTTTCTATTAGTCTGACGTTTGCGACGGGGACAGACCCGGATATTGCACAGGTTCAAGTACAGAATAAATTGTCTGCTGTTGAATCGTCGCTGCCTGAGTCGGTTGTGACCCGGGGGATTACGGTTGCAAAATCGACCAGTAGCTTCTTGATGGTGATTGGCTTTATCTCATCTGATGGCAGCATGAATAATACCGGTATCGCGGATTATATCGTCTCAAACGTGAAAGATCCGATTAGCCGTGTTCAAGGTGTCGGTGAAACCCAAGTGTTTGGGGCGCAACATGCGATGAGAATCTGGCTGGATCCACATAAACTGAATAAGTTCAGTCTGACTTCCAGCGATGTTCTCAGTGCTATTAAAGCTCAGAATACGCAGGTATCCGTCGGTGAGTTGGGTGGTACACCTGCGGTGAAAGGGCAGCAACTGACTGCAACGATCACGGCTCAGGGGCGTCTGAAGAGCGTAAAAGATTTTAAAAATATTCTGCTTAAAGTTGATACGGATGGTTCTCAAATTCGTTTGCAGGATGTTGCGCGCATTGAAATCGGTGGTGAAAGTTATGCCGCTGTTGCTGAGTTTAATGGTTTACCGGCGACCGGTCTGGCGATTCGGCTTGCGACAGGCGCCAATGCACTGGATACAGCGGATGCTGTGCGTGCCAAAATGGCAGAATTGAAACAATTCTTCCCCAACTCTCTGAAAATTGTTTATCCGTATGACACGACCCCATTCGTTAAAATTTCGATTGAAGAGGTGGTTCATACCCTGATTGAAGCGGTCGTGCTGGTCTTTTTGGTCATGTACCTCTTCTTGCAAAACTTCCGTGCGACTCTGATTCCGACCATTGCGGTACCGGTGGTGTTATTGGGGACGATGGGCATCATGGCTGCCTTCGGCTTTTCGATTAATACTCTGACGATGTTTGGGTTGGTGCTGGCGATCGGTCTGTTGGTGGATGACGCAATTGTCGTGGTCGAGAACGTCGAACGGGTGATGGCTGAGGATGGTTTATCGCCATTAGAAGCAACCCGTAAGTCGATGGGGCAGATTACCGGTGCATTGGTTGGTATTGCTCTGGTTCTGAGTGCGGTATTTATTCCGATGGCTTTCTTTGGTGGTGCCGCCGGGGCGATTTACCGGCAGTTCTCCTTGACGATTGTTTCTTCTATGGCGCTGTCTGTGTTGGTGGCGATGATCCTTACACCGGCACTGTGTGCGACGATTCTAAAGCCGCTTTCAGAAGGTAGTCATCAGGCAAAACGCGGACCGATTGGCCTGTTTAACCGATTGTTTAATCAGGGAACTGTGCGTTATAAAGGCACGGTCGAAAAAGGAATTCATCAGAAAATCAGATATCTGGTAGTTTATGTCTTAATCGTCGGTGGCTTAGGTTTGTTGTGGCACAAACTACCGACTTCATTTTTGCCTGATGAAGATCAGGGTGTCTTAATGGTGATGGTTAAACTACCTTCCGGTGCAACGCAAGAACGGACACTCAACGTAATGGAGAAAATCCGGGGTCACTTCTTGCAAGATGAAAAAGATGATGTGGCCTCGGTCTTTACTGTTGCAGGGTTTAGTTTTGCCGGTCGCGGTCAGAATATGGGGCTGGCATTCGTCAAACTCACTGACTGGAGTCAACGAACCAAGCCTTCACAGTCCGTCGAAGCCATTATCGGGCGAGCATGGGGCGCTTTAGGACAGATCAAAGAAGCGCAAATATTTGCGTTCAACTTGCCACCGATTATTTCGTTGGGAACAGCCAGTGGCTTTGATGCTTATCTGGTTGACCGGGGCAACCTTGGTCATGAGGCATTGATTCAGGCTCGTAACCAACTGTTGGGAATGGCAGCGAAGAACCCGAATCTGGTGTCTGTCCGGCCAAACGGGATGGAAGATACCGCTCAGCTCCGAATTGATATCGATTATGAAAAAGCGATGGCAATGGGCGTTTCTGTGAATGATATTAACTCAACCTTATCGACTGCATGGGGTTCGACTTATGTGAACGACTTTGTCGATAACGGGCGGATTAAGAAAGTGTACGTTCAGGCTGATGCGCCATTTCGGATGAATCCTGAAGACTTCGATCTGTGGCATGTTCGCAATTCCGAGGGGGACATGGTGCCGTTTAACGCCTTTGCCAAAACGTACTGGACTTATGGATCGCCACGACTGGAGCGCTTTAATGCTTCCCCTGCGGTCAACATTCAAGGTTCGGCTGCGCCCGGAAAGAGTTCTGGTGAGGCGATGCTTGAGATTGAAAAAATGGTTCACCAGTTGCCAAAAGGCTTTGATGTGGAATGGAGTGGATCTTCGTATCAGGAAAGACAGTCCGGTTCCCAAGCCTCGTTACTGTATGGTATTTCTTTGCTTATCGTATTCCTCTGTCTGGCTGCACTTTATGAAAGTTGGAGTGTTCCTTTCTCGGTGATTTTGATTGTGCCGTTGGGGATTTTCGGGGCCGTGTTGGCGACCACCCTGAAAGGATTAGCGAATGATGTTTACTTTCAGGTCGGGCTGTTGACGACGATTGGTTTATCGGCGAAAAACGCGATTCTGATCGTTGAGTTCGCCAAAGCCCAATATGATGAGGGCATGGATCTGTTCAAAGCAACCGTTGAAGCTTGTCGGATGCGTTTACGTCCGATTCTGATGACCTCTTTTGCATTTATTCTGGGGGTTTTACCGTTGGCACTGAGTAGTGGTGCGGGGGCTGCCAGCCGGAATGCGATTGGTTGGGGGGTTGTCGGCGGCATGGTGTCTGCCACGGTGTTGTCTATTTTCTTTGTTCCGGTGTTCTTTGTCTTGGTGATGCGTTTGTTCCGCACTAAACCAAGAGGCGATTTCTCTGCCGCTCCTGCCGTGGAGGATAAGTCAGATGCAAATTAAGTTACTGCCGCTGATAATGACTGCTGTTTTAAGTGGCTGTAGTCTGGCGCCGGATTATCAGCAGCCAGAACCCCCGTCAACACAAGGGTGGCAAGGTGTTGAAGCAAGTCAGACGGCGGAAACCGAGCTGCCTGACTGGCGTACTTTCATGCCGGATGAGCGGTTACAATCGCTGATTGAGTTAGCGCTGGCAAATAATAAAGACTTGAAAACAACATTGCTGAATGTTGCTTCTTTGCGAGCCACATACCGAATTCAGGATGCTGAACGCTATCCGGGGCTGGACGCCTCGGGAAGCGGTTCGAGAACACGTTTTTCTGATGCAAATACAGGCAATGGCAAGTCATATTCTTCGCAGTATAAAGCAACGGTCGGTGTGACGAGTTATGAGTTGGATCTGTTTGGCCGGGTACAAAACCTGAGTGAGCAGGCGCTTGAGAGTTATCTGTCTCAGGATGAGAATCGTCGCAGTACCGTGATTGCGCTGATTAGTGAAATTGCCAGTGCCTACATGAATTTGCTGACCAACCAAGAGTTGCTGACATTAACGACAGAAACGGTTGATGCCTATCAGGAAACCTTGTCACTGGTGCAAACGCGCTATGATGCCGGATATAGTGATGCCTTGACGCTCGCACAAAGTAAGACCGCATTACATAGTGCACAGGCGAAGCAAGCGCAGTACAAACTGGCGGTTGCGAAGGGTTACAATGTGTTGCGGCAGCTGGTCGGTGCTCCGATCATGCAGTACATTGATGGCCGTTTGCCTGATGAAAGCGGGCAAATGCTGTCAGCGCTGCAAGTTGGCACGTCATCAGAGCTGTTACTCAAGCGTCCTGATATTCTGGCGGCTGAACATACACTTAAGGCAGCCAATGCGAACATCGGTGCGGCACGTGCTGCATTTTTCCCGAGTATTCGTTTAACGGCAAATGCCGGCAGTGCCAGTAATTCTCTGTCGGGGTTATTTAACTCGGATTCGGGGTATTGGCAATTTTCACCGTCTATCTCTTTACCTATCTTCGATTGGGGGAGTAATCAAGCCTCTCTGGATGTGGCAAAGATTAAGAAGCAGCGCTCGATAGTTGCTTATCAGCAGGCGATTGAAACTGCGTTTAAAGAAGTTTCTGATGCTTTGTTAGGGCAGACGTATTATCTGGAAGAGTGGCAAGCTCAGCAGAATAATATGGCTGCAAACCAAGAGTATTACGAGCTGGCAAAAATGCGCTATGAAAAAGGCAATGACAGTTATATGGACTTACTGGACGCACAACGGTCATTATTTAGTGCCCGGGAGAGTGAACTGGCATCGCATTTGAATTTACTGCTGAGCCGGGTCAATTTATATAAAGCACTCGGTGGTGGTTGGCGTGCCGCTGATCAGCAAAAGTCTACTCAGGTCTCATCAGTTTTGGAAACAATTGATCAATAAATGATGAGACTGAACATTACTTGTTTGTGATGAATAAGCGTGCTGTCGGCACGCTTATTTTTTTGCCTGAAGTGATGATTCGCACATCATCCGCGCCTGATCATATTGATGTTGAATACTCTGGATATCGATAATATTGTCTTCGAGCCATTCGACAAGAACCGCTGCTTTTTGTGTCACGGTATGGCCATGCGGGGTGAGCTGATATTCGACATGAGGTGGTACTACAGGATGGGCAATCCGTGTCAGAAAACCATCACGTTCTAAGGTTTGCAGCGTCTGCGACAGCATTTTTTCACTAATCCCCATAATTCTCTTCCTGAGTTCACTAAAGCGATGTCGCGCACCGTCATTCAAAGCAATTAATACCAAAATCCCCCAACGGCTGGTGATATGGTTGAGTATCTCCCGGGACGGACATTGTGCGATAAAGACATTACCGCGCTGATATTGTTCAAGCTGAGATATTTTTTTCATACTTACCTTTTTGTGCGTACTTACTAAAAGTTAGTTTTGATTTTATTATAGGATCAGTCGGCCTGGTGAGCAATCAATCCATCATGCTCAATAGTCATTATGGCCGTGGTTGTATAGTTGATTTAGAGACGATAACAAGTCAAAGCAAAAGGAGAAATTATGTTAGCGATTACTGGAGCAACCGGCCAACTGGGCCGTCTCGTGATTGAGGTTTTACTACAGAAAGTGCCCGCATCACAAATTGTCGCGGTGGTTCGCGATGTTCATAAAGCACAGGATTTGGCCAAACTAGGGGTTCAGGTCCGGTATGCGGATTACACACAACCTGACTCATGGTGTGAGGCGTTTGCCGGTGTGAATAAGGTGCTGCTGATTTCTTCCAGTGAAGTCGGACAGCGCGTTGAGCAGCATCGTACCGTCATTGAGGCGGCGAAAGCAGCGAACGTTACTTTACTGGCTTATACCAGTATTTTGAATGCCGATCGTTCTTCCTTGATGTTGGCCGAAGAACATGTCGCGACGGAAGCTCTGATTCAAGAATCCGGACTCCCCGCGGTGATTTTGAGAAATGGCTGGTATTCGGAAAATTATACCATGGGGATTCCAGCGATTTTGAAACAGGGTATGATGATTGGGTGTGTCGGAGACGGTCGTATTTCCTCTGCGCCCCGCCGCGATTATGCTGAAGCAGCAGCGGATGTCCTGACACGCGAGGGACAGGCCGGCAAAGTCTACGAACTGGCCGGTGATCATGGTTTCACACTAGCTGAATTTGCGGATTATCTGTCCGAAGCAACGGGACAATCAATTGCTTATCAGAATCTGTCTGAAGCCGACTATGTTCACGCGTTGGAAAGTGCTGGTGTCCCGGAACCACTTCCGATGGTGTTAGGAAACTCTGAAATCGGGGCGTCTGCGGGAGATCTATTTAGTACATCAATAGATCTCAGTCAGCTTCTGGGTCGGCCAAGCACACCGATTGGTGTGACGATTAAAGAGACGCTGTCAGGGATTACTGAGTAGCGGTATCGATAGTATGTTGTGATAGTTGTCGCATCGATTATCCCTCGGAAGCAATTTTCGGGGGATTTTTTATTTCTCCCTGACAGGACATTGAGATTTCGTTAACAGGCGCACTGTTTTGGCCCTTCGCGTTGCTGAGAATCAGCTACACTAAACCTAACGCATTGAGAAAACAGCGTTCGTAAATTTCACGTATCGATTTTTAGCTCAGTTACCTTGGGGAATGATCATGGCGGACTTACAGTATTTCCAGCCGGCAAGGGTTGCAGACATGGTTGGTGAAGAGAATGTTGGTGAGATGCTTAGTGGTTATCTAACGTCACTGGGCGAGTCTTTGTCCCAACTGCAATTGTATTGGCAGGAAGGCGATGTACAACATGTCAGAATGACATCTCACCGGATGAAATCATCAGCCCGCTTTATTGGTGCGGATGAGCTGGCTGAGGTCCTCCAAAAGATTGAAACGGATTCGCTTAATGAAGCGAATAACATTTGTGCGCAGACGACTCAGCTCAGTGTGGTTGAACAATGGTGTCATGAGTTGACACGAGAGATTAACCATTATTTGGATTCTGCGAGTTAAGGATTGGTCTATGGCAAGTCTTGAAGTTGTATGTGTTGATGACGATGAATTTATGCTGAAAGCCATTGGCCGTCTGGTTCGTCGTTTACGTCCCGAATGGCGGTTTCTTCTCCTTGATGAGCCGATGCGGTGGGAGGAGATCATGGCAGCTTCTGAAATTGATCATCCGGCGATCTTTATTTCTGATCTATTGATGCCAAAGAAGCGTGGCGATGCGTTGCTCAATGAAGTCAAAATGAATTTGCCGGAGTCAATCCGAGTGCTGTTGACTGGTGATACAACGCAAGAATTGCCTCAAAAAGCACACGGTTATGCCCACTTCGTCTTACCAAAACCATTTACTCAAGAAGATTTTGAACACCTATTTCAGTGTGCAGAACGCTTGCATAAAATGCCGTTTAATGCCGAGTGTCGTCAGAAGTTAGGGTCTTTATCCGGTTTGCCAGTATTGCCGAATACCGTTCGTGAATTGCAGAATGTTATCGCTTCTCCCAATTGTGATATGCATTTAATGGCTGGGGTTATCAGTCATGAACCTTCGTTAGTTGCGCGGATATTTCAAATTGCCAATTCATCGTACTTTGGGTTCAGAAGACATACCGATTCACTCTCTGAAGCGGTCAGTCGATTAGGGGCGACATTGATTGAAACGATTGCGGTTTCTTTATTAACTCAAATTCCTCATCACCGGGTTTCTCCGAGCCAGCATAAGCTGGTCGCAGAACGAGCCTTGAAGGTCGGATCTATTGCGAGGTTGCTCGCGAAAGAGATGAACTTCGCCCGTCGTGAACAGGATAAAGTGTTTGTTGCCAGTCTATTAACGTCTATCGGCACACTGCTCGTTCTGGAAGAAGGTGCGACACTTGAAAACATCAAAACATACTTGGGGTTGCAGGAAGGTTACTATGACCACCACGTTGCTGCTGCTTATCTGCTGATTCTATGGGGATATGATATTGATATCGGTGACATTATTTTATCTCAGAGCCATATCGATTTTCTTAGTCAGAATGAGACGGTCATATATGGCAGCATTGTCGGCTTGGCTTATATGGTTGAGAAATTCAAGACAGAAGTACAATTCAAGCAAGTCGCTGAGCAACTGCCCGATTTTGTCCGTGATGTTGTGTTGACACTGATCCCATTATTATTAGAAACAGCATAACAAAATGATTAAAAACAATATGATGATAAACAATATCACAACAGCGTTGATAATTTTTTGAATGTGAGGGGAGATGCCAATGGCGATTAATGTAACGATAGCAGATGATTCAAAAATGTCGCGTAAGTCAGTGATGAGAGCGTTACCTGAACGGTGGGATGTGAGTATTCATGAAGCGTCGAACGGTAAAGAAGCGATCAGCAATTATAATCAGGGACTAGCGGATGTCATGTTTCTCGATTTAACCATGCCTGAAATGGATGGTTTTCAGGTTTTGGAGTACCTGCATCAAATTGATGCAAAAACTGTGGTGATCGTGATTAGTGCGGATATTCAACCTTATTCTCAGGAAAGAGTAAAACAATTAGGTGCTGCGTCATTTGTTCAGAAACCGTTAGACCCAACACAATTAGAACATGTATTACATGGGGTAGGATTGCTATGAATACGGTTTTTTCTGCAGATCATCAAGATGCGCTTCAAGAATTTATGAATATATCGATGGGGAGAGCAGCGAATAAGCTCGCGACCTTACTGGATCTCCATGTCACGATTTCTGTGCCGAATATTCGTTTAGCCACCGATGAAGATTTAGCCCGTCTGAAAAAATCTGAGATGGATTACTATTATACGCGGCAATCATTTTTTGGTGGTATGGATGGTGAGCTGATTACTTTGATCAGCCGCCTCGGATGTCAACAGATTGTGGTGGATCTGAACCGAGCCAAAGGACATAATTCCGATTCCATCAATGTCGATGAAAGTATTCTGGATATCTCAAATATTTTGTCTGGGGCAAGCCTCAAGGGTTTGTGTGAACAAATCGATGTCAAAACTAAAATGCAACCACCGGTGTTATTTGAGCCCTCGAAACAGCCTTTACCTGTCTCTGAGTGGAAACTTTCTCTGATTATGGAAATCTCGTTTCTGATTGAAAAAGATTCGTTTGCAGCGAGAACCATTATCTGTTTTGCTGATAGGGAATTAGACAGGATGCTTGAGCGCCTAGATGAATTATTATAGGAGTCAGTATGGCTAAAAGTCGGTTATTGCTGTCAGATCTATTAGACCAGCTCAATTTTGCATTGTGTATCATTCGCAATGATTACGTGATTATCAAAGCAAATGAATATTTTCAGTCACGGGCGATCTATGCGGGTGACACGATGCAGGGGCAGAACATTCTGACGCTTTTTCCTCAGTCCGCTGACTATCTGAAGCGCAAGGTTGATACTGCATTAGTGATTGAGTCATCGAGTTTTTCGTCATGGGAACAAAAACCACACGTCCTACCTTTCAAAAGTTCTCGCCCGGTTTCAGGCGAAGAAGAGCAAATGTTCCAAAATCTGGAAGTGATTCCTATCCATAGTGAAGATGGTGCTATTGAGCATGTTTGTCTTTGTATTTATGACGTGACCATTCAAGCCAGTCAGCAAGCACAGCTGCGGAATATTTCACAACAGTTGGAAATCGAGCATCAAGAACAGAAAATGTTGATTAGGAAACTGGAAGAGACTCAAGGGCAGTTGATCCAATCTGAAAAAATGGCGTCTATCGGTCAGTTATCAGCGGGGATTGCTCATGAGATTAACAATCCGGTCGGTTTTATCACATCGAATATTCAGACTTTGCATGATTACTTTCAACGCTTGGCTCAAGTCATTGATACGATGAAAGAAATGATTGATGAAGCGGGTGATAGTGCGTTGGCAGAACATTGTGAAGCCGTGTTACATCAGCAGCAAGTTAGCTTTATTTTGGAAGATACATCAGATTTAATTCAGGAGTCATTGGAAGGTTCATCCCGAGTGATGTCTATTGTGAAAAACCTGAAAGATTTTTCACATGTTGATGGTTCGGAGTGGGGGTATGCCAGCCTTGTTAGTGGCATTGAATCGACACTGAAAATTATTCATAACGAGATTAAGTACAGTATTACGATTGAAAAAGATTACCAAGCTGATATTCCGGATGTTTATTGTCAGCCCATGCAAATCAATCAGGTGTTGCTGAACGTTTTACTGAACGCCAGTCAGGCGATTGAAGGGGAAGGGACGATTTATATCTCCGTACATCAAGCCAATGATCACTATGTTGAAATTCGGATTCGTGATACGGGGACAGGCATTCCGCCTGAAATTCAGGATCGCATCTTTGATCCTTTCTTTACTACGAAAGCCGTTGGATCAGGAACGGGACTGGGATTGTCTGTGTCTTATGGGATTATTAAAACGCATAAGGGTACAATTGCCGTCCAGAGTGAGATAGGGGTCGGCAGTGAATTTATTATTCAGCTTCCTATCGATGAAGTGACTGCAACCGATGAAGTTGTTGAACAAGCAACGAGCTGAGTCGCGTTTTCTGGTTTTGGCCTGAACACTGAAGGATAGATAATGTGGGACATCCGTCAATAGAAAACGATATTCAAGTCAAGCCAGTGATTTTCTCTGAAGCAGGGCCGTTGTGTGCAGAACAAAATCTTGCTTTGGATATCCTGCGGCTGATGTTGATCACGGAGACTCAGGACGACAGTCTCGACCTATTTGTGGAATTCATGAGCGAGACCTTTTCGGATACGGACGTTTATCTATTCGCTATTCATGAGTTGGGTTCTCTTCGCTTGATACGCTCTCGTCCGGTATTGACTGGTCCGATCCGAGAGCAATTCTTTCCGACTTTCACTCAAGACGAGTTTTGTTTTATCGAGCGACTCGAACTCTCCAGTTTCTGGACTGAACACTATGCACCTTTTTTCCCAACAATGAGTAAAGGGCTGGTTGTGACGGTTCAGATCCGTTCTCGTCACTACATGATGCTCCTGACTTCCCAGTCTGAAGCGCTGTGGCATCAAAACACTTTAGGGACATTGCACTACATTATTGAAGTGGTGAAGATTGCACTCACCTATATTACATCGACCGAGATGATGTATCACAATCGGGATGTCGAACAGACAGAGAAATTTGCCTCTTTAGGAAAATTAGCTGCCGGTGTCGCTCACGAAATTAATAATCCTTTAGGATTTGTCATGAGTAATTTAGGCACGTTAAGTGCCTATATGAACGGATTTAAACAATTTGTTTCGACGTTGTCTGAATCACAAAAAACATCCGTAGAAGAGATGCTGGATGATAGTACGGATATCATCTCTGAGACACTCGAAGGACTCACCCGAATTCAGAATGTTGTTTCAAGTTTGAATGTCTATAACCATGTATCCAGTTCAAACGTCGGGGTAGTTGACCTGCGGGATGTGATTAGCTCATCGTTGAGTCTGATCCTCGGTGAACTCAAGATGCGGGCTAAGGTTGATTATCAGACTCCGGAGCGACCCATGTATGTCAAAGGGCAATCCAATAAACTGCAACAGGCGTTTATCCACCTGCTTATGAATGCTTTCCAATCGATTACACATGCGGATGGCATCATTTGCATCCGGCTGATATATGAGACTAGTGTGCTCATGCCGAGAAAGCGTAATTTTTGTCTATCGATTCAAGATAATGGTAAAGGGATTTCCAAGGAACATTTGCAACATATTTTTGAACCGTTTTTTACCACTAAGCAAGTGGGTAGTGGTGCCGGATTAGGACTCTCTGTTGCCAAAGAAATCATTGAAGAGCATCTCGGTCTCATCTCGATTGAGTCTGAATTAGGCAAAGGGACTCAGGCCGTGATTCGGCTGCCTTGTGTTGTGAGTATGCCTTAGGCGCAAGACATGTACTGATGAGCATTCATGGGCTTGATGACAAGCGTGCGGTTCTAAAATCTTGCCACGGGAAGTTCAAGATCAATTTCTGGTACCAAATCAGTATTGGTATGACAGCTTCCGGTACATTTTTTACCAATCCTTGAAAAGTATAATATAATTGAATTACTTACAGAGAAAATTCTCTTGGCGTGATTCGGGGTCGGTAGTCCGACGTTATCAGAACAAGCACAATATTGTTCTCTCAAAGCTAACAGAAGCGGGAGCGATCATCATGGAAAGTCATGCTATAGCGTCGGAGCGACTGACACTGCTCTTATTGGATGATGAAAATGATATTCTGAAAGCGCTTAATCGGGTGCTTCGTCTTGATTATGATGTCGTGAGTTTTAGTGATGGCCGGGAAGCATTGGCGTATTTGAAAGAGAGCGAAGTCTCAATCATTATTTCCGATATGCGAATGCCCGAGATGGATGGTGCTGAGTTTTTATCTCAGGCGAAAGAAATCGCGCCTGATGCGATTCGTATTCTACTGACGGGATACAGTGATATTCAGTCCACCGTGAGAGCCGTGAATGCCGGTGGCATTCACACCTATATCAGTAAACCTTGGGACAATGAAAATTTAAAACTGATCATTGCTAAGTCCGCTGAGTTTTTCCGCTTAACCAAAGAAAAAGAGCGATTATCGCAAGAACTCGAAGAACGCAATCAACAGCTTGAAACGATGAATCAGGCGTTGGAAGTATCCAACCAAAAGTTATCCGATTTTAATCATCAGTTGGAATTACAAGTCCAAGAAAGAACTAAAGCGTTAAGCACGTCGAATACTCGGCTAGAATTGTTGTTGAAAAGTCGGAATAAAACGTTCAAAGATATTTTGGGTATGGTGACAGCGATTATTCAGCATCGAACTGGATTCCCTGCTGATCATGCTGAGCGAATTGCCAATCAGGCGAAGTCTGTTGCGCAACGTTTGAAATTACCGGAAACAGAAATCGGTCATGTTTATTTATGTGGCCTCATGCACCAGATTGGTCTGATCGGGGCCCGGGACTCGGAAATTGAAATGACCAAAGTCGATCCGGAAAGTCAGGTTCCGATTTCACCGAGTGCAAATGCGGTCGTCGGTGCAACGATTGTCGAACGGATCAAACGCTTTGAGCCATTGGTCGAAATTATTCGTCATCAGGATGAACTCTATAATGGTTTGGGACGGCCGGACCATCTGCGAGGGCCGGAAATACCAATTGGTGCCAGAGTCATAAAAGTGGTAAAAGACTACGATTTTTACGTTGCTTCACCTTATAACCCGAAGAGAATGACCACCCGCAGTGCGCAAGGGTACCTGAAGCAACAGGCCGGTGAAATGTATGATCCTCAGGTGGTTGATGTCTACCTTGAGATGCTGAAACAACCTAGCCGGATTGAAGAAGGTGTCGAGCTCTGTATCGGATTGAGTGAAATTAAACCGGGTATGGTGATCAAACGCGATCTCTATCTACCCAACGGCAATCTGATGCTCACCGCAGGACACGCTATTAGTGCCGTTTTATTGTCCCGACTGAAATCGATCGAGAAACAAACCAATATGCCGATTACGGTTTATATTGGTTGATGCAGGATGCGTCTGAGTGATTGATGGGCGCATTGATTATTGATCGAAAGATTGTAGATAGAAATGATGTAACGGCCCTTTTCCCCGCCCCACATCCAATTGACTTGCATGAAGAATGGCACCGGAAATATAGGTTTTAGCTGCTTCAACGGCTGAAGAGAGTGAGTAGCCATGGGCCAAGTAAGAAGCAATGGCTGAAGAGAGTGTACAGCCTGTGCCATGCGTATTTTTCTCATCAATCCGAGGTGCACTAAACATCGTTGTTGTTGTTGCGGTGATCAGCCAGTCTTGGCTGTAATGCGGATCATCGGCATGACCCCCTTTGAGTAAAATGGCAGGTAAACCGAGTCCCTGTAAATCTGCGATCATCTCGGGGCGCGACCATGTCGGCTCGTCGCCTGTATCAGTTGTCGGATAACCCAGTAGTACAGCCGCTTCCGGAAGATTTGGCGTGACTAAATCTGCCATTGGGAACAGCATTTCTTGTAATGGCTTTAAGGCTGCTTGACTCAGCAACGCTCGACCACTGGTTGATAACAGCACCGGGTCAATGACCAGATGGCGGGGACGAACTGCCTGAAGTTTGTTTGCGACCGCTTCTACGATTTCTGCATTGGCGAGCATCCCGATTTTGACGGCCACAATATTTAAGTCTGCAAACACTGCGTCAAGCTGTTGTATCACATGACTGACGGGAAACGGCAATACATCGAATACGCCTTGAGTGTTTTGGGCTGTGGACGCGGTAATCACGGAGCAAGCGTAACTTCCCGTTGCGGAGATGGTTTTGATATCGGCCTGAATCCCTGCGCCACCACTACTATCACTACCTGCGATCGTCAGCACAACGGGAATCGATGATGGGAAAGACGAAATCATATCTATGTGTCCTTTTTAATTGTGCTGTGAGGAGCGAGGTCGTTTTGCCGTTTGAGTGATTTTAAACATCGAATCGCTGCGATATCAACCATCTCATGCTGACAGATATAACATTATTTTGAAAATAAGAATGACTCTCATATTTGTTTAGATATAATGCAGCATCTTTCTGATTTTCTAAATTAAGCCGATCATCAGTGATTCGCGCTTCGAGTCAGATCAATGGGGAATGCTTATGATGATGGTATGGGGGAATTTTGCTGTCCGTGTTACCGATTCATGATAGAAGTTATGGCCTGTTCAGGTCATATTGTCACCGGAGTTAAAACATGCAAGTCGATTTAATGCTTGAAGCTGTTGCGAAACAGAGAGCCAATGAAAGACGGCGTTGGACAGTCATTGGTACCATTTTGGCTGTACTCGCTGTTTCGTTTATTCTCGATGTTGCCACCGGTCCGTCGATGCTTGACGTCTCTCGGGTCAGTAACGCCTTATTGCAGTGGCTGGGTTTTTCCGTTTCAGTGGATCCGATGACACAAGTCATCGTCACCAATCTCAGATTGCCGATTGCCCTGATGGCAGTGATAGTTGGTGGTTCGCTCGGTATTGGTGGTGCGGAGATGCAAACGCTGCTGAATAATTCGATGGCAAGCCCTTATACATTGGGCATGGCTGCTGCTGCCGGGTTTGGTGCAGCGTTGATGCTTTATATGGATTCTCTGGGGCTTGAATCATACATTGCCGTACCGCTGGGTGCTTTTTTTTGCTGTATGCTCTCCGCTTGTTTCCTTTTTGCGTTAGCAACGATGCGTCATATCACCTCCGGACAGTTAATTCTGGCTGGGATTGCATTACTTTTCCTGTTTCAATCATTGTTATCACTGGTCCAGTTTGTTTCTTCTCCTGAATTGAGCCAGCAGATCCTGTTTTGGCTATTTGGTAGCCTTTCGAAAGCAACGTGGACAAATCTGATGATTACTGCGGTGGTGACGATCGTCTGTTTATTGCTGCTATTGAAAGATTCTTGGAAACTGACTGCGCTGCGGTTGGGAGAAGAGCGGGCCAAAAGTCTCGGTGTTCATGTTGCCCGTTTACGCCTGAAAACCCTGTTTATCGTTGCGGTCATGACAGCTACAGCCACCAGTTTTGTCGGCATCATTGGTTTTGTCGGGATTGTTGCACCGAATATTGCTCGGATGTTGGTGGGGGAAGACCAGCGTTTCTTCCTGCCGTTATCTTTTCTGATCGGGGCTTTTTTACTGTCCAGTGCGTCGGTTCTTTCTAAAGTCATTGTCCCCGGCGCACTGTTTCCGATTGGCATTGTCACCGCGATTATCGGGGTACCGTTTTTCTTCTGGCTCATTATTGGTAAAAGGCGTTCATAATGCTGCATGTGACTGACTTAAATTTAAATATTGATGGGTTAACCCTAGCTGATCAAATGGATTTCAGCCTTCAGCCCGGCAAAGTAAGTGTCATCATTGGCCCGAATGGCACGGGGAAGAGCACATTGCTGAAAACCCTGTTTGGCGATATTCGCCCCCAGTCCGGAGAGATCGTGTTTGGTGACCAAAAACTTCAGCCTAAGCAAATTTCGGCTTGGCGTCAGCAATTTGGTTACATGCCACAGGATATTCGACTTGATGTCAGCCTGACGGTGACTGAAGTCGTCTTACTCGGTCAATTGGATGCATTGAGTCTGCGGGTTGATAATCAAATGCTGGAAGATGCACTGGCTGCATTGGAACAAATCGGTTTGTTACATCTGGCGAACCGGGATGTCCGGACACTGAGTGGTGGACAATGTCAGATGATTTTATTTGCACAGGCATTGATGCGTCGCCCTGAAATTTTAATGCTGGATGAGCCGGTGAGTGCATTAGATCTCCATTTTCAACATGTCTTGCTGGATCATCTGGTCGAGCGGACGGAAAGTCAGCGTTGGGTAACTCTGATGGTGCTGCACGATTTGAATTTGGCCGCACAGTACGCAGATCATTTACTGGTTCTGAAACAAGGCAAGGTTATTGCACAGGGATGTCCACAAACTGTATTAACGCCACAATTGATTCGAGATGTTTATGGTGTGGATGCTGAAGTGACTCATGATCAGCAGGGGATTCCTTTTGTACGGACATTACGTTCAGGTCGTGTAAATCGCGCAGCGGCATAATGTACAGCTTCTTGATGAAGTTAACCGACTCTTAACCAAAATTTTATTACATTGCGTGTGGATATTGACACACGTGACCTGATGATGCTCAGAATAATAATTCGGCAGTCAGGTAAAAATTGCGGGCAAGAGGGTGATCAAAATTTCAGATGCTGAAAGTATTACTTGTCGAAGATGATTTAGATTTGGCGACGGCCATCATCGATTACATGGCGCTTGAGGACATTGAAGCGGATTATGCAGCCGATGGACAGATTGGTTACAATCTTATCACCAGCCATACATATGATGTGATTGTGCTGGATTTAAACCTACCTAAAATAGAGGGACTGATTGTTTGTGAACGAGTGCGTTCTCAAGGCATTCAAGTCCCGATTCTGATGTTGACTGCAAAGGATACGCTTGACGATAAACTACGAGGATTTTCGAAAGGTGCAGATGACTATCTGGTGAAGCCGTTTGAGATGGAAGAGTTGATCGCGCGGGTGAACGTTTTATCTAAAAGAAAGAGCGGACAGGTTTCCAGACTGGTTGTTGAAGATCTGGAGTTAGATTTGGCTGGTAAAGAAGTTCGCCGGGCTGGCGAGTTACTGAAGCTTTCTCCGATAGCGACCAAAATTCTGGAAGTTTTGATGCGTGAGTCTCCTTCGACAGTTTCCCGGGAAAAACTTATCCAAACGGTTTGGGGTAGCGAACAACCCGATAGCAACAGTTTAAAAGTTCATATCTTCAACCTACGCAAACAGGTCAATAAAGAGGGCTTCAAACCGCTGATCCACACTGTTCCCAGTTTTGGTTTTGCTATCAAAGCGGCGGAAGATTGACATGCAAATTCGTCGTAGTCTGAAAATCTATTTTTTATTTGCCGTGATTTCAGTCGGAACGTTGGTCGTACTCGTTTTTTCTACCTTAGCTGCAAGTTTCTTTATCCAAGGTTCTGATGTGACTATTCGTTACAGTATGACTCAGATGGCACGAGAAATCGCCAATTCAGAGATGCAACCGAATAACCTAAAGGGGTTTGCTGTTTATCAACGTTGGGAAGATACCCCTGAACTTGTGAGGGAACATATCCCGAAATTGCAGACTCATCAGGCTTTTGGCAAATATGTCAAGCGGGATAACTGGTTTGATATTCCTACCGCTGCTGTTTTCGTATTGCGTTATGACGATGCACCACAAGGGACGTTCTATATCTCTTGGGTTTTTACCGATATCGTTTCTCATCTTCAGCAAAATAATGCAGATACAAATTATTATTTGCGCATTATGATTTACGCCATTATTGCGATTACCCTCTTTGCATTGATTATGGTGGTACTGCTGCATAGGATTGCCATTCCGGTTGAGCGTCTTATCGGCTGGGCTAAAGAGCTCTCTTCCGGCAATCTCAATCGTGCTGCCCCTGATTTTTACTATAACGAGTTAAATAATTTGGCTGAAATTATTCATTCAAGTTTGCAGTCGGTACAGACGACCCTGAATCGAGAGAAACAATTTTTATCTCATGCCAGCCATGAACTGAGAACACCTATCTCGGTGGTCCGAAGTAATAGTCAGTTGATGAAACGTCTCCTGCAAAAAGAGGGGACGGAAGAAAAGCAACAGGAAGTACTGGATCGGATTCTCCGGGCGGGGATGACCATGACCGAACTGTGTGAAACGCTACTTTGGCTGAATCGGGGTAAGTTTGACAATTTATCGACGGAGCCGGTAGATCTGGAAAAATTAGTTCATCAGATCCGTTATGAACTGGATTATCTGGTTCGTGATAAAGAAATTGATATTACTATCGAAACAGAGCCCGCCAGTTATCAACTGCCTTTGGGTATGGTCAGAATTGTATTGGGGAATCTAATCAGGAATGCTTTTCAGCATACATATCATGGTCAAGTTGAAATCGTTCAGTTAGGACAGACGGTCAAAATCAGAAATTACAGTGCCATCGGCGAAACGGATGAAAGTCTTGGGTTCGGTTTGGGACTGCAATTAACCAGCTGTATTATCGAACATTATCATTGGCCTTATCATGTTGAAGAACTGGCAGCAGGGAGAGATGTGTATATCAGTTTCACCGCTATTGAGATAGATAGTGAATAAATTTCAGCAATGAGAGATAAAAAAAAGCCCATCATTGATGGGCTCGGGGGGAAAGAGGTGAGAGCATGTTAAGCCACAGCTTTCGGCTGTTGTTTTGCTTTATTTCTCACACCTAGAGCATAAGTTAATCCGAAGGCAGTGATAAACGAAATTGCCATACCAATTATATAGTAGCTGAGTTTTGCCGGATTGATGGAAATAATTCCCGGTAAACCTGCCGCCCCCAGTGCATGTGCTTTGACATGGAAAAAGGTAATGAAAGCACTGGCGACCGCTGAACCGGTGATTGCGGCAATGAAAGGATAGCGCATTTTTAAGTTGACGCCGAACATTGCTGGTTCTGTGATACCGAGTAGTGCCGTAATCCCTGATGGGATTGCAATACCTTTCAGTTTTTGATCCCGGGTCATCATCCCGACAGCGAGAGATGCGGCCCCTTGAGCAACGTTAGACATTGCTGCGATTGGGAAGATAAATGTACCACCTGTGACCGCAATATCTGCCAGAAGTTGAGTTTCAATCGCGATGAAACTGTGATGCATTCCGGTGATGACGAAAGGCGCATAGATTAAGCCAAAAATTGCCCCGCCGATGAAGCCTGCTGATTCATATAACCAGTTTAAACCGTCACCTAATAAGAAACCTAAATCTCGTGTGAACGGGCCGACCACCGTAAATGTGAGGAAGCCAGTAATGAACAGCGACAGTAGCGGTGTGAGTAGATTATCCAGAACCGAAGGGACAATTTTTCGCAGGTTATTTTCAATCTTCGCCAGAATGAAAGCGCACACAAGAACCGGTAGTACCGAGCCTTGATAGCCGACTTTCTGAATCTCGAAACCTAAAATATTCCATGACGGGATTGTGCCATGGACGGATGCACTACCGAATCCCCAGCCATTGAGTAAATCCGGGTGAACCATCAGCATCCCGAGTGCGGCACCGAGGAATGGGTTACCACCGAATTTTTTGGTTGCGGAGAATGCCAGTAAAATAGGTAAATAAACAAACGGTGCATTGGCAAAAGTATTGATCATGCTGGCAAGGTCAGCCAATCCAGGATTGGCGTCAATCAGCGATTGACCATCAATGAACAGTCCTTTGGCAGTGAGGACATTAAATATCCCCATTAATAAACCACCGGCAACAATCGCAGGAATGATGGGGACGAAAATGTCAGACAGACCTTTTACTGCGCGCTGGATAATATTCTGTTTCTGGGCGCCGGCTTGTGCAACATCATTGGTTGACATATCTGTCATTCCGGTTGCTTCAGACATGGCTGCATACACTTGATTGACAATTCCTGAACCAAAAATGATTTGGTATTGCCCTGCGACTTTAAATTGACCTTTGACACCTTCTATTTCACTAATCGCATCTTCATTAATCACGGATTCGTCTTTGAGTGCTAATCTTAAACGAGTTGCACAATGTGCCAATGCCTGGATGTTTTGTTTGCCACCCAGATGCTCTAGCAGCTGTTTCGCGATGACTGGATAGTCCATAACTTACTCCGATTCTGTTATTGGATTATATTCTGTGTATAAATAATTTTATGTTTTGGGAACGTTTGCAATTCGGATTTTTGTCAATAATTAACAAATGGTCAAAACCATGTGGACTATTATGTGAGTCAGATCGCTAATGGGACGACGAATTATGATGAAAACAAGGGTAAAATCACGTTGTCACGATTGAAGGTGACACGTTATTCCAGGTTTTTTGTAGCCACCTGGGGATAATTGCAATTGATTCCAAAGGTATAAGGAAGCGGAATGGCGAGTTTACATGATGTCGCAAGGTTAGCTGGTGTTTCAAAATCAACAGTTTCGCGTGTGATTAATAATGAATATGGCGTGAAAGAAGCGACTAAAATCAAAGTATTAGAAGCTGTTTCTCAATGTGGTTATGTGGTCAATCAGGTCGCAAAAGATTTAAAATCCCAGAAAACGAATCTTATCGGTGTCATTGTACCGAGGGTCTCATCACATGCAACAGCACAGGGTGTCGATGGTTTGACAGCCATTTTTGAGCCTGCGGGAAAACATGTCCTGCTGGCGAATACCCATCAGAATCATAGTAAAGAGCTTGAGTATATCCAGATTTTTAATCAGAAGCGGGTTGAAGGTATTGTATTTTTCGCGACGCATCTGGATATGCCACTGATCAAAGCCATTCAACAGTCATCCGTACCTGTGGTGCTCATTGGTCAAGATGGTTCCTTATATGATATTCCCAGTATTATCCATGATGATTTTCGTGTTGGCTATGAAGCCGGACAGCGTTTACTCGCGCAAGGGTGTCAACAGATTGGGTTTATTGGTGTACAAACGGATGACCTTGCCGTGGATGAGCTCCGATCTCAAGGCTTGGAGAAATCACTGCAAATGCATCAGCAACAAGTGATTTTTCATGCCCATGGTGACTTCTCGATTGAATCCGGTTATCGATTGGCACGTGAATTTTTACAAACATATCCCGCAACCGATGGATTATTTTGTGCGACAGACCGAATTGCTGTCGGAGCGATTAAAGCTATGCGGGAAATGGGTATTTCAGTCGGAGAGCAGGTCAAAGTGCTGGGGGTTGGAAACGATGAGTTGGCGTATATCAGTAGTCCATCGCTTTCCACGTTTAATTACGCCTTCGGCAAAGCCGGAGAAAATGCAGCGAGAATGCTATTAGACCGAATCGAAGGGCATGGCAAAGAAATGAGCAAAATGGTGTTGACCTTCGATAATATTAAACGTGAAACTTGTTGATCGATGAAGAGTTGTGCCGATGTTCACATAATATGAATTTGGTATGCCCCATTCACTGCGTTCTCTTGCATTTTTTGAATAGATCTATATTTTGAGAACGTTCCCAAAAATATAGGATTATCGATACATGTGTTTAGAAGACCTCATCGAGTTGGCTGGCGGAGTCAGTAATATCTACCGGGTTCTGTTACCAGAACATCATGTTTCTCTCGCAGTCCGAAATCCGGATGCAATTAGGGATCTGCCTGCCGATGTTGTTCTTGAAAAAGTATTAGAAGAATGGCATCTCACTGCTTTATCTGATGAGGTCGTGAATGAAGCGGCTTTATTCCGTCTGGGAAGAGCTATCGAAGCACAGCAAAGAACGCAACTGATTGATCTGGCACAACCCGTTATCTGCCATTACCGTCCGTCCTGGCATATCGCTCCCCCTCGCGGGTTATTGAATGATCCAAATGGATTTATTTTCCATGACGGGCAGTACCATTTATTTTACCAGTGGTCTCCGGTTGGCTGTGCTCATACGGATAAGTATTGGGTCCATACGCTGAGTGACGATCTATTGAATTGGCGATGGGATGATGTGGCACTGACACCGTCAGACTGGTTTGATAGTCATGGTGTTTATTCTGGTCATGCAGTCAGTCTGGATAAGGCGTTGATGGTATTTTATACGGGCAATGTCAGGCTGGGTGAAGAACGCTATCGTCAAACGATGCAGTGTGCCGCGATCTCACAAGCGGGAGAACCGCTGCATAAAATTGGTCCTGTGATTCGGGAATTACCACCGGGCGTAACTGAGCACACACGAGATCCGAAGGTGATTTACCGAAATGGTAAGTGGATGATGTTTCTCGGGACACAAACCACAGCGATGCAAGGCCGTTTAGCGGTCTATCATTCCGAAGATCTCCGTGATTGGCAATTCGATAATCTGTATGGTCATGAACTTGGTGATTTTGGTTATATGTGGGAATGCCCGGATATTTTCAGTTTGAATGGCCAAGATTGTTTTGTCTTTGCACCGCAAGGTATTCAATCCGAAAGTGCACTGAATACAGTACCGCACCAGAATCGCATTGCTCAGGTATCATTCAATGAGCAGGATGAAATCTCAATTTCGAAACTGCAGATCCTCGATTATGGTTTTGATTTTTATGCTCCACAGAGTATGGAGACGCCAGATGGTCGTCGAGTGATGTGTGGTTGGATGGGGTTACCGGATGAATTAAAGCATCCGACTTGTCGTTCTGGTTGGATTCACCAGCTCACTGCATTGCGTGAACTTGAGTTCGTCGGTGGCAAGATTGTCCAGCATCCGTTACGGGAATTAGCTGCCCTGCGGGGCGAATTACGTGATATCCGGTTAGACAATGATGCTGTTGATCTCAATACCAAAACGTTTGAACTGTTTGCAGAACTAGAATGGGGCAGTCGACTTCGTTTATTTGAAGATGAACAGTACTATGTTGAGATTTATCTTGATCCGATTAAACATCGTTTACTGCTTGATCGTACAAAGACTCAGATTGAAGAGGGGGATACTGTTCGTGAAGTTGAATTATTCTCCGGCAGCGTTGCGCTGCAGATTCTGGCTGATAATTCGTCACTGGAAATTTTTATCAATCATGGAGAAGCCGTGATGACGACTCGCGTCTTTACGCCGGAGCCAGCCACACGGCTGTCCGTAAAAGATGCCACAGTGAATTTACAGGTTTACGAACTTCATGCGCCAGCAGCGCCTTACCGTTCATAGCATCTTTTTAGGGACGGGTGAAGCAGTAGCTTCACCCGTTTTTTATCTGAAATACATTAACCGGTAATGAGTTCGAGTAATTTATGACGATGAGGCAGAGCGGTCATTGCCCCTTTTTGTGTGGTTGCCAGACCTCCACAGCAATTCCCCCATGTAACGGCATCAATGATCGTTGCCCGGTTTTTCCATTGTTCGAATTCAGATAAACGGCAGAGCATGCCACCAACGAATGCATCGCCCGCCCCAGTGGTATCAACGACATTGACTTGACGGCTCGGTACTTTGAGTTGTTCACCTTGACTGACAACAAGTGTGCCTTCGGCACCTAATGTGATGACAATCAAAGGGATAGAGAATTCAGCCAACATTTCCAGACCGGCTTCAATCGTTTCAGTCCCCGTCAGTAAAGTCAGTTCTTCTGCGGAGAATTTGACTACATCCGCATGACGAACCACTTGCATCACGGTGGGAATCATCTCTTCAGGATTTGACCAGACTTCTTCTCTCAGATTTGGATCAAAACTGAATGAGCCGCCGGCTTGTTTGATCTGTTGAATCGCTGTGAGTGTTGAACTTCGACTGGGTTCGTTTGCCAGCGCAATAGAGCACACATGCAACCACTCATTGGGTTGAAAATGCGGGATATCATCAGTGGTTAAAAATTGATCGGCACTCGGTTTTACCATAAATGTAAAACTACGTTCGCCGTGATCATCTAAATCAACGACGACAGTGGAAGTTCGCTGTGCTTTATCAAGAAATAAATAATCGGTGTTAACCGATTCTTCAGTCAATGTATGTTGCATAAATTTACCCATCGGGTCAAAACCGACGCGACCAAAAAATGCACTTTTTCCACCTAAACGAGCGATAGCAACAGCGACATTTGCTGGCGCACCTCCCGGGCATCTTAAATAATGAGATTCTCCGTCAGGGATTAAATCAACGACAGCATCTCCGGTTAACCATATCGTATTCACTGTGATGTCTCCTGTGTATTTTACGATAATTATTTTACCTGAATATATCAATATTATCACGTATTATTATGACAGTGATATCATTATATTATTGATAATTATCAATATCTTGTGGTGGCTTTGTCGTGTTGTCTGGATACCTTGTCCGCTCGTTTGTTTAGCAAATGCTCAGAGTGGTACTAGGGTTATTTCTATGGATAGTTTAGTTGGATTTTCTAATTGTTTAATCATTATTTTATTACTTTAGATGTAATTTTTTTATTATTATCAGTCTATTTTAAATCAGTATTTTTATATTTAATTTCGCTATTTAATTTATTATTTTATGTATTTTTAATTGATGTGATTAATATGCTTATATGATCAATGATTTATTTTTCATTCGTATTATGGACATGTAAGCAGTCATATATTGGGTTATTCGAATTATTTGAATATGAAAGCCAGAGATGGTGAGTGTTGAATCTGGTTGTATTTTCCTATAATCCACTTACACAGAGATAAGGGGGGATTTATGGGAAAGCTTATTGAAGGTACATGGCATGATGTTTGGTACGATACAAAGAGCCAGCAAGGGCGTTTTGTTCGTGAGGACGCAGGGTTTCGTCATTGGGTCAGGCATGATCCTGATGCCGCATTTCAGCCAGAATCCGGCCGTTATCATCTCTATGTCTCTCTTGCTTGCCCATGGGCTCATCGCACCCTGATTTTCCGTCAACTGAAAGCGTTGAATGACCATATTGATATTACGATCGTCTGTCCGGATATGATGTCTGAAGGATGGACATTCGGGATTCCTGAGCCGCTATTCGGTCATACCCGTTTACATCAGATCTATACGCGGGCAAAACCGGATTATACTGGCCGGGTCACCGTTCCTGTCCTTTGGGATAAAAAGACCGATACCATTGTGAGTAACGAGTCGTCTGAGATTATCCGGATGTTTAACAGTGAATTTAACCACCTGACCGGTAATTCACTGGATTTTTATCCTAAAGCATTACAAGCAGCGATTGATCAGTGGAATGACCGCATCTATCCGAATGTGAATAATGGTGTCTACCGCTGTGGGTTTGCGACCACTCAAGATGCTTATGAAGAAGCATATGAATCGTTATTTGATGAATTGGATAAGATCGATGCACATCTTGCCGGTAGCCGTTATCTGGTTGGTAATCAGTTGACTGAAGCCGATTGGCGTTTATTTACCACATTGATTCGTTTCGATGCAGTCTATGTCGGACATTTCAAATGTAATAAAAGACGCATTGCAGATTACAAGCATTTATCCGGTTATCTGAGAGAGTTGTACCAAGTACCGGGTATCCAAGACACGACCGATTTTTATCATATTAAGCGGCATTATTACTTCAGCCATACAGGGATTAATCCGACTCAAGTCGTTCCTGTCGGCCCTGTACTGGATTTGCTGTCTCCGCATGGCAGAGAGCATCTCAATTAATTACAGCAGACATCAAGTGTGCTGTGTTGCGTAAGATGGTTCATCAATAATTACTGATAAAAAAGCCCTCGCTTCAATGTTGAAGTGAGGGCTTTTGTTTTACGAATCAGAGATTATCTCTATTCTTGGCTCGCCTGAATTGCTGTCAGAGCGATGGTGTAAACAATATCGTCTACCAGTGCTCCCCGAGACAGATCGTTAACAGGTTTACGCATACCTTGCAGCATTGGACCAATCGAGACCAGATCAGCAGAGCGCTGTACCGCTTTATAGGTTGTATTACCGGTGTTCAAATCAGGGAATACAAACACCGTCGCTTTACCGGCAACCGGTGAGTCTGGTGCTTTCGACGCGGCAACGTTTTCCATGATTGCTGCATCGTACTGAAGCGGACCATCGATGATTAAATCAGGACGTTTTTCTTGTGCAATGCGAGTCGCTTCACGAACTTTATCAACATCCGCACCCTGACCAGAGGTTCCTGTCGAGTAAGAAATCATAGCAACCCGTGGTTCAATACCGAACGCAGCGGCTGAATCAGCGGATTGAATGGCAATTTCAGCCAGTTGTTCTGAATTTGGATCCGGATTGATGGCACAGTCGCCATAAACCAGAACCTGATCCGGAAGCAACATGAAGAAAATTGAAGACACGAGCGAAGCATTCGGAGCGGTCTTAATCAACTGAAGTGGCGGGCGGATGGTATTTGCCGTTGTGTGCACAGCACCGGAAACCAAGCCGTCAACTTCACCTTTCTCCAGCATCATTGTTCCGAGAACCACAGTATCTTGCAGTTGTTCTCTGGCAACAACTTCGGTCATGCCTTTGTTCTTACGCAGTTCAACCAGACGTTCGACATACTGTTCACGCGCATCACTCGGGTTGATGATGGTGATACCTGTACCCAACTCAACACCTTGTTGAATGGCGACACGTTTGATCTCTTCCGGGTTACCCAGCAGAACACACTCTGCAATACCACGTTCAGCACAGATAGATGCTGCTTTGACGGTACGAGGTTCGTCACCTTCAGGCAGCACAATGCGCTTATTCGCACGACGAGCAAATTCGGTGAGCTGATAACGGAACGCTGGTGGACTGAGACGACGAATACCTTGTGTGCCTTCAGTCAGGGAATCGATCCATGGTCCGTCAATATGGCTGGCAACATGTTCATTGACGAATTCGATCCGTTCTTTGTCATCTGCCGGTACTTCGAGGCTGAAACTCTGTAAGTTCAGCGACGTTTGCCAAGTGTTACCCTGCGCTTTAAAGATCGGCAGGCCTGATTCAAATGCCGGACGACACAGATTCATGATCGTCTCTGGCATATCATAACCACCAGTCAGGAGAACAGCGCCGATATCAACCCCGTTCATGGCAGCCAATGCTGCTGCAACCATCACGTCAGGGCGATCTGCTGACGTCACCAGTAGCGAACCGGGTTTGAAATGCTCAATCATATTCGGTAATGAGCGGGCACAGAACGTAATACTTCTGATCCGGCGTGTGTTGATTTCACCTTCGTTAATGATTTCTGCATTCAGGTGTTTTGCCATATCAATGGCACGTGTTGCAATCAGATCAATACGCCATGGTACGCAACCCAGCACTCGAATCGGACTGGAGTTGAAGATTTGCATGACTTCAAGATTAGTCTGTTTTGCTTGGTCACTATCATCAAAAATTTCAGACAAATCTGGTCGGGTGCGGCCGTCTTCATCAACAGGAGCATTGAGTTTGTTAATGATAACACCAGAAATGTTGTTATTCTTCGTGCCACCGAAGTTTGAACAGGCGACTTCAATCCGTTCTTTCAACTGTGTTGGATTGTTTGTTCCCGGAGTGGCGACAAAGACAATTTCAGCACCAAGGGTTTTGGCAACTTCTGCATTGACTTGATTGGCGAACGGATGTTTCCGTGTTGGGACAAGACCTTCTATCAGAGTGACTTCGGAATCCTTGTTCACTTGATTGTATCTTTCCACGATGGTCTCAAGGAGAACATCCATCTGTTCACTACCAATCAGTGTCTCAACCTTTGACATCTGCATGGGTTCAGCGATTTTGATATCGCTGCTTGAACTTAAAATGGCTGAAGTCAGATCCGGTTGGTCTCCGCCGTGACGAGGCTGGGCTATTGGCTTGAAAAAAGAGACCTTAACACCTTTGCGCTCCATCGCGCGGATTACCCCAAGACTGACACTGGTTAAACCAACACCGGCACTGATAGGGATCAGCATAATAGTACGAGACATGAGTAGAGTACCTTTAGCTATCGATTGCAATACAAATGAAAATTTGCTTGCAGAAAGGAACAAAGCTTAACGGATAGAAATTGTTAAGCCCCAGAACAAAACTGGCTAACTCATCGAGTTAGCCAGTGTGTCATTACAGACCTGCGAGTTTTGCAGTGTCTTCAGCGATGACCAACTCTTCATTGGTAGAGATGACCATTGCAGGAATTCGACTATCTTCAGTCGTGATTGTACCTTCACCACCGAAGCGGGCTTTCAGGTTCGCTTCTTGGTTCACCTGAATACCGAAAATACTTAAACGATTCAACACCATCTCACGAATAGGCGCTGAGTTTTCACCGATACCACCGGTAAATACGATGGCGTCTAAACGACCATCCATACTTGCGGTGTAACCTGCAACGTATTTTGCCAGACGATGGCAGAATACATCCATTGCACGTGTTGCATCTTCTTTTGTACCGTAGTTATCTTCAACGTAACGGCAGTCAGACGTGACTTCAGTCAGACCTTGTAACCCGGATTCTTTCGTCAGCATGGTGTTGATATCTTTCACTGAGTAGCCAAGTGCATCATGCAGATGGAAAATAATCGCTGGGTCGATATCACCACAACGTGTGCCCATGACAAGGCCTTCCAGTGGTGTTAGCCCCATCGAGGTATCGACGGATTGACCATTTTTGATGGCACAAACAGAAGCACCATTCCCTAAGTGACAGTTGATGATGTTCAGTTGATCGGCCGGTTTACCCAGACGTTCTGCCGCTTCACGCGTGATAAACAGGTGAGATGTGCCATGCATTCCGTAACGACGGATACCGTGCTCTTTATAGAGTTTGTATGGCAGTGCGTATAAGAATGATTCTTCAGGCATGGTCTGATGGAAAGCTGTATCAAATACGGCCACATTTTTCAGACTTGGGAATGCGTGCTGTGCGGCTTTAATGCCGATAACATGGGCAGGGTTATGCAGTGGTGCAAATGTGGCTGCCTCTTCAATACCTTTTAAAACAGAATCATCAATCAAAGCGGATTGAGTAAACTGTTCACCGCCATGAACAATTCGGTGACCGATCGCTGCCAGATTGTCTGCCAGTTCAGGTTTAGACGCGAGAATGGTTTCAACGATAAAAGCTAAAGCTTCTTCATGGGCAGCACCATTTCCTAGTTGTGCTTCATGCTTACCATCCAATTTCCATTTGATTCGGGCTTCTGGGAGGTGGAGACATTCAGCAAGACCTGTGAGATGCTCATTACCATTTTCTGCATCAACGATCGCGAACTTAAGAGAAGAACTACCGCAGTTTAAAACTAAAACTAGCTTTGACATGAGTAACTACCTGTATAATCGGTTTAGATAAAAATCGGTTCCAAGAGTAATATGACAAATCGGGTCATAAACTAATCCTGGTCAAACAAACATCAACTTACGTCTACCTATCGTGATTGACTTAAAGGTTACACGTTTTATTATCACCTAAAGTAAGTTTCAAAGTTGCTTAAATAATAAATCGAGGCAACAATGACAGTAAGGCGCGCAAAGGATAGCGATGTTCGGCCATTATAACAAAAAAATTTGAACAAATATTAATTTTGGACAAGATTTTACGGGATTAGTTGAAGATTTCAATTATTCTTATAGTTTGTCTGCCAGTGAGTGAGAAATGCCAATGAGCCATAACGCAGGATTGATTCATAATCTGAGAGATGGGCAAAAGTACATGGATATCTGGCCAATGCGCAAAGAGTTAGCCCCGATGTTCCCTGAACAAAGGATTATCAAAGCGACTCGTTTTGCGGTGAAGGTCATGCCAGCTGTGGCAGCGATTAGTGTGCTAACCCAAATGGTTTTTCACAATATCGGAGCGATGCCCCAAGCGATTATCATGGCTCTGTTTGCGATCAGCCTTCCCTTGCAGGGGATTTGGTGGTTAGGCAATCGAGCCAATACACGACTCCCACCTTCGCTAGCCGGATGGTATCGCGAGCTGCACCAAAAAATTGTCGAGACTGGTTTTGCGTTAGAACCCATAAAGGCAAAACCTAGATATAAAGAGTTAGCGCTGGTACTCAATAAAGCATTTCGCCAGTTGGATAAATCGGCGCTTGATCGCTGGTTTTAATTTCTGCCCATCGAAGTGCCTTCTGTTTCATAGTCTTTTATAAAAGACTATGAAATATATTTAATATTTGCACCCTGCCTGATTGTGATTTATGTATATATCTATCACTATTTATTCTTCTGAGTGGATGAAGGTATAAATCACACTTCCCTTTACTGTAACTTGCTGGTAATAATGTTGTTGATTGCAGCCTGTAACGCAGTAATAACAAGTCAAATACATTAAACACAACATTAAACACAACATTAAAACTTAATGCCTTAGATTTAAGGAGTCACGATGAAAGCAGGAAAACTGGTAGCAACCGCTGTTCTGGCCGGAGCGGCGCTCATTTCCTCAACTAATATTATGGCGAAAACGGCAAAAGTCGCCGTGTCACAGATCGTTGAACACCCAGCTTTGGATGCGACCCGTCAGGGGCTTCTGGATGGATTAAAAGCGAAAGGATATATTGAAGGAAAAAATCTAGATTTTGAATACAAGACCGCACAAGGAAACCCAGCAATAGCCGTACAGATCGCCAGACAGTTTGTCGGAGAGCGTCCGGATGTGCTGGTCGGTATCGCGACCCCAACCGCACAAGCTTTAGTTTCCGCAACCCGTTCTATTCCCATCGTTTTTACTGCGGTTACTGATCCTATTGGTGCGAAGCTGGTTAAAACCATGCAGCATCCGGGAAAAAATGTGACGGGCCTATCCGATTTGTCTCCTGTCAAACAGCATGTCGAGCTGATTAAAGAATTGATGCCGGACGTCAAAACCATTGGTGTTGTCTACAATCCGGGTGAAGCAAACGCGGTCAGTTTGATCGAGCTGCTCAAGCAGAGTGTCAAAGAAAATGGCCTGAAACTCGTTGAAGCGACTGCATTGAAAAGTGCCGATGTTCAGTCTGCAACGCAAAGTATTGTTGAGAAATCTGACATTATTTATGCCTTAATCGATAATACGGTTGCCAGTGCCATCGAAGGGATGATTGTGACGGCCAATCAGGCCAAAACGCCCGTTTTTGGGGCTGCAACCTCCTATGTTGATCGCGGTGCGATTGCGAGTCTTGGTTTCGATTACTATCAGATTGGTATACAGACAGCTAATTATGTTGCCGAGATTCTGAACGGCAAAGAGCCGGGAGATATTGATGTCACTGTCGCAAAAGGTTCAGATCTGGTCGTGAATAAAACCGTTGCGGATAAGCTGGGCTTCAAGATTCCTCAATCCATTCTGGATCGTGCAACCAGTATCAAATAATCACAACAATAAACGGGCTGGCTCACCAGCCCGAAATAAATAAGCAGAAAGGGAGTACGAAATGTCTGCTTTTGCCTTTTTTGGAGCTCTGGAAATAGGGCTGATTTATGGATTAGTTGCACTTGGCGTTTATTTGACGTTTCGAGTGCTTGATTTTCCTGATTTAAGTGTGGATGGTAGTTTCCCAATGGGGGCAGCGGTTGCTGCAACAGCGATTGTCGCGGGAATAAATCCGTGGATTGCAACCGGGTTAGCCATAATTGCCGGTGCGATGACTGGTTGGGTGACCGCTTTTCTCACGGTTCGGTTCGGTATCTTAAACTTGCTGGCCTCGATCCTCACCATGATTGCCGCGTTTTCAATCAATATTCGTATTATGGGGCGTCCGAATCTGGCGTTGATTGGTGAAGATACGATTTTGACGCCTTTTGAAGCGATGGGGGACCCTATGTATATCCGTCCATTGGTCGTTGGTGTGCTGGTGTTACTAACCGCTTTATTGATTGTCCGCTTGCTGAACAGTGATTTTGGTTTAGGTCTGAGAGCCACAGGCGTGAATGCACGGATGGTGGCAGCTCAAGGTGGCAGCACCGCATTTTATACTTATTTTGGTTTGGCGCTGTCGAATGGTTTTGTCGGCTTTGCCGGGGCATTGTTCGCGCAGACCAACAGTTTTGCTGATGTTACTTCCGGTGTCGGCACCATTGTTGTCGGGCTGGCAGCTGTGATTCTGGGACAAACATTAATTCCCGGAAGACGTATCTGGGTTGCCGTGGTCGCGGTAATTCTTGGCTCGGTGCTTTATCGTCTCGCTGTGGCATTTGCACTGAGTTCAGGTATGTTTGGTTTGCAGGCTTCAGATCTGAATCTTGTAACGGCCGTATTGGTTGCGATCGCGCTGATCATGCCGCGTATGAAGAATAAAATGAAATCGAACCGGGCCGGAGGTGCTGCATGATTCGGCTGGAAAATATACAGGTGACTTTTAACCCGGGGACAATTCTAGAAAACCGTGCTTTGAAAGGGGTGTCTTTGACGGTGCCTGAACATCAGTTTCTGACTGTGATTGGTTCAAATGGCGCCGGTAAATCAACGCTACTGGGTGCGGTGACGGGTGAAACACCGATGGTTGGTGGCAAGGTGTTGATTGATGATATCGATGTGACGCGTCGAAGTGTTGATCAGCGTGCTAATTTTTGTGCGCGTGTGTTTCAGGATCCGCTGGCGGGCACTTGTGGTTCGTTGACCATTGAAGAGAATATGGCGCTGGCTTACAAGCGCGGCAGTCGCCGCAGTTGGAAACATGCACTCTCTTCCAAGCGTCGTCAGCTGTTTCAGGAGCGTATCAGTATTTTGGGACTGGGGCTGGAAGATCGTCTCGGTGACAGCATTGGTCTGCTCTCCGGAGGACAACGGCAGGCTGTGAGTCTGGTGATGGCGACGCTCGCAGAGAGTAAGTTATTGTTATTGGATGAACACACGGCAGCACTCGATCCCCGTATGGCAGCTTTCATTATTGAGCTGACGAATAAAATCGTAAAAGAGTTTAATCTGACGGTGATGATGGTGACACATTCGATGAAAGATGCATTGGCTTGTGGTGACCGAACGGTGATGCTTCATCAGGGACAGATCGTACTCGATGTCTCCGGAGAGCAACGACGACATATGGATGTACCGGATTTGCTGGACATGTTTTCAAAAGTCAGAGGGGAGACATTGGCTGATGATAGTTTACTTTTGAGTTGAGCCTGTTTCTGCCAACCGCCTAAACTACGAAGACGTGCAGTTAGCGCGTCTTTTTTGTTGTCAGAAATCAAATCACGGACAACGCTGAACGCCTTCAGAACTCACAATGTTGATATATTTCACATTATTTTTGGTTGATGGTGGAAGTGTTATCATAATTTATTGAATCTGTTGATTTATTTCATGTATGATGCCCCCACTTATCATGAGGAATATCGATGAATATGAAAAACTTTTTGTGTCTAATATTGGCTACTTTTATTCTTACTGGTTGTGCTGCGACTTCTTCACAAAACCGCTATATGACGGTTCAGGATAATGTTATTTCAGCGGCTCCATACCATACTCGGATTGTACTCAGTGATGGATTTGTATTGGTTCATCAAGAAGACAGCAGTGAATTTCAGAAATTTAGTGATTCGACAGTGGATCAAGGAAACATCATCACGAAAAAGATGGTGTTTGATAAAGATAACATCGAAGTGCAGATTATCGATGAAACAACTGTCGATGTGAATTCTTACTGGATTCCTAGCTCCCATTTGATCGATGACAAGTATAAAAAATCAACTTTCTACCATGCCGGTAATAAATATTATATTCAACAGTTTGAGCAAGATGGTTATAAAATTGAGGGGTATACGACTGCTGTTGGACGTTATCAGTTGCAAGTCTATGTCATTTATCCGGAAGATATGGATGTCAACATCAAGGATGTTCTCACTTTGACCGAAATGTAATGAGATAGTTCTAGAGAAAAGTGCGTTGAGACGACGCACTTTTTTATGCATGTTTCAGAGCATATCTATCAATTTCATATAACAAAAATCAATTCTTATTATCTTTTCATATCAAATTTTGATATAAGTCAATGCTTTCTAATTTCTGTAGTGCTCCTTTGTATTACGCTTAAAGGAACAACGCCATCACTTAGTGTATATCTGTGAATGAAGAAACATTTTGCTATAAAAGGGCGACTTCTGACCCCACTCATTTTTGCTTTGGCACTTGTAGGTATGCTGTTTGAAGGGCATATCAGGCAATTGGAGAGAGAGCTGAGTGAAGAGTACGAAAGAGTCGAACGGGAATTCTTTCGCGCATCCAAGATGTTGACCATTTTGGATTATAGTTTGAATAATTACATCAAGGTCCGTCAATCTCTGATACTGACGCATACGACAAAGATTGTAAATGGCGTATGCCATATGCGGCCGAAGTTGGCAGTAACAGATGATCGCGTAAATTCCGATGTTCATATACGGGCACTTGAATACATTATTGTTGGCGATAAAACACTGTGTGACAGAAATAGTCCCCTCCATCACGAAGTAGGATTCAGAATTGCACTGGCACCGGTGATTTCATTGCTTCATGATCTGGATGATTATCTGATAGGCGTTCATTATATCGATCCATCGGGTTATATCATTTCTTCTCCTGACACGCTGTCGGTTAATGTGACGACAGACGTGCTCGAACAGATTCAATCTCCGAACTGGGACGTATATCAGAATCTGGACGAAGAACAGCTGATTAAAGTTCGTGGACCGATGGTACTTCAGGAACTGCAATCGACTGAAAGCCTCATTTCTTTGATGTTGCCAGTTTACTCAAATCATCAGTTCGAAGGGGTAATTTCATTGAATATCATGTTGGATAAGCTGTTGAATACTAACCAACGTCTTGCGGGTAAGCTCCATTTTATTGATACACAGAAAGAGTCGTTGCCAACAAGTGCTTTTCAACCTTATTCGCTTCAGGATGCGGGAATCTCATTTCATCATGCCATTTATTACGATATGGATTGGGGGCATGAGATCTATCAGTTTGTCAGTCTGAAACAGAAGACATTAGTGCTTATCACTGTGATGTATGTATTAACAGTGATGTTCTTTCTGTTTATGAATACCCGTCATGCGAAAAGTTATTATGAAGGACTTGCTGTTCGAGACCCATTGACAGGCCTACGCAATCGGCGTGGATTTGAAGCCTTTCTTGAACATACACCGCATCAGTCTTATGTGGCGATTGCGATGTTTGATATTGATAATTTTAAAGCGATCAATGATCACTTTGGTCATGATGTTGGGGATGATGTTATCTGCTATGTCGGTGACCAGATTCGATGCCATATCCGTGCGACCGATACGGTTGCCCGTTATGGTGGCGAAGAATTTGTTCTGTATTTGACGGCCGAGCGTGAAAGTCATCTCAGGAGAACATTACTCCGCGTCAAAGAAGCCCTGAGTGAAGAGTCTGAGATGGTTGTGGAAGGTGGTTTTACGATTTCCGGTGGGGTTGAGATTGTGGCTTGTAGTGAGCTGCATGATATTGATGCAATCTTGAAATCAGCCGATGAAAAATTATACATGGCAAAAAAGAGCGGCAAAAATCAGCTGATTTTCTAAGAGTGTTGATTGTTGCAGGAAAGTGAGCTTACACCCATTCCCGCGGCTGTTCGGATTGATGATGTTTAATCCGTTCAACAATCGGTTCTACGGCTGTCAGCGTCCGGATCTCTCGAAATAAGGCATTCGCTTGAGGATAAACTTGGCGTAGATAAGAAAACCACTGTTTGACGCGGTTTGGATAGTATTTGCTTTTGTCACCATTTACCTCACAGCGAGAATAAATCAGCAAGAGCTCGACGATTTCAGACCAAGAGAGCGGAGCATGATTGTATTTAATCATGTTGCCCAAATTCGGGCGATTTAATGCCCCACGACAAACCATCAGGCTGTCTACACCTGTCACATCAATACACCGCTGAGCATCGGTCGCATCCCATATTTCGCCGTTGGCAATTAACGGTAGACGGGTTTTTTGGCGAATCTGCTGGATATATTCCCACTTGATTTCACTGGCTTTGTAGCCGCCGGCTTTGGTACGAGCATGAACCGTTAGCTCGTTTGCTCCCGCCTGCTCAATGGCATCGACGATTTCAAAGCAGTCTTGCGGGTTTTCTAGTCCTAAGCGGATTTTTGCTGAAACGGGGATTTCCTCGGGCACGGCTTCTCGGCAAGCTTTGACGACTTGATAAATTAATTCCGGAAATTCCAGAAGTGCTGCGCCACCTTTGCTTTTGTTTACGGTTTTTGCCGGACAGCCGAAATTCAGATCGATACCATGTGCCCCGAGTTCTGCGGCAAACGCAGCATTTTCTGCCATCCAGTCCGGATCTTGTCCGAGTAATTGAATATTCACGGGAACCCCTGAACGGGTGCGGGAGCCGTGGTGTAGTTCGGGACAGAGGCGATAGTAGACGTGTTTAGGCAGCAACTGATGGACAACCCGGACAAACTCCGTCACACACAGGTCATAATCATTCATGTCTGTCAGTATTTCTCGCATCAGATGATCGAGAACACCCTCCATCGGGCCCAGAACAATACGCATAAACTTCCGCTCTTCTATCAGGACGCGCGATTGTAATTGGCTCGGTCGCAAATGTCACGCCAGAATCTTTCTGCTGCGTGTCATTGATTTACGTTCTGGGTATAATGGCCGATGACAGAAAAACAGGAACAATATGTATCATGACTTATCAATTGCTGAATATAACTGAACTTCCGAGCGACGAGTCGCCATTACTGATTGAAGGTGCGGTACTGGCAGCCAATATGGCTTGTCAGCCGTTGGAAGCTCATTTATGGATGTCTCATCTGGTGACTGAACTCACAGACACAGCAGAGCAAGCTTTTACGGCTCATTATCAACAGCAGTATTCAGCATTACTGGCCCGGCAGTACTCCGTTGGTGACTTGCTGGATGTGACTGACCGCGAAGCATTGGCTGAGTTTGCGTCAGGGTTTATGGGAGTCTGGCCTTTAGTGGAGCCCCACTGGCAACGAGTCGCTGTATCTGACGGTACACAAAGAATGTTACAAGGGTTGTTGACGACGCTGATGTTAGCGATTGATGAAGCGGAAACTCGCCAGCAGATGAAAGATGCGGGGGTTGACGTACCGCCTTATCTGACAGAAATGGCTGAACACTTGGACATGATGATTCATGAAGTGGCTTGTGCCGCGGATGAACAGCAAAGTGGCGCCCGGTCACATCGCGTCAATCCTTATAAAACGGTCGGCAGAAATGATAACTGCCCGTGCGGTAGTGGTAAAAAATTCAAGCAGTGTTGTTTGAAAACGGCATGATTTAAATTGAACGTGACGGATGGCCGGTCACGCTGCATTTTTCGGCTGATAGATTTTTTTTCGACATACACATGACAAAAAGCCGCAAATAATGGTCTATATCCATCAATAATCATTCACATTTGTTCAGCAACGGAGAACACATGAAAAAACTGGTTGCCTTCTTTCTATTGATATCAATGGCCTGTAGCTTTTCAGCACTGGCGGATCCGAAGGATGAATTAAGTGCGAGGCTTGCGTTAAATGATGGGTTCAGTGCTCATTTTCAACAGCAGGTTGTCAGCCCTGACGGGGAAGTCGTTTCTCAGGGAGAAGGGAAAGTCGATATTGCGCGCCCGAGTCTGTTTCGTTGGGAGACGGTTACCCCGGATGAGAACTTGCTGGTCTCTGACGGAACCACCGTTTGGTATTACAATCCTTTTGTCGAACAGGTGTCTATTTATAATCAGTCTCAGGCAACTGAGCAGACACCATTTGTGTTGTTGACGAGAAACCGAAAACAGGACTGGGAACATTATCGAGTTTCGCAGCAAAGCGATGATTTTACACTGGTGCCGACGACAACAGACAGCAGACAAGGTGAGTTTCATATTCGAATTGATCAAAAAGGTGTTGTCAAAGGGTTTGATGTGATTGAACAGGATGGCCAGAAAAGTTTATTCTCGTTTCAGAATATCACACTGAAACGGCCGGACAATCATCTGTTCCAGTTCAAAATTCCTGCGGGTGTAGAAGTGGATGACCAGCGGCAGTAGTTTCAAATAAGTTGTTCCAAAAAAACGGTAGGTTCAAAAAAGAGCAGTCGCTTCAAAGCATGACGGATGAGCATCATTGTGAATAACTATAGTTTGGATTTTTCAGGGGATGAAGATTTTCGTCCGCTTGCAGCAAAGATGAGACCCCAGCGGATCGAGCAATATATTGGTCAGCAACATATTCTCGGCCCGGGAAAGCCCCTGCGCAGAGCGCTGGAAAGCGGCCATCTACACTCGATGATTCTCTGGGGACCTCCGGGGACCGGCAAAACTACATTAGCTGAATTGGCAGCAAACTATGCCAATGCGCGTGTAGAGCGCGTGTCTGCAGTCACCTCCGGGGTGAAAGATATTCGTGCTGCGATTGAACGTGCCCGGGAAAATCAACTGGCAGGTTTTCGCACCATTTTGTTTGTCGATGAAGTCCATCGGTTTAATAAGTCGCAACAGGATGCCTTCCTGCCGCATATTGAAGATGGCACGATCACCTTTATCGGTGCGACGACCGAGAACCCTTCATTTGAGCTCAATAACGCACTGCTCTCCCGGGCGCGGGTGTATAAGCTGACCTCACTCAATACACAAGATATTGCCGATGCTCTGCAACAGGCAGTGACCGATGAGGAGAGAGGGTTTGGCGGGATTGCCGCTGACTTTCAGGACCAGGTGCTCGATCGTCTGGCTGAATTGGTTCAGGGTGACGCCCGTATGGCATTGAATTATCTGGAGCTGTTATATGACATGGCCGATGAAGATGCGACGGGTAACAAGGTTATCAGTCTATCTTTGTTGGCGGAAGTTGCAGGGGAAAAAGTTGCCCGTTTTGATAATAAGGGTGATATATGGTACGACTTGATTTCCGCGGTTCATAAGTCAATTCGCGGTTCAAATCCTGATGGCGCGCTGTACTGGTCTGCGCGGATGATCGCTGCCGGCTGTGATCCGCTGTACCTTGCCCGTCGTTTACTGGCGATCGCCTCGGAAGATATTGGTAATGCTGATCCAAGGGCAATGCAGGTTGCTTTATCCGCATGGGATTGTTTTACGCGTGTCGGCCCGGCAGAAGGTGAAAGAGCGATAGCACAAGCCGTTGTGTATTTGGCATGTGCCCCCAAGAGTAATGCCGTGTACACCGCATGGAAGCAGGCTTTGGCGGACGCCCGTGATGAACCCGAGTATGAAGTCCCGTTTCATTTACGCAATGCACCGACGAAATTAATGAAAGAAATGGGCTATGGTGATGAATACCGCTATGCGCACGATGAGCCGGGCGCTTATGCTGCCGGAGAGCAATATCTCCCGCCTGAAATGGCCGGAACTAGCTATTATCACCCCTCGGAAAGAGGCTTGGAAGGAAAGATCAACGAGAAACTCAAGTATCTGGCTGAGTTAGACGCAAAAAGCACACGAAAGCGCTATGAAAAATAGCCACTTTTCGTTAATCTCTTATACCCAAATTGCTTCAGGTTATCTGTCAGGCTATCTGTCAGGGTTCTGGGCATGTCAATTTTCATGACGTTTTGTGCTGTGACCATCTGATTGGTACAGAACAGAGCGCTTTTTACAACCCATTAAGCATAGGATTAGCAATGCTGGATTCTAAATTACTTCGCACAGAGCTGGATGAAACAGCAGTAAAACTGGCGCGTCGCGGATTTACCCTCGACGTAGAGACCATTCGTCAACTTGAAGAGAAGCGTAAATCGATTCAAGTCGAAGTTGAAAATTTACAATCCACTCGCAACTCCATTTCGAAACAGATCGGTCAACTGATGTCGGCTGGTGATAAGGAAGGCGCTGAAGCGATCAAACAGCAAATCGGTTCTCTGGGCAGTGATTTAGATGCCCGTAAAGCAGAATTGGATCAGGTGCAGAAACAGCTGGAAGATATTGCGTTGTCTGTCCCTAATATTCCTGATGATGCTTCACCGGATGGGCTGGATGAAGAGAGCAATGTTGAGATTTCCCGTTGGGGCGAGCCGAAGCAATATGACTTTGTTGTGAAGGATCATGTTGATTTAGGTGAAATGGGTGACGGCCTGGATTTCGCCAGCGCGACAAAAATTACCGGTGCCCGGTTTATCGTGATGAAAGGCCAGTTTGCCCGCCTGCACCGGGCGATTGCTCAGTTTATGCTGGATCTACATGCGGATCTGCATGGGTATACCGAAATGTATGTCCCTTATCTGGTCAATGCCGATACGCTGTATGGCACGGGGCAACTGCCTAAGTTCGGCAAAGATCTGTTTCATACGGAACCATTGGTAGAAAAAGTCAGTGATGAAGAGCCGCGTCGCTTGTCGCTGATTCCGACTGCGGAAGTTCCGCTGACAAACTTAGTCCGTGATTCAATTCTGGATGAATCTGAACTGCCGCTGAAGATGACTGCACATACACCGTGTTTCCGCTCTGAGGCGGGCTCTTATGGTCGGGATACCCGCGGCCTGATCCGGATGCACCAGTTTGATAAAGTCGAGCTGGTACAGATTACCCGCCCTGAAGATTCAATGAATGCCTTGGAAGAACTGACGGGTCATGCGGAAAGAGTGCTTCAGTTATTAGAGCTGCCTTACCGTAAAGTGATTCTGTGTGCCGGAGATATGGGCTTTGGGGCACGTAAGACTTACGATCTGGAAGTCTGGGTGCCTGCACAGGAGACTTATCGTGAGATTTCATCTTGTTCAAACATGTGGGATTTTCAGGCACGTCGGATGCAGGCGCGTTTCCGCCGCAAAGGTGAGAAAAAAACCGAGTTGGTGCATACCCTGAATGGCTCCGGTCTTGCCGTTGGCCGGACAATGGTTGCGATTTTGGAAAATAATCAAGAAGCGGATGGACGTATTGCGATTCCTGAAGTGCTGCGCAAGTATATGGGTGGCCTGACTCACATCGGATAAGCATTCTCCACTAACATGATGAATCATAGGTAAAAGCCGGGCGTTCAAATCCCGGTTTTTTTATGGGTAATTTTCGGAATTGGATTGCTCATCATAATAGCGGTTTTTGGCTGACGGCGGGCCAGTGTCACAAATCGTCACAGTCAGCGAAAAAAAATGAATATACTATTTAGATATACCAATAGGAGCAGGCGAAATTCAGGGATGGATTTTTAATTTTAACGATTTGAGATAATTGTATTTTTATGAATAACTCAACAATGGTGAACTTCGATGATAAAGTCATTTTTAGGGTTATGGATTCTGGTCTTCGGTCCCTTATTTTTTCTACTCTATCCAAGTGATTTGAACCCAATATTATCATTTAATAATTATATTGAAGGGCAGCGCTATGAACGGATCTATCAAGGGACATTTACTTTGATCGAGTCCCGGCTTGATTCAATACCGATCGACACTTGGCCTGATGAAATAGAACAATTGAGTCAGCATTTCGGTTTTGCACTTCAGTTACTTGATATCAATAAGACCAACTTTGGGTCATTGAACCGAGACGAAATCGAGCAGCATCAGATTATTTTTTTCAATGAAGAACCTGAATTCTTAATTAAGAAAATTGCCAATAGCCATTTTATCCTAAAAATATTTGTTGATTCTTCAGAAGCAGAAAAAATACGGCGAGGTGCAGAAGGGACTGTGTATTTGCTTCAGGAACAGTTTGCATCGACAGAACGAGAACATTGGCCGACACTATTACGTGACATTTCAAATAATTTTCCGTTTGATTTACAAATTGTCAAAAGAAATCAGATCAAGATCAGTCAAACCGAACAGAATCAATTCGCGACACATTCTTTTTTCTGGCGAACCAATCCAACCGATGAAATTACATTTTATATCCAACTAAATGATGGAGACTCGTTTCTTTTAGCTAATTTAATTCCGATGTCCTCAATTCATCCATCGGTCATCATTGTGCTGGTCTTGGTGTTTGTCCTCTCAATTTCTGCAGGGATGTTTTTCTGGACTTATCCGCTGTGGCGGGATTTGAAAAACTTGTTGGCGGCAACATTGCAATTCGGCAATGGGGATTTGAATAGTCGGGCGGTGGTATACAAGATATCCACCGTAGCGACCTTAGGGAATGCTTTTAACCGCATGGCGGATAGGATTGAGCAATTGTTGAAAGGGCAGAGAACCCTCACCAATGCCATTGCACATGATTTGCGGACCCCGCTTTATCGCCTGAGGTTTGCGTTTGAGATGTTATCTAACGCAACGACCAATATAGAAAAAGAAAAGTATCAAAGTTCGATCTCTAAAAGTCTGGATGACTTGGATAGCTTAATTAACCAGACCATCGTGTTATCCCGCTATAGTGGTGACAGTCAATTGCTTTCCTTTGCCAAATATCATCTTGCCCAATTGATTGATGATGAATGTGTGAGTGTCTTTCAACTCTATCCGGACATTCATTATCAATTGCGAATTGCACCTGAAGCGACCGAAAAGCTGGCACTGATTGATCAGATTGCGATGAAACGGGCGCTCAGTAACTTGTTAATCAACGCATGTAAATATACCCGAACCAGTGTGCTGGTGGATTTATCATTTGTTGCGGAGACGGATATGTTCGTGATTGATGTGTGTGACGATGGGATCGGAATTGATGAAAGTGATTGGGAGCGGATTTTCTTGCCATTCGAACAACTGGATAATGCGCGAAGTCATGCTGCTTCAGGGCATGGGCTTGGGTTAGCGATTGTCAAACATATCGCACAATGGCATCAGGGTACGGTATGTGCAGGACGGTCTGATTTGGGAGGCGCGAAATTTACGTTCACCTTCCCAAACCGGACGTAAGGATGGTTCTGCCGGAAACGAATCGCTTTTTTGTCGGTGTGATTAATTTTTTATAATGAATTGATAGGTAGGTGAAAAATGACCATTGAACGTAAATTAGCGACACTATTTCATTTAGATGGCAATGGGTGGGACAGACATGCCAATCCGTGGAGTGTCTGGACCCGATATAGTGTCTTGCCACTCTTTATTATCGCCGGTTTCTTGAGGGAGTGGAGTGTTTGGTTGAGTCTTCTGGTTTTGGTGATGGCATTTGTGTGGATGTTTTTAAATCCGATTTTATTTCCGAAACCACTCTCGTTACAAAGCTGGGCAACGAAGTCGGTACTCGGAGAACGGATTTATTTAAACCGGGACAAAGAACCACTGCCTAAAGCGCATCAATTGCCTCTATTTATGATTCTGCATTTGACGTCTACGCTCGGACTGATATTAGCGGGGTGGGGCGTTTATCAGTACGATATACAACTCTGTATTTTATCGGTACTGGTGACTTATCTTGCGAAAAGTTGGTTTTTAGATCGTATGGTTTGGTTATATTGTGATTTCAGTCGTGAACATCAGTCATCTGAGTAGACCCCATCTATTCTTATTATAAAGCAACCTGAGGAAATGGTGATTTTATATCTGAATTCGATAATTATCACTAAAACAATACTTGAGATAATTTAGTTTTATTCAATATTATTATGACTTTATTTGTCTGTTTTTGTCTTAATTGAGCAACAAGTTGCTACACAAATAAAACGTGAAATCCATTAACTTATTCACCATAGTCAATAACTGAATGGTGAGTGGTAAATGAAACAATTAATACAGATCAGTGTGGTTGCATCAATGCTTATTTTAAGCGGCTGTAATCATAAGATAAATGAAAATAAAAATGATGATAAACCGGTTGAGCCAAGTATTTGGGTATCAGAGAATTATGGGTCTGCATTGAAAATTATATCTGATTCGGTGACCGAGTATGAGTTTACTTCTGATTACTGTGTACTAACAAATCAAGAAACATTCAGCAAGGAAACGTTTGAAAAACATTATCAGCAGGTCGGTGATCAATTAGTCAGCTTTACTTATCCGGGTTTGAATGCTTATCCGACAGATTACACGGTCAAATATGTGAAACAGACTGAGTTGCCGAATAGTTGCCTTACCAATCTGAGTGTTGTCAATGCGGCGGAAAACGATCCGGTCAGAAACTTGAATATGTTTATCCAGACCCTTGATTCATATTATTACAATCTAGATGTTCCCGGGATTGATTGGACGCTTATGAAGCAAAATGAACTTGGTCAGGTGTCTGATAATTCAACACGGGAGCAACTTTTCGAGATGATGTCAGCACTGATTGGTCCATTACAGAATGGACATGCTTACATATTAGATCAGGATAAACTGGCTCGGTTTAGACAACGGGATCGACCGGTTTTACTCGACAGACTACGGCAAGAATATATCGATGATAATGGTCTGGTTGCACCTTTCACCGAATCTGAAAATACGGCGATTCAAAAATATACTGATGATAACGAGGTGCTTATTCGATCTATTATTTCCAATCAACTGAATCTATCGGGTGGTTTAGGTGAGCATATTATCTGGGGAAAAGGAAAGAGCGATAATATTGGTTACCTGTATATTGATGGATGGAGTGATTTTGTCGCGGGCAATGACCATGCTGAAACTTTAGCTGTGTTCAGACAAACAATGAATCAAGTTATGGCCGATTTCGTATTGACCGATGGGATGGTGATAGATCTGCGTTTTAACGGGGGCGGTTATGCTTATCTTGCCAGAGCGTTAGCCGAATATTTTGTTGACCAAAAAACCTTAGGCTATATTAAGAGTGCCCGTAACGGTGCCGGATTCGAACCTGAGCATGAAATTTATCTTGAGCCACAATCTCCGGGTTATCGAAAACCGGTTGCTGTTCTGATTAGTAATACGACTGCATCCGCTGCTGAGTTATCGACACTCATGTTAAGTGCGTCCGATCAAGTGACATTGATCGGTGAAAGAACTCAGGGAATGTTATCCGGTAGCTTAGGCAAAACGTTGCCCAATGGTTTCCGTTTTGGTATTTCGAATATGAAGACCTTATCAGCCGATCGGGTAGAGTATGATCAAGTGGGCATTCCACCGGCAATCACCACTTCATTCTTTTCAAAAAGCGATCGGACAAATGGTATCGATACAGGACTTGAAGCTGCTTTTAACTGGATAAGACTCATGTAATGGATGTTAATGAATGCTAAATGGAGTTGAATATGAACACTGATTTTATAATTAAAGCGCTTGATGAGAAATATTTTTCTCAGTATTTGCAGATGGACGAAGAACAACTGGCCGAGGTGAATGGCTGTTGGCTTACTGCTGATGAAAAACCGGGTTATCCTTGTCGAGTGACGCTGCAAGAAGCTGAAGTCGGTGAGAAAATCCTTTTAATTCACTATCCGTATCATGATGTTAAATCACCTTATCACGCAACTGGGCCTATTTTCGTTCGGGCGAATAAAACAATGGTTGAACTGGCGATTAATGAAATTCCTGAAATATTGCAGACCCGATTATTATCGGTGAGAGCTTATGATGTGAACAGTATGATGGTTCATGCTGAGACGGTGCAAGGCCCCGCTCTGGAAGACGTTATCCGCAATAATTTTAAAAACGATCAAGTGCACTATCTACAAATTCATAACGGTAATCCCGGTTGCTTTAACTGTAGTGTCTTTAGGGCTTAAGCGATTATTTTTAATTTGATATATGACTGAATGAAGGGCAATGAGTTATCAATTGCCCTTCATTTTTTAAATATATAATCCCTTCTTTGAACATAAATCTGCTCAGACTATCTGCCTTTTCATTATTTTCTATATGGAATTGAAACCGCGATCAATTGGTATAATATGAAATTAATCCAATAACAAGTGTCATTTTTTATCACTGGGTTGCATATCAATTAGAAATTTTCGAGAGATATTAAACAATATTGATACTTCAGACTGTGCTATAGGTATGATTTTATTATCTATTTATTCCGTGATCTATGACTGAAAATTCAATATGATCGAGTAATTGAATATATATCTTCGAGCAATAAGACAGATTCGAAAATGTATTTTTGGAGAGATAATGAAATTTACCCATTACGATCTTGATATTTGTGAACGAGGCCAGAAAATAGAAGTGACGTTGAAAGATAATACGGCCAATGTCCTTTTACTCGACAATGACAATTTTCAAAAATACAAGCAACGGCGCAATTATAAATATAATGGCGGCCATATGACGGATACGGTGAGTATGTTTCTGGTGCCTTATTCGGGGCATTGGCATGTAGTTGTGGATCGGGGGGGTTATGCGGGGACAGTCCAGTCGAGTGTGCGGGTGATTCCGCTGTAAAACCGTGGGTTGTTCAGGAGACCTACAGCACAGGTATCGTAAGTCTCCCATCGTGATTTGAGTTAAATTAGCCGATCAGGCCTTGTTTCGCCAGATATTCATCGTAAGTGCCGTGGAAATCATGCACGCCATCTTTAGTAATTTCGATAATACGTGTTGCGATTGAGGAAACAAACTGACGGTCATGAGAGACAAATAACAGCGTCCCCGGGTAGTTTTCGAGTGCTAAGTTCAGGGCCTCAATCGATTCCATATCCATGTGGTTGGTCGGCTCATCCATCAGCAGAATATTTGGTTTTTGCATGATCAGCTTACCGAACAACATGCGACCTTGTTCTCCACCGGAGATGACTTTGACCGACTTCTTAATCTCATTTTGTGAAAATAGCATCCGACCCAGAATACTGCGCACGGTTTGCTCGTCATCGCCTTCTTTTTTCCACTGTCCCATCCAATCCATTAAACTAAGGTCTTCACTGAATTCATGGGCATGATCCTGCGCGTAGAAACCAATATTATTGTTTTCTGACCATTTGATCTCACCGGACATCGGAGCAATAACACCTGCCAGTGTATTCAACAGCGTTGATTTCCCAATCCCGTTTTCCCCGATAATGGCAATCCGTTCACCGACTTCGACCATTAGATTGACATCGCTAAACAGAATGTTGTCACCATACCCTTGTTTGAGGGCGTTGACTTCGAGCGCATTACGGAACAGCGGTTTCTCCTGCTCGAATCGAATAAACGGTGACTGACGGCTGGAAGGTTTGACCTCTTCAAGCTGAATTTTTTCAAGCTGTTTCTGGCGTGATGTGGCTTGTTTGGCTTTTGATGCGTTTGCTGAGAAGCGGCTGACAAAGGTTTGCAATTCCGCTATCTGTGCTTTTTTCTTGGCATTGTCAGCATGGAGACGTTCTCTGCTCTGTTCTGCGGCAATCATATATTCATCGTAGTTACCGTGGAACAAGCGAAGCTCACCATAGTCCAGATCGGCCATATGGGTACAGACGGTATTCAGAAAATGGCGGTCATGCGAGATGATAATCATGGTACAGTTGCGAGCCAACAGCGTCTGCTCTAACCAAGAGATCGTATGCATGTCCAGGTTGTTGGTTGGTTCGTCGAGCAGCATGATTTCCGGTTCGGCAAATAAAACCTGAGCCAGCAACACCCGCAGTTTCAGGCCCGGGGCGATTTCACTCATTAGCCCAAAGTGTTGTGCTTCAGGGATTCCCAGTCCGAGCAATAATTCTCCGGCACGGGCTTCGGCTGAGTAGCCGTCCATTTCGGCAAATTCTGTTTCCAGATCACCAACTCGCATGCCGTCTTCATCTGACATTTCAGGCAATGCATAAATGCGGTCGCGTTCTTCTTTGACTTCCCACAACTCTTTATGGCCCATAATCACGGTGTCGATGACGGAGAACGCTTCGAATGCAAACTGGTCTTGTCCCAGCTTGGTCATCCGTTCATTGGGATCAGTTGCAACACTCCCGACGGAAGGTTCTAGTTCACCACTCAGAATTTTCATAAAGGTGGATTTACCGCAACCGTTCGCGCCGATAAGACCATAACGGTTACCGTGACCAAATTTAATGGAGATGTTTTCAAATAATGGCTTATCGCCAAATTGCATGGTGATGTTTGCAGTTGATAGCACAGGAAATTCCAGATTGAGTGGTGAATATGAAAAAAGCTGGCCTTGCGGCCAACTTAATAGATAAGCGTCATATTAACAGATTTTGTGATAGACATCACCCCTCATGTGGCACACGACTACGATGGTGTTACCGCTCTGTGGTGAGCACACTGCCATGGTTGATGTTGTGCTTTTCCTTGCCACACTTTCTCGTGGAAGTAATAGGCGCAGGTATTGATGCTAGGTTCAATCAGAGCCATGACGCCACCGATCAGCCAGCTACCGGTCAGTAGATAGGCTACATTAAAGGCGACACTGAAATGGATCACCGCGAAACTGGCGGTTTTAATATGTGGTGCGGAAGCATAACGCTGTAGCGGTGCATATTGAGACCATACTTTTTCATGAAAATAGAATGCCACGGTATTGATCATGGGCTCTAACATGGCAATTAAACTTCCCAGAATTACATCGCCAGTCAAGATATAGGCAACGGTAAACGCAATACTGAAGTGAATGGCTGCAAAACTAATGGTCTTTTTCATCGGGTGTCCAACCTAAATCATCTGCTTTGATATCAATATTATTGATAATTATTATCATTTGGTATATTCGATTGTATCTATCTATAGGATAGGCAAAACCGCATATGAGCCGATAATGGGGAAGTGTAAACGCTGCGTACTACTGAGCGACGAATATCGCTTGTGAGTGTTAGTATTGATAGTTTGACTGAGTGCGTCCGTCCTGCTTCGTGAGATGCATCATAAGCGTGTATATCAAGATGTCATGAGCCCCAATAATCTGTCTGATTGTGATCCTGCTAACTCACCCGGTTACTTATTTCTATGTAAAATAAAACATTGTTTCAATTTTATAATTAAGTTGAGTGTATGCGGTGCTGCGCTCTTTCTTTTCTGTTTATTAAGGATAGTCAAATGAATCAGTTGATGAAAACCATACTGTTGACGAGCATGATCACCCTGACCAGCTCAGCCGTATTTGCTCACAGTCATCATGCCCCGACAGGGCCGGATTACGTTACGCAAGAAATCGATTCACCGGATAATAGCTTTCCGCTGTTTTATGAGAAATTGAAAGCGGTGCGGATGCCGTACCAACTTGCTTGGCATGACGAATATAATCCGGAGATATGGCACAGCATCGCGAAGGCCAAGGCGCAGGAAATTATTTTACCTTACCAAGATGACACGCCGTTTAATCCGATGGTGATTGACCAGATCGATCGAGGCAGCTATATCGCCCAGAAAGTTGTGTTCAATATCAGTTATGAGAGTCGGGTGCTGGCATTGATGTTAACCCCAAAGGGAGATGGTCCTTTCCCTGCCGCTCTATTTTTACATGATCACGGTGCGCGGTTTGATATCGGTAAAGAGAAGTTTGTTGAGACTTGGGGAGATGATGCCCGTTTATCGTCATCACGCGAATGGGCGCATCGCTATTTTACCGATCGTTTTCCCGGTGATGAATTGGCAAAACGTGGTTACGTGGTTTTATCTATCGATGCGCTGGGGTGGGGGGATCGCTCCGTTGAAGGATTTAGAACCGACTCACAACAGGCGCTGGCCTCGAACTTATTTAATTTAGGCAGTTCGTTTGCGGGGATTATTGCGCTGGATGATTTGCGGGCCGCGAAGTTTCTGGCGAGCCGGCCGCAAGTCGATAAGTCACGAGTCGCATCCGTCGGTTTCTCCATGGGGGCATTCCGCTCTTGGCAAGTGGCAGCGTTATCGGAAGACATCACCGCGAGTATCGTTGATTCATGGATGGGGACGATGAAAGGGTTGATGGTGCCCGGTAATAATCAGCTCAAAGGGCAGTCTGCATTTACGATGTTACACCCATATATGGCTCGTTATCTGGATTATCCCGATGTTGCTGCCATTGCAGCACCGAAGCCGATGTTGGTGTTTGCCGGTGGGTTGGATCCATTGTTTCCCGTCGATTCTGTCCAACAAGCATTCGATAAGCTGCATCGGGTGTGGCGAGCCAATGGTGCAGAGGATAAGCTCAATACGCGAATCTGGCCTGATAAGGGACATATTTTTACCGAAGATATGCAGGAAGCCGCGTTCAACTGGCTGGATCGACAGTTTGAGATGAATTAGGTAAAAACGTATTCGTCACCGTGCCATGAAAAGCGCGGGCTTACATTTCGCAATGAGAATGCCCGCGTAATTTATGCTAAAGCGTGATTTATACTAAAGAATATAACCCACCCGTTTATACATCTGTATCAGCACCAAAGAGAAAGCCATGGACAGTAGCACACATCCAATTGCCATAGGCGTATTTTCCCACGGATGAATTTTCGTCAGAACACTTAGACCGAATGGATGGATCAAATAAATGGCCGTCGAAAAATGGGTCAGATGCTTGTTGTCGGTGGTGCGCTGAGAACGCATGACCAGCAGGAATAATGCCGGGCAGACCCATATCAGCGAAAGATAGTTATCAAACACCCCGGTACGAGCCGGCTGATGAAGGTTGTACCAGCTTTCCCCCAGTAACAGCCCGATACCGATGAGAGCTGCAATGTACAGTGTGCTGGTCGATGTTTGAGCAAACAGTTGATGTTTGCGGATGAAGAACCCGAGATAAAAGAACGGGAAGCCTAACAATAAAAAATTGCGATGGGTGAAGCCAATGTTGAAGATCTCATCGGCAAATGTCGAAGGCATCAGATGGTAATTGCCGATGTACTGTACCATCACACCCAGCACAAAACAGAGTAACGCAAGCTGTATGCCTGTTCGTGTCCGATCTCTGAATACATAGGTCATTAGCCCTGCGCCAAGCATGCCAATTAAATACCATAAATGGTGATAGCCAACGATGAGTGTTTCGACCACGCTCATCATCCCGACGAAATTTAGCGTGAGTGGCTTGAGCCAAAAATAAGCATAGAAGATGGTCCAGAACAGATAGAGGATGACGACTCTTTTGCTCCACTGGAGCAACTTGTCTGTAGAGGCTATGGAGATGAAGTAATAACCATTGATAATGAAAAAAATCGGAACCGCAATTCTGAAAATACCGGCGGTAATGAGGTAGTACCCTTCAGTGGTCAGTTCACTGAGAAAATTGCTGTGGATACCGATGACCATGAAAGCCAAGACGATTTTGAAAATATCTAACGTTAAATTTCTGTTGTACATAAGTCCGGGTAAACTGATTGTGATGGGGACTAATGTACCATTCTGAGCAATGGATAGCGTTTCAATTGTGTCATTTCTCTGAAATAAGACACCTATGGCCAACCACTATCCATGGTTGTACGTTGATAAGTTGCGTGCTGATAAAATAAGGATAACTTGGTGTAATACTCTGACAGTTAAACGTTGCCCGATAGCTGATGGGCCTCTCCGCGCGCTTTGTGCAGGTAATAAATGTTGGCAACGGTAATAAACAGGTTGGCAAGTGTCACGGGCCATGAATCAATAATCAGACCGTAAGTGACGAATAGCAGGCAGCCGATGCAGTTGACGATTCGTAGTTTGACGATATCTTTCATTGTAAATGACAGCGCCACCATCAGTGATGCGGCGTAACCAATGATTTCTACTGTATTTGCATTCATTCTGTGACCCTTGTCTGGTTCATTGGCGGGCACTATAGCAGCAGAAAATATCGGTTCAATCCCTTATCAAAAGATTTGGGAAGGTGAACGATAACGCAATCGTTTGACCACCCTAAATAAATATTTGCCTTGGCTCTGGCATCCGCGGAGAATAAGCGCCATATTGCATTCACGTCAGTTTAGAGCGTATTCATGTCCCTCATTCTCAGATCATTACAAATAGTGAAAAAATACTGGTTAATCATCACTGGGTTGATCCTTGTCGCTATCACGGTTTTGTCATTGTGGCCGCTTGCCACCTTACCGAGTGTCCCGGGGACAGACAAAACCCACCATTTGATCGGTTATGCCGTTTTAATGTTTCCGGTGGCATTGCGGCAACCCCGGTGTTGGGGATGGATCGGTGTCGCTTTATTGGTCTACAGTGGCGGGATTGAGCTGGTTCAACCTTACGTCAATCGTTACGGAGAGTGGCTGGATTTGGCAGCTAATGCTGGTGGGTTGTTTTGCGGCTGGCTGTTGGCAATGGTGTTGAATTGCTTTGATTCACGAAGATTATCAGCACAAGATCGATAGTCGTAGACATGGGCGAGGCGTATCGCCCAGCCCACTAAATGATCATTCATCCGTTCGGAGTTCTGAAAAATGAATCACTGAAAAAATAGTGCCGGTTGTTGCAAGGCCTGTTCAATGGCTTGCACCAACTGAGCCAAATCATCAGCGGTCGAGAGGTAAGGCGGCATCAGGTAAATTAATCGGCCAAAGGGACGAATCCACACCCCCTGACTGACAAAATGAGCTTGAATAGCTTCCATTCTGACTGCCTGATGGGTTTCTATAACGCCGATGGCACCGAGCCAACGGACATCTTTCACCATCCTGTACTGTTGCAGCGGTGGCAGATGAGTGGCAAAAAAATGCTCGATTTGCTGCACCTGAGTTTGCCAATCGCCCGTTTCAATCAGACTCAAGCTCGCTTCGGCAACTGCGCAGGCTAACGGATTGCCCATAAATGTCGGGCCGTGCATAAAACATTGCGCTTCTCCGGAACAGACGGTTTGGGCAATGTGCTGAGTGGTCAAAGTGGCTGACAACGTCATATAACCACCGGTTAATGCCTTACCGATACAGAGGATATCCGGCTCGATCTGCGCGTGTTCACACGCGAACAGTTTCCCCGTTCGGCCAAATCCGGTGGCGATCTCATCGACAATCAGCAAGACATTGAACTGATCACACAGCTTTCTGACTTCCTGTAAGTAGCGAGGATGGTAAATCCGCATGCCGCCTGCGCCCTGAACAATCGGCTCGAGGATGACAGCTGCAATGGTTTGGTGATGTTGTTCGAGCTGAGACTGAAAATCGTCGATATCCTGTGGATTCCACGGCTCATCAAAGCCGGTCTGTGGCGAGGTTGCAAACAGATGCTCCGGCAGAAACCCCCGATAGAGACGATGCATCGAATTGTCCGGATCTGTGACTGACATGGCGGCAAAAGTATCACCGTGATAGCCGTGACGAAGGGTTAAAAAGCGCGGCCGGGATTCTCCGCGACTATGCCAGTATTGCAGCGCCATTTTCAAAGCCACTTCAACAGCAACCGATCCTGAATCTGCAAGAAAGACATGCTGGAGTGAAGGGGGAACCATTTGTAGTAATTTTTGACACAAACTCACGGCTGGCTGATGAGTCAGACCGCCAAACATCACATGCGACATGCGTGACAACTGTTCGGTGACGGCGGTGTTCAGCCGGGGATGGTTGTAACCGTGAATGGCGGCCCACCAAGAAGACATCCCATCGATCAGCGTTTCGCCACTTTCCAGATGAATTCGATTCCCTGCAGCATGACTGACCGGATAGCAATTGAGAGGTGAGATAGTTGATGTATAGGGATGCCAGATGTGATTTCGGTCGAAATCTAAATTTATTGTGTTCATAATTAAATCAATTGTAAACCTGTTGGTTTTTATTTTGTTGACAGTGTAGCGCTTCTGTTTAGACTAGCCAACAAAAGTCTCTCTGATAAGAAGAAGGAATACACGTGGAAGTTCGTCATGATTGGACGGTTGCAGAAGTGCAATCTTTGCTCAATAAACCTTTCATGGATTTATTGTTTGAAGCCCAGCAAGTACATCGTCAGTACCAACCGCATAACTATGTTCAGGTCAGCACATTGCTATCGATTAAAACCGGTGCATGTCCTGAGGATTGTAAATATTGTCCGCAAAGTGCTCATTATCGCACCGATGTTGATAAAGAACGTCTGATGGAGGTTGAGCGAGTGTTGGATGCCGCCCAGAAAGCAAAGGCGTCCGGTTCGACTCGTTTTTGTATGGGAGCGGCATGGAAGAACCCGAAAGCGCGTGATATGCCGCTGTTAAAAGAGATGATTTCCGGAGTGAAAGATATGGGGCTGGAAACCTGTATGACTCTGGGGATGCTCACTGCTGAGCAAGCTCAGGAACTGGCTCATGCCGGATTGGATTACTATAACCACAATCTTGATACTTCCCCTGAATTTTACGGCAATATCATTACTACCCGAACTTATCAGGATCGTCTTGATACTCTGGCACATGTCCGGGATGCGGGGATGAAGATCTGCTCCGGTGGCATTATCGGGATGGGCGAAAGCACTGATGACCGCGCCGGACTGCTGGTTGAACTGGCAAACCTGCCGACCCAACCGGAGAGCGTGCCGATCAATATGTTGGTGAAAGTTAAAGGGACGCCGCTGGAATCCGCTGAGGATGTGGATCCATTTGATTTTATTCGGCTGATTGCTGTCGCACGTATTATGATGCCTCAGTCTGCGGTTCGCTTATCTGCCGGACGGGAGCAAATGAACGAGCAAATGCAGACACTCTGTTTTATGGCGGGCGCGAATTCTATTTTCTATGGCTGTAAATTACTGACGACACCGAATCCGGCGGAAGACAGCGACATGCAACTGTTCCGTAAACTGGGGATTAATCGTCAGCAAGTGGTACAGAAACCGGACGAAATTCAGGAAAACGAGTTACTTGATCGAGTCGTCGAACGTGTCGCGGCGCGTCCCGGGAAAGATGATCTGTTCTATGAAGCCGGCATTTAAACAACGGCTGAAGAGCGCATTAGCTGAGCGCGCTTCGCGAGGATTGACGCGGGAGCTGGTACCTCTTACACGCCAGAATGGGGCACAGTTTGTTCATCAGGGACATGAATATCTTAATTTTTCCAGTAATGATTACCTTGGACTTGCCACCGACCCGGCCTTGATTGCTGCATGGCAGGAAGGTCTCAGTCGTTACGGGTGTGGCAGTGGTGCCTCACCGTTAGTGACGGGATTTCACCAGACGCACCAAACGCTCGAAGCGATGTTGTGCGAATGGCTGGGATATGAACGGGCGATTCTGTTTAATTCAGGGTTTAGCGCCAATCAAGCGGTTTTGTTTACCTTATTACAACGGGGTGACTTACTGCTTCAGGATCGGTTGAACCACGCGTCTCTGATGGAAGCCGGAACACTTTCGACAGCCACGATGAAGCGCTTTCGCCACAATGATGTGGACCATCTATCGACATTGCTTTCCACCGATCAAACCAATGTCGTGGTCACCGAGGGGGTGTTCAGTATGGATGGCGATTGTGCACCATTAACTGAATTGAGTGCTTGCGTGCAGCATCGGGCGATATTAATGGTTGATGATGCCCATGGTATCGGGGTGCTGGGAGAAAATGGTATGGGCAGTTGTGCTGCCGCAGGAATCCACCCTGATCTGTTGGTGGTGACATTCGGTAAAGCATTCGGCCTCTCAGGCGCAGCGGTGTTGTGTGATCGGGACACCGGTGATTATCTCACCCAGTTTGCCAGACATCATGTCTATTCGACAGCAATCCCACCAGCACAAGCTTATGCGCTGAGCCGGGCAATTGAAATGATTCAGCGGGAGCAGTGGCGGCGTGACAAACTCCGGCAACTTCAGGAGATATATCATACTCATCTCCCTTGGGTTGCGGCTGCGTCGCTGTCACAAACTCCGATTCAGCCGCTGATTATTGGCAGTAGCGAACGTACTTTACGGTTTGCGACAGCTTTGCGGGAACGGGGAATTTGGGTGAGTGCGATTCGTCCGCCAACGGTGCCGGAAGGCACAGCAAGATTAAGAGTTACCCTGACAGCCGGGCATAGTGAGGCTCAGGTTCGTCAACTGGCAATGACATTGCAGCAAGTTATGGAGGTTATCGGTGAATATTGAGATGATCCAGCAACCCTTATCATCGTCCGTTTCCCAGAGAAAAGCGCGTATTGCTGCAGCATTTGGTAAAGCAGCGCAAAGCTATGATCGCCATGCGGCTTTTCAGCGTGAAGTCGGACAGCAACTCCTCAATGAGCTACCGCCGGATTTACACGGCTGTGTTGTTTTGGATCTTGGCTGTGGAACGGGGTTCTTTTCGGAACAAATGCGTCAGCGTGGCGCTGAGGTGATTTGTGCCGATTTGTCGCAGAGTATGCTGGAGCAGGCCAGACAGCGTTGCGGTACGTCCGGATTTGAATACTGTCACTGTGATGCTGAGGCTTTACCCTTGGCCGATCACAGTGTTGATTTTGTGTTCTCTAGTTTAGCATTGCAATGGTGTGAGTCGTTGTCGGTCTCATTCCGGGAAATCAAACGGGTTCTCAAACCCGCAGGAAAGGGCTGCTTCTCTATTTTAGTTGCAGGCTCTCTGATCGAACTGGAACAGGCCTGGGCGAAAGTTGATTCAGCCCAACATGTGAACCGCTTTATCTCTGGGAATGCGGTAAAAATTGCGTTAGCGCAAGCTGGCTGCACACCGTATCAGATAGACTTATGTTCGTTCGGGCTTTGGTACGACTCAGCAATGCATCTAATGAAAGATCTAAAAGGCATTGGTGCAACACATATTGACGAGCGGACGAATCGGCTAATCAGTCACCGGGTGCTTGTTCAGGTTGAGGCGGCATATCAAACATTTGCCAACCAAGAAGGGCTACTTCCTGCTACTTATCAGGTTTGTTTTGGGGTTATTCAGCAATGATCGACGCACTATTTATTGCAGGTACAGATACGGATGTCGGTAAAACGGTCGCATCAAAAGCGATCTTACAGGCACTTGCTGCCAAGGATTTGAAAACGATAGGTTATAAACCCGTGGCGTCAGGATGTGAGAAAACTGAATCCGGTTTTCGCAATTCCGATGCTTTACATCTCATTAAGGTTTCTACCTGTCAGAGTGATTATGACAATATTAATCCTTATGCACTGGAATTGCCGACGTCACCACATATTGCAGCGAAACATGCGGGTGTTGCGATCGACTTTTCGGTATTAAGTGACAAGTTAGCGCAGCATAAAGCCAATACAGATATTGTTTTGATTGAAGGCGCAGGCGGCTGGCGTGTGCCGGTGTCGGATACCGAGTTTCTGTCTGACTGGGTGAAACAGGAACAGGTGCCGGTGGTATTGGTCGTCGGTATCCAACTGGGATGTCTGAATCATGCTATGCTGACCGCTGAAAGCATTCGGGCGGATGGTTTGGAGATCATCGGATGGGTCGCAAATCGTATCAATCCGGGGACTGAACATTATGCCGATATTATTGAAATGCTGGAACAGAAAATGAATGCACCGAAGCTGGGCGAAATTCCTTATGTACCCAGTGCGAAACGCCAGGAATTGGGACGATTTATTGATGTAGAGCCACTACTGGTTTAAATCGATTCATCACGACTCAATGACAATAAAAATGCCGAGATTTTCTCGGCATTTTTATTGAGTGTGGATTACGGAGGAGATTGTACTCTCTCCTCACGTTGAACCACCGCTTTGTTAGCCTCCCCAGCTGCGGCTGGAAGAACCGAAGCTGCGGCTTGATGAACTACCCCAGCTTGATTTCGCCGATGATGTCGAGCCAAAACCACCGCGGGAGATTGTCCGGGTCACGGTTGGTTTGGGTTTCATTTGATCGCGATGAATTTTAACCGGATTCGTTCTATAACTTGAACTACCGTAACGATTCCCGCTTGCACTGCGCCACTGATGGTAATAAGGACTGTTAGGGTAATTAGAATAGAACATCGGTTGTGAATAATAAGACCGGGGACCGTCTAACATTCTGGCAAACATGAACCCAGCCATGGCGGGCATAAACCAACTGTGATTATTCGGATCCGAGCGACACATATCGACACCGAAATCGGCAATACAGTCATTGAGTGAATTGTAGCGTGGAGCTGTCCGTGCTGATTCTGTCACAGCATTCTGGTAGGCTGCCTTACATTCCGTGGTATAGCTTGGGTTGTCGTTGATACAATCATCAACACCTTTATAAATGACGGCATCCTTACCGCTGTCACCACAGCCGGACAGTGCAAGGCCGGCAATTGCAACGGTAATCGGGGCATAAGCGGCACAACGCCAATCTTTCTTCATGTGTGCCAGAACGACTTGTTTACTTCTCTTCATCATCCGGCTCCTAGTAGGTCATACAGGCCGCATTTAACAGACCGACAGAGACAGACATCGCCGCCATCAGAATGGCCGCGGGGATTTCTCCGGCTTCGATCCGTTCTGCGAGTTTTGGCATAAAGCCAAAGCGAACCACCAGAAAAGCGACAACTTGGGCAATCAGTGCGACCAAACTCCAGACACAAAAGTCAACGAGGTTTACCGAGTTGCTGGCAGCACCGGCGAGCGCCAGAGAAAAGCCGATCATCGAACCGGATAAGGCAATTCCGGCAGCGGTATTTTTATCATCTTTGACCAGTTTCCACTCATCATAAGGGGTGATTCGCACATAGATCAGCTTAAACAGAATCAGAAAGACCAGCGATATCACAAAGTAAAGTGAAAAATTACCTAGTCCAAGGAGTGAATGACGTATAAGTTCCATAAATATTTCCTAATACAGCAATGATTATCCAATGATTTTAAAATCGGTCGGGGTGAGTTCAAAATAGGTACTTAATACCAGACAGTGTTCAGCGTTGTACTGATTGATCACTTCTTCTCCAGCCACCATCAGGCCTTCAAAATAACCAGACTCAGTTTCTCGTTCGTAAACCATGACGAACTGATCGGTCTCTGTGATCGAACCGTCTTTGTGCCAGGTTTTTTCTGTCATTGCGACGGGCACGATATTGTCCCAGGCTTTTTGAAATTGATGATCTTCCAATGACCAGTCTGTTTTGACGATGCCACTTTCAAGAAGCGTTTGCCATTGATTCTCGGTGTCGATCGGTGACGTGTCATAGTAATAAAACATTTTGACTTCACGGACATCCGCGTCTTGCGTCCCTTCTTGTAAGACCTGTACATAACCGTCGTCATCGGTGTAAAAACGCAGTAAGCGGGTTTGTGCGTCCAGTTGGATCTCTCCCACAGCCTGAATCAGTTGTGTGGATGAGACACCTTCGATAATCAGTTCCGGTTCGATTAATTTAAGTTTGAGCGCATCAAACTCAAAGGCACCTCCCAGACGGAAACCGAGCACTTCAGGCGCTGTCGGCTCAGATGTTTGTGAATCGGTTACTTTGTTCTTCAGCCAGCTAAACATGGTATCACCTTGGTTAAAGTCATGACGACGAGCTGAATAACGATCGCTTATTTAAGCGACGTTACACAGACCACCGAAATTGATGAATGCGTTTTTCAGCGATATAAAATAGTTTGTCACCACCGGTTATCGACGTATTCAGTGGTGGGTTGAGTTCAATCCCTTGTCCACGATCTACCGCAATCAGAATAGCCTCATATTGCTGCTTGAATTGCAGGAATAATGCTTCAAGCGATGTTTGGCCCTGTCCGGTCGGATAGATGACTGAATATTGGGTCATTCCCTTCTCTGAACTGAGCAATTCATGGTGAAGTGTACTTGACCCCGGGTCAACTGCTGCTTTCGCGAGCATTTCGACAGAAACGGAAGGAATGCATTCGACATTCGGACAGTGGTGTTTCAGGAGAATGCTGAGCCCTTCATCATTAAAATAAGCCAGAATATGAGCATTCGGATTTTGGCCTGAACAGAATAAAGCGGCAGAGAGGGTAATATCATCTTCAGGATTATCAATGATGATACAGCTTGCATTTTGAACACCAGCTCGGTTCATACCGGCCTGATCGGTGAAGCTGGTCACGCGGACGAATTCTATTTCTCCGGGACGAGGATTTTCGATTTCCGGGCGGACACACAGCACAATCGGACGTGGTGTATCTTGTTCGTGTTGTAGCATATTGAGCAGGTGAAGGGTGCGTTGTTCGTTCCAGCCCAATACTAAAATATGGTCATTCACTTTAATTTTCCGTTTGCCAAGTAAACTACGTTTCCAGTACAGGATGAACAGCGTGGCGATACGGCCGAGCGTCAGGGCAAAAATCCCCAGTCCGACCGGAATGATAAACAATGCGACAAACCATTTACCCGCATCGGTCGCTGGTGAAAAATCACCATAACCGACCGTTGAAGAAGTCACTACGAGGTAGTAGACGAAATCGGTAAATGATTGGGTAATTGCTGTCTCGCCTATAGCATTCAGTCCTAGCCAGCTAATCAGCAGATAACCACCAAATGCGAGAATAATATTCTTCTCGCTCATCTGGTTTATTTGTGTATATATCCAACGTCTTAATTGAATAAAGATAGGCATAATCGTTTAGTTCTGTTGCAATGAGGATCACTTTGCATGTGGCAGTTGTTCAACACAACTGCCAACCTGTTAAAAGCGTGACCTTATGACTGACCACCTTTGAGGATACGCTCAAGTTCATCACTGGCTGAACTTGTTCCGCCGGGAGTAATGCCGGCTTCTGCCAGTTTGCGATCCAGACTTTGGCCACTACTTTCTTCGGCCATTTCTGCTGCAGCTTCTAATTGAGCACTGCGTTCTGCCTGACGTTTCTTAATTCGCTCCAGTGACTCAACAGCAGTATGCATTTTGGCATTGGCACCGACATTCGTCGCTGAAACCGCACTCTGTGCTTTTTGCACCGCTTCATTGGCTTTGACTACATCAATCTGCTGTTCCAACTGGCGGAGCTTACTTTTTGCCTGCGTGATATTGGTACGCATGACTTGCTCAGATTTTTTAAACTCTCCGAGATAGTTATTTTCTACGGAAGATTCGTTTCTGAGATCGGCAACCTTTTGAGCACATTCAAGAGCCAGCTCTTGAGACCCTTTTTCCATTGCGTTACGGGCATGTGCTTCGTACTCCGCGATCCCTTGTTCCAACGAAGCTATTTTTTGTTCGGACAGCTTACGTTTCGCAACAATACTGACCAGCGCTTCATCTGAACGTTTCAACTCTGCTTTCGCTTCACGAATTTCTTGATCCAAAATACGCAGTGCTTGTTGATCGACAAGCGCTTCTGCGGTTTCGTTGGCACCGCCTTTAATCGCGGTGAATAATTTTTTCCAGACACTCATCATATTACTCCGTGATTAACTCTTCCTGATACAACTCGATAAATGCTTCAACATTACGAAACAGGGTTTCAACCTCAATGAGGATGCTTTCTGCTTTGGATTGCGATGACAATGCACCGAAAGCCACGTAATAATCTGCCTGATTGATCTCGTTAATCGCAATGGTTGAAAGGGGAAACATCTTGTGCGTTTTTAGAATCAGTGCATTGAGTTGTGCCTGATCTTTGACATGTGTGGCTGGAAATAACACCACTTCAGCAAGGATCTGTTCACCTGCAACTGCAATATAAGCTTGAATTCCGTCAGCATTGGTTACAATCAGAGCATCTCCCTGAGTTTGAACTTGCCAATCGTCGTTGTGTTGAAGAATGGGCATCATTTCATGAATTTGCCACATAGGTTTCTCCTTGTATCTGAAAGAACAATCAACTAAAAGTCAGGCTGTGATTGACAGCCTGAAGACTGGAGTGTTGATGCATTTCATCTTGTTATCTATGGTTGAATGCTACCTTGTCACTATCAAAGGTAAACAACAACCCCTACATTATTTTTTATTGGTCAAAAGGTTCATGATATCCGCAGTTTGGCGGTTATATGTGTCAGTCAATAATGATATGGGGTACATAACGCGACATATCTTGTGTGACTCGCGAAACATCTTCCCGGATAGAAATCCCCGCGGCTTCCTGATTGACCAGCCAACTGCCGACCAAGGTATATTGCTGTCCGAACTTCGGTAACGGATGGTATGCCTGATAGATGACTCCCTCATCACCATACGGGCCTTCAGTTCTGAGTGTCTGACGTCCGTTTTGAACAATCGTAATATTTGCACCTTCGCGGGCAAAAATGGGTTTAATGACATAATCTTTTAACGTGCCCAGATCTTTGTCATCGGCAAAATAGGCCGGTAAGAGGTTCGGATGATTCGGAAACATTTTCCATAGCAAAGGTAGCAGCGCTTTGTTACTGATAATTGACTTCCACATGGGTTCTAACCAGTTGACCGAAGCCGTGTGAATATTGGCTGCATATTCTTCGCGAAACATGAATTCCCAGGGATAAAGTTTAAATATCCAATGGATCGGTTTATCGGTTAAATCGGTAAATTGGCCTTGAGTGTTCAGCCCGATATCTTCGACATAAACAAAGGCGGTTGATAGACCCGCCTCTTTCGCACAATCTTCCAAATATTGAACGGTGCCGCGATCCTCGACGGAGTCTTTACAACAACATAGATGAAGTGTTTGACCGGGCTGATAGGTTGCCAATTGTTGAAAGCGGCTGATCAACAGTTCTTGCAGTAAATTACATTGATCCGCATCGCGGCGTATTTTGCCGTGATTGACCATATCTTCCAGCCATAACCATTGCCAGAATGCCGTTTCATAAAGACTGGTCGGGGTATCGGCATTATTTTCATACAGCTTGGCAGGTTGGGTACCGTTGTAAGCGAAGTCAACGCGAGAATACAGTGAGGGTTCGCGTTTCTGCCATGAATCATACAAGCCTTGCCACATCGATTCCGGGATTTGGAATTTCCGGAGCCAGTATTCATTACCAACGACCGTATCGACAACTTCCAGACACATCTGATGGATTGCTTCGGTCGGTTTTTCTAAGTCATCTTCGATTTGTTTGAGTGTGAACTGGTAATAAGCCGTTTCATCCCAGTAGGGTTCACCATAAGCGGTATGAAAACCAAAGCCGAATTTTTTAGCTAAATCCCGCCAGTGTGGCCGTTCCTCGGCATTTAATCGAAGCATTGTTCTGTCGCTATGATCCGTTGTGGTTGGCAAAACTGTCCGAATAATGAGCACCCGGATAGAGAAAATATCTAAAATTCAAATAATTATATGAGCTTTACTGATTATGGTTCAAGTGATTTATTGGATAGGAATGAAAAATATCAGTAGATATCGAAATTGTCTTTTTAGATGAGACTTGATTGGTCGGAAAATGTTCCACAGAAAATGTGATCAACGAGTCGATGGAAGAACCACAAAAACCGAAGCCGTCATCTTGAGTGATGACGGCCTTTGTAGAGAAAAACACGAACTAGTGGGTTGCCGGATAAGTATATTGAGCAGACTTAGCATGTGATTGATTTTGTTTTTTCTGTTCATATACCGGTTGGTCTATACCGAGCTGTTGTTTCGCTTCTTCTTCGGACAGACCCAAATGACAACGTAATAAATCAATAGCCATTTGATAGTTGTTAGCTTCTGACATGACGGTTTCCTTTTTTATCATGTATGGAACGACATCGTACACGATAAAAGTAGATGCCTTTCCGCGAATTGACAATAAGACTAAAGTCTAATTTATAGGACTGTTTTTATCGCTGAATGGTGACCGTTCAGACGTGCGAAGATCGCCAGAGACGTTGCTGTTCGGTGTGCTCAAAACGAGTCCGATTGCGGTGACGTTGTCATCAAATGTTGCAATTTACCGCTTCACCTTGTTTTTGAAATAGACGACCATACTTTATGGATATATGGGTCAGTATGCTTTATTGACGAAGAATAAAAGTGGCTGCTGGCTCTGTATAAGAGTTAAATAATAGATCGTGACGGCGTGAATTCAACGAACGATCAACTTGTGTATGTTTCTCATGGGAGAGTGAGTCATGAAACGCATTTTGTTATTTTTGGCAACCAACCTTGCAGTCATACTGGTGCTCAGTATCGTCTTAAATGTGGTTTATGCCGTGACAGGGATCAGACCGGGGAGCTTGTCCGGTTTGCTGGTTCTGGCCGCTGTGTTTGGTTTCGGCGGGTCATTGATTTCATTATTGATGTCCAAAGGCATTGCGTTACGCTCTGTCGGTGGCATGGTTATTGAGAATCCACGCAATGAAACCGAGCATTGGTTATTTGAGACCGTGAAACGTCAGGCGAAACAGGTGGGGGTCGGTATGCCGACCGTTGCAATTTATGATTCACCCGATATGAATGCATTTGCAACCGGAGCAAAGCGGAACGATTCGTTAGTTGCGGTTTCAACGGGGCTGTTACACAACATGACCCGGGATGAAGCGGAAGCGGTGCTGGCACACGAGATGAGCCATATTGCTAACGGTGATATGGTGACTATGACGCTGCTTCAAGGGGTCGTGAATACATTCGTTATCTTTATGGCGCGCTTTATTGCCGGGATTGTCTCTTCTCGTGATTCCGATGAAGGAGAGAGTGGTAATCCGATGGTTTACTTTTTGGTATCCATAGTTTTGGAACTCGTATTTGGTATTTTGGCCAGTGTCATTACGATGTGGTATAGCCGCCGTCGAGAGTTTTATGCGGATGCAGGCGCAGCACAACTGGTCGGTAAACAGAAAATGATTGCGGCTTTAGAACGTTTGAGAATGAGCCATGAATCTCAGCTGGAAGGTTCCATGATGGCATTTGGTATCAATGGCAAGCGTTCTCTGACCGAACTCTTGATGAGCCACCCTCCACTGGAAAAAAGAATCGCTGCATTACGTCAGCTATAAATAATATGAAGGTGAGATTTTCTTCGACCTTCAATTCAAACGTAAAAAGGCTTCCAAACGGAAGCCTTTTTTCAAATTCAGAAAGAAGTCAATAACTTAGAGCTTGTCCGTGAGTTCGATAGCCTGACCGATATAACTTGCTGGCGTCATCTGCTTCAGACGTGCTTTTTCTGCTTCAGGAATGTCGAGCCCCTCAATAAACTGGCGCATTGCTTGTCCGTCAACGCGTTTGCCGCGAGTCAGTTCTTTCAGTTTTTCATAAGGTTTTTCAATACCGTAGCGACGCATAACAGTCTGGACAGGTTCAGCGAGAACTTCCCAGTTTTGATCTAACTCGGCCAGCAATGCTTCACGGTTGAGTTCAAGTTTGCTGATACCTTTCAATGTTGAACCATACGCAATCACCGCATAGCCGACACCCACCCCGAGGTTACGTAGGACAGTCGAGTCGGTTAGGTCACGCTGCCAGCGTGAAATCGGTAGTTTTTGTGCCAAATGCGTGAATACAGCATTGGCTAATCCAAGGTTACCTTCTGAATTTTCAAAATCAATTGGGTTCACTTTGTGTGGCATCGTCGAAGAACCAATTTCACCCGCGATGGTTTTTTGTTTGAAATGACCCAGAGCAATATAACCCCAGACATCACGATCAAAATCAATCAAGATGGTGTTGAAACGGGCAATCGCATCAAATAGTTCTGCGATATAATCGTGCGGCTCGATCTGCGTTGTATATGGGTTCCATGTAACGCCAAGAGACTCAGTGATGAACGATTCACTGAACTGATGCCAGTCCAATTCAGGGTAAGCCGATAAATGTGCGTTGTAGTTACCCACGGCACCATTAATTTTTGCCAAGATTTCAATATTTGCAATTTGTCGGTACTGACGTTCCATACGATAGGCGACGTTCGCCATCTCTTTGCCCATTGTGCTTGGTGATGCCGGTTGACCATGTGTCCGGGAAAGGAGGGGAATATCGCGGTATTTTTCTGCAAGCACTCGAATCGCATCAATAATTTTGCGAATTTCAGGGAGAATTACGGTTTCTCTGGCTTCTTTCAGCATCAGCGCATGAGATGTGTTGTTGATATCCTCGGAAGTACACGCGAAATGGATAAACTCACTTACAGCATTCAATTCAGGATGTGCCGATACTTTCTCTTTCAGAAAATACTCAACCGCTTTGACATCATGGTTAGTTGTGCGCTCAATCTCTTTGATTCTTTCTGCATCCGCTTCACTGAAGTTGGCTGCGATCTCATTCAGAATATGATTTGCTTCTTGACTGAAGGCAGGGACTTCTTGAATGCCGGGGGTGTTGGATAGCTTCTGTAACCAACGGATTTCAACGATGGTTCGATACTTTAGGAGGCCATATTCACTAAAGATACTGCGTAACGCAATCGTTTTACTTCCGTAACGGCCATCTACCGGTGAAACAGCAGTCAGTGCTGACAGTTCCATGTTTTTCTCCTGAATATTGATATTGAGTTAGATTTGAGAGTGAATTTAGTTCGCCTGAACGCGAGATATTTTAAATTCGGGCTAAAAGAATTCTAGCCTGTTCGACCATTTTCTTCCGGCCAAAAATAAGATGACGGCGTTTACCACCGACTTGACGCCATAAAACTGCGCTTCTGATCCCGGCAAGGAGCAACGCTCGGACTTTATGTTGATTCGCGGTTTGTTGTAACACAGATGGTGTGCCAGTGACTTGAATTCGTGGCCCGATCGGACTGATGACATCCAGATAGACACTCGCAATATTACTCATCATCTGTTCATCTAGAATTTCGAAGTGAGCTGATTGGCGTTCGAGCATTTCAAGGCGATCGCCGAGTTGCGACATCGCATCCCGACGACTGTTCAGTTTACGTTCCAAGGCCATCAGGCTAATAATATAGCGTGTCAGTTCACTACCAGACGGAGTGCTGTCCAGCCCGTTTGTCAGGCATTCGAGCCCGACTTTAAGATTTTCTTCGCGTCCGAACACATCAATGGTACTGGTCGGATTCATGTTCAGAATCGCTTTAATTGAAGTTTCAAAGGCGTCAGAGTCACATTGACCGTTCTTCGCAATCTGTTGTACCAGAAATGCTGCCTGACAAATTCCTGCAAAAGCGATTGTGCGGTCATAGTTTGTGTTCGCCACGTAAAACTCCTGAATCTTATAATACAGTGTATGGAATTCGTGTTTCGATGACCCCGCCACCGAGACAGACATCACCGAGATAGAATACAGCGGACTGTCCTGGTGTCACAGCGATTTGAGGCTCATCAAAAATGACTTTTAGTTTACCATTATTGGCAGGGATGATGGTACATGGGATATCCGTTTGACGATAGCGAGTTTTCACTGTGCATTGCAACGGACTTTCCGGTACGAGACGATCCACCCAGTGTAGTTGTGAGGCAACCAATCCTTCAGATTTTAACCGCGGATGATCGGAACCTTGGACTGCAATCAGCACATTGCGTTGTAAATCTTTTTCGGCCACATACCAAGGCTGTTCACTACTCTCTTTGAGCCCACCGATATGGAGACCTTTGCGTTGCCCCAGTGTATGGTACATCAACCCTTGATGCTCACCGATGACCTTACCTTCAGGGGTTTCTATTTTACCCGGTTGGGCAGGAAGATAACGCGACAAGAAATCGGTAAATTTTCTTTCCCCGATAAAGCAGATCCCCGTGGAATCTTTCTTCTTCGCGGTAATTAAACCTTGTTCTTCGGCGATCTGACGGACTTGTGGTTTTTCCAGTTCACCGACCGGAAACAGGCTTTTGGCAATCTGTTCATGGCTCAAGGTGTAGAGGAAGTAACTCTGGTCTTTATTGTTGTCTAAGCCTCTTAACATTTGCGGTTTGTCATGACCTGACGGGAATGTCCGACGGACATAATGTCCCATGGCAATGTAGTCAGCATCCAGAATCTCTTCAGCAAATTCTAAAAAGGCTTTGAACTTGATTTCTTTGTTACACAGAATATCGGGATTTGGTGTTCTTCCCGCTTTATATTCGGCAAGAAAATATTCGAATACATTATCCCAGTATTCAGCAGCAAAATTGATCGTATGAAGATAAATACCCAACTTATCGCAAACAGCCTGAGCATCGGCCAGATCTTCAGCCGCGGTACAGTATTCTTCGTTATCATCTTCTTCCCAATTTTTCATGAACAGGCCTTCAACTTGATAGCCCTGTTGTTGAAGAAGGTAAGCTGAAACGGATGAATCAACCCCGCCAGACATGCCGACGATCACTTTTTTCTGTGCGTTTGCTTCTCGGTTTTCTAACATCTCTCAATACCACTTGTTCTGTTGAGGCTGCTGATTCTATCAGAAAGAATGTGGCGGTTACAGCTTCATCTGGAGTGGTCATCTTGAGGGATTAATTGAGTGTATTTCACTCAGAATCAATCCATTGCATTGGATGAATTGAATCGAATGATGATAGGAAGTTATCAATATTTTATAAAAATGAAGACGATTGACATATTGATATGCGAAATGTTTTTTTTGTAAAATTTTTTGGCATTATGGTGTGAGTCGATATTTTTAGTTACAAAAAAAGATATAAAAACAGTCGTCGAATCAGTCACAAAATATATGTGATGGTTATAAAAATAGTTGATTAGAACTCGTATGATGTTTGATATGCATTGATGATTTATTTGTCAAGTTTGTCTTTGGCTAAAAATACTGAAAAATTTGGAACGGAGATAATAGTTTTATAAAATTAATTTTTATTGCATCTATATTCATGCGCTATATTTCATATGTTGCTATCAAGGATATTTAATTTTTAATGTGAAATCGATTACTGTTGTTCGAGCCATTGCCGAGGGCTATATTGGCGGCTAAACTTACGCAGTCTTTTAATTCACGATAATTTAAATATGAAGTTTCCCGGTCAGCGTAAGTCAAAACATTATTTTCCTGTCGATGAGCGAGATTTGCTCATTTTACGAAGCTCTCGACGAAAAATGTCTCCTCATACACATGTTATTGGTATTGACCAAATACTTGTTGATATTGAAGCGATGGTCGATGAAGATTTAATTCAACGATATGAGTTAAGTCTTGGACACTCTTTAGTTATTCAGGATGAAACCGCTGAGTTACTTTATTCTGAGTTGGTTGAAAAGCATCTGATTACTAATGAATATGCTGGTGGCACAATCGGTAATACTTTGCATAATTATTCTGTATTGGCTGATGACCGTTCTACCTTATTAGGCGTCATGTGTAAGAATATTGGGATCGGTAGTTATGGTTATCGTTATTTGTGTAATACGTCCAGCCGAGTGGATTTGAATCATTTACAGGGAATTGATGGCGCGATCGGACGTTGCTTTACATTGGTCACTTCAAGTGGCGAACGAACTTTTGCTATTAGCGAAGGTCAAATGAATCAACTCCGGGCAGAAAGTATTCCGGAGCATATTTTTCAGTCGGCTTCTGCTTTGGTTTTAACGGCATATTTAATTCGCTGCCAACCGGGTGATCCGATGCCTCAAGCAACAATGAAGGCGATAGAATATGCGAAAAAATATCATGTTCCGGCAGTATTAACTCTGGGGACAAAACATGTGATTGAACAGGATCCAGCCTTTTGGCAAGACTTCTTAAAGCAGCACGTTACGGTAGTTGCGATGAATGAAGATGAAGGACATGCTTTAACCGGAGAAACCGATCCGTTGATGGCTGCAAATAAAGCCCTTGAATGGGTCGATCTGGTGTTGTGTACTGCAGGACCGCTCGGTTTATTTATGGCTGGATATACAGATGATGACGCCAAACGTCAAACCAGCTTGCCTTTATTACCGGGCAGTATTCCTGAGTTTAATCGCTACGAATTTAGCCGGCCAATGATGAAGCAGTGTTGTACTCATCCGATCAGAGTGTACTCACATATCGCGCCTTATATGGGGGGACCTGAAGTGATTAAAAATACTAATGGTGCCGGTGATGCGGCATTATCTGCTTTATTACATGACATGGCCGCAAATAGATATCATAAAATGAATGTTCCGAATTCAATTAAGCATCAATATGATTCTATTACTTATTCATCGTTCTCCCAAGTCTGTAGGTATTCTAATAGAGCAAGCTATGAAGTTTTAAGTCAACATTCACCAAGATTATCAAAAGGCTTGCCGGAGAAAGAAGATAGTCTGGAAGAAGCATATTGGGAACGATAACAAAAAGAATTTAACGCGGAAAAAGCGGGTAAAATGTTTTGCTAAGAATAATCGGTTTCGCACAAAGGTTCATATAATTATCCTGAATGAGAAACAATAAAAAGGCTCCATAAGGAGCCTTTTATTTTTTATGTTTCTGGTATTAGAGCTCAAAATCATCCAGAGATTTGCCTTCATCAAGGGCTTTTTGAATTACAGATGGTGTACGACCTTGACCTGTCCAAGTTTTTTCTGCACCGTTTTCATCGATATATTTATATTTCGCTGGGCGTGGTGCACGTTTACCTTTTGTCTTACCTTCGGTGGAAAGTGCAGAAATTAATGCGTCTACATCGATACCATCTTGTGCAATTTGTTCAGCAATTTGAGCTAGTTTTGCTTCTTGTTTTTCTCTTTCTGCTCTTTCTTGTTCTTCTGATTCTCTGCGTTCTTCAACGACAGAGGTCAGTTTTTCTAAAGCTTCTTCTAACTGAACGAGTGTTAAATTACGCGCATAGGCGCGTAAGCTACGAATATTCAGTAGAGTTTTAGTTAGTTCCGACATTTTGTTATTCCCACAACTTAATTTAAACACAACGTAATAATAAACGCAGATATTTATTATGACAACATTAGCGAACTAATAATATATAAAAAAACTGGCAGAATCGTAAATTATTGTAAATGCTTGTGTCAAATTATCATTAATTACGATGAATATCATATATGAGCTTGATTTGTTAACTTGAGTTATTCATTGAGATTAATACGAAGCCTATTGCTTGGTTGAGCCTTTTTGATTTAAAGGACGGATAAACCTATTGCAAATGGTTCCGGTATTTGTACAATGGGCGCGTTCTAATTCGGTCATCAACATATACTGCCGTTACTCTGTCGAAGTGGTAGTGAATTGTTCTAGTCCGTGTAGAGGTGCAATCAAGATAAGTAAATCAGGGTAGGGTGATGCCAATGACTTTGATTGAAAGGCTTTTTTGCCGAAGTGAACGTGTTTATCAAAGGCCGTTTGCTGGGGTTGTTCTCGAATAGGGGCAACACTGCCATAGTCTATTTATTTGTATAACTATGGAGCGCTACTGTAGGATTGGGTGAAACTAGATTGCTTTTCACTTAGTTCATCTTTGAATGACGCAGACAGGTTATTCATGTAATTACAATGCAGTAGGTCTCTTACCATATTAAATCATTGGTTATTGAAGATCATGACATTAGTTGATTTTTCCTCCTCCTTAATATCTCTTTTTCCACCGATTGTTGCTTTGGGTATGGCGATTCTAACCAGACGAGTGCTGCTTTCTTTAGGCGTTGGCATCTTGTTAGGGGCCTGCCTGTTGAACGATTATTCTCTATTTTCTTCGTTTAATTATATTCAAGACAAAGTTTATACGCTGGTGATTGAAGATGGCACAATTAACAGTTGGAACATGAGTATTATCGGCTTTCTCCTCCTGCTAGGGATGATGACTGCAATTTTGACGCTTTCCGGTGGTACGCGAGCATTTGCACTGTGGGCAGATAAAAAAGTGAAGGGCAATAAAGGTGCACAATTGCTTTCTGCTTTTTTGGGCGTTTTCATTTTTGTCGATGACTATTTTAATAGTCTGGCGGTTGGTTCGATTTCTCGTCCGGTGACCGACCGCTTCGGTGTTTCACGCGCAAAACTTGCGTATATTCTTGATTCAACCGCAGCACCTATGTGTATTATCATGCCCGCTTCCAGCTGGGGTGCGTATATTATGACCATTATCGGTGGAATTTTAGTTTCCCACGGTATGACAGAATATACACCGTTGAGTGCATATGTTGAGTTGATTCCGATGAATTTCTACGCCATTTTTGCTTTATTGATGGTGTTTGCAATGATCATTTTTCAATTGGATATCGGTCCGATGAAATCTCATGAGCATCGGGTTGCATTCGGGATCGGTCGCAATGATCAGGTAGCAGAACTCAAAGATGAGCTCGATATTCAAGAAAGTGAATCAGGGCGAGTTCGTGACTTAATTGTGCCGATTGTGGTATTGGTGATTGCTACCGTTGCCGCAATGCTCTTTACCGGCTGGCAGTCGCTGACTGCTGCAGGTGAAATATTTAGTATTTTAGGGGCGTTTGAAAATACGAATGTGGGAATGTCTTTGATTGACGGCGGTTTAGTCGGACTATTGATGGCACTGTTTTCGGTATTGAGACAACGAATGTCACTGGTTACCATCTTGAAAACGCTGCTAATCGGTATGAAGTCAATGTTCGGGGCTATCTTAGTGCTGTTTTTCGCCTGGACGATTGGTGCGGTGATTAAAGACATGCAGACCGGGCTTTATCTCTCGTCGATGGCTCAAGGTAACATTCCGGTACACTGGTTGCCGGCTATTCTGTTTGTGTTGTCGGGGCTTATGGCATTCGCGACCGGTACATCGTGGGGAACGTTTGGCATCATGTTACCGATTGCCGGGGATATTGCCGGCGCAACCGAACTGGCGCTGATGATGCCAATGTTAGCGGCGGTACTTGCAGGTTCCGTCTTTGGTGATCACTGTTCTCCGATTTCTGACACAACAATCTTGTCGTCTACCGGGGCGCGGTGTAACCATATTGATCATGTTTCGACACAGCTTCCTTATGCGCTGTTAGTGGCGTTTATCTCGCTGATTGGTTATATCGTTTTAGGGTTAAGTGATTCCGTTAGCTTGTCGCTGCTAGTTACATTTGCTGTGTTTGCTATTATCTGTTTTGGCTTCCGTATTCGACAGCAATCTCAAGATAAGCTCTCTGATCATGCCTGATGTGACTCGATCTTATCGGGTGCTATTTGTCTTATGAAGATTATTTGCATAAAAAGTCAAAAGAGGGGTTGCAAAACCTCTCAAGCTTGTATAGTGTGAAGAAAACTTGATAGGCAAGTTAAAGATTTTTCCAAGTATGCGCAGTTTTATTATGAGAAGCTTTATGAAAAACAGTTTCGTTATGAACATTCACCACCATCATCATCCCTAAGTTATCTTTCGGGAGATGAGCGCATACCCGGGAGATAAGATTCTCCCGGTGGTGAAATGAAAAAATTCAATCAACCCTCGGGAGTAATTCCGAGGGTTTTTTTATATGCTTTACATTAAGAAACAGCTGATATTCAAAAGCTGAATGGATACTGAAAAGAACAACAATGATTGACAAGGAATTATTTATGCATGCACAACAACGCCTGAGAATTGCAGTCCAAAAGAAAGGTCGCCTGAGCAAGGAATGTATGGCACTCCTGAAGCAGTGTGGTGTGAAGTTTAATGTAATGGGGGAACGTTTGGTCGTTCACTCACTGAATATGCCGATTGATCTACTGTTAGTCCGTGATGACGACATCCCGGGATTAATTATGGATGGGGTCGTGGATTTGGGGTTTGTCGGTGAAAACGTACTCGAAGAAGCCCGTTTGGATCGTCTGGCGCTGAATGAACCGAATGAGTTCGTTTCTTTAAGACGTCTGGAGTTCGGCGGATGTCGTTTGTCGATTGCGATTGATAAAGATAAGAGTTACAACGGCCCGCAAGATTTGAATGGGATGAGAATTGCGACAACGTATCCTCATCTGCTAAAAGCTTATATGGATCGTCAGGATATTCCTTTTACCACTTGTATGTTGACAGGCTCGGTTGAAGTTGCCCCCAGAGCAGGGCTGGCTGATGCAATTGCTGATTTAGTATCAACCGGGGCAACACTGGAAGCCAATGGCCTGAAAGAAGTCGAAGTGATTTTTGAGTCGAAAGCGACGCTGATTCAGCGCCGTGGTGATTTTGCCGCGGATAAGGTTGCTTTGATCGATAAGCTACTGACCCGGATGCACGGTGTTCAGCAGGCGAAAGAGTCGAAATATATTATGCTCCATGCCCCTGTGGATAAACTGGCAGAGATTAAGCAATTACTGCCAGGAGCGGAAGATCCGACGGTATTACCACTGTCAGCCGACAAATCAAAAGTTGCGGTGCATCTGGTGAGTTCAGAGAACCTGTTCTGGGAAACAATGGAACATTTGAAAGCCTTGGGGGCCAGCTCGATTCTGGTTCTGCCGATTGAAAAAATGATGGAGTGATCATAATGAGAACGGTTGTATGGCAATCTTTAAACAAAGACCAGCAAGCTTCGATTCTGGAGCGTCCAGCGATCATTGAAGGTGCAAGTGTCACGGCTGCTGTCGCTGCGGTGATTGAACAAGTTCGCCAGAATGGTGATCAGGCGCTCCGAGAGCTGACTGAAAAATTCGATCATGTGATCCCTGAGAATATTCGAGTCTCAGCAGAGGAAATTCAAGCTGCTTCAGCGCGTCTTTCCGAAGAGATGAAACAGGCACTTGATCAGGCTTACACGAATATTACCAAATTTCATAAAGCACAAATTCCCCAGCCGATTCAAGTTGAAACGATGCCCGGGGTGGTTTGTGAACAGATAACACGTTCGATTAATACCGTCGGTTTATATATTCCCGGTGGGAGTGCCCCTCTGCCTTCAACGGTTTTAATGTTAGGAGTGCCGGCCCGAATCGCGGGTTGCCGGAAAGTCGTCCTGTGCTCTCCGCCGCCGATTGCCGATGAAATTCTGTATGTTGCCAAGTTGTGTCAGATTGATGAAGTTTATAATGTCGGGGGCGGGCAGGCGATTGCTGCGATGGCCTATGGCACAGAGTCTGTTGCCAAAGTCGATAAGATTTTTGGCCCGGGCAATGCTTATGTGACGGAAGCCAAACGTCAGGTAAGTAACGATTTTCGTGGTGCAGCGATCGATATGCCCGCCGGTCCCTCTGAAGTCATGGTCATTGCCGATGAGACCGCTGACCCAGAGTTTATTGCCGCCGACTTACTTAGTCAGGCCGAGCATGGCCCCGATTCTCAAGTTGTTCTTGTGACACCATCACCGATTATTGCTGATCAGGTTACTGATGCGGTGAAGTCTCAACTCAGCGTGCTTTCCCGTGCGGCGACGGCCGAAAAAGCACTGGCATCGAGTCTGGTGATTATTTCCGAATCGATGACACAGGCAGTTTCGATTTCTAATATCTATGGCCCGGAACATTTGATCGTGCAGACGAAAAATCCGCGAGAATTACTGCCATTACTCGACAATGCCGGCTCAATCTTTTTAGGCCGCTGGTCACCGGAATCTGCCGGCGATTATGCATCCGGAACCAATCACGTTTTACCGACCTATGGCTACACCAGAACCTATTCCAGCCTTGGGTTGGCTGACTTTAGTAAGCGCATGACGGTTCAGGAGCTTTCAGCCGATGGCTTGCGTCAGTTGGCTCCGACAGTGGTGACAATGGCTGAAGCCGAAGGATTGGATGCACACAAACGTGCGGTGACTATTCGAATTGAAAAATTAAATCAGGCGGAATCGTAATGGAAAAACTTGCCAGACAACAGGTTCAAAAATTAACCCCTTATCTTTCTGCCCGACGAATCGGCGGAAGTGGTGATGTGTGGCTCAATGCAAACGAATCCCCGTTTGATAATGCGTACCAACTGAATTTGTCCGGGTTGAACCGTTATCCTTCCTGCCAGCCGGAAGGGATGATTTCCGCTTATGCATCTTATGCCGGTGTTCAGCCAAATCAAGTTTTGACAACGCGTGGCGCAGATGAAGGGATTGAGCTGATGATTCGGGCTTTTTGTGAGCCGAATGAAGATGCGATTCTCTACTGTCCGCCAACTTACGGCATGTATGCCATCAGTGCTGAGACGATTGGTGTGGCAAGAAAAGTGGTGCCGCTAACTTCCGATTGGCAACTGGATCTGCCAGCCATCGAAGCCAATTTAGATCGGGTCAAAGTCGTGTTTGTGTGTAGTCCGAATAACCCGACCGGGAATTTAGTCAACCGGGAAGATATTGTGGCACTACTGGAGCTGACCAAAGACCGCGCCATTGTGGTGATAGATGAAGCTTATATTGATTTTTGCCCACAAGCATCGACGGTCGATTTGTTGGCTCAGTATGAGCATTTGGCTATTTTGCGCACGTTGTCGAAGGCATTCGCGCTGGCGGGTTTACGTTGCGGATATACATTGGCTAATGCTGAATTAATCCAAGTGTTACTCAAAGTCATTGCGCCTTATCCTGTACCGTATCCAGTCTCTGAAATTGCTCAGCAAGCGCTTTCAGAAAGTGGTTTGGCTCGGATGAAATATCAGGCCTTGGAAATTAATACCAACCGCGCTTACCTCCAGGCAGGACTCTCTGCTATTCCCGGTGTGAAGGTCTTCGATGGGTGGGGGAATTATCTGTTGGTTGAGTTTCCTGATGGCGATGCTTTATTTCAAGCCACATGGGATAACGGGATGATTTTACGCAATTCACCAATTGAAAACTGTGTCCGGATTAGTGCCGGTAGCCGGGAAGAGTGCGAGAAAACCTTAGCGTTTATTCGTCGCTTTTATCAGTAATGAACGTATCAATAATGGATAGTGTGACCGATAACAGAAGGATGACTCTGTGAGCAAACAACAAAAGATTTTATTTATTGACCGGGATGGCACGTTAATCGTTGAGCCACCGATTGATTTTCAGGTGGATCGCCTTGATAAACTGAAGCTAGAACCGGATGTCATTCCCAGTCTCTTGTCACTCCAGAATGCCGGATATCGTTTAGTGATGGTGACCAACCAAGATGGTCTCGGAACAGAGAGCTATCCCCAAGCTGATTTCGATGCCCCGCACCAAATGATGATGGATATTTTTACCTCACAGGGGGTGAAATTTGATGATGTGCTGATTTGTCCGCATTTTGAAGCGGATAACTGTACCTGTCGTAAGCCTAAACTTGGTTTGGTCAAACCGTATTTACAGGAAGGACGGGTGGATTTTCAGCGTTCCGCAGTGATTGGTGACCGAGCCACCGATTTGCAACTCGCTGAAAATATGGCAATTCGCGGTATTCAATACAATCCACAGACAATGGGATGGAAGACGATTGTTAAACAGCTGACTGCGGCACCGAGAACGGCAGAAGTGGTTCGTCGGACCAAAGAGACGGATATCGCTATTACCGTGAATCTCGATGAGGCGGGTAACAATCACATCGCAACCGGGCTCGGGTTCTTCGATCATATGCTCGATCAGATTGCCACGCATGGTGGATTCAGTCTCTCGGCTCAAGTGCAAGGCGATCTGCATATTGACGACCATCATACGGTAGAAGATACCGCGTTAGCTTTAGGGCAGGCGCTCAAAGAAGCTTTAGGGGATAAACGCGGTATTGGTCGTTTTGGTTTTTCGCTGCCAATGGATGAGTGTCTGGCACAATGTGCTTTGGATCTGTCCGGTCGGCCCTATTTCAAATTCGATGCTCAATTTTCTCGCGAGCAAGTCGGTGATTTTTCAACGGAAATGACTTACCACTTCTTCCGCTCGCTGACCGATACTCTGGCTTGTACACTGCATCTCTCTTCTGCGGGTGACAATGATCACCATATTATTGAGAGCCTGTTTAAAGTGTTCGGTCGGACACTGCGTCAAGCGATCAAAGTAGAAGGCAATGAATTACCCAGCAGTAAAGGAGTTTTGTAATGACGAAGGAAAAAGTTGTCATTATTGATACGGGTTGTGCCAATGTGTCGTCCGTTCGGTTTGCAGTCGAACGACTCGGTTATTCGGTCACGATTTCAAAGCAACCGGAAGTGGTATTAGCTGCGGATAAACTGTTTTTGCCCGGGGTCGGTTCCGCGAAAGAAGCGATGAAAAACCTCAGAGAGCGAGACTTGATCGGCTTAGTCAAACAGGTCGAGAAACCTTTGTTAGGCATCTGTCTGGGAATGCAATTACTTGGCAAGTTCTCCGAAGAAAAAGTCATGGGTGGCAATGATGACATCGAATGTCTTGGCCTCTGTGAAGGGATAGTGAAACGGATGGAGAGTGGTTCGTTACCGCTGCCACATATGGGATGGAATACCGTCACTGCAACGGGTAACCCACTATTTAAAGGCATTGAACGCGGCCATTATTTCTATTTTGTGCACAGCTATGCGATGCCGATAGGGGACTACACGATCGCCGAGTGTGATTATGGTCAGCCATTCAGTGCCGCCATTCAAAGTGGGAACTATTACGGGGTGCAGTTCCATCCGGAACGTTCCAGTAAAGCCGGGGCGAAATTGATTCAGAACTTCTTAGAACTCTGAGCAGCAGACAAAGGATATTGTTGTGATTATACCTGCATTAGATTTAATTGACGGTCAGGTTGTCCGCCTGTTTCAGGGAGATTACGGGCAAGTGACCGAATATAAAGTGGATCCGGTTGAGCAGTTCAACCGTTATCATCAGGCCGGTGCCGACTGGTTGCATCTGGTCGATCTGACCGGTGCAAAAGATACGGCGGCTCGTCAGTTAGACTTGATTGCCCGTTTACTGGCGGGTACCCCGGCCAAGATTCAGATCGGAGGTGGCGTTCGCACCGAGCAAGATGTGGTGGATCTGCTTCAGGCTGGTGCGCAACGGGTTGTGGTGGGTTCGACAGCTGTCAAGCAGCCTGAATTAGTCAAGACATGGATGCAACAGTACGGCCCGGAAAAAATTGTACTGGCACTGGATATTAATATTGACGCTAACGGGCAACGTCGGGTGGCAATCTCGGGGTGGCAGGAAGACTCCGGGATCACGATTGAAGCCTTAATTGATGACTATCTGACGGTCGGTTTGAAACATGTATTGTGTACCGATATTTCACGCGATGGCACATTGAGTGGTTCGAATGTCGATCTGTATATTGACCTTTGTCGTCAATATCCGCAAATCGCATTTCAGTCGTCAGGAGGCATCGGTTCTCTGGACGATATTCAGGCATTGAAAGGTTCTGGCGTGGCCGGTGTGATTGTTGGTCGGGCACTATTAGATGGAAAATTTACCGCAGAGGAGGCATTTTCATGTTGGCAAAGCGAATAATCCCTTGTCTTGATGTCAGAGATGGTCTGGTGGTGAAAGGCGTACAGTTTCGTAACCATGAGATTATCGGTGATATTGTTCCTCTGGCACAGCGTTATGCTGAAGAAGGGGCCGATGAGTTGGTCTTTTATGATATTACGGCATCCAGTGATGGTCGCGTCGTGGATAAAAGTTGGGTTCAGCGGGTATCCGAAGTGATCGATATTCCGTTTTGCGTTGCCGGAGGCATTCGAAGCGCTGAAGATGCGGCCCGTATTCTAGAGTTTGGTGCGGATAAGGTGTCGATCAATTCACCTGCTTTAGCCGATCCACAGTTGATTACCACCCTTGCAGATCGATTTGGTGTGCAGTGTATTGTGGTCGGGATCGATTCCTACTTTGATCAGCAAACCGGTCAATATCAGGTGTATCAGTTTACCGGAGATGAGCACCGCACCAAAGCAACGCAATGGCAAACCAAAGATTGGGTACAGGAAGTTCAGCGACGCGGTGCCGGTGAGATTGTACTGAATATGATGAATCAGGATGGGGTGCGTCAGGGATATGATATTCAGCAACTGAATATGGTCCGTGAAGTTTGCAATGTGCCCTTGATAGCTTCCGGTGGTGCGGGTGAAATGGTGCATTTTGCTCAGGCATTTTTACAGGCCAATGTTGACGGTGCATTAGCGGCGTCGGTATTCCATAAACAGATCATTGATATTGCTGAACTTAAACAGTATTTGAAGTCAGAAGGGATCGAGGTGAGATTATGAGTAGTAGTGAAACACTGGCATCCCTTTCCGAGCGGATTGATTGGGATAAAGTTGAGGGGTTGATTCCTGCGATCATACAGGATTTTCAATCGGGTCAAGTGTTGATGATGGGATATATGAATGCCTCAGCACTGGAAAAAACCTTGTTGACTGAACAGGTCACGTTTTTCTCGCGGACGAAGCAGCGTTTATGGACCAAAGGAGAAACCTCCGGCAATGTGCTACAGCTGCAAAATATTGCGCTGGACTGTGACAATGACACCTTACTGGTCAAAGTCGATCCGGTCGGGCCGACCTGTCACACCGGGACAACCAGTTGTTGGGACTCAGAGCAACAAGAAGAGTCACAAATGGTGTGGCTTCACCAGCTGGAGCAGCTTTTGGGCGAGCGTAAACAAGCCGATCCCGAATCTTCCTACACTGCCAGTCTGTACGCCCGTGGCACCAAGCGTATTTCGCAAAAAGTGGGCGAAGAAGGCGTTGAAGTCGCGCTTGCAGCGACGTCGGGCGATAAGGCGGAACTAGTCTGCGAGTCTGCCGATCTCATCTATCATCTGTTGGTGTTGTTGCAAGATCAGGGGTTATCGATGAACGATGTCATCAATAAACTCAAAGAGCGTCATCGATAGCCGAATTGCGTTATCAACGAAATTAGCGCCTTAAAAAGCGCTGATTTCTTGCCATTCTCCGGGTTGCAACGATCCTAATGTCATATCACCGATTGAATAACGAATCAGGCGCAGTGTCGGGTAGCCGATATGTGCAGTCATTCGTCGAACCTGACGGTTGCGTCCTTCAATGATTGTGATCGATAACCAGGTGGTCGGAATCGCTGCCCGAAACCGAACCGGTGGTGTGCGTGGCCATATCTGCGGTTCAGGCATGATTTCGACGATTGCGGGAAGCGTCGGACCATCTTTCAGTGTTACGCCACGTCTGAGTTGCTCAAGATCTGATTCTTCAGGCGACCCCTCAACCTGTACCCAATAAGTTTTGGGAGATTTGGACTGCGGTTGTGTCAACTTGGCCTGCAACTGACCATCATTGGTTAACACCATCAAACCTTCACTATCTCGATCCAATCGACCTGCGGCATAGATATCTTTGATTGGAATAAAATCAGCCAGTGTCTGGCGCCCCTCACTGTCGGTAAACTGGCTCAGTGTGTCATAAGGCTTATTGAACAAAATGACTTTCCGAACTTCAGGCGTAGACAAGGGCCGTGATTTCTTATGTCCTGAATGCTTGGAATGATGGGGCGAACGCTGAGAAAGTTTTGCGTTTTTTGACCGCTGATGCGTTGAGCGACGCAACGATGAGGGATTGCGTGACGGGAAAGACATGTTAACTTCCTTGCAAATTTGTAAATGAACTGTATTTCTGAGTTTTCACAATGTTGAGTTTAAGCTATTATTTGCGCGCTCTGATACGATAATGAAGTGTGGATAATAGACTATTTCTTCAGTTTCGTTTAATTATACTCAATCAGCCTGTCATTCGATAGGCCGTAATATACCCGGATTGCTTCTGGTACGATGATGCTCAGCGAGTCGTACAGAGTGAACAGAAAACCACCACACGATGACCCGAAGTCGTTTGGGTATGGCAATCATTCACTCATGAATCCGTATCGGATATTTGCGAAGGGTTTTCGATACGGTATGAGTGATTCATGAAGAGTGGCCTGAACAATCACTCAGGACATCTCAGATATTCACATAACTAACTGCCACAATCACATGGGGTTGTTAAGAACAGATAGGGAAAGTTCATGCCTACAGACAAACCTACTATTATTTATACGATTACGGACGAAGCACCCGCTCTTGCAACTTATTCTTTATTGCCCATTATCAAATCTTTTACTACATCGTCAGGGATCAACGTTGAAACTCGGGATATTTCACTGGCTGGGCGTATTATTGCTAATTTCCCTGAATGCCTGACAGAAGCACAGCGTATTGGCGATGCTTTAAGTGAGCTGGGTGATTTGGCTCAAACGCCAGAAGCCAACATTATCAAGTTACCCAACATTTCAGCGTCGATTCCTCAGCTGAGAGCTGCTATCAAAGAATTACAGGAAAAAGGATATAACCTGCCGGATTATCCTGCAGAACCAAGCAATGATGCAGAAGCTGCGGTGAAAGCGACATACGACAAGATCAAAGGCAGTGCGGTTAACCCTGTGTTGCGCGAAGGTAATTCTGATCGTCGGGCACCTTTGTCTGTGAAGAACTATGCGAAGAAAAACCCACACTCAATGGGTGCATGGTCAACCAGTTCAAAATCACATGTTGCATCGATGGAAACGCAGGATTTCTTTGGTACTGAAAATTCTCTGACGATTCAGGGTGACACTGAAGTCACGATTGAGTTTGTTGCAAAAGATGGTCAGACCAAGGTTCTGAAAAAGCCGTTTGCGCTGCTCGATAAAGAGATTATCGACACCTCGATCATGAGTAAAAAAGCCCTGAATGTATTTTTTGAGCAGGAAATCGAATCTGCCAAAGCGCAAAATGTTCTGTTCTCTCTGCATATGAAAGCCACCATGATGAAAGTCTCTGACCCGGTGATTTTTGGTGAAGCGGTCAAGGTTTTCTATAAAGACGTTTTTGTTAAATATGGTGAGCTGTTCGAGCAGTTAGGCGTTGATGTCAACAACGGTCTGGGTGATGTTTACGCGAAAATCCAATCATTGCCGGCCGAGCAGAAAGCTGAGATTGAAGCCAGTATTCAGGCTGTTTACCAGAGTCGCCCTGAATTGGCGATGGTTGATTCCGACCGGGGAATCACCAACTTACATGTGCCGAGTGATGTGATTGTTGATGCGTCGATGCCTGCGATGATCCGCGCCTCCGGACAAATGTGGGGACCGGATGGTCAGCAAAAAGATACCAAAGCTGTAATTCCGGATCGTTGTTATGCCGGTGTTTATCAGACCGTGATTGATTTCTGTAAAGAACACGGTGCGTTTGACCCTTCCACGATGGGCAGTGTACCAAACGTTGGTCTGATGGCTCAGAAAGCGGAAGAGTACGGTTCACATGATAAGACATTTGTCATCGATGATGACGGTGTTGTCCGAGTGGTTGACCGTACCGGTCATACATTGTTGGAACAAACGGTTGAAGCCGGTGATATCTTCCGGATGTGCCAGGCTAAAGATGCACCGATCCAAGATTGGGTTAAACTGGCCGTTACTCGTGCACGTTTGTCCCAGACGCCAGCAATTTTCTGGCTGGATCCAGAGCGTGCTCATGACGCTGAGTTGATTAAGAAAGTTGAGCAATATTTACCGGAACATGATACCACTGGACTTGATATTAAAATCATGTCACCAGTAGAAGCAACCCAATATACCCTCGCACGATTAAAAGACGGTCAAGATACGATTTCAGTGACAGGTAATGTGCTGCGTGATTATCTGACGGATCTATTCCCGATTTTAGAATTAGGCACTTCGGCAAAAATGCTGTCTATCGTTCCACTGATGAATGGTGGTGGCTTGTTTGAAACAGGTGCGGGTGGTTCAGCACCGAAACATGTTCAGCAAGTGCAGAAAGAGAATCACTTACGTTGGGACTCGCTGGGCGAATTTTTGGCATTAGCGGCATCGTTAGAGCATCTTAGCGTGACGACGAACAACAAGAAAGCTCAGGTCCTTGCCGATGCGTTGGATAAAGCAACCGGTGTATTCCTTGATGAAAACAAGTCACCTTCACGTAAAGTCGGTGAGCTGGATAACCGAGGCAGTCACTATTATCTGGCGAAATATTGGGCTGAAGCGTTGGCTGCACAGACCGATGATGCTGATCTTGCTGCTGAATTTGCGCCAATTGCACAACAGTTGTCGGCTGAAGAAGAAAAAATTATTGCTGAGTTAAGTCAGGTTCAGGGGGTTGCCGGAGATTTAGGCGGATACTACCTGCTTGATTTTAGCAAGGCTGTGCAGGTGATGCGTCCGAGCCAAACATTAAACGCAATTATTGGTCACTAAACGGGTTGTCGGTCAATATGTTCAATTGACCGACACGCATAAATAACGAAACCCGCCGTTGGCGGGTTTATTACAACCATGTATAAGACATGTTTGGCAGCGACAATGATTACAACTATGTTTATTTGGCTTGTTGAGCCTCGATTGGTACAACGGAGCTAGCGTGGAAGCCTTTTGGTCCCTGTTCAATCTCATATGACACATGTTGACCTGCTTTTAAGGTACGATATCCATCCATCTGGATCGTAGAGTAGTGAGCAAAAATATCACCTTCTCCTCCTTCAGAGCAGATAAAACCAAATCCCTTGGCGTTATTGAACCATTTTACTTTACCGGTAGCCATGCTTTACATCCCTCATGCATTTTGTTACTGATGTTGTCGACAAGAAAACGTTACTGTTTTTTACAATTTTGTTTTCACTGCTGTGAGCTTTAATTCAGCGCTGCTGCCAAATTAACCAGTCACTAATTGACCAATTTAAACAATCAATGGTGACAGTCAATAGAAAAAGTGTGTAAACATCGACATCTTTGCAACAAATTGCGTTATTGTTTACATTTCTATAACTACAATAAGCAGACATCTGTCGTGAAAAAGTAGTTGGCATCGATATCGTGATTCGAATTAGCAATCTTTTATTTGCAGCGATACAATTGGTGCATTAGTCTCTAAGTATGAGATGTTTTCGCTTCGGCGCTCGGAACTTCATATCAGTTGGCTAACAAACATAGTTCTATTGCTAGAAGCCTAAATAATTAATCTAAATGGAAAACTCTCTGATTCACAACCGTTATGAGTAAAAATTTTGAATGGGTGGCTCCAGACTCAGAATTACTGGAGAAAGAAAAAACAGCAGTGAAGCCCCCATCTATGTATAACGTGATTCTGATGAATGACGACTATACACCGATGGATTTCGTGATTGAGATACTGGAGCGTTTTTTCGCGATGGATATCGATCAAGCGACTCAAGTCATGCTGAAGGTGCATTACGAAGGGAAGGCGATTTGTGGAACGTACACTGCTGAGGTTGCTGAGATGAAAGTGACACAAGTGTCACTGTATTCGAAGAAACATGAACACCCATTGCTTTGTATCATGGAGCGAGCTTAGTACTTGCCGAACAACAAGGTTGTTCCTTAAGGGGGTCCCAATGCTTAACAAAGAACTAGAGTCTAGTTTGAACAATGCTTTTGCCCGAGCCCGGGATAAAAGACATGAGTATATGACTGTCGAGCATCTGTTGCTTGCATTGTTAGAGAATGGAGCAGCGAAAGAAGCATTAATCGCTTGTCGAGCGGATCTGGATGCTTTGCGTTCAGAGTTGGATGTGTTTATCGACAAAACAACACCCCTGATTCCGGAAAGTGACGAAACGCGGGAAACTCAGCCAACACTGAGTTTTCAGCGGGTATTGCAACGCGCGGTATTTCATGTTCAGTCTTCCGGACGAAATGAAGTAACCGGTGCAAATGTTCTGGTTGCAATTTTTAGTGAACAAGAATCTCAAGCAGCTTATCTGTTGAAGAAACACGATATTAGTCGTCTGGATATCGTCAATTACATTTCTCATGGTATTACCAAAACATCAGGATCCAGTGATGAATCTGCACCCGATTCTTTCGGCTCGGACAGTGCAGAGGATACACCTTCTGAAGAACGTCTTGAAAATTTTGCAAGCAACCTGAATCAGTTAGCAAAAAATGGTCATATTGATCCATTGATTGGCCGGGACTACGAACTGGAACGAACCGTACAAGTTCTATGCCGTCGTCGTAAAAATAATCCGCTACTGGTTGGTGAAGCCGGTGTTGGTAAAACTGCAATTGCTGAAGGACTTGCCTGGCGAATTGTTGAAGGGCAGGTACCGGAAATTATCAAAGATAGTGTGATCTATTCATTGGATATCGGTTCTCTGCTGGCAGGCACAAAATACCGCGGTGATTTTGAAAAACGCTTCAAAAATATCCTGAAACAGTTGGAAAAAGAAAAAGACGCGATTCTGTTCATTGATGAGATTCATACCATCATTGGTGCCGGTGCTGCGTCGGGCGGACAGGTTGATGCCGCGAATTTGATTAAGCCACTTCTGAGTAGCGGTAAGTTACGCTGCATTGGTTCTACCACTTATCAGGAATACAGTAATATTTTTGAAAAAGAGCGTGCTCTTTCTCGTCGTTTCCAAAAAATTGACATAGCGGAGCCATCTTTGGATGACACCACGAAGATTTTGATGGGACTGAAAGCGAAATATGAAGCTCACCATGAAGTGCGTTACACCAATAAAGCGCTTCGGGCTGCGGTTGAGTTGTCGGCGAAATATATCAATGAACGTCATTTACCTGATAAAGCGATTGATGTGATTGATGAAGCGGGTGCAAGAGCACGTTTGATGCCGGCGAGTCGGCGGAAGAAAACTGTCGGTGTTTCGGACATTGAAACGATGGTTGCGAAGATGGCCCGAATTCCTGAGAAGTCACTGTCTTCTTCTGATAAGGATGTTTTACAAAGTCTCGATCAGAAAATGAAGATGTTGGTATTCGGACAGGATACCGCGATTGAAGCACTGAGCGAAGCGATCAAATTGTCGCGAGCCGGGCTGGGTGCCGAAAACAAACCTGTCGGTTCATTCCTGTTTGCAGGCCCGACTGGGGTAGGTAAAACTGAAGTGACCATTCAGCTTTCGAAGTTGATGGGAATTGAGCTACTGCGGTTTGATATGTCTGAATATGGTGAACGTCACTCAGTCAGTCGCCTGATCGGTGCACCTCCGGGTTATGTTGGATACGATCAAGGGGGATTATTAACGGATGCAGTGATTAAACATCCCCATGCGGTTGTATTGCTTGATGAGATTGAGAAAGCACATCCGGATATTTTCAATCTGTTATTGCAAGTGATGGATAATGGTACTCTGACGGATAACAATGGACGTAAAGCGGACTTCCGCAATGTCATTATGGTCATGACGACCAATGCCGGTGTTGCTGAAACCGTGAAGAAATCAATTGGTTTGATTCAGCAGGACCATAGTCATGATGCCATGTCTGAGATTAAGAAGGTCTTCAGTCCGGAGTTTAGAAACCGTTTAGATAATATTATCTGGTTTAATGCTCTGGATGAGCGTGTTATTCATCAGGTTGTCGATAAATTCGTGGTTGAATTGCAAGCCCAGCTGGATGCTCGCGGGGTGTCACTGGAGGTTTCTGAAGAAGTAAGACATTGGCTGGCACAGAAAGGTTACGATAAAGATATGGGTGCACGTCCGATGGCTCGAGTCATTCAGGAAAAACTGAAAAAACCACTGGCAAACGAATTACTGTTCGGTGCTTTAGTGGATGGCGGTACAGTGAAAGTTTCGCTGAAAGATGATGAGCCTGTGTTCGAGTACATCGGGGCAAAAGAAGCCGCGGTTCATTAATGATCCGTGAATCGGAGTCATAAAAAACGGAGCATTTTTGCTCCGTTTTCGTTGGCAGACTACTTGAGGGATTAACGGGCGCGGAAGACGATACGGCCTTTAGATAAGTCGTAAGGTGTCATTTCAACCGTGACTTTGTCTCCGGTAAGAATACGAATGTAGTTCTTACGCATTTTTCCTGAAATATGTGCAGTAACGACGTGACCGTTTTCCAGTTCAACACGGAACATTGTGTTAGGTAATGTATCAAGGACTGTTCCTTGCATCTCAATTACGTCTTCTTTAGCCATTTAATCCTCTTCAAAATGTGGCGAAAAATCCGGCATGTATTTTGCCGTCATCTCTGAAAATAGTAAAGTTGCGCGTATTCTACCCTTGCCAACGTTGATTTACTAGCCTTTGATGCGGTTGAAAGCGTGTTTTATAATTCATTGCCGGACATTCATCGATCTGATAGCCCAGATATAGCCAAGCTTTTTGTTGTTGGTGGCAATATTGAGCCTGTAATAGGACAGCGAAAGTTCCCAGCGAAAGCTTTTCATCGGGGTCATAAAACGTATAGAAAGCACTTGCACTTTGAGGTAAGAGATCGGTGACGGCAATCGCAACGAGTCGTTCTGACTTATAAATGTGCAGATAGACGGTTTTGAGCCAACTACAGGAAGAAAACTGGGCAAAGTCTCCCCGATTGGGAGGATACATAGTGCCATTGCGGTGACGTTGATTGATGTAGCGTTTGTATAGTGAGTACCAGTCTGGATCGAGACTTTCTTTGACTTCCCAGCGAAACTGATTTGACTTATTTAAGAGACGCTTTTGACTTCTGCTGAGATGAAATGCGGTGATCGACACTCGAATCGCCTGACAAAGCTGACAGCTATCACAATGAGGTTTATAGATCGTATCACCACTTCTTCTGAATCCGTTGGCGAGTAACATTTCATATTGTGCAGGTGTATGTAGATCGCCATCCATGGCAATGGCGACACGCTCTTGCCGATCCGGTAAATAGCTGCATGGATGGTTATGGCTTAATCCAATTCGTATATTTTGCATAAAATTCGATTAGTCTGCTGATAAGTTCAATGATATCCACTGTGTCGAATAACAGTTGGGATCTATCTCTTTATATTTAAGTTTGGATAATGTTTTTATAAATTGGTCACGTTCAAGCGCCTCAGCGCCCAAAAATGCCAAATGAGGATTCATGACCTGACAATCGATAAGTTGCCCGCCATACCGGGAAAAATGCTGACAGAAGGCCCATAGCCCGATTTTAGAGGCATTGGTTTTTAAACTGAACATCGATTCACCGCAAAAGAGCTGCCCGACTTGAATCCCATATAAACCACCAATAATTTCTGAGTCCTGCCAGACCTCAATGGAGTGACAGTAGCCTAAGCGAGACAGACGTTGGTAAGCCAATTTCATTTCAGGCGTTAGCCACGTCTCTGAAGGGGAGCGGGTTTCAGCACATAATTCTATAATTCTATCAGTACATTGATTCATACTGATGGCATAGCTCGCTTTTCTCTGAAATTTACGGAGACTTTTGGCGGGTTTAAATGTCTTAGGTGAGATAATCGCTCTTGGTGAAGGACTCCACCACAGAATCGGTTCTCCGGGACTATACCAGGGAAATATGCCAGAACGGTATGCGGCAAGAAGCCGATCCGGATGGAGATCCCCACCGAAGGCAAGTAACCCGTTTGGTTCGTCCAGTGCTTGATTGAGCGGTGGGAATGAATATTCATCCATGGCCAGCTCTGGGAGATAGATTGTCATATTAATTCAGTTCATCGGAGATCTATTTATGCGCTTGTTAATACTGATCTTATTGGTTTTTCCTCTGATTGCAAATGCTGCTTATGAAAGAAATGTTGCGCGTCCAGTGAATCAGGTGGTTTTGGGTCAGATCGAATCGGTCCGTTATTTTTCTCAGACAGAGGTGGTCCATGCGCGCGAAAATGGCTGGGAAACTTTCATCGGTGCCGTGGCTGGCGGCATCATTGGTCGCCAGTTTGGCGGTGGGCACGGTAAGTCATTGGCGACGATTGTTGGTTCGATTGCTGGCGGAGGGATTGCCCGACAGCATGCGACTCGCGCTTATCAAAGAGAGGATAAGGCGGTTGAGTTATTGATCAAAGTTGAAGGGGATCGGTATATCGACGTGATTCAGGAGGTTGACCCTAACATGATTTTTACCCGGGATGATCAGGTTCGTATTCTTTACTTCAATGATGGCGTTCGTGTCGATAAAGTCTATTAATTTCGGAAGATCGATTCTGGTGGGGTGGTTTTTTTCTGCCGAATTGGCGTTTTTGATACTAGTTTTCACTCAGGAATTTCGATAGTCTCACTGTACGAAAAATTTTCACTGCTCATCAAAGAATACGAGCGGTGCAAGGAAAACAATCTTTAAATGGAAAGCCTTACATTACAACCGATCAAAAGTATTCAGGGTGAAGTCAATTTACCCGGTTCAAAAAGTGTATCCAACCGAGCGTTACTTTTAGCCGCCTTAGCCAAAGGAACAACACGTCTCACCAATCTGCTCGATAGTGATGATATTCGCCATATGTTGAATGCATTGAAATCACTGGGTGTATCCTATCGTCTTTCCGAGGATAAAACGGTTTGTGAAGTGGATGGACTGGGACATGCCTTCCTATCTGACAATGATGTGCTGGAGCTGTTTCTCGGCAATGCCGGTACAGCGATGCGTCCTTTAGCTGCGGCGTTGTGTCTGGGCAGCGGTACTTATACGCTGACCGGTGAGCCACGCATGAAAGAACGGCCGATCGGCCATTTGGTGGATGCGTTGCGTCAGGCCGGTGCAGATATTCAGTATCTGGAGAATGAGCACTTTCCGCCCCTCCGGATTTGCGGCACAGGTTTAAAAGGTGGAACTGTCCACATTGACGGCTCTATTTCCAGCCAGTTTTTGACGGCATTTCTGATGTCAGCACCGCTTGCCGAGTGTGAAACACACATTGAGATTGTCGGCGAATTAGTCTCTAAACCGTATATCGATATTACGCTGCACATGATGGCTACATTCGGTGTCTCAGTGACCAATAACGATTATCGAGAGTTTATCGTTCAGGGTGGACAATCTTATGTGTCGCCCGGTGATTTCCTCGTTGAAGGCGATGCCTCGTCGGCCTCTTATTTTCTTGCCGCTGCTGCGATTCAAGGTGGCGCGGTGAAAGTCACAGGGATCGGAAAAAATAGTATTCAGGGTGATATTCATTTTGCGGATGCGCTAGAAAAAATGGGCGCTAAAATTGAGTGGGGAGATGACTACATCTGTGCTCATCGCGGTACGTTGAAGGCTATCGATATGGACTTCAACCATATTCCTGATGCAGCCATGACGATCGCAACCACTGCACTGTTTGCCGAAGGAACGACTGCCATCCGTAATGTGTATAACTGGCGGGTGAAAGAAACCGATCGTCTGACTGCAATGGCAACGGAACTTCGCAAAGTCGGCGCTCAGGTTGAAGAAGGGGAAGATTATATCATTATTACCCCACCGGCGGTTTTGCAACATGCGGCAATTGATACCTATGATGACCATCGTATGGCGATGTGTTTTTCACTGGTTGCTTTGAGTGAGACACCGGTGACGATTAATGATCCGGGTTGTACATCGAAGACTTTTCCTGATTATTTTGACCGTTTGAAAGGCTTAAGTCATTCGCATGACGCGTAATCGCGAATGATAGAGTGCGGTAATCTCATCTAACTATATCAGAATATGCCACTTGCCTTACGTAAGTGGCATCAATCAACGACATGAAAGCTTCTATCGTGTTTCGCGGGCCTCACTCGGAAGCGTAAATTCTTTAGATAGTTGATGAGCCAAATATTTGAACATATTAAATACGGCAGTTGTTTTTGCAGTTGGTAAGCCTTGCTCATCAAGAAAATAGTTACCTTTAAATACCAGCACACCGTCTTTTTCTTCAACGGACTCTGCACGCATTCCTTCAATGTAATGTTCATGTTCCTGAATCAATTGATTGGCAATCATCAGCAGATCTGAAACGGAAATGGCTTTTTTATTGTTCATTCGTACCTCCTTTCATCCAAGTCGGCTCATTTTATACCGAAATGGCTCTGATATGCAGTTTTTGTGAGGAAATGCTCTTTCAGAAGCCAGAATTATTGCGGTCATCATGGTTTATTCTGTGACTTATCCCATAGAACGGTGGATTTTTTTCGAGAGATGTCGAGAGTCCATTTAGTATACGCAGGCAGTTTGAGATAGCCGTTTGAGATGTGTTCCATCATACAAGACGGTATCCTGAGAGAGATTACCTGAGTGTGTATCTGAGTTTTAGACTAAGCTAAAATTCGATTCGGACAATTGTCGAGCAATTAAGTATCAATTTGCAAAAACAGGTTGATCTTCTTGTTGTCTCGCTCGATAGTAAAAAGAAGTCTAATTTTGAGTGTAATTGCGACCACGTTCGCATTTGGATTAAGGACATTTGAGTCAATTATGGGTAAATCACTGGTTATAGTGGAGTCTCCAGCCAAAGCTAAAACGATTAATAAATATCTTGGCCGAGACTATATTGTGAAGTCTAGTGTCGGTCATGTCCGAGATCTTCCTACCTCTGGTCAAGCAAGTTCAACCAAAAAATCAACACCTGTTTCAACGAAACATTTAAGTGCAGAAGAGAAAGAACGTTTAAAAAAAGAGAAAGAACGCAATGCACTGATAAAAAAAATGGGGGTTGATCCTTACCATGGTTGGGAAGCCAATTATCAGGTGCTTCCGGGCAAGGAAAAAGTCGTTTCTGAACTTCAGAAGTTGGCAAAAGATGCCGACTGCGTTTACCTCGCAACGGATTTGGACCGAGAGGGGGAAGCGATCGCATGGCATTTGCGCGAGATTATCGGTGGTGAAGAGGATCGCTATAAGCGCGTTGTCTTTAATGAAATCACCAAAAACGCGATCCAACAGGCTTTCCATGAGCCCGGAGAACTGAATATGGATGGCGTGAATGCCCAGCAAGCACGTCGTTTTATGGATCGTGTCGTGGGGTTCATGGTTTCTCCACTGTTGTGGAAGAAAGTTGCTCGCGGTCTGTCCGCTGGTCGGGTTCAGTCCGTTGCGGTCAAGCTACTGGTTGAAAAAGAGCGGGAAATTAAGGCATTCGTGCCGGAAGAGTTTTGGGATATTCATGCCGATACCCAGACACCGGATGGGAAAGGCCTGCGTCTGTTGGTTGCGCAAAAAGATGGTGTGGCATTTAAGCCACTGAATGAGCAGGATGCCAAAGCTGCAGTGAGTGTGCTTGAATCAGCACAATATGAGGTGTGTAAGCGGGAAGACCGCCCTACATCGAGCAAACCTTCTGCGCCATTTATTACCTCGACACTGCAACAAGCCGCAAGTACGCGCTTGGGATATGGTGTGAAGAAAACCATGATGCTCGCGCAACGTTTGTACGAAGCTGGTTATATCACCTATATGCGGACTGATTCGACTAATTTGAGTACCGAAGCGGTCGATGCCGTTCGAGATTATGTGCAAACAAATTTCGGGGAAGCATATTTACCCGATAGCCCTAACGTGTATGGCAGTAAAGCGGGGGCACAAGAGGCCCATGAGGCGATTCGTCCTTCGGATGTCAATGTTCTGGCTGATGCGCTGGAAGGTATGGATACCGATGCCCATAAACTATACACATTAATCTGGAATCAGTTTGTTGCATGTCAGATGACGCCAGCTCGCTATGATTCAACCACAGTTAGTGTGAAAGCTGCCGAATATACCCTAAAAGCCAAAGGGCGTATTCTGAAGTTTGATGGTTGGACTCGCGTTCAGAGACCTTTGGGTAAGAATGAAGATCAAATTCTGCCGGGTGTGCAAATCGGTGAAACGCTCTCTTTAGACGCATTGGATCCGAAGCAACACTTTACCAAGCCACCGGCAAGATATACCGAAGCCGCACTCGTAAAAGAGCTTGAGAAGCGTGGGATTGGCCGACCATCAACTTATGCGTCGATTATCTCCACGATTCAGGATCGTGGCTACGCAAAAATTGAGCAACGACGCTTTTACGCGGAAAAAATGGGTGAGATTGTTACGGATCGTTTAGATGATAGTTTCAATGATCTGATGAACTATGATTTTACCGCCCGAATGGAAGAGAAGCTGGACCAGATTGCTGAAGGAAATGCGAAATGGAAAGGTGTTCTTGATAACTTTTTCAGTGATTTTTCCGTCTCCCTTGAGCAGGCTGAACAACAGGAAGAAGACGGCGGCATGAAGCCGAATCATATTGTTCTGACCAATATTGAGTGCCCGACATGTTCTCGACCAATGGGAATTCGTACGGCTTCGACCGGAGTATTCCTTGGCTGTTCCGGGTATGCTTTGCCACCAAAAGAGCGTTGTAAGACGACAATTAATTTGGGGGATGAGGACGGCGTCATTAATGTCCTTGAAGAGGATGTTGAAACGGCGGCCTTGCGGGCGAAAAAACGGTGTCCGATTTGTGAAACCGCCATGGATGCTTATCTGATCGATGATAAGCGGAAATTACATGTCTGTGGTAACAACCCGAATTGTGACGGTTATATCGTCGAACATGGTGAGTTTAAGGTTAAAGGATACGATGGGCCGGTTGTTGAATGTGACAAATGTGGTGCCGATATGGTGCTGAAAAACGGTCGTTTCGGCAAATATATGGGATGCACCAATGAGTCGTGTAAAAATACCCGGAAAATCCTGAAAAATGGTGAGATAGCCCCACCGAAGGAAGAACCGGTTCATTTCCCTGAGTTACCGTGTGAAAAATCGGATGCTTATTTTGTCTTGCGTGATGGTGCCTCCGGACTGTTTATGGCTGCCAGTAACTTCCCGAAATCGAGAGAAACCCGTGCACCGTTAGTTGAAGAATTTGCGCGTTTTGAAGAGCGCATTCCCGATAAGTTTAAGTATCTGGCTTCAGCGCCAACCCATGACCCTGATGGTGTACCCGCTGTCATTCGATTTAGCCGTAAATCGAAAGAGCATTATGTGCGTACGGAAATTGACGGCAAACCCACCGGTTGGACCGTTCTGTATGTCGATGGTCAGTGGCAAGTCACAGATAAGAGAAAAAAAGTAAAATCATAATGAACTAAGGCAGCAAATTGCTGCCTTTTTTATATCATCACTTATTTATATTGCTATTTATTTTGAATGTTCCGGCAGTATCGAGATCGGTAGGGAGGCTTAGTGATGATTTCATATAATCCCTTGGTCTGCGCTGTAGCATGATGCTCATAATATTCTTACTTTTTTTGCTTTTTGTGAACTAGCTTGGGAGTTAGAGACGCTAACCGATAGGTGCTTCACTAGTTTGGCGTTTCAATTTTGTATTCTGTGATAATCCCGATAAGTTATAAACAACGTGTTGCATTAATTTTTTGTGACATGAAAAAGTAAGTACCGGCCTATGGCACTAGGTCGCAGCAGATTATAAAAAGGTAATATGGAGTTTCAATAATGGCTGGTGTATTGAGTATGATCTTAGCTGGTGGTGAAGGATCTCGGCTGAGACCTTTAACCGAAGGCAGAAGTAAACCCGCAGTTCCGTTTGGAGGAAGCTATCGGTTGATTGATTTTGCTCTGAACAACTTTGTCAATGCGGATTTGATGCGTATTTACGTATTGACCCAATTTAAGTCTCAATCACTTTATGTCCACCTGAAAAAAGGTTGGAATGTGTCTGGTATTACGGATCGATTCATTGATGTTATTCCTGCTCAGATGAGAGATGGGAGACGTTGGTATGAAGGAACCGCTGATGCCATTTATCAAAATGTTCGTTTCATCGAACTTGCCTCACCTGATTATGTTTGTATATTCGGCTCGGATCATATCTATAAAATGGATGTTCGCCAGATGCTGGATTTCCATAAACAGACAGAAGCTCATCTAACTGTCTCTGCGTTACGTATGCCAATCAAGGATGCATCCCAGTTTGGTGTGATTGAAGTGGACTGTGATGGAAAGATGATCGGTTTTGAAGAGAAACCGGACAAACCTAAGCCGATTCCCGGAGAACCGGAGTGGGCGTTAATTTCGATGGGAAACTATATTTTTGATGCGGATGTTCTTTGCGATGAACTGAAAAAAGATGCAGCCAATGTACATTCCAGCCATGATTTCGGGAAAGATATTATTCCGAAACTTTTTCCTGAAGGACATGTTTACGTTTACGACTTCTCGACCAATAAAATTAAAGGTGAAAAAAAAACCACCTATTGGCGGGATGTTGGAACGATTGACTCTTATTGGGCCGCCAACATGGATTTGCTGAATAATGATCCCTTGTTTTCACTGTACAACCGAAGTTGGCCGCTGCATACCTATTATCCACCGTTACCACCTGCAACGTTTGTGGATGCCGATGATCGCCGTGTTAAGATTACTGATAGTCTGGTATCGGGCGGTAGTTATATTCAAGGGGCAACGATTTTTAAATCAATTCTTGGTTATCGGAGTAATATTGCAGCTGGGTCTCATATCAGTGAATCTGTTATTTTAGGTGATGGAAAAATTGGTGCCGGTTGTACCATAAAACGGACTATTATTGATAAGCATGTTGAAATTGCACCCGGCACCGTGATTGGTGAAGACTTAGAATTGGATAGGAAGCGATTCTATGTCTCTGAAGGGGGAATTGTGGTGATTGCAAAAGGAATGAAAGTTGGATTCTAACATGGAACAAATCGATGTATGGTTTACCGTTTCAGAAGTTGCAGGGATTGTAAAAAGTGGTGGTTTGGCTGATGTCGCCAAAGCGCTTCCTACGGTTTTGAGTGGCATGGGGCATCGTGTAAGAATTGTGTTGCCGGGTTATCGTCTCGTGCCGGACAAAGCTGACACAGCTGTGATTTTGGAGACTGAACTGTCTCATTGGCCCCATACAGCGTATCAAGTTCGCAAGTTTGATCGGGACGGTGTTGAAATTTACCTGATTGATTGTGATAAATATTTTGATCGGCCGGAGCTGTATTCCGAACATAATCGGGCCTATGCCGATAATGGGGAACGCTTTGGATTCTTTTCTGCTGCGGTACTGGATGTTTTACCGAAGTTGGGCATTCAGCCTGATATTATTCATGCCAACGATTGGCATACCGGATTTGTCCCTTTTCTATTAAAAACACGCTATGCCAATGATCCTTATTTTCAGCGGATGAAGAGTATATTGACGATTCATAATGCTCTGTTTAAAGGGGTCTTTTCTTATGATGAATTGGAGATTATCCCTGAACTACATTTAAGTGGTATGGCGTCCCTACAGTATGGTCATGGTTATGTGAGTGTGCTCAGAGTCGGCATTGCGTATGCAGATAAGATTAATGCCGTGAGTCCTCACTATGCTGCAGAGTTATTGACACCACTTGGTGCCCACGGATTAGTCGATGATTTTGTCCGTCGCGAGAGGGATTTGTTCGGTATTATTAATGGTTGTGACTACTCAGAGTGGAATCCTCGAATTGACAGTTATATTCCACGCAATTACACCAATGAGCCCGATTCGTTAATAGAAGGGAAAGCGACCTGCAAACATCAGCTACAGGAAGAGTTGTTATTGCCAACTAGGGATGTACCCGTGTTTGGGATGGTCTGTCGTTTGACTTATCAAAAAGGGTTTCACTATCTGTTGCCGATTCTGGAACAGTTTTTGCGAAATGACGTGCAACTGGTGATTGTCGGGACAGGGGAGCCGGAGATCGCGAATCGTCTACATCAGATTTCTGCGACGTCATCACAAAAATTTGCGTTTGTTGAGGCTTACAGTAACCGTTTTGCTCATTTGGTCGAAGCCGCAGCAGATTTCTTTTTGATGCCCTCTGAGTTTGAAGCGTGTGGATTGAATCAGATTTATAGTATGGCTTATGGCACGCTGCCGATTGTTCGAGAGGTGGGTGGGTTGAAAGACACCGTTTTTAACTATGACCATTTCCCCGATAAAGCGACGGGGTTCAGTTTTATGGAACCGACTCCGGAAGCATTACTCATCTGTATGCAGCGTGCATTACTGTTCTATTTGCAGCATCCAGAGAAAAAGTTAGATATACAGTTGCGTGCTATGCAGCAAGATTTTCGTTGGGAAGATTCTGCTCAGCAGTATGTTCGGATGTATGAAGCCGCGCTGATGGGCTACTAATTTATGCATTGAATCTCATGCTCTTGAGAAACAACAAATGATGAAAAATAACAAAGCACCGTTGACGGTGCTTTGTTGTTCAGGCTCGATGACCAGATGGGAGTTGTATACTTTGGGGCATGTATACGATAGAGGAAAGCTTGTTCAACAAATTAAATTTGCCGAGCCAGCTCATCGCGTCTTGCTTGAGAAATCACTGACCAGTGCTTTCCTTCAATCGCACCTTCTAATGCCCATAGGAGCTCTAGCGGTGGTTGTGTTGAAGGATGAGAGCTCAAAATCGCTTTATATGCACTGAGAGAACCTTTCTGATGAAGTTCTTCAACGGAATGAATACCTGCTTTGCGTAGCATCCGTTCGGTTGCTAGGCGAAGATTCGGCAGATCTTTCAATCGTTGCGGTTTTGTTTCTACATGCGTCGTTTTTTCATCCTTTGCATTCAAATAGGCTTGTTTCGCGATATTGAGAATCGTATTGATATCATCCCAATAGTCTGCGGGAAGCGCAAAATACTTAGTCACAACAGGAAAACCACGTTTAGTATACACATAAGGTTCAAAACCTTTTGCTTTAAACGTTTCCAGTGAATGACTGTCTGCTCGTATATGTAGTTTGTCTTGAACGACAAGTGCAAACATAATGTCGTTTACGAAAATACCAAACCCGCCGAACATTGAGCGTGATTTGACACGGCCCAGTTGTTCAAAAAGCCGCATTGAATCTCTAAGAATTGGTTTGTCCATGCTTTACGTCTCGGTGTATTTTTAAATGAATACGCCACCAAAGTCAGGTCCGAGAATTTAGCAAAAGAATGCAGGAAGTATGTTAACAAAACGTCAAATGATTGACGAACATGAAATGCATTTTTGCCATCGGTAACCCCGCTACCTATCATTTTCATGGTTTAGGCCGGAGGCTTTGCGTCCCATCTTTTCAGATGGTTTGCCCTGTGCGTGACACTTTTCCAGTACGGAATTATGAAGTAAGTATCCTAATAACTACTCCACAATATGTGATTCTAGTCCAATTAATAAAGGTTATCAATAGAAAGAAAGTGGTTGGAGGAATGACCTCCCTCCAACGAAATGTCAATCAGGTGTTAATTTTTGTTTAAATCTTTAACGGTATTGCGTTCTACAATTTCAGGATGCATTTCAAACGTACGACGCTCATGCTCTTTACTTTTGATTCGTTCCAATAAGATTTCAAAAGCATTTTTTCCGACCCGGCGTTTAGGTTGGTGAATGGTTGTCAGCGGTGGAGAAAAATATTCAGAGATCTCAATATTGTCGTAACCGATCACCGATATATCTTCAGGAATCTTGATGCCTCTCTGTTGTAAACGACTCATCAATCCTAAAGCCATCGTGTCGTTGAAGCAAAAAACGGCAGTGGGCTGTTCATCCATCGCAATGATTTTGTCAGCAGCCAGAACCGCAGTATCACATTCGAAGTTGCCTTCCAGAATCCAGTCTTCATTGGGAGTTAGTCCCGCTTCAGCCATTGCTCTGCGAAACCCTTGAATCCGTTCCTGACAAGCGGCTTTTGCTAAATGTCCACTCAGACAAGCAATATCACGGTGACCTTTATCGAGCAGATACTTGGTTGCAAGGTAGCCGCCTTCTTCTGAATTATCGATGATTTTGTCGGCTTGAGAGCTTTCTGGCCCCCAGTCCATAATGACTTTGGGAATATCACTATAGGCTTCGAGCATTTCTAAAAGCTCGGCAGTCAGGTCAGAACATATGACTAATATCCCATCGACCCGTTTTTCAGCCAGCATCCGGATATAGTCGCGTTGCTTCTCATAGAGGCCACCGGTATTACACAAGATGAGTGTATAGCCTTGTCGGTAACAATAGCTTTCAACACCATCGATGACTTCAGAGAAGAAGGGGTTGGTAGACTGGGTCACTAACATCCCGATTGTACGCGTTGAGTTGCATTTCAGACTCCGGGCAACAGCACTTGGTGCATAGTTCAGTGTCTTCACGGCTGCCATGACTTTTTCCTGAGTCGTTTCTGCCACAAACCGAGTTTTATTAATTACATGTGAAACAGTTGTTGTTGAAACTCCCGCTAAGCGGGCAACGTCTTTTATCGTAGCCATAGGTATTGTCCTGTCGCTTATGCTGAAGACCCAGCAATCCGGAGCAAATTACAATTGAAAGTTGAGTTATGAAGATTTTATCTACTTATATAATCGGATAACCCGTACTGAAATTACATTGTGAGGTTATCCGGCAATAAGGACAAAAACCGCTAAATTTAGCGGTTTTTGTCTGGTACAGAATATGCTTTAGTCGCGAATTTTAGACTGCCGATTCCGTAATAGCAATCAAAATGAGGAACTCCTCCTACTTATCTGCATGATCTGACCGTGAATCGAACTAGTATGGGGAGATAACATCATGCTACAGCTCTTGTTTCATTGGTTCAGAGACGGTCGCTTCCTGATTGGCGACCCAGTTTTTCAAATAGTGCCAAAACTTTCCCAATGTTTCATGCCAATATTTCTCCGTCTGTTCAAGATAAATCGCTTTAGGGGCATATTTTATCCACGGTTGCGCTATATTTTTATAAGACAGGTAGTTGGTCGGTGCCGGGATCGGATTGAGTCCGGCAGACTGGAATTCATGTAACGCGCGATCCATATGACTGGCAGATGTGACGAGTACTAATTTTCTCGGTCCGACAAAACTTGCGGCTAACTGGGCTTCTTCCCAAGTATCTTTAGCACTTTCCAATAACACGATGTCTGATTTTGCCACACCGAGTGATAAAGCAACTCTTGCCAACATTCGGGCATGACTGAATCGGGTACCGCCGGCATATCCGGAAAGAATCAGGCGAGCCCCCGGGTACATCCGCATAATTCGGATACCTTCTGTGAGTCGCATCAGTGCTGAGCGACTGAGCTGAGATGTCGGTGGGAGCTGATCATCGACGACATGACCACTGCCGAGAACCATGATGTAGTCGATGCTACCTTCAACGGGTAAAAAGGCTGAATACTTGCGTTCCAGTGGCGCGAGAAGGCGATCAGAAACAGGTTGAAATGATGCCAGAAACAGCAATGTGTAAGAGAACAGAACAATCAGGCAACCGATTTTCCTCTTTGTTGAAAACATAATCATCATCAGGCCGATAAAACCGATGATGAGCAGGGCGGGAAGGGGCATCATTAATGCAGATATGATTTTTTTAAGCTCAAACATATAAGAAATAGTCCGAAAAAACAGCAATTGAGATTAAAAACGAATAATCCTCTTTATTCCTGCCATTCCTATGACAGAATAGCAGCACGATTCGTTATCATAACTCAAGCTACTGTGACTGAAGATCGCAATTTCGACGATATTGCCCACAAATTTGCAAAAAATATATACGGCTCTGACAAAGGTATGATTCGTCAGACCATTGTGTGGGAAGATATTCAAACTATTTTAACATCATTTTCTCCGGAACAGTTCCCACTTTCGGTGCTGGATGCCGGTGGCGGGCTGGCACAGCTATCGCAACGGCTCGCGATGCAAGGACATCAGGTGACATTATGTGATCTTTCTTCTGAAATGTTGCAGTTGGCGCAGACCGATATTGAAAAAAATGGTCTGCTTGCGCAGTATCGCTTTGTCCATGCGGCAGTGCAAGATATGCAACAATATATCACCGATCCGGTTGACTTCTTGATGTTTCATGCCGTGATGGAGTGGTTGGCTGACCCGAAGGATGCGCTGGAAAAATTACTGGCTCAGGTCCGGACCGGTGGCGTTGCGTCCGTCATGTTTTACAATCATCACGGATTGGTGCTGAAAAATGTCATATGCGGAAATATTCCCCATGTGTTGGATGGTATGCCATATCGCAAACGATTTAAGTTACAGCCGCAAAAAGGCCTGAATCCAGAGGCGGTCTATCAATGGATAGAAGCTTGTGGATTCAGTATTGAGGGTAAAAGCGGTATTCGTTCGTTCAGTGATTACATTGGTAATCGCCAGAATATGGGTGAATACAGTGAAGAAGATCTACTGGCGCTTGAAAGACAATTATGTCGGCAAGAGCCTTATTTATCTCTGGGCCGTTATATTCATGTATGGGCCAGAAAAAAGTAAAAATGATGGAAACAATGATAGACGAATTGGCGCAACAAGCCGAAGTACAACCAATCGATGAATTGGTTGGATGGGTCAGGCAGCATGACTTGTCTCTCAACCTGGATACTGAGCGACTCGCATTTTTGATTGCGATTGCCGTATTGAGTCGGGATCGATTTGATGACGAACTCGGTGAAGGGGAATTACATGATGCATTTGCAATCGTCACTCGGTTATTTGATGAGACCGGGGAAGCGTCCGCTTTTCGGGCCAATAACGCGATCAATGATTTGGTTCACCAACGGCTTATCCGGCGTTTTACCAGTGAAGTGACCGATGGAGCAAGTATCTATCGGTTATCACCATTGGCGATTGGCATTACTGATTATTATCTGCGTCATCGTGAATTTTCTAAACTGAAACTATCGATTCAATTGTCGATTGTTGCTGATGAAATGGCCAAGGCCAAAGAAGCTGCTGAAAAAGGTGGCGCAGTATCTCACTGGCAAAAGAATGTTTATGGGGTCTTGAAATATTCCGTGGGTGAGATTTTTGATCAAATCGATCTCAACCAGCGGGTAATGGATGAGCAGCAACAAGAAATTAAAGAACAGATTGCCCAGTTGTTGAACAAAGACTGGCGTGATGCGATTCAGAACTGTGAATCACTCTTGTCAGAGACATCATCAACGTTGAAAGAGTTACAAGACACGCTTCAGGCTGCCGGTGATGAAATGCAGACGCAGATTCTCGATATTCAGGAATGTGTTTATGGTGAATCCGAGCTGGATTTTATTGAAGAAATATTATTTCAGTTACAAATAAAACTAGACCGAATCATCAGTTGGGGCCAACAGACCATTGACTTATGGATCGGTTATGATCGACATGTCCATAAATTTATCCGAACCGCGATTGATATGGACCAAAACCGTGCGTTTAGTCAGCGTTTGCGTCAATCGATGAACGACTACTTCGCGGCACCTTGGTTCCTGACCTTTGCCGATGCGGAGCGCTTTATGGACATGCGGGATGAAGCCTTGGTTCTCCGGGACGATGAAGTCACAGGGCAAGTCCCCGAAGATGTTGAATATGAAGAATTTCAACAGGTCAACGATGTGTTGGCAGAGCAGATCGGTGAAATGCTCACCGTGCATAAAGATCAAGGTACACCGATCGATCTCGGCATCATTTTAAAAAATTACCTCACAGAACATCCAAAAACGCATCATTTTGATTTAGCCAGAATTGTGGTCGATCAGGCAGTTCGGCTGGGATATTCCGCGTCTGATTATCAGGCGATTCAGCCAGATTGGCAGGCAATCAATGAATTTGGTGCAAAGGTACAAGCAAATGTCATCGACAGATATGAATGAATATATGCCAGAGAAACTGGTCAAAGCACTTTCCAATCCGCTCTTTCCGGCATTGGATAGTTTATTACGTGCCGGCAGGCATGTTTCCGGTGAAGATATGGATAATCACACATTTTTGTCCGATTTTGAGCCTGAACTGGCCCAGTTTTACCAACGTTATAATACCGAGCTGATACGCGCTCCCGAAGGTTTCTTTTATTTAAGGCCGCGTTCCACATCATTGCTCCATCGGAGCGTGTTATCCGAACTCGATATGTTGGTTGGCAAAGTGCTTTGCTTTTTGTATCTCAGTCCTGAAAGACTGGCCCATGAAGGGATTTTTACCCATCAGGAATTGTATGAAGAGTTACTCACGCTGGTCGATGAGAAAAAGTTGATGCGCTTGGTGACTTTCCGGGCCGGCGGGTCGGATCTGGATCGGGAAAAGCTGTTTGAAAAAGTCAGGACGTCGTTACGAAGACTGCGCCGAATGGGAATGCTGGTCGTTCTGGGAGAGAGTGAAAAGTTTCGGATTACCGAAGCAGTGTTCCGCTTCGGTGCAGATGTCCGTGTCGGTGATGACATGCAAGAAGCGCAGTTGAGATTGATTCGTGACGGTGAAGCGGTTGTCCCTAGCCGGGATAGTCATGAAGTGGTGGAAGATACCGATGAGGAGACAGCAGAAACCTCATCAGAAGCATTAACAGGATTTGAAGGTGAAGCATGATTGAAAGAGGTAAATATCAATCGCTGACCATGATCAACTGGAACGGTTTTTTTGCCCGTACGTTTGATATTGATAATTTGGTCACCACACTTTCCGGTGGGAATGGCGCGGGGAAATCAACCACGATGGCGGCCTTTATTACCGCGCTGATCCCTGATCAAAGTCTGCTGCATTTTCGTAATACCACCGAAGCGGGCAGTTCCCAGTCGTCGAGAGATAAGGGGTTACACGGCAAACTTCAACCCGGTACTTGTTATGCAGCGTTAGACGTTGTCAACTCCCGTAAGCAGAGAGTGTTGTTCGCTGTCCGGCTACAACAGGTTGCCGGTCGGGATAAAAAAGTCGATATTAAGCCGTTTCTGGTTCAGGGTCTGCCTAGCCATGTTCGCCCCACCGATATTTTGATTGAAACTCTTTCAGATCAACAGGCACGGGTTCGGACCGTCAATGAGGTCAAAGATGCTGTTGCAGGCTTGGAAGGGACGCAGTTCAAAACATTTAGCTCAGTGGTGGATTACCATACCCAGATGTTTGAATTTGGGGTTGTACCGAAAAAAATGCGTTCGAGTAGTGACCGCTCCAAATTTTATCGTTTGATTGAAGCCTCTTTGTACGGCGGTATTTCCAGTGCGATAACGCGTTCGCTGCGGGATTATCTGTTGCCGCAGAATGGCGGGGTGAAAAAAGCGTTTCAGGATATGGAAGCGGCGCTGCGTGAAAACCGGATGACGCTTGAAGCGATCAAAACCACGCAAGCGGATCGGGATCTGTTCAAACATCTGATTACCGAATCGACCAACTATGTTGCGTCTGATTACATGCGTCATGCCAATGAGCGGCGCAGCAAAGTCGAACAGGCACTGTCATTCCGCCAGACACTGTTTGGGGCTCAGCAAACCTTAGTGACGCAAAGCGAGCTGCTGACTCGCGTTAAAGATGAACTCGATGAACTGACGGAGCAGGAATCCGCACTGGAGCAAGATCACCAGAGTGCATCTGATTACCTACAACTGGTGCATAACGCATTACGTCAGAAAGAAAAAATCGAGCGCTATCGGGAAGATCTGGAAGAGCTGAATGAGCGGCTGGAAGAACAACTAATGGTGGTTGAAGAGGCTCAGGAACAGACGTATGAAGCTGAGCAGCATGCCACGATTCTAGAAGATGAAGTCGATAGTCTGAAGTCGCAACTGGCCGATTATCAGCAGGCACTGGATGTGCAGCAAACCCGAGCTCTTCAATACCAGCAAGCCGTTCAGGCTCTCGAAAAAGCGAAAGCTGCGCTGGATGATGACAGTCTCACGGCTGAAAATGCATCGCAGAAAATTCAGACCTTGAATCAATCACAGCACGAGATGACCGAGCGAGTTTTGCAACTGAAACATCGTCTGGATATGTCAGCCGCTGTCGCCACTCAGTTTGAACAGGCATTTCAGTTAGTCCAATCTGTGCTCGGCGATGTGGCGCGCCATACCGCCTATGAACACGGTGTAACCCTGATTGAGAAATCACGACAATGCAAACAACTGATTGCGCAGGAAAAACAGTGGTACACCCGTCAGAGTGAAGTTTCCCGTCAGCTGGAGCGCCAGAATAATATCGCGGCACTGGCCGATGCCTACCATCAGGAACATCAGGAAACGCTTGATGATGAATCGACGATCAATGAAGCGCGTGAGAAACATCAAGAAGTCCTGGATGTTGTCGAAGAAGAACTAATTTCTCTTCGAGAATCACGTAGTGATTTGCGCCGGAATCAAGAAGATGTTCGGGCGCAGATTCAGCGGTTAGAGAAGATTGCTCCACAGTGGATTGTTGCGCGTAATGCGTTGGATGATCTGCGTGAACAGAGCGGTGAAGCGCTGGAAAACTCACAAGCTGTGTTTTCTCATATGCAGCATACGTTGGAACGGGAAAAACAGCAGACATCAGAGAAAGAAAAATTAGCATTACAGCGTCACAACCTTGAGCAAGACATTGAACGTCTGGCTTCTCCCGGCGGAGCCAATGATGCACGGTTAAAATCGCTGGCTGATACATTAGGCGGCATGCTGTTATCTGAAATTTATGATGATATTACGTTGGAAGACGCCCCTTATTTCAGTGCGATGTACGGGCCGGCCAGACATGCGATTGTTGTCTCTGATTTGTCAGAAATTCAGGCGCGCTTGGCGGAGTTGGATGATTGTCCGGAAGATGTCTATATCATTGAAGGCGATGTTGATGCGTTTGATGACAGTTCGTTTGATGCCGATGAACTTGAAGGTGCGGTGTGTGTCCGTCTGAATGATCGTCAGATCCGCTACTCTCGTTTCCCGGAGATTCCTTTATTCGGCCGGGCGGCAAGAGAGCAGCGACTGGAGCAACTGCGGGCGCAGCGAGACGATATTGTTGAGTTGTATGCCAAAGCTTCATTTGATGCGCAAAAGCTGCAACGTCTGTATCAGGCATATCAGACGTTTGTGGCGTCTCATATGACGACAGCGTTTGAAGCGGATCCGGAACAGGCACTTCAGACGTGTCGTGAGCAGTTGAATCAGTTTGGTCGCTCACTGACTGAACTGAGCCATCAGGAACAGCAGCTACAAACACGGCAACAACAGAGTAAAAACGCGTTATCTCTGCTTGAGAAGGTTGCGCCTTTTGTTCATCTGTTGGCCGATGATACATTGCAGGATCAAGCCAGTGAGATTGAAGACAGCCTTGCGGAGCTGGACGAGGCCAAACGGTTTTTGACGCAACATGGTCCGGCAATCGAACAATTGAGTCGCTGTATCCATGCTCTCGAAAACGATCCGGAACAGTTTGACGCGCTGGAAAGTGAGTATCACGACGCTGACCAACAGTTGCAGCAAGTGAAAACCCAGATTTTTGCCATTTCGGATTTGATCGAGCGCCGTCATCATTTGCGTTATTCCGATGCGGTGACGTTAGTCAACCAGAGTGATGTATTGAGTGAGCAGTTGAAAGAGAAATTACAACTTGCGGAATCACAGCGCGGTGAAGCCAGAGAAGTCTTGAAGTCGCGTCAGGGGCAGGCCAGTCAGTATCACCAAGTTCTGGCATCGCTCAAGAGTGCACATCAGTCAAAACTCGAAACCGTGCAGGAGTTTGAGCAAGAGTTACAAGAGTTGGGCGTGCATACCGATACGAGTGCTTTGGAACGCGCAGAACACCGTAAAAATGAGCTGTACGAGCGTTTGAATGTTTCCCGGCAACGGCAGAGTGAGCTGGAGAGAACCCGGACATCGACTGAAATGGAGATGACCGCGTTGAGCCGGCAACTGAAGAAGGTTGAGAAAGAGTATCGTGATCTCAGAACGTTTATCGTCAATGCCAAAGCAGGATGGTGTTCGGTACTGAGACTTGCTCGTGCTCATGATGTTGAGCGACGTCTGCATAAACGTGAGCTGGCTTATCTGTCGGCAGGAGAACTGCGTTCCATGTCGGATAAGGCGTTAGGTTCGTTGCGTCTGGCTGTTGCCGATAATGATACGCTGAGAGACGCTTTACGTCAGTCTGAGGATAATGCCAGACCGGAGCGTAAAGTCCTGTTTTATATTGAAGTGTATCAGCATCTACGTGAACGGATTCGTCAGGATATCATTCGTACCGATGATCCGGTTGAAGCGATTGAAGAAATGGAAGTTGAGCTTGCCCGCTTGACGGAAGAGCTGACCCAGCGAGAATCTCGTTTGGCAATCAGTTCTGAGTCGGTCGCGAGCATTATTCTCAAGACCATTCAGCGGGAGCAGAACCGAATTCGGATGCTCAACCAAGGCTTGTCCAATATTCATTTTGGTCAGGTGAATGGGGTGCGTTTGAATGTCAAAGTGCGCGAAAGCCATGAAATGTTACTGACCGGCTTGTCAGAACAACAGGCACAGCATCAAGACTTGTTCAACAGCCCGCGCTATACCTTCTCTGAATCAATGGCGAAATTATTCCAGCGGGTCAATCCGCATATTGATATGGGGCAGCGTTCACCTCAAGTGTTGGGCGAAGAGCTGCTTGACTACCGGAATTATCTTGAGCTGAATGTGGAAGTGAATCGCGGGGCCGATGGTTGGTTACAGGCCGAATCTGGTGCACTCTCAACAGGTGAAGCGATCGGGACCGGCCAGTCGATTCTGTTGATGGTCGTGCAGAGCTGGGAGGAAGAATCCCGTCGTCTGCGTAGCAAAGATATCGTGCCGTGTCGTCTTTTGTTCCTCGATGAAGCAGCACGTCTCGATGCCAAGTCGATTGCAACACTATTTGAGTTGTGTGATCGATTAGACATGCAATTATTGATTGCAGCACCGGAAAATATCAGCCCGGAAAAAGGTACCACCTATAAATTAGTGCGGAAGATCCACAAAAATCATGAACACGTTCATGTGGTGGGTCTGCGGGGGTTCGGTCACAATCATGCACCTGAATCCGAGGACCTGACGGCAGAAGCGTCTTAATGCTTCAGTCGGATTAGGACATCAGCGGTAAAATAAAAAAGAGCCACCTGAAATCCGGTGGCTCTTTTTTATGTCGGCGACCAATCATGTCACAGACTGATGAGAGAATGTATACCACTCTGATGAACACTTGGTTTGAGATGACGATGTATTGGGTTAATCGATAGAGACCAATAGCTTATCGCCTTGTTTTTCAATCGTTGCTTCTCCCCGAACCTGTGCCCTCGGAACATCTTTGACAACGATGTCGCTATTATGCCAGCCATATTGATACAGATAAGGCTTGATATAGTGCAGTCTTAGGTTAGAGAGATTCTTAAATACATCGGAGCCGGTGAGTCGGTAGAAATATGCACTGGTTTTGGTTTCATCAACACTGATAATAATTTGTTTGAACTGCTGCGGTTGTTGCAGATAATCGTGGGGATCATGTTCGGTTATCATTTCCGCAAAGAGAATGCGTTTCTCGTTGTAGCCATAATTATATTGATGCATCTGCCACGCAAACGGGATAAACAGGGTCACCAACAGCAGGGTTCGCCACCAGAACCGGGGAGCTAACAATACCAGCATCGCCATACCTAGTGGTAGTGTAACCCCGGAGCGCAGCGGCACTTTCACACCCAGAGGGATAACGCTGGCATAGATGGAAAACACCACCAGCAAAGCCACAAGGGTATATTTCAGATGATGCTTTAATGCCCAGACCAGTGTGATAGCCGCCGGGATATAGAACAGAGGACTTAACTCCGCCAGATAGCGGGCATTGCGTTCAAAATTCCCCGCACTTTTTGCAATATTGGCGAGAATCCCACTGATATCCGTCGATGGGGTTGATTTCCGCCATGAGACAAATTCAATAAACTGACCCGTTCCGTTCTGGAGCAGGGTATAAGCATAAACACTCAAATTCGCGACGGCATAGCCGAGCACATAGCCGGCAATCCAGAAACCAAGAAATTGCAGCAAACTTCGGAAGTTCTCTTCATTCAACTGGCGGATAAAGAGCAAAGGCATCAGGAAATAGAATGCCGGGTAGGTTGCAAACAATAGGATACCGGAGGTGAGTAAGATCACCGGGCGTGAATAGCGATCTTTCATGCAACTGAACAGTGCCAGCATCAGTGTGCCGGGAATCAACGTCATCGGCCATTTGAACAACATGGTAAAATAAGGAACATTGATCACCAGTAGCGCGAAGCAGCCAGCCAGCCAGCGATCTTTTCTTACGCCTATCGCCACCTGATAACCAAAAATAAAGATAAATACATTGCATAGGGTGCCGGCGACAACCGCAGGAGTCAGCCGCAATAGGTCGAATAAAGCAAAATTAACCCAGCGCCCTTCAGAGACAAATTTAGACACATAATCGTCCATATAAGGTAAAGCATCATGTGCCACATTTTCCAACATGGATTCGTGTAAATTGAATAGTGTCCATATCAGAGTAAACGCCAGAATGCTCCATTTGAGCAGGGAGACGGTATCGAACGGATTGGATGGGATCGAGGGGGATGAAACATGATTATTGATCATTTGTCCTCCGAGAAGAAAACACGGTGCGATAACCTAGGTAGTTGATGGTCATCGAGACACCAATCGCAACAATTTGCGCAAAATAAACGAACATCGCGAGATGTTCGACCAACAGATACAACACGCCGGTACTACAGGCGAGTGACGATAGATTGACCAGACAAAACGGCAGCAACTGACCGCGCCGGGCGGTGCTTTTGAAGACAAAGCCTCGATTGAGGACAAAACTGATCAGCATCCCGATCATATAAGACAGGATGGATGCCACGAGATAATAACCGAGAAGCTGATACAGAATGACGAATAGAATATAGCTCGTCCCGGTATTGATCATACCCACCAGCGCAAAACGGAGGGTTTGTTTGAGTTCGGGACGAATTCGGTTATCTAGCCACGGAATGTTTCTTGGTAGATTCAAGCGCTCTTCCTTTTTTCAGAATATAAAGCGGACGACCTTTCGATTCATTGTAGATCCGGGCGATATATTCACCGAGTATGCCAATTGAGATTAACTGTACGCCACCAACAAACAAAATCGCAACGAATAGCGAAGTCCAGCCGGAAACCCAGTGGTCGGTCATCAAACGAATATAAATCGAGTACATAAGCATCGCAAAGGCAACACCGGAACACAGGAATCCCATCATGATGGATAATTTCAGTGGTTTTACGGAAAACGACAGGATGCCATCTAATGCGAATTTAAGCATTTTACTCAGCGGATATTTAGATTCTCCGGCAAAGCGAGGTGAACGTTCATAAAGAATCGACGTTTGGTTGAAGCCTATCCAGCTCACCATGCCGCGGATAAAGCGAGCTTTCTCCGGCATGGCAATTAGTTGATCGACCACTTGTCTGTCCATCAGCCGGAAATCACCGGTATCTAATGGGATCGGGACTTCAGATAAACGGTTGAGCATCCGGTAGAACAGTTTGGCTGAAGCAAGTTTAAAAGCTGATTCGCCTTCTCGATGATCCCGTGTACCGTAGACTACATCATAACCATCTTCCCATTTTGCGATCATTTGTTCGATGAGTTTCGGTGGATCCTGTAAATCGGCATCAATCAATACCACGGCATCACCGGTACTGGCATCCAGTCCGGCGGTCACAGCTTGTTGGTGTCCGAAATTACGTGAAAGAGAGAGTACGATGACCTGATGATATCGGCGGCTGTGAGCCAGTAACTGTTGTTCAGTGTCATCCGAGCTGCCATCGTTGACAAAAATTAACTCAAAACGGTAGCCGGGAATTGCATTCGTGACGGAAATTAGCTCCTTGACCGTGAAATCAATGACTTCACTTTCATTGAAACAGGGAACGATCACGGATATTTTCTTTTTCATATTCATAGTCTGCCACATAGCTCCATCATGGATAACGACATAAATTCAGACTAGCAATCGAATGTAAGAATCATGACAATGCGAGGTGAAAAGATCAGCAACCTTGGTTGGAGATAGCCGTTGTACACCCCCGGATGCTATCTCGTTTGATATTGTTATGCAGATAGAATTGGGGGTGGGTGCCGGGTTTATTTTATTGTGTTAAATGTTGTGATGCCGCAGCAAAATGATACATGGCATATTCAACACGTTCCCGGGGCGTTAACGGTAATTCAGGTGAACCCATATGTTCAATATGTCTGAGTCTGGGTAACAAACCCGCACCATTGGCGATCTGAATGGCAAGACCGGGGCGAGCATTGAGTTCCAGTACCATCGGGCCTTTATTTTTATCCAGCACCATGTCGGTTCCGATATAGCCTAAGCCAGTCATTTCCCATGCTTGTGCGGCAAGTTCAAGCAGGCGTTGCCAGTGAGGTACTTCCAGCTCAATTAACGCTCGACCGGTATCCGGATGATGTGTCACAGGTTGTCCGAACTGCACCGCTCGTACCGCCTGACCGGTTGCAATATCAATTCCAACGCCAACAGCTCCCTGGTGTAAGTTTGCTTTTCCGTCCGATGCACTGGTGGAAAGGCGCATCATGCACATCACTGGATAGCCTTTGAAAACAATGACCCGAACATCCGGTACGCCTTCGTAGCTGAAGCCGTCGAAACAGTCATCAAACTGAATCAGGTTTTCGATGACTGCTACATCATTTTTACCACCCAGAGAAAAGAGTCCGGCAAGCGCATTACTGACATGTCTTTCCACATCTTCAGCACTGAGTGTGGCACCGGATGGTTTGACATACACACCGTTTTGATGGGAAGTCACCACCAAAATTCCTTTTCCGCCACTGCCGCGAGCGGGCTTAATGACAAAACTTGGCCATTGCTGAACCAGTTGATGAATTTGTTTGACTTCATACTGGTTTCGAATCACACCGATGAGCTGGGGGACGGTACATCCGGCTTTTTCGGCGAGGATTTTCGTTTGAAGCTTGTCATCAACTAAGGGATATTTAGAGCGATCATTGTAACGACCAATATAGCTATGGTTGCGTTTATTCATCCCCAGAATCCCCTTATGCCTTAAGCGAAAAGGGGAGGTATATTTTTCGAAAATCATAGTTCATCTACCAGAGGCTTGAAGCGCTTTAATTCGCTGACACGATAACCGGTATAAGTTCCCAGCAATAGAATGAGTGCCAACACAATCAACTGTAATCCGATAAAATTAAACGTGAGATGCTGAACATATGGATTCGTCATTCCCAGATAAACAAGAATTGCTGTAAACAGCGAGCCTCCGCCTTGCAGAAAGACCTCTTTCGCACCGTCTTCTTCCCAGAGAATCGACATCCGCTCAATGGTCCATGAGAGAATAATCATGGGGAAGAAAGTAATGGTGAGCCCTTCAGTAATCCCAAGTCGGAAAGAGAGGACTGTAAAGAGCGAAATCATCAGAATAACAGCGATGATCACTGCTGATATTCGGGCCACAAGTAACAGATTCAGTTTGGACAGGTAACTTCGGATAAATAGCCCTGTACCAACAATCAATAGAAAACCGATGATACCCGTGAGCAGTTGCGTCTGGACAAACGCCACCGCGATAAGAACCGGCATGAACGTCCCGGATGTCTTGAGTCCGATAATGACGCGGAGAAACACCACGATCAGGGCACCGATAGGAATTAACATGATGGTTTTAAACATCGCTTGTTCTTCCAACGGTAGGCTATGAATCGATAGATTGAGCAATCCGTCCGCATTGACTTTACTGTTGGTGGCTTCCTGTGGCGAAACCTCGTGGGAAATCATGCTGAACTGTACCTGACTATTTTTACCGCCGACAACGTCAAGCAAGGAAACATTGGATTCGTCCCACACCAACAAATTCGGATGGTTCGCCTGTTTACCGGTGTCCGGATTAAAGACAATCCAACGTTCTCCGTCCCAGACTTCATTCATTGGCTCGATACTTTGACGACGACGACCATCTTCCAGTTCCAGTACCCCGACAAGCTTATTGGGAATGCCTGAGTATGAAAGCATCTTCTGAGTCGCTTCATATTTGGTCATCTGGTTCAGCAGGAGTTGTGCGTTCTGACTTTCCTCGTCATTCAGCGCTTTGATGAGCTCTCTGGCAAACGTAACATCATCGGCTGAACGTTCACTTGCCTGCGTAATCAGGGAGACAGCGGCGGCTTCTTCCGGGCTATCGAATGTCGGGCGATCAACCGGACCATGCGGTGGCTCAGGACGTGATTTGGCCTCAGGGTCGACAAGGAATTGTGTTTTATAATAGATAGTTTGTGGGCCACTGGCTCGGCGAATGGACCATTCGGCACGTCTGTTCCCCGGGGGCGATTCAAGATAAGAAACCCCATACCCCGGTGAGGAGGCGGATTCACTAATCAGCGTGAATCCGTCTTGGGTGTATGGCGCGGCAAGGGAAACTTTGGCCTCTTTACCCAGCGCATTAAACTGAATTCGTGCTTCAATTTCCCAGACTTGTCTCGTCTCACCGGGGGTCCAGGGAACACCATAAACCTGATGGCGAAAAACGCTTAAATAAATGCCGATCGCAATCAGCAGTACGATAGAGATATAAAATGGAATTCGGGAGGTCATGATCAATACTCACCAGATAATTATTTGGCCGTGGATTGAACGAATTTTTTACTTACATCCACTAGCGCGATATCGCGGAGAAATTCACGCCCCAATAAGATTGGGTGTGACATTTGGGAACGATCGGCAAGAGTAAATTCTGTCCGTTCACGAATATTCCCGACACTTATCCACAATTCAACAACAGCTCGTCGTTCGGTTTCCGACGTTGAGGCTTGTCGAATTTTGACATAGCGTAATACGGGTGCTTCGATCCAGTTGTCTTTGGCTTCTTTTTTAGCGGCTTTATCGCTGGCATTTTTTTTGTCCGCTGCTTTGTCCGCATCCTGTTCATTCCGGCCCGATAAATGGAATCGAACCCAATCTTTCCCATTTCTTTCAAATTCTTCAATATCTGTAGCGTCCAGAGACGACGTTGCAGCCCCTGTATCCACCCGGGCATCGAATTTTTGTTTGATCGATTCGATACTGATTCGTTCAACCTGCCCGAGGATGACCTTATTCGCCGGCGCCGGATCAGATGAAACGAGATGTTGCAGTGATTGGGTCGGATTAATCTCCTGCAGTGATGAATGCTGATAGTGATTCTGATTGAGTTTATGTATTTGCTGTTTTAAGGAAGAAACTTCATTTTCCAGACTATCGATGTAATCGACTTGATTACTCGACTGCAATTCTAGATTGGTCAGGCGCTGATTAATGTTGCTTTCTGTCCCATGAATAGCTGCGATTGTCTCTTGATGTAAATTTCTTTCCTCTGTTGTGACACATCCCGCTAGTGTGGATATCGCGGCCACAAGTGCAAGTCGTTTAAACATGAGTAACCTAATTCTTTAGTTGTTATGATTGATATAAAGCATTCAGTGGTGATTTCCACGGTCTAGCGTACTCTGATTTTTTATACTGCGCGTTAGATGTATGTCAATTATGGTTTACGGGCAACCAGAATCGCTCTTCTCGGTGCCGGATAGCCTTCAACTGTTTGCTTCGGATCCGCCGGGTCTAGATAGTCGGGCAATGAGTTATGTGTCATCCATGTGGTTGTTCGTTGCTCTTCTGTCGATGTTTCGTTCTCATCGGCAATGACAACATCAATAAATCCACATTTCTCCAGCCACACTTTTAATGCGAGTGCCGAAGGAAAGAAGTACACATTTCGCATTTGCGCGTAGCGATCCTTCGGAACCAACACCGCACTTTCATCGCCTTCAATAACCAACGTTTCCAGAATCAGTTCTCCGCCCGCAACAAGTTGATCTTTTAGCTGTAACAAATGGTCTAATGGTGAACGACGATGGTACAGAACACCCATACTAAATACCGTATCAAATGCTTCTAGTTTGGGAAGTGCTTCGATACCTAATGGCAATAAATGAGCCCTCTGGTCATTTCCCATTAACCGGCGTATTGCTTCGAACTGAATCAAAAACAAGTGAGATGGGTCAACGCCGATACAAAGACGAGCACCTTCTCCCAGCATCCGCCACATATGGTAGCCATTACCACAGCCGACATCGAGTACATTTCGGTTTTTCAGCGGAGAAATATGCGGTAAAACACGGTCCCATTTCCAATCTGAACGCCATTCAGTATCAATATGAATGCCATGAATGTGATAAGGCCCTTTTCGCCACGGATGAAATGTTTTCAGCAGGTTTTCCAGCTTTTTCTGTTCTCCCGCGGCTAAGGGGATTTGATTCCGGATGGCAACTTCAGTGTGCAGTTCAACCTGATCCGGAGTGAATGTCGGGAGTTTATTCAATGACCGCAGCCAGCGCTCAAAATCTCCGTGCGAATCGTTTTGCCAATCCGTCAGTTGCTGAGGTAAAACATTCAGCCATGGCTGGAGGCGTTGATCTTGCGCGATGAGCTGATAAAAATTAGCAAAGTTAAACATTGAATCGAGTATCCTGCGAACGAAAAATAAAACTGGGAGTATCCTCAGCAGAGCAAGGCGCTGTTTCGCCTGAAGTCGGGCAAATCATTAATTTGCCCTGCCAACATTATTTGATAGCAAACATTGAACCGAAGTTGAAACACTGGAACCAAACGTCAAAACTACGGAAACCAATTCGGGCGAAACGATTTTTGTGCGTTTCAATCGTATCCGGTTGGAGGACGTTTTCAATGGCGCTGCGTTTCTGACTGATTTCCAGCTCACTGTAGCCGTTGGCCCGTTTGAATTCGTGATGTAAGTCGATGAGTAGATCATTGGTTGTTGTGTCCGCAAAGCGGTATTTTTCAGACAGAATCAGAATACCGCCCGGACGTAATCCCCGGTAGATATTTTCCAACAACTGGCTGCGATCATCCGGAGACAGAAACTGGAGGGTAAAATTCAGCACTACAATGGAGGCATTGGTGATCTCAATATCCCGGATATCTGCTTCAATCACCTTGACCGGTGTATCGGAGCGATAGGCTTCAATATGCATTCGACAACGTTCAACCATCGCGGATGAATTATCGACCGCGATAATGTGACAACCTTCGTGATGAATATGGCGACGCATCGAAAGGGTTGCCGCCCCCAGAGAACAGCCGAGATCATAAATATTGGTATTTGGCTTGGCAAAGCGTTCTGCCAGCATCCCGATGGTCGAAATAATATTATTGTAACCGGGAACGGAACGCTGAATCATATCAGGAAAGACCTCAACAACCCGCTCATCGAATGTAAAGTCTCCGATCTGTTGAATCGGTGCTGAATAGATGGTGTCTTTATGACTCATGTAAGCCTCGTGATATCTCTATGACAAACCGCCAATCAAGGGACGGAACCAAGAAAAGGGGCGTATTTTATGCAATAACCGTGTGGTTGTCATCAGGAGCCGATTAGAACATGCTGATCTGGTTGGTGGCAGCCGCTCCCGGAAAAGGAGCAAGATCAGGTAGTTCGATCTGCTGTTGTAGCTGCTGATAAAGATGTTGCGCCAATTCGGGAGCCTGCTGGTTATCCGGAGTATGAATCATCAGATAGGGTTGTTTCCCTTGAGCGACCCACGTCGGGAGTTTCTGTATCCAAGGTGCGAAAAAGGCACCATTTTCCGCAATCTCCGGGTGGCCGATAAAACGAATCATCGGTCGATTCCCTGTTGCAATGGCATGAACGGGAACCCGGGGTTTTTTCTTTTGCGCATCGATGATCGCATCGCTGTCCGGCTGCGCGGCAAATACCGGGCGACTATCCATAATAATGCGATCCGCCTGAGTTTCGACCAGCCATTGATTGAATTGTTTTTCTTCAGGGCCTTTATGAAAAAAGGCCGGATGACGGACTTCGACGGCCAAGGGATAATCAGCCGGAAAGTAACGACAGAAACGTTTCAACGCAGGAAGATGTGCCGGACTGAAAGCCGCAGGGAGCTGAATCGTCCACAGACCAACCCGCTCGTGAAGGGGCGCCATTAATTGCATGAAATGGTTCAGTAAATCTTCACAACCATTCAGCATCAACTCATGGGTGATTTGTTTGGGTAATTTAAAGGTAAACCTAAAGTCCGGGCCGGTCGCTGCTTTCCAATTGGCAACCGTCGTGGGGGAAGGGGATGCATAGAATGTTGTATTCCCTTCGACAGTGTGAAAAACTTGCGCGTACTTTTCGAGTCTCTCGGCAACGGAAGTGCCTCGCCCATACAGGGTTTGCTGCCATTGTGGGTGTGACCAGAGTGTCAGTCCGAGTCGAATAGGAAGTGTGTTTGTCATTTTTTCGATTTAAATTGTGTCAAATGCGCGATATCGTTTTGAAGAAGCCGGTCTTTTAGCGCTATAATCAGCGCCTATTTCTTTACACCGTCATGCACGGTGAGCACTGCGACTGAGTCATGAGCGCAACGATGATCTTCAGAGTTACCGAGTCATCGAATACAGCGTGAACCAATGTAACGTGATCATCAAATATTGAATCGGCATTGTATGTCGGAATCACGTGGTTGAACAGTCGCACGGTTATTTAGGATATTTTGTTGTTGTCCGCTGGTTTGGAAATTCAAGCGGGCAGTGAAGATTTGAATCAGTTATTGGAAATTGGGAAACTCATTATGCGTAGCCATTATTGTGGTCACCTAAACAAGTCCCTTGTCGGGCAGAATGTAGAACTTTGTGGTTGGGTGAATCGTCGTCGGGATCTGGGCGGCCTGATCTTTATTGATATGCGAGATCGTGAAGGACTAGTTCAGGTTGTTGTTGACCCTGATATGGCAGATGTCTTTGAGGTTGCGAACCAACTGCGTAGTGAGTTTTGTATTCGTTTGACCGGTGAAGTCAGAGCGCGTCCGGATTCTCAGATTAATCGCGATATGGCGACCGGAGAAGTTGAAATTCTCGCCACTGAGCTGGAAATTATCAACCGCTCTGACGTGTTGCCATTGGACTTTAATCAGAAAAACTCTGAAGAGCAGCGTTTGAAATATCGCTATCTGGACTTACGTCGTCCGGAAATGAGTGACCGCATCAAATTACGTGCGCGTGCGTCAAGCTTTGTGCGCCGTTTCCTCGATGGGCAAGGGTTCCTCGATATTGAAACACCGGTTTTGACCAAAGCAACACCGGAAGGGGCGCGGGATTATCTTGTACCGAGTCGGGTTCATAAAGGCAAGTTCTATGCATTGCCGCAGTCACCTCAGTTGTTTAAGCAATTGCTGATGATGTCCGGTTTTGACCGCTATTATCAGATTGTGAAGTGTTTCCGTGATGAAGACTTACGGGCCGATCGTCAGCCCGAATTTACGCAGATCGATATTGAAACGTCATTTATGACGGCTGACGAAGTCCGTGCTGTGACCGAAAAAATGGTTCGCGAAATGTGGCAGGAGCTACTTGATGTCGATTTGGGCGCATTTCCGGTGATGAAATATAGTGAAGCCATGCGTCGTTTCGGCAGTGATAAGCCTGACCTGCGTAACCCGCTGGAACTGGTCGATGTTGCTGATTTAGTCAAAGATGTTGAGTTTAAAGTCTTTGCTGGCCCTGCCAATGATGCCAAAGGCCGGGTTGCCGTGATTCGCGTCCCGGGTGGTGCAAGCCTGACGCGTAAACAGATTGACGGATACGGTGAGTTTGTATCGATCTACGGTGCGAAAGGATTAGCATGGTTGAAAGTCAACGATCGTGACGCTGGTCTGGAAGGGATTCAGTCACCGGTGGCTAAATTCTTGTCTGAGTCGGTGATTGAAGCGATTCTGGAACGTACGCAGGCGCAAAGCGGCGATATCATTCTCTTCGGTGCCGATAAAGCCAACGTTGTGTCAGAAGCGTTGGGTGCGCTGCGGTTAAAACTGGGGACTGACTTGTCACTGACTGATGAGTCTGCCTGGGCGCCACTTTGGGTGGTTGATTTCCCAATGTTTGAAGAAGATGACGAAGGTCAGCTTCATGCGATGCACCATCCGTTCACTTCACCATTAGGTGTCACAGCAGATGAGCTGAGAGCCAATCCGGTAAATGTGAATTCAAATGCTTATGACATAGTCTTGAATGGCTATGAAGTCGGTGGTGGTTCGGTTCGTATCCATGATTCTGCGATGCAGACTGCTGTGTTTGATATTTTAGGTATCGAAGAAGATGAACAACGCCGGAAATTCGGCTTCCTGCTGGATGCTCTGAAATTCGGTACACCGCCTCATGCCGGTTTAGCTTTCGGTTTTGACCGTCTGGTGATGTTGCTTTGCGGCACAGAAAATATCCGCGACGTGATTGCATTTCCGAAGACAACCGCGGCAGCTTGCCCGATGACTGAAGCGCCAAGCGAGGCAAACCCCGCGGCACTTGAAGAGCTGGCGATTGCTGTGCGTGCCAAAATTGAAAATGTTTAATTAAGCGAAATGATGTAACAAAGGTGGCTGATTGCCACCTTTTTCGTATTCGGTATTGAGAAAAGAAATAAGTTGTACAGGCAATTTGGCTCATATTGAGATTGCCCGATTATGAACACAGGTAAATACTTTGGCCCAGATGTATTTTTATTACTCTGCAATGAATGCAGGGAAATCGACCACACTCCTTCAATCTTCTTTTAACTATCGGGAGCGGGGCATGAATCCCGTGATTTATACCGCAGCGATTGATGATCGATTCGGGGTCGGTAAAGTCAGCTCCCGAATCGGGTTAGAAGAAGAGGCTTATCTTTTTCGTGAGACTTCCAATCTATTTGAAGAAATCGACCAATTACATCAGCAGATGAAAGTGGACTGTATTTTGATCGACGAATGTCAGTTTCTGTCAAAAGAACAGGTGTATCAGTTGACGGATGTGGTGGATCGACTTGGTATCCCGGTGCTGTGCTATGGATTGCGATCTGATTTTAAAGGTGAGCTTTTCCCGGGAAGTCAGTATCTGTTAGCTTGGGCAGATAAGCTGGTTGAGCTGAAAACCATTTGCCATTGTGGTAAAAAAGCCAACATGGTGGTACGTGTTGATGCACAAGGACAACCGATTGCCGAAGGGGCTCAGGTTGATATCGGTGGCAATGACCGTTATGTATCGGTATGTCGGAAACACTATAAAGAGGCGTTGGGGCGTCTGTGATTGGCCCCTTTTTGTTTACAAATAACGAATTATTATAAATAACAGATGATTATAGGTAACGAAGTGCATCCAGCGTGTGTTGATAATGGAATTGATAACCGCAACGGCAAAGTTTATCGCTGCTGACTTGTTTATCTTCTTGCGCGACAATCGGTGGCAGATTCGCTTCTGATGATACGGTGTCTAGTGCCGCTTGATAAAACTCCGCTTTGCTGACGGTTTCCGGGGTTGTGACATTAAAAATCCCCGAGAGCCCTTGCTCAAGAATATAACGGATACTGCCAATGGCATCATCAAGATGCAGCATATTGGCCGGTGCCAGCGAGCTGACTTGTTTGAGTTTAGGGACAAAGCGCGCAGGATGGCGTTTAGGGCCGATTAATCCGCTAAAGCGCAGGATGGCATAATCTAACCCGCTATCGATCACATGCTGTTCGGCCGTGAGTAAAACCCGGGCTGATTCACTGAAATCAGCATTTTCCCGCGCGAGTGTCAGGCTCGCATCTTGTTCAGTCATGATACCGGGATGGTTGGGATAAACACCCGTCGTACTGATCATCACTAACTTTTTCACCTGCGCGATTTTGCATTGTTCAGCCAGATAGCCCCAATAATGCGCATATTCATCCTGTTTATTCTGCCTGAATCCGGGAGGAAAGCAGCCAATCACAACTTCTGCATTCTGGGCTGCAAGCGTTTCAGATAAAGGATTTTCGGACTGTTCGAAATGGAAGCAGAAACTGCGTATGCCCTCAAGTTTCAGGGCATCAGCGCCAGCTGGTGTGGTTTTACTGGCGAAAACACGGCAAAAATCAGACAAATGATGTGTCAGTGGTAAACCAAGCCAGCCGGCACCAATGATTGTGATATGTTTCGTCATGTTGGGTATTTATTCCGATTCCTGAGCCAGAACTCGAAGAATGCGGTCGGCATCCTGAGCGATTTCAATGCCTTCATCGGTTAAATAACCACCGTCCGGATGGGTACATAGATTTTTCCGATAGAGAGCTTCAACAGCATCCTGTACTTTCTTTTCAGCAGTTTTGTGGACTTTGATACCAGTATCACGACTATTCAGATCAAACTGAAGCAGTAAATTGAGCTCATTGAGTTGCTGCGCAGTAAATTTCATAGTGATTTCACCTATTCACAAATGGATGACATTACCATAGAAATAACCGCTGTATATCGCAACAGTTGAATGTTGAAATTGTTATGTCAGGAGGAGAATCTGACAGATTTTATTCGGCCAATTGGCGAGATTTGCATCGTTTGAGTGTAAAATAGGCAAATAATTCAAAAAGCCAAAAATTTTGTTGACTGAATTGGGTGAATCCGTAGAATGCGAACCCGTATCAGAGATGGTGATTTTATCTTTTCGATATGTTCAGGTCGGCGCGTTGGCAGAGTGGCTATGCAGCGGATTGCAAATCCGTGGACCTCGGTTCGACTCCGGGACGCGCCTCCATTCTCTTCTGAGATTTCAATGCGACACTAGCTCAGTTGGTAGAGCGCAACCTTGCCAAGGTTGAGGTCACGGGTTCGAACCCCGTGTGTCGCTCCAGATTTTATTTCCTCAATATCACTTTCTGATAAGACATATTATGGTCGTCAGTTTGTCTTTATATTCTTTATTCACGTTGCGATTTTCTCATTCTCGTTCAATCACATTGCGTCAATCAGAATGTGAACTTGAGCCTATGTTGTGATGATAAACAATGAAATGGGCTAGACGTAAACGCCTCTTCATAGTATTTTGAACACTGTTTTTTATTTTGGTGTAATGAAAATTTATGGCATTCGATATTGTTTCCAGTGGTATCTATTTACCTAAAAATCGTTGGTCTTCGGAGCAAATGGACGCTTTTCTGGCGCTGCCTGTCGGGACGTCCAAAAAAAGATTTGGTGTTGAGTATCGGCATGTTGCCGGAGAGACGGAAAGCGCGATCGAAATGGGGCGTAGGGCGGTCGAAGATTGCTTAAGCCAGACAGAATTAAACCTCTCTGATATCGACTTGGTGATTTATGCCAGCGGAACGCATCATCAGTCATTACCTTATGATGCTTCCGCATTGCTGGCTGCTCTTGATGCACCATTCGGTGTCGAAAGTTTTGATTTAAACAGCACCTGTTTGTCATTTTTAACGGCACTGGATTTATCTCACAGCCTTTTTTTAGCCAAGCGTTATCAGCGTATTCTGATCGTTACCAGTGAGGTGGCAACAGGTGTGACGCTAAACCGCTCTTTTCCACCGCAGAAAGAAACGGCCACATTGTTTGCTGACGGTGCGGCAGCATTTTTACTTGCAGCAAATGAGCAGAGTCCCGGACTCATCGCTCGCCGCTTTGAAACCCATCATTCAGGATATCAGTATTGTCAGATTCCGGGGGGTGGCAGTTTTCTCAATCCTCACCGAATATCTCACGATGAAAATCTCAATGTTTGTCGCTTTTTTATGGATGGTAAAAATTTATTTCGCAAGGTGGCTCAGGTATTACCGGAGTTTTTGAAGCATGGGCTGGCTCAGGCCCAAGTGACTCAAAACGATATTGACTATTTGCTGCCCCATCAGGCGAGCTTCCGGGCATTAGAAAAAATGCCCAAAATCACCGGATTTTCAGCCTCGCAGGTCATCAACCGTTTTTCAACGTTGGGCAATCAGGTCGCCGCTTCCATTCCGATTAATCTCCACCTGCTGAGAAATGAACCGGATACGAAGGGCAAGCGTGTGTTACTGATTGGTTCTGCTGCCGGGCTATCACTTGGCATGGGTTTGATTTGTCTATGAAAATTCTCATTACCGGCGGCAGCGGCATGTTGGGTAGCGCGCTGATACGGTTATTTCATCAGCAACATCAACTCCGTTTTATCGCCAGAAATGCGGATATTGCACGTCAGCTTGAACGTGACTATACCGCCGTTGCGTATGTACTGGATTTAAATGACCGGACAGCATTGATCGATGCTTGTAAGGGTGTGGATGCTATTATTCACTGTGCGGCACTATCCAGCCCTTGGGGAACTTACGCGCAGTTTTTTCAAGCGAATGTGGCGGCTACCCAGAATCTGGTTGAAGCGGCCCGCATTCAGAATGTGCCACATTTGGTGCATATCTCCACTACCAGTGTTTATTTTGACTACGCTGACCGATGGGCCATTACCGAAAATGATGCGCTGGCGCGTCAATGGTGTAATGACTATGCAAAAACCAAATATCTCGCGGAACGTGTTGTCGCGAATAGTCCGATCAAAAGCATTATTTTACGTCCGCGGGGGATTTTTGGTCCCAATGACCGAGCGATTGTCCCGCGTGTCATGAGTAGCGTATTCCGCGGACAACTGTTGCTCCCATCGGCACGTAATCCGGTGGTCGATCTAACCTGTGTCGATAACGTTGCCCAGGCAGCCATGCTGGCCTGTACTCAAATTGAGGATTTGTCACACGGGGAGATTTTCAATATCACGAACGGTGAACCAATGCCGGTTGAAACACTGTTACAACAGTTATTGACGGCACTAAATCATCCGGTGACCATCCGACGGCTTCCTTATCCTGTTTTGCGCCCACTCTTGACACTGAATGAATGGATTCGGCAGCGGCTTCCGGCCCATCCTGAACCGCGTTTGACTTGCTACAGCGCCGGACTTCTCCATCACCATCAGACGTTGGATATCACCAAAGCCAGAGAAATATTAGGTTATCAGCCACATGTCACAATCAAACAAGGAATCGAGCAATATGTCAGATGGTTTGCAACTCAAAATCTTTGAAGGTGGCTATTGTGTTCATCCGGGATTTGTCGTCAAACCCGGCAGCGGTCTCAAACCAAGAGCTTTCCCTGCGGCTGTCGCTTTGATCAAACATCCTAAGCAGGGCTATGTGCTATTTGATACCGGCTATCACCAACATTTCTTTAATGCCACACGCACCTTTCCGGAAAGGTTTTATGCATGGACAACCCCGTGTCATTTGCAGCATGGGGAAGATATTACCGCGCAGTTGGGCCGTGTCGGGATTGAGACATCACAGGTCGGTCATCTGGTGTTATCTCATTTCCATGCCGATCATATTGCTGCGGTGAGTGAATTTGGTCAGGCAAAGATTCATTGTTCAAAAATGGGTTTTGATGCCATCAAGTATAGCGGTCGTTTCAGTGGGGTCAGAAGGGGTTATTTACGTCAACTGATTCCGGATGATATTCACCAACAGTTGCATTTTCATGATCAATTTGATCTCCCGATCGACGCTCTGTTACCGCAGTTGCACGGTGTTGAACTGTATTGTAAAGACCTGTTTGATGATGGCTCGCTTTATTTGGTTAGCCTGCTCGGACATGCTGCCGGGCAGATAGGAATGTTAGTCAGATTGCAGGCGCAATGGATATTTTTGTTAGCGGATGCCTGTTGGTTGATCGAGAGCCTCAGTGACAATCTGGATCAGCACTGGCTGGCAAATATTATCTGTGAGGACACCAAAGCTTATCGCCAGACATTGGCGCAACTGAGGTTATGCTATCGACTCGGCAAGGCGGAGATTCAGTTTGTGCCTTCTCACTGTCTGACCAGTATTCGCTCACTCTGCGAACAAGGTTGGATACAATGATGACTTCGTTACGCCAGTTTGCATTTGCGCGTTACCACCGATTTGCTTCTCGTGCTCAGGTGCTGTCTTGGCAAGGTAAACAATTAGAACAGCATCTAAAGTGGGTCTGTGAACATTCACCTTTTTATCAGTCGTTACGTCATCAGCCGCTTGAAGCATTTCCGATCATGAATAAATCGCTGATGATGGCTAATCTGGATACGATCAATACCCGGGGGTTAAATGCAGATCGACTGATGTCAGTAGCGCTCGAAGCTGAGCAATCCCGACGGTTTGAACAATCGGTGGTTAATGGTGTGACCGTCGGATTATCCTCGGGAACCTCCGGACAGCGAGGGCTTTTTCTGGCCGATCATCGCGAGAAACAGCTTTGGGCCGGTAATATTCTGGGCAAGCTTTTACCTAATTTATGGCAAAAACATCGTATTGCTTTGGCGCTCCGGGCGAACAGCCCGTTATATAAAACTGTTGCCAGAGGGCCGATTCAATTCTTTTACGCCGATTTAAATCAACCTTATGACGTTTGGATTCGGGCGTTGGATCGCTTTCAGCCGACCTTATTGATTGGTAGTGCGCAGGCGCTACAGTTTTGTGCCATGTACAGCGGTACATTCGGTGAACGGAAGATGTCTCCTGCACGCATCATATCCGGGGCAGAAGTACTAACACCGGTAGATCGGGCTCTGATAGAACAGACCTTCGCCGGTGAACTGCACGAAGTCTATCAGTGTACGGAAGGATTTCTCGCCTGTACGGATATGCAAGGGCAGATGCGCTGGAATCAGGATATCGTGCATATTGAGAAACATTGGTTAAATCCGGAAAAGACCCATTACAGTCCAATCATTACCGATTTCCGCCGTCGAACCCAGCCGATCATCCGTTATCAGCTGGATGATGTGATTGCAGCGAAACAAGACGAAGCGCCATTTGAACCGCTTGGCGCCATTGCCGGGCGCTGTGGTGATTGTCTGGTGTTAGAGCAGGGCGGGGCACAAACCGTAGTATTGCCGGATCTGATCTATCGCGCGGTAACACTTGCGATAGAAGAACGCGTGGATTATCGCATTACTCAAACCGGAGCCAGTCACTTAAAAATTGAAGTGGCTCCTCAGTTTCATGGTGTAATTCGGGAGGCGTTATTTGGGTTATTTCAGCGATTGGGGCGGGTATCTGTTACGTGTGAATATGCACCGCCACCCGACTGGCACCCGATGAATAAACAGCGACGAGTGGTGAATGAATGCAAGTCTTGATTACCGGAGCCCGTGCGCCGGTGGCACTTGAGTGGGCAAATATTTTCTGTCGACAGGGGCATCGGGTGATCATGACCGATGCGTTGAAACAGCCGCTGGGATCATTTCTGAAACAGATTGAAGGTTATGTTCAAACCAGCTCTCCGCGCTTTTCCTTTGCAGATTATCAGACGCAAATCCTCGATATTATTGATCGGTTTGACATTGATATGGTCGTGCCGACCTGCGAAGAAGTGTTTTTTCTTGCTGACATTGCCAAGCAAAGGCCCGAGGTTGACTGGCTGATGCCGGATGCTGCGTTACTATTCACGCTACACAACAAATATACGGTGTTTGAGGCTCTATCCGGCTTGCCCCAAGTTTCTCTGCCGTCGACCCGGTTGATCATGGATCGTTGTGATGTGGTCTGTGGGCAGGAGACGGTGTTGAAGCCGGTTTATTCCCGTTTTGGCGTGCAAGTGATCAGTGATGTCACACCGCAAGCTTTAGCAACGATAAATATCACGGCTGATATGCCTTGGGTTCAGCAACAGAAAATTGAAGGGCAGCCGATCTGCAACTATGCCTTATTTGAACACGGACAGATGCGGGTTCATCAGGCCTATTACCCGAGACTTTGTGTCAATCAGTCTGCGGCCAGTGCGTTTCAGCCGATAGACGACCCCGCGATTACAGAATTCATGGGTGCATTTGGCCAAAGGTTTAATTACCACGGTCAGGTTTCGTTTGACTTTATTCGTGATCAGCAGGGGTTATATGTGATTGAGTGTAACCCGCGGGCCACGAGTGGATTGCATTTGGTTGCGCCATTCTGTCAGTCGGCTGAGCCTCATTTTGTCTTCGCTCAACCAGAACTGGCATCGCTGTATCATCTCGGGGCCATGATATTTCTGGCAGGTGGCGTTTCATCGTTATTCAGTTATCGACGGTGGCAGGGGTATTTTTCCGGTAAAAATATTATGCAGCGTTACCAACAAGATCTGCCCCCCTTAGCGCCGTTATTGAGTTTTTCAGAACTCTACCGACAAGCAAGAAAACAGCGGATTTCCCTCAGTCAGGCATCAACTTATGATATCGAATGGAATGGACAGATTTATCATGCCTGACATGTCAGTATGAGACCTGTGGTGGTGGTTTTGCGTATTTTATTCTGTATTCGGGAGAGTGCCTGTTCACTGTGGGATAAAGCATAAATCTGTTTAAGAAAGTCACCAAAAATGCGGCAATAGACCGATTTTTAGCCATACAGTTCATCATGTTGTATTTTCTTGTTGACGAAAATTTTGAATCCAGTAAAGTACGTTTCGTTCCTCAGCGGTGATTGCCTTTCAGGAATCATTCAAGTGAGGTAATGCTTTGATATGCTCCGCCCTGGTGGTGGAATTGGTAGACACAAGGGATTTAAAATCCCTCGGCGTTCGCGCTGTGCCGGTTCAAGTCCGGCCCGGGGCACCATCAAAGAAATGCGACATTAGCTCAGTTGGTAGAGCGCAACCTTGCCAAGGTTGAGGTCACGAGTTCGAACCTCGTATGTCGCTCCAGTTTGTATTCTCATTCCTTACATATTGTTTTCTTCCCTTTCGGCTTATTATCTCAATTCCATCTTGGTACAAGTGATTATCTTCTATCGTATTTTTGTGATTCAATCCTGATTCTTGTCATTATATTCTATCCGGCCAAGTGCTAATCCCATCCGATTCTTCCTGTGTGATGCTTCAATAGAATCATGACCGTAAATTTGTGTCATCAAATCCTGTTGAATTATTGTTCAATAACCACATGAAAAACGATTACAATTTGGCTTTGCAAGCGGCTTTGGGTACTATGTATAGCTATTTTTATTAGACCTAAGAATTGTTCGGGAAACCGAAAGAACCTTTGTGGGAACTGCCAAGCAAGGCAGATGAGGAAACGATGCAACATCTACAAGAGATTATTGCCAGTGCAAGTGCGGCAATTCAGGCTGCTGACACGCTGAATGCATTGGATGAAGTTCGTGTTCAGTATCTGGGTAAAAAGGGTGAGCTGACTGCTCAGTTGCAAAATCTGGGTAAATTACCACCAGAAGAGCGTCGAACGGCCGGTCAGGAAATTAATGCTGCCAAGAATACGGTTCAGCAAGCTATTTTTGCCAGAAAAGAAGCGCTGCAGCGTGCAGAATTAGAACAAAAACTGACTGCCGAAACCATCGATGTAACCCTGCCGGGACATCGGATTGAAAATGGCGGTATTCATCCGATCACTCGGACTATCGAACGCATTGAAAGCTTCTTTGGTGAACTTGGATTTACCGTTGAGTCCGGCCCGGAAATTGAAGATGACTTCCACAACTTTGATGCACTGAATATTGCAGAAGATCATCCGGCCAGAACCGATCACGATACTTTTTTCTTTAATCCTAAATTAATGCTCCGAACTCATACGTCTGGTGTACAGATCAGAACGATGGAAGCCAGCCAACCCCCGCTACGCTTTATTGCACCCGGCCGTGTTTATCGGAACGATTATGATCAGACACATACACCGATGTTCCATCAGGTGGAAGGAATGCTGATTGATGAGAATGTAAACTTTGCGCATTTGAAAGGCATCTTGCATGACTTTTTGTGTAACTTTTTTGAAGAAGAGTTGGAAGTTCGTTTTCGTCCCTCTTACTTCCCGTTTACTGAGCCGTCGGCAGAAGTTGATGTGAAACGGAAAAACGGAAAATGGCTTGAAATATTAGGGTGTGGCATGGTCCACCCGAATGTCTTGCGTAGTGTTGGTATTGACCCTGAAAAATATTCCGGATTTGCTTTCGGGATCGGAATCGAGCGTCTGACGATGCTGCGTTACGGAGTCAATGATCTGCGGGCATTTTTCGAAAATGATCTGCGTTTCCTCAAACAGTTCAAGTAATTCAGGGGTGAAATTAGAATGAAATTCAGCGAATCATGGCTGCGCGAGTGGGTGAATCCTTCTGTTACGACAGACGAACTGGCGCATCAAATTACAATGGCAGGTCTTGAAGTTGATGATGTGACTGCTGTTGCCGGGACATTCACCGGTGTCAAAGTTGGCCATGTGGTCGAATGTGGTCAACACCCTGATGCAGATAAACTCCGTGTGACGAAAGTTGACGTCGGTGAAGAGGCTCTGCTCGATATTGTTTGTGGTGCGCCAAACTGTCGTCAAGGTTTGAAAGTCGCTGTCGCAACGGTCGGTGCTGTTTTACCGGGTGATTTTAAGATCAAAAAAGCGAAACTGCGTGGTCAACCTTCTCACGGTATGTTGTGCTCATTTTCAGAACTCGGTATCGATGTTGAATCAGACGGCATTATGGAACTTGCTGCCGACGCACCGATCGGTATGGATTTTCGTACGTTCCTTCAATTAGATGATGTCACTATCGATGTGGATTTAACGTCCAATCGTGCCGATTGTTTTAGTTTAAGAGGTTTGGCTCGTGAAGTCGGCGCTTTGAACCGAATGGACGTTTCTTCTCCTGATCTTCAAGTTGTCGCGCCTTCAATCGATGCGCAGATTGCAATTGATGTGAAAGCGCCGAATGCATGTCCTCGCTATTTGGGCCGCATTGTGAAAAATGTCGATCTTAATGCCAAAACACCATTATGGATGCAGGAAAAGCTGCGTCGCAGCGGATTGCGTTCGATTGACCCGATTGTTGATGTGACCAATTATGTCATGTTAGAGCAAGGCCAGCCGATGCACGCTTTTGATTTGACTAAGATTGAAGGTGGTATAGTTGTACGGATGGCAGAGCAGAATGAAAAACTGACGCTGTTAGACGGTGCTGAAGTTTCCCTGAACAATGATACATTGGTGATTGCTGATCATCAGAAAGCCCTTGCGATCGCTGGTGTATTCGGTGGTGAAGAGTCTGGCGTTAATGAACAGACTCAAGATATTTTACTGGAATGCGCCTTTTTTACACCGGATAGTATTCGTGGGCGTGCGAGAAGTTATGGCTTGCATACGGATTCTTCGATGCGTTATGAACGCGGTGTTGATTATGCTTTACAAACCAATGCGATGGAGCGAGCAACTGCGTTACTACTCAGTATCTGTGGTGGTGAAGCCGCACCAATTGTGGTCGTTGAATCTGAATCACATCTGCCACAACCAAATCAAGTGACACTTCGCCGTGAAAAGCTTGATCGTCTATTAGGGCATGTTATCTCTGATGAAGATGTGGTTGAAATTCTGACTCGTTTGGGGATGGATGTAACCACGATTGAAGGCGGTTGGCATGCTGTCGCACCGACATGGCGTTTCGATATTGCGATTGAACAGGATCTGATTGAAGAAATTGGTCGTCTGTACGGTTATGACAATATTCCGCTTCAAGCACCACAAGCTGCGTTGACGATGAACCGGCACAAAGAAGCTGATTTGCCACTGAAGCGCGTTCGGGATCTGTTAGTTGATCGTGGTTATTATGAAGCGATTACCTATAGTTTCGTTGAACCGGAACAACAAAAACTGATTGTCCCTGATGTCGAGCCACTGGTACTACCCAATCCGATTTCAGTGGATATGTCGGCGATGCGATTAGGCTTAATTCAAGGGCTGTTAAATACAGTGGCTCATAATCAGAAGCGTCAGCAACCTCGTGTACGTTTATTTGAGCAGGGGTTACGCTTTATTCCGGATCAACAGGCTGAACAGGGGATTCGTCAGGAAACGATGCTTGCCGGCGTGATTGCAGGTACTCAGACAGAAGAACACTGGAATATGGAGAGTCGAACCGTTGATTTCTTCGATGCCAAAGGTGATGTGGAAGCGATTCTGGAGCTGACCGCAAATTCAAGCGCTTATTCATTCGCTGCAACTCAACATCCGGCACTGCACCCGGGGCAGGCCGCTGCAATCTACTATGAAGGACGGCAGATCGGTGTGATTGGCGCTGTGCATCCTGAAGTTGAACGTAAGTTTGGCTTAAATGGCAGAACTATTGTGTTTGAGATTGAATGGAGTGGGTTGAACCAACGATTGATTCCAGAAATTGCATCTGTTTCAAAATTCCCGGCGAACCGTCGTGACATCGCTTTAGTGGTTGACCAAACGGTGACGTCTGGTGAAGTGGTTGCAGCTTGTGCAAATGCCGGCAGGCAACTGCTGAAAGAAGCAAAACTCTTTGATGTTTATGTCGGCAAAGGGGTTGAAGATGGCAAGAAGAGTTTGGCGATTGCGTTGACGTTGCAATCTGCAGAACGGACACTCGAAGAAGCTGAAATTTCTGCGGTAGTGAGCGAAATTGTTGCCGCGGCTTCTGAACAATATGGTGCGGTTCTGCGCGATTAACCTTTGTTATTGCTGTATAAACAGGCTGGTGAATGTATGGCACCAGCCTGTTTTTTATGGAAAAGATAAATTTTCAGATACGATGAGTTCACATATTTGAACTTTTGATATGAATTTGACATTATTATGATAATAATCAATCGGTTATACTGTATGTTCCCCATGCAATACGCCATTTTTTCTCGATTGAATCATCAATTTATGCTGATTTAAATGTGACATACTCCCACAATAGTCACGAATAGCGTGTTTCTTTTGCGAGCGATTTAATAAAAAAGTTGGCGTAAATCAGAAGGTTGGCATACACTATTTACAATAAAGCCGATATGTTGTTGATTGGCTGAGTAAAAATGCTTTGGTGCTGTCACATCGACAGTAAGGTTCAATATAGCTTTGAGGGAAGTTTTATGGCGCTCACAAAGGCCGATTTGGCTGAAAACCTGTTTGAAAAGCTTGAGTTTAGTAAACGGGATGCCAAGGAAACGGTTGAAGCATTTTTTGAGGAAATCCGTAAAGCTCTGGAAAATGGCGAACAGGTCAAGTTGTCTGGTTTTGGTAATTTTGACCTGAGAGACAAGAACGAGCGTCCGGGGCGGAATCCGAAAACCGGAGAGGATATTCCGATTACCGCGAGACGTGTTGTCACGTTCCGTCCAGGACAAAAATTGAAAGCTCGTGTCGAAAATATCGATCCGAATGAGAGGTAGAATACGCTGAAAGTGTGGTAATGATGCCGCTTTCATAAAAGTGAATCTATTTTTCGATCTCTAGTTTTTTGCCACTGATAAACAGTTCTGCTACAGCACTGGTCAGTGGCTGTTGTTTTTATATTAGAGAAGCTTTCATGGATAAAGAATTTTGGCATAGGAAGTGGGCTTCCAATCGTATCGGTTTTCATTTGACAGATGTGAACCCATTGCTGGTGGAATACTGGCCTGCATTGTCACCACAGAAAGAGGAGCAAGTTTTCGTCCCTTTGTGTGGTAAAAGCGAAGATCTCGTTTGGTTAGCATCAGAACATGACAAAGTCATGGGTGTTGAACTCAGTGAGATTGCTGTGAGATCGTTTTTCTCTGAACATTTTTATACACCGTTAGTTACACAGATCGATTCATTTCATCACTGTTATGAGTTTGATGAACTCCAAATTTATCAGGGTGATGTTTTTACCGCACCACTTGATGGTGTTGAACTGATTTATGATCGGGCTGCGTTGGTTTCTATAATGCCATCCCAGAGAGATGCATATGTACAGCGGTTGCGCACGCTGTTAAAAACTGGCGGGCGGATGCTTTTAATTACGGTTGACTATGAGCAGACTGAACTTGCCGGACCACCGTTTAGTGTTGATAGTCACCAGATCCAGCAATTGTTTCAGGGCATGAAAACGACATTGCTCTGCCGTAAAGATGCGGATGCGGAACATCCGAAAATTGCAAAACAGAAATTGAGTCGATTTGCTGATGAAGTGTGGCTGATTGAAGCTTAGTCGTTTCGTTATGCCATAGAAGAGATCTCAGGCCGGTACGTGGTTCACGTTCCGGCCTGTTTTTGTTCTGTCGTTATTTTATTGGGATAGTCTTACGTGGTTGGTGTAACTATCGCGATTCAGAACATATTTTTGTCGGGGAATGAGATCACATTAATAATGCAGGACGATATGACTTGCACACGCCAGTGCCGCTTTTTTCGCCTGTTGTGTATCTTCTCCTGTCGCGAGCGTTACCCCGAGTCTTCTTCTTCCATCAATATCCGGTTTTGCGAACAGACGAACCTGCGTATTGGGAACCATCAGGGCATTCGCCAGTCCATCAAAACGGACATCATCTGATGTGCCTTGGCCGAGCAAAGCGACCGATGCCGCAGGTTGATACGATACAATCTGCTGAATCGGCAAACCGGTAAACGCACGGACATGTAAGGCGAATTCGGATAAGTTCTGCGAGATTAAAGTGACTAGTCCCGTATCGTGAGGGCGAGGGGAGACTTCGTTAAAAATGACCTGATCACCTTTGATGAATAACTCGACGCCAAAAATACCATGCCCACCGAGAGCCGTGACAATTTTCCCCGCAACGGCTTGTGCATTTTCCCGGGCAGTATCAGACATCGTTTGGGGCTGCCAAGACTCACGATAGTCGCCATCTTCTTGTCGATGACCGATTGGTTCACAGAAATGGATACCATCTATCGCACTGACGGTAAGCTGGGTGATTTCGTAGTCAAAGTCAATAAAGCCCTCGACAATCACTCTCCCGGCACCGGAGCGGCCACCTTCCTGAGCATAGTGCCAGGCTTTATCAATATCTTGTTCTGATTTGAGAACGCTTTGTCCTTTGCCTGAAGAGCTCATGACAGGTTTGACGACACAGGGAAGCCCGATCTCAGTCACTGCATTTTTAAAGTCATGATAGTTATCGGCAAAGCGGTAAGGAGAGGTTTCGAGAGATAATGTTTCAGCGGCCAGACGACGAATTCCTTCACGGTTCATTGTCAGTTGAGTTGCTTTGGCTGTCGGTACGATGTGAACGCCTTCATTTTCTAGTTCGACAAGTGTCGCCGTGGCAATCGCTTCGACTTCAGGGACCACATAATCTGGCTGTTCGAGTTCTATCACTCGACGTAGCGCATCACCATCCAACATATTGAAGACATGACAACGATGCGCAACTTGCATGGCCGGTGCGTTGGCGTATCGATCACAAGCAATCACTTCCAGACCTAATCGCTGGCATTCGATTGCGACTTCTTTTCCTAACTCTCCGGAGCCGAGTAACAGAACCCGCGTTGCACTTTCTCTTGTCGCTGTCCCTAACATTATCTGATTACCTCTTCTCATTTTGAAAACTGCGGCAATCATACTGAAAAAAGCCCAAAAAGCAAACGTTTGCTTTTTGGGCTTTCTATACAATAAAATTTATTTTTATGATTAATAATCAAATGATTATGGAATTTTTTACTATATCTCAAGCTGTTCCAGCTGGATATGTGGTGCGATTTTTTGTAGTACCGAACGGGTTGTATCCAGATGAGTCACTGCTGCATTTTTTGTTTCAGCAAGCACCACGCGCTTGATGTCGCTAAATGAATAGCCATTCATTCTGAGCTGGATCACTGCAACTTGCAGTGGTGGAAGACTCGGATTGAAGGCTGCATTTTCGGCATAGGAACCCAGATAAATTTGCTGATCTACAAGTTCAATAGCAACACCGCTGAGCGCATGACTATAGGGTGCATAACTTTTGTTCAGTGCTTTGACCGCTTGTTGTTGCAATGGATCTGTATCATCGGCATGGATTTGATGTGTTTGTGGGTGCATGAATCGCATCTGCATTCCCATGGTCGCCGGCCCAAAAGCTTCTGGCAGGTAATCGTGTAGCTTTTTAGTTGCCTGACTGGGAAGGGTAATTCGCAGCCCTTCGACATCGGAGAGTTCATTCATAAACTGACGACAGTGGCCACATGGCGGTGTATCAATAATGATATCACTGAGTTTGCTTTCACCACTCATCCAAGCATGGGCAATGGCAGCCTGTTCCGCATGGATCGTTTGCCCGAGTGATACACCGGAAAATTCAATATTAGCGCCCAAATACAGCGCACCGGATTCACCTCGGACGATTGCACCGACTTGAAAGTCTGAAACGGGCGTATAAGCATAAATAGCAGCCAGTGGGAGCAAGTGCTGAGCAAGGGTTATGGCATCAAGCCCGCTGACATGAATTAAATGCTCAACTTGTTGTGAGGTGAATGTGGCCGAAAATTTCGGATTGATGACAATCTCTTCGAGCGGTTTGGCCAGTGTTTCAGGTAATCGGCTGAGAACAGTGAGTCGGTCTTGGGTCATGTGTTCATCTCTTTCATCACATCAGGCATTTTATACTAGCGCAGTTTGGTGAATTTGTTGTGACTAAAATCTTATTCTTATGAAGAGTGTAATTTCTATTTCATTTAATATGTGATGAATGTCAAAATTAAAAACAACAATAACTCACTAAATCGTCAGCAGTGGACTCAACCATAGCACCAATGCGAAAACCAGTGGCGCCAGTACAGAAGTGATAATGCCACAGAGTACGAGCGCAAGTGAGCTAAATGCCGCATCTCGGGGATCATTCTCAACACAGCTGGCCGTTCCTAGTGCATGAGATATACTTCCCATAGTTAACCCTTTTGCAATGGGGTGCGTAATATGAAGTAAACGGTAAATCGGATAAGCGAAAATTGCACCGAATAGTCCGACAATCAATACCAGAATCGCGGCTATTGATGGCTCTCCACCAAGATTACTGGTGACTTCCATTGCGATTGGTGTGGTGACCGATTTGGCAAGTAATGCCGCAATGAGCGGTGTGTCTGCATGAAATAAAACCGCAATCAATGCTGTAGTCAGCATGGACATGATACTCCCGAAGACACAGGCAAACAGGATAATGCGCCATTTGGCACGAATTTGCGGTAACTGTTCATAGAGTGGGTAAGCAAGAGCAACAACCGCCGGTTGGAGTAAAAAATTCACCCACTGATTGTCTGCTGCGTAGGTTTCATAAGGCACATTAAAATAGAGCAGAATGCCGATAATAATGATGACACAAATGAGTAGTGGGTTGGCTAAAGGAGTTCGACATTTTTGACATAACCAGCGAACGGCAAAGAAAATAACAATGGTAATCAAAAGCCACATGCGTGATATTCCTCAGTGATGTTCTTTTTTTAGCATACGATCCAGTAGTAAACCCATGCAGATCAATACAATAACTGTTCCACCGATGGCGCTGGCAAATATTGGCAGCGCATTCTCAATCAGGGTGTCGAAATGAGTCATCAAGCCAACACTAATCGGTACAAAGAGAAAAACCATATAGCGGATGAACAGAGATGCTCCGGGTTTTACCCATGAGACGGGTAACAGACCGCTGGTAAGTGCGATAAATAGAATCAGCATCCCTAGTACGCTCCCCGGAATCGAAAGATGCAGCCAAACCTGAATGAGTGTGCCAAGCCATAGGGAGGCCATAATTGCTCCCAAAGAAACCACCAATTTAAGTAGTGAGATAATCATGTTGAGTTCCGAAATCGAGTGATGATTGATTTTTGGCTGATGCAAGTCATCGCCATAAGTGGGAGACTTGCATCAGCAGAGATTCAGCAGTGTCGCTATGATGTCAGGTTCAGCACATAATGGTAGATTGATTTCAGGATCTGCATTTTATGTGGATCCTGCTCATGTTCGTGCGCCAGATTTTCCAGACGGAGAATATAATCATTCAGATGCTGGGAGAAATAATCCTGACAGTGCGATTGCCATTGTTGTTGTTCATGCGGGGTAAGGGTTTCAGGCCAGTTTCTGGCTCGGTAGCGAAACAACAGCGGCTTGATGCGTGGATCCTGAAAAGAGATCGATAAATCTTGTAATGCGTCAGGCGGTGTTTGCCGGATAATCTCCATTGCAGCTTTATCTGCCGGATTAAAAAAGTCATGGTACAGCATCGTATCGACATCAGTATCCGTTGGATACTCTCTCTCTTCATTAAATACTTCGACCAGTTTCTCTCTGATATCCTGAGATTGCTTCATACGCGACAAATGCTGCAAACATTTGTCTCTGTCGATGCCGATTATATGGGCATTTTCTGCCGTCAAGGTCTTCGCCGGAGCGAGGATCGGGCATTTATTGAGATGAACCAGCTTCACCGGAATCGGTAACTCATCTTCTTGTAAATCTTCATGTTTTGTATAAAGACGCGCTCGGATCTCGTCAGCATTGAGATCAAACAACGGCTGGGGATTTTTCGCCAAATCAACCATGATGACTGCATTTTTGTTATGCGGATGCCAGGCAAGCGGCACAACCCAACTGGTATATTGGCAGTGGCTGCCGAGCATACCGGAAACATGCATCAGTGGCGTCATACTGACAATATCGATCAGTGCATTCAGTTTGCGTTTGTGGCGCATGGAGTAGAAGTAATCGAATAATTTCGGCTGGGCATTTTTGATGACTTTTGCCAATTCAATGGTTGCATAGACATCGGCCATCGCATCGTGGGCATTGGTATGTTCGATACCATTGGCAACGGAAAGATGCTCGAGCTTAAAGCTGGTATTGCCGTCTTCATTTTCAGGCCATACAACCCCTTCCGGGCGTAATGCATGACAGGCTCGCGCGACGTCGAGCAGATCCCAACGCGAATTGCCGTTTTGCCAGCTCCATGCATAAGGATCAATAAAATTGCGATAACAGGTATAACGGGTCACTTCATCGTCAAAGCGGATATTGTTATAACCCAGACAGGTAGTATTGGGATGAGACAGTTCCTGATGAATCCGCTGAATAAACTCGGGTTCTGACAGACCTTTGCTATTCGCTTGCTGTGGCGTAATACCAGTGATGAGTGCCGCTTCCGGTGCAGGCAGATAATCCACTGGCAGTCGGCAAAAAATGACCAGAGGTTCACCGATGATATTGAAGTCCATATCTGTTCTGACCCCGGCAAACTGACAGGGGCGATCTTTAGCGGGGTGTGTACCCCATGTTTCATAATCGAAGAAGAAGAATGTCGGTTGTTCGTTGTTTTTCATATGCTTTATGTGTTGATTAAATCAGCTAAATCAACCAATTGAATGAATACGACAGGCCATTGGAACAACGGCAGAATGGACTTCACAACTGGCAGAGAAGAGCATCTCGTTGGCAGTGATTCAATTTCAATAAGTATCCGGTCATCAGTCATCGTTAAGCAAGTCAATTCATCAATATAGACTAACGTTAATTGCCTTGCCGATAGAGCGAATACTATCATTTTGGCACTGAAGAGAAAACAGAATGTCTCAGCGTGTCATGATAATTTGTTTACCGTAGTGCTGTGATTGTGCATATAAAACCTTTTGTTATCAAATGAGTTGTTCGCATTGCCCTCTTGAAAACAAATCAATAGTTGTATTTAATTTTTGTAAATATTGGTTCTTATTGCAATGAAGTGGCATCGGAATGACGACACGTTGGACTCTGTTGTTCCTGATGAAATTGAATCATATGAGATCGAAAATATTTCAAATATGCAACCATTTGGTTTTGAGATAAGGAAACAACATGAGACCGGAAACACTATTGGCAAAATTCAATCTGAAAGGGATGAATTATCAAGCGATACATCAGGGCGGGCGAAGTAAATTCAGTGTTGAAGAACAGCTTGCGATGGTTGGGGTGAGCTGGAAGTCATCACCAATTGGCTTTCTTGTTCTATTTGTCGAAACTCAAGATTGCCGTTATTCTCGTCAGGCCTTGGAAAAAGAGATCCAGTCGGAGATTGCCACGCTGACCCAAAACTGGCGCGGCCAGCGTAGTGAATCTGCATTTGCTGCAATGGTTGATGCGGCAATTGAAGAGGCAACCCATCCTCAGGGAACGATCTGTTCATCTTGCGGAGGCTCCGGTCTTTACAAAACGTCACACCGGCAAATGAGAAAATGTACTCATTGTGAAGAGGGACGAGTATTGTGGCGTCCAGAATCCCGTTATGTTGCGATGTGTTCTCGTGGTTTTATTTGTTCGTATCCGATATTTAAACGATACAATGCGATCTTGGAAGAACTCAGTCAATGGCTTGCAGCAAAACGTAATGCAGCAATGTTGACGCTCATGGAGCGAATAGAGCGAGAAGAAGAAACTTATGCTTTGATGAATTAAAGTTAGTATTATAAGAAATAGTATTCCCTGATATATCCATTTTAATCGCCAATTATTTATAATATAAGACAATATCATTTTTATATGATGTCGATGTTTAAATTTATCCTGATTTTTAATTTTTTATAATTCATAGTTTAGCTTATCTATGCAATAAATAGTTCGCAAAGTGATGAACGCAGATATTGAAATATATTTTTGAATGGCGCATGATATCCACACTGCAAAGCTCTGCCTGACTGGTGGGGCTTTTTTATTTGAACTGTGATTGGTTTTGGTATTCAATAAATAGTTCGCAAAGGGATAAACACAGATATTGAAATATATTTTTGAATGGCGCATGATATCCACACTGCAAAGCTCTGCCTGACTGGTGGAGCTTTTTTATTTCCTTTTTGTTATTGATGATTTTTATTTTATTTGAATCGTTCGGTACAAATAATTAAACACTCATTCATCCTGTGCTCTTGTTCGGCTATGCGATATAAAACACAACGAAATATGTGATACCCATTATCACATAGGAGATATATTTTGAACTCAGAAATATTACAGCTTGAATCACCTAGTCAGCTTTATGAACGGATTGAAGCTTCTCTCATACAATTATTGGGAAACGATATCGTCGTGAAAAATTATGATGAATATCGCACGATGACAATCGAATCTCTGACACTCCTGATTGAATTTCGCTATGGAAGAGCAGGGAGCCGAAGTGAGCGAGGACAATATTGTCATGGCTTCCATATTCGGATTCATTGTCTCTTACCGCGTTCAGCTGAGCGAGCTTTTCTCCGGATCTTGGATAGCATTGCTATGATTGAACGCTTTATCGATAGAAACTGTTGGGGTGTTGATATCCGCCAAATAGACATGCCTGAATTTTTACGTACAGAACCAAGCGGACTTCAGTATCAACTGGCGCAGGTGATTGGCCGGGCGGTCAGCTGGCGGCAAAACCTGTACCTTGGCGAGCCTCTCATTCAACCAGATGAAGCACGAGGTGGGATTGCCTGGGCTGTGAATCCGGAACATTTGGATGACGCGGATGAATATCAGCCGTTGGAGGTCAAGTATGCGTCAGGCAATTGAATTACTCGTCCGAGAAATGCTGACTCCCTATTTAGAGCGAATTGAAATGCTTTCCAGTGAACTGGAAGAGTTACGACGTCGCAACCGGAGCCTGATTCGATTAGGGCGGGTTGAGGCCATTCATGAAAACGGCTGGTTGATCAAAGTGAAGCACGGTGACTTGACGACTCCATTTATTCGCTGGTTTGCTTCTTCTGCCGGTGAAACCAGAGACTATCGTTGTCCGTCGGTTGGTGAGCAAGCTTTGGTGCTTAATTATGGTGCCGGTGATAACGGCAGCCAAACGGTCGCTCTGACAGGATTATTCAGTGATAACTTCCCGTCTCCGAGTGGGGATCCCAACGAAATCCTGCGGGTTTATCCGGATGGCAGTCGTACCAGCTATCATGCAAAAAATCATGTCTTGACCGTCGATATTAAAGGCGATGTTCACATCAATGTCGAAAAAAGTGCGCAGATTGTCGCTGGTGATGTGGCAACCGTGGATGCCAAAAGTATTGCTTTGAACGGTGGGTCATCTTGTGTCACGACAGCACACATTTGTCATTTTACCGGCAATCCACATGCCGATGGTTCCAGTACAGTCACTGCGGGGAAATAATATGGCTATCAATGCAGATATTTTAGAAGGGGTAATCATCCAGAAATTAGAAGATGCGGGCTTTCGAACCGCCGTCAAACATGCTTATGCCCAAGTGATGGTGAAAGCGATTGCTCAAGCCGTTGTTGAACATATCCAAGGGCAAGCGGAAGTAAACGTCACAGGCGGTTCGTCGGCCGGCGTCTATAAGGTGAGCTAATGATTGGTATTGATCGGATGACCGGCAGACAAATTGAAGGCTATGAACAGTTAGTCAGTCGGGTGACTCAAGTCATGACCACCCCGTTAGGAGGCCGCGTGAAGCGCGCGGCTTTCGGTAGCCGGGTACGGGAACATTTAGCGGCGAATATGACTGACCATATGTTAGTTCGTACTCAGTCCGCTGCGCTTGAGGCATTTTATAACCCAGAAAACGGACTGTCTGATTTTATCCCGGACAGTTGTATTGCAACACGTCACGCGACTGGCCTAAGCCTTTATTTTTCAGGCAATTGGAAAGGGCGGACAGTTAAGTTTGAGGTACCCCTGAATGTTTCCACATCAGAATCCACTACCTAAACCAGAAATCATCCAGACCCCACCGTTTGAAGTTCTGCTCCAACAAGTAAAGCGCGATATTTTGGCATACTTTGCACAGCACTCTCCAGATGATGCAACTGCGGTGAATGAAACACTCGGCAATGAAGCTGAATTACTGACTAAATTTGTCGAAGCATTTACTGTGATTTTGCAAAACCATATCCGGCAATTGAATGGCCAGGCACAACAGATGTTTGGCATGTATGCGACGGATAACGACATGATCGACTTAATTGTGAGCCAGTTAGGTGTGACTCGTCAGATTATTGATCCCGGAGATCCCGGTGCATTTCCTCCGATTCCACCAGTTATGGAGAGTAATGATTCACTACTCTCCCGATACTATTTGGCCGCTTATGCCTTAGCGAGTACCGGCACACGATCAGGATACCGTTTTCATGCCATGACTTTAGGGGGACGGCCTGAAGTTCAGATCAACAGTCATGAGAAAAATCGAGTCGTCGTGACCTATGAGTATCAGGCGCATGACATGGCTGGCTTGACGAAAGATGCACAAGCCCGGCAAGTATCTCCCGGTGTTGTTGATTGCTTTATTCTGACACATGAAGGCAATGGTCTGCCAACTCCGTCGTTGATCGAGGCGACTCAAGCTTATCTGGAGCGGGATGACATCGCTCAGGAAACCGATTTGATCACCGTAAAAGCGCCTGATATTCGCCCATGGCAGTGTGAAGCGAAGCTTTATATCCGTCCCGGTCCCGATGCTGATGTTGTGCGGACGGCGGCAGAAAAAGCAGTGAAAGTTTATGCCCTGAAACAACATCGACTCGGTGCCAGCATCGAGTCATCCATGCTCTACAGTGTGCTACTGGAGTCAACCGGAGCACACCGCGGAGACGTTATTCAACCTGAGCAGCCATTGCGTTGTGCTTACAGTGAGGCGCCTTATCTTGAGTCAGTCAAAATTACCGTTGACACTGAAAACATATAGTGTCCTCCCGGACAACCGCAGTCCGCTCGAACGTTCAATGGAGTTGTCATTTAGCCAGCAAATTTATGCCATTGACAATCCATACCCTCATTTGCTGGATGCCCAGAAAACGGCGATGGAAATCGTTCCTTATCTCGCTGCTGAGTTTCAACTCACGGTATGGGAGACGGCTGATACAGAACTGGTTAAGCGCAACCTTGCCGGACATGCATGGCAGGTTCGGAAAATGAGCGGCACCCGTGCCGGGCTCAAGTTAGCACTGGAGTCATTTGATTTTCAAAGTCAAATCAAGCCATGGTATCAGCAAGAGCCACAAGGTCAGCCATACAGCTTAGAGATCGTGGCTTGGGAAAATGGTAACAAGCCAGTCAACGTTACCAATGTCAAAAAGCTACTCGCTTATATTGAAAACACCAAATCAGAACGGGATCAAATTGAGCTTTCTTTGATGTTTGGGGTTGAAACAAGCATGGGTATCACCGGTGCAATCGCTCCGGTGATCAATACGCAGGAGACCTCGGGTGATGCAAAATTATGGCCAATGCCAGAGGCTCACGTTGCTCTTTCTGTCTGTGGTGCGACCGTGCCCGGGATGAGTATCAATGCTGTTGAGGCAAGTGCTGTTACTCCAGTCATTGCTGGATATAGTCAAATCAAGGTGACGGGTTATGCAGCGCATTACAACATCACCGTTTTAACCATGAATGCGAGAGCTACGTTATGAGTGAAGACACAATTAAGTTAGTGATCACCCGCAAAGGCCTGGAGGAATGTATCAGCGCCAAAGCCAAGGGGATCCAGTTATCATTAAAATGGGTATCAGCCGGTGATCGGGCCTATACCCCAAATCCGGATCAAACGACGTTGCAGAATGAATTGCAGCGGGTTGAATTTAGTGAATTCAAAGATATAGGTGGCAGCCAGATACAGGCGGTGGCTAAGTTCTCTGGACCTGATGAATATCCCATTCGTGAACTCGGCTTTTGGCTAGAAGATGGCACCTTGTTTGGTGTGATTTCTGCGGCAAATACAACGCTGAACTATAAAGCGAGAAATGGCCATTGTATTCAACCGTTTACGTTAGATTTAAGCACCCTGCCTAGCGATAGCGTGACGGTCGTGGTGGGCACAGAAAACCTCAACATTTTGATTGATACAGAAATGATGATGGATGCAGTTGTGTTTTTACGTAGTCAGGTAATTCAAATTAAACAAGGTCATACATATATGAATATGAGTGAGAGATTGAGGACATTGGAGGCTAACCATGGCTAATATCATTGAAGAATTGCAGTTACTTAAACAAGCATCGCAAGAACAAACGGCAGCTTCTCAAGCTGTCGTGCAGGCAGTGTCTGGCAAAATGGCTGCGATTGATAAAAACATCAATGACTCAATCACCAAGGTTGAAAGTACATATGACCAAAAGACCAGCAATCTGACTATCATCGCAACAGATGGGTATCGAAAGGCTATCGAGCATAACTCAGGCGGTCGAAACACCGTCATTTATGATGCTCAGGGCAACCCAAACATCATGTGCGTTATTCCGCGCTTCAACATTGAAGATCTGGGATTAGCAGATCTTAATCTTGGCACCGGCGTTCATCCTGCATTTATAACCAACGGAGCGCCTCGCAGCGAAATCTTGATCGGCAAATATCTGGCATCGGCAGCAGCAGGCGGCTCCGCCGTTATTGGTGGTACTCCACCGCGAAACATGGTTGATTACGACACTGCAAAACAGCTCTGCACGCAGAAGGGCGATAACTGGCATCTTATGTCGATTCATGAATGGGCCGCGATTGCGCTCTGGTCTCTGGCTAACGGCACTGTACCTCGCGGCAATACGTACCATGGACGCAGCTATGAGGCGAAGTGGGAAACCGCTCGCCGTGTCGACGACGGATTGCCCGGAGACACTAGTGGCACCGGACGAACCGACACAGGCAAAGGCCCAGTCACGTGGAATCACGATCATAGCGAGTTCGGTGTATGCGACCTGGTTGGCAATGTGTGGGAGTGGATTGACCAGATGAAGCTGGATGACGGGCAGATCCTGACAACGCTGGATAACAATCCGGCAGTCGCCGAGGCTAACTGGCATCGCCACCCAGCCTATTTTGATTCAACCTCTGAAAATCAAAGCGGAACAGGTTACATCGGTTCGCCAGTACTCAGTGACTCAGTGACCAAGCGTAACGGGCCAGCTGACGACGATAGTTACAAGTATCCGTATATGCATAACTCGCATTTTGCTGCGATCACAAAGTCGGCCGGTTATACGCCTAACGAGTTGTTGCGTCGATTGCTGATTGAATCCGCAACCACGGCTACAGTTGGCGGCGGGCTCTGGTGTCTCAACTATGGCGAGCGGCTCCCGTTTCGCGGGGCCAGCTGGTACGATGGATCGTTCTCCGGACTGGGCGCGCTCGCTCTGAACTATGGTCGGTCATACTCGTACAGTAACATCGGTTTTCGTCCCGCTTTCTTTGTTTAACAGGAGTAAAACAGATGTTTAGTTATATTTTTCAGGGTCGAACTCAAACAGATACGACCTACAGCTATATGAATTCGTTGGGTATGACTCAGGAGCAGATCGAGTCTGTTTTGCAGCAAAAGAATTTTGAGGAGGCTCAAAACGTTGTCAAACGAAAAGAAGCTTACCGACTTGAGTCAGACTCTCTGTTTATGGAGTGGCAGTACGACAAGACGCCTGATTCTGAGCAAGTTTGGCGTGATAAAGTCGCTGAGATTAAAGCCCGTTACCCGCTGCCATCAGAATCGTAATTAACCGCTTAAATTAAGGCGGTTTTTTTTATCCCCAAATTCCAGCCTAGTGCTGGGTTTTTAGGCACCTTGTTTGGTGTGATTTCTGCGCCGAATACAATGCTGAACTATAAAGCGAGAAATGGCCATTGTATTCAAACATTTACGTTAGATTTAAGCACTCTACCTAGCGATAGCGTGATGATCGTGGTGGGCACAGAAAACCGCAATATTTTGATTGATACAGAAATGATGATGGATGCAGTTGCGTTTTTACATAGTCAGGTAATTCAAATTAAACAAGGTCATAGATATATGAATATGAGTAAGAGATTGAGAACATTGGAGGCTAATCATGGCTAATATCATTGAAGAATTGCAGTTACTTAAACAAGTATCGCAAGAACAAACAGCAGCAAGTAATGCTTTATCACAGGATGTTGCAGGAATAATTGGCGAAATTCATAGTGAGTTAGATGCAAAGAAGGCTGAAGTTGATAAATATTTGCTTGCACAAGCGACAAAGCTAATTAAGGACCCATCAACTTTCTTACTACTAGGACGGCGTGGTATACAAACCTCTATTCAATTTCACGGGTTGTTCGGTTTAGATAATTTTACAGCACCGACATACTGTATGTTATCAGTTGTTCAAGATTATTTTAATAACACAATAGGTGGTACGACGCTAAAAACATATGGGACACTCAATTTTACTGTATGTACAGTAACGCTGGATGGTGTGCAATATTTGGCATTGCGTAATGATGGTGAAATAAATCGACGCTGGATACTGAACGGACATTTTCGTTCGGCAATGGAATTCTTGGGAGTATCGACTGTAGATTCCGTCGATGAAGAACACACATTAACATCATTGGTATAATTATGATTGTTTATTATAAGTCAAATGGTTTAATCGTTAGCGTACAATCTGAGCCAGTTTCAGATGTATTTAATGCCTATCAATCAATTAACCTTGAATTAAGTGAGAATGAACTGGCTAATATTGCAACCTATAGAGTTGTCAACGGTGAATTGGTTCAAAGTACTGAACTTATTGAGCAGTACCAGAAAGTAAAATTAGCAAATGCCGCGATTGAGTCTGAGAGAAGAAAAAAAGACGCGATTCGTAGTGACATCGCACAAACAGCAGGTGATTCGTTGAGCCTGTTGGGTACGACGTCAGATGTAGCGTTGTTGTTGCTTTTTGAAGTGGCAAAAATGGCGCAAGATATTCATTCAGCAACATCACTTGAAGATGTAAAAGAAGCGGCAAAGCCGATCAACGATTTGTTCAATTCGTTGGTGATGAAGGTCAATAATGGAGAGGTTAAATTGCCCTACTTAGAAAAAGGTATTGATGTGGTTATGAACGAAATTGAACAGCGTTCGACATTGGTCACGGATGCGCTAATAGCCAATAAATAGCAGCACAATAAGGCGCTATAAAAGCGTTTTTTTTATACCCAAAACCCAGCCTAGTGCTGGGTTTTTAGTTTCTGGAGACCTATATGGTAACCCAAAAGTCAAAGCTGGCAGAGTGCTTATCCTATGAGGTGCTTGCACCATACCAATGCCCGAATCAGCGGCACTGGTATCAAAAAGGCGACATCGTCGATTTGCTTCCTTGTGAAGCTGAATTTTTAAAACTGGGCGGTAAGGTCAAACTGATGACCTCACTGCCTACTCAACAGAAGGAGAAGGCGAATGCCTGAAATTGCATCATTTGTGCATAACGGTATCAGTGTTATCAATCATCCCGCACCACCCCCGATGGGGCCGCTGGGAAGCATCGTTTTGGGCGTCGTCGGGACTGCACCAGATGCTGATTCATCACTGACCAAAAATACACCGATTCGTATTGCGAATATGGCTGATGCCGCAAAGCTTGATACGACCGGCGCAGAAAAAGGAACTTTGTGGCGGACTTGTTATGAAACATTCCGTTTAGTTTCCGTTCCGATTTATGTGGTGATTGTTGAGGAAGGTGCGGAGCAGTCAGATACAGTCAACAATGTGATTGGTCAGGTTGACGCAACCACCGGTCAACGGACGGGTATTCAAGCCTTGGCTGATTGTATGGAAACGCCAACCCATATCAGCGCGCCGGGATTTAACACCAAACCGGTAGCCGATGCTTTGGCCGCAATGGGGAAACGCTTATTTGCCATCCCTGTCGGTGACGGGCCGAATACCAATGATAACGATGCGGTCGCCTATTCACAGAGTCTTGGTGGTGAAGGCACGGGGTACGAATCTTTCTATCTGGTGGATCCGCAGGTGTCTGTTTACAGTCAGGCTGCAAAGGGCAATGTGTCATTTTCCGGTGCAGCGGTGGCGCTGTCTTGCTTTGCTCGTGTGAAAGCATGGGAAAGCCCGGCGAAGGGCGGCATGGGCGCATTGATCAGCGGCACAGCCCGGACGATTGACTATAACATTATGGATAAATCCACCAATGGTGATTTGTTAAATCGTCACGGCGTTTCCTATTTTGCGCGGACCTCATTAGGCGGCTTCTCTCTGATTGGTAACCGTTGTGTGATGGGGCGTTTCGTCTCTCAGGTTGGTCTGGAATATGCCATTGTCCGTAAGTTGGCGAAGACAGCTCAGAGCGCAATGGCCAGAAATCTGAGCAAGTCCTTTATGGAACAGGAAATCACCAAACTGAATGTTTGGCTGAAATCACTGCAAGCCGATGAAACCGTGATGGGCGCTGAAGTCTACCTTCATCCGACACTCAATAACGTTGAAAACTACCGTAATGGCGAGTGGCATATTGCGATCAAATACTACGGCTACGCGCCTAATGAACATATGGTGTACCACTTGATTGAGGACACCGGTATTGTTGAATCATTTCTTGAGGAGGTCCTTTAATGGCAGGTCAACGTTCACGAATTACGCGTTATGCCATGATTAACTCTCATCCGTTAATCAAAGAGCTAGACGAATTTACCCCACCAGAGATCAAAAAGGTCATGCAGGAAACCCGCGGTGGTTCTTTCATTCCGGGCGAGATCATGGTCGGACTTGAGAAAATGAATAGTAAGTGGAAGGTCAAAGGCGCTGATCAGGCGCTTTTATCTGCTTATGGATTAGCGGCCGGAAGCTTGTGTCAGGTGGATATTAAAGAGTCCCACCAGGATGAAGACGGAAACAATTTTGCCATTGCGTATAGCTTAACCGGTGAAATTATTTCGGTGACTGAATCGGCCAGTAAAATGGGGGAATTGCCGGATCACGATATGGAAATGTCGGTCAGAGCATACAAGAAAACCGAAGATGGCAAAGTCATCTATGACATTGATCGTCATGCCCAAATTCTCAATCTGGGTAACGGTGATCTGATGGAAGCCCATCGCCGTAATGTCGGTATGGCATAAGTTTGGTTATTTATTTTTCCGGTATTGCTACAAATCAGGCCCCTTGCGGGGCCTTTTTTTATGCGCACCTTTTTTATGGCGCACCTTTGTATACGTAACGTTGATGAGGAAGGAGTCACCCCTATGTTGCACACTCATAACCTAGTCTGGCCGATTGAAGATGATAAAGGTCAACCACTGAATCAGGTAAACATTCACACGATCACCGTCGGGCAACAGCGAGAACTGACCCGCCACCATCAACATGATGATAATCAATTGCTTTGGGAATGTATCTGTCTGAGCACCGGACTGACATCCTCTGAATTGAAGAAGCTGGTCACTCCGGATTTCAACTCGATTCGAGAACAAGTTCTGGAACTGATGCAATCCAATGCATCCACATTACTGAACGGTCAGTTTGACCTCAACGAACCGACATTACTGATCCCGATTCAGGGCGATGATGGTCAGGAAAAAACCGGCTATAAACTTCGCCCGCCGACGGTTGCAACCACAGAACTGATGGAGACTCATCAGGACGAGTGGGAAAGAACTCTCTTTATCAGTGCCAGCTGCTGTGGGTTTACCCATCAAGAGCTCACCCGTTTGAGTCTGCCGGACTGGAATCAGCTTCAGGAGCGACTGATCGATTTTTTGCAACAACCGGCGGACTTCTTTCGCCAAGAGATGTTGAAGTCCTGACAGACGTGATCCCGCTGGCCTACCACGTATCCCCAAAGGAGATCATGGAGTGGCGTATTGATGATGCTTTGCGCCGTTACTACTTAGCTGCGGCAAAACTGGGGATAGAGAAGAGATAAGTCATGGCTGATTCGACAATAACGACTCAAGTGACGGTGATTCCCCGTCAGAAAACAATGGAAAACCTCGTCGATAAATTACCGTCGGCCGGGGATGTGAAGGCGGAGGTGGTGAGTGCTGTCACACCGATCTTGAAACCGCTCAAACAAGCAGTTACCTATGAACGTTCATTTGCTGATGTTAAAAAATCAGTGCACTTTGCCAGTGACCAAGAAGCCCGTCAATATCAGGGTAAAATGCAGCATTTGGCTGATCAGCTGGGAGTAAAACAGGCAAATATTAATCAGATTGTCAGTGATGGAGCCCAATCCGGCATTGGAAAAGAACAACTGTTGTCATTTGCTGAATCCGTCTCAAAAGTCGCGGTTGTATGGAATGTATCGGCAAGAGAAGCAACTGAGACACTGGCCCGTTGGCGCACTTCGATGCAGCTCTCTCAGCAGCAAGCTGTCGGGTTGGCGAATGCAACAAATGCCTTGAGTCATAGTATGGGGGTTAAGGCGAAATCGGTCGCTGCGGTTGTGTCTGAACAGGGAGATGCCGGCCTCAATGCCGGATTGACTGTTCAGCAAACAGCGGCATTATCCGCCAGCCTGCTGGCTGGTGGTGCCAGTGAAAAACAGGCCGGTGAAGCTATCCACAGTATTCTTGGGACACTCACCGCTGGAAAAACTGACAAAGTGCAACAGCAAGCCGCGATGAAGACGCTGGATATTGATCCCGCTGATTTAGCTCACCGAATGCAAACGGATGCTCAGGGAACATTGACTGATGTTTTCCAGCGTTTAAAAAATGTTGCGGCAGAAAAACGCCAAGGGGTTGTTTCTGACCTGTTTGGTGATAAATCCACAGCCGCGATTTTAAAGCTCGTCGATAATTTAGATCAGAATAATAAAGGTTTTATTGCCGCATCGAAGCTCACGGCTGAGAAGAGCAACTATTCGCATAGTATCGGTAGTGACTACAAGACGGTATCCAATACCTCTGCTTATAAGTTGGCGCAACTCAGTGCGCGTTTCGAACAGATAAGCATCACACTGGGTCAAGGGTTATTACCAGTTGTGGAGACAATGCTGCCACCGTTGCTCACTGTGGTCGATAGTATGAGTGCATTCGCCCAAACGAATCCTAAACTTGCCACGGGTTTACTGGCTGTGACCGCAGCTGCGATTCCGTTACTCAACGTCGGATCGACGGTTGTTAATTTTTTCCGCGGGATGAAGGGCGGAAGTAAAGATCGTCTCAATCCCGAACGTAATTTGTTTGCCGGTGGATTGGACAGAACCCGGCAAGCCGCCCGGCGCGCTACGCGTCAGCTAGCCCGACTGAATCGGGAGTTGAATGCGCTTGGGTCGCAACAGGGCAGTGATTCCGGATATGGTGATGATCGTGAATCACGCCGCAAGCGTAAAAAAAAGCCTCGGAAGCGTTCACGGTTCCGGCGTCGTTTTGCCGGCAGCTTCCGTCGTAAATCTGCGCGATTCGGTCAGTTGCTCACTCGCTTTCCCCGTGTTCTCGGCAATGTATTTAAGGGGGCAAAACTAAAGTCGGGCATCTCAAGTTTGATGCCCAAAGCCGGTGCTGTAGCTAAAGGCAATGGCATTGGTAAGACATTATTCAGCGCCCGGACTGCCGGGAAGATGTTTAGTGGTGTGAAACTAAAGTCGGGTATTTCAAGTTTGATGCCTAAAGCCGGTGCTGTATTTAAAGGCCTTGGGAGGAAGTTATTCCGCCCTCTGGATATGGCTCTCAACGGGGTCGAGCTGGTTTCTGCGATCGCCAAGGGCAATCCTAAAAAGATAGCAGGGAAGGCCGGTGATCTGCTCGGGGGAATGGGCGGTGCGGCTTCCGGTGCGATGGCCGGGGCTGCAATTGGCTCAGTGGTCCCCATTCTTGGTACGGCTGTCGGTGGCCTCATTGGTTCTGTCGTGGGCGGGTTAGGCGGCAGTGAAGTAGGGCGTTGGCTTGGCGATACGGTCGGTTCACTGTTTGGTGCGAGTGATGAGAGCAACGACAAACAGGATCCGTCCCTGCGAAATTCTTCGAAACCGCATTCTTCGAAGCAAGAGCCGCTCAAAAAACAGCGCGGTATTTCGCTGAAATCCCTCGGTGGAATCGCGATGAAAGGCGCATCCTTTTTATCTCTTGGCGGCATGTTGGGGGGGATGTTGAGTGATCAGGTCGTCTCTTGGTTTGGTGAAGATAAAACCGATAAAGCAGCCCCTGCAACGGTTGCCGAGCAGAGTAAACAGCTCGAAAAATCCACCCAACAACAAATTAATTTTGCCCCCGTTATTCATATCACGCCGTCCGGTAATCCGACCTATGACCAAGGGGTTAGTCAGCAGCTATTAGAGCGGATGAAAGCAGAGCTGAGCCCGATCCTGATGGGGAATAATGATGTTGCAACCCGGGCAGATGCCAGTCTTTTAGACAGGAGCAATACATGAGACAAATGATGTCATTAGGTGGCTTTGTGTTCTCATTGAGTGAACAGACACCGTATGAAAGTTTGCAGCGCACCAGCGATGGGGGATGGGTTTCTGTCCCTCGTTATGGTCAGAAACCGATCAGTCAGAATATGGGACAGAGTTTGGAGAAAATCAGCATCAATGGCACCTGGTTTCGTGGCGAAGGCATGAACAATATGAAGGCGCTGAGACAGTTACAGGCGCAGCGAAAACCTTTAGTTCTGTCAGACGGATACGGGCAGACCATGGGGCGATGGGTCATCAAACAACTGCAAGAAAAACAAGATCGGATTATCGATGACGGGACTGCCTTTGTGGTGGGTTTCTCCATTGAATTAGAGGAATATGCAGAATGAGAACAGTGGTTAGTCGTGACGGAGACTTAGTGCCGCAATTATTATGGCTGTCACTGGGGCGGGATGATGATGAAGCGGAAGAGGCGCTTTATATGGTCAATCCCGGTCTGGCGCTTTACGGGCCAGTGCTACCGGCAGGTGTCGAAATCAAGTTGCCGATACTCCCTGAACCAGTGCCGACGAGGGTGATGAACATATGGGATTAGGAATCATGCCGCGGGTCCGAATCAGTGGGCCCGGGGAGCAAATTATCAATTCACGGCTGACCTCATGGGAACGGATTGATGTTTCTGCGGCTCAGTCGGATCAGATTACATTACATATTGATACGGCAGGACAGACCGGGCTCCCGAAAGAAGGGGCCGAATTGGTATTTTCTGAAGGGTATGATGACCGGCTCGTCCATAAGGGGATGTATGTGATTACCCGTATTTCACCCAAATTGTTCCCTCCGACAGTCACGATTGTGGCGACCGCGGCTCCGTTTCAGGTTCAAGACAAAACCGGATTTAAAGAGCGCCATACGCGGACGTTTACTGAAATATCGCTGGCTGAGATCTTCCGTCAACTGGTGACATCTCATGGTTTTAGTCCGCGAGTGGCTTCTAAATTTGAAACGGTGTGGTTTAAACATATCGATCAGATGAACGAAACGGATAGCGCTTTCTTAGTTCGCCTAGCAAAGTGTCATGACGGAATTGCTAAACCTGTCGATGGATTGTATGTACTGGCTGAAAAAGGACAGATTAAAACTATCACGGGGCAAAATGTCCCGTCAGTGACGGTTGATGTCTCCGGTAATAATGATCCCTCAGATTTCAGACGGTTTATCAATTGCCAGCTCGAATTAGCGAGCCGAAGGAATTTTTTGGGTGTCAAAGCGAAATGGCTTGAGAGTTCTACCGGACTGGAATACGAAGTCACTTCCGGAGAAGCCCCTTTTTTGATGTTGCAACAGGTTTATGAAGCTTCATCCACGGCGCATCAGGCATGTAATCAAGAACTGCAGAAAATCAAGCGTGAAAAAGACAGTATCAGAATGGATTTGCCCGGTGACCCGTATTTGGTCGCAGAAGGGATTCTTGAACTCAATAAATCGTTTCCTCCGGAAATGGTGGGGCGGTGGTCGATTGATCAAGTGACGGCTCGCGGGGATAGTTCCGGTGGTTACCGTTGCTCTGTGACTGCGACGCGACCAGCAAGAAAAGACTAAATGACCATTTTCTTATTCCCATCCGTTAGCTCGAGTGTTCATATTCCTGTGCGTCTGTCACATCTTCTGTTCATTAAAACAGTAACATAGCCGAAACCTTAGATTCCGGTTAGACTTGGACTCATTGAGGTATGATGAAAATTTGCTGCTGTTGAGTTGTATAAGAGGATAAGAAATGTTGGATACAAATCTGAGTGATGTGATTCAAAACCGAATTGATCAGAAAACTAAACCGCTTGGGGCTTTAGGTAAATTAGAGGCAGTGGCACATCAACTCGCATTGATTCAGAGTCAGGGACTGACTCAGCCGGTTGCGCAAATCCAGATTAATCAGCCGACCGTGCTGGTGTTTGCCGGTGATCACGGCATTGCTGATGAAGGGGTGAGCATCGCACCCAGTGCTGTGACACAGCAGATGGTTCTCAATTTTCTTGCCGGTGGTGCAGGGGTGAACTGTTTTTGCCGAGCCAATCAGGTTGAACTGAAAGTGATCGACGCGGGAATTTTAATTCCGGTTGAATCTGATTCGCCGCAATTGATTGTACAACGCCTTGGCGAGCGGACGGGAAACTTGGCAAAAGAACCCGCTATGACGATGGCGCAGGTGGAACAAGGGATTGAGTTAGGGCGGAAAGTGGCTTTAGAGACAATTCACAATGGCTCGAACTTGATCATGTTCGGTGAAATGGGGATCGGCAATACCAGTAGTGCTGCGGCAATTTTGGCGGCATTATCGGCTGGTGACGTTGAATCTTGTGTCGGTCTGGGAACTGGCATTTCACCGCAACAGTATCAGAAGAAAGTCGCCTTGGTGACAGCCGGTGTTCACCGGGCAAAAGGGCAAGGGCCAAAAGCAGTCCTTGCGGAAGTCGGCGGGTTTGAGATTGTCCAGATGGTTGGCGCTTTTTTAGCGGCCGCTGAGCAACAGGTACCCATTCTCGTCGATGGCTTTATTGTCACCGTTGCGGCTCTGGTCGCGACGCAGCTGCAACCCGAATGTCGGGAACTAATGATTTTTGCCCATCAATCACAAGAATCAGGACATCAGCGCGCGTTGAAAATATTAGATGCCAATCCGCTGCTGGATCTTGATTTGCGCTTGGGTGAGGGGACTGGCGCTGTGCTTGCTGTGCCGCTCGTTCGTGCTGCGGCTGAATTTTATAATACCATGGCCAGTTTTGCGGAAGCCGGGGTCGAGGTGACATGTTAAGTCGGGTCACGTATCAGGTTGAACTGTTTCTGTTGTCACTGAGCTTTTTTACTCGGATTCCTGTCCCCGCATCCGTGCCTTATTCGACTGAACGGATGAATCAGTCCGGTCGCTATTTCTCATTGGTTGGTGTGCTGCTCGGATTGATTTGCTATGGTGTTTATAGTCTCTGTGCGCTGGTACTGCCTGAACACTTGAGTATTCTCCTGATGATGGTGTGTAGTTTGTTATTGACGGGTGCATTTCACGAAGATGGTTTGACCGATATGGCTGATGGGATTGGCGGCGGGATGACAACGGAACGACGTCTGGCAATTATGAAAGATAGTCGAATTGGGACTTATGGCGCTTCAGCGCTAATCATGGCGTTAATCGTGAAATATAGTGTGCTCTCTTCTCTGGCAATGCATATTTCAATGTTGCAGATTCTGTTGGTGGGCTACGGACTAAGTCGTGCAGTTGCTGCTTCTCTTATCTATGATATGCCTTACGTGTCGGATGCCCAGACCAGTAAAAGTAAGCCGCTAGCCAGTCGTCAGACGACCCGGGAGTTAGGAATCTTACTGTTTTTCGGTATAATTCCCTGTATTGGGTTGGATTTATCTACGCTGTTGATGATTGGATGTGTTTGTTGCTTACTCCGGTTTGCTTTAAAGCGGTGGTTACTTCGCCGTATCGGTGGCTTTACCGGTGATTGTCTGGGGGGCGTTCAGCAGATTACGGAATTGACGATCTATCTGATACTGGCAGCGACAATGATTCCTCAGGGGACATTGCTTTAAATTATTAAGCTTGAAATCATAAGGTTCGGCTGGCGTCCATAACGGATAGGGAGTGTCTGATGTGCTGTAAAAAGCATTGGCGTCACATTGTGAAGAATCACGCAATGCTTTTCTGCAACTTAATGATAAAATTGCGCTTTGTCGAATCACTGGGCACTGAGGTCAGTCTGGCCTTAACATTGCTGTTTTATCGGTTGAAGGAGTAACACATGAGCAATTCACTTTTTCGTCAATCATTTCTGATTGATAGTTTATATAGTGATGGTACTCTTTTATCGAGTGAATATACAACGGATGATGGGGTGTTGTTAAAACTGCATGGCCCGGGAGTTCTGGAAGTTATTCCACCACAAATGGATGAACGGACACAGCATATCGTCGTTTCGTGTGCGATTCACGGTAAAGATGCCGGGCCGGTTGAATTAGTCAATCGGATCGTTTCTGATATCGACAGCGGATTCCAGTCAGTTCGAGAGCATTGCCTGTTCATTATTGCCCATTTAGAAGCACTTAAACATCATACGCAGTTTTTTGATGAGAATCTGGAACGTTTATTTGATGATAAACCGAGGGAGTCCTCACAAGAATTGGTGATCGCGGATAATTTGAAAATCCTCCTCAAGTCATTCTGGAAAGACACACTCAGTGATAAACGCTGGCATTTTGACTTACATAGTACATTAAACCCTTCCCTCTATCATTCGTTCGCAATCAGCCCAAAAGTGCGTCATCCTGTCCGGCCGAAAGAATTGATTCATTTTGCCGAATTAGCCCACCTTGACGCACTGGTTTTGGCCAATGCTCCCTCTAGCTCTTTCAGTTGGTATACCGCAGATTGTTATTCGGCTCGTTCTTTGGCGATTGAACTGGGTCAATCATCCCGGTTAGGGCAAAGTCCATTAGAGGGCTTTAATGCATTTGATATTACGCTCCGGGATTTGTGTGCCCGAGAAGTGAATGAGCACCTGCCGAGAAAAATAAAATATTACCGGGTGAGTCGGACCATTGTTCGTCTCAATGAAGATTTTGATTTTATTTTTGCAGATGATGTTGAAAACTTTACTGCTTTCATGCACGGAGAAGTGTTCGGGCATGATGGTGATAAACCATTGATGGCAAAAAACGAAGGAGAAGCGATTCTGTTTCCCGACAAACATGTTCCAATCGGCGAGCCTGCGCTATTAATGGTCTGTCCGGTGACCGTAAGGTATGAGCAGAATCAACTGGTTTATGACTAATTGATTTATAACGAATTGGTTTATAATAAATAGTTATTTGTGGTACGAGGGTGTCTTCATCCTCGAATATATTTTAAAGCAGAGGTCTGCCGGATCGGAGCAATCATGGGCATGACCTCTTTCTATTTCGCGGGTGAAACGTTAAGGTGAGCCCATCTGATTTCTCTGATTTTATATTCATGAATTTTACTCAACTTCTTTTTGAAAAAAGGAAGCGTTGGTATCGTGCAATGATCACGATGAGTGCGCTGCTACTGGTTTCTAGTGCCGTTTACGTTTTTGCCGGCGAAGTTTTCATTGCACCGTGGCGTGAGATGACTGGTTTTGAGCAGCAATTGATTTTAGATCTGCGTTTACCCCGGTTGATTGCTGCGATGGTTATTGGTGCATGTTTGGCGGTATCCGGAGCAACATTGCAAGTGTTACTGGGTAATGTTCTGGCTGAGCCGGGAATTATCGGTGTCTCGGGTGGTGCCAGTGTGGCGATGGTGATCATTCTGTTTTTCTTCCCGTTTGCGGCCACACCATTGGTTTTTATGTTCGGTGCGATTGTCGGTGCCATGGTTTTTACGGCCATTTTGGTTGGGATAGCCCGAAGTATGAAATTGACGACGATTCGACTATTGTTGGTCGGTGTTGCGTTGGGAATTCTGACTCGGTCAGTGGTGACTTGGGCGTTTTATTTTAGTACGGATTTGAGTTTAAGACAGTTAATGTACTGGTTAATGGGGAGTATTGGCGGTATTGATTGGTCTTACCATTTGCTTTCATTGTTGATATTACCGGTCTTGATATGGCTGATTGGACAAGGACGTGTACTGGATCGATTGATGATGGGGGAGATGCACGCTAAGCAGTTGGGGATTGATGTTCATCGTGTGCGCTGGAAGTTGGTCGTTGCTGTAGCGGTGCTGGTCGGGGCATCGGTGGCTTTAGGTGGCATTATCGGCTTTGTCGGACTGGTTGTACCGCACTTGTTACGTTTGGCTTTCGGGACTGAGAATCGTTATCTCTTACCGCTTTCAGCCATCGCAGGGGCATTGTTACTGGTCTTTGCTGATTTAATTTCTCGGACGGCACTTGATGCCGCTGAATTGCCTTTGGGGGTCGTGACGACAACGGTCGGTGCGCCAGTATTTATATGGATGTTATTGAAAAGTCATGATTCACGTTAAAGATCTCTGTGTCGGTACGCGCCTGCTTCCTCTGGGGTTTGATTGTGCTCAAGGTGAACTGATCCATGTTGTCGGCCCGAATGGTAGTGGAAAAAGCACCTTATTAGCTGCTTTGGCTGGCATGATTTCTCATCAGGGTCGTATCCAACTGGGGGGAACTGATCTGGCACGTCTTACTCTGCCGGAATTAGCTCAGCTCCGCTCCTATTTATCGCAACAGGAACTCCCGGCGTTTGCGATCGATGTCTGCCAATATCTGGCGCTTTCTATTCCGTCATTTTTATCTGTTACTGCCGAGCAATCATCTGAAGTTATTGAACTATTGGTCAGGCGATTAAATTTGCAGGATAAGTTACACCGTTCTATTCACCAGATTTCCGGAGGGGAGTGGCAACGGGTCAGGTTGGCTGGTAGTTGTTTACAAGTATGGCCGACACTGAATCCTCATGCTCGCTTGATGATTTTAGATGAGCCCGCTGCTGCACTGGATGTCGGGCAGGAGTATATGCTGTATGAATTATTACATGACATCAACAGGATGGGATTGACGGTTATTATGGCGAACCATGATTTGAACAGGACACTACGATATGCCGACAAAACCCTATTACTCAATCAGGGGATTCTGCAACAGTGGGGGGAGACAAAAGCTGTTCTGACACCTGAACATATTGCAGAGGTTTTTCAAACGAAAGTCCAGTCAGTCGAAATCCAAGGTAAATCATATCTACTTTTCGATTAGCCGTTGTGTATGAGTTGTGTATGAATAGTTTTGGTGCATCAAGCACAATGCTAGAGCAGAGAGTCGGGTGAAATGAGTGATATTTGAGGATGGTCTAAGTCGTTTTATTACAAATCAATGAGTTATCATAAAATAAAAAGTTGGCATATAAATCGCATTAGTATGATCGATACATTCTCGTTCTTGTTAGGCTTTTTATAGTCTCCTCGGCCACCTTGCTCCACAAAGTGGCCTTTTTTTTATTCTATTGAGTCAGCTTTGTCAGATCCGCTGGACGATAATAGACTGATTTAAGGACTTTTCCCTGACGAATCGTTTTTTCCGCACTGATAAAATCTTCCGCGCATTTGGCAATGATATAATCACCTTTGATGACAGGAGATAATTTGATGCCTTGTTTTGCATAAAATGATTCCGTCTCATCATATTCGGTTTGGTTACGACAGACCTTACTCATATTTGAACTGTGAACCTCATCCCAGCAAGGAATGAAATCGATGTTGCGATGAGCCGCGACATTCAGTAATAGATCAATCAGGTAGCTGATGCCCGGATTATGCGTTGGTGTATCATGTCCAAGGTGCACCAGACGCCCCATCAGAACGTAAACGGTATCAACAATCGCATCAGCCTGTTCAACTTTATCCTGTGCTTCAGCGAGCTCAGTGAGTTCTTCAATTGCCAGTGAAGTATGGAGCGTATCTGCGTCTTCGTCGAGACTACTGGGTTGGTTCACGGGGAGATCGAAAGTACGACGGAATTCAACAATATCGTTATATAAATGCGTGAACACTGCTGGCGTTAACTTAGATAAATACATGGGTGTCGTCTCAAAGCTATTTGTATTTGATGCAAAAAATCAGGCTAAGCCATCCGTTACGACGGTCTCAGCCCAAGACATATAATCAGCGAAGAGTAACATCCCAGACCGAAAAGTGGTACACCTCATCTTTATCAATCGCATGTTATTAACCCATAACAGGAGTCTGTTGTAGTGATACATTATCTCTTTTCTGTTTGATGCAAGTAAGCTAGTAGGTGTGCCGATTGGGTGGGAGTGTGGAAAAAATAGTCCATTTTTTCTCAATATCGCCTTTATAACCAACAACAGTTGCGGAGACCCGTCGATTTTTGGCATCACTGATCTGATCTTCACCGGTTGCTTCAGGATTGGATTCACCAAATCCCACAATTCTGATTCTGTCTACAGAGACGCCTTCCTCTATCAGCCGAGCTTTCACACTGTCTGCACGTTGTTTGGATAATTCTTGGTTGTATTGAGTTTCTCCACTGAGACTGGCATAGCCCCTAAGTTCGATTGAAGTTTCAGGATAGTTTGCTAAAAAACGTGCCATTTGCTTAATCTGTGCATTAAAGATGGGATTAATATTGCTGGAATCGTTTTCAAACAAAATCCGTAGCTGCCGTTGGGTTTTACTTCGGTAATAAGTTTCACAGCCATCATTATCTATTTCGGCATTTTGGGGTGTTTTTGGACATAAATCCCGCGCATTAATAACACCGTCATGATCTGAATCTGCAAGATCAAAAGCTTGTACAACGGTCGGGGGATCTATGTAATCATATTCATCCTGACTTTGGTCGGCAATATTCGCAGACCAAACCGGCAATGAGACTAAAAATAGCAAATAATTGAATTTCATCTTAATCACCTGAGTGGGCCGCCCATGCCTGTGGGACCGTGATTTTCAGACTATCAAGTAAGTTTCCCACGGCATTCATGACGCGGTATTGTGCATATACTTCAGTGTATTCTGCCTCAAGATAGTCTTTACGGGCCTCAAAGAGTTCATTTTCACTATTCAACAAATCAAGCAATGTTCTTTGACCGATTTGGTATTGTTTCTCGTATGCAATCACCGTCTTTGAAACAGAATCAACGAGATCGGCCAGAAAAGTTCGTCTTTGACTTGAAAAATCAAGTGCTTGCCAAGACAACTCAAGTCCGCCTAACACTTCTCGGTATGACTTTTCCCGTAAATCTTTTGCTTTATTCAGCGCATAGGCCGCACTTTTCTCATTTGCTCTGTCAGCCCCACCATTATAGAGATTATAATGCATCCGTATCATCGCAGTTGTTTCTGTACTACTCCCGAGATAGCCCGCGGCATCATTTCGGACACTATGGTTGGCTTGCAAAGAGATACTCGGATAATACGGTGATTGATTTTGCTTATATTGGTAACGGGCCGCAGCAATATTTTGTTGCGTCACTTTCAGAATGGGGTGTGATTGAAATGCTTGAGCTTTTGCATCCTGAAAACTGTGAGGAATTTGTTCCTGATTAGCTTGGGGAAAAGTGAGATCAACCGGCTCTTCTCCAACCGTTTCTTTGAATTTTGAATGAGTTTCAAAGAGGTTGTTTTGGGCGGCCAGTAAATTTGCTTCAGCTTTTGCGACACGAGCTTCAACTTGGGTTACATCCGCTGTGGAGCCAAGTCCTGACTCTGTTCTGCGTTTAATATCCCGGTATATTTTCTTATGTATTTGTAAATTCGTTTCGGATAGTTTTAATACATCACTTGCTTTCTCTGCATCCAGATATAATTTTGTCACTTCCAGCGCTTTATCTGCCGCATCAGCTAATAATTGATAACGACTTGCTTCCGCTTCAGCAGAGGTTCTACCCATATCATTTATGGTTGAAGAACCATCCCAAATCAATTGAGTCAAAGATATGGTGACTTCTTTTCTTGTTAAATCCGTATCTTCTTTGGCATTTGCAGTTGCAGGATCAATCCCTTCATATCCGATCCCTGCATCTAAATCCACTTTAGGTAGGTAAGCTCCCTGAGATGCTCTCGAATTCTGTAACTTGCTTTGATATTGATTGAATGCACTTTCCAGTTCTGGGTTTGTCGCCAGTGTAACAGAGACCGCTTGCTCAAGTGATTGTGCGAGAACATTACCATTGATGAATACAGCAAGAAATACAACAACTTTGAGTAGGAATGTTTTCAAAGAATTCCTCCTATTAGACTAATTGCAATGGAGATACAAGATATCGTCTGAAAGCGCTCAGCCTACGCAAAAATCGATCTCATTGATGAGAATATAATAATAGTAATGTCTAATTTTATAAAAATGTATCAATGATAATCACTGACATTAATAGATGAAAATACAAGTATATAACTTTTTTTAAGTTTTTAAGATGTTTAAAAGCTATTGTCTTAAATTTTCAAAAAAGTAGTGTCATGAGAAAGCTGAGTTATTATTGTAAAAACCCCCTCTCAATAACGTGATCCGTGCCACGAATGTGGTGTTAAACTGCTGTATGATATACAATCAAAAAGTATGCGCAATATAGTGGCTGTCAGGTGTATCGATTGATAACCGATAGTTATGCGTTATGTTTAGTAGTATCCCATTGATCTACACGTGATTTAGAGGTGCCACTTATGAGGTTTGAGTCAAAGATTTCTCTACCTGATGTAGCAAAAGACCAAGTGATTATTATCGATCAGGATGGAAATGTCATTACGATCAAACCTGGAGAGATTATCCCGCCTGGGGTGGTCATTTTAGAAGGTGGGAATTTTTTAAATCATGATGAATATACTGCTCTTAACGCTAAGGTTGTTACACCGAATGGCGATAAAGTTGATATTACGGATGATGTTAACCAATTGCTTACAGCAATCGAGCAAGGAAACGACCCAACACAATTAGGTAAAGAGTTTGCTCCGGCTGCCGGCAGTTATTCTGGCTCAAGCTTGTCAACAAGTGCTACGGTTGAAGCGATTAATGACGAACTCATCGCACAAACTGACTTTAGCACGCAAGGTCTCTATCGTTTCTCCAGCTTATCGCTATCAACTACACAAGGTCTAGCGCTGCTTGATGTTTTTAATACGTTATCATCAGCGTCCACATCCACTAATGCTGCTGATTCAGCACCCATTGTATCTGGCACATTCACAGGAGATATCACTGAAGGTGATATAGGGGATGTGGTTCAGGCAAGAGGCTCGTTGAGTATTAGTGATGCGGATCCAAACGATAATCCTGTGTTTGCAGATACGACAATAACCAGCACCTACGGAAACCTCAGTCTCGTCAATGGGCAATGGACGTATACGCTGGATCAAAGTCGTGTTCAAGACCTGAGAGAAGGGGAACGAGTCAGAGATACCATCACGATGACAGCCAGTGATGGAACTACACAGAATATTGTCATTGACATTGTTGGCACCAATGATGCCCCGATCGCGCAAGCGGCGACTGGTTCGGTGACGGAAGATGCGACAATTACCGGCAGTGTGACGGCGACCGATGTCGATTTACCGACTGGTCAGGCGCTGGTATTTACAACTGAATCCAATGTGTCCGGTCTGACCTTAAACCCTGACGGTACTTACCGATTTGACGCGTCCAGCTAT
>NZ_KQ947475.1:1904090-1904956 GCF_001506075.1 Vibrio sp. MEBiC08052 | reverse complement strand
AAGTGCCGGTAACCGTCACTGACGATCAGGGCGCCACTGCAACCACAACACTCACCATTACTGTGACCGGCACTAACGATGCCCCGGTTGTGCAGGCAGCGACCAATACAGTCACCGAAGATGCCACGGTGACCGGTAATATTACCGCCACCGATGTCGATTTACCGGCGGATGCGACGCTGACCTTCAGCACAGAATCCACCGTGGATGGCCTGACCCTCAATGCCGACGGCAGTTATAGTTTTGATGCCTCCGGCTATGATGCGCTGAGCGCAGGCGAGACGCAGGTGATTGAAGTGCCGGTAACCGTCACTGACGATCAGGGCGCCACTGCAACCACAACACTCACCATTACTGTGACCGGTACCAACGATGCGCCGGTTGCGCAGGCAGCGACCAATACAGTCACCGAAGATGCCACGGTGACCGGTAATATTACCGCCACCGATGTCGATTTACCGGCGGATGCCAGTCTGACCTTCAGCACCGACTCTACCGTGAACGGGCTGACCCTCAATGCCGACGGGACTTACAGTTTTGACGCATCCGGTTATGATGCGCTGAGCGCGGGTGAAAAACAGGTGATTACCGTACCTGTCACCGTGACCGATGATCGCGGTGCGACGGATACGACCACCTTAACGATTACTGTGATTGGCACCAATGACGTCCCGGTGGCGCAAGCGGCGGTAGCCGTCGTCGCCGAAGATGCGACGATTACCGGCAGTATCACGGCGACCGATGTCGATTTACCTGATAACGCCAGCCTGACATTCAGCACCGAGTCCAATGTGACCGGTTTGACTCTCAATGCCGACGGGACTTACAGTTTTGATGCGTCGGGTTACGACGCATTGGGCGCGGGT
>NZ_KQ947475.1:1900312-1901178 GCF_001506075.1 Vibrio sp. MEBiC08052 | reverse complement strand
ACTGACGATCAGGGCGCCACCGCAACCACGACACTCACCATTACCGTGACTGGTACCAATGATGCACCGGTTGCTCAGGCAGCCACGGCGGCAGTGACCCAGGATCACTCCATTACCGGCAGTATCACTGCGACCGATGTCGATTTACCGGCCGGTCAGGCGCTGGTGTTTACCACTGAGTCCACCGTCCCCGGCCTGACCCTCAATGCCGACGGAACTTACCGTTTTGACGCTTCCGGTTATGACGCACTGAGCGCGGGTGAAAAACAGGTGATTACTGTTCCGGTCACCGTGACCGATGATCGCGGTGCGACGGATACGACCACGCTGACCATTACTGTGATTGGCACCAATGACGCGCCGGTGGCGCAAGCGGCGGTAGCCGTCGTCGCCGAAGATGCGACCATTACCGGCAGTATTACCGCGACCGATGTCGATTTACCGGCCGGTCAGGCGCTGGTGTTTACCACAGAATCCACCGTCCCCGGCCTGACCTTAAACGCCGACGGGACTTACCGGTTTGACGCATCCGGTTATGACGCGCTGAGCGCGGGTGAAAAGCAGGTGATTACCGTACCTGTCACCGTGACCGATGATCGCGGTGCGACCGATACCACCACCTTAATCATTACCGTGATTGGCACCAATGACGCCCCGGTAGCTCAGGCCGCAGTGGCGGTGGTGGCCGAAGATGCGACCATTAGCGGCAGTATCACGGCAACCGATGTCGATTTACCTGATAACGCCAGTCTGACCTTCAGCACCGAGTCCAATGTGACCGGTCTGACCCTCAATGCCGACGGGACTTACCGGTTTGATGCCTCTGGTTATGATGCGCTGAGCACGGGTGAAAAACAGGTGATTAC
>NZ_KQ947475.1:1894184-1895335 GCF_001506075.1 Vibrio sp. MEBiC08052 | reverse complement strand
TCAATGCCGACGGCTCTTACCGGTTTGATGCTTCCGGTTATGATGCGCTGAGCGCGGGTGAAAAACAGGTGATTACTGTTCCGGTCACCGTGACCGATGATCGCGGTGCGACGGATACCACCACCTTAACCATTACTGTGATTGGTACCAATGACGCCCCGGTGGCTCAGGCTGCTGTGGCCGTCGTCGCCGAAGATGCGACGATTACCGGCAGTATTACCGCGACCGATGTCGATCTACCGGCCGGTCAGTCACTGGTGTTTACCACTGAATCCACTGTCCCCGGTCTGACCTTAAACGCGGATGGTAGCTACAGTTTTGACGCATCCGGCTATGATGCGCTGAGCGCGGGTGAAAAACAGGTGATTACTGTACCTGTCACCGTGACCGATGATCGCGGTGCGACGGATACCACCACCTTAACGATTACTGTGACCGGCACTAATGATGCACCGGTTGCGCAGGCGGCGACCAATACCGTCACCGAAGATGCCACAGTGACCGGCAACATTACCGCTACCGATGTGGATTTACCGGCGGATGCAACGCTGACCTTCAGCACCGACTCCACCGTGGATGGTCTGACGTTCAATGCCGACGGCTCTTACAGTTTTGATGCCTCCGGTTATGACGCGCTGAGCGCCGGTGAAAAACAGGTGATTACCGTACCTGTCACCGTGACCGATGATCGCGGTGCGACGGATACCACCACCTTAACGATTACCGTGATTGGCACCAATGATGCGCCGGTGGCTCAGGCGGCGGTAGCCGTCGTCGCCGAAGATGCGACGATTACCGGCAGTATCACGGCGACCGATGTCGATCTACCGGCCGGTCAGTCACTGGTGTTTACCACTGAATCCACTGTCCCCGGTCTGACCTTAAACGCTGATGGTAGCTACAGTTTTGACGCATCCGGCTATGATGCGCTGAGCGCGGGTGAAAAACAGGTGATTACCGTACCTGTCACCGTGACCGATGATCGCGGTGCGACGGATACCACCACTTTAACCATTACCGTGATTGGCACCAATGATGCGCCGGTGGCTCAGGCGGCGGTAGCCGTCGTCGCCGAAGATGCGACGATTACCGGCAGTATTACCGCAACCGATGTCGATCTACCGGCCGGCCAGTCACTGGTGTTTACCACC
>NZ_KQ947475.1:1888658-1889583 GCF_001506075.1 Vibrio sp. MEBiC08052 | reverse complement strand
AGGTGCCGGTAACCGTCACTGACGATCAGGGCGCCACCGCAACCACCACACTGACCATTACTGTGACCGGCACTAATGATGCACCGGTTGCACAGGCAGCCACCACGTCGGTGACTGAAGATGCCACTATAACTGGTAGTGTGACCGCCACGGATGTGGATTTACCGGCGGATGCGACGCTGGCCTTCAGCACGGAATCCACCGTGGACGGCCTGACGTTGAACGCTGACGGCAGTTACAGTTTTGATGCCTCCGGTTACGACGCATTGGGCGCGGGTGAAAAACAGGTGATTACCGTACCTGTCACCGTGACCGATGATCGCGGTGCGACCGATACCACCACCTTAACCATTACTGTGATTGGCACCAATGACGCCCCGGTGGCTCAGGCCGCTGTGGCCGTCGTCGCCGAAGATGCGACGATTACCGGCAGTATCACGGCGACGGATGTCGATTTACCGGCCGGTCAGTCGCTGGTGTTTACCACAGAATCCACCGTCCCCGGTCTGACCTTAAACGCCGACGGGACTTACAGTTTTGACGCATCCGGTTATGACGCGCTGAGCGCGGGTGAAAAACAGGTGATTACCGTACCTGTCACCGTGACCGATGATCGCGGTGCGACGGATACCACCACTTTAACTATTACTGTGATTGGCACCAATGATGCGCCGGTGGCTCAGGCTGCTGTGGCCGTAGTAGCCGAAGATGCGACGATTACCGGCAGTATCACGGCAACCGATGTCGATTTACCTGATAACGCCAGTCTGACCTTCAGCACCGAGTCCAATGTGACCGGTCTGACCCTCAATGCCGACGGGACTTACAGTTTTGATGCCTCCGGTTACGACGCATTGGGCGCGGGTGAAAAACAGGTGATTACTGTACCTGTCACCGTGACCGATGATCGCGGTGCGACCGATAC
>NZ_KQ947475.1:1884654-1885710 GCF_001506075.1 Vibrio sp. MEBiC08052 | reverse complement strand
ACTGACGATCAGGGCGCCACCGCAACCACCACGTTAACCATTACCGTGACCGGTACCAATGATGTCCCGGTTGCACAGGCAGCCACCGCGTCGGTGACTGAAGATGCCACCATAACTGGTAGTGTGACCGCCACGGATGTGGATTTACCGGCGGATGCGACGCTGGCCTTCAGCACGGAATCCACCGTGGACGGTTTGACGCTGAACGCTGACGGCTCTTACAGCTTTGATGCCTCCGGTTATGATGCACTGAGCGCAGGCGAGACCCAGATCATCGAGGTGCCGGTAACCGTCACTGACGATCAGGGCGCCACCGCAACCACGACACTCACCATTACCGTGACTGGTACCAATGATGCGCCGGTGGCGCAAGCGGCGGTAGCCGTCGTCGCCGAAGATGCGACGATTACCGGCAGTATTACCGCAACCGATGTCGATCTACCTGATAACGCCAGTCTGACCTTCAGCACCGAGTCCAATGTGACCGGCCTGACCCTCAATGCCGACGGGACTTATCGGTTTGACGCTTCCGGTTATGACGCGCTGAGCGCCGGTGAAAAACAGGTGATTACCGTACCTGTCACCGTCACCGATGATCGCGGTGCGACGGATACCACCACCTTAACCATTACCGTGATTGGCACCAATGACGCCCCGGTGGCTCAGGCCGCTGTGGCCGTCGTCGCCGAAGATGCGACCATTAGCGGCAGTATTACCGCGACCGATGTCGATTTACCGGCCGGTCAGGTGCTGGTGTTTACCACCGACTCGACCGTCCCCGGCCTGACCCTCAATGCCGACGGAACTTACCGGTTTGATGCCTCTGGTTATGATGCGCTGAGCACGGGTGAAAAACAGGTGATTACTGTTCCGGTCACCGTGACCGATGATCGCGGTGCGACGGATACCACCACCTTAACTATTACTGTGATTGGCACCAATGACGCACCGGTGGCGCAAGCGGCGGTAGCCGTCGTCGCCGAAGATGCGACGATTACCGGCAGTATCACGGCGACCGATGTCGATTTACCGGATGGTCAGGCGCTGGTGTTTACC
>NZ_KQ947475.1:1762330-1882779 GCF_001506075.1 Vibrio sp. MEBiC08052 | reverse complement strand
GACCCTCAATGCCGACGGAACTTACCGTTTTGACGCTTCCGGTTATGATGCGCTGAGCGCCGGTGAAAAACAGGTGATTACCGTACCTGTCACCGTGACCGATGATCGCGGTGCGACGGATACCACCACCTTAACCATTACCGTGATTGGCACCAATGATGCGCCGGTGGCTCAGGCGGCGGTAGCCGTCGTCGCCGAAGATGCGACCATTAGCGGCAGTATCACGGCGACCGATGTCGATTTACCGGATGGTCAGTCGCTGGTGTTTACCACCGACTCGACCGTCCCCGGTCTGACCCTCAATGCCGACGGAACTTACCGTTTTGACGCTTCCGGTTATGATGCGCTGAGCGCGGGTGAAAAACAGGTGATTACCGTACCTGTCACCGTGACCGATGATCGCGGTGCGACGGATACGACCACACTGACCATTACTGTGATTGGTACCGATGATGCACCGGTCGTGACCGGTACCTTCACCGGAGCGGTGACTGAAGGGGATATCGGTGATGTGGCTCAGGTCAGTGGCACGATTGCGATCAGTGATGCGGATGCCAATGATAATCCGGTATTTGCCGATACCACGGCAAACGGGATTTACGGCAGTCTGACTCTGGTTAATGGTCAGTGGACTTACACCTTAGATCAAAGCAAAGCCCAGTCGCTGGAGGAAGGGGAGCAGGTTAAAGATACCATCACACTGACCGCCAGTGACGGCACCACGCAGCAAATTGTAATTGCGGTGACCGGCACCAATGATGCACCGGTTGCTCAGGCAGCCACGGCGGCAGTGACCCAGGATCACTCCATTACCGGTAGTATCACGGCAACCGATGTGGATTTACCGGCGAGCGCCAGTCTGACATTCAGTACCGAGTCCAATGTGACCGGTCTGACCCTCAATGCCGACGGGACTTACAGTTTTGATGCGTCGGGTTACGACGCATTGGGCGCGGGTGAAACGCAGGTCATCAAAGTGCCGGTGACGGTCACCGATGATCAGGGCGCAACGGATACCGCCACCCTGACCATTACCGTGACCGGCACTGATGATGCACCGGTCGTGACCGGTACCTTCACCGGAGCGGTGACTGAAGGGGATATCGGTGATGTGGCCCAGGTCAGTGGCACGATTGCGATCAGTGATGCGGATGCCAATGATCATCCGGTATTTGCCGATACCACGGCAAACGGGACTTACGGCAGTCTGACCCTGGTTGATGGTCAGTGGACTTACACCTTAGATCAAAGCAAAGTCCAGTCGCTGGCGGAAGGGGAGCAGGTTAAAGATACCATCACACTGACCGCTAGTGACGGCACCACGCAGCAAATTGAAATTGACATTACTGGTACCAACGATGCGCCTGTTATTTCTTTGGAGGATTCGGCAAAACAAGTCTCGATTTCTGAAGAAGGTTTGGCTCAGGGAAATCCAGATACTATCGGTTCTCGTGATACAACGAATGCTCGGCAAGCTTCAGGATCGTTTTCTGTATCCGATCCGGACTCATCAAGTGTGACAATGTCACTTGTTGCCCCAACCACACCACTGTATAGCCATGGTATCGCAATCATCTGGGCGTTGCTGGAAGATGGTTCTTTGGTGGGGCAGGCAAATGGTGAAACAGTGATGACAATTAGCCTTTCCGATGAAGGAAATGGTGATTATTCATATACAGTTCATATGCAAGGTTCAGTCGATCATCCTGATTCTTCAGGTGAGGATGTGCTACAAGTCGAGTTCGGTATCTCCGCGCATGATGGTCAAACGGTTTCAACCCAGTCGGTTTTGGTCTCAATTGAAGATGATTCACCGGATTCGCATACGACGGATGTCGTGGTTGAAGCCGATGATACGTCTTTTAATTTTTCCGTTACTGGCACAACGGTGTCATTGGGGAATTCTGTTTTCGATAATGGTGACTGGCATACCCAACAAACTGATACGAGAGTTGCTTGGGGAACTTCAGGTGCATGGGATACGAGTTATTCATCTTATCAGGTCTCACCAGCACAACAGGGATCACATGGTTATACAGAAGGGCAACCATTTGAACTGGCAACATTAGTGCATCAGAATGGTTCGGTCTTAAGCTATGAATCAACATTGGATAGTACGGTATTAACGATTGTCACACAGGTGACGATTAATGGTGTGACGCAGTCGATTACATTACATTTGAATGTTGATCATGACGAAACAGCAAATAATACGCATACCAATGGTGACTCAATTACGTTGACGACTGATTATGTTGACGTCGAGATCGATGGTGTAATGTATCGATTGGATATTGAAGGCTTTAAGAAAGACGACGGTACGATATCGAAAACAGTAGTGACGCCTGAAGGTGATACTGAGTCTTACACACTTGTTGCGAGTCTGAATTACCATCCTGATTCTCATCCTGATCAAGGCGTAACGGGGACGATCGATTATGATGCCGGTGCCGACGGTATGGCTTCAGTGGCGTGGGAAGCGGGCTCGGAAAATAATGGTGCCACAGTGATTCATGGGGAATACGGTACGCTAACTGTGTATGCCGATGGTCATTATACTTATGAGGTGAATGAAGATGCGTTGGCTACGCTGGATGAAGGGACAACGGCGACCGACTCATTTAACTACGTGGTAACGGATCATGATGGTGACAGCGCAACCAGTTCTCTGAATTTTGAAGTTTCCGGACATTCTGCCACACCGTTGTTAAGTTCAGGTCTCCATGGTGAGTTTTATAACTATCAGGAAGGTTGGTCTAATCACTGGAATAATGTTGATAGCCTTGCTGATGCATTGGCGATTATCCAGAATCAGGATCCGAACGCTGAATTTACCTCTACAAAAGTGGATTATCAGAGCGATTTACTCGCCCACAACTTGGGCAGCTACGATGCTGCCTACTGGTTGAATGGCCGCACAAATCTGGAAGAATGGCTGGAAGACACCGGTGATGATCGTTCCGTTGTGTTCAACAATAAAGAAAATTCATCAGATGCCGTTGTCCGTTTAACGGGGGGCGTTGCGCTCGATAGTGGTACTTATTCAATCAAAGTCACCGCTGATGATGGCTATCAGGTTAAGATTAATGGGGTTGTCGTCGCTGAATATGACGGCATTCAATCTGCAACAACTGATACATTTACTTTTACCGTTGATGGCTCCGGATATCAGACTGTAGAGATTGTTTATTGGGATCAGGGCGGTGCTCACCAATTAACGGTCGCGTTGGCTGATGTGACAGATGGTGTTACAGGTGATTATTCCGTACTGGGCAGTGATGCTTATCCCACTGTGAATGGTGATGTAACAGCAGCTGGTTCTGTTGATGTGATCACTGATCATGAGGTAATGGCAGCGGGTTATGAGGATCGAATCGCCCAGTTTGAAGCCGGTCATTATTGGCAAGCCGATGGTGACCATAAAGACAATCACTTAATTGGCTCACTGGGCAATGATCATATTGACGGTCATGGCGGTGATGACTGGATTGATGGTGGGCTCGGTGGTGCCGATTGGTTACAGGGAGGTCACGGTGATGATACCCTTGTGAGCAGTTATGGCAGCGAAGGCGATTTACTGGACGGCGGGAATAATGATGACCATCTGTACGGTCGGGATGGCAATGATATTCTGATTGGTGGTTCGGGTGAAGACTATCTTTCCGGCGGTGCAGGTAATGATATCTTGATTGGCGGCTCGCTCGATGACCATCACGCAGATGGTTCTGATCTGTTGATTGGTGGTGCCGGTAAAGACCTGTTTGTTCTGGATTCTTCCTCGGTCGATAAGATTCAGGATTTCCATACCGGTGAGGATGCGATTGACTTATCGAATTTGTTAGCTGACGTTTTAGATAATCAGAGTAATGATGCAATTCAGCAATACTTGGATCAAAATGTTGAAGTGACATCTGAACATGGACAAACTCATCTGAGTATTAACAATGTCAATGTTGCTGATTTTGGTCATGACTCCAGTTTTGATGTGAACAGTACAATTGCGGTGATTATTAATGACCATGAGTTCTCGGTGAAATATCACGATTCATGACAAATCTGCATTTTTGCGGAGCAATAGAATAAAGCCAGTGTAGTGCGCCTATGCTGGCTTTTTTATTGGAATTATTTTGAATGATTAGTCATCAAGTAGCTGAATAATCTGTTTTTTTCTTCAGGCGTAAGGTTTTTTATCCGCTGAATATTATGCTCAGGAATCAATTCGGGCTGAGGGTAGTGTGTCAGGACTTTCTCGATACTTTCTTCACGGATGAGATGATAGATCGGATATGGTGATTTGTTGGTGAGGTTGTCATCATCTTCAGGATGATTCCCGGCAAAGCAGTAGTTTGGGTGAAAAGTAGCGACTTGATAAATACCTTCCCACTGATGTTGCATGATTAGGGCATCGATCCAGTCAATGAACTGATTGTAGTCATCAAATGATGAAAGAAAGTGGGGCACGACAACCAGCGTCGTTTCCAACTGTTCAGATGGAGTCATCTCTAACTCGAGCAACTGTCGATAGATATCTTCCAGTAATTGCTCTTCTTGCCGCGCTTGGCTGATATGAATTTTGATCTGTTTCTTTTTATACGGTTTCGCTGCGAAAGGACATAAGTTCAGGCCGATGACAACTTGAGTCAGCCATTGCTCGACCGTTTGATAAATTAATGTATGCTCTGATTGAGAGTTCATAGTGTGAATTAACCGCGTGGAAAAATTTGCAGGCAGAATACCATGAAATTCAGATGGTGTTGGTATGTTGCTGTGTCTGGAAAGTATCGAACTCTTTCAATCGCCAGCATAAGGTAAACAGGAACAAATAGATAACTGTTCCCCCTGCGACCACCATATGCCAGCCGCCATACTGCCAGCAAGCAATCAGAAAGAACCCACCAAAACTCCCTCCCAAGTAGTAATGAACCAAATAAAGTGCGGTCGCTGTTGCTTTTGCCTGCTTGGCATGTTGACTGACCCAAGCGTAAGCCAATGTATGACTAAAGAAGGCGCCGGAGCTAATACAGATTAAAGCAATCATAATCATCGGAAGTGACTCAATCATGGCGAGCCACATGCCGGATAGACTGAGACATGTTCCGGCAATCAGGCCGGTAACCGTGTTGTGGTGTCTGAGCCAGCGGGATGCCAGACGTGAACTTAGTGTGCCACCCAGATAACAGATGAATATCAGGGATGCGAATCCGACAGGGATTGAATAGGGGGCAGACACCAAACGAAAGCCCATCACGGTATACAGATTGACAAACAGGGCAAAGTTCGCCCCGCCAAATAACATTGCCAGCCATAACTTACGTTGACGAAGGTGCATTAACACGGAACGTTGATGTTGTAAAAACGGTCCTTTCCGAGGGGTAAAATGTTGCTGAGGCGGAAGTCGGAAATAAACATATAATGCGCCGGCGATACTCAAAACGCTGACCACAGCGACAGCCGTTTCCCAACTGAATCGATCAGTAAGATTCCCTCCGGCAATCCGTCCACAGATTCCGCCCAACGAATTCGCGGCAATATAACTCCCAATTGCAGCCTGAAAAGCCTGGGGCGAAAATTCTTCAACCATATAGGCGACAGCAACGGAGGCAAAAGCTGCGATCGCAACCCCGGTAAATGCACGCGCGGCAACGAGAGTCCACCATGTCGGATGTAGCAATAGGGCAAGACCGAATAAAGGAAGCGTCAGTAAGCCAATCATCATAATTTTTCGGCGTCCGAACGCTTCGGAACAGATGGCCCAAGGCACTAAAGTGACCGATAAAGCTAATGTCGATGCCGCGAAGAGCCAGTTAACTTTTGTTTCAGACAATTGATAGAGTTCAGCCATGTGAGGGAGAATGGGCTGAAAAAGATATAAATTACAGAAGACAATGAAAGCACCGAGGGCCAATCCAAAAGAAACTTGATGATATTGTGGGGTATGACGTTCGATCATTAACTTGTCCTGTCGTTTATCCTGTGACCAACGTAACATTAGTACTTCAATTAATAAAATATATTAAAATTATCGTTGCTATATAATTTGTATATCATGGAAATTCGTCAACTGAAGCATTTCACTACAATAGTCCAATTCGGGAGTTTTACCGCGGCGGCTCGGTCGCTACATATTGCCCAGTCAGCTTTGAGTATTTCGATTAAGAAGTTTGAGCAGCAGTTGGGGACTCGTTTGCTCAAAAGAGATGAGCGTAAAGTGAGTATGACTGATGAAGGTAAGATATTGTATGAATACGCACTACGCATTTTACAACAGGTTGATGATGCGCATTTGGCGATGGATGAGCTGAAAGGACTGGTGAAAGGTGAAGTGCGTTTGGGGACTCCGAGTATGACGGGGTCTTATTTTTTCCCTGAAATTGTTATGGCTTTTAAGAGTCACTATCCGAATTTGAAAATGACGGTGGTTGAGGCCGGTGGTCAGTCGATCAGGAATATGTTGTTGACCGGAGAATTGGATATCGGTGTGATTTTAAACCGCGATATCCCGGAGGGACTGAGTGTTGACCCATTACTGACATCGCAGATGGTCGCAGTTGTCAGTCAACACCATGAGTTGGCCGATGCCTCTCACATCAGTCTGGACACTTTTTTACAGCATGAATTGGTTACTTTTCAACCGGGATATTACCACCGAGAATTTATAGATCAAGCTTGTCAGGCGCATGATTTTCATGCTCAGATTTCATTTGAAACCAATCTGCTACCGATGATTTTAAGGATCGTCAAGCGTGAATATGCAATCAGTGCATTACTTGAGTTGGTGACGGAACAGGAACCGAGTGTTCGTGCGATTCCTTTTGAACCTCCGGTGCCTGTGCATTTGGCATTAGCGTGGCGCAATGATGGTTATCTGTCTTATGCAAATCAAGCCTTTATTCACTTTGTGAAAAACCATGTATCTTGAGACGAAGTCGGTATAAAAGTGTGAAATGTTAGTTAGAACAATGTGCATAAGTTGAAATCGTGCTAGGTTTACATAAGAAGTTCGTTTCAGACTGAACTAGATATCAGGGAGGTTGAAATGGATGCTGATATGTACCTGCCGTGTCAACCTTACTGGTTATGTCGGTCTTTGATGTTTACATTCTATATTGTGATGGTAGGTGCGGTTATTTGGCTGATGATCCTTGTTATTCGTGAATATGTTCGGATTAAGAATCGTGCGAAATATGTTCAGGAGCGCCGCAAATTGCATTATAAAGAAAGACATCGATTGAAATCTGAACGTATTATCAAACGTGCAAAACGACCGATAAGGCGAAGATAGTCCGTTGCTTGTGCCTAAATAATATGTAGAGTTCGCTATCCTGAAAGGAGCCTGATGATGGATATTCAGGTTTTTTATTATGCACCGTGTAAACCTGATTGGTTATGCCGGCCGGCTCTGATCGTTATTGGCATTATGCTCGCGATTGGACTGATTTTATTCATTCGGCTGGTGATCCGAGAATATTTGCGAATTCACCGCAAGCAATATGTTTTAAAACGTAGACGTCTTCATTACAAACAACGACACAAGTTGAAACCATATCATCCAATGCGGTGGCCAAGGACACCGCGTGATTAGCGGTCGGTCGCGGTCTCCCGCTCAAGCTGGCGTTGAAATGCCAGCGATTGTTCTGTTGTCCCGAAATCTTGAATAAATGTAGCAAGACGTGTTCTGGCAACGGTGAATCGTCGGGCTTTGATTGCTATCTGGATGAGATAAAACTGAGACTGGAATCGCTTTGGATCATGATTCAGAGCAATCAAAAAAAATTTATTTGCTTGCAAAGTATTCCCGGATTTTAGTGAACACAGTGCGGCATTTTCATAGCTGGCAGCAATCTGGGGGTAGTTTGTTTTCGAGTAAACTTGAGCGAAATAGTGTTGGGCCTGTTTGATATTCCCCTGTTTGCACAAAAATGTACCATAGTTGTTGTATACATCCGGATGGTTCGGGTGCTCGTTTAATGTCCGTATATATTGTTGTTTGGCTTTGTCTATTTCACCAACCTTTTCATAGTAATAGGCTTGCGCGAGTTGCAATCGAATATAATGTGGTGCGATTTCGGCAGCCTGTATCAGGTTGAACAGGGCTTTTTGGGGTTCATGGTGTTGAAGGTAGGCAATACTCAGGGTAATTCTGGCATCTGCAATTTGGTTATGCTCAGAAGGTGAGGGTGCAGTATGACTGCACCCTGAAACGATGAACCACCACCCTAGAATCAATCGACGTGTCATTCGGCCTCCGCTTAATCATACTTTCGTTTATCTGCTGGATGATAAAGCGATTCTACGGGGAGGAAATAGGGCAGTGTATATCTTGCGACGCAGATAAAAAGAGCGGCCTTGATTCAGGCCGCTTTTGAATAAGATGACGTTGCTCTAATCATCTTTGGTAAATTTATCTTCACTGAAATGTTCCAAATCATAGGGTGTCTGCTGGTAAACACAGTAGTTGAGCCAGTTTGAAAACAGCAGATGTCCGTGGCTTCGCCAACTGGCGATAGGTTGATTATCAGGATTGTCATTCTGGTAATAGTTCACTGGAATGGTTGGCTCCAAGCCTTCACCCAGATCCCGAACGTACTCACCGTGTAGTGTAAAAGCATCATATTCAGGATGACCGGTCACAAACACATGACGTTTATCCGGGCTGGTTGCCAGATACATTCCTGCATCTTCTGAAGTGGCAAGAATATCGAGACTGGTATTTTCTCGAATGTAATCGACAGGGAAATCTGCATATCTGGAATGCGGGGCAAGAAAAGAGTCATCAAATCCGCGAATCAGGGGATGAAAGTCTTTCTGCAGGGAATGAGTATAAACTCCAGAGAGCTTATCTTTACGGGTCAGCTTCGGCAATCCATAAAGAATGTTGAGACCTGCCTGAACAGCCCAACAGACATATAAAGTTGAAGTAACATGATCTTTGGCCCATTGGATGATGGATTCCAGATGCTGCCAGTAGACGACATCCTCAAAAGCAACCAATCCTAGCGGTGCCCCCGTCACAATTAATCCGTCGAAGTAACGGTCTTTCACCATCTCAAATTGCCGATAAAACATATCTAAATGTTCTTCGGGTGTATTGCGGCTCGGACGGTTATCGATGCGCAAAAGTTCAACATCTACCTGCAGCGGACTATTGGAGAGCAGGCGTAAAAATTGAGTTTCAGTCTCAATTTTTTTAGGCATCAGATTCAGTATCAGCACTTTGAGCGGTCTGATTTCTTGAGTAGAAGCTCGAGATTCATGCATGACGAAAATGTTCTCATGCAGAAGAACATCCGTTGCAGGAAGTTGATCAGGAATCTTTATCGGCACAGTATTTCTCTCACAATAAATCTATCTGGACGTCTATACATCTAAAGTTAACCGAATCGATCACATATGTCGAGAAAAAATCAAGCTCTCATGTAAGCTGATATTTGATTGTTATTGGTGTTTGAATGGCTACCGATTTCACGCCGAACGATAGAAAAGGTAAAATCAGAGCGACAGATATGACGAAAAATCACCACAGATAGATCTAGCACCGAATGATTCGCCTATCTGTGGTGACAAGGGATAAGATGATAGACAATAGTCAGATTTATTTATAAAACTTGTTCATTTATGAAAGCTGGGACAAAAGAAATCAGCTCGCCATATCAGCTTATGTTTACCTTTCATCGACAATAGGACGTCTTTGCCTTTCATTTGAGGAAATGCAAGCAAAGGAGGCAAATCATCGACATCTGTAGCTACGGCTTTATAAGCACGGATACAAGTAAAAGTTGAATCTAAATTGTCTACCAGCATCTCATGGGATAAACAAATACCTAGCTCATCACGTCTCATTGTATGTTCCTTCTATTTTTGCTTTTCCAATCTTTTCCCAATGGTGTACTACATATTATTCGGATGATTTTATAATATATGCAATAGCTTCAACACTCCGTATAAAAAGTATACAATCTATATGGCAACACCAAGGAAATAAGTCATAATTTCCTTGTGATCTTTGCCAAAATTTATGATGAAATTTTTAAAGTTGTTTTCGTGATAACAGCCTCTTGTATCTGCGGTGTGTTTGAGTAAATTAGTCAATGATACTGACGCTGACTTAGCTGATGAATTTATTGTTATTTTTCTGAAATCCTGACAATATGAATAACGGAACATCTATGTGATCGAGGCAGCTCTGATGAAGAGAAACTTTTGTTTGATATGAAACAATAAGATACTGGTCATGTTCTTTCGTTCATTCACCGATAAAATAACGATAGTCGGGTAGATAAGATCTACAATAACAATGTTAAAGTTGCTGTTTTTACAGCCCGGATCAATCCAGAATAGAAGTAGAGCGGTATGAGTCATCCAACTAGTACGATCTTGACAGAAAGCGGCACCAATGAACTTGAAATTATCGAGTTTCATATAGAAAAACGTCTACCGAACGGTGGCACTAAAACTTGTTACTACGGTATTAATGTTGCAAAAGTCCGGGAAGTAATTCAGGTTCCGGAAACAACGGATTATCCGAATGCTCAGCCACATATGATTGGTGTATTTTCTTCCCGGGATATATTAACCCCGTTGGTTGATCTGGCCGGCTGGCTTGGCATCCCGAAATCACCGGATGTTGAGAGCAAGTTTGTTATCGTGACGGATTTTAACCGGATGACGAATGGGTTCTTAATCGACAGTGTTAGCAGAATTCATCGTATCTCTTGGAATGATGTTGAATCGCCAAGCCAGTTTCTTGAAGCCGGTGAGCAAGATTGTGTTGTTGCCGTCGTGCGCAAAGAAGGGCATCTGATTATGATTTTGGATTTTGAAAAAATCATTGCAGATATTAACCCTGAATTGAGCATGGAGAAGTATGATGTCAGAGTGGATAAAAGCATTGACCTGAATCAGAAAATGGTGAGCAAAAGGAATGCGAAGACCGTAATGGTTGTGGATGATTCTGCATTTATTCGTAGTCTGATTCAAGATACGCTGAGTTCTGCCGGTTACAACGTTATTGCCTGTAAAGATGGTGGTGAGGCTTTTGAAAAGCTAATGAATATTGAACAAGCCGCTGAGAAAGAAGGCGTTCAGGTTCGAGAGCTGATTGATGCGGTGGTGACAGATGTAGAAATGCCTCGTATGGATGGGATGCATTTGGTGAAACGGTTGAGAGACAATAATTCATATCGTGATATCCCCATTGTAATGTTCTCTTCTCTGATGAGTGATGATAACCGTCATAAAGCGTTGACACTGGGCGCCAATGATACGATTACCAAACCGGAGATCGGTAAATTGGTCGGTATGATGGATCAATACATTTTTGAAGCGGTGTAACTAGAGACTCAAAGCAGTATACATCCAAGTCGTCGGTTTTGATTGGGTATTCTGTTTTATCAGACTGTTTATTATGTGATGTGTTTGGATGGCGCATTTTTGGTCTGTATTATAAGTCCATTTCTGGGGGTATTTAATTACGATGCTGAACATCTTTATTATTGTTGCATTGTTAGTCTTGTTCTTTCTTTTTGCACAGCGCTACATCATTAAAAAAGATGACAGTAAAGAATATAGTTATCGACGGTTCGGACCGCTGCTCAACCCCGCTGAGAGTATATTTTACCGGGCATTAATTGAAGCGGTCGGAGAGCAGGGGGTTGTATTTGCCAAAGTGAATATGGCGCAGTTATTAGTTCCTGCCGGGCTGAAAAAGAAAAAGGATATTTTTATTGCCGGTCACAAGATTTCAAAACATAGCTTTCAGTTTGTCGTCTGTGACCCCAGAACATTTGAAGCCCGTGCGGTGATTGAACTCGATAATGGCAAATCGTTGAGTAAGGCTAAAATTGAGCGCGAGAAACTGCTGTTGAGTGTCTGTCGGTCTGCCAATATTCCTCTGATTGGAACAACCATCAAATATAGTTATCAGGTGAGTCGGCTACGGCGACTTTTGGCAGCTCATATCGATTTGATTGAAGTAGATAAAGAAGTCCGATTCTGTAAAAAATGTGGTAGTCCGATGGTCATCCGGGTGGCTACGCAAGGCGATTATAAGGGGCGACGGTTCTTCACTTGTAGTCGTCAACCTCACTGTAACTATACTGAAAATTATAATGTTGTTTATGAAGATAATCATGAGGACGAACACTAACTTTACAATTACAAATCTGGCAATTCAGTATTAAGCCGATTTGTACTGTTCAACATCATCTTCAAGCGATGTCTGTGCATCTGCCTGACATATCCGCACTTGATTCTTCCCATTTTTTTTCGCTTTATAAAGCTCAATATCTGCCAACTTCAGAATGTCAGATAGGTTATCGCCATTGCGGTAACGGCAGATCCCGATACTTAACGTCAACTGTAAGCGTTTGTCACCAAAGTTGAACAGGTGATTGCTGATGGTGTGGCGAAGTTTCTCACCGATTTTTTTTGCCTCATCCAAATCGATATCAAACAGGGTAATACAAAATTCTTCTCCGCCAATCCGAAAGAGATTTTCATCACCGACGATACGACTAATGATCAGGCTGGTTTCAATTAAAACCTTATCACCGATGTCATGACCAAATCGATCATTAATCTGCTTAAAGTAATCAATATCGAGAATCAGCAGACTCAGATGTTGTTGCTCTTTTTTCGTCGTCGTAAAACGATGAAACGATGTTGACAGAGATAATCGGTTATGTGCACCGGTTAAGGAATCTCTGGAAGCGAGATACATCAGTGAGTTTTCAATATCGGAACGATTGGATTCATAAAGATGCGACACAATCCAGATCCCGATATAGCAGAGCACTAAATTAAACATGCTTTCTAACATGCTGTAGGTTGCATCTTGGCTCAGCTTCATGATGATGATTGCCGATTGAATCACCAAGAACAGACCACTGGTATACATGCCGTGTTTGATGCCGAGTAATAAGTACAACACGATCGGTGCAAGACAACTCCAGACAAACAGTCCCTGAGCTATCGGTTGAAAGTACGTTCCGACCAACAGCGTAAACATCAGATAATAAGCGTAATAAAGAATGTACTGCTTGGGATATCGTTTTTGTTTGAGTTGGGTATAAATCAAGTAAGAATAGACGGACAGAATACATTCAACGAAGGCCAGAAATAACTCGTTTCGATGAATGGCATGGAAGAGAGCAAAGAACAATGCTATCAACGTTAAAAACAGACTGATACCGGAAAGAACAGAAGTTCTGAGCAAGTATGATTTATTAGGTAATCGATCATCCATTTTAAGAGCGTTCTGCATATGTTCTAGCCAATTGAGGTATGTTACGCAATCATTGTAATACTTCAACTAATTTTTTGGGTTAATATCACAAAATTGAACTCGTATTACAATTTGCATCCACAGAAAAAAGATATGAAATTTAGACGAAGAATGATTCCGATTGAGCAAAAAAGATCCATGTTGGTGAACTTAAAGCCAATCGGTTCATTTTCAGGGAAATTTTTCTTGCACAACTTTAAGAGTGTCGTTAATATCCTCTCCGTTCTTGATTGATGCGTCCGTAGCTCAGTTGGTTAGAGTATCGCCTTGACATGGCGGGGGTCGGTGGTTCGAGTCCACTCGGACGCACCATTACAAGAAAACATCATTATGCGTCTGTAGCTCAGTTGGTTAGAGTATCGCCTTGACATGGCGGGGGTCGGTGGTTCGAGTCCACTCAGACGCACCAAATCTACGTCTCCTTTCTTTGAAATTCTTCGTTATCAACAGATCCTTTTTTATCGTCAAACGCTTATTTGGCGGACAACTTATTCAGCGGACAAGTAGTTACTTTGTGTTAGGAACTTATATCCGTTTTGCTGTTAATTTAGTTCTTTGCCTCTGATCTAAACGTGAAGGGCTAATGGGTTGCCTAAAGCAGAATGCAACATGATGAATAAGTAGTGTCGCAAAAATTATTTCAAAAATATCCAACATGAATCAGTTTGGTGTGGTACTGTGATGGCTATCCCTCCTGCTTAGTAGGGACCACTTTTCTTTTCCAGACGTATGTCTCGGCATTCCTTAGTTGCCCCCTAAGCCTAATTAACTAGGCTCTAATCATGTCAATTTCAACTGGAAAATTAAGAAACATCGTTCAATTAATTAGAACTGAAGAGACAGAAATCGACCATAATCCAATATATTCACAACCTTGGACACCACTTGGACATAAAGTCAATCCGACGACTCCCACTGCTATTATTTATTGTGAAGGTAACTTTGGTAAAATTGACGGAAAGAGTGCAAATGGGTTGGTAAGGCATTCCCACATTTATCGTATCTTATCCGTTATTGATAGTGAGCTGGCAAGCTTAGATTCCGGTGAAGTTCTTGATGGTATGAGAAATCATATTCCTCTTGTGGCTAATATTGAAGAAGCGATGATTCATGCGGAAACCGTTCCTGATTACTTTATTTTTGGGATCGCGCCATCAAAGGGCTTACTTTCCGATTCAGAAAAACAAATTATTCTCAATGCCATGTCATGCAACATGAATATTGTTAATGGTATGCATGAGTTCTTAAATGACGATCCTATCTTTCGTGAAGCCTGTCTAAAAAATAATGTCCATATTCTTGATATTCGCAAACCCAAGAACAAAGAAGCATTGCAAGTATTTAGTGGCAAAATACACAGTGTGAAATGCCCAAGAATTGCTGTCATGGGTACAGATTGCGCATTAGGGAAAAGGACGACCGCGACCATATTGGCAGATGAGTTAAGAAATAAAGGCCTCAATGTCGTGATGATAGCAACGGGGCAAACGGGTATTATGCAAGGCGCGCCCTATTGTGTGGCATTAGACGCCGTTCCCTCACAATTCTGCGCCGGTGAGTTAGAAGCCGTCATTGTTAAGGCGTATGAAATAGAGTCTCCGGATATCATCATCATTGAAGGGCAGGGAGCTTTAAGTCATCCTGCATTTTCTACAAGTTCTTTTATACTACGCGGCAGTTGCCCAACCAGTGTTATTTTACAGCATGCCCCTAAACGGATGTATCGTGTCGATTTTCCAGAAATGCCAATCCCTTCCGTTGCCAGTGAAATCAACCTGATAGAAGCATTTTCAAATACCACCGTGATAGGGTTAACACTGAATCATGAAGGGATGTCTTCCGATGAAATTATTCCTCAAATCAGAGCTTATCGTGCTGAGTTGAGCCTACCCGTGACTGACCCATTATCTCAACCTAAAGAACAACTGTTGCAAATGGTATTATCGACCTATCCGATGCTAAAAGATAAAATGGCAGAGCAAAAGTGAGCTACCCACAGCTAGACATCGATTGCTCTAAAATTCGTCACAATGCTCAGTTTCTTATTGAACGACTCGCGTTAAAAAATGTTGCAGTCACACCCGTGACAAAGTCTTGTTTAGGTCACCCCATCATTGCCAACATTCTCATTGATGCCGGAGCCAGTATGCTGGCAGATTCTAGAGTCGAAAACATACAAAGGATGACACGCAACGGAATTGCTGTCCCGAAAATGTTAATCCGTACTCCAATGCTGAGCCAAATCGCCAGTGTAGTTGAGTCTTGTGATATCAGTCTGAATACGGAAATCGAAGTGATTCGGCAGATTTCTTGTGCCGCAAAGCAGTCAAATATCCAGCATGGCGTCATAATCATGGTTGAACTGGGGGATTTGAGAGAAGGTATCATGCCGAATCTCGTTATCGGTTTTATAAGGAAGATCATTCTTTTACCCAATATCATCATAAAAGGCATCGGGGCGAATCTTACGTGTCGCTATGGAGTCACTCCTGATGATAAAAAGATGAGACTTCTTTCTGACCTTGCTGATGAAATCGAAGCAACATTCGGAATCTCACTCGAAATTATTTCAGGCGGGAATTCTTCTTCAATCAATTGGGTCCTCGCTCATAAAAGTCGCACCCGTGTGAATCATTTACGAATAGGGGAAGCAATTTTCCTTGGTTGTGTGCCTTTGGAGCAACAGCCGGTCGAGGGGCTATACACCGATGCGATCACATTAACCGCCGAGGTAATCGAAGCCAAAATTAAACCTTCGTTACCATGGGGAGATCGTGGTTCTAATGCTTTTGGTGAACAAGAAAAACTTCAAGACCGAGGTACAGTTTCACAGGCAATTCTTGCGTTGGGCCGCCAAGACGTTTGTGTAACCGGGCTTCACCCGCCCTATCATATAAGCATCGTATCATCGAGCAGCGACCACTTGATTCTTGAAACTTCCGAAGAGCCTCTGATTGTTGGAAAGAAAGTTCTATTCAGCGTCGATTACAGTGCATTTTTGTCCGCGATGACCTCAAACTCAGTTCATAAAGTGTTTCATGATGATACAAAAAAGAGTGAAGAGAGATGAGTGCTCCCATCGGGGAGCCGAACGATAGATCATCACTTTTCATCGCGATAACACATTACATCAAATGCGACCAGATGAACAATTTTTCACCGTTGTTGCATTACTTCGAGTGCATCGTATTGACTGCATGGATAAATGTCTGCTGAATATTCGGTATTCGTAGGGCTCTTGCCTCATCTAACAACGCTAGTGCTTTGGCAATATCGTGATGACTCACCGCATCTTTGATGGCCGACTGATAATAGTGAGTGGATTCCGCTTGCGGCGGTGCAGTGTGTTGCCACTGCTTGGTCTCGATATTTGGTTGTGGGGATGTCAGTGTGCTGACCATCGCGTTGCTGCCCGATGTTTGCCGCGATTGTTGGAGCGCATGTTGACGAATCGATTCCGTTTCAACGGTCATCTTCAATGATCCCTGATAGCTTGTGGTGACAGAGATATCTGCAACCAGCGGTAACGGTGCACCATCTTCAATCGCGCGTCGTTTCGCAGGATGGGGAATGGTAATCGTTTGTCCGACCTGATCAGGTTGGGTGAAAATGAGCAGATAAGGCGTTTTTTCCGCATGAATTGGGTAAGTCTGTTCGAGTCGATCGGATTCAAATACATCGCTGAACCGAAGCTGATGCTGATCGAGCTGAAACGTCTTTTGCGGCTGGTAGTCGGCATCCAGTAATACCAGTGTCGGCATAAAAATCTGATGATTAAACACCAAACTCTTGAGCGTCAGTTTAACGGTGCCGGAACGTGGTGAAAATTGAAAGGCACCAAAATATGAGCGGCCACTGCTGAAATCCTTCGCCGGGGATGACGGATCAAGTTTGAGCTTAACATCGTCGTTGGGATTGAGTGGTGTCCAGTATATATCTTGATAACGGGTACAACACACAGTGTCTTCAGCAGGCGGCGGAGTGATATGCTGAACCTGTTTTGTTGTTGAGCATCCCGAGACGATAAACAGCGTCAAGGTAAAATGGATCAGTTGCTGCATTTTCTGCATTGTGACTTCCTGTAGCGGGCGAATGAGTGGTTCAGGCAACCCAAAGGGTCAAAGGGTTGCCTGCGCTTGAATACCATCACTGATCTGGTATCAGAACCAAATTTCAGCTTCGATACCGACCCGTGTTTCAGTGTTATCATCACCGGAGGTCCAAGCATAGCCATTATCACTTGATTTCATATAGGTAATATAGGGCTTAATCTGTGGTCGTCCCCAGTAATCTGCGTTGACGGTCAGAACCGGCGCTAAAGTTGCGGTATAGAATGAGGTATCAGCATCTTCACGTCCCCATGTTCCGGCAGCCCCGAGACTTTCCAGTGCATAGGTCAGAGTCGCTTCCATCCGGAAGTTTTCGTTGACTTGATAAGATGGCGTCACCCCGACAATCAGGCGTGATAGTCCGTCTTTGGAACCCCATACATCATGCGTCGTGTTATTATCCAGCTGCCAATAGGTCACTTCGGTACCCAATTGAATATGCTGCGCAAGATTGGCGACCCCATAAGAAGTCAGGAAGAGGGAGCGGTCATCTTTTTTCCAGTTACCGCTCCACTGACCGAAGTTGACGCCCCGGTTCGCTGAAACACCTTTCCCGTAAGTAATGGCAGTGGTTGACCAACCATCAAAGCCATAATAGTCACGATGATAAGTGATCGCAGCGCCAAAACCATCTTTAGCGGTACTCGACTCATCAACATGTTTCCGTGAGGTTATCTTCAGATCAAAATCGAATTTTCCCCCTAATCCTTCGACGCCATAATAGTAAAAATCAGCGGAAGTGAGTGTGGTACTGCGCCCGTCACTATCTAAAGAGCACTGTTTTGAATTGACGTTTGCCCCAGAGAGTGTGCAACTTCCTTCTCCGGGATCGGCAGACATCACCGCAAATCCGGCATCATGATACTGAACTCCGGCACCGACACCGGAAGACTGCTTCCAGAATTCCTTGGTAATGATGCCTGACTGGCGGTTCAGGTAACGTTGACCGGCCCAAACACTGAGACCATCGGCAAAGTAGGATAAGTCGCCCAATTCAATATAGGCTTCTTTGAATTCCAACTGGCCGCTTTCCAGATGTCCTTCATTGCCTGACGATGAAGTATAGAACCCGCGGCCATTGCCGCCTTCATTGTTGCCGTATTCGGCTTTGAGTACATATTTAGCCCAAGAGCCGGAATCAAAGTTTTGACCTTTGGTTACCGTGAACTCGATTTGCGTCGGATTTCCGGAAAACGCAGCACCGGCGGCGTGGTAGTCTCTGCGATGGCCGTAACTGTCGTTTAAAGAGAGTGATTCGCCGACATTATATTGTAAGTGTCCGTAACCGTTGACTGTCCAGCCTTCATGGACTTTATCTTCAGCGGAGGATTGCATTGAAAGCAGTGCTCCGGAAATCGCGAGAGCAATTAAGCTTACCTTTTTCATGTGATTCGCTCCTGTTTATTGTGATTATTCCTATGTGGTGATCTGGTTTGTTGCCGGAACAAATCTTGATTTATCACGGCGTTGTTCTGACCAGAGAACAAGATAAAGAACGGTAAGGGCTCTGACTTCCTCTTCGGAGGGGAAATCTACGGAGGACATGCCGGGAGGAGAGAGGCGGAGAAAAAACAGAATCTCAGTACAATGCTAACTGAGTCACAAATTTGGGGTGGAGGTTGCGGATCCGTTGTGACGAATGCCGTTCACTTGAGTGATCTGAATCGCATTTTATCCACCGACAGAACAGCATGGGCTCAAAAACAAATGTTCAAAAATGTGAAATACGCCTGATTTACAGGCAGATTTGTCAATGAGCCAATGAAAGGGCGGACGCGTGGCTATCGCCATCGTGTCCGTGTGTGATTAGTATCCCATTAAGCTCAGTAATCGTTCTGCCGTTTCGATCGCTTCTTTACGGTTAGTTAAGTTGAGCTTCTGATAGAGATTTCTGATATGGGTTTTGATGGTGGTTCCCGCGACATCGAGCTCCTGAGAGATCTGTTCATTGCTGAACCCGGAATAAATCAGACCAAGCACTTGCCATTCACGTTGCGTCAATGGACTGGTGCGGACGAGTTCAGGGACTTTGGGATGGTGAAGTAACTTATCGATAAACTCTTCATCGAAATGTAATGAACGACTGCGTTGTTTCTGAGCGATCTCACGGAGCAGATATTTAGCGCGATGTTTTTCTAAGTCCTCGAGTGTTTCACCTTGTACCAGCTGCTGTAAGACCGGGTATAAGTGTTGCCCTTCAATGAGAAAATCTGCCACCATTCCTGTCTGATTGGTCATCTTTAACGCTTGGCGTAACATAGTTTCAGCAACTTGTGGTTGTTGGTTATACACCGCGAGTACCGCTTCGACGATCAGGTTACGATTGGTATCGGTAAAGAGTTCGGATTGTTGCGCTTCATGCTGCAAAAACGCCAGACTCTGCCGCGCTTGTTCGAGTTGGCCGGTATAGATCTGAGCCCGCGCGATATTACGCCACTGGAGTTGTAAAAAGTGGTTCTTCGCTTCAGAAGGCCGGGAAGCCTGATCCAGCCAAGTTTCGATTGCGTCGGCATCATCCCGGACTTGCCAATAGAGTAATAAAGCGAACGATGCATTGGCGGTCCAGTCGATATGGTAGCTGGACTGGTTTAACAATGTCTCTATCTGCGCCACAAATTTTGCAGCGCGGTCGATTTCACCACGGGCAATCGCGACCCGAGCCAGAATCGAGTAACTATGCAGATGTTTACTGATGTCTAAGTTGCCCAGCACTCTGATACCTTTCTGAGCAAAGACTTCCGCTTCATCCAGTGAATTCCAGCACCAGAGAACCTGAGCATGAAGCCGCAACAGAAATTCATGTAATGGCACCTGATGCAACTGCTGGGCTTCAATCAGTTTGAAGGCAGATTCATGGAGCTCGAAAGCGGCTTGAACATAACCCTGCGCGAGCAAGATTTCGCTCTGCTGGATTAAAGCCCATAGCACTTGGTGATAGACCTGATGCTGACGGGCTAATTTTTCGGTTTGTTGCATCAAAGACAGGGCCCGATTGAGTTCCCCGTGCACATGATTGACTTCTCCGACAATTGAGGTCGCAATAATCCGGCTGCGGAAATCGGTTGTCTCCAACTGACTCAGGGCCAGTTCAGCCAGTTCTAAAGCGAGTTCCGGATCATTCTTGTTGATGGCGATCTGTGCTCTGAGCGTGTTGAGTTGTCCTTGTTCCGGCTGAGAAATCGCAATATTTCTCTGCTGCATCTCATGTTCGGCCTGGGTTAACATATCCTCAACCCGGGGATAGCGGTGCTGGCTTTGTGCTAACCAAGCCTGAAGTAACGGTAGTTTAACCCCGGCGTAGAGATGATCGGCATCGAGTTCATCAATTGCCGTTTCCAGAACGTTTAACTCACCATGATTGAACATCCGCCAGCCATGCGCGAGCAGAATCTGAGTGGTTAAATCGCTATTGGTGGTTTGCTGAGCATGTTTGAGTGCCTGATGAGGAATGTCGAGCTTCAGCCAAGCCTGAGCAGCCCGGCAGTGGAGTTGCTCTTCTTCATCAGGAATAATCTTATGGCGCTGATGGGTCAGAAATTCCGCAAACAGATGGTGAAAGCGATACCAGTTCTGCTCGCTTTCCAGTCGATGGATAAAGAGGCCATAACGATTGAGTGACTCAATCATATTTAACGCATCGCTGCGCTGGGTCAGTTCAGCAACCAAGATATCGTTAAAGGTCTCCAGAACCGCACACTGCAACAGAAATAACCGAGTCTCGCTGTCAATATAAGCAAAGACTTCCTCAATCAAGTATTCCCACAGATGATCATGATTAAACCGGGCGACCGATTGTCGGGATTGAGCCAGTGACCGGTTCTGATGTTTGGCTTGTAAAGCGATCAACTGTAGGGCGGAAGGCCAGCCTTCGACATAATGTCTCAGCTCGCTGACCGTTTCCGGGTCAAACTCATCATGGACAACCTGACTGAAAAAGCGGGTTGTTTCTTCTTCGTCAAAGGCCAGCATGTTGTGATCGATTTCGATGAGTAGATCTCGCACACGCAGGTTCGCAATACCCAACGGTGGATTCGAACGGCTGGTGACGACCACTGTCATATTGTCCGGCATATGTTTAATAAAGAAACGCACCGCTTCATGGATTTTTTCATCATGAATCAGGTGGTAGTCGTCAAGTACCAGATAGCAGGGTTGCGTCACATCCTGAATTTCATGAAAGAGTTCGGCAAACAGAGAAGAGACGGATGAGTACTGGCTGCGTTCTGCAAGAGTCTGGCTATTCGGACAACCATTGCTGGTGGCAATATTAATCGCCTGAATAAAGTAATTAATGAAACGAAACGAATCATTGTCACCATCATCAATACTATACCAGCCGACAGCAGGGCTTTCGGCGAGCCACTGTGCTGCCATGGTGGTCTTACCGTAACCGGCCGGTGAACGAAATAACACCACTTTACATCGCTGCGCATGGCGCAGGGTATCAAGTACCCGCTGTCGAGAGATCGCGTGGTGTAGACGACTCGGACGTGTCAGTTTTGATGGAATCCACATAAATTCTGCATTTTTCTTCGATTTGCATAAATTCTCAGTAGTTTAACGTGGAGCGTACTGTCTGGAACTTGATCGACTTCTTAATACACAAATTTCTAACAATTCTATGAATTGAGTGATGGGTTTTTGAGCCCTTGGGCAAATCATCAGGCTCTACGCCTACTGACTCCTACCACAATTCCTTTTCTACGGGAGGATGTTTCATGATGCAGGACTATGCAGGATATCCCCATACCTTTAGCCCTTAAATTAAGCAAGATACTGTAAAGAGTGAGATCGTTATGAACAGTGAACAAACCAATCATTTTGAGCCGGAGGCATTCAAACAGAATGTCTTACATCATTTGAAGACTACCTACTCGCAAGAGATTGAACATGCCAGCTCCCGGTCATGGTATTTGGCGATGGCGCGGGCATTGTCTGAAATGAGCGTTGCCGATATGGTCGATACGGCACAAGACCCTCGGGTTCGTAACGCGAAACATGTGAATTATCTGTCACTCGAATTTTTGATGGGACGTCTGACGGGCAATGCGCTGATTAACATGAACTTGTATGCGCAGGTCGAGCATGTGATGCAGATGTTAGGCCAGTCGCTGTCTGATTTATTGGAATATGAGCGTGATCCTTCGCTCGGTAACGGTGGCTTGGGGCGTTTAGCAGCTTGCTTTATGGATTCCTGCGCTGCTCAGCAATACCCGACAGTCGGATACGGATTACATTATGAATACGGGTTGTTCAAACAGTCTTTTGTGGCCGGACGACAACAAGAAGCGCCAGACGAGTGGCGTGGCGAAGAGGGGTATCCGTGGGAACGGCTACGGCCGGAACTGACTCAGCGAGTCGGGTTCTTCGGTCACGTTGAAACCGAACAACAGCAAGGCAAAACCAAGCGCCGCTGGAAACCGGCTCAGACCGTGAAGGCGATGGCGTGGGATATTCCGATTATCGGCTATAAAAGTCGCACCGTTTACCCGTTACGTTTATGGGAGTGCCGGGCAGAACAAGGCTTCTCGCTCGATAAGTTTAATGAAGGTGCTTATATTGAAGCGCAGCAAAGCATGATTGAAGCGGCAAATCTGACCAAAGTGCTGTATCCGAATGACAATCATGAGCAAGGTAAAGTCCTGCGGCTGATGCAACAATATTTTCATAGTGCGGCATCTATCGGTGACATTGTGGCCCGTCATGAACAAGCAGGACGTGACTGGGAAAGTTTACCTGACTATGAAACCATTCAACTCAATGATACCCATCCGGCAATTGCGATTCCTGAACTGATGCGGGTTTTGATCGATGAGAAAGATCTGGCGTGGCAAACCGCATGGTCGATTTGTACGCGGGTCTTCGCCTACACCAACCATACCTTGATGCCCGAAGCGCTGGAAACATGGCGCAAGTCGCTGATGACGAAGTTGCTGCCGCGGCATATGGACCTGATTACGGAAATTGACCGGCATGTCTTGAAACAGGTCGTGCAACGGTGGCCGGACGATACCGAGAAACAAGCGAAGCTTGCGATCATCTCCACGGAGAAAGAGCCGATGGTCAGAATGGCGAACTTATGTGTGGTCGGCTCTTATGCTGTCAATGGTGTTGCTGCAATGCATACGGAGTTGGTGCAAAAAGAACTGTTCCCTGAATTCAATGCATTATTCCCCAATCGGATCCGTAATGTCACCAACGGGATAGCACCGCGTCGCTGGTTAACCTATTGCAACCCTGATCTGGCAAATTTGATTCGTCATAAAATTGGTCACCGCTGGGAAGACAACCTCGACCATCTGGTCGATTTAGCCGCCTATGCTGATCAGCCTGAGTTCCAGTCTGCATTTATGGCGACTAAAAAGGCCAACAAAGAGCGTCTGGCACAGTGGGTTTTGGCTCACCTCGGATTAGAAATAAATCCCGATGCTCTGTTTGATGTCCAAATCAAACGTCTGCATGAGTACAAGCGTCAGCACCTAAACCTACTGCATATTCTGTCTTTGTATCATCGTCTGTTGCATGAGCCTGACTTCGACATGGTGCCACGCGTGGTCTTTTTTGCCGCGAAAGCCGCTCCCGGTTATCACCTGGCAAAAGAGATTATCTATGCGATTAATCAGGTTGCCACAACCATCAATCAGGACGACAGAGTCAATGATAAGCTGAAAGTTGTCTTCATTCCCGATTATCGGGTCAGCATTGCGGAATTAATCATTCCCGCTGCGGATCTGTCCGAGCAAATTTCAACTGCGGGCAAAGAAGCATCCGGCACCGGTAACATGAAACTGGCACTCAATGGTGCGCTGACGATCGGCACGATGGACGGTGCCAATGTGGAAATTCGTGAAGAAGTCGGTGATGAGAATATCTTTATCTTTGGTTTGAACGTACATCAGGTCAATCAATGTCTGCGCGAGGGTTATGATCCTCACCGTTACTACACAGCCGACCCGTTACTCAAAGCAAGTCTTGACTGGCTTAATACCGACTACTTTACGCCGGGAGAGCCGCACGGACTGAAGCCGGTTTTCGACACCTTGTTACGTGACGGTGACCCGTATCTGTGTCTGGCTGATTTTCGGTCTTATGTTGATGCTCAGACAGCGGTTGACCGCCAGTATCGGGATGTGCAGGGCTGGGCACGCAAAGCGATTTTAAACACGGCGCTGGTGGGCAAATTCAGTTCGGATCGGTCGATTCGCGACTATGTTGAGACGATCTGGCATTTACAGCCCGTCAAACGTTAAGTCAGTAACCGGTTCATTCAGCAACGGGTTAGTACAGAAACCGAATGACATGGTGTATCGGAGCCGGGCATGGTGCCTCGGCTCATTTCATCTTATGAATTCTTATCAATGCAATGTCATTGGAGTGAAACATGATAACAAAACCAACATTGGAGCATGTGGCTGATCTTGCCGGAATCGCCAAGTGCTACACGGATGCATGGGGCGATGAAGCAGAAGTCCCCGAGCAGACGTTGCGTCAGATTCTTACGATTATGGGCTATGATACGTCTGAGGATGCCCGACTGATGGCATCGGCTGTCAGCAAACATCAATCCCACTTGTCACAGCCGGTTGTGGTTGTCCGCGGAGGCGAGCAACCGGTCGATATTCCCCTCAGAATCGGCCGTGATGTATCCTATGAACATTTCTCGTGGCAAATCCGCACCGAAGACCATCAGCATTTTGAGGGCAAGGTGGCAACACATCTTCTTGCAGATCGGCGAGACCATGACGGCACAGTGACCCTGCGTATCACGGGATTAACGCTGGGCTATCATCAATTGTGGGTGAAGGATAATCGGACGGGTCATCTTGAAGAGAGTTTGCTGATCATCGCGCCGGCAGCTTGCTATAAACAGCCCGCGCTACTCTCGGGTCAGAAAATGTGGGGACTGAGCATTCAACTCTATACACTGCGTAGTAAAGCCAACTGGGGAATTGGTGATTTCGGTGACTTGAAACAACTGGTCACCGAAGTTGCAGATAAAGGTGCCCAGTTTATCGGTTTAAACCCCTTGCATACGCTTTTCCCTGACTGTCCTGAATTTGCCAGTCCTTATAGTCCGTCTTCGCGTTTTTGGCTAAATACGCTTTATATTGATGTCAGCTCAGTTCCTGAATTTGTCCTCAGCCACGCTGCTCAGTCGCTGGTCGGGAGTGCCGATTTTCAGCACCGGCTTGAGCAGACAAGGGCGAAGGCATGGGTTGATTACACTGAAGTGAATGCCCTGAAAATGACAGTGTTGCCATTGTTATATCAGGAATTCCGTCACCGCCATCTGGCACATCACTCTGAACGGGCTCAGGCTTTTATACAGTTTGTGGAACAGGGGGGCGAGAGCTTAACGGCACTGGCGGTATTTCATGTGTTATCCGAGACATTCTGTCAGACCGGGGCAAAGATGCAGGATACGACCCAACCCCGGGGATGGGCACAGTTTCCGCCTGAGTATCAAGATTATCAGAGTGAGACGGTACAAACCTTTATTGAGACGCATCAGGAAGCCATTCATTTCCATATGTACTTGCAGTGGATTGCTGACAGCCAGCTGAAAGAAACTCAGCTGATGGCGAAAGAACGAGGGATGACGATTGGCTTATATCGGGACTTGGCGGTCGGTGTCAGCAAGCACGGTTGTGATACCTGGGTTGATAGCCACCACCAGACGCTGGTTCAAACGGTGAGTGTCGGTGCACCACCGGATATTTTAGGCCCGCTCGGACAAGACTGGGGGCTACCGCCATTTCATCCGGTCACGCTCCGGGAACAGGCGTATCGTCCTTTTATTGATCTGCTGCGAGCAAATATGAAGCATTGTGGTGCGCTGCGGATTGACCATGTGCTGGGGTTATTGAGACTGTGGTGGATTCCGGAAGGGAAAACCGCCAAAGAGGGGGCTTATGTTTACTATCCGGTTGAACATCTGCTCGCGATTCTGGCATTGGAATCACACCGGCATCAATGCGCGGTGATTGGTGAAGACTTAGGCACCGTTCCGGCGCAGATGGCTGAGATTCTGGCAAGCGCGGGGATTCACTCATATAAAGTCTTTTTCTTCGAAAAATCTCAGCAAGGGGTATATACACCGCCGTCAGACTATCCTTATCAGTCGATGACGGCTTTGTGTACACATGATATGCCGACCCTGAGAGGGTTCTGGCATGGTTCTGACCTGTCATTAGGGCAACAACTGGGGCTCTATCCCGATGAGACACAACTGGAACAACTGCATCAGGATCGCGCTCAAATGCGTCATGGTGTGTTGCAGGCGCTGGGAATGTTAAACGCACAAGAGGCAGTGTGTGCCGGTGCTTCGCCAACCGACTCAGCAGAGGCGCACCGGGTGATGGATCCATTACTGGGGGAGTTAATTCAGCTTCACGTCGCTTCCGGTCGTTCAGCGCTGGTCAGTATTCAGCTGGAAGATTTACTGGCGATGGATGAACCGGTTAATGTGCCGGGAACGGTGGATCAATATCCGAACTGGCGGAGAAAACTGTCAACCGATCTCACCACGATTTTCTCGTTGCCGGCAATTCGCAACATGCTGGTTAAGCTGACTCAGATGCGGGCTGCCTGATACGATATCATCTGAAAAGCTTGAAATATTAAAAAACCGGTTCTCAAACGAGAACCGGTTTTTTTAGATTGGGAGTGATGAATCTCTAAATGGTGACGAATTCATCCCGATGAAGTTCATTTCTATCAAACGGATGCGTCATCTGCATCATCATAAATCGTATCGAAATCCACCCCTTTTTCACGATAGAGTCTCGGACAAGCCCGGCCATCACTGTGGAACAGATGACAACGATTGGGTTCAATACCGATGGTATACGAATCACCGACCGCCACATCAAGGGTATCCATCGCCCGATAAATCACATTGGCATCCGCGCCTTTCAAATGTAGATAGATCTGCGTTTCGTAGCCGAGTTTTTCGACGATTTGTACTTTGCCTGACACCTTGAATGTCGCGGATTCGGCACTGATTAAATGTTCCGGACGAATCCCTAAAGACATCCGTTCGCCCGGACGAACCTGATCGCCTTGAACCGGAATCCAGAAGGTCTCACCATTGGGTAATTGCACCATCACCCGCTCCGGTTCCGCGGCTTCGACATTGACAGTCATAAAATTCATTTTCGGTGAGCCGATAAAGCCTGCCACAAAGCGATTTTTCGGATAATGATAAAGTGCCAGCGGTTGGCCGACCTGTGCGACGGAACCTAATTGAAGAACCACGATCTTATCCGCCATGGTCATGGCTTCAACCTGATCGTGCGTCACATAAATCATGGTGCAACCGAGCTGGCGCTGTAATTTGGTAATTTCGCTGCGCATGTTGACCCGTAGAGACGCATCGAGATTTGAGAGCGGTTCATCAAGGAGAAACACATTCGGTCTTGAGACCAAAGTTCGGCCAATGGCAACCCGCTGACGCTGGCCGCCGGATAATGCTTTGGGCTGACGGTCCAGTAAGTGGCCGAGCTGGAGGATTTCCGCTGCCTCAACAACGCGTGTATGGATGGCTTTTTTATCGGCTTTAGCGAGTTTAAGACCAAACGACATGTTGTCATACAAATTCAGATGCGGATAAAGGGCATAGGACTGAAAAACCATCCCCACACCTCTTTTGGAGGGTTCAATATCATTGACGCGCTGTTCACCAATATATAAATCACCGGAGGTGATATCTTCCAAGCCGGCAATGCAGCGTAGCAGGGTGGATTTCCCACATCCTGACGGGCCGACGAAAACGACAAACTCACCGTCGTTAATCTCCAGATTCACATTCTTGGAAATCACGACATCATCATAAGCCTTCGATACGTTTTTCAGGGTGACACTTGCCATTTCGATCATCCTTAACTCAAATATAGATTTGTGACATGGAAAGGGAGCAGCCATACCCCGTGGCTGTGCCTTATTATCGGATATTCTTTCACCTTACGCGGTGAGTCGGAAATAGTATGCGTCAAAGGATGGCGCGGTGCATCCTCCTGTCTGTCAATCCTCAGGGCGGACAGCGAAGGATTAGTATCAGTGGAGGGATGAGGTCGGGTGCGGCTTCACCGGTCCTGAAACCGGGTTGAATAGTGCTATCTATCACACTTTATCTGATTTTTAAGTGATTCGGGTGCGTAGATGTTGATGGGAGTCACGAAAATACCGTTATATCTCAGGGGCGTAGGGCTCAGGATGATGATGAATGCAGCAATATTTCTCATCATATAGCATCACCTCCTACGACAAGTTGAACAATAAGGATAAGCGCATGAAAAAGACCCTACACGCTGTCGCAATTTGCACCTATACAGCTCTGGGCTCGTTGAGTCTGAGTTTAAGCGCACATGCTGCCATTGCAGAAGGACAGCTCACGATATGGATTAATGGAGATAAGGGCTACAACGGTCTGGCGGAAGTTGGCAAAAAATTTGAACAAGATACCGGGATTCCGGTGACCGTGCTCCACCCGGATGCGTTACAGGATAAATTCCCGCAGACCGCCGCCACCGGTGACGGGCCGGATATCGTTTTTTGGGCTCATGACCGGTTTGGCGGATACGCTGAAGCCGGCTTACTTGCGGAGATTCATCCTTCCCCGGAACTCAAAGCCAACATGTTCGATTTCACTTGGGATGCCGTCCAATATCATGGCAAATACATCGGTTATCCGGTGGCCGTTGAGTCACTGTCGCTGATTTATAATAAGGATCTGGTACCTGAACCGCCCAAAAACTGGGAGGATATCGCCAAACTGAATGACAAGCTGAGCAAACAGGGTAAAAGCGCGATTATGTGGAACCTGAAAGAGCCGTACTTCACCTGGCCATTGCTGGCGGCCGATGGCGGGTATGCGTTTAAATTTAGTGATAAGGGCTATGACATCGATGATATCGGAGTCAATAAACCCGGTGTCCGCAAAGCGATGACATTTTTGAAAGGGCTGGTCGATAGCCACGTCATTTCACCGGATATGGATTACTCCGTATCTGAGTCTGAGTTCACCAAAGGCAAGACAGCCATGACCATCAACGGGCCGTGGAGTTGGGGCAATATTGACAAAGCCGGAATTCGTTACGGTGTCACCACGTTGCCGAAATTTAATGGTCAAAACTCAAAACCGTTTGTCGGCGTTCTTTCTGCCGGGATCAGCACCGCTTCACCGAATAAAGATCTCGCGGTTGAGTTTATTGAGCACTATTTATTGACCGATGAAGGTCTGGCAATGGTGAATGCCGATAAACCACTGGGCGCCGTCGCGTTGAAATCTTATCAGCAAAAACTTTCCAGCGATCCGCGTATTGCTGCCACTATGTACAATGCGACATATGGTGAAATTATGCCAAATATACCGCAGATGAATGCATTCTGGAGCTCGATGAAAAATGCCATTATCAATGTGGTTGACGGACGTCAGTCGGTTGACTCGGCATTGGCTGACGCGCAAAAGCAAATTGCACATTAATGGAACCGGGGCAGGTGATACTAAGCCGTCATGATTCATCCGTGATGGTCGGTCATTGAGTGGTGTATCGCCTGACCTGAATTAGCTTGATTAGATTTCAGGAAGTTTTATGCAGTTCGTTCAGAAAGCAGACCCCGGCAGTTTGAGTACCGGTCATAAAATCAAGTGGATCAAATGGGTAACCCTGTTTGCGATAGGCATCCTGAACGGTTATGCCAGTATCATGATGTATGCGCGTGGGGAAATTGCGTTTGCTTTGTTAACCATCGTGCTGACGGCGCTGGCACTCTACATTTTTGGCAGTCGGAAAACCTACGCGCATCGCTATATTTATCCCGGTGTTGCCGGCATGATCCTGTTTATTCTGTTTCCGTTGGTGTACACCATCGGACTCTCATTCACCAATTACAGTGCCAAAAACCAGCTTTCGTTGGAACGGGCACAATCAGTCTTACTCGATCAAACCTACCAAAGCGGCCAGAACTATCCTTTTACTCTTTATCGCGAGCAAAATGGCTACCGTCTGGTGGTGCGTGACGGCGAGCAGTTATTGACGACACCGGCATTTTCATTGGGGCGTCATGTGGCGAAACAGTTGGCATTAGCCCCCATTCAGCCACCGCAAGGGTGGACAAAAGAATCACTGAAAACCGTGATTCAACATCGGGATACGCTGGCTGAGCTGAAATTAGTCACGCCACAAGAACAGACCATTCGGATGAATGGGTTGCGGCGATTTTCAGCCATTACCCCCAAGTATCAATTGCTGGATGATGGCGTGACCCTGCGCAACCGGCAAAATGGTGAATTACTCAAACCCAATATGGAAATCGGTTTTTATCAGCCGGTGGATCAAAACGGTCAGTTTTATCGGGATCCGATTTCTCCCGGATTTATCGTCAAAATCGGGACGGCTAATTTTCAACGGGTATGGCAGGATGACGGCATCAAAGAACCCTTCATCAGTATTTTTATCTGGACGGTGGTTTTTTCCGCTCTGACCGTCGGGCTGACCCTGATCATTGGCTTGGTGCTCGCCAGTGTCGTGCAGTGGGAAGCACTACGTGGTCGGTCGGTTTATCGCGTGTTGCTGATTTTACCTTATGCGGTGCCGGCTTTTATTTCTATCCTGATTTTTAAAGGATTATTCAATCAAAGTTTCGGTGAAATCAACATGGTGTTGAATGCGCTGTTCGGTCTGAAACCGGCGTGGTTTTCCGATCCCATCATGGCGCGGGTGATGGTTATTGCGGTCAACACTTGGCTGGGTTTTCCTTACATGATGATTTTATGTATGGGATTGCTGAAAGCAATTCCCGAAGACCTCTATGAAGCATCCGCCATCGACGGGGCAGGGCCGCTGTATAATTTTACTAAAATTACCCTGCCATTGATGATTAAACCGCTAACACCGCTGTTGATCGCCAGCTTCGCGTTCAATTTTAATAACTTCGTGATGATTTATCTGCTGACCGGCGGCGGGCCGAATATGATTGGCACAACTGAGCCTGCCGGCTATACGGATTTGCTGGTCAGCTACACCTACCGGATAGCCTTTGAGGGCAGCGGCGGCCGCGATTTCGGTCTGGCCAGTGCGATTGCGACCCTGATTTTCTTACTGGTGGGTGCATTGGCATTAATCAATCTTCGTTTCACGCGTGCAGGACAGGATTAAGGAGGCGTTGCATTATGGCAATGGTTCAAGGGAAAAGTTTGAAATACCGGGTTTGGGCAACCCATATTGGTTTATGGTTTTTTCTCTCACTGATTATTTTTCCGATGCTGATGATCGTGGCAATTTCATTGCGGGAAGGCAACTTTGCTACCGGGAACATCATTCCGGAACATCCGTCTTGGGAGCACTGGAAACTGGCACTGGGGTTTACGGTGACGCATGCGGACGGCAGTGTCCCCCCGCCGCCATTTCCGGTTTTGACCTGGCTGTGGAATTCGGTCAAGGTTGCCACAATCGCCTCGGTACTGATCGTCGCTTTGTCTACCACGTCGGCATACGCGTTTGCCCGGATGAAATTCGGTGGCAAGAGTCTCATTTTAAAGGCGATGATGATCTTCCAGATGTTTCCGGCAGTGCTGGCGCTGGTGGCGATTTACGCCCTGTTTGATAAGTTGGGTCAGTATATTCCGTTTCTGGGGTTGAATACCCACGGCGGACTGATTTTCTCTTATCTCGGTGGTATCGCGCTCCATGTCTGGACCATCAAAGGTTATTTTGAAACCATTGACGGCTCGCTGGAAGAGGCTGCCGCACTCGATGGGGCGACACCGTGGCAGGCCTTCCGTCTGGTATTGTTACCGCTGTCAGTGCCGATTCTGGCGGTGGTGTTCATTCTGTCGTTTATTGCCGCCGTTGGTGAAGTTCCGGTCGCATCGCTGCTACTGTCTGATATTAATCAATACACCCTTGCGGTCGGGATGCAGCAGTATCTGTATCCGCAGAACTACCTGTGGGGAGACTTTGCCGCCGCCGCAGTGTTATCGGCACTGCCGATAACACTGGTGTTCTTGTTAGCGCAACGCTGGTTAGTCGGTGGCCTGACAGCCGGTGGCGTGAAGGGCTGATGCGGTCATTTTCTCAGTCGGTGGCGGTGCGTAGCCGCCCTGACGGGTGGTTTTAACGTTCAGTCTGACCAGACTTTCACACAGCGACACCGCACAAGTGACTCCGTCGAGCACCGGGATGGAAAACTGAGCCGATAATTGTTCGGCCAGATCGACCATTCCGGCACAACCAAGGACGATTGCTTCTGCGCGATCGTCGCGAATCGCCAGCTCAATTTCCTGAGCTATTTTGTGGGCGGCCTCTGAGCCGTCCCGTTCTAATTCAAGCACCGGGATGTCAGAAGCACGTACACGGATGCACTGTCGCTCCATCCCGTAACGCAGTAAATTATGTTCCAGTGCCGGAACGGAGCGGGACAGCGTGGTGACAACACTGAACTTATTGGCGAGCATCGAGGCCACCCGGTAAGCGGCTTCACCAATACCAATCACCGGTTTATCCGTGATACAGCGGGCAGCATCCAGACCGGTATCATCAAAACAAGCAATCACAACGGCATCGAAATCTTGATGTGCCTGAATCGCCTGAAGCATACCGGGCACAGCCATCGCTTCATCGTAATAGCCTTCAATTGAAACCGGGCCGTGTGCCGAAGTCACCGCAATAATTTCAGTGCCTTCAGAGGCCACTTGCCGGGCAGCAAGACATGCTTTTTCAGTCATATTGGCTGTCGTGTTCGGGTTAACAACAAGGATCCGCATTGGTTCATTCTCTCCATGAATTCAGGAACTAGGTGGGTCTTTCAGAGCATGATGCAGATTGTATACAATTTCAAACGCAATTCAATTTCCAACTGAATCTAATTTCAAACGTGATCTAATTTCAAACATCGGCTTGTCGGTTTTATGGGATGTGAATCCGTGAGTCGGTGCTGAGGTATTTATCAAGCTAAGCGACGGCCTTCCGGCTGATCAACGTTGCATCGTTCAGCCGGAAGGTCGCGTTTGGATGACGGATCAGACTTGTTCTGAACTCAATACCATGGCTTCGCTGGCTTTGGCACGCTGAGATTTGGTGGCCAGAAAATAGAGATAGCCGACAAACATCATAGCCGCGAATAACAGGGCGATGATGAGATTAAACCAGATCATGGCGATCAGGCAGATTACCGATAAAACCAAAGCAATGGCGGGAACAACCGGATACCCCGGCGCCCGGTAGCTGCGCACCATTTGAGGTTCACTCTGGCGCAGTTTAAACAGACTAAGCATACTCATGATATACATCACAATCGCCCCGAAGACGGCCATGGTGATCATCGCCGCAGTCAAACCCATTCCTTGCAGGTTAATGACCCCGTCACTGAAAATAGCAATAATTCCGATAACACCACCGGTGATGATCGCACGTTGTGGGGTCTTGAATGCCGAGAGCTTTGCCAGACCTGCGGGCATATAACCGGCACGGGCGAGGGCAAAAAACTGGCGTGAATAGCCGAGAATAATGCCGTGGAAGCTGGCAATCAGACCAAACAGGCCAATCCAGACCAACATATGCAGCCAGGTGGAGTTATCGCCAACAATCATTTTCATCGCTTGGGGCAGCGGATCATTAATCCCTGACAGGGTCTGCCAGTTCCCCGCACCGCCGGCGAATATCATCACACCAATTGCCAACACAACCAGCGTCAGAATCCCGGAAATATAGGCGACAGGAATGGTCCGTTTCGGATCTTTGGCTTCTTCAGCAGCCATGGCTGCGCCCTCAATGGCGAGAAAGAACCAGATGGCAAACGGAATCGCTGCAAACACCCCGGTGATCGCGTGGACACCAAAGGTATCACTACCGGCCCAGCCATTGGCGGTGAAGTTCGCCAGACTGAATCCGGGGGCGACAACGCCCATAAACACCAACAATTCAATCACCGCTAAAATGGTTACACAAAGTTCAAAGGTCGCGGCAAGTTTGACACCCAGACAGTTCAGCCCCATGAAGACAATATAAGCGCCGACAGCGGCATATTTGGGATCCAAACCGGGATACTGAACATTGAGATAAGCACCGATGGCCATTGCAATCGCCGGTGGCGCGAAAACAAATTCAATCAACGTCGCATAACCGGCAATTAAACCGCCGATTTCACCGAAAGCACGCCGACTGTAGGCAAACGGCCCGCCTGCGTGTGGAATCGCAGCAGTCAGTTCCGTAAAGCTAAAAATAAAACAGGTATACATGATAGCAATTAAGGCTGTGGTAATCAGGAACCCGAGTGTTCCGGCTACGCCCCAGCCATAACTCCAGCCAAAATATTCCCCGGAGATCACAAGCCCGACCGCAATTCCCCACAGGTGAATCGTGCCCAGCGTTGGTTTCAATTTTTCGGTCATGATTGCCCTCCATTTATTTCGTTCCATGACGATGAGATCCTTTCCCAACATCCATGTTTTCAACAATATGACAGACGTCCAATGCTTAAAGTGTGCCTGAATGGTTTCGGTGGCGTGCAAGTGGGGGAAGAGACGGTTGTGGTGATATCGGTATAGAGGGGGGCTGATTGTATCAAACGAGGGCGACAGGTTGCTTTGTGAGGCTTTGATGTGGCAAAACTATCAATATTCTGAAACAGAGATAGCAGATGTTGCGACGAAAAAGGTTCACAAAATCAGTGAGAAGACAGGGCGTAGACCGTGTGATTTGCGCAATGATTGTGCATGGAGAACTGTTTTTGTGCGTTTCTTTCGGTGCATGACTTGAGAATATCAGGTCATCGTTAAGCAGGGCACCGGGCGTGCCCTGCATCAAGATCGTTATTGAAGCCGGATCTGAGTCAGCGCTTGAAACAGGGCTTTTTTATCTGCGTCAATGAGGTATTTTGAATTGAGAGTCGTTTTAAATGTGGCATAGTCGCTTGCGGTGAAGTGTCCGCCGTCGCGCAGATATGCCGCAATGTCGGTATTAATTTGGTTACCGAGTTTGATCAGCGCAGGGCGAATCACCGTTTTTAAGTCTCTGGGTTGCGCGGCCGTCGGCTGGCTTAATAAATCAGCACGATAGCGATACTGTATCGCTTTGGCGGCTGAGATCTGTGCTTTAAAAAATCCGACCACACTCTGTTTATCCAATCCTTTTTGCGCAGCGGACTGGCTCGCCTTGTCAATCACAACCACTTCACGCTCAATATCTTCAATCGGTTTTCTATGGATGGCTTTGTACAAGGCGACATCTTCCATATAACTGAGTCGCTGGTTGATGGTTGAAAAAATCTCCGCAGGTGTCGGGGCTGCGAATACATTGAATGATAACAATGCCACGACCAGTACGGTTATCGTTTTAAACATAACTACCTCATATTTTATGAATAAGATTGATTATCATAGAGTTATTTGTCGTTGGCGCAATCGATTTTATGATTGGCGTTGAGAAAGGGGGTTGTGTTTTAAGCCGCAGCATCACCGTTTTTACTTTCCCAGCCGGCATCATAATATGACGCACCATTTGCCCAAATAGATAGCGAATCGGAGTTATGCGTGTTTTTTATTAAGATCCAGTTGCGGGTTTGAAACCAGCATTTTGATATAGGCGTAGTGCACAACTTGTGGATCAAAACGATTGATACGGGTGTCAATCCGCTGGTATCCGTTATTTTCGTAGTACTGGTAGCTGCAATTAGTATCGGTATGCAGTGAGTAACCTTTTGCATTCAGGTTTGATAGATACTTTTCAAATGAACGAATTAAGGTTGTACCGATTTGATGACGGCGGTACTTTTTGTCAACACAAAAAAACAATAGTTCACTATCACAATCATGTTCAACCATTTGACTGAGTAGTTTTTGTTGTTTCAGGTCGCTAAGCACTTGTTGTCCAGGTGCTGTTGTTTGTAACGCTGCTTTCGCTTTTTTTACAGCCGCTTCGTAGTCAAATTCTACGGCTTTTTCACTCGTGAGCGTGGTTGAGCCGAGTATGATTCCACATATCTTTTTGTCATGTTCTGCTATCTCAATAAAAGTGCTGTTCTTAAAATCATTGGCAATATAAATGGTTGCTAGGTGGGCGAGAGCATCTTTATCTCTTACAGAAGTAAATACGCTAAGATCTATATTGGCTGCCAAAAAGTCGGTAATGGTCTCGAAGTCCTGCTGAGATGCTTTGCGGTAATGAATATGCGTCATTTTTTAACCTGCTTTTGTCGTTGTTTCAAATCCAGAATGGTTAACTTGCCTGCCGAGTTCTAAGTCACTTTTACCTGATAGTGATGGGTAAGCTTCTTTCATGATAGACATGACTTTTTGTGACTTTTTCGTTTTTAATCTGTCTGCCTGAGATAGTGCAGATTCGAATGTTTTCAGGTGTATCACCTAAATAGTAGTTAGGATCATCGGCAGTGATGAGATCATGGTTAATGTTTTTTGCTTTTCTGGAGCAGGAGTGAATAAAGCGTCCCTGATTGCGTCCCAAACCACAGAGCCACCACTTCTCCCCCAAACACCTGTATCACAAGTTTTATCTTCCTAGCCTCCGGCTCCCAAATTTGACGCACAATTGCGTTCCCCAATTTCAGAGGCATCGGTGCTCAGTGCGCCAGTTCATCTTTCAGAGATGAAAGACGAACCAGAAAATCTTTTTTGTTTGGCTTGGTCGCGGGTTGTCCAAAACCAGCTTTTACGGGCGTCCTGCCCGGAAAAGCCTAACCATTCTTCCATGAATGGTTTTCTTCGGTGGGTGGTTGATTTGAATGGAGTGAAATCTTTTTAAAAAGCCAACTTGATCGATGCTCTCAGGGTAAAATTCACGGATGAATTTTAAGCTTTTCGTGAGCAGGAGCGAATAAAAGCGACCCTGATTACGCGTGCTGAACTTAAACCTAGGCCTTTTGGGGTACTTTTTCGGCCTTGAAAAAGTACCTGGGGCGCATTCGGAGATGCTAATGAAACTGAGAAACGTAATTGCGTCCCAAACCGCAGCATTACCATTCCACATACTAAAATACAATTTAATCACCTCAACCGAGCCTCCCTGTTACCCCCATTCCAAAAATAACCACTCCCCATCAAAACCCCAAATTTAAACATGTTTTATAAACCCATTTGAGTATAATTGTTGATTCATATGAAAATAACTTTATCAATAAGCATCCATCGATAAAAACAATCACGGCTCAGTCAATAACGTCAATGAACTATCAAACCACTCAAATCTATAATCTGATGCGTTATGAATTTGCTCAAGTTGAAGGGGATTTTGCCTCCTTACGTGAGTCAGATGTGAAATCTGTCATGCCTGCCGGAATGCGCTTTGCTGATTTTCTTGAACAGCTGCGTAGCGGTCATCAGGTATTGCTGACTGATGTACCATCGATTCCGTTGCTGATCCGGGATCGGGATGAATGGGGCAATCAATATTGGCGAGTGAATCCTGCGATTGAGCCTCATCTCGACTTGCTGGCTAACAAGGCTTATACCGCCAGAGTTGAATGGGTCAATCATGGCATTGGTTCAACTTATTCCGGCAGCGTTAACGCTTCTGTTTATACTGAGCCTTATGTCGAACGCGAACCTGTGAAACTCACTCTAGCAGAGCGATTGAACAGGCAGCGTCAGGAGCAGTTACGTGAGCTGGATAAAATTCAACTGCCTTCATCCGCATGGCAGAACGTATTTAACAAGCCCCCCGTCAAACCCTCCCGTTTCGCCAAATCTGCGCTGGTGCCGAGCGGTACGTGTGACATCGGTACACAAAGAGAGCCACTTTCTTCGCTGGGGGATTATGCGGCTTATACACTGGCCGTCGGGCAGGGGGTAAGTGCAGCATCTGGAGAAGCCTTTTTAACGCGTATTGGTGGTGCAGCATTGGCTGAATTGCCGGGAATGGCGCTGAAAATTATCGGGCGAGCTGGCATTCTGGCTGCATTTGTGCCGAACAAATTAGCGGACAGCACGCTCTACAGTGCAGCCGATATGCGCAATAAAACCACGGTTGAAACCAACATTCGCTTAGGATTCAATACGAAAGGTCGGATTTACGGCTATCACGTCAATGGGACGAATATTCCTAAGCGTGAAGTAAAACAGGTTGGTGAGCGGTTTGTCGTCGAGTTAGAGCCGGAAATCACCATTGAATGGGTGCCGATCAGTGGTGATTTTGGCGGTAAACCGATCCTTGTCAATCCCATCCCGGAGATGGAAAAGTTCGATATCTGGATCCATCCGCAAGCGGAGCAAGGCCAAGAATTTGACGACACCTACATCACGCCAATTGCTGATGCGGATCTGCAAGACTATATTCTGACCTTTCCGGCAGAGACCGGATTACCACCGCTGTATGTGGTGTATAAAGACAGTCCGAGAGATAAATCTGGAATTGTAACTGGATATGGTGAAAATGTTTCAGGAGACTGGTTATCGGCTGCTGGAAAAGGATTAGGAGTACCGATTCCTACACAAATTGCAGATAAGCTCAGAGATCTGGAGTTTAATAATTTTGATGCTTTTCGGAAAGCTTTCTGGCTGGCAGTGAGTGAAGACAAGGCGCTTATGTCTAAATTTAGCCGACCAAATCAAGCTCATATTAAAAAAGGAACAGCCCCGTTTGCTATTCCTTCTGAACAATACGGAGAAATTAAGCGGATTCAGCTTCACCATGTTGAAGAGATTCAGTATGGTGGGGCAGTTTATGATATTGATAATCTCCGTGTTGTGACGCCTAAAAATCACAACCGAATTCATTATGATTGATGGTATGAATATGCAAAAAAAACTTCTTGAAGATTATACAGAGTCAGAGTTCTTAGAGTTGGTCACGAATATTAGCGACGCGAATGGTTCAGAGCAGGAATTAGACGAGATGGTGGAACATTTTACACAGATTGTGAAGCATCCTGAAAGTAATGGGCTTATATTTTATCCGCCTGAAAATCGTGAAGATTCCCCGGAAGCGGTTGTCGCAGAGATCAAACGTTGGTATATGGAGCAGGGCTTGCCCTGTTTTAAATAGCGCTACTCCTTTGAATTCCATCGCATTTTCTCTCAATGAACAATGTAAAACGAGTGGTGATGGTGTTCTTTGTCAGCCGCTTCTTTTATGCTAGCGCTATTCATCCACAACGAGCCTCAATACTGCGATTATGAAAACATCTCTCGATCATCTGCCCGAATATAAACAGCGTGAGCTGGCGGACATCTCAACGATTCTGCGCGATACACTGGAAGATTACCTGCAAGGCAAACAGGGTAGTAAGAGTGAGTTTCGCATTCTGAAAATCATTTTGTTCGGCAGCCATGCCAAAGGCAGTTGGGTCAAGGATCCGGTCAATGGTTATATTAGTGATTACGATATTCTGGTGATCGTCAACAAAGCTGCCTTGGTGGAGGATTATGTAGTCTGGCAGCGGGCGGAAGAGCAAATTGATCGCAAAGTGAAATCGGCACCGTTGGGTTTGATTGTCCACGATTTAAAGGAAGTAAACGAGCGGTTGCAACAAGGTCACTATTTTTTTAAGGATATCCGCGAAGAGGGGATCGAACTGTTTGCCGCGACGCCGAAACCGTTAGCGATGCCGGGGGATTTGACTGAGGAAGAGCTGCGAGAGATAGCCCGTAAGCATTATGAACAGTGGTTCAGTAGCGCTTCCCATTCACTGAAGAAATTTTATTTTTCCTTGAAGGAGCTGACTTTGAGTGAAGCTTCTTTCGATCTTCATCAGGCAACAGAACGTCTTTTGGCCTGTACATTACTCACTTGTACCAACTACTTGCCGAAGTCTCACAATATCGAGAAACTCGGTAATCTGTGTGCACAGATTGATCCGGCCTTTGCTGAGATTTTTCCGATGGACAACAAATTCCACCGCCGTAGTTTTCGGCGTCTGCAACGGGCGTATATTGATGCGCGTTATTCAGCGCACTACGAAATCACCGCAGAAGAGTTGAATTATTTGGTGGCAGAGGTGCAGCGGTTGCAGGCATTAACCGAACAGGTTTGTCGGGGGAGAATAGGGGATTGAGGGCTGTCGTTTGATTCGTAGCTTTTGGCATTGGAATGTGACGCACAATCAGCGTCAGTGATTTCAGAGGCATCGGTGTTCTGTGCGCCAGTTCATCTTTCAAAGATGAAAGACGAACCAGAAAATCTTTTTTGTTGGCTTGGGCGTGTGCTTTCCAGAACCAGCTTTTACGGGCGTCCTGCCCGGAAAAGCCTAACCATTCATCCTTGAATGGTTTTCTTTGTTGGGGGGTTGATTTGAATAAAGTGAAACATTGAATCAACGAAGCTCAACTGATCGATGTGCTCAGGGTAAAATTCATGGATGAATTTTAAGCTTTTCGTGAGCAGGAGCGAATAAAAGCGACCCTGATTACGTGCGTTAAACTCAAAAAGATGCTTTTGGTTCCTTTTGCATCCATCAAAAGGAACTAGGGCGCAGTCGGAGATGCTAATGAAATTGCGGAGTCTGATTGCGCACCAAACTAACAGATTTACTATTGGTCACACCAAACCACAATTTAATCATTTCAAGCTGGCTTCCCTGTTACCTTGTTTGTTACGGTTGGTTGAACTATTATTTGTACGTAATTATGTGCAAATAGAGGCTTTTGCAATGAAACGTATTCGCTTTGACCAAGACATCAAACCGTTATCTGAATTTCGTTCAGGTGTGGCTTCGTTTATCAAACAAATCAATGAGACTCGGCGTCCGTTGGTGATTACTCAAAGGGGCAAGGGGGTTGCTGTGGTTCTGGATGTAGAAGAATATGAAGCAATGCAAGAAAAAATAGAATTACTTGAAGAAATGCGAGCGGCAGAAGCACAACTTGCTTCAGGTATGGGAATTTCTAACGAAGACGCTCGGGCTAATGTACTGGAACGTATTAAAAAATGAATGTTGTTTGGGCGCCATTCGCCCTTGAGAAATTAGGAGATGCGGCAGAATTTATTTCGTTAGACGATCCTGTAGCAGCAGAAAATTGGGTTAATGATGTTTTTGATAAAACGGAATTATTAGGAACTATGCCTGAAATGGGGAGAGTTGTTCCCGAGCTGCCGAATACGAACTATCGAGAAATTATCTTTGGTCACTACCGTATTATTTATAGTTGCTCTATTGAAATACGGATACTCACAGTGAGAAATTGCCGTCAGATATTAACAAAAGATGACGTATGCTGAACTTAAACTTAAGGCATTTTTAATTTGTAGCCTCCGGCTCCCTAATTTGACGCACAATTGCTTTCCTCAATTTCAGAGGCATCGGTGCCCAGTGCGCCAGTTACTCTTGCAGAGATGCAAGCGTAACCAGAAGATCTTTTTTGTTTGGCTTGGTCGCGGGTTGTCCAGAACCAGCTTTTACGGGCGTCCTGCCCGGAAAAGCCTAACCATTCTTCCTTGAATGGTTTTCTTTGTTTGGTGGTTGATTTAAATTGGGTGAAACCTTTTTAAAGGTAAACTGATCACTGTAGTCATGAAACTTCATCTCAAACCATCACTTTCACTGACTGTTAGAGCACTGCAATTTCGTGCAAACCCTACCTACATCAAAGAATGTCATATTTGTGTCAATTTTTTCTGGATGTTTTCTATAGCATATTCAATTCTATGTAGTAAGCCTAAATGCTTAATGAGAACAAGTTACTTTCATTCGAGAGGTGTTCAATGGCGGCAGTGTTGGTGAATCATTTCATTGAGTGACAGTGGAAAGGAAGAATCTTATATGTTTGAACGAGTCGTTTTACGTAGATCTCTGGACGGTCCTGCGATCACTATAGGGGAAATTGCCGAGGCATTACTCTTCTATCAAAGCGTACATATTGTACTTGATAACTCAAGCCTTATTGGATTAACTAAGGCAATAGGAATACAAAACGTCCTAAAATTACTAGCATTGCCTGACATCAAAGCAACATATATTGAAGAAATAACTGGCACTCAGACTATTCAGACACCTATCGGGCCAGAATATTCATTGATTGCCTTTATGATCAAAGAACATCCAAATTTCGGTCAACTAAATACAAAGAAAAGAAGACTTGAGTTCAACCTTATGACCCATGGTTATACCAAGTCTGAATCTAAAAGGTATGTCGAGAAACTTAAAAGATATGTTAGCTATAAACAATTGGGTGATGACTACTACGTAAAAGGTGGAGTAATTCCTGTAGCTAGAGTTGATTTATTTGACAACGAGTATGTTAAGAAGGCCTCAGAGATTATTGCTCAACGAATGCTTGAAAGTCATCCACTCCCCTCTGATTTCTGCTTTCAAATAATTCCAAAGGGAGATAAATTTAGAGTAGATACAAACTTAGACTTTGATCTTGTTTCAAGTATTCAGCAAGCAAAATATGAGAAAGCAGGACAATATACACCAGCTCATTTATTGTCTGAAATGCTAAATGCATCAATAAGTTTGATATTTGCTGGTCATTATGGAGGTGATTTCTATACATCTGAAACAGAATCCAAGTTAATACAAATACGACAGAAATATCTGTTAAAAAGATTTCACTTAGATCGTTCTGAAATCGATAATTTTTATAGTGTGACTTTGAGTGGTTACCCAACAATTGTCGAGGCTATTAATCATGGAGAAAGATCATTTGAAGAGTTCTTAGAGCTTCTTGCTTCTGCAAGAAAATTTAAAAAATGGTTAAAAGGAAAGTCACCGGACGAAAAATTAATTGCAAACTATCTTGAAGACATTACATCTTCAACAAGTTGGTTAAACCGCTTACCAGGTAAGATTTTTAGATATTTTATTAGTGTAGGCGTTGGTGCTATAGCTCCGTCCTATGGAATAGTATTGTCTGCTGGAGATAGCTTTTTCCTAGATCGATTGATTTCAGGATGGAAGCCTAACCAATTTATTACAAAAAAAGTTCAACCTTTTGTCGATCCTGATATAGAGGGCTAATGAATATCACTTAATTTAAACAATGGAGGATTAATGAAAGAAATTTCATTTTTAACAACTATTTTTTTGTTGGGATGTAGCTCTAATGTCGACGATAGACAAGATTATTATCTTAGAAATTTATCTAGTGGAGTGGCTAATATCCAAGAAAGCACGAAGGATTCATATGTTCAAATACAGAAGGCAATAGATAATATTAATGAATTTAAGGATGTTATTCATCAAAGGCTAAATCGCATTGAAGATAAAGGCATAGAGTATAGAGAGGAAACGGTTGAGCTACATAAACTATTGGCAAAGGCCAATGAAGATTTATTAAATGTTGAGCGTATGGCGAGAGACACTAATAAACAAACTATTTTGAATAAAGGAGAGATTGAAAAAATAAACTCAAGATACCAAAGATTGATTTTTAACATACAAGCTAGCCTTTTGCGCATGGATAAAATTGAAATGGAAGGTCAAATGAGAATTGATGCTATAAAAAATGGTACAAAGAAGGGGATTAGTTTTGAATAATATGACTGTTTTTGTCGAAAGAGCTTTAAAAAGCAAATTAACAGTTGGTATTAGTAGTGGTGTTGTATCTGCATTGCTAACTGTTTTTATTATTTTAATGTCAACTGGAGTTACAATTGGTGGAATTATAGAACGTAGTGAAAATAATGAGAATGCAATACATAATCTTGAAAAGCGTCTCGACACATTAGAGGGTGATTTGAAAACACAGCTGGATACATATTTAGATAATGAATATGGTGAAAATTCAGAAAGAGAGACTCAACTCAAAGTTGCCTTAGAGCAAACTCATATTAATAAATTGCAAATTCATGAGTTACGGTTACTTTTAAGTAGAATTTCTTATCAATAGAAAGAGACTGTTCATTATTCTGTGCCACGCCCATTTTTATAAATCCAGATATGGGGTGAGTCGGCCTTCAAAGTTGATGCTGAGCTGAGATAGCGTCAGGTTTCCAGTTCTGCACCGGATGTGTCCACTTTTCATTGGCAAAACCATCTTCAGTTTTGGTTAGCTTGCGAAACTGGTGGTACAGCCTCTAAGACCACAGACTAAAACCATCCCCCCAATCCCATTGCTTTTCCCCCTCGTTCGGGCAAAATCACAGGCTCACTATGCGGAGGAATCTATGGCGACATCTCTTTTTATTGGCGGGGCGCGGAGCGGGAAGTCGAGCTATGCGGAGCGTCAGGCGTTGGCATTGTTGCAGCAGCGCTTGGATGAAGGGTGTGCGGCTCGGCTGCATTATGTTGCGACCGCGATTGCGTTTGATCAGGAGATGCAGCAGCGGATTGAACAGCATCAGCGTCGCCGCGGGCCGGAGTGGTGTCAGCATGAATCGCCCGTGATGCTGGCGCAGACGCTGGCACAGTTTCAGCAGCAGGATATCGTGCTGGTCGATTGCCTGACCTTGTGGCTCAATAACGTTATCTATAACGATGGCGAAACCGCCACCAAAGCACAGATTGAACAGCATGTTCAGGCTTTGGTCACCGCGCTGCGCGACTCTTCGGCGACGATTTTATGTGTCTCCAACGAAGTCGGCCTCGGCATTATCCCGATGGGCGAAATTTCCCGCCTGTATGTTGATCATGCCGGGTGGATGAATCAGGCGATTGCGGCGTTAGCCGAACAGGTGACCTTTATGGCCGCCGGTTTGCCGATGCAACTGAAAGGCGCTTAACGGTCAGTCAGGCGCAAGCACGTCGCGGAGTGCCTGTAGCAATTGTTGGTTCTCTGCGCGGGCGCGAATGGCGACGCGGTAGTATTGTGGCGATAAGCCCCGGTAGTTGGCGCAGTGGCGGATCAGAATGTTGCGCTGCATCAGGGCATGTTGTAAATCGAAATCAGCCCGATGCAGGCGAAAGAAAATATAGTTGGCCGCAGGCGGATAAACCGTCAACCCCGGCAACTGAGACAAGCCTTGGAACAGGTAAGATTGCTCGCTGTGCAGCCAGTGATAAGTCTGTTCCGCATACCCATCGTCTGCAAACAGGATTTCTCCGGCCAGTGCCGCGAAGGTGTTAATCGTCCACGGTTCACGTTGATTACGCAGTGCCGCCAGAACGGGCTGATTGGCTGACAACAAATAGCCGAGCCGCAGCCCGGGAATAGCGTAAAATTTGGTCATCGAACGCAGCACAAACAGGTGCGGATGGTGTTCCAGCACATCGGTCAGCCCTCGATGCTGTGGTAAAAAATCAATAAATGACTCATCCACAAACAGCCGGATCCCTAACTGAGCGGTGCGTGTGACGATACGTTGCAGTAAATCAGCTTGTGGCATCAGCCCGGTCGGGTTGTTCGGGGTACAGAGGAACAGACAGTCCAGCCCTTGATGCAATGCATCCAGTAAACGCTCAGTGAGCGCAAACCCTTCACTCTCCTGCAAGACAAACCCTTCAATCTCACACCCGACCCGGGTCAGTGCTTGGCGATATTCGGCAAATGTCGGTTCGACAATCAAGGCGTGGCGCGGCTGCGTGTGCAGTACCCACTGATAAATCAACTCGGTCGCGCCGTTGCCTGAGACCACATAACTGGCCGGGAAACCGCCTTCAGAACGGTGGGTCTGAGTGGCATGGTGACGGGCAATCGCCTGATGGAGGTGCTGATAATCAATATCCGGGTAGCGTTCGACACAATCGATCTGAGCGATCAGTGCTGCGCGTAACGCTGGCGGCATACCGAGCGGATTGATATTGGCGCTAAAGTCCAGTATCTCTGCCGCGGTTTGGCCGTATTTCTCTGCCATTTCCCGGGTGTTCCCGCCATGTTGTCCGCTTTTTGCCATTAAATCGTCTGCGTTATGTCTGTCATCAATGGCTGACAATGTAGCGGATTCGCGCTTGAAGCGCCAGCTCAGGCGGATGCTGTCGGTGCGCCGGGTGTTGCCGACGAGGTTTGGCCCCAGTGATAAATGGTCCAGTTTGGTTTACCTTCGGCCTGTTGCGCAAGCGCCGGGGCCGGGTTGATCAGATAGACATAATCGGCGTGCCGGCACAGCGGTAAGTCGTTGATGGAATCGGTATAGAAATGCACGGCAGAGAAAGATTGCGATTGACTCGCGAGCCAGTCGTCCAGCCGGCGGACTTTGCCTTCCCGATAGCTGGCAATACCGTCAATCTCGGCGGTATAACGCTGATCGGCGGTGACCAGATCAATGCCTAACGCATCGGGGATACCGATTTTTTGCGCCAGCGGGCGGACGATAAAACTGACCGTGGCAGAGATGACGAGCATCGGAATTTGTTGAGTGGTGAGTTCGCTGATCAGTTGCTGCGCTTCACTGAACAGTCGCGGCAGAATTTGGGTTGTCACGCAGGTTTCGGCCAGCGCATCGACGGTGGTTTGGGGCAACTTGGTGAGTGGAGCGAGAGTAAAATTCAGATAGGTCGCCATATCCATCTTGCCGGTGGCATATAAAGCCATCATCTCGCGATCCCGCGCCAGAAAGTCAGGGTCGGTGACGATACCTTGCTCGACTAAAAACGCATTCCAGATCATGGCACTGTCGCCGTCAATCAGGGTGTCATCCATGTCGAACACATATAAAGGGTTGGCCATCTTAATCTCTCACCGGTTGAATTTCGTTTAAGTTAAATAAAAGTTCCAGCGGATGTCCAGCCGGAAATAATCGTTCTGAAGAGCGGTTGAGCAGATCAACGGTCAGATGCTGATTGTCGATTGCGGCAGTATAGCGGATCACGTTACCCAATAACTGATGACTGACGACGGTTGCCGCCCGCGGCGCTGAAATGTGTGCCTCATACTGACGACCCGGCTCTTTGACATAGATGGACTCGGGACGAATCGCGACCTGACCGGTGCTCTCGATCCCGAACCAAGTGTTGGCTGTCCGGGCGTCGAGCAGATTGTAATGCCCCATAAATTGCGCCACAAAAGTATTGGCCGGTTGGGTGTAAATCTGTTCCGGGCTGCCTTGCTGCACAATCTCACCCTGATTCATCAGAAAGATTCGGTCAGAGAGTTGCATGGCTTCTTCCTGATCGTGGGTGACAAAAATCGTCGTCAGGTTGAGTTCTTTCTGAATCGCGCGAATTTGCTGGCGCAGCACTTTTCTGATTTTGGCATCGAGGGCAGAGAGCGGTTCATCCAACAGCAGAATACGGGGCCGGACGATCAGTGCTCGGGCTAAAGCGACCCGTTGCCGCTGTCCGCCGGATAGTTCATGGGGGTAATGCTTTTCTTTTCCGGTTAATTCAACAAGTTCGACAAAGCGCTGTGTCTCGCGCGCAATGGTAGATTTATCGACGCCTTTCATTTTCAGGCCAAAGCCAATGTTACCCGCCACCGTCATATTGGGAAACAGTGCATAAGACTGAAACACCATGCCGATTTCCCGTTGCTGTGGTGCCTGACGGGAGATCTCGTTGTCATCAACCCAGATTTTACCGTTGTCAATAGCATCAAGCCCGGCAATACAACGCAGCAGTGTGGATTTTCCGCAACCGCTGGGGCCGAGTAGGGTAATGAATTCCCCTTGTTCGATGGTGAAATCGATCTCTTTGAAAACGGTGTGCTCACCGAATGCTTTGGCGAGCTGATTGATGTGGACATAACTCATAGTTGAACTCCCCGGTTGAAGCGGCTGGCAAGCCAAGTACAGATAAAAATAAACAAGAAATAGGTCATCACCAGTGCTGAGGTGAAGTGACCACTGGTCTGACGCATGTTGTACAAATACACCTGTAACGTTTCATAACGGGTGCCGACCAGAATGTTGGCAAATACAAATTCACCGAGCAGAAATGAAAAAGAGAGAAACAGTGACGCCATCAGGCCTTTTTTCAAATTGGGTAAGATGATGAACCAAAATGCTTTGGTGGTGCTGGCACCGAGCAGGTGAGCGGCATCAATCAAATCACGCAGATGAATCGCCATCATATTGTTGGCAATGGCGCGGTACATAAATGGCAGCGCAATGGTGAAATTGGTGCCAATCAGAATCCACGGTGTGCCGACCAGCGCAACCTGACTATCGGCATAGAGCTGGAGCAGCCCGACGGAAGAGACCACCGGCGGCACGGCAAACGGTAACAGGATCAGAATGTTCATCACTTTATCCAGCTTCGGATAGTAATAAAAAATCACGAACATCATCGGCAGAATCAGCACGGTTGCCAGCAGCAGTGCCGCGAGACAGACAAATAATGACCGGCCGAATGCCGCCAGAAAGCGTGGGTCGCTGAGTAACTGGACATACCAATGCAGGGTAAACCCTTCGGGGAGGATCGAGGCTCCCCAGCGGGCGGAGAGCGCATAGGCAAATGTGGCTGCGATGGGGATCAGCAAAATCAGGATAATCCCGTACACGACAGTTTTATGATAGGTCTGACTGGTGCTTTGCATGGTTGTTCCTTTTTATCAGACGATGTTTGGCCGGGCGGTGTTTGGCTGGGTTGGTATGGTCACTTTGCGCAATCAGCCATTGATTGACGATGGTGACCAACGCCAGAATCGCGATCAGTAACACGGAGATGGCCGCGGCGAGATTTGGTTCGAGAAACAGATCTCCGGAAACCAGACTGGCAATGCGAATGGTGATCAGGTTGTAGTTGCCGAGGGTGAGGGCATACGCACTGGCATAGGCCCCGATAGCATTGGCAAATAAGATAATGAACGTCCCGAACAGCGCCGGAGCCAGTACGGGCAGGGCGATTCTCAACCAGTATTGACGCGTGTTGGCACCGAGCAGTGCTGCCGCTTCCTGCCAGTCTTTTTTCAGGGCATCGAATGCCGGATAAAGTAAAAGAGCGCCCAGTGGGATTTGAAAGTAGGTATAAATGGCCAGTAGTCCCCAGCGACCGTAGAGATTGAATTCATCGAGAATCCCGAGCTGGCGCAGAATCAGCGTCAGCGCGCCATTGGTGCCGAGAATAATGATAAAAGCAAACGCGAGCGGCACACCGACAAAGTTACTGCTCATATTGGTGAATGCAATCACGGCATCGCGGATACGGTTGTTGAGATGACGCAGCGATGAGACGAACAGGGCAGCGATGAGCAGGCCGATCAGACTCGACCATAATGCCAGCCATAAACTGTGGCTGAAGGCTTGCTGAATAAAAGTCGAGTCAAGAATTTCCCGGTAGTTGTCCAGTGATGGTTGGCTACCGTCGCTGAAACTGTTGGTCACGACCCACACCATCGGAGAGAGCTGGAAAAGATAAAAAACCACGGCAAATGGTATCAGCCACAACAGCGGTTGCCATTTTTTCAGTCGCATCAATAGGGTGTCTTTGTTACGAGGTTTGGCCGCACGGATGACATTTGCTTGGGGATTCATCGGAGCATACCTCCCGCGATGGATTTTTGGTGGGTCAGTCCCAGTAATTCACAAATCACACCACAAATATCGGTCTGGGCGATTTGAGTCGGTTGGTGGCTAAAATGGTCACCGATCACCAACAGCGGGACTTCGCGTTCTTCCGTCAGGGTGCCACCGTGCGAGCGGTCATTGTTCATGCCGTGGTCACTGGTGATCAAAATCTGATATCCCGCTGCCATCCATCGTGGCAAGTGGTCCGATAAAATCATGTCGGCTTTGCGGGCGGTATTACGATAATGGGCGGAATCGAGACCCGCCTGATGACCGGCATCATCAATGTTCATCGGATGAATCAACAGAAAATCCGGGTCATAGTGACGGCGCAGGTATTCCGCATCGAGAAACAGCGCTTCGTCGGGGTAGTGATCCCAGTGATAAAAAATGCCGTGCTGAATATTCAGGGTCGGGTCGTTGGTAAAACGATCTTCGACCGGATGATAAGGAGAACGGTTATACAGTTCGCTAAACCAATGATAGGCCGCAGCGGCCGTTTTCTTACCTTGCTGACTTGCCAGACTAAACACCGACTCATGATGGGAACGGCGGTTGATCTGATTGTGCACGATGCCGCTTGCGACCGGCGGGACGCCCGTTAGCAAACATTCATAAAGCGGCCGGGACAATGAGGGCAGTTCACAGGTGAGCGGATATAAGGTGGCTTGCTGCGAGGCGATCAGACCATTCAGGTAGCCCAGACACTGCCGGGCTACTGAAAGGTTGAGGCCATCCAGAACAACAAGGATAACTTTATTGTTCATCGGGTTGCCTTACTGCTGGTGGATGAGGACATTTTCCTGCCATTGACGTGGCAGACGGCGGGCGGATTTTTCCCATGCATCGAAGTTTTGAATCGGATGCACGTTTTTGTACTGTTGGTTATCAAGCAATTTGGCCTTGGTCTCTGCCGGCAGCGCAATATTGGTGCGGATCGGGCGGGCATAACCGTTGGCAAGATTGATTTGCCCTTGATCACTGAAGATATATTCACGAGCCAGTTTTGCCGCGTTCGGATGTTTCGCGTATTTATTGATGATGGTGGTATAGCCGGAAATGACTGAACCGTCCTGAGGAATACTGACCGTGAAGCGAGAGCGGTCAATTTTATCGCGATAGTTGAGTGCGTTGAAATCCCACAGTACCGCGACTTCCACTTCGCCTTTTTCCAGATTTGCCAGACTCGGCGCGGTAAAAGACAGACGGCCTTGCTCGGCCAGTTTGGCGAAGAATTTCAGCGCAGGCTTTAAGTTCGACTCATTACCACCGTTGGCAAATGCAGCAGCTAACACCGCATTGTTGGCTTGCGAGGCGACACCGACATCACCGATGGTGACTTTATAGTTGCCAGTGAGCAGGTCAGCCCATGTCTTGGGTGGGTTTTTGACCAGATTGTTGTTCGACATAAAGGCGATGGTGCCGGTATAGGCAAGCGCCCAGTAACCATCTTTATCTTTGGCCCAGTCAGGAATTTCGTTCCAGGTCGAAGGTTTGTAAGGCTGAGCAACACCTTTTTGCACCGCAACACGGCCGAAAGCGAAGCCAACATCACCGATATCGGCGGTAGCATTGTGTTTTTCCGCTGCAAATTTGGCAACTTCTTGCGCGGAACTCATATCGGTATCCTGATGTTGCAGGTGATATTTGCTATTCAGATCGCGCCAGGTATCTTTCCAGTTGGCCCAGCTATCGGGCATACCGACACTGTAGACTTGCCCTTCCGCTTTGGCGGCTTTCACCAGCTCATCAAGCGACTGGGTTTTCGCCGTTGCGTGAAATGCCAGTGTAAGGGAGAGCAACGATGTGGTTGCCATTATCATTCGGGGGGTACGACGTAATTTCATAAAGCCATCCTTTGGACTAGTTCAGTTTGCTTATATTTCATCCTATTGAGCAAATGTGACGATTCCTTGGCTGTTTTCTAAATTATTTATGACAGATTGATGAAGATTGCCGGGGTCTGCTTGTTTGGTTTCGGGCGAGCTCTTACATTGAATGGGGTCAATGTTGGGCTAGTTCAGGTAAACAGATAGATGACGCAGTTAACGAAAATTAAAGATGTCATTCGGGAACAAATTCTCGGCGGGACGATGAGTGCCCGACAAAAATTACCCTCAGAACGGGAGTTATGTACGCTGTTTTCGACCACGCGGATTACCGTCAAAGATTCACTGGCGTCTCTGGAAACGGAAGGCTTAATTTATCGCGAAGAGCGCCGGGGCTGGTTTGTTTCACCACCACGCGTTCATTATAACCCGCTGTCCCGCAGTCACTTTCATCAGATGATCCGTGATCAGCACCGCATTGCTGAAACACGGTTGATTGCGGTGCAAAGCCGCATGGCGACTAGTGATGAAGCCAAGTTGCTGGCACGCAATGAGATGACGCCACTGCATATTATTCAACGGCTGCGTTTTATTGACGGGCGCGTCGTGCTGTATGTGGAAAACTGCCTGATTGCCCATTGGTTCCCCGGTATTCTTGAAGAAAATCTTACCCAGTCACTGACCGGACTGTACCTGCACAAATATGGTTATGTCACCAGCCGTTCCCGTTTTGATGTGATTGCCACCGCTGCAACGCCGGCCGTCGCGAAAGCGCTCAACATCGCTGCCGGGCAGCAAGTGCTGAAAATTTGTCGCGTCAATTATAAACAAGACGGCGCAATCATCGATTGTGAGTTTGAATACTGGCGTCCGGATGCGGTGATGATCACCATCGATAGCCATACTGAAAATGAGTGAGTCAAATGTTGTCGATGGGATGCTATGCATCGATGGATGAGTTCTTGTGGTCAAAAAATTATTGCGATCATGTTGCTGTAATATTGTGGTTTAAAAATTAAATTCTTTTGATAATCATATGGATTAAATTTCATTGTTATCAGGCCGTGTTGTGAATTTTTTGAGAACACGGCTAATTATTTGTACTTTCACGATGTTTTTTCGTAGATTTGCTAGGCTAAAATAGAGACGGTCTTATTATCTCACCACCATGTCGAGCCAAGGATTGATTGCTGACACATGGTTGCGTGATATATGAAGTAATTGATGTATCAAGGAGCATTCGGTGGAACCAAGGATTAGTATTATCACACTCGGTGTGAAAAATTTAGAGACTTCATATAACTTTTATTCTGCACTCGGCTTTACCTCACCGCAAAAACCGGCAGATGGTATCATTTTCTTTAAGACTGGCGGTGTCTGTCTTGCGCTCTATCCGCTGGATGAACTGGCAGACGATGTTTCACCGGAGTTCGCAGCTCACTGTTCAGGCTTCTCTGGTGTGACATTGGCTCACAATACGCGTTCAAAAGAGGAAGTTGATGAAGTCTTGGCACTGGCGGTCAGTGTCGGTGCGAAGCTGGAAAAACCTGCCAAAGATGCCTTCTGGGGCGGTTATAGTGGCTATTTTTCTGATCCCGATGGTCATTTATGGGAAGTTGCCTATGGCGACTGCTGGGATTTCAATGAAGATGGCAGTCTGGTGATTCAGTAGCTGTATGGTCCGGTACGCATAAAAATGCGCAGAGACGGATAATTTATCCCTAGCTTTGACGGATATCTCAGGTTCGCCGGGGCGAAATCGATAGAATGCTGCATTTGACAATCCAAGCGATGACTCACAAAGCGCTTGGTCGAACTGGCAGCGAAAGTAGCCGATCGTGATAGTCACGTAAGAGAATAGGGACGCGTTCTCAACCTCATCTGGCGGTCACCCACTGGTGTCGTTTTATTTTTAATGTTGGCACTTTGCCGACATTTTTTGATTTTTGGATTTGAATTTTAATGGAGGATTTTATGCCCTATCAATTTGCGTTGATTGGCGATATTGGCGGTACAAATGCCCGTCTGGCATTATGTGAACTGGCATCAGGGGAAGTCAGTCACGCAAGGACGTATGCCTGTGCCGAGTATCCAAGTCTTGAGTCAGTGATTAAGCATTATATCGAGGCATCCGAAGTCGCTATTCAACAAGCCTGTATTGCGATTGCCTGTCCGGTGCAAGGTGACTGGATTTCGATGACCAATCATAGTTGGGAATTTTCAATCGAAACCCTGCAACATAACCTCGGCCTTGAAACATTTCAGGTGATCAATGATTTTACCGCAGTCTCAATGGCGATTCCGGTTTTAGCTGAATCCGATGTGGTCAAAGTGGGTCAGGGCAGTGCAGTCACAGGTAAGCCGATTGCGGTTTACGGTGCCGGAACCGGACTGGGCGTGGCGCATTTGCTTCAAGTCGGCAATGAATGGCTGAGTCTGCCCGGTGAAGGGGGACATGTGGATCTGGCACCGGGGAATGCGGACGAAGACCGGATTTTAGCCGAGCTACGCAAAGATTTTGGTCGGGTTTCTGCGGAGCGCTGTTTATCTGGACAAGGCATTGTCAATCTCTACAATGCTATTGTTCGTGCCGACGGACGGACACCGGAAGAATACACCCCGAAAGATGTGGTGGAGCAAGCATTGGCTGGTACGCAAGCTGACTGTCAGCAAGCGCTGTCGCTATTTTGTGTGTTGATGGGACGCTTTGCCGGTAATCTGGCCTTGAATCTTGAAACCTTCGGCGGCGTTTATATTGCCGGTGGCGTCGTGCCGCGTTTCGTGGACTTCTTGCTCAATTCCGGATTCCGGACTGCGTTTGAAGACAAGGGGCGGTTCAATACTTATCTGGAGAATATTCCGGTCTTTGTCATCACCCATAAAGAACCGGGATTATTAGGCGCCGGTGCTTATCTGAGACAGTCGCTCGGTTTGTCTTTATCTGCGCAGTAATGTCCGGTGAAGTGAGCGGTTGATTAAAGTGATCGATTGATAAAGTCGAGCAATTGATAAAGCGATCAATTCAAAAGAAAGCACCGACGAAGGGCAGCGTTCATATCAGGATGCTGCCTTTTTTTATTTTAATTGAAGTTGTTTCACCTCAGGGTGATATAGCCCGGAACAGCTTCCTGAATTAGGCATTCTTGCCGTGTTTGTGATTATCTCCCGGAGTTCATTGCCCGTTGTTTTTATTGAATAATAAAATAGATTTTTGGGAAATTGAGAGGCTGAAACCGGATGGAACTTGTATTTTTACCACTGATGATTGTTTTGTTCCAATGGAGAAACTTTGCAAGATCGGAATGGGGGTTCACTGCTTTTTATCTTGTTTATGCTGTTTTACTGCACGCGATCTCAGTGCGAAAACTGATAGAACCACAGCAAGGCAAAGCACAACAAGAGCATGGTAATTGCGTAACGCCAGTTCATTTTGAGCAGGCTGATTGCGCTGATTTCATAGCGAGACTGAATACTGAGCTGAACGCCAGAGAACGGGGAGAGTAAAATACCGAGTGACCAGCCCATCAATAATGTCATGCCTAACAGATTCGGATCGTGAACAGATGGGGCAAGCAGGCTCCCGGCAAGAACCACACTCGTGACCGGATGCATCCCCGTCATCGCCAGCGCAACCAGAATCGTGACGGTAATGCTGGCTTCTACCGCGCCGAAATGTTGCGGCGCAAGGCGAATATCCAGTGATGATAACGTTGCGGCGGTTCCGGCCGCTAACAACGCTGCGGCTGCAAATAAAGCGACTTCACCGGCTGAGCCGACAATACCTGACTCTATATGTTGCTTAAAACGGAATAATCCTCTGAGTCCGTCACTGGTGAGTAACCAAATAAGAATAAACAGGATGGCAGTCAGGGTGACCAGCGTCAGAACGCTGATTTGCGGTTGCCATTCATGCATCCCGATGACAATGAACGCCAGCAAGCAAGGCATCCACAGTGAATGCCGGGCAATCGGATAACCGTGCAGATCACCGGCGTCCGGTTGTCTGAGTATTTCCCAGGCACTGAAAGCGATGGCGGCAATACTGATAGGAATACCGTACAAGACCAGTGTGCTGAGTTGCGCGCCGGGGGAGCTGATCAGCGCCAATCCCATCGCGGCGAAGAAAGGTGACCAGAATGCGCAGATACAGAATGCCCGGAGCAATAATATCCCCTGTAACGGAGTCATACGACTCTGACTGGCAAGCCGATCCCCGACAATAATCACAGACGACATATTTAACACGGCACCGAAGAGGTGTGTACCCAGTAAAGTTCGCAGCAGAGCCCCTTTTCCTTTGGGTAAGTTTTCTTGGCTGTGGATACTTGCGGTGGCAAAAATTTTCAGAAACCCGACACCAATCAGCATATTAATGACTTTTTGATTGGCTTCTATCGCTTTGAAAATGTAACTGATGTCAGCCTGATTCAATAGCCCGAATAGCAAACCGGCTAATCCGATCCCCAGTAAAATGAATATTTGCCTTTTTTGCGTGGCTTTCAGGGTTGGGATTAACACGCAGGAAGACAGCCAGATCGGGACTCCGGCCCAATAGAACGGAACAGAATCACTGAAGGTGGATACAACGGAGAGGGTCAAACTGAGCATCAACATCCAGCCACAGATCGTTGCTATTTTTTCTTTCATTATTGAATCTACCGCAACAAATACACGTATCGTACATCGCCGTCAGTGTGAGAAGAGCAACATCACATCGGGACTATACACGGGTTGACACTGATGCATAAAAACAGAGAAATAGGAATAACAGGCGAACAGAGATAATAAGAATTCGATCTCATATGATCCAGTGCATACCGGCAATCATACGCATTGATAAAGAACACAGCAATATGTTGTTTAGAGATTAGTCGCATTTTTATGCAATATTTAATTATTACTGCCTCTTCTTTAAGAATAAAAAGGTAAAAATAAAAAAGCTGAGAATAAAAAGGAATGAGCCCAATGACAAGTGGTGGTATTGGGTCACTTCATCTATACGGGAGTGGGGGATGATGGTCAGTGGATGCAGACCCATTTGTCCACAAAGTGTATTTACCGTCCATAAAATGGAATAACAGTCAGCGCAAATTTGTGATAACAATTGCTTTTACAGACTTCCACGTCGTAGGTAAACTCGATGATGAAACCGAATGATTCACGAATACCGGCTGATAAGAAACCAAATGGTGTGACAGAGGGACAGGGATGAGTAGCGGAAAATGTCATGAACAAGCGACAGCTTGTGATCATTGTGACTGGGTGAATGTGATGCCTCCAATGCAAGCCGGAGAACGGCTGTATTGCGCCCGTTGTGGTCATTTGATTGTTACATGTCATCCGAATGCACCACAGCAGTTGCTGAGTAACGGATGTTCAGCGGTGTTGATGTTCATTATGTCGCTGTGTTTTGTTTTTCTCGGGTTTTCCTCACAAGGCAGTTATCAGCGGATCACCTTGTTGGATTGTATTTATGGCCTGATGGGTGAACATTACATCTCGCTCGGTATTATTGTGACCCTGACTTTACTGGTGTTACCGGTGGTCTACCTGACGGCGGTATTGCTGACTGCCTTGGCGATGCGCCAAGGGAAGCTCCGCTCGATTCATTATGGATTGACGCACACGATCAATGCCCTGAAACCCTGGCTGATGGTCGATGTTTTTCTGCTCGGCGGGCTGGTGGCTTTAGTTAAACTGCAAAGCTTGGCTGAAATTGAGTTGGGGCTGTCTTTTTGGGCTTTCTGTGTCTTTACGATTTGCTTATTCAGAACGGTCTCTTTTGTCGATAAGCGCTGGATTTGGCATTGTTTATGTGGCCCGGCCCCGGTGGTCGCCGTTCGTTCCGGCTCGGCATTATCTCAGGGACTAAAAGGCTGTCAGTATTGTGGTGCGCTGGTGACTGCGCACACATATCAGTGCACTCGCTGCCATCATATTTTACATCAGCGTAAACAGGGCAGCCTCAGTAATACGTTAGCGCTATTATTTGCATCTTGTGTTTTGTATCTTCCGGCCAATCTTTTCCCGATCATGATTACGACCTTTCTGGGGACCAGTGAGCCGTCAACTATCATGGGGGGCGTGATTTTATTGTGGGGAATGAAATCATATCTTGTCGCCGGTGTGATTTTTGTTGCCAGTATTTTGGTGCCGGTGATGAAAATTTTGATGTTGTTCTGGTTATGTTGGCAAATTCGTTTTGGGCGCGGAGAGCATGAAAAACCGACCCAACGTATTTATCACATCACAGAATTTGTCGGGCGCTGGTCAATGGTTGATGTGTTTGTGGTCGCGATTCTGTCAGCGCTGGTTCAGCTTGGTGCCATGATGACTATTATTCCCGGTGTTGCCGCTATATCTTTCGCTGCGGTGGTTATTCTGACCATGTTGGCAGCGATGTCGTTCGATTCCCGTCTGATTTGGGATAAATCTGAGGAGATAACCATTTGAGTCGCTCATCATCTGTTACGGAATCCACTCATCGGATGCATTTTAATTCTATCTGGTTCGTGCCTTTAATTGCTGCAATTGTTGCAGGGTGGATGTTAGTTGAAAACTGGTCTCGGCAAGGGCCGGAGATTATCGTTGTTGCAGAAAATGCCGATGGGCTGGTTGCCGGAAAAACCAAAGTGAAAGCGCATAATGTGGATGTCGGAGAGGTCACTGACATTCAACTCAGTGATGACTTTAATCATGCAATTATCCATATCCGTATGGAGCAGGGCGCTGAGGCGATGCTAAATAGCAAAAGTCAGTTCTGGGTGGTGAAGCCCAGAGTGGGGAAAGAAGGGATTAGTGGTCTGGGGACGATTCTTTCCGGTGCATTTATCAACGTCAATCCAGGTAAAAATGGTGAAAAACGCGAACGCTTTACGATGTTGAAACAACCACCGTTATCGACGGCTGATAATCAGGGGATTCGCCTGAAACTCTATTCGACGGATAACGCGAAAATGGAAGTGGGTTCACCGGTCCATTTTCGAGGATTTGAAGTCGGCTACATTGAGAATGTTGATTTTGATGTGAAACGAAAAGCGATTACCTACCATATCTTTGTGAATGCGCCTTATGATGCTTTAGTCCACAGCAATGTACAGTTCTGGATGACACCGGGACTTTTGGTTGAGGGAACCGCAAAAGGGTTGGAAGTGCGGATGGACTCTTTACAGACTCTGCTCTCCGGAGGCATTTCATTCGGCACGACAAACAATCAGGACTCAGGCTCACCCGTCAAGGATTTAACGGAGTTCCGTCTTTTTTCTTCTAAAGAAGCAGCGGCCAATAATCGCTATGACAAATACATTGATTACATCATGTTGGTTCAGGGCAGTATCAGCGGCCTGCTACCGGGTGCGCCGTTGGAGTATAACGGTGTTCGTATGGGGACGGTGGAAGAAGTGCCGTATCATGGTGCAGGAATTGAGGCCGCAGGGGATATTCGTATGCAGTCAATTCCGATACTGGTCCGTTTGGAGCCACAAAGAATCGCATCTCATTTAAGTGAGAAAGTTATTCATCTGGATGAGTGGCGCGAGATGTTCGCACAAGGGTTTAAGCGGGGAATGCGAGCTACACTGAGCAGCAGTAATTTGCTGACCGGAGCGAAAGTTGTGTCGATTGTATTTGTGAAAGATCCCAAGCCGATGACGGAAACTATATATCAGGGGTATCCGCTTTTCCCGACGGTGAATAATTCTCTGGCCTCCATGCAGGAAAAAATCACGCTGATCCTCGATCATCTGGCAGCATTGCCAATGGATAAGACCGTTGGGCAACTGAATCAGGCGTTGGCGTCTGCCGATGAAACGTTTAAAGAATTGCATGAAGCGAGTAAGAATCTGAAAAAACTGCTATCACAAGAGAAGACGCAGGCAATTCCGGAGCGGCTGGTGAGTACGCTGGAAACCTTAAACGAAACCTTGAGTGATTATCAGGCTCAGGGAGCTTTAGGCCAGAATATTCAGCAAAGCCTTGATGCCGTACAACGTAACCTTGAAACATTATATCCGTTACTACAGGACATACGTCGGCAGCCGAACTCGATTATTTTCGGCAAGCAGAGTGAACAGGATATTGAGCCGAAAGTGACTAAAGGGAGTACGAAATGAGATTGACAGGGCGCGTTGTATGGCTATCGCTCATGCTGATATTACTCGGTGGGTGCTCGGGTAGTACTGCGTTAGAAACAACACAGTATTTGCTACCGATGCCGGAACGGGTTCCGGCTCTGAAAACATTGGCCAAGATCGACCAGCCGATTCAGATCAAAGCGATTAAAATGCCGGGCTATCTGGAAAAGCCGAATATTGTTATGGTTGATCCCGACGGACAGGTCTATCTGGCGTCACAACATTTATGGGCGGAATCGCTGAGCTCTCAATTGGAAAAAATGACGTTGAGACGGTTGAAAGAACGATTACCGAAACTTACATGGATTCCGTCTTATCAGTATATTCGACCGACATTATTGCTGGATATTGAAGTCTATCGTTTTCATGCCGACAGACATGGCAAAATCACCGCTGCCGGCCACTGGTCACTTTGGTCAGCGTCGAAACAGTTGCTTCATGAAGCGTCATTTGAAAGTGTGGATATGATGCAACACAGCGGCTATCCGGCGATGACTCAACAACTTGCTCATCTTTGGCTGACACAAATCGTCGATCCGATTGCCACCACATTAGCCACTCGCCAGTAAATCCTCTCTGACTTCGGATCCGAATGGTGATCCGAAGTTTTCTCTCCGTTTGGTGATGTCTTTATGGCGTCGCCAATGTCATTGCATTATCGACTTGATTGCATGACTGACCATATCTGTGAGTTGCAATGATAACCTTTGCTACAGATATACATCTGCGAGCATTTATTTGACTGATATTTAGATGAAATAAAGCATATTAATGTTATTAAAAGTGAGTGAGTTATAATTTTTATCTAATCTTGTCGTGTAATGTGGTCGTAAATCTTGATGATTTTAGAAGTGAAGTGTGTGTATCGGTCATCATTAAAATGACATACGAGGTTGTTTTATAAATTTAGGGAGTACTTCCTATGCAATTGAGTTTGAAAAGGAAGATTGTTCTTTCTGTCGTTGCTGCAATTACTTTAACGGCCACCATTTTAGTGATGGTCAGTTATCAGTCGTTTAAAAAAGATAGCTGGCGTGCTATTCAGAGTGAGAATCGCAATACGTTGCAGGCTTATGCAAAAGGGATCGGTGAATGGTTTCATGATAAGCAATTAGCAATCACAGGGCTAAAAGATGAAATCGAACGGAGTCCGGCTTTAGATGTTGTACCTCATTTAAGACAAACGTTGAAATCCGGCGGATTCGGTTTGAGTTATTACGGCAATGAGAAAGGAGAGATGTACAGACAAGATCCTGCCCTGAACAAACCCGGTTATGATCCACGCGTCAGAGGTTGGTATAAACTGGTGAAGTCAAAGAACGCGGCAGTGATAACTGAACCGTATGTCAGTGTAACGATGCAACAGCTCGTTGTGACGCTGGCAGAACCGGTTCGGCAAAATGGTCAGTTGATTGGTGTTGCAGCGTCGGATCTGGCGTTGGATCAATTAACGAATGACGTTTTAAACATGAACGTATTGGGCGACGGTTATTCTATTCTGGTGAATAAGAAAGGGACAGTTGTTGCGCATCCGAACAAAGATTTGCTCCTGAAACCTATCAGCGAAGCGATCCCACAGTTGAACATTCAGTCTCTGTCTCAGGCTTCTGATTCAGGAAAACCACTGTTCGTCGATATCGACGGGAAGAATAAAGTGGTGATGGGGCAAAATATTGCACATACGGACTGGATGTTGCTGATAATTATGGATCAGGCAACGTTGGAAAAACCGATGAATTCGTTGCTGCTTAATCAAATCATCATCGCTATCGTGATCCTTGTCGTGATTGCACTATTAACATCGTGGGTACTCTCCCGACAACTCAAAGCCATTGGTGACATTAGTGATGCATTGGCTGAAATTGCCGAAGGGAATGGTGACCTGACGAAACGGCTGGACGTTGATCGTCAAGATGAAGTCGGCTTGTTGGCAGAACGGTTCAACAAATTTGTTGATCGACTCCATGCAATGGTGAAAAAAGTTCACGATGTGTCGATCGCGCTGAATCAGAAAGCAGATAGTGCAGCATCGGCTGCGACGAAGCGTAGCCAGCAACTGAAGACACAGCAGGATGAGATCACCATGGTTGCAACGGCGGTGACTGAAATGACTTCTGCGACCGCTGAGATTGCCGGTAATGCTGAAAATACTGCGAAGAGTGCCAATCAGTCGGTTGAATTGGGGGCAGAAGGTTATGGGCAAATGCAGAAGAGCATGAAGTCGATTAACCAATTGGCCGAAGAACTGACTCGCGCTGCCGGGATTATCGGTGATCTTGAAGTCCATGCGAACGAAATATCAACGATTCTGTCAACGATTCGGGCGATTGCCGAACAGACCAACCTGTTAGCCTTAAATGCTGCAATTGAAGCTGCGAGAGCAGGGGATCAGGGGCGTGGTTTTGCGGTTGTTGCCGATGAAGTGAGAGTGCTTTCGCAAAGAACGCATGCTTCCACAGAAGAAATCCAGTCGAAGATTGAAGGGCTGCAGAAAGTCACCAACAATGCTGTCAGCGTGATGCAGGCCAGCCATCACTTGGTTGAGAATAGTGTACAAGACTTCAACCACACGGGTGACAAACTGCAGATGATCAGTGAATCGATTACGATGATCAGTGATATGGCAACACAGATTGCTTCGGCAGCAGAAGAGCAGTCTTTGGTGACCGCAGATATTAATGGTAATACTGAATCTATCCGGGAAGTCAGTGACCAGATGACCCATGAAGCTCAGTTGGCGGCTGAAGAAGCACAAGAAGTTCATCACTTAATGACTGAACTGGGGCGGGAGATTTCCCGCTTCAAACTTTGAAATAGGGTCAATTATTCAATGATTGTTACGTAATCGTTATCCAGCAATGTCTCAACAACTTTCTTATCTTTGGCTGACACAAGTCATTGACCCGATTGCCGCAACATTAGCAACTCGCCAATGAATCCTCTCTGGCTCCGGACTCGAATGGTGGTCCGAGTCTTTCCTCTCCGTTTGGTGATGTCTTCATTGCATCACCAATAATGGCCGTTACCTTTGCGCTCAGACACACAAAGATGCACATCTCTTTTATTGATATTTGGATTAAAGAAAACATGATAAATGTCGTTAAAAGGAGGTGAATGATGATTTTTATCTTATGATGGTGGGGAAGGCTAGAAGAAAATCTCGGTGCTTTCAGGAATGAGATGTATGTATAGGTCACAATGAACAGCAATATATATCATGAAAACGTTTTTAGTGCTTGATTCAGAGGTGTTTCACATATCTTTTGTCCTATTTTTATGTTGTTCACCTATAGTTAGGAAGTAGGAAAATAAGTGAATACGAAATGAGTAAGTCGGTAAAAAAGAGTTCATGTGACGGGGGAAACGCCTCATCATATTATTATGAGTTATCTATTAAAATAACATACGAAGTTATTTCACAAACTTAGGGAGTACTTCCTATGCAATTGAGTTTGAAAAGGAAGATTGTTCTTTCTGTCGTTGCTGCAATTACTTTAACGGCAGCCATTTTAGTGATGGTCAGTTATCAGTCATTTAAGAAAGATAGCTGGCGTGCTATTCAGAGTGAGAGTCGCAATACGCTGCAGGCTTATGCAAAAGGGATCGGTGAATGGTTTCATGATAAGCAATTGGCAATTACAGGGCTAAAAGACGAAATCGAACGGAGTCCGACTTTAGATGTTGTACCTCATTTAAGACAAACGTTGAAATCCGGCGGATTTGGTTTGAGCTATTACGGCAATGAAAAAGGGGAAATGTACAGACAAGACCCTTCCCTGAACAAACCCGGTTATGATCCACGCGTCAGAGGTTGGTATAAACTGGCGAAGTCAAAGAACGAAGTTGTAACGACGGATCCGTATGTCAGTGTGACGATGCAACAGCTCGTTGTGACGCTGGCAGAACCGGTTCGGCAAAATGGTCAGTTGATTGGTGTTGCTGCGTCGAATCTGGCGTTGGACCAGTTAATTAATGACGTCCTGAAAATGAAAGTGTTGGGTGACGGTTATTCTATTCTGGTGAATAAAAAAGGAACGGTCGTTGCGCATCCGAACAAAGATTTGATCCTGAAACCTATCAGCGAAGCGATCCCACAGTTGAACATTCAGTCTCTGACTCAGGCCTCTGATTCAGGAAAACCACTGTTCGTCGATATTGACGGGAAAGATAAAGTAGTGATGGGGCAAAATATTGCACACACGGACTGGATGTTGCTGATGATTATGGATCAGGCAACACTGGAAAAACCGATGAATTCATTGCTGCTCAATCAAATCATCATCGCTATCGTGATCCTTGTCGTGATTGCACTATTAACATCGTGGGTACTCTCCCGACAACTCAAAGCCATTGGTGACATCGGTGAGGCACTGGCTGAAATTGCCGAAGGAAATGGTGATTTGACCAAGCGTTTGGATGTCAATCGTCAAGATGAAGTCGGCATGTTGGCCAATCGATTCAACAAATTTGTCGATCGACTCCATGCAATGGTGAAAAAAGTTCACGATGTGTCGATCGCGCTGAATCAGAAAGCAGATAGTGCGGCCTCGGCTGCGACAAAACGTAGCCAGCAACTGAAGACACAGCAGGATGAGATCACCATGGTTGCAACGGCGGTGACGGAAATGGCTTCTGCGACGGCTGAGATTGCCGGTAATGCTGAAAACACTGCGAAGAGTGCCAACCAGTCGGTTGAATTGGGTGCCGAAGGTTATGAACAGATGCAGAAGAGTATGAAGTCGATTAACCAATTGGCTGAAGAACTGACTCGCGCTGCCGGGATTATCGGTGATCTTGAAGTCCATGCGAATGAAATATCCACCATTCTATCGACGATTCGGGCGATTGCCGAACAGACCAACCTGTTAGCCTTAAATGCCGCGATTGAAGCTGCGAGAGCAGGGGATCAGGGGCGTGGTTTTGCAGTTGTTGCCGATGAAGTGAGAGTGCTTTCGCAAAGAACGCATGCTTCCACAGAAGAAATCCAGTCGAAGATTGAAGGGCTGCAGAAAGTTACCAACAATGCTGTCAGCGTGATGCAGGCCAGCCATCACTTGGTTGAGAATAGTGTACAAGACTTCAACCACACGGGTGACAAACTGCAGATGATCAGTGAATCGATTACGATGATCAGTGATATGGCAACACAGATTGCTTCGGCAGCAGAAGAGCAGTCTCTGGTGACCGCAGATATTAATGGTAATACTGAATCTGTCCGGGAAGTGAGTGACCAGATGACCTATGAAGCTCAGTTGGCGGCTGAAGAAGCACAGGAAGTCCATCGTTTGATGACTGAGCTGGGACGAGAAATTTCTCGCTTCAAACTCTGAAATATGGTCAATCATTTAATGACTGTCATGTAATGAAAAGCCCTGATCCGTTGTGATCGGGGTTCTTTTTATGGACAGGATAGTCATTAAAACAAGGTAGTTATAAAAATGATGACAAAGGGAAATAAGAGATGAAAATTATCAATGCACGTTTAAGAGGCGCTGAAGGGCTTTACTCGATTCAAATTGAAAATGGTATTTTTCAGAAGATTCAGTCGCAACCTCGTCTGCTTGATGAAGTCGCCGATATTGATGCCATGGGGAAGTTATGCTGTGCCCCATTTGTTGAACCTCACATTCATCTGGATGCAATTCTGACCGCTGGTGAACCGCGCTGGAATATGAGTGGCACGCTCTTTGAGGGGATTGAGTGCTGGGCGGAAAGGAAGGCACTGCTGGATATCGATGATGTCAAACGACGTGTGCTGACTGCGGCTGAGTTGCTGATTGCCAACGGGGTTCAGTATGTTCGTACCCATGTTGATGTAACCGATCCTGAACTGACAGCGCTGAAAGCGATCAATCAACTGAAACCGATACTCCAACCTTATCTTGATTTACAAATCGTCGCTTTTCCTCAGGAAGGTATTTTCTCTTACCCGAACGGCAAAGCATTGATGGAAAAGGCGTTAGAGATTGGGATTGATGTCGTTGGTGGGATTCCACATTTTGAATTTACCCGGGAATACGGCGTCGAATCGATGCACTGGGTCGTCGAATTTGCCCGCCGACACGGGAAATTGGTCGATGTGCATTGTGATGAAATTGATGATGAAAACTCCCGTTTTCTTGAAGTGCTGGCAACGGTGGCATTGGAACTGGATATGGGACCTAAGGTCACCGCCAGTCATACAACTGCCATGCATTCGTATAATAATGCCTACTGTGCGAAATTATTTCGGTTACTGAAAAAGTCACAAATTAACTTCGTCTCCTGTCCGACGGAGAATATGCATTTACAGGGACGTTTTGATGAATTTCCGAAACGGCGAGGGATTACCCGAGTCAAGGAACTTCATCGGGCGGGAATCAATGTTGCTTTGGCGCAAGACTCGATACAAGACCCATGGTATACCTTAGGGAATGGGAAATTATTACGTGAATTAGATTTTGCGATTCATGCTTGTCATATGATGGGATATGAAGATTTAGTAACCGCATTAAGCTTTATTACCGACCATGGTGCCAACGTGTTGAATATCTCCGAGCAATACGGGATTGCTGAAGGAAAACCGGGTCATTTGATTATTTTGGATGGCACCGATGATGTTTCTGTCTTGAGAAATCAGAGTGAAGTGCTTTGGTCAGTCAGAGCCGGAGAAATCCTAATTGAGCGTCAGCCAGCAATATTGAAACACTTCGTTAAAATGAATTCTTGAGTTTAATATTGTTGATGATTTTCTAACCTAAACAAGTTAATCTGCTATAAATAAGAATATTCTGATTAAATAATAAATTGATGATACGTGTTTTATTAAGACTCCCGCGATAGTTGATTGGGGAGCGGTTAAAAAAATAATGCTAATATGATTTGAGAATTCGCGGCTATGAATAGTGCAAATTCGCCTTTGGGAAATGAGCGACATTTATTGTGGATTATTCAACTGGCGCCAATATTTGTCGTTGGTTGTTTGGCGCTTGTGCTGAATAGTTATTTGTATGAAGCGGATCGGCAACGATTAGCTGAAAATAGCAACGCGTTGTACCATGAGATGATGCTCTCAGAGAAGTTGTTGACGCAGCAGCATGTCGCATTGATCCATAAAGAGTTCGAGCGGCAAAAGTCCTACTTGATGCAACATCTTCAGTTTCAAGTTCGTCAACGGGTTTACGACGCATATGAACTTATACATCACCTTTATTATCAGAAGAATGCCCTTTCTCCGGAAGAGATAAAACTTGCCGTCACGCAGGCACTTCAATCTCAAGGTGAGCTTCCTCGTTCTAGTTATTTCTTTATTCAGTCCCGCCACCAATCAGGCATGTTGAGGAAACAACCTGAGCATATTCAAGTTCTACCAGCCTCTTTTCATCCCGACACATCCGTCTCGGAAGATTTTCTGAGACAGATTGAACGTCAGGGTGAATCTTTTTTTCGTTGGGATGTTCAGTCCCAATTCCCCTCATCTCTATCGGAGCCGAGTCAGAGAGAAAAGATGGGATTCGGTAAGTATTTTTCCCCATTGGGGTGGGTTGTCGGTGCAGTCGAAAATGTTGCAGATATGGAACACAACGTCCAACAGTCATTACTCAAGTGGATTGATCAATATCCTTATGAACATGTTCGTCACCAAAATGGTGGTGCATATATGATATCGGTCATCGATCAGTATGGTCGGGTTCTAGCCCAGAATGAATCTGCCTACATCGGCAGACAACTGAAAGAAATATTGTTACCTGAAGGGCACACCAATGCTTGGCTATCATTTGCGCAATCTCATCTTCCCAGTCGTTTTGTGCAAGGACGGATGATATTCAGCAATGGGTCGATGAGCGATGACTCAATGCTTTATATAGAAAGTTTGGGGGATTGGGGGTGGCATGTCGTGGCTGGATTTCCTATGGCGCGTTTTGATGATTACTTCCAGCACAAGTTCGAACAGATCAAACAGAAAAGTGATCAGGCGCTGTGGAATATCGTCATTTTCAGTGTGTTGTTCTCTGGTATGGTTTTACTTTTGTCTTTTTATATCGGTCGGCTCATCGCAGGGCGATTTTACCGCTATCAGGAAAAAATTCGTCAGCATATTGAGCATGTTGAAGATACTCGGGATCAGATGCATTTTATGGCCATGCATGATGTATTGACCTCATTGCCCAACCGGATGATGTTTTTGAAGGGCATTAAAAAGGAAATATTCAGACTGCGCTCTCAATCGCAGGTGCAATATTTGGTGATTGTGTTTGTTGATCTGGATGAGTTTAAGAAAATTAATGACACATATGGTCATGCGATGGGCGATCAGCTATTGATGAGCGTAGCCGAACGTTTCCGTCACTTACTGGGTGAGCATGATTTTGTTTCAAGGTTCGGGGGCGATGAGTTTGTCTTTTGCTTTTCTGAGCTCATAAAAAAAGCCGATGCAGAGCATAAAGTTTCACGAATACAACGGGTGTTCGATGAACCTTTTGAGTTGGGTGGAATTCAATTACAAACGACATGCAGTATCGGAGCCAGTTTATATCCTGATGATGGGAAATCAGCAGAGGAATTATTGCATAAAGCCGATGTTGTGCTTTATCAGGCGAAGAAAAAACGCAGGGGCAGTGTGGTCTTCTACAATCAGGAGATTCATGCACATTTGCAACATTTCCTTGCGATTGAGGCACAGCTGCAACATGCATTGCGTAAACATGAAATGTTTATCTGCTATCAGCCGTTAGTGCACGTCAAAACGTGGAATGTGCTCGGTCTTGAAGCTTTGGTTCGGTGGGATAATGATGTCCTCGGTGCGGTGAAGCCGGAAGAGTTTATCCATATCGCGGAAGATGTCGGTCTGATTTATACATTGGGTAACTATATTTTTGAACGGGCTTGCCGGGAGGTTTTGGCGTTGAGTCCGAATGGTCTTTATGCATTGAGCCTGAATGTCAATGTGTCGGCTAAACAGCTTCTAACACCGGGATTTGTGGATGACATTGTTGCGATCATTAAGCATGTGGGGATTGATATCAGTCGCATCCATATTGAAATTACAGAGAGTGTTTTTATTCGTGAGTTTCAGCAGACTAGGGAGGTTTTACTCTCTTTGAAACGGGCTGGTATTCGCATCTCGCTGGATGATTTCGGTAAAGGTTATGCCTCCCTGAGTTACCTCAATCAGCTCCCGATTGATGAAGTCAAAATCGATAAAAGTTTTATCGATAAGATGTTATGTAGTGAAGAGAGTTGCTCTCTGATTAAAACAATACTGGCGATTGGGCAGTCAGCTCCCTTCAGTGTGGTTGCCGAAGGCGTTGAAACCTACGCACAATTACTGGCACTGACCAATCATACTGCGACAGGATGTTTGGTTCAGGGATATTATTTTGACAAACCGATGAGTGTCGAAATGATTCAGCAAAGGATGCGCTCTTCAAAACGTTGGGACTGCGGTGCTCGGTAAGATTTGTGAGAACATTTCTAGACAGGTGGATATCCTTGTAGCAAGATAAATCGAACTCTAGTCATAAAAGGATACACCATGTTTAGTCACATCGTCGTTGGTTCAAACGATATTGAAAAATCAAAAACGTTTTATGATGCAATTTTGGCAGTTCTGGATTACCCGGCAGGGGTGATTGATGAGAAAGGTCGCTGTATTTATGCAAATTCTGAGGGAGTTCTGATCGTCACACCACCGATTAATGGTAAGGAAGCAACACCGGGGAATGGTATGACCATCGGTTTTAAAGCCGCGAGCCCGGAACTTGCAAATGTGTGGCATCAAGCGGGAATCGAAAATGGTGGGGTAACATGTGAGGATCCTCCGGGTATTCGTGCCTATCCCAATCGGGAATTATATTTAGCCTATCTACGGGATCCGGCAGGCAATAAACTTTGTGCGGTTCATCATATTTCTTAATCAGATCAAACCGACCAATACAATTCATCCCGGATATACCGGGATGAATATTCAGTGATTTCACAAAAATAAATTTATAAATTAAAGTACCGCAGCGATCGCTTTACACAGTGGCAACATGTTGCTCTTCGTCATACCGGCAACACTAATGCGTCCGGATCCGACAATATAAATACCAAACTCATTTTTTAGCTGTGCCACTTGTTCAGGGTTTAGGCCTGAGAATGAGAACATACCGTTTTGACGGGCAATAAAACTGAAGTCTTGCTCAACGCCTTGTTCTTTCAATGTCGCAACAAACAGATCACGCATTTCCTGAATGCGATCTCGCATTTCTGCCACTTCCTGAATCCACTCAGCATAGAGTTCCGGATGGTTCAGAATTGTGGTAACGACCGCAGCACCGTGAGCGGGTGGGTTAGAGTAGATTGAGCGGATAATACTTTTCACTTGAGAAAATGCAGTCGTTGCAATCTCTTTAGATTCTGCCACCAGCGTGAATGCTCCGACCCGTTCGTTATACAGGCCGAAATTTTTCGAAAACGAGCTGGCGACAAGTAGCTCTTGATTGTAACGGGCAAAGACACGCAGACCAGCGGCATCTTCTTCAACCCCTTTGGCAAAGCCTTGATAAGCAAAATCGAAAAGAGGAATCAGTCCTTTCTCTGCGACAAGTTTAGCGAGGGTTTCCCACTCTTCAGCTGTCGGGTCGATACCAGTCGGGTTATGGCAGCAACCATGTAATAAAACGATATCGCCAGCTTCTGCACCTTGCAGGTCGGCAACCATCGCTGAAAAATCTTTGTCTTTGGTTTCCGCGTTGTAGTAGCTGTATTGCGCGACTTCGAGGCCGGCAGCCTTAAAGACCCCGTTATGGTTAGCCCAAGTTGGATTGCTGATCCAAATTTTAGAGCTGCTTAAATGAAGTTTGATGAATTCACCGGCGACACGGAGTGCGCCGGTTCCGCCCGGTGCCTGAGAGGTTTTGGCTCTTTGGCTGGTGACAATTTCCGCATCGACCCCAAACAGTAGTTTTTGCACTGCCAGTGCATAATCAGCCATTCCTTCAATGGTGAGATAAGATTTTGTTTTTTCTGATTCGAGCAGTATGGCTTCTGCTTTTTTTACTGTCGCGAGGATCGGCGTCTGACCGGACTCATCTTTATAGATCCCGACCCCGAGATTAATTTTTTCTGAACGGGGATCGCTTTTGAACTCTTCAGTGAGTCCGAGAATAGGATCAGCCGGTGCTGCGACAACTTTTTCAAACATGTTTTTCATCCGTGTAAAATTGAAAGGAAATGGTGAATTTTTATGCCAGTTTCGTGACATCGTAATGCAATTATTTATACCTCTATGGCTATCTTGTTACAACCGTCACACGATGAAAAAAGTAAATAATTTTTTATTCTGTTTCACGCGCATGGAAAACGGCCTTTCGGCATATAGTCATCAGAAATCATGAAGGGGGGAACAATAAAAAAATGCCACCGTAAACGATGGCATTAAGACCTGTAAACTGGTACTTCACTTAGAAGTTAGCTGAACGTGGTGTTCTCGGGAATGGAATTACATCACGGATGTTACCCATCCCTGTGACATAAGAGACTAACCGTTCGAAGCCGAGTCCGAATCCTGAATGCGGGACGGTGCCATAGCGGCGCAAGTCACGATACCAGTTCATGCTTTCCGGTTCGATCCCCATATCGAGCATCCGTTGGTCAAGGATGTTCAAACGTTCTTCACGCTGAGAGCCTCCGATAATTTCACCGATTCCCGGCGCGAGTACATCCATCGCGGCAACAGTTTTACCGTCCTCGTTCATCCGCATATAAAATGCTTTGATATCTTTCGGATAGTTTTTCACCACAACCGGTGCTTTAAAGTGCTCTTCAGCGAGGTAGCGTTCATGTTCTGAAGACATATCGATGCCCCACTCAACCGGGAACTCAAATTCTTTACCGGAATCAAGCAGAATTTGAATCGCATCAGTGTAATCAACTTGTGCGAAATCTGACTCAACAAAGTTTTCCAGACGGTTAATCACATCTTTATCGATTCTTTGGGCAAAAAATTCCAGATCATCACGACGCTCTTCAAGTACGGCTTTAAAAACGTACTTGAGCATATCTTCAGCAAGTTTGGCGATGTCGTCCAGTTCGGCAAATGCAACCTCTGGCTCCACCATCCAGAACTCCGCTAAGTGGCGGCTGGTATTGGAGTTTTCTGCTCGGAATGTCGGACCGAACGTGTAAATTTTGCTCAGGGCACAAGCGTAGGTTTCACCGTTTAACTGACCTGAAACGGTCAAGAATGTCTCTTTACCGAAGAAATCTTCACTAAAGTCCACATTACCTTGTTCAGTTAGCGGCAGGTTGGTCAGATCCAGCGTTGAAACGCGGAACATTTCACCGGCACCTTCACAGTCAGCGGCTGTGATCAGTGGCGTTGAAACCCAGAAAAATCCCTGCTCATGATAAAAACGGTGAATAGCCTGAGAAAGACAGTTACGCACCCGGGCAACCGCACCAATCACATTGGTACGTGGGCGCAGGTGAGCAACTTCACGCAGGTACTCAATTGAGTGACGGGTTTTCGCCATCGGATAAGTATCCGCATCTTCGACCCATCCGACAACTTTGACCGCTGTTGCCGCCAGCTCAAAGTCCTGACCTTGTGCCGGAGACGCGACGATTGTGCCGGTTACTTCGACAGAACAACCAGTTGTCAGCTTTAACACTTCTTCATTGTAATTATTGAGATTATTCGGGACCACGGCCTGAATCGGGTCGAAACAAGAGCCGTCATAAATGGCAAGAAACGAAATTCCGGCTTTGGAATCACGACGTGTACGGATCCAGCCGCGGACAGTAACTTCACTGTCAACCGCGAGCTTGCCGCTTAATACGTCAACAACAGGCGCGTACGTCATAGTAGTGTTGGTATCCTTTAGTCAATTAATTATTACAAATCAAAAAATTATGCCGAAAGTGTTGGGGGCGGTCTCTGACCGTCATCTTTCCCCAGCATCAATAAAGCTTAACAATACACTAAAATCAATGACTCTTGAATGGTTTAGCGTGAAGAAAGCCGGAGAAGTGTATCCATTGACGACGTTTTTAAGACATCTTGCACCGTGATGATTGAACTTTGTTCAATTGAAACGGGGAAGCGACAGACTGACGATGCCTGAGTCATCATTTTCATCCTCATTTTTTATTCACCACTATGTCGCAAATCGATATTGGTGAGGCATTTAAAACACTTCATTTTCTATGCATGTGAATAGACGAATGCACATGTATGCCAGTGTGCTGAGGCAGCAAGATGCCCAACGCTCTGCTATAAAGTAATGATAAGGGGAACCAATTATCGGTTCTCTTTATCTTTTTCTCATCGACATTCGTGGTCAGCATGTCTTCATGGTCTGAACCACTAATAATTCAGCATAAAACAAGAAACGGATTTTTGTAGGAGCGAGTCATGAGTATCAGCGTATTTGATCTGTTTAAAATTGGTATTGGACCGTCCAGTTCCCATACCGTCGGTCCCATGCGGGCCGCCAGTCTTTTTGCTGAAGCACTGGTGAGTCAGCAATTGTTGACCAGTGTCGAGCGGATTGAAATAAAATTATACGGCTCGCTCAGTGCAACGGGTGTCGGGCACGGCACCGATAAGGCTGCTGTGATGGGGCTGATGGGATATCAGCCGGACACCATTGATCCCTCAGTGATTGAGCCGACAATCCAGAAGACGATAGATACAGGCATGTTACGGCTGGCAAAACAAAAGACGATTTCTTTCGACTGGCATACCGATTTACTGTTCGTTGATGAAGTTTTACCGTATCACCCCAACGCAATGTATCTGGCTGCTTACGGGGCTGATAGTACAGTTGTGATCGATAATACTTATTATTCGATAGGAGGTGGGTTTGTGCTGGATGAAGCATCCATTCAGAAAACGGAATATGTCATACCACAGATTGAACTCCCTTATGAGTTTACGAGCGCGAAAGAGTTACTTGAGATTTGCCAGAAACACAAGTTGCGGATTAGTGAATTGGTGATGAAAAACGAGCAAATTTGGCGGACGATACCGGAGATCGAAGCCGGGATTGCTCAACTGTGGCAAGTCATGCAGGAATGTATTGCCAGCGGCATTGAACAAGAGGGGATTCTACCCGGAGGACTACAGGTGAAGAGACGAGCGGCTTCTCTGTATCGCTCTTTGATTCAATCCAGCGACGACAACGTGATATACACCTCATTGAGTGGTATGGACTGGGTCAATCTTTATGCGCTGGCGGTGAATGAGGAAAATGCTGCCGGTGGGCGGATGGTGACGGCACCGACCAATGGTGCGGCGGGAATTATGCCTGCAGTATTGATGTATCACATGCGTTTTCATCCGAAGGCCAAAGCGGAAGATATCAATAAATATTTTCTGGCGGCCAGTGCGATTGGGGCTTTGTGTAAAATGAATGCCTCGATATCCGGTGCTGAAGTTGGATGTCAGGGTGAAGTCGGCTCTGCCAGTGCCATGGCTGCCGCTGGATTGACAGAAGTGCTTGGCGGTACCCCGGGGCAGGTTGAAAATGCGGCTGAAATCGCACTGGAGCATAATTTGGGGTTAACCTGTGATCCCGTAGGAGGGTTGGTTCAAGTCCCTTGCATTGAACGAAACGCAATTGCAGCGGTGAAATCCATCAATGCTGCCAATATGGCGTTACGTGGTAATGGAGAGCATTTTATTTCTCTTGATAAAGTGATCCGCACGATGAGAGATACGGGACGGGATATGCAGGATAAATATAAAGAAACATCTCGCGGCGGATTGGCGGTCAACGCAGTAGACTGTTAAACCAGTTGCGCGTGCGCGCTTCGAGCCGTTAACTGCATCAACTGACGATTATATTAGTTTGATCAACTTAGCATGTGACAATAGCGCGTTTTCGCGTATAATAACTTGTTTGTTTTTATTTTAAGTTATTGATATTTATAGAGTTTAAGATGATCATATATAAAGAGTTTACATTTGAAGCCGCCCATCATCTGCCTTATGTTCCTGAAGGCCACAAATGTGGGCGTCTTCATGGGCACTCTTTTCTGGTCCGAGTTTCCGTGGAGGGAGAGGTTGATCCTCAAACGGGTTGGGTGATTGATTTTGCAGAGATTAAGGCTGCATTTAAACCCATTTACCAACGCCTCGACCACTATTATCTGAATGAGATTGAAGGATTAGAAAACCCGACCAGTGAAGTGCTGGCACGGTGGATCTGGCATGAGCTGAAGCCGAACCTGCCATTGCTTAGTCAAATTGAAGTGAAAGAAACCTGCACGGCAGGGTGTGTCTATCGCGGTGAATAACCACAGAATGAGTAAGCGGCCTGATCACAGTGACGCAGACTAAAAAAGCGCCCTTCATCATGAAGGGCGTTTTGGTTGGTACCCAAATATGTTCAGCTCAGTTTCGCAACAGCTTCTAGCAAGTCACTTTGACTGCTAGGCCACCTTGTGAAGTCTCACGATATTTCGCGTTCATATCTTTGCCGGTTTCGAGCATGGTTTCGATGACCTTATCGAGAGAAACCCGGGGGGCAGAAGAACGTCGCAATGCCATCCGCGTGGCATTGATGGCTTTCACCGCGGCAATCCCGTTTCTTTCAATACAGGGGACCTGAACCTGACCGGCCACCGGATCACAAGTCAAACCGAGGTTATGCTCCATAGCTATTTCCGCAGCCATACACACTTGTTCCGGACTCCCGCCCAATAGCTCAGCCAGACCAGCTGCGGCCATAGAACAAGCCACACCGACTTCGCCTTGGCAACCGACTTCTGCACCTGAGATCGATGCATTGCGTTTGTAGAGCCCGCCGATTGCACCGGTGGTTGCCAGATAGCGAATATAATCTTGCTCATGTACCGTCTGAATAAACTTATCGTAGTAGGCCAGTACCGCAGGGACGATACCGCAAGCACCATTGGTTGGGGCGGTAACGACGCGCCCACCGGCAGCGTTTTCTTCATTGACGGCAAACGCATACATGTTCACCCAGTCAATGACCGCCATCGGATCGTTCGACGTCCGTTCAGATGTTTGAAGTTGCTGGTTGAGCGCGGCTGAACGGCGAGGCACGCGTAATGGCCCGGGCAGAATCCCTTCGGTTTTCATACCTCTGGCGATACAGTCTTTCATGGTCTGCCAGACTTTGCTCAGATGCGCATGAATCTCTTCTTCGGTCCGCAGTGCTTTTTCATTTTCTAACACCAGTGTACTGATGGATAAGCCCGATTCACGGCACTGAGTGACTAATTCTGAGGCACTGATATAAGGGTAGGGAACTTCATCAGATGATTCGATCGACAGACCAAAGTTTTCTTCATCGACAATGAATCCACCGCCGATTGAATAATATGTCTTGGAGTAGAGTCGTTCATCGTTCTGCCAAGCGTGGATTTTCATCCCGTTCTCGTGCAGAGACAGATTACTGGTATGAAACGTCATCCCGTCTGCTTTGAGGAAATCGACCTGATGGTCATAGCAGATGATAGGGAGTTTTTCCGTCTGTTCGACCTGACGGATAAAATGAGGAATCTGATCGATTTCTACCGATTCAGGGCTATAGCCAGCCAGCCCGAGAATGGTCGCGGTATCGGTTTGGTGGCCTTTCCCTGTCAGCGACAGAGAGCCGTAAACATCAACCGTAATCTTGGTCACATTGGGTAAAATTGCTTTCTGGTATAGCTCGTCAATGAACTGTTTCCCGGCCTTCATTGGCCCTACCGTATGAGAGCTTGATGGCCCTATGCCGATTTTAAAAATGTCAAAAACACTAATCATAGATGGCGTACTCACAAACAGCTTATATCAATAAATAACAGCAAATAATGATTTCATCCCGCATGACAGTCAGTGATTTCGTCTGAGCAGGATGAAATTGCGGAGGAGAGTACATGACTCCCCCCGTCTACACAACTGATAATCTGCTTAATCTACGGTTATTTTTAGGATATATGAACGGCCTCAAAGTGCTAAAAACTGAGCCCGAGATATGCGCCATACATCCGATATTCGTTCTTGCCGCTGTTTGCTGTTTTATAGTAGCGGGCGTAGGTTGCCAGTTTCAGCCGGAAAAGTGACAGTTCAACCCCGATTTCAGGATAAACCCCGACCGTTAGGTCTGAATCGCAATTGGTATAATCATAACGATTGTTTACATTGCTATATTGTTTATCGCACATTTTATTTTGTCCGGAAAACAAGCCAGCCCCCATATAGCCTTTTAAAACGGGTGTACCAGTTGTCAGATGAAATCCGGCGTTAATCCCTTCGTAAAGATTTTGATCGTGGGCAAACCACATCGCGGCAACATTGAATTCTGTAAACTGGGAGGTAGGGACACGGACACCAAGTTCAAAAACACCGCCTTGGTTGATATCTTCATGGAGATATCCCATGTAATAGGTGCCTTTTTCTGCGGCTGCGCTGGCATAGAAGGGGGCCAAACATAACGGGAGCAGTAAAAAATATTTTTTGTTCATGGGGAGATTTCCAACTATCTGGATAAAATGAGTTCAATCCTATATTCAGAGGATAAAATTGTGATAGGTAAGTTGTTGATGTGCATCAGCTTATACTACATTTCACGCTCAATTGCTACTATGTTTCTGAATGATAGGCTTGCGCATTGATCTGTTGTTGTAAGGCGTGAACGATCTGAGCAGTTGCACCCCAGATAAAATGCCGTTGATAAGGGATCGCAAATACCTGGTGGCGGGCATTTTTCAGGACAAAGGTAGCATGATGCAGATTACGGGGATGGAGTAAGTAATCTGCGGGCACTTCAAATACTTCTGCAACTTCATTGGGATCCATGGTGACTTGATAGTGGGGAGAGGCAAATGCCACGACCGGTGTTACGGAAAAGCGACTGACGGTTTTTAATGCCGGCAGACAGCCGATTAATTCAACCTGTTGCTGAGTCAGACCAATCTCTTCGGTTGCTTCTCGAATCGCCGTCGCGTAGACGGATGTATCCCATCGTTCACATTTGCCACCGGGAAAACTGACCTGCCCCGGATGATGTTTCAGATGCGCTGCACGTTTGGTAAAGATAACATTCAACCCCGTTGACCGTTCAACAAAAGCAACCAATACCGCAGCTTGGCGTAAGTTTTGCTCACTAAGATGTTTGGTTTGCGACAATGATTCCGAGGCATAGTCGCTGGGCTGACGGAGTTGAAAGTCTCTTAATATCGTTGCTCGGGTCAGGTGCATCTTCAGTCTCGTTGTGGCTGATTTGATGATAATATCGGTAATATGCGACTTAGTTTATCAAATGTTTCCTGATATTCGCTGTCACACTCACTATCGGCGACGATACCGCCACCGGCCCAGACATAGAGCTGTTGCTTCGTGGCAATCAGGGTCCGAATCGTAATACTGGTGTCCATCTGACCATCGCGACTGATATAGCCGATACTCCCGCAATAAACACTTCTGCGCTGGGGTTCCAGTTCTTCAATAATTTCCATTGCCCGAATTTTCGGGGCGCCGGTAATTGATCCCCCCGGGAAGCAGGCTCGCAGCAAATCTGCTGAAGTGTAATGAGTTTCTAACTCTGCTTGGATAGTGCTGACTAAATGGTGAACCGCCGGAAAACTTTCAATCGCAAATAATTGAGGGACATGGACACTACCGGGTTTTGCCACCCGGCCGATATCATTGCGCAATAAGTCGACAATCATCAGATTCTCGGACTGATCCTTTTCCGATGCGGCTAATGTTTGTGCATACTGCCGGTCAAGGCAGTGATCTGCGCTACGCGGCATCGTGCCTTTAATGGGCTTTGTTTCAATAATCGGTGCTTTATATTGCAGAAAGCGCTCCGGAGAGATACTTAAAATCACACCTTCCTCGATTCGCAGATAAGCAGAAAACGGGGCGCGGTTTTCATTTTCCAATTGTTGATAGGCTTGCCATTCACTGCCGGTATAGCCAGCTTGAAAACGCTGAGTCAAGTTGACTTGATAGCAGTCTCCGGCATGCAGATAGTCATGAATGGCGTTGATCTTATCCCGGTATTCGTTTTGAGTCATGTTCGCTTGCCACTCTGATGTCAAACGAAACGTGGGCTGTTCAACCGCTTGTTGTGTTATGAGCCATTGTTCCGCAGCGTCGATCCCGACTCCGACCAATGCTGCCGTTTGCTGACGATGATCGACAACCAATGCCCAAGTATAAATCCCAACCGCCATTTCTGGCAGCGGAATATCTTGTGCTGCTTGTGCGGGTAAATTTTCAATCCGTCGTCCCAAATCATAAGCAAAATAGCCAAGTGCACCGCCGACAAAAGGATATGTGCTGATCTCATCAAGGGCTGGGGTGTATTGATTTTGGTAGCGAATCAGGAGTTCAAATGGATCGTCGGGTGATGTGGCTTGACTGTCACTTGTTTGAATGTGAGTGATGGTACCTTGTGTTTTCAGCGTGACAACGGGCTGAGCAACAAGGATATCATAGCGGCTGTCGGTATGTTCCGCCGGAGAACGCAACAGCATCGACCAAGGCAGGTTTTCAATGCGAGAGAAATACTCAATGGCGAGCCGAGGATGATATGTGAGTGATTTGTGTTCAATGTATCGGTCAGTGGCATTCTTCATGGCTGTTCATTTGTATAAACTGTGACGAAAAGTCCAATCGTCGCATAGCTTGTTGGTGTAACCAAGAGTATCATAAAAAGCAATGACTATAAGTAATATAAGCCCGTGAAATCTCCGGTAAATGACAGTTTTTGACGCGCTGCAGTTAGATTGTCTGTCGTCTGAAATAACTCCGGAAGCATAAACATAATGAGGTAAGCAATGACGCTAATTCGGAAAGAAGATGTTATCAGTAGTGTGGCTGATGCGCTTCAGTATATCTCTTATTACCATCCGCTTGATTTTGTTCAGGCATTAAAGAAAGCCTATGACCGCGAAGAAAGTCAGGCCGCGAAAGATGCGATCGCCCAAATCCTGATTAACTCTCGTATGTCTGCCGAAGGACACCGTCCGATCTGTCAGGACACCGGTATCGTGACTTGTTTTGTCAATATCGGTATGAATGTTCAGTGGGAAGGGGATATGACGGTACAGGAAATGGTTGATGAAGGTGTTCGTCAGGCATATACCAATCCGGAAAACCCACTTCGGGCATCAGTCCTGCACGATCCTGCGGGGAAACGGATTAATAGCCGTGACAACACGCCGGCTGTCGTTCATATCAACATGGTTCCCGGTGATCAGGTTGAAATTCAGATTGCGGCCAAAGGGGGCGGCTCTGAAAACAAAACTAAAATGGTAATGCTCAATCCGTCAGACGATATTGCGGAGTGGGTCGAAAAAACATTACCAGCGATGGGGGCTGGCTGGTGTCCGCCGGGGATGCTGGGCATCGGTATCGGTGGTACGGCAGAAAAAGCCGCGGTACTGGCAAAAGAATCTTTGATGGAACATATCGATATTCAAGACCTGATTGATCGCGGCCCGCAAAATGCCGAAGAAGAGTTGCGTCTGGATATCTTCAACCGAGTGAATCGCTTGGGGATTGGTGCTCAAGGGCTGGGTGGTTTAACCACTGTGGTTGATGTGAAGATCAAAACCGCGCCGACTCATGCTGCATCGAAGCCTGTCTGCCTGATCCCGAACTGTGCAGCAACCCGTCATATTCATTTTACACTGAATGGTAACGGGCCGGCTGAGTTTGTGCCGCCAAAACTGGAAGACTGGCCGGATATCACTTGGGAAGCGGGCGAGAACACCCGTCGTGTCAATCTCGATCAGGTGACCAAAGAAGATGTCCGTCAATGGAAGACCGGTGAAACCCTGCTCTTGTCAGGCAAAATCCTGACCGGACGCGATGCAGCCCATAAACGTATCCAAACCATGCTAAACAATGGTGAAGGTTTACCTGAAGGTGTAGATCTGAAAGGCAAGTTTATCTATTACGTCGGGCCGGTTGATGCCGTCGGTGATGAAGTCGTTGGTCCTGCAGGTCCGACAACATCAACGCGCATGGACAAGTTCACCGACATGATGCTTGACGATGTCGGTGTGATGGGCATGATTGGTAAAGCTGAGCGCGGTGCTGCTACGGTTGAATCGATTAAAAACCATCAGGCGGTTTATCTGATGGCTGTCGGTGGTGCAGCTTATTTGGTTGCAAAAGCGATTAAGAAAGCCCGTGTTGTGGCATTTGAAGATCTGGGGATGGAAGCTATCTACGAATTTGAAGTCGAAGATATGCCGGTGACTGTGGCGGTTGATTCTCATGGTGTCAACGCGCACCAGACCGGCCCGGATGTCTGGAAAGTGAAAATCGCAGAAGCCGAAAAATAAACGCTTTGCGCTAATTAAACAAAAGCCTCTATTCAGAGGCTTTTGTTTTTGGGGCTTATTCCGATGGGGGGATGACTGACATCGGAATCATTAATCATTGAATCGTTGTTGTTGTGAATAATCTGTTGCTCACTCTATGTGACTCGCACTGTTGCTAATAAAGCGCGTATCTCCGTTGCGCTGATAACCAATGATTAGATGTTGCTGATATTGATTGATTTCAGATCCACTTGATTATTATTGCCAGTGTAATCATTTTTGTTATCGCTAAATGTGCCTTGGCTGAATACGTCTTTACCGGGAATATAGTCTGCACTGCTGACGCCATCACTGAATTCAATATTAAATGGGGTCGCACTGGAAATATTATTCAGACTTTGTTTGATCAGCGGGGCATCCGCATCGCTTGAAGTAAAGGCTCGATTGATCCTGAATATCAGATGATTACTGACAAACGTATCGTTGAATGTGGTGAGTCGGTAGGAGACTGAGCCAATATCGTTGGTCAGAATATTATTCCCGCCAACAATGACCCCGCTGTTTGGCCGAACAGATAAGATAGTCCCGGCTTTGTTATATTCGACAATAAAGTCACCGACAGTCCAGCCTGTCTCATAGTAAACATTGGGGATGCCTGATGTATTGCCGACTTTAATCCGAATGTCACCGTCATCGAATGTGGAATTATTGTTAATGTCGAATGTGACCGTGGCATGTTCTTTTTCTATCTGGTCTTCATTCAACTGATTATACAAGTGAACGGAGATATCAAAGCCATTGGTAATATCACTGAACCCTAATCCATTGGATTGGTAATTGACAAGGGGGTTTGAACCACCGTCAGAGCCACCGCAGCCACCGAGTGATACCATCAGCATGGTACTGTAAATTACTTTTTTCATTATTATTGTTTTCCATTAAATAATTGTTTCGTAATTTGGCGAATAAAAAACATTGAGTTATGTGTTTTTATTATAAAATGAAAAACATCAGTGAAATGTAGCGCTTATCGTTAGTCATGTGACAGATTGTGACAGCGGCTTTATAAAATCTGCGATGTGCCGTCTTGTGGAATGATGAAATACTTTCAATTTTTATCCAGTTTGGTATGGTTTGCTACCCATTCAATTTTACGAGAACAACCATGCAGTGGTTCAAAAAATTCATCCTAATTGTCGCAATCATTACTGCCAGTATTTATATGTTGAGTGTTGGCGTGCTGACTTATCTGTTTTCTTCTGCTGACGATGAACCGCAGGGACAGGAACAGATCTCTGAGCAGGCATCTGTCTCAGAAGTTGTGACAGCCAATGACCAGTTATGGCTTGGCTAGTGATTCGGTTTGTGAATGATGCTTATGAATGGGGGATCGGGACCTGATAGACATCTTCTTCAATGACGGTGGCCATATTTAAGAAGGTTTCATAAGTAGAACTCAGCAATAGTTTATTTTCCAGCCATAGTGGAATATGACCAGCAGCACTGCCTTGACCTTGATACGAGATCTGCGTCTGCTGGTGATTCAGTCGAATAGCTTGCCATTCTCCACTCACATCTTTCATTCGCACATAATTCCGCTCAAGGGGATATTGATCACCAACGTCTTGTACGCTAATCGTTAATTTCTGGGCTTGCGGATCATAATGAATGACGGAATCGATGACCATGTCCCGATCTTCAACAGGCCAAGGGGCACTGTAATAAACATGGATAATCCGTTCATGAGCGGATTTGGTTTCAATCACGACCTGACGGCAGTTCGCAATCCATTCGGGGCCACGTTGTGCATCGTGCAATAAGGCAACTAAGGCACCGGGAATGGCTTTAACAATTGCGACAGCTTTAACTTCTATATGGTTCGTTGTCGTTTTGTGGCTGTATACTTTGACGCTACCATGTGTTTTATAGAGCGACCATTGCTCTGTAGATGATTCTGTTGCGTAAGCAAATGTGGGTAGGTTAAGCAGCAGCAATACAGCCAGTGCAATCAATCTCATGATGTTCAGATGTCCTTGATGATATTGAGGAATATCCTCAGCTTAGTTTTACCATCATAGCGGTGCTATCACCTGTTAGCGAGAGGGAAATCAATATCCCCCTCATAAGATTGTTTTTTCACAACATGTCCGATCTTTTTTGCGGAGATAACTATCAACACCGAGCGAGTTTTAACCGCTGTCCGAACAAATTAATCAGCGCACCGGAGACGATAAGAATACCGCCGGTCAAAGTCCAGACCGATGGAATTTCATCAAATACGACGATACCGATGATCACGGAAATCACGATCTGCACATAGGCAAATGCTGAAGCTCTGCCGGCATCCTGAGTCTGCATTGCTTTGGTCAGTCCATACTGGCCCACCTGAGTGAATACACCAACCAAAATCAGCAAGATGGTGATATTGAAATCAGGCCAGACGAAATCATCACCAATCAGCAAAGCAGCGATCGGTAGTGCAACCAACGGGAAATAGAAAATAATCACTGAGCTGTCTTCTGTCGGGCTCAGTTTTTTGACAATCACATAAGCGATGGAACTGCCGAATGCACCCATGAGAGCGAATGCGATGCTCAATAAGGGAAGCGGTGTAGTCGATTCGGAGGATATATCTGACTGCATGATAAAATAGAGTCCGAGCAGGCAGGTCACAATACAGATGATAGTTGCCGGCTGAACCCTTTCTTTTAAGAAAAATACAGCTAACAGGGCTGTAAACACCGGATGGATATACTGTAAAATCGTCGCTTCAGCCAGAGGGAGAGTGGTCACAGAATAATAGATGCAAATCAGTGCGACCGTACCGACAGCCCCTCGGGCAAACAGCAACGGTTTATTGTTGCCCCAGAGAGAAATCTTTTTACGTTTGACATCGATATAACTGATGACAAGAGAAACCAGTGCTCGGGCGGCAACGATTTCGAAAACGGGAATCCCGTACTGATTTGTGGCTTTGACACATGCGGTCATGAGGGCAAATCCCAAAGCAGACAGAAACATAAATTGGACACCGATGGGAAAAATCGGTTGTTGGGATGATTTCATTTTTATAACAGCTTATATTGGTCAGTAGATTGGAGGAAAGAGAGACATCGCATTTTAGCTTGGTTAGGGTGATTTGTCTCTCTTTTTGCTGGTTTATAAAAGATGAATAGCCGTTCAGTGTGAGATGTATTTTTTATGAATTTAGATGAGTACAATGCGTTCTGTCGTTCATTACCGGCAACGACTTATGTGGTGCAGTGGCACAATTCTCATGTTTGGAAGATCGGTGGCAAGGTGTTCGCGATTGGGAGTCTGAACCGAGAGGGGCAGTCGGCATTTACGTTTAAAACATCGGCTCTTAACTTTGACTTTTTAAGTGAGCAACCGGGATATCGACCAGCCCCTTATTTTGCTTCCCGCGGGATGAAATGGATCCAGCATGATAAAAGTACAGCCGAAACGGATGAAGCATTGATGTATTATCTTACTGAATCTTACCGAATCGTTTCATTGGGATTGAGTCAACGGACACAGCGAGCGCTGGGACTGAATCAGTCCCCATCACCCTGAGCCACAGCGCTGCATTTTTATATAGCTTGAGTATATAATTGCAGCTACTAACTGTAACTCAAAAAATAGCTTAAAAGAATAAGGCGGTAGCAATGCGACAGATTGGTCAGGATGTTTCGGAATTGCTTCAGCGTGGTCTGGATGCGAATATCAAAGTCGCTGTTACCGGGCTATCACGAGCCGGCAAAACGGCTTTTATCACCTCACTGCTCAATCAAATTCAGTATCTTTCGACACATCACCATTTGCCCTTTTTGGTCGCGAGTCAGCAACAGCGAATCATCGGTACCAAACGGATTCCACAGCGCAATCTGATGGTTTCTCGTTTTGATTATGAAAAGGCCATCTCAGCGATTCAGAACCATCCTCCTTTTTGGCCGGAACCAACCCGGGATGTCAGTGAAACACGAGTCGCCATCAAATACCGACCGGATAAAAGAAGTAAACGCCTACTGGGCAAGTCACTGACATTGTATATCGATTTGATCGATTATCCGGGAGAGTGGTTGCTCGATTTACCGCTTCTGGAGATGAGTTTTGAACAGTGGTCAGCGCAGCAGATTCAGCAGTTAAGCGGACAAAGAAAAGTAATGGCTGATGGATGGCTTGAGAAGAGTCGGGCGCTGGATCTGAATGCAGAAGCAGATGAGCAACGCTTGGCAGATATTGCCAGCGTGTACACGGATTATTTGCACCATTGTAAAGCTGAAGGATTTCACTGGGTACAACCCGGGCGTTTTGTGTTACCCGGAGAGCTGGCCGGTGCACCGGTTCTGCAGTTTTTTCCTTGTCTCCCGCCAGAGGAGTATCGTTCACGTCGTTCACTGACGACCAACTATGACCTGCTCAAAACGCGTTACCAAGAGTATCAGTCAAAAGTTGTGCGTAACTTCTATCGGGAATATTTTTCCACATTTGATCGTCAGGTGGTGCTGGTGGATTGCCTGAGCCCGCTCAATGCCGGACATGATTCTTTTGTCGATATGCAACACGCCTTGGTGCACCTCCTGCAAAGTTTTAAGTACGGGCGGAGTGGTTTATTGTCACGACTGTTTGCACCCAAAATCGATAAAGTGCTGTTTGCTGCCACCAAAGCGGATCATGTCACACCGGATCAACACGTACATTTGTTACATTTGTTGAATCAAATGATTCAGCCGGTCTGGCAGGATGTCTCTTATCAAAACGTGGCGATGGAATGCATGACTTTAGCGTCTGTTCAGGCGACGCAATCCGGATATATCTCAGCACCGGAAGGACGCATACATGCGATTCAAGGCACCACGCTCAGCGGCGAAAATGTAACAATTTTCCCCGGAGAGGTCCCGGACAAACTCCCATCCCCGGCATTCTGGCAATCTCAACGCTTTGATTTTACCGAGTTCCGTCCACAAATTTCTGACCCCCGGCAACCGATACCTCAAATTCGTCTCGACGCGGTACTGGAATATTTAATCGGAGATAAATTGCGATGACACCTTATCAACCGAAACGAGTCTTTCAGCAAGACTTGGAATCATCAAATGAGAAAACAGCCTCACTGCTGGCGCAACAGCAGTTTGATGAAGAAAAATTTACGCCTGAACCTGTCGCACAATCGTCACTGGCGGAATCAGAAGATGTCAATCTCGATACGGTGATTCGGCCCCGGAGCAAATCGCCTTGGTTCTGGCGATTGAGTGGCAGCGCTTTTGTTGGTTTAGTCGGCTGGCAGGCAGTAGATACCATTGTTGCGGCATATCAGAATGGTGAATGGTTAACGTTAGGCTGGACAGCACTCGTGACGGCTGTTGCCGGGGTTGGTCTCAGCCAGTTAGTGAAAGAGTGGTTCACATTGCGCTCATTGCGAAAACATTTTACTCGCCAGACGGAAGCTGAAACTCTGATTCACTCACACAGTGTCGGCCAGGCAACCGGGCTGTGTCGTAAAATCATCAATGAGGCCGGCTTGGTTAACGGTGCAGCGGCAGCGATTGAATCCCAGCATGTGGCAGAATGGGAAAAGCATCTGAATACAGCCTATAACGATGGTGAGATTCTGGCGTTGTTCGATGTGTTTGTCCTGAAACATCTCGATGAAAAAGCAATTCAGCTGATTTCCCGTCATGCGACCGAATCTGCAGCACTGGTTGCGGTCAGTCCGCTGGCAGTGACTGATATGCTGTTGGTTGCGTGGCGCAATCTGGCAATGATCAATCGGTTATCTGATTTATACGGTGTTCGTTTAGGTTACTGGTCCCGGGTTCGTTTGTTGCGGACGCTGTTCGTCAATATGGCTGCTGCCGGTGCCAGTGAAATTGCAATTGATGCCGGAACCGACTTGCTTTCGGCCGGATTGGCCGGAAAAATATCCGCCAGAGCCGGACAAGGGGTGGGCGTCGGGATACTCACCGCGCGTCTAGGGCTTCAGGCCGTCACACTACTGCGGCCATTACCATGGATTCCTGAACGGAAAGCGAAACTGACCAGCGTCAGAAAAGCGATTGTTTCGAGAGTACTGGCCCTGATGAAAACACCTTGATGGTCAATGTTTGTCGGCAACACATCCAGTGAGATGATTCTCGGATAAGTTGCTTATCAAATTGTGATATCAGTGCATCTGTTTTTATCGGGTCATTTTTGTAACTTGACGGAGATTCCGTGTTGATAGAAACTACTGTCAACTTTTCCTTACACGTTTGGGTTGATTTTTGTGCGTCTAGAAGTCTTTTGCGAAGACCGGCTCGGGTTGACCCGGGAACTACTGGATATTCTGGTCTCCAGAAATATCGATTTGAGAGGAATTGAAATTGATATTTCTGGGATTATTTATCTGAATTGCCCGGATATTGATTTCACGACGTTTAGTGAGTTGATGGCTCAAATTCGGATGATATCCGGTGTGAAAGATGTCCGGAAAATTCAGTTCATGCCAATGGAACGACATAACACTGAGTTGGTTTCACTGCTGAATAACCTCCCGGATGCGGTGTTGGCGATGGATTTGAAAGGCTTTGTCGATACTGCAAACCATGCCGCTTTATCATTGCTTAATAAGCAGCAACACGAAGTCATCGGCCATGCGATTTCAACACTGGTTCATGCTTTTAACTTTTCTCGTTGGCTTGAAGGGAGTAAATCCCGTCAGCGAGAGGACATTGTGCTTAATGGTCTGGACTATGTTCTGGAGATTATGCCCGTTTACATTCAGAGTGAGTCAAAAGAGTCGATTCTGGCCAGTGCAATGGTGATCCTGCGAGCCAGACAGCTTCATCATGAAATACAACTCACACAATTACCGCTTCATAGTGAACTGGGATTTGAACACTTCGTCGGTATTTCAAACCGGCACAAACATCTCATCAATCAGGCGAAGAAGCTGGCGATGCTGGATCAACCTTTATTGATCGAAGGCGAAACCGGTACCGGAAAAGAAATGTTGGCGAAGGCTTGCCATAATCGCTCAGAACGTTCATCGAGACCATTCTTGGTCGTGAGTTGTGCGTCGATGCCGGATGATGTTGCCGAAACCGAGTTATTCGGTCATGCACCGGGATCTTTCAATCACCGTGAAGGGCATAAGGGCATTTTTGAGCAGGCCAATGGTGGCACCGTGTTTCTCGATGAAATCGGTGAAATGAGCGCACACCTCCAGATTAAATTATTACGTTTTCTCCAGGATGGGACATTCCGCCGAGTCGGGGAAGAGCATGAAATTCACGTTGATGTCCGGGTGATCGCATCAACGCGGCATAATCTGGCAGCCTTGGCCGAATCCGATAAATTCCGTGAAGATCTGTTTTATCGGTTGAATGTACTGACCCTGTCGATTCCACCATTGCGTGAGCGCCCCAGTGATGTTCAGCCATTGCTGGAACTCTTTATTGCCAAGCACGTGCGCCATATGGGGATGGCAAAACCTCACTATGATGAATCAGTCATTGAACAGTTGTCGCACTATCAGTGGCCCGGCAATATGCGTCAGTTGGATAACATGGTGCTGAGAGCATTGACCGAGATGCCGGACGATGAGTTAAAAATCGACTATTTCCATCTCCCGGGAGTTGATGCGGTCAATGGCGGGATCGGGCTGTTGAATCTCGATGGCTGTTTGGATGACATCATGAAAGATTATGAAGCCAAAGTGTTAGAGCGACTCTATCAGTCATTCCCCTCTAGTCGTAAGCTGGCGAAACGGTTGAACGTATCTCATACCTCAATTGCGAACAAATTGCGAGATTACGATATTCGGAAACATTAACCTTTTCGGGATGTCTATCGCCTTTCTAGCGAGGCTGATACTCTCGGAGCGATAAGCAACAGGACGCTAAGTAATTTATGTATAAACAAGTTTATGATGTCGATGGTGATATTGTGATTCGTTCGGCCCGGATTGATGACGCCAGAACGATTGCCCGGTATTTCAATGTTAACCGACGCTACCTCACACCGTGGGAGCCGAAACGAGAAGAGGAATTTTTTCTTGAGCAAGGTTGGGCACAACGTCTGATTAAACTCAGAGAATTAGAAACGATGGCAGTTGGTTTCTATCTCCTGATTTTCGATATTTCTACCAATGAAATGGTTGGTACGATCTCGTTTAGCCAAATTTCACGTTTTCCGGTTCACAGCTGTTATGTCGGTTACTCATTGGCTGAAAATGCGCAGGGTAAAGGGATCATGACCCGGGCATTAAAAATGGCTTGTCGGTTTATGTTTGAAGCGCAGAATATGCATCGCATCTCTGCAACATACATGCCCCGCAATCAACGCAGCGAAGCCGTGTTGAAGCGGTTGGGTTTTCAGTATGAAGGAGAGTTGAAAGATTTTCTGTTGATTGATGGTCAGTGGGAAGATCACTATCTGACCTCACTGATTAATCTTGGCTGGAGAGCCAAGTCCGCAGCCTGACTCTCGTTGTTCTCCATTGCATGAATATCATCGCTCAGTCGGGTATGAACAATATGCTGAGCGATGAGCCTATCTCATTTTCTTCTGACTTAATTTTCCCGAACCTGTAAGCCGTTGCAGACTGCTTGTCTGACCGGCGATTCATTGATGCATTCAATTCAATATACTCCATTTAGTTCAATCAATTTACCTCAACTAATTTACCTCGACTAATGGCTGCAACATACATACAAAGTCGATGTGAACAGTATGGATTGTTGACAATATTTTATGATGAAAAATTGATTTTATTTTATCTGATTGTTTTTAAATAATTTAATTTTATATTGATATTAAAACCGAGAATACATAGTTAGACATTAGTCTAAATTGTCAACAATCTGCTTGCGAACGTGTCAGTGGATCGGCTATTTTTTATACGGAGCCGGTCAAAAGACCTCATCAATAGAGAGACGACAGTGGATCAAGCGACAGATTTAATTCAGCCGGAGAAAGACAACACCAAATCAGAACATCTGACGGATTACTTGATTGAAGCGATTGTTCAGGGAGAGATTGCGCCCGGCAGTAAGATCTCCGAACCCAATCTTGCCCGTCAGTTTCAGGTCAGCCGGGGGCCATTACGGGAAGCGCTGATGCGGCTGGAAGGCCTTGGCTTGATTGAGCGGATCCCGCATGTCGGTGCGAGAGTGATTGCGCTGTCTTATGAAAAATTGATTGAACTGTATGCGGTGCGGGAAGCCCTCGAAGGAATGGCCGCGCGCCTTGCTGCCCGATATATCACACCGGCAGAGTTGAGCAATCTTGAAGCACTGTTAGAAAAACATGCTTGTCATCTTAGCCAAATTGAAGGTGCGTCATACTTTCATCAGCATGGTGATTTCGATTTCCATTATTGCATTATCAAAGCCAGCCGTAACCAACAACTTATCCGGCTATTGTGTGATGAGTTGTATCATTTATTGCGCATGTTTCGTTATCAGTCCCCTCGGGCTCACAGTCAGCCGAGAGAAGCACTTGGGGAGCACCAGTTTATCCTGAAGGCCATACGGGAACGGGATGAGGAACTGGCGGAAATGTTGATGCGGCGTCATATCGCGGGCAGTCGGAAACTGATTGAAGTCCATATGCTGTCCGAACAGGGAGAACAATCATGAATAGTCCGGGTAAAAAATTCAGAGCAGCAGTCAGACACAACCGACCCCTGCAAATTGTCGGCACGATTAATCCGTATTGCGCGATGATGGCGCAACAAATCGGGCATCAGGCAATTTATCTTTCCGGTGGCGGTATTGCCAATGCATCTTATGGGGTGCCCGACTTAGGGATCACCACACTCAATGATGTGCTGGTGGACGTTGAACGGATTACCAATGCAAGTGATTTACCGTTGCTCGTCGATATCGATACTGGATTCGGCGGCGCTTTCAGCATTGCCAGAACTATCCGTGCGATGGAAAAAGCGGGGGCCGCGGCGGTTCATATTGAAGACCAAGTGCTGCAAAAAAGATGCGGTCACCGACCCAATAAAGCGATTGTCAGTTGTGCTGAAATGGCCGATAGAATTAAGGCCGCTGTGGACGCGCGCGTTGATGATGATTTTGTCATTATGGCGCGAACTGATGCTTTAGCGGTAGAGGGCATGGAAAAGGCGATTGAACGAGCGATTGCCTGTGTTGAAGCCGGCGCCGATATGATTTTTCCCGAAGCGATGGTCGAGTTAGGTCAATATGAGCAGTTCGCGACAGCACTGGAAGAAGCCGCAGGGAGACCTATTCCGATTTTGGCGAATATCACCGAATTCGGCCAAACACCTTTGTATGACTGTGACGTGCTTGCCGAGGCACGAGTGAGTATGGTGCTTTATCCGTTGAGTGCATTCAGAGCCATGAATAAAGCGGCAGAAATGGTGTATCAGCATCTGCTCACAACCGGCAATCAGCAGGCGTTACTGCCACAGATGCAGACCAGACAGACATTGTATGACTATCTGAATTATCACTCTTATGAAGATAAGTTGGATCAACTGTTTTCTGAGCAGCACCAGTAAATTTATATCCATCACGTGAAACTAACCCGGCCGACTGAATCATGCCCTATCCGGGGACAATGATTATCCGTCAGAGATAAGCGGCAGGGAAATAAGGAGCTCAACATGCCAAACAAGGAATTGGGAGGTGCAGGGTTGCGAGGGCAGAGTGCTGGCACGACTGCCTTATGTACTGTCGGGAAAACCGGAACAGGGTTAACCTACCGGGGTTACGATATTACAGACCTTGCCAATCATGCGCAGTTTGAAGAAGTGGCTTACCTGCTACTCAAAGGCAGACTGCCAAACCAACAAGAGTTAGATGCCTACACGACCCACCTGATGCAGTTACGCGGATTACCGCAGGTACTCAAAGACGTTTTAGAACGTTTACCCGCAGAGACGCATCCGATGGATGTGATGCGCACCGGGTGTTCGGTGCTCGGTAACCTTGAGCCTGAGACTGATTTTTCTCAGCAGTTGTCAGCCACTGAACGGTTATTGGCTTGCTTCCCGGCGATCATCTGCTACTGGTATCGGTTTAGCCATGATGGGGTGCGAATCAACACCGACGATCACAGTGAAACCTCTATCGGTGGCTACTTTCTGAAAATGCTGTTGGACCGCGAACCCGATGAGCAATTCCGTCAAGCGATGCATTGTTCCCTGATCTTGTATGCTGAACATGAATTCAATGCTTCGACATTCACTGCCCGGGTGTGTGCCTCGACGCTATCGGATCTCCACTCCTGTATTACAGGGGCAATCGGCACGCTTCGCGGTCCGCTGCATGGCGGTGCGAATGAAGCTGCGATGGCCATGATTTCCCAGTGGGAAACACCGGAACAAGCGGAAAGCGGTCTGCTCGAAAAGCTGGCTCACAAAGACAAAATTATGGGCTTCGGTCATGCGGTATATCGAGAGTGTGATCCCCGGAATGCACTGATTAAACAGTGGTCGCAACGTCTTTCTCAACAAGTTGGCGATCACCACCTTTACGCTGTTTCAGAACGGGTAGAAGCCGTCATGAAACGGGAGAAGGGGCTGTTTTGTAATGCCGACTTTTATCATGCTTCCGCTTATCACTTTATGGGAATTCCGACGCCACTCTTTACCCCGATTTTCGTCATCAGTCGTTTGACCGGTTGGGCCGCTCATGTTTTCGAGCAGCGGGACAATAACAGGATTATTCGTCCGAGTGCCGACTATCAAGGCCCTGAACATCAAGATTGGATTCCCATTGAACAGCGTTAACCAAGGACAGACTCATGAGTCAGAATGTAGATTTTAATCAACGGCAACAACCCGATGAACTACTGGTGCAAATTGCCGATTATGTCGATCAACAGCCTATCACGTCACAAGAAGCTTATCAGACCGCGCGCAATTGCCTTATCGACACGCTGGGATGTGGCCTGCTCGCGTTACGTTTTCCTGAATGTACCAAGCATTTAGGTCCCACTGTGCCGGGCACCACCGTACGTCATGGCGCCCGGGTGCCGGGCACCTCCCATGAGCTGGATCCGGTCACGGCCGCATTTAACATTGGCTGTATGATTCGCTGGCTGGATTTCAATGACACTTGGCTGGCGGCAGAATGGGGCCATCCCTCTGATAATCTGGGCGGTATTCTCGCGACGGCGGATTACCTGAGTCGAGTGGCCGTTGCTCAGGGAAAACCACCGCTGGTGATGAAAGATGTTTTAACCGCCATGATCAAAGCGCATGAGATTCAAGGTGTTCTGGCATTACACAATAGTTTCAACCGGGTCGGACTTGACCATGTACTTTTGGTACGTGTGGCCTCGGTTGCTGTGGTGACGAAGATGCTTGGCGGTAGCCGACAGCAGATTATTGATGCACTGTCTCAGGCTTGGGTCGATGGTGGTGCGCTGCGAACGTATCGCCACGCACCGAATGCCGGCTCCCGCAAATCTTGGGCTGCCGGAGATGCAACATCGAGGGCGGTCCGGCTGGCGATGATTACCATGAAGGGCGAGATGGGGATCCCGACGGTTCTCTCTGCCCCGCAGTGGGGATATTATGATGTGCTGTTCAAAGGCAAAGCATTTGATATCCCACAACAATTCTCCAGTTATGTGATGGAAAATGTACTGTTCAAGATATCGTTTCCGGCGGAGTTCCATGCGCAGACAGCAGTTGAATGTGCGGTGCAATTACATCCGCATGTCCGGGATCGGATTGATGAGATTGATCGCATTGAACTGACCACCCATGAATCAGCTATTCGTATCATTTCCAAGGTCGGTGAACTGGCAAATCCGGCAGACCGCGATCATTGTCTGCAATATATGACGGCTGTGCCATTACTTTATGGTGATTTAGTGGCTGAATACTATGAAGATGGTTTTCATCAGGGCGATCCTCGCATCGATCAGCTCAGAAACAAGATGGTGATTCAGGAAGATAACCGTTATAGCCGCGAGTATCTGGAAGCCGATAAACGTTCGATCGCGAATGCCATTCAGGTTTTCTTCCGTGATGGCTCATGTACAGAGAAAGTCGAGGTCGAGTATCCGATCGGTCATCGGCGTCGCAGAGAAGAAGGGATTCCCGTACTCGAGCAGAAGTTTATCCGTAATTTACAGACTCGTTTTCCTCAAGGCCGTGTTGAAGCACTGACGACACTGTGTCTGGATCAGCAACGTCTGGAGCGTACACCGGTTGATGAGTTTATGGCGCTATTTGTGATTAACTAATTTGTGATTAACTAATTTGTGATCAATAAACTTGTGATCAATAAACGGGTGTGAAATTAACTTCCCAAGGTCGCTGGTATCGGACTGATACCGGCCACTGTCAATGGGGGAAATGATGCTTACATATGAACAAGAGTATCAATTTGCCAGAGATTACCCGGATATCTTCTGGGGCGGACAGGCAGATAAACTGGATTGGTTTCAGAAACCGCAAACCATTCTAAGTGTCGATGAACATCAGATCGAGCGCTGGTTCTCCGATGGAGTGATGAACACCGCATGGATGGCATTGGATTATCACTGCCAACAAGGTCGGGGTGAACGGACGGCGCTGATTTATGATTCTCCGGCGACGGGGATTCAAAAGCAGTGGAATTATCAGGCGTTACGGGATGATGTAGCGCGTGTCGCAGGCATGTTGGCCGCTCAAGGGGTCACAAAAGGTGATCGGGTGGTGCTGTATATGCCGATGATTCCCGAGGCGGTCATGGCAATGCTGGCTTGTGCCCGCTTGGGAGCGATTCACTCGGTTGTGTTCGGCGGTTTTGCCCCGAATGAGTTGGCTGTCAGAATCGAAGATGCCGAACCGAAAGTGCTGATCACGGCCTCATGCGGGATCGAGGTCAATAAAGTGATTCCGTATAAACCATTGGTTGATAAGGCGATTATGGATAGTCGCTGGAAACCGGAACACGTCATTGTCGTCCAACGTCCGGCTCATATCGCTGAGCTCAATCAAGCAAGAGATCAAGACTGGCAGCCTCTGTTTGAAGCTGCGACACCTCACGAGTGTGTGCCGGTACGGGCAACCGATCCATTATATATCCTCTATACTTCGGGGACGACGGGGAAACCGAAAGGCGTGGTCCGGGATAACGGTGGCCATGCCGTGGCAATGAAGTATTCGATGTCAGCTATCTATAATATGCCGCAAGACGGTGTATTCTGGGCCGCTTCTGATGTCGGTTGGGTTGTGGGTCACTCCTATATTGTCTACGGTCCGCTGATTCATGGTTGTGCCACGGTACTTTATGAAGGCAAACCCGTGCGGACACCGGATCCGGGGGCTTTTTGGCGAGTTTGTAAACAATACCAAGTCGATGTACTTTTTTCGGCACCGACTGCGTTCAGAGCGATTAAAAAAGAAGATCCTCACGGGGCATACATTCAACGTGACTCACTCCAATCATTGCAAGCGATCTTTATGGCCGGAGAACGGCTGGATCCGCCGACTTTGGAATGGGTTCAGTCCCATACCGATAAGCCGGTGATTGATCACTGGTGGCAGACGGAAACCGGCTGGGCGATTGCCGGTAACCCGCTAGGGATTGAAACGATGCCGATCAAACCGGGTTCATCAACCAAAGCAACACCGGGCTATGTCGTCGAAATACTCAATGAGCAAGGAGAGCCTCAGCAGTGTGGTCAACAAGGCTATGTGGCACTGAAACGGCCGCTGCCGCCCGGCTGTTTGCCGACCATTTGGCGTAACCATGACCGGTTTGAGTCGGGGTATCTGAGTCAGTTTCCCGGTTACTATGTATCCGGTGACGGAGGATATACCGATGAACAAGGTTATCTGTTCATCATGGGGCGGATCGATGATGTAATCAATGTCGCCGGACATCGATTATCGACCGGAGAAATGGAAGAGGTCGTCGGGGCACACCCAGCCGTGGCAGAGTGTGCCGTGGTTGGTGTGCATGATGCGCTGAAAGGGCAGCTTCCATTAGGGTTGGTGGTGTTGAAAAACGGCATGAAAGTGGACACTCACCAGTTAGAACTTGAATTAGTCGGACAAGTGCGTGACCAAATCGGGGCGATTGCCTGTTTTCACCACGCCGTTGTGGTTGAACGGTTACCTAAAACACGTTCGGGCAAAATTCTGCGCCGCGTGATTCGGCAGATCGCTGATGGAGAGAGTTATACGGTTCCTTCAACCATTGATGATCCGCTGAGCTTATCCGAGCTTGAACAGGCGTTGCATCACGATATAGATCATAAGACTGGGTGAAAGTGCCGGATATGGCTGACGACGGGGGACAGTGCTGGGGGAGCACTCCCCCGGTCGTTTGTCTTGTCATTGGTTTGCGGCGCGTTATGTTTTTACCTTGGGGAACGTCGGGTATAAACTAGCCATACTCCTATCTCTTGCCTGAGGCTGCTATGGTTAATCTTCGGTTGGCGAAATCGTCGGATCTCCCCGTTCTTGAACAGATGATGTATGAGTTACACAATGAGCATCACTTGGCTTGCCCGCAACACTTCAAGTCGGCACAAGCGGTGATGGAAGAGAAGCGAATTGCTGATTATTTAGAATCCCCTGAAGGATTAGTGTTTGTTGCTCTCTGCGATCATCACTGTATTGGCTTTGTTTCCGGGCATTTCGCCGATTTAATCTCTTCCGTCAGCCAGCCGGTATTGATGGGCAGTATTGACGAATTTTATGTATTTCCGTCCTATCGCGGACAGGGAATCGGCAGTCAGCTGTTACAGCGGATAGAACAAGAATTTGAAGACTATGGGGTGCAACAAGTCTTTGTTGAAGTGTGGGATTTTAATCAGCCTGCTATTAAACTCTATCAGAAACTCGGATTCGGCCATCACATCCATTGTCTGAGGAAGGGAATACGTTAAAGGGAAAGCGCTAAAAAGCGCCGGAAATGAAGCATCTCCGGCGCTTTCAATCAAGAAAGATTCTTATTTGTACACAGTTGCGGCAGCTGGTCGTTTATGCCAGCACAAATTTTTCAATAGCCCGTGCCACGCCGTCTTCATCGTTGCTGGCGGTAATGTAGTCTGCAATCGCTTTGGTTTGTGGCATGGCATTCTCCATCGCAATGCCTAAACCTGCATATTCGAGCATGTGATGATCATTTTCTGCATCACCGATACACATCACAAGCTCTGCCGGAATCCCCAGACGTTCGGCCACGGCCTGAATTCCTAATCCTTTATTACTTTGCGGGTTCAAAAATTCAAGAAAATAGGGGGCGCTTTGGACAATCGTAAATTGTTCGACGACCGCCGCAGGTAAGTTCCGATAAGCCTGAGCAAGTTTTTCCGGTTCATCAACGATCATCGCTTTAATCATGGGATGATCATCATCCAGTGTCTCAAAATCGATTTCATGAATCTCGATACCATTGATTTGCGCTTCCAGACGGGTGTATTCAGTGCTCTTTGGTGTAATCAGCCCCAGTCTCTGGCTGAAAGCATGGGTATTGACGTTGAGCGCCCGAGCGGTTCGGCCAATGGTTTTGACATCGGCAGCGCTGACAACTTGTTGGCGAATGATTTCACCCGTCAGCACATTTTCGACAAAAGATCCGTTGTAATGAACGACGTAATCGTGTTCGCGATTCAACCCTAATAGATCGAGATACGCGCGAAGTCCTTCAATTGGTCGGCCAGAGGACAAAACAATTTGGACACCCTTGTCTTTTGCCGCCTGTATGGCAGCTTGAGTGCGGGCTGAAATTTGTTTTTGACTGTTTAGCAGTGTGCCATCCATGTCGAGTCCAATCAGTTTATACATGATTTATCACCGGTAACTTCAGAAAATGTGGGACTAAAAATAACAAGTGGTACGGGATTCTATCGATAGAATGAATGCCAAGACGTACCCATATCAAGACGCACCAATATGAGGGAGTTTCAGCACAAATACAAGCATAACCTCAGATGTCATTATCTCGGATCATCGGTATCAAATGTCTATCCCTGGTGGGCTCGAAATCCTCTGTTCGGGCGACCAAATGGGGGAGCAGATATTTGACTGGAGAAGCGGTGCAGAAGATTATCTTTTTGAATTATATCGCAATTATAGAGAATCGAATTGATTTTCATGTTAATACTGTATGGGTTTAATTTGACCTTCCGACAAGCTTCTATTAAGGTCTGCGACTCGCATAATATGACTGCTGAATTAGGATTCATTTTGAGTATTTATAGAGTCAATGAAATCTTTCAAACTATCCAGGGGGAGGGTGTCTTTACAGGTGTCCCTGCTGTTTTTGTTCGCTTACAAGGATGCCCGGTGGGATGTGCTTGGTGTGACACCAAGCAAACTTGGTTTACCGAGCCGCAGGACCAGCGTTCTGTTGATGACATCATCGTTAAAACTCAGGATAGTCCGCTTTGGTGCCAGATGAGCGCAGAAGCAATTATTGATTGCTATCACCAGCAAGGTTATACCGCGAAACATATTGTGATTACTGGCGGAGAACCGTGCCTCTATGATTTGACGTTGTTAACCGAAGCGTTTGAAGCCATTGGCTGTCATTGTCAGATCGAAACCAGTGGCACAGCTGACATCCGAACTTCGACCCAAACATGGGTGACAGTGTCACCAAAAATAGTCATGAAAGGTCGCTTACCCGTACTGGAAAGTGCACTACTACGGGCCAATGAAATTAAGCACCCCGTCGGCACACGTAAAGATATTGAGCAGCTCGAACATTTACTGCGCCAGACACCGGTTGCCGATGATACAATCATTGCTTTACAACCGATTAGTCAGAAACCACGAGCGACTGAGTTATGTATTGAGGTGTGTATCGAACGCAATTGGCGTTTATCGATTCAGACTCATAAATATCTGCGTATTGCCTGAGGAATTGTTATGAAAAAAGCTGTTGTTGTCTTTAGTGGCGGACAAGATTCGACCACTTGCCTTGTTGAAGCGCTGCAAACTTATGATGAAGTTCATGCGATTACTTTTGATTACGGACAGCGTCACCGGCTTGAGATTGAGACCGCACGTCAATTAGCGGTTCAATTGGGCGTGAAAGCCCATAAAGTGATGGATGTCGGCTTGTTGAATGAATTAGCGATCAGTTCGCTGACACGGGACGACATTCCGGTCTCTCATGAGTTACAGGACAATGGATTACCGAATTCATTTGTGCCCGGTCGAAACATCTTATTCCTGACACTGGCGGGTATTTATGCGTATCAGATTGGTGCCGAATCGGTGATTACCGGTGTGTGTGAAACGGACTTCTCAGGTTATCCGGATTGCCGTAACGAATTCATCCAAACCATGAACCGAGCTCTGGTTCAAGGCATGGATCGAGAAATGAAAATTGTCACTCCTCTGATGTGGCTGAATAAAGCGGAAACATGGGCAATGGCCGATCATTATGGCGCATTGACATTAGTCAGAAACCAGACGCTCACATGCTATAACGGTGTGATTGGTAACGGTTGCGGTGAATGTCCTTCCTGTCACTTAAGACAAGCAGGACTGGATGAATACCTGAACAACCGGGACTCACTCCAGCAAGCCTATTTAGACAAGCGAGCCACGCAAACGCACTCATGACCGGAGTGATGTGTTGTCATCGAAGCTCTGCTATCGAGTGAGTTGTCCGCGAATTCCCCCGGTTAACGCACCTTTCAGGATTGAATCCTGACCTGATGGTTCGAATTCGGGCAAAGTTTTTCGCCCGGATTTTCCCGTCGGCTGAACCATTCACACCTTTTTTCCTTCAATTTTACTGACAACCGACGGAATCAACGATTAGCTCTGAACTAGTGCAGTAAGCGTAGGCCACTCGGCAGCGCGTCACCGAAGATCCGTTTTGAATCACTTTCGGAGACTTGAGATATTTCATCGATGAGTGCAAGCCAGCTTTGCGGTGCTTTACTCTGTTTGAGCTTATCGGTAACCGCTGCACGGAGGTCATCAGCAATATCCACCTGACGATCTCCGGTTTTCCGGCACATCATCATCGCAGCGAAACCGATCATTGGTTCTTTTTTCCAGTCCTGTTGCAGTAATTCCGCTAACCAGTGACTGAGTTGTGCTTTCGGAATCACTTTATGCTGGCTGCCATAGAGCAGTACTCTTGCCGCCAGACGACCGACTGCCCACCAATGCGCTTGTGCATCTTGGGGCTGATGCAAAGCTCGTTTACTGAACCAGTTCGCTAACAGTACCTTATCTTCCGTTTCCAGATGTTCCAGTGAGGCCGCCAGACGAACCATCGCCTCATAACCCTTTTCCTGTACGGCTTTGAGCTGTTTACTGCTGTTATGCGCACCAGGGTGGAGGTATTTGGCGATATCGGCCAAAATGGTTTCTTGTTGTTCCTGATTGAGTCCACCGCAAACCCGACGCCAGAATGTCCACCAATCACTCCAGGTTTGATGGGTCTGAAATTGAATCCCATGTTGATAGAGCGGCCAAATTTGTTCAATACGCCAACTATCCACCGGATCACCGAATCCCGGACGCATGGTGAAACCGGCAAACCGCAGCCAGTTTTGTTCATGGGCTTCGGAGCGTCGCCGTCTTTTTTTGCCCTGAGCCAGTCGATCAAATAACTGGCGGTTGGTGGTGATATCCCAGTGATCTTTTTCGCCGAGCAGCCGTGCCAGTGATTTGTTCAGTGTTCGCGGATCGGCTTGGATTTCACTGTTTTTATTGCCACTGTATAAGCCGGTAATCAACTCACAGGCTTGAGCAAGCCCCGGCGTTTCAGTCGATGTAGCGTCTTGATGGTGTGGCTGATGGCGGACTTCAAATTCCAACTGCCAGCGGTGTTGCTCATCATCAACCTGAACACATTCGAGTTTCAAAGTGCCGACTGGCGTGAGCTGCGTGGAGAGAAAGACTTCAACACGGTCTTTTTGATTGGCTGCCAGCGATTGATCAGAAATCCGTTCCAGTGACGTAATATAGGGCGGCAATGATGAAAAATACTCGGCTTCAATATCGACCAGTTGTCCGTTTTGAATGGGGGAACAGCCATCGAGGCTGTCGTGTCGTGTGGTCAGCAGATTAAAACGGACCGGCTCGCCGAGGGTGAGCGAAAAACGGCGGCTCGACAGGCGGATCTCGTGGCCTTCCTCGGTGCCTTTGGCTAACAGGCAGAGCGCCTGAGACGACTGCTGCTTACGCTGTTCCAGATGCAAAAAATAAGACCGTGCGGCACCACCACCGATTTTCAGTTGTGACCCCCGGCAGGCTTTGAGGTATCCGACAGAACCGAGTGCGACAGCCAGATCGGGATGAGGGTTGTCGAGGTGAATGATCGGTTGTCCGGTCCAGTCCGACAAAATTTGTATCAGTCGCTGCTGAATCAGATCACTGTTGAAAACCCCACCGTTGAGCAGCAGGCCAAGTGGCGCTGAAGGGTGCTCCGTTGTTTGAGTTAAATGTGGGTGTTGCGCCAAAAATGCTGCAATATGTTTGGTAATCGCAGGATCCGCAGCATAGGGTAAACCGAACTCAAGCACTGCACCTTTTCTTTGAGCGGGCAGGGTATCGACAGCGGTATGCGGGAAGAACCCGTCCAGCGCCATCTGCCGGATCTGCGTTTTATCGAGGGTAATACTTTTGGTGCCCCCCAACAGTTTTGAACCACTGCCCAACAGGGTAATTTTGGCTGATTCGGGGGACTGAGCCGCAAGTAAGCTTTCTTTGGTTTTTCGGGTCTGCTGAATGAGTTTGCTCAGGCGGGCAGCACTCAGCTTTTGCGGCTGTTCCTGATGTTGCCGAGCAAACTGTTGTTCAGCGAGATGGGCCAACGCGAGGTCGATATTATCCCCGCCGAGCATCAAGTGCTCTCCGACACCGACCCGATCCAATTTCAGCTCATCCTGTACCAATGTTGCAGCGATCAGGCTGAGATCCGTCGTGCCGCCACCGACATCACAAATCAGAATCGCGGACACATCTTTGAGTTGTGTTGTTGCTTGCGACTGATAGCGGGTATACCAGTCATAACAAACGGCCTGTGGCTCCTCAAGGAGTTTAACATGAGACATCCCGGCCAATGCCGCAGCTTCCAGTGTGAGCTTACGGGCGCTTTCATCAAATGAAGCCGGCACGGTGACCACAATGTCTTGCTGTTCGAGCGGGTGGGCCGGATGATGATAATTCCATGCCTGACGGATATGATTGAGGTAACTGGCGCTGGCGGTCAGCGGTGAAACTTTTTCGACATCCTGCGTACCGGCCCAAGGTAAAATCGCTTCGTAGCGATCAACCGCAGGATGCGACAACCAGCTTTTGGCACTGACGACCTGCCGTCCCTCGACTTGAGCTCCGAGCTCTCTGGCCCATTCGCCAATAATGACAGGGGTGAAATCACCAGCGACTGGCTGATGCACCCAAGGGAGGGAAAGATCCGTCGGGCAGAGTTGTCCTTGTGCCGGATGAAAACGAAATGAAGGCAATGTCGGCTTGCGGGCAACTTCACCGGGGCCGATCAGTTGATCGATTTCGAACAGTCGGATCGGACATTCGGAGAGATTCTTACCGTTCTCACAGTAGGCAACAACCGTATTGGTTGTGCCTAAATCGATGCCGACTAAATAATGTTGTGCCGCCATAGTTATCCTTCACGTACATCAAACTCGACATGCCATTTCTGGCCATTATCTGTGGCAATCGCTTCGAGATACAGGGTGCCTACTTCTGTGACATGAGCTGCAAGAGTCACCGGCACAATCTGACCATGTTTGCGGCCTTCGGTCACGGGTAATGTCACCTGAATCTCCGGTAGTTGTTGTAGTTCATCTGCAGACCAGGCATCCAGATGGGTACCGGCTGAGTCATCCCGCCGAACCGTTGAACCGAAAAATTGGAAGTGAACCGGTTGACCAATCACCAAACCAAACTCCCGTTGACTGATGGTGACACTGGCGCCTTCTTCCATCCCGAAAGGGGCGACACATATTGCTTCCAGTGGGGGAGCCATCCCCGGAATTGCCGGCATGGCACTTTCAATTCCGACATAATACGCACTGGCTAATCCGCCGCGAATTCTGACGCCGCTTCCCTGACGTACCGCACCGTAATAGGCCGCTCCCTGAGACACGGCCAGATCAAGATTAATGCCGGTCAGTGTGCGGGCTGACTCAGCCCCCGCATCGGTCAGCCAGCGATTGATGGTTGCCAGCAGTCGTTCCGTAAGTAATGTCGATTTGAGGACACCGCCGTTGAGTAAAATCGCGCTGGGTTGAATGAATGTAGGAGATGCGGACGTTTCCAGACCGGGAATTCCGCCAAACGGCATCACGGGGTCAGCTTCAGAAGAATCGCCTGCTTGTTTGGTTAAGAATGCGGCGATATGACGAGTAATCCCGGCATCTTGCGCATAGGGCAGACCCATCTGAGTCAGAGCGCCACGGGCTCTTTGTTGGGGCAGCTCGCTAATTCCGACTTGAGGGAAGAAGCCATCTACCAGCGTCTGGCGGACTTCTTGTTGCGTCAGTTCGGTTTTCAACGTCGCACCGAAAAGTTTCGAACTTCTGCTTGGTACAACAATCGGGAATGCATCCAGTTGTGCATCGTTGAGCAGTGCTTCTTTAGCATCACGACAAGCGTGAGTGATCGCCTGAATCTGCCATGATTGCAGCTCTTGACCATTCTGTGCCAATTTCATTTTCAGGCGATAGGCGAGGGCGAGATCCATATTGTCACCGCCCAGCAGAATATGTTCACCGACAGCAACCCGTTCCAGAACCAGATGGCCGTCACTCTCTTTGATTTCGACTAGGGATAAGTCGGTTGTTCCGCCCCCGATATCAACCACCAGTACCACATCACCGACATTGACACGCTCACGCCATGAGTCACCATTGGCATCAATCCAGCTATAAAGTGCGGCCTGAGGTTCTTCTAATAGTGTCCGGCGGCTGAGGCCGATATTTTTAGCGGCTTCTGCCGTGAAGTCGCGGGCGGCCGGGTCAAATGAGGCCGGGATTGTAATGGTGACATCTTGTTCCGCCAAAGGATACTGGGGGAACTGGTGGTTCCAGGCGTTTTGTAAGTGCGCCAGATACAGTTCGCTGGCCTGTAGTGGCGACAGCTTACTGACATCATCCGGACTACCTGCCGGTAAGAAAGCATCACGGCGGTTGACGCCACCATGACACAGCCAGGATTTGGCACTGGCGATGAGACGAATCGGGGTTTTACTACCCAACTGACGGGCGATTGCTCCGACCAGTGCTTGTGGCTCATCACTCCAAGGGAGAATCCGGGCGCTGGGAGACATTTCATGCTCATGGGGCTGATAAACAAATGAGCCTAACTGAGGCAATGATTCCACCGTACCCGGTGCGGTCATTTGCGGAATAGATAATACCGTGACCTGCGGGGTTTCAGCGTGCATATCCACATAAGACAACACACTGTGAGTGGTTCCGAGATCGATACCGACACAATAACGCGCATGTTGTTCCATTACAGTTCCACCTCTGCCGGTGCAATAATCGATGTATCATAGTCTGGTGCGATTTGCGGGAGGCTGATTTCTGTGACTTGCCAGCCTTTGTGAACCAACAGTCCCTGATAAGGTGCATGACCGGTAACATGGCCCGTCAGACGAATGGCTTGTGGGTTGAAATCCGCTTCAATCGTGATGTGGCTTTCTTCTGCTTCATGACGAATGGGTTGGAGACGGAGATAGTCATCCAGTACTTTTTTACCGCCACTGTGAATGACACGTGCAGCGGCTCCCACTTCTTCGTCGGAATAGTGAATAATCTCTTCATTGAGAAAATCGATCAGTCTGGCTTCTTTCTGAAACAGAGCCAGTATTTGTAATGCAGCATCCGTTGATGCTGTTGCCAGTTTGGATTCGACGACTTTCTCAACCACTTTTTCGACTTCAACGACTTTTTCCACTTCGACAATCTTTTCAACCGGTTTTTCAACGACGGTTTCGACTGGTTTCTCAACAATTTTTTCGATGACTTTGGCCCGACGGCTGATCACTAAAATGAATAAAACGATGGCACACAGGGCCAGAATGGCATGAAGCATGTCGAAACTTGTCGGCATAGTGTTTAGATCGAAGGTCATATGCAATTCTCTGCTACATTGAAATAGTGGTGCGAATATTAACACAAAAGGCCATAAAGCCATGTATCAGGCACTGGATTTACTATCATCATGCGCTTGTTCGCTGAATATTTGTTCATCCTGTTCTGGGGGGTGTATCCGTGATTCGCTTTTTGAGATTATTTCATTATGATCACGGGTTTGAGCGAAAGACTGGGTATATAGGTTATGAACTGCAATCGGGTAGTCTGCTTCGATCTGGAAATGTGTTGTTGGAATGAAAACGGTGTCGGAACAACCGGAGAAATTATTGAAATCGGTTTGGCTGAAATCGCACTGGATGAAGGTAAAATTGTGAAAAGAGCCCAGTATTATGTTCAGCCGGAACAGGATGAAGTGTCTTTATTTTGCGCTGAACTGACGGGCATCACCCCGCGCAAATTGGAAAAGCAAGGTCGGCCATTGGCGCAGGTGGTTCAGTCGATAATCAAAAACTTTGGTTCAACCAATAAAGTCTACATGGCATGGGGCAGGGATGATTTGATTTTGCAACGAGAGTGCGAGCAGAAAGGCATCGAGTCACCGATCCATGAGTTTATTAATTTGGCAACTTTGTACCGGATTCAGCACCGCATGAAAGAACGCCGGAGCGGACACCGGACGGCTCAGGAAGCGGCTGGGATTCCATGGGAAGGACGTCAGCATTCCGGGTATGTTGACGCCTATAACCTCGCTAAACTGGCATTGACGATGTTATAGCACTGGTCGTTCGTGGCACGCAGAGACTCACCATTTCACAGCGTTGCAACCGCGACCAAGACGACACTCCCGATGATCATACTGCCACCGAGCCATTGTTGTAAGGTCATCCGTTCATGAAAGCGCCGTTTGGAAAAGTAGAGCGTGCCAAGAATCTCTACTTGTCCCAGCGTTTTGACCAGTGCCGGATTAATCAGTGCAAATCCGGTGAACCAACCGATTGAGCCCAATGAACTAAGAATACCGACTTTGCTGCTGAGCAGGAAAGACTGCTTCACAGGCGAGAAGAGATCACGGCTGCGATAGATTTGCAGGCTACATAAGAGCACCGATTGCAGTGCAAGTACGTACCAGATGGTGATTCCGGCGCTGGTAATAATCGAGCCTTGTAATGAATGACTCGCAAGTGACGCTGTCACTGATGTGACGGCAAAGCATAATCCGCTACCTAACCCGGCAAGTAGTGACATATCTTTATGTGCATGACGTAAATTACTCAGTCGTATACTCATCACTAACGTCCCGGTGACGCCCAGTGCGATACCGCTCCAAGCAATCAGGTTCAGCGAATTGTGTAATAACGGAATGCCGATCAGCGCTGCCAGAACCGCTTCTGTTTTTGCCAGAAGTGTGCCTAACGCAAAACTGCCGGATTGAAAAACCCGGAGCATCAAATAAGTGGCGAGCACCTGTGCAATGGCACAGACAGAAGCATAACCGAGAAATTGTCCGATGGAAGGGAACGTAATTTGTCCGATAAAATGCCAACAAATCAGCAGATAGACACTCACAATGGGTAAACCATACAACGAGCGTGCCATGGTTGCGTGTAAAAAGCCCTGCTCTTGGGAGAGTGTTTTTTGATAAGCAGTACGAATGGACTGGCAAGCCGCAGCAAAGAGGGTCACAAGAATCCACATCTTCAGGAATCCTTCTTTTATCAGAAAAAGAAAAAAAGAAGAAGCAGCATAGCTTTAGTTGCTGCTTTTGTAAAAGAAATCAGCATCATCGGGAGATCATGATGATGCTGAGGGAGAAAAGAGGCGCGTGCTAGTCAGCGATCAGGCTGCCCCACAGATCATATTCGTCTGCATGTTCAATGATGACATTAACCAAATCTCCCGCTTTTACCCCCGTTTCACCATTGAGGTAAACCACGCCGTCAATTTCAGGTGCGTCAGCGTAAGTACGGCCTATCGCACCTTCCTGATCGACGTCATCGATCAGCACTTGCATTTGAGTGCCGACACGACGTTGTAGTTTCGCGGTACTGATTGCTTGCTGCAACGCCATAAAACGCTCGTAGCGCTCTTGCTTGATCGATTCCGGAACTTGTTCGGCCAGTTCATTGGCGGTTGCGCCTTCAACCGGAGAGTATTTAAAGCAACCGACTCGATCGAGCTGCGCTTCCTGCAGCCAATCAAGTAAGATTTGAAAATCTTCTTCCGTTTCTCCGGGGAAACCGACGATAAAGGTGGAACGAATGACTAATTGAGGGCAGATTTCACGCCACTGTTTAATGCGTTCCAGTGTCCGTTCTGCTTGTCCCGGCCGTTTCATCATTTTCAAAACACGCGGGCTGGCATGTTGAAAGGGGATGTCGAGATAGGGCAGGATCTTGCCTTCTGCCATCAATGGAATAATGTCATCCACATGGGGATAAGGATAAACGTAATGGAGTCGGACCCAAATTTCTAACTGACTCAGGTGTTCACTGAGCGCTTTGAGGTTTTGTCTCACTGGTGTGCCGTTTGAGAAACCAAGGCTGTGTTTGGTATCCACGCCATAAGCACTGGTATCCTGACTGATCACAAGTAGTTCTTTGACGCCCGCGTTTTTCAGTCGTTCTGCTTCTCCGATGATTTCGCCAACCGGGCGGCTCACTAACTGACCGCGCATGGAAGGGATAATGCAGAACGTACAACGATGATTACAGCCTTCTGAGATTTTCAGATACGCGTAGTGTTTCGGGGTCAGTTTGACGCCATGATCCGGGACGAGACTGGTATATGGATTGTGTGCCGGACGCGGCACAAACTGATGAACATGCTCAAGGACATTTTCGTAAGCATGTGGTCCGGTAATGCCTAATACATTGGGATGAACTTCTCGGATTTCATCTTCTCGCGCCCCGAGACATCCGGTGACAATGACTTTGCCGTTTTCATTCAGCGCTTCTCCGATCGCATCCAGAGACTCCTGAACGGCACTGTCGATAAAACCACAAGTGTTGACGATGACCAAATCGGCATTCTGATACTGGCTGACGATATCGTACCCTTCGGTGCGTAATTGCGTCAGAATTCGCTCCGAATCGACAAGGTTTTTCGGGCACCCCAGAGAGACAAATCCGATTCTGTTGCCTGCCGCTGCATGATTGATTGATTCTTGCTGTGTCAGTGTTTTTTGCGCTGTATCCAGAGTCGTGGTTTGATTTGGCGTATAAGTATGGACTGTCATTGCTTTATTTTGCTACCTAATCGTATGTTATCAATGGTCACCGCTTATCAAACAGCGATTCGGCCAAGCGGCTCAAATCGTTGTCTTACAGTGGTTCCGGATGACTTGAGACTGTTTTAACATCATCCGGTTATCAAAGGGCACACATTATAGCGGACGTGTAGAAATTGAACAGAAGAAGTCGTTCAGGATTGTCCGACCTCTCTCTGGAAATAAATGGATATAAATATGTTGCGTTTATCGTGACGAGAAATCCCGGAAGATACCGCGAAGAGGGATGAGCCGTTAAGATTTATGATCGGTCACGATCAGTTTTGCCCGGATAAATTCACTGTGATCGACATATAAAAGCTCTGCGGTCTTACGAATTACCGCATCTTCAAACGGGTCGATATAATGATCGGCATTGGCGACTTCCCACATGGCACGGATCAGTTCAAAACGTCTTTCTTGAGATAAAGTTCTCAGTTGAGATGTAAAATCATAGAGCGAAGCTGAATCTTTGACTTGCAGTGCAGCCTGCTTTAACAGATTGTCTGCTTCGGGTTGAGTCAGTTGACACAGTTTGATAAGCAGTTGAGTTTGCGCATTTTTTTCTGGCTGAGATATGTCGTGATCAGCACCTGACACCTCAGTCAGCAGACATGCAATTGCCAGTTGCGGACTGTCTTCATGATGACCGAGATCCTGACCCTCAAGTAGTTCCTTAAAAAGCGATGTAATGGTATTAAACATATTTTCCTCACAGAAGCGCTTGATTATCAGCCGTAAGAAATATCATAGGATCATCAGAAAATAAACGTGATCGATTCGATATTGATTGTTTTATACCCAAGTGCATTGGGAAAAGGTTATACAATGGAATCCGACTGGTGGATCACCCATCTTGAAAGACTGCATTGATGCCTCTTTTGTTTTTTTGACCACCGGAGTGCGAGCCGGTTCATTTTTCAATGCTCACAGTATGAGCCTTTATGTCAGACTGGTTTTATTAATTAAAATGAAAATGATTCTCAATCAATAAATGATTGACTGATGATGTGTTTATGTATTACTTTAGAGTGACTAGTCACTCTAATTATTGTTTTTGGTGAACACGTTGTTGATGAACACAAAGAAACTGCAGATTATTGAAGCCGCGATTCGTTTGTTCGCTCAGGATGGGGTAGGCGTCACGACCGCTGCCATTGCGAAAGAAGCCGGTGTCTCCAATGGTACGCTATTTAATCATTTTGAAACCAAGCAGATGCTGATCGATGATGTTTATCTCTTTATTAGAAGAAATATGGCTGACGTGATATTGAGCCATGTGGATTTCTCTGCTTCGGTTCTCGATGTCTGTTTTACCCAATGGATTACTTTTGCGCACTGGTCCTATGATCATTTGACGGAATATCGGGCACTGGATGTCCTGAACTCATCTCAGTTATTGGGTGAAAGCGCGCGTCAAGATGCAGAAGAGTTATGGGAGCCGATGCTCGAAAAACTAAAAGACGCTCAGGCCTGCGGTACATTAGATCCTATTTCTCCTGAGCTGACTTGTATCACGGCACAAAGTTACCTGCATTCATTGGTGGTGTACGCAAACCGGAAAAAATACACCCGCGATGAGACTGAAATGATATTTCGAGAGGCATTTCGTGTTTATTGGCGTGGGATTGCGATCTCTGCATCCTGTTTAGATGAGATTGATTAAATCATGTATAGCATTAACCGGAAATGGCCGGTACTTGTGACCGGCGCAACAGGGTATCTGGCCGGTTGGCTGATAAAACGCTTACTGGAATCAGGTGTGACGGTACACGCGACGGTTCGTGATTTAATGGATCAGGATAAACTCAAATATCTTAACCGAATCGCTCGTACAGCACCGGGAACGATCCGCTATTTTCAGGCGAATCTACTTGATGACGGGTCATATTCCGAGGCTATGCAAGGGTGTCGTGTGGTCTTTCACACCGCGTCACCATTTCGGCTTCAGGTCAGCGATCCGCAAAGTGAGTTGATTATACCTGCTGTTCAAGGTACCCGTAATGTACTCAATCAGGCAACATTAACACCGTCAGTAGAGCGTGTTGTACTGACCAGCAGTTGTGCTGCTATCTATGGCGATAATGCTGATTTGTCAGACTTAGAGTACGGTATGGTGACTGAAGAAGTCTGGAATCACTCCAGCTCTCCGGAGCATAATCCATACTCATATTCTAAAACTGAAGCTGAAAAAGAGGCGTGGCGTATTGCAGAGACCCAACAACAGTGGACGTTGGTCGTCATCAATCCTTCACTGGTGATGGGGCCTGCTGTTAACCTGTATATGACATCTGAAAGTTTTCACATCATCCGTCAGATGGGCGATGGCTCCATGAAAGCCGGCGTGCCGGACTGGGGTGTCGGGGTCGTTGATGTCAGGGATGTCGCTGAAGCCCATTTATCTGCTGCCTATACCACTCATGCCCGGGGACGATATATTATCTCTGGTTATAACACGACATTACTTGAAATGGCGCGTCAACTGTTGCCCAAATATGGCAAGCATTATCCGCTGCCCAAACGGGTACTGCCGAAGTTTCTGGTTTGGTTGTTTGGACCGATGCTCAACCCGACGATGACTCGGAAAAGTATTGCACAGAATGTCGGATATGCTTGGAAGGGCAACAATACCAAAAGTATCGGGGAACTGGGTCTCAAATACCGACCGCTGGCAGTGACGATGAACGACTTCTTTGCGCAGTTGATTGAGACCGGGCAGTTGGAGCGCTGACAAGGCACTTTGCTGATGTGGTGAGGTTAAATGTCTTGATCATGTTCTTGTAAACTGTTTTCTTGTAGGCTGAGTTGCTCAAGCATTTCGACAACATCGGATGACGAGTGTTCATGCGCATAAAGAATCAAAGCCAGAATCGCATCCCGTTTATGTTCCAACGGGGCTTTTTCCAAAAAGATCTGCATGATATGACTTTTAAGCAGTGACAGTTCATGATCGACAAAACCTCTGCCTTCTTCTTCACCTTCATTCTCTTCCGGTGCATTATCAAACTGACAAAATAGCAAATCATCGAGATATGTGACTTGCAACAATCGCTCCGGAAGCCACGTTTCTCCGGTCACGATTTCCGGATCATTGGGCAGGGCATTAAGTATATGAATGAATTCAGAAGCTTTCACGTTGTCTATGGTCTCATCCTGCATGTCTGACATCAAACGAAATATACATCAAAAACGGTGAACCTGCACCAGATTGGATTGAGAACTGTATAGTCAGACTGATGATGAAAACCAAGGAGTTTTTGGTGTCATGGCCTGACAGTGATACAATCCGGCCAGTTTTAATCAAGTATACAATAGGATTCGCTTTGACGTCGTCACAGCCACATACCCAGCTCCCTCAGGCACAGCCCAATACTTCGGAAACGCTGCGTCATGCATTGAACGAATGTATGCTCAGAGATCGGTTCCGCCTGAATAAACGGATTCAGGGTGCCAATAGAATTAACAATCCCAGTGCCAAACAGGCAGTTTTTGATGAAATTGCTCAGGATATTGCCAAATCGATGATGGCAGCTGAGCTCAGACAGCAAACTTCTGCGGTATTAGACTACCCGGAAATACTGCCGGTGAGTCAGAAACGGGATGATATTGCCCAAGCGATTGAAAAAAATCAGGTTGTGATTGTGGCGGGAGAAACCGGTTCAGGGAAAACCACGCAATTGCCGAAGATCTGTGCTGAACTGGGGCGCGGTACTTATGGGGTCATTGGTCATACCCAACCGCGTCGCTTAGCAGCACGCTCTGTTGCCGCTCGAATTGCTGAAGAAACCAAAACCTCACTCGGCGATTTTGTTGGTTATAAAGTACGTTTTAATGATCAGATCTCCGAGCAGACTCAGATTAAGTTGATGACGGACGGGATACTGCTGGCTGAAATTCAGCATGATCGATTCCTCAATCAGTACGATACGATCATTATCGATGAAGCCCATGAGCGTAGTCTGAATATTGATTTCATTCTCGGCTATCTGAAACAGCTGTTGCCGAAACGTCCTGATCTGAAAGTGATTATCACGTCTGCAACGATCGACCCTGAACGTTTCTCCCAGCACTTTGACGGAGCGCCGATCATTGAAGTTTCCGGCAGAACCTATCCGGTTGATACCCGCTATCGCCCCTTAGCCGGGGAAGATGACAGTGATCGTGACCAGCTTGAGGGGATTTTTGACGCAGTCGATGAGCTGAGCGATGAGGGGCCGGGAGACATTCTGATTTTTATGAATGGGGAACGCGAGATCAGGGATACAGCCGATGCCTTGAGCAAGCGCAATCTTAAACATACCGAAATTGTGCCTTTGTATGCGCGTCTTTCTGCCGGTGAGCAGAATCGGATCTTTCAGCCCCACAGTGGCCGCAGAATTGTTTTGGCAACCAACGTCGCTGAAACGTCTTTAACCGTTCCCGGAATTAAATACGTGATTGATCCGGGAACCGCCCGCATCAGTCGTTATAGTTATCGCACCAAAGTGCAGCGGTTACCGATTGAGCCGATTTCTCAGGCCAGTGCCAATCAGCGGAAAGGACGTTGTGGCCGGGTTGAAGCCGGGATCTGTATCCGACTTTATTCCGAAGACGATTTTCAATCGCGTCCGGAGTTTACCGATCCGGAAATTCTCAGAACCAATCTGGCATCGGTGATTTTGCAGATGACAGCTTTGGGGCTTGGTGATATCGAGGCATTTCCCTTTGTTGAAGCCCCGGATAAGCGCAATATTCAAGATGGTGTCCGTCTTCTTGAAGAGTTAGGCGCTATTCAGGCCCAATCACAGGAACGCAAAAAACGGTTGACCGAAATTGGGCAAAAACTCTCGCGTCTACCGATTGATCCACGTTTGGCCCGGATGGTGCTTGAAGCCCCGCAATGGGGTTGTCTCAAAGAGGTCATGATTATCGCGGCAGCCTTGTCGATTCAGGATCCCCGTGAGCGCCCGGCGGACAAACAGCAGTCCGCTGATGAGAAACACCGTCGTTTTTACCATGAAGACTCTGATTTCCTGACGTTGGTGAATCTATGGGATTACATCAAGCAGCAGCAGAAGACGTTGACCGGGAACCAGTTCAGACGTCAGTGTAAAAGCGACTATCTGAACTATCTGCGTATTCGCGAATGGCAGGATGTCTATTTTCAGTTGCATCAGAGTATGCATGACCTGGGGCTGAAGCTGAATGAAGAGCCCGGCAGTTATCAGGGGGTTCACACCTCGATTCTGGTGGGTTTACTGTCGCATATCGGGATCAAAGATCAGGAAGAGAAAGAATACCACGGCGCGAGAAATGCGCGGTTTCATATTTTCCCGGCTTCCGGCTTATTTAAGAAGCAACCGAAATGGGTGATGTCAGCCGAGCTGGTGGAAACCTCAAAACTCTGGGCCAGAGTGGTCGCAAAAATTCAGCCGGAGTGGATTGAACCGCTGGCACAACACTTGATCAAACGCAGCTACAGTGAGCCGCATTGGTCGAAAAAGCGTGCCGCGGTGATGGCTTATGAGAAAGTTACATTATTTGGTGTGCCGATTGTCGCCAAACGACTGGTGAACTATGGCGCAATTGATGCGGTTCTGAGCCGGGAAATCTTTATCCGCAGCGCTTTGGTTGAAGGAGAGTGGGAAACCAAACACGCGTTCTTCAAACAAAACCGCAAGCTGTTACAAGAAGTTGAAGAGCTGGAGCATAAATCGAGACGCCGGGATATTCTGATCGATGATGAGTCCTTGTTTCAGTTTTATGATCAGCGCGTCGGTACTGAGGTGGTCTCCGGCCGTCACTTTGATACTTGGTGGAAAAAGGCCAGCCGGGAGAATCCTGAATACCTCCATTTTGAAAAAGAGATGTTGCTCAAAGGGGATGCCAGCCATGTGACTGAACTCGATTATCCGAATTTCTGGCATCAGAATGGCATCAAGCTGAAGCTCAGCTATCAATTTGAACCGGGTGATGATAGTGACGGTGTCACGGTTCATATTCCACTGCCCGTACTAAACCAAATTGAGCCGACGGGCTTCGAATGGCAGATCCCCGGGCTGCGTCATGAATTAGTCGTCAGTTTGATCAAATCGTTGCCGAAAACATTGCGTAAAAATTTTGTGCCGGCACCGAACTACGCCGATGCCTTTTTGGCCCGGACGACAGCGCAGGAACTGCCACTGTTGGATGCACTGGAAAAAGAGCTGAAGCGGATGACCGGGGTAACCATACTGCGGGAAGACTGGCAGGTTGAACAGATCCCGGATCACCTGCGAATCACATTCCGGGCGGTCGATCACCGTCATAAAAAGCTGCGGGAAAATAAAGACTTATTCGCGTTAAAAGAGAGCCTGAAAGACAAAGTGAAAGAAACCCTGTCTCAGGTCGCTGATGACGATATCGAACAGAAAGGCCTGCATACCTGGAGTTTCGGTGAGCTACCTCAGGTCTATCAGCAGAAAAAGGGTGGCTTTGATGTCCGGGCCTATCCGGCACTGGTTGATGAAAAAGATAGCGTTGCGATTCAGCTATTTGAGACCGAGCAGGAGCAACAACGCGCAATGCGAGCAGGGGAACGACGCTTAATTTTGCTCAATGTTCCTTCACCGGTGAAATATTTGCACACCAATTTACCGAACAAATCGAAACTCGGACTCTATTTCAATCCTTATGGCAAAGTGTTGGATCTGATTGATGATTGTATTGCCTGTGGGATCGATAAACTGATTGATGAGCAAGACGGACTGGTCTGGCAAGCTGAGGCATTTGAAACGTTGAAAGAGTATGTCCGTGCTGAATTGGGTGATACCGTGGTTGATATCGCCAAGCAAGTGGAGGAAATTCTGACCACGGCGTATCAAATCAACAAAAAACTGAAAGGAAAAGTTGATTTTACGATGGCATTTGCACTTTCTGATATCAAAGCACAGATTGAAGGCTTGATCTTCAAAGGCTTTGCCACGGAATGTGGTTGGAAAAAGCTACCGGATATCCTAAGGTATATGAAGGCTATCGAGCGTAGACTAGAGAAATTACCAATCGATCCAAACAAAGATCGACTCCATATGCTGAAAATAGAATCGGTGACGCAAGATTATCGGGAGTTATTGAACAAAATTCCGAAAGGAACCCCGATTCCCGAGAATGTCAAAGCCATCCGCTGGATGATTGAAGAGTTAAGGGTGAGCTTCTTTGCTCAGCAACTTGGAACGCCTTACCCCGTATCGGATAAGCGAATCATGAATGCAATCAACGAGTGTTAGTTTGGGTTCGATTTTTGCATGTGACTATCTATTACAGATAGTTCTGTTAGTTTTTTGGCGAGCGTAGGCAATTTCATGCCGCTTTAGTATGATCACTGTATAGTTAGTATGATCACCGATGAAAAAGTAGAGAAGGTTCATCATGAAAAAAACATTAATTGGATTGGCACTTTTGGGTGCATCAACATCTGCCTTTGCAGATTCATGGATTTATGGCGGGGCTTCCGTTGGACAATCTGACTTTAAAGGTGAACATGGTACAGCCTACAATATTCACGTCGGGACTGGTCTCCTGCCATTGATCGGTTTGGAAGCGGGTTTTACAAAATTTGAAGAAATTGATGTCTCCCCAATCAATAAAACTGAGGCGACAACCGCCTATTTCGCCATTAAGCCAAGTATTGATTTTGGCCCACTACATATTTATGCCAAAGGCGGCCTGCATTCTTGGGATGAAAAGGTCAATGGTGCCAAAGTGGATGATGGTGTTGACTTGATGTACGGTGTCGGTGCGGAATACTTCCTGATGGGGCCCATTTCCTTTGGTGCCAGCTACCAGACTTATGTCATGGGGGATGATGACATGAAAACTTTCAATCTGAATGCAACATTCCATTTTCTTTAAATTTTCCCCATCGTTGATTGATCGATTTAAGCCAGCACCTTGCTGGCTTTTTACATTTGAAGTCCCGGCATACAGAGGAGAGATAGCAGATGGCATTGCCATATAACGCAGTTATTTTTGATATGGATGGTGTATTAATTGATTCAGAACCTTTCTGGCGGCAGGCACAGATTGAAACGCTGGCAACTTATGGTGCCGAGATCACTGTTGAAGCATGTATTCAGTACACTATGGGAAAACGTTTGGACGCCATCGCTTCAATTTGGTGTCAGCGCTGTCAGCTTGAGGTGGATCCTGCCATTTTGGCTCAGGAAATTATACAGAAACTGATCATTCAGGTTAGGGAGCATGGCCGTTCACTGCCAGGCGTTCATCAACTTCTGAATGCGCTAAAACAGGCTGGTTATCGCATTGGTTTGGCGACTTCATCCGGACCGGAAATCATCGAGGCTGTGCTTCAGCGTCTGGAAATAAAAGACTATTTCAACCAAATTTGTAGCGCTGACCATGAAGCATATGGCAAACCGCATCCGGCCGTTTATTTAAGCGCTGCGCAAAAACTCGAAGTTACGCCTGAAAAGTGTCTTGTGATTGAAGATAGTGTAACAGGAATGATCGCAGCCAAAGCTGCTTCGATGACGACATTTGTTGTCAACGATCTCCATCCGGATCCTCGTTTTGCACTGGCTGATCAATGCTTTGCATCATTGGAAGAGATCGTGCCGCTGATCAATTCAATCGACTGAATCGGTCCAGATATAAAGAGTCAGCCCCATATCTGTGATTGAGAACCGAATCGGTTACTACAGATATAGGGCGGACAGGCAGTGTCGTTAAAATTTAGAACAGATATTTGACGCGCAGACGTAAACCGCTATCGGTATTGTCTGAGTCTTTTACGTCAGAGTAATAGCCGCCGGCATACAGAGCGAGGTCTTCTACATCCATAATATTGGCGAATTTATACGAGGAATAGACCGTTGTGCTTTTTGAGGTTTTTCCTGTATCGGTTTCGCCATAGACATAAGCAATAAAGAAGTTTTGATACTGAGCGTTCACACCGTAAGTGGTATCTTCCTGGTTCTTGGTGTCATCAAAGTCACGAGTCGCATAGCTCACGTTCATATTGAAGTCGCCCGTCGTATAATTCAGGGTTGCACCATAACCGGAAAAATCGTTCGCAGCATCTTCTGCATCCGCCGTTGCATTCACCTCGGCACCGACGGCTAATTTTAATGAGTCAGTTAGTGTGGCAGCGACGACCGGACGAAGAAACACAGCATTATTTCTTGCATTTTTATTCGTGTCATCGTTGGCCATAAAGTTGGTACTCAGTTCGAAGTAGACACGTTCAGTGGTTTTGGACAGGTTAATCTGGCCATTATCACTGCGTCCGCGGGCATACTTCGTCATATAGACATCTTGCGCGTAATTCACAAACGTATCTTGACCCGCCGGGAATAAATCATACGCTTCAAAGCGTCCCATTTTAATTTCCCAGTCGGCTTTCTCACCGATTGCAATCCAGGCATCATCGGCACTAATGTCACCATCCAAATGCAGTAATGTTTCAGCGTTCGCATTGATATAGCCATTGCTACCCACATCCCGCGTGCCGGAAACACCAATCAAAAGACGGCCATTCTGGTCATAAGTGGTGGTATCGGGCCCGGTTGTTTCTTGGTTACGGTAGTCGTTATTAAACTCAACATCACCGTGGATCGCGAAGGTACCCATTTCATTGGTCACGCTGGTTCCGGCATGAACATTGAGTGCGGCAGAAGTTAGTAGGGCGACTGCTGATAATTTCAAAATACCACTTGTTTTCATCGTTATACTCCGTAAAAGTTACTCATTCTTTAGCCCCATAAGTGGTTTAATCCACATTTATTATTTTCCGGGGAGACAATCATTGATTGAATTTTATTGATTTCATCTTGGTGATGAATCTAGAGATTACATTTGCCGGTTGAATGAAACTTTCGGTTAGATCACTTTTTGGGATCGTTCCCTATTTTTGTGTTGGTAAGTTTGACTTATTTCATACTATTGATTTTTTGGTTAGTAATTTATGGTGATTATCTATAAAGTTGATCGGTTTTATCTGGCGATGTCGGGTTTTTAGGTGAAATATACGCATATTCAGTCTGTTTAATGATGTAAATGTAAATGGGAACGTTTTCTTTCGTGTGGGCTGTTTGGGGAGTTTATCGGTGCCGTTATGGTAGAAAAGGGCGATTTACCGGAACAGTGGTGTAGAGGGTGGAGCACTGAAGGTGATGTAACAATATGGTTTACATTGAGATCTTGCTTCAAAATTTATCATCAGTGCTAAAAATATGCTCATCATATTCATTGTGTTTCAATACGATAGGGGTGGGTCGTTTTGAGCGACATTCTCACATAAAACATCAAAGGTTTTCTGCATGGCAACGTTAGGTTTCAGGCTCACGATCAATGGGGTCAATGATACGTCATTGGTGGTGCGTGACTATCAGGGATTTGAATCTGTTTCAGCTTCAGTGGCCGCCGGCGGGCAACCGGTTTATGGCTATCGTTATCATCTCGAACTCGCCAGTCGCAACAGTGATTTGAGCTTTGAGCAGATGGTCGATACCACGGCACTGCTCGAAGTGCTGCGCAGCGGCAAGGTGGTGCAAAAGGTCCACGGCATTATCCGTAACTTCAGCCGAGGTGATACCGGTCATCACCACACCTTCTATTCCCTGACGCTGGTGCCGTCATTCGAGCGGCTCTCGCTGCGCCATAACAGCCGTATCTTCCAGCAAAAAAGCGTGCCACAAATCCTCTCCGTCCTGCTGCAGGAAATGAACATCACCGACTATGCCTTTTCCACCAAACGGGAAAGCCCGCCGCGTGAGTTCTGCGTGCAATACCGCGAAACCGATTTGGATTTCTTCCACCGCCTGGCGGCTGAAGAAGGGCTGATGTACACCTTCACCCATGACACCGACAAACATACGCTGGTGGTGACCGACAATGCCGAAGGCTTTACCCGCCTCGGCGGCACGGTGCCGTATAACGTGCTGTCCGGTGGCGTTTCTGACACGCCGTATGTCTCTGCGATGACGGCGCGCAAGCAGTCTGAAGTCAGTGCGGTGTGGTTGCAGGACTACAGTTTTAAAAAGCCGACCTACAGTTTTAAACAGAGCGTTGAAGGCAGCCAGCTCGATTACCAGCTCACCACTTACGAGCACTTCGATGCGCCGGGGCGCTATAAAGATGACGCGACCGGCAAAGCATTCAGCCAAATCCGCCTTGATGCGCTGCGGCGTGAGGCGCATACCGCCAGCGGTCAAAGTAATCAGGCGATGCTTCAGGCCGGAGTGCGGTTTGACCTCAGCGACCATCTCGATACCGCAATGAACCGCCCCTGGCTGATTGTCGGGATTGACCATCAGGGCAGTCAGCCGCAGGCACTGGAAGAGTCCGGCGGCAGCGGGGCCACCACCTATGCCAACCAGTTTACCGCCATTCCCGGCGATAACTTATGGCGCTCACCGGTGGAAAATAAACCCCGGGTGGACGGCCCGATGGTGGCGACCGTGGTCGGCCCGGCCGGAGAAGAAATTTACTGTGACGAGCATGGCCGGGTGAAACTGCATTTCCCGTGGGACCGCGAAAGCAACGGCGATGAGCTGAGCTCTTGCTGGGTGCGGGTGTCACAACAGTGGGCGGGCAGTCAGTACGGTATGGTTGCCGTGCCGCGCATCGGCCACGAAGTGATTGTGGATTTTCTTGACGGCGACCCGGACCAGCCACTGGTGACCGGGCGGGCTTACAATGCCAGTCAGGTACCGCCTTACCCGTTGCCCGAGCACAAAACCAAAACTGTGCTGCGCACCGAGACCCACCAGGGCGAAGGGTTTAACGAGCTGAGTTTTGAAGACCAGTCCGAGCATGAAAAAGTCGCCATTCATGCCCAGAAAGACACCGAAGCGCTGATTGAAAACGACGCCACCACGCTGATCCGTCACGACAGTCATTTAACGGTGGAAAACGACCGTTACGAGCACATCAAGATGAATGACCATCTCACCGTTGATGGTGAGCAGCGCCTGAAAATCGCCCAAGACCAGACCCACGATATCGGCGGCTCGCTGGCGCAGCAAATCGGCAGCCTGACGGTGGTTGAGACCGGCAGTGCCATCACCCTGAAAAGCGGGGCCAAAATCGTTGCTGAGGCGGGCTCCGGTTTGACCTTATCCGCCGGGGGCAGTTTTATCAGTATCGACAGCGGCAGTGTCAACCTCTCCGGCCCGGCGATTAACCTCAACGCCGGCGGCAGTGCCGGTAGTGCGGTGGCTTATGGCGGGCAAGCCGCGCAATTACCCGATGAAATCACCACCAAGCCGGATAACCCGGCGCCTATCCTGAGTCCGGCGCAGATTGCCACGATGAAAGCTGCGGC
>NZ_KQ947475.1:1756234-1757704 GCF_001506075.1 Vibrio sp. MEBiC08052 | reverse complement strand
CACCGGTGAAGGGGCAGACAATGCCACACCTTATTTCTATCACCTTGACCAGATTGGCACGCCGCTGGAAATTACTGATGCCACCGGTGCCGTGGCCTGGTCGGTGGATTACCACAGTTACGGCAATGTGGCTTACCAGCGCAAGGCAGAAATCGTCAGCCCGCTGCGTTTTCAGGGGCAGTATTATGATGCAGAAACGGGTTTACATTACAACCGTCACCGTTACTATAGCCCGAGCACCGGACGCTTTATCACCCCCGACCCGATAGGGCTTGCAGGTGGTTTAAACAACTACCAGTATGTGAAAAACCCGACGGGATGGATTGACCCGCTGGGGTTGACGCAGTGTGTGGGGGATTGTGCGGGGAATCCTTTGACTGCCGCTGAACAGTCGGCTGCTTATCAAGGTTCTGATCCTTATTTTGGAGTAGATAAATTAGAAGATATTTCTATACCGAAAGGAACTCAGCTAGCTCATATAACCTGGAAAGAGCAAGGTGGTATTACGGGTAATTATTTTACTACTCCAAGTGCAGTTGAAGTTAGTCGAGCCAAAGATGGATTAGTTAGTTCAAGGGCACTGAACCAAGGAGTTCAGGTATATGCTGGCGATGGACGAACTGACTATAAAAAATATGTTCAGATGTTTGAAGTGAAAGAAGATATTCCTATGGGAGGTGCGGCATTTGGTCCTACTAAAGCAAATCCGCAATTTAATCCGGGCCGCTATAAGACACATGATCAATACTTTATCCTAGATGAACATTTAATAAAGTTGGTGCCTGTTAAAGGCTCTTTAGAGGTCATGAAAGATACTAAAGCACCTGATATTTCTAATAAATTAGAAAAATTAAGGAATAAATAATGATCAAAATTGAAGCATATGCTCCAGATGGAATGCCAGATTACTATCATTTGCAACCTATAGTTGATTATTTACTGGAACATGGTAACGAATCTTGTAATTCATTTTTATGGGGTAATAATCGAACAGGATATTTTTGTCATTTAAAGAATGAAATTGATTTTGAACAGCTGTTAAAGGTTTTTGATATTCCCGATACCATTAAAGTTGATACTGATAAACAAACAATAGATTGCTTTAATACATATTCATTAATAAAAGGGAATATGGGGAATTAAATTTAACCCAGTTGACACATTCAAACCCCCTCAAAAAAACAGCCGGGCTAAAAATAGTCCCGGCTGTTTTCATTCATATCAACTGATGTCGGGGATGAGCATAATACAGTCTGCGGTAATCTTCGTCCCGGTCTCAAACCCGGCTTCCCGTAGCCACTGACCCTTGAGGTGAATATCCGGGGTGGCGGTACCACCCCGGTCAGGAACGTAGCCGACGAGTTACACCTTCTATTGTAAAACGAGCCGCAACCGCGGCTCGAAATCCAGACAAACCAATTAATTACACCAAATCCTCCCCGTCAATTTCTTGATGGTAGCGCACATAAT
>NZ_KQ947475.1:1750185-1751335 GCF_001506075.1 Vibrio sp. MEBiC08052 | reverse complement strand
GGAACGTAGCCGACGAGTTACACCTTCTATTGTAAAACGAGCCGCAACCGCGGCTCGAAATCCAGACAAACCAATTAATTACACCAAATCCTCCCCGTCAATTTCTTGATGGTAGCGCACATAATGGGTGGTAATCAGATTATTCAGATACAGCAGTACGTTGCGTAGCTCTTGACTGTTGTGCCGCTGTTCGGCTTCGAATATTTCTTCTAACTGACGCAAATATTCGCGGGCTTTTTGGGCAAACTCGGGATTATAAGGAATGGTTTCGTACATAGTGGAACTCCTTGTGGTTGTTGAGATATGAACACCACACGAAATTCCTACGTTTCGGGTGGTGAACTGGAACAAGGTGTAGGAATACCGCTCCACAAGGTTAGCAGCCAGCCGAAGCTGCCTTGCCCAGCCCACCATAATTAGGCGAGCTAAAGCGTAACATAGAAAAATACCAGTATAAACTGACATTTATTATGCCTTGTGGGGAAATGCGGGTTCCTACGCCCGGCACCGGATTTTGCCAGTGCAGAGGGTAGGTTATCTGTTTTTGGGAAAATAAAAGTATGAAAAAAGTATGAGATTTTGGGTGTCAGTTAACAGTTTGTTTTCTTTCAAGCTACGACTTGAATTATTTCTCGGTCTTCAGGCTATTTCCGAACTGATGATTCTGATGTGATAGGGAATTACTCATTCCTGTATGAATGAGAAAATATGAAATCCTATTATTTTTATGAGATTTTCCTCCCGTCAATTGCCTATCAGCCAACAGTTCTCTTTCTGATCCAATAAAATAGCGTCTGCTTGAAAACCCAATATGAGGGATAGGCGTATCCGTTTATTTTTATCGGGTGCACAACGGTTAGGGATGCTCTCATGAGTGAACAACAGGCATTTTATCATTATATCAATCAGCAGTTGAACAGCTTTCCTGATTTGCTGACCGAATATCGGCAAATGACTAAGAAGTGGTATTTCGAACTCGCAGATAAAGCCACTGCAGCGATGGATCGCCCTGCTCTTTTTGCGATGGATAAACAGCTCAAAGTCAATGGTGCCAGTACCACGGTGGGGAAAGATGATGCGAACTATGCGACCAAGGTGAGTTGTCCGCTCAGCGGCAATCTCGAAATCCAAAGTGTGTTTCAGTCGATCT
>NZ_KQ947475.1:1440766-1745712 GCF_001506075.1 Vibrio sp. MEBiC08052 | reverse complement strand
GGTTTGGCAGGTGGTTTAAACAACTACCAGTATGTGAAAAATCCGACGGGCTGGATTGACCCGCTGGGGTTGAGTCAGTGTGTGGGGGATTGTCCGGGGAGTGCCTTACAACATATCCCTCATGAACAAAGAGAAGTATATGAAGAGTTTAAGAGGCATCATGAAGGCATGTTCAAAGATGAAATGTCTACGGTTGATGCATTTGAAACCCTTAGAGATGGTAAATCTCCGTGGCCTATAGGTTATCAGCCTAAAACGAGATTAGCTGAGCCAAGGGAGAAATTTACAATGATCACTAATACAGGGCGAGGAAACTATCCTGGGCAGTTTGCTTCTCCAAATGATATTCCAGATGCAATATTTGGTAGAAATAATTTGGCAATTATTGACGAATGGAAGCCAACTTTAGATAGAAAAGTCACATATGAGGTTCAGAAACCTTTTGAAGTTGAGTATGGACCTGTTGGTCCTCAGATAAATAAAGCTGCTGACGGTTCATATTCTTATCTTCCGGGAGGGGGAGAACAAGTAAAATTATTGTATAAAGATTATCAAAATGCAGTTGCTAATGCTGATAATGATTTTACCAAAGATGCTTATATGAAAGTTGTGTCTAATACTAAGCTACCGAAGGTGAAAAAATAATGAAAAAAATAAAAATATTAAAGAAAAGCATTTCATTTTATGTGGGTTTGGATTGGATGAAATTTGAAATTCCTCATATTACACAAGCCATTCTTAGTGAAGATGAGAAGTATGCAGCTTTTTTTTCTAAAGACGAAGGATTGTTTTTATTAGAGCTGTCTGAAAAAAAGTTAAAAAAAATAGATATTCTATCTGGTAATTTCTACACATTTGAAAAATCAAATAATGAAGTTGGATTTACAGTTGTATTAGCACACGAAGAACGTCCGGAAGGTGAACTTTTTTGGCAGCACGATATAGATATGAAGAATTTGATGACAGTCAATTATGGGAAAAAATGGAGATAATTAACAGTCTCCTCTAACTCGATTCACAAATTCAACCCCCAAAAAAACAGTCGGGCTAAAAATAGTCCCGGCTGTTTTATTTTCACATCAACTGATCTCGGGGACGAGCACAATACAATTCGCTGTGATATTGACGGTGATCCTCGCCTTGGTTAGGAACGTAGCCGACGAGTTACACCTTATATTCCAAAACGAGCCGCAACCGCGGCTCGAAATCCAAATAAACCCATTAATTACACCAAATCCTCCCCGTCAATCTCTTGATGGTAGCGCACATAATGAGTGGTAATCAGATTATTCAGATACAGCAGTACGTTGCGTAGCTCTTGACTGTTGTGCCGCTGTTCGGCTTCGAATATTTCTTCTAACTGACGCAAATATTCGCGGGCTTTTTGGGCGAACTCGTGATTATAAGGAATGGTTTCGTACATAGGTTGTCACCTCTGTTTTGCGATGAAATTAAAACCACCACGCAAAGGTTCCTAATCTTTAGGCGGTGAACTAGACAAGGTTAGGAACTACCGCTCGCAATACACGGTGCGCCAAAGCGCCCTTAGCCTAGCTCACCAAAATGCAAGTGTGCCAAAGCCTCATGTAAAAATCTAGTAACATACTGATTCTTACATGTTCTGCGAAAATAACGGGGTTCCTAATCCCGGCACCGGATTTTGCCAGTACAGAGGGTAGGTTATCTGTTTTTGGGAAAATAAAAGTATGAAAAAAGTATGAGATTTTGGGTGTGGGTTCTAAAAATAATCAGCCGATGATTGTCTGAAATTGATAAAATTCAATCCAGTTGCAGCACTTTGGGAAGATGATTTTTGTTCTTTAAAATGTTGGTAGATTGTTAATGATGAAATTTCTTTTTATTGATCAATAATCTATATTTGGAGTGTTCCCCGTACACACGGGGATGAACCGAACGGCGAGGTTCGCACGCGCGGCCAACACGTGTGTTCCCCGTACACACGGGGATGAACCGAATCGATTTGAGCACCGTCGCGACGATGATTTGTGTTCCCCGTACACACGGGGATGAACCGAATTGCAATCGCATAGGCGTGGTTATACTATGGTGTTCCCCGTACACACGGGGATGAACCGACTGGCGTCCTGAATAAATTCAGAAATATGAAGTGTTCCCCGTACACACGGGGATGAACCGCTTGCTTTGTGACCTCGTTTGATAAATCGCCGGTGTTCCCCGTACACACGGGGATGAACCGCGCCCGTGATGATTGGGGATAAACCCAATTCAGTGTTCCCCGTACACACGGGGATGAACCGTGGTATGAGGACATCTCAGAATTGATCGACTGGTGTTCCCCGTACACACGGGGATGAACCGGCGATATCCTCCTTGGGCAAATCAATAATACCGTGTTCCCCGTACACACGGGGATGAACCGGGAACAACAACAAGTCCTGTACCGCCTGCCTCGTGTTCCCCGTACACACGGGGATGAACCGTAGCTGTGACATGACCATAGTGTCCATGACACGTGTTCCCCGTACACACGGGGATGAACCAATCTTGATTATCAATTTCAGCACGGGCGGTTGCAGCAGGTCAGCCTGAACGGGCATTGCCTGACGCAACACCAATATCAGGTGAGCGGTCTGGAAACCCGCCGGACACAGGGTGCGTTGACCAGTCATTTTCAGTATGACGAGCTGGGCCGGTTGAGTGAGCACCGGGTGAGTCAGGCGCAGCAACAGACGTTATTCCGCCGTTATCAGTACAACCGCTCGGGCAATCTGACGCAGGTGGAAGATAACCTGCGCGGTGTGACGCAATATCACTACGACCCGTTAGACCGCCTGACACAGGTGCGCGGTAATATCAGCGAGAGCTTTGCCCATGACCCGGCCGGTAACCTGATACAAGACCGGCTGAGCAATGTGTCCGGCAACCAACTGCTGTTTCAGGGGGACTGTCATTATCAGTATGATGAGTTCGGGAACCTGATACAGGAAGCGCGGGGCACCCATCAGTCCCTGGTCACAACCTATGCATATGACTGTCAGCACCGGCTTATCCGAGTCGAAAAGCCTGACGGCAGCAGCGCTGAATACCGATATGATGCGTTTGGCAGACGGATTCATAAAGCGGTTACCGACAAAACCGGGCAGACCCGGCAAACTGAATTTCTGTGGCAGGGGGATAAACTGCTGGCAGAATCGGGAGAGCATCACTACCAGACCTATCTGTACGAGTACGGCAGCTTTAAACCGCTGGCACTGGTGACCGGTGAAGGGGCAGACAACGCCACACCTTATTTCTATCACCTTGACCAGATTGGTACGCCGCTGGAAATTACCGATGCCACCGGTGCCGTGGCCTGGTCGGTGGATTACCACAGTTACGGTAATGTGGCTTACCAGCGCAAGGCAGAAATCGTCAGCCCGCTGCGTTTTCAGGGGCAGTATTATGATGCAGAAACGGGTTTACATTACAACCGTCACCGTTACTATAGCCCGAGCACCGGACGCTTTATCACCCCCGACCCGATAGGGCTTGCAGGTGGTTTAAACAACTACCAGTATGTGAAAAATCCGACGGGGTGGATTGACCCGCTGGGGTTGACGCAGTGTGTGGGGAGTTGTCCTCCTAGTGATACATATTCGGGGAATACGGCGAACTTCAAAAAGCCGGAACATATCCCGATGACGCAGGAAAAGTTTGATGAGATCATCAATCAGGAGCGTTTCAATCGTGATGCCCCAACGACATATTTACCCGATGAGTATATTACCGCGCATTTAGATCGATTCAGAGAGCAGGGGGGTACCATTGTACAACCGGGATCTTTCCTTAACCCTGATTCTGAATTTAAAACTTGGCCGCCGGGGAAATTTGCGGGTTTACCTGAAGATATGGAGCCGATTATCAGTGAATTTAAGAGAACTGGTGATCATCAGGTTTTAAATGAAAAGTTAGCTCTTGGCTTAGAAGATCGAGCACTGGATGAATTTAAGTCACAGCCTATTTTGATTATTCGTATTGCTCCTGATGATCCTCGATTTAAATTTGAGATGCCAACAGGTAATGAGCCGGGGGCCTATCCGGGAGAATGGGTGCCGGGTGGTGAGTCAAAAGGTGGTATCCGGGAGGCGGTTCTTAAAGGAGCTGAAGATATTAGGCATGAGGGAGATATTAATAAATTGGCATCTCAGTTTGAAAAATCGGAGATTTTAGGTAATGAGTAGCTATAGTAATGAAGAATTTAAATATCATTTTCAGTTAGATCCTATAAAATTTTTTAAAGGGGAAGATGGGTTTCTTGCAAGAGACCCTGACTGGGGTGTTCATATGTACCATTTTGGAATGAAAGTGATGTTTAGATATATCGATGCAAATGATATTTCTGTTACTGATTTTGTGAATGGTTTCAAAATTTTTATTGACTCTCTTGATAAAAATGAATCTGACTTTAAACATTTTGAATCTAATATTTGTGCTTTTTATCAATGTATCATTAATGATGGAAAAAAAATGGATGATATTTTTTCAAAAGGCACAGAATGTAGAGAAGCTACGGAGCGTTATATAAATAGAGTCAACTTTAATTATAGAAATAACCATTACTATAAGACGGTCAAATCTAAATATCCGCAGGCTGCTATTAATGAAGTCTGGTAAGGTTTTACTTTAAAAATTAGAGCCCGAAACGAGCCGCAATTGCGGCTCGAAATCCAAATAACTACACCAAATCCTCCCCATCAATCTCTTGATGGTAGCGCACATAATGGGTGGTAATCAGATTATTCAGATACAGCAGTACGTTGCGTAGCTCTTGACTGTTGTGCCGCTGTTCGGCTTCGAATATTTCTTCTAACTGACGCAGGTATTCACGGGCTTTTTGAGCAAACTCGGGATTGTAAGGGATAGTTTCGTACATAGTAAACTCCAGAGATTAATGGGAAGAATTTCACCACGGGAGTTCCTACGCTCGGGTGGTGAACTGGAACAAGGTGTAGGAATACCGCTCTCTAGGTACGGCTAGCCGAAGCTGCCTTGCCCAGCTCACCATAATTCAGGTGTGCTGAGGCCGTACATAATAGAAAACCCAAATGATGTTGGCAAATCCATATGCTGTGAGTTGTTACGGGTTCCTACGCCCGGCACCGGATGTTTCCTATGCCCCTTGGTTTAATGAAGGGGAGCACTTTTGAAGATTAGCGTTTATGATGGCATTTTTGTTAAGCGTATTAGACGGGGTAAATTGGCCTGATATCATTCGAGTCATTTACTATATAAGGTAGAAAATGAAGCAAAATATTGTACACATTGCATTGGTAGTAAAGGACTACGATGAAGCGATAGATTTTTATGTGAATAAGCTTCAATTTGAGCTTATTGAAGATACCTATCAACCAGAACAAGATAAACGCTGGGTTGTGGTTGCACCACCAAATTCACATGGCGTGACGTTGTTACTCGCGAGAGCCTCAAAACCTGAGCAACATGATTTCATTGGTAATCAGGCCGGTGGGCGAGTCTTTCTATTTTTAAATACTGACGATTTCTGGCGTGATTATGAACATATGAAATCAATAGGCATTAAATTTGTTCGTGATCCCAAAGAACAGGACTACGGGACAGTCGCAGTATTTGAAGACTTATATGGGAATCTCTGGGATTTGCTTCAATTAAATCCAGAGCACCCAATGGCACAGCGGTAGAGATTGCGTTTCTCCTGAAAAATAACAACAGCCACAGTAGAATTTTCCAATCATCTAAAATCAGCATCAAATAATGATTATATAAAATAAGCCGCAACTGCTGCTCGCAATCGTTATCATCCTAATCAATAAAAGCAGGCGCTTCGTGGTAGCGCATATTGTGGGTGGTCATCAGATTATTCAGTCAAGCGTTCTGTCGGGGCAATGGGAGCTCTCATATGGATCACGACACGATATCCGCATTGATTTGTCTGAATAAAGTGACCAACCAATCAATAAATACACTCAGTCTTTTGGGCTGTTGGCGCCGCGACTCATAAAGCACCGACAAAGACATTGGTGCGCAAGTGAATTCGGTTAATACTTCAATCAGCTCACCGCTTGCCAGCTGTTGTTGAACACCACGTCGGGGGAGCTGGATGATTCCTAATCCATTTAAACATGCGGATAAATAGGCATCGGTCGTTGTGACAGAAATCAGGCTGGGTGTCGGTACAAAGTGCGTGTGATTATTTCGGCTGTATTCGAAACCCTGTGGTGACGGCGTACTTGCATGGACGTAATCCACAACAAAATGATGATTGAGGTCGTCCGGTGAGACGGGTATACCATACTGTGCGGCATAACCGGGGCTAATGCAGTTCACCATATCCATCATTCCCAAATGTCGGCTGACCAAATTGCTGTTTTCAAGTTCTCCGCCACGAATGACGCAATCGACTCGCGCTTTTATCGGGTCAATCCGATAGTCAGCGCCAAGCAGTTGAATGCGCGTTTTCGGATATTGTTGAAACCACGCGGGTAAATGAGGGGCCACCACGGTGGAGAAAAATCGACTCGGCATATCGATTTTGATGACACCACTGAGTTCTTCGCTTTCCCGTTGAAATTGGTTTTCCAAAGCTTCCAACTCATCCAGTAAGCGTAAGCACTGGACATAATAGCGTTCACCGGCCTCAGACAATGAAATTTGTCGGGTACTGCGATGCAGCAAACGCGTTTGTAGATGTTCTTCCAGTCTGGTGATTGATGTTGAGATTGCTGATTTAGGGACGTTTAATTGCCCGGAAGCCTGAGTAAAGCTGCCATTTTGTACCACAGCAATAAAACGTTTCATCGTTTCAATCTTATCCATACGCGCTCACTGTTCATTATTTATGAACAGTGTTATCTCATTAGGCGTATTTTTCAAGGTAATTTATTCCTGTAATTTGTTGACTCAACGGTTCACCATCAAACAGAAGAGGTCAGCAGATGAATAAAGTTGCATTTATCACCGGAGGCAGTCGTGGCATTGGGCGGGAGGCTGCGCTTAAGCTCGCTGAACAGCATGTCGATATTATTTTTACTTACCATCGGAATGAGAAAGCCGCTTTGGATGTCGTTGAAAAAATTCAGCAAAAAGGACAGAAAGCGTTTTCTATTCAATGTGATATCCGAGATGGATCATTATTTGATGATTTGGCAGAAACGGTCAGTGCCATATTAAACGCGCAATTGGGGCGTGAAACGCTGGATTACTTGCTCAACAATGCGGGGACAGGTGTGAACGCGAATATTGAACAAACCGGTATACATGAGCTTGACGACATGCTGAATATTCATGTTAAGGGACCGTTTTTCTTGACTCAAAAACTGTTGCCGCTGATTGAACAGGGCGGGCACATCGTCAATATATCATCCGGCCTGACACGTTTCTCTTTCCCCGGCTCGGCAGCGTATGCTATGGCAAAAGGGGCAGTAGAAGTGATGACGCGTTACATGGCCAAAGAGTTTGCCGCCAAAGGGATTCGTGTTAATACACTGGCTCCGGGCGCGATCATGACAGACTTTAAAGACGGTGCCATTCGTCATAGCGAACAAGCTCAGGCGATGATCGCATCCGTTACGGCGTTAGGCCGTGTGGGTGAGGCAGATGATATCGGTAAAATCATCGCAGCGATGTTCAGCGACGGGTTTGGCTGGGTCACCGGACAGAGAATAGAAGCCTCTGGCGGCATGATGTTATAGCCTGCATGTTCACTGATTGTTTTATATTTAAAACGAGCCGCATCTGCGGCTCGCCAAATCAATCCAGATCCTCGTTACACCAAATCCTCCCCATCAATCTCTTGATGGTAGCGCACGTAATGGGTGGTAATCAGATTATTCAGGTACAGCAGTACATTGCGTAGCTCTTGACTGTTGTGCCGCTGTTCGGCTTCAAACATTTCTTCTAACTGACGCAGATATTCGCGGGCTTTTTGGGCAAACTCGGGATCGTAAGGGATGGTTTCGTACATAGTTATCTTCCGAAGAGTTAGTGAAAAAACATATCACCACGGGAGTTCCTACGCTCGGGTGGTGAACTGGAACAAGGTGTAGGAATACCGTTCTCTCCGGAACACGGCCAGCCGAAGCTGCCTTGCCCAGCTCACCATTATTCAGGTGTGCTGAGGCCGCATATAGTAAGAAACCAACGTAAAGTTAGCAACCTATAATGCCGGAAAGCAATGACGGGTTCCTACGCCCGGCACCGGATTTTGCCAGTGCAGAGAGTAGGTTATCTGTTTTTTAGAAAATAAAAGTATGAAAAAAGTATGAGGTTTTGCGAGTGAGTTAACAGGGGAGCATTGAAGTGACAGTGGCTGTCAGATCACTACAGCCACCGATTGATTTAGAAGTATCGATTTAGAAATGCACCGACTGGTTTTCAAGCGCGCTTAACTTTGCTTGAGTCCGGGCGATATCCGCAATCAGTTGTTTGTTGCGTTGTTCTAATCCGCCCAAGTCTTGTTGCATCTGGCTGATTTGTTGATTTAACCGGTAACGGTTATCAATGGTTGTTTCATTCGAGAGCATTAAATTGGTTTTGTCGGTAATTTTCGAGCGCAGGTCTTTAATCTCTCGCTCATTACTACTTTGTTCATAGCGTAAATTACTTAATGTTGAAGAAACGGAATGTATTTCATGACCGGCTTGATAGCCTTTGAGGAAATCACCTTCTAATGACGGCGGGCAGATACCGGTGTAATCGTATCCTTGCTTACCTTGCGCAAATCCATTGCGGGCGGTACAGAAACGCGTGACACCTTCTTTATGACCGTCTTGATAAGCCTTAAAATCGGGAGAAATACCGTATTCAGCACAAGCTTCACGATGGGAAGCAATCCGAGTATCCGGATATCCTTGTGCACCGTCTTCATATCCGATTTGATGCCAGTTAGCTGTCATACATTCTTCTTTACTTAGCGTGGCACAGCCGGATAAAACAATTGTGCCCATAAATAAAACAACCAAGAGTCGTTTCATCGACTTCTCCTTTATTGTTAATCTCAATATTGGGTTTTCACTCAAACAATACGCAGTCAATCCTGGCGGATCTGCCGAACCATGCATAACTGTGAACAAGCTTTTGGATTGGTATTATGTAGCTTATTGAAATTTAAGTGATTGTGTGGCGGGTAGGATAGTTCAGAATCGTCAATAATGGAACTGGCATCTTCACATTCTGTGTTAAAAACGGGATTGAACGAAGCGTGTGTCAATAATCTCCGGCTCACCGTTATTGATGACTGAAAAAATGCTTATCCAGTTCTTTTTTACCTTTACTCGTAATCATCACTTCGCGATATCCAGAGACTCTTTCTATCCAGTGATTATTTTCAAAAAAACTGAGTAATGATGCCCCTAAATAACCGCCGACGTGGAACTTTCTTTCGCTCCAGTCTAAGCATGGACAACATGCTTTACGTCTGGTTTTTGCATTTAGATGAACGCCTAACTGTAAGAGCTTTTCTTGCCCTTGTATCGTAAGCTTTTTGCCATCGCTCTCAATCCAGTGATTTTTGACCAGAGAATCATATAATTTAACTGCTATTTCACCGGCTAAATGGTCATAACATGTTCTTGCTTTTCGCAGTTCCTTCGGCACTTTGGCGCGAGAAGCACGACTGACTGGAAAAGTCATTCCCATCATTTTTTCGAGTAATTCAGCGACGCTGCTGTTATATAGGCGAAAATATCTATGTCGCCCTTGAGATAAACAAATGACAAGATTGCTTTTTAACAGACGAGATAGGTGAGAGCTAGTTGTAGATGCCGCAATATCAGCGACCGCGCTTAGCTCCGTCGCGGTCCAAGCTTTTCCATCCATCAAGGCACATAGGATTTTCATTCTAGAAGGGTCAGACATAGCAGCTGCCAAAGCTGCCATGTCGGTTTCCTGACTATAATCTATCGATTTTATCGAAGAATAATTTTGTTTGCTCAAGTGTGGACAGCCCAATCAATCGTCGCATTTTCCGCCAATGTATCGTTATCAGTGATCAGTATCAACCGATTATCATGATCACTATACTGAACCATAATGTTAACCCCTTTGTCTGCCAATGCTCTGGCTATTGCACCAAGCTCACCGGGTTGTTCTTGCTTAAGTTTGCGTATGAGTGGAGAAACAACGTCCTTCACTTCAAACCCATTGTCAGTAAGAACTTCCCTCGCTTTCTCACCATCTGCAACTAGAAAATGAGCATGGCTTTGATGGTCATGAGTAAATACGCCTCCGCCTTCTAATCCAATGCCATGTTTTCCTAGGATCTCTCCAAAGCGGGATAATTCTCCGGGGCTATTTTTTAAAATAATATGTATATCATGCATCTTTCTATCTCTATGTTATTGTGAACAATATTCCCGAGTTGAGGTTAAAACGTTGATTTTGTAAGAAGAGAAAATAGAGGATTTTCCTTCGTTTTGAGCAAGTTTGTGCTGTACATTTTTCTTCCATTTTTTGATCGCTTCTTCATCTTGCCACCAAGACAGAGATATAAATTTGTCCGGGTTCGTTGTGCTTTGAAAGCGTTCGATGGAGATAAAACCCTCGATATCACTGAGCAGTGGTTTTAACTGCTCCGCTAACTGGAAATACCGCTCTTTCTTTTCGGTAACCGCCATTGCCTCAAATAATACAGCTATCATGTCTTTCCCTATCTATGTCACTTCATTGTTGCCGCTACTGTAGCGAATTGAAAAAGAGATGCTTCGTTGATGACCGAAATATGGTTGTGGGGTGATTTCAGCAACATGTCGAAAATCTTCAATCTATTGCTCAGTGCGTTTTTTATCATGTAAAAAAATAAAGGAGAAAGACCATGCAAAAACGACTCAGCTACACCGACATCGCACCGAAGGCAATTGACATCTTGTATGCTCAGGAAGCGTATTTCCATGAGCAATTCCGTCAATCTGACACCATGAATATGACCATATGGGAACTGGTCAAGTTGCGTGTTTCGCAAATCAATCAATGTGCATTTTGTATCGATATGCACAGTAAAGACGCACTTAAACTGGGGGAAAAGCCTGAACGGATATGGGGGCTTAGTGCGTGGAAAGACATGTACTTCTACAGCGATGCAGAACAAGTTGCGTTGGGCTGGGCTGAATTACTGACGGCCGGTCTGCCGGTCGATGATGATACCTATCAACTGACTTTAGATACCTTTGGTGAAAAAGCGATGGTCAACCTGACGATTGCGATCAACGCCATCAATAGTTGGAATCGAATCGTGAAGGCATTTAAGCCTCAGGTGGGGGTATACCAGTCCAAATAATTGAACTCGGGTTAATCTAATCGGGACTTGACTGTTTATACTTTAACTGAAGACGAAAAAGAAAGAGTATCAATGGATACGATGTTCTTCTCTGAGTCGTGGTTAAATCAGTTGTGGTTAAATAGGATAATTCGTTTGAGCTTAGACTTTGAGATATTTAAACCTCAGGGAAAGTTAGCCGGCCATATTCAGGCAATCTGGTCGGTTTCCGTCGCGTCTGACATGGTGCAAACGGTGCGTAAGGAATTACTCAGTGATGCCGGAACCGGTGTGACGTTTATTTTGCAAAATGAGGTGCAGATGGACGGCGAGTGGCAGAGCCCGGGGGTTTTGTTACTGCCCGTCAGCACGCTAGCGCATCAGGTTTGCCTGCCGCCCGGTACTGTTATGGCCGGGGTGCGCTTTCATCCGGCTGTCGGTTATCAGTTATTTGGTCAACGCTTAGCACAACCGTTGCGAATTGAGGGGGATCATCCGCTCGCCTCTTTGGCGTTCGCGACATTTGCATCTCTGCAAACCGCGCATTCGCCGTCAGCGAGAATGGTTGTGTTATACCGCTGGTGCCAAGATCTGATTGCAGCATGTGCGCCTCAGGATGTCAGTCATATTATTGACCAAGAGCGAGCAACGATCAGTCAGCGCCAGAGAGAGCGTCAGTTTCAGAAATGGCTGGGGATTACTCCGAAGCATTATCAGCGCATTACTCGGGTGAGACAGACTTTAGAGCAGCTTCGGGCACAGCCTGACATCTCTTTGTCGGCTCTGGCGCTGGAGCAGGGCTTTGCCGATCAGGCCCATATGACCCGGGAATGTAAGCAGATTGCGCGTATGACACCCAAACAGTTTGTGCGGAAGAGAAAAAAGCCGAACTGGCCTTAATTGAGCGGCGATCCGATAAGATGATGAGTCATTTTGGCTGGTGTCAGCTCGTGACATGAAAGTAAAAAAAGCGGAATGAATTCCGCTTTTTGATTATTCCAAGATAGCTCTAAACCAAGATAGCTTAACCGAGATAACGACCTTCAAGGTGGGCTTTGAAATGCGCCGGATTCAACGTTTCACCCGTTGCCTGTTTCACCAGTTCATCGGTGGTGAATAAGCTGCCTTTGCTCCAGATGTTCTCGCTGAGCCAAGTGAAAATCGGAGTGAGGTCACCGCTGCCGATTACCCTGTCAACATCAACAGTTTGTCGCATGGCCGCCATAAATTGTGCAGCATACATCGCACCGAGGGTATAAGACGGGAAGTAGCCGAATGAACCGTCTGTCCAGTGAATATCTTGCATACAACCTTGGCGATAATTGCCTTGAGTGGACAGCCCGAGATAATGCTGCATCTTTTGATCCCATAATTCCGGGACATCGCGGAATTCGATCACACCATTCATCAGATCACGCTCGATTTCGTAACGCAGAATGACATGGGCAGGGTAGGTGAGTTCATCGGCATCGACCCGGATAAAGTCCTTATTCACTCTAGAGTACAGTTTTTGCAGGTTCGCTTCTGCAAATACCGGATCATTATGGGCGTTGAAATGCCGGGCTGCCAGATCCGCCAAATGAGAAATAAATTGAGGATTGCGGCCAATCTGCATTTCAAAAAAGAGTGATTGTGACTCATGAATCCCCATTGAGCGCGCTTCACCGGCGGCTGTTCCGGCATAGGCTTTCGGTAAGCCTTGCTCATAGCGGGCGTGGCCGGTTTCGTGGACGATTCCCATTAGCGATTGGACAAACTCTGTCTCGTTGTAGCGGGTTGTGATGCGCACATCGCTCGGCACACCGCCACAAAACGGGTGAGTACTTTCATCGAGTCGGCCGTGATCGAAATCGAATTGCAGGAGTTGCATGACAGCTAATCCCAGTGATTTTTGCGTCTCACTCGGATAATTGCCCCGTGGTAGCAGCACAGATTCGTGGGATTGTTTCTCAATCACTTGGTCAATCAACGCTGGCAGCCAAGATTTCACATCGTCAAATAAGCGATCCAGCGTTGCGGTAGATGCACCGGGCTCATACAGATCAAGCATCGCATCATAAGGGGTTTTGCCTGTAGCGGCAGCGCGGATCTGGGCCTCTTCCCGTGAGAGTTTGACCACTTCTTCCCAGTTGGCCGCAAATCCGGCCCAGTCATTAACTTGTTTCTGTTGGCGCCAGGCATGTTCGCAGCGGGCACCGACGATTGATTTGGCTTGAACTAATGATTCAGGCAATACCGTGGCTTGTTGCCACCGCCGCTTTATCTCGCGCAAAACCGCTTGTTGCTCTGTTGAGAGAGGCGCTTGTTCTGCCTGTGCAAACCATTCGGCAAGCTGGGGCTGGTTCATCAACTGGTGAATATGAACGTGTAGTGCAGCCATGGACTCAGCTCGTGCTTGTGCACCGCCTGGCGGCATCATTGCAGCCTGATCCCAACCACAGATTGCAGCAAGATGCTCGAAGTGAGAGATATTTTTTACATGCTCAACCAACTGATGGTACGCGTTCATAGATTCAACCTCTGTTTAAGTGGTAGCAAATGAATTCAAGGGTATATCAAGATGCTGTGAAACACACAATGATTTTTGTTTTTTGTGACTTATTGATTTATATGTGATTTTTATTATTAGTTTTATTTGTTAAGTGACTCCCAAAAGTGATCTAAATTGCAAAATGCAATCGTCATGATGAGAAAAAGATTGATAGAATTAAATTTTAACTCAATTGAGTTTTTATTATGGCTCTATTGAGTTAATTCATATAATGAACAATTCGTTGAATCCGTAGCAGATTTTAGCGGAGTAGCTTTTCACCTTACCTATATAAAGGAATGATCATGACAGTCACTAGCGATGCTTCCATTGGTTATCTCGACCCTATTTTGAACAAGTCAGTTCGCTCACCTTGTCGTCTCGTCGTGGATGATTTTGAGCGATGAACATGTTTCAATCTGAACAAATACTCGGTTTGATGCCCACAGGGACGAATGATCGTTTCTACTTGTTTGTTGATGGACGTCAGTTGCCGCCTTATTACCAAGCCTATTTTCCTGACGATCCGATTGTTGAATCGGCAGCTGTTTATCTGTGTGAATCGGATGAAGAACACTCACCTTATCTATTGGCCGTCGATCATTCAGTGAAGCACTGGTTTTTGAGACATCAGCAGAGTTCCGAGGGATTTTTCTTTCGTTCATCATGGTCGATCAAGCAACTCGCCGAACATTTCAGGCAACAGATACAGGTGTTGTCTCCTTATGGGACGACCAGCTATCTCAATATGGCTCATGCAGACGTGGCGTGGACGTTACTCAGTGCATCGTGTCACTGGTTTTGGCAGCCGATGGATAAGGCTTGGCTCCCAACGTCTTTGGGATGGCAAATCATGGCCCGGGCAGATTTTGAGCCGATGGTCTTTTTTGAATTGCCACTGCAATTAACACCGGCGCAATGGCAGCAGCTGAGCCATATTGCATGGCAGAGTCTGCTTGAAGCGATATATCATCACATGCAACGCCATTTTCCTGAGGTGTTATTCCAGCAGGAGCGTGGGGATCTCTGGGTGGAAGCCCATGCGCAGATTGCTCGTCAGAAAGGATTTGTCACCCGTCAGGATCAGTTGAATTACTTCAATATTATCGGCTGGCTGGGAGAGTCAGCGGTGACCGGTGAGGCGTATCCGGAAATTTATCAATTGATCCACTTTCCCTCATCAGCAAGTACACCGACTCAGCGGATTTGTCAGGCGGCTCGATTAGCCAGGCAGTATGCGTTGAATGTGTGATGGCCGGGCATCTGGGGTCAGGAGAAGCTTAATCATCAAAGCAATAAATAATTGAATTGTGTCTCATTACTTTTTATGCAAGATAAATGTCATAAAAATCACGTAAGTTGTTATCAGTAGACAAGCAATGGTGAAGGTTGATTATGCCGGGTGCATTTGCTCACATTACCGCAGTCAATCAGGCATTCATGCAAGGTGATGCGCTGTACACTTTACCCAGCCGAATGCAACGTATTTTACTCGTGAACCAGCGTTACGTAGAAATGGGCGCGGTTTCTCCAGATTTTCCTTATCTGAAAATTACTGATTCTCTTCAGGCTGCGTGGGCGGATCGGATGCACTATCAATCTGTCGGTGATTTGTTGCGTAGTATGATTGAGCATGTCCGTCGCTTACAGGGGGAACAGCAGGATCGTGCGTTTGCCTGGCTGAGTGGGTTTCTTGCTCATGTGATTACCGATATCACGATTCATCCGGTGATTGAACTTAAAGTCGGAGAGTACGACCAGAATAAACAACAGCATCGCGAGTGTGAGATGCATCAGGATGCGTTTATCTGGCAACGGATGGGGCTGGGTGATATTGGTTATGTCGAACGACTATCCCGTCATTTGCTCCACTGTGCAGAGATTCAGTCACCCCATCAGATTGACCATGTGATTGAGACGGTGTGGCGGGATTCACTGCTTGATACTTATGGACAGCAATTCGGCACGCCGGATATTGACGGCTGGTATGTCGGGTTTATTCGCGTGATGTCATTGGTTGAAGATCAATATCGGTTATTTCCGTTTTCTCGCCATGTTGCGGCTTTTCTTGGCTTGGTTTATCCGCAGATTTCAGCCATTGATCGTCAGTACATTGAGCATCTGGAGACCCCTTATGGTTGCTGGCATTATGATCAGGTCTTCGATTTTACGGTGGCGAATATCATCCGATATCAATGTTTACTGGGTGAGAGTGTTTATGAGCACGGTGCAACGGACTGGCTGAAAAACTGGAATCTGGATACGGGGCGGTGTGAGCAGGGCAATTTAACGCTTTGGTCTCAGGCTGGCCTCCGAGCCTGCCTATGGGATCAGTCACTGACATTGAAAGAAGCAGCGCGCCTGTGATATGTCACACGACGCGCTCAACGAACGGTTAAATCTCCGACAGGCGTCAGGCTTCGGCAGGGGCCGATTTCATCATACCGTGACGGAAGAATAACGCAGTTTCTTCAATCACCACTTTTCTTAACATCAGCAAGCCAATCAGGTTCGGAATTGCCATCAGACCATTGACGATATCAGCAATAATCCAGATTAAATCCAGATGCAAAAATGCACCGGAAGCAATCAGTGCGATGAAGATGAGTTTATAGGTCAGGATACCTTTGGTGCCAAATAAGAACACCACACAGCGCTCGCCGTAGTAGTTCCAGCCAAGAATGGTGGTAAACGCAAAGAAGATTAATCCGATGGATACCAGCATCGGGCCAACCGTTGCTGAATCAAGACCAACGGCAAACGCATGGGTTGTCATCGCCGCACCGGACAGATCACCCTGCCACGCATTGGTGAGGATTAAAGCCAAGCCTGTCATGGTACAGATCAGAATCGTATCAAAGAATGTCCCCGTCATGGAGATCAACCCTTGTCGTACACAAGAGTCCGTTTTCGCGGCGGCGGCTGCCATCGGGGCGCTGCCAAGACCTGACTCATTGGAGAATACGCCGCGGGCGACACCGGCTTGAATCGCCAACATAATCGTGGCACCGGCAAAACCTCCGGTTGCTGCGGTCGATGTGAAAGCAGATTGAATCACCAGCAGGACTGCGGGAACAAACTGATCCGCTTGCATGATTAAGACCGACAGACAGGCCAGAATATAAAACAGCGCCATGGTCGGTACCACTTTACTGGCAACTTTTGAAATCGACTGAATGCCACCGATGGTGACAATGGCAACCAGTAGCGTCAGGATACCAGCTGCGACTTCTCTGGAAACTCCGAATGAGAGTTGCGATGCATCGACAATCGCGTTGACTTGCGGAAATGTCCCAATACCAAAGAATGCCACGCCAATCGCAAATACTGCGAAGGCCGTCGCCAATAATTTTGAACCCACACCATACTGTAGAAAATACATCGGCCCGCCAACCATTTGGCCTTTTTCATCGGTTTTGCGATATTTGACGGCCAACAGACATTCCGCGTATTTGGTCGCCATGCCGAACAGAGCAGCAAACCACATCCAGAACAGCGCACCGGGCCCGCCAAGTTTGATTGCCGTTGCGACACCGACAATGTTGCCGGTTCCGATGGTTGCGGATAGTGCGGTACATAGTGCCGCGAAGCTGGAAACATCACCGGTTTTGCCTTGTGACGAACGGCCAAACACCAGTTTTAATGCGGTGGGTAAGTGGCGGAATTGCAGCAGTCCGAGACTGAATGTGAAGTAGATACCGGTTCCGACCAGTAAAATGAGTAGTGGTGGGCCCCAAATAAAACTATCGATAGCACTGAATATAGATTGCAGGTCTTGCATGATTTCCCCTTAAAATAAGTACAGATAAGGAGAAGAGGAAAGGTTGATTATAAAGTGATCATCCTGAAATAACGGACGACGCGTCGAATAAATTTTCAAAAAATGTGCCTTTCACTCCTCTGTCCTTTTGCCTGAGAGTTTCATCCCGGATGGGACTTGCTCCTTCGGCGATCGATTCAACGATTCTCTCCAGAGGTTCCTCCAACTACAGTCCTCGCAATTCTTCTTGGGGGAAGAATAAAGCACCTGAAAGATTTACTTCTTCGGCGGGTATGTGTACCTAATTTGTTAAAAATAGGTTAACAACCTCTCTCCTGTAGTCTTCACTGGAACAATCATCTAAATTGATGATTTACGCGGTGATGTTAATCCAAAAATTTTGTGATGTCACCTACAGAATTTAGGTAAATCTATAAAAAATGATGACTTGATGTATTATCGACTTTCCTCTGACCTTAAATAAAAGAATCATGATATAAATCCCAAATGAGTAAGGCGGAATAATTATGGTTAGACTCATTGCAATTATTGTTTTGATTGCGCTTGCATATGTTTTGGTTCGATACGACACTCGAGAAAACATCCAGAAGGGCATTATTGTCGTACTGTGTAGCGCTTTTGCAGTTTACCTGGTAGCCGTTGTTGTAAGTGAATTAATACGTTAAAGCAGATGGAGTTATTGTGAATAAACAATCTGACAGTTTGGATGATGGAGATGAAGACGTTGTCGTTATTGAGCAAAGGGACAAGCGTACTTATATCTACATTGGTATCGCTGCTGTGATAGGGATTGCCGCGGGCGGACTGATTGGTGCTTTGCTATCGGGACAACGCTGGCAAGAGGCTTATCAGATGCTGGAAACACGCTATCATCAGCTTGAACAAGCCAATCAGAAAACACTAGTCGATTCAGATCAACAAACTCATTTGAAAATTCAACAACTGAGTAAAGAGTTTGATCAAAAGTTAGCGGACGAAAAAAGTGCTTATCAAAAGCAGGTCGATGAGCTGAATGGCAAAGTCGAGCAGTTGGCTCAGGAAAAAGCTGAGTTGGCAAAGCAGTTATCTGAAGAGAAGTCGAAGATCACTCAGGTCAACAAAGTCAATAACCGGCTGAATCATCAGGCCGACCTTCAGGCGACGATGTTTGAGCGGTCTCGTGAACTGTTCCAGAAAGAGCTGAAAGTGAAGCAGTCACTTGAGTCGCTGGAAAAAGAGCGGGAAACCTTACAGCAGAAGAAGAAAGAGCTGAAGAAAGAGTGTGATCTTTATCTGCAAGGCACCTCGTGGGATGCACATTCCGATGCCTGTGATCAACAGGATGCTGCCAATGAACGTTTGGGTAAAGTCAATCAGCTGATCAAAGTCAATCAGATGGATTTGAAAGAGATTCAGGCGCTGGCCAAAGATCTGGGGATTGATGAGTAATGATGTGTGAATGAACCGGGACTTGGCGTTCCGGTTTATTGGCGTATCTGTATTCGTTCCGACTAGATCTGACAGTTTTGATTATACCGTGTGACTTCATCGTACACCTACATTCTGCATCCCACGGCTTATTTTGGGACAATATCCTTTCACCAATGAACAGTCAAAGTATCAAGAATTGAGTCATGTTTTTTCGCAGTTATCATCTTTAGTTCTCCTCTTGCTACAACGACCAGATCTTGAGTATCATGTGCTAAAAAGAAGCCAAAATTAGAATTTAGCATGATTAACGAATGATTAGGCATTCTTTTCATTGAGTCTTTGAATACGACAGAATACTGCTCCGTATTAGGTTTACTCTCTAGTTTGTACGCATGATCTATAGATGAATAGACAAGATTTATAGCCATGGCTACAACTATAAATAGATAGATTGAAACTTGTTTGTAATTTTCGATATAACGCCAGATAGGCAATCTAAAAAAGCATAGATAAAAGGCTACAATTGCACCTAAGTAAATAGTGCTGGGCTCTATCTTCCCTGTCATAGCGCTTGGGACTATTAGTAGGCTAATAAATCCAATAGTCAGTAATTTATAACTAAAACTCGCAAATGTTATTGACTTATCATCTTTCCCATAATCTTCTTCAACAGCAATCTGCTTCACTGCATTAACTGAACCGAATAGAACGCCAAGCAAAGATATGACGGTGGTTACCAAAAGCCAAGCTATCGATTCAATGCTCGCAGACACATAATCATTAATTGTGAAAAAGTCCCCAACATTTATGTCGTAGTTCCAAAACAAAAGTTTAGTATGCAGGAAGCCGCTGACGAAAAACATTGCCGTCAAGAAAGCGAGAAATGTTGAGAACTGCTGACTAGTTACTTTTACTTTACCAACAATGTCAGCCGCAAAATAATTCAATCTATTCTTGGTCAGTCGTTTTACTTTTTGTCGGTTCTCTTTGCGTGCCGTTTTAGCTGCCACACATATTTGATTGGCTTGAATCTCATTGATTTCTTCTGTTTTTATGTGACTTTGAGGTGTCTCATCCCAAGAGGTTTCGAGAAAGCTTAGCAAGTTTCGTCTTGCATTATACCGCCATAAATTGTGATAGTCTGAAATTAAACCCTGATACATCTCTAGAGGCACACTTTCTAAAACAATCTCTTCATCAACAGATAGTTTCTCGTTGAATTCGCCACCAACATCATAAAAGCCAAAAGCCTTATTCCTTACTTTATTTGCTATTTTTTCATGCTGAGACATGTTGTATTCGGGAAACAGCTTCACGGACTGCATGCAAAACAAAGTAAAAGCTACATATTTAAGGTTGTTCTGTGCTCTCCCATACCTACCTTTTCGAAATTTATACAACTTATATTGCAGTGGCATGCGGTAAAGCAAATTGCGTAGCTTGAGCAAATAATACTTTGTTTGAAAGAACATATAGAGCACCTATGAAAACATATTAGTATAGAGTTTAAAGTGTATGAGTCTAAGAACAAGCACTCTATATTGTCGTTTTTCAATTAATAGATTTCTATCAACTTGAAACAGTCTGAAAGAGGATACGGTTTTTCTTGCTTGAGTATTGATGGGTCAGAAAAGTTGTAACGCATTTTAGGGCAGAACTGATTCAGAGTAACCTGTAAGATCCAGTCACATAGGGGGGAAACGAAGCTGATAGATTGCATTCAGACTATCAGCTTATTTGTATTAACCACTTCTGCATCAGGCTCTGTTACATTAAACCGTGGTTTCTGACACTCGCGAATGCAGTGAGGCCGCACCGTCGAGACGCTTTCCCCCAATGATTTTTCCGCTACGCATCAATCTTTTGCTTATTGGGCCGTTGCCGGTGCTAAAAATCGTTGCGGAAAATCACTGAAAATCCCATCAACGGCAGACAGGTGTCGGAAACGCGGATTGTTGACCGTATAACACCAAATCTCAACTGACTTCTCACGTAGCTTTTTAATCTGTTTCTTGGTCAGCCAACGTGCATTGAGATGGCAACTGAAAGCGGATGTTTCATCCAACAGACGGATAATTTTTTTGTTCAGTCTTTCGGCTAAAACACCGAGACGAAATTCAGGCAGCTGACGACTCATTTCCCGCATCACATCATGATGGAAGCTGGATAATAAAATCGAATCGGGTGAGACATCACTGGTCTCTAGTTCTTTCTTGAGTGAGGCAATCACCGGGCCGGTTGCCTCATGATCAAGTTTCACTTCGAGATTGACATGGATACCCGTGGCTTTCACAACTCTGAGCAGTTCTTGCAAGGTCAGAATGGTTTCTCCGGCAAAACTTGGTGCAAACCAACTGCCGAAGTCGAACTGTTGAAGTTCCTCGACGGTTAGTTGATCAATGCGTCCTTTACCGTTACTACAGCGATTAATTTTGTAATCGTGACAGACCACCAGAACCTGATCTTTGGTGGGCTGAATATCCACCTCGATCCATTTAAGGCCGAGGTCAATTGCGGCCATGATACTGGCCATGGTATTTTCCGGATAGTTTCCGGCGACACCGCGGTGTCCGACAATTCGGGGCTGCATGATTGACTCCTTGCGGGGAAATGTCCTGAATCATATACCGAAGTGATTGAGAACGATAGCGTTGTATGTCTGGCTGAATGCTATCCATCCCTCAATTGATTTATTGGTTGATAATGAGAGTTTTTCTCATTAAGATGAAATCAATTTGACGCAACCTACTTTATCTCTATGAATCGTTTCAGATACAGTGCATTCGCTTTGGCTGCATTGGCAGCATTTCCGACATTCGCAACAAAAATCGATCAGGCTCAATCCATTCAGGAAAAAACCAATCAGGCCTCCGCACACAGCCAGAAGGTCATTGATAAGAGTGCCTCTGAATCAATTGAACTGAAAGCATCCATCGAAAGGCTGAGAGAAGAGGTGAATAATTTACAAGTCTATCGCCATCATCTGAAGACCTTGATTGACAGCCAAAACCAAGAAATGACCAGTCTGACGCAACAAATCAATGATATCAAAGAGACCCGACAGGGGATTGTGCCGTTGATGTATCACATGATTGACGGACTGAAACAGATCATTGCACAAGATAAACCGATCAAGCTTGAACAGCGCCGGGCGCGAGTCGAGCAACTCACCGCGTTGATGGGGCGGGCCGATGTCAGTGAAGCGGAAAAATATCGTCGTATCTTAGAGGCTTACCAAATCGAAATGGACTACGGTAATAAGATTGCGACTTATCAGGATGATATTACCACCCCGGACGAGGTAACCCGTGAAGTGGATATTCTTTATGTGGGTCGTCTGAGTCTCATCGCGAGAAGTTTAAATCATCAGTCATTCTGGGTGTGGGACATGCAGTCTCATCAGTGGCTCAATGGCGATACCGCGCTGTTAGCACGCATCAATCAGGCGTTTGATTTAGCCAATCAACAGATTGCACCGACCTTGTTGGATGTTCCGGTTTCTCTTTCTGTTGCGGAGGCAAAATAAGATGAAATTGAAAGTATGCCTCAGCCTTTGTTTATTGGGCCTGACGACGCCGACCTTGGCTGATACGAACCAAAAGCCATTGGTCAATCAGGCACAAGCCGCACAACAACAGGAACGGCAACATAATCGTGAGAGAGAAGGGGCGTTTCAACAAACTGAGCAAACGTTACGTGAAGAAGCGGAACGCTTGCAAAAAAACAAAGCCGCCTTGCAAAAAGAGATTGACTCACTGACATCCCAATTCAGTAAGAATGAAAGCGCTTTGGCGAAACAGGAAGAAAAGCTCCGGCTTGAAACCGGCTCTCTGGGTGAAATCTTCGGTGTGGTGCGGCAAAACGCCAAAACCCTCAAATCAGATTTGTCCCATTCGATTACTCAGATTGACCGACAGACATATACACCGGTTGTCGATGACATTGTGGCCGCGAAATCTCTGCCATCACTCAAGCAGCTTAATGGGCTGTGGCAGAGTATGAATGAGCAAATCCGTGCGAGTGGTGAAGTCGCATCTGTGAATATTCCTTACGTCGATGAAGCGGGAATCAAAAAAACTGAAGCAGCTGCTCGTCTCGGTTCATTTGGTTTGATTACCGATCAAGGTTATATGAACTGGGATCATAACAAACAGGTGGCGATTCCTTATCTCAAGCAACCTGATGACGGACCGACGCTGGGCAGTATTGCACCATTACTGGCCGGTCAGACCCAGCCGCTGATTGTTGATCCGTCAAAAGGAACCTTACTGGCTCAGCTTGCTAATGCTCCGACCATGTTGGATCGGCTAAAAGCGGGCGGCGTTGTCGGGAATATCATTCTCGGTCTGCTTGCCATTGGTCTTATTATCGGCCTCTTCCGCGGCATTTCACTGGCTGTGATTAAACAAAAAATTAAAGCGCAACTGAAAACGCCGGAGCGACACGGCGATAATCCGTTAGGCCGGGTGCTGAGTGTTTATGACAAAGAAAAACACCGGAGTGTTGAAGCGTTGGAACTTCGTCTGCTGGAAGTTGTAGTTGATGAACAAAGCCATCTCGAAAAAGGATTGTCGATGCTCAAACTCCTTGCCGCGTTAGCACCGATGCTCGGGTTACTCGGGACCGTGACAGGGATGATTGAAACATTTCAGGTCATTACGCAGTTCGGGAACGGTGATCCGAAAGTGATGGCCGGCGGCATTTCAATGGCGTTGATTACCACGGTGCTGGGGCTGGTTGCTGCAATGCCGATGTTACTGGCACACAACATTCTTTCTTCTCAGGCTGAAAGTATTCGTACCATCCTTGAAAAACAGGGAATTGGCTTAGTGGCCGCACAAGCAGAAAACGATCAAGCCGCGAAAGATGATGTGGAGCAAGCTGCGTGATGGAAAGTTTTTTCATGCCATTTCACCAGTTACTGTTGCCGCTAAGCCATTTTATGGCTCAGGGCGGCACGGTGTTATGGTGGCTGGCAGCGGTTGTTTGTTTGAACTGGTTACTGGTGATTGAGCGTTTGATCTATCTGTTTTTTCATTTTCCCAAACAAAAACAGCGCTGGATTCAGGCATGGACTGAGCGAGATGATCAATCCTCGTGGTATGCCCGATCAATCCGTGAAGGTTGGCTGGGGCAGGCTCACAACGCGCTTCATCAGAATCTGAATTTTATCAAAGTGTTGGTGAGTATTTGTCCGATGTTAGGGTTGCTCGGGACGGTGACGGGGATGATTTCCGTCTTCGATGTGATGGCGAATCAAGGCAGCAGTAATCCGAAACTGATGGCCTCGGGAATTTCTCTGGCCACCCTGCCGACTATGGCGGGTATGGTTGCCGCGCTGGTGGGTATGTTTATCTATGCCCGACTGTATAAAAAATGTCAGTGGCTCGAAATGAAACTCGAAAAATCACTGAGGAGTCGTTTATGAGACTGGGAAGACGCTCAGTAAAGCAGGATGAAGCGCAGGTCGATCTGACCTCGATGTTGGATATCGTATTTATCATGCTGATCTTTTTCATTGTGACCAGTTCCTTTGTGCGTGAATCCGGTGTTGAAGTCAACCGGCCGAAGGCGGCACATGCAGTGAGCCAGAAACAGGCCGGTGTATTTGTGGCGATAACGTCTGCCAATGATATTTATATTGATAAGCGGCGTGTTGATGTCGAGCGGGTACAGGCAACTCTGGAACAGATGCTAATGGACAAACCCGATGCTTCTTTGGTGATCCAAGCCGATGAGCACGCTTATAACGGGACGGTCGTCCAAGTGATGGATGCAGCCAAGAGTGCCGGCGTGAAACAAATTGCATTGGCGGCGGAGAAACGGTAATGATGCGCTGGTTATTTGCTCTGCCGGTCGCGATTGTTTTTTCTGTCGGTCTGTTTAGCTTTATGGCTTGGATGGTGGATAACGGCTCGCATCAGAGACCTGAAGAGCAGAGTGCTTTGCAGTTTAATATGCTGATGACCGAACCGGATGATGCGGTGCAGCGCCGTCAGAGAACGGTGCCGGAAAAACCAAAGCCGCCTGAAGCACCGAAAATGATGACTGCCGCTCAGCAACAGTCGTCGGTCAATCATGCTCCGACGATGGCGTCTGTCCCTGAGTTGGGATTATCTGCGGGTTTGGACGGCGTGGCGATTCAGGCGCCTACGCTCGATATCAATGCAATAGGCAGCAGCCAGCAGGCCATTCCTCTTTATCAGGTGAAGCCTGATTATCCGCCGAAAGCGATGCGGCGGGAGATAGAGGGTTCTGTGACATTACAGTTCGATATTGATGAGACCGGACGGGCAGTCAATATTCAAGTGATCGACAGCCAGCCTAAACGGATTTTTGATCGGTCAGCCAGACGGGCGATCAGCCAGTGGAAGTTTCAGCCCCGGGTTGTCAACGGTAAGGCAGAGAAACAGGTGGGAATGACTCAGGTCATCAAGTTTGAGATGGATAAATGAAGATGAAATATATTTTTATCGGTTTGTTATGGCTCTATGCGAGCGCTGTCTCTGCGGTGGAACTGAGTCGTCATGTCGCAGCCCAAGTGATGCAAGCTCAAAAACAGGTCGAGCAACAGCAATTGGAACAGGCGATTCAGACCTTGCGTGCAGTCACCGCGGCGAAACCACAAGACAAGGCTTATATCGCTTTACTTTTAGCCAATTACTACTGGCAAAATGGCCAAAGTAAACCTGCGATTGAGCAAGCACGTTACGCGGTCACATCAAACCAGCTCAAAGATGAACTGAGCTGGTCAGCCAAGCGGATGCTGGCAGATCTGTTGGCGAATGATCATCAGTATCAAGAAGCAGTAACCTATTATCGGCAGTTGGCAGACAACGCACCACCGAAAAAAGATCTGTCCCAACTCTGGTTGCGAATCGGACAGATTCATTATCTGTTATCTCAGTGGCAACAAGTATTGGATGCGATCTCCCGGTATGAAGATTTCCAACTGCCAGATGCGGTGACGCCACTCTCAATTCAGTTGGGGGCACAAATCCAGCTGACTCGGTACAAAGCTGCAATTCCAACCATTAAGCGGTTGCTGGCGCTTGAACCTGAGCAGCGTAACTGGTGGTTGCAATTGGTGAATATGGAGCTCAAAACCAAACAGTTCCGCTCAGCGCTTGCTTCATTAGAATTGGCACGACTGAAAGGCGTGAAACTTTCGGAACAGAATCTGAAATTGCTCGCGAGTCTTTATGCCCAAAACGGCATTCCTGAAAGAGCGGCCCGGGTGATGGCTGAGTTGGCTGGGCAATCCTCACCGACACTTGAAGAACTCACCCAAACGGCTTACTACTGGCAGCAGGCAAAAGAGTGGGATAAAGCCATTGAAAACTGGCAGCTCGCAGCCCAACACGATAAAAAATATTACCGGAACGTTGCCCGCTTACAATTACAGCAAGGAAATTATCAGGAGTCGCTTGACGCATTGGCCTTATTGCAAGGGCACGCTCAAGCCGCAGATATTGCATTGCTACGGACGCAAGCACTCTACAAGCTCAATCAATTTGAGCAGGCACTCAGTCAGGCGAAGAAGGCCGATAGCCTTCAACCGTCCCACGAGGCTAAAAGTTGGATTAAGTACCTGACCCAGTTGCATGAATATCGAAAAAACAGAGAGTCTTAACTACACACTTCGAGCCATATCACAACATTGATGAGTCGTCATGTCACTGATGAATGGGAAATCTAAGACTCCCTCGAATAGAAGCCAGAGATGAGATGACGTCTCTATTACGCTCAGTCATGTTATCGGCAGATCAACCGATAACAGGATATTGCTACTGTGAAGATAAAAATGACCCTTCTTTCGCTCCTGATTCTGGCACAAGGAGCTAACGCTGGATTACATGATGAATTTCCTGAACAAGTCATGTTGGCCAATACCTACACACCCAACCGTGATGAACTTGAATTCAGCCATTATCGAGTCAGTGAAAAACTGGATGGTATTCGCGGGGTTTGGGACGGCAAGCAGTTACGAACTCGAAATGGTACGCAGATTCATGCCCCACAGTGGTTTTTACGCCAGTTGCCGCCGTTTCCGGTTGAGGGTGAACTCTGGGCTGGCAGAGGGCAGTTTCATTTAGTTCAGCAGACGATTTTGGATCAGCATCCTGATCCGAAAAGCTGGCAACAGGTGTCATTCATGTTGTTCGATATCCCTTTCGGTATCGGCCCTTATCATCAACGCTATCAGAAAATAGAATCATGGTTACTCAGCCGGCCCGATATTTCCAATATTCGTCTGATTCAGCAATTTGCTTTGACATCGCAAAAGGCGCTGGACAAATTTATGCAGCGCATCATTCAAGCCAATGGCGAAGGGATTATGTTACGTGACTGGAATGCTGTTTATCATTCCGGGCGTAGTGAAACGTTGCTTAAGATGAAACCCTATCTGGATGATGAAGCTCAGGTGATTGGTTATAAAAAAGGAAAAGGGAAATATCAGAATCAGGTCGGGGCACTCCTGGTACGAGATCGCCGTGGAATAGAGTTTTATATTGGTAGTGGTTTGACTGATCAGCAGAGAACATCACCTCCGACGATCGGGAGCTGGATTACTTATCGTTATGACCGGATAACCGCAAAAGGAAAGCCTCGCTTTGCTCGATTTCTCCGTGAACGGCTACTTTGAATCAAAATTTTTCAATGGTTTTTCTGATGATGATTGTGAGTTCAGAGGCAGAGGGGACCAAAAATAACGGGGATGCGTTGCATCCCCCGGTTAAAATAATCTTGTAGTTATCGCATTATGATGAAGCCACATTCAATTTAGGAATCGCATGTTGTTTGAAGATCCATCCGAGCCGACTCCCTAACATCAGTGCCGCTGAAGAGAGACCAATAATAAATCCGACCCAGAATCCGGCAACGCCCATCGGTTCCACAATCCAGTTCGTCAGAGCCAGAATACAACCGAAAGGCAGTCCGAATAACCAATAAGCAATAAAGGTAATGTAGAAAAGGGCCTTCATGTCTTTATAGCCTCGCAAAGCACCGGCAGAGACAACCTGAATCGAATCGGTGCATTGATAAATCGCCGCGATAAACAGTAGGTGAGCCGCCAAAGCAATGACTTCAAGGTTGTCTGTATACATCCAAGCCAGTTGCTCTCGGAACACGACGGTCAACGTTGCTGTGATGACTGCGGTACTAAGACCTAAGCCGATCCCGACTTTTGAGGCGATGATTGATCCTTCAAAGTCATCTTCTCCCAGAGTATGGCCGACCCGGATACTGACCGCAGCACCGATACTCATCGGGAGCATAAATATCATGGATGAGAAGTTCACGGCAATTTGGTGGGCTGCCACAACGGTCGCGCCGAATTTGGCAACAAGCAGCGCAACCACCGCAAAGAGTGATACTTCAAAGAAAATCGCTGCCGAGACAGGAAGGCCTAAACTGAAAATCCGAATCTGTTCTTTCTTATTGATATGAGAAAGTGACTTGAAGGGGGATATCGGCTCCAGTCGTTTTGAAGTGATGATATAAAAACATAGCATCGAGAACATCAGCCAATAGACAATTGCTGTTGCGACCCCACACCCGACACCGCCCAATGCCGGTGCCCCGAACTTACCGTAGACGAAGATCCAGTTCAGCGGAATATTGACCAGTAAGCCGAGGAAACCAATCACCATCGCAGGTTTGGTCATCGACATTCCATCCGTGAAGTTTCTCAGTGCCTGAAAGAGCAAAAATGCTGGCGCACCAAACATCATGGCATACATGTAGTGGCTAGTCTTGGCTGCCAGAGGGGCATCTATATCCATCCAGGCCATAATTTGATTGGTCTGGAATAAAATCAGAATGGTCGGGATGGTGAGCAAAAGGGCAGTATAAATGCCTTGCTGAACTTCATTCGGAATGTGGTTCTGCTTTCCTGCACCATTTAACTGAGCAATCACAGGCACTAAAGCCATCAGAATTCCCATGCCGAAAAGAATGGTTGGCATCCATATACTGCCTGCGACGGCCACCGCGGCCATATCGACAGCACTGGCACCACCTGCCATGACGGTGTCAACAAACCCCATCCCCGTTTGCGCCACTGAGGCGATCAACACAGGAACAGCAAGGTTAAATAATTTTTTTGTTTCTACTTTATAGAGGTGCACAAATTTACCCAATGAGACAAAAAATAAAACATAATTTACTGCTATTTATATATACCCTTATGCTCTGACAAGAGATCGTATCTGATCTCTGACACCTCATTGGGTATATAACTGCAGCCCGATAGCTTGAGCCCTGCTTGAGATGATATGGATGAACCCGAGTCATCTCATTTTGCATATCCCTGCACTGACAATATTCAATGAAACTATTATATGAGCGTCATATGAGTGTCGTCTGAATATATTCTATCACTGTCATACTAAGGAGGCAGCAATAATGTTTACAGGAATCATTCAAAGTATCGCAAAAGTTGTTCGAATAGAACGAAAAAATAGCCTTTATATTCATTTGATTGCATTATGAGCAGCTTGACTGAAGCTAGGGTCGGCTACCCTAGCTCATGATACTACCAATTATGAGTGGTCAGATTTGGAGAGTGCTTTTTGAGCAGCTTGACCGATAGACTCAATATCGGTGTTATTTGCGGCTAAGAACTGCTCGAATAATGGCATTAAAGCGCCCATTTTCTCATCAATGGCATCGCGTACCGTATCTACAACTACTTGTGTACCTCGCTCAATTTCTACATTGATATTTGAACCGCTCTGCTTTTCTTCGAAAGTCGTCATTCTTCGGGTTTCTGGGATCAGCCAAACATCAAACCAGCCTTCATTTTTATTTACGTCCGAAACAGTCAAACTCGCACCATTCAAGGCAATATAACCTTTGGGGAAGATGTACTTACCCCATTCGCGTGGTACTGAAATACGGACACGATAGTTATCATCGATTTGTTGCACGTCAAGAACTGACGTCTTGAAATCAATGTGTCCCGAGAGTGGATGCCCGCCAATTTCGGCCCCATCTTTTGCGGCGCGTTCTACATTGACTCTTTGGTTCTGCTCGTATTCGCTCAACGTGGTAATCTCCAGACTTTTCAGCATGACGTCAAACTTCACTTTTGTGGTCGTAACTATCTCAGTAACCGTTAAGCAAACCCCATCAACCGCAACGCTCGCACCAATTTCCAGGTTATTGCAGAAACCAGGTTTAAACTCAATGTTAAACGTTCTTATGCCTTTGTGGTCACTGATTGATGAGATAAGACCGACAGACTGAATGATACCTGTGAACATTGGTGTTTCTCCTGTTATACCCATGTGACAGTGTCGTTGTCAGTATTTTGAACCAGTTGTCACTTAATTCCTAGCGTCTTCTCTCATGACGAATGGCCTATACACAAAAATAAGTTGGTGTCGGTTCCTGAAGTAACAGAGCACGCCTTGCTTATAGTTTCAGGATTGCTTGACGGTTGGTGAGTAAATGCATGTTGAATGAACACAGACGATGATCGACTCCGTCGAAACTGTGCACCAAGAAAGACCGATCAGGTCATTATTTCCGGCATGTTTTTTTGCCCGGTGATGATGACTATTCCCAAATTATAACTCTTCTAAAACATAGCGAATCAGTTGTTGGGCATCATCGAGATAATGGCCGCCAAAGCAGTTACAGTGGTTGAGAATGTGATAGAGATTATAAATATGCTTACGTTCTTGGTAAGCCAGATCTAACGGAAAAATACTTTCATAACCTTGATAGAATTCAGGTTCGAATCCTCCGAACAGTTCTGTCATGGCAATATCACATTCCCGATCTCCCCAATAACTGGCTGGGTCAAAACAAAAGGGGGCGTGTCCGTTGTCAGCCACATTGCCATGCCATAAATCCCCATGGAGTAATGAGGGATTAGGTTGATGAGACCCAAGTCGTTGGGCGATGAGTTCGACAAATTTGTCGATATCAACAAATACGATTCCTTTTTCATAAAGCAGTTGCAATTGCCAGCCGATTCGCTGTTCAGCAAAAAAGCGATGCCATTTTTTGTTCCATGAATTGGGCTGGATGGTTACACCAATATAGTTATCTTGATCAAAACCATATTCTTTTTGTTCTTCCCATTGATGGAGACGTGCTAACTGTTCACCGAAAAGGTAGCTGCGTTCTCCGCTCTCCAACGGTCTTAAATTGATATAATCCAGCACAAGAAAAGCATGAGTCTTTGAACTGCCGACTAATCGTACTTTAGGAAGATGAACACTATGACTACGCGCAAGAACCTTGAGGTTATCTTGTTCGCAAATCAATTGTGAGAGTCCTTCTTTCTCCATGACTTTGACAAAATACTTTTCGTGCCCGTCACCAATGACATAGCAGGCATTGATATCACTGCCATGAATTCTTTGTCTTTCGTGAATTTGAAACTCTCTGCCTAATGTAAGTGATAGTTGTTCTAAGATACCTTGCCACATAACGATTACCTCGCAATCACGCCTTCGTAAGTCTAGGTGAGAGTCAATCATTTTTCCTATTCTTTATAATTAATAGTGACTTGGATAGGATACATCCCCCTAATAGTGTGATTTAATGCATATTCTACTGTTCCGATTTGAACATTCAGTTCTTGAAATTCGTTACAAATTGTCTATAGACTGTGCTAAACGTTCAAAAACAATAATTTTCTGAGCAGCACTACTGTAAAAATTACGTTCTATAATTAAAATAGAAGTATCGCTGGCTTAGACATGAATCATCGTGGAGTACAAAAGTGGTTGTAGAAACCGAAGGCTATCTGGCATTGATCGAGCATCTCTCATTAAATCTCGACGTGTTCATGCACGAAGGCGATATAGGTCAGGAGAGTGTTGAAGACGTTGTCACGGATCTAGTTGCAAGTAATATTATGGATATTTTCGAACAGAATCCTGAGCTTCACTCAACTGTCCGCTTTCAACTCCTGAAGGAAGCAGATATGGTTGCCGAAGATTTGGAAGAAGTGCTGGCTGGATGCTGGAAGAAAAAAGCAACCAATGAGCAGATTAGTTTTCTGGATGAGTTTATCTCGTTAATGAAGAACCTGTTTGATACAGCTGTTGCAAAGTATGATTGAGTATGAAGAATAATCAGCTTTAATGTTAGATTTTAGTGATATAATTATCACTGTCATAAATTTGTCATATAACTGTTACACGACTGAAATTTTTTATTCTTAGCATCAACGACAGGTATTCACCAGATGACCAACTCAGATGCTACATATTTTCAAATTTTTTTCCTCATCTTCCCTGATCAGAATTATTAGTGCTTGTTTCGTTGCTTTCATTCTGTTTGTTGTGCTGCTTTCCTACCAAGGACTCCGCGGGCTCCATTCTGTTGCCGGGCAGTTTGATCATTTATCCAACCGGGCATTCCCTCTGGCAATTACCAATGCGCGGCTTGTGCAAGCTATTCTAGAGAATACCAAGCTGATGAGTGCCGGTATTCGAACCGTACAACAAGATCAACTCACCCAAATTCGTGCTGGTATTGTTCAAAAAATCAATGCAACGCAAAGCTTGTTAGAACAGCTCAAGCAAGAGGAGGAGGAGGATACGATTCAGCAGAGCAGTCTCACTAAAGAACAGGTCGATACGATTATTCGTGATGTGGACACATTTGTCTCTCTCAGCCGTTCATTGATGTCGATACAAGCTGAGAAGCTAAAAGATCAAGTGCAGTTAAAAGATGCCGCTGAGACTTTTCGTTATGGCGTGAGTTCTATCGGACCAGAAATGAACCGTATTGCCAACATGCTGGCTTTTGAAAATCCGGAAGCAATGGATGCCGCAAATCGTTTTGTTGCCAATGCAGCAAAAATGGAAAGTCTGTTTTTGATGCTGATGATGGAGAAAGATGAAGCCGCTGCCCAAAAGTTTTATAAGACACTGAGAACCCGTGAGTCGGCAGTGTCACTGGCTTTCGATGATTTTCGGGAAATGTATCCCGAAGTGTCTGAATTTGCCAGTCTGACTGCCCCTTACGAACTCATGGAGAAAGGGTTTGCTGAACACGGTGTCATCAAGCAGGTGCTGGCACAAATTGGCTTGATCCACAAACAAGATGAGCAACTCAATCAAGCGATCGGTATTGCAACCGGAACCATTCAGAAACTGGATGAGATTTCACAGGATGCCAGTCAGCAGATTAAGAATAATCAGTCTCTGGTGAAAGAGACGCTCAGTCTGACAACCACTGCTCAGATGTGGTTCATGGTGATTGCGATTATTGTTTTGGTTATCGTTTGGTTTCTTCTACGCCGCTGGGTGCTGCACAGTCTGCGTCATATTCTGACAGAATTGCATTCTCTGGCACAAAAAAACTTCTCGGATAATTTGATTGAATCAGGCCCGTCAGAACTGAGAAAGGTTGCCAGAAATCTGAATGAAGTGATTGATGCCATCCGTCTTTCACTTAATCAAGTCACGGAAACGTCCTCATCACTCTATCAGGCTTCTGAAATCAGTCATCAAGCTTCAGAAAGTAGTCAGCGACGTTTGACGCGCCAAAATGAAGCACTGGCAGGAATGAGCACCACCATGACTGAAATTGAAGCTTCGATTAGCGAAATTGCATCAATTACCGGCGATACTCATCAAGAAAGCCAACTATCCGTTGCTCATGCCCAGAAAGGACTCGAAGTGCTGCTTCAGAATCAGGATGCGTTGAAATCTCTCAATGCACGGCTGGACAGTAGTGATGATGCAATGAATGAATTAGTTGAGCGGGTTGATCAGATTCAGGGCATGGTCAATCTGATCAGCGGGATTGCTGAGAATACCAATTTGCTTGCCTTAAACGCTGCAATAGAAGCTGCGAGAGCGGGAGAACAGGGCCGGGGGTTCGCTGTGGTTGCCGATGAAGTCAGAAAGTTAGCAAGCGGTACATCTGAACAGACAACCAACATTCGTCAACTCATGTCAGAGTTGGTTTCATCCGCAAATCGATCACGTCAGGCCGTGAATGATTCACGCGAGCAGATGTCACTGGCATTACAGTCAGGGGAAGAAGTTAAGTCGTCATTCACTTCGATTGAATTATCCGTTCAAGGCATTTGTACGCGTGTTGAACAGATCTCTGTCGCGGCGGAACAGCAAGAAAAAGCCACGGCAGAGGTGAATCATTCCATCGCGTTAATTGCTGAACAGGGACAGCATACGGCGTTAAGTTTACAGGAAGTCGTCGGTAGTGCCGGGCAGGTTTCTGACATCGCAAATCAGCAACAGACGATGTTGTCACAATATCAATTGTCAGCAATATCAACCACCGCAGCATCCGCTTAAACCTCATCTATTTTATCTCGGTGCCAGGCATCTTGTTTGGCACCGATTCATTTCTGGATGTATCATATCCGCATTGGATTCGCTCAAAGCTTTGCCATGAAAAGCTGTGCCATGAAATAGTGGCGTCACATCCAAATCTTTATGGGCCTTGTCAATATAAAACAGAGATGCGGATGCATCTGCATTCACCAGTCAGGGAGCCCACCCAAGACCATCATAGTATTTATAGAGGGGTTGCGAGATGTATTACGGCTTTGACGTCGGTGGAACGAAAATTGAGTTTGGTGCATTCGATACGACATTAACCAGAGTCGCAACCGAACGGTTATTAACGCCGTTGCAGTGTTATGACCGGTTTATCGAGGTGATCGCAAAACAGGTTGAAAAGTATGATGAAATTTTGGGCTGTGTTGGTCAAGTCGGTTTGGGGCTGCCCGGGACAGAACGTGTTGATGATGGCACGCTGTTGGCGGTTAACATTCCGGGTATCAATGGCCGTCGTTTACGTCAGGACTTGGAAAAACGCCTGCAACGGCCCGTCCGGTTAGAAAACGATGCGAATTGTTTCATCTTGTCTGAAGCATGGGATGATTCGCTGCGGGACTGTCCTTCGGTGATGGGGCTCATTTTAGGGACTGGATTTGGTGGTGGGCTTGTCTATCGTGGTGAAGTCTTTTCCGGCAGAAATCATGTCGCAGGAGAAGTTGGACATATGCGGATACCAATTGATGCATGGTTTTGGTTAGGAGACAATCCGCCTTTATTCCAATGTGGATGTGGTCAGCAGGGGTGTCTGGAGAGCTATATTTCTGGTCGCGGATTTGAGGGGTTGTATCAACACCGGCACGGTCAATTCAAACCAGCCGTCGAGATCATTGAGAATTTTTACGCAGGTGATATGACAGCGAGTGCCTTTGTTGATTTTTTCATCGAACTTCTGGCGATATGTCTCGGGAATTTATTTACCGCCCATGATCCGCATACAGTTGTTCTTGGTGGAGGATTATCAAATTTTGAACGGCTCTATCAAGAGCTGCCGCAGCGGATTCCGCGCTATTTGTTGCCCATCGCACAATGTCCGGAAATCAGAAAAGCAAAATATGGTGCAACCGGAGGTGTCCGGGGCGCTGCATTTTTGAATCTTCAACCTTGAATACGACAATGTCGGTATTGTTCTATTGTGGTGCAGCAGTCTGATTCATTCAGGCGGTGATGCCGTTCATTTCGTATGAGACAAAAAATCCTGTACATATTGCATCACAAATTCAGCAATCTGAGCGACATCATTCAGATCTAGACAAGGCAGCGGGCAAGAAATAACGCGATCCGTTGCGACTGCAATAATATCCGGATCATCAGGATAGAGCCACGGCTTGTTGGTTTGGTGACGGTGTAACTCTATTTTGGGGAAACACTGTTCCTTACATCCTTCAACCAGAATTAAATCCAGACGCTCTGTGTCAAACTGTTGTAGTAAATGATAAAAATCGGGAGATGTTGATGTCTCTGGAGATGTCGCGGAAAATTCGGTGGTCAGAATCGTTCGCTCCGGTGTCGAAAGTAAGGTTTGAAATGCTCCCGCTTTACGCAGCCGAAAACTATCTTTTCCGGGTTTATCTTGTTCGATGACATGATGTGAATGTTTATAAACTCCCACGCGGATACCGCGTGCAATAAATACAGGAATCAAGGATTCAAGCAAGGTTGTTTTTCCGGTTCCGGAAAAAGCCGCAAAGCCGAGCACCGGGATATTGGGCAGTTTGTCTGAAAGACTGGTCATGTGAATGATCTACCTCAGCAGGTTGTTTCGGGATCAGGCCAGCTGTTGATCTTTCGGATTTAACAGTTGTTCTGGAGTATTCACATTCATGAACATCGCCTGAATATCGTGACAATCAACGGGACGGGCTCCGACTTGGTCAAAAAAGCGCATCACTTTTCGCTCGCCTTGTTCTAGAAAGTGTTCAAGCTGAGCGAGAACAGAACGGTGAGCGAGGGCATAAACCGGCTGATATTTTTCACCGTCATGAGCGACATAGACCTTTCCGCCACTCTCGCTTGCCTGACAGAAACGCTGAGCCAAATCGTGGCTGACTTGAGGGCCATCACAGGGAAGAATGCCAACCCATTCCGTTTTAGCATGTTTTAAGGCACTGTGTAGTCCTGCCAGAGGGCCGGGGTAATCCGGATAGAGATCTTCAATGACGGGGGCGTATTGCCGGTAAGCCGCTTGATTACGATTGGCACAGATCCAAAGAGAGGAGACCTGAGGTTGCAGCGCGTCAATCACCCGCTGGATTAATGGCTGTCCCTGATAAACTAACAGTCCTTTATCATGACCACCCATTCGCGAAGATTGACCTCCGGCAAGAATCACCCAAGTAATTTGATGTTCTTCAAGCATATTGTATTTACTTCATACCGAGACAGGCTGCCACTTTATCTCAATCATAATTTATCTCAACTACAATCTTGTTAACAGCAAGCTGGTTTAACGATAATGCCGCTGTCTGGTTGGTGATGTGCACTTTGGCTACTTTTGAAATAAGATCACGAAACAATTGAAGAAATGACATGGATTTGATGAATCGTTAGGCGAAATGATGACAATAATGTCAAGGTGGGCGACAATATTCCGTATGATATTCCGTATGATATACCGAATAATAGATTTCTTTGTCCGAAAAGAGTTGATCATCTAACTGAGAATCATACTTGTGAAATTCCTGACCGAACGACAATTCCTGACTTTTTCTGTATTGATTATTAGCCGGCAGCCAGAAGTTCAAGTGCAGTTTGTCCGGGCTTTATCTGGTTTGGTTTCCGGATTAGATACGATCAGTAATCTACAGGATGATAGTAAGTTATTGGCACTCTATGACCTGATCATTCTGGATGTCAATGTGTGTCAACCCCATGAAGTAACTCAAATCGCGTCATGTTTTGAAGGCGAAATATTACTGTTGTTGAGTGAAAATGAACTCAAGTCAGACCTCATGCAAGGACGCTATTACCTATTGCCCCCATTAAACGAGCATCAAATTCAGCAGGCTGTTAAATGTGCCTTGCAACGATTGACTGAAACCCAAAAATATACAGTGCTGACACAGACATTAGATAAGTATCATCAGACAATCATTGTTGGAAATTCGGAGAGAACGAAATATCTCAAGCAACAGATCATGCAATATGCCCCATCAAAAGCACCAGTTTTGATCGAGGGCGAAGCCGGGACGGGTAAAGAGTTGGCAGCACGAGCTATCCATGAAGCGAGTGGGAGAGTCGGGCCTTTCGTCGTGGTGAATTGTGCGGATATACATTCGGACTCATTGGTTATAGAACGGCTGTTCCACCATGGTGGTTCATTACGCCTTGCCAATCATGGGACGTTATTTTTAGATGGCATTGAAAATATCTCTGCCGATTTTCAACATATTTTGGTTCAGTTACTTGAAGGGCGAACTGTTCAGTCACAAGGGGGAAGTTCATCGTATTTAATTGATGTCCGTTTAATATCCACAAGTACGAAAGAGATGCTCAATATTGTTAGAGAAAATGAATTTTGCAGAGAATTATATGAGCGCTTATCGGTATTGAAAATGAATGTTTCACCATTGCGGGATAGATTGGGTGATTTAAGAGAATTATTCCCTTATTTAACCCGACGCCTTTGTAAGCAATTATCACTGCCCATACCAACATGGTTAAATGAATACGATTTTTATCAAGGTAAATATAGTTGGCCAGGTAATATAAGAGAAGTTATTAATCTAATTGAACGATGCTTGATTATAAATAAATCCCCTAATGATTATTGGCATGAATATATGATGCAGACATCACAACATGCATCTAAAGTGATGATTACCGTTTCTCACCACAGTGAAATTCCTGAATTTCACCCCTCAAAATCACAAACGCTGGTGCGTGGTTATCCTAGTGATTGGAGTCTTCGAGAAATAGAGAGGTCCCATATACAGAAGGTGGTTGATTTTTATGATGGTAATAAATCAGCTGCGGCTCGGCAGCTCGGTATTTCAAGAAAAACACTGGATAGGAAATATAAAGAATGGCAATCAGAGTCTGATTAAGATCACTAAAATGAGTCATGTTACCTTTTTTACAATAAAAAACCCCACCAATACTTCACTCTTCTCTAAAAAATGAGACATCTGATTATTTATTGATACGCTATTCTATCCTGATATTCGGATATTAAACCTTATTTTTTATATTGGCATTACGATAGTTTCCATACAAAATATTGTAATAAATAAAAATTGGGATAACCGAATATTTAATGCCTGTTATTAAAGAATAAGAGCGAAGAAAATGTCATATTTAACAAAATCTACAAAGTCAGAAATTACATGGCTAATTGAATGTCAGTTTATTGAACATCAGATCACAGCCGGAGCATGGATCATAATACAAAAGCAGTTAGTTGGGTTTGAATTGATTCCTGATCCTGCCTCGGAAAATCTTGGTCTGTTACAACTTCACCGTCGTGAAAAAAAAGACTACCGAAATAACTTAAAATCCAGAGAGCCCAAACTTTATGCGATATTAAACACAACCCCTCAAAGAGAAATTCGAATGTTGACGGCATCTCCTCGAACAGCTCGACAATTTATGGATCAAGAATATTTGGTTCTGTCGAATAGGATGCCAAATGAAGTCAGGGCATGGATTGCGTCCTATATTGATAAGCGCTAGCGCTGATATCGAGAATTGTTTCACTAAATGGGGTGCCCAATATTGATGCATAAAATCAATATTGGTGCACTCCTTTATGTTGTTACAATGTTTAACGATGTTGAATAAATAAGATAGTATTTATAATTCAATTAGTTACTATTAATTCGTTGCGCGTTTATCTCTGTTGTATAACTTGGCACAAATACTGCTTTACTCGCTGCAAACTATTATTTTCCCCAAAATGGGGATTTTTCATTTTTATTGGCACTAAGTTAGGGCAGTTCATGAGAGAAATAATTCTTTTAGGGATACCCGGTGCAGTTGAATTAATGGAGAGAACGCGAATGGAGCACAACTTAAGTCAAGTTCAGGGGGCAGTCCAGACCCTGACTCAGAGTTCAGATACATTGTTTTTATTGCTGGGTGCGATCATGGTTTTTCTGATGCACGCTGGCTTTGCTTTTCTGGAGGTTGGTACAGTCCGGAAGAAAAATCAGGTCAATGCTTTGGTCAAAATACTGGTTGATTTCGGCGTCTCAACCATCGCCTATTTTTTCATCGGTTACTGGATTGCATACCATACGACTTTTTTCTCGAGTGCCGAAGTCCTTGCTGCCGGTAATGGTTATGCATTGGTTAAATTTTTCTTTCTGCTGACTTTTGCGGCTGCGATTCCTGCGATTGTTTCTGGTGGCATCGCTGAGAGAGCACGTTTTCATCCCATCATGATCGCAACCTTTTTTACGGTTGGTGTGATTTATCCATTTTTCGAAGGGACGATCTGGAATGGAAACTTCCAATTCCAAAACTGGCTTGAGACTCAGTTCGGCCATCCTTTCCATGACTTTGCCGGTTCGGTCGTCGTTCACGCCGTAGGCGGATGGATTGCACTGGTTGCCGTGATCTTTTTGGGGATGAGGAAAGGGCGAATTAGGGCAGGAAAACACACCAACTTCGCGCCATCAAATATTCCATTTCTTGCTTTAGGTGCTTGGATCCTCAGTGTGGGATGGTTTGGTTTTAATGTGATGTCTGCGCAAACGCTCAATGGGATTAGCGGTCTTGTTGCGATGAATTCCCTCATGGCAATGGTCGGTGGGATTCTGGCTGCCTTTATTGTCGGAAAAAATGACCCCGGATTTATTCATAACGGACCTTTGGCTGGTTTAGTCGCAGTGTGTGCCGGTTCGGATCTGATGCATCCCCTTGGTGCATTGATAACGGGGGGGATCGCGGGTGTCCTGTTTGTTTGGGTCTTTACTTGGCTACAAAATAAAACCCATATTGATGATGTATTAGGGGTTTGGCCACTACATGGTCTATGTGGTGCTTGGGGCGGTATTGCCGCAGGTATTTTTGGTCAGCAGTCACTCGGGGGTATCGGTGGAGTGAGCTTTGCTTCTCAGTTGCTGGGAACCATCGCGGGCATTCTCGTGGCGCTATTTGGCGCGTTGATTGTTTATGGTTCACTTCAGAAAATCACAGGCTTGAGGCTTTCTGAGGAAGATGAGTTCAATGGTGCTGATCTATCAATTCATAAAATTTCCACTATTAATGAAGAATAAACCCTAACGGACAAGGCACGGGGTTTATCCCCGTGCATATTGGCAGATGTGACGATTGGCTTAATTTGAGCAACATCTTGTCAACAACCTCATTTCGCATCATTTTTTCTTATCCATATGATTAAAAATAATCATGTATAGCACGTTAAATTCGTGACCCGGATTGACTTTTACTAAGCTTCTCTTCAAGTTCATTCACTTCTGTATTCCCAAAACTTCTCATTGCTGGTCAAATATAACTGAAACTTATTTTTAGTATATTATTTTACCAATGATGAGAAACTTAACATGAACACAACAATATTAGTACAAAATAACAAATATTCATCTGGTAAATGGACTTACAAAGATTTTACATGGTGCCTCTCTCTGTTTGGAACAGCAGTCGGAGCTGGCGTACTTTTCCTGCCGATTAAAGCAGGTGCCGGTGGTTTTTGGCCATTAGTCATTCTTGCCCTGATTGCCGCCCCGATGACATGGTTTGCGCATAAAAGTCTGGCGCGTTTTGTATTATCAGCTAAGCATCCGGAATCCGATATTACGGATACGGTTGAAGAACATTTTGGGAAAACCGGAGCCAATCTGATTACATTTGCTTATTTTTTCGCAATTTATCCAATCGTGTTAATTTATGGTGTGGGAATTACCAACACGGTGGATTCATTTTTAGTACATCAACTTGCATTGCCATCGATTCCCCGCTGGTTATTGTCAGGCGTATTAATTCTTACGATGACGGGTGGGGTGGTATTTGGTAAAAGCCTAATGCTGAAAGCAACGTCACTGATGGTTTATCCGCTGGTGTTGATCTTACTCGCACTATCGGTTTATCTGATTCCGGACTGGAATACATCAATGATAGAAGTCAAACCGGATTGGTCGGGAATGCCGATGATTATTTGGTTGGCGATTCCACTGATTGTCTTTTCGTTTAATCACAGCCCGATTATTAGTCAATTTACCAAAGAACAACGGCTAACTTACAGTGATGATGCTGCACAAAAGACAGATATGATTACCGGTGGCGCGGCATTTATGTTGATGGCATTTGTCATGTTTTTTGTGTTTTCGGTCGTTTTATCTCTTTCTCCGGAACAACTCGCTATTGCCAAAGCACAAAATATTTCCGTGTTGTCTTATCTGGCGAATGAACATGGTTCACCGTTGATCTCTTATTTGGGACCTATCGTGGCGTTTGCTGCGATCACATCCAGCTATTTTGGTCATTTTCTTGGTGCACATGAAGGATTGGTCGGGCTGATTAAATCTCGCAGCAACATGGCGGTAAAATCAATTGACAGAGCTTCTCTGATTTTCATCGTATTGACGACATGGATCGTTGCCATGATTAATCCGAGCATTTTAGGTATGATTGAAACTATGGGAGCACCGATGATTGCTGCCATTTTGTTTATTATGCCAGTCTATGCCATGAGACGCGTCGGGGCGATGAAGAAGTTCAGAACCACGGTTCCGGTACAAATTTTTACGGTGATCTGTGGGTTGGCTGCAATCACCTCGGTCATTTGTGGCGCTTTATAAATATTTGCCAATCTTCTGAAACCTGCACAACCCCACCGGTGTTATTATCGCCTGTGGGGTTGTTGTTTTTGAGTCCAGCGCAGCGTCTTGCCAATTGATGGCGGATGATAAGGTATACTATTGTCTATTTTTTTCTGTAAAAAAGATCAGGTATATTAAGGTCAAAACATGAAAGCATAAGGATATGACATGCACTATCCATATCGTAATATTGTTGTTCTCACTGGTGCCGGAATTTCCGCGGAATCAGGGATTCAAACGTTCAGGGCGCAGGATGGCCTTTGGGAAAATCATAGCATCGAAGATGTTGCAACTCCCGAAGGGTTTGAACGTAACCCGGAACTGGTCCAGAATTTTTATAATCAACGGCGGCGGAAACTTCTTTCTGCATCGATTCAACCGAATCCAGCCCATCTCGCTTTAGGTAAACTTGAAGCTGAACTCGATGGCCTGGTTACCGTCATTACACAAAATATTGATAATTTGCATGAGCGTGGTGGCAGTAAAAATGTGATCCATATGCATGGCGAATTGTTGAAAGCGCGTTGCTGCGAATCACAGCAAGTGATTGACCAAACCGATGATTTGAATATGGGGGATCTTTGCCATTGCTGTCAGATACCGTCTCAATTACGTCCTCATATTGTGTGGTTTGGTGAAATGCCGTTGAGAATGGGGGACATCTATACTGCACTTGAACAAGCGGATTTATTTATTTCCATCGGCACATCAGGAGTGGTTTACCCTGCGGCTGGTTTTGTTCATGATGCAAAAATGCATGGTGCCCATACAATAGAAATTAATCTTGAGCCGAGTGCCGTTGAAAGTGAATTTGTCGAAAAGCGTTATGGCAAGGCCAGTATTGAGGTGCCGAAACTGGTCGATGAGTTGCTTGCGTCTGATTAGGGCATTGGCTGAAGGGATGTCCGGTTTTATCGCAGTTAATCAAGCATAAAAAAAGTGGCCAAAGCCACTTTTTTTATTGGAAGGACACTGTCAGTTCCTGCGCGGACAACAATATCATTAGTTACTGACTTTCAGTTTTTGGAAATACGATTCGTACAAATGGTTGGCATCACCGACTTCATCTTGCCAAACACCGCTGTCCATCACGGATTGAGGCGGGAAGATATTCGGATCATTGGCAAATTCGCTTGGCAACAGTTTATAGGCCGTTTTAACGGGGGTCGGATAACCGATTTCCAGCGCAATTTTAGCTGCATTTTCAGGACGAAGCAGGAAATCAATCATTTTATGAGCAGCTTTAATATGTTTGGCACCAGAAGGGATTGCCAGACTATCCATCCAGAAAATCGTGCCTTTTTCCGGCCATACGATATCAATGGGTGCACCTTCTTGCCGTGCCATATAAGCAGAACCATTCCATAACATTCCCAGCGAAACTTCACCGGCAATATATGGATTTGCCGGAAAATCCGAGTTGAAAACCAGTACGTTCGGAACGAGCGATTTTAATGCTTCGTAAGCTGCTTTAATCTCATCAGGATTGGTAGTATTCGGTGAGTAACCCAGCTTTGATAATGCGATATGAAAAACTTCGCGTGCGTCATCCATCAGTAATAGCTGACCTTTCCATTGAGGATCCCATAAATCATCCCAGCGATGGATCGTTGATTTATTGATAATATCAGTGTTGACTCCGATGCCTGTCGCACCCCAGATATAAGGGATTGAATAGTTGTTATTCGGATCAAACGATTTATTCAGATAATTGGGATCCAGTCCGTCAAAGTGAGATAGGAGAGATTTGTCAATCGGTTGCAACATGCCTTCTTTGCGCATTTTCGAGACAAAGTAAGTGGATGGCACAACTAAATCATAACCTGAGCCCTGAGTCTTCAACTTTGCGTACATCGTTTCATTCGATTCGTAAGTTGAATAGATCACTTTAATCCCGGTTTCTTTGGTAAACTCCTGAAGGACTTCATTTGGAATATATTCAGACCAGTTATAAAAATAGAGTGTCTGATCATCTGCCATACTGTAGCCAGAAAATAACGCGGCTGTAGACAAAATACCTGCAAAAAATTTATTTTTCATCGTTACTATGGATCCCTGTTAACCATGGAAAATTTAAATCACACAGATGGAGTGATGCAATTCATCTGTGCAATTATGGAATTGAAAATAATTAATGATAGCAAATGAAGTTTGCTTAAAATTTCAAAGAATGAAGCCTTCCTTATCTTTGTGGCAATCTTATTTTTGATGAAGTTGGAACTTATCTCTCCCGATATAATGAGAAATAACAACCAGTGTAAATGATATCAGTAACATCACTGTAGCCAGCGCGTTTACTTCCGGAGAAATACCGACTTTCACCATTGAGTAAATTTTTAAAGGGAGTATTTCGTAGCTCGGCCCGGTGACAAACGAGCTGATAATGACATCATCCAGTGAGAGAGTAAAGCTAATCAGCCAACCAGAGGCCACGGCTGGTTTAGCTAACGGGAAAATGATTTGATACAAAATCACCCATTCACTGGCCCCCAAATCCCGGGCAGCTTCCAGCATTTTGACGTCAAAACCATTAAGACGCGTATAGACGGCAACGACGACAAAAGGCAGACAAAATGTAATATGGGAAAAGAATAACGTCAAAAAACCGAGATGGACGCCTATCACAAGGAAAAGGGCCAACAGAGAAATCGCCATCACGATATCCGGGGACATCATCACGACAAACAACATTCCGTTGACAAGTGGTTTGCCTCGAAACCGATAACGAAATAGTGCGACTGCGGTCAAACTACCGATAATTGTAGCCGTTGTTGCCGAAAACACCGCGACATTTAAAGAGTGCCATGCCGCCTGCATCAAACTGTCATTTTCGATGAGAGAGTCATACCACTTGGTGGAGAAACCATCCCATCTCATGCCAAATTTATTGGCATTGAATGAATTGACGATTAAGACAAAAATCGGAAGGTACAGAAAACTATAGACGATCGTCATCAAACTAAAACGAAAGATTTTTGTCATGATTTAAAGTTCCATTTTTCTGTTTAACAGCCGGCCTGTCTTATAATAAACATAAAGTAACAACGCCATGACGAGTGTAAGAGCGATGCTGGTTGCTGCGCCTGCCGGCCAGTCTCGCGCATTAAGTATTTGGCTCTTAATAATATTACCGATCAGCGGGTTTTTCGCACCGCCCAATAAATCAGAAATATAAAACATGCCAAGTGCGGGTAATAGCACTAATAAACAGCCACCGATTATTCCCGGCATTGTGAGGGGAATGATAATTTTGATTAACGTCTGAAACTTATTTGCACCGAGATCTTGTGCGGCTTCCACATAAGCGTAATCCAGTTTTTCGAATGCCGAGTAAAGCGGCAGAATCATAAAAGGGAGTAAAATATAGACAAGCCCGATCATGACGGCAATTTCGGTATACATGACTCGAAATGGGGTATCAATCAGCCCTAAAGCAAGCAGTGATTTATTCAAGATACCATTGGTTCCTATGACGATTTTCAAACCATAGGTCCGAATCAAGGAGTTGGTCCAGAATGGCACGATCACTAGAAATAGCAGGAAAGGGCGACGGGACGCCGGCATTTTTGCAATTGCAAATGCAAAAGGGTAACCGATGAGCAGACAGAGCAATGTCGCGATTCCCGCCATATAAAATGAATGCGCCAGCACTTTGATATAGAGTGGGTCGATCAGGCGGATATAGTTTTCCCACGTGAGTGTGAAGTTGATCAGATTGGTCTCATCTCTAGTGAGAAAGCTTGTCCCGATCACCATCAAGTTAGGGATGAAAACAAAGAGCAGCAACCAGCTTACAATCAAATAGATAATCGCTTGGCGCAAACTAATTCGGGGTATTTTCATCCAGAACGACCTCCCAACTTTCAACCCAAGTGAGCACAACTTTTTGCCCGAGAGAGTGATCGACATCAGGGTCATCTTCGTTGAAAAACTCACTGACCATGATGCGCAAACCGGACGACAATTCAACCACTGAATCCAACGTCATCCCTTTGTAGGTTCGATCGATCACATGTCCGGTAATCCCTTCGCTATCCGTTTCTTTCACTTCTTTGAGACGAATATCTTCAGGGCGTAACAAAACCTGAAGCCGCTGGCCGGCAACCACAGGTTTATCGAAGTCAATGATCGCATTCGTCCCTTCGATTGAAACGAGAATCCGTTTGTCATCAACTCGTTTGATCGTCACAGCTTCAAAGACATTGATTTCACCGATAAAGCGAGCGACGAAAAGGTTTTTCGGATCTTCATAAATTGCTTTCGGTGTGCCGTCTTGTTCAATATAACCGTCTCTCATGACAATAATACGATCTGACATCGATAGCGCTTCTTCCTGATCATGGGTGACGAAAATGAAAGTAATCCCCAACTGGCGCTGAAGCTGTTTGAGTTCGACCTGCATTTGTTGACGCAGTTTATAGTCTAGTGCAGATAATGACTCATCCAGCAAGAGCACTTTCGGTTTATTGACCATGGCCCGGGCAATCGCAACCCGTTGTTGCTGTCCACCGGACAACTGATGAGGTTTGCGTCCGGCATAATCGTCTAATCGCACCATTTTCAGTACCTCTAATACTCTGGTGTGAATATCCGCTGCCGGCACTTTTCGCATTCTCAACCCAAAGGCTACATTGTCAAAGACCGTCATATGCGGGAAGAGGGCATAACTTTGGAACACGGTATTGACATTACGATGTTCTGCCGGAATGGCTGTGACATCCTGTCCGTCGAGAAAAATATTGCCCTGATCGGCTGATTCAAATCCCGCAACCATTCTCAGGATGGTTGTTTTACCACATCCGGATGGCCCGAGAATGGTTAAAAACTCACCGTGATTAACTTGCAATGAAAAGTTATCAATGATTTTTTTCCCGTCGTAACTCTTACTCATTCCTATCAGAGAAACCACGGGCGATTCATGTGGTTGTGCTGCGTTCAATGTTTCCATTTCTCCATTGAAAGGCTGAGACTGTCAGCGTCGATTAAGGTATATCTCATGGCGATCCATGCTATTCGCTGCATCATAATATTCACTCATTTGAAGTCAATCCTATTTTCGAGGCTTGACGATGAATTTTTATTACAGTACCGACAAACCGCTCGAATGATGAGCGAAAATCAGCACTAACGAGGACGTTTTTATAAAATGAATAAAAAAAGTTACATCTATGCAATTTCGGGTTGAAATCAATTTCAGTATAATGCCCCCTTCGTTGTGAATATGGCGGTCAGAGTTACAGCCATCCAAAGAGGTAGCATGAGTCAGAAATTTGAAAAAGAGTTTAATTTAGGGGGAAGCTTAGAAAAAGCTTTGACTGGCGATTATCAATTGAAAGTTGGCGCGATTCTCAGGGAAGGTGCATCCTGCACAGTCAAGCATTTCTGGTCCTTTACTCCGGCTATATTTATTTTGCTCGCAGTACAACTCATCATTTTCTACGTTGTTCTGAAACTTCAGCTACCAGACTTGGACAACATTCTGGCGAGTGTACAGAATCCGGAACAAATTGATCCCCGTTTAGTGCAGGCCTTTTTTATCGCTGTATTTAGTTTTGAAGTCATTAGCGCACCGATCTATGCCGGAGCCAGTCTCATGGGGATGAGCCATGCTGCCGGCTTAAAAACCCAAACCCGGCATATCACGAAAGGGTTGCAATTCACAGTCTCCGTGACTCTGGCAACATTAATTATGCTAATTACTCAATCTGTCCTCGGGCAAATTTTCTGGATTCTTTCCATGTATGCCTCCGTTGCATTCAGTCATACAATTCTGTTGATTTGTGAAAAACGTTTACCTGTCTTTAAAGCATTACTGCTCTCTCTGAAAGCAACCAATAAAAAAATCCTGCCTCTGACCAGTATCTACTTTATTTTGATGATGCTGACCGGATTTGCGATTCTTTTTTACGGTATCGGTTTTATTTTTGTCTTGCCGTTTTTCTTACATGTCAAAGGAATCTTATATCGAAACATGTTTGGTATTCGGTTGACGATTGTTTCGACATCAGACAGTGATCAGCAAAGTAAGGTTTTCAATGCGTAAACTGATTTATTTCTTTTTTTCCGTCGTTGTACTTATTCTCGTGAGCTGTACTTATTATCAGTTGCGTATTGAAGAGAGTCGTTCGACGATTGAAGGCAAACAATCGCATGGTATTCCTGTTGCTACCGCGCCAAACTTCAAGGCGTTTAAAAATATAGAGCAGAAAAAACATGCCTTCTTTAACTATCTCAAACCGGGTATCGAATATGAAAATAACAGAACCCGGAAAGAGCGAAATTTTTTGCTAAACACCAAAGATGGTATCGAGTCCGGTTCGCTGTCTCAGGCTGAAATTGAGCAACTGGCTGAACTCAGCTCACTCTATTCGGTTAAAATTCCTGTGGAAGGGCCCGACTTAAAATGGTTGGATCAAATGCTGCATAAAGTCGATGTACTACCGGAGGCGTTGGTCCTGATTCAAGCCGCAAATGAGTCAGCTTGGGGAACTTCCCGCTTTGCCAAAGAAGCCAATAATTATTTTGGTCAATGGTGTTATCAAAAAGGTTGTGGATTGGTGCCGCTCGCCAGAGGCGAAGGGATGGCGCATGAGGTCGCAAAATTTAAATCCGTACAACAATCGATTCACCGGTATTTTATCAATGTTAATCGCAACTTAGCTTACCGTAAATTACGTGAGATTCGCTATCAGCTTCGGGCGGAAGGTAAAGATCTCTTCTCGATGGAGAGTGCAATACAATTAACCAACGGACTGACCAAATACTCTGAGCGAGGCATAGCTTACGTGAAATCCCTTCAAACTATGATTCTCCATAATCAGAAATATTTGCAAGATGATTTAGTTGCCACAGAATAACGCCAGCGTGACCGAGCCGGAATTGACGGCTCGGTTTCACCACCTTCGTTACCGTGATATTTAGCCATGACAGATATATTTCAACCCACGTGAAAAATCCGTATAATCCACGCCCACAGAAAACCGAGCAGCAATCTACAGTCGGAATAATCGACAGTGTGAGAAGTCGTCATGAATCAAAAAGATACCAGAAAAGAAACCCTTGAGTTCAACAAACTCCAGAAGCGTCTGCGCAGAAATGTTGGTAACGCCATCATCGATTACAGCATGATTGAAGAAAATGATGTAGTGATGGCCTGTATCAGTGGCGGAAAAGATTCATTTGCGATGTTAGATATCCTGTTGAATCTGCAAAAAGCTGCGCCAGTTCAATTCGATGTGGTTGCTGTGAATCTCGATCAAAAACAGCCCGGCTTTCCCGAACATGTGCTACCTCAGTATTTTGAGAGTTTGAATATTCCTTATTATATTGTGGATAAAGATACTTATTCGGTCGTCAAAGAAAAAATCCCGGAAGGGAAGACCACATGTGGGCTGTGCTCTCGGTTGCGCCGCGGTACGTTATATTCATTTGCTGAAAAAATTGGCGCAACAAAGATCGCCCTTGGACACCATCTGGATGATATCGTTGAAACCTTGTTCCTGAATATGTTTCACGGGTCACGGATGAAAGCGATGCCGCCGAAACTTCGTTCTGATGATGGCCGTAACATTGTCATCCGGCCATTAACCTATTGCAGGGAAAAAGATCTGATTAAGTATGCTGAGCATAAAGCGTTCCCGATTATTCCTTGTAATTTGTGTGGCTCTCAGGAAAATTTACAGCGACAGGCGATTAAAGCAATGCTGATGGAATGGGACAAGAAAACTCCCGGACGTGTCGAAAGTATTTTTAAATCACTGCAGAATGTCAGTCCAAGTCAACTGGCAGATAAATCTCTGTTTGATTTCATTGACCTGCCACTGGCGCGTGACGGTGACAGAGGCGAGTACGCATACAGTGAAGCCGTTGTGTCCGCAACGAATATCGATGAATCTATGTTTATTGATGTGACAAACGTTTAGGCTGAACACACGCCAAACCAGATTCGTGATTTGGTTCAAAGAAATGAACTTGCGTCACAAACTAAAAAACCTTGCGTCAATGAATGGCGCAAGGTTTTTTATACATATACATGCGTTTATATCACTTTAGATATCAGCCTACGAACTCTGATTCGGATCAAGCGGACTAATATATCCTTCCGGTTTAATTGCCAAGACATCACAGTCAATTTTATCAATGACGTGTTCAGCGGTATTGCCGATAAAAATCGAAGATAGCCCAGTTCTGCCCGTCGTGCCGATGATCACCATGGCTACATCCAGTTGCTTCGCTTGTTTCGGAATAATTTCTTCAGGTAACCCTTCTTCGACGATGGTTTGTTCATCGTCAATCCCAAAAGACTGGCGTAGTTCTTTCATTGATGTCAGACAGTGAGAGCGGACTGCATCCCGGTAGGCTGTGATATCAAACTCAGGTAACTCAAGTGTGATATTACTTGGTGTGATCGGATATGAACTCACCAAATACGGGGTTGCATCGAGATGTTCGGCAATACTCAGTAATTGTTCGGTCAGTTTTACATTCAATGAATGATGGATCTCATTTTCAGAACCAACATGCACAGAAGCCATCACATTGGATTGTTTCTTCCACTCAGCATTTTTGACCAGTAATACGGGGACAGGGCATTTACGCATCAAATGCCAGTCTGTTGGTGTAAAGATCACCGATTCGAGAAAGTCATGCTTGCGTGTAGCTTTGATTAAAATATCGTATTGCCCAGAGAAGATTTCAGCAATAATTGCCTCATAGGGCCGATGGTACCAAACGACTTTGACCGTAAAATCGACTGTGTCGTCAATGTAAGGTTTAGCGACATTCTTGAGCCAAGTTTCTCGCTGATGAATCACGCCGCGACGCATCGCTTCTCGTTCATCAGCAGAAAGCATGGATGTCATGTCATAAGAAAAATCATAGATAGAGAGGAACAACGTGATGTGACTAATATCTTTACTTTTCTTGGCCAGCAGCATTGCTCTCGCAAGTGCCGGTTGTTCATCATGGTTAACATCTGCAATCACAAGAATATTATTGTAAATACTCATTATAGCTCCCTCATATCATGGGGTTTCAATACAACTTTAGCTTAAAAGGGGGCAGAAGATGAGAAAAATTGCAGGGGAGTCAATAGAATTTTGATACAGCTCATTCATTGAATGAACTGTATCATCATGGTTAGCTGTCAGCTGAGACACCAGCCAGTTCCATGAGAGAATCGTGATCTAATATCGTGATATACTTACCTTTTACACTCAAGATATCCGATTTTTGGAATCGACCTAATAAACGACTAATCGTTTCAACGGTCAGGCCTAAATAATTGCCGATATCACCCCGAGTCATTGTTAGGCGAAATTCTCGTGGACTAAAACCACGTTGCGCGAAACGAGTGGATAGGTTGAAAAGAAAAGCGGCTAAACGTTCTTCCGCATTTTTCTTGGACAACAGTAGAATCATTTCCTGATCGCCTTTAATTTCATTACTCATCAGGCGCATAATCTGCTGTCTTAATTTGGGCATTTTTCCTGATAGATCGTCTAAGATTTCGTAAGGAATCTCACAAACCATTGAGGTTTCTAATGCTTGAGCAAAACTGGGGTGACTATCTCCGGTAATTGCATCGAAGCCAACTAAATCACCCGCCAGATGAAAAGCAGTAATCTGTTCATCACCTTGTTCTGTAATTGTATAACTTTTGATGGTTCCGGATCGAATAGCATACAACGAGCGAAGCTCATCACCGGCTTTGAATAGTTCCTGTCCTTTTTGGATGGGCTTCTTTCGTTCAATAATTTGATCGAGCTGATCTAACTCAGACTCATTCAAAGTAAAAGGAATGCAAAGTTGGCTAATACTGCAATCCTGGCAGTGAATCGCACACCCTCCAGATTGAATCCGTTTCGTACCTGGCTTATCTGAAATCATAATAACCTTTCACTATCTTGATATACATCAATATTTTACCATTCCTTGATCATAAAGAATAGTCAAAAAAAGAGTACAGGAATCAGGCGATTATATAGAATTCTTGCAAAATTGACAGATAAACTTTACTTGAGCGATGCCTGCATTCTTGTCACATATTCTTGTTCAAGGTAATGAGCGGATACCTTTATTGTAACACGCTACTTGTGGCATACAAATCATTCGAACCGAATTTCCTCCACTCGACCTTCAGTGATACACTGAAGGCCTTTCAGCAGTCTTTGTAGACTGTTTATCTGAGATGGAGAACATTGAAGCAACCATGCCAGCAGAAAAACTCACCAAACAGAGATTGATACATATTATCGTGATTTTAACGATTTTAAGTGCTGCATTTTTCTGGCGAAGCTATCGTTATTCGGAGCCAGAGCCACTTTCCTGTGACTATCCGTGTCAGGTTTCAATTGATGGTCAATCCACTCACATTACAACCGACAAAGAAGCTGGCACTATTTCAATTTTTCCGGCTCAAAAAAGTTGGTCAATTGTAGAGTACTCACCACAGACTGAGAGAAGCGAAAACGGGCAAGTGAGGCTAACCTTTACACTCGATAATCACTCCCAATTTACGTTAATTACCGGTATGCATAAAAAATATATCATCCATATAAAAAACAGATAGAAAGACTACCTAGTCGATTGTATCTCAATGAAAATCGCTAGGTTTTCTGGAGATGTCTGGCAATCCTCATCCAGTTCGGCTCGCAGACACTCCAGTGAAGAGGCTTATTTTGCGCTTGATGTGAATTGGAACAGCATCAGATCTTGCATAAAGTCAACCGAGACGGATGCCGGTGAATACTGACAAGTATCAGATACGGGGGTCAGCGTCCCATGCCAACCATATAACGTACGGAATGAAACCAACCGTCCAGAAGGGTTACGTTGCTGATCCGCCGGGATTTCTGCAAATTTCATATTCCGATCAAAGCATGCACCTCGGCCCAAAATAGTCGCACGTGTATCAACATAATAAGGCTGTTCAAATACCAAATCATTCAATGCGGTCTCTCGTAGGACAGGGCTGATTTTTTCTGGCTGAGAGGTAATTGTCTTGCTTTGAGCTTGGAGCAAACCTGACTAAAATAGGGGAACATCAAGGGTATATTCACCGTATTCATCAGACTTCGGTTGACTGAGATAGCCTTGTATCGTTGCACCTTGAACGGGGATAAAGTCTTGCGTCAATACTCGTCCGGAGAGCGTGATCATTGGGAATGGATGTGTATACAACGCTGACTGTGCAGCCCCGACCAGTAAAGTGTCACGGCTAAACCCAAAAGAGTATCCAAAACTAGGATTGGGGGATTCACTCATCAGAACATTGCTGTACTGCCACTGTCCTTGTCTGTTCAAATCAAATCGGTAGATTTTTTGCAATTCATCATCACCGATCAATAATGTCCTGCCTTCCAGTTCCACATCATGACCAAAATACCCTATATCGGAATCAATATCAGACTGGTAGATGGTTTGGGTATGCGTCCAAGGTTGTCCGATATGACGACGTGTATAAATACGAACATAACCCGAGCCCATCATATAACTGCTGACTGCAAGGACATGACGATTGACATCAAATGCAAAAGAAAATTTCACACTGGCATCCGCGTTATCGTCGGCCGGTGCTTCAATCACCTGAGTTCTTTGCCAGTAGCCTTGCGTTTGTTTAAAGACTAAAAGACGATCTGCGTCAGAATCACTGATATAAAGCTCATCATGAACCCGTCGTATCGTGATCCCAAAAGATTCTAAGTTAGGACGAGGCAGTTCATCAGCGCTGAGCGTATTACTGAGCTGCCATTGACCTTGTGATTGGGTGTAAAGATAAACGACTTGCCGACGAACATCTGCAACAGCGATCAGCTGATCATCGACATAAACGGATTCACCGTAGGCAGCACTCTCTTTCCCTGAGGGCGGAGTTAAAATGGCTTCTTGTTGCCATTGATTGCCCGAGCGGCGAAAAACCCATGCCTGACCCTCATTTCGCGAGCCAATCACAATCAACTGGTGGCTGATACCAATATGCCGATAAGAGAAGCTGCTACCTTGCACTGGCAATACGGGGCCACGTCGCCAAATACCATATTGTTTATAAATAACCTGATTATCAATGACACCGACATCCCGGTAGAGGGCCGCCGCACCGGATACATCATCAATGGAGTGCTTTGCACTGAGATCTGGGCGATGGATATGTGCAGAGACCGCACCCGAGAGTAACAATAACCCACAGGTGAGCCACTGTCGTAGTGGTATTTTTATGCGATAAATTTGTGTCATAGGAGCTCCTTTGCAGGTGAAGGGATAAAATTCCATTTGATTGATTCAAATAAATAATCTCACTGTTCTATTTCATTCGGAAATAATAAATGAAACAAATGAGACATTGTGTCTATATATGTATCTTTTATGTACCAAATAAAATCAATCAGGTTATTGTTCATCAAAACAGTAATTCATCATTTGCTCAGCCAAAAAAAAACAACCAGCCCAAATCGGACTGGTTGTTTTTATTATGTGGTATACCTTACACGATAAACGGAATAAAACATTTCACTTTACGTTTATAATTTTCCCATTGTTCGCCATAGCGTTCTCCAGACATTTTTTCACTTTTCGGAATGGCATCCCCATAATATTGTCCGATATTGGTGAGTGGGGCAATCAGCCCAATCCAGTGATTAGCAAGCAGGCCGAAACTGACAAAAATCAGAAAGTCGCCAAAATAATTGGGATGGCGGGAGGTGCCCCAGAAACCGGTATTTAACAGCTTGCCGCGATTGTTTGGATTCTGCTTGAAACGACGCTTCTGATAGTCGCTGCCGAAGTGGTAGATAGTGCCAATAATATAAACAATGATTGCTAACCATTGCATTGCCCCGAATGGTCCTTGAATATCGGCAGCCCAGTAAAACGGTAAACAGTAAAGCCAACCGAAAATGTTGACCATCATGATCGCCAACATCGGTTGTTGTTGCTCGGGGATGACGCCACCGAGTTTCGCTGCAGCGGTATTGGCATACCAACGCGTTAATACAATATTCATCCGCAACAGGTAAATGCCGACAAATATAATAATCAAGGCTTTATGACCAAAATCCCCCGTTCCCCAATAACAATAGGCGAGGGCAACCGGGGCCATGGTATTAAATCCCCAGACAAACATGGGACGGGTATCTTGTGCTTTTCGGGTGGCACGATAAGCCAGTCCGGATAAAACCAACATAATGACAATTAACGTGATCCAAATTTCCATAGTAACTCCTTCTTGCGAGGACAATTTATATTTTCCCTCTTGTCGCTGAGGGCTTAATCGATAGTTAAAATACTGTCTAATTGACGTCGTGGTGAAACATCTGCTGCAATTTTGATCTGCCCGAACCGGGCAAAAAATATTGGCTGATGTGTCATTCCCAACGTATTTGCCAGTGTTGTTTTGGGTAAATCGTGTTGAACGAGTACACTGAGCGGGTGAATCCCCCAACCCCATTGTTGAAGTAACAACCATAATCGGGCCAGCATCATTCCGGTCAGGAACAGATTGTGCTGATTGGGATCGGCAAGGCTCAGAGCCAGATATTGCGGCCCTTGCCCGGTCAGCTTCGAGAATTCGCGGGCCATGAACTGAGGTAGGCGTAGGAGACGAGTGAATGGGTTCAGTTTCGGATGGAAACCGATACGGAATAACCACTCGACATAGGCAGGGATTTTGCCAAATAGATGATGGAGGTAGAACCCATCCTCTACAGGTTTGTTTTTGTCAAAATGAATAAAGCTATAGGTTTCCTGCCAAGCCCGTTTGTCGGCAAAATCCAGTGCTGCATATTGATAAACTAAATCAGCAACCTGTCGACGACTCATTTGATCTTGCCACAAGTCTAACCGGACCGGAGAATCGGTGAAAATTTCCTGAAGCCGAAACTGTTGTAGTGCGGAGAGCTTTGTCGTTTCGTAAGGCATCCTGTTGGTATGACGATGTTGAATCTGATCAGCCAGATCATAATAAGCCTCTGGATTGGCCGGCTGCAAACCTGCCGGACTGAAGCAGATGAGACCGTCTTGAGCGTGAGGAAGTGTCGGTGTGGCGTGAAACTCATCAAACCATGTCCATTGCAGCGGTGTGCCGGCATTACGCATTAATGTCTCAATATGCTGAAAGAAAATGCCACAGCTCATCAGCATTTCATTTTCTAATGACGGCAGACCTTTCAACGCTCGACGACGATCAATGGCCAGATAACCCGCCTGGGATGAGGGCGAATAATGCACCGCCCAAGGCTGACAATTATGAGAAGAGGGGGCTGAACGAGCAATTTCAATCGCACCGGCCAAGTTTGGTTCAAACGATGTTGTAAACATTATTATGTGCTCCTGCCGGATGAAACGGTCAATGGTACAGATGTAGATAACGTCATCACATCCAGTTCCGGACGCTCGCTTTCAGGGTAATAACAGATCGCACATACCCAATATAAGCCATAAATCATCCAGAACATGCGTTCACTCAAGTTTGCGCTGGGATCAGACACCCGCTGTTGCTGCCAGTCAATATCAATGGTTCGCAATAAATGAGGAAGCCCGACACCATGACTCTTCAAAAAGGCTTCTCGTACAGCCCAAGTCGCACAAAGTAATGTCATGGGCTGCGTACATTCTTCAATCGTGAAAGCCCATTGTCGGGCTGACGTACCAAAATGCCGGTAGCACTGGAGATCAACCCCCAATGCCTGTTGCGATGCCGTGGCGATCGCATACCAGATACCACTGTGACTGACGGATACACCGCGCACACCTAAATCGGGATGAAAGCCAAATGGCTGACCTTGCTGAGTATATATGATATTAAATTCAAAGCCCTTGGTTTTCTGTGCAACCGAGCTTTCTTCCCGGTGACTGAACGGCAAAGCGGCAGTATGCCATACCTGATTAAGCCAGTGGTTGGTTTGCCAACGCGCTTGTTGTCTGACTTGTGCGCGCATGTCAGCTACCGTTGTATGTTGATCGAAACACGCTTGCGCAATCAGCAAGCGGGGCACATCGGTGCCCGCTGCCGACTGACTGGCGATACGTGCAGGGTCTTCACTGTTGATAGCCATTGCCGATTCTTTCCCCGGAAATTTCTTCAATCACTTCGGCCATTTGCTCGAAACGTGCAACCAGACTTTGGAATACCGGGGTTTGCATATCACGATCGAATGCTTCCAGAGAGCTGAGACGAATGATCTCAATAAAGTGGAATTGAGCATCGGCTGCCTGACTGACATCGATCACATCAAATGCCAGAACAGAATCAAGCTGATGACATGCCTGATAGTCGGTGTGAACAACCCAGTCGCGAAACTCGTGGTACAGGGCGATATCTTTCAGGCGAATTTTATGCACAATTGTTTTCATCTTATTGTCCTTTTTCATCTATGGTTCTGATGGTGTTTCAATGTCCGTTATTCATGGTGATCCGCAGCACCGCTTTGTTCGATAATCAGATGGTAATTGATTCCGCCCGTACCGAATGAGTTGATGGCAGCGATACGCCCTCCCGTACAAGGGTAAGGCCAAGGAATCGTTTGCTGAGGGATGTCCGCCGGAAGATCGGCCAGCATCAACTGAGGATTCATCTGCTCATAAACCGGCGTCGGTGGAATCTGTTCATGTTCAAATGCATTGAGCACTTTACACATACTCAGGGCTGCGGCACCGGCAAAACAGTGACCGAAATTGTATTTCACCGAGCCAATGAACAACGGTGCGCGCTGCGGTGCTGCATCCGGAGAGTCGCTTTCTCGCTGATAGTGTTGCCGAATCGCACTAATTTCTGAGATATCCCCCAGAGCCGTTCCGGTACCGTGAGCCTCAATATATTGAATCTGCTCCGGTGCGACGTCAGTTAATGCCAGTGTTTTCTCTATCGCGAGCGCTTGTCCTTCCGGATCCGGTGCTGTCATTGAGCGGCTGTCACATGAACCGGAAATCGCACGAATCGTCGCGAGCGCTTTTGAGTTGGCGGGCTGGCGGGAGAGAATAAATATCCCGCCGCCATCTCCGGGAGTAAAACCATCATTTTTATCGGCAAACGGGCGAATCCGAGATGTTGAGAGCATCATCTGGGCGCTGCACAGCACCAAATCGCGTTCTGTCGTTGCCATCTCAATGCCTGCAACGATCACCTGATCATAACGTCCTGATTGCAATGATCTAACTGCATCATGAAGTGCTGCCATCGAGCTGGCACATGCGGCTTCAACCGCATAACAGTCTGCCTCAATTGCTAACTGTTGTGCCAGTAACATCGCTGAACCGATACCACTGGCGCCATACCAGTTCCAACGGTTTTGAGGTAGCGGCTGAGGGCGGGGAAGCGTGATTGTCTGAGGTAGCTGATCCCATAAATGGCGCACAGTGCGAACCCGATCGGGTGTCAGCGACAGATTGGTTGCGACAATAATCGCCGTACGACGATTGGAAGCATCTGATGGCAGTGATAAACGCGTGCTGGCATTGAGCAGGTACTGCTGCGTGACATCCAACCGATGTTGTTTCGCCGGCATCATCGGCTTCTCGGCAGTCACATCCTGAATGTTGTGACTGGGAAAGCACATGGCTTGACGAATATAGGTGCTGAGCTTTTGGGGATGCGGACGAAATAGCGCCACCTGATGCAGTTGCTCGGCAGATAACGGCTGAATCGTATCGCCCCCTTGTGCCAGCGTTTGCCAGAATGACGACTTGTCATAACCGAGTGCTGTCAGCGGACAGTAATCCAGAAGCTGGATCGGTGCTTGTGGGTGGGGGATCGTCTTATTGACCGATGTCGGACTGATTTGCCATCCGAACCCCGTGAATGAGTGGCCGGAACAGTGCTGTTTTTGCTGGCGCAGCATGTCGAGTAACTGACAGAACACCTGATTTGCACCGGCAAAATAGTCACAATCATTCTGTGTTGCTTCAGTCGATGGTAGCGTATCGATGTCACCCAATTCGGCAAGAACCGGCCATTGATTCTCCTGAGCGACATTGACCGGACAAACCAGCAGACTAATCGCACCTTCCAACCAAGTCTGGTTCGCAGAGACGCCTTGTTCCAGCAATAAGTTCGCTTGTTCCGGATGGTGAAAACATTGAATTGATGTTAAAAGGGCAACCCGGCTGTCTTGAAATCGAAAGCTATCTTGTGCCAGTTGCAGCAGCCGTAAACCACCTAAATCTGCACCATCGATAGTCTGACATTTACCCCGGGTCTGAGCAAAGTGTGCGATCCGGGCAGGGATACTGGAAGCCATTTCACCGATGCGGTCATGGGAAGAAGCGCCCAGACATTGCACGAGTTGCTGCTTATACGCATCAATCTGTTGTTCTGCTTCTTGAAGAGAATGGTTCTGTTCGGTCAATTGATCGCCGAGCAGACGTAATGCCTGAACTTTCGCAGCATTACGATAGGCCGCATCACTTCCCAGATGTACCGCACAGAATTGATCACAATGATCCCGCAGGGAATCAGGAAGCGTGATCTGTTGGAAAACTTCATCCGCGGCTAACAACGCCAGCCGAGTCTCTTTACTGACTGCCTTGCGAAACAGCGGTGGTATGGCGAACTTTCTGAAATCAAACTCCTGATCACTGACTTGACCAATAGAGAGCGCCACTTTTACGTCCAGCTCAGTATCTACATGTTGCCATGGCGAAACGTAATGCTGTTGCACTAGTTGTTGCCATGCTTGTGGCTCTGCCAGATGATTAAAATGGCGTTGTCCGGGGAAAACACACCCAATACTGACGATCGCCAGTCGGTTGTTCGATTGATCTGAACTCATCTTGGCGTAACCTCCGCTAAACGTCTGCGATCTACTTTGCCATTCGCATTCATCGGCAATTGTTCAGTCATCACCAGTTTCTGCGGCAGCATATAAGCGGGGAGCTTCTCCCGGAGAAATTGCTTGATAGCAAGCAGACTCAGCTTGGCTTCAGGGTCTTTAAGAACAGCGACCATCACCAATTGTTGGCTGAGTTCCCCGAGTTCGACAAACAGAGCCACCTGTTGAATCGCAGGATGTTGGTATAAGGCAGACTCGATTTCTCCCAGTTCAACCCGATAACCGTTGATCTTAACCATATCGTCAATTCGACCGCGATAGATGAGGCCGTCTTGTGTCATTTCCACGCGATCCCCGGTTGCATGGCACTGTTTGGCATGCAACGCGGTTTGCCGCGATTCAGGCGCATTCAGATAGCCCGGTGTTACACAAGGGCCTGAAATCAGTAACTCACCACTGACTCCGGTGCAGTCCGGGATTTGATGACGTTGGCCGGCATCATCTTCAATTTCTCCTTGGAGACCAGAGAGCGGATAGCCGATAGGGATATGGCTTAGCTGAGACAGACGGTCACGGTCAATGGTGTAGGCGGTACACACATTGGTTTCTGTCGGGCCATACCAATTGCTGATCCGGCAGTGCTGGGGGAGATGTACAAGTAACTGGCGAAATGCCGCAATCGGGTAGGCCTCACCAGCAAAAATAACTCGTCTCAGTGACGCTGTCACATTCTGATTCAGTAACCCACTTTTCTCCATCATGGCCAGAATTGAGGGGACGCTGTACCACACCGTCACTTGATGTTGTGCGATGCCTTCAATCAATGCCGGACAGTTTTTCTGTTCGGATTCTTGAATAATCCAGACACAAGCACCGATGGAGGCCGCAGCAAACAGATCGAAAGTACTCAGATCAAAAGCAAAGCTGGCATGATTAGACAGGGTATCTTCCGCTTGCAAGCCAATATCAGTGATCGCCCATTCGATAAAAAAGCTTAGCATCGTATGAGTGAGCTGAACGCCTTTGGGTTGACCGGTTGAGCCCGAGGTGTATAACACTGCAGCGAGCGAATGACTGAAGGTCTGAAAATCCTCAATGGCTGTCGTCGGCACTTGTTGATGTTCGAGTGAATCCAGCCAATCCTGATCAATGATCAGTACCGGCCGGGCAATGTCGATAATCCGCTGAATTCTCGATTCCGGCTGACTGAAATCAACCGGAATATAGTGATTGTCCGTCAGCCATACCGCATAAATCGCGGCAACCGTATCCGGGCCTTTTGGCAGATTGAGTAAAATCCCCTGATGAGATAAATCCATCCGCTGTAGTGCCGCAGCAATTTGCAGCATCCGTTGACCCAGTTGCGCGTAACGCCAGTGCTGCGTTCCACAACGCAGCGCTGAACGATCCGGTGCATGACGAATATGAGATAACAAACGGTTTAAAATCGTTGGTATCGCCATATTATGCCTCCGCGATGGCAACTTTTTCCCGTACTCGAGCCGCATCAGCAACAGGAACACCCACCTCAAGTGCTGAATCCACTAAGATTTGATAGGCTTCATCAAGATCCTGACGGGTATGCTCACTGGTGACACTAATCCGCAGCCGCGCATCACCGACACTGACACCGGGGAAGACGACGGTCTGGCAATACATGCCACGTTTTCTGACCGCGCGGCCAAACAGTAGAGTTTTCGCATCATCACCGACAACAACAGGAATAATCGCTGAATCGGAGTTTTCCAGATCAAATCCGGCATTGAGCAGACGCGTCCGGAAATAGTAGATGTTATCCCACAGGCGAGTCAGTCGCTCCGGTTCGCGCAGCATGATATCGATTGAAGCGATGACGCCCGCGGCCACATGAGCTGGGATCGTCGCGGCAAAAACATAGGAATTGGAATAGAAGCGTAAATATTCGACTACGTCACCGTCGGCACAAACGTATCCTCCCAGTCCTGAAAGAGATTTACTCATCGTCCCCAGTTCGAGATCGACCTGACCTTTCATATTGAAGTGTTCGGAAGTACCGGAGCCGGTTTTCCCTAACACACCAGTTGAATGGGCATCATCAACCAACACTTTGGCGCCATAACGTTCTGCCAGTTTGACCAGACGCGGCAGATCAACGATATCTCCGTGCATACTGAACACCCCATCGGTCACAATCAGTTTGCCGCCCGGATGATCAGCATATTTCGCCAGCGATTTTTCTAAACTGGTCAGAGAGTGATCGTAAATTTTGCGTTGTGCGCCTGCCAGTTTACAACCATCTTGAATACTCATGTGGTTAATCGAGTCGGTAAATACCAGATCATGTTTACTGGTCAGGGCAGAAATACAGCCGAGGTTGGCTGAGTAACCGGATGGATAGACGATACAGTCATCCCGTCCTTTCAGTTTTGCCAGCTTGCGTTCCAGTTCCAAGTGCAGCATGTTACTGCCAGCAATAATCCGACAGCCCGTATTGGTAGCACCGTATAAACCCGCGGCATCCTGAATGGCTTGAATGACTTCCGGATGACTGGATAGTCCAAGATAGCTGTTTGAGCCAAACATCAGAAATTCGCGGCTTTTCCCTGTTGTTTCATCAAAAATCACCGCACGGTTTTTACAGGGAGTTTCTAATGGCATGCCATACCAGTAAAGCTGATTATCCCGTTTTTCATGGTAGAACTTACGGAACTCACGCGCTTTATAAAACAGATCGGGATGTTGAATCCCAACGAAATCGCGCATGGTTCGCGGGTCACCGATTTGTTGGCGATCCGCCTCTGAAGACATCGCAAGGTGCGCATATGGATCTTCGTCACTCGGTATCGGTGCTTCCGCTGTTGCGATCACAGGAGGTTGATAGCCTGCACCGTCTTGTGGGAGTTGACTGACAAGCGCTGCTTTCATGGCTGCCAGTGTCTCGGCTTTGGGTAATTCCAGTTTTGGGTCCAACCCCAGCAGGGTCAGTAATTCACTTTGAACTGAGAGCACATTGATCGAGTCAATCCCTAAATCATTTTCAATCTGAGCATTCATACTGATTGATTCAACAGGATAACCGCTGTGACTTGCGAAGACCTGACAAATCATATCATCCAGCCAATGCGTATCAGAGGTTGCTTTGGCAGCAGACGACGCTGTCGGTAACTGATATTCCGTGGACGCAATCGCTGACACAATATCCGCGAGTGTATCGAGCTTGTCGGTCGCCAGCGGTGTGGAAAGCTGAAGTTGCTTGGTCAGTGTGGTGGCAATATCTGCCAAGGCAATCGAATCAACACCTAAATCATTTTCCAGATGGCTGGTCACTGACAATGCATCGACCGGATATTCGGTGATTGCGGAAAACGTTTGCAGAATGAATTGCTGTAATGCACCAGATGTTGCTTGGTTATGTTCTGTCATACTTTTTCTCCTTCAGTTTGATTCGCCTTCAACCGTTCGACAAGCGAAACCATCGCGGCAACGGATGCAAAGTTTTCCGGATAGATATCTTGCATTTTGATCTCAACCTGAGCTTCATTCTTTAAGAAATCGACCAGATCAAAAATTGCGGCAGAATCAACAATATTCAGCTCAAATAATGGAGTTTCGCTTTCTAAACCGTCCGTGTCTCCGTCAAGAAACTGTTGGGCGATATGCTGGATTAATTGGTTAGTTAACATCATGCGCTCCTTACAGATTGGCCGATTGAGGCTTATCGCCACAGATGAGTGTCCGAGGACCGGACAGTTCGATAATCCGAACATTTTCAAATCCGACGGCCCGGAAGCGTTCCAGATATTCCTGAGTACTACTTTCAATCCCGCCATCCGTTGAAACCAACATGTTGAGTGAGAGCAGGGCGGTAAACTCAGGGCCGGATTTCTCATCATTCAACGGTGTTTCTGATGCCATGAAGCGTCCGCCGGCTGGCATCGCTGCATAAATGTTCTTCAAGATAGTCATCTGAATTTCTGGTGCATAGTCATGTAACATCCAGCCCAAATGAATCAAATCGTGATCCTGTAACGCCAGTTTTCCGGAAATCACATCACCTTCGATGACATTGATTCTGTCGCCATAGCCTTGAACGGCCAATCGGTCGCGCAGAAATGCACACGCTTGAGGCAGTTCGCAAATCGTCAGATTAATGTCGGAATTGATCCCGGCAACGGCGATGGGCAATGTTCCGATACCACTGCCGATATCCAGAAACGACTCATGTTGAGAAAAATCGTAATCTTGGATAAATCCTTCAATGAATGGTGCGGCAAACTTCCCCAAAAACTCTTGAAAATCAGTTACATCATCCGGATTCTGATAAAGAATATCGAACCAGCTGCGATTATCACCGAATACGGCCTGACGTTGATTGGTATCACTGGTTACTGCGGTTTTCAACTCACCCCATAATGGGTAGAGGAATGTATCGATGTGACGACCTAACCATCCCAACCACATCGGCTCACTACTAACCAAAAATGAAGCATGTTCCTGTGGCAAGTGATAGCACTCGCCCTGTTTTTCCAAATATCCCATCGCGCGAAGTGCGATCAGTATTTGCTCGACGGAGCGAAGCGGGCTATTGAGTTTGTCGGCAACTGCCTGAGCGCTCAAATCCTGGTGATGTAAATGGTCGAATAATTTTAAATCTAATGCCGCTGTCAGGGTTTTTGCCTGAAAAAAGCCCATCATCTGATTAACGGCGTCTTGTTTTGTTCGTGTCATGAAAAATTCCTTTATTGGTGCTCTGTTTTAATTTCAGCGATTGAATTCCGTATATGAATTCAGTGCTTAGTCCATAAATGTCGAGAGTTCTTCACAGACATCTGCAAACGCAGCTACAAACCGTTCCATTTCTTTCTGTTCGATGATCAACGGCGGTTGAATACGAATGACGGTTGAGCTGTTGGCGGTGATAAATGTCAGAATGTTGTGATCCAGACACAACTTCGTGACAAACTTCATACAGAACATTTCACCAAGCGATTGCTCCATACGAGTCATGGCAATCTGAAGATGTTCACGGACCGGATCCGGTAAGAACTTCCACGTGGTGTGCCAGTCACCGGGCAGGCGTGTCGCAAACTCACGGGCCGATGCTGCAACGGCTCCGGCAAAAGATTGCTCGAACTGAATGCCCAGCATGAGTCCACGCCCTCGAATTTCCTTGATAAACGGATATTGCGCGGCAATCTCTTCCAAGGCTTGCTTGAGATATTGACCGGAGCGAGCCGCTCGCGCCGGTAGATCTTGTGCTACCAACTCTCGCAACGCATTTAGGGCAACTACAGAGGCAACGTTACCGCCACCGAATGTTGAACTGTGAACCAGAAAACGATCCGCTGTGCCATAAGCTCGTTGCCAGATATCAGCACGACACAAGGTTGCACCGATCGGAACCAGCCCTCCGGAAAGAGATTTCGAGAGGATCATGACGTCCGGCTCTAGGTTGTCCCACTCACAGGCAAACAGTTTGCCGGTGCGAGCGAGTCCGGTCTGAACTTCGTCCACCATTAACAGTGTTCCGGTCTCCCGGCATAATTGCTGAGCGCGTTGCAGATAACCTTCGGGGAAGAGATGTACGCCACCTTCGCCCTGAATCGGCTCAAGGATCAATGCACCGACATCATCACGTCGGATCGCGGTTTCCAATGCGTCCGGATCAGCGAAGGGGACTTCCACCATGTTTTCTAACAGCGGTTGAAAATAACGGCGGTGTTTGTCACGACCGGTGAGTGAGAGCGCGCCGAGCGTTTTACCGTGATAACTGTTGTTGATATACGCAATGCCCGGTTTACCCGTTGATGCTTTAGCAATTTTGATTGCAGCTTCGACGGCTTCGGTGCCCGAGTTGCTGAAAAAGACCCGTCCCATATTGCCGGGAGAGAGATAACACAACAGTTCAGCAAGTTTCGCTGTCTGTTCCGGGACCGAAATATACTGAATAAAGTTTGGCCCTTGTGCATCGAGGTAATCTTTCAATGCATTGACTACAGGCTGAGGGTTGTGACCGAGACTCAAACAGCCATATCCCGCGACCATATCCAAAAACGCGGTTCCGTCTGCCGTCCATAGTGTGGTTCCGGATGCGCGTTGGAACACATTGTCGCAATGCTGTAGACGGAGAAAATCAACCATCATCGGATTCACATATTGGCGATAACGATCCAGTGTGTCTTCACGTTCGGCATCTTGATTCAATAACCCATCAATAAAGGCCAATTGCGCTGCGGGCGTGTTATCGGATGTCTGCTCATAAATGTCTTGGTGATAGTAGCGTTTGAGATTCGTTACTTGCTGTCGTTCGAGACGTTCGCCAAAAGACGCGAGCGGATAGGCGTAAAATCCGTGTTTCTCGGCAATTTCACCGATCTCAAGCACTTTTTCCGGTGGCAGGTAGCGACCGAGTGAAAATTTTTCCCGACGTCCTTCCAAAGCCAATACAATTGTCTCGGCCATACAGCCATTTAACTGTTGCTTGATGGTCACATTTAATGACTCACCACCAAGTTTGACGGCATCGGTCGCTGTGACACAGCCACCGTCGATGATCAGAATGTCTTCTCGCTGAGGGCGAACATCGGTATCGACATCCCGAGGGAGTGCGATATCAATAAAGATCGAACCGGGTTGGAGACGAGCTGTTTCGATAATACCACCGGAAGAGGTTGCTCCCGCAAATAAGCGACATGACCGATAGAGCGTCTCCGGATCACCGGTTAACGTGACACGATGGTGATATTGTTCCGGTAAGTGGCTGAGGAGTTCAGCTTGATCTTTGTGACTGGCGCGGTGGAGCAGGTAGAGTGAATAACCTTCGGCCAGCAATAACCGACTTAAAGCCAGGCAGATTGACCCGGGATAACCGACAATTGCAATCGGCTCTTTCTCCGGATTGATATCCAGCCATTCGGTAATCTGACGTAATGCACGGTAACCGGCATACGTTGTCAATGAGTTCCCTGATGTAACCGGCACCGGTGATTTTTCAGCGGTCGCTTCTCCACGCCGTCCGACGATCGAAGTGAATCCTCCCAGACCAACCAGCTCCGCACCATCTTCAACGAGCTCTTCAATTCCCTGAATTACCCGCTGAGCGATCACTCGCGGTTCTGCCAACATTTCGTCGGCAACCAACGGCATATAGCGAATAATGCCTTCACAGGTTGCCCCCGTCGCTGATGTGATCCGGGCAAAGTTCATAAACGGCACGAGATTTTCTTTATGCCATAACTCTCGGTTGTAACCGCTGTGGAGTTCATTTGAACTACGCTGCAGCAGATCCAGCATTTTGACATAACGTTTTAAACCAACAGATGTTGGATGAGCAATGAACCCGAACTTCATGATGTGACTTCCTTTGCTTGAATTTGGTCAAATGATTGGCTGGCAGGCTCTGATTGGCTAGCAGCCGCAGTACGTTGTCGTAGTGTTTCTTTATCACAGGGGTCGCGCTGCCAGCCTTTGGCGGTTGCCAGTGAAATACCATCCCCTTCATTGTTGTGACCGAGCACCACGGAAAATAAATTGAGTCGCTTCGGACTTGTCAGCGCATCACGGATGACGGTTTCATCAAAATGCGTCAACGTTTGATTTTTGATCTGAAAGTCATTGATGTTCTGTTCGAACGCCGGTTGATCAAGGTTCATCAGCCGCATTTGCCGAGATGTCCGGTTAAAGAGAATACGTTCCTGATAGGTATTGATGACGGATAGTCCGCCGTTACATAAATAGAACACAGTAATGCTTTTATTGAGTGATTCCGGATGGGTGAGAATGTTGTCGATAAACGCCGGCAACATATCAGGCACAATCCCTTTCGCACCGTCACCGATGAAAGCAATGACATGGGTCGGACTGGTGTGCGCCAGATAGGTTGTTGCCATCAAGGCATCTCCCATCAGTGCCCGGCCATACCAGCCGGAAAAACCGCGGCGGGTTCTGGCGACATTTCTGACTGCAGAAATCCCGCACCGGCCAACATCGTAAACCCCGGTATAGTCATATGACTGGGTTGTAATTAAATCTTCAATTACCCGATTGAGTTGCGAGAAGAAATAGTTCGGTGACATCGGCAGCGTCGGTAAACGACTGACCACATCTGAAGGCGAGTCCAGATAGGCGCGAATCAGCGACTGACGTTTTTCCCGCAGACTATCACTGACATTCAGATTGGCTTTGACAGCCTTGAGGAATGTCAAACAGTCCATATGAAGATGGATATTGGCATAAGGCGATAAGTGGCGCTCATCGTGCGTTAACTGAACAAGATGAACCTTATTTTCTAAGCGACCATCGGAGAAGGGCGTGGTAATTTGAGCCACGCGGCTTTTGATCATGAACAGGCTCTGTTCATGGAGTGGGTTGATCTTATCGTTGGTATGCATGAAGTTATAGACTCGCGGGCTATAACCGTAGATCGCCAATGTGCCGAGATAGTGTGGGTTCAATTTCCCCTGATAATATTTCGGTGCTGTGCCGGGGTGTGCCAATGAATCAACGAGAGCAATCCCTGCGATATCAGCGATTTCATGGATCAGTGCATATTCATCGTCAGTCACCGGGCCGAGCTGCCAGATGAGTTTTTCCGGCCCCGCGTTGATTAGTTGCATCGCCTGTTCAAATGCCTCACCGGATACCGACACGGTATCTGCGGATTGAATCGGTAGAGTGGAGACATCACTGATCACATGGTCCAATGGCAGGCTGGATTCCAACACATTCTGAGTTGCGAGAATCACTACCGGCCCCTGATTGAGATGATAAAGCCGGAAGACTTCCGTCAGTCCTTCACTCATCTGACTGACATCGTGAATATAGACATGAGGGATCCGGCGCGCTTGCAGGACTTCCCGCATATCTTCCGTTGGTGTCAGCGTTCCCTGAAAACTGTACCACTGGTTATTACGGTTTTCGGCAACAACCAAAATACCTTTGGCTGCGGTTTCACGCAGATTGGCTAAGGTTCCTTTGAACTCATCCATCATGCCGGATGTGACGACACCGAGAAACGGCATCCGATAAAGCTGCCAGTTGGCGATGGCACCACAAGCGATGGCATGTTCATTCGGGCCTCGCAAGGTTAAAGCACCATGTGCTTGGGCATGTTTATCCAGATAACCAATCAGATTGGAGACGATTGAACCGGTGTAATAAGAGAACAGCCACCGATCCGGGGTCACATCCTCAAAGAATCGGATCAGCTGATCCGCTAAGGTATTATGGAGCGCAGCGGCACCTTCAGGTTTAACCCGTCGGTTGGTGTAGTTCATTTCAAAGAAATCCATCCACAGGCAGAGCAGTTCTGTCTGGAAAACTTGCGGATCTTGAGAACGAACAATTTCTCGGTATTGCTGCGGTAAATAACGACAGGGGGAACGCAGACTACGAATAAATGTCACCGTAGAAAACGTGGTATAAAACGCAGGAATCCCCGTTTTTTGCATCGCGCAATAGAATGCATCCAGATCGCGATCGATTTTTTCGATCTGATCATCGCTTTGCCCTAAAGAGGCTTGATCGTAAAACAGCATTCCCACCTGAAATGCCGATTGTTCTTCCAGTGCATGGGAATACACAATTTTACCGGTAGCTTCCGCGAGACTGCTGCACTGGATGACTTGAATGTTGATGGCTTTTTTCTGCTCTTTCAGAAAGTGAATAGCTTTACCCCGCGTCTCCAGATAGAGCTCATCATAAGATAAGTCAAGTAGCTGCAAAGGCAGGTCTGACTGAATATGGACCTGATTAAATGAATAATCCCGGATATCATTCAATACACTCAGGCCAGTCTGAAAAAAGGCAGGATCTTGAGTGACGACAATCACACCGACAGTAATCGTATCCAGTTTCCTCTGAGACTGATCTTCGTGACTCGCTTGCCAAAACTGCTCATATAAGGCGCCGGAAGCGTTTGTTGCTTGTCCTATCATGGATCGGTTCCTTGTTTTCGCTGAAATCATGGGAGTTATCCAACTCGCATGTGTACTTGTTCAAATGGGGCAAACCGTATGTATAAATACAGCCGTTGCCCGATTAAAAAACGTAGCAACCCCCGCCGAATCATCGGTAATGATTCGATGTATATGTGAATTTATGTTGTTGACGGTGACAGAGCTTCTACCACCGATATGAGTGATTCGTTCTGCCTATGATTCCTGACGCTGAATCCTGACATGCCCGTTATCGCCATCGATAATCAACGTATCGCCACTCTGAATCTGCTGCGTTGCCGTTTTCAGATTCACGACCGCCGGGATCCCAAACTCACGCGCAACAATGCAGCTGTGAGAGAGAGCGGAGCCGATATCCGTGACAACACCACCGGCCAGAGCAAATAGCGGGGTCCAACTGGCATCAGTAAATTTAGCAACCAGAATTTCACCGGGCTGTAATTCTCCGGCTTGGCTTTGTAAGTCGGTAATGACCCGAGCCTTGGCAACGACCTGTCCCGGACTTGCGGCTAAACCTTTTAACTGATCCGGGTGATCGTCAGCACTTGAGACTTTAAGTTGTGGCGTATAACCACCGATAATTGCCATTGGCGGCTCATCCGCATGGAGATTTAGTAAATGCTGATGGCGATTTTGATTGAGCAATTCGGGATCAAATGCTTCATCGGTAGAAATCCGGCCGGCGACATAATCACGAAAACGCTGAAAATCGATATAAGGCAGATCCTCGCGACACACAATGTTCTGAGCTTCCAGACGTCCCAGAACTTCAAGGATGATCCGACGATAAAACCATGTTTCTGTGATAAACGTTGGGCGCGTCGCTTCGCGTCGTTCCGCCATGACACCATAAAGTTTCATCAGCATTTTCAGCTTGAATCGTCCCATAAAGGGCAGTCCGCTCAATAGTTGTTCACTGTCCTGATTGCGGAGGCTTTCTGTCTCTTGTAATTTCTTCTGTAAATCAACCGGATGCTGGAGATACATCTTCATCACTTGTAATAAGTAACTGGGATCATCACGCCAGCGTGGAATACTTAATTCAAACTCCTGTCTTCCCCGAGAACCGAATTCAAACAGAAAATCTTCAAATGGCCCATGCCAGAAGGCTTGACCGTCAGGATCTTTCGGCAGGTGCTCGACCAGTTCATTCGCTTCATATTTATCAAAAAGCTGCTTCAACTGAGGTTGCTGATTGATGGTATCAACCAGCTTGAGAATACCGAGGGTGACTTCAATCGTCCGTAGATTATTCATCGACGCTTTGATGCGATTTTGCAGGCCATTGCCTTTATCGCCCAAATACGCCTCGCAGGTTTCCGTTAATGCATCATACAGCGCAAAAGATTGCAGGAAGAAGGGCATATAAGCAGCGCAACTTTCCAGAAAGTATTGATCCGCACGCTCCAATTCACGATTCAGATCGGCCAGCGTCATTTTGCTGAAATCCAGCGCCAGAAAACGCTGTGTTTCTTGCTGACGCAGGGCAATCATTCGCTCAACAATTTTCGGTGCATGACGGACATTATGAATCTGCTGCTTGAGCCAGTACCAGGCACTTTTGGCATAATCCCATCCCTGGACGCCGGGACCATAAGGATTCTGATAGTGGGTAAAATCAATATCGTCCGTCGCATACCGGGTGGTAAATTTCATCTCATCGCGAGTCGGCGGACACTGTCTGAGCATGTGGGCCGAGCCGGAAATATTCAGATAGACATGTCCCTGAATGTAGCCCATGTAGATCGTCCAGTCCGAGATATCCGCCATGCCCATTTTCTGAATGGCAGGTCCGTGAATATGTTTTTGATAATATTCACAAAATGACAGCCCCAGCGGTGTCATCAGGCCGGTTACAATTTCACCGGTATCCATCCGGGAGAACAGAGCACCATCTTTCACCGATTGTTTTGATTCCCAAGGATTAGCGTAAACAACAGTTGCTTCTTTTGCCTCGGTCGTAACCGGACGTGCCTGTAACAGCCAAACTTTGTTATCTTTTACCGCCCATTCGATATCTAAATCCGTGCCGTAAATTAACCGGGCCTGACGCGCAAGGTTGTTCAGCTCGTTCAAGTGTTCCGGTGTCAGGCTGGGTTTCTCTTGCAATGCTTCCGGGGTCGGAAGAATAGTGACTTGTCCTTTTTCATCACACTGACAGTAGTGGGGCTTGTGACGGATCTCCTGAGCAATAACGTTGCCAGTCTGTTTGTCGAGGGTAAAGGTATCGGTCGTGACCTGACCGGAAACAACCCCTTCACCCAATCCCCAGCAGCTATCGATGACAATCTGATCCTGATTGCCGGACAGTGGATCACAGGTGAACATGACGCCGGCTGTATCTGCATCGACCATCTCTTGTAAAACCACTGCAATCGCACTTTCGGAAGCATGTCCTTGGCGATAATGAGCGGCTCGGTCAGCCCAAAGCGATGCCCAGCAGGAACGAACTTTCTGCAAGACATCTTGAATTCCCTGAACATGCAGATAAGTTTCGTACTGACCCGCAAATGATTGAGATTGTCCGTCTTCATCCAGTGCGGATGAGCGTACCGCGATACGGGGATTCTCACCCAAATCCTGATAGGCTTGTTGAATCGCCTGTTTAATGGATTCCGGGATATCTGCATTGAGAATTGTTTCTCGCACCTGCGCCATCTCTCCGGATTCAAGCAGTGGCGCGGGAAGTGTTTCCCGAATAAATTGCTGATAAGCATCTGCGGTAACACAAAAAGCCACCGGAACGGGCAGGCCCGCATGAACCAAATGGTTGAGTGAATAACCTTTGCCACCCAAATGTTGATGAGCAAGTTGCTGATCACCGGAGATCCCGACAACGATATGTGCATCCGTCATAGTGTTGCTCCTGCTAAAGAATCTTCAGTCTGGTGTTGAGCGACGCTTGCATCCGGCTGAGAGACCTGCGTCTTTAGTTGTTGCTTGACCGATTTAGAGGCTTTCAAGCCAGAGAAAATTGCACCTTCAATATTACCGATACCGACACTGTCCTGATTGGCAAATTGAATACATTTAAATGGCTGCCCTGCGGTCTTGAAAATCCCACGGCTATGATGTCCTTTAACCGCAGTAACCAAACCACCGGACCAGTGCCAAATTTTGATATCTTGAATCACATTCGGATTGATACCGATGTTTGTCAGGAGTTTGGATATTTCAAAATGAGTCTGTTTTTGCAGCGATCTGAATTTTCCATAAGCATCGCGCCCTTTGCGCTCAGGACGCGTTGTGGGCATCAGTAGTGAGAGCACACCGACTTCAGCGTTGCTGTCAGGATCCATCCAGTTTGCGACCAGACAAGTCCCGGGTTTACACCAATAGTACGGTTCATTCACAGAAGCATGTTCAGGTTCGATCATATACCCGCCAAATGCATGACTAAGCACAGGTTTTGATAGCAGTACGCTGGCCATATAATAATCTTCGTAACAAATCGTCTGAATGGCTTCAACCTGAGCCTGTGGCAAGCTTGGAACATGAGGAACAATAGCGCTTTTCTGTGCAGCCCAAATGACTTGGCGCGTATTAACCTGTATCGATTGGCCGCCCACCATCAGTTGTAATTCAGCATGATCCTCAGCAAGTTGGTTGATGTTGTCCAACGTTGCATCGGTCACCATGGTCACATTTTCTTTTGCATCAAGGTAACGACATAATCCTTCACTGATGCCGCCATTTCCTCCGGGCAGTGCCATCAGGTTGCCGCGTAAATAACCGATGAGAAAGTAAAGTCCGGCATAGGCTGAGACATCATTGAGATCAGAACATTCAACCCGCAGTGCAACCCGAATTGCATTTTCAACTAATTTACCAAGGACGGGTGGACGCAGATGCTGAGGGAAGTGGGCAATTTTCTCGGGTTCAAACAGATAGGTGTACAGAGAAATATTATCGAGCAGTTCCATTTCTTCCCGGGGCCAACCACTTGCTTCACTCCAGGGCATTTGAGGATAGAGCCGGGTTCCGGGAGCGAATCGGTCCAGAAAGCGATAAAGTTCAGCGAAAGTTGGATCTCCGAGCTGTTTGGATGAACTTACATACGGTTTACCAATAATGGCATTTACAAAGAGCTGGCAGGTGAGTCCCCATACTTCAGGTTTGAGCAGAAAAGCCGGTTTTTTGAGAAAGCCAATAATCACTTCTCCCAAACAACGCATCAATAACATCGTATCGAAAAAAACCAACATGTCTTCAGCGTTGGAGCGGTAGCTTTTATCCATGCCGATTTTCTTCAGAATATACATCATCTCAGAGTCGGGGAGTGGCTCTTGAAAACAGACACCACCGACAGGATGCTTGAGTCCTTGATAGGATTCATGACGAGCATTACCTCCCAAAGATGCCGTTTTCTCGACGACTAAGATGCGTTCCTGATCAAATTCGCTGGCTGCGGTTAATCCGGCAATACCGCCACCAATAATGACAACATCATAGGTCTCTCCATTTTGAGGTCGCTCTGTTTTATCGGTGGTTGACTGAAGCACAGAAAAATCTTGCGTGGGGAAGATGCGGAATGCTGTTTTGCGTCGGTATTGGTTGCGAAGCATGTAAAGTGCCGCTAAAGCAAAGACGGCATCCAACAATATGACCTGAGGTTGTGAGCGGTGCAAAATGGTGACGAATACAACCATCATCAGAAGCTGACCATAAATAACCCATTTTGTCCAAGGTGGATTCAGTAGCAAAATCAGCCCTGAAATGAAGAGAATCGCACCGGAGAGGAGATTGAAAAATTGAGCATGAGTACCAATCCAAGCTGAAATCCCTTCATACCAAGTTCCCTGATTTGCCACAGCTGCTATTTGAAGTTCTGCTACAACATCTTCAAACTGAGGGAAAAGTTTAGCAATGCCGGCAAGCATATATAGTACGGCGAAAATACGTTGAATAATCATTCGATAGTTACCTCTATAAAGCCTATTTTGCGAACGATAATCGATGATTACCGTTCGAAGCGGACAACTCGTCGGGCGGGTAACTTACTTTTTCCTGAAACCGTTCATTCTAAAAATCATATACAGTCCTATGACCGTTGAACGACGGTAATTCTGGTTATCCAGTTCGTTATATATTCAAAAGCTTTATTGCTCAAACAGCACTCAATCCATATCTATTGATATAGATCATATTATTAACATAATAATACTGCTGACAAAATAAAGCCCATGATCCTAGCCCTGACGTTGTTATAGTTATTAATCAAAAAAACAATTATTGATAAATATGTAATTTATAGTTTTTTTGACGCTATACCTCGATTTTCATTTTTATAGTTTGCCATTTTATAACGATGGCTTTCTGGCTATTTTTATAAAGCAAAAATATTAAACTTTTAAGTCAGAAAAATATTATTTAATTAAATTTTTATTCTCTGTGAAAATAGTTACCACATAATCCGAGAGGCTATCAAGATAGAAATATTTAAGCAAACATTTGCTGAACAATAGTTAAGCAAAATTTTTCAATAAAAATCAACCACATAAAATAATCATTCCATATTTGGAAATATTTATTGAAAATTTCAACATGCGATATACTTCTCAAAAAATCAGGAAACGAGAGTTATGGTTTGCACTTCAACTTGAGGGGCATTTCATTTTATTTTTTTGATTTACCTCTTGCTATAGCATACATATAAATAATAAAAATGTAAAAAAGAAAATAGAGTTTATACTTTAACAGATGAAGTGTAGATGAAAATATTCATTTTGTGATGATTATTCATGTAAAAATTATCGCTCATGTCATTCAAAAAGGGAACGCTGGACTTGGAACAGTTAATCTACATTTCTATCAAAAGGGTGGTATTATCAAATAAACTCAGACAAATAGAAGGCGACTTCCTTGAAATTTGTATTCAGCAATCTCATCACAATTAATATTTGACATGCAATAACGAACATCATTTTTAATGAAGTGTCTAATTCTATTTTTGGAGTATTTACTCCAATCCCTTAAGCAAAGAGTTTTGAATAAAAATATGTGTCAAATGGGAAATGTTGATGAATATTGGTCGTGTGTTTGTAATAACATTTTAGATCATCTGAATTGCGGCTTTTCTGATCTCGCTTGCTCTAAGTGTTCAGACAATCTCCATCACAGCAACAAAAGATTTAAGGGATAAAAGCATGTAATACGCAAAATCCGGATTACATTAAATAGCTACTTTTAGCGACACCATCGCTATAGATTTTTGAGATAATCACATGAATAGGTCAGCGACCAAGCATTTTCCAAGCGATGTGCTGACAGCTAAGCCAATGACCACTAGGCCTGAGTAGAGTGTAATAAAAAAGACACTTATCGCCTTTAAAACGAGGTCAGCTTGGATAAACCAGGTTATGCAATAGGTAATACCTTTCTCAACATTGTTTTATTTTGATGAAAATAATTATATAAGCCTTTAATAAACCTAACTAAATAATAATCTGGTTATCTCTCTAAGATCAATTACATCCTATAGTCGATGTTATATTTAATTGACCAAATAAAATTTATTTGTTAAAAATAAGTAATAATGAAAACCAATTTAAATAAGCGTTTTATCATTATTGGATATTGTATTAATTCAGCAGAGTGAGACTTTAACGTGAGTACCCAAAATAAACTCGAATACAACAATGATAAGGCTAAGCACTTCAGCGCCTCATCACGAGCAGCAATCAATACTTGTATCTCAGAGGGCGAATATGTCTCGCAAGATGTAATCAACAGGATTATGGAAAGGGTTAACACAGTTGATTTCACTCCGCACGGCTACAAGCTTGAGAAAGAATATGGTTGGACTGAGGAAAAAATCAATTATGCCATAAAGTTATATAAAGAATGGTTAGTTTTACAGGTATTTTACGAAGAATTATCATTTGCTCCCAGTGAGCTTATTGATGAATTCTGGCACATCCATATTCTTGACACTCGAAAATACATGAACGATTGTAATATCATCAAAGGTGCGTTTATTCACCACTATCCATACTTTGGTATTACAGAACAAGAAAATGAAACGGTTCTGGAAAGTGGTTTTGAGTTGACCAAAAAGCTCTATATGAAACATTTCGGTCATGCAGACCTTGGATTTAATAACGATTATGCCGCATCATGTGGTTGCCGTTCTGGCAATGGCAGTAGCTGCCGTTAATGTCTATTTTAATTCTTTCCGATGAAGCGCAAGCCAGTATCCATTCTGGCTTGCAGGCTAGTCAAACTCAAGAGCAGGTTGATGACTTAATCCGACATAACCCGGCTGTCAGTGCATTGCTTTATTCTGCAAAAAAAATCATTCATCAAGAGAAGTATGTTCAAATCAAAGGGCTTCCTATCCTTAACGAACTGGGGTGGCAATCTTTCGTCGGGTATTTTGGCGAATATTATGGGGCCATCGAGCGAACAGATATCAAAACAGACTGCAATTACACCGGATGCTCATTAAATCCACTTGTACTGCACAATGATGATGCCGTGGATTTAACACACCAACCCAAATACGGATTCATCCAGGTTACCCAAACTGACGCTTTGGGAATTGTAGCCAACGGAATTGTTTTGGTTAGAGAGCTAAAAAGAAAGCTTCAGTTTGAAGATCCCCAACTTCTTCGTAAGCTTCTTTCACATCCTATTCCGATGCTTTCATACGGCATCAATTATGATGACAAGCTAAAAAACGAGATAATCACAAACGAACCTATTATATATAAATCTGAAACAGGGGAGTACTGTGTTAGATTTGATCAAGAACGAAACGCATATTTCTATCAAATGCAAGGAATTGAACAAAGTCCAGATGAAGCCCTCATGATTTATGAATTCTTAAGGCATGCTAATCAAATAAAGAAGAAGTTATTTCTTTCTGAAGGCGATATCCTAATACACGACAATCAGTGTACATTACATGATCGTGAAGGCTGTTCCATAAAGTTCAATCTGGATGGTACAACGTACACCAGAAGTATAGCTGTAAGTTTTGCGAGGTACATTTGAATCTTCATGAGTTACCAAGAGAAATCAAAAATAAGAGTAATTTTCCATTTTGGTTCTCTCTAATAAAAGAGGCACGTAATATTTTTGATTTCTCTTCAGATGCGAAGATTCTAGACTTTGGCTGTGGAACGGCTGGCTTTTTACAGCTATTGAATTTTATTCTTCCCGGAAGAGTGTTAACCGGCGTAGAAATCGACAATGATCTTATAGCTAAGTGCCAAGCAAATCACACTGCAAATTTCTCATTCATTACATATCAAAACTTCAGTTCTTTACCTGATGGAGAATTTGATGTGGTCTTTTCTCAGGAAGTCATCTACACCTTGCCAGATATTGCACTACATGCTGAGGAAATGTTTCGAGTTTTACGTGAAGGAGGGTACTATATTGCGTCAATGGGATGCCATATAGAGAATCCTACATGGGCTCACAGGCGCAGTAATATTCGCTCCTCTGAAAAATACTATGCGTATGACTACACTTTGGATGAAGTAGCTAAGGCATTCTATAATGTTGGATTCAGGGTTTCAGTTAAGCGGCTGCCCGTCCACGCACCTCTGAAGGTCTCTTTTGATGAATATTCAGAATTCCGTTCAATTAATGACCTGCTTTTATCTTCTTATCATCATAAGATAATGTTTATATTTTTGAAACCGAAGCATCTGTTATGAGCCTCCCATGAAAAAAAATAACAAATTTTTGACAATTATTGGGGCAAGTGAACATAACCTCAAGAATATCAGTTTAAGAATTCCCATCGGCAGTATTACCTGCGTTAATGGTATTAGCGGCTCAGGAAAGTCAACACTAGTAAATAGTGTCATTGCCAAAGAAGCATTTCGGCAAGAAAAGTTGGCCCAAAAAAACAAAGACGATTATTACAAACTAGTGAGGCCAGATTTTGAATCGGTTAAAGATCTACCTAATGTTCTGATTGTAAATCAAAAACCTTTATTGCATTTGGAAAAATCGACTGTTGCGACTGCCTCAGGGTTAGGTGATTTACTAAGAGGTGCCTTTCTTAGGGAAGGTATCATCGAATGCCAGTGCGGAAGTATAGTTGACAATAAAGTAAGCTATGAAACCCTAGAAAAGGTCATCAAACTTCACACAGAGAATGATAATTTAAAGATATTTGTTGATTATGTCGGTGGAACAACACTCAACAAGAATCATTTTTCCAACTATATGCGCGAGCATGGATTTCATCACTTTCAGATAGATGGTAAAAAAAAACAATACTCCATTAACAATATCAACTCTCTCAAAGAGGGTGCCCGATACAAAATTCAATGTGTAGCATTAAGTCTGAATGATTTAGCCCAGAAAAAGATTCCAACAGATCGAATTTCCATATATGTCAAAGATGAACTTATTCTCGACTTCACATATCAAACATTTTGTCCATTGTGCTTGAAAGAACATCAGAAAAAATCTTTATCACTTTTTACTACCTCGCGTTTAAGCGACAAAAGTGGCTGCTGTAAGATATGTTCTGGACTAGGTAAGACTCAAGTCATAAACAGCGACCATTTGTTAATCCGCAGTAACTCTTTAGATAGTCATTTTCTGAACATTCCTTTCGAAAACGGACAATATAAGAGCCTCGGGATATATAAATCAAGTTTTAGTAAGATTATAAAGAAATATGGATTCAAAAGTTCAACACCTTACGAAGATTTGTCTGACGACACCCAAAAAGAACTCAACGATCTCATTAAGAGAAAGTTAATAAACCGGTGTGGCAAAATAGGCCTTGAAGATCTTCTAATAGAAAGTGAGTGCCTATCTTGTTGCGGTACCGGGTTCAACTATAAGGCTAGAGCCGTAAAAATTGATGGTAGAAATATCAGTGAAATACTTTCTCTGACTATCGAAGATGCTGTTCCTGTATTGAAAAATCTAAAACTAAATAATATTTTAGAGGCTCTGGCAGATTTGTCGCTTGGGCACCTTGCTTTAAGACGTTCTACCGATACATTAAGCGGAGGTGAGCTTCAAAGAGTAAAATTGGTACAGGCCATATCTTCTGGATTAACAAACTCGTTGATAATAATTGACGAGCCATCGTCGGGCCTAAGCTTTAGTGATGTGGACAAGTTATTTCATCTCTTAACCAGACTGAGAGACGAAGGGAATACAGTTCTAATAGTTGATCACTCGGAACATATCATCAATAAATCTGATTACAGTTTATATTTGGGGCCAGGATCAGGCCCATCAGGTGGTGATATAATCGAGCGTGTAAACCAGATTGTAACAGAAGATGAACTCTCAACGGAATCTGTTGATAACGAAGCATGGGAGAATAAATATCTTATTCTCTTTCCTGTAACCCATAACAACGTCTTAAATCAACGAGTTGTGATCCCCCTAGGTGCCATTACTGCTGTAGTAGGCGACTCTGGCAGTGGTAAAAGCAGCCTGATTCAGGGGGTAATCGAATGTATTAGTAACTCCGCAAGTGAGCGTAAGAACTCGGATCTAATTTCCAAAATAGTACTGTTAAATCAAAAGCCAATCAGAGCGAGCAAAAGATCTAGTGTTCTAACCTTTTTGGGATTATCGGATGAGCTGAGAAAAATCTTCTCACAATCAAGCCCGGCAAAATTGTTTGCTCTTGACTCCAGCTATTTCACTAGCAATAGCCTCAATGGTGCTTGTTCACACTGCGAAGGTGATGGCGAAATTGATGGCTCCGTCTGCTACTCATGTGGTGGAGCACGTTTTAAAAGTATTGTTCTGTCGGTCACTGTCAACGATCTGAATATACTTGATATATTGGATAAACCAGCTTTCGAAGTGATGGATTTAGAACTTCCTCCAATCATACAGAAAGGCTGTCGGATTTTAGCAGAATTAGGTCTTGGTCATTTGGGGTTGGGCCGGGTACTCACGGATGTGAGTGGCGGTGAAGCACAACGGCTTAAGCTTGCAAAATTTTTAATTGAGAATGAAAAAACCATTGCCTCTGTATCACAGCACCTTATGATTATTCTCGATGAGCCTTGTAGAGGGTTAAGCACGAAAGATTCAAAATTTATTTTGGGAGTATTCAAACAATTAGCACAGACTAACAATACGGTAGTTGTGATTGAGCACAATCCATATGTTATATCTCAAACGGACTATGTGATTCAGCTTGGACCCGGTGTCGGCGCCTTGGGAGGAAAAATCATATTTAGCGGGCCAACCGAAAAATTCAAAACAGAGACATGTTTGGCTGCTAATGATTCACCTAAATCAATACTGGGCATTTCTTCATTAGCGTGTTGCTTGAGTGAGGAAGACAAACATTTTGCCCTAATCAAGGACTATTCGTTAAATCACGAAATAGTTAGTAATAGGCAAATCAAATTTTTTCCTAGTAAAATAGACCTAATTTCATTTGCAGAAAAAAATGCAGAAGACGGTCTTTATTATTTCAATCCTTTTTGTAATGACTTCTTTCTATCCAAGACAGTTCCAAACTCGCTCATTAAGAAACGGTTTTCAGAGCTCCTGAAATTTGGTCTGGAGCATGCTTACATTGCGGGTAATCTCATCAGTTTGCAAACTGCACACAAGTCTATTAATCAGACAAATATCTGGTATGCCTATGTACCTTCTGATGATTCGGCTTTGGCATATAGCTTGGGAGGAGGTTGGCTTTCACTAAAGCAGAAAGATGGTAGTTTTCTCAATATAGCAACTCGGCTTGTTGATATTGAGGGTAGGGTTGTAGGTACTAGATCTATTACAGCAAAAACCTTTAATACCTTTTACAATGGTTGCGACATTTGTCTAGGTACAGGAAATTTATTTTTCTATGATGATTTCATAGGCGACCCCACCAAATCCGTAATTGATGTAGAGTTTTACAAGAAAGAGCTACAAAAATACTTCAAAAAACACCTGTCCTTCAAGATAAAAGAGTCCGTGGCACTCTTTAAATCTGAGGGATTACTGGATCTATCAAAGCCATTCGACAGCCTTGGATCTAATGAAAAATTAATTGCATTTTTTGGACTGCCTAATTTTTCTTTTATTAAGAAAAATGGCAGACAAGATGCTTTGAGTGACAGGATTGACTGGATAGGTCTTATCTCCATTTTTAACCAGCACGCAAAAAAAATTGACAGAGATATCGGATTTAAATTGGGCACAGAAAGACAGCTAATAGAATGTCCAGAATGTAATGGCTCAAAATTCAAAAAAGAAGTTTCTTACTACTTAATTAACGGGAAGGCCATATACGAGCAAGTCATGAATTAGAGTTGTTCAGCCACCACCTTGATTGAGCTAAACCCTTCAGCATGATCGGGTGGGCATACTCGCCCAAACAGCATTTCGACCATGTGGTCCGGTACAATTCTATTATGTGTTCGCATTTGGTTTCGCCTTAAGCAACGCTCAAGCGTGGTCTGTACAAATATTGCATTGATTCTTATGTTTTGGCCGAGAGCAAAAAGAAACTCCCGTTCATGAGCCTCGTTGAAGTATGTAGTATCAAGGACGATATCTTCCTGCGAGCCTCTCACTTTACCCATGACTATTTCTTTGATTTTATTTTTTATTACCTCTCTGATTTCAAAAGATCGCCTGTCTCCAAAAAATTCTTCTCGCAGTCTGTCACAGGATATTATCTCTATCCCCGAAAACGCTTTTTCGCAGTAGTAGCTTTTTCCGGCACCTGGTGCGCCTATCATCAAATATATATTCATAAGATTTTAACCAATGATACGTTTGTTCTGTTTGTTTTTGTTGATAGAGAAATTAGAAATATTATGACTGAGTATAGTTTAGGCTAAGTGAGGTGAGTAAGGTAGGATTAATTTTTTGACGAACAGATGAAATAATTATCATATATAAACATATCAATTAGGGGATGGGAAGCATTAACGCATTGAATCGACTCGATTATTGTATTTAACATAATATATATAATACGCACTTAAATATTGGGACAATTCAGTCATATCCCGTTTATTTATACTTACTATATTGTGAGTAACCAATATATTAACTGATTTAAAGTCCTGTCGAACTTAAACCGCTTGGTTAAAACATGGCGGCGATCATCGATGTCCGCAGTTGGTTTTTCTCCGGAGAGCTTTGGCCCATACATTCTCAGTCAGGCTTTTTATCGTGTGATCGTCAGACAAAATAATAATCTCGATTAACAACACGGACGATAAGTTCGTATATATTTTTAATGATAAGAGCACTCAATATTCGTTCGCTGACTTCTTATTGCGTTTATTCTTGCCTCTCAGACTTAGAGATTTTATGGTTTAAGAGAGTTGTTATCATTTTGTTGGAAAAATGATTAAGAATTTCAGTACCATAAATTAAATTAGTTATAGTGCATTAGATTATCATGACATTATCAACAAAAATACCATTCATTAAATCAGTAATTCAGTGCTAGGAGTCTCAGTCTCTTGCAAGTTTGACTCCAATTGAGGTTGTAGCTCACTGTTCAAACGTCCAACAACCTGACAACGTCCGCGATCTTTGGCTTCATACAATCCTTGATCAGCTTCATTCAACAACTCAGCGACAGAGTCTTTTCCAAGCGATGAACTGACACCTAAACTAATGGTCACTTGGCCGGTTTGTCTGAAGCGATGTTGAGCGACAATATTGCAAAGTTTATTGGCCATATGAAATGCTGCTAAATAGTCTGATTGAGGACAAATGACAACAAACTCCTCTCCACCCCAGCGGCCAATTTCATTCGGTTTATTTAAGGATTGTTGCAACAGACGGGTCATTTCAATCAAAGTATTATCACCAACCAAATGCCCATACTCATCATTGATAGTTTTAAAATAATCAATATCGATCAGAATGATGGAAAATTCACGGCCCGATTTTCCTGACTGATCGAGATATTCTCTCATTAACTCATCGAGTTTCATCCGGTTATAAATACCGGTCAATGGATCCCTTTCTGCCATTCGTTCGACTTGCTTTCGGTCCGTCCTATCGGTAAAAATAGCCATATATCCGGTCAGATTCTGGAGTTTATCAAACCTCGGTATAATCGATGTATGTAACCACAATTCATCCCCACCACGCGTCTGACTATAGAGCTCTCCTTGCCACTGTTTGCCGGGTAACAGTGTTCTAAACATTGAAAAAGAAACTTGATTCACTACAAGCGGATCGCTGAGCATACCGTAAGACTGTCCGAGTAACTCATTTTTTGCATAACCCGTTAATTTTAAAAAAGCATCATTGCAACGCTGAATTCGGCCCTGCTTATCAGTGAAAATTACGGGAATATATTGATCGATAATATTGAGACTTGCCTGATTTTCAACAGACAATTTATTTAACATAATCTTACGACGAACTGAGTGCCACACGATCAAAGTCCCGAGCGGTATCGAAAAAGCAGCTACGGCCATTACAGCAATGAATAATAGATTCCTATCAGTGTGATAAGACTTTTCCCCTCGCATTCTGTATGCCAGGGTCAACTCATCATGACTGGGGATCAGATGAGATAAACTAAATGTAGAAAATCCGGAGGCTTTCCACATCGCCAACGTAGTTGGCAGAGACATATGATGAACTTGCTGATAATCAGCTCTCCAATTATTTGAGCTTCGATTCGCATATAAAATCTGACCGTGTTTATCCAACAAGTAAATATCTGCATCCGGTTGAAAAAAAAGGTGCTGCAAAAATTCGGTCATATCGAGGTTTACAACAAGCGCACCGATCAATCGCTCTTGCATGAAAATTGGTAAACCAGCTTGAAGCATCAGCCTTTGCGCTCTGATTAGGCCGGATTGCTGTGTTATCTGAGAAAACCAAATATCATTCGGTTTAGCTTTACGCAATTGCTGAACATGAGGAAAAATCGGTTCCTGATCAGACGGTAAAAATTCTATTTGAGTGTTGAGCGCAACCGACTTCACAAAACGGATCAATGAATTTCCGTTTCTGTTCAAAATATCCAGTTGTTCAATCGCAGGAAAACTCTGTGTAAGCTGCTGAATCATCGCACGAAGAAACAACTGATGACTGGGCTGCGAATGGATCAGGTAATCATGTACAACCTCACTCTTTTGCATCGGCTGCAGCGAGTTTTTCACGAACTTCACATAAAGTTCAGAATATTGTTCAGCGCTGGAGAAGAAAAACTGCGCATGATTTTCTACAATGATATCTCTTTGATTTTGAAATGTAATCAAAATGAAGGACATTGAGGCCACCGAGATAATGACCCCAAAAGTGAAGTAAATGTACTTCGTATATGTTTTTGACAGGACCATGACATTGTTCTTATTCCTTTACTTAAGCAATATAAAATCTAGCTCATAATCAAGGAATTGCAAACAGAGGTCAGGTTTATCGTATCTAGCGTTTATTTTTTTGATTGACGCCCGATTTTTTCAGGCCGCTGAATGGAAAAACATTGCGAATCCGCTGTTGAATACTCTTCGGTACCGATGAAGAAAATTTGAGTCGAATCCCCTCTCGACGCTGGTAGGCTTTCAGATATCCATCAAATGGGGAATGATGGCCAATTTCAGTCAGATTGTGTTTTAACGTTAGTGGCAAATGACCTTTGACTTTTACCAATTGACCTTTTTTAAAATGAACGTACAACACGGGCCGATCGAGAACAAGCAACCAGAAAATCACAACAGCAGCAATGATTATAACGTACATCATCAGATAATTCCTTGATTATTCAGATAATAATCGATTTAAATCTTCTTTCAGTGAGCTCATTTTCTGACTCGCTTTTTCAGTTTTAGAGGCTTCGCTGAGTAAATATTCAATCGCTTCAGATAAGGTGCATCCTAATTCATTCGCACGAAAAGCCAGTTTTTCCCAGACGCGATAATCCAAATCAATTGATTTCTTTCGAGTATGAATCTGTTCAGCATTATAATGTCTTTTTCGTTTTGCCCGAATCGCCTGCTTCAGTTTATTATCCAGTTCGGGTGACATATGTTGCTCGATCCACTCCAAGACATGGATGGGCTCATGTTCAATCTGACTCAGTAATACAATGGCATGTTCAATTTCACTGTTATCGATATAGCGAGTGATCTGAACTCCCTCTTTATATCGATGCATGAGGTATTGCCATTTCCATCCACATTCCAGATTTTCAAGTTGCTGGTATTTCATTTGGGATAACCTATTGTCTTACGCAGAATGAGCTTAGATGCGGTGACAGCGTAACCCATCATATGAATATCTGCAAATAGATCATTGATCAATGAGACGTGAATCTGTTTTCTAGGTGACTTTTTCTATATAATCTTTCATCTTTTAATTCATATCGAATATGCAATGACAAATGATATATGGCGCTTTGTAACGCCTCAGTTTGACGACTACAGCGCACAATTCGCACAATACCCTTCCATTCAACCTGCTGATTTTATGTCAACCCAGCCTCGACTCCAATCGACACTGCGTCGTTTTACCGAGCTGACCGGACTGAGCCGCTTATTGGTTATTCATGCACCGGACAATTCAGTTTACCGCCATATCATCCAGAATAGTCTCTCAACCTTACTTCCAAAAAATGTACCGGTGATCACCAGTGAGTCTCTGGAAAAAACACACCTTTTCACCACGATCAAAGCAGATAACGGGCACCTTGTCAGCGAAGTTTCCGGTCTGCTCGATAAAGCGGATGGCGGTTATCTTATTATCTCGCCTAACTGGCTGATCAAAAATGCAGATAGCTGGCCGATTCTGAAAAGTGTTTTGCTTGGTGAAGAAGTCTCGGCATTAAACTGTAATGAAAAATCGCCACTCCAGTATGAATGGGCGAAACGCTACGATATTAAACTGATCTTATCTGGCGATCGCGAACAGCTGGCAACGGTCGATTATATTGATGATGATATCCGGAGCGGTTTATCTCTTTATACAGAGATTGAGCTGGAGATGAAAATTGAGTCGGACAATCTTGTGCACTATTTCGCTTATTTGAAATGGTTACTGCAGACTTACCGTTATCCGGTTCTGTCAGAAGACGCGGTTAAGTCATTGTTGACGGCAGGCGTCCGTTATCAAACCGAAGACCAGCAATATATTCCTTTGTGTTTATTCTGGCACCGTACTTTGTTGGAAGAAGCGACAATTGAAGCTGGCAATAGTACGATTGAGTCTGACCATATTCAGTCCGCGTTGGATAAACGCTATTATCGTGAAAGTTATCTGCCGGAACGAGCACTGAGTGATATTCTCAACGGTCAGGTATTGATTGAGACACAGGGAAAACAAGTCGGTCAGGTTAATGGGTTAACGGTGATTGATATTGCAGGACACCCAGTCTCTTACGGAGAGCCTGCTCGTATTTCATGTGTCGTTCACTTTGGTGACGGGGATATCAGTGACGTCGAGCGTAAAGTCGAATTAGGTGGTAGTCTTCACGCCAAAGGTATGATGATTATGCAGGCATTTGTCAGCAGTGCACTGGAATTAAATGCGCCACTGCCCTATTCTGCATCGGTTGTATTTGAACAATCATATAGTGAGGTCGATGGTGACAGCGCTTCTTTAGCTGAAGTCTGTTCACTGGTTAGTGCATTGTCGAATATCGCCATTGATCAACAAATTGCAGTGACTGGCGCGGTGGATCAATTTGGCAGAGTTCAGGCCGTCGGTGGCTTAAATGAGAAAATAGAAGGGTTTTACCATGTTTGTTGCCATCAAGGGTTAACAGGTAAGCAAGGTGTCATTCTCCCTAAAACCAATTTAAGGAATTTGGCACTTCACCATACACTGGTGAGTAGCATACAAGCCGGAGAGTTCCATATCTGGCCGGTATCAACTGTTGATGAAGCGATTCCTATCCTCATGGGAAAACCCTTTCGTCGGAAAGATACAGACGTCGTCCTAGACAGGGATAGCGGCTTTGAAAAAAATAGTGTTCTTGAAAAAATAGCTGAAAGAATTGAATTATTCGAGCGTGAAGAAAATACGGAAAGTTTATGGGAAAAACTCAAAAATAGACTGAATTTTTACTGATCGGAGTTGTTTCACATACACCGCTTCACTAACATGCTCGCTGTTAATATTTGGAGTAATAAATAATGCAAAATAAACGTGAATCTTATAATCGTGACGACCTTCTGGCATCAAGCAGAGGCGAACTCTTTGGGCCAGGATATCCACAATTACCAGCTCCCAATATGTTAATGATGGATCGTGTAACCAAGATGTCTGAGACAGAAGGTGAATTTGGTAAAGGTTTGATTCTGGCTGAGCTTGATATTACTCCTGATCTATGGTTTTTTGACTGCCATTTCCCTGGTGATCCTGTAATGCCAGGATGTCTCGGACTTGATGCGATGTGGCAGCTTGTCGGCTTCTTTTTAGGCTGGGTTGGCGGCAAAGGTAAAGGCAGAGCTTTAGGCGTCGGTGAAGTGAAATTTACGGGCCAAATTCTGCCAACGGCTAAAAAAGTGACTTACGAAATTAACATGAAGCGTGTCGTCAACCGTAAACTGGTCATGGGTGTCGCGGATGGTCGAGTTTTAGTAGATGGTAAAGAAATTTATGTTGCTAAAGATCTGAAAGTTGGTTTGTTCCAAGACACGTCAACCTTCTGATAACACAATCATATAAGCGATCCTTAAATGGATCGTTTTTTATTAATACAATAAATTAGTTATAGTGCACCAGAGCAACATAATAAAGCCCCTGTCTATAGGGGCTATTTTCTCAGTGTATGTGGAATGTTTCGTTATTTATAGAGACCCGAATTCTTATCATCTCTGGCTTCGCGCCAACCGCCCATCCAATAGGAGCGAACATCCATCTGTTGGTAGGGGCACTCTTCAGCAGAACGACCATTTAACCCTGCTTTGTACCCTTGAGACTGTGCTCTTCCCAGACGATCTCGCTTTTGTCTCTTCATAGTAAAGTCCTCATACATTAACGATTCATTAACTGATAACTGTTACAAAGGCGTGGCGTTTTTATGACCACGCCTCTAAGAATCGCTCAATTAAGAATCAGACTCAAGCATAAAAAGAGACCAAAATGCGTGCAAATCCAAATTTGTGACCCATTCCGATTATTGACAAAACTCATCGCTTCCGACGGAACAAAAGCAAACTCAGTAGTGTCAAACCTGCGCTGCCCAAAGCACCACCGCTTCGCTTAGTTGAGTTTGATTCTTGACTTCTGGCGCTGATATCACCGCTGGTTGCGTTTTCGATCGGAATCAACTTCACTGCAACCGTTGTTTCTGTCTGTCCGCCATTACCGCATGTCGCATTGTGAGCCGTAGAATCATATCCACCACTACACTTAATCGCAGTTGCAGCAATCACGCCCGCATCATTAATATCGGATGCATTGAGAATACGATACTGGTTGTTATTGGCAGAGAAATTACCACCATTGGTCAAATCATCCAGTAACCAAGGACGATTAGCTAAAATGCCCATTCGTGTAGCGTTACTACCGGTTGTATTATACGGATAGATAAAAGCACGCTTCCGTCGGGGCTTACCACTACTTTCACGACTGGCTTCCGTATCGACCTGACCAACAATTTCATTAAAGTTATTAATCGCATTGGCATGGCCACCTGCACCGGAAAATGAAATACTATCGGAGATAAACAGCGCTGACGGTGATGCAGCACTGACATCCGGCACGACAAAGAAACGATTCGCGGCCGCGCCAGCGGATGGCCGCTTTCCTGCTCGTTTCGCTTCCCCAATCGCAACCAAATTATCATTCACGGCAGTCAAAACAGTATTGCTATAGATGCGATCATTGCCTGACTTGGTCTTCGCGTCATTAATCTCAGTCGAAGTCCATTTTGATACTGTTGCATAATCACTGCTAGCGACTTCAAAGACAGTTGCATTCATAAAATTATTGTCGCTGTCATAAGTATTGTAACCAACCCCGTAGATGGTTCCGCTCTTCACGACAAAATCACGCATACTGCCCTGAGCCAGACGCTGATCCTTGTTTTCACTCACACCGGATTGCCAGTTAATTTTAACCACAACGCCATCACTGCCCCAAATCGCAGCATTAGAACTGTAATAGTTGCCAAAACTATTGGTCACACTTTGTGAAACACTACCAACGGTGAAAGTGCCGTCAGTTTTCCAGGCCCGGGATTTATCAAATCCGTTTTTTACTGGTTTTAAAGATACTGGAACTTGAGCGTTGACAGTCTGACGGTTATCCCCCGTAGAAAGTTGAATACCGATCGGCTCAGAACTGGTAGTTAGGCTGTTGATCACCGTATTTTGGCTACTAAAGGTCAACCCGCCTTCAACGAAGGCTATTGCGTTAACAGTATGATCTCCGGTCAGCTCACGTTGCCACTCCGCCCAATGGGATTGGCCCCAGGCATCGCAAGTTGAGTAAAGCAACTCACTCACACAATAATTTTTCAGATCATTCTCTGTCTGAGCATAAGAAAAAGCATTGTCCATCCCAAATGGTGCTTCCTCCCGATAACTCATTCCGTCAACCGCCTGACCGGCCATTGTTTTCTGAATCCGCGTTTCTCCGGCGAGCGTAAAGCCAGAACAAGCCGTCCCACCGATTGAGCTGGCGAGAAAACAACTATTGAAGTTGGTGGCTGAACTACTATCATCCGTCGAGGGTTGAATCGCGACACCAAAGGCACTTTGGAAACTCCCTGAAGATACGGGTGGCGTCACTTCAACCACTTGATAAAGGGCTGCGTGCGCCTGTGTGGCTGCAAATACAGAAAAGGCTAAGAGCGATATATTTGTCTTGATTGGTGTCATTATGATTTACTGTCCTGTTGTAATGCTTCCAGCTCTTCCCAGCGGTTAAATGCCTGCTCAAGCTCTGCTTCTGCAGCATCCAATCGTTCTAAAATGGGTTGAGTCTGTTCCACACCCTGCGAAAAAAAGTCAGCATCGTTGACTTGTGCCTGAAGTGTCGCGATCTCTTGTTCCAAAGCTTCAAGCTGTTCCGGAAGCAACTCAAGTTCACGTTGCTGCTTGTAAGATAACTTTTTACCTTTACTGACCTTCGCAGGTGGGTTGTTTTTTGCTGAAGAACCCGAGGTTTGTGCCGGCGGTAAATCCGACGGTGACGCCTGGCGCTCCATCTCTTCATTTCTTGCGGCAAATACTTGTTTGCGCTGTTGCTGCGCATCGTGATATCCACCGACAAATTCTTCAATCTGGCCATTGCCTTCAAAAATCCAGCTGGTCATCACCGTATTATCTACAAAATGACGATCATGGCTGACCAGAAGCAATGTACCCTGATAATTGGCAAGTAAATCTTCCAAAAGTTCCAATGTCTCGATATCTAAATCGTTCGTTGGTTCATCCAACACCAAAAGGTTATTAGGACGCAGGAAGATTCGGGCTAACAATAATCGGTTTTTTTCTCCGCCAGATAACGCTTTTACCGGGGTTCTTGCCCGTTTCGGAGAAAAGAGAAAATCTTGCAAATAACTGAGGGCATGACGCGGACGGCCACCGACCATGACTTCCTGCTTACCATCAGCCAGATTGTCCATAACTGTCTTCTCAGGATCCAATTTCTCCCGATACTGGTCAAAATAGGCAACTTCCAGTTTTGTACCGCAATGTAAGCGACCATGAGTCGGCTGAATTTGTCCTAATAACAACTTTAACAGGGTACTTTTACCGCAACCATTGGGCCCGATCAAGGCAATTTTATCTCCCCGCATAACATTAAAGCTAAAATTATCAATAATGCATCGGCCGTCAATTTCATACGAAAGATTTTCAGCTTCAAAGACAATTTTCCCAGAGCGAACCGTATCATCAAGTTGTAAGTTCACTTTACCCTGCACATCACGACGCTCAGTTCGCTCTTGGCGGAGTTTCTTTAACGCTCTCACCCGCCCTTCATTCCGGGTTCTACGGGCTTTAATCCCTTGACGAATCCAAACTTCTTCCTGAGCGAGCTTCTTATCAAATTCAGCATGTTGCAGTTCTTCGACACGTAACAACTCTTCTTTTTCAGTCAGATACTGTTCATAACTGGCAGTGAATGAAGCCAGTTGTCCGCGATCCAAATCAACAATCCGAGTCGCCATTGACTGAATAAAGCTGCGGTCATGCGAAATAAAGATGATTGAACCTTTGAAATCTTTCAGAAAAGTTTCCAACCACTCAATCGTCGTCACGTCCAGATGGTTGGTCGGTTCGTCAAGTAACAGTACGTCAGGATCGCAGACCAGTGCACGCGCCAGTGCAGCTTTCCGTTGCCAACCACCGGATAGATCAGTCAATAAAGTATGGCCATCGAGATTTAACGAGGCCAGAACATTTTTAATCCGTTCATCAAAACGCCATCCGCCACTATGATCCAGTTGTTCCTGAACTTGTGCGAGTCGGCTAATATTTTTCTCACTCGGATCACGTTCAACTAACGTCAATAATTCTTGATAGGTTTGCAGCAGTTTACCAATCGCAGCGAGACCATCGGCAACATACTCAAATACCGTTCCTTCTTGATCTCTGGGAGGATCTTGTTCCAGACGGGAAACCACCACGTCCTGCGTCACCGTCATCTTTCCGTCATCCAGATGAATCTCCCCGCAGAGAACTTTCATCAGGGTTGATTTCCCCGCACCATTTCTGCCCACCAGACAGACTCGCTCGTTTTCTTGCAAAGAAAAATCAATATGATCGAGCAACGGATGGTCGCCAAATGCCAGATATCCGTTATGAATGCTTATTAATGCCATATGCTGCTAACCAAATCTTGAATACTGTGAATATAAACGGCTACTTTCGTACTTAATCTCTAAGAAATCCGAGCGCCACCAAGTGACAGTGTCACCCAAATTAAACTTGTATTATTTTCAGTCGTAGCCATTCATTGACAAAGCAGGCTGACTTTCGGTCAGTCTGCTCAACGAAGTAAATTACTGAACTGTATGCTATCGGGAAATGAAGCAATATATCAATTATTCCGAATCAGCTTCGCAATGACGAATGATCCAACAGTTATGGATCTGCTGATGCCGTTTAAAATCTAAAGGCAATGTTTGTGATGAGATATTCTCTGCAGAGAGCTGCAATGCACTCATCCCTTCCATATCCATCTTAAACTGCCGTTTATTGTTGGAGAACACAACCACACCATCCTTACGCAGAATACGTTTTAGATGTTGCATGACATGGATATGATCTCGTTGGACATCAAATGTACTCGCCATTCGTTTCGAATTTGAGAATGTCGGAGGATCAATAAAAATTAAATCATATTGACCTTTGGCTTGCTCAAGCCATTGTAGGCAGTCGGCTTGCTCGTAGCGATGTTGCCGTCCTATCTGCTTATTCAGAGCCATGTTTTCTTTCGCCCACTCCAGATAGGTTTTCGACATATCGACCGTTGTAGTTGATTTTGCCCCACCTAAAGCCGCATGAACCGTCGCAGTCCCGGTATAAGCGAACAAATTAAGAAAATCCCGCCCTTTTGCCATTTCACCCAAACGACGACGTGTTAATCGGTGATCGAGAAACAGACCAGTATCGAGATAATCATATAAATTAACAATAAACCGGACACCATATTCCTGCACTTGTGAGGTTTTGGCTTTGGTAGACATTTTCTGATACTGCGTATGTCCTTTCTGTTTTTCCCGCACTTTCAGGACAATATGATTCGCATCGATATCCATTACCTGCGTTGTAGCTCGGATCATATCGGTCAGACGTCGTTTGGCCTTCTCCGGTGCAATCGATTTCGGTGCCGCATACTCCTGTATGACAACATGGTCACCATATACATCAATCGCAGCATTATAGTCCGGAAGATCAGCATCATAGACACGATAACAATCAAGCTGTTCTCGTTTTGCCCATGGCGTAATTTTTGCAATATTTTTGCGTAGACGATTGGCAAAATCGGCAGCAACTTCCTGAGTTGCCATTTGGCACTGAGTCGCATCTCGCTCAGCAATGGAATAGAATTTTAAGTGACAAGGTAACGAACCGTTTCTCATTTTGAATTGTTTATCTGCCCGCATTCGCAGACAGCTTAATAACTCATCAGAACTGGAGAGAAACATAGCCTTACATCCGCCAAACTCAGATTTCAGTTGAGCACCTAACGAAGCATACAATGCAATGAGACCAGGCTCCGTCCCTAAACGCTCCCCATAAGGTGGATTAGAAATAACCAAGCCTGACTGAAAAGACGCCGGACACTGTAACTTTGCGGCATCCATTGATTGAAATTCGATCAAATCATGTACGCCGGCACGACGTGCGTTTTCTTTTGCCAAGTTCAGTATCTTTGGATCATAGTCATAGCCATAGATAGGTACAGAGACTTGTTTGAGTCCTTTTTTAGACTGAACGCTCGCTTGTGTTTTAACTTGTATCCAAAGCTCCGGATCATAATCAGGCAGAGACTGAAATCCCCAGTGAGACCGTTTGATACCAGGAGCGATTCCTGCGGCGATCATCGCAGCTTCAATCACGATCGTACCGGATCCACACATCGGATCCAACAACGCAACATCGCCCTGCCAACCACTACGCATGATCATCGCAGCAGCAAGCGTTTCTCTCAAAGGTGCTGCTCCGGCTTCGGTCCGATAACCCCGGATATGAAGGCTTCCCCCAACCATGTCGATCCCCATGATTGCTTTTTCTTTATTCAGACGGACATGCACCCGAAGATCCGGACGATCTTTACTGATCGTTGGTCGAGGTAAGTTTCTTTTCGTAAAATGATCAACGATCGCATCTTTTACTTTTACTGCCCCGTACTGACTATTGCGGATCGATTGATTGGTCCCGTTGAAATCAACAATAACCGTTCCCGATGGCTGTAAGTAATCACTCCACCGAATCGCTGATGCAGAGAGATAAAGATCCATATCATCCTGACACGAAAACTCTGAGAGAACTCGGATAAAACGTGAAGCGATTCTGCTCCAAAGGCAACAACGATAAATAAGTTCATTGGAGGCGCGGAACCGGACACCGGCCTGAACAACTTGGATATCACTGACACCTAAGCGGTTCAACTCTTCTGCTAATAAATTCTCAAGTCCGATTGAAGTCGTGGCTAAATACTGATGCATCGATGGTCTTTACTCTGAAAATTGGCCCGCAATTATACCTGACATTCGTCGATTTGGGTAAATCAAACCACGGAATTTTTCTTTTTCTACTCTGAAAATCTTCATTTTTCACTTCCTTATGTATCAACACTTTCCCAGTAAGTGAGTATTTATTCACTCCCAAAGTGGTCTATACCAGAGCTCCATTTACAATGTAAATTAATTACAAAAACAGACAAAAAGAGGAACTTCCATCTTAAAAAGGCCATAACTGTAGGGGTTATCATCACAGCATTGGTGATAAATTTATCGAAATTTATGGATGAATCTCACAGTTGAGATATCCAACTTCATGGAAGGGACAGTCGATTAGAAAATATCGGACAAAAAAAATCGGCCTTTCAGCCGACGGGAAATAAAAAAAGGAACAAAATACGAATGGAAATCACTAGCCAACTAAGGCTACAGGTTGTGAACCAAGGTTCACGTACTCCATACGATCATGCATCACTTTGATAGCCTGACCATATGTGAGTTCTTTACCCGGAGCAAGTGTAAATGCCTCAAGTTCAATGCTGGCACATAAACTGGCATATTCACCCACTTCCAGAACAATAAAGCGACCAGCGTTCATCCGGTTCTTCAACTGGACGATATCCCCGGTATGTGGGACGGTTTCAGTATTCTGGATATCAAAGAACCAGCTTTTCGGTTGAACCGGTTTATGAAATCTTTTCGCTGCGACACAGTTTAGAATCAATTCAACTTTTCTTGGTTCAGACAAGTCCAGACACTCAACACCCTCTTTAAATACTTGGTAATCACTAGCATCATCAACGGTGAACTGACCAGAAGTAAAAGCACAAGTAACAAGCAGCTTTTTGGGCAGAAGGGTTTTAAAAACCATCTCATTTCCCAAATCGAGCATTAAGTGGCCTTCTCTGTCACAAAAATACCAGTTCCATTTATCACTCGGTTTTAGCATATTACAACTCTTTTCAATACGGATCATTTATGATACTCGTGCTCTGATAGAGCAGATTTACCAACGAATCAATACTATTCTAAAAGTGAAAAGAGAAAAAAAAAGAGGAAATGAATTTTCATTTCCTCTCGAATATTTCAGGCTGATCTGCACCAAATCAGCTCAATACGGTCGATATATTATAAATTTTTGACGATCTCTTTTACTAGACCAGGCCCATGGTAAATAAAACCAGAATAGATCTGCACCAATTTAGCACCAGCCAGCAGTTTTTCTTTGGCTGCCACATAGGAATCAATGCCACCAACACCAATGATTGGAATCTGCTCACCCAATTCCTGATATAACTTGCGGATCACCTCGGTACTTCTGAGCTGTACAGGACGCCCACTCAAACCTCCCGCTTCGTTCGCGTGTTTCATTCCCATCACGATCGAACGATCCAGCGTTGTATTGGTTGCAATCACACCATCGATGTTGTTGCGAAGCAAGGACTGACAGATTTGTTCCAGTTCATCATCACTTAAATCCGGCGCTATTTTCAGCGCAAGCGGAACATACTTATCATGCAGCTTCGCTAATTCAACTTGCTTTGCTTTTAATAACGTCAGTAGTTCATCCAACGCTTCTCCGTACTGCAACGAACGCAGTCCCGGTGTATTTGGCGATGAGATATTGACAGCAATATATCCGGCATATGGATAGACTTTTTCCATACAGATCAAGTAGTCATCAGCACCTTTCTCTATCGGAGTATCCTTATTCTTACCAATATTGATCCCCAGCACACCATCATAGTTTGCCTTTTTGACATTTTCGATCAGTTGATCAACCCCTTGGTTATTAAATCCCATACGATTGATGATCCCTTCCGCTTCCACCAGTCGGAACAGTCGGGGTTTATCATTCCCGGGCTGTGGCTTTGGTGTGACAGTGCCAACTTCGACAAAGCCAAATCCCATCGCACCAAATGCATCGATACATTCTCCGTTTTTATCCAGCCCAGCCGCCAACCCAACCGGATTTTTGAACATCAGGCCCATACATTCGACCGGACGATGCGGTAAATGCTGGCGGTAAAGAAGATCGAGAGGTGTGCCGGTGAAACGTTTAAAATTTTGAATTGCAAGATCATGTGCCTTTTCGGCATCCAATTGGAAAAAGCCACTTCTGGCGATACGGTAAAGCATTGTGCCTCCGAAAGAAAAAAGCCCCGTACAAACGGGGCATTATTATTTACTCATTTGCCGCACAATTCAAATTTAATAGTGTCAGTTCCCTGAGTGCCACTGAGAATTTGGCAAATTCATGAACAGCACCGACTTTAAATTCATTGAGGATATTCTCCCACCGTTGCAAGGTCACCTGATTCACTTCAATCCATTGTTCCAATAACTCGATTTCATCAAATGACTCCCCGAGACACCCGCAGGAAAGTACCTGAGATGTTAACTGACGCTGTTGCCAGTCAAGATCTTCTCTGAATGCAGCCCGGGCCAAAGTTTGCCAATTATTATCAACCGCCTGATGATTGATTTGCTCTAAGAACCAGTGGAGTGATAAACGCACACCGAGATGGAAATAAAGTTTAGCCGTTTGCTGAACCGTAATGCCTTTCTCTCTGGCCACAACACAAATGTCCAATGCAGAATTGAGACTGGAAAGCCGGGAAACATAATGCGCCATATCTTCATCGATACCCTGTCCGACCCAACGGTTGGCAAGCGCATCGTGATCACTGATTTCTCTGCCAACCAAAGCTTCATTCAGATGTGCCGCAATTTTCTGCACATCATCTTTATAAAGTTCAATCAATTCATTGACCGATTTCTTACCCATATGATTACGGAGAATCCAACGGGACAAACGTCTTAAAAACCGCCGAACCACTCCCAGCACTTCATACTGTGCAGCTGTTGTGGCCTGATTATCCAGTACCCGGATCTTCTCCATAATATGATCAAGATTATAAATATCCCGGGCAGCACAATAAGCATTGGTAATCTCAACGACTCCGGCCCCGGTTTCATCCTGCAAACGAGAGACAAAATTACAGCCCATTTCATTGACCATCTGATTCGCCAACGCCGTTGCGATGATTTCTATCCGCAATGGATGCGTCGGAAGTAACTCAGCATAGTTACAGCGTAACTCTGAAGGGAAGTATTGAAGCAACTGCACAGCATGATAACTGTCACTGGCTATCCTTTCATCCGCCAGTTGTTCTTTCAATACCATTTTCGCGTAAGCGATCAGGACGGAAAGCTCGGGACGAGTCAGCCCCACATCCTGTTTTTCACGTTCCAACAGTGTTTCATCATCAGGCAGGTATTCCAACGCCCGATCCAAAGCACCACTCTTTTCAAGCGCATGAATAAAACGGAGCTGCTCTTTGACTTGGGATACACCTTGCACTTCCGCCACCGAAATCGACTCAGCCTGCTGATAAGCATCAGCCAGGACAATATCTCCCACTTCATCCTGCATGGATTGCAGTAACTGATTACGCTTCTTCATGGTCAGCTCACCATGTGCAACCAATGTATTGAGGAAGATCTTGATATTGACTTCATTGTCCGAACAATCAACACCACCGACATTATCGACAAAATCAGTGTTGATTCGTCCGCCCTTCAGTGAATATTCGATGCGCCCTAACTGGGTCATCCCAAGGTTCCCCCCTTCGCCGACAATTTTAGCTTGCAAATCAGCGCCATTAATTCTCACAGCATCGTTGGCTCGGTCACCGACATCAGCATCAGTTTCTTGAGAGGCCTTAACATAAGTACCGATCCCCCCATTCCACAGCAAATCAACCTCCATTTTCAGGATCAAGCGGATCAAATCATTCGGAGCCAGCCGTTTTTGATCCGTTTGCAGCATAGTGCGGACTTCCGGTGACAATGTGATTGACTTCGCCTTACGCGAGAAGATCCCACCACCTTTTGAGATCAACTTCTGATCATAATCTTCCCATGATGATCTGGGTAATTTGAATAAACGATCCCGCTCCTGCCAGCTTCGTGCAGGATCCGGATCGGGATCCAAGAAAATATGCAGATGGTTAAACGCTGCCAGCAAACGTGTGTGTTGTGATAACAACATACCGTTTCCGAATACGTCACCGGCCATATCACCAATCCCAATCGCGGTAAATTCAGAGGTTTGACAATCAACCCCTAATTCTCGGAAATGGCGTTTAACTGATTCCCAGCCACCTTTGGCGGTGATGCCCATCGCTTTATGGTCATAGCCATTCGAGCCTCCGGATGCAAATGCATCTCCTAGCCAGAAGCTATAGGCTTCAGAAACGGAATTGGCAATATCAGAAAATGTCGCCGTCCCTTTATCTGCCGCAACAACCAGATACGGGTCATCAGGATCATGTCGAACTACATGAACCGGTGGTACAACTTCACCTTCTTGAATATTGTCCGTGATATCCAGTAAGCCCTGAATAAACTGGCGATAACACCGTTGTCCTTCCGCAAAAATTTCATCGCGGCTATTGAACAAATACTGTTTCTTACAGATGAAGCCACCTTTAGCACCGACAGGAACAATCACTGTATTCTTAACTTGCTGAGCTTTCACCAATCCCAGAATTTCGGTACGATAGTCTTCCAACCGATCTGACCAGCGCAATCCACCCCGGGCCACTTTACCGCCACGTAAATGGACGCCTTCCACATCCGGTGCATAAACAAAAATCTCGTAAGCCGGTACGGGTGCAGGAATATCAGAAATATCCCGCGGACTCAGTTTCATTGACAACCAAGGTTTCGGCTGCCCTTGCCCATCGATCTGGAAGTAATTGGTCCGTAGCGTGGCCTGAATCATTTCCATGTAGCGACGTAAAATCCGGTCATCATCAAGACTTTCAACATCTTCAAGTTGGGCTGAAAGTTCATTCACCAACTTCTCAAATGCCCGGATACGTTTCTGATCATCCAAAGTCGGATTAAAACGTGCGGTAAACAGATCGACGAGCCCCTTAGCCAACTGAGGATAGTGGTTCAATGTATCTTCAATATATTGTTGGCTGAATGGAAAGCCGACTTGCCGCATATATCGGGCATAAGCTCTCAGGATAGAAACTTCTCTTCCCGTCAGCGAAGCACTCAATACCAAACGGTTAAATCCGTCATTATCGAGTTCTCCTCGCCAAATCGCAGCAAAAGCCTGTTGGAAACGGTCTCTTGATTCGCGAATATCAATCGCCATGTCAGTTTTATGCAACATGGAGAAATCGAGAATCCAGTACGTCTGTCCGTTGGTTTTATCAACCTCATAAGGAGACTCACCAATCACTCGAAGTCCGAGATTTTCGAGCATTGGCATCACATCGGACAAATGGATCGGTTCATCCCGATGATAGAGTTTCAGTTTGACCACTTTGGAATGACGATCTTCTTCCTGCGGGCGATAGAACAGCATGTCTAATTTATGTGATTCACTTAAAGACTCAAGCCGCTCGATGTCCGCGACAGCCGTACTTGGCATCATGGCTTCTTTATAAGATCGCGGAAAAGATCGCATATACTCTTTCGAAAGCGGTAATCCTTTACTTTCACCTAAATTGGCAACAATGGCTTCAGATAATCGATCATCCCAACTGGTGGATGCTTCCATCAGGTTCTGCTCTATTCTTTTCACATCAACATCCATATTGTTGTTATCAACTCGCACAATATAATGCGTTCGAGCTAACGGACTCTCTGAGAAATATACTGTATAATCAACAGGTTGTTTCGATTCAAAATAATCAGCTAGCACCGCTTGCGTCTTTTTCCTCAGTTCTGTCGTATGTCGATCTCTTGCGACATAAACCATACAGCTGAAGAAGCGTCCGAACGGGTCTTTGCGAACAAACAGCCGTAACAGATCCCGATCCTGCATCTGAACCACGCCCATACCGACTTCGAGTAACTCTTCTTCATTGGCTTGTAATAGTTCATCCCGTGGATAGTTTTCGAGAATATTGTGCAACGCTTTATACGAATAAGCGCCCTCACGATAACCACTGGCAGCAAGGATCCGGCCGACTTTATCACGGATCAGCGGAATACTTTCGACAGTTTGGTTATAAACCGCTGAAGTGTATAAACCGGTAAAACGATGTTCCCCGATCACTTTGCCGTTTTTATCAAACTTTTTGATCCCGATATAGTCGGTATAAGCCGGGCGATGGATCCGGGACTGACCGTTACCTTTGGTCATGATCAACAAGAATGGCTTGGTTGCTTCCAAACGCGCTGAATCAGAAAAATCTGAGAGCTTGACACCTCTCACCCGCTTTGGATTAGAAAAAAGCCCCAGTCCAACATCATCAGTCGGTCTCAGTTCTCCACCTTCCGAGGTATCGATCAAATCGTACTCTTTGTAGCCCATAAAGGTGAAATTATGGTTAGCTAACCAACGTAAGAACTCGATAGATTCTGAGAATCGACCTTCATCAACCGGTAGTTGTTTCTTCTGTTTTTCCAACTGCTGAATGACACGGTTGAGTTGTTCAACCATCGGTAACCAGTCTCTGACAACCAATGCAGTATCCTCAATCACTCGGATCACTTCATCACGCAGATGTTTTATTTTTTGACTATCTGTTAATCGGTCAACCTCGATATGAAACATCGAATGCAGCTCACCCTCACGCTGACCGATTGCAATAATTTTATTCTTTTCATCACGCTGAATCTGAGCAGGACCATGCAACATGATATGGCAGGCCAGATCAAGACGGTTCAAAACCATTTTGATCGAATCGACTAAAAAAGGTGTATCGGGAACAACGACTTCAATAATCGTATGCGTTGATTGCCATCCATGTTTGCTGACCACCGGATTAAAAACTTTGACGGATTGTTCCGTAACTTTAGCTTCATTCAAATGATGCCAAAGACTAATCACCGCACCGTAGAGATCGGACTCCGTTCGATCAATCAGATCATCCTGTGAGACATTATTAAAAAGATGCTGTGCCAACTGCTTGACGACCGAATGTTGCTCAGAATCTAATTTCGACTGAATCAGTTGGTATACTTTCTCGACTAAAACTGGCTGTAATGTATCGCGGGAGCCCATAGAAACCTCATCTATTACTGGATTACCTGTTATTCTTATTAGTTTATGCGTTCAAGAGAATATTTTTGTAAAACAAACAACTGAATTGTGAAGTAATTTTAATAAAAATTAACTAATTCGCATCACAAAAGAGAAAATGTGTTGCGTAAATGTCAAATTAATTCGAGGCGCTGGAATTTATATTGGGCATCAGTGGTGAGCCGGAATCTGCCCTTCAAACCAAACTGAGTCAAATAAGGACGAAAATGTGTCGCGGGGAGTTGAAGTGTCAATCCATTATCCGTTTTCACCACAAGATGGCTGGCGGAACCGGAGTAATGTGCAAGATATTCCTGATAAGGAATATAAAGTGAAAAATAAAAATATTTCATCAGCGAACAATGACCGTAGCAAACGATGACCGTGGCCAAGCCACGGTCTTTCCTCATCTTAACCAATGATAATACAATTAAGCTTCCAGAGCTTTGGTGACTTTTTCATATAAATCTTTCGCTAAATTATCCATACTGAGCAACGCTTCTAATTCTTGCTTCATCAGTTTCTGACGAGCTTCATCATAACGTTTATATTTCAGTAACGGGTCAATTAAACGCGAAGCAACTTGCGGGTTGGTCGTATTGAGTTGCTGTAATATTTCACCGGCAAAACGGTAACCACTACCGGACTTGTCATGAAAATGCGCAGGGTTCTGATTCAGGAATGAACCGATCAGACTCCGGATGCGATTCGGGTTTTTCAGCGTAAATGCTTGATGACTCATTGTTTGCTGAATCACCGTTAATGCGTCATCAGCCGGATTCGTACCTTGTAACGCAAACCATTTATCCATCACCAGACCATCATGTTTCCACTGACGGCTATAGTCAGCCATCAATGTTTCACGACAAGGCAGCTCAGCCTGATTGGCCGCAGTCATTGCCGCGATTGTATCGGTCATATTGTCGGCATTTTGGTACTGCCGGCGTACCAATTCATCACCTTGCTCTGTCAATGCTAAATAAGATAAACAGGTATTTCTCAGCGAACGTTGACCAATTGCGGCGTGCTCAATCGTATACTCATTTTGCTTCAACGAATGATAAAATGCAGAGAATTCATCTTGTAGCTCTTGTGCTAAAGCACTTTTGATCGCTTTCAACACCAGCGAGATGGCATCGACATCAACGGTTTCAAACCAACCTGACACTTCATTATGATTTGGCAATGCCAACATTTCGGCAATAAATTCATGTTCCAAAGACGGGTCAAGCAATACCCCACGGAAAGCATCCATCACCGATTCAGGCAACTCCACTGATTGTCCTTGTTGCACTCGCTCAATATTGGCACGGATATATTTAGCAATGAGCATCTGTCCGGCATCCCAGCGAGCAAATTCATTTCTCGTATGTATCATCAAAAATGCTAACGCTTCATCTTGATAGTCATAAACCAGTTTCACGGGTGCTGAAAATTCTTTCAGCAGTGAAGGAACCGGCTCACTGGTGATCGATTCAAACACAAATGTCTGTTCATCTTGGGTAACATTCAATACATCAGATACTTTTTCACCGTTACAGCGTAACTCAAAAATATTTCCCTCAGCATCGTAGAGTTCGATAGCAAAAGGAATGTGCAGTGGCTGCTTTTCTTTTTGATCGGCCGTCGGTGGCGTGTGTTGTTTCACTGATAAGGTAAAAGTTTGTGCATCTTGATCATAAACACCACTCACACGAAGTTCCGGTGTCCCCGATTGGCTGTACCACAAACGGAACTGTTGCAAATCAATACCCGATGCATCTTCCATTGCAGCAACGAAATCTTCACAAGTTGCAGCCGTACCATCATGGCGTTCGAAGTAAAGCTTCATCCCTTTCTGGAAATTACTTTCACCAAGCAATGTATGAATCATCCGAATCACTTCACTGCCTTTTTCATAGACCGTCAAGGTATAGAAGTTATTCATCTCTATCACTTGTTCCGGACGAATCGGATGTGACATCGGTGAAGCATCTTCAGCAAACTGTGGCCCACGAATAATCCGAACATTATTAATCCGATTCACAGCCCGAGAGCCCAAATCAGAAGAGAACTCTTGATCGCGGAAAACAGTTAACCCTTCTTTCAGACTGAGCTGGAACCAATCCCGGCACGTAACACGATTCCCCGTCCAGTTATGGAAATACTCATGACCAATCACGGCCTCAATCCCGAGATAATCGGTATCTGTGGCCGTCTGATCATTGGCTAAAACGAATTTGGAGTTAAAGACATTTAATCCTTTATTCTCCATCGCGCCCATATTAAAGAAATCGACAGCCACAACCATGTAGATATCAAGGTCATATTCCAGCCCGAATCGCTGTTCATCCCATTTCATTGCATTGATTAGCGAACGCATCGCGTGGTGTGCCCGGTCTAAGTTGCCTTTATCAACAAAGATTTCAAGCGCAACATCCCGGCCAGACATGGTCTGGTAAGAATCGCGTAGCACATCAAAATCACCGGCCACCAGCGCAAACAGGTAAGATGGTTTCGGATGTGGATCTTCCCAGCGAACCCAGGATTTCCCCTCATCATTTGTTCCTTGTGCAACTTTATTCCCATTACTGAGCAGATAAGGATAATTCTGTGGCGCTATAATTGTTGTGGTATAACGAGCCAGCACATCAGGCCGGTCAAGATAATAAGTGATTCGGCGGAACCCTTCAGCTTCACATTGTGTGCAGAACGCACCGTCAGATAAATATAAACCTTCCAACGCAGTATTTTCTGCCGGATTAATGAGCGTCTCTATTTGTAATTCAAACTGAGTGGGGAGATTGCTCAATTCTAAACCAGCTTCAACAATCTGATAATCGCTCCACGGTTGCTGGTTGACTTGAACACTCACCAACTCCATATCTTCTCCATCGAGTATCAACTGATTGCTTTCTTGTAACTGTTTCACCTGAGAAACGGCCACGACGCGGGTTTGATTTTCGTGAAGGTCAAACGTGAGATTGAGATCAGTGATCGTATGAGAAGGCGATTGATAATCTTTACGATATTTGGCTTGAAGCATACTTGCCATCTTGAATCCTTTTGCGTTAACGATATAAAACTTTTCCAGAACATGCGGAAATAGATTTTGTCAGAGATATAGAACGTTTTTCGCGTCTACAGATAAGGCTACTCTAGGCGATTCCTGTGTAATTCTCAATGACTGAGCGAGATTATCTGTAGAGGCATGATCTGGTTATCTCGTTGTACGGGCAATACGATTCCATGTTCACTGGCAAACATCCTAGATTCACTGAACCCGATTCAACACGGCAACCATTGCACCGTTTTCAAAATTGACAGTGAGCTGATCAGCACTGACCTGAAAACGGGTATCGTGTTCTCCCTGCTCGTACAATAAAACCAGATGATCGTTTTCGGTATAATAGACACCACGGTGAACGGCTTCATTGCCCTGTTCATCAACAGAACGAATAAAAAATAAGAAATCAGGTTGTAGAATCAATTGGATTTGTGCCACACCGACCACATTTAATTCCGTTCCCGACAGATGATCACTTTGCCAATAGCCGACCAAAGAACGAGAAAGCGCTTTGAAGAAAGTAACGCCATTTAATATCAATCGATTATGGGTTGTCTGATAGGCATAAATTTGTGGTTCAATACTGTGAGTACCAAGCATTAACGTATCTTGACTCGCTGCATATCCTCCTTCCCAATATTCAACTGAACTATCACGCTTTTTAATCTGAACGGCAAATGTATAACTGGAACTCAGAGTCAGATGGATGGACATAAAATCCTGATGCGGATCTTCTGGATCTGAATTAACCAGATACCACTCCCCGACCAAAAAAGGAAAATCGAACTGGGTGAGATCGTTCTTGTGACTGGTAGTAAACCCACTACCGGAACACACGAAGCTGAGGATGGCGACATACCATTTCACATTTCGCATCAGACAGACTCCCCACTTTTTTCTTTAAGCTTAGAATCCATATACTGATAAAGCGAACAATTTCATCATTTGCTGATAGATGAAGAAAGACTAAGATTGACAATATAAAAGCTGATAAAAAAGAAAACGCGCTTGTAAAAAGCGCGTTTGTCTATAGGGTTCAGAAAATGATGAAATTAAGCACCAATCTTGACCATATCAATGGTAATTGCGACTGCTTCATCCAAATAGGCATCCGGAGCAACATAGTCCTTCGGAACATCTTCCAATTTGGTATAAAGTTTATGACCTTCTTGCTTCTGACGCAGATTGATCCGTTTTAATTTCAGCACATCCGCTGCTTCAGTTTCCTGACGTCTGACTGCTTCATTCAGAGAAAGCCAATTTTCATTTTCTTTCTCCTGTTTATACTTTGCGATATCTTGCTCGATAAACTGAAACTCCATATCTTTGGCAATGCGTTGTTCATGACGTTTTTTCAGCGCCTGAATCAGCTTTTGATAGTGATGAACTTGACTGTAATCAGCACGGCTAATGCTATCCCAAGGCAATGCATTATCTTCAACACTTTCACCGGTCTCACTCGGATCAACGGCTGTCGGGAATGCAATATCAGGGGCTACGCCCTTATCCTGAGTACTTCCCCCATTGATGCGGTAAAACTTCTGAATGGTATATTGGATATATCCCAGTGGCTCACTGAACAAATCGTAAATACTATTCAACGAGTAATGTTGCTGAACAGTCCCTTTACCGTAGGAGTTTTCACCGAGAATCACCGCACGATCATAATCCTGCATAGCTGCGGCAAAAATTTCAGAAGCCGAGGCACTATAACGGTTAATCAATACCGTTAAAGGACCGTCATAACTACTCTTGCCATCCGTATCGCTGTTGATGTTGACTTGTCCACGACTATCACGGACCTGAACCACCGGTCCTTTTTTAATAAACAGTCCCGTTAATCCGGTCGCTTCAGTCAGAGCGCCACCACCATTATTACGGAGATCAACAATCACACCATCGACATGCTGCTTGTTAAATTCAGTCAGCAGCTTATCGGTATCCCGGGAAAGTCCGACATAAAAACTAGGGACTTCAAGCACCCCAATTTTCTTGCCATCCCGTTCAATCACTTTCGATTTTACAGCCCGATCTTCCAGACGAATTTTATCTCGTGTAATTGTGACAACGTGACTTTTTGCATTCTTTCCTTCAGGCAGGATTTGTAGTTTGACCACAGTGCCTTTCGGCCCTTTGATCAGTTGCACAACATCATCCAGACGCCATCCGATAACATCAACAATCGCCTTACCTTCCTGACCGACCCCGATAATACGGTCACCTTCAGAAAGTTTATGGCTTTTATCTGCCGGTCCGCCAGCAACCAATGAACGAATCACCGTATAATCATCCGTCATTTGCAACACGGCACCAATCCCTTCCAGCGACAGATTCATTTCAGACTTAAACTGCTCTGCACTACGTGGGGAAAGATAGCTGGTATGCGGGTCAATTTGACGCGCAAAAGCATTCATAAACAGTTGAAATACATCTTCACTATGTGTCTGAGTTAAGCGTTTGATTGCATTATTATAGCGTTTCGTCAGCGTCTCTTGGATTTCCGGCCATTTTTTCCCGGTCAGTTTCAAATTCAACGCATCATATTTGACTCGCTTACGCCATAAATCATCCAATTCCTGCTGATTCTTCGGCCATGCCTCTTTAGAGCGATCCAATTCAATCGATTCATTGGTATCAAATTTTATCTCATGATCCAATAATGACAGCGCATATTTAAATCGCTCATAGCGTTTCTTCACGGAGATGTTGTAGACATCAAAAGCAATTTGATCATTACCTGAATTGAGTTGGTCGTCCAATTCAATCGACCACTGTTTAAACCCATCGATATCTTTCTGAGTAAAAATATTACGGTTGTAATCGAGCAGACCAAGATAACGCTGGAATATTTTTTTGGAAAAAGCATCATCCAAATAAATATGCTTATAGTGAGACTGAACAAACTTATTCTTGACCCGTTCTGTGGCAAGCGAATGTTGACTTTCAGGAGTAAGAACAGGCAGGTCCGATTCACGGATTGAAGGTACAGCGGCTTGAACAGAAGAAACTGCCAGCCAAAGGCCAGCAGCAATTAGTGTCAGTTTTGAACGGCATTTCATGCGTAGGAGGCTCTCCTTTATGCGCTTAAGTGCTCCGCTTTAATGACCATTTGCAGGCCATTTCCAAGCTGTACACGCACATCTTCCTTATTAATCTCAACAATGGTCGCTGCCATGTTGCCTTTACCCATGTTGACTTTGACCTGACGACCCACACTCAGTTCATCAGCATTCAACGCCCGGGCTTGTACAGTTTTTTCCTGAGCACGTTTTGCAGTTTTTGCCTTAGGATTTGGCTTTCTGATTTTAGGCTGTGCATTATTTTTTTCTTGTTTCTGTTTTTCTTTGCGTCGAGCCTGAACCTTTGCCTTGCTCTCGGCCAGCGTATTCTGGGCATGTTCGACATGTTCTTGCTCTAATGTACCACATGGATTCCCATCTAAGTCAACTCGTTCAGCACCGGGTTTTACCCCATGCAGATAACGCCATGAAGAGGTGTACTGTCTTAACGCTGCACGAAGTTGAGTTTTACTCACCTTCGGATCACCTTCCAAACGTTGAACAAGATCTTGAAAAATACCAATTTTCAGTGGCTGAGCTTCACCTTCTAATGTGAAGCATTTTGGGAAACATTCAGCAATATATGCAATCACTTCTTTGCTGTTTTTTAACTTTTCAGTGTTTTCCATGTGGGTTCCTGGTTATTACGGTTTCATTCCGTAAGACATGAAGATATCAATGTTCGGGTATTATAGTGTTCTGAATCGGAAAAACCACCGTCAGACTATAAATAATGTCTCGTTAGTCTGTGAATTAAACAGCTTTTCTACCTGATTCATCATTTCTGTCAAACCTTGTTCGTCAACTTCAGAGAATCGTCCTCGGCTCGGGCTGTCAATATCCAATACACCACGCAATTGACCGTGAATCGAAAAAGGAATCACCAACTCGGAACGGCTATCGGCATCACAGGCGATGTGTCCGGCAAATGAATGGACATCATCAATCCGCTGGACGCTGTTCGTTTCAATCGCGGTCCCACAGACACCACGACCGACAGGGATGCGAATACAAGCCGGTTTTCCTTGAAATGGCCCCAATACAAGCTCATCGCCTTCTAACAGATAAAACCCCACCCAGTTGATGTCGGTCATTTCCATATTCAGCAGCGCGGATAAATTGGCCAAGTTAGCCACTAGGTTGGTTTCAGAACCAATGAATGTCACGGCCTGTTTAGTTAAAAGTCGATACTGTTCAAGTTCCATAAATCTTTCCATTATCATGCAATCTGTTCAATCATTACGGTAAGAATTGCTTTAAGCGAGTCGTTTTATCGCTGAATGATTGATAATACAAGCAAAAACTAACATTCATGTTGTATTGATGCAAATACATCCATATCCGAGAACATGATTACCACATCAATCGAACGTTATATCTCCGGTTAACAGGTTGGAAATCGGATGAGAAGACGTCTGAATATGTATCTTGCTATGAGTTGTGTATATAATGCGACGCTTCCCTGCAATTGAACGTTAAATTAAGAGAATTATTTTGCACACGAATATTTATTTGCCGGATGAATTTCTGCGGACGATCGAACAAATACTGCCATCTCAACTAACGATGGATGATTTTATTGCCGCCTGTCAGCGCCCGCTGCGCAAGAGTATTCGCGTCAATACATTGAAAATATCTGTCAGTGATTTTTGTCTGCGTGCCAAAGAAAATGGCTGGAACCTTACTCCGATACCTTGGTGTCCAGAGGGATTTTGGGTTGAACCAGAAGATTTCACCACACCGATAGGCAATACTTTCGAACATATGACCGGCTTATTTTATATTCAGGAAGCCAGTTCAATGATGCCTGTCAGTGCATTATTTCATCAGCAGGAAGTGGCTTTTGAATCCGTATTGGATATGGCTGCTGCACCGGGCTCAAAAACTACTCAGATTGCTGCTCTCATGAATAATGAAGGCATTATCGTTGCCAACGAGTTCTCCGCCAGCCGGACTAAAGCTCTTTATTCAAACATTGAACGATGCGGTGTCAGAAACAGTGCTCTTACAACGTTTGACGGCCGGGTTTTCGGTGAATGGCTTCCCGAACAGTTTGACGCAGTGTTAATTGATGCACCTTGTTCCGGAGAAGGAACCGTACGCAAAGATCCGGATGCGATGAAAAACTGGAGTCCGGCATCGATTGCAGCCATTGCGGAAACACAGAAAGCGTTGATAGAAAGTGCTTTCTACGCCTTAAAACCGGGCGGCATATTGGTTTATTCAACCTGCACCCTGAGCCGCGAAGAAAATCAACATGTCTGTCATCATTTGAAGCAAATTTTCGGTGACGCGGTCATATTTGAGTCTTTAGCATCGCTTTTCCCACAGGCAGAATCGGCATTAACCGAAGAAGGCTTCCTACATATTTTCCCACAAATATATGATTGTGAAGGCTTCTTTGTTGCTCGCATCCGTAAAGTGACATCTGTGCCGGCACCTCAAGTCACGAAGCGACTCGGAAAATTCCCTTTTAATAAAGCGACCCAAAATCAGCATCAGACGATCAGCCAGGCATTAAAACAGTCACTGGATATCGATCTGCCGACACAGAGCCAGATCTGGCTTCGTGATAATGAAGTATGGCTTTTCCCACAAGCTTTAGAGCCGATGATCGGCCGATTTAAATTCTCACGGATGGGCATTAAACTGGCTGAAGCACACAAAAAGGGTTATCGCTGGCAACATCAGGTTGTGACCGCCCTGACATCGGGACATGAAAATAAGGCTATCGCACTTTCACTTGAGGAAGCTCGCCAGTGGTTTATGGGTAAAGATATTCGTCCGGAACAGACTGAAGTTGGTCAAGGCGAAGTTCTGATTCAGTATCAGGGCGTGTCCCTTGGCCTGGGGAAATGGGTCGGTAACCGGATTAAAAATGGCCTGCCAAGAGAGCTGGTGAGAGACGGTAATTTGTTTTAATTCCCCATCATCTGAGCTGTTTTATCTGATAGATACAGTCGCTGACATTCACTTTTTCTCACATCTGCCACAGATAAAAAGCCCGATACCAAAAACTGGTTTCGGGCTTATTTTTACAACAAGATCGCAGCGCTCAATGATTTATTGAGGATCCTGAATCAATCGGATGCCGCTTGCTTCAATATCGATTACTCCCTGTTTATAAAGCTGACCAATCGTCTTCTTATAAGTCCCTTTACTGGTTCGGAACGCTTCAAAAATGGCTTCAGGTGACGATTTATCCCCCAGCGGCAGAAAACCGCCTTTTTGACGGAGCTGCGCAACAATTTTACCACTCAACTCATCAAGTTTGGCGACGCCAAGTTTTTGCAGGGACACATCAATTTTGCCATCATCACGAATCTGCTTCACAAACCCTTTCAGTCTCTTACCGACAAACACTTTGCCAAAGACGTCCGACTGGAACAGCATTCCCCAATGCTGATCATTGATAATCACTTTGTATCCTAAAGCGGAGCGCTCCGCAACCAGGAGATCAACTTTCTCATTGGGCGTGTAATGTGCCGGCGTTTTATCCAGCCACTTATTGAATTTTGTTGTCCCGACAATCCGTCCGGACGCTTTATCTGTATAGACATAAACCAAAACAGACTGTTCGGCCGTCAGTCGTCCGCGTTGTTCACTAAAAGGAATCAATAAATCTTTACTCTCGATTCCCCAATTGACAAAGGCACCAATACTGTTGACGCCGATGACTTTCATCATCCCCCATTCTCCGACACAAGCAATCGGGTTTTCTGTTGTGGCCGCGAGCTGACTGTCAGCATCGAAATATAAAAAAACGTCCACGAATGCACCGATTTCAGCAGGCTGGCGCATCAGCTTCTTCGGCAACATCACCGTGCCATAATCTTTTGCATCGAGAAACACACCAAAATCCGTTTCCCGCAAAATCTCTAGCTGATTGATTTGTCCAATATTAATCATCAAATAGGTCTCATCTCAAATTTGCAGAGATTATACGCGATCTCTGATATCCTTTCTCTACCATTTATAAATATATACTCAGTCAACGTTAGGATGTTACGTCTCTGCGGTGATTCAGATATCAAGGTGCGTTTACCGGAGGACAGATTTGATCAAGGTTAGCAAACATGATGCGATTACGTTGAAAATATCCCATACAATGTCAAAGAGTAAACTTTCCAGTCTGGAAATGTATCTGTTCGTACCGGGAGAAATCGGACTCAATCAAGACCTGATGCCTGAGACTGAGCTGTATTATAATTGTCTGACTCAAAAACGCGCCTATTACAGTGATAAACATCTCCTACCGTTGATTCACAGCCGTCTCGCTCAGCGAGGCAGACTGTCATCCACTCAATATCGAATTAGTTTGAGTCTATTTGCTTACCAGTATGTGATGGCTCTCGATAATGCGGTTGGCAATCTACTTCACGATAGTGACAACGTCACTGAAATCGAGATTGATAATGTCGTCGAACTGACGTTGGACATCCTCCGCAGACTCAGACGCACCATACCTTACGAAGAAACACTCAAACGGTATTACACCAATATCGATAATTATCTCTCTTGGTATACCGAACAAAAATTTCTTTCTCTGGTCGCTCATTTAACCCGAGACAGTGAGTACAAAACCATTAAAGATCGTCTGATCATTCTGGCCGAGAAGGAACAAGCACACCGGGCACTGCATCACTATAACTCAACGCAAGCGACACAGGACATTACACGTATTAGTAATAAAATGCGTCTATTACGTCGTTTGATTGAGCATCCTGTCATTCTGAAAGAAACACCGATCGCCTTGGGCAGTAACATCCGCCGTGCCGTGAAAGGTATTGCCACAGGTTTCGTGATGCTTTTTGTCACGATGATGGTTGTTTTTGCCCGTGATTACTGGGGAGAAATTACCGCTTCATTTATTATTGCCATGTCTTTCATTTATGCGCTGAGAGAAATATTTAAAGATGATTTGAAAGACATGCTTTGGCGCTGGCTTCGTAAAGGCAAACCGAAATGGAAAAGACGTTACTACGATCCCAGTACCGGAAACCAGATTGGACAAAAATATGAGTGGTTGAATTACCAGTCGATTAGCAATCTTCCCGATCGTATTCAACGCATCCGCAAGAAACGGATTGTTCAACGGGAAGAGCAAGTCATTAGCTACCGTTCTGAAACGGAAATGTCAACATCACGCTTTATGAGCGGTTACGAAGAGACACGTGAAACCATCTATTTTGACTTTCGTGAAATTACGCGACTTTTCGATAAAGATACCTATCGTGTTTATTGCTTGAACAACGGCCAAGTCAGCCGTGAAAAAATTGAAAAACGCCACCTGTTTAATCTCATTATCAAACAGGATAATCATATTGATGAGCCAATTTACTATCGCTGGAAGGTGGTACTCAACCGTAGCAAGATAGTCGCGATTGAACCGATTGAGCTTACATCTAACGAACTGGAATAAAATCAAACCATGAAAACCGACGAATTAAGAACAGAGCCTTTAGGGCATATGCCGACGCCCGAACAATTACGAATTCAGTCTCCTGTCAGTGCTTCCGTTGGCCAGCATATTTCACAAAGTCGCCAAGAGATCGAAGCCATTTTACACGGCAGAGATCACCGACTCTTAGTCATTACCGGTCCATGTTCGATTCATGATCCGGTGGCCGCGCTGGATTACGCAAAACGCTTGAATATCCTTCGCGAGCGTTATGCAGATAATTTATTGATTGTGATGCGGACTTATTTTGAAAAACCGAGAACAGTCGTGGGTTGGAAAGGATTAATCACTGACCCGTATTTGGATGGCCGTTATGCACTCGAAGAAGGGTTAAGCAAAGCCCGAGAGGTTTTACTGGCAATTAATCAACTTGGATTACCAACCGCCACTGAATTTCTGGATATGATTACCGGTCAATACATTGCCGATTTGATCTCTTGGGGAGCAATCGGAGCCAGAACGACAGAGTCTCAGATTCACCGGGAAATGGCTTCGGCCCTGTCCTGCCCTGTCGGTTTCAAAAATGCCACCAACGGCAATGTAAAAGTTGCTGTCGATGCGATCAGAGCCGCCAAAGCATCACACTATTTTTATTCACCGGATCGACAAGGTCGAATGACCGTTTATCGCACCAGCGGCAATCCGGATGGGCATGTCATTCTTAGGGGGGGTGAAAACGGGCCGAACTTTGACAGTAAGTCTGTTCAACAAGCTTGTGCTCAATTAGAATCGCACCATCTATCTCCCCGGGTTGTCATCGATTTCAGCCATGCGAACTGCCAGAAACAGCATAAACGTCAGTTAAGCGTTGCTGAAGATATTTGCCGGCAGATTCGTCGGGGCAGTGATCAAATTGCGGGAATTATGGCAGAAAGTTTCATCAAAGAAGGTCATCAGCCGATTGCTGCACTTGACCAACTGACATACGGCATGTCAATTACCGATCCATGCTTGAGCTGGTCAGATACAGAGCTGATGATCACCGAACTGAATGCTGCTGTACACGACAGAAATAACGACAAACGATAAAAACAAGGAGCAGGCCTATGCCTTCTTTTGACATTGTGTCAGAAATTGACACCGTTGAATTAAAAAATGCTGTTGATAATGCCAACCGTGAGCTATCGACACGCTTCGACTTTAGAAATGTCGAAGCGAGTTTTGAACTAAAAAATGAAGTCGTCACACTGTCGGCAGAAGGTGACTTTCAGTTAAAACAGATGCGCGATATTTTGCGGGCGAATCTGGCGAAACGTGAAGTTGACGGAAACACAATGGATACACAAAAAGCCAGTCAGTCCGGCAAGTTCTGGTATCAGGATGTCTTATTCAAGCAGGGAATCGAGACACTGTTGGCCAAGAAAATTGTCAAAAGCATTAAAGATCAGAAACTAAAAGTACAGGTCTCGATTCAAGGGGATAAAATTCGTGTCACGGGTAAGAAACGTGATGACCTACAGAGCGTGATTGCGTTTATCCGCTCAGAGGATTTTGGTCAACCATTTCAGTTCGACAACTTCAGAGACTAATAAACCCCGATGGGTTGATGGATGATGAAGTGATTTGATCATTCAGGGCTCGTAACTCACGAGCCCTGTGTTGTCAGTCAATTGTTGTCATCAAGACATATTATCATGCAATCTTCCCGCTCAACAAAACCGTCTCTCTATTAAAACTGACGAGGCGCAAAACCAGTCATTACCTCAAGACGCATCGCCTTACCTAGTTTGGTTGTCGGGTGAACAACGACGAGCCCCTTGACTGATTTCTTCAATTTACCGATATTAGCTTGTTCCTCGCGAGTAATTTCCCGGGAAAAAGGTAAATCAGATAATCGTTTACGTTCTTTATTTAAATCGTATTCTTGCTTACTTTTCAATGCGTTGATCTGTTTAGTCAACGCATCAATTTCATCCGTAAACTGGGTGATCATCTCATTATCCCTCCGAGATTTGGCTGCTTCCAGCTTATGTTTACATTTGTCCAATCGATTACTCAATTGCTGGCTTTGCTCTTTTAAACTCATAGGAAATAACTCTCATCTGTTAGTAGCGGCGCAGTATACCACAAGCCCATTAAATTTTGATTGGTCAACCGATCACGATAGATTTTATCAACGATCATTCACTCTGATAAAATCCACTACCAAACTGACGTTCTCCTTTTATTTTCAGATCAGCAACAGCCTGAAAATCGGCTGCAGTAACCATAATGCAAAGGAAGCGTGTTTCTTCTCGGGCTTGAGCGAGTAAATCTTGTAGTTGAGCACGACTATCAAATACCGCTCTTTCTGCATCACGGCGACATAAATCGAGCCCTTCCGCAGGGACATTTCGATGGTAAAGCACTTGCTCCGATTGCTGCATAAAACGCATCGCTTTCATCGGAAGTAATTCCACATCCGTATCACAAACAACCCACACGACTTCTCGAGTCGTCAGCTCCGGTGCGGCAATATAACGTTGATAGATTTGCTCCAATACAACCGGGTCATGCGTTTCTTTGACGATCGGGTCTGCCAGAAAAGCCTCCCAGAAACGACGACGGGCACTGACATCCGGTCGTGTGGCTTTCAGATGCTCCCGCTTTTCACCACAAAACTGCGCAAGAATACGTAAATTCTGCGCCAAAATCGCTTCAACTGACTCACGAATGTTGCGCACCAATACAGGTGAAGCACCACCACTTGAAATTGCCACTTGGATTGCTCCGCGGTCAATCATAGCTGGCGTAATAAAATCACAATAAGGTTGATCATCAACAACATTGACCAGTAATCCGAGCAATTTGGCATCCATATAGATCTGGTGATTCAGCGGAGCATGATCAGTCGTCGCCCAAACCTGAACATAATTGCGGGTCAGAAATGCGCTATCATAGCGTTGCTGAATCCATTGAATTACATCATCGTGCCACAACATTTGAAGTGATGCGGAAATCTCCGGAGACAAAATTGTAACTCGCGCACCTGATTTGACCAAAGCTTCAGTTTTTCTGCTTGCAACTTCTCCTCCTCCAACAACTAAAACGGCCCTTTCGGTTAAATCCATAAACAGCGGAAAATATCGCATAACAATTACAACCTCACATTAACAACTATAACAAACCACACGATCCAAAAAAGTGCAACAATTATCGAATCAAATCATCAGTTGGAAATTATTGATTAAATTAACATCCACATTCAGATTAAAAGTCCAAATAAATAAGAAAAATAAGAATAAAAATTTAAAAAATCATTCAATAAATATATGGATACACAATTGCACTATGATTGAACTTGATTGCACTATTTACATTTAAATAACAATTCGCCATGCTAAATGCAGGCTTGGTTTGTGATTATATTATAATTCTTTTTATTAGAAATTTGAGAAAAACCTAATCCCTACCTACGCTTACAGACGATTGTTACTGGAAATAAAATAGCGATCTGGACAAATAGCGGTTTCAACCGTCAGAACAAATAAAGACAAAATGAATTACTTGTGTCAGGAATCCCTGCTCACATTCGTGTGATTCATACAGGAAGGATACAAACTCATGGCAAACACACTCAAAATTCTTGCTTCAATCACTGTCGCATCCGCTGCTATGGTCGCAGCACAGTCGGCTTCAGCAGCAGAGAGCACACTAGATAAGGTGCTCTCAAATGGCGTTGTAACCTGTGGTGTTAGTACAGGGCTTCCCGGTTTCTCCAACCCAAATGCTAAAGGAGAATGGGAGGGCATTGATGTTGAATATTGTCGAGCATTAGCCGCAGCAGTTCTCGGTGACAAAACAAAAGTCAAATTTGTACCATTAACCGCGAAAGAGCGTTTCACCGCGCTCCAGTCCGGTGAAATCGACGTCCTTTCCCGTAATACAACGTGGACACTACAACGCGATACAGCTTTAGGTCTCAATTTTGTTGGTGTCACTTATTATGATGGTCAGGGATTCATGGTCAAAAAGAATCTTGGTGTCAAAAGTGCCAAAGAGCTTGATGGTGCTTCCGTTTGTATTCAGTCAGGTACCACCACTGAGCTGAACCTTGCCGACTACTTCCGTAAAAATGGCATGTCTTATAAGCCCGTTGTTTTTGATACATCAGCTCAAACAGCTAAAGGTTTCGATGCTGGCCGATGCGATGTACTGACATCCGATCAGTCTCAACTTTATGCACTACGTGTTAACCTCAAAGATCCAAGTTCTGCTGTCGTGCTTCCGGAAATTATTTCTAAAGAACCATTAGGTCCCGTTGTCCGTCAAGATGATGACAAGTGGTTTAACGTTGCAAAATGGACACTATTTGCGTTAGTCAATGCGGAAGAATACGGCATAACATCGAAAAATGTTGATGAAATGAAAAAATCAACAGATGCCAACATTACGCGTATTCTTGGCTTGGATGGACCAAAAGGTTCCGGACTGGGTATCCGAGACGACTGGGGTTATCAAATCGTCAAGCAAGTCGGAAACTATGACGAAATATTTGAACGCTCCGTTGGTTCAGATTCTCCACTTCAAATTGCCCGTGGTGTGAATGCACTATGGAATGCGGGCGGTTTCATGTATGCCCCACCACTCCGCTAATCACTATATTAAAAACGGGCGGTTCAATCCGCCCTTTGTCGGAAATGGACTTGAGGTTATTGTTGTATGAAGCCTGAAAATAACGCTGTGTCCTCAACAGGCAACACATCTGCCCCAAAAAAAGTGACACACTTATTCTATAATCCCACGTTTCGGTCAGTTGTCTTTCAGATAATTGCTATCTTCGCACTGATCTTTTTTATCTACACGATTGTGAATAATGCACTGACAAATCTGGAGTCTCGCGGCATTACCACCGGGTTTAATTTTCTGGATCAACCAGCAGGGTTCGGGATAAGCCAGTCTCTGATCGATTACAACGAAACAGATACGTATGGCAGAACCTTTGTTGTCGGACTACTGAATACATTATATGTGTCGATCATCGGTATCTTTTTTGCGACGGTGCTCGGGTTTATTCTCGGAATAGCACGTCTGTCATCGAACTGGCTCGTAAGCCGCTTTGCTGCAATCTACGTCGAAACCTTCCGTAATATTCCGCTGCTGTTACAGATTCTTTTCTGGTATTTCTCGGTCTTGCAGGCCTTGCCCGGAAAAAGACAAAGCCTTTCCATCGGAGACTCGGTCTTTATTAACGTCAGCGGTTTATTTATTCCCAAACCCATTTTTGCATCAGGAAGTGGTCTGGTATTGACGGTGTTCATTCTCGGAGTCATCACAACTATTTGCGTAAAGATCTGGGCCAGTAATCGCCAAAAAGTGACAGGGCAACAAACACCGACTCTGAGTATTGCGCTCGGGCTAATTATCGGTCTGCCTGCCATTGTCTACTTCTGGACAGGGATGCCAATTTCAGCAGAATATCCGGTTCTGCAACGGTTTAATTTTCAGGGAGGCATTGAGATTATTCCTGAATTCGTTGCTCTGCTCGTTGCACTCAGTATCTATACGGCTGCATTTATAGCAGAAATCGTGCGCTCAGGCATCAATGCCGTCAGTCATGGTCAAACTGAAGCCGCCATGTCATTAGGACTGCCTCGCCGGAGAACACTCAAATTGGTCATTATTCCTCAGGCGATGCGCATCATTATTCCACCGTTAACCAGCCAGTATCTCAACTTAACGAAAAACTCTTCGCTTGCAGTTGCGATTGGTTACCCAGATCTCATCAATGTGTTTGCCGGGACGACTTTGAACCAGACGGGACAAGCGATCGAAGTGATCTCGATGACGATGGCGGTCTATCTGACTATCAGTCTGGTCACTTCATTTTTAATGAACACATATAATCGTAAAGTTGCTTTGGTGGAGAGGTAAGATGACAGTACATCAATTTCAACCGGATCTGCCGCCACCATCAAATACCAGCGGCCCGATCGTCTGGATGCGCAAGCATTTATTCAGCAATATATTCAACTCAGTATTGACACTCATTATTGCTTACTTTGCATTCACCGGATTGTACCATCTCATCGACTGGGCTCTGATTAAAGCCGATTGGATCGGAGAAAGCCGTGAAGCTTGTTCAAAGCAAGGCGCATGTTGGGTGTTGATTTACGTCCGTTTCGATCAGTTTATGTTTGGGTTTTACCCGGAGAGTGAACTATGGCGGCCACAACTTTTCTATGCCACGTTGGCGATTTTAGTTGTCCTGCTGGCTTATCCGAAAACACCGAAACGTGGCTGGTTAGCACTTTTCACGCTAACCGTTTACCCACTATTGATGACCGGACTACTGCATGGTGAATGGTTTGGCTTGCCCGTGGTTGAAACCTATAAATGGGGTGGTCTTCTGATCACACTGGTGCTGGCTTTGGTCGGGATAGTCGCATCTTTACCAATTGGGGTGTTACTTGCCCTCGGACGACGTTCCCATATGCCGGTCATCCGCAGTTTCTGTACCGTTTACATCGAAGTATGGCGTGGTGTTCCCCTGATCACCGTGTTGTTCATGGCCTCAGTCATGCTCCCGCTATTCATGTCTGCCGGTGCAGAAAGTGATAAGTTAGTTCGTGCTCTCATTGGTGTGATGTTGTTCAGTGCCGCTTATATTGCTGAAGTGATTCGGGGCGGTTTACAAGCCATCCCCAAAGGACAGTATGAGGCTGCAGACTCACTGGGACTCAGCTACTCCAAAAAGATGGGGCTGATCATTCTGCCTCAGGCTCTGAAAATTACCATTCCTTCGATTGTGAATACCTTCATCGATCTATTTAAAGATACCAGTCTGGTTCTCATCATCGGGATGTTTGATGTGCTTGGTATCGGCCAGGCAGCAAATACCGACCCCAACTGGCTTGGTTTTTCCACTGAAAGTTATGCATTTGTCGCGTTAGTGTTCTGGGTATTTTGTTTTGGCATGTCGAGATATTCGATTTGGCTGGAAAACAAACTGCATACGGGTCACAAACGATAAAAATTTCAAGGAACGTATTATGACGCTACAAAATACTCAAAATAAAGAAGCCGTGATCCAAATTAAGGACATGAACAAATGGTACGGTGAATTCCATGTATTAAAGAACATTAATCTGAATGTGACCAAAGGTGAACGAATCGTCATCTGTGGACCTTCCGGCTCCGGTAAATCGACCATGATTCGTTGTATTAACCGGCTCGAAGAACATCAGAAAGGTCAGATCATCGTCGCAGGTCACGAACTGACTGAAGATTTAAAAGATATCGAAGCCGTTCGTCGTCAGGTCGGTATGTGCTTTCAGCATTTTAATCTCTTCCCTCACTTAACGGTGTTAGAAAACTGTACGCTGGCGCCAATCTGGGTGAAGAAAATGCCAAAAGAAGAAGCCGAAGCCATTGCGATGAAATATCTGGAACGCGTTAAGATCCCCAATCAAGCCAAGAAATATCCGGGCCAGTTGTCCGGAGGACAGCAACAGCGTGTGGCCATTGCCCGCTCACTGTGTATGAATCCTCATATTATGCTATTTGATGAACCGACATCTGCTTTGGATCCGGAAATGGTCAGAGAAGTATTGGATGTCATGGTTGAGCTGGCTGAAGAAGGGATGACCATGTTGTGTGTTACACACGAGATGGGATTTGCTAAAGAAGTGGCAGACCGAGTCATTTTCATGGATGCAGGTGAAATCATCGAAGAAAATAATCCACAAGATTTCTTTGCCAATCCACAGTCGGATCGTACCCAGAACTTCCTTTCACAGATTCTGCAGCATTAATGCTCGAAAGCGCATTTTTTATGAACAAGGCACGTCATGTGCCTTGTTTTCATCGCCAAAGCATGTCGAAGTTAACACTTGTTTCTCATCCGAAAAATTGTGTTACAACTTCGTCACGGTATTGCAGTTCATTTTTGACTAAGATAAGGTCATAGTAGTCATGAAGGGTTGAAGATAAGAACTTTTACCCCCATATGTAGTCATAAGTAGTAATAGACAATCATTATACGAGGAAGCGTATGAACCGTCCTATGTATTCACGCACATCGACTTTAGATAGTGCACTTCAAACAAACAAAGTGTTAAGAAACACCTATGCACTATTAGGAATGACACTGTTGTGGTCTGCTGTCGTCGCTGGCGTATCCATGGCGATGAACCTTCCGTCTCCGGGGTTGATCATTATGTTGGTCGGCTTCTATGGCTTATTGTTCCTCACCGAGAAGAACCGTGATAACAGTATGGGGTTAGTTTTCACCTTCCTGTTTACCGGTTTCCTCGGTTATACGTTAGGCCCGATCCTGAACGCATATATCAGTGCCGGTCTCGGTGACGTGGTATTAACAGCACTCGGAGGGACAGCCCTCACCTTTATGGCGGCTTCCGCTTATGCACTGACCACCAAACGTGACCTCTCATTCCTGTCCGGAATGCTGTTAGCTGGTTTTGTTGTGCTACTTGTCGGGTTTGTTGCAAATATCTTCCTGCAACTCCCTGCCCTGTATCTGGCAATGAGTGGACTGTTCGTCTTGTTTTCGACCGGTGCGATTTTGCTGACTACACAGCAAATTGTCCGCGGTGGTGAGACCAACTATATTTCGGCAACAATTACGCTGTATGTTTCAATCTATAACCTGTTCATCAGCCTGCTGAGTATTCTGGGCTTCATGAACGACGATTAATAGTTCTGAAACAGGCGTTCTGAAATAAAGTCAGCGAACTGCCATGTTTTGAACGACACAGCAGCGCAAAAAAAGCCCAGATTCTGGGCTTTTTTTATATTTTCACACATCTTTTCGATAACAGTGATTGTGCCATTCCCGGCACTCCGATACCCTTACCGCGTTCTAATTGATGAGGCAACACCGAGCTATGTTCGAATATAACGGTCAAATAATTGAAACCGACAGCGAAGGTTATTTACTTGATCACACACAATGGCAAGAAGGTATGATCCCACTATTGGCTGAAGCAGAAGGCATTGAATTAACTGAAGCGCATCTGGAAGTCATTCATTTTGTCAGGGAATTCTACCAAGAATACAACACCTCTCCCGCCATCCGCATGTTGGTCAAGGCCATGGAAAAAGCCCATGGTCCGGAAAAAGGCAATAGCAAGTATCTATTTAAGCTGTTCCGTAAAGGGCCAGCCAAGCAGGCTACCAAACTGGCTGGGCTCCCAAAACCAGCAAAATGTCTGTGACACAATCACGCTCTCAGGCCAGTGAAGATTGGATGCCACCCACATTTAAGGCTCGTACATCAAAAAGTTGAGGGTAAGTCTATTGATTTTAAACGTAGTGTATCTTCCGTTTAAAATCAGGCCCTCAACCACGAAATTGTTCCTTAATGAATTGAAAATCCCCGAAACGATTTTTCACTGTGAAAGTCAGTCCGAACAACCGATTCGACACGCGCTGCCGGTGAGCCTTGATGGAGCCAGTGATAAAATAAGTCCAGTTGATCCGCTTCACCGCAGGCCACAACTTCCACATCACCGTTATGTAAATTTTTCGCATAACCGGTCAGTCCCAATTTCAACGCCTGATGCGAGGTGTAGTAGCGAAAACCAACCCCTTGGACAACACCTTTCACTGTAAAGATTTCTCTCTTTTGTGACATATTCAGCTCCTCCTCTTTCGCATCAGAAAGCTCATTAAGCGATAAAATTCGCTCATAGCGATAGTATATCTAAATTTCTATCGAATGTGAGGGATGGATGCCACACTCACTCTGAACAATGATGCCCCATTCAAAAACGCCTTTCAGCCCAAAGCCACAATACCGTCAACCGATTGCTTTTCCCTCTTACATCACCGACAATACCGTTTTTTCAAGCTACAGAATACATCTATGACAGCCGCTATCTATCTCGCCAAAGGGCGTGAAAAATCTCTCCTTCGCCGCCATCCTTGGATTTTTTCCCGAGCTATCAATCATGTACAAGGTGAACCGGTTTCAGGCCAAACGGTTGATGTCTATAGCCACGACGGGCAGTGGCTGGCGAAAGCTGGTTTTTCGCCACAATCACAGATTAGGGCTCGAGTCTGGAGCTTCGAACCGACCGATATTGACACCGATTTTTTCATCCAACGTATTCGTCAGGCACAACAGCTTAGAGAGTCAGTCATTCGGCAAGGTCAGTTAACCGGCTATCGTCTCATTGCCGCTGAATCTGATGGTTTACCGGGCATAACGATTGACAGATATGGCGATTATCTGGTCTGTCAAGTGTTAAGTGCCGCAGCTGAGTTATCAAAACCTTTACTTGTCGAAGGCCTTAGAACCTGCTTCCCTGAATGTCATATTTATGAACGCTCAGATGTTGCCGTGCGTAAAAAAGAAGGGTTACAAGAACAAGTTGGTGTTTTATACGGTGATATACCGACAGCACCGATTATCATTGAAGAAAATGGTATAAAAATCAGCGTTGATATCATCAATGGTCATAAAACTGGCTTCTATCTGGATCAACGAGATAGTCGCTTACACACCATGAAATATGTTCAGGATAAAGAAGTGCTGAATTGCTTCTCCTATACTGGTGGATTCGGCCTCTATGCGCTAAAAGGTGGTGCGAAACGGGTAATCAACGCCGATGTATCCCAACCGGCACTAGATACCGCCAAGGCCAATGCCCAATTGAATGAGTTCGATCTCTCTAAAAAGCGCGCAGTCTTTCTAAACGCTGATGTCTTCAAATTATTACGCGAGTACCGTGATCAGGGCACCCGATTTGATGTCGTTATTATGGATCCGCCAAAATTTGCCGAGTCGAAAGCCCAACTGAACGGTGCCTGTCGGGGATATAAGGACATAAACATGTTAGCGATGCAGATTCTCAGGCCGGGAGGTACGTTACTTACCTACTCCTGCTCTGGTCTCATGGATCAGACGCTGTTTCAGAAAATTATTGCCGATGCAGCACTGGATGCCGGGCGAAGTGTCAAGTTGGTCGAACGTTTCAGTCAGGCAGCAGATCACCCCATCGACTCAGCCTATCCCGAAGGCTTCTATCTCAAAGGACTAGCCTGTAAAGTTCTGTAAAAACCGCCAACGATGAATGGGAGTGTGACTGCTCCTATTCTTCCTGTCCATTCTCCCCCGATTAATCACACCATTTTCCATGGCGAAAAACAGGCTCTTATTCTAAGAGAACGGGCTCGTCATAAGCTCAAAAAAATGAGATATCACTCCACGCTCTTCAACATAAACACAAACAAAGATAAATATTCTGGTATTGACTAACTAATACTTATAACCTAATTAAAAACAAAGTAAAAATTTTATGCATAATCAGTAATTTTCAATTTTTCTCTTATTAAACAATAAATTAGATAAAGATTGGTATCTGTTATAAACTATGTAAAAACCAGCTGTATTGATAACTACCGGAATTGCCGTATCCAGTGATTCATGCCTTGTGAAAACAATATTGAACCACATGAGTATAACTCGTCCAGGGTATTGACTTTCCACCACGTGATTTCACCTAGTAGGAAATGTAAATGTTTCAGAATCGTTTCACCTTAAAATTGCGACTGGTCATTGCTGTGGCAATTCCTTGTCTTGCTCTTATTTTGGTCGGTATCAATAGTCTCCAAAAAATGGCAAATATTCAATATCAATCCGAACAGCTCTATGTCAATACGGCTGAACCTTTACGGGCAATGGCTGAGGCTGCGTCTCGGATTCCGAGAATGCGAGTCGGGATCGACATGATGCTGATGCAAGATACCTCTCTGAGAGATAAAAAAGGGATTCAGACCCGCGTAAAAGAAGCGTATGAGGAAGATATTCCCGAAATGCGCCAAGCGATGCAGCTTGCTGTAGATACTCAGGTTGATCCAGACATGAAGCGAGATGCCCTCAAGCTACAGAAAGACTATGAAGAGATGATCACTCAAGCCATCAATCCCTTATTGGATGCTTTGAGTAAAAATGATCTGGAAGGTGCCAGAGAAATCTATAAATCTCGCTATGCCGGCTATTACAATGTCACACGTAAAGCATCAAACAAATTACTGGATACCCTGCTGGAGCAAGCCCGCAAACACAATCAAGCCAGTATTGATACATACAACCAAGCTCAGTTGGTGATGATGATTGTCATTACTCTCGGTTTACTTGCCTCTATCGTCGTGTCTACCTGGATCGTTATTCAACTCAGAAAACGGGTAGACTCTCTTAGAAATTCAATTACTTACGCAGCCGATAATCTCGCGCTACATACGAGAATCACCCTCACTGGTCAGGATGAAATTAGCCAAATTGCCGAGAGTTTTAATCGCTTTATCGAAAAAGTCCATCATTCAATACAGGACGTTTCCAGTAATGCCAGAGAGCTGGCAGAAACCGCACAGAATGTAGCGAACCAATCCAATCTGACTCATAACAACTGTACCCGTCAGAGTGAGCGGATTATTCAGGTCGCCACAGCAATTACTGAAATGGGCAGTACCGTCAATGAAATTGCTTCCAATGCTGCAAGCGCTGCTGAAACAGCACATCAGGCTACTCAACAGACATCAGAGAGTAACCAGATAGTGATGCGGACACAGCAAGAGATTCAGGCACTGACTGAAACCTTGAATCAATCAAGTGATGTCGTCCAGTCCCTCAGTCATCAAGTTGATGATATCAGCACCATACTCGACACGATTCGCGGGATCTCGGAACAGACCAATCTGCTCGCGCTCAACGCTGCGATTGAAGCTGCCAGAGCAGGTGAACAAGGTCGCGGATTTGCTGTTGTTGCTGATGAAGTCCGTAATCTTGCCACTCGCTCAGCCGCATCGACCGATGAAATCCAAGAAGTCATTGAAAAATTGCGCCATGAATCATCTCGTGCCGTCTCCGCGATGCAACTAGGGAAAGATAAAAGTCAGCTAGTGGTAGAACATGCCACAGCTACCAGTGACTCATTACAGGCTATCAACCACCATATTCACCAATTGAATGATCAAAACACTCAAAATGCCGCAGCGACCGAAGAACAGTCGTCCGTCGTGGCAGAGTTAGGCAAAAACATCGAAGATATTAGTATGCTCACCGACGAAACAACAAAGCTGTCTGAGCAACTTACAGATGCCAGTGCCCACTTGCATAACGTGTCCCAACAATTAGATGATCTGGTGAAATATTTTGATTTGGGAAAACAATAAATAATTGATTTAATCCAATCAGCATGAAGCGCATGTTGTAACCAATCTGAGCAACGTTCAGTCATAAACTCAATACAAAATGCGTTTCATCGCTTCCCCGAATAAACTGTATATTTCATCGATAATTGATAATGCACCGATAAAAAAACTTCGGTAGCAACTGTCATCTACCGAAGAAAAAGTACCACCAAATTTATCTGAATTAGCTTTAGACCGAATAGAAGTTAACGACGAAAACTCAACATATCCTTAATCTAGAGAAAACATTTTCTCCAATTCTGCAATCAGCCAAGTTACGGCCAGTAGGTCAGCACTCCCCCCCGGACTAAGATGTCGTTCTATCAGATGACGATCAAACTGATTTAATGCCACTTCGATATCCGGATGAGCAATTCCCCCGAACGCCAGCAGACTAGATGCATATTGCTGAACATACAGTAATCCGGCCATTCCTCCACGGGAAAGTAAATTGGTATCTTGATTATGAGCAATCAAGACCAACAGTGTCTGCCACAAGGCTTGCTCAGTCGAGAACCCTTGCGCTATAGCCGATTGATAGGCAGGCAACGCATGTACAATAATCGTCCCAAAGCCCGACGCAGCCTCACCTCTCGCCCCAGTCACTCCATATTGCTGGTAGAGTTTTTCTCCTTGCGTCATCGGCTCCCGACGTCCGATTTCCTGAAGTTCATCCCAAACGAGATGTTGACAACACTGGCTCACTGCTTCACTGATTGCACGCGCATTGATATCTCGCTGATTGGCTTGCAGCCAGCCAGCGACACCACAAATGATCCCCATGGAAAAGATCATTCCTTTATGGGTATTGACACCCGAGGTCACTTGAAACATTGCGACTTCAGCATCAATACCTATCGGCCTTAATTCAGCTAAAAGAGACGAGAGCGATTGATTGTGATGCAACCAACCCGCTCGAACAAAACTAGTCATGTATGGTGCAAGCACTTCTGCACTGTGGACAAACAACGCCAGATCCATATCATCATGAGCCCCTTGATTCACGGTATCAACCAGACCCGGTTTCGGTGTCAAATGAACTTCTAGCATCATGGCATGATAAGCCAGATGGCCTACGAATTGATCGAAAGGAAACTGGTCTTGAATATGACAAGGTAACACATCGACATTTTCAGCCTCTGGACCATGCTGATGTCTGTCAAATAGCAAATCAATGACTGTACTCGTCTGCATGAGCCATTTCCTCTATCTTCGTCAAAAGCTCCTGAAGCGGATGCCGACGGGAACGGGCACAGATGACCGCATCTTCCTGACAGATCAAGCATTTCCTTCGCCCCATCTGATAAGCTTTACGGCTAATACTTTTACCTTGCTTATCAATTACATCCAAGTCCATCAATCGTCCTACCGGATGCGTTTTCTCAATGCGTATCATCTGTTTTTTGAGTATCGATGCACTTACCCCCTGCACTGCAAATATACCCTCAGGACCAGTTTTTTCGTGATGAATTTGCTGTGCAATAAGCGTCCACCCCTGCTCATGACAAGTCGCTTCGAGTGCCGCTAATCCCTGAGCAAAAATGTGTTCACTGATCAAATTCAGTTTGACGGGACCCGGCATATTGATGCTAAACGAAACCAAAGGAACACCGTAAGTTTTCAACCATGATAATTGAGTTTTTGCTCGTTGTTCTTTACACGCGAGTAGCTCGCACAAATGGACTGGTATTTCTTCTGTTATGTGTGTCATTGAGCAACCTCTTTAATCACATCAATGACAGAACCATCCCGATAACGCACAAAGGCAATTGTTCTGTCGGTAAATTGAATCGGCTCAGGCTTACCGGTAATCAATTCAGCTCGTGCCTGCAATGTATCGATAGAATAAACCGGAATTGAAATCGCATTCAGCCGCTCGATCAGGTCTTCACGTCTCGGATTCACAGCGATGCCATGATCAGTGACTAACACGTCAACCGATGCACCCGGAGTCACGACATTCGTCACCCGCTCTACAACCGTCGGAATCCGCCCCCGAACCAATGGTGCGACAACAATCGTTAAATTCGCAGCCGCAGCAGTATCACAATGACCACCGGAAGCGCCACGAATCACCCCATCAGAGCCCGTAATCACATTGACATTAAATTGCATATCGATTTCTAAAGCGCTGAGAATCACCACATCCAACCGATCAACGACGGCCCCTTTTGAGGAAGGATTGGCGTATTCATTGGCTGAGATTTCATGATGGTTCGGGTTACGAGACAAAGAGTCAGCAGCCACCGAATCAAAACACTGAACATCCAGCAACGTTTCAATCAAACCCTGCTCATGTAAATCAACCATAGTGGCAGTAATACCGCCCAGACCGAAAGATGCCACAATGTTATGCTTGATCATCTTATCTTTCAGGAAACGTGTCACTGCGAGAGAAGCACCGCCGGAACCCGTTTGTAAAGAAAAACCCGACTGAAAATAACCGGAGTGTTCAATAACCTCAGCCGCATGTTTTGCAATCAATAATTCACGAGGGTTGGTGGTCATTCGAGTTGCATCACCCCCGATTTTATCCGGATCACCGACTTCTGCGACCTGAACAACGGCATCGACACAGTCCTGACGAATTGAGGCTGGCGCGTTTGGATAGTCAACGATTGATTCCGTCAGAATAACAACTCGATCCGCATATTGCGCATCAACCTGTGCATAACCTAAAGAACCGCAACGTGACTTGCCTTGAATACCGTTGGCATTCCCAAATTCATCACTACATGGCACGCCGATAAATGCGATATCAATATGGATTTCACCATTTTGGACTAAGTGAACACGTCCGCCATGTGAGTGAATATGAACTGGCTCTTCCAGTAATCCTCGGCAAATGGCTTCAGCAAGCTCACCCCGTAATCCAGAGGTATAAATTTTACGCACCACACCATTACGGATATGTTCAATTAATGGTGCATGAATCGAAGTCAGAGAGCTGGAAGCTAAAGTTAAGTCTTTGAACCCCATTCTGGCAATGACATCCATCACTGCATTGATGGTTTTATCTCCGCCACGAAATGCATGATGAAAAGAAATCGTCATACCATCAGTCAAACCGAGCTCTTTAATGGCCTGCTCAAGCGAGCCTTTCAGTTTTCTTCTTTTCTTAAATCGTTCTTCAACCAGATGCGGTGTAATTGCGTTGGCTCTTGTATAGGGCGTTAATGAATGGATTTCCAGTTCATCAAGCGAAATTGGATTATTTAACGTACTGACACTCATAACACACTACCTTCTATTGTTTGATACCGGATTCAGCACGTTGCAATGTCCAGCGTGCACGTTCAATGATTGGGCTATCGACCATTTTACCGTTGAGAGACACAACCCCTAGCCCTTGCTGTTCTGCTTCTTCAGCCGCTTCAATGACGGCATAAGCATAATCGACCTCTTTTTGGGTCGGTGCGTAGACATTGTGAAGTAGATCGATTTGACGTGGGTTAATCAGTGATTTGCCATCAAATCCAAGCTGTTTGATGTGCTCAGCCTCGCGGAGAAACCCTGCTTCATTGTTAGCATCCGAGTAAACCGTATCAAATGCCATAATACCGGCAGCTCGAGCAGCCTGAAGAATGCTACATCGGGCAAACAGTAACTCCGTCCCTTCCGGGGAGCGGTTTGTTCTCAGATCACGAACATAATCTTCAGCCCCCAACGCAATCCCAATCAGTCGGGAGGAGCTGTGCGCGATCTCGACTGCATTGTTGATCCCTTGGGCACTTTCAATTGCAGCCAAGAGTTTGGTACTTCCAACAGCACGACCACAAGCTTTCTCAATTTGTTCAATTTGGCTCGCCATCAGCGTCACATCGTGAGCCGTATCAGTTTTAGGAAGACGTACCACATCAGCTCCTCCTCTCACCACGGCATTTAAATCATTGATGCCAAATCTGGAGTCAATCGGATTGACCCGGACAACGGTTTCAATATCCTGATATAACGGATGTTGTAATGCACGATACACCAACATACGCGCAGTATCTTTTTCTCGTAATGAGACCGAATCTTCAAGATCGAACATAATCGCGTCCGGCTTGTAGATAAAGGTATTACTCAACATTGCGGCGTTCGCACCCGGCACAAATAACATACTTCTGCGTAATCGACTCATGACAATAGACTCCAATCAATCTGTTCGACACCACAAGCACGCATCACTGCCGCCTGAACTCGGGCCTGAATCACACAATCCAAAGCCCCTTTATCTTCAATCGTTAAAATGGCATCGGTGACTTTCAATTGCTGTAGAGAATCGAGAACAACATGTCTGATGATTTCACCGAACTGATGCTGAACCGTACTATCAAGATGAACAATGATGCCACCTTCATGATTGGGGGCGATTCGAACCTGAAGATCACTGGACTCCAGAGTTCCTGCAAACGCTGGTTGTTTAATTTCCATTGGATTGGCCTTTCTAAGTTTAAATGTTTATATGGGATACCATTCAAGCCGCAACAGATTTTGGTCTATTACACTGAACGTCATCACTAAATAGGATTTTGTAGGTGGTTTTCGGTACCAGTTTCGCAACCTGCTCATATTGTTGCTGAGACAATAATCGCCGTACTCGGGACGCGGACACAGGTTCACCATCGATAGCCTTTCTAGGGACTTCTACAATTTCAATGATATTTGGCCGAGCAATCGGTGACCCCAACCAGTAATGCATCGACTCGTTATAATGGTTAGTGACCGGACAAAGCGGTTCTGTGCCGACATATCGGTGGGTGATCCCTAAAGCGGGAACGACTCCGTCACGAAACAGCTGTAGATCCAGTGCAGCATGACAATAATTGATTTTCTTCTGATCTTTGATGAAGTAAGTCGGGAATGTTGCTCTGGAAATCATATAATCCGAACCCGGATGGACCGTTATATTTTTCAGGTGTTGTGTACCGGCTCGAATCATATTGAGTCGTTCAATATAAGAAAAATCCTTCCCTTCTTCCCGGACAACAAATAAATGGACCCAATCACACTCGGCACAGGCTTTTTCAACCAGATATTGATGCCCCAATGTGAATGGGTTGGCATTCATGATCATGCCACCGATGCGATCTCCGGCAACTTTCATCAGTTTGAGTTGTTGGCAGTAAGATTGAAACCGATTCGGACTATTTTCCATGAGAATCATGGCATCATCGACTTGCGCAAGCGGAAAAAAACCAGATTGGCGAAATAAATTAAAATTTTGAGGTTTGGTAAACAAAAATAAATTGTAGCGTCCTAACTCATAAGCGAAATTGGTTAATTCAGTCATCAGAGTCAGTGATAATCCACTGCCGCGACATCCCTTTTCAATCGCAATCGACTTTAAAACTTTTCCGGCTATCGCCCCACACGCGATTATCTGCCCAGAGACGCGTTTTCCGATAACGAAGTATTCCACATCATCATCAATGTCCAACCCGTTACGTGCTAAAAAAGTTTGAATTTTTCCTATTTTACAGCGATTCGTAATCGGGACTCGAGAAAAGGATATCTCGTCTAACATGACGTACTGCCTCTGTAACTAAATTCATCACGACATAGTTTGCGGTGTTTATATTCATAAAATAATGATATGAATCACTTTATATACGAGCTTAAAAACTCTTTATGAACTTAATGAATTAAATTACCTATCTTATTGTTTTTAAATTAAAAAAAACAATAAAAACCATTAACGTCATTGACGTTTTTAACGTCACTTCATTCAATGAACTTTTTCACAATTATGGATCACTTTTTTATCTAAATTGTTAAATTGAACATCCACCTACGGAAATTGATTATGAATGAAAAAACGTTACGAATAACAAGTGACGCTCCCAGCGCTCAGTCGCTTCTGTCACAAATAAAAATATTCGGCATACCATTCCATCTTTTTGCCCTACTATTTCTTGTGGTTTTGACTGCACACATTACAGATACATTGCCTAACAATATTGTCGGTGGCTTCTGTTTTATGTTTGTCATCGGTGCAATATTCGGTGAATTCGGTAAACGTCTACCGATATTCAATAAATATATTGGCGGTGCGCCTGTGATGATTTTTCTTGTCGCAGCCTGGTTCGTCCATATGGGACTGCTGACACAAAGAGAAATTACCGCTGTCACTGATGTCATGAAAAAAACTGACTTCCTCGACTTATTCATTGCAGTACTAATTACCGGTTCGATTCTGGCAGTCAACAGAAGGCTCCTGTTACGTTCCTTAGTCGGCTATATTCCAACGATTCTCGCAGCGGTAGCCGGTGCATCAATCCTTGGCATTCTGGGGGGTTTGATCTTCGGTATTCCGGTGGATCGAATTATGATGCTGTACGTACTCCCAATCATGGGCGGCGGTAATGGTGCCGGTGCTATTCCTCTGTCTGAAATTTACGAGTCCGTGACTGGCGGTTCAAAAGAACAATACTACTCGGTTGCGATTGCGATTCTTACCATTGCCAATATTGTGGCAATTATTGCAGCAGCAATTCTGAATGGTTTAGGAGAGAAAATCCCTTCATTAACGGGTAACGGAGAACTGCTACGCAAGTCAAAATTCAATGTTGGCGAAGAAGTCAAAACACCAACAATCACCCCTCGCGAAATCGCGATTGGTCTCATGCTTGCGGCCTGCGTTTACACGTTATCAGCCTCACTATCCAAGCATATTCTTCCCGGATTTGGCGATATCAAAATTCATACATTCGCTTACATGGTCATCATTGTTGCACTCATCAACGGTGCAGGTCTTTGCTCTGATGAAATAAAAGAAGGTGCAAAACGTCTGTCTTCCTTCTTCTCAAAACAGTTGCTCTGGGTTTTGATGGTCGGTGTCGGTATTGCTTATACCGATCTGGGTGAAGTGATGAATGCCTTAACTTTCATCAATGTCATTATCGCGACACTCATTGTGTTCGGTGCAATTTTCGGCGCAGCACTCGGTGGTTGGATGATGGGATTTTACCCAGTTGAATCTTCAATCACGGCCGGTCTGTGTATGGCGAACCGAGGTGGTTCTGGCGACCTTGAAGTACTGGCAGCTTCTAACCGGATGAACTTACTCTCTTACGCCCAAATATCCTCTCGTCTTGGTGGTGGAATTGTCCTCATCATCGCCAGTGTGGTATTCGGGATATTTATGTGATTTTCCTTTCTTTGTAGCGCGTCATCCGACGCGCTCTGACCCGTGACACCTCGCTTCTGGAACCATTCATGATATGACAGCACGAATCACACGTTCATGACCGTACCAACCCATCGAACTGAATTGTATTTATCAATGGTTATGCAGAGAGCAGTTACGGAAACACAGAGGGTTCAATACTTAAAATGAATTTTGAACCACACATGTCAATTCTATTCATCCATAGAATCGATATAATCACCTGATAACTACAGCCTTTGATAACAATCAGCCTTTATAACGTTATGCTCAAAACGATCTTTCAAGCCGCTCATACACATATATGTCAGAAGCTTTCATTCCGACTCAGGGTTGCACTTCTGCTTATTTTTGTTATTTCTATTCAATTAATACTGGTCACGGTCTTTTTTCATCTCACGCTTAGTGAAAGCCTCGAACATCAATTTAGTACCAAAGCTGTCATTCAGGCTCGAGAGATTGCACATAATAAAGTATTGATTCAAAACATCGAACAGCACAATGTTGAAGCCATTCAGCAGACCGTCCACGAACTACAAGCCATCTCCGATGCTGATTTCATTGTTGTCGGCAACAAAAAAGGGATTCGACTGGCTCACCCTGACTCAGATAAGGTTGGTTTTCCGATGCAGGGCGGTGATAACGTCCGCGCGTTAAAATACGGGGAATATTATTCGTCTTTAAGAAAAGGTAGTTTAGGATTTGCGATCCGTGGGAAGTCGGCAATTATTAATCAACACAATGAGATTATCGGGGTTATCTCCGTTGGGTACTTGGTGAATAATATCAGTGACTGGTTGGCATTTTATTCCTATCCGCTTTTTTATGCCGTATTTGCTCTGCTGATTTTATCCATGCTCGGTGCTTGGTTATTTACCAAACATATCAAACAACAAATGTTCGATATGGAACCGGAAGAAATTGCCCTATCTCTGCGCTTACACAGTTCAATCTTACAAAGTGTTTATGAAGGCATTATCGCTGTCAGTACCCAAGGCGAAATTTTGTCGGTCAATAGCCGCGCACTCAAGACATTGGGCATCGCGCATCCACCCAAGTATTTACTCAGCAGAGCCATTACTGAATTCGTCACGCCCGCTTCATTTTTTATGGGGAGTAACCCGCATGGTCAGATTGATATCAATGATCAACAAGATGAGCTGATCACCTGCAACGGTGAAACATTGGTTGCAAACCGGGTCAACATTTGGGATCACGAAAAACATATTGGCTGGGTCGTTAGTTTCCGGAGACGAGATGATATCAATACCCTGACATCACAAATTTCACAAATCCGCCAGCATACGGAAAACCTTCGCGTGCTCAGTCATGAATATACCAATCGATTATCAACTATCGGAGGATTAGTACAAATTGGCGCTTATGATGAAGCCATTCAAGCCATTCAGAAAGAAACCCAAAATCAACAACAACTGATCGATTATATTACCCAAACTTTCTGCTCACGTATTGTTGCCGGCCTCCTGCTGGGAAAATATAGTCGCGCAAAAGAACTCGGTTTACAGTTAGATTTTGATCCGCTCTGTCAGATGCAAAAAGAACCACAATGTATGCCATCCGACGAACTGGCCGCAATTTTGGGGAATCTACTTGACAATGCCTTTGAAGCTACTTTAAAAAACGATAGCAGTAATAAAACTATCTCACTGCTTTTAACCGATGCCTCAGACGAATTCGTCATTGAGGTAGCGGACAATGGTACCGGTATCTCCGAAGAAATTTCTGATTCACTTTTTACCAAAGGCGTCAGTAGCAAAGAACAGCCGGGACATGGTATCGGTTTATATCTTGTTCATCGTCTGGTTACTCAGGCCAATGGCACGATATTGATTGACCATGCCGAACCGAAAGGTACCATTTTTTCTATTTTCATCCCTAACGTGAGTACATAATAATGGATGTATTTGATGTATTGATTGTTGAAGATGAAGTCAGTATTTCTGATTTTCACACTTACTACCTGAATCAAATGCCTAGGTTTCGTCCAATTGGTGTTGCCCGCTCTCTCGCTGAAGCGCGCAACATGCTCCGCCTTTTAAAACCACAATTAATTATATTGGATAATTTTCTTCCCGATGGACGAGGTCTGGATTTACTAAAAGAAATGATCTCAGGTGGCAACATGCCGGACGTTATTTTTGTCACCGCAGCCTCAGATATGGAAACCGTCCGTGAGGCAGTTCGTTGCGGTGTTTTCGATTACCTGTTAAAGCCAATTGCCTATGACCGACTACAGGATTCACTTGAGCGTTATTTAAAGTATAGCAATTCTTTGAAAGCCGCAGATAATTTCAATCAAAGACATGTCGACGAATTACTCAACTTTCAATCAAAAGCGCAATACCATCAAGATAACCTCCCCAAAGGTATTGATGAACTCACACTGAATAAGATCAAAGTCATTTACCAAGAAGACGATGTGGCACACACTGCAGAATCACTGGGGAAGCTGGTTGGTATCAGTAAAACAACCGCTCGCCGATACCTTGAATATTGCACATCCACCAGCTTCCTTGAAGCGATCATCCAACACGGTCGGGTTGGCAGACCCGAAAGACTATACCGTCGGAAGTAAAGCCATGGATGGGTCAGTCCTGTTACTGGCTCTTTTCATGTGTATACGCTTCATACGTGTTACCCACAGCTCTTACTACCCATCATGTCCTTGTGATAGATTTGTAGCCTCCAGCACATCGCTTGACTGGATAATCTGACATCCAGCATTAACCATTTTCGCCAACGCTTTATCTTCGTCGTCAGGATTCAGGTTTACAGCACGACAGGCATCCTGAACTACATAAGTTTTAAAGCCAAGTTCAACTGCATCAAGTGCTGTAAATAGAACACAGTAGTCTGTTGCAAGCCCGACAATATATAATTCATCTGAATCTATTTCTTTTAAATAATCCAAAAGTCCGGTTGCCTGCCGTTTTCCATTATCAAAGAACCCACTGTAACTATCAATCTCAGGATCGCTGCCTTTATAGACAATATATTCAATATTGCTCGTTGCTAATCCGGGAATAAATTCAGCTCCCCAAGATGATTGAACACAGTGAACGGGCCATAAAATCTGCTGAATGCCACTCAGTTCAGTCATCTCACCGGGAGACATATGATGTACGGACGCGAAGCTACCGTGGCCGGCCGGGTGCCAGTCTTGCGTTGCAACAACATGGTCAAAACAAGGCATTAACCGATTGATTACAGTAACAACACTGTCCCCATCAGGCACAGGCAATGCACCAGCCGGTGAAAAATCATTTTGAACATCGACGATCACTAACGTTTGAGTCACACGTTCCTCCTAAATATCATGAACACCCCCAAAGTTGTCACACCGGAAATCACAATGTATTCGCAATGTGTCATAAGATGACACATTGCGAATACAATACTAGTCTCTTTCTTTAAAGTATATCATACTGATAAATAACAACTGCTCTATTGAACTCGGTTAACCGTGTCAATCATATTGCAAAACCGATATCTATAAATGGAAAATCATAGAAAAATACTATGTCCATATTTTTTCCTGATTAAAAACCATTAAGCATCATATATGTCCAATTGATTCAGATGAAAGCGCTAACATTCTTATATAATTCTGTTCAGCGGTGTCAGTCTCATAAAAGAAAAATTAAGAAAATTTTCTCATATTAGAGACTGTAGAGCACATTTTTTATTTTTTTAGATGATTTTATTTTATTTTATATTTTATCCACTACGCCTTTTCCCTCCTAGCGATTTGCTAGCCGTATCAAGATCAGCGCTCCCCCTTCTGACAATTATGACGATAAGCAACTATTTACATTAAAACCAAGAGCAAATAACTTAAATTTATATGGTTAATTCAAAAAAGGAATATTTTAACTAAACACTATTCACCCGATAAAGTTTAACCGTCGCTTTTTACGCTTTTCATGCGGTACTTGGTGACTGGTTGAATGAGTTGGGGTTTATATACCAATAACAATAATGATGTAATGAATATGTTTACAAACATACTAAGACGAAGAGAGTTCAGCTCCTCACCCAGAGTTCATGACTTTTCCATCTGTTCTCGGTTATATGAGTCGACAGGCGGACAGAAAACAAACGTATTAGAACGAGATGTAGAAACATCGAATTGGGTAACACGCTTATGCAATTGTTACCCCTTAGGAATCACATTGAAAAATGTGACGATGATAAACAATTGAACAACTGAAGTTTGGCGGTAGGTAGATATGAATAACGTTATATGTAGCAAATACGGCATCACGCTGCGCAAGTGGAATGATGAGGATATTCAGGGGTATGCAACACTGGCCTCCGATGAAGAAAATATGAAGTTTATTTCTTCCGGTCAGGCAAGAACAATCGATATCATCAAAGATGAAGTTGAGCGATTCAGACAAAATCAGGAACAGAAAGGATGGGCTCGCTGGGTTGTTTCTCAAGGTGCCAATGCGCCTTTCATGGGGTACGCAGGATTTGAAGAGAAGCAATTTGGGATTAATTTCGGTATGCGTTATTTACCAAAATACTGGGGAACCCCCTGGACATATTTGGCGGGACATGCAGCATTATGCTGGGCCTTTGATGTTCTGGGGTTTACATCAGTTTATACACTCACAAACATCAAACACACTCGTGCAATTCAGATGAATCTGAAATACCTCAATCTTGACCGTGATCAGTGCCGGATTGTCTCCACCCCGTTCGGTGACCACCTCAAGATTGACTATGACCGGGATAATTTTTTCAAGGTCAGAGACAAAAACGAAAGTACTGCTCAAAAGCTATATCAGTACATTCAAAAACAAGAAGCACGGGAAACAGTACATGCAAAATATTGAGCAACCCACGTTACGCCAAGATGTCCCTATCTCAACATTATGTGATGTGAAATTGTGGAACCATTTTTCAGCATTGACAGTTCTATATATGCCATTCGGATTGTTATTATTGCTATTTCGTCTGTTGCTGATTGGTACTTACGGGCTTGTATTTCCGATATTTCCTCATGCAAAAAGAAAATCGGTATATCGGGTCTTCATCCGACTGTTAGGTATACAAGTGCGCTGTAATATGACACCGGAAGCGGTGGGTCAGCATACTGCCGGATGTGTCGTCGCATCACCGCATGTCAGTATTTTTGATCATATTCCGGGTTTGGCAATGCCACACGCAACACTGATGATTGATAAAGCGGATAGTCCACTAGGTAAATTCGTTGGCTACATCTTATTTAAAGGCTCAAATTCCAGCTATTGGCTGGTCAGAAACCAACGGCAGTTAGTACAGTGCTTTAGGGAGTGGAATAAAACGCCGGAAAAACACGCACTATACATCACCCCAGAAGCCACACTCAATAACGGGCAAGCCCTATTCCGGTTTCGTCCTGAGTTTATGATCCGAGGACAACCAGTGGTTCCGGTCGCTTTAAAAGTCAGACTCCCTTTTGGACTGTCTCCAAGTCCGATGATGTCTCCGGGGTATGTCCGCTTCATGACGATTCTCATGATGCCCTATATCCATTTTGAAGTGGCCTATCTGGACAAACTTCACTACTCTCGGGAGCAAGCACCACAAGAATTTGCAGACACTGTCCAACAGGCTGTTGCTGACTATCTCAATATACCGGCGACCCACTGGACCAGAGACGATAAATATAGTTACAAAGAGCAGTTAAAGCAGTTATGAATGTCATCTTTGATTTTGATAATACGTTACTTCCGGAAGAGAGTACGGTAGAAGTCTTGAAAATCGCATTGAGCCATAAGAAAGGCGGTGATAAAACAATGCGGTATCTGGCAGAAATCGCACCCCGTGCATTTGCCGGGCGTGCAACTTGGCAAGAGAAATTGATCATGCTCAGAACTGCGATGTTTGTCACTAGACAAACGATCGATCAGTATGTCGCAAGCCGGGTGGATGCTTTAGATCCCATATTAAAAGAAACATTTCGTTCGCTGACCGACAAAGGTGTCAAACTACATGTTATTTCCGGCGGTTATACGGAATGGATTGCACCTTTATTAGATGCATGGGAGATTCAATACGATCAACTCACTGCAAATCGTTTTATCTGGCTAGGAAATAGAGTGCTCAGTATACGACCTTCCCCATTACTTTCCTCAAAAGGAAAAGTACAGGTAATAGAGCAATGGAAAAGTCAGCATAAAACCACGGGGAAGTTTATTATTGTTGGCGACGGCTCAGCCGATCAAGATACATTACGCTATCATGCCAGTGATGCCTTTGTTTCAGCTGAATATTTCCAAAATAATCAGCTCCCTTCGATGGAACGGATGAGACGGGCTTCAACTCCCGCAGAGGTGGGACAGCATATTGACCATTTCTTAACACAGCTCTCCCCTGCTGCTTAAAATCCGTATCTCATCTTGTAAACATCTCTTCTTGATACGCTCAGTGGGCCAACGGCCCACTGAATATTTTGCCATCCTCTATTTTATTTACCCCTTTTACGTTGATAGCAACGTTCAGGGCGGCCCACAGTCCCGTAGTTAACGTCAGAGATAAGCTCCCCGGTACCATTCAGATACTCCAGATAACGTCTGGCAGTGGTTCGGCTTGCTCCAATTTGTTCGCCGGCCTCATCCGCAGTCAGCGAGACATTGTCTTGAAAAAGTTTGCGGATTTTATCCAGAGTCACTGCATCAATCCCTTTCGGAAGTTTCTCCACACATGTTGTTGACGCCCCTGTCGAGCTCGAGAGCATTTTATCCACCAATCCCTGATCAAGCCCCCCCGCTTCCGTCAACTGTTGCCGTAGTAGCTGATACTTTTGCATCGCTGATTCAAGTCGGGAAAACACGATAGGTTTCAGTAAATAGTCAACCACACCATAACGCATTGCCTGTTGTAATGTGCCGACATCCCTAGCTGCCGTAATCAAAATAACATCACACTGATCCTGATTGTTTCTCGACTGCTGCAGAATATCCAATCCAGTTCCATCAGGTAAATAAACATCTAAAAGAACCAAATCCGGTGCAAGAAGTGACAGTTGTATCTCAGCCTCTATTTTATTGGTTGCAATGCCGACGACCTCGAATCCACCGATTTGTTCCAAATAACGCTGATGAAGCTGAGCAATCACCACATCATCTTCAATAATCATGACTCTGGTATTCATATCAATGGTTCCTTGGGCAAATAAACCGTCATTCTTGTGCCATTTCCTTTTTTATCGAACATTTCCAACTGTCCGTGATATCTGTCAGTCAACTGCTGCACCAGAAACAATCCAACCCCTCGTCCCTGATGGCTTTTACTTGATACGCCCCTTTCTGTCAGCATATCGACACTGACCCCCTCCGGCAGACCACATCCTTGATCATCCACTTCCAGAATAATCTCATTGCCATAATCACTGATCGACACATCAATAATACGCCGCTCATAAGCAATGTGTTTACTTTGCCGTACCGATGTCAATACCGCTTCAAAAGCATTATCAATTAAATTCCCCAATATCGTCACAACATCTTCGGCATGGAGGTGCTCAGGTAATGTATCCAGCGTCGTCCCCTCTTCAACCTGCAGCTCCAACGACAATTCCCGTGCCCGTTCACTTTTACCCAGCAACATTCCCGCGATCAACGGATCTTTAATCGCACCACGCAAAAACTCGATCAATGTCTGATAATGTGCTGTTTCCTGGCCAATAAGCTGTTGAACGGCTTCCAGCTCTCCCATTTGAACTAAGCCACTGATTGTGTTTAGCTTATTTCTATGTTCATGCGTCTGCGATCTTAATAGCTCCGCATAAGCTTTCGTTTGGGAAAGCTGCTCGGTCAAATCATTAATTTCATCACGCAACCGAAAGCTGGCAACGGCACCAACGACACGCCCATCGACAACAATCGGGCTCCGGTTGGCAATCAGCCATTGATGATTGAGATATAACTCAATATCACTATCGGTTTGCCCGGTTTCCAACAAGGTGTAGAGATTACTGTCATGTAGCGAATCCGTTAATAAACGATTCAGCGCCTTGCTTTTATCAATCCCGAGAATTTTGCAGGCACTTCGGTTGATTGAGCGAAGATACCCCTTTTCATCAATACTCAGAATGCCTTCTTTTAACGTGCTCATCGTGACATCAAGTTCTCCGTAGAGGCGGCCGATCTCTTCAGGCTCGAAACCTAAAATAGCTTTTTGAAAACGCTGAGATATATATCCAGAAATGAGTCCGTTCACAACGACCACCAGTACCACAATAATCAATAGATAGTGCAAATAGGGTTCAACCCTATCTTGCAATCGCTCAATCAGATAGCCGACTGACACCACACCAATGATATGACCCGATGCATCAATAACCGCAGATTTTCCCCGCACTGAACGGCCTAAAGAGCCATGTGCAAACGAGATGTAAGACTGCCCTTCTTGCAGTGCTTTTTGATTGTCCCCCCCAACCATCGGCAGACCAATCCGCTGCCCCAACGGGTGAACCAACCGAATCCCCTGACGATTACCAATCACAATAAATGCAGCCCCGATCATATAAGTCAGATCACGGTAATATTGTTGCTGGCTGGTATCTTCCTGACGAATCATCTCCATTACTGCAGGGGATTCAGACAAGAAAGTTGCAACACGCAATGCCTTCTGCCCCATATCTTCTTCTTGCTGATGGCGAATATAAGAAAAACCGGCCAATGCCAGAATCAGCAACTCAACTAGTCCTGAAAACGTCATGATGATCAACATCCGTTTACGGAAACTAATCTCATTCCATGTCATATGTACCTCCGGAAACGAAGCAGTACATTAACACTTATCTAACATTGTTAAGAGTAACATCACGAATAACTGTGATTGATTCAACGCATTACAGGCTATGACCAATATAAACAAAATATTCTTAATACTCATTATTCACTTTTATTACCATAAACGGGACAAATAATTAACATTTGTATAACTTTTGTCATGCAATCGCGAATGAAGTGATCTATCAATACAAACAATAAAGCGAATAAAGCATCAATTGCACACTGCAAAAGGAACGTGAATTATGAAGCAACTGAAAACCCGCCTGATCATATCCATGCTCGCCGCTGGCTTTTCCATCAGTACACTGGCTGCAGAAATTGAGGAAATCCATTTTCTGGTTCCCGGAGGTGCCGGGGGAGGCTGGGACATGACCGCGCGAGGAACAGGTGATGTGTTATTTAAATCCAAGCTTATTGATAACGTCTCTTTTCAAAACATGTCCGGAGGCGGTGGCGGCAAAGCGATTGCCCATCTGATTGAAACGGCAGACCGCCAGCAAGACACCCTGATGGTTAACTCTAGCCCGATTGTTGTCCGCTCCCTTTCTGGTGTTTTCCCTCATTCGTTTCGAGATATGACTCCTGTCGCTTCAATTGTTTCTGATTACAGTGCCATTGTCGTGCGTGCTGATTCAAAATATAAAACGTGGAAGGATATTGTTGCCGATTTCCAAGCCAACCCCCGGAAAATCAAGATTGCAGGAGGATCAGCCCGAGGAAGCATGGATCACCTGGTCGTAGCTGAAGCATTCAAGGGGGAAAACTTCGATCCGAGAACGGTTCGTTACATCGCATATGATGCCGGGGGTAAGGCGATGGCTGCCCTGCTATCCGGAGAAACACAGCTCCTTTCAACCGGATTAGGTGAAGTGCTTGAAATGTCAAAAGCCGGGCAAATCAGAATTGTGGCAGTCACCGCACCGGAACGTATCCCTTCTGCACCAGATATTCCGACATTAACAGAGTATGGTAATCCAACGGTTTTTGCCAACTGGCGCGGCTTCTTTGCAGCACCGGGAATAAGCAAAGAAAAAGTGGCGGAATGGGACAGAGTTCTGGAAAAAATGTACCAAACACCGGAATGGAAAACACTTCGGGACCGAAACGGTTGGATCGATAACTATAAGCCGGCACCAGAATTCAATGCTTTTCTTGAAGCACAGGAAAAACAAATGGGAACCCTGATGCGTGAATTAGGCTTTATCCAATAATTCCCCCCCTAATTAGAACACCAACTGTCATATACAGGTTTGCTGAATCCTTTGTTGAGATTCCCCCCCGTCCAGGCTGCCTGTATATGACCCCCTAATACCGAATGGAGTAGGATAATGTCTACGAAAATAAATCCACTGCTCTCAAGTGAATATTTGTTATGTCGCGACAGAGTCGGTGCATTGATCTTTCTCGCGCTTTGTCTGGTTTATGGTTATCAAACCTTCAATATTCCAATGTTTCCCGGAGACGAATACGAACCCTTTACCGCCAGAACATTACCGATATTACTCACTTATATCGGCATCATTCTTTCCGTTGCACTGCTCGTCACCGGACAACCCGATAAAAAAAGCGGTGCTGTCATCCAATTTAACTGGAAGTTACTGACTAGCTTTCTGGTTTTAATGACGTTTTATGGCATTGGACTGACCTATGTCGGCTTTGTGATCGCCACAACGCTCTTTCTGGCTATCGGGTTTTATCTGTTAGGCGAACGACGTAAAAAAATCCTGTTCGGCGCGTCATTTCCCTTTGTCTTAAGCTTTTATCTGTTGCTGACCCAAGGTCTGGATATTTATCTGGAACCCGGTGTCATTTTCACCATCTGGTAAGGAGACCGTAATGTTAGATGGAATTCTTCAGGGACTCAGCACAGCAGTCCTGCCGATGAATCTGATGATGGTGGTTGTCGGATGTTTTGTTGGAACATTTATCGGCATGTTACCGGGATTGGGACCGATTTCAGCGATAGCACTGATGATCCCGATTACTTATGGACTGGACCCTTCTTCCGGTTTGATTCTGATGGCTGGCGTCTACTACGGTGCAATCTTTGGTGGCTCGACTTCATCGATTTTAATTAATGCGCCGGGTTGTTCATCGACCGTCGTCACCGCTTTTGACGGATACCCGATGGCTCAAAAAGGACAAGCTGGCAAAGCGTTAGCACTGGCGGCCTACTCTTCGTTCACAGGGGGAACACTCTCCGCGATCATGTTACTGTTTGCAGCCCCGGCACTAGCCAGCGTCTCACTCAGTTTTCAGTCAGCCGATTATTTCGCACTGATGTTAGTGGGGCTGTCAGCAGTCGCTGCTTTTGCCGGCAAAGGGCAGGTATTGAAAGCATGGATGATGACCGTCTTAGGCCTGATGCTTTCTACTGTTGGGATTGATAAAGGTATTGGTGTTGAACGATTTACCTTTGGTTTAACGGATCTGATGGACGGATTTAGTTTTCTGATGCTGGCGATGGCCACGTTTGCCTTAGGTGAAACGTTAATGGGAATCCTGAAGCCAGATGCTGATACGCGTCATACTGAAACTCAAAAAATGAGTGAACTCGGGAGTATGAAGATCAGTAAAGAAGAGTTTAAAGAAGCAGCGCCGGTTGCTGTACGCTCTTCGATTTTGGGGTTCTTTACCGGTGTTTTACCCGGAGCAGGTGCGACCATCGCAGCATTCCTCAGTTATGGTATGGAACGAAATCTGGCACCTAAAGACAAGCAGAGATTATTCGGCAATGGCTCAATTCGTGGTCTCGTTGCACCGGAGTCGGCCAACAATGCAGCTTCCAGTGGTTCATTCGTACCGCTGCTGACACTCGGTATCCCCGGTTCAGGCACCACAGCCATTATGCTCGGTGCACTCATTGCTTATGGTATTCAACCCGGACCCCGCTTATTTGTTGAACATCCGGATGTGTTCTGGTCAGTAATTATTTCCATGTACTTCGGCAATATCGTGTTAATTATTTTGAATCTTCCGCTGATTCCTTATATTTCGCGTCTGCTGGCTGTACCGAGAACCGTTCTACTGCCGATGATTCTGTTTTTCTCCATTACCGGCGTCTATCTTGTGTCGTTCAATACCATGGATGTCTTCATCATGATTTTGATCGCGATCGGTGCCATCTTGTTAAGACTGGCGAATTTTCCACTGGCCCCTTTATTACTTGGATTCATCCTCGGCGGACTTATGGAAGAAAACCTCCGGCGAGCCCTGATGATCAGTGATGGCGAACTCAGATTCCTCTGGGAAAGACCGATTACGTTTGCATTTACATCACTGGCAGTTTTACTACTCATCAGCCCACTTATCAGTGTCATTCTCAGTCTTCTGAAAACACGAAAAACCTCATTACATCATTCTTGATTTTAATGTGCAGCCCGGCATAAGCCGGGCTTTTTTCACTCATCCTTAATTTACTTTCTTTTAACAATTTCATTCTCTTCCATCGAACCAAGTGTACCTTCCTGTTATGATGATAAAAATGCCCGTCATAGGGAAACCTACATGCATACAGAATTATTGGAAATTAAACAATTTTTTGCCCAGTACCCACCATTCAACGAGTTTGAAGACGCTGTCCTTGAAGAAATCATTCAACAGATAGAAATCACCTATTTTCGTAAAGGAACCCCGATCATTCAAAGCGGCGACGCGATTCAGGAACTATTTATGATCCGCAGTGGCGCTGTCGAAGTCTATCGACGCAAAGGTGAACTATACAACCGTCTCTCACAAGGCGACCTATTTGGTCAAATGGGATTATTAACCAATAACAAGGTCGTTTTTCCTGTCACGGCGATTGAAGATACACTGGTTTATCGGATTCCGGAATCGCTGTTCCAGTCACTGTATGAGCATTACGAAGTTTTTGCTGACTTTGTCGAGGTCAACGATAAAACCAGACTACGTCATGCAATTTCCAGTACTTCAGAAACCAATGATCTTTCCACCGCCAAAGTCAAGAATTTGCTTACCGGGGAAGCTATCTGGATCTCACCGGAAACATCTATCCATGAAACTGCACAAACAATGGCCGAAGAAAATGTCTCTGCCCTGCTCATTTTAAATACCGAGCAAACTGAGGCGGATGACCATGATGACAAACCGCAATTAGGTATCATCACTGACCGAGATCTCTGTACTCGCGTGTTGGCAAGTGCCATTTCCCCCCAGCGCCCGATTTGTGAAGTGATGACAACTGAGCTGTTGACACTTGATCATAACGCTTATGTTTATGAAGCCATGATGGTCATGTTACGTCATCAAATTCACCATTTACCCATCCTGAAAGAGAACAAGCCGTTAGGCATACTCGAAACAACCGATTTGGTTCGTTATCAGTCACAAAACTCGCTGTTGTTAGTCAGTAGCATCTTCCATCAAAATAGTGTGGATGATTTGGTTACCATTGCCGAGCAGGTTAAAGAGAGTTTTGTTCGGCTGGTCAATGAAGATGCCAATGCCCATATGATTGGCACCGCGATGTCAGTGATCGGCAGAAGTTTTAAACAACGCATTATTGAGCTGGCGGAAGCAGAATATGGTCCGCCGCCGATCCCCTACTGTTTTCTGGCACTCGGCTCAATGGGAAGAGATGAACAACTGGTAGTCACGGATCAGGATAACGCGGTTATTCTCGACAATCGTTATGATGCGAACAAACATGACGCCTATTTCAGTAAACTTTCTCAGTTCGTCTGTGACGCTCTCGCTCGTTGCGGTTATAGCTATTGTACCGGTGATATCATGGCAACGAATCCGATGTGGCGGATGACCCGTCAGGAGTGGGAAGTCTGCTTCTCCGATTGGATTGATGACCCGAACCCCAAAGCCCTATTGAATGCATCGATTTTTTTCGATCTGGATGGCGTCTACGGACAAACTCGCTGGGCAGAACAACTCAATCGCTTTATTGTCAGACGTGCCCAAAGAAGTCCGCGCTTTCTCGCCTGTCTGGCCCGGAATGCGTTGAACCGCACCCCGCCACTGGGATTTTTCAAAAACTTTGTGATGGAAAAAGATGGTCGCCACAACAACTCCATCAACTTAAAACGACGCGGGACGGCACCGTTGGCCGATGTTATTCGAGTTCATGCTCTGGCGATTGGCTCCCATGCGAAAAATTCATTTGAGCGATTGGATGATATTATCGAATCCGGTCTGCTTCCAAAAGGCGGTGGTGAAAACCTCAGAGATGCGCTTGAATTTATTTCAATGGTGCGTATCCGCCATCAGGCCTACGATGTTGAGAATCGTATTGAACCGGACAACAATATTGAGCCGGAAAATCTCTCGGACTTTGAACGACGTAACCTGAAAGATGCATTTCAAATTTTGAGCAATGCGCAAAACTTTTTGAAATATCGTTATAAAGCTAACAGTTCACCACGTTCATCATAAAATGCTAAAAAAATTATTGAAAGCTCCCAGCATTGACTGGCAAAAAAAGTATCAACTCAAGCAGAAACGGGGCACGCACCCGTCTCTCAGTTATTTTTATCAACAATTACTGCCAGATGGCGATACCCCGATTAAGGAAGTCAAGTTTCTGGCTCTTGATTTTGAAACCACAGGGCTGAATCCGGCCAAAGATGAAATCGTGACAATTGGCGCGGTGCCTTTTACGCTGGATCGAATAAAACTGAGTCAATCTAAACATTGGCTGGTGAAACCTCGCCGTCCCTTGAAAGAATCTTCCATCATTGTTCATGGTATCACGCATACGGATATCATGGATGCCCCTGATTTAAACGAGTTTCTTGACGAAATTCTCCATCTTATGGCGGGGAAAATAGTTGTCGTGCATTACTATCCGATAGAACGACAGTTTTTCGATCAGGCACTAAAAAAGAGAATTCAAGAAGGCATTGAGTTTCCGGTCGTTGATACTATGAATATCGAAGAACGAATTTTGGTACAGCAATCCGGTGGTATTCTCAATCTGATGAACAGTTTTAAAAAGAAACCGTCAGTACGCTTAGGAAATACGCGGGAGCGTTACGGGCTGCCACTCTATCCACTGCATGATGCACTGTTCGATGCACTCGCTACGGCAGAACTCCTTCAGGCACAGATTGCCAATCACTATGATTGCTCTCGGCCGATCAGTGACTTTTGGATATAAATCCCTCCTAGCAATCCGCAAAGAATTTGCTGAAATCGCTCACAACGGAACCCATACCTGACGGTCCCATCAAGTGCGTCAGGTATCAAGACAAGAGCCATTTGACGAGACATAATCTCAGCTACATCTCGCCCGATGGCTTTACTCAGACAGAAAAAAAGCCGGCATAAGCCGACTTTTTCAAAACACCCGAAACAATCAATTTAATTTAATCGCTCGGTTTTCATTCCCATAACCAGACTGACACACATCATAAGCAGGACAAATGTGAATGGCAGCGCTGTCGAAATGGCACCTGCTTGTAATGCCTGAACCGCTTCCGTTCCACCAATCCATAGCAATGCAATTGCGATGGCCCCTTCAATCGAAGCCCAGAAGATTCTCTGAGGAACAGGTGCATCAACCTTACCACCTGCAGTAATACTATCAATAACCAGTGAACCGGAGTCAGAAGAGGTAATAAAGAATACCAGAACTAACACAACACCAATTAAAGAAAGTATTTTGCCGTAAGGCAAGACATCAAACATCTGGAACATTGCCAGCGAAACGTCAGTAATACCTTGATGGCCCAGTTCACCGACTTGATGAACCACTTGATCGATCGCCATGCCACCAAATACAGACATCCAAACCACTGTCACAAGCGTGGGAACAAAGAGTACTGCGGTGATAAATTCTCTTACAGTACGACCTTTTGAAACTCGGGCAATAAACATACCGACAAATGGCGACCAAGAGATCCACCAAGCCCAGTAGAATACAGTCCAGCCTTGGAACCATGCTTCATCTTCACGGCCATGAGGATTACTCAAAGAAACAATATTTTCGATATAGGCAAGTAATGTTGTTTTAATTGAATCAAACGTAACAGCATAGCCAATCAAACCCACAGCGGCCAGTAGCAAGAAAGCGATGATCATATTGATATTTGAAATGACTTTCACACCGCCATCAATACCACGAACCACTGAAATAACGGCCAACATGGTTACAGCAATAATAACGACAATCTGTAACCCGATTCCGGCATCAATCCCGAAGACATGATGAATCCCACTCGCGGCCTGTTGCGCACCAAGCCCTAATGATGTCGCTAATCCGAATAACGTTGCAACGACAGCAAGGATATCGACCAGATGTCCGGGCCATCCCCAAGCACGATCACCGAGTAACGGATAAAAGATTGAGCGGATCGATAACGGCAAGCCTTTGTTATAACAGAAGAATGCGAGTGACAGAGCGACAACACCATAAATCGCCCAAGGATGTAATCCCCAGTGGAACATGGTTGCTCCTAAAGCAAGCTTTGCAGCCTCCGGTGAATATGCTGCAACATTTAGCGGCGTTTTATACCATCCGGTATAGTAAGCGACAGGTTCAGCAACACTCCAGAACATCAGGCCTATCCCCATACCGGCAGCAAATAGCATCGCTAGCCAAGAGATATAAGAATAATCGGCCGTCGCTGATTGACCACCCAAACGAATTTTACCAAATGGTGAAACCACAAGAGCCAAACAGAAAACCACAAAAATATTACCAGACCAAATAAATAGCCAGTCAAAGTTGCCGATGATTTTCCATTTGATACCATCTAAAAAAGATTTTGCAGTTTCAGGATCAGCGATTAACGTTGCAATCAGGAACAGCAGGATCAGTCCTGCGCTAATACCAAACACAGGGTTATGGATATCAAACCCCCATTTCTGCACATTATCCTGCCCGACAGTATAATCTGTACTGTCGATACTATATTTATCAATACCTTTGGTCATAATTCCCCTCTTTATGATTTAGCCTTCAAATTATTATTGCTTATCCTTAGGAAAAACCAGCTAAAAATCATCTGAACACACCATAAACAATACGTAATGGTCGTAGAACAATTTATCTTAAACAGATCAATAACGCCATCAAATGGTTAAAATATAGCCTAAAAAATAGATAATATAGAATTTTATGGTTAAAATCACAACACATCCAGATTGCTTACCAATGCATTTGTTTTGTGTACTAATATTTAATATAGATTACAATATCGTAAAAACCTTATGCTACAGTGTCACAAATAACTGCATTGCAACAAAATGATATTCGTGTCATTCTTTATCATCTGGGGAAGCTCAGCAAAAATACTTTCTGTAACCTTCTTTTCTAGAGATAATTACAAAGAAAATGATGACATCAATACTTTTCTTCTGTGAATAAGTAAGGTAATGTCCGCGTTATTGTCATCCGTATAAAATATTAGTAATCACTCAAAGTCTGGATATTGATTTTGGAAAAACATGAAGAAGTACTGGTTGCTATACGCCAGATCATCCGAGCTATTGACCTTCACTCAAAAAAATTAAGCAAAATTGCAGGACTCACTGGGCCACAACTGATTCTGATGCGCTCAATCGAACAGTTAGGTGAAGTCACGATACGTGAGCTTTCTCGTAATACAAATATGAGTCAGGCTACGGCAACAACTATTCTTGATCGTCTGGAAAGGAATGGTTATGTGCGCCGCGTTCGTAGCGTAACAGACAAGAGAAAAGTTCATGCACATCTGACGGAGTTCGGCCAAGAGCTGCTCCACAAAGCACCTCAGCCTTTACAGGATAATTTTGTTTCTCAGTTCCAACAGTTGGAAGAGTGGGAACAAACACTACTACTCTCTTCGATTCAGCGTCTTTCAGCAATGATGAAAGCAGATAATATTGATGTGGCACCGATGTTAGAAATCGGCAGTATTCTGAACCACGAATAACCAATTAACAGTAGCACAATTCCTTGATTTTTCTAAAAGATCCAGCAGAATAGCATCACAACTGGATCTTTTCAGCATGCATCAGGTTTAAGCGCGTTTATAAAGCACCTTATTTCCGGCCAGTTGCACTTTCTCAACAAGATTGTCTTCTAAAAGTTTTTTCAGTGCCCCTGTTGCCCAACTAGCCGCTTTTGTATCTTCTTGACCCGCTTCTAGCCCTATGCTTTTCGGATTAATCCCATCAGCATGTTGAGTCACAATTTCTAGCACTTGAGTCTGCTTCGGGGTGAGATTTTCGTTGACGATTTTCGCTACCTTTGGCTGACTCGAAGAAACTGGGGTCTGTGTCTTCATTTCAGGCTGTTTTAAAGTCGGGTTTACAGCAAAGGCTTTCATGCGTTTTTGCAGCTTATTCTGCACATTACGCTTATGAGCAAGTCTCATCGAATATTCTCCATTACAACTGCCGAGACAGTATTCATTAAACAAAGTGTGGTTTATATCAAAATTTTGCCCTAATTTATAGACAGCAGAAATGATTTGGTATGAAAAGTTAACTTTTAGGCCCGATATGATTAAAACCTGAGCAAAACGGCTTCGATAAACCAACAATGAGACAGGAACACTGTATCTTCAGAATACTTGACGATACTATATTCAGATAGCTTCAGAGTGTCAGCTCCCAAGTCTTATTTCTTCTGGATATTCGCTTTCTTCAGGTATGGGTGGCATTAGCCAGTTGAGGAAAGAACATAGAACTAAAATGATTGTGGAACAGATATGCAGACGATTCATCTTTCGAATTTTGAATTTGATTTTCACCAGCGCTCTGTGCGCTTAACAATGATTGCGTATGCTACCGCCGCCCTGCTTATCATCATGACGGCAAACTCATTCTCTCTGGCTTTGGTTTATACCGCATTATTCTCGGGGATCGCTGTTCTGCTCTATTGGCTAATCCGCAAAAGTCAGGTGCGCTATACGCTAACCGCAACCCACTTCCAACAACATACATTTCGGGGCGGTTGGGTGGTCAAGTGGAATAATATCCAAGAAATTAACCAATGCACTTACAATATTGATGGCTGGCATCAACCGCTACCATGGGTCGGTATCCGCCTGAAGTCCTATTCACCCTACCTTGACAGTATTTGTCCGCGAATTATCAGTGAAATTTTACTCTCTCAGCGCGGATTACTCTATCTAGGCATGAAACAACATCATGTCCGACTCTCTGAGTTTGAAGATATTGTTCTGGATCCGAGTGTATATAAATCATCAGACGGGCAGTTATATTCCGGTTTACTGGCGATGCTGGCAAACCGGATGAGCTACCAAAGAAATTACCATGGATACGATATATTCATTCCTATGAGTGATTTGGGAATTCAAGGCGATGAACTGATTGGGATGACAAGACGCTATATTGCTGCGGCAGAACCGGAGCAGCCCCGTTAATCATCCTCCTAATTAATAGAGTGGCATTTCATCAGCAACAAAAGGATTTGAAGCACGTTCATGACCAAATGTTGACTGTGGACCATGACCGGGAATAAACGTAACATCATTACCCAATGGCCAAAGCTTAGTTTTGATCGAACGAATCAATGTCTCGAAGTCACCTTGAGGAAAGTCCGTTCTTCCGATACTTCCCTGAAACAAAACATCACCGACAAAGGCAATCTTTGCTGATTCACTGAACAGACAGATATGACCCGGCGTATGACCCGGTGTGTGATAAACCTGAAGTACTTGCTGCCCAAAAGAAACCGAATCTCCCTCATTCAACCACTGATCGGGGTCAAATGATGTCGTCTGGGGAAAACCAAACATCTGACTTTGCTGTTCCAGTTCTTGCAGCCAAAACCGATCAGCCTGATGAGGGCCAATAATATCGACAGCGCCAAGCGATTGTTGCAGCATCTGAGTACCACCAACATGATCGAGGTGTCCATGTGTTAAAACAATGTGGACAATCTGTACACCTAACCCCTGAATCACTTCCGCAAGATGCTTTTCATCACCACCGGGGTCAATCACGATGCCCTTCATTGTTTCATCACACCAAACAATTGAACAATTCTGAGCAAAAGCCGTTACGGGGACTATTTGATACTGAAGAGACATATTTTTCCTTATTAAGCCAAATTTCAGTGAACTATGACACTCCAAGATAGGTTTGACAAGGATTGGCTCAGCGACAAATCATCCATTCAAATAGCCTCCTGCACTCACTACAAATTCAGGTCTGAGAATCACTAATCACTCTTTCCTGTCGCAATGAACGCAGAGGCAATATTTCCACTCTATAATCGATAACGTCAAAACATGTAAAAACATCGATGAGACGATGGCATGACAATCCAGTTCAATGGCTTCACTCACAATGAGAGTTTATGCTTACCATAACTGACTTTCGCTTTCAGATAGTTGGCATTACCAGCTTTAATATGGGCTGCTGTATGAACAATCTCGACAATTTCAATGCCGCGTGCTTTCAAGTCATCCACTTTCTTGGGATTGTTGGTGACTAAACGAATCTTAGTGATATTCAGAGCCTTTAGCATTTGGGCAGCTTCAGAAAACTCTCTGAGATCGTCATCAAAACCAAGTTTTCGGTTTGCTTCGTAAGTATTTAACCCCTGACTTTGAAGTCGATACGCATCAATTTTATTATATAAACCAATTCCTCGCCCTTCTTGGCGAAGGTAAAGGATGATTCCACCAGATTCTCCCATTTTAGTGATAGTTTCTTCTAGTTGTTCACCACAATCACATCTTGATGAGTGAAAAACATCACCCGTCAGACACTCTGAATGCATTCTCACTAAAGGAATTTCTTGATTTAAGTCTGCAGATTTAAAAATCAAAGCAACGTGTTCTTTATCTGTATTCAAACCGTTAAAAGAGAGGATCTCAGCATCAATATCACTTTTTGCTCCAACTTTTAAATCCACTCTGGCTCGGACATCCGCCATATCAGTACTCTCTTACTCAGATATTTCCATATCGATAACAATCAAAACATTTCACACTACGTCCCCACTACAATATGAATATGGAGGTGACGTTATAATATTACAAATAGAAAATACCACTAGATGCCCGTGAGAAAAAGAGATTATTCTCTATTGCAGCGTAATCCTTTCAAATCATCGCTATCAAACGCCACCAACCAGACGAATAAACAGCTTCATATAATTGTATAGCTGAAAACTCTAAACATAAAAAAAACCGGTAATCAGTTGATTCACCGGGTTTCTTATATCCATGAGTCGCTACCTGTCAATGCGTCTGCGATTTTTTCCACATGATCAGCTCGATCCAAACTCTTTCAATCTGCTCCAGCTCTTCATCAGTTAAAAGTGACAATGTTGAAGACGTATTTGGAAATGCATGCGCGTGCTGCGCCATAATCTGCTGGTAGAAATCTTTCTTCAACTGAGTTACTTGAGAGTCCACTGCATCTATCCATTATCGGTAACAAGTAAAAAAATTTTATCATTTTCTCATTTGTTGTCCTATGATATTTTAATTATTGGAATGATTATCACATTTAATGTTACTTTTTTTTGCTAAGAGCAACTAAGTAACTTATTAATTTCATTGTTAATTACGATGTCAACCCTAGAAAAAACCAATAGAAACCTTGCCAATTAAGACAAAAACCGGGCAAATAGCCCGGTTTCATAAGAGTTGTCACTGATATTAGTCAGAGCTAATCATCCTCAGGCAAGTCCTGTTCATCTGAATGATTATCCTCACTTGGAGATGACAGCTCTGATGACGAAGACTGGTCCTCAATCGCATCATCTGTCAGGACACTTTCAGATTCGATGTCGATATCGACATCTTCTACTTCTTCGATTCGCTGTAGACCGACAACTTTTTCGTCCTCTGATGTGCGAATCAGTGTAACGCCCTGAGTATTACGGCCAACCTGACTCACTTCTCCAACACGAGTTCGAACCAATGTTCCGGCATTAGTGATCATCATAAATTCATCACCGCTGTCCACCTGTACAGCTCCGACAACACAACCGTTACGCTCAGACACTTTGATTGAAACAACCCCTTGTGTCGCCCGGCTCTTCGTCGGATATTCATTCAAATCAGTCCGCTTACCGTAACCATTTTCAGTAACGGTAAGAATATCGCCCTGTTCAGAAGGAACAATCAGAGATACAACTTGGTCGTTTTCAGCTAGCTTCATGCCTCGCACACCGGATGCAGTTCTGCCCATGGCCCGAACATGCTGTTCATTAAACCGGACGACTTTCCCTGCTTTCGAGAACAACATAATCTCACTGTTCCCATCAGTAATATCGACACCGATCAATGAATCGTCGTCACGCAAGTTCACAGCAATCAAACCGTTGGAGCGAACATTGGCAAACTGATCAAGTGGCGTTTTCTTCACCGTCCCATCACCGGTTGCCATAAAGATAAATTTATCTTCAGCGTATTCAGCAACCCGAAGAATTGCAGTAATCCGTTCATTTTCTTCCAGCGGAAGAATATTATTGATTGGCTTCCCTCGGGCAGTCCGAGTCGCATGAGGTAACTGGTACACTTTGAGACGATAAGTTTTACCACGCGTCGAGAAGCACAGAATATTATCGTGTGTATTGGCCACTAACAGACGTTCGATATAATCTTCATCTTTCATCTTCGTGGCACTTTTGCCCTTACCACCACGACGCTGTGACTCATAATCACTCAATGACTGATACTTCACATATCTTTCATGAGATAAGGTCACAACAACATCTTCACGCGCAATCAGCTCTTCCAGATCAATATCATGTGAGGCAGCTGTAATTTCTGTCAGGCGCTGATCACCGAAACCGCTTCTGACAGCTTCCAGTTCTTCTCGGATGACTTCCATGAGACGTTCTGTACTAGATAAAATCAACATTAATTCAGCGATTTCATCCAGTAAGGCCTTGTACTCATCCAGAATTTTTTCATGCTCAAGACCGGTAAGTCGGTGCAGTCTTAACTCAAGAATCGCTTGAGCCTGCTGTTCAGTCAGGAAATACAGCCCGTCATGGATTCCATATTGTGGTTCCAACCAGTCAGGTCGAGCAGTATCGACCCCCGCACGTTCCAGCATCGCTGCAACATTGCCGAGAGACCAACCACGCGCCAATAGACCCGCTTTTGCTTCTGCCGGTGTTGGCGCACGACGAATCAGTTCAATAATGTCATCGATATTCGCCAGTGCAAGTGCCAGACCTTCGAGGATGTGGGCACGATCCCGCGCTTTACGTAATTCGAAAATTGTACGGCGAGTCACCACTTCACGGCGGTGATCAACAAAACACTTTAACAGCTCTTTGAGGTTAAACAGTTTTGGTTGTCCATTATCGAGAGCAACCATGTTGATGCCGAATGTTGTTTGCAACTGAGTCTGGGAATACAGATTGTTCAGTACAACTTCGCCGACAGCATCACGCTTACATTCGATAACGATACGCATCCCGTCTTTATCAGACTCATCACGCAGTGCACTGATACCTTCGACCTTTTTATCTTTGACCAGCTCTGCGATCTTCTCGATCAGACGTGCTTTATTGACCTGATAAGGAATCTCAGTAACAACAATGGTTTCCCGACCATTCTTATCATCAGTTTCGATATCCGCTTTTGAACGCAGATAAATTTTTCCCCGACCGGTCTTATAGGCATCAATAATACCTTTCCGTCCACTAATCATTGCAGCGGTTGGAAAATCCGGACCGGGAATATACTCGATCAGTTCATCGATCGTAATATCTTCATTATCGATAAAGGCAAGACACCCATCGATCACTTCCCCTAAATTATGGGGTGGAATGTTAGTCGCCATACCGACCGCAATCCCGGAAGAACCATTGATCAATAAATTAGGTACTTTGGTTGGTAATACGGCTGGAATTTGCTCGGTATCATCGTAGTTTGAGACGTAATCAACAGTTTCTTTATCCAGATCGGCAAGCAACTCATGGGCAATTTTAGCCATCCGGACTTCGGTATAACGCATTGCTGCCGCAGAATCACCATCAATTGAGCCAAAGTTTCCCTGACCATCGACCAGCATATAACGAAGTGAAAACGGTTGTGCCATCCGTACAATCGTGTCGTAGACGGCACTATCACCATGGGGGTGATACTTACCGATCACATCTCCGACAACACGAGCCGATTTTTTATAGGGTTTATTCCAATCATTCCCCAACACGCTCATTGCGTATAGTACCCGACGGTGCACAGGTTTAAGTCCGTCACGTGCATCAGGAAGCGCCCGACCTACAATGACCGACATTGCATAGTCAAGGTATGAGCCTCTCAGCTCATCTTCTATACTGACAGGCGTGATCTCTTTAGCTAGATCGCTCATAGAGCCATTGTCCCTCTATAGTTTGATCGTATATTCGATACGTATAAGACCGGAAAATATAACACAGGTTTTGCTACTTCGGCATCACTTTCCCTCTCCTTTTCTCAGCTTGTTACATCGGTCGCGAATTAACTGCCTATAATTTACTCACATCTTCAAGAGTCATTGATTCATCAGTGCATTTTTTCGACGCATGACACAATCAAGTTTTTACAGCCATCAGCATATTAGCGAGCTAAAACCAATTGATGAGATGAATAGATTGTAAATATTCCTTGTTTCAGAGACTGAAACTTTCGGGGTCATTGCATTTCTGTATAATACGATGAGCAAAACGGTATATCGCAATTGCGACAATGTAGATATCAACAACGGATCTGAAAATGACAACACAGAATGTGGACCCGAAAGAAATTCAAAAATTTGAAGACATGGCTTCCCGATGGTGGGATCTGGAAGGAGAGTTTAAACCATTACATCAAATCAACCCACTTCGACTAGATTATGTTTTGCAACAATCAAATGGACTATTCGGTAAACAAGTTCTGGATGTCGGATGCGGTGGTGGCATTCTCGCGGAGAGTATGGCTCGTGAGGGAGCGACTGTTACGGGTCTCGATATGGGAAAAGAGCCGTTGGAAGTCGCGCGACTCCATGCATTGGAAAACCATTTGCAAATTGATTATGTGCAAAGAACCATTGAAGAACACGCACAATTGCATCCAGCTGCTTATGATGTGGTCACATGTATGGAAATGCTTGAACATGTCCCCGAACCTCAATCTATTATTCAAGCTTGTGCCCGACTGGTGAAACCCGGTGGACATGTGTTTTTTTCGACACTGAACCGTAACTTGAAATCCTATCTATTTGCGATTGTCGGTGCAGAAAAATTGCTGAAGATTGTACCGGAAGGCACCCATGACCATGAAAAATTTATTCGTCCTTCAGAGTTATTCCGGATGATTGATCAGACGCTGCTGCAAGATCGAGGGATCACGGGACTACACTATAATCCCTTCACTCAAACCTATCGTCTCGGGCATCGAGTCGATGTCAATTATATTGTGCACACAACACTCCCTGAATAATGTCATCTTTGTTCCTTATACCAAGTCAGTGCATCGGCTTGCTGATGCACGATTTTCATACACATTGATGAAATTAACATCAGACATTTGATCTGATCATTTGTCCCTAAAGATCAAGCTGTTTTTTTTTCATTTTAGTGGAACTTCACTCAAATAAATATTACCTGTTTTTATCATTCTCTTGTAAACACAGGTTCTCAGTAAGCAGCTACTAACAAAAAAATTTCATGCGCTGGTTATCCACAAGATGTCCCCTGATGACAAACTTGAAATAAGCCCGTAATAGCACTATCTTGTAATCCGCAAGGTGCAAAGACCCTATATATTGTGTTTGACGCATAATGTTATTTATATCAAATAAGCAAGACCCTAAATCTAAAATAATTCATAGTCGGTCTTATCAGTTTTGTTAGGGAAATAAAGCAGAATGAACCAACAACTCACAGTTACGAAGCGCGATGGACGTAAAGAGCAAATCGATCTAGATAAGATCCATCGGGTTATCGCATGGGCTGCAGAAGGGCTGCAGAATGTATCGGTTTCACAAGTTGAACTCCGAGCCCATATCCAGTTTTATGACGGTATCACCACTTCCGACATTCACGAGACACTGATTAAATCCGCAGCGGATCTAATCTCCGAAGATTCTCCTGATTATCAATATCTTGCTGCCAGACTGGCTGTATTCCATCTGAGGAAAAAAGCATACGGTCAGTATGAACCACCCACCCTGTTCGACCATGTCACTAAACTGGTTGGGATGGGTAAATATGATCGTCATCTGATCGAAGACTATACACAAGCAGAGTGGATCGAACTGGGCAACTATATCGATCATCGCCGCGATCTGAACTTCTCTTATGCTGCAGTCAAGCAGTTAGAAGGTAAATATTTCGTCCAAAACCGGGTTACCGGACAAATCTATGAGAGTGCCCAATTCCTGTACATTCTGGTCGCAGCCTGTCTGTTTGCCAAATATCCTCAGGAAACACGGCTGAGCTATGTCAAACGTTTTTACGATGCAACGTCACAGTTTCAAATCTCTTTACCGACACCGATTATGTCAGGAGTCCGTACGCCGACACGCCAATTCAGCTCCTGTGTTTTGATCGAGTGCGGCGACAGTCTCGACTCAATCAATGCAACAGCAAGTTCTATCGTCCGTTACGTCTCACAGCGTGCAGGTATTGGTATCAATGCCGGTCGTATTCGTGCGCTTGGTTCTGAAATCCGTGGCGGAGAAGCATTTCACACCGGTTGTATCCCTTTCTATAAATACTTCCAAACCGCTGTCAAATGTTGCTCTCAAGGTGGAGTTCGTGGTGGCGCAGCCACTGTCTTTTATCCACTGTGGCATCGCGAAGCACAGTCGCTGCTGGTCCTCAAAAATAACCGTGGTGTTGAAGAAAACCGGGTTCGCCATATGGACTACGGTGTTCAGCTCAATAAGCTCATGTATACACGTCTGGTACAAGGTGGCAATATTTCGCTGTTCTCCCCTTCTGATGTACCGGGGCTCTACGATGCCTTCTTCCAAGATCAGGCGGAATTTGAGCGTTTGTATGTCCAGTATGAAAATGACGCATCGATCAAGAGAGAAACCGTTAAAGCGGTTGAGCTATTTACACTGCTGATGCAGGAGCGAGCTTCTACCGGACGTATCTATATCCAAAACGTTGATCACTGCAACACTCATAGCCCGTTTGATGCAAGCGTTGCCCCGGTTCGCCAATCGAATCTATGCCTTGAAATTGCACTGCCAACCAAGCCATTAAACAATGTTGAAGATGACGAAGGTGAAATTGCCCTGTGTACGCTGTCAGCATTCAATTTAGGTGCAATTCAGTCTCTGGATGACTTTGAAGAACTGTCAGATTTGGTGGTCCGGGCTCTAGATGCTCTGCTCGACTATCAGGACTACCCGCTCCCTGCTGCGCGTAAAGCAACCATGAATCGCCGGACACTGGGGGTTGGTGTAATCAACTATGCCTACTATCTGGCAAAACATGGGGTCAAATATTCAGACGGTAGTGCTAATGCCCTGACTCACCGTACTTTTGAAGCCATGCAATATTATTTGTTAAAAGCATCAATGAAATTGGCGAAAGAGCAAGGTCGCTGCCCTGCTTTCAATGAAACCAACTATGCGAAAGGCCTCATGCCGATCGATACCTACAAAAAAGATATTGATCAGCTTTGTGTAGAACCACTGCATTATGACTGGGACCAACTTCGTACCGATGTAATGGAATATGGTTTGAGAAACTCAACGCTGACAGCGCTGATGCCTTCAGAAACATCGTCTCAGATTTCAAATGCAACCAATGGGATTGAGCCCCCACGCGGTTATATTTCAGTCAAAGCGTCCAAAGACGGTATTTTGAAGCAGGTTGTCCCTGAGTTTACCGAGTTGAAATCTAACTACGAGCTCTTGTGGAATATCGGTTCAAATGAAGGTTATCTACATCTTGTCAGTATCATGCAAAAATTTATCGACCAATCTATTTCTGCAAATACAAACTATGACCCGACGCGTTACGAGAGTGGCAGAGTGCCGATGAAGCAACTGCTTCAAGATCTACTGACTGCTTATAAATTTGGCGTGAAAACCCTGTATTATCACAATACGAGAGATGGCGCGAAAGACGATCAGAAAGATGGTACTTCATCAATCGCTGAAGATGATGATTGTGCCGGTGGCGCCTGTAAGATTTAACGCGCATACCGTATAGATTTTTTCTGTCAACATATACCAGTTTTACACCCTCTCTAAACGAGAGGGTGAAACAGATTGAGGCAACTATGGCTTACAGCACTTTTACACAAAAAAAGAACAACCAGCTCAAAGAACCGATGTTTCTTGGTCAACCTGTAAACGTGGCACGTTATGACCAACAAAAATACGAGATCTTCGAAAAATTAATCGAGAAACAGCTCTCTTTCTTCTGGCGTCCCGAAGAAGTCGATGTATCGACGGATCGAATCAACTACAACAATCTGCCGGATCATGAAAAACATATTTTCATCTCCAATCTGAAATATCAGACTTTGCTCGACTCTATTCAGGGGCGCAGTCCGAACGTTGCACTGCTTCCTCTAGTGTCACTCCCTGAGTTGGAGACATGGATTGAAACGTGGTCTTTCTCTGAAACGATTCACTCTCGTTCATACACACATATTATCCGTAATATCGTCAATGACCCCGCAGCAGTTTTCGATGATATTGTTGAAAATGAACACATTATTAAGCGAGCCGGTGACATAGCCCATTATTATGATGAACTGATCAAACTGACCAACGACTATCACCGTTATGGCGAAGGTAAACATGAGATTAATAATCAGACTGTTGTGGTCAGCCTCCATGAGTTAAAGAAAAAACTCTATTTGTGCCTGATGTCAGTCAACGCACTTGAAGCGATCCGTTTCTATGTCAGCTTTGCCTGCTCTTTTGCCTTTGCTGAACGGGAACTCATGGAAGGTAATGCCAAAATTATCAAGCTGATTGCTCGTGATGAGGCCCTGCATCTGACTGGCACGCAGCATATGCTCAACCTTCTGCGCAATGGTCAGGACGATTTTTCATTCATTCAGATCGCGGAAGAGTGTAAGCAAGAATGTTTCGACCTGTTTAAAACCGCAGCAGAGCAAGAGAAAGAATGGGCAGAATATCTGTTCAAAGATGGCTCAATGATTGGTCTGAACAAAGATATTCTCTGTCAGTATGTCGAGTATATAACCAATATCCGTATGCAGGCTGTCGGGCTGGAAGCGGCTTATCCGGGCGCAGTCAATAACCCGATTCCCTGGATTAATGCTTGGTTATCCTCGGACAATGTTCAGGTTGCCCCTCAGGAAGCAGAGATTAGCTCATATCTGGTCGGCCAGATTGATAATCAAGTCAATCTTGATGACTTTGAAGGGTTTGAGCTGTAATTATGCCAACCATCAAAATCAATCAGACGCTCCTAATCGAATCCAATGGCTTAGAGACATTACTGGAGACCATGGAAAACGCCGGGCTAAATGTTGAATATAATTGCAGAGACGGGCACTGTGGTGCCTGTCGATGTAAGTTATCTGCCGGGGAAGTTGAGTATGTGGGTTTTGCGATCGCGTATACCCAGTCTCATGAGATCTTACCTTGTATTTGCCGGGCAAGCGGTGAACATATAGAACTTCAGGATGTTCACTACGGGCATAAAGTGAAACGAGCCTAGCCGATTGCCATCAAATCAACAATCAATCTGATGTTTGTCCATACGGCTATGGCTGATTTCTAGTCGCTATAGCCGAACCTCAGTTTTTCCGGATTCGACGAGCCGTTGTGCTTTTCCCAATAATTGATCAGCAGTCAACATTGAAATCGCTTTATCAGCAATTTTACGACCATCATCTCCAAATAATGAGATATGATAACCCAAATCACTCATTAAGCCGTTTTCCGTCGGTGTATCCAACCAAAGCGAAACCAGTTTATCACTCATATCCTGATATGCTTCTCCCAAAACAACTTGTTGACTTGCAACTTTGTACCAAACAAGAATCTTTGAATGACTCTGCATGTCAGCCTCCTGCCGTATCAGTTCCACGAAATTTCAGTTTAGCGTGAATAGGACATCCTTGGGTATAGCCATTTTTGAAGGAATTCGGAAACACTTAAGAAATCATCGGATTAAACATTAGACAATTTACGCATAAAGAATAATCAGATTTTCTTTGAAATTATAAGGTGGCAATTCAACATATTACCCCCCAATCAAATGTGGTAACGCACATGATATGGAGGGATATACACCGGAGTAAAACCATACTCCCGGATCTAATGAATTGATTTATAAGGATGTTGCCGGAATATAAATCTGCTTCTCTGACAAGACCGATGAGTACTTGCCAAAGACTGGCTTTGAGGATAGATAACGCAACAACATATCCGCGGCAATCGTGCCAATCAAAATTTTTCGTTCATCGGCGCGGTAATCCCGTTTGAATTTCAGCTGCTGTGCCCACTCTCCTTCAGCAGCAGATAACGCCAGTGTGAAACCATCCTCACGAAACTCCCCGGTCACGAGAGCGAGTTCCGTCTCACTTTTCTCTTTGGTAGCACTGGCTAATGCCAGTACAGCAGAAACCGGATCTTGGGCAGATATCTTGCCGGAGACTTTCGGACTCAACACCCAACTACTCCCACATTGTTCAAAGATGACATCATCACTAAACAGCCAATCCACCAACCAGCCTCGTGTTGACTGTTCAGCAATCGCCAGTGTTTTACCACTGTCATACATAATTTGAGAGAGTTGGGCAAGCATCGGCTGATCAATACTGACCGTCCACTCGGATACGTGGTTAAAAATTTCTTCCATTAAACGGTACATTTCATTGCCCTGCCCCGCAGGTCCGAACAATTTGACTTCGATAAAAGGAAGGTAAGCACGAAAACCCAGTAGATACTCATCGGGCAGTTCAACCTGACGGAGTAAGTCTTCTAAAACAGACTCGGACGAGCCCAAAGTGTATAGACGATGACAAACTAAATCGGAGGAATTCGGAAACTGTCGATTCAAATCCGGTATCACTTGCTCGCTGATCATTTTTTGAAACTCTGACGGAACACCGGGGGTGAAATAACAAAGGCAGCCATGAATTTCAACTTTAAACCCACAAGCGGTTCCAATGGGATTATCCAAGACCGTTGCATGCTCCGGTAACATCGCTTGCTTGATATTACTGTCAGACATAACCAAGTTACGCTGAGCAAAACGGGCTTTCATTTTTTCAAGCCAGTCGGGAAACAACACCAACTGCTGCTCAGCCGCTTCTGCTGCCACTTCGGCAGAAAGATCGTCGCTGGTCGGTCCCAAACCACCATTGACTATCAAAACATCTGAATTTAAAGCCAGCATTAGAATTTCATCACGCAACACCTGACGATTATCGCCAGCGGTTGAACGCTTTGTCAGTGGGTAGCCTTGTTCAAAAAAAAGACTGGACAACCATATTGCATTCGTATCCTGAATATCACCATGGAGCACTTCTTCACCAGTACTAAGCATCGCAACTTTTAGCATAACTAAAACCTTTCATTCAGTCCAAATCCCCCAGCGAAAGAGGCATATTCCTTATTCCCTAGGCCAGAAACTTACTTCGTTACATCATACAATACACAAGAGGAAAAGACTTGTTATTCTCCGTCTCATTTGCTTTGATTTCAACCTGATAGAAGTTTAACCATCCATTCGTTCTCAATCGAACAAAAGATCAGATCCAACTAACAAAACGATAAAACATTCAGCTAATCACATCTCCTCAGCCTAAAATAATAGTATCAGCCAGTAAACTTGGTAAGGAGAAAACGGATGACTCACCTATTTATTGTCAGCTTCATCGGTGATGCTGCACCAGCGGACATCCATCATCTAGCCGCGATTACCCATGAAAATGGTGGACAATGGATAACTAGCAAAATCAATTATTTAGAAAACCGTGTCGCAGCGCTAATCAAAATTTCAGCACCTGAAGAGACAGAAATGTATATCAAAGATGCCTTTCTGTCACAACCAAACTTATCAACGATGATTACCGACTGCGAGCCACACGATACCGAACAGAAAAAAGAATATAATTTGAGAATAGACGCTAACGATAGAGCCGGTATCGTCAATGAAATCACTCATCTACTCGATAGCCAGCGAATTAGAGTGTTAGACATGAATTGTCAACGCATATTTATTTCTGACAGTCACGGTGTCAATTCTAGTTTATTTACGGCACATATTTCCCTTCGTTTGCCCGAGACATTATTAATCGATGATATTATCAGTGAGCTGGAATCTCTGAGTGAAGATACTCAAGTCATGATCGATAGCTCATCAGTGCGCTAATTTGATGCAACAATATAAATATATGAAAATACTTGTTCTTATTATTTTAAAAATGAAAGCCAAGTCGCAAAAAATAAGATTGTCAGTTACATGTTTATATGATCTAATCTGCAAAACAACTGCTTATTATTGCGGACATACTTGTATGAACCATTATGAAATATAATAGTGAATAATATTCTTGAAATAATACACAAGCACCTTTGTAGATGCTTCGAGGTAAACGTCATGTCAATGCTAAGAAATATGAAAGTCAGCCGAAAACTAGCCTGTTTAGTGTTAGTCGCTATTATCGGTTTTGTTATATTACTCGTGATTGCAAATCAAACATTAGAAAGGAACTTACTCAATGAAAAAAAACAACGTCTTTCGGCTGTAATTGAATCTGTCATTTCTCAAGTTGCCTACCTTGACCAAACTCTCCCTAAAGAAGAAGCACAAAAACAAGCAAAAATATTACTGAACGCGACTCGCTTTGACGGGAATAATTATTTATTCACGTTAAATAAGTCACGGTATATCATCGACCATCCGCTAAAGCCGGAGTTGAATGGTAAACAGATGGGGCAAGTTAATAACCCTGACGATAAACGCTGGTTTGAATTTGTCGAGGCTGGGCAGAAAAAAGGTGGTGATATGGTTCTTTACCGCTTCGAAAATACAGATGGTGAAATGACCGATAAACTATCCTATCTGAATAGTTATGAGCCTTGGGGTTGGATTATTGGTTCAGGAATGCTCGTCTCTGATATTGATCATGAAATATCTTCATTATTAATCAAAATGGGATTATCCACTCTCCTTATTGTCGCTGGCATGATTTTACTCGGGACCGTGATTGCCCGAGCAATTATTATTCCGTTGGATCAAATAAAAAATACAATGCATCATATTGTCAATGGCGATATGACCGTTGAGATTCCAATTATGGGCAAAGATGAGATTGGTGTTCTTGCCCAACGAATTAATGAAAGTATTAGCTCTATCCGAGCAGCTTTATACGAATCAGTTAAGTCAGCGAGGCAACTTTCTGAAGCGGCCAATCGAATTGCAACATCCGCTGAAGATACCAGTCAAGCCGTCAGCTCTCAGAAAGATCAGCTCACCCAAATCGCAACGGCAATGAATGAAATGAGTGCAACGGTCGCAGAAGTTGCCAACCATGCAGAATCAACCGCCAAAGACACGGCAGAAGCAAGTCAAGAGGCCGGACTTGGTGATCGGGATGTCTCATCAAGCGTTGAGAGTATCAAGTCACTGTCTCAAGAGCTGGAGGTTGCCTCTGATCGAGTCAATAAACTCAAAGAAGGTGTAATGGAAATCAGTGAAGTGACTTCAGTCATTAGCGGTATTTCCGAGCAAACTAACCTGCTGGCTCTGAATGCCGCGATAGAAGCAGCCCGTGCAGGAGAACAAGGACGTGGATTCGCGGTCGTTGCCGATGAAGTCCGTAATCTAGCCAGTCGCACCAACCAATCCACAGAAGAGATTCAGAGTACCATTAATCGGCTGCAACAGTTGGCAGTCAGCACGGCTGATGCCATGCAAAAGAGCCAAGATCTGGCTTATAACAGTGTTCAGTGTGCGGAAGGCTCCGGTGGTGACTTAAAATTAATTGTCACTCATATTCAGCATATCAGTGATAAATCAGCACAAATTGCTACGGCTGCCGAAGAGCAAAGTGCCGTTGCCGAAGAGATGAACCGAAACATTTCCGGTATCAATGACGCTGCTCAGGAGATGTCAGATTCAGCAACCACTCTCGCCAAAGAAAGTGAACGTTTAGCCAATATGTCTCAACAATTGGATGACAAACTGATGATGTTCAAACTGTAATCTCTCTCGAAATCCCATTAAAAAGAAATCCCCCAATGATTGATATCATCATTGGGGGATAATTTTATGTCATCGAGCGTTTCTGTCTTCCGCCTTATTGCACGGACCACTGAGATAATGAACGTTTAAAATCAGCGTAGTCAAACTCATTGAGTTTTTGTACTTCACCATTGACACGTTCACAATAGACTGAAGGCATCCGCAGACCATTAAACCAGTTGAGTTTCACCATTGTATACCCTGCACTATCCATCAAATGGAGTTTTTGGCCAATCTCAAGCGGTTGATCGAATTTTGCGATACAAAATTGGTCTCCGGCCAAACATGAACAAGAACCAATCACATATTCGTGTTCGCCATTTTGACTGCTCTCGTACACGGAAGCCGGCTCATTATAGATCAATGTATCCAGGCGATGCGCTTCTGTTGCAGAATCAACAATCGCTGTTTTCATTTCATTCTCAACAATATCTACCACGGACACGACCAGATCGGTTGTGCGAGTGATGATGGCTTCTCCCGGCTCAAGATATAACTGAACATTGTGTTTTTCAGCAAATGCTTTTAAAGCCATACCGAGTTTTTCAACACTATATCCCGGCCAAGTAAAGAACACACCGCCACCAAGGCTGACCCAATCGAGTTGATCCAGATAGGAACCGAACTGTGTTGAAATCGCATCTAACAGGTGGATGAATGCATCAACATCTTTATTTTCACAGTTCATGTGGAACATGACACCATTGATAGACTCAAACACACTCGGATCAAGATGATCAGCCTGAACACCTAATCGAGAGAACTGGCGAGCCGGATCCGCTAAATCCTGACCGGCATAACTCACGCCGGGGTTTAAACGCAGCCCTAACGATACCTTTCCTTCCACTAAATGACGATACGCTGCTAATTGTGATTGTGAATTAAAAATCATTTTATCGCAGATATCTGCGACTGCTTTGACATCATCTTCACTATAACCAACGCTATAAGCATGAGTCTCACCACCAAATGTCTCATAGCCCAGCTTGACTTCGTAAGGACCAGAGCTGGTCGTGCCATCCAGATAGGGTTTGATAATATCAAACACCCCCCATGTGGAAAAACACTTGAGAGCAAGTACTAATTTCACACCGGAAATATCTTTGAGTTGTTTGGCGATTTCAAGATTGTGAATCAGTTTAGACTCATCAATCATAAAATAAGGTGTTTTTAATTCATTTTTTTGCATGACTCACTTACCGATTGATCATGTTTACCATGTACGCATGTGGACGTTCATCTCTTAGCGACATCAATCACGCCACTCAGCATTGATGAAGAACCACATCCAGTACGGTGATAGGTTAAAAAACAGCCATAGCATCATATGCTATGGCTGCTGGATATGTATTAATCTCGTCATTTCGACGAACGAAATACCAATTATTTCAGGATTTGGATGTCAGGCTGACCGACTTCGAGTTCCTGCATATCCCAATCCAAACCAATGCCTGGCATGGTCTCGAGAAACGGATCCGGATCCAACTGTTCCATATTGAAAACACCGGGCTCAGCCCATTGTTGACGGAAGAACTGAATCGCTGCTGTAATGGCAGGAACACCCGTTGTATAAGAAATCGCCTGATGCTCAACATCATGATAAGCAACTTCATGATCCGCGATGTTATAGAGGAAAACACTCCGCGCTTTGCCGTCTTTTTGACCTTGAACCCAAGTCCCGATACAGGTTTTACCCGTATAGCCCGGAGCCAAAGACGTCGGATCCGGTAATAGTGCTTTGAGGACATGCAAAGGCTGAACTTCCCGGCCATCAGGTAAGGTCAACGGATCAGGACTTAACAAACCAATATCTCGCATCACATTAAAGTAATTCAGATAACGATCACCGAATCCCATCCAAAACTCGATTCGTTTTGCCGGAATGAACTCTTTCATAGAACGCACTTCATCGTGAGCCATCGAGTAAACTTTATGTTTACCGACCACCGGAAAATCAAACTCATGCATTCGAGTATGACAACCGACCTGTTTCCATTCGTTGTCATCCCAGTAAAATGAATCGCCCTGAATTTCTAACATATTGGTTTCAGGATCAAAATTGGTCGCAAATTTCTTACCGTGATCGCCCGCATTGACATCCATGACGTCAATGCTGTCAATTTCATCGAAAAGATGTTTGACCGCATAAGCGGCAAAGACACTGACCACGCCGGGATCAAACCCAGCCCCGAGAATACCGGTGATACCAGCGTCTTTAAACTTGTCACGATATCCCCATTGCCAATCATAGGCTTCAGGAACCTGCTGACCTTCAGAACAGAGATCAACTGCTACCGAAGTATCCAAATAGGACACTTTCGCCTGATAACAGGCTTCCATGACATGGATGTTGACCCACGGGGGGCCAACATTGATCACTAAATCAGGCTGAACCTCGTGAATCAACGCAACTAAAGCGTCAATATCGTCTGCGTTGACTTCACGAGCTTCTAACTTCTTTTGTGAGTTTTTCAGGTTTCCTTTGCGACGTACAGATTCAATAATCTTTTCGCACTTTGCGATTGTTCGAGATGCAATCGTAATATCACCTAAAATATCGTTGTTCTGAGCTGCCTTATGCGCGACAACCCAACCAACACCTCCTGCTCCAATTTGTAAAATTGACATAGTCCTATTACCTTAATTATCCGACTAGTTCATGAGTTAGCTGTGTGATTTTCTCCATTAACGATTCAAAATCGTTGATGTCTAAACATGGATTTAAGATGGTCAGTTTCAAAGCCGTTTGACCGTTCACCACGGTCTCACCAAGCACCGCAACTCCGCGAGTCAATGCTTCAATACGCACTTGCTGATTCAATGCATCGAGATCAGTAACCGCTGGATGTACAGCCCGGAATAAAACCGTAGACAGTGATGGCTGAGATAACAATTCATATTCCGGAGCATCATCAATCAACTGCGCGACCTGCTGTGTCTGCCGGATTAAATGATCGTACATTTCTCCCAGAGCAGCCGGTCCGACACTTTGCATGGTCATATAGACTTTTAACGCATCAAAACGTCTGGTCGTTGACAGTGATTTATCAACCAAATTCGGCAATGTGTCATGTTCTCGGTTCAAATAGTCCGCATGATGCAACAGATATTTCAAATCAGCTTTGTTGTTGACCAGAAATGCACCACAACTGATTGTTTGATAAAATAATTTATGAAAATCGACTGTAATCGAACGGGCACGTTCAATCCCATTTAAACGATCGGCATGACGACTCAGGATCAGCGCACCGCCATAGGCACTGTCAACATGCATCCATAAGTCATGCTGCTCTGCTACGTCTGCAATCGTGTTTAAATCGTCAATTGCACCGTGATCCGTGGTTCCTGCCGTACCGACCACCGCAAACGGAATCAAACCTTCAGCCTTCGCTTGCTCAACGACACCAGCAAGTTTAGAGGCATCCATCGTCCCGTTTGGCAAAGAATCAACCGTTAATACTGCTTTCTCACCCAATCCCATCCAAGAGGCAGCCTTTTGCACCGTGAAGTGCGCATTCTTGGAACAGACAATCCGTAATTTATCAGCATAGTCAGGCAAGCCAAGTTTTTGAATTGAATGATTGCTTAATTTGTCAGCAATCCAATCACGTGCCAGTTGCAAGCCCATTTGGTTACTTTGCGTACCGCCACTGGTAAAGACACCGTCAGATGAATCTTCTAACCGGAACTTGCTACACATCCAGTCAATCACGCACTGTTCCACATAAGTTGCTGCGGATGACTGATCCCACGAGTCCATCGACTGATTCAAGGCACCGATCATCGACTCTGCCGCAACAGAGGCTAACAGCGGTGGTGTATGCAAATGTGCAATACAGTTCGGATGCTGTACAATAATCGAGTTCGCACCGACTAATTTGGCCGTATCGGAAATCACATCGGTCAACAGCGCATTTTTATGATCTAAATCGACCGCATAAATCGCCTGTTCCAACTGTGAAGGTTCCATACCGGAATAAGGCGCCTGAACCGCTTCAAAAATCGATTTCATTGCAGCAGTCGTGTGATTCATGACTTTGGTAAACTGCTCGCTGCCCTGATGCCCGGTCTGAATAAAATGCTTCTTCCATTCAGCCTGATGTGGCGCTTCAGGCGACTTCACGCCACCACCTGCAACTAAAATAGCCTCTTCTAAGACACGTAGGGCAAAATCAATCTGTTCGTAAGAAATAATAACCGGCGGTAGAAAACGAATTACAGACCCTTCACGACCACCTTTTTCAACCATCAGGCCTCTTTCCAAAGCCGCACGTTGAATTCTCAGCGTCAGGGCACCATCAGCTTTCGGTTCACCGAATTTATTCAGACCGCCTTGAGGATCTTTGATCTCAACGCCCAGCATCAATCCTTTACCGCGAACTTCTGCAATACAGTTAACGCGGCTTTGAATTTTCTCCAGCCCCATCCGTAAATATTGGCCGGCAATATTGGCGTGCTCGACTAAGTTATCACGCTGAATGATTTCAAGCGCTTTTGCACCGGAGACCATTGCCAGTTGGTTACCACGGAATGTTCCGGTATGCTCACCGGCACGCCATGTATCGACTTCTTTTTTGAACACTAACAGCGACATTGGTAATCCACCACCAATGGCTTTCGACAGACACAGAATATCCGGAATGATACCTGCTTCTTCAAAGGCAAAGTTGTAGCCGGTTTTACCCACACCACACTGCACTTCATCAAAAATCAGTAAGATACCGTGCTCATCACAAATACGACGGAGTTCACGTAGCCAGAATGCAGGCGCAGGAATAACACCGCCTTCCCCTTGAACAGGTTCGACAATGATCCCTGCCGGCTTCATGATACCCGCTTCATCATCGCCTAACAGACGTTCAATGTAACGAATACTGGCACGTGCGCCCTCTTCACCACCAAGACCAAACGGGCAACGAATGTTATAAGGAAACGGCATAAAATGTACATCAGACATCAAACCGGTCCGACGGGCTTTGGTATTTAAATTTCCCATCATACCCATCGTACCGTTGGTCATCCCATGGTATGCACCACGAAATGCAAACATGGTATTGCGACCCGTCGTTTGTTTGGCTAGCTTGATTGCGGCTTCTACGGCATCGGCACCGGAAGGACCACAAAACTGAATAGCACAGTTCGATCCAAGCGCTTCCGGAAGAAATGCTCGAACCTGCTTAATAAAATGATCTTTCGCTGGTGTTGTTATATCCAGCGTTTGGTAAGGCAGCCCTGAATCTAACTGCTCTTTTAATGCCTGATTGATTTCCGGATGATTATATCCGAGTACCAAAGTCCCGGCACCGGCAAGACAGTCGAGAAAAACCTGACCACGCGTATCTTCAACCAGAAGGCCATAAGCTTGTTTGATAGCAATGGGCAAACGACGAGGATACGAACGGACTTCAGATTCATACTTCTCTTGATCTAAAAGTACCTGATCCGGTGTTAAATCATAAACACCTTTTACGTCAGGTATTTGTGATGAAAAAATTGGTGAAATATTTTGATTGACTTCAAAGGCAGTACTCATCTGCGCCCCCTCAGGAAAAACGCCCATCTTTAAGGAACAAAAATATCAATAATAAGGATGGGTAATAGCAACCGGCCTCTTACATCATCTGGACAATCGAATATATACGACAGACGTGTTTAGAGACACAATAAATAAAGTGGAAAATCAGCGATTGCTGGGTATCAAGGTTCAGTAATGCTACTGTCTTGTTGGACAGGGCACTGAGGAAGAACAAAGCTGATTAATGAAGATAAAATATATGGTTTCAATGTTGGGTTTCCCATTTCGATGCCGCTCCCACGACTAGAGTATCCCGTCTATCAACAAAAGGACTTGCTGATACCTACCCTACGTAATGACACAATCAGCCTGAATGTTCACTACGCGTATCCCCCAGAAAGTGCAATTCACTCCGAGATTGTCGCGAAATCTAACATATAACGGACACGACTTGCAATTATTTTCTCTGAACAATCCCCTAAAAAAATACGAGGACAAAGCCCTCGTATATCATCATTATTTCTTGATTAAAGTTCATCCGAAACGCTGGTTTTTTCAGTTGGCAGGGCAAGCCTCAATAAAAAATACCCGAGTATTGCTGCAACCGTTGACCCCATTAAGATCCCTAACCTTGCGTAAGTATCTAATGACTCAGCAATTTCACCAAACGCCAGTGACGAGATAAAAATCGACATGGTAAAGCCAATCCCACACAGCACGGACACTGCAAATATTTGTTTGAGTTGCACGCCTCGCGGTAATTTTGCCACGCCTAATTTCAGCGCACCGTAGCAGAAACTAAACACACCGAGCGGTTTACCCAGCAAGAGTCCTAATGCCACTCCGACAGGAACAGGGTTGCTTAATACCTCACTGGAAATTGCGTCCATCGGAATGCCGGCATTGGCAAACGCAAAGATCGGTAAAATAATGAAAGATACATAGGGATGTAGCCAATGTTCCAGTTGTTTTAATGGTGACGGCTGTCCCTCTTTTCCTTTGAGAGGTATTGCGAAACCAAGCACAACCCCGGCCAGCGTTGCATGAACGCCTGATTTCAGCACCGCAACCCAAAGAATCGCCCCGATAATCAAATAAGGAGCCAGATGGGTGACACGCTTATAACTCATCAGAACCAGAATGGCGGTCATGGCCAAACCAACAGACAGAGCCAGTGTCGAAAGGTCACTGTTATAGAACAGCGCAATAATCACGATGACGCCTAAATCATCAATAATCGCTAACGCCAGCAGAAAAACCTTTAAACTGGCTGGCACCCGGTTCCCCAATAACGCCATAATCCCGAGTGCAAATGCAATATCGGTTGCCGCAGGGATCGCCCAGCCTTGGATCGCTAATGCATCACCTTGGTTGAAGAAGACGTAAATTAAGGCAGGAACGAGCATTCCCCCAACGGCACCAATGGCAGGAAACATCGCCGTTTCTTTTTTCTTTAGTGCCCCGACAAACAGCTCTCGTTTGACTTCCAGTCCAATCAGCAGAAAAAACACCGCCATTAATCCATCGTTTATCCAGTGACGCAGTGATAAACCGATTAACTTTATATGTAAAACTTGCTCATATAATCCTTGTAGTGACGAGTTTGCGACCCACATTGCTAAAATAGAGGCGAATATCAGCATCACCCCACTGCTTGATTCCATACTGAAGAATTTCCGGATCATTTGCGTCATTCGAAGGCTCCTGATTCACACTATTTTTTGAAACATATACATAACGATTTTAACAATCAATTGGAATATATAAAAATCGATTCTAATGATAGTTCACTTCGGAAAAAACGAAGGAAAAAACCGAGAAAAGATGACGACTTAAAGATTATAGAGAATCTCTAAAAGATTGAATTGGAGAGCGTAACGTCAATTTGACCACTGGAATTGCCCCGGCAATGACCAGTGCAGCTATCGACCATAATGCCGTAGACAGATAGCCGGAATACATAAAATAGAGTTGTACAGACCAACCAAACGTCTGCCGAATAACCATATCCATCACCAACACTGACAAACTAATGCCGAGTGGAATCGCAATCAACAAAGAAATAACCCCGAAAGTCGAAAGCTGTAAACTGCCGATAATAATCAGTTCTTTACCGGATACACCAAGGTAACGCATCAAGGTCAGATGCTTTCTTCTCGCCAGCTCACCGGAAAACGTTGCAAAGAAAATCCCGATCACAGCAATCAACAAAGTAATTTTACTGAGCTTATCTGCAATGGAAAAAGTACGGTCAAATGTCCGCATGACCGCTTGATGAACAGTCCGATGATTAAAGACCCGTTCACTATCCAGATAAAAAGTATTCAGTAGTCGCTGCTTGAGACGATTTTCAGCATCAAGATCCGACGTTTTCGTCAGGACATTGAGGATAATATCCCCATGTGCTGCAAATATTTGCTGCCAGGCAAATTCAGAGATAAGTACCTGGTAGAAGGGGTTGCCATAGTCATAATAGATACCAGCGACATACCAGCCTTTTCCCAGCGGAGGAGGCAGTGAGATTTGCTCTCCGGGCCGAATGCCCAGCTTTAACGCCATAGACTCACTAATCAATACACTTTTGCTCCGGTGCAGATACTCCCAGAAATCCGGTACGGCAACTTTTATGGTGGTTGCCCCTAACTCAATATCCGTCGCACCGGTACTTACTACTTGGATAAGGCCTTGTTCTGACGGGATATCACGTTCCCAACGTTTCCAGACAAAGTCCACCTCATCCTGCTGCCGTAACCAGTGAGTCATATCCGCTTGAGATGATGGTGAAGCATATATATACAAATCAGCGGCTAATTTTTCATTGAGCCAGTGGTCCATCGTGCCCCGGAAACTGCCGACTAAAGTCTCAATGCCGATATTGGCAGTCAGCGCAATTAAGAATGCCATAGTCGCAATACCGCGATACCCCATACTTGCGGCTGCATCAGCAAAAAACCAGCGCCGTTTGACATCTTTGAGACGATAAGAAAGCCAGTCACAAACCTTCCAGAAAAGAAACGGCGTCATCAGCCCGACACTAATCAAGATCAACGCCGGTACCACAAATCCAGTCCACAACTGTTGCACAAACAGATAAATCAGCACTGCTGTCCCAAATAATAAAACAGCAACAATCGCCTGACAGGCAAACTCTATTCCGGCAAAACGCACCAGAGAAACTTTTGCGGTTAAGCGGATGGAAGGAGACTTCAATAACCGAATCAATGGCCATAGACACGCAGCCAAAGCACCGAGCGTTGCCATCACGAAACTATACAGCCCCCAACGCCAGTTCCAGTCGATGAAGAAGCTTTCCGGCTCGCTCATTACGGCTGAATAGACGGACGGAATCAAGCGATCCGCCAACAACAATCCCAAAAAGTTACCAGAAATCCAAGAGATAAGAATCAACAGACTGAGCTCGATCATCAATGCTTTAGTCAGTTCGATACCGGAGACACCCGCCTGACGCATCATGCCCACCAGCGGTTGACGCTGAATAAAAGAAAGCGATATCGCCTGATAAAAAATAAACAGTCCGACTAAAAATGCCAGCACACCGATGACATCTAAGTTCAACAAAAATGCCTTGGTCAGCGAACCTATATCAGAACGATATTGCCGATTGATCGATAGCGTTGGTGGCAATACCTGCTTCAATCGTTGTAACGTCTCATTCGACATTTCCCGACAGGCAATCACAGATAGAAAGCTCTCTCCCGTCAAAGCACGAACCCGCGACAGATTGGTCATCACTCGACGCCCATAAACCCAATCATGCTGATCGACAATTACCGGGCCGATGTGTCCACCGGATGAAAGTGTAATCCAGTCGCCATTCTTTAACTGTTCATGCTTGGCAAACTCACGGCTAATGATCACCGAATTTGGTGCAATCAGTAACGGTAGGATCGGCTGTTGCCAGAGAGACTGCTTTGAGGAGATGACATTCGCCATACTGACAGGATCGATGCCAATCACGGTCAGCGTCTCTCCGTGCTCCGTTTCCGCTTTAAAACGGCTGAAAGGCACACACTGGTGAAAACCTGCCTGCTGTAAGTGTTGATAAACTTGATATGGAATCTGATTTTCCAGGGAACGGGGACGTATGTGATACGGCAGCGGATTTGCAAACAGCTTCTCCCCATGCGCATAACTTTTACGGGCATGTTCGGTAATCGCTGTGACACCGATAAGAATAGAGACCCCTAATGTCAGCCCCAGCCAGACCAGTAAAATCTGTAATGGTGAGCGACGATAATGACCCAGCAGTCCTTTAACTACGGGACACAACATGTAACTGCCCTCCCTGTAGACGAACACACCGTTCCATATGGCTAGCCACTTTTTGACTGTGAGTGACAAGCAACAGTGTATATTCAAGTCTACGGGATAAAGATGTCAGGAGCCGAAGTACCGCCTCTGCATTTTTTTCATCCAGACTTCCCGTGGGCTCATCAGCCAACAACAGTTTCGGTTCCATATAGAGTGCTCGGGCAATCGCGGCACGTTGCTGCTGACCACCGGACACTTCTTCCGGATAGCGCCCGAGCAGAGGCATTAAATCAAGGGCAGATAAAATCTGACGCCATAGTCCTTGGTCTTCTGGTAGTCGGCGTAACTGACGACAGAAACGAATATTATCGGCAATATTCAGTGTCGGAAGTAAATTAAACTGTTGGAAAACGTGACCGATATGATGGCGTCGGTAAGCAGCACGATGGTGTTCGGAAGCGCTATGCATCGGGAAATTGGGAAACCAAATGTCCCCAGAGTCCACTTTATCTATTCCTGCGATCAGGTTCAAAAGTGTACTCTTACCAGAACCGCTTTCGCCCATCAATGCGACCTGCTCACCCGATGTCAGCTTCAGCTCTGCGCCTTGTAAAATAGGGTGAAACTCCTCCCCATCTAAATAGCCTTTACACAGGTCTGTCAGTTCTAACATCTTTGGATCCACTCTCACACATCTCGGTGTGTGAATCTACACTAAAAACCATAATGGAGAAAGTAGTTTGCGGTGTTAATCACACATCCGTGTCTATCAGATTTCTCATCCATTTCTTACTTCGTATGCGTGGAATCGAGCCAATCCATTTCACACATTCCTCCGTCAGAAAGGCCAGATACACCCACTCCGGTGGTGCATGGAACATCACAGCGACGATGGCTGTCACCGGAATACCAATCACCCACTGGGCACATATATCCTGATACAGACAGAATTTCACATCTCCGCCGGCACGCAACACACCGACAATCGCAGACATCGGAAAAGAACGTAGCACAATGCCAATACTCAGAATTGCAATAAATTTTTCAGCCAACGCGCGGGTTTCCGGCGTTAAAGCAGAAAATGCATTTAACACTGGGGTTTGCAATAAGTACAACAAGATAGCGACAACGATACTGGCAAAGACACACAGAATCGTCAATGCAATAGCCTGATCATAGGTTTTTTCATATTCTTTCGCACCCAGTTGATTACCGACCAGAACCGCTGCGGCACTGGAAATGCCGATCATAAAACTGAGCGAAATCGATTCAACCGGCGTCATCACCGATAGTGCAGCCAGCCCTTGTACCCCACTCAGTCCCATAATGGCATGGTAAACAAACAACCCGCCCGACCAAATCAAGAAGTTAAAGGTAGTTGGCAATGAGAGCTGCAAAAAGCGCTTCACCTTGCGCAAATTCACTGCGGCTACCACGTCATGCCACCCAAACGCCAATAAATGCTGTTTTCGATAAAGATAACCATACAAGGTCACAATTTCGATCACACCACTGAGGACCGTAGCAATCGCAGCCCCGGCAATCCCCATTGCAGGCAACCCGAAATGACCGAAGATCAAGACCCAGTTCAAGACCACATTAGAACCGATCCCGATTGCACTGAAAAAAGTACTAATCCCCGGTTTATGCATTGCACGCAAGCCGACAGCCATACTGCTGACCATCGCCACAGCATACATACTGACCGACGTGATCTGTAGATACTCGCTTCCTAAGCGAATAACATCAGGCGAATCGGTCGCCAGCGACATTACCGATTCCGAGAAAAACATAAACATTAGCACGGTGATGGTAGCAAAAAACATCGACACTAAACAGGTTAATGCGGTACTTTCCCGAACCCCTTGCTTATTCGCAGCGCCCCAATATTGAGCAGTAAGCAGCGCTCCACCGGTTGTCACACCAACCAGCATAATCGTCGAAACAAATGTCGCTCTGGCAGCAACACCGACCGCAGCAATCTCCGCTTCGCCCAGTTGCCCCAGCATAATGACATCAACTAATCCCCGGCTGGAAAACAAAATATTTTGCACCGCAATAGGAATTGCAATCGCAATCAACTGACGCACAAAATTGCCCCGAATCGAGGAAAGAATCGTGATAATCTTAGACAAAAGCGTATCTACTCCGGTGATAGGATCGTTTCCCTAAGCCGATGGTGACTCAGGAGATTTACAGACTCAGAAAAACTGAAAAACGGTCCAAGTATAACATGGGCCAGTGACACCCCAAAGTGTATTCTGTATGCTAATCACTATTCATATCAGTAGACTGAATCACCGTCTTTGCCATCACCCACGACTTATGGATTATTTATGAAAAATGTACTCGTCCTCGGTGCATCCGGTTACATCGGTTCACAACTTGTCCCCCACCTGTTGGCACAAGGTTACACCGTCACAGCCGCGACGCGTGATGTTGAGTCATTGAAAGCCCGTCTGGAACCTCACCCTAACCTTCAGCTCGCGTATCTTGATTTAGCCGACTCAGACGCGACACAGGCACTGATTCCTCACTTTGATCTGGTCTATTTTCTCGTTCATGGCATGGCTTATGGCGGTGATTTCTTCGATTACGAGTTACAGTTAGCAGAGAACTTCAGACAGGCGGCAGAACACAGCCACATTGAACACATAATTTATCTCAGCGCCATTCAACCGGAGTCGGGGCACTCTGAACACCTCAAAGCCCGAAAAATGACAGGAGAGTGTCTGCGGCGGCTTTCAATCCCGATCACTGAACTGCGGGCCGGTGTCGTGATTGGTCCGGGATCCGCTGCGTTTGAAATTATGCGTGACTTTGTCTACAACCTGCCGATCCTCATCACTCCCAAATGGGTCGATTCAAAAGCCAATCCGATCGCGCTGGAAAACCTGAATTATTATTTACTGCGTTTTGCAGAGTCCTCCCCGACCGGACATCAGTTATTTGAAATCGGTGGCCCGGAAGTGCTCAGCTATCGCGAGCAATTCAAAATTATTTGCCAGATGGCCGGCCAACCTTTCCGTCTCTGGTCAACCCGTTTACTGACACCCCAAATTGCTTCCTACTGGCTCGGTATGATTACCTCAGTGCCCAGCAGTATCGGTAAAGCATTACTGGCCGGTCTGACCCATGATTATGTGGCCGATAACCGCGCAATCACCGAGCTTTACCCACAAAAGTTACTCAGCTACAGCGACGCTGTGCAGCAAACTATTGCCCGGGAAGGACGTTTTGTCCGGAGTCAGGTTTGGGGATTCGACCCACACGCACTCAATCGCTGGCAGCCGGGTTATGGCTATTATCCCAAGCAGGCTGGCGCAACGTGTCAAACCACAGCAACGACAGAACAACTCTGGGCAGTGATTCGGCGCATAGGCCAACGGCCGGAAGGTTATTTTTTCGCCAATAGCTTATGGCGAACCCGGGAATGGCTCGACTTCTTTTTCGGCGGCGGCAAACCAGTCAGAAGAGCCCCGCAAGGCGACCAGCTGAAGGTCGGTGATTATATTGATTCGTGGAAGGTGATTCGCTGCGAGCCGGGGCAGTTTCTCTCGCTGCTATTCGGCATGAAAGCCCCGGGACTCGGCCGACTGGAATGTTCAATCACGGATGAAGGCACCCACCGCACCTTAGACATCCGGGCATGGTGGCACCCACAAGGATTTTACGGCCTGCTCTATTGGTTCGTGATGATGCCGGCGCACCTGTTTATTTTCAAAGGCATGGTTAAGCGTATTTGCAGGAAGGCGGATCGGTAGTCAATATCGGGTGTTGAGAATTCGCTACACCCGACTTAAGACTCTTGTGATCCTTGTACTTCAACACGATCACCATGGCTTGGTGGAGTCGATGTCACCACAAAATGCAAATCTGTTTGAGTTCGATTACTTAACTGATGTGGTGTATTACTAGGCACATGTAACCCTTGGTTCTCTTTTAACTCAAAAGTTTCACCATTCACTTCTAATGTGGCACAACCAGACAGAACAAAGAAAAACTGTTCTGATTGCTCATGCAAATGGCGCACCTCACTACAACCCGAAGGGACTCGCTCCTGGATTACGCTAAGACGCTCGACTTGACCAAGTGCCAACCATCACATGCCTCACCCCACAAATAATGTTCTGCATTTTCCTTAGATACTACCATCAAGTTTCCTCCTAGAGCATAACTGTGTCTTTTTAGATGTGTCCGCTAAATTGGGAGAGAACCCATCGTTTTTCGGCCAAGCACTTAAACGCCTTGTATGGGCGTAGTCAAATATGATTAGGTTTTATATTTTTACTCCATACACTCTTGCTACTTTTCGTCTATTTTGACCTACATCATTCATTAAACCTGAAAAATATTTCCCCAATTTTTCATCATCTTTTGTTGTCTCAGGGAAAAATGGGTCTCTAATTTTTATAAACAAACTTTCCATGTAGACCAGACTTAGAAGAGACCATAACATTAATGGGTAATAAACAGGTATTGCATCCCTTTCAGAAAAAGCATGGAAAAGGTTATGTCTATTCAATGTAAAAATATCTTCACTGCCATCATGATCTTTGTACAAAACTTCAGAAAACCAACTTAAAAATGCATTAATTGCGTCCGTTGAGTGATCAATTAGAACCCATAATCTCAACTCTTCATCTGTCCCCTTTTGCTCGAGAGCTGTTTGAAAATTTTTACACTTGAATGGATACCAATAAAATTCTTTTAATTTATCAAAATTGACAGAAACTCTATCTATTGCTAGTGAACGGATATAATTTTGAAATTTTAAATTAGGACGTTTTTTTCCTGCCTTATGAATTAAATTACGTAGCGCACCTTCCATTACGGACATCAATGAATCTGTTGATATAAAGTCCATCCCTAACCAATAAGCTTCCATTGACTCAAATATTGTAGACTTATGTGGAGCCAACAACTCACTATCACAAATAAGCTGATTATATATTGTAGCCATTTTTTCAGCAGTAAATATAGAAAAGACCAAACTGTTAAACTCATCGTTTGATTTTAAAGCGTAGTATCTTGATTTAAAATCTCCTTTACCTACCAAATAAAACGGAGGCGGACAAGATCTCTCATTTAACTTTTTTTGAAAATTAGTTAACGTAGCTCTGTTTTTGGCATTTTCAAAGTAAAAGAACTTTTTCGCACCAACAAATATTGCTATCCCATCAATATTACCTAGAGTATATTTATAATAAATTGCACTTCGTTCAATACTGCTAATTTTATTCGTTACCATTTCATATGGATAGTTAGATGCAACCGATTTTTTAAGAAGCGTTTCTATCTCTTTATGTATCAAATCCATCAATACTCCTTTATCACATAAGGCCAAGCACAGCAGCACTTTGATTGCAGCCTCAGCAAACTGATAACTTTAAACCACAAGTGCCCTACTTATTAGTGTCTGCTGGTGCGTATTGTTATGCAGCGATTGGGCACACTGTAGATAAATATTCCTTAATATAAGTTTGCACGACCAATTACTTCTCCACTAGCTAATTCTGTAATTGAACCTTCCCAACCTTTATAATCACCAGATTTAGTAAGAAAAGTTCCGTAGCATTGTGTTGTACCATTAATCGTTTGCAGCTTATTCTCGTGAATTGCAACAATTTTTCCTTTACCACTTTTAGCTTTATCTAACCAATATTGAAAATCTGATTGTTGAGCCTCACAACTTGGTCCCGCATGAGCGTACTGCTTATAGATTGAGCGCCCAGCAATATACATTGAAAGCAACGCTACAATAACGATGATTTTTATCGCCATAGTTAACAATAAATTAATTTTTTTAAAATCAAGATTCCTAAAATTTTCCGAATTAAGGTTATGCGATTTTTTTATATTAACATCGTCACTATTAATTGTATTTCCTTGCTCATTTTCCATTAATAATCCCTCTTATTTACTCACTACTTAAGCAGCATAACGCCCCGCTCACCAGCACATGCTACAGAGAGCGCTTTTGTGTAAAAATAGAGCGCAGTGACCGAACGTAGCAGCATGTGTCTGAGTACAGCGGCTTGTTATAACATTTATTTATTTTCTTCAGCATATCCTTGAGCCCATTCGTGAGGAGGGATAGAAAAATAAGCCTGCCACCTTGCACCACCTCTGCCCAAAATTGCTGAACAAAATTCTTCTGCTGCTTCTTCAAAGGTTTCATTGCCAGGCTCAATTTTTATTCCGAGATCCGCCATGCACTCAAGCGTACGAAGAAAGTGATGACCCTCTTGGCGACTAACCTTTATAGAGTATTTCCTAGTCTTCAGCGTTACCTTGAATCCACCGAATATACTCGAGGTAAGTAGCCAATCATCATTTTCAAATAACTTTCTTCCAAACATCAGTACATTCCTTGCTTGCTGTTATAACAGTCTTTTTAAGTAGACATTGTCTATATAATATTTTAAGAAAACACAGACACCATCACATCAACACACTGATTTGATATGGTTAATTTTCTTAAACACTCTGCAACTATAGAACATATCTATCTAATCACCACTAATCTACTAAGCTCATAATCTGCTATTGGGTTAAGGCGGTCAAGAAATGACAAAAGAAACGTGTCTATTATGTGCTAACTAGCCGGTTTTGTTGTGGAGACAGATGTCTTAGTGTACAGGAATGGTGAAAGCGATCGATCGGAGAGTTCTGAAATCACAGAGTGTGGGTACTGTACCGAAAAAAGGTACACTAGAGGTACAGTCACTAGTTTTGACACTTTCACTAAAATTACGATAAACTACTGTTTAGTAAACACTTTAAGGTATTTTTAGTTACGCTTAATTTACCTCGGTTTTCCTAGACTTCCTGCGTTAGTGGCTAACTCATAATCAATTGGTCCCCAAGAGTGACCTAATAGAAGAAGGCCTGAGAGCATTCAGGTCTTTTATTTTTCTGACCTCTGCGTAGCAGATTTTTGTATAGCAAGCTGTTGACCAGCCTATACATGAACAAACTGAGCAAGATTTAAAGGCGGTAGCTCTCCTCGGAATGAGGATGTTGCACGGCTCAAAAGTCCGTCGCAAAAGAAAAAATGACATACCAGAATGACAAAGCCCCCGTATTGGGGGTTTTTGCTATCAATATAGACATTTTTCTAGGGGAAGGTCTCATTGTATAGCGATTGCAAAAATAAGGAAAAACGATGATTAGATTCTATTGATTAGTGCGTGGTAGCATAAGTCATTGCTGGCTGAATAGACTTATCAAATGAAATATGATTTTTGTACTATCCGTGATTACCGTCCTTCAACAAGAACTATTAATGCTATAAAAGAAATGAATAGCACGATTAATATGTCTAAATATTTAGCTAGTGTTGTTTCTGTAACACCAGTATTTACAATGCCATTTAAGATATTGTTACTAATTGCTTTTTCTGGTGCCGCCTGCGCTAATATTATTCAAACCAAAGAAAGTCTTGAATCTCAATTACAGTAGCAGTATGAAAGCTTGAATATGAGAATAGAAGTTTGCAATACATATAAATCACGCAAGATCCAAATTACAGATAAGTGGCTTCTTAGCCAAACAAAGCAAGTTCAGCGGATCGTTATTGGTGAATTATATAAGAACGCAATGAATTTGTGTTACCGAAAAGAAGAGCGTCAATATGTAGAGACTTTAGTTAAATTAGCAGCAATCGGTGATAAAAAGGAACTGAACCGATATCTCAACTTGAAGGGTAAAGATACCATCGATAAAAGAGACCTAGAAATATTAAATCAGCAACATGTGAATATCTCTGAACTAGATCGTCTCTCTAAGCTTGTAAAATATCAAATCCCATTTTATCCAATTATAGATTAACGTCTCTACAACAAAACCCGCCAGTGATAGCGTTTTTTACAGAGCCAATAACAAAAACCTGCCCGATTAAAAGTGCAGGTCTTTTGAATTCAGACTCATTCTGAACCGATTTAGATCAAATTGGTCAGAGACTGAATTGAAGCATAACGGTCGCGCAACGCGGCCATTGCTACCGAGTGAACCAGATGCTCATTGATTGGATTACCATGCTGATCTGGCAGGGGGCGTGAGGCGCAGGCGTCTTCACAAACAATTACATCGTAACCTAATTCTACGGCTTTAATGGTTGTCGCCGTGACACACATATGACTCATAAAACCGGCGATGATCAATTGTTGACGGCCAGTTTGTGCCAATAATGCCTCAAGTTCTGTCTTAAAGAATGAATTCGGCAGGGTTTTATGGATGACGGTTTCATTGTCTGTTGGTTGGACAGCATCAATCGCATCAGACAAACGAGACTCACAGTTAAATACCGGGGAAGCAGCACTCGCTTTATGTAAGATATGGAAAACCGGTGCAGACTGAGTCCGGGCTGTCTCAAGCAATGTCTGGGCCTTTCCCAAAGCCGTCACACCAGCTTCACCTAAAGACAAAATCCCATCAACATACTCATTTTGATAATCGACGAAAAGAACAATAGCATTGCTCCAATCAATTTGATGCTCCGGAAGTCCGGCAATATTGCGCAGTGTATTGAGTTTAGCCATATTTGTTTCTCCTGTTAAAACAATGGCTATTATACCGACTCGGCAATGTGGGTTAATTGCTATTGATGCAGGTGTGATGTGCAAAAATGAATGTGGACTTCAAATAAGATTTCGATTTCAGGACTCGCCTTGTAACTCATTGTGGAAAATTTTAACCAGTTCTTCCATGACGAGTTTTTTTGCGGTTGATGACATGGTTTTTTTAGTGGTTAACAGCCAGACTTCCCGCGTAATCGCTATCTCTGGTTTGACTGTAGATAAGGAGCTCGACCGCAGCGCTATCTTCGGTAGTAAAGCAATGCCATAACCATGTTCGGCTGCTTTTCTTTGTGCGGCAACCGTATCAGTTTGGATCTTGATCGACTTCGTGCCGAATCGGTCAATCAGATACTGGCATTCTGGCAGATGGCTCAACTCAGCCGTGTAGGTGACGATATTGACAGGTTCATGATTGCGCAGTCGTTCTATCCAATCATCGGTTCCGGACAATACAAACTCGACTTCACCCAATTTTTTGCAGATTGATTCTCCTGTTTCGGGAAGCTCCATTCTTAATGCAATATCCGCTTCCTGTTTGGCAATATTCACATTTCGATTGGACGTATCAATTTCAAAGCGCAGTTCAGGAAAACGAGTGTGCAGATGTTTCAATTTTTCGATGACAAACTGTTCAGCCAAAAATGGCACCATTGAGATCTTAATATTTTGGTTAAATCGCGTATCAGGCGAAAGTGATTCAGAGAGATTATTAATATTATCTTTCAGGCTGATGGTACGCTCATATAATAGCTTCCCTTCAATGGTGGATAAGAACCCATCACCGGTGCGATTGAACAGTTTCAACTTTAAAGCATCTTCCAGCCGGTCGATACGTCTTGATACCGTCGCGTAGTTGACGTTCAGCCGATGTGCTGCGGTACTGACCTTGCCGGTTTCATAAAGTGCCAGAAAATACTTCAGATCATCCCAATTGATATTGTTCATTATCGATTCCGCAATTGAACCCATTCCTTGACGAATATACCGACATACAAAATGCCACTTCTCCCGCTCACATGAACTTAATCCACCTGAAATCCAAGGGGGATTTCGGCCAGCTGTTCTCCGCGATTGCCGGGATAGATCAAATACTCGCCGTGGTATTTTACGTTGGATTTATAATCGGTTCGTTTATGAACCATAAGGCCTGCTTGCCATGCCTGATCTACGAACTTTGAATGGTTACCTCGCACAAAGAAACTCATCGGTTGAGTCAGGAGCGCGCCATCAAAACAAGCTTCACACTGTTGCGCACACAGCGCTAACGAATTGGGACTTTGCGTAAATAACTGCACTTTACCGCAACCGACCAACGGCTCTGAAGTGGAGATCTCCCACCCTGCTTCGGTCATGGTATCCAGAAACTGCTCAATCTGTTGATCGGTAATTGGCTGCTCGGCTGACGCATTAGGAGCGAAGAAAAGACGGTAATACGCGGATATCCGCTGAAATACCCGTTCCAAACCGGCATGATTGCCCTGAGAGCGTCCGGCTTTCTGCCACCCCGTCAGGTCATTAACGACACAACGGTGAAAACGTTGCTGTTTTAAAGCATTGGTCACCCAGCGAATCAGAAAATGATTATTGGCCACCGGCGCATTCACCAGTTGACCGCGTTGATGGGCTTGCGTTAATTCCGTCAGTGCAGTATTTACTACCTGCTGAATTTCATCATGATATGTCATCATGCGCTCCTTAAGCCTTTTTCCGACACCCAGTAACTCAACCCAGATAAGACTGAACAGACCGCCATACTGAACACCATCGGCCAGACTGCATCTCCTGGCATTGCCGCAACAATGACCCCGACAACCGAGCCGACACCAAAACGAAAAGTACCAGCCAATGAAGAGACGGTACCAGCCATATGCGGATAACCACTCATGAGTAGCCCCATGGCATTACTTCCGATAGTTGAAATCATTCCGATAAATAGTACGACAAACGGTACGGTTCCCCATAATCCCCAATCAAAAAACCAACCGATCAGTAATCCGAGCCCGGCCAGAAACTGAATTGATAGCCCAAGACGGAGCATCATGATTGAGCCAACCTTTTTGACAAAGCGGCTATTGATGCTGGTCATCAACATAATTCCCAGGATATTGAGACCAAACAGATAACCGAATTTATCTGGGCTCACGTCATAAATATCAATGTAAACAAATGAGCCTGCCGTCAAGAAAGAGAACATCCCGGCAAAAGAGAATCCGCCACAAAGCATCAACCCAAGAGACCAAGATGACTGGCATAACTGCCAATAGTTTTTCAGCGTCCGCTTCAAATTCAATGGCTGACGATTTTCCTCTTTTAAGGTTTCGGGAATCTTCCATAACACCATCAAAATAACGAGCACCGCAAAACCGGTCAGTACCCAGAAAATCGAGCGCCAGCCAAATAAAACGGCCAGATGTCCGCCCAGCATCGGGGCAACTAACGGTGCCAGCGTGATAACTAGCGTAATAAAGGACATCGCCTTGGCAAAATTTTCCTGATTAAACATGTCACGCACCACCGCTTGAATCACCACCGCGGCAGCAGCCCCGGCGAATCCCTGAGCAGCACGGATATAAGTCAGCGCTTCAATATCGTTGACACTGGCGCAGACCACCGAGCACAGACCGAATAATACAATACCAAGTAACATAACCGGACGACGACCATAGCTATCCGAAAACGGACCTTGAATAAGCTGCCCCACGGTAAATCCGGCAATGTAGGCCGTTAAGGTCATCTGCACAGACCCGGCACTCACCCCTAAATCACGGGCAATCACAGGCATCGCTGGAAGATACATATCAATCGCTAGTGGGGTAATCGCACCAATCGCACCTAATATAATAAAAAGTAATAAGTCCATCCGAGGAGAACTGTCATGTTGTAATACGTGTCCGGTACTCATAAATCTCCTATTTAAGTTATCACCATCGTTCAGATGAACACATCATATTCATCAGCATGTATTAGAGGCTAATCATCTGCTGACTGAGTTTCCCAGACAGACTGTACTTCTGCCTCGGTCAGATAACGAGACTCGCCCGGTTTCAGTGTATCATCGAGACTGATTTGTCCAATTTGCTCTCGGTGTAACCCAACGACTTTGTTGCCAATTGCAGCAAACATGCGTTTCACCTGATGATATTTGCCTTCATAAATTTTCAGGCGTGCTTCCTTCTCACCGAGAATTTCAAGTTGTGCCGGTAAAGTCAGTTCCCGCTCATTGCGTAATTGAATGCCCTGTTGAAATTGGGCAATAGCATCTTCCGATATCGGATCGGCCAGCCACACACGATAGACCTTGCCACATTGATGCTTAGGAGAGGTAACGCGATGAGACCACTGGCCATCATCGGTAATCAATACAAGTCCGGTGGTATCAACATCCAACCGGCCCGCAAAATGCAAATGTTTCAGATGGGGTTCATCAAGCAACATAAAAGCAGTTTCATTAAAACCATCTTCGTGAGAACACACATAACCTTCAGGTTTATACAGCATGATATACTTCGGCCCATGCAACCGTACCGGTTGCTCCTGCCAAGTGACCTCATCTGCTGCTGTCAGTTTCAGCGCGCCACTTTTTTGAACCTGTTCATTGACACAGACTTCACCCTGTTTGATGACTCTCGTCGCTTCTTTACGTGTGATGCCTAAAGCATCACATAAAAATTTATCCAGACGCATGCGTACCTCATGATATTGAAGTGCGCTATTATAGCCACCTATCAGCCATTAGTTGAACAGTTTCACATTTTTCTTAAATAATTGAATCTATGTATACACTTCGTCCTTATCAAAGTGATGCTGTGAAAGCGGTCATCCATTATTTTCGTCATCACCACACGCCGGCAGTCATTGTCTTACCGACCGGTGCGGGAAAAAGCCTCGTCATTGCAGAACTGGCCAGACTGGCAAAAGGACGGGTTCTTGTGCTGGCTCATGTCAAAGAGCTGGTCGAGCAAAATCATGAAAAATATGAAGGGTACGGCCTGAACGGTGCCATTTTTTCTGCCGGGCTTGGCAGAAAAGAGACCGATCAACAAGTCGTGTTTGCCTCGGTACAATCCGTTTCTCGTCACTTATCGGCATTTAGTCATCAGTTTTCGTTACTCGTCATCGATGAATGCCATCGTGTACCGGATAATCAAGACAGCAGTTATCAGAAAGTCATCACACATCTGCAAGCCAATAATCCCGGCATTAAAATTCTTGGCTTAACCGCGACTCCATATCGACTCGGCATGGGCTGGATCTACCAATACCATACCCGCGGTCAGGTGCGCAGTGAAGATCCCCGGTTCTTCCGGGATTGTATTTTCGAACTACCGATTCATTATCTGTTAGATGAAAGTTTTTTAACACCTGCAAAGTTAATTGATGCCCCGGTGCTCAGTTATGACTTTTCTCAGGTCAAACCGATGGCAACCGGCGTTTATAAAACCTCGGAGCTGGACAAGGTAATTTCCCAGGCCAAACGTGCTACCCCACAGATCATTGCGCAGGTCATTCAGCAAGCTGAACACCGACAGGGCGTAATGATCTTTGCTGCAACCGTTCATCATGCCCGAGAAATCTATGCACTGCTGCCCGAATCAGAGACAGCGATTATCACCGGGGAAACACCGTCCCAAGAGCGAGATCAGCTCATCCGGCAATTTAAACAGCGCCAGTTGAAATATATGGTCAACGTATCCGTCCTAACTACGGGATTTGATGCACCGCATGTGGATCTGATCGCCATTCTGCGTCCGACCGAATCGGTCAGTCTGTATCAGCAAATTATCGGCCGGGGGTTGCGCCTTTCCCCCGGTAAGCAGGATTGCCTGATCCTCGACTATGCCGGAAACCAATACGATCTCGAACAACCTGAGGTCGGAGAGCCCAAACCCGACAGTCAAAGTGAGATTGTTACCGTTCCCTGCCCTGCATGTGGTTTTAACAATAACTTTTGGGGTAAGTTGGATGGCGGCGGATTTCTGATCGAACATTACGGGCGACGTTGTCAGGGTTACTTTACGGATGAAGACACGCAAGAGCGTCATCATTGTGGTTATCGTTTCCGGGCGAAATATTGTCATGAATGCGGAGCCGACAATGATATTGCAGCCCGCATCTGCCATGAGTGCCAGACCATACTGGTCGATCCGGATAAGAAACTGAAAGAAGCACTCAACCTGAAAGATGCATTAGTCTTCGAATGCCTGAACATGGAGCTCAGCCTACATAAAGACAATCAAGGTAAGAACCAGCTTAAAATCACTTACCACGGCGAAAATCAGGCTCAGGTTCATGAATTTTGGCCTTTAACCACTCAAAAGCAGAAGCGGCTGTTTCAGCAACGCTTCGTCAGACCGCATCTGGCTGATAAACACCGGCCATTCTACGAATCATCACCGAGTCGCGTGGTTGCCCATCAACATCGTTTCCGGTTGCCACAATTTGTGATTGCCCGAAAATCGGGCCGTTTCTGGAAGCTGAGAGACAAGATTTTTGCCGATGAACTGAGCCAAAAACCTTAGGCCACAAGATACTTATTGCCCATAAAAGCAGAGAATGGTAGTATCCGCGCTCGTTTCATTATCTGTGTGAAACGAACTACGTCTGGCAAGGTCGCATTGCCAGACTTAACCAAACCATTTACTAATTTTGAGAGTAAATAATATGAAATTTGAAGCAGTCGTACGTACTGAACTAGGTAAAGGTGCGAGCCGCCGCCTACGTCATACTGGTCAATTCCCAGCTATCGTTTACGGTGGTGATGCAGCTCCTGTATCTATCGCACTGAACCATGATGATATCATCAACCAAATGGACAAGCCTGAATTCTACGAAGCAATCACTCTTGTGATTGACGGCGCAGAAGTAAAGGTTAAACCACAAGATGTTCAACGTCACGTGTTCAAGCCAAAAGTAACGCACATGGACTTCATCCGTATCTGATTCTCTTAAGAATTAGCCGGAGTAATCCAGCACCTTTTGCATAACAGATAGTCGGCCTTACCAACCGTAATATCTACAATTCAGAAACCCCGATGGCTACCAAACATCGGGGTTTTGCTATTTTATTCATCCCCACCCGCCCCATATAATAATAGGTAAGCAACCTGTTATGAAACGTTAAAAAAATGTACATAAATTTGTAACTCACTTCCCACTCCGAACACTTTTTGTTCGAAATAACTCGGAGATTCACCACGCTTCTCTTATACTCGCAGCTAACAATCAAACATAACATCGCAATCACAGGCAAAACAGACACAAAAATAATAATCACTAAGCGATGAATCGCTAAGACAGAGAATAGTTCCGATTCATTCCGCTTCAGGTCTCTAACAACGGTAAGTTCGGCTAACGTATGAGCAATGCTCTCGTTAGCCTTTTTGTTTTTATATTGAGGGGATTTGAAGATGAATACTGAAACACAAGCGCAAAAACAAATTATCGCTGGTCTGAAAACGATTGGAGAAAATTTCCTGAAAACGACCAAACACCTGCGTAATGTTGAGAAAAACTGTCGTGATGCTGCCACAAAGTTTCAGCAAACAACACGTTGATTTGACCTGACACAACAAACACAATCGTCGCGAAAACAATCGTCGCGAAATAACTGCCCGGAGAGATAGTCCTGTGACTATCTCTTTTTTCAAGTCTTTTACAAGACATGGCTTTATGTATGGGTATTTATTCGTCTTATAGTATTTTTTGCCCAAGATCAAAAATGATAGAGAACTCACATAGTACGAGTTGACGCAGCCAGACAAAGTGGCTATTTTTTGTACAACACTCACACACAGGAGGTCACATGAAACGTTCAAGTTCAACCTATCGACTAAAAATGATTAAGGAGGTCGCCCAAAAACAACAACACAGCCAATCTGATGATCCGATGGCAAACTACATCCATCATCTACTCCATGAACAACCCCGACATGAAAAAAAAGCAGATGGTCGTCACTTTACTGGCAATCATTTTGATGAACAGGTTGGCGGTTGGGTTAGTGATCGCTGGCACATCAGCAAGTAATCAAGGGCTGGTGAGACAACACACCGCATCTGTCTAAAAATATCATTTAAAATAGATCTCGCTGCGGGCTTTCCGAGTTGTGTTTATCTATACCACCAGTGGCTTGTTTTTTAGCCATTTTACGACGATAACGCATTCTGCATAATTGAATGACATGGATCTTCTCGGCCGAATTCATCTTCAACCAACGAAGACGTTCGTCTCGGTTTCTCATACAGCCCCGACAGTAACCTTTTTCATCCACTTCACACACACGGATACAAGGGCTGGGAATATCAAAAAATTCGAGTTGTTCCATGTCTTATGATCCACAGTCTGGTGCGATATTTATTGTTTCATTCAATATAGCATTCGTCCGGAAGGTATTTTCGTTCCGTTATTGCTCTCCGGTGATTGAAATATCAAAATCCTTCTTTACAATCCTGTTGGGAGTTGGTTTACTTCGCCAAATTCTATTTGCATATGATGAGTCGTACTGACCCTAAAGCAAAGGTTACCGGATATATTCTCTGTCTATCCAGATTGACTGTGAATCTATATGCAAAAAGAATAACAACGTCACAATTTTAACAATCAAAGGTTGGTTATATGAAGCTTAGTTCAAAGGCTATCGTCACAACAGTAACATTCACAGCTTTCTTGGCTGGCTTGGCAGGATGCGCGAGTAAAGATAAGCCAATTCAGTTATCTGAACTGCAAACCCCTCAGTGGCATTTGGTTGAATTGGATGGCAAAGCTTTGGAACGCCCGAAAGGGAAAAAAGCACCATCACTGCATGTTGATGAAAAAATGACGGCAACCGGACTGGCAGGTTGTAATGATTATGTGGGAGAAGTCGAAATCGATGTGGATTCACATGAGTTCAGAATCACCCATTTGAACTCAACGATGAAATTATGCCTGAAAAACGAAATGGCACTCAATAACACCATTATCTCAACGCTCTCCGAATGGAATCGCATCGACATTGATAAAGACAAACTAACCTTGAAAGGTGAAAAACATACCCTTGTTTTTCAAGCTCAAAACAAGTAATTGAGCGTTCCCGGTGGCAATCCCACCGGGCGTATTCTGCTTAGTGGAATACCAGCGCCTTCAACCCTGACTCAGGATCGACATCAGCAAATTCAGGCGGATTCTCTAAACGATGGCTTAGGGTCAGCGTCGGTGCTTCTTCACACATACTCTGAATCAGGAAATCACTTGGAACCATCGGTGCATTAACACAAGCGAGCACCAGCCCTTCTTCCGCCAGCCAATCATTCAAACGCCTTAAAATTTTCCGATAATCTTTTGTCAGGGCGAAACTACCTTTTTGGAAGGTCGGTGGATCAATGACGATTAAATCATACGGGCCATATTTTTTAATTTTTCCCCATGATTTCAATAAGTCATGGGCCAGAAAATAGACGGAACTGACGTCATGTTGATTGAGCAGATGATTATCTCGTCCTTTCGCCAGTGAAGATTTTGCCATATCAAGATTCACAACCTGAGTGGCACCCCCAGCCACTGCAGCCACAGAAAAGCCACAGGTATAAGCGAAGAGATTCAAAACTCTCTTACCTGCAGCCTGTTCTCTCACCCAGCGCCGCCCGTAACGCATATCGAGGAACAGACCACAGTTCTGATTGCGTCCGATATCCAGTTGATATTTTAAGCCATCTTCGACTGCAACCGGATGCGATGTCAGCGTTCCCCACAGCACTTCAACAGGCGCACCTTGGGCATAGCGATGCTGGAGCACAATACTTTTTCCACCGCATTGCTGCCAACATTCTTGTTGTGTCAGATCGTGTAACCCTTGGCGTAACAAACGGATAAAATGTTCATCAGGCGTTTTAAAAAGGCTCACCACCAGTTGCTGTGCCAACCAGTCTGCCGTCAGTTGCTCCAGCCCCGGCCAGCATCGCCCCCGGCCATGAAATAAACGTCTGATTTCAAGTAATTCAGGTTCAAGTTGTTGCTCAAGGTGTTGAAAAAAAGCTGTTAATTGATTGCTATCCATCATAGATTCAAGACTTTTGTTTAATTTTAGGCCAGTCGAGTAACCACGGTTCAGACCACGTCTCTATACCGCTGACAATTGCAGGTTCCCGCCACTTTTCACCCATGGCATCATCATGTCTCGGATCACAGATAAACCGATGCCACTCTCCGGCATACGGAAATGCCAGAGCATAAGCATGTAAATATCCACGATCAGCATTATGGCTGTTGTGATAAATGGGATCCCCGACAATCGCAGAACCAATCGACTTCAATGCGACTCGGATTTGGTGGGTTTTCCCCGTCAGGGGGCGACAAATAAACAGGCGCTCCCCATGTTCACCAGCGGTCGAAAAAAACTGAGTAATTGCCGGATTGGTCTGCGCAGTCGTCAGCATCCATCCGGAACGACGAGAACGAACCATGTCACCACCGATAACTCCCTGCTTCTTTTTCGGCTTTTTACTCCCAATCGCCAGATAATATTTCTCAACCATCCGCTCGGCAAAACAGGTCGATAATTCTCGGGCAGCGTCAGCAGAGCGAGCCAATAACAACAGCCCGGATGTCATCTTGTCCAGTCGGTGTACCAGATAAAGCGGTTCACCGCCCAATTGACGACTGACTTCATGTACGAGCATGGTGTCCCCATCGTCTTTATGCACTGAAACCCCGGGATATTTGTGGATTAACACAAAGCCTGAATGAACAAATAATATACGAAACACGGTACCCTCCACGTCAGGCGATGGAGTATAGAGGGAAAGCCCGAAAAACAAAACCGTCACTCATAAAAACACCTTCCCGAAGGAAGGTGTTTTAGCAGAAAATCAGAACCGAGTGGTTAGATCAATGGGTAAGCAAATACCATAATGATCGCAACCGGACAAATAAAGCGGACATACCACGGCCAGATCTTCCAGAAAAACCCTTGTTCAATCTCCGGATAGCCTTGCTTAATTTCATTGAGCAGTTTGTTACGGTTCCAAATCCATCCAACCAGAATCGCCCAGGCCACACCAAGCAACGGCTGCATATAAACAGTCGTCACATCAGCAACCAAACCAAAAAGCTGGCCAAAATTGAGGCAGATCACAATGCTAATCAACAGGATCAAACCACCAATCAGCCACGTCGCTTTAGCGCGGTTCCATCCAAGCTCATCCTGAGCACAAGACACCGGAACCTCAAGCATCGAAATCGAAGATGTCAGTGCCGCAATGACCATCAACACAAAAAAACCGAATCCGAGTAACACCCCGATATTCCCCATGGTCTCAAACATGGCTGGCAACACTTTAAAGACTAAATCACCGGAGCTTTTCAGCGCCCCGCTTTCCGTGAAAATATCAACGCCGTTGTGTTTCGCGACATACATCGCCGGTAAAATCAGCAATCCGGCAAAGAAAGCGACCCCCGTATCAATCGAAGCAACTTGCGCTGCAATCTTGGGAAGATTGACATCTTTTTTCAGGTACGAACCGTAAACCATCATCGAGCCACAGCCCAACGACAGAGAGAAAAATGCTTGCCCCATCGCATCAACAAACAATCCACCGTGAAGCTGAGACAGGTCTGGTACTAAATACATCTTCAACCCTTCCATCGCCCCATCTTGAGTGAAGATATATAGAATCATCACACCAAATAACACAAACAACAGTGGCATCAGTCGTGTTGACCAGCGCTCAATCCCATTCGCGACACCTCGCAGCACCACCAAAATCGTTAAAAGAGAGAAAATAACTGTAAAGATTAGATTACGTGAAACGCTGAAATCCACGAACCAGCTTGAGAGTTGATGAAAACCAGCCAAATCAATTGTCGGAGCAATCGCATAGCTGACCAGCCAACCCGCAAGAATTGAATAGAAGCTCAGGATAAATGATGCGGTCACAATCGCAATCAGTCCAAACCCACCGGCAAGTGCACGATTTTTGGTCCAGATCGATTTTAAGGAGGAAATAGGATTTGCCTGCCCATGTCGTCCGATAGTCAATTCAGCCACGAGCATTGGGAATGCCAGCAAAAAGACCATCACCAGATAGATCACCAAAAAAGCAGCGCCCCCGTTACTTGCTGCTTTGGTGGGAAATCCCCAGACATTGCCCAGACCGACCGCAGAGCCGGCAGCAGCCATAATAAAGCCAAGTTTCGAAGAAAAATGACCTCTTGTATTACTTGCCATATTTTTTATACCAATTTTTATGCCAATATTGTGTTTACACTGAATGGAATCAGATGGGTGTAAAAAAAAATATACACTTAATAAAAATTCTACTGATTCTCAAAGCGTGGCAAGTAAAACAGTTTGTCCTTAAAATTGGAAGGCCAAACGGTTTTATTTATTGATAGTGTCCTATTTTATCGAGTTATATGCCGTTTTTTTAACCAAACCATTGATGATTTATCTCTGATGTAACAAAAACACAACAAGATCATTCGGCAAAGAGACTCCCCTTCACAATTAAAAAATAACGAACCGCATCGTCCATTTCACCTCCTCTTTCCAAAGCCCGTTTATCATAAAAAATAGATATAAATCACACTGAATAAATATTTAAAGGTTATGTATCGTGAATACATTCATCTATGATTAGATGAAGCTTGAGGTTTTGTGCCATCAGGGCTGCTGGCTAGGTCAATAATCGATTAGTAATCACGCAAAAAGTGCAATTGGTTTAATAAAAATCAGGCTATGTTAACTATCTATGTTTATCCAATGTAATGAAGTACTCCTCTTCATCTATGTGTGATATTGAGGCTTAAAGCGTGAATTTTCATCGACCATTTCGTGCTGCAAAAGTCTGAATTATATCGGTTCACAAAGAATGTAGACGTGTAACGAGTTAAATTAGGATAATAATTCAGGGAAGCAGTTTTATGACATTTAAATCGATTCAGACCAAAATAGCGCTGACAGCAGGTATCTGTTTATTCATTACTTCTGGCATCTTAGTCGGATATGGGGTTTATTCCGCTTCAGCTACGCAACGACTGGTTGCTCAACAAGTATCGACCATCGTTAAAACAACTACGATCCAAAAACTAGAAGCCACGGCCTCCGACTATGCCCAATCGATTAGCCGACGTCTTGAAAAAGGTCTCAATGCTGCTCGGACATTAGCAGAAGCCGCTTCAGCTTCGAAAAGCTATGAAGAATCTAACCGGATCATGTTACTCAATCGACAATCATTCAATGATATGTTGTTGGGTATTCTTAAAAATAATCCTGACCTCAATGGCTCATATAGTTGCTGGGCCCCCAATGCTTTCGATAACCAAGATTCTCTTAATGCGAACAGTCTGAACGGTAATAATGAAGAAACCGGACGTTATACCCCGTACTGGACACGTGATCAGTCCGGTAAAATTGAAGTTCAGCCATTAGTCGAATACGACTCCACTGCAGCTCACCCGAATGGAGTCATCAAAGGTGCTTGGTATCAGGTTCCTGAAAAAACATTGCGCGAAACAGTAACCGCACCCCTGCCTTACGTGGTTCAAGGTAAAAATGTCTGGCTTGCAACTTTATCAGCCCCGGTGATTGTCAATGGTAAGTTCAAAGGTGTTGTTGGCACCGACTACAACCTCGATTTTGTCCAACAACTCAGCGAGCAGATTTCTGCTAAACTTTATGATGGTCATTCTCAAGTCTCGATTCTGACAGGTTCGGGACTGGTCATTGCAGACAGTCAAAAGCCAGAGTTCATTGGCAAATCAATCGATAGTTTATTCGGAGATGAGAGCGATACAGTCATGGCTGTTATCAAACAGAAACAGCCGTTAACCAATATCGATGATCAAGATAACCTCATCGAAATATATGTGCCGATTTCATTAGGTAATAGCGGAGTCACTTGGTTTATTCTGATCCGTGTCGATCAAGATCTGGTACTGGAGAATGTGAATCAACTTTCCCAAGAGCTTGAGAAGAACAATCAAAATAACATGAATTGGCAAATTGTTATTGGTTTAGGCATTACTGCCCTTGCCATTGGTGCCTTATTCCTGATGGCCAGATCGCTGACACGACCAATTTTGGCCGCAGTCAACATGGCTCAGTCCATTTCTAGTGGTCAGTTCCACAGCCGTCTGAATTATCATGCTGCCGATGAAGTCGGTCAATTATCCAATGCACTGGACAACATGGCAGACAGCTTACAAAGGCAAGTTTCAGTCGCTGAGCAAATCTCCCGTGGAGACCTCAACCTTACGGTTGAACTCGCATCTGAACAAGACCAACTCGGTCATGCTTTGGCACAAATGGTCGATGATCTGAATACGTTGGTCAGCCAAATCAGTCACCGCTCAGGTGTGATTACTCAAAATGCCGATACCATTGCCGGACTGAGTCAGGATTTAGCCAATGGTGCGACCAATTCATCTTCATCTATTACGGAAATTAGTGCCACCATTGCTCAGATTGCAGCTCAAATCAAAGAAAGCTCAGCTCATGCAGAACAAGCCAGTAACCTTTCACAACAATCGCTACAATCCGCTGAGAATGGTAATGAACTGATGGCTGAACTCAGAAATGCAATGCAAGAGATCGAGTCATCAGGAAATGATATCAACCATATCATTCAATCGATTGAAGAAATTGCTGAACAGACAAACTTACTGGCACTGAATGCGGCAATCGAAGCTGCTCGTGCCGGAGAACAAGGACGTGGGTTTGCGGTGGTCGCTGATGAAGTACGTCAACTGGCTGCCCGCAGCGCACAAGCTGTACAGCAAACTTCATCACTCATCGAAACTTCAGCGCAAAGAACGAAACGTGGGATCCAGCTCTCTGAACAAACTGCGGCGGCTTTAGACAAAATCGTACAGAGTATTAGTGAAGCCTCAACGTTAGTGAATGAGATTGCTCAGGCAGCGACGGAACAAGCAACCGGTGCGGAACAGATCAATTTAGGCATTCATCAAATTGATGAAGTGACACACCAAAACACTACAAATTCGGAACAGTGTGCCCATTCCGCTCAAGAACTCACAGACCAATCCGAACAGCTCAATGGTTTAATTCAACAGTTTAAACTCAGAAGCTAACCCATATCGGGGTAAATAAAAATATCAACACGAGGCTCCCCACTCCGATCAATTGTAACAATTGATCGGAGTGGGTGAATCTTACTTCCCTAAACGACACTTTCACTTTAATATCCCTGAAGAAATAAGACAGATATACAACGGTATATGGATAAAATTTATCACATCCTCACTTTAGTCAGCATTGGCATCTATTGGTTACTTGTCGCGCTTGTGACATTTCGGATTGTCTTTAAAAAAAGAGCGGTCAGCGTCTCTCTGGCTTGGCTGATGGTGATCTATATTCTGCCAATTCTTGGCGTTTTCTGTTATTTCCTATTCGGAGAACTCAATCTGGGCAGAAAAAGGGCTGAACTAGCCAAAGCGATGTCGCCTTCTTTCGGAGAATGGTTTACCCAACTGAATCACTGTCAGGCTCACATTACCGAGAACATGGGCGCGCACATCTATAAAATCGATGAACTCTGTAATCATCGCATGGGGATTCCGGCGCTCAGCGGAAACACACTGGCTCTACAGCGCGACCCGAAGGTTATTCTGAATTCAATTATTGCCGATATTGAACAAGCGCAGCGTTCTATCCGTATGGTTTTTTATATTTGGCATGTTGGTGGCTTGGCTGATGCTGTCGCCTCAAGTCTCATTCAGGCGGTGAAACGAGGCGTCAATGTCAAAATACTGCTCGACTCTGCGGGGAGCCATCGCTTTATCAAAAGTCACTGGTACCAGATGATGACCGATGCCGGCGTCCAGATTGTACAGGCGCTAGAAGTCCGCCCGTGGCGTATTTTTCTGCATCGTCTTGACCTCCGCCAACACCGAAAAATTATTGTGATTGATGATATGGTGGCTTATACCGGTTCAATGAATCTGGTTGATCCGGCATTTTTCAAACAGGACTCCGGTGTTGGGCAGTGGGTTGATATTATGGTGCGCCTCACCGGACCGACCGTGAATGTGCTGGCAGCGATTCATTGCTGGGACTGGGAGTTTGAAACCGGCGTCAGAGAGTTTCCACAAATTCCCCAGTGTCGCATTGATGACGGTTTACCGCGCCATCCGATTCAGGTCGTACCATCGGGGCCGGGAATGCCCGAATACTTGATTTCTCAGGCGCTAATCCTCGCGATTCACCAATCCAATCACTCCATCAGAATCACCACCCCTTATTTCGTGCCCAGTTCTGAACTGCTCTCTGCACTGAAAACCGCTGCACAACGGGGGATCCACATTGATCTCATTATTCCCCATAAGAATGATTCAACAATGGTCAAGTGGGCTTCTCGCTCTTTTTACGGTGAGTTACTGGACATTGGTATCGACATCTATGAGTTTTATGGGGGGTTGCTCCATACTAAATCCGTTGTCATCGACCAACAGTTTTGTCTGGTCGGTACCGTCAATATGGATATGCGTAGCCTATGGTTGAATTTTGAAGTCACGCTGGCTGTTGATGATATTGAATTTACTCAAAAGCTATCGCAATTACAGGATGAATATATACAGCAATCCTATCCCGTGACGGATGAGGAATGGCAAAATCGGCCCCATTACAACCGACTTTTAGAACGGCTTTTCTACCTTTTTAACCCATTATTGTGACTTTTTTTATTCTCAGGGTTGAAATACACATCTCTCCCATGTTTTAAATAAACAATCACTGAATTTGCCTCAAAGGATTTTGCATGTCAGAAGGAAGAAAAACCAAATTTATAACCACCGGGCGCAATAAAGAATGGACGCAAGGTGCGGTGAATCCGCCAGTACAACGAGCCTCTTCTATTATTTTCGATTCCGTCGCAGCCAAAAATCATGCGACGATCAACCGGGCCAATAAAACGTTGTTCTATGGTCGCCGCGGCACCAATACGCATTTTGCGTTTCAAGAAGCCATGACCGATATCGAAGGCGGTGCCGGATGTGCGCTGTATCCTTGTGGTACGGCAGCCATTGCCAATGCAATTCTCTCATTTGTCTCGACCGGTGATCACATCCTGATGGTAGATACTTGTTACGAACCGACCCGAGATTTCTGCGAAATCATTATGAAGAAAATGGGGATTGAGACCACCTATTACGATCCACTGATCGGCGCAGAAATTGAATCCCTGATTCGCCCCAATACCAAGATTTTATTTACCGAATCTCCCGGCTCAATCACGATGGAAGTTCAGGATATTCCGACGCTGTCCCGAATTGCTCACGCACATGACATCATTGTTATTCTGGATAACACTTGGGGCGCAGGGGTGAATTTTTCCCCCTTCGAACACGGGGTTGATATCTCGGTACAGGCTGCAACGAAATATATTGTCGGTCATTCTGATGTCATGCTGGGCACAGCCGTTGCCAATGAAAAGTGTTGGGATCAACTACGGGAGCAAAGCTATTTGATGGGGCAATGTGTCTCACCTGACGATGCCTATTTAGGTTTGCGCGGTATCCGGACGCTGGATGTCCGACTCAAACAACACGCTGAGAGCAGTTTAAAAATTGCCCGCTGGCTGGCTGAACGTCCGGAAGTTGATCATGTACGCCATCCGGCACTGGAAACTTGTCCGGGACATACATATTTCCAACGGGATTTTACCGGCGGAAACGGCTTATTCTCGTTTGTACTGAAAACCAGCCATCCGCGTGCAACGACCGCTTTGCTCGATAATATGCAACATTTCAGCATGGGGTATTCATGGGGTGGGTTTGAAAGTCTCATCCTTGCCAATGAACCGAAAAGTTTCGATGCATTACGAACAGTCGCTCATCCAAACTTTACCGGTACGCTCATTCGCATTCACATCGGCTTCGAAGATATCGATGATTTAATTGCTGATCTGGAAGCGGGTTTCCAACGTTATCAGGAAGTACTCGACAGTCTCCCTGCCTGATATTTTCTCTGTCGGAAAAATGTCACGTCGCTGTAGAGATAACGCTCTCCGGTGTTGAAAATATTCAACACCGGAGACTCTCTGTACGGATTGTCACCTTGCCTTTGACAACCACTTATAAATCTCGAAATGCCTTATTCACTTTGAATGCATCCGATGTCACGTAAGCCTCCATCCGACAGACTTTCACTTCAACTTTATCAAGCTCCTGCGTTAAGTTATAGAGTAGCTGATGCGCTGAAGCACCTTGCTTCCATGGCCGACTTTTCAGTTTATGCTCACGCTGCATCTGAACGGTCTGCTCATAATCTTCCGGTTGCTTTTCCAACATCAGGCTGAGCGCAATATAAGCCAGAATGACCAGAAATCCGCCCCCCAACAACGTGGCTGACAACACAATGATTCTGACCAGCCACACTTCCAGCTCAAAATAATTGGCCAGTCCGGCACACACACCTGATATCTTGCCATGACGAGGATCCCGATACAGAGATTTATGCATCTTCATAATGTGACCTCCAGTTTGGCGTCTCATCATCCAGAATTGTTTCTAACGTATGAACACGCTGTTGTAGAGAGTCGGCTTTCGCCGACAAAGCTGCCAACTGTTCATAGTCTTCCTGGCTCAAACCACCCTCTGAACGTTTTTTGCTTCGATAGTGAAGAATGAGCCACAAGGGTGCCACCACCACCATAAAGACGATCAACGGCACAGAAACGAGCATCACTAACATAGTTACTCCTTATTCTGACTCATTTTTTTCAGCGCCTGTTTCAACTTCGCCAGCTCGCTGTCAATTTCATCCTGTGCCTGAAGATCAGCAAACTCTTGCTCCAACGACTTCCCTTGCCCGGTTTGCTCGTAAATATCCGCTTCGGCTTCAAGCTCATCGACACGTCTTGAAAACTGATCAAACTTTGCCAGCGTTTCATCGGTGCGGTTGCGATGCAAATGCTTTTGAACATCACGACGCTTTCCAGCTGTCTGCGCCCGAATCATCATCGCCTTCTGCTTGGCTCTGGTTTCGGTAATTTTGCTTTCCAACTTGGTGATTTCATCCGCCAGTTTATCAATGGTTTCTTCAACCAGCGTAAACTCCGTTTTTAAGCCTTTCACCGTGTCCTGCAACTTCTGCTTTTCAATAAGTGCAGCGCGAGCCAGATCTTCTCGCCCTTTCGTCAATGCCAGAGAAGCTTTTTGTGTCCATTCTTCAATCTGACTTTCGAGTGACTCTATTTTTCTCAGCAGCTCTTTTTTATCTGCCAGCACTTTGGCTGAGTGGCTGCGAACCTCAACCAAGGTGTCTTCCATCTCCTGAATAATCAGACGAATCATTTTTTCAGGGTCTTCGGCTTTATCAAGTAATGCACTGATATTAGAATTTACGATATCTGCAAATCGGGAAAAAATGCCCATATGATGTTCCTCTTGTTTACATTGTCTGTTCATACGATATGCCTGCTTAGACTATTCAAAACCTGTGCCATGTTTAAAAACCCATAAAAATCAAATAATTGACATTTTACGTGGTCATTTCTCTCCATAACATTTGTATTTATGACCACTTTTTGGTTAATCTGACCACTACTTAGTTATTGGAATAACTCATGGAAATTAACCTGATTGGTGAATCCCCTCATTTTCTGGCCGTGCTGGAAAAAGCGTCTCATCTGGCTCAAATCAATCGGCCGGTCTTGATTTTGGGAGAACGGGGAACCGGAAAAGAACTCATTGCCCAACGTATCCATTATTTGTCCCGGCGATGGGAACATCCGATGATTTCTCTCAACTGTGCTGCGCTTGCTGAAGGTGTGATTGACTCTGAACTCTTCGGTCATGAAGCGGGGGCTTTTACCGGTTCAAAAGGACGTCACCAAGGCCGCTTTGAACGGGCAGAACATGGGAGTCTGTTTCTTGACGAGCTGGCAGCCGCCCCCCTGAATGTTCAAGAGAAACTGTTGCGGGTAATTGAATACGGGGAGTATGAGCGGGTCGGCGGTTCAAAAACGCTCAAAACCGATGTGCGCCTGATTTGTGCAACCAATGGTGACTTACTCTCCATGGCTGAACGCAACGAATTCCGCGCCGATTTATTGGATCGGTTAGCTTTTGATATTATTCACCTGCCACCACTTCGGGAAAGGCCCGAAGATATTCTCCTGCTTGCCGAACACTATGCCATACGGATGTGTCATGAAATCGAACTCCCCTACTTTCCGGGATTTAGTCAGCAAGCACGTGACAAATTACTGGGCTATCACTGGCCCGGAAACATCCGGGAATTAAAAAATGTGGTTGAGCGCGCTATCTACCGGCATCATTCAGTCGATGAACCCATTGACGATTTGGTGCTGGACCCATTTCAGCACCAGTGGCAACAACCACAGCCAGACAACAATGTTCCGAATGAAACGGATATTCATGCGACACAAAACTCCCTAGCCAGTAAAGATGCTCATCACTCTAGTGATATTGTATTTCCGCTCAATTTCAGATCGTGGGTGGACACACAAGAGCGCCACGTCATTATGCAAGCACTGACACAAGCCAAATATAATCAAAAAAATGCCGCTCAGTTGCTTGGATTAAGCTATCATCAACTAAGAGGTCTCATCCGAAAATATCAACTCACAACTAAAAATGAGTAAGTTATGAATCAATTTCAATGTGTTTTTCATTGGTTCACTCATCTAAAAGTGGTAAATTAGCTGCTTGTTTGAGGCAGATTGCTGTGGCTTAAAGAGCCTCGTTTCATATATTCGCTTTTAAAATGAAAATACTGATAAAACTCACCTTGAGTTTCTGCGGTCTGGGGCTCTTAGTAGGCTGTAATGACCAGAATACCGATCATAGCGAAATCAGACAGACAGGCTTCGTCTACTGTGGACAGGGTACTCCGGATACGCTTAACCCTCAATTGGTTGATAGTGGCATTACTGCTGAAGCCCTTGGCCCCCAAATTTATGATACGTTGCTTGTTCTGGACCCCCAAACTCAGCGCCCTTCACCAAATCTGGCTGAACGTTGGACGGTCAATGAGCAAGGTACGGTGTACACATTCTATCTCCGTCATCATGTGCCTTTTCAACACACGAAATGGTTTAGTCCGTCGCGTAATCTGAATGCTGAAGACGTCGTATTTAGCTTTGATCGGATCCTCAGCTCATACAATCCATTTCATAGTATCGGAAACAGTAGCTATCCGTGGTTTGCCGGCATTAACTTCAAGCATCTGGTCAAGAGTGTTGATGCGCTTGATCCATATACAGTTCAGTTCACATTACGACGGCCCGACAATAGTTTTCTGGCAAATATCTCAACCACTCATGCTGTGATTCTCTCGAAAGAGTATGCCGATCAATTGATTTACGCGGATGAAAAGGCAATGATTGACACCCATCCTGTCGGTACGGGGCCTTTCTATCTTGATGAAATGCAGGTGAGCGACTTTATCCGGCTCAAAAGGCATCCACTTTACTGGAAAGGCCTGCCAAAAGTACAACAGGTCGTTTTTGATATTGCCCAGCGCGGTACAGGAACACTGGCAAAATTGCTGCGAAATGAGTGCGATGTACTCAGTACGCCGATCTCGAGCCAAATTCCGATCATCGAACAGCAAAAACATATTTCGCTCAGCTCAACGCCTGCGATGAACGTGTCTTTTATCGCGGTGAATACAACCCACCCGGCGATTAGTGATCCCCGAGTCCGTAAGGCATTGAGTTTCGCCATTAATCGGCAAAATATTTTAGATTCCGTTTATTATGGCACCGGCAGAATTGCCTATAACATTTTGCCCCCGACATCCTGGGCCTATCAAAAAGATGCAGTTCAGGTTCGTTATGATCACGGTTATTCACTCGGATTGTTACGGGATGCGGGCTTCAGTAACGGATTAGAACTTTCTATGTTGGTTCCGCTCGAACCGACAGCCTATAATCCAAGCCCACGAAAAACAGCAGAGCTCATCCAAGCAAATCTGAAAGATATAGGCATTACGTTACACCTCATCCCTGAAGAACGGATTGATCGACAAAACCGCTCCGAGTATACCGATGTTGACTTATATCTGACCGGCTGGTCGGGACGAACCGGTGATCCGGATAGTTTTCTACGCCCTATTCTTTCTTGCGATGCGCGAGAAGAAGGGATCAATCTGTCCAAATGGTGTAACGAAGATTTTGATTTCCTGCTGAATCTCGCATTAGAAGTTGACCGTCATCGTTATCGACTCAACCTTTACAAACAGGCGCAAAATATCATTAACCAAGAGTTCCCGGTGATTCCTATCGCCCACGGAATGCAATTCAAGGCATATAATGATTCATTGACTGGTTTTCAGCTAAGTCCGTTCAATGTGCAGCCTTTTAATATGGTTGAGAGGATAAAATAATGCTTCTCTATTCAATCCGTAAATTTAATCTTTTTATTATCACGTTGTTGATTTTGACTTTGGTCGGATACAGCATTCTCAGATTCGATCCTTATTCTCACTGGGCACTCGAGAGTTTCTGGCAAGGATGGTTCACTTATGTGTCTGAAATCAGCCAGCTCAACTTTGGCGTCAACCACTCAGGAACACCAGTCATCGATGAATTAGCCATCGTATTTCCGGCCACACTGGAACTTTGCCTGTTTGCCTTTATGATTTCATTAATGATCGGCATCCCAATCGGGACGATTGCCGGTATGAAACAAGGAAAATGGATCGACACTGTCATTTCTTTTGTATCCATGTGTGGCTACTCTGCACCGATTTATTGGATTGCACTGATGCTGCTGCTGGTGTTCTCGCTGAATTACGAAATTTTTCCGGTCTCCGGCCGTTATGACCTACTTTATAATATTCAGCATGTGACGGGATTTGCACTGATTGATGCTTTTCTGTCAAAAAGTGTCTACCGCCCTCAGATTCTGCAAAGTGTGATTTCTCATCTGATTCTCCCCTGTACAGTGCTGGCGCTGGCTCCGACTACACAGATCATTCGCTTAATGCGAACATCAGTGGCAGACGTTATGAATCAGAACTATATTCGAGTGGCGAGAATCCGCGGCCTCTCGCAATATCAAATTATTAGAGAGCATGTGCTCCGCAATGCAATTCCGCCCATTATCTCTAAATTCGGGGTCCAACTCTCAACCATGCTGACATTTGCGATTATCACCGAATCAATCTTTAACTGGCCGGGAATCGGCAGATGGCTGCTGGATGCTTTAGCAAATGAGGACTTAGTCTCCATTCAAGCTGGTGTTATTTCAGTGTCAACACTAGTACTCACCGCAAACGTTTTATCTGATTTGCTCGGCGCCCTGATCAATCCGTTCGTAAGGAAAGCTTGGTATGCTAACAAATAATATCTATCAGGAAGAGCATATCCCAACCCAGTTCGAACGGTTCTGGCGGAGTTTTCGTAATAATAATCTGGCAATGTTCGGACTATGGTGCTTACTGGTTCTGATCATCATTACTGTGTTTGCGCCGTGGATCGCCCCACATGATGCACAAGCACATACCAGTCATTTACTTGCCCCGCCTTCTTGGGATCCGGCAGGTTCGGTCGAGTATTTCTTTGGTACCGATGATCTCGGCAGAGATATTCTATCTCGCTTAATTGAAGGAGCACGGCACTCTTTTGGTAATGCGGTGCTCCTTACCATGTTCGCTACGTGCGTCGGCTCTATCATCGGTATCGCGGCAGGCATGACCTCCGGATTGCTTTCGAGTATTCTGAATCACTTGATGGACACCGTCATGTCGATCCCATCACTGCTGCTCGCCATTATTTTCGTTGCAATTCTTGGGGTTGGTGAATCCAACACTTTGCTGGCAATCGGGCTGGCTTTGATCCCTCGGTTTATTCGCTCAGCCTATACCGCGGTCCACAATGAAGTCGGAAAAGATTACATTATGGCTGCCAGACTGGACGGAGCAAAAGATATCTACCTGCTTTGGTACTCTATTCTACCCAATATCCTATCGACCATTGTGTTAGAGATTAACTTTGCCATGACGGTTGCTATCCTAGATATAACCTCACTTGGTTTTCTGGGATTAGGGGCACAATCGTCCACTTCTGAGTGGGGCGCTATCTTGGGAGACTCAGTAGAACTGCTTTATCTCGCGCCTTGGACTGTGGTTCTCCCCGGATTGACAATTATGTTTACGGTTATTATTGTCAATCTTGTGGGTGAAGGGGCTCGTCAATCACTCAACGAGGGGGTCGAATAATGCCGCTGCTGGATATTCGTCATCTGACGATTGAAATCGATACACCACAAGGGCTCGTCAAAGCAGTTGATCGCATTAGTCTAACCATGAGTGAAGGTGAAATTCGTGGTTTGGTTGGTGAGTCAGGTTCAGGTAAAAGTCTGGTTGCCAAAGCCATTGTCGGTGTATGTAAAGAGAACTGGCGTATTACTGCCGATCGGATGAGATTAGGTAATATTGATTTGCTGCAACTCACGCCGCGAGAGCGTCGGCGTGTGATTGCCCGGGATATTGCCATGATTTTTCAGGAACCTTCAACTTGTCTTGACCCCTCAGATGAGGTGGGCAAACAGCTGATCGAAGCCATTCCATCTCATACATTTAAAGGGCAATGGTGGCAACGATTCTCATGGCGTAAAAAACAAGCCATTGCTTTGCTGCATAAAGTTGGGATTAAAGATCACCACCGCATTTTAAAAAGCTATCCTTATGAAATTACCGATGGTGAATGTCAGAAAGTCATGATCGCAATGGCGATTGCCACACAACCCAAATTACTGATAGCAGATGAGCCAACCAACGACCTCGATCCAATCACACAGTCGCAAATTCTGCGACTATTAAGCCGAATGAATCAGGTTAATAACACCACGATTCTGTTGATCGGACACGACCTGACAACCATTACTCAGTGGGCACATCGTATCACGGTGATGTACTGCGGTCAGTCAATTGAGTCCGCGATGACAAACAATATTTTGGCAACGCCAAAACATCCATATACTGTCGCACTACTGACAGCCATGCCGGATTTCAGCTCATCAATCCCACATAAGCAGAAATTAAACTCACTGCCGGGCTCTATCCCACCACTGCAACATTTGCCAATTGGTTGTCGGCTCGGCCCAAGATGCCCTTATGCGCAACGTCAATGTGTTGAAATGCCGAAAAGCCGCTGGATTAAGAATCATAAATACTCCTGCCACTACCCGCTGAATATGGAAGAGACACAATGACGATTCCTCTGTTAGAAGTTTCTGATTTATCGAAGACTTTTATTACTCGTCCCAGCTTATTTAAGAAAAAAATTCATCATGCTGTCGAGTCGGTAGATTTTACATTGGAAGTCGGTCAAACCATTGGATTCATCGGACAAAACGGTTCGGGTAAATCCACCCTTGCCCGGATGTTATCAGGCATGGTCGAACCGACAACGGGAGAAATCCGGGTAAATGGCGAACGTCTGGAACATAAAGATTATGCCACTCGATGTAAGCTCATCCGCATGATTTTTCAGGATCCAAATACATCGCTGAATCCGAGAATTCAGATTGGACGCATTTTGGAAGGACCACTGAAACGGAATACAGAAATGTTGCCCGAGGCTCGCCAGAAAAGGGTTAAAGATACCTTATTACGGGTTGGTCTGCTCCCCGAACATGCCTATTTTTATCCTCAGATGCTGGCAACAGGACAAAAACAGCGGGTATGTCTCGCCAGAGCCTTGATTTTGCAGCCATCAATCATTGTCGCTGATGAAGCATTAAATGGTCTGGATATGGCAATGCGGTCACAGATCATCAATCTATTGATGGAATTACAGGATGAAATGGGCGTCTCTTTCGTCTATGTTTCCCAACACCTTGGCGTGATTAAGCACATTACCGATAAAGTCATCGTCATGCACGAAGGTAAGGTGGTCGAATCCGGTTATACCGAAGATGTCCTGTCGAATCCGCAACATATCGTCACACAACGCATGATCGAAAGCCACTTCAGCAGAATCCCAGAGTTCGGGACGGAAGACTGATATGCGATGGCAACGGCTGTGCTGGTTGATGATGACCCTGAGCGTCAGCCACACAGTACTTGCTGAATTACCGACATGGGAACGTCCGGCTTTTATTCAGAACGCTTTCTTCCATGTTGCACTCGAATACGAATTTACATCGACAAAAACACCGCGTCTCGCCAAGTGGACTCACCCGATTCGCGTGTGGTTTCAGCATGATGTCGGTAATCAAGCGTTACACGAAAAAATGGCGCGTCTCCATCTGGCTCATCTCGAACAACTGACACATGTCCCTATCACGATTGTGACTCAACGTGCTGATGCCAATTTTATCTGGTATTTTACGCGTCAGTCTCAATGGCGACAGATTATTCGTGCAGAGCTCGGGAAGAAAGCTTTAAAAAATACCAAGGGTTCTATCTGTATGTTTGGCGTAAAGCTTGATCCCGATAGCCATGAAATCCGTCGGGCAACTGTGGTTATTCCTGTCGATCAAGCCCGTTCTCACGGCAAATTACTCGGATGTATTATTGAAGAATCGACCCAGGCGCTCGGATTGTTCAATGACTCGGAACAGGCATACCCTTCCATATTCAATGATAAAACACCCAATGATTTTCTATCGCCTTTAGACATCGTATTACTGGAGCTTCTCTATGAACCGACGCTGCACCCCGGCATGAACGCCTCGGTGCTGCAGCACTCCCTCAAACCGTTATTATTGCAATATCAGCAGCAAGGAAAACTCAAACAAGCTTTATATCAATCCCAACATGCTCCAATCATCGAACAGTTCGGTCTGTGAAAGTCATCATGATGGTCAGCAATCATTGATTCTAGTTGTGGTTATCCCCTAAATTCAGATAGAGTAGCCATTCCGTTCATCAATTTAACCGCCTGTAATGAATAGTGTCATTGATATTTCTTGGTGGCAGTTGGCAATATTTAGCCTGACACTGCTTATTCCGATCGCTATGAGTGTTCGCTACCGACTGATGATCAGCAAAGATATTATTATCTCTGTATCCCGAATGGGGTTACAGCTGGGTCTGGTCGGTATTTATCTGGAATATTTATTCGCACTGAACAGCCTTATTGTGAATGCCTGCTGGCTATTCATCATCATCGGAGTTGGTGCGAGTACTATTCTGTCAAAAGCCCATCTACCTAAACGTCGGTTAATCATCCCATTGATGACAGGGATGGTGATCAGCTTATTTCCCATGCTAGCAGTATTGTGTCTATTGATGGTCCAACCGGTACCCTTTTACAACACTCAGTACATGATTCCTTTGGCTGGGATGTTGATGGGGAATACACTGAGTGGCAACATTGTCGCCCTGCAAAATCTGTTTACGGCCTATCAAGAACGCAGAAGTGAATACGAAGCGGCTATATCTTTAGGAGCCTCCCCCCGCTACGCATCACGACCATTTATTCAAAATGCGATACAAAAAGCGAATGCGCCGATTTTGGCTTCGATGGCAACCATTGGATTGGTCACTTTGCCGGGTATGATGACGGGACAAATTTTAGGGGGGGCCTCTCCATTCATTGCTGCCAAATATCAGTTTATGATCATGATCGCGATTTTCGTAGTACTGAATATTTCTCTCGCACTGTCGATAGAATCTATGTTGAAAGCGGTACTGACTAAGGAAGGTAAAGTCTTGGTTCAGTTCAAGAAAAGCCCCCCTTTCTGACGCGCCAAAATCGTGCACAAAATGTTCTTTTTTTGTGCACATTCGTTTTTTAAATCAGAATGTTATTGTTACTCACTGCCTTTAAAACATCTTATCCACAGATTTTGTGGATAACTGAGATGGTATTCAACATTTGTGAGAACAGATAGCGTGGGAAAACATCACTTTATTCAATATGCATCATTGAATATAGGTGAGTCATGGTACGATGAAGTGATAAAATTCAATTAGTTATAAAATACCATTTAAAAAAAACTGATATGAAAATAACCATATCAGGATTCATCATTGAGAATGACGCGCTATCAGTGATTTTCTTCACTCAGAAGATCATCTTTAGCTGCAATCAAATATTGCCACATCGACCAGTAAGTCAAAATCGTTGCAACATAAATTGAGATATATCCTAACCAAATCATCCAGTCATCATAGCGCCAAATCAACGCGAGCAACGCAAACATCTGTGTCATGGTTTTCACTTTACCAATCCAAGAAACGGCGACACTTGCTCGCTTGCCGATTTCTGCCATCCACTCCCGCAGCGCAGAAATAATGATTTCTCTGGCAATCATGGTTACAGCAGGAATAGTAATCCAGATGCTATGAAAGTATTCCGTAATCAAAATCAATGCCGTCGCCACTAAAACTTTATCCGCGACAGGGTCGATAAATGCACCGAAACGAGAGGTTTGTTGTAATTTTCTCGCCAGCATCCCATCAAGCCAGTCGGTGATCCCGGCAATCCAGAACACCACGGCCGCAGCAAAAGAAGACCAGCTGTAAGGTAAATAAAAAGCGATCACAAATACCGGAATGAGGAAAAGTCGAATCAGGGACAATATATTAGGAATATTTAAACGCATATGCTTCGCTCTTATTGTTTGCGCTGTTATGTTGCTGTATTTTCGCTATTGTTTCAATGCTTGATGGATATTTTCTGCCAAAGATCGACTGATTCCCGGAACTTTGGCGATTTCTTCAACACTGGCGCGTTTTAGTTCTTGTAGCCCGCCCATAAACTGCAACAGTGCCTGACGCCGTTTCGGCCCGACGCCTTCAATACCTTCAAGCGCACTTGTTCGCCGACTTTTCCCGCGTTTGTTGCGGTGGCCGCTAATTGCATGATTATGACTTTCATCGCGGATATGTTGAATCAAATGCAATGCAGGTGCATCGCTCGCCAGATGAAATTCATCACCTTCGACCGTCAACAAGGTTTCCAGCCCCGGTTTACGGGTAACCCCTTTGGCAATCCCCATCAATAAAGGTCGCTTTGGCCAATCGTCCCAGTAACGCGAAACAATCTGATATGCACGAGATAACTGACCTTTTCCCCCATCAATAAAGATAATATCCGGAATTTTATCGACATCGATCTGTTTTGAATAGCGTCGTTCGAGAACCTGCCCCATCGCAGCGTAATCATCTCCACCGGTAATACCGGTAATATTATAACGACGATATTCTTGTTTGACCGGACCTTCCTGATTAAATACCACACATGACGCGATGGTACTTTCCCCCATCGTGTGGGAGATATCAAAACATTCCATCCGTTGAATCTGCTCCATCTCTAATTCATCCTGAAGTGCTTTGACCCGTTGTAAGATGGTCATGCGATGATTCTGACGAGTGGTGATTGCGGTCTGAGCATTGGTATTCGCCAACTTCAGGTACCGCCCACGCACTCCCGACGGCTCGGTAAAGAACTGTACTTTTCGCCCGGCCATCTCGGTCAACAGCATTTGGAAAACTTGAACATCCTCCAGTAATCCCCGATTCACAATCACTTTGGTCGGCAGTGTCCGCGACTCGTTATGAGATAGATAATACTGTTTGAGGAAACTTTCAAACACCTCTTCGTGCGTGGTATTTCCGGGAATTTTAGGGAAAAAACTTCGGCTGCCGAGAATTTTACCCTGCCGGATCATCAACACATGAATACAGGCTAAGCCATTTTCCTGGGCAAATCCCAGCACATCAATATCATCAAGGCTATCGGCTGAGACGAATTGCTGCTCCTGAATGCGGCGAATCGCCTGAATCTGATCGCGGTATTTAGCAGCGTCCTCAAAGCGTAACGCCTCACTAGCGGAAGTCATTCTCTCCACCAGCATTGAAACAACCTGTTGATCTTTACCGCGTAAAAATAGCCGCAGATCGTCAACCAGCTCCTGATACGATTCGTTCGAAATCAAATCCGACACACACGGACCGGCACAACGACCAATCTGATACATCAAGCAAGGACGTGTCCGATGACTATAGACGGAATCTTCACATTGTCGAACAGGGAATATTCTCTGAATTAAATGCAGAGTTTCACGAACGGCACCGGCATCAGGATAAGGACCGAAATACTCACCTTTTTTCTTTTTTGCACCACGGTACACCGATACTCTCGGATGCTTGTGAGCACTGACAAAAATATAGGGATAAGACTTATCATCACGCAATAACACATTGTATTTAGGCATGTATTGCTTGATGTAATTATGTTCCAGAATGAGTGCTTCGGTTTCGGTATGCGTCACCGTCACATCAATTTTGGCAATATGGCTGACTAATGCTTTAGTTTTTTCGTTATCCAGCGTCTTACGAAAGTAACTGGATAAACGTTTTTTGAGATCTTTCGCTTTACCGACATAAATCACCTCAGCCTCGGCATTATACATTCGATAAACACCGGGCTGATTGGTAACGGTTGCTAAAAAAGAAGAGGGGTCAAATGCTTGAATCACTACAACGTCTCAGTATCCAGCATTCCGTGTCGTATCGCTAAATGGGTTAATTCGACATCACCATTGATATCCAGCTTGGCAAACAGGCGATAGCGATAACTGTTAACGGTTTTCGGACTCAAATTCAGCTGTTCTGAGATATCAGTGACTTTTTGCCCTTTGGTGATCATCATCATGATCTGTAATTCCCGTTCCGATAAATCGGCAAACGGATTTTCAGACGCAGGTGAAAACTGGCTGAGAGCCATTTGCTGCGCAATTTCAGGAGAGATATAGCGTTGCCCGCTATGGACAACCCGAATTGCATTCACCATCTCATCCGGCCCGGCACCTTTGGACAAATATCCAGCTGCACCAGCCTGCATCACTTTGGTTGGAAACGGATTTTCCGTATGTACGGTCAGTACAATAATCCGAATATCCGGGTTATAACGCAGTATCTTTTTCGTTGCTTCAAGGCCGCCGATTCCCGGCATATTCATATCCATTAAAACAACATCAACATGGTTATTACGGCACCATTTTACCGCTTGTTCACCGCTATCAGCTTCCCCTGCTACGCTCATGCCACGGACGTCTTCAATAATACGTCGAATCCCTGTGCGAACCAGCTCATGATCATCTACAAGGAATACGCTAATCAAACTTGCATCTCCACAATCAATTGGCTCAACACCCAATTGGTTCAACATCATCGGGCAGACACAGTTGTGCCTAACCCAAAACCTTCACTATTCCCTGACTATGAGCCCAAACTATCGCTTTGGCAAGCACTTCTTTATCTCTCGGCGCGTTAATCTAAGCAGCCTCAAAATCTTATTTCTGCGACGACTTCCCGGCACAAAAACAAACACAAACCACTTTATAATAAGTAGCTTACATCATAATACGAGTACTGGATAAAATATCACCATGAGTGGACACTCAAAAAAAACGCCTTGAACAGGTCACTTTATCAGCTCCCCTCCTGGCGCATCAATCCAATGTACAAATTTTCAGGGAATATAATCTTTATTCGACCAATAACATCTAACTACAAAATCTAACTACAAATCTCGCATCAATGCCTCATAGGCCTCATTTGCTTCTTCAATCAAATGATTAAGCTCTTTGGCATCGTTATCAGACAACATCACCTGCCAAGGTGAAGATGAATGATGATTCCCAGTCAGTTTTGTCTTTTGACCCGTCTTTTCAAAATGGACATCGTCAAATGTAGAATGATAACACGCGTGACATGAGTTTAACTCGATGTCGATATGACCAACAGGGTTGACCTTCACATGGGCATGATCTCTGTTTCCGCGATGAACCAATAAGTAATCTCTGTGTATAGTGATCATTCGATCCTCCAGACATGCTGATATCAGATATCCTTATATAGTGTAGAATATGCACTAAATTTTACCGATAAAACTATAATGAAGATTGATCTGCATTCGATTAATTGATGAAATTATTGTGACTATAAATGACAAAATGAGTAATCAAGCTTGACGCTCCGGAAAGGTTTTCTTTTAACCCGCCATGCTCGGGATATAAACGGCACGACACAGATAGAACTTTGGGCAGCAACGCCTGAAGGGCCAACCCAAATTTTAATCCATCACGAGAAACCCATCTGTTTTATCCCGACCACGAAATCAAAATATATGGCCCAGAGGCTGACTCAGACGGGTATAACCGCTGAATTAAAACCGCTGCCACTCAAAAGTTTTGAGCATGAACCGTTGACCGCTTGTTATACCAGTACGTTACAAGAAGCAGCCCATATCCATGAACTCTGTCGTCAGGAAGAGATTGAAGTACTTGAAGGTGACATTAAACTGGCTGAACGTTATTTGATGGAACGCTTTATTCGGGGAAGCTTTGAATTCACCGGTCAAATGACCAAGCAGGGTCATGTCAGCATCGTTCAGGACGCAAAGTGTCGCCGGGGCGATTTTTTACCCACGCTCAATGTTGTTTCTCTGGATCTAGAATGCTCGGAAAAAGGACATTTGTACTCAATTGGGCTCGATAGTGAAATGGACTCCCGGGTAATCATGATCGGTGATCCACAAACAGATGAACACCCGCCGGAGGAACATTGCTCTCCCGCTGATCAGACCGGTGACATCCCGGTTATCCAATGGGTTGAAAATGAACGCGCACTTTTGTTGGCCATGGTCAATTGGTTTCACACCTATGACCCGGACATTATTATCGGTTGGAACGTCATTGATTTCGATTTCCGTCTATTGCATCGCCGGGCAGAAAAACATCATCTGAAACTGATGCTGGGGCGCAACCGCCAGAGTAGTTATTTCCGAACATCGAGCCAATCTCAACAAGGGTTTGTCACCATTCCCGGTCGTGTGGTTCTCGATGGCATCGATACGTTAAAAACGGCGACCTATCAATTCCCCTCCTGGTCGCTGGAATCCGTATCGCAAACCTTACTCCATGAGGGGAAAGCCATCCATCAAGTGCATGACCGGATGGAAGAAATCAACAGCATGTTTCGCCATGATAAAATCCGTCTGGCGGTTTACAACCTCAAAGACTGCCAGTTAGTGAACCGAATTTTTGCCAAGACCCACCTTCTCGATTTTGTCATTCAACGTTCTCGCCTCACCGGTATCGAACTGGACCGAATCGGTGGTTCTGTGGCGTCCTTTACCAATCTTTATTTACCGCAGCTCCACCGGGCAGGTTACGTAGCTCCCAACCTAAGTGCCGCCGATTGGCAAGCCAGTCCCGGTGGTTATGTGATGGACTCGCTCCCCAATCTCTATGACTCGGTACTCGTGCTCGATTTTAAAAGCCTTTATCCTTCTATCATCCGCTCTTTCTTGATTGATCCATTGGGACTGATCGAAGGACTCAAACTCGACGTAGGTCCTGAAGCACATCAGGCCGTGCCCGGATTTCGTGGCGGTCAATTTCACCGCACCCGACATTTTCTGCCACAGATGATCGAGACCCTTTGGGCAGCCAGAGACGAAGCGAAGAAGAACCAAGAAAAAGCGTTCTCTCAAGCCATTAAGATCATCATGAACTCATTCTACGGTGTACTGGGCTCTGCAGGATGCCGTTTTTTCGATACTCGGCTGGCGTCCAGTATTACAATGCGCGGTCACGAGATCATGAAGCAAACAAAAACGCTGATTGAAGCACAAGGTTATCAGGTCATTTATGGCGATACGGATTCAACATTCGTATCGTTAGGTAGAGTGTATCATCAGCATGATGCCGACCATATTGGTCAGCAACTCGTTACTTCTGTGAACCAGTGGTGGAAAACGCATTTATGGGACAACTATCGTCTGAATAGCTTTCTCGAAATCGAATATGAGACCCATTACACCAAATTTTTGATGCCAACGATCCGCGGTGCGGATACCGGCTCGAAAAAACGCTATGCGGGATTGATTCAGACCGACGACGGAGAACAGCTCATTTTTAAAGGGCTGGAGAGTGCGAGAACCGACTGGACTGAACTCGCCAAACGTTTTCAGCAACAACTGTATCTGCGGGTTTTCCACGGTGAAAATCCCTGTGATTACATTCGTGAACTCGTTGCTGAAACCCTTGACGGCCAATACGATCAGGAACTGATCTATCGCAAACGACTACGTCGTAAACTTCATGAATATCAGAAAAATATCCCGCCGCAAGTTCGTGCTGCTCGAATGGCAGATGACATCAATCAACAACGGGGAAGGCCGCTGCAATATCAAAATAAAGGTGTGATCGAATATGTCATTACTTTAAGTGGCCCGGAGCCGGTCGCCTATCAGTCCAGTAAACTGGATTACCAGCACTATATCGATAAACAACTCAAACCCGTAGCCGATGCCATCCTACCGTTTATCGGCTATCGGTTTGATGAATTGACCCGACCGCAATTAGGGCTGTTCTAAATAACGATTGCCCCTTGGCTACCTATCAACCAATTCGGAATTCGGTTTTCTGATACTGTTTGACCAGCCATTGTCCGTAGTCGTCCAACAGGCCGATGACTGAACGTTTCGGGATAACGCGCTGCGTCTTCAGTAATATCCCCAGTCGTTCAATATCGGTTTGCCGCTCAGGATGATAATGAAGAAACAGCTCTCCGCAAGCAACAGGATCATCAATCCACTGTTTGTCTCGATACATTACCAGAGAATAGCTCGCACGGAGTAATTTCTTAGCAATACTCTGCTGTGCCTTCACCTGTTCATCCGGGGCATTTGATTTTGCGATTTTATCCCGGTAATAACTGACCCAATCCGCCACATCCATATTCCAGAATTTGGCTATTTCCCAGCTCGGCTCATAATGGCCAAAACATTCCGCTAAATCCGGGCCATAGACACAGACAGAACAGTGACGGAGCAGAAATCCCCATGAGAAAAGACTATCGAGCGAGGCGACCTCTTCAACCAGCGCTGTTTCAATCGACACATCGGTAACAAACGGATAGTCCTTTTTGAAACGCCAGCGCAATGTATTGAAAATCGTGGTTTTCTGATCCTCAAAATAGCGATGCGTCACGACGATGACATCGATATTTGAACGCCCGGGGCAAGCGGTTTTTCGAGCAACACTGCCGTAAATATAGACACTGTGCAAATTATCTTTCAGACCAGCCTTTAAGTAAGCAATAAGAGAACTGACAACGGGCTGATACTGCGACTGAAAAGGAATGTTCGGATTAATCACTGGTAATTGCATAACCGGAATATGTCATCATAAAAACTCAAAAATACGGCTGAAAAGCTTCGTTATCATACACGAATCAGTGCTCTAAAAGATATTGTTGTAAAAGATATTATCAAAGATAGCGTCCCCGATTGGTTGATTCCCCTTTCCCTCATCTATCCGGCCAATCATCACGAATGTCTGAAGGTCGCGGAGAGGCATGTTTCTCCCAAAAGAAGAGAACAAGAGGTGATCAACGCACTTGAGTCAGTATATAATCGGCTTTTCTCAAATCAATCCATGTAAGGAAAAGCAATGCCGAAGGCAAGTGAAATTAAAAAAGGCTTTGTCGTCGATACCAATGGCAAGATGCTGTTGGTGAAAGATATTGAAATTACCACCCCCGGTGGTCGTGGCGGCGCAAAAATCTATAAGTTCCGCTGCACCGATTTAACCACTGGTACTCGGGTCGATGAACGCTTTAAATCCGATGATGTCCTTGAAACGGTTGATATGACCAAACGCCCAATCAGTTTCTCGTATATCGATGGTGACGAATATATCTTCATGGATACCGAAGATTTTACTCAATACACGTTTAAACACGATGACATCGCTGACGAATTACTCTTCATCAATGAAGAGACTCAAGGGCTGTATGTTGTGCTCGTCAATCAGCAAGTCGTTGCTTTAGATCTACCGGCATCGGTTGAACTGGTGATTGAAGAAACTGACCCTTCGATTAAAGGCGCTTCAGCATCCGCAAGAACCAAACCAGCCCGTTTCGCAACTGGCTTAGTTGTTCAAGTGCCGGAATATATTGCAACGGGTGATCGTGTTGTCGTCAACACAACGGAACGTAAATTCATGAACCGAGCATAACGCGAATGAATGAACTCATTTCTTACGATGATGCCATCGATGCAGCCTATGATATCTTTCTCGAGATGGCACCGGATAACCTCGAACCAGCTGATATTATTCTGTTCACGGCACAATTTGATGATCGCGGTGCCGCCGAGTTGGTCGATGTCAACGATGACTGGAGCGATCAAGTCGGTTTCGATGTTGATAAAGACACTTACGCTGAAGTCAATATCGGCCTCGTCAACGAAGAAAATGACACTTTAGACGATGTTTTCGCCCGCATGTTGATTAGTCGGGATCCGAAACAGAAGTTTTGTCATATATTCTGGAAAAGAGACTAAGCGACGTCTGCGAAACAAAACACCAAACCACGGTTCCCGATTCGGAAACCGTGGTTTATTAATGCGCTCGGAAGCATTCCATTTTCATGCGCGATTCCTGCCGGAGTCCACAGCATGACACTTATTTTTCCCATCTTGGAACTTTGATATTTTCTTGACACGATACATTATGCAATTGGTGTTTTATCAAAAAACTTATTTCAATCACGTATAATTTGAAAATTGATAACCAAATCAATGAAATTGACAAAATATTGACACTCATAGTCTGACAAACTACACTAGTCGCGGATGTATTCTCGTGGCCTATTAATTAATTTTGATCTGGATAGACCATTTTTTTGCTAAAAATCGTATATAATTCCTGTCAGTTTTGACTGCTTACTATTAAATATGTTCCTAAATTCTTATTTCTCAAGCAATAACCATCAGTTTCAGTTTACACGCCAGCAAGCAAGTCACTTTGCTAAAAAAGTTGCCGGTGATTTCAATCCTATTCACGACGAGGATAACAAACGCTTTTGTGTGCCCGGTGATTTACTTTTTGCGGTGCTGTTGAAAAAAGAAGGGATTAGCCAGAACATGAAATTTAAATTTTCTGGTATGGTCGGAGACAAAACACCGTTGCATATTGAAAATATGGAAGGCAAAGAGAGTGCCGTCGTTGATGAAAACGGCAAAGAATACCTTCATATGAATCGCGACGGAGAAGTGAGCCACAATGACGCATTCATCGAACATTTTGTCACCAGTTATGCCCGTTTTTCCGGGATGAACTTTCCCCACCTGCTTGTTCCTCTGATGAAAAATAAAAACGTGATGATTAACTGTGATCGTCCGTTGGTTATGTATGAAAGTATGGAAGTGGAGTTCACTCACCTTGATCTGACTCATCCGACAGTCGAACTCAGTCATACCACATTCGATGTCGATGGGAAGCGTGGTCTCGTCACGCTATATTTTAATTTTATCAATCACGACCAAGTCGTCGGACAGGGAACCAAACGTCTTGTCGTCAGTGGATTACGCCCATACGACAACAACGCGATTGACAATCTGGTTGTTCGGTTTCATGAACTCAAAGATGCATTTCAAGCGCGTATTGCAGGCCAAGCCGCCTAAATAGTCAGCCAGTCGAAACGCTTGATCACGACACAAAAAACCGCTGTATATCACAGCGGTTTTTGTTTTTCTGATGACGAGATTCAGCACATATCATAACCAGCGTCGAACTCGGCGCTGATATGCTTGATAAGGTTCCCCAAACCGGGCATCTAATATCCGCTCTTCAGGCATAATCTGAAAATAAGTCATATACCCTACGAATCCGGTGATACCAATCAGCCCGGTGATGTTTCCCAGCCAATAGACATCCGCGATCAGAATGAGCACTAATCCCAGATACATCGGATTACGGGAAAAGCGGAAGACGCCATGTGTGACCACCGTTGCAGCTAACTCAGGGCGCACCGGATTAACGGTTGTTCTGGCCCGATAAAACGTGAATAGAGCCGATAACCCCAGCCAGCCAGACAACAATAAGCACCCGATGACCACGCCCCAACGAAACGGCAATTCAACCGTCGCACCGGGTAACCCCCAGTGCCCCAAATGAATCAATATCAGTGCAATCACGAAGACAAGCACCGGTGGGACTTTCAATGCTAAACGATGGTTCACGATTCACCTCAACATAGTTCTCAACCCACTTTCGCCACGGCCTCAGCAGTGATCATCAGATAGCAGCTGAGGCCGTGCAAGGCAGCGGTTACTGAAGATGCACCAACAGCGCCTGTAGCGGGTGTTTAGGTTTGATCTGCTCAAACCGCTTCACCTGACTCCGACAGGAATAACCAGTGGCCAGACAACGCTCCGCCGGCAACTGCTCAAAGTTCGGTTTCCAACTCAAACCATAGATATCTTTTGACATCTCGAATTTGTCCGCTTCATGACCGAAAGTCCCGGCCATCCCACAGCAGCCAACAGCAACCGGCTCAAGTTTGGCACCAAAATAACTGAAAATCATCGTCCACTCTTTCTCACTATTCGGCAACTTGGTTTTTTCAGTACAGTGCGAAAACAGGTACCAAGGAGACTCGACAGCAGACTGAGACGACTCGATATGGAATTCAGATAAGCGTGGTGCCATCCATTCATGAACACTCAAGACCTGAAATGCGCCACGTTGCTCACCCAAAATTTCCTGATACTCATCGCGATAACACAACACCGTGGCGGGATCGACACCGACCATCGGAATCCCCAGTTCAGCCACCTCCCGGAGAAACGCAGCCGTTGAGCTGGCCGTTGCCGTAAACTGTTTGAGGAATCCCTTCACATGCTGTGCTTTACCATTCGGCTTGAATGGCAGCAGCACCGGATGTTTGCCTAACCGAATCACTAAATCAATAAAATCATCGACCACATCTGCATCATAATAGCTGGTAAACGGGTCTTGAACGATAATGACATAGTCCTGACGCAGTGATTCAGGAATCTGAGCCAGCCCTTCAGAATGGTAAGGCACCAATGCTTTATGACGAACCCGTTTAGCAAGGGTCGGCACCGTCAGCAAAGGTGCATCAATGTACCCCACCGCTGAACGCGTGAGGCGTTGCATCCAACTCTGGGACAGGACGCCATTCACCATCGTCGGGACCTTGGCCATCAGCGGCAACATGGTTTCAATATTGGCAACTAGATAATCTTTGACGGGTCGCGGATAACGAGTATGGTAAAGATTCAGGAAACGGGCCCGAAAACTCGGTACATCCACTTTAATCGGACATTGGCTGGCACAGGCTTTACAGGCCAGGCATCCATTCATCGCTTCATAGACTTCATGAGAAAAATCACTCTCTTGCTCTTTCCGCCAGGCATGACGAATCCGATCAATCAGCGTTTTAACCGATAACGTCGAGTTCAAGGTTTGTTTTTCCAAATCAAGAATATCAACACCCTGTTCTGTTAACTGACGCAGCCATTCGCGAACCAATCCTGCCCGACCTTTCGGAGAATGGCGTCGATCCGCTGTCACTTTCATTGAGGGGCACATCGGAGAGCTGGTTTCATAATTAAAGCAGAGACCATTGCCGTTACATTCCATCGCCTGTTTGAAACTGTCACGAACCTGAATATCGATTTGGCGGTCAAAATAACCCCGTTTGACATCCGAGACTTTCACCAGTTGATGATCACTATCCAACGGTGTACAGATTTTTCCCGGATTCATTTGATTATGCGGGTCAAAAGCAGCTTTCACCCGCCGAAGTTCCTGAAACAGTTCTTCACCGAAGAATTCCGGACCATATTCGGAACGGTACCCTTTCCCGTGCTCTCCCCACATCAAACCGCCATATTTGGCGACTAGTTTAACCACTTCATCCGAGATACGATGCATCATCGCTTCTTGTTGCGGATCGCACATATCCAATGCAGGACGCACATGCAATACCCCCGCATCTACATGACCAAACATCCCGTAAGCCAGTGATTTAGAATCGAGCAAGGTGCGAAATTCCGCGATAAAATCAGCCAGATTTTCTGGTGGCACACAGGTATCTTCCGTAAATGCGACGGGTTTGGCCCGGCCTTTCGCCGCCCCGAGTAATCCCACCGCCTTCTTTCTCATATTATAAATACGATTGATACTGGCCAAGTCCTGACAAACCTGATAGCCAATAATGCCAGCCTCTTCGTTTTTCAGCATCTGATCCAGTTTATCAGTCAACGCCTGAACCTGAGACTCGATTTCAGCCAGATCCTGCCCTGCGTATTCAACGATATTGATGCCCTGCATCTCTTTGCCGGGGACGTCAGACAATAAATCGTTGACGCTGTGCCAGACAATATCCTGCTTTGCCAGATTCAATACCGTCGAATCGACCGTTTCGACAGATAAGGCCTGTGCTTTAACCATCAATGGCGCATTTCTGAGAGCTGACTCAAAGCTGTTATATTTGACATTAACCAGCATCCGCACCTTGGGAATCGGTGTTAAATTCAGCTTGGCTTCAGTAATAAATGCCAACGACCCTTCAGCCCCACACAAAACGCGCGTGAAATTAAACTTGTCATTGGTTTCATCGAGTGCATTTTTCAGATCATAGCCAGTCAAAAACCGATTCAAGGGCGGGAATTTGTCCAGAATCTGAGCCCGCTTTTCCCGACAAACAGATTCGGTGACGGCCAGAGCTTTGGCAGCATAGGTCTGTTGCTCCGGCAATCCAGCCGACAGATCAGTTTCCAGTATCGAACCATCGGCAAATACCGCCTGTAACGACAACACATGATCCGAAGTCTTACCATATTTCAACGACCCTTGTCCGGAGGCATCTGTGTTTATCATACCACCGAGCGTCGCCCGGTTACTGGTGGAAAGATCGGGGGAAAAGAAATAACCATAAGGTCTGACAGCATCATTGAGTTGATCTTTGATCACCCCGGCCTGCACACGAACCCATCCTTCTTCCGGATTGATTTCCAGAATGTTGTTCATATGACGGGATAAATCGACGACAATTCCTTTCGTCAACGATTGACCATTGGTTCCCGTTCCACCGCCCCGCGCTGAAAAGGTCACTGTTTTATAAACTGATTTAGCACTCATTTTCCCAATCAGTACAACATCTTCTGTTGTTTTTGGATGAATGACTGCTTGCGGTAACTGCTGATAAACACTATTGTCTGTAGACACCGCAAGACGGCTTGAATAGTGCGTTTCGATATCACCGGAAAATTCGTGAGATTCAAGCTCTTGTAAAAATTGGAATATGACGGGATCGATATCGGATTGATGGTGAAGTCTTGGTAACATTTGCTTCCTATCCGTGCAACGCTGACTTCAATGCAGCGATGGGTTAATACTTTTTGTTCTTGATCTTTGAGTTGGGTCACTTTACAACATTTAATGAGGCGATTAAAACAGAATCTCGGTTCAAGAATAGGAAAAGGCATGATGTGATGCCTTGTTGTTGAAATATTTTGATGGACAATCATATGAAAAAAAGTCAAGTAGTCACCACAGAAGATATTCTGCTGATGTTGTGCCAGTCTGTTTCTAAGGTGCTTACGACAGCAACCGCTTCGCAGATCCATTATTCTGCTATGGTTCAGAAAATTAACAAAACGGCACTCAAACCTGATTTTGGTTGTTTTGTGCTTTTTGATGGCGGGTTTACCGGATTGGTTGTCATTAACTTCAATGCCAAAGCAGCACTGGAGATTTACAGTAATTACATGCGTAATATGGGGATGCCGGAAGAAGAGTTGGCCGTACTACATACATCGGACGAAGTCGGTGATGTATTAGGCGAACTGATGAATCAGCTCGTTGGTGATTTCACCAATAAAGTTCGCAAAGAGCTACAGACCAACATTACCCAAAACCAGCCGAAAATGCTGTCATTGAACAAACAAGTTTTGCTTTCTGTTGATACCAATCTCGATCGTCCTCAAGCTCGTCGAGTTACCTTCTCTACTGAAAAAAACAACATTTTCTATCTTGAGCTTGCAATGGATAAAACCGAATTTATTCAGTTAGAAGAATTTGAAGTTTCCGAAGATGAAAACCCAGACGATATTCTGGAATCCACATGGCAACAATCCGCACAAGCTTCATCCACTCAATCCTCTGGCAATCATCAGAAAAATCAGAACGATGATTCGTCAGAGTCCAACGCAGCTGACTTACTCGATCAACTCGGTTTATAAGCACCACCCATTGATTTTATCCGGATAAAAGTCACTTTATCCGGATCCGCTCGACTTCATCGTTCCCCCAACGGTTGCTCATCATGCTGGCATTAACGGTGCGCCGGTCACACCGCTACTCACCGAAATCCCCCGTCAGTTGCGACTGATGACTCTCTTTTCATTCTTTCCATTTTCGGTCAGAAAAGTTAGAATGGCGGACTTTGCTATACATCTCAACTCCCTATATTTCAGGTCAATGAATAAAGAAAAAGCCCTTAAAAAAATCGCCAAATGTTTGGAACTTGGTAATTCCGCTAATGTGAATGAGGCGGCAAGTGCCATCAAAATGGCGCATAGCCTGATGTTAAAATATGGTCTGCATAAAGATGATATTGAATTCATCAAAATGGGAAAAACCCAGTCTTCTCACCTGCTACCAACCCAAATCAGCAGCCACCTGCTCCGAATTATCCGGGGCATTAACACCAAGTTTGGCGTAGAAGCCGTGTTACTCAATCATAAAGGTCTGAAAAGAGCCGAGTTTATCGGTGAAGCGGATCGCGCTATTTTTGCCGCTTTTGCTTTTGATGTCATTTATCGTGAAATGAACGAGCAAACCGGTCAGTTTCGTAATAGTTTTGCCGGCAGTGGCACCTCGACACAAGAAGTGTCACGCCGGGTCAACTCTTTTGTATCCGGTTGGATAGAAGGCGCTCTGGAAAAGTTACCGGATATCACCCCCGATCAAGATTCAGCAGATAAAATCAACAGCTATATTGATCGTGAGTTCCAGAACATTGACCGGGAAACATTTAAGAAACAGCTGAAAGAAGCGATGAAAAATTTAACCGAAGATTACGAAACCGGATTGAAAAAAGGACGTAAAATTTCTGTCAACAGACCGATTGATGGTGCACAGGCGCCAAAATTATTGAAATAATTCATCCGAATTATTGTCTACAATGTGATAGATAATTTTGATTCATGACATGAGAATAACAATCAGGGAGTATCTCAGTGAAACGAACCATCATCATGCTTTTTCTGCTCTCGCTACTGGCCGGGTGCGAAACAACTCAAAGACAGAATGCAACAACGGGTGAAAACGAAACCAATTCAACCACGAAAGGCGCACTGATTGGTGCGATTTCAGGAATTGCCGTTGGTCTCGCTTCAGGTGATAACGCCAGAGAACGGCGACAACGAGCCCTCATCGGTGCTGCCGGAGGTGCTGCTATCGGTGGCGGTATCGGCTACTATTTTGATAAACAGGAAGCCGCGTTACGACGTTCTCTCGTCAATTCCGGTGTTCAGGTTGAGCGCGTCGGAGAGCATCAGCTTCGTTTACGCATGGAAAACGGCATCGGTTTTAATACCAACGATTACCATCTCAACGCTTCGATTCACAATACCTTAAATGGTGTGGCCAAAATTTTAGTGGAATATCCAGAAACCAGTTTAGTCATCGAAGGCCATACCGACAGCACCGGTAGTGACCGCACCAATCAAGTATTATCAGAAAAACGAGCTGAATCGGTACGCCAGTATCTCGTCTCACAAGGCGTCGCTCCCGGCCGGGCCATAGCCCGGGGCATTGGCGAACGCCACCCACTGTGCACCAATAGTACACCGCAGGGAAGACAGTGTAACCGACGGGTTGAAATACAGATCCTACCACTGAAATAAACTGACAAATATTCCGGTTCAGAAGTTACTCTGAATCCGGAATATCCATCTTAGGAATCAGGAGTGCGATTGAGATTATTACTGATATGTTTGCTGCTGGTTCTCGCATCTGCTCATGCAGCCGACATTAATACTCTTCGTCAACAAGCCATTTTGCGTGACAGAAACGCACAGTACCAACTTGCTTTGTATTATCAACAAGGACAAGGGGTAAAAGCCGACCCCAAACAATCTTTTTACTGGATGGAACAAGCTGCCGAAAACGGTCATACGCAAGCACAATTACAGGTCGTGAATGCTTATCTCAATGGCAGCAACGGAGTCACACCGGATAAGACACAAGCGATCTATTGGCTGACTCGATTGGCAACACAAGGTGACACGGTAGCACAATTCAAGCTGGGTCAACTCTATGAACAAGTGGCAGACCTGTCGGGTGAAACACAAGCGCTGATTTGGTATCGGATTGCAGGGCAGTCCAACCCAACCGCAGAGCAACGCTATAGCCAGTTACTCGAACAGCAGTTCAATCACCGCAGAATGAAAGAGATTTCACAGAGAAAAGCACTCGAAGATGCGCAAACAGCCGATCCTGCATCCTCTCCTATAGCCGGGAAACCTCATTTCAATAACGCGCAAATCGATGCGGCTCAATTCACTCTGCCGCAGATCATATCCGGCGTCTTCGGAGTAATACTGATGCTGATAGTGGCCTTACTGGGCGTTGTTTGTGTTCGACTCAAAAAACGACTCAAAGCAGCGGAAGCAGCTCACTCCGTAGTTCAGCCACAACCTTCAGAGCCGTTAAGGATTCAGTCCGACACCAATATGCAACAGCAAAAAATCAAACAGCAGGAACAAACCATTCGTAAACAAAAACAACAAATGACCATGTTGTTTCAAGAACTTAAGCGTTTACAACAAACTCAGCTCAAACCACAATCGACTCGCCCGCAAAACCTCGATTTAGCCTGTGCCTTATTCGGTTTTTCAGCTACAGAAATACCGGATATCAAACAAATCAAACAACGTTATAAACAACTGAGCAAAATTTATCACCCTGATATGAAAGGCAGTGATGAAGAGATGAAGCGGTTAAACCAAGCGCTAAAATCGCTATTAACCCATCAGCAAAACACCTCGATACAATGAAACTCCAAACCCTATCTGTGTAGTTTCAGCATCAGTCAAACTGCCTATCACAACGATCTCACAGCTCACCGCTATGTATTTGTTTCACGATCACTAACTCACTCAACTTAAAACGGCTGACAAATCGGCGGTGTGCCTGTGTATCCCCACAGCAGTTCGCATTCACGGCAGGGAAATATTCAGTAATGAGATCTTGATAACAGAAAAGTACAAATTTACACCAATTCCTGCTTGATCAGTCATTCAATATAAAATACTGTATATATGAACAGCATGTATAAGGAAACAGCATTATGCGTTTGTTGAATGATTTCATGAACTCATCCGGAGCCCCCCACAATGTCGGTCGCCGTACACCTAAAGGTGCGGCCCGACATTGTGTCATGGAAAGCTCACTTTATGATCGTTTGGCGCAACTATCCCGACTGCCACAGTGGATTCTGGTCACATCCGAATCCTATCGGCCGGATCTGCGTTCATTGGATTCACACAAGATTCCGGGTCATCAAGTCGTGCAACTGAGACCCTCACGGACAATGGATGAATATCATGTGATTCGTAAAGCCATTTTATCAGGCAATGCCTGCGCTATTGTGGCTTCGCAACAACTCACTGAACAAGCGCAGACGCAACTCATACAATTAGGTAAACAATACCATTGTGAGGTTTTCTTCGTGGCGGATCCGAGCCGACGCTACCACTAGCCGACGCGACTAACGAGCCGTGACGAATAAAATAAATAGCAAGACTCATTCGACAACAAGTAACACAACATAAGCAATCCCCTTTTCTTCCCCTCGAATCTACGCGAGGGGATTTTTTTTTGAATCCGCGATCGGCTGAAAAACATTGCCTCAAAGCAAACGTTTGCTTTTTCTCTGGCAGTGAAAAATAGTTCTGGTATGATGCGCTCAGAAATCGGATATCCCGTGATGTTTGTCACTTTGTGTTTGTGTCTGGTCAACGGGTATCTGTCAGTTGAACCGATTACTTTTTAGATAGGAATGTCTGAATGAGCCTCGCCGATCAAATTCTCGCCGTCAATGACGACCTCCCCATTCGCACCAGCAAACCCGTTCATAGCGGAAAAGTGCGTTCCGTTTACTGGTTAACTGAAGAAGACAGCCGTCGCCTGATTGAACAAAAAGGCTACAACGTCGCAGCAGATGCCCCGCTGGCAATTATGGTGATTAGTGACCGTATCTCTGCTTTTGACTGTATTTGGCACGCTGAAGGTGGTGTTGCCGGGGTCCCGGGAAAAGGGGCGGCACTCAACGCGATTTCCAACCACTGGTTCAAACTGTTCCGCCAGCACGGTCTGGCAGACAGCCATATTCTTGATATCCCCCACCCGTTTGTCTGGATTGTTCAGAAAGCCACACCCATTAAAATTGAAGCAATCTGCCGCAACTATATTACGGGTTCAATGTGGCGAGCCTACGAAAAAGGTGAACGCGAATTCTGCGGGATCCAGCTTCCCGAAGGGTTAGAAAAAGATAAACAACTGCCTGAACTTCTGCTCACACCATCAACTAAAGGTATTCTCAAAGGAATTCCCGGTGTACCGGAGGCCGATGACGTCAACATTAGCCGCCAAGATATCGAGGCGAATTACGCGGCATTTAACTTCCGCCGTCCGGCAGATATCGATTTATATGAGAAGTTACTGAAAGAAGGCTTTGATGTGATCAGTCAGGCGCTCGCTGATATTGATCAGGTCTTCGTCGATACCAAATTTGAATTTGGTTATGTCACCGATGCTCAGGGACAAGACAAACTCATTTATATGGATGAGGTCGGTACACCGGATTCATCCAGAATCTGGGATGCTCACCAATATGCAATCGGACACATTGTTGAAAATTCGAAAGAAGGCTTCCGGCAGTTTTTGCTGAACTACTTCCCAGACCCGGATATTCTGCTGAACAAAACACGGATGCCTGAGCGGGAAGCACTCGCCAGAGACAATGCCTTACCATTAGAAGCATTACAGAACGTTTCCGAAACTTATACAGGTATTGCTGAAAAGATTACGGGCCAACCCATCCATCTGAGTGACAATCCAAAACAAGAAATTATTGAGATCCTTGACCGGGAATATGGTCTCATTCAGCATTCATAAAGCTTCAATAGCAGAACCGATGATTGCATCAACCGACTAATCGATATAATTATCCGCTCATCGCAACACTAACGATGAGCGGATTCAGATGACTGATAATCTCACTTCAATTTACCACTCAATCAACAGTTCATCACTCTCAACCAGCTGAATCGCATGACACCCCAGCGTTTCAATCTCATGAAGCTGTTGTGCATCCAAGGCATAAGGCATCATCACTTGTAACGCATTGATCCCTTCCTCCTTTGCCAACTTTGACAAGATCATTAGATTTTCTTGATCACTACGCCCCAACGATAGACTTTGCAATGCTTTCCTCCATAAACGTTCATCCGGGGCTAATTCCTGACAAGTCATTTGTGACGTTTCATCATGTACAACATATTCCGTATGAAAAAAAGCTTCAAAGATCGTCCAATGTTTATGACATGCAACATCCAAAAATGCGGTGTAATCAAATACACCCCGGACTCGGGTCGGTTGAATCATTTCGTCCCCCACGAAAGTGACAGCACCATAAACACACTATGATCTGCCAATCCGTTTATAGCAATAGAATATAAAAAAACGATATTTTATGGCTGAAAATATATATAAAATTGCTCTATCAGATGCATATAAATAACAACTATTGAACAAATATTTAGCTTGTTGATATGAATAATTCATATTTTGTTTAACAAATAAACTTGTGTTTATTCACTAAAAAGAAAACATTGATAAACCAGCTTCAAAAAATCCGACAATTAACCTGCGAGAATGAGGGAAACGTCAAATTGCCTCTATTTACAACCGACTGGAGTATCCGTAAAATTTGCTCCGGTTCCCCCATCATCATCCTACAAAATATAGGCATACAATGAACAACGACAAACGCCCTTTATATATCTCTCATGCGGGCTCTATGCTTCTCAGTACACCACTACTCAACAAAGGTGCAGCTTTTACAGCAGAAGAAAGGAGCTCATTTAACCTTGCCGGCCTGCTCCCAGAAGCAACGGAGACCATTCAGGAACAAGTTGTCCGTGCGTATCAGCAATATTGTAATTTCGATAATGATATGGATAAGCACATTTATCTTCGTAATATACAAGATACCAATGAGACACTCTTTTATCGGCTGGTTCAAAATCACATTACTGAGATGATGCCAATCATCTACACTCCGACTGTCGGTGCTGCATGTGAAAACTTCTCTAATATTTATCGCCGTGGTCGTGGACTATTTATTTCCTATCCGAACCGCAATCAAATTGATGACATTCTGAATAATGCTTCCAACCATCACGTCAAAGTCATCGTGGTAACCGATGGTGAGCGTATTCTTGGTCTGGGTGACCAAGGCATCGGTGGAATGGGTATTCCAATCGGAAAACTGGCCCTATATACCGCCTGTGGGGGTATCAGCCCCGCTTATACGCTTCCGATTGAGTTGGATGTCGGTACCAATAACCCGCAACGTTTGGCTGATCCTATGTATATGGGCTGGCGTCATCCGCGTATTACCGGTGCTGAATACGATGCCTTTGTTGAAGAGTTCATTCAAGCCGTGCAACGCCGCTGGCCGGATGCACTGGTTCAGTTTGAAGACTTCGCTCAGAAAAATGCCATGCCACTGCTTGAGCGCTATAAAAACCGGATTTGCTGTTTTAACGATGATATTCAGGGCACGGCAGCTATCACGGTCGGTTCTTTGCTGGCAGCATGTAAAGCCGCAGGCAATAAACTTTCAGAACAGCGCATCACCTTCCTTGGTGCCGGATCTGCCGGATGTGGGATTGCCGAAGCGATTATTGCCCAGATGGTTTCAGAAGGTATTTCTGATCAGCAAGCACGCTCACAGGTTTATATGGTTGACCGCTGGGGATTATTGCAGGAAGGAATGCCCAACCTGTTGGATTTCCAACAACGTCTGGTTCAGAAGAAATCCAATACGCAACACTGGGAAGCTGAAGGGACGGGTTTCTCTCTGCACGATGTCGTTCGTGAAGCCAAACCAACTGTCTTGATTGGCGTATCCGGAGCTCCGGGATTATTCAGCGAAGATATCATTCGTGAAATGCATCTTCATTGCCCACGTCCGATCATCTTCCCATTATCCAACCCGACAAGTCGAGTTGAAGCTTTGCCGAGCGACTTGATGGCATGGACTAACGGAGAAGCACTCGTTGCAACCGGTAGCCCATTTGAACCAGTCATGTTAGGCGATAAGCTCTATCCGATTGCGCAGTGTAACAACAGTTACATCTTCCCTGGTATCGGGCTGGGTGTACTGGCAGCAAATGCCAAACGTGTTACCGATGAAATGTTGATGGAATCAAGCCGGGCATTGGCTGAGTGTTCACCACTGGCAATCAATGGTCACGGTTCACTCCTGCCACCATTGGAAGCGATTCACTCCGTCTCAAAGAAAATTGCACTTGCCGTTGCGAAAAAAGCTATTGAACAAGGTGTCGCCGATGCAATTACACCTGAAGCACTGGAACAAGCGATCGAGCGTAATTTCTGGCAACCTGTTTATCGTCGCTATAAGCGCGTCGCGTTCTAAAAACAGTCAGACAATATCAATATGATAAGCCTCTGTAACAGAGGCTTTTTATTTGCAAGGACATTCATACCATGTTGCATTTTTTCAACCCCGCGGGACAGTACCTCGCACCTTATCTGGAAGAAATCTCTATCGCACTGATTGCTTGCCTGCTAGTGATGCTGGGTGGTGAAATTAATGCGCTGTTACGCCGAATGTTGCGTAATCAGCACTTTGTCATTCGCACATTTACCTTTATATTACTCAATGCATTTGGTTATGGATTTATCATCGTCAAACTAAGCCCTGACTTAGCTCGGACACTTGCCCACTTAGAACGAGGCACCATGTTTGTCGTTGTCATTGTCAGTTTTGTCGGCATCGGGCTCTGGGCCCAAAAAAACCGACAAATATAATTTAGGTAAAAGGTATAGTTATCCACTCTCGTCTCAGTAAATATTGCGCCGACAGCGGTTGCATAAGCAGAATATGCCGTTTGGGCTGGCAGATCATGAAAGGTCTGCTCATCATGCTGCTTGTGTTGGCAGTCTCTCTGTTCGCCATTGATCGCTGGATCAGTTGGAAAACACAGGACCAGATACTCACCAATACCGATCACATTGAGCACTATCAAGTGGCAGTCGTGTTAGGAACCAGTAAGTATCTGGGGCGCATACTCAATGCGTATTACACCCATCGTATTGAAGCTGCGATTCAGCTCTACCGTTCACGCAAAGTGACTCATTTTCTGCTCAGTGGCGATAATGCTCACCGTTCTTACAATGAGCCATGGACCATGAAACGCGATTTGATGAAAGCAGGTATACCGGAGCAAGATATCGCTTTGGACTATGCCGGATTCAGGACGCTCGATTCAATTGTCCGGGCAAAAAAAATCTTTGATACCAACCATTTTCTGATTATTACTCAACGCTTTCATTGTGAACGAGCGCTGTTTATCGCGAACTACCACGAGATTGATGCGGCTTGCTTCGCTGTTCCCGGCCCGGCCCACGGAACAGATCTCAAAATAAGATTCCGTGAGATTTTTGCCCGGGCCAGAGCGATCCTCGATCTGTTCATCATCGATGCCAAACCGAAGTTCCTCGGCCCTAAAGAACCGATTTTCTCTGATGAAACACCGGCAGAAATATCTGAGAACGACACTCATCCAACCGAGACAAAAAATCCTCACACCGCTAAGTAAACTCGCTAGAGGAGACTCAATTCTGTTAATATCACAGGATAATGTCGGTATATCAGCAACACGGGTTACATTGCACTGTCCCAAACAAGCCTTGGCCCGTTTTGCTATAACCCGCGTCATTGATATCAATTTCAACCATAAAAAAGAGCAATGTCATGTCTTCAGTCATCAAGGGAACCCTCAGCAAACTACGTGCGACCCTCAACCCACACACCGACTATTTTCTCCCGGTCGGAGCAACGGAAATCGCCTTGAATCCACTGATCGGTCATCCGCTATCCCTCACCTATACCGGCAATATTTATTGTTGCCATTGCGGTAAGCGTACCAAAAAAAGTTACGCGCAGGGACACTGCTATGTCTGTATGCAGAAGTTAGCCAGTTGCGATATGTGTATTATGAAGCCGGAAACCTGCCACTATGAGCAAGGAACCTGCCGGGAGCCGGAATGGGCACAGTCACATTGCATGACGGATCATTATGTCTATCTCTCCAACACATCCGGCCTCAAAGTCGGTATTACCCGCCACTCCCAGATTCCAACCCGCTGGATCGATCAAGGGGCGACGCAAGGATTACCGATTTTCAAAGTGAAGAATCGTTATATTTCCGGCTTAATCGAAGTCGAATTGGCGCAGCATATTGCCGACAAAACCAACTGGCGCACCTTATTAAAAGAAGATCAAGATCCGCTCGCGCTTCATGAGCAGGCAGAAAAACTTCGTCCGTTGGTTGAGAAAACAGTTGAGAATATTCGCCAGACATATGGGGAAGACGCCGTCACTGCGGTCAATCCTGATATCACGGATATCCAGTTCCCGGTGCAACAGCACCCGACCAAAATCGTGTCACACAATTTTGATAAGAATCCTCAAGTATCCGGCCTCTTACAGGGGATTAAAGGACAGTATCTGATTCTGGATACCGGGGTCATTAACATTCGTAAATTCACCTCTTATGAAGTTGAATTTCAACCGCTTTAATTCACGCACAACCAATATTTGATGTGGTCGTGATGATGTGTGAGAACAGTGACATTCCACACATCTTATCCCTACTTATCCGCTGCACAGCAAACAACCACTGCGGTTAACTTTTCTCCAGACGCTGCAAATGTTCGAATAAATGGTGAATTTCTGCCTCGGTATTGTAGTGCATCATGCCAATACGCAGCACACCATGACTTTCAAGTCCTAAGCGTCGCACCAGCCCCAAAGCATAAAAGTGGCCATGCCAGACACAAATATTCTGTTCTCCCAGCGCTTTGGCAATTGCCGCCGGGGTATGATGTGCAAAACGCAGCGCAAACGTCGGGGTTCTTACCGCATTGTCAGCAACATCAGCTCCGTACAACTGTGCTGAAGTTAACGTATCTGTCAGTGATAAAAACAGCGCAGCTAACCGCTGCTCATGCTGTTGATACTGGGTGAAGCTCTCAGCCAGCCTCATTCTAAGTGAGTCCTCCGCTTTGCCCCATTGAGCAAGATATTCTATCGTCCCGATTACCCCGGCCAAGCCTTCAAAATTCAGCGTCCCCGTTTCATAACGCCCCGGCCCCACATTCGGTGCCGGCTCAACTTTATAAGGCATGAAATGCGCCAGCCAGCGCGGCGCAATATACAAAATTCCGGCATGGGGGCCATAAAATTTATACGCGGAACAGACAAGGAAATCACAATCCAACGCCTGTACATCAATTAACTGATGCGGGGCAAAATGAACCGCATCAATGTAAACCAATGCCCCGACCTGATGCGCAGCTGCGATGATCCGCCGGACATCAACGATAGAACCGGTGGTATTGGACGCATAGGTCACGGCCACCAGCCGCGTTCGCTCACCAATGAGAGAGAGCAGATGCTCGATATCCAGTGAACATTGGTTCTCATCAACCCGGGCCTGACGAGTCACTGCACCTCGATCAGCGGCCGCCTGCTGCCAGCTCGACACATTGGCATAATGATCCAGCTCCGTGACAATCACTTCATCACCACTTTGCCATTCACGACTTAAAATCCGACTCATATGGAATGTCAACGTGGTCATATTCGCCCCGAACACAATATTCTCAGCTGCCGGAGCATTCAAAAATGCCTGAACCACTTCCCTTGCCTGCGCCACCAGCTGACCGGTGTGAAAACTCGTCGGGTAATACCCGCCCACATTTGCGGTTCCTCCCGACAGATACTGAGCAATTTGTTCCCCGACGATGGCCGGAATCTGACTTCCGCCCGGCCCATCAAAGAACAAAGGTAACCGCTGCTGATCTTGCCGGAATACCGGAAATTGCTGGCGGGCAGCCTCAGGCGTGAAATTCATGGTTTCCATCCTTTGCTGTGAGAACAAAAACATCCATATGCCCTTCTTCTCCATGTTCTATCGCACGAATCGGCGTCGCGTTATGCCAGAGCGCACTATCAGCCACCATGGCGACTTCACCATCTTCCAGCACTTTGCGGAAAAACGGTGCACCATGGTTATCCTGATAAAGCATCAGTTCACCACCAACAATATTATGGCGATCAATCCCGATCATCGCGATATAGTCGTAACCGTCCTGATGAACCCCTTCCGGTGACACCATGGTCTCATCGAACACTGATGCAATACGCATCTGGTGAATATCGATAATTTGTCCGTCGGGTAATCCATTGGCTTCGACAAACAGCTCACACATTTCCCGCAAACCCTCACTCCTCAGTGTTTCTTGCAGCACCGGTTCAAACTGGCGCTGAATATCCCCCTGAAACGGGTTATATTGACTGGATTGTGTGAAATCATGTTTGTCGGTTTCAACCACCTGCCCATTGATGAACTGAATCACCGAATAACGTCGCAAGCGATATTGTCCGTCGGCATGAGCCGTATGAGGAAGTTGTTGAAACGAAGGAGCCAGTTGATGGATAGCCGTATTACTCAGATGGGTAATATGCAGTGTATTCTCATGTTGATGAATCATATTCAATTCCTCTACTCAGAATTAGCATGATTTTACATTTTTATAACAAAAGAATAGTCGATTAATTTGCATTTTCCATAAACAATAAATCAAAATACGACAAACAATGACAATTTAAGTGTTTTCATCTAAATCATAATTAAAAACCGCACTATCCGTTCAACGGAAAGACCAAAGCAATGCAATATACGGAATTTTTACCTATCGCGTCTGGGATCGGCAGACAAGCAGACGGTATGAGTAAATTACACCTCAATCTGTTTTAATGGGACCGGTCTCTCGATCATCACAGCTCTCCTCACCATCTATAACCTTTTCTTTCATAATATGCCTTTTTTCATACTTTTATTGAATGAAGGAATCTCCTACAATCGTTAGCAAGATAGAATAAAACGATTCCCCTGAGGATAAGATGAGCAACATAAAGCATTCTAAATTGATGATTCTTGGTTCCGGACCTGCCGGTTATACAGCCGCGGTTTATGCAGCTCGCGCCAATCTGAATCCTGTGCTGATTACCGGTATACAGCAGGGCGGCCAGCTCACCACAACGACTGAAGTCGAAAACTGGCCCGGAGACGCAGAAGGGCTCACCGGACCGGGGTTAATGGAGCGCATGAAAGCTCATGCAGAACGTTTCCAGACCGAGATTATTTTTGATCACATTAATGAAGTAGATTTCACCCGGCGACCTTTTACGCTCAAAGGTGACAGTCAAACCTACACCTGTGATGCGCTGATCATCTCAACCGGTGCATCAGCCAAATATTTGGGACTTCCTTCAGAAGAAGCATTTCAGGGTCGCGGGGTGTCTGCTTGCGCAACGTGTGATGGTTTCTTTTATCGTAATCAGAAAGTCGCCGTTGTCGGGGGCGGTAATACCGCAGTTGAAGAAGCACTATACTTAGCCAACATCGCGTCTGAAGTTCACCTCATCCACCGCAGGGATAGTTTCCGTGCGGAGAAAATTCTGATTGATCGTTTAATGGATAGAGTCACGAACGGTCAGATTATTTTACATACCGACCGCACGCTGGAAGAAGTCACGGGTGATGAAATGGGTGTCACCGGCGTACGTCTGAAAGACACCAAATCAGATACGATTGAATCGCTTGATGTGATGGGTGTATTTATTGCCATTGGCCATCAACCGAATACTGAGATGTTTCAAGGCCAGTTAGAAATGAAGAACGGTTATATTATCGTTCAGTCCGGTCTGGAAGGAAATGCGACGCAAACCAGTATTGCGGGTATTTTCGCTGCCGGTGATGTGATGGATCATAATTATCGTCAGGCAATCACCTCGGCTGGAACAGGTTGCATGGCTGCACTAGATGCAGAACGTTATCTTGATAGCCTGTCAGAATAAGTGCATTATTTTTCACCATTTTTGAAGTGAAATCCCCTCAACCCGGTGGTGTCCCCACTGGGTTTTATTTTGTATACTAGTTGCTTGCGGGTGTACCGTGATACCGACTGGTAAACGCACCTTAATCAACTCATTCCTATAAAAGCCTTTACAATGGATAAGAATAAACAACGTAGCTTAAACCACTGGCTCCGCCAACAAAGCAAGCTGGCAAAGCGCTGGCTGATGCTTGCTGTCGGGCTCGGTGTCCTCTCCAGTATTTTCTTACTGTTCCAAGCGGCTTTGCTGGCCTCGATCTTACATCAGCTGATTATTGAACAGACGCCGAAAACGGATTTAATCCCTCATTTTCTGGGACTTGCAGCGCTCATCGCTGTGAGAGCAGGACTGAGTTGGGGACGAGAGATCGCCGGATTCAAATGCGGAGAGCAGATCAGAATCTATATCAGACAACTGATTCTGGATAAACTCAGAGAGATGGGGCCGGCCTATATCAAAGGAAAACCGGCAGGTAGCTGGGCGACACTCGTCCTTGAACAAGTCGAAAACATGCACGATTTTTTTGCCCGGTACCTCCCCCAGATGTCACTGTCCGTTATGATTCCGTTTGTCATCCTCGTCGCAGTGTTCCCTGTCAATTGGGCTGCCGGGTTGATTTTTCTGCTGACTGCACCGTTAGTCCCTCTGTTTATGGCGCTGGTCGGGATTAAAGCTGCGGAAGCGGCACAAAAAAACTTCAAAGCACTGCAACGCCTCTCCGGCCATTTTTATGATCGCCTTCAAGCGATGACCACGATTCGTATGTTTGACCGGACCCAAGCCGAAGCCGAACATTTACGTGCAGCGTCCGAAGTGTTTCGGATGAGAACCATGGATGTCCTGAGAATTGCTTTCCTTTCCTCTGCGGTATTGGAATTTTTCACTTCAGTTTCTATTGCCCTCACTGCGGTCTATTTTGGTTTCAGTTTTATCGGGGAATTGAATTTCGGTTATTACGGAGCAGAAATTACCTTATTCACCGGACTATTTGTGCTGATCCTTGCACCTGAGTTTTATCAGCCATTACGGGATTTGGGCACCTTCTACCATGCCAAACAGCAAGCAGTCGGCGCAGCCGAAAGTATCGTCGAGTTTCTCCAAATCGATGTGAATGAAGTTAAATCCGGCACACAACCGGTTCCGACACCTGAAGAGATCACCATCGAAGCAGACGGTCTGGAAATCATCAGCCCCGAAGGAAAAAGATTGGTCGGCCCGGTTTCATTTCGCCTCAATTCTCACGAGACGACCGCTTTAGTCGGTCCGAGCGGCGCGGGAAAAACCTCGCTGGTACAGGCAATTTTAGGCTTCATGCCTTATCGGGGAAAATTGCTGATCAATGGCGTTGACCTTCACGACCTCTCTCATCAAGACTGGCGACAGCTGATTAGCTGGGTCGGGCAAAATCCGTTACTGGTTCATGGGACAATTCGTGACAACGTCACCTTAAGTAAACGCCAGATTACTGATGAACAACTTGAAAATGCCCTCAAAGATTCTTTTGCGGCTGACTTTGTCGAAAACCACGGGCTGGATTATCTGATCAGTGACCGTTCCGGTGGGCTGTCGGTCGGTCAGGCTCAACGGCTTGCCCTCGCCCGGGCCATGCTGCAAAACGGTTCATTCTGGTTGCTGGATGAACCGACTGCCAGCCTTGATGCCAGAAGTGAACAGTTAGTCATGCAGGGGCTGGCCAAACAGATTCATCAGCACACCACATTACTGGTCACGCATCAACTTGCCCAACTTCAGAACGTGGATAACATTCTTGTGATGCAAGACGGGAGAATCGTCCAGTCAGGCCATTATCAGACACTCAGTCATGAAGAAGGGTTATTTAAATCGATGTTAGCCGCCAATCATACACTGCAACCTGAACATCAGAAGGGGAATCTTGATGCGTGATTTGATCCCATTTCTCAAACTGTATAGAAAACATTGGTTTGGCCTGACTCTCGGGATGATACTGGCTTTCTTGACCCTATGCGCATCTATTGGCTTACTGACACTATCCGGCTGGTTTTTGTCAGCAGCAGCAGTGGCCGGTTTAGGTGTCGCCCGACAATCGTTCAACTACATGTTACCCAGTGCTTTTGTCCGCGGTTTCGCAATCGGACGCACCGCGGGGCGATGGGGAGAACGAGTGGTCAGCCACAATGCAACCTTTAAGGTGTTGGCAGATCTACGGATTTTCTTTTTTAAGCAACTGTCGCCACTCATTCCCGGGCGAATCGCCAATCTCCGCGATGCCGATCTGCTCAATCGTCTGGTCGCTGATGTTGATGCGATGGATCATGTCTATCTGCGCCTGATCAGCCCCGTGATGATCGGCGTATTGGGCGTATTGGTGCTTTCTGCATTTCTGTACTGGTTTGACCCGGCGGTCGGCCTGACTCTCGGTGCAATTTTACTGGTCTTGCTACTGTCTTGGCCGGTGCTATTTTACAAACTCGGCAAACGTAACGGTGCAGCACTGACCCAAAGCAAAGCGAATTTTCGGGTGACCCTGCTCGACTGGATTCAAGGCTATAGCGAGCTGACGATTTTTGGTGCAGAACCAACGTATCGCCAAGCGATGCTGAACGATCAGCAAGATTTGATCTCTCGGCAGTACATCAACACCCGTTATAGTGGATTTGCTCAGGCACTGCTCATGCTGGCCAGCGGCTGGACACTGGTATTCATGTTATGGTTCGTCGGTAATGGTGTGGGTCAGGCCGGGCCGGATCCAATGATTGCCATGGTCATATTTGCCACCATGGCCAGCTTTGAACTGCTCATGCCGATTGCCGGTGCATTTCAGCATTTAGGACAAACACTTACGTCAGCACGACGTCTGAATGAAGTGTTATCATCTGAGCCTGAAGTCACATTTCAGACCGAGCCGACACAACATAATGGCGCATTCGACATCCGCTTTGAGCAGGTTCATTTTCATTATCCGGAACATCAACAACGTGTACTGACAGAGATTGATCTCCATATCCCCGCCGGGCATAAAGTCGCAATTGTCGGTCAGACAGGCTCCGGCAAATCGACCCTGCTCCAATTAATTTCCCGCTACTGGGATCCGAGCCAAGGCAAAGTATCAATTGCCGGAACCAATCTGAAAAACTGGAATGAACACGATCTTCGCGCCTGTATGAGTATTGTCAGTCAACGGGTTGATATCTTAAACGGTACATTACGTGAGAACTTACAAATCGCGGCACCGGACGCCGATGATATGACTTATACACAAGTCCTCAGTCAGGTCGGGCTGGACAAACTGCTTGATGGGCCGGGATTAAATGTCTGGCTGGGAGATGGGGGGCGTCATCTCTCCGGTGGCGAAAAACGTCGTCTGGGAATTGCCCGTGCACTGCTCCATCAGGGAGAAATCCTGTTGCTGGACGAACCGACTGAAGGACTGGATAAGCAGACAGAACAACAAATTATGGATCTGTTGCGCACTCATTATGCACACAAAACCGTCATTTTCATTACGCACCGCTTAATTGAGCTGGAACGGATGGACGCGATCTGCTTGATTGAACAGGGTCAGATTGTTGAATATGGCCGTCATGAAGCGCTCATGGCACAGCAAGGGCGGTATTATACGCTTAACCAGACACTGTAATGGTGTCTGCTTACTGGACAAAACACGGGATAAAAAAGGTGCTTTCAAAGCACCTTTTTTATTGGATCTCACGATGTTCATTCAACCACTGCGGTCTAGCGTTGACGCCCTTTCGCCTGAGGCGCTGCTTTCTGGCCTCGCTGGTTTCTTCCTTTCGGTGCGGAAATTCGCTCTTCATGGCGTTTGACTGCCCGGCGAATTTTCTGGCTTCTTGCCCGTTCGCGCTTGCGGGAAGTATTATCTTTAGACACATCGATCATAGTGCGTTGCTCTGGTCGCAGTTCAACCAGTTTACGCAAATAATTCACTTCCGATAAACTGAGTTCAACCCAGCCACCGCGAGGTAACGCTTTATCGAGGAAGATATCGCCGTAACGAACTCGTTTGAGGCGGCTCACAGTGGTATCCTGAGACTCCCACAAACGGCGGACTTCGCGGTTACGTCCTTCGTTGATCACCACATAAAATGTGTGATTCATTCCTTCCCCACCGGCGTATACGACGTCTTCAAAACGTGCAACCCCGTCTTCCAGCTCAACCCCACGAACAAGGTTCTTGATTTTCTGTTCGTTAATTTCGCCAAATACACGCACTAAATACTCACGTTCAACCTGACGGCTTGGATGCATCAATCGGTTAGCAAGTTCGCCATCGGTTGTAAATAACAACAGTCCGGACGTATTCGCATCCAGACGACCAACTGAAATCCAGCGTGAACCCCGGATTTTCGGCAGGCGATCAAAAACAGTTCTTCGCCCTTCGGGATCATGCCGTGTGCATAATTCCCCTTCAGGTTTATAGTAAGCGAGCACCCGACATACCAATTCTTCATCGGCTTTCATTGAGACGACGTGTCCGTCAATCCGAATCACGGCACTTTCATCTTCTAAGCGCTCACCCAAAACAGCTACCTTGCCATTAACACTGACACGCCCGGCCCGAATCAACGTTTCTAACTCACGACGTGAGCCATGACCTGCGCGTGCTAAAACCTTTTGTAACTTCTCGCTCATTAACTTACCTTGCTTGTCGTCTTCTCAGACGTCGAATAAAAAATGCGACCACAAAATCGCGGTCGCACATTATCTCAAATCAAAGTGAAAAAAGCATCTATTTTGATAATACGTTTTGGCCATACGATTTCAGCAAAACTATCGTGGCAACATCGTCATTTAAACGGTGCCGGATCACCCGCTCCCAGCCGTTGAACCACCATTTCATCTTCACTGAAGTCAATCACGGTTGTCGGCTGTTCTCCGAGGTATCCCCCATTGAGAATCACATCAACAACATGTTCCAGCGAATCACGAATTTCATCCGGATCGGATTCCGTGGTGTCTTTACCCGGCAGGATCAACGAGGTTGACATCAGTGGCTCGCCGAGCGCTTCGAGCAAATCCAGCGCAATCCGGTTATCCGGCACCCGGATACCAATGGTTTTCCGCTTCGGATTCATTAACCGCCGCGGGACTTCTTTGGTTCCTTTAAAGATAAAGGTATAAGGCCCCGGGGTATTGTTTCGCAACAATCGGAACGCGGTATTATCCACTCTGGCATACAACGAAAGCTCAGACAGATCCCGGCACAACAGCGTAAAATTGTGTTTATCATCCAAACGACGGATTTGGCAAATTCGTTCCAGTGCCCGTTTATTCTCTAATTGACATCCCAATGCATAACCAGAGTCAGTCGGATAAACAACAACCCCGCCATTACGAATAATCGCCACAGCCTGATTGATTAGTCGGGCTTGTGGATTTTCTGGATGAACATAAAAATACTGACTCATTATTACTCCTCACCATCGAGCAACTCGATGCTTACTCTACGGACAAGCCCCAATCTTTCCATACAGGTTCAATATCAGAAGGCAACCAAAGATTCCGACCTAACTCCATCCACGGAGAAGGATAATGGAAATCACTACCCTGAGAGGCTAGCAGTTTGTATTGTAACGCATAATTGGTCAGATTGCGCCTTTCCTGAGGGGCTTGTTGTGGTTGGGCCACTTCCATCGCATCTCCACCGACCTCGGCAAATGCTTCAATCAAACGTTTCAGCCATTTGGTTGTCAGTTGATATCGTCCCGGATGCGCCAATACTGCTTGTCCGCCGGCAGCGTGAATCGCCTCAATCGCATCTTGCATCGAACACCACTCCGGCGGGACATAACCCGGCTGATTGCGGGTTAAATATTTTTTAAACACCTGCTGCATGGTCTTCACATAACCATTTTCAACCAGCCATTGTGCAAAGTGAGCCCGGGTTATCGCCGCATCACCGGCAAGTGCTTTGACTTCTGCGAGAATGCCCGGTCGGGTTACTTTCTCCAGACGTTCCGCAATTATCGTCGCACGCGTATCACGACGCTGCTTTTGCTGTGTTATCAGATCATGCAACGCTGCAGAAGTGACATCAACATTCAACCCGACAATATGAATATCTTTGTTTTGCCAAACCGTCGATATTTCAATGCCATCAATCAAACGGATCGGTAATTGTTGCGCAGTGATAAATCGATGCGCCGTATCTAAACCATCCACACAATCATGATCGGTAATCGCCAGTACATCAATATCAAACGAAACAGCGCGAAGCAGAAGTTCCTCCGGAGATAATTTTCCATCGGAAGCGACGGTGTGACTATGTAAATCTATTTTCATCATTTTTTTGATTTTTCACCAATAAAAGCTTGACTTCAAACCCTCGCACTAGTTTACTAGTACAAAAATACACAATGGAACACAGACCCCATGTTACAAGAATTCAACATCAATCCAAAATCTCTCACCCCTATTTTGATAGACAAGTTTCTGACGGGCAGGCTGTGTAACACATTTAATTCCTAATCAGCATCGCACTGTGCGAGCGGTTAACCACGAAAGCAGTTGGCAACGAAGGCATAAAGAATAAAGGATCAGTAAATGAATAACACCATTGATATCACTCAGCTCGGTACACTGCGTCTTCTATCAGAAATCTTGCCCTATTCAGCGGATCCAACCGCTGTATTCCACACCTTATGTGAAGATAAGAGCGATTGTCTGCTGCTTGAATCGGCAGAAATTGATTCGAAAGAGAATTTGAAAAGTCTGCTTCTCATTGATGCTGCGGTGCGAGTGATTTGCTTTGGCCATGAAGTGACGTTTCATGCACTGACCACGAATGGAAAATATCTGATTCATCATCTGGTCAAAAATATTAAATCCGAAGTTGCCAGTACACTGACCGAACAAACACTAACACTCCACTTTGATGCGCCACGGTCAGGACTCGATGAAGACTCTCGCTTGCAACAATCTTCCTCGTTTGATGCTCTGCGTCTGATTCAGCATAGTTTTGATCTGACCGGACTCGATAAACATGCCATCTTCTTAGGTGGGCTGTTTGCTTATGATCTCGTTGCCAACTTTGAACCGCTGGGTCATGCAGAAGCGACGAACCAGTGCCCTGACTATGTATTTTATGTCGCCGAGTCACTGATGATTATTGACCACCAAAATGGCAGTTGTCATGTTCAGGGCTCACTGTTTAATCCGGATGAACGGACAACGGAACAGCTATCACAGCGCCTGAAATCAATTGTTCAACAATGTCAGGACATTCAGCCGCTCCCTCCGGCGGTAGTATGCAATGATGTGACAGCAACCCCCTCGATGAGTGATGCTGAGTTCTGTGACGTGGTGGACAATCTGAAACAATATATTGTCCAAGGGGATATCTTTCAGGTTGTTCCCTCACGACGTTTTATTCTGCCATGTCCGTCACCGTTAACCGCTTATAAAAAACTCAAAGAGACCAACCCAAGTCCTTATATGTTTTATATTCAGGATGAAAAATTTACGCTGTTTGGGGCCTCTCCGGAAAGCGCGCTCAAATATGCCAGTGAGACCAATCAAATTGAAATCTATCCGATCGCAGGCACTCGTCCACGCGGAAAAAATCCAGACGGTTCCATCAATTTCGATCTCGATGGCCGGCTGGAATTGGATCTTCGCAATGATAAAAAAGAGAACGCTGAACACATGATGCTGGTTGATTTAGCCCGCAATGACGTTGCCAGAATATCTGAAGCCGGTACTCGCCATCTGGCTGATCTCCTTAAAACCGACCGTTACAGCCATGTGATGCATTTGGTTTCGCGGGTTGTGGGTCAACTGAGACATGATTTGGACGCCCTACACGCCTATCAGGCCTGTATGAATATGGGAACATTGACCGGTGCGCCGAAGATCCGGGCGATGCAATTAATTCGTGCAGTTGAACAAGAGCGCCGGGGCAGCTACGGCGGCGCAGTCGGTTATATGACAGGTGAAGGTGATCTTGATACTTGTATCGTGATTCGCTCAGCCTATATCGAAGATGGGATTGCCAGCGTTCAGGCTGGTGCCGGTGTCGTTTACGATTCTGACCCACAGGCAGAGGCTGATGAAACCAGAGGGAAAGCCCAAGCCGTCATTGCTGCAATTCAGATGGCTCATCAGGCATCAGACCGCCCACAGGGAGAAAAACGTCATGGCTAATCTCATTTTTATCGACAATTTTGATTCATTTACCTACAACCTGGTTGATCAATTCCGTTCACTCGGCCATCAAGTCACCATTTATCGAAACAATATCGAAACGGCTCAGATCATGGCGACGATCAACCGGACTAAAGATCCTGTCGTTGTCCTTTCACCGGGTCCGGGTGCGCCTTCCGAAGCCGGCTGTATGCCGGAACTGTTACAACAGGTTATCGGTCAGGTGCCCGTTATCGGTATCTGTCTGGGTCATCAGGCGATTGTTGAAGCCTATGGCGGCCGGGTTGCCGGTGCGGGAGAAATCGTCCACGGCAAAGTCTCGCTGATGGCACATCAAGCACACACGGTTTATCACGGTTTACCGTCACCGATGACGGTTGCAAGATATCACTCTTTGGTTGCCTTAGAGATACCGGAAGCATTGACCGTGACCGCTGAAGTGGATGGTTTAACCATGTCTGTGATTCATGAACAACACAAAGTTTGCGGATTTCAATTTCATCCGGAATCGATCATGACAACTTATGGCGCGAAACTATTGGCAAATACGATTGAATGGGCACTTCAAGAGAACTAAGCCGAAACATCATTGACCAAACTATAAAGTATCAAGAGAAGGGGAAAGGACCACATGCAACCAATCATTGAAAAACTGTTCTCACAGGTTTCATTATCTCAGGAAGAAGCCCATACCCTCTTTAGTCAAATTATTCAGGGTGAAATGGCACCCATTCTGATGGCCGCAATGTTAACGGCACTGAAGCTCAAAGGTGAAACGCCCGAAGAAATTTCCGGAGCCGTACAGGCATTGCTGGATAACGCGACACCATTCCCTCGCCCCGACTACGATTTTGCCGATATTGTCGGCACTGGTGGCGACGGCGCCAATACCTTTAATATTTCGACTACCTCAGCATTTGTTGCAGCGGCCTGCGGTGTCAAAGTTGCGAAGCATGGTAACCGGGGCGTATCGAGCAAATCCGGATCTTCTGACCTGCTGGATGCATTCGGTATTGATCTGGCAATGACGCCTCAGGCAACCCGGGAAGCACTGGACGAACTGGGGGTCGCTTTTCTGTTTGCCCCGCAGTACCATGGTGGCGTCCGGCACGCAATGCCTGTGCGTCAAACCCTCAAAACCCGAACGATTTTCAATATTCTCGGCCCGCTTATCAATCCGGCACGGCCAAATATCGAACTGATGGGGGTTTATGATCCAGATCTCATTCATCCGATTGCTCAGACCATGCTAAAAATGGGCATGAAGCGCGCTGCGGTGGTTCATGGTTCCGGGCTGGATGAAGTCGCCATTCACGGCCCGACACTAGTGGCAGAAATACGAGATCAAACGATCACTGAATATCTCTTAACACCTGAAGACTTCGGATTAAAAACGTATCCTTTATCAGCCATTCAGGGGGGAACGCCTGAAGAAAACCGTCAACTGATTGAAAATCTGTTGACGGGCAAAGGAACAGAGGCACAAATGGCGGCAGTCGCAGTGAATGTTGCACTACTACTTCGTCTGTTCGGCCGCGAAGATTTAAAAGCCAATGCCCAACAAGCAATTGATATCATGAAATCAGGACAGGCATTCCAGCGAGTCCGACAACTTGCACAGCGGAGCTAATACATGACAACACAGTTATCAGAACACATCACCACAAAACATACGGAAATGGCAGAAGTACTCGTAAAGATTGTGCGCGATAAACACCTCTGGCTTGAACAACGTCAACAGAATCAGCCATTAGCAAGCTTTAAGAGTTTACTCAAACCTTCAGACCGAAGTTTTTATGATGCGTTGAATACTGGAAAAGCAGCTTTCATTCTCGAATGCAAAAAGGCATCACCGTCCAAAGGGCTGATCCGCGACGTTTTTGATCTGGACTATATCGCATCAGTCTATAAACAGTATGCCAATGCGATTTCTATTCTGACAGACGAAAAGTACTTTCAGGGAAATTTTGAGTTTATTCCTCGGGTTCGCAATCAGGTCACCCAACCGGTTCTGTGTAAAGATTTCATGGTCGATACTTATCAGGTTTATCTGGCCCGCCACTATGGTGCGGATGCCATTCTACTGATGCTTTCCGTTTTAGACGATGAAACTTATCAGGAACTGGCGCAGGTTGCCCATCAGCTCAACATGGGGATTTTAACCGAAGTCAGTAACGAGGCCGAGCTGGAACGGGCAGTCGCACTCAAAGCAAAAGTCATCGGTATCAACAACCGTAATTTAAGAGATTTAACGACTGACCTGAGCCGAACCAAAGCGCTGGCGCCAAAGTTACCGAAAGGCACCACGATTATTTCGGAGTCCGGCATTTATACACACCGACAAGTCCGGGATCTGTCAGCCTATGCTCAGGGCTTCCTGATCGGTAGTTCTCTGATGTCCGAACAAAATCTGGAAATGGCGGTTCGCCGTGTGGTGCTCGGTGAAAACAAGGTTTGTGGCCTGACTCGCCCCGATGATGCTGCGCAAGCATACCGGGCCGGTGCCGTCTACGGTGGGCTAATTTTTGTCGAAGCCTCCCCACGCTACATCACGCCAGAGTCGGCTCGCATCACCATGTCCGGTGCACCACTCAAATATGTGGGCGTATTTCAAAATCACGCCGTCGAACATGTGGCCCAAATTGCCCATGAACTGCAGTTAAGTGCTGTACAGTTGCATGGCAACGAAGATCAAGCCTACGTCAATCAGCTCCGAGAAGCACTCTCTGCTGATATCTCGATCTGGAAAGCTTATGCAGTCTCAGACCAACTTCCGGCACAGTTAACACAGCATGTTGATCGCCATTTATACGATACCAAAGTCGGCCAACAAAGCGGTGGCACCGGGCAAACATTTGACTGGCAACAACTCACCCAAGTTGAAGGTGTGATGCTTGCCGGGGGGTTATCGCCGGAGAATGCTAAAGAAGCAGCTTCTCTCGGGTGTAACGGACTGGATTTTAATTCAGGGGTTGAATCGGCTCCCGGCATCAAAGATGCTGATAAATTACAGCAAGTTTTTCAACAAATCAGAGATTACTAGTCGTCGGAATACCGATACCTGACAGAACACAAAAAGGAATCAATCATGTCTAAACTTAACGCCTATTTCGGCGAGTTCGGTGGCCAGTTTGTCCCACAACTCCTGGTTCCGGCACTCGATCAGTTAGAACAGGCTTTTATTGACGCGCAAGAAGACCCTGAATTTCAGGCTGAATTTATGTCGCTGCTCCAAGAATACGCGGGGCGTCCGACGGCGCTGACTCTGACTCGCAACCTGACCAAAGGCACCAAGACTAAGCTATATCTCAAACGAGAAGATTTGCTGCACGGTGGTGCTCATAAAACCAATCAGGTGCTCGGACAAGCGCTGTTGGCCAAACGGATGGGTAAACATGAAATCATCGCAGAAACGGGCGCCGGGCAGCATGGTGTTGCGACAGCAATTGCCTGTGCTCTGCTGGGGTTAAAATGCCGAGTTTACATGGGTGCCAAAGACGTTGAACGTCAAAGCCCGAATGTGTTTCGGATGCGTTTGATGGGTGCAACCGTTATTCCGGTCCACTCTGGATCGTCAACACTCAAAGATGCTTGTAACGAGGCGATGCGAGACTGGTCTGCAAGTTACGAAACGTCACACTATTTATTAGGGACGGCTGCTGGGCCTCACCCATTCCCGACCATTGTGCGGGAATTCCAACGCATCATCGGGGAAGAGACAAAACATCAAATTTTGGCACGGGAAGGGAAATTACCGGATGCTATCATCGCCTGTGTCGGCGGTGGCTCGAATGCAATTGGCATTTTCGCTGACTTTATCGACGAAGAAAATGTCCGTTTAATCGGTGTTGAACCTGGCGGAAAAGGGATAGAGACCCATCAACATGGTGCCCCACTGAAATACGGCAAAACCGGTATTTATCTGGGAATGAAATCGCCATTGATGCAGGATGAACACGGTCAGATTGAAGAGTCTTACTCTATTTCTGCCGGACTCGATTTCCCGTCAGTCGGTCCGCAACATGCTCATTTAAATGCCATCGGCAGAGCTGAATACGAAAACATCACCGATAACGAAGCATTGGATGCTTTTCAGGAACTGGCTCTCCATGAAGGCATTATCCCAGCGCTTGAGTCCTCTCATGCTTTAGCTCATGCCCTGAAGATGGCGCGTAGCGAGCCCGAGAAAGAACAGACGCTGGTAGTGAACTTATCCGGACGCGGTGACAAAGATATTTTCACCGTCCACAAAATATTAGAAGAAAAAGGAGTGCTGTCATGAATCGTTACCAAACACTTTTCCAACAACTGACGGAAAAGAATCAAGGCGCATTTGTTCCTTTTGTAACCATTGGTGACCCCACCCCGTCACTCTCTTTAGAAATTATCAATACGTTGATTGAAGCTGGTGCGGACGCACTGGAGCTGGGTATCCCGTTCTCTGATCCGCTCGCTGATGGTCCAACCATTCAGGGAGCGAATATGCGGGCACTCAAAGCACAAACTACCCCTGATATCTGCTTCGAGCTCATCACGCAAGTTCGGCAAAACCATCCGGATTTACCGATTGGTCTGCTTGTCTATGCCAACTTGGTCTACACCCGTGGCATTGACGACTTTTATCACCGCTGCCAACGGGCTGGTGTCGATTCCGTTCTGATCGCCGATGTACCAACCAACGAAAGTGAAGATTTTATTCGATCAGCAGAAAAGTATGGGATTGAACCGATTTTCATTGCTCCGCCAACGGCAGATCATCAAACGTTACAAACCGTTGCATCATACAGCAAAGGCTATACTTATCTCCTTTCTCGTGCGGGAGTCACCGGTGTGGAAACAAAAGCCGGAATGCCCGTTGATAACCTGCTGAAAACTCTGAAAGAATATCAGGCCCCTCCGGCATTACTCGGGTTTGGTATTTCAGAACCAGAACAAGTCAAACAGGCTTTGGCTGCAGGTGCGGCAGGCGCAATCTCGGGCTCGGCGGTAGTAAAAATCATCGAATCCAACCAACACGATGCCTCGGCACTTCTGACCCAACTCCATCAGTTTGTCTCCGCGATGAAAGCAGCTACACAGCTCTAATCCGTTGAATCGGCGGTTTCTACAGCAGAAACCGCCAATCATGCCACATAGGACTATTCAAACCCGCTCACATAAACAATTATTTTACAATTGAAACATGATTCAGCATATTTTCCTACTCTTGATGTCTTTTGCCAAACGTTTGCGTAAATTTTCTATCTATTGAGATTTTTGATAACAGATTCCTTGATCGGGAAAAGATATCAGTGTAAAAACCTAACCGGAATATTTACCCACAAATGTTAATGATGTTAGTGGGTAATCCTAGGAAATTGCAAATTCATAACACAAGGGTTACGGAAGTGTTAAAAGAAAAGAGTTTATTATCAAATATTGGTGTTCAGGTTGTCATCGCGATGATTCTGGGTTCGATTGTCGGTGCAGCCATGGGGCATGACGCCGCAATGTTCTCACCACTCGGGGCTATCTTTATCAATCTGATTAAGATGCTGGTCATTCCATTGGTTGCCGTTGCACTGATTTCAGGCTCTGCCGGTTTGGGGAACAGCCATTCCGCAGGTAAAGTCGGTGCCGTAACTCTGGGGTACTTTGCCGTCACTTCTGCACTGGCAGTTGCCTTAGCACTCTTGATGGGACATATTTTCCAACCCGGTATCGGAATCGATGTTTCCGGTGTTGAAGGCATGTTCTCTTCAGAATATGCGTCAAAAGGTGAACTCCCTACTTTTTGGGCGACCATTATCGGTATGATCCCAACCAACGTTTTCCAGTCACTGAATAACGCAAATATTCTACAAATACTGGTGTTCTGCCTCTTCTTCGGTGTTGCACTCGCCAAACAGAGTGAAGAAAGACGTTTACCAATCATCAATGGTGTCAACACGATTGTTGATGCAATGGTCTGGATGATCAATAAAGTGATGGTCATTGCGCCAATCGGGGTTTTCGGCCTGATGGCAGAAGCAGTCGGTACATTTGGTTTCAGTGCCCTGACTGTTGTCCTGAAACTCTTTGTCGTCTATGTCGCTGCTATTCTGATTTTTGGTTTTATTGTCTATCCACTGATGATTCAGGTGTTTACCAAAACGTCAGCGCGTAAATTCATTGGTGCAATGAAAAAACCTCAAGCTGTTGCCCTATCCACAGCATCGTCAATGGCAACCCTGCCCGTGACCATGGATACTGTTGAAAACGACCTTGGTGTCAGAAACTCAACCGCATCGTTCGTACTCCCGCTGGGTGCCACGATTAATATGTCCGGTAACGCAATTTACTACGGACTGGTTGCAATTTTCTTTGCTCAGTTATTTAACATTGACCTAAGTGTTGGTTCCTACATTGCCATTATCGTGACAGCAACACTTGGTGCCGTCGGTCAGGCTGGTGTTCCCGGACCATCTTTCCTTGTGGTCGCCGTCCTACTTTCAGCTGGGATTCCAATTGAAGGTCTGCCGCTGTTATTTGCTCTGGATCGTATTTTCGACATGATTCGTACCGCACTGAATATCACGGGTGATGCAGCCTGTGCAGTAATTGTCGATGCTTTAATTGAAGAACCGGCAACAGAAGAAAAGACTGTTGAACAAGAAGCATAACGCTTTATTAATTACAGATTGATCTTCAAAAACCACTCATTCGTGAGTGGTTTTTTGTTACATCGCTTTTTTGTTACGTAAGCTGGTCGCGCAATACGCTGTACTGCTCCCATAAAAAACAGGTTCAACGCTCATCACGGAACCTGCTTCAGCATATCAAAGAAAGTGATTCAATCCGTTCACTATTTACTACAGTGGCCCGGCTTCGCCATTTTCAGCTTTTGAATGGTTTTCTTGGCTTCTTCGGCATTCACTTCTTCCAGACCGGCACCACCGACAAATACACCCAGTTTGATATATTGTTTAATAAAGTAGTTCTCGCCACTCTCTGTTGTCACCGATAAGACATTCGGAGAAAATTCTGATTCAGTCGAAATTTGATGCGCTTGATTACCGGCAACTTCCTTATAAAAGAAAACATCAGGCGCAGTTTCACCGACACACTCACTATCAACCCACACGTCCTTTTTCAACGCTCCGCCTAAAGCGCCTGAACGGTAAATATACAACCCGGCATGACCTTTAGAGGGCGGGTTAAACGCTTTTGCTTGATTGGTTGTTGCATCATCTTCCAATGGAACCGATGCACAACCAGCAAATAAAATAGAAGCACAAGCTATAGCAACTAGCTTTTTATACATGATGAATTTCCTTGTTGTTAAAAATATATACATCACTCGTTGTCGTCATGATGAACCAGCGATATCCCACCACTCTTATCTACTGATTAAATATCACTTTTTCTGGATTCAACTGAATGACTTATCAAGCAAAATCATTATAAATAGATATGTTACTGATGAAACCAACATGAATTCGATAATCTGATCTAGCTCTTAATAATCAACAAGATGTGTAAGAGAGTATATAAAACAAATCACGTATAAATATATTTCTAGTGCAGAGACTCCATAATGCTTATTTTTTATACATCTATTTTCGATACCATCGCTCGCTGGAACAGCCGGTAAAAACAAACTCAACCACAAATATCCAGATCAGTATCAAACCAGTCAGAAATCGTGACAAAACATGATCTGACTATTCAGATACCTGCCAATTTTAGTTAGACTGTACCGCTCTTTAGTGAAGGACTGAATCCCCATGAAACAACTGATCGACTTTATTCCACTTATTGTGTTTTTCGTACTGTTCAAGCTGTACGATATCTATGTGGCAACAGGTGCCCTGATCATTGCCAGTGCTCTGCAAATCGCCATTACCTACTTTTGGTATAAAAAAGTCGAAAAAATGCAGGTCATTACTTTTGTGCTGGTCGCGGTATTTGGTGGGATGACGATTTTCCTCCATGATGACAATTTCATTAAGTGGAAAGTCACGATCGTCTATCTTGTCTTTGCCATCGGCTTGACCGTTACCCACCTCATGGGCAGATCGGCCATTAAAGGCATGTTGGGTAAAGAGCTGCAACTTTCGGATGATGTCTGGTCAAAAATTAACTGGGCTTGGGTGCTCTTTTTTGTTGCTTGTGCAGCGATTAATGTCTATATCGCTTTCAGACTACCTTTAGATGTCTGGGTTGATTTCAAAGTCTTTGGTCTGCTGATCGCAACGCTGGTCTACACCTTACTAACCGGTGCATACATCTATACTCGCTTACCCAAAGATAAAGACAATCATCAGTAACCCGAAAAACGTGAACTTGCATCGGTTCTTTCTTGCTTCTGTGTGAAATCCGATGCACCATCTGTTATTGTTTCGAAGTTGGATGAATTCATTGTATTTGATTGATGAATCAACGCTTCCCCTGAAAGCGTTCAACATATGTAGTACGAAATTATGAAATCTGAAGTGAATACCCCGAAAGGCCAGCTCCTTTCACGAACGCTTGCGATGCCGGCGGATACCAATGCTAACGGTGATATTTTTGGCGGCTGGATTATGTCACAGCTGGATTTGGCCGGTGGCATTCTGGCAAAAGAAATCTCACACGGCAGAATCGTCACGGTTTCCGTTTCAAGCATTACTTTTAAGAAACCCGTCAGTGTCGGGGATGTGGTTTGTTGTTATGGCGAGTGTGTCCGAATCGGTCGTAGCTCAATGTCAATTGAGCTTGAAGTCTGGGTTAAACCCGTTCATGCACACGGCATTGGTGAACGGTTTCAGGTCTGTGAAGCCACATTTAACTACGTGGCCGTCGATAGTGACGGACGTCCGAGAATGATTGAGCTTCATCCATAAGATAAATCATTGTTCTCTCAAAGCCATCGGCCGGAGAGTGAACCAAGTCGAGCCAACGACCCGACTTTTGTATAAGGATATAAATATGTGGTATGTCATATTTTCTCAAGATGTGGAAAACTCTTTAGAGAAGCGGATGGGCGTTCGGCCGCAGCATCTGGAAAGATTACAGCAATTACAAAATGAAGGGCGCTTACTCACCGCGGGTCCTCTGCCGGCGATTGACTCAGAAAATCCGGGAGAAGCCGGATTCACCGGGTCAACCGTGATCGCTGATTTTACGTCTCTGGATGAAGCCAAAGCATGGGCGGATGCCGATCCTTATGTCGCAGCCGGTGTATACCAGTCTGTTATCGTCAAACCCTATAAACAAGTTTTTTAACGATCTGAGAATAGCATTTCATGATAAGAAAAATATGTATTGCAGTTGGGCTAAGTGCTGTCTTAATCGGTTGTAGTAGTCATAGTGAGCAAAAACAGCTGGAGCTACTTGCAACCAACCGCGCTAGTATTCTTCATGCTGAACTCCCGATTAAGTCCGGACCTCTGTCCATCATGCGCGCCTCTTCAAAGGGGAATGTCATTGAGATCATGATGATTTATAACGATGATGCGCCGAAAGCCAAGTCAACACAGTCACTTTTAACCCAAAGTATTCAGAGTTACTGTGCCAATACAGAAACCAAATCGAATCTCGATGCGGGTCTTGCCTATCGGATAAAAATCCGTAATACCCGTGGTCAGTTAATCATTGATCAATTGATCGACCATAATACTTGTAAAAAATATCCATAAAAGCAATAAGTTAGTTCTTCGTCAATTTAGTTTCGTTAAATGACCAAGGGCCCCGATATCGGGGCCCTTGGTTTATGGCAATCACCATCATGATACGGTCTGTTCTTCCCAACACTCGCGAAGCGTTTTGGCGGCTGCGACCATATTGCGTAATGCGGCATCTGTTTCCGGCCAGCCTCTGGTTTTCAAACCACAATCAGGGTTCACCCATAACCGCTCTGCCGGAATGGCTTGCGCCGCCTTTTTCAATAGCTCAACCATCCACTCCTGAGATGGAATATTCGGTGAATGGATATCATAAACGCCCGGACCAATCTCATTCGGATAATTAAAGGCCTCAAATGCATCGAGCAGCGCCATATTTGACCGCGACGTTTCAATGGTGATCACATCAGCATCCAAAGCAGCGACTGATTCAATAATTTCATTGAATTCACTGTAACACATGTGCGTATGGATCTGTGTTTGTGGCGCAGCACTGGATGCAGCGATACGGAAAGACTGAACTGCCCAATCCAGATAAGCCTGATGATCACGTTTCTTCAGCGGCAAACCTTCTCGAATTGCTGGCTCATCAATCTGAATAATATTGATACCAGCCGTTTGTAAATCAGCGACCTCATCACGCAGTGCCAGTGCGAGTTGCTGAGTAATCGTTTTACGGGTGATATCTTCCCGAGGGAATGTCCAGCATAATATGGTAACAGGGCCAGTCAACATCCCTTTCATCTGTTTTGAAGTGAGAGATTGAGCATACTGCGACCATTCTACCGTTATCGGTTTTTCACGCTCAATATCAGCCACGACAATGGCAGGTTTGACACAGCGTGAACCATAACTCTGTACCCATCCGAAACGGGTTGTCTGGAATCCGGATAAGTTCTCCGCGAAATACTCCACCATATCATTCCGCTCAGCTTCACCATGAACCAAGACGTCCAGTCCCAACGCTTCTTGCCGCTCAACCGCTTCATGAATATGTGCTCTTAACGCTGTTTTATAGTCGCTTTCGGACAAACGTCCCTGCTTAAAATCGTTCCGCAATGTTCTGATTTCGCTGGTCTGAGGGAAAGAACCAATGGTTGTCGTTGGCAAGAATGGTAATCCCAAAGACTCTTTTTGATATGTGGCACGCTCTGTATAAGGCAGCACTCTTGTTGCCAATGCTTCAGTAATCGCTTCGACCCGTTCCCGGACATGCGGTTTATTCACCTGCTGAGAGGTCCGGCGCTGTTCAATCGGGCGACTATAGTTCTGACAGGCCTCAGCAGCTTTAATATCACCATCTAACGCAGCGCCAAGTAATCCCAGCTCGGCCACTTTTTGACGGGCAAAGGCAAACCAACTGCGCGTCGCTTCACTCAGTTCGGTCTCCAGTGAAAGATCAACCGGACTATGTAGCAGCGAGCATGAGCTCGCGACCCACAATCGATCACCGAACTGTGCTTTAAAGGGTTGCAACTGTTGGAGTAGTGCCGCCAGATCAGCGCGCCAGACATTACGTCCATTGATAACGCCAACAGACAGGATCCAATCGGCTGGGAGTTTTCCGGCCACTTCATCCAACTGCTGCGGCGCAGAGACACTATCAATATGCAGTCCATCGACCGGCAAGGCTGTTACACGGTCTAAAACATCGGTAATTGAATCAAAATAAGTGGTGAGCAACAGCTTGGTTGTTCCCTGTCTCTTTTTCATTTGTAATTGGTCATAAGCAGACTGAAAAGCATCAAGCCATACTCGCTCTAATTCCAGTGCCAAAATTGGCTCATCAATCTGAACCCACTCAACCCCCTGTGCTGCCAGTTTCTCCAGAATGGTTTGATAAGCCACTGTAAGCCGGGGCAATAACGATAATCGGTCAAATCCCTCTGTCACGGATTTCCCCAGATACAGATAACTCAATGGTCCCAGTAATACCGGCTTCACCTGATGCCCTTGCTGAATGGCTTCATCGACTTCATCAAATAGCTGTGACCAGCTCACCTCAAACGTATCATCGGCTGAAAATTCCGGCACGATGTAATGATAATTGGTATTGAACCACTTGGTCATATCCGAAGCAGCACTACCGCCTTGACAGCCACACCCTTTCCGGGACTGCCCTCGGGCAATTTTAAACAGTGTATCAATATCGAGATTACCATCGCGGTGGCGTTGTGGCACATGGCCCAATAACAGAGACGTATTCAATACATGATCATACCAAGCAAAATCACCGACAGTGACAAAACTGAGCTGATTGTCCGCTTGAAGTGTCCAGTTCTCGTGACGAATCGATGTGCCAGTTGCTGCCAACTGAGACTGATCAAGCTCTCCGCGCCAATACCCTTCTAAAGCAAATTTGAGTTCTCTTTTACCGCCGATACGAGGAAAGCCCAGAATATGTGTGGTTGTCGCCATGAATACCATCCTTTTGATTGATTATTGTTTGCCGTGAATATTTGATACGGATTGATCGGAATACTGACTGATCGTCCAGACACTTTAAGATGTCTGGATGGCTAAAATATCGTACAAAATGATTTCACTGCCAAACGCCAATTATTCAACCGGTACATTAATAAAATTCATAATCATAAAAATAAATTGAAATTAACTAACTCATATCGACGTCCAGATGTTTACATGTGCTTGGTTTCAGCGTAATTTAGTAAAAATATTCAACATGATTTATCATGAATGAGGAAAACTCATGTTAGAAATCAAACATCTCAAAACATTGATTTCACTCCGAGATACCGGTTCGTTAACCGCAACGGCAACCACACTACACCTGACCCAATCGGCCCTGTCTCATCAAATTAAAGATCTGGAATCACGGATTGGCAGTCCGCTGTTTCTCAGAAAAACACGACCAGTTCGATTTACGTCCGAAGGTGAGATTTTGCTACGACTGGCAGAGGATGTATTACCACGCATGGCTCAGGCAGAACATCAAATCGCCAGTCTTAAAGAAGATGTCAATGGGCGTTTGCATATGGCAATCGACTGTCATTCCTGTTTTCAATGGCTGATGCCAGCGCTCAAGGAATATCAGCTTGGCTGGCCGGATGTGACGCTGGACTTTTCTTCCGGATTTGGTTTTGAACCACTCCCGGCACTGCTGGCGGGAGAGCTTGATCTCTTGATCACCTCGGATATTATGCCTCGCTCCGAAGTCCATTATGAGCCGTTGTTTGATTTTGAAATGCGCCTTGTGACCGCAATCAATCATCCGCTAGCTGACGTTGCTGCCATTCAACCGGCAGACTTAGCCGGACAGACCATGCTGACTTATCCGGTGCCGAAACAGCGCCTCGATGTGTATAAACACTTTCTTCATCCGGCCGGTGTAGAACCGCTGAAATGGAAACAGGCGGACAATACGCTCATGCTGGTGCAGATGGTTTCAGCCGGCTTAGGGGTTGCAGCACTGCCCAATTGGGCCATCAGCGAATTTTCCCGCCAGCGCCTGATCACCAGCAAGCCTCTGGGACAAGGATTATGGCGGCGACTATTTGCTGCCGTACGACATGGGGAAAAAGAGAAACGTTATCTACAGGCTTTCTTTGCCACAGCACGGCAACAGTGTAAAACGCACTTAGAAGGGATAAAAATCGCCTGATAGAAATGACTTCCGCCAGTTGTTAACTGGCGGAAAATTCAATTATAAAATTTTGGCAAGAAATTGCTGTAAACGGGGATGAGGCGGGGATTCAAACACCACCTGAGGCGTATCATCAACCAACAGGGCACCTTCTTCCATAAACAACACGCGGTCGGCGACCTCTTTGGCGAATCCCATTTCATGAGTCACGATCACCATCGTCATACCCTCTGCTGCCAATCCTTTAATCACATCCAACACTTCACCGACCATTTCCGGGTCAAGCGCTGATGTCGGTTCATCGAACAACATCAAATCCGGCTCCATCGCCAATGCCCGGGCTATCGCCACGCGTTGCTGTTGCCCACCGGACAGATGAGAAGGATAGTTATTCATCCGCTCAGCCAGACCAACGCGTTTCATTAACGCTTTCGCAGCGGCTTCAACCTCTTTCGCCGGACGTTTAGCCACTTTCAATGGTGCCAACATCACATTTTCTAAAGCAGTCTTATGGGGAAATAAATTAAAACTTTGAAACACCATCCCGACATTTTGCCGTAATTGATTGATATCCGTTGATTTCGCATACATATCGATACCATCGACAATAATTGAACCTTCGTTAATGGCTTCAAGTTGATTGAGTGTCCGCAAGAAAGTGGACTTGCCTGAGCCGGAAGGTCCGATAATCGCAACAACTTCGCCTCTTTTCACCGTCGCACTGACAGATTTCAGAGCATGGCAACCATTGGGATAAAATTTTTCAATCCCTTGGGCAACAATCATGTCTTCACCGGAATATTGATTATTAGTCACTAGCCGATAACCTCTTTTCTAACAGTTGGATCGCCCACGAAAGTGAGCCGGTGACAAGCAGATAAAGCGCGGCAACGGTAAACCAAACTTCAAAGGGAGCAAAACTACCCGCAACCACTTCCCGACCGGCTTTGGTCAGATCGGTAATTGAAATCACCGAAACCAATGACGAATCCTTAATCAGATTGATAAACTGCCCGGCGAGCGGTGGCAACGTTCTCTTAAAGGCTTGCGGCAGTATGACATACAGCATGGCCTGCGGGTACGTCATTCCTAATGAACGAGCGGCTTCCATCTGGCCACTGGATACTGACTGAATCCCCGCCCGGATAATTTCTGCAACATAAGCACCGGTAAATACAGACAGTGCCACGACGCCCGCGGTAAATCGATCCAAATCCAATACGGTACCGATAAAGAAATACACGATAAAAATCTGCACCAACAACGGTGTACCGCGAATAATCTCAACATAAGTCAGGGAAAGATCCCGGGCAATCTGATTTTTTGCGACTCGCATCAACCCGAAAATCAAGCCCAGAAAAATGGCAAAGAAGAGTGAGATGAAAGAGATTTTCACCGTCACCCAGAGCCCGACGGCTATCGGCCCGAATTTCCAATCTTCGACCCGGGCGATGGTATCCCCTTCGAAAATTAAATCACCATTACCAATCACTCGTTCATCATAGGACTTGATGACCTGATCGGGAGCTCCGTTATCAAACTTCACAATGATTTTATTGCCTTCGATAACAGACACACCATCACCGTGAGCTCGGATATTCTGCATCTCAGTATTGACGATATAGGGCCATAGTCGATCCCAATGCCAGTTATAATTAATTGTTTTGCCGGAGAAATAAATCCCTCCCACCAGCAACACCATAATTACGGCATAAATTCCATGACCTATCCAACGGCTGGATTTTGACTGCATTACAATGATTCTCTTCTGTTTACTGCTCACCCGGACAAGGGAAACCCCAAGTCCGGTACTTCATATTAATTGAGTATAATCGCGAGGAAATTACTGAACATCCTTCAGCCAGCTATCAGATTTGAACCATTTATCATAAATACGCTGGTAAGTTCCATCACCTTTCACCTGACGCAGGTAATTGTTCAGGAAATTAAGGAAATTAGGATCATCCTGACGAATTGCCCATCCCAGTGGTTCATAGGTAAACGGTGTATCCAGATGTGTTACCTGCTGTGGATGCTGCGCGGCATAAATGGCATTATACGGTAAATCATACACATAGGCATCGGCTTTACCATTCGAGACTTGAAGTACGGCATCGATTTCAGTGTCATAAAGATCCAGCTTTGCTTTCGGGATATAACGTTTCGCAGCATCTGCGCCCGTGGTTCCCAGCTTACTGGTTAAGGTATATTTCGGATCATTAAGATCCTGATAATTTTTGATTTTACCCGCCAGTTTAGGTGAAATCAGTACCGATTGTCCGATAACAATGTAAGGATCGGCAAAGTTAACTTTCAGGTTACGCTCCGGTGTAATGGTCATACCAGAGATAATGATATCGCATTTGTCGGTCTGCAAGGCAGGAATGATCCCATCCCATGCGGTATTAACCGGTACAAATTTCACACCGATAGAACGTGCCATATGTTTTGCCATATCTAAATCGAAACCGACAAAACGACCATCTTTGGTCTTCATTTCAAACGGCACATAACCAGCGTCAAAACAAGCTCTGAGTTCTCCTTTATTCAGGATGTTTTCCAGTGCAGATGATGCTGCATAAACCTGTGTCGTCAATGCAGAACAGGCAAGTACCGCCCCAGCAATGGCTGATTTTAATATTTTATTCATACTGTCCCTTTATGATTTTTATATCTGTGACCATTTCCATCAAGAAATGCGATGTTGTGTTGTCAACTTTGCTGAATTATTCAGCAAAGTTATCTTTAACATATTGCGACAGAACAGTAGCACTTTTCAATACTTTCGTCACAATTAATCACAACCTTGTCTACAAAAAAATCAAGCCATACGGACAGTCCATACACACCTTTTATCTCTTGCTACATCCTTATTCCAAGAGACTTCAAAGTGATATAAACCGGGAAGAACCGATTAACGTAGTAACTGATCAAGCTCTTCAATGAGATCGTGCGGATTTTCCAGACCAATCGACAACCGCAATACTCCTTCTCCGGCATAATGTCGAAATTGTTGTTCCTGTTCAGCCGTCATCCGGTAAGTCGATGTCATCAAGTCAGCCGTTTTCAGTAAGACCGCCAGACTCCGCTGGTGTCCGATAGAATAAGCGTAGTAAAATAAACGGGCATCTCTGGCAAACCGCTGCGCAATGTCATCCATCGCATCGACCTGAAAAACAATAATCCCGCCTCCATAAGCCATCTGTTCCTTCGCCAGCACATATTGAGGATGAGATGTGAGCCCCGGATAATTCACTTGCTTCACCCGGGGATGATTCTCCAGCCATTGCGCGATTTGATACGCCGAATCACTAATGGTTTTCATCCGTGGATACAAGGTCTCGATACCACGCATAATCAGCCAGGCATTTTGTGCGCTGATCGTGATCCCAAAATGCGCTGCCGCTCTGGAACGAATTTTTGCAATCAAAGTTTTGTTCCCCGCGACACACCCGCCCAATGCATCGCCGTGACCATTGATAAACTTGGTCAGCGAGTGAATGACAAGATCAGCCCCCAGCACTGCCGGACGCGTAATCACCGGTGTCGCAAAGGTTGAATCCACCGACAGCAACACCTGATGCTGTTTAGCGACATGCGCCAGTTGCGCCAGATCAGTCAGACGCAATAAAGGGTTACAAGGGCTCTCGGCATGGATCAGCCGGGTATTGGGACGAATTGCCTGCACCACCGCATCGAGATCGGTCAGATTCACCGCGGTCACTTCAATCCCATAGTCAGGCAAAATGTCTCTTGCCAACTCATAAACTGCGGCATAGCAGACATCGCTGATAATCAAATGATCGCCGGCACGTAACAGTGAAAAAAACACTGCTGACAGTGCCGCCATTCCTGTCATCGTTGCATAGGCATCATCAGTACATTCCAGTGCTGCAATCCGCTGCTCAAGCTGTCGGACAGTCGGATTGGTCCAGCCGGCATACAAAAAAGGCGCATCGGCTAAATCCTCAATCCCGTTGGCGGAAAACGAACCGTCCTCCGGTACAAAACAGTGATTGACCGACATTGTAATATTGGGGGTCGTGACTCCGGTTTGCTGATCCGGAAAAAAACCAGCCGAAAGTGCCAGTGTTTCAGGATAATACGGTGGGGACTTAGACTCAGACATCAATACAAACTTCCGTAAGGTTCAAAACAGCAGTGAGAAAATGAGACAGGCATGTACTGGATAACACACCATCCCGGACTCGATAGTATCGGGTAAACAAGAGCGGCTGAACGGAGAAATAACCGAATCAAACTATGATTTTCTGCATATTTTATCGTAATATGCAGAAAATCCGCATCAGAGACCTTAAAATATGCAACTTGACTTATTTGATAAGAAAATACTGGATATCATGCAACGTAACTGTCGGCTGCAAACCGAACGGATTGCCGAACAGATTGGATTATCGGCATCCGCCGTACAACGCCGGATCAAAAAATTACGTCAGGAGGGGGTTATTCAACAGGAAGTGGCAATCATTGATCCGCAATATCTGATCAATCATATGAGCTTTTTAGCCGGTTTAGAGATCGAACGGGACAACTACCAGACACTGTCCCACTTCAAAAGTTGGGCTGAGCAGAAAGAAAATATCCAACAGATCTATTATGTCACCGGGCAGTTTGATCTGATAGTCTTGGTGACCGCGGCAACCGCGCTGGAATATGATGCATTCATCGAAAAACTGATGCAGGAAAATCCCAAAATCCGCCGGGTTACGACCCATGTGGTGCTCGACAGTCCGAAACGTTCATTTTACACGCCCGTCAGTGAATCAGAATAGCAAAGGCTGGATGTCACCATCCGGCCCGAGTCGCCTTTCTGTTGTCACCGGTCATCAATCATGACTGCCACTCGACCAATGAAACGACTCAATGATCGGCTTTAAACTGATTGGTCAGCGGATCGTACTGATAACCCAAATGACCTAACTTATCGAGCACGGCTTGAGAGTCACACTCATACGTCGTCACCAAATCGTCAAAACTTTCACATTCGAGTCGCAGTTTCTCATTGACGATGCCCAGCAAAATCGAATGGTCTAAACGGTCAATATTTGAAAAGTCCATCACTACCCTCCTTTCGGTGATTCTGAGGTTGTAAGCCTGAATGAAGTCAACCTGATTTAAGTGTAGTGCGAAATCGTGACAAGCAACTTAATAAAAATACAACTGGTGGAATCCGCTCATCGCCGTTAAAAGCACCAGACAGGAAATTCCCAGCTGTACTTTGTCCGCATTTTTAGTCGTCAGTAAATGCCATGACCAGATAATCACAGCCGTCACTAACAGAGAAAAACTGAGTAAAATCGAGTGCAATACGTTTTGCAACTGAATCGGATCCATACTGGCAGCCAGTGGAACAATACACAGCGTCAGTAATATTGCTGTCAGAATGCCGATAACCGGTAACAAACGATGAAAAGCTTGCAAGCGTGTTCTGGCAATGGTCAGTAACCAATGAGCGGCAATCGCCCCTAACAACAAACATGACAAGACTAACGTGACCGCAGCAACCCAGTTCGGAGTGCTCAGAATGGCATACAACAGCGTCAGTCCGGCCACTCCATTGGCAAGGTAGAGTATTTTGAGTGGCCCTTCCTCTCGCGTCTTACCCGTTTTAACCTGAGAATAGAAATAACCGATCAGCACAACATTCACAAGCGTATATAAATGCTGGGAAGCGACCAGCAGCCATAGCACCAACAGCAGCGGTAAAATGCGGTGAATTCTCCCCCGTTGTCCCGGACAAATTTCCCCTTTGGTCAAAACAAGCGTAAGAATAAATTGTGCTCCGGCGGTCATTGGAAGCAATACGGCAATAAAAGCGTTCAGCATAACGAAATCTGGCATAAAATTAGATAGCGTGATCATACCAAAAACGCTGCCGGATGAAAGCCGAATGATGCAGAACTATCGAGGAACATCGGGTGAATAATATCCTATCGCAATAGATCAATACCCCGATTTATTTTGTGGATTGATGATGCTGGCAGCGCCTCTCACTTGCCGCTATAATGCCCGCCGCACATTCATGAGGTCAAAATATGCACAGCAACATCACGCCAATTCATCACTATGAACCCTATTGGGCCAGGTGCTTCGGTCACGCACCGTTTCTGCCAACCAGCAGACAAGAAATGGACCAGTTGGGCTGGGATAGCTGTGATGTCATCATCGTCACCGGTGATGCCTATGTTGATCACCCAAGCTTTGGCATGGCGATTATCGGCCGTCTGCTCGAAGCGCAAGGATTCCGGGTCGGTATTATTTCGCAACCGGCGTGGCACAACAAAGATGATTTCATGGCGCTGGGGCAGCCAAACCTGTTTTTCGGTATCACTGCCGGTAACATGGACTCGATGATCAATCGTTACACGTCAGATAAAAAACTGCGTCATGATGATGCCTATACGCCCGGAAATGAAGGGGGGAAAAGGCCGGATCGCGCCACGCTGGTCTATTCCCAACGCTGCCGCGAAGCTTATAAAGAGACACCGATTATTTTAGGTGGTATCGAAGCCAGCCTTCGTCGCGTCGCCCACTATGACTATTGGTCCGATAAAATTCGTCGTTCGATCTTATTCGATGCTAAGGCTGACCTTTTGCTATTTGGTAATGCCGAACGGGCACTGGTCGAAGTCGCTCACCGGCTGGCACGGGGAGAATCAATTCAGTCGATGACGCGTATTCGCGGCACAGCAGTGATCTGCTCTCAAGCGCCGGACACCCATCGAATCATCGACTCTTCGCGGATAGAAAAACCGGGAAAACCGTTTGTGCCGACCAATCCGTATCAGGCCGAACCCGCCTGTGAAACCAACACCAGTGAGGCGCAAGCGCAGCCGATTACGGTACGTCCCTCTCGCCACGATGCTGAAACGACTGCGGTACGTCTGCCGTCGTATGAAAAACTGGTCAATGACCGAATTCTTTATGCTCATGCGAGCCGGGTGCTCCATCTGGAAACCAACCCTTACTCAGGCCGTGCTTTAATCCAGAAGCATGGTGATCGGGAATTATGGGTCAATCAGGCACCGATTCCGCTTTCTACCGAAGAGATGGATTTTGTCTTTGGTCTACCTTATGCCCGCGTTCCCCATCCTCGTTACGGAAAAGCGAAGATTCCGGCCTACGATATGATCAAAACGTCAGTCAATATTATGCGCGGATGCTTTGGCGGCTGCTCTTTCTGTTCCATCACTGAACATGAAGGGCGGATTATTCAGAATCGTTCCAAAGAGTCGATTCTGGAAGAGTTGCAAGAGATTCGCGACAAAGTTCCCGGTTTTACCGGAACAATTTCTGACCTCGGCGGGCCGACGGCCAACATGTATCGTTTAGGCTGCTCAGATCCGAAAGCGGAAGCCAATTGTCGGCGTCCTTCCTGTGTGTTCCCGGGGATCTGTCACAAACTCAATACTGATCATAAACATACCATTGATCTCTACCGTTCAGCCCGGGAGGTCGAAGGGATTAAGAAAGTCTTGATTGCTTCTGGTGTGCGCTACGATTTAGCCATTGAATCCCCGGAATATGTCAAAGAGCTGGTGACGCACCACGTCGGCGGCTACCTGAAAATTGCCCCGGAACATACCGAAAAAGGGCCATTAGATCTGATGATGAAACCCGGTATGGGCGCTTACGAGCAGTTCAAAGCGATGTTCGAACAGTACAGCGCAGAAGCTGGGAAAAAACAGTATTTGATCCCCTACTTCATCTCCGCGCACCCCGGCACCGAAGATGAGGATATGTTGAATCTGGCGCTATGGCTGAAGAAAAATAATTTTGAATGCGATCAGGTTCAAAATTTTTACCCATCCCCGATGTGTAACGCCACAGCGATGTACCATGCAGAGACGAATCCGCTCAAACGCGTCAAGTATAAAAAGCGCGATGTTGTACCGGTCGCCAAAGGAGAGCGCCAGCGCCGTTTGCATAAAGCATTACTTCGCTATCATGATCCGAATAACTGGCCGTTAATACGACAAGCATTGGTTGATATGGGCAAAAAACATCTGATTGGTGACGCCCCACACTGCCTGATTCCGGCAGAAGACCAACAGAAACAAACACCGGCACAACGTCGAAAATCCGGCAGACATGGGGTAAACCGTTTTGCGACCAAACATACCAAATCTCAACCGGGATTTGCGCCATTGCGCGAGGGTCGCAATCAATCCCAGAAAACGCCATCTCAGCCGGCCAAGTCGCAGCAACGAGGCAAAAATCCAGCGAAATCAAAACGGGTCAAATTATCATAAGCCATAAAAAACGCAGCAATTTTGCTGCGTTTTTTCAATCAATCGGCTGTAAATTCAGTATTATGCGTATTCCGCCTCGAATTCTTGCATAAACGCGACCAATGCCTGAACACCTTCTAGTGTCATTGCATTATAAAGTGACGCCCGCATACCGCCCACGACACGGTGACCTTTCAATGCCACCAAACCTCTTTCTTTGGCCAGTTCAAGGAATTTGCCATCCAGTTCAGGGTTTGCCAACTGGAACGGAACATTCATTCGAGAACGGTTATTCGGATGAATCGTGTTACGGTAGAATGGCGACTGATCAATGTAACCATAAAGTGCTTCCGCTTTCTCGCGGTTGATCTGCTCAATTGCTTTCACGCCACCTTGATTTTTCAGCCATTTAAACACCAGACCAGACAAGTACCAAGCATACGTTGGTGGCGTATTGAACATGGAATCTTTTTCCGCCAGTTCTTTATAGTTGAGAACCGTCGGTAACACCTTATGAGCCAGTTCCAGCAGATCATCCCGAACAATGACAATCGTAATCCCGGCCGGTCCGATATTTTTCTGGGCGCCGGCATATATCACACCGTACTGACTGACATCAATTTCCCGAGACAGAATATTAGAAGACATGTCTGCTACAATCGGTTTATCCGTAATTGGCAGGTCATTAATCTCAATGCCATCAATGGTTTCATTCGGACAGAAGTGAACATACGCTGAGTCTGGAGCAACCTGCCATTCACTGGCTGGTTTCACGGCCATTTGTCCGTCAATTTCGGTTTTAGCATCAAATAAATCGATGTCGCAGTATTTATTCGCTTCATCAATTGCACTCTCTGCCCAGTATCCGGCATCAATATAAGTCGCCTTGGTTGACTGACCCAATAAGTTTAACGGCACAGCCGCAAATTGTGCTCTGGCACCACCCTGACAAAACAGGACTTTATAATTATCAGGAACGTTCAACAGTTCCCGGAGATCCTGCTCTGCCTCTTGGGCAACTTGAATAAACTCTTTACTGCGATGGCTGATTTCCATCACAGATGTGCCCAGTTGATTCCAGTTGATAAATTCGGCTTGCGCCTGTTCCATCACGGCTTTTGGTAAAGCTGCAGGGCCTGCACTGAAGTTATACACGGTGTCAGACTTTAACTTCATGGGTTCGTTGCTCCTACGGTCAATCATGCATTTATAATAGAGGCTTTGATTAATATCACTTTTCCGGTGACAAAAAAAGCAGAAAAGAGGCGAATTGCCTCTTTTCGAATGCTGGTGCTGAAATAACCCAGAATAAATCGCTTGAACGATAAAAAGTGGTTACATTTGCATCATCGCTGACATTAATATTGCCATCAGCGGCACTTTTTTCCCACTTTCAAAAACAAGGTCGCCATCTTGCACGGTTGCGTTCATCTGATAGGCATCACCATTTTCCTGCATCATTTGCATGGTCACCAGCTCATCGACGCCTTGCCGCAATACAGGGAAAGCATCAGCAACCGCTTTAGGCACTTGACTTTCCACATGCCCTGTCAGTTTTTTGACGACAGCTAGCGGATCTTGCATAGTTTGTTGCATATCTTCTGGCAATTGCAGATCAACTTTGGACTCTATTTGTCCTTGTGCTAAACCGATATCCAGCTGTTCTAACGCAATTGAAAACCCTTTAGAAACCAGTTGATCAAGCGCTTGCTGTAAATTTTGCGCATCAGTTGGCGTGATATCGGCATAATGCTCCAATATTTCAGCGATCTTCGCCAAACTATCGACATCAAGCTGTCCCATCGAGAAAATCACATTCAGATGTTCAACTACACCATCCTGAGCCGAAATTTTGGCAATGTTAAATTGTTGACGAGTATCGTATCGGGTCCGATCGGCATCCATAGATGAGGTGTTCTGATACCCAACATTCTCTAAAGTAAAATCTCCCAGACCAGAGTCATCAGACATCACGGTCTTATCGACCTGGAGCGTTTGAGAACCAATCCAGAATCCTTTCTCTTTTTTACCCTGACCATTGCCATAAAGATTATTCACCTGAATCTGAAGATCAGCATTACTAAACTGCACAGATGGGATATCCAGCTGATAATCAATTTCACCTAACGTTGTGACATCACCAGACAGTGACATCGGTGTGAATGTCATCGACCATGTATTACCCTGATAATGCGTCACTTGGCTATCCACCTCAAAATGGGTATTGCCGTTGAGCTGTGTCTGGGTCACGATTTTTATCAGCTTATCCGGCTGATTGACTAACTGAGTGACGGCATGAATAGAAAAAAGGCCATGTTTCACGTCACTGTTCAAAATCCATGACGTGGGTAAATCATCATCCTGCATTTGTGCTTTTAAGCCCGGGTCAGTCACCTGAATCTCAGTTTTAACCTGTGACGAAAGATACCCACGGTCATAATTCAGGACTTTTGCCGTCACTAACTGATTATCAATATTGGCAATATTGTCTTTAAATACTTTTTCGGCGATCTGTCCGACGACTAATGGCCAAGAAGCCATCAAGCAGACCGCACCGCCAACCGCTGCTACTTTTTTAAGTTGATTCATAACACAGGATCTCTATAGTTTATTGTCTATCATACATACTCAAAAACCTTATCACTAATACACATCCGTTTAAGCAGAAAAGTTATTTGAATATTTATTGTTACACTTTCAATGGTATTCATCGATGAGATTCACATCAATCATGCAATCCAGACTGTTTCATTTCTTTTCACCGACAAACCGCTCATTATAGAACTTAGCTCTCATCCCCATCCGTAAAACCTTGGTAAAGTTTCAAAAAGATATTCTTATCTGTGAGAGCTTTGTGAACCACTACGCGATTATCTGCTTAGATAACAACCCGATCAGTGTGGAACAGTATCAGCATGAACTGACCCCGTTTACCGGCCTGTTCGATCTATATTGTGTCGATTCGATCAGCGACGCGCAGTATACACTGGATTTTATTCATGAACGTTCACAAATTGTCGCTTTAGTGATCGCCTGCCACCATGATGCGCTCAATGGCGCAGATTTCTTAATTCAGCTTGACAAACAGCCCCACACCAAGAATGCCAGAAAAGTGCTCATTAGCGCGGGAAAAGATATTCAGGTCATTCTCTCTGCCGTCAATGAAGGAAGATTGGATCACGCGCTCACCAAGCCATTACCGAACCAAATATTGTACCAAACCGCCTACAAAGAGTTGACCCGGTTTATTCTCGATACCGAATCGGACAACTTATTAGACTACAGCCAAGTGCTCGACCAGAAACAACTTTTACGCGCCCATGTCGATAATTCCATGCGACATTTCCGGCAGGGATTTATTCATGATTATCATCAGATGAGTGATACTGAACTGGCAGAAAAGGTGATCGTTCTCCTGTATGCCTTCTTTGAGCAAAAAGATGAAACCCACGCGTGCCGGACTTACTCCCCCAATCACCTGCTCACCCGGGAAGGAGAAGAAAATCAGTTTCTTTGGTTTATCACTCAAGGAGAAGTGGCACTATTTAAGCAAGATGAACTCGGCCATGAACGCGAAGTCGTCCGGCATCCCAAAGGAAATCTGGTCGGAGGGATGTCATTTGTGACGGGCGAGCCTTCCTTTTCAACCGCAGTGACACTCACTAAAACCCATGTGATTAAACTGGATCGGGAAGTTTTTACCCAAGTAATGCATTCAGACAGTCAACTGCTGCCACTGTTCACCAACTTGCTTTTACGCCATTTTAACCGGCGCTTACAACGCAGCATTACCACAAAACTTGAATTACAAAAAACGCTCGAATCACTGGAGGCAACCCAGCAACAGTTAGTCGAACGGGAAAAGCTTGCCGTCCTCGGTCAACTCGTGGCCGGGGTCGCCCATGAATTGAATAACCCTGTCGCAGCAATTCTACGCGGTGCTGAAACACTGGCGGAACAAATTGAATGGGTGTTCAAGACACACACACCGGCATTGACTGAGCAAGCCACTGAATTACTGCACCGTGCCATGACCGTCACCCCGCTTTCAACATCAGAAGAGAGACAACGGGTGAAAGCACTGGAAAATCAGCTACCGGACCGCAGCCTTGCCAAAAAATTGGTCAAATTACAACTGGATCATGATCGTGATTTAATCGAACAACTCAGCATAGAACAGACCGAGGCCAGAGCGCACGTCCATCAACTCGAACATTATATGAAAACCGGAAATGCGCTGCGGTCAGTGCTTATCTGCGCTCAACGGATCACAGATATGGTTAAAGGCCTGAAAAGTTATGCGCGTGCAGATGACGAAGGCTATCTTCCCGTCAATATTCATGAGGGACTTGAAGATACTCTGGTCATTTTTGAAAACCGACTCAAAAGGCACCAACTGATCAAAGAATATGCAGAAACTTCATCGGTTTATGGCCAACCTACCGCATTACAACAAGTCTGGGTCAACCTACTGTCGAATGCACTCGACGCTCTTCCTGAACACAATGGCAAGATTGAAATACACACCCGTCAGGTCGAGTATCAGCATCGCGCTTACCTGTGTGTCACCGTAACCGATAACGGAACAGGCATTCCGGCTGAACTCCAAGATCAGATTTTTGAACTAAACTTTACTACCAAAAAAGAAGGAAACTTCGGTCTCGGGATCGGTCTTTCAGTCTGTCAACAGATTATTCAACAACATCAAGGCTGGATTCAGCTCAATTCACAGGTGGGCGAAGGCACAACGATTGATGTTTATCTGCCCCTTATCCAGCCGGGCATTGATGAACACATGCAATCATGAATAGTGATGATGAAGGAGCACACTATGAATCAACGTTATTTGATCCTCTGTGTTGATGACGAACGGGAAATTTTGGACAGCGTGATTCAGGACCTAGACTGTTTTGAAGATGATTTCGTCGTCGAGGCAGCACAGTCGGTATCGGAGGCAAAAGAAGTGCTGTCTGACTGCCAACAACAAGATATTCCTCTGGCACTGATTCTATGTGATCACATCATGCCGGAGCAGACGGGTATTCAATTCCTGATAGAGCTTAATGCCGACCCACAAACTGCAACGGCACGTAAAGTTCTCCTGACCGGACAAGCTGGCCTTGATGATACCGTCACGGCAATCAATCATGCCGGTTTGGATTTTTATATCAGTAAACCTTGGCAAGGAGATGCGCTTCGCCAAGCTATTAAACACCAACTCACTCAGTATATGATTCAGAACGAAACCGATCTGTCACCTTGGATGAAGATCCTGGATACAGCGGAAATACTCGCAGCACTGTCGCAGCGACGTCGTGAATTTGGCGAGTAATTCGAAGCACTGATGAAGCTAGAGTACTGTTGAAGAATGGTTAAGCGGTCTTCGATAGTCATTTGCTTACAATGGCTATCGTTCCCTCACCAATAATAGAAGTGTGTTTTGGCTCTTATTTATGGCATCGTATTTGCAAACGATTTACTCACACGACAAAAGCATGACACTCTAAAGGTAGCATTATGCCTCTCATCCGGTTTATGATGTGTTAAAGGGTTGATTGAAGGCAGAATTACTGCCATTTTACAGGGATTCTAAATAAGATAGGTTCGGTTATGCGTAAAATTATTAGTGCAACAGTGTTGTTACTAGCCTCTGGTTATACATTTGCAGCGGTAGATCCAAACAGTCCATCGGTGATGAGCAACTTCAGTTATGACTACTATGAAGCTCGGATAGGTATTAGTCCCAATACTTATGGTGCTGGTTTTAGTATGTCAGTTCATCCCAATGCGCATGTAATAGGACGAGTCGATTCAAAACTTGAAGGCGATTACGATCTAACAGGCGGCTTAGGCTTCCACGCACCCATTAACAACTGGGCTGATTTCACAGGTGAAATGTTAGTCCGCATGGTTGATTATGATGACTCCCGAGGTAGTGATACCGGTATGGAATTGAATCTGGGTGTTCGCCAGTGGTTGGGGCCACAACTTGAAGTCGGTGGCAAAGTGGGTTATCTGAGCATTGATAATGATGACGATTGGTTGGGTGCTGCCTACGCTCGCTTCCACTCTACAGAATTGTTCTCGGTTGCTGCTGAAGCTCGCTTTAATGACACATATGATGATCAAATCATCTTAAGTGCCCGCTTCAAATACTGATTTAAACGATTAACCTCCTGATTACTCATGACTAATACAGCCAAGTTAAGCGACTTGGCTGTTCAATATTATCCCTCCTCTGTTTCTATCAGGATACAGCATTCATTCAATAACTGTTGTTTGCGCCTTTCCGGAATCAGTTTCCAGTGTACTTCTTCAATGGCTCCCACAAATTTCCACAACAGTTTGATGTCTGTCGTCGTGCCATATAATTGCCTGACTTTGATAAAGGCTTTCAAAGCACCCAGTTTAAAGAATGTGGCAACATCCGGAATCCCTGATTTCTTCATCATCCGCTCGATGGTCAAGTGTAAATTGGGTAAATCTCTCAAGCGTCGGTTCGATAATGCATATTTTTGCTTTTTCTGAAAAATAGCCAATGCCTTCGAACGACTGATAAGCTCTCCCAGATAGGGATAACCAGATTGAAATAATTCAGTAATATCATAATAATTCACTTTAGAAATACTTTGTTTTTTAACAAAGACATATTTTGAGCAATTTAAATCATTTAATTTCTCATCCAGAACACCTCCTCCTCGAATATAAATATGATTTGTGCTAATTAAAGCAAACATGGCGTCTTGCCAAAATAGCCCGATATCCCCAAATATTGACTTCGTGTCAAAGTTTTCTCTTTCCATTAAGTAATCAAAAAATTTTGTTGCTATCATTTACCCTAGCCTCGGTAGTCGTTATACGTATATTTCAGGCTGACTTCATAGGCGATAACTCGGAGATTCATAGCGGGAACATCCGAGCTATCGCTCTATTGTCGGTTTAAAAGATATAACGAATTGATTTCTAAAATCTCGGCAAGGGGTGTGAAATGAGTCCCATCAAAACCAGAGCAATCACGCAGATATAATAAATATGCGTGTGTATTCTCAATTTGAACGTAAGACCGATATTTTTTATAACTCACCGATAATTCATTGCGGTGCTGTCAGTGCAACGCTAAAATAACGTAAATAGCAACGAATCTGATGAATATGAATCACGTCTCTTTTTTTTGGCTTCCGAGTGATCAACAAGCCTTATTTCAGGCAATTGAAACCGAATTTGCTCAAATGGTTGAATTGTCTATACGAAGCGGAAAGATAGAACTCCCTCCGATCCCTCAGGTCGTGCTGGAAATCCAGAAACTCTGCTTGGATGAAGTGACGACTGTCACTGATGTCGCAGAGTGTTTGATCGATGATCCGGGTTTGACAGCGGTTGTCCTGCGTATTGCGAATTCCGTCATTTTTAATTCCAGAAGTATTGCCTATAGCGATATCAACACCGCTGTATCCAGACTTGGGATTTTTCGGGTCAGAGACATTGTCACGGCACAGGCAGTGAAACAACTGAAATACTCGGTAAATCTTCGGGATGACTGTAATCAAATCTTGCGCCAAAGCGCGACCAACTCAAGAAAGTTATGTGCAACGATGGTTCTGGTTACCAACGCATTTAAGCATCTGGATCCACAGGAATATGCTTATCTGGAATCAGATAAAGCGTTGCTCGTCGGTCTATTAGCGGATATCGGGTTATTCTGCTTACTCAACGAATACCACCTCTATCTTGAACAAGGCAACTACCTTGATCATGACTTGGCAATGCGTATTTTTGAATCTCGTTGTAACCGGACCAGCTATCATGTCCTCAAAACATGGGGATTTGATCAGGATTTTCTTTCTGTGGCATCGAACAAAGAGAGACCGCATAAACCAAGAGAAGTCTCTTATCTTGATGTCGCCAAAATTGCTTACCACTTACTGCTGTTCCGTGAACAAGACGAAAGCATTGACGATCATGAGGTAGAAATCAACGCAACCGGGGCTGAAGTCTTATATGAGTTAAGTAACTTATCAGATAACGACTTTAAATCTCAGATTCGTTCGATCATTCATTCATCTGGATTTTGACTCCTGATTATTGAGCCACCCAATACAGCCATCATTGAGACAATGGCTGTTTGGCAAACCCACAATTAATGCGGGACATTCACGACATTTTCGTTTAGATTGTCCCGCCAGAATAGGCCACGACACGATTTAATAGCTTTATGGTTTTAAAAAGCAAAACAGCGGAAGCCAATTTTGATAGCCTGCTTCGAATTTTTACCATACCGGAAGGTCCGGGGTCCACGCTGACCCAAATCGAAGAAGAGATTTCTCAGAACCTTAATCAGTTCTTACGAGAACATATCGTTTCCGAAGAAAAGCCGCTGAAAGCAATTGAGCAAGATTTTCTATCCTCACAAATTCCGGAACAACCGGTGTTTGTCTCTGAACATACCCAGCATTTGCTGGATAAGGTTGTTGCTCAATCGGTCCATACTTCGGCTCCCAGTTTTATCGGTCATATGACATCTGCACTGCCCTATTTTCTGATGCCGTTGTCAAAGATCATGATCGCTCTGAACCAAAACCTAGTCAAAATTGAAACATCGAAAGCCTTTACCCCACTCGAACGTCAGGTCATCGGCATGTTACACCGACTGATCTATACAGGTAGCGAAGACTTTTATACCCAGTGGATGCATAGTGCCAACCATTCTCTGGGGGCATTTTGCTCTGGGGGCACCATCGCCAACATCACGGCGTTATGGGTCGCCCGCAATAATGCTCTCAAAGCTCAGGGCGCATTTCAGGGTGTCGAAAAAGAAGGTCTATTCCGGGCGATGAAACATTATGGCTATGAAGGGTTAGCGATTCTGGTTTCAGAACGTGGCCATTATTCGTTAAAAAAAGCAGCGGATTTACTGGGAATCGGTCAACAAGGGTTAGTGGTCATTCCGACTGATGAACACAATAAAATCAAACCCGATGCACTCCAAACCACGATACGACAACTGAAGCAGCAACAGATTTTACCATTTGCAGTGGTGGGTGTCGCCGGGACAACTGAAACTGGCAATATCGACCCGCTGGCGGAAATGGCGGCCATCTGTCAGCAGGAACAGTGTCATTTCCATGTCGATGCAGCCTGGGGCGGTGCAACACTGATGTCGCATCAATACCGCCATCTGCTCAACGGCATCGAGCAGGCCGATTCAGTGACAATCGATGCCCATAAACAACTCTACCTCCCGATGGGCGCCGGGATGGTGCTGTTTAAGTCCCCCACATCAAGTCATGCGATTGAGCATCATGCTCAGTATATTCTCCGTGAAGGATCGAAAGATTTAGGCAGCCGGACGCTGGAAGGTTCTCGCTCCGGTATGGCAATGTTGGTCTATGCATGTATGCATATCATCAGTCGGGCGGGTTACGAATTGCTGATCAATGAAAGCATTCAAAAAGCAGCTTATTTTGCCGACCTTATCCGTCAACAGGATGACTTCGAACTCGTTTCAGAACCTGAATTGTGTTTACTGACTTATCGTTATGTCCCCGAACAAGCTCGTCTCGCCTTGCAACACAGTACTGGTGATACCCTTGCTCAACTCAATCAACAACTGAATGAACTGACAAAATTTATTCAGAAAAAGCAAAGAGAATCCGGCAAATCATTCGTTTCCCGGACGCAACTGACACCGAAACGTTGGCAGTATCTCAATACCATCGTGTTCCGTGCCGTACTCGCCAATCCGTTGACCACAAAAGATATCTTACATGCAGTTTTGGAAGAACAGCGACATATTGCCGCGTTAGCACCCACATTACTACGCCAAATCCAACGCTCAGCAGAACGCATTCTGTCAGGCAACATATAATATGCATTTCCCGTTTTCGGTCACGCGATCACATCTGATGAAATTTTATTTCTGACTGATGTAAGAAATGAATCATTTTGTCTCGGAGAAATCCTGTTTTTTCAGATTTAGCGGTAAAATTGAGGGATCATATGAAATTTAGTTTGAGGCCTGTCATATTCTTATCATTTGATAACCTGAAATGTTACAGAATTACCGGTGCATACGTTTATACTCATTTCCCATGCCCACTTCGTGATGAATATTGAATGCTTTGGGTATCATGATTCGATATCACCAGTGATCAGGTCGAATTCCTGAAATGTTCTTTTCCCGTGTGAACACTATGAATACATTAGAAAAAATTCAAAAAAATCTGGAAAATTTTAGCAAGTCTGAACGCAAAGTTGCAGAAGTCATCATGGCGTCACCACAAACTGCAATTCATTCCAGTATTGCAACCCTTGCCAAAATGGCTGACGTGAGTGAGCCCACGGTAAACCGCTTCTGTCGTCGTTTGGATACCAAAGGTTTTCCGGACTTTAAACTTCATCTCGCCCAAAGTCTGGCAAATGGAACACCCTATGTGAACCGTAATGTCGAGGAAGATGATGGCCCGGATGCATACACGCATAAGATTTTTGAATCAACCATGGCTTGCCTTGATGTTGCTAAAAACAGCATCGACGCTGCACAAATTAACCGTGCCGTTGATTTATTGACTCAAGCCAAGAGAATTTCATTTTTTGGCTTGGGGGCTTCTTCCGCAGTCGCGCGTGATGCACAGAATAAGTTTATTCGCTTTAATATTCCGATCTCCTGTTTTGAAGATATTGTCATGCAGCGTATGAGCTGCATCAATTGCACCGATAATGATGTGGTTGTCTTGATCTCTCATACCGGCCGAACCAAAAGTCAGGTTGAGATCGCGCATCTTGCAAAACAGAATGGTGCCACCGTCATCGCAATCACAGCCAAAGACTCACCACTCGATCAGGTCAGTTCACTCTCCATCTGTCTGGATGTCCCGGAAGATACCGATGTCTATATGCCAATGGCAAGCAGAGTGGTTCAGATGACGGTGATTGACGTGCTCGCAACCGGCTTTACGTTACGTCGCGGCTCAGGATTCCGGGAAAACCTCAAACGCGTCAAAGATGCATTGAAAGATTCTCGCTACGATAAGTTGCCTCAGTTCTGACACTGAACAGCATATCCTTAAGATTTCCATCTCATGTGGGCCATCGCGGCCCATATTTCTTTCCGTGGCAGGTCATCGATTACATCGTTTTAACCTATTAAAACAAGAGGCAGATGTAACTTTATTTCCGAAGTGACTTCAGGCATAGTTACGCCAACAACACATGAAGGAGAAAGTTATGTTTGTAGTGATCTTTGGTCGTCCCGGCTGCCCATTCTGTGTTCGGGCAAAAGAACATGCAGAAACGTTGAAAGCAAAACGTGACGATTTTAATTTCCGCTACGTGGATATCCAGGCAGAAGGCATCAGCAAAGCTGATTTGGAAAAAACCGTAGGCAAACCCGTTGAAACCGTACCGCAAATCTTCATCGACCAGACTCATATTGGTGGCTGTACTGAATTCGAGGCTTATGCTAAAGAAAATCTGGGTCTTTTTGACGAATAATACCGACCTGACTAACCTGCCAATTATCCTGGCAGGTTTTGCTTTTCTGACGCTCCGGCGCATTGATTCTTTCCCCTCTTCCCCTCGTTAAGATTAAAATTCTTCTTTGTGCCAAAAAGCCTGAAAAATACCCTTATTTTTTCTTATATTTCAGATACAATTTACCAGCCATCTTTTTCCACATCCCTGAGTCGAGTTGTGAATATAAACGTTGTTTTGCTGTTAAAAGAAAACCCTATTCTGCTTATTTTTGTTGTTCTGGCGAGTGGTCTGGCGCTGGGGAAAATTCGTTTCGGGAGCCTGCAGGTCGGCAACTCCATCGGAGTTCTCGTCACCTCACTCCTCATGGGTCACCTCGGATTTTCTCTGAATTCAGAAGCGCTCACCATCGGTTTCATGCTGTTTATTTATTGCGTCGGTATCGAAGCGGGACCAAACTTTTTCGGTATCTTTTTCCGAGATGGAAAGCACTACCTGATCTTAAGCCTGACGGTTCTCATCATTGCCAATCTAATCACTTATTTCGGGGGCAAAGCCCTTCATCTGGATTACGGCTTGTCTGCGGGGATGATGGCTGGCGCACTGACCTCAACACCGATCCTCGTCGGAGCCCAAGATGCCTTAGGTTCCGGACTGGCGGAAATTCCCCGTAATATGGAGATGTCCCGTGTACTGGAAAATGTCTCCGTCGGCTATGCGATTGCTTATCTTATCGGCCTTATCAGTATGATTATGTTTGCGAAGCTGCTGCCGAGACTGCAAAAACAGAACCTCTCAGATTCAGCTCAGCAAATTGCCCGGGAGCGCGGCTTAGGCCATAACGGACAGCGGAAAGTTTACTTACCCATTATTCGTGCTTATCGGGTAGGAAAAGAGCTGACAGACTGGATTGACGGCCGTAATCTTCGTGAATTGGGGATCTACCGTCAAACGGGCTGTTACATTGAGCGCATCCGACGTAATGGCATTCTAGCTCATCCGGATGGTGACGCGATTTTGCAAGAAGGCGATGAAATCGCACTGGTCGGTTTTCCTGACAGCCACGCGAGGCTGGATCCCAGCTTCAGAAACGGCAAAGAAGTCTTTGACCGCAACTTGCTTGACCTGCGCATTTCAGAAGAAGAAATCGTGGTTAAGAGCGACAGCATGGTCGGCAAACGGCTGTCTGACCTGAATCTTTCCGAGTATGGCTGTTTTCTCAACCGCGTGGTCCGGGCACAGATTGAAATGCCAATGGACTCAGATATAGTCCTCACCAAAGGTGACCTCCTTCAGGTCAGTGGTGAAAAAAGCCGGGTACAAGGGCTCGCAGATAAAATCGGTTTCATCTCGATCCACAGTCAAATGGCAGATTTGTTGGCTTTTTGCGCCTTTTTCATCTTTGGGATTACGCTCGGTCTGATTACCATGACCTTCGGTCAAGTCTCTTTTGGTTTAGGTAATGCTGTCGGGTTATTGCTTTCTGGAATTACTCTCGGCTTTTTACGGGCCAATCACCCAACCTTTGGTTATGTCCCACAAGGTGCGCTGAATATGACCAAAGATCTCGGGTTAATGATTTTCATGGTTGGTATCGGCCTGAGTGCCGGTGGTAGTATGTTTCAACACCTGTCAGAAATCGGTATCAAAGTGATTGGTCTGGCTTTTCTGGTCAGTGTCGTCCCGGTATTTTTTGCTTACCTCATTGGCGCTTATGTTCTGAAAATGAACCGGGCGTTACTGTTTGGTGCCATTATCGGAGCAAGAACCTGCGCACCGGCAATGGATATCGTCAATGACTATGCGAAATCAACCATCCCTGCGCTCGGATATGCAGGGACGTATACCATTGCCAACATTTTGATGACCCTGACAGGAACCGTCATCATTTTACTGAGTTAGTGAATCAGGGTTTATTCCTGTGCCGATGCTGCTCAACAGCATCTATCATAAGCACATCATTTCGGATCAAAAAAAGCGCCATTACGGCGCTTTTTCACTTCTCAATCGAAAACAAATCAGATATCAATCACGTCAAACTCAACGGCCGGATTCACATCCGCATCATAATCGACGCCATCAATACCAAAACCAAACAGTTTCAGAAATTCTTCTTTATATGCTTCATAATCTGTCAGCTGTTTGAGGTTTTCCGTGGTGATCTGTGGCCACAACTCACGGCAATGCTGCTGAATATCGTCTCTCAGTTCCCAGTCATCAAGACGCAGACGATTGTTGTCATCCACGGCCGGTGCCTGACCATCAGCACGATACAGTCGCTCACTAAACAGACGATAGATCTGCGCCATACATCCTTCATGAACCCCTTCTTCACGCATCTTTTTAAACACCATAGAGATGTAAAGCGGCATGACAGGAATTGCAGAACTGGCTTGCGTTACAACCGATTTCAATACAGTCACATTTGCAGAGCCCTGTTTTGCGCTCAGTTGCTGGTTCAGCGCTGTTGCAGCACGGTCCAAATCCATCTTCGCACGACCCAGCGCACCGTCCCAATAGATTGGCCAAGTCAGCTCAGTACCGATATAGCTATACGCGACTGTTTTACAGCCGTCTGCCAGTACACCCGCGTCGTTCAATGCGTTGATCCACAGTTCCCAGTCCTGGCCGCCCATGACTGTCACAGTGTCTTCAATTTCCTGCTCAGTTGCCGGTTCAATGCTGGCTTCAATAATGACATCCCGATTGGTATCAACAGCAGTTGAAGTGTAAGTTTCACCAATCGGTTTCAGCGCTGAACGAACCAATTCGCCACTATCGGGCATTTTTCTGACAGGGGATGCCAAAGAATAGACAACCAGATCAATCTGACCCAAATCTTGCCGAATCAGCTCAATTGCTTTCTGTTTTGCTTCATGGGAAAAAGCATCACCATTGATACTTTTCGCATAGAGGCCGGCTTCATGTGCACATTTATCAAACGCAGCAGCATTATAAAATCCTGCGGTACCCGGTTTCTTCTCGGTTCCCTGCTTTTCGAAGAAAACACCGATCGTTGCCGCACCACCACCAAATGCCGCAGCAATACGCGATGAAAGTCCATAGCCACTGGAAGAACCGACAACCAGTACGCGCTTAGGCGCATTGTCGATGCTTCCTTGTGATTGAGTATAAGCGATCTGCTCTCTGACATTCGCTTCACACCCGACTGGATGTGTTGTCGTACAAATAAATCCACGAATTTTAGGTTTGATGATCATATTCAACTTCCTTTAAAAAACCCCGTAAGAATAAAAGTTTCGCCTCTAAATCTCACCCTATTTCTTAAGATTTCCCCTCAAAAAGTGAGTGGTTGGATCTCTTTTTACCGTTTTGAACGTTAAAAATGGAGTTACTCCATTGAAAAATATATAAATTCTATTCAATCGTTCTCACCGGCATCACTGATTCAAACGAAAAAAATGAAAAAATGAGGAACTATCTGTGACATCACCAGTCTGATTTAACAAGATTGGCAGAAATGTTGGATAACTTTTTGTCAATACTGCTTTTTCTTGTTAACTCCTATTTATAGTAGCCAGTACAGGTTGTACTGGCTTTTTTTTGCCTTGAGTACGCCTTGTGATAGCGATCAACTCAAGCTATGCTTGCCTGCATGAATATATTGACCCATAGCCCGACGACCGAGCACACCTTTGACGGCAAGCATTTCTATCTCAAACGAGATGATTTGCTTCATCCTCAGTTTTCAGGCAACAAAGCCCGCAAATTGATGACATTGCTTGATGCGCCGCTGCCTCAAATCAAGACGTTGATCAGCTATGGTTCTCCGAAAGCCAATTCTCTTTACTCATTTGCTGCGCTGGCACAACTCAGAGGCTGGCAGTTTGAATATTACGTTGATCATATTCCTCAGTGGTTGACCGGACATCCGCAGGGTAACTACAAAGCGGCACTGGCACTCGGTGCAACAATCTATCCCACAGGACAACATCCAACCGCAGCGATGCACCCTTGTGATTATATTCAACAGGTTCGTTGTCCTGATGAGAGTTGCCTGGTCTTGCCCGAAGGCGGACGGAGTGATATTGCTCAGCCGGGCATTACAGCACTCGGGGATGAAATCATCACTTGGTGCAATAAACACCAGATTGAGCGCCCTGTCGTCGCGCTTCCCTCTGGCACCGGCACCACAGCCCTCTATTTACATCAACACCTTGCCTCTCATCAGATTCAAGTGCTGACCTGTGCCTGTGTCGGTGGTGAATCTTACTTGAAGAAACAGTGGGATATGCTGGCAGCCACCAGCTATCCGACCATTTTGTCTGTGTCGCAGAAACATCATTTTGGCAAATTGTATCGCGAAAACTACACGCTCTGGCTGAATCTCTGTCGCGAAACCCAAGTCGAATTTGATTTACTCTATGACCCGCTGATGTGGCGCTGTCTGCAAAACTGGTTAACCGAACATGCTGATACACCGCTGATCTATATCCATCAAGGCGGTTTACTGGGTAATGTCAGTATGCAGGCCCGATACCAGCGCAAATACGCAGATTTACCCCCGCCTCACAAATATAACCGTTAACCAATAACGAGTTTGGTCTCAGGATAACGCAAACGATGCGTTCTGGGGCTGGCAAGAAAATAAGCGATGGTGAGTGGCCCTAACCGGCCGATAAACATCATCAGCATAATAATTACCTCACCGGTTTCAGACAGCGACGCAGTCAAACCTCGGGAAAGCCCGACGGTTCCCAATGCTGAAATGGCTTCAAAAATAATATCGATCATCGGCGCATGTTCGCTCAGCAGTAAACCGAAAATAGCCATCCAAGTGACACCGATAGAAATAACGGTCAGCGCCAGTGCTTTATTAATCGTCTCTTTAGGAATTTCTCGTTTAAACACCTGAATTGCGGCATCTCGTCGCAAATAACCATATGTTGCCAGAATCAGAACAATGAATGTCACCACTTTAATGCCGCTGGCGGTACTCATCGATCCGCCACCGATAAACATCAGCACCAGCATTACAGATGTGGTTGCATCTTTGAGCTGATCGATCGCCAGCGTATTGAATCCGGCAGTTCTCGGTGTTACCGCTTGAAACCATGAAGCCAGCCACTTGCCCCCTTCGCTCAAAGGTGCCAGCGTATGGGGATTATCGTATTCAATACAATAAATCAGAATCACGGCCACCGCGTTAATGATGACTGTCCCGGAGATCATCAATTTGCTGTACGGTGTCAGCAGAACCCAGCGGCGATTGCGAATTAAATCCAGCCAGACAGAAAATCCCAGTCCCCCGATAATAAACAACCCGGTAATCGTCAGATTCACCACCGGATCCGAGACATACGGCATCAGGCTACGGCTATCGAGAGCAAACCCGGCATTGTTAAACGCACTGATGGTGTAAAAGAAGCCGTGAAATAAGCTGGTTTTCCACCCCAGTTCCGGCAACCAGTAAAGCGATAAAATAATCATGCCGATCGATTCGACGATCAAAGAAAAATATAAAACGGATTTTGCGGTAGAAACTAATGTGGAGGCATCGGTCTGATTGAAGGCTTCTCTGATCACTGTCCGCTGCAAGAAATTAATTTTCCCCCCCAATGCAATTAACGTCACCACCGCGAATGTCATCAGCCCCAACCCGCCGAACTGGATCAATATGGCAATGATGACCTGACCAAAGACAGTAAACGCCGTTCCTGTATCGACCACAGAGAGTCCGGTCACAGTCACTGCCGAGGTGGCAGTAAACAAGCTGTGTGCCCAACTGATTGGCGTCACGGTTGCCAGCGGTAGTTTCAGCAAGCATGTTCCCAGTAAAATCAGCAACAGAAAACTGGCACATAAGATAATCGGTGGCGCGGCAGCAATCTTTCGCCTCGCTTTCGGTCTTCTGACTATCGGAGATGTAGACGGATGCCATGCTGCCATGTCACACCAACCTTGGCGCAATCTGTTCTAACGCTTCTCTCGTTCCGCACAGCAAAAATGTATCGTTTTCCTGTAAGAGGAAATCTTGAGGCAGTCGGGTAAACGTCTCCCGGCCGCGTTTCACCAGAATCGCATCCACATCGCCTTGAGTTTTATCCAGCAAGGCCGAGAGCGGCTGATGATGGAGCCCCGACTTCACCTCAATATCCACCACATATAACCCATGCCCGATCGACAGATAATTATTCACCATCGGATAATTCAGGGCTTGTGCAATGCGCACGCCCATCTCTTCTTCCGGGTGAATAATTCGGGCAACGCCAAGTTTTGACACAATGGTATGATGGGCTTTAGAGCTGGCTTTCACCCAGATCTCTTTTACACCAAGATTCTTTAACGCCAGAATACAGAGCAAACTCGACTCCAGATCTTCACCAATCGCAACGAGCACGGCATTACTCGCTGCCAGCTCCAGTTCTCTGAGTGCGTGTTCATCCGTCACATCACAAATGATAGATTGTGTCAGTTCTTCGACATACAACTCAGCGATTTTCGGATTTCGATCCACACCGGTCACCGTATGTCCGAGATGAATCAACTCCAGACTTGCTGCAACGCCAAACCGCCCTAAACCAATCACTGTAAAATGTGCCATACTTTTCACCTCTTCCTCAGGTTACCCTGTATTTGCCGTTACTAACCCGATTATTAACCGCAATTTCTAAAACCGATGATTCCTTGCGAAAATCACTCTCAGGATTATTCCTGATGGAACAGAACCCGTGTTGAGTGTTCCAGGGCCGGACTCTGCTGATCAATAAATTTCCCTTGTGCTGCACGGATAAAGAACACCTCTAGGTTCTCCTGTTGGGCGACCTGATAACCGGCTTGCGGGCCAAGGCATAACATTGCAGTTGCCCATGCGTCACTTTCTGCGGGAATCTGGCCGAATACTGAAGCAGACACCAAATCGTGCGTCACAGAGGCACCGGTTCGCGGATCAAGAATGTGAGAATATGATTGACCATTAGCATCAAAAGAGCGGCGATAAGTCCCTGATGTATCCAAGGTCACACCTTGTTCGTCCTGAATCGTCACAATCTTATAGGGCTGAATATCATCATCTTTATGAATTGGGCGCTCAATGGCAATCCGCCATTTCGAGCCATCCGGTTTGTGGCCTTTGATTTTCATGTCCCCGCCAAACTCAACCAGATAATTGACAATCCCGTGAGATTCCAAAATCGCACTGAGCTTGCCAATCGTATAGCCTTCGCCCATCGAAGAAAAATCGAGCTGTACCTGCGGCAAAGTTTTACGAATGCGTTTACCCTGCTCATCTACCTCAATTTTGTCCAGCCCCAGCTCAGCTTTTACAGCAGCAATTTGCTGACTATCCGGAACTTTGAAATCACTTTTTCGAAATCCCCACAGATTAAACAATGGCCCAACCGTCGGGTCATAACATCCTTGGGTTTTCTGATTCACCCGGCGTGCAATCTTCAAGAGTTCGATGAAATCATCGGAGGCTGGTTGCCATTCGGTCGAGTGACTCTGGTTAAACTTTGAAATGTAAGAATCATCACGATAAGTCGATAACTCTTTATCAATTTGTGCCAGACGCTGATCAAACAGCGGACGAATTTTATCGGCCGAAATGCCCGATTCAGACCACCAACTGATATGATAGGTTGTTCCCTGAGCATAACCTTCCAACTTTTTTAACTCCGGCGTCCGGCTACAGGCCGTAACCCCAACAAGGAACAACAGCGCAATCACGCAACGAAAACGGTTCAACAACATTCTTTGGGTAAACATAAAGCAACCTGATTGATAAAAAAATTGGCCAAAGTTTAACGGCAGGCAGAAAAGATTACTATACCCAAAGTATTGAGGATACGCCCCAAAAACATTGACTTCACAGCGAAAACTCACACCGGGCTCCGCTATTTTTGGCCATGTAACCATCGTCATCGGATAAACAATACCGTGCCAAGTGGAGGCAAGTTCAGGACACCTGACTAGACAAGGTGACTTGGTTTACGTAAGAATGTTCCCGACCAAAATACAACATACTCAATATGAGCTGCCTAGAGAAGATGAAGGCTCACACGCTTATCCGGATAAAAATCACATGCAATTATTTCAACACCTGGGATGGTTCTTTCGCCGCTATTGGTTTACTTACACATTAGCGTTACTCATGCTCTTCATCGTCGCACTGATTAATATAGCCATTCCATGGTTTATCGGTCAAACCATTGACCATCTGCTTGCCACCCGGACCATGGCACAAGCAAAGTACGACCTACTCGGCTTATTGCTCGCCAGTATTATTGTCTACCTTCTCCGTTATGGCTGGCGACGGATGTTATTCGGCACGTCCTATAAGCTGGGCAATCTCTTACGTCAGCAATTTTATCAGCGTCTGACCCGGCAAGGACAGGCATTCTATAATCACCACTCAACCGGTGATCTGATGGCTCGCGCGACCAATGATATTGACGCGGTTGAAATCGCTGCGGGTGAAGGGATTTTATCCGGCTTCGATGGGTTGCTGACCTTTATTCTGGTCCTCGTGATGATGTTTATTTTTATTGACTGGCAACTCGCAGCTTTAGCGATCCTCCCCTTTCCATTGATGGGGATCGGATTTTACCGTCTGTCCAGCCAGATTCATCACCAATTCAAAACCACACTTGATCGTTTTTCCTCGTTGAATGAGCAGACACAACAGGCCATGACGGGCATTCGCATGATTAAATCGATGGGCAGAGAGTCTATCGAAGCCAAACAATTTGACCAGATTGCCGAACAAGCCGCCAGCAGCACCTATAAAGTGCAGCGTTCAGAAGCCTTGTTTGATCCCATCATTCAGTTGAGTCTCGGTGCCGCGTTACTCATTGTCTTACTTGCCGGAGGCTGGCAAATTCACGAAGGCCGATTAACCGTCGGACAATTAACCAGCTTTACCCTGTACTTATCGGAGTTGATCTGGCCGATGTATGCCTTTGGCTGGTTAATGAATATTTTGCAACGCGGCAATGCAGCCATCGAACGTCTTGATGAATTACTCGATTTACCCGATACCATTGAAGACCATGGTCAGTTCGCCCCCAAAGGTTATCGTGTGACCGTCAGTCATCTCACCTTTCATTATCCGGAGACCGCTCAGTCCAGCCTGAAAAATATTTCGTTCCGTTTGAAAGAAAACCGCGTATTCGGCATTGTCGGTGCAACCGGTGCGGGAAAATCAACCCTGCTCCAGCTTTTGATGCGCTACTGGGAATCCGGTGAAGGAGAAATACAAATCGGCGGAACCCCGCTCCGCCAGATTCCGCTGTCTCAACTCCGTGCGCTTTACGCTTATGTCCCTCAGGATGCGTTTCTGTTCAGTGCCACGATAATGGAGAATATTCGCATGGGACGCCCCGGAGCCACCGATGGAGAAGTTTATCAAGCCGCCAAATTAGCTGCGATTGACGATGACATCCGCCAGTTCCCCGACAGCTATCAGACCACTGTCGGAGAGCGGGGCGTAACATTATCCGGAGGACAGCGACAACGTATTTCTATTGCTCGGGCACTGATCAGCGATGCCCCGATCCTCATTCTCGATGATGCGCTCTCGGCCGTTGATATCCGGACGGAAAAGATCATCATTCAACATCTACGGCAACGCAAAGCTCAGACACTCATCATTGTCAGTCACCGATTATCAGCCGTTGAACACGCAGATGAAATTATTGTTATGGCGCATGGTGAAGTGATTGAAAGAGGAAAACATCAACAATTAATCACGGGTGATGGCTGGTATTCGCGGATGGCGGCATATCAACAGATGGAACAGGCGATGGAGAGTGTATCCTCATGAATACAAGAAATACTAAGCAGGATACTAAACACGCCGGATCGCTACGCTTATTGATGAGTTATGTTTTCGCCGACAAAGCGTTATTGGTGAAAACCTTGGTTCTGGTGGTGATTGCGACGGGATTCGAGGTACTGGGTCCACTCTTGAGCAAAGTATTTATCGATGACTTTATTGTGCCGGATCATTATCCGTTCTGGCCGATTGCCGGCATTATCAGTCTGTTTATTCTGTCAACGATCATCGGAACCTACCTCAAATACCGACAAACACTACGTTTTTTGGATATGGCTTTGTATGCGGTGCTTGATATTCGCAAACGGGTGTTTAAGCACGTTCTGTCTTTACCGATGTCGTATTTCGATTATGCCCGTACCGGGCAACTGGTCAGCCGGATTACCAATGATACCGAGTCAATTAAAGATATTTACGTGCAGTTTTTATCCAATGTGCTGACCAATATCATTCTGCTGATTGGCATTCTGATTGCGATGGCGATTTTGGATATGCAACTGATGCTGGTCGCCCTGTTACTGCTTCCGACAGTCATCGGGTTAATTTATTTGTATCAACGCTTTAGTGTCAAAAACGTCACCGACAGCCGTCGTTTGCGGTCAGACATTAACGCCACGATGAACGAATCCATCAGTGGTATGACTGTGATTCAGGCGACCAACCAACAGCAGGCAAAACTGTCTCAGTTTGATCAGATTAATGCCCATTACTACGATACCCGACTGAAAACCGTGACGATTTCATCCTTATTGCTTCGTCCGGCAATTAATTTATTCAGTATTATTGTGCTCGGGTGTGTGGTGTGGTTTTTTGGTCTGCAAGTGGTACAAGGGGTTGCTGAAATCGGGGTGTTATACGCTTACCTTAACTATCTGGGTCGGTTCTCAGAGCCGTTAATTGAAATTACCCAACGTTTCGGTTTGTATCAGCAAGCCATTGTTGCCGGTAACCGTGTCTATGAACTGCTTCAGGAATCTTCGGCTAAACCCGAACAAGGCACCTGTACCCGGATTGAGGCCGGGAGACTGACGATCAAAGACCTGAGTTTTGCGTACCAGAACAATCATCCGGTTTTGCAGGATATCAATGTCGAGATCAATGCCGGACAATTCTTTGCCATCGTCGGACACACCGGTAGTGGTAAGAGTACCTTAATGAGTTTGTTACTCAATTTTTACCAGCCTCAGTCAGGCACGATCTGTATTGATGGGCATCCCCTTGATGACTTTAGTCATGACGCCTTACGCCAAGGTGTCAGTTTTATTCCGCAGGATCCGTTTATTCTCGCCACAACCATATTTGATAATATCGATATGGGGCGGAATTTAAGCGAGACAGCGGTACACCTTGCTGCACGTCAGGCACATTTGCATGATGTGATTATGGCTATGAATGATGGTTATCAGACCCAGCTCGGTGAAGGGGGATTTCGGCTCTCGACCGGGCAACGTCAACAGCTGATTATCGCCCGTGCCTTGGCGGGCTCGCCCAAAGTGCTGTTACTTGATGAAGCCACGGCGAATGTCGATAGTGAAACCGAACAGGTTGTTCAGCGAGCTCTGAACGATCTGCAAGGTCAGGTCACGCTGATTGTGGTTGCTCATCGCCTGTCCACCATTCGCCATGCCGATCAGATTCTGGTATTGGATCACGGCCATTTGATCGAACAAGGCGACCATCACCAGCTCATGGCCATACCACAAGGCCGGTATCGTGCTATGTATCAATTACAGCAGCAGGAAAAACGAGTCGCTCAGGCTGCCCAGTGACAGCGTCACTTCAATCAATTCATCTCAGCCCTGAACGAGAGCAACCGCTCTCGTTCGCTGACCAATTAATGAAGACTGTATTCAGTGGCGACAGCAACGTCCTTTTCCATGTCGATGCTGATGTTCATCATTTTTATTAGCCTTATCTCCCTCTTGAACGCCTGCTTCACAGCAACGATGTCCCTGACAGCGCTCATGCGCATGGTCTCCCTCTCTATGCTGATGCTCGCAACAACCACCCTGTTGTTGCTTATGTTGCTTAGCTTGATAATTCACGGATAAACGCCCCTGCGCTGCATCGGTCAGCGGCAGCCATTCATCCTCGGTCTGAATGATCTGCTGAAGATTCTGACGACTGGTTTGTGCTTGAAACACAGCAAACTGATTGTCGAGTAACCGACTCAGCATTCGCTGACCAATATGACGGACAATCACTCGCTCTACCTGCTCACTCCGGAGTAATGCAAGTAATGCCGACTTCCCCGCACAACCGGCAGTCTGTGCAGGATTTTGTTGATGTCCGACAACCTCACCGGACTCATCCATAAAAATAAAATGGTCAGCCTTGGTAAAATGGTTGGCAATACGCTCTTCTTTCATCGGGATAGCAATAATCATCAGAAATAACTCCTGTACTGAATGTTGATCAAACCCAACCGACAAAATGGGTTTAGTCAAAATAAATCATGAACGAAATAGATAGTGGTTTGATGCTCATCGACCCTGCTCCGTCACCGGCAGCATGAAGATTTCGCACCCCAAATAATTAGCATATGCTATTTATAGCTCTATTTTTTGGCATATGCAAATTATAAAAGCACAAGATGCATACTAAAGCGATTGTTCAACAGTAGACTCGAAGCGGTGTATCACGCGCCAAAGTGACAAGGGCACACAACAAACAACCCGACATACTGCCAAGGCGCATGTCGGGTTGTTTATCATCAAAGCAGATCGTCAGAAAAAGGAGAAGAGAATCATTAATGGCACATCATCAAGGCTTTACCATTGACTAAACAGTCCGCGACTTTGAAACGAGCAGCCTTGACCAAATTGGCCAGCGTTTGTCGGGAGACCCCCATTTCAACAGCCGCATCCTGCTGATGCATTCCCTGTAAATCAACCAGACGTAACGCTTCAAATTCATCCGCCGCCAAATCAAGATGCTCAAGCTGACTCATCGGAATACCGTTCGGTTTGAAACAACTATCCGCAGGTTTACCACAAATCACACGAGGAATTTTATTCCGCCCCATCAATTACTCCTCTCAAGGTATGTATCAACAAATCATCAGTCATCTTAATCGAACAACGTAAAAGTCGAAAGAATTCGTCTCTCAGCAATCCACTCGGTATACCATCCGTTGATACGCTAGATTTTCCCCAAAATACCCGAACAGCCAATGAGTGGCTTACGAGACATCATGCCTTCAGGTTCAACACCGTGTCGCCGAGCAAATCCGGCATCAGAGAATCTTCATAAGGATCAAAGCATTTGTCCTAAGATTGACATACAAATAGCTTCACTATCAACAGACCATTCTGATATGATCAACTGATATTTTTGTATGTGCTTCGAATAAAAATACATCGATATAGATATGAAAAATGTAAGTTTGCTTCATCAATATATATTTATATGTTGCGCATTTAAATAATAATGATATAGAACAAATTTGAAGCATACATGATTTAAACTGTTTTAATGGTGAGATTTAATGAGTAAAGGCTTAATATCAAAATTCCAGTTATTCCGGGATGACTTTAGATTCTGGCTGGGAAAAATACTTTTCGATATTCGTAAAGAAGATTTTAACTGCAATGATATAAAAGTTTTCTTATTCATCCGCAATGACTCCAAATATGGGGACTCAGTCATATCATCATTTGCAATGAAAGCGATTAAGGAAAATATACCGAATTCCGTGATCAAAGTCATCTCCTCGAATAATACCTATGATTTTTATCAAAAAATGCCATTTGTCGATACAGTCTATCCATTAAGCAAACGACCTTCGTATACCGAGATCATGAGATTAGCCAAAGGCTTAGGTAAAGTTGACATTGCGATCAATGCCCAAGACATCGTCAAAATGAAAGATCTCTTTCTCCTGAGAATGATATCGGCTGAATCAAATGCGGGCATATTACCTGATGTGAAAATGTACAACCTTCGCCTCAAAAATGATGGCCACTATGTTGAACGATTCAACAGCCTATTATCATCATTTAATATCACAGAATATGATGAATCTTATATTATTCCATTGTCATCTCGTTGCCGAGAGAGAATGGAACTTCAATTTAAAGACAGAAAAGTTGTATTTTTTAACCCATTTGGTAGTAATAAATCAAAAAGCATGAATGAAGAAACCATTTGTAGAGTTATTCCAATTCTCGCTCGCAATGGATTTTCTGTATTTTTATCCTCATCTCCAAGTACATCTGATTTAGTCAGCCACATCTGTCAGAAATTTAATGACAACGTTTTTTGTGATGAACAATGTTCCTCTATTGACGATGTGGCGACCCATATTGATATGAGTGAGATCGTGGTGTCCGTCGATACAGCCACGGTACATATTGCAACCGGGTTAAAGAAAAAAACACTCGCGATATATCATCCCGACATGACGTCTTACACCAGATGGCACCCCAATAGTCCTCAATCCTGTACCTTCTTTTCAAAAGAATTAAATAATGTAAACGCTTTTGATGATCAAGACTTACAAGATGCCTGGTCTACGGTAATCGGCTGAATTCATATTTGTTTCAAGCAAGCAGTCCTCGGAATTCGCCCGTTTTATTTGCAGCTCAGCCCTATTTCCCGGTTCAGCCATAATAATGGTTCCGTCAGTGACTGCATGTTGATAATCTCACGTTCAATTCGCTGCAAGGCATTGTTAGCAGCGCTGGCCAGTTTACCTAAATATCAAGTTACCCAAATATCAAGCACGACAAACACCATCGCGGTCATTGAATAATTCAATCAATCTCATACCAGTCATTTCCAACTCAAAGTACACCGACTGAAATATATCAAATTGTGTCTGATTGTCCCTTATATCATTGATTCACATTTTCGGGTTGAAGGTTGGTTTAACGTACTCAGGCGCTTTTATACCAACCTTTCATATCGAATATTTACTATAAAACAGGACTCAATAATGATTTCGGCTTCATGGATAAAATATACTTACCGGTTTATTTGCATTGCTCCCATCACCTTAGCTGCTGCCTGTCAGGCTTCAGTGGATTTTGATGGGCTGTGGAAACATAAGGGATACGGTGACATTTATCAGTTGAATGATACAGAAAGTAAAATATATCAATTCAACAGCGAAGGGTGTGTGCTGGCAGAAACCATGACCAAAACCGATATGCAAACAACCTACTTTCCCAACGCGACGTTATCTCATGACGGTATGACGCTGACATCCCACCAGATTGCCCGCCCTTTTGCACAGCAATTTGAACGCCTGTCCGCCTTACCAACACAGTGTCAGCCGGGGCAACGACTCAATGCAAATGCATCCCCTGTTGAGATTTATCATTTCTTCTGGACGACCATCCATGATTATTATGCATTCTTTCAGGAACGCGGCATCGACTGGGCGCAGGTCTATCAACAAGTGGCCCCGGATTTGAGCGATGACATGAGCGAAAGTGAACTACTCAATGCCATCACAGCATCACTCAGCGGTTTTTCCGATGATCATGTCGTCCTGACTTACGGCGACAATGAATATGCACCTGCCCCACCCAAAGGTGTCTTACGGGTACTGGAACAGGGCTTTCTCAATCAAAGCGAAATCAGTGATTTTGACACCTACGTCGCCGACCGCCTGGCACAAATTTCCCTGACACAGCAGCAGATGATGGATACTGGTAGTGTCCGCATCATCAACGGCAGCTCAGCCGATACATTATATGGCGCGGAACGTGTTGTCTGGGGAACGTTCAATCAGGGAAAAATTGGTTATCTTCGTCCCAATATGATGCTGCTGGACACGGGTGAAAATCCGGATGACCCTGATCAATGGGTCAGTAATATGGCACAAGTCATCGATCAAGCCATGCAGGATATGCGCAATACAGAGACCATGATCATTGATATGCGGTTCAATGGCGGAGGTGCCGATGGCGTGTCACTGGCTCTTGCCAGCCGTTTTAATCCGGTGACTCAGCGCGTTATTGGTAAATTTACCCGAACTATTGCCGGTGACGGCGAAACTCACTGGCTCGACTTGCCAACCCCAAGCAATACGCCCGCTTATACGCGTCCCGTCACGATTCTGGTCAGCGGTACAACCGTCAGTGCCGGAGAAGTCTTCCTCATGATGATGAAAGCGCTGCCACAAGTTACATTTATGGGTGAAACCAGTAGCGGCGCGTTATCGGATGCTTTGGTGAAAACCCTGCCCAATGGCTGGCAAATCAGTTTATCTAATGAAGTTTATATCGATACGCAGTATCAATCCTACGAAAGCATCGGTATACAGCCGAATATCCCCACCACAGCCCTGACACTGGACGATCTCAACCACCATCAGGATAGTGCACTGACTCAGGCAATTCGTCAGTTATCACGCTGAAAATTTTTGGCAACGCCAAACGATTATTTTTAAATCGACCAGCACCGACAGGCCATATACCTGTCGGTGCTTCTGCATATGGTTTCGGCTAAATACGTACAATATTGCAGTTTTCCACTCAAGATCACTGATGAAAATTCAATCGTTGACAGAAAACTGATAGAATCCTGACATTGTATTTACCAATGCTGATGATGTATGAAAGAAAACCTCGTTATATCAGTATCTTCTATCAACGGCACTCGTCACTTCCATGTCGGCCGTTGGTACCAGAAATGTATCAAGAGTGCTGGTTATATCCTGATGGCAGCCGTTGTGAGTACTGCCGGTATCATCTATTACCTGATGAACGAAGTGGATTTTGCCAAATCAAAGCAACGAGAACTGGAAAATCAGTCGATGTCTCTTTCTGAAGATGTCGCATCACTCAAAAAACTCAAGGTCGGCTTACAAAGTGAGCTGCTTGATCGGGAAGAAAAAATGCAGACGGTCTCAGATCGCCTGAGTGATCTGGAAAAAGTGCTCGGTGTGGATGACTCGGACGATGCGACGCTTGAATCCCGGCTGGATACCGCAGCAATCACCTCTTCTGTTCGTCTGGTCTTGCTGAATCAAATCCCGAATGGCTCCCCGGTCGAAAAATCCAGAATGTCTTCCGATTATGGCCGCCGCATAAATCCGGTAACCGGAAAAAGTGAATTCCACCGCGGTCAGGATTTCTCAGCGCCAAAAGACACGGCGATTTATGCGCCGGCCGATGGTGTAGTCGAAGTCGTGCGTCCCAGTCTGGTCAAAGGCTCCGGGAATTACCTAAGATTGAGACATTCATTCGGCTTTTCCAGTTCTTATTCTCATATGAATAAATTTGCTGTCAAAATGGGTGAATTCGTCAATAAGGGCGATATCATCGGTTACGTCGGAAATTCGGGACTGAGTACCGGGCCACACCTACATTATGAAATTCGCTTTGTTGGCCGCTCGTTAGATCCCAAACCCTTTGTGAACTGGGGAATTAATAATTTTGATACGATATTTACAAAAGTAGGAGGAGTAAGATGGGAATCTTTGATAAACAACGTCGAGCAAAGAGTCAGTGCTCAGTTACAACTCTCATCGCTGAAGGCTGCGCCATTAATGGCCAGTTCAGAGTAGAAAGCAATATGCAAGTTGATGGTAAGATTGAAGGCCAGATCCACACGGATAAGACACTCATCATCAGTGAATCAGGCTCTGCAAGTGGTGAAATTTATGCCGAGCACATCATTATTAACGGCTGTTTCAAAGGCACCTGCTATGCCACTCGCATTGAGATCTTAAGTAAAGGTCGTGTCGATGGCACACTCTATACCGACGATATCAGCATTGAACAAGGCGGGCGCTTCAATGGCGTCACTAAACCGGCCCCGGAGCAACAAGTCGTCGATTTTCAGGGAGCCAAAACCACTGAAAGTTTAACCGCACCGTCTAAAGCGCCACAAACTAAAAAAACACAACAAGGATCATCATCCTAATCGAGTATCATCTTTGTTTTAGGTGATCATTACTTCAGGTGATCATTGTATGTACGACACAACATCGATCTGACAGTATCGGCTGATGCAGGTTCTGTCAGGTTGAAAGCCCTTGTAACCATGCCATATCCTGCCCAGACGAACCTTCTCCCCCTACAATTAGTGATTTAAATCACAATTATTAATAACATTTATCTCAACAATGATTTTCTGTATCTGCTATAAATTGTGAATGAAACGAGAATGTTTCATGCGCCATCTTTAGAGAAAATGCAGCGAAAATATAAAAACACTCCGCCAAAATGATGCCTTCTGTGGTTTTTCTGTCATAAATACGTCACCTGTGATTCCTAACCTTGCTGCTGTACTCGGGAGGGAAATGATGAATATTAAAGATATTGCAGCACTGGCCAATGTATCGCCGGCAACCATATCGCGTTACTTCAATGGCACCGGACTTATCTGTCATCAGACCCGTGAGCGAATTGGTAAAATCGTGCACTTAACCGGCTACCACCCGAAACAGAAATCGACCCGTGTGGCACTCAACCACAACCCGACGATTGGGGTTTTGATCCCCAGCTTACTCAATCCGGTCTTTGCGGAGATCGTCGCCGGCATTCAAGAAAGAGCGCGCCACTTTGGTTACTCGACCATTATTATCGATACCGAATATCAGCAAGCGCGGGAACAGCAAGCCGTGGTCGATTTCATCCGTCAGCGGGTCAGTGGCGTGATTCTGACCGTCGCCAGTATGCAAAACAATCAAGCCTTGTCGCTGTTGAAAGAGTTTAACTTTCCGCTAAGTTTGGTGCACAACCAGTTCACCGCCGATGATGCCACGGTTTACGTTAATAACTTTCAGGCTGGCTGGGATGTCGCCGATCACTTACTCAAGCTCGGCCATCGGGAACTCGGCATGGTCGCGGGCCAGTTCAACCGTTCTGACCGGGCCCAACTCCGTTACGAAGGTTTCAAAGCCCGCATTGCTGAGGATCAGCAGGCTCGATTACTCACATTACTGGAAGTCGATCCGATGGCGAACGCCCCGTTCACCGATCTTAAGCAGTCATTCTCACATCAGGCTCCGAGTGCTTGGTTTTGCAGTAATGATCTCATCGCACTGAAACTGATCCGCCATCTGCGTCACGCAGGCATACGCGTCCCGGAACAGACCTCCGTGGTGGGATTTGACGGGATGTCACTCGGACAAATTACCTACCCCGCTTTAGCAACGGTGAAGGTTCCCCACTTACAGATGGGCCACCTCGCCGTGGATTTACTTTTAAACTCGAAACACCACACCGTTTTACCACGCCAGCGAGAACTACCCTATGAGCTCAGTCTTACAGGGACAGTTGCTCCGGTTCATAAACCTCACTTGAATCAAATTCAATCAATAGGATGATTGTTATGAAATTAAAACATATTGCCACCTTAGCGCTGATGGCAACCGGCTTGGTTACCGGCACAGCGCAGGCAGCCGATGCCATTTGTTATAACTGCCCCCCTGAATGGGCTAACTGGGGCGGTCAGTTAAAACAGATTAAAGATAAATTGGGCATCAATATTCCCATCGACAACAAAAACTCGGGGCAATCCCTGTCTCAGTTAGTGGCAGAAAAAGATAACCCGGTCGCTGATGTCGTTTACTACGGGGTTTCGTTTGGCATTATCGCGGCACAAAAAGGGGTGGTTGAACCTTATAAACCACACAATTGGAATAAAATTCCGGCGGGTCTGAAAGATCCACAAGGCAACTGGTTTGCGATTCATTCCGGCACACTGGGCTTTTTCGTCAACAAAGCTGCCCTTGATGGCGCGCCGGTCCCACAATCCTGGCAAGATCTGCTCAAACCGGAATACCGTGGCATGGTCGGTTACTTAGACCCAACCAGTGCATTTGTCGGTTATGCCAGTGCCGTGGCGGTCAATCAGGCGATGGGTGGCACAATGGATGATTTCACCCCGGCGATTCACTATTTTCAGGCACTGCGTAAAAACCATCCGATTGTGCCGAAGCAAACCTCTTATGCCCGCGTGATTTCAGGCGAGATCCCCATTCTGCTCGACTACGACTTTAACGCCTATCGAGCCAAATATAACGATAAAGCCCCGGTTGAGTTCGTGATTCCGAAAGAAGGTACCATTGTGGTTCCTTACGTGATGAGCAAAGTGAAAAACTCACCCCATCCTGAAAATGGCCGCAAAGTACTCGACTTCGTCCTCTCTGATGCCGGTCAGCGGTTGTGGGCCGATGCCTATCTGCGCCCGATCATCCCTTCGGCGATGAGCGCTAAAACTCGCGCGAAGTTCCTGCCGGATACCGACTATCAACGGGCACAAGCAGTCGATTTTGCCAAGATGTCACAGGCACAAAACGCTTTCGCACAGCGTTATCTGAATGAAGTTCAATAATCACAGGCTGGGTGGTGGTAACGCCACCCTTCATTTTATGATGAAACACGATTTTTCACGGCTGATGTTGCTGCTCCCGGCATTGATGATCAGCCTGACCTTTTTCCTTCTGCCCGTCGGCAAACTGATCTGGCTATCGCTCGCCGATAGCACCGGCCAACCTTACTGGTCCATCTTTACCCAACCGACGTACTACCGCAGCCTGCTGTCAACCGTGGTGCTGTCGGGTCTCGTGACCTTGGTCAGTCTGGTGATTGCCACCATTTCCGGGCTGTTTCTCACCCGTTATCAGTTCCGGGGGAAATCGCTCCTGATTGCGATGCTGAGTTTCCCGCTGGCATTTCCGGGGGTGGTGATTGGTTTCTTCGTCATCATGCTGGCCGGTCGCCAAGGTATGGTCGCTCAGGCGAGTCTCGCGCTGGTTGGTGAGCGTTGGGTGTTTGCTTATACCATGGCCGGGCTGTTTCTCGGTTACCTCTATTTCTCGATTCCGCGTGTGGTGCTGACCGTGATGGGAGCCGCCGAAAAACTCGATCACAACTTAGTCGAAGCCGGGCGATCACTGGGGGCCAGCCGCTGGCAGATCCTGCGGGACATCACCCTGCCGGCGTTAACCCCCGGCCTGATTTCCTCCGGCTCGCTCTGTTTTGCCACCTCAATGGGCGCATTCGGCACCGCCTTTTCGCTGGCAACCGACATCAACGTACTGCCGATGACCATTTATACCGAGTTTACCCTGAACGCCAATTTTGCTATGGCTGCGGCATTAAGCCTGATCTTGGGTGCCGTAACTTGGCTATGCCTCGCACTGGCGCGGCTCAAAGGGGCAACATCCCTGAATATGGGAGGCTAACTCATGGAAAAGAATCGTTACTTCTACGCACAACTGGTCTTCACCCTGCTGGTGTGTGCATTTTTGATTATTCCTGTGGTGATGTCGGTCATGGCCGGTTTAACCCAGAACTATTTCGTCGGCCTGAAAAGCGGCCTCACCTTACAGTGGGTTGAACAAGTCTGGTCAATGTATGCCGATACGGTCTGGCTGACGTTACAAATTGCATTAGTCACCACCGCGATTAACGTGATGGTCGGTGTGCCTTGCGCCTACTATCTGGCGCGCTACCGCACCCGTTTTTCGCTGTGGTTTGAAGAATGCCTGACCTTACCCATTGCCATACCGGGCATGGCGATCGCACTGGGGCTGATTTCAGTCTACGGCGGCTTTCACGACTTTCGCGCCAGTTGGCTGTTCATTTTAGTCGGGCATGTCATTTTTACTTTGCCGTTTATGGTCAAGGCGGTGCTGGCGATTCTCTCCAGCATCAACTTTCGCGTGCTGGAAGAAGGCGCGGCCAGCCTCGGTGCCAGCTTCACGCAACGGTTTATGCATATCATCGTGCCCAACTGTATGACCGGCATTATCAGTGGCGTGCTGATGACGCTGACCCTCTCTGTCGGTGAGTTTAATCTGACTTGGATGCTGCATACCCCACTCACCAAAACGCTGCCGGTCGGGCTGGCCGATGCTTACGCGTCGATGCGCCTTGAAGTGAGTTCTGCCTATACCCTGATATTTTTGGGTCTGATTCTGCCGCTGCTGATTCTGGCTCAACTGTTTAACCGAAAAACTCAGCGTCGTTAACCGACAGCTGCATGAAAGTGATATTGATATGAATATAGCGAAATCCAGTGTTGCGATAACTTTGAAGCAGGTTCAGAAGACCTTTGCTGATGGCACATTGGCTCTCAAGCCTCTTGATTTACACGTCGAAGCCGGTGAAATTTTAGTGCTGCTCGGCCCCTCCGGCTGCGGAAAAACCACCACCCTGCGCCTGATTGCCGGATTAGAGTTTGCCGACCCCGGCGGCACCATTCATTTTGGCGAGCGGGATGTTACCCACCAACCCATCGAGCACCGTCAGGTCGGGATGGTGTTTCAGTCTTATGCGCTGTTTCCCAATATGAATGTCCGTGACAACATCGGCTATGGCTTGCGGGTTCGCGGTGAAAGCAAAGCGCAGCGACAGGCCAAAGTTGCGGAAATGCTGACCATGTTCGATCTCGAACCGTATGCAGAGCGTGATATCAACCAGCTCTCCGGCGGACAACGCCAGCGCGTGGCACTGGCACGGGCGATTATCACTGAGCCGGAGGTGTTATTGCTTGATGAACCCCTTTCCGCCTTAGACGCCCGTCTCAAACAGCGGCTGCGGATTGACATTCACCAGATGCTTAAACGGTTAGGTATCACGGCGATTTATGTCACCCATGATCAGGAAGAAGCGATGGTGATGGGCGATCGGATTGCCGTACTTGATCACGGTGAAATTGCTCAAATCGGCAGTGCGGAAGAGATTTACCTGACACCGAACAATCACTTTGTGGCGGACTTTATCGGTCAGATCAACTGCTTTCATGGCAAGCGTGAGGGCAATATTTTCATCCTCGGCGATGTCTCCGGCCAAGGACAGACACAACAGCTACGCTTGAGCGAATCGCACTGCGCGCAACTCGGTGAGGGGCAACCGGCCACCGCGATGGTACGCCCGGAGGATATCCAAATTCTTGATGCAGCAACAGACAATACCCTCCTCGCTGAAGTGCAAAACAGGACCTTCTTAGGGGATCGCACCCGTGTACAGGTCAAAATTGCCAGCCTTGATGAGCTGCTGATGATCGACTGTTTTGCCCGTCGTCATTATCAGCCGCAGCAATCCGTTTACTTATCCATTGCGCCTGAGCGCTTGGTTTTTATTGGAGACCGTGAATGTTAATCGCACAGTTAACCGATTTACATATTAAGCAGTCAGGCAAACTGGCGTATAAAAAGGTCGATACGTTAGGTTGCCTGCGGCATGCGATTAATCATATCAACCGGCTCAAGCCGATGCCTGACCGGGTGATCATCACCGGTGACTTGGCAGATTTTGGTCACCCTGATGAATATCAACTGCTGGTTGCCGAGCTGCAACGCTTAAAACCGGTGGTGCGCGTAATTCCGGGTAACCATGACAACAGAACGCATTTGCGTGATGCATTGCAAGGCTGGCTCGCGTTTGACACACCGGTATTTTGTAACTTCAGTGAGCATGTCGGCGGCTATCAACTGATTGGGCTGGATAGCTCCGTACCCGGTCAGCCTTATGGCATGTTGAGTCAAACGTCACTTCGATGGCTTGATGAACAACTCTCGGCAACACAACACCATCCGGCCTTGCTATTTATGCACCACCCACCGATGACGGTCGGGTTACAGCATATGGATGTGCAAAATCTGCAAAACAGTGAGGCATTATATGAGGTGTTACAATCTCACCCGCATGTGGCCGGGATTGTTGTCGGCCATGTGCATCGCCCGATTGTAGCGACGTGGCATCGAATCCCCGTCTGGGTCGGCCCGTCTCACAGCCATGCCGTGACGCTCGATTTAGATCCCCAAGCGCCCGCTTGTTTCTCACTGGAGCCGGGAGCCATTCAGTTGTTCCGTCTCGAACCGGAGGGAATTTGCAGCCATATCAGTTATATCGATGCGGTTGAGGGGCCTTATCCGTTTTTCGATGAGAATCATTGTTTGATAGATTAGTTGGTTTTTTGGGGGGTGTTTTTTGGGTATGGAGGTTTGGTGCGCAATGATTTTCTTCGATTTCATTAGCATCCTCGAAAGCGCCCCAGTTCCTTTTGATAGATGTCAATGTA
>NZ_KQ947475.1:1434546-1438796 GCF_001506075.1 Vibrio sp. MEBiC08052 | reverse complement strand
ATGGTTAGGCTTTTCCGGGCAGGACGCCCGTAAAAGCTGGTTCTGGACAACGTGCGACCAAGCCAAACAAAAAAAGATTTTCTGGTTACGCTTGCATCTCTGCAAGAGTAACTGGCGCACAGAACACCGGTGCCTCTGAAATCACTGACGCTGATTGTGCGTCAAATTTGGGAGCCAAAGGCTAAGAAGATAAAACTTGTGATGCAGGTATTTGGTGCGCAATGACTTTCCTCGATTTCATCGACATCTCCGACTGCGCCCCAGTTCCTTTTGATGGATGCAAAAGGAACTAAAAGCATCTTTTTGAGTTTGGTTCGCGTAATCAGGGTCGCTTTTATTCGCTCCTGCTCACGAAAAGCTTAAAATTCATCCATGAATTTTACCCTGAGCACATCGATCAATTGAGCTTCGTTGATTCAATGTTTCACTTTATTCAAATCAACCACCCAACAAAGAAAATCATTCATGGAAGAATGATTAGGCTTTTCCGGGCAGGACGCCCGTAAAAGCTGGTTCTGGACAACGCACGACCAAAGCCAGACAAAAAAGATCTTCTGGTTACGCTTGCATCTCTGCAAGAGTAACTGGCGCACAGAACACCGATACCTCTGAAATCACTGACGCTGATTGTGCGTCAAATCTGGAAGCCGAAGGCTGGAAAAATAAAAGGATGATGCTGAGTTTGGGACGCAACTACTTCTTCGATCTCATTGCCATCTCCGACTGCGCCCCAGTTCCTTTTGATGGATGCAAAAGGAACCAAAAGCATCTTTTTTAGTTTCGGTGCACTTAATCAGGGTCGGATTGATTCGCATCCTGCTCAAGCAATCCTGAAAATTCGTCCTTGGATTTTTCACCCTGAGATCAACGATCAAGTTGGGATTTGGAATGATAATGAGGTGAAAAATTAACTATCGACGTCATACTTGTTTGTTAGCATTTCTTTACTACATGCTCAAAACCATAAACGGTAACTAGTGACATCAAAACCCATACTAACCACTTAAAAGCATTCTGTACTAAAGCGACTTCTATTGGGTTACCAACAACAAAATCCATCAGCGGTTGACGAATTAATGCACCATGTAAAGCCGTAAGCAATAAACTTAAGATTATAAAAGCTCTAAATTGACCATATTTGATGACATTATCTCTAATAAGCCAATACAACACTATTGCCGATATTCCATATTCCAATGATGTCAATATAGCTATATATCTGACATCCCAAGAAGGAGTAACGCTTTGTCCTTCCATATATTGTGCAATCCAAGCTTGCAACCATTCAGCACTAAATACATGCACGATAAAGCCACAGCTTGATGCGATAGCCGCTATGAGAAAAAACTGTACATACTTCATAAAAACCTCGAAAAACTGGACAGAATTAGTGTTGATTAGCAACCAAGAAAACCATTCAAGGATGAATGATTAAGCTTTTCCGGGCAGGACGCCCATAAAAGCTGGTTCTGGACAACGTGCGACCAAGTCAAACAAAAAAGATTTTCTGGTTACGCTTGCATCTTGGCAAGAGTAACTGACGCACAGAACACCAATGCCTCTGAAACCGAAAGACGTAATTGTGCGTCAAATCTGGGAGCCGAAGACTGAAAGAATAAAAGTACTGCCTTCAATCCCCGATTCTCCCCCGACAAACCTGTTCGGTTAACACCTGTAAGCGCTGCACTTCTGTCTCCAGATAATTCAACTCCTCTTCGGTGATTTCATAATGCTCCGAATAGCGCGCATCGATATAGGCTCGTTGCAGACGCCGGAAGCTGCGGCGGTGGAATTTGTTGTCCATCGGGAAAATCTCAGCAAAGGCCAGATCGATTTGTGAACAGAATTTCCCCAACTTTTCGATATTGTGGGATTTGGGTAAGTAATTGGTGCAGGTCAGCAACGTGCAGGCGAAAAACCGTTCCGTCGCTTGATGCAAGAGAAAAGCCGCTTGTTTTAACTTGCCGCGATTTTTATCAAATCGATAAGTCACCAGAAAATCAGAAGCACTTTCAAACCACTGCTCATAATGCTTACGGGCTATCTCTCGCAGCTCAGTTTCGCTCAAATCTCCCGGCATCGCCAACGGCTTCGGCGTTGCGGCAAACAGTTCGATACCCTCTTCACGGATATCCTTAAAAAAATAATGACCCTGTTGCAATCGCTCATTTACTTCCTGCAAATCATGCACAATCAACCCGAGCGGTGCGGATTTTACTCTCCGGTCAATTTGCTCTTCGGCCCGCTGCCAGACCACGTCTTCCTCGACCAAAGCAGCTTTATTCACAATCACCAAAATATCGTAATCGCTGATATAACCATTGACCGGATCTTTGACCCAGTTACCTTTCGCATGGCTACCGAACAGAATAATTTTCAGAATACGAAATTCACTTTTACTCGCTGTTTTGCCCTGAAGGTAGTCTTCCAGCGTGTCACGCAGAATCGTTGAAATCGTGGCAAGCTCACGCTGTTTGTATTCCGGCAGATGGTCGAGGGATGTTTTCATAATCGCAGCATTGGGTGGTTGTGGATGAATAGCGCTAGCATAAAAGAAGCATTCAACAAAAAACACCGTTTATCATCATTTTAGCACGGCTCAAAGGTAAAATGCGACGCGGTTCTTTTTTATTTTTTGCCTTCATGATTGTCTCCGCACCCGGCTTCAAGTCATGACACAATATCCTTCTCTGAATTCTGAGACATAAGGGCTGACACAGAATGTTGAACAGTCTCCGCAATTGTGGGTCAATTTATGATACCGATGCATACTGATAACAGGATTGTATTTAGTAATGACGAACCAACTCAATCATCTTAGGATCCATATCATCAAGCAGACTTACCAACTCTCGGACTGATTTGCCTTTTTCTGTTTTAGCATCAGGGTCAGCACCGAAATCAAGCAATAGTTTCATAACTTCATACTGATAAGGTTTGTTATCAAATACCATATTCAAAGGTGTTGCATCATCACTTGCTCGATGTTCAATTAACTCATCCGCCCCGTTTTCCAGCAGCAACCGCATCCCTTCAATATTTTGTTGTCGTACAGCATAAATCAGTGGTGTATAGCCATAACTATCAATTGCGTTGACATCCAAGCCTTGGTCAATCAGATACTGAATTGATTCAAGTGGTGTTCTTTCCTCTAGTTTTGTAGAGGGAGACATAAATACGTGATGTAGGTATGTCCAGTGCTCTGATTCCGTGACTTCATGAATATCAGCACCTTTATCAATAAGCGCTTTGACTTCATTAATATCACCATCCAGTACAGCATCGTATAATTCGTATTCGTAACTCATTATGTCTTCCTGTTTTTCAAAAATTTTCTCATATCTCTGAGAATTTTTCTTAAATCATCACTGCCCGGCTTCTCATTCACATGACTAAGATTGGTCTTAGCATCCTCAAGCAGAAAATAGTCAGGATGTGAATTCACAAAATCATTCAATTCTTCCTGAGTCATTCCCATCTGGTCAGCGGCTCTGAGTAGCCGCCTGTTTTCCAGACCATATTTATGTCCATAATGCCAGTCAGTGATCACTCGACCACTCTTATCAACAAACTGACCATTGAATTTTCTTGCATTGGCTTCAATCTGTCTTTTGGTGTCAGCCCGAAGGGATGTGCGATTCAGTTCTGGTCTGGGATACTGACTCGCACCAAACTGACCATTCGGTTTGCGGATTTGGTGACTATACACCACATACAACGGCGGTAGCCCAGTCTCTGCCGGAAAGGTCAGAATATAGTCTTGCAGCTCCGCATCAGCAATTGGCGTGATATAGGTGTTATCAAATTCTTGGCCTTGCTCCGCTTGCGGATGGATCCAGATATCGTACTTTTCCATCTCCGGGATGGGATTGACAAGGATCGGTTTACCGCCAAAATCGCCGCTAATCGGCACCCATTCAATAGTGATATCCGGCTCTAACTCGACGACAAACCGCTCACCAACCTGTTTTACTTCACGCTTAGGGATATTCGTCCCATTGACGTGATAGCCGTAAATTTGCCCTTCCGCATTGAAACCCAAGCGAATGTTGGTTTCAACCGTGGTTTTATTGCGCATATCGGCTGCACTGTAGAGCGTGCTGTCCGCTAATTTGTTCGGCACAAATGCAGCCAGAATGCCAGCTCGCCCGATAATTTTCAGCGCCATTCCCGGCAATTCAGCCAATGCTGCACCACCAATACGCGTTAAAAAGGCTTCTTCAGAAGAAGCACTAATCCCCTGCCCGACG
>NZ_KQ947475.1:1370153-1434526 GCF_001506075.1 Vibrio sp. MEBiC08052 | reverse complement strand
ATCCGGCTCTAACTCGACGACAAACCGCTCACCAACCTGTTTTACTTCACGCTTAGGGATATTCGTCCCATTGACGTGATAGCCGTAAATTTGCCCTTCCGCATTGAAACCCAAGCGAATATTGGTTTCAACTGTGTCTTTATTGCGCATATCGGCTGCACTGTAGAGCGTGCTGTCCGCTAATTTGTTCGGCACAAATGCAGCCAGAATGCCAGCTCGCCCGATAATTTTCAGCGCCAGTCCCGGCAGTTCTGCCAGCGCTACACCACCAATACGCGTCAAAAAAGCTTCTTCAGAAGAAGCACTAATCCCCTGCCCGACGGCCAGTGTATAAGCCGCATAATCCCCCAGCGCAGAAAGCGGCTCTCTTTGTGTACCGATATCACACGTACCGATCGGCACCAACGCAGATTTGACGAAACGGGAGGGTTTGACTGGCGGTTTGTTAAATACGTTCTGCCATGCAGATGAAGGCAGTGGGATTTTATCCAGCTCCCGTAGTCGCTCCTGACGCTGCCTGACCAGCCGCTCTTCTAAAGTGAGTTTCACAGGTTCGCGTTCGACATAAGGCTCAGTATAAACAGAAGCGTTAACGCTGCCGGAATAAGTTGAACCAATGCCATGATTGACCCATTCAACTCTGGCGGTATAAGCCTTGTTAGCCAGCAAGTCGAGATGAGGCTCAACCGCAGGATTCACTCGCCAATATTGATTGCCCCATTCATCCCGATCCCGGATCAGCAAAGGAATCGATGGTACATCCGTCAGTAACACTTGATGACCGTAGTGAAGTTGTTCAAGAAAATCTGCAAAGCGTATTCCGGCAGGCATGACAGATTTCATCTCTGACTCACGTAAGGAGGCAAAATCCCCTTCAACTTGAGCAAATTCGTACCTCATCAGGTTGTAGATTTGAGTGGTTTGATAGTTCATTGACGTTGTTGGCTGAGCCGTGATTGTTTTATCGATGGATGCTTATTGATAAAGTTATTTTCATATGAATCAACAATTATACTCAAATGGATTTATAAAACATGTTTAAATTTGGGGTTTTGATGGGGAGTGGTTATTTTTGGAATGGGTGTAACAGGGAGGCTCGCTTGAGGTGATTAAATTGTGGTTTGGTGTGTTCAATATTAAATCTGTTGGTTTGGTGCGCAATCCAGTTCCTCGATTTTATTTGCATCTCCGACTGCGCCCCAGTTCCTTTTGATAAATGTCAAAAGTAACCAAAAGCATCTTTTTGAGTTCAGCGCGCGTAATCAGGGTCGGATTGATTCGCATCCTGCTCAAGCAATCCTGAAAATTCGTCCTGAATTTTCACCCTGAGATCATCGATCAATTTAGCTTTATTGATTCAGAGTTTCACCCAACTCAAAATAGCCACCCAACCAAGAAAATCATTCATGGAAGAATGATTAAGCTTTTCCGGGCAGGACGCCCGTAAAAGCTGGTTCTGAAACGCGCACGACCAAGCCAAACAAAAAAAATTTTCTGGTTCGTCTTTCATTTCTGAAAGATGAACTGGCGCACAAACCACCGATGTCACTAAAATCGAAGAACGGAATTGTGCGCCATATTTGAGCGCCGGAAACTATCTACATGCTGTAGTGTTCGGTGGCAATTTACCTCTGGCAGTTTCTAGATGATAATCCTTTTGCTTTGTTTCATTTGCTTGCCCAGCTGATGTATTACACTTTAGCTTTGACTGGACGAGCCTGCTTTGAACCTTTCCATTGCAAGTTGTATGAAATGTCCAAGAGGTAAGATTTCCCTGAACATTACCACAATTATGGCAATATTTAATATTAGACGACATGACTGTTGAATCTTTTAAGCACTCTTGTGATTTTATGTCCCCTAACTGCCAATTATAATTCTGAGCATAGGTGGTTGAAGCATAAAAACCTGAAATCAAAAATAAACAAAAATATTTTTTATTCATGATGATATTACCTATTGATTAGAGTTAATCGAAATTACATATACAGATAGGCGATTAGATATTACACCCAATAACAGGCTTTAGGAGCCTAACAATTATTAGCCAACACCATGTCGTATAACATCCTTCATACCTCTCTATAACTTACCGCCACTCGATGAAATACTTCACATAATGAAATGAAAATACATATAAAAATATCAGTGGGGTCTCATTATCAAGCCTAAATTACCTTGCTGTGCTGCCTAGTCTGCACACAAATAATTTATCCACGATACCACCATTCGAATCCTCTCGGATAAACTCTATTTGTTCGCCAATAAGCACCTAAACACAGTAAACATAATTGTGCATATTACAGATAACATCCAGAAAAAAATTAACATAAATTTGACATTCTTTGATGTAGGTATGATTTGTAGGAAACTGCAACGTTTGAACAGTCAATAAAAGTGATGATGGGATGAGAAATAGTGGCTCTGTGGTAATGTGGCGTTGTCGGTTTGGAACGCAATCACATTCCTCGATTCCAGTAGCATCTCCGACTGCGCCCCAGTTCCTTTTGATAGATGTCAATGTAACCAAAAGCATCTTTTTTGAGTTCAGCACGCGTAATCAGGGGCGCTTTTATTCGCTCCTGCTCAGCCTTTTTGTTAAGGGATAGCTTAAAATTCATCCTTGAATTTTACCCTGAGAACATCGACCAATTTGGCTTCAAAAGATTTCACCCAACTCCAATCAACCACCAATCAAAGAAAACCATTCAAGGAAGAATGGTTAGGCTTTTCCGGGCAGGACGCCCGTAAAAACTGGTTCTGGAACGCGTGTGACTCCGTCAAACAAAAAGATCTTCTGGTTACGCTTGCATCTTGGCAAGAGTCACTGGCGCACTGAGTGCCAATGCTTTTGAAATCGGAAGAAAGGAATTGTGCGTCAAATTAGGGAACTGGAGGCTGGGAAGATAAAAACGTAAAGCACTCAGACTTCATCAATCACAATACTTTCGCACATTTCGCACGATTTAATCGGATTGACCATTTCGTCCTAAAGGCTATACTCTGATTAGATTTAAAACTGTGGAGACTAAGTTATGCGGACATTAACAGCAAATGACGCTAAACGAAATTTTGGTGAGTTGCTTTTAAATGCTCAACGTCAGCCAATTAAGATCAGTAAAAATAGTAAAGATGCGGTTGTCGTTATGTCTATACATGACTACGAGGAACTTGAGATGATGAAAGCTGAGTACCTCAAACACTGCTTCATCGCCGCCAAAGATGACTTAGCAAAAGATGATATCGTTGATGGTAAAGACTTTTTGAGTGAGCTGTAACAAGAAACATGCACCATAACCAATATAGACTCAGCAATCTAGCTCAAGCTCATCTACGCAAAGTAAAAAATTATACCATCAGCCACTTTTCTGAACTTCAGTGGCCACGCTACAAAGAAACACTACTCTCAGGCTTTCAAATGCTCGCTGATAACCCGGACTTGGGACGAAGTTGCCATGAAATATACAGTAACGGGTTTTACTTTCCGATTGGGGAACATACTGCTTATTTCACAAAGGAAGATGGTTTTATCCTCGTCGTTGCTGTATTGGGACAATCTCAATTACCACAAAACCACCTGAAATAATCTAACGGTTTGGTGCGCGTAATCAGGGTCGCTTTTATTCGCTCCTGCTCAGCTTTTTTGTTAAGGGATAGCTTAAAATTCTTCCATGAATTTCCCCTGAGCACATCGATCAATTTAGCTTTATTGATTCAATGTTTCACTTTATTCAAATCAACCACTCAACAGTACCCATGTCGTTCTCCCAAAGTTTTGACTTGCCTAAAAAGGTTAGCCGGTCATTAGAGCGGGAGTCCAATTATCTTATTATAGTGCATTCCCATTTACCAACGACCAATGGTGAGGCATTAATTCACGGATGGTTTTGAATACCAACTCATTGTTTTCATTTGATATTGCTGCTTTGACATCGCCACCCCAATAAACCAAACGCTCTTGGCAAATACCACACGGAGATAGAACCAAAAAGTCTCTATTTTCATCTTCACGACATATACACAACGAATGAGTTACCGCTTCATTTAATTTGTGAGCTTCCAAATAAGCCCCAACTTCCATACAGAGTGACAAAGCATCATTTTTCACGTCTGGTGCAATACTAGTTAGAATTTTTCCTGAGCTGGTTCTCACTGCAGCCGCGCCGCCCCAGCCCGTGGGATATCGAGTCTCGATTAATTGCACCGCTGCGTCATAAAGATCTTTTTCTATTCTTTCCATTCCATCAATTCCGAATTTTTCGAGGACGCTATAACGCTTTCTATACGACAAAAAGCCGTTTTTCATTGTAACCCTGTTAAGTGGCTGCCAACTTACCACAGAACTTAAATGAGCACCTTAAACACTGAACCTGACCAGAACCCAAAGTGCCACGCGTTGCGAATCCGCCTTAAACTCGTTTGTATGGCAAATTTAGCGCGATGCTCCATCTATTTCCCTTATCGGGATCTTCGATAATGCTTCGACCTCCGCCATGCACATATTTACCGCCACAATATCTTCGCTGCATTTCTCCGTTGTTACATAATGAGTAATACAGCCACATATATTACACCGATGAAATTCAACCTCTCTGTCGCCCCAAATATAGAAAACCGTTTTCTCAGTTTGGAATTTTATCTGAACGTCTTTCGGTAAATAGTAAGCCCAAAGAGCAGAATAACGGCGACATATTGAACAATTACATTTCCCAACTTCATTCGGAGAAAAGCCCAATGTGATTTCAACATTTCCACAATGACAACTGACTTCCACAATTCCCTCCTGTTTTTGCCTAACGCAAAACTAAGATGCAAAAAAAACGCTAAGCTTTTTTTGTCATTCTTGAGCGCTTTGTTATGTAACAACTTCCAAGTTGAACGATATTTGGTATTTAACCAACTTGACATTGCTTATCGCTTTAGCACCGAAAACTACCCGCTTATCAAAGTCAGAGGCAACAAGAATTCCTCTGATATTTGATGATTCTGACGATTCAGAAAGACAGCCTATATAGCCTAACAATTGCCCTAAAGCCGAATCTTTGGCTTTACCCGCTTTTAGCTCAATGACAACTAATTGACCAGTTTTATCTTTGGCAAGAATATCTATACGTCCAGCATCAAGTACATATTCAATGCCACCCTCTACGATAGTTAAACCATTCTCTATATCCTGAATATTTCTGGCTAGGTAAGAATGCAAATCCTTTTCCAGTGACAAACTAACTTCTATTGATTCTTGGACATCATTTTCTTCGTCAATAGTGTCTACCGTAGCAAACCCTGGGACTTCAATTTCACCACGCTTAATTTTTGATTTATACCAAGCGTAATGTGTTTTTTGCCATTTACTGGTGGGGAAGTTTGCCAAAACCAGCGCTGTTAATTTTTCAAAGGATGGAAATGTACCTTCTGTTGCACAAACATCTATTACTAGTTCTTTTATTGTTGAATACTCCACCATTTTCTCCTTGTTACATAACGCCTCAATCAGACGACGCGTTAGCAGTTTCTAGCGTACTGATTGAACGAATAAGTTCTTTAAACCAACCCTCTCAATAAGTCCCATGATGATATCTGTTTTGTCAGACACACCTCGATCTCCTTTTACTGCCAACGCCGAGTTAAGTAGTGAGTAACGCTACCACCTAACTGAAAACATTGCACCGTAAACACAAAAACTTGACTTGAACTAAGAATGCCGAGCGTTACGAATCTGTCTTAAACGCTTGTATGTTGTCGCTACGACATCCCAATTTTCTTGGACATATTGAAACCAGTAATCACAAAGCCGACTTCTTGGTACAACTTGAGCGCACGTTCATTTTGATAAGCTACTCTTAACTTTATTTGAGTAATACCAACTTCTTGCAGCTGTTTTTCCAAAGATGCCTCTGAAACCGAAAAACGTAATTGTGCGTCACATTCCGAAGCCAAAGGATGACAAAATAAAGGTGATGAAATGAAACGCATCTCACCCCAACCACCCCACAAATCCCCACCACAGATAATCCAACGGCATTAAAACCAAAATCGTGATGACCGCCAGCGGCAACGTTAGTTTCACAAGCTTCGCCAACGGTTCATTCGACAACTGCATCGCAATAATCAGCGGTGTAACCTGATACGGGAAAATGATGGTAGAAAAACCGACCACTTGAGTCATCAACACCTCAGGAACAGTAAAGCCGGTGGTCTGTGCTAAATCTGCGGCCATCGGGGTCAGAACAGTCGGGACACCGGGAACCGTCGCAACGAACCCCGTCACCATCGACATCAAAGAAAGCGCCATGAAATTCAGAAAATCCCCCTCACCCTTTCCGGGAATGAAGTTCCCCAATATGTCTCCCATGAGCGAACCAATTCCCGATTGGTTGACTAACGCACCAAGCCCGAGCGCGGCGGCAACAAACACAACCGCCCCAAAATCGATACTCCCGTTGAATGATTTGGGAGGAACAATCCCCCAGCGGGGCAGCAATAATATGATCGCCGCAGCCAGACCAATCCACGCCGGATTCACCCCGTGAACCGTGTCGGTCACCCAGAGTAACAAGGTCACCCCTAAAATCATCCCGACCCGGATTTGCATCGCCGTCTGGTAGGGCTCATCTTGCGATTGCGGCGCTTCATCCCGGGCTTCAGCATTGATATGAGCAGGAAAGATAAATAGTGTCAGCGCGACAATCACCAAAGATTTGACGATGCCGAGAACGGGGAAATGTAATAACAGATATTCGGTATAGCCAAAGCTCAGGTCAAATAATGTCTCACTGGCGCCGCTTAAGATCATGTTCGGGATATTGGCTGGCAGAATGGCGAAACTCGGCATATTACAGGCCAAAGTGAGTGACGTCGCGATACCGAGACGCCCGTTACTGCCACTGGAAAAGCCGACTTTGTCAGCCAAGGCCATGCCTATCGGAATCATCACCACCGAACGCCCTACCGAAGAAGGCATGACAAATCCCAAGATCATCGCACTCACGACCAAACCGAAAATAAGACGAAAATAGCTGCCGACAAGGTACGGCGCAATCCGGGATGCCAGTCTTTTTCCTAACCCGGAGAGGCTAATCGCAGAGCCAATAACAAACCCGGAAATAATCAACCACACAGCGGTCGAACCAAATCCGGCAAACAGGATTCCCGGGTCAAGCAACTGGAAGATGGTCACCAGTGCGAAGAAAATCAGGCCGGTTAAAAACGGCGGGAAGAAGCCGGTACTCCAGCCAGTCAGCGTAATCAGTATCACTGCGGCACTATATGATACGTTCGGTTGAACGCCTGCCATCGGAAATAAAACCAGCCAGACGGCCAGTATCAGTGCGAGAGCAACTGCAACATGCCTCAACGATACAGGTTTGTTCATATGTTCACCTTGATTGTAGAAATAATGACTTCTAAGATAGCGATTATGATGTGACGTAAGAAGCCCTGAAAATGCCAAACAATGTTCCTGAAGCGACATTACTGCCACCAAGTCAGTTTGCTTATACCATCGATCCGTCTCGCCCGGTGCTCACAAACAGCCGCAGTATGTTGGCAGAAACCCGGATGACGCCCCATGCACACCCCAGAGGTCAGCTGTTGTGGGCCGCCCAAGGCATCGTCAAAGTGACCAGTGATGAGGCGATTTGGATCGTACCGTCTACCCATGCCGTTTGGATCCCGAGTGGCGTGATGCATCAGGTTCAGGCAGAAACATTGACCCAAATGCGTAACTTATATGTTGATCCGTCATTTCCGATTCGGGCGCACCAACAAGGTATCGCGATGCTGAAAATGACGCCGTTAATTCGTGAATTAATTCTGCGACTGGTTGAAGGAAACACGGTGTTATCAGAGGGGCCGCTCAGAAGACTCGGACTGGTTTTAATTGACGAGATCGCCACCCTCGATGAGCTGAAAGTCTATTTACCGGCGGGCAAAGATCCGAGATTAAACCGGCTCATCACCCAGCTTATCAATGAACCATTACACAATACCTTGCCAGAACATAATCCGACGCTGAAACAACGTGCAGCGCGGGTCGGCGCCAGTGTCCGTACCATTGAACGGCTGTTTAAAGCAGAAACGGGGATGACTTATCGGCAATGGTGTAGCAGACACCGGTTGATCAGTACACTGGAGATTTTAAGGCAAGGAGAAAGCACGAATCATGTCGCCTATGAACTCGGCTACAAAAGTGTGAGTAGTTTTATTAGTGCCTTTAAGGCTTTGTTCGGATGTACACCACAGGCATACGCAAAGCAAGAAAATCATCAGCTTCCCCCGCTTCTGCCTTAATATCCCTGTGGCGGTCATCCCGCCACAGGGCCAAGCTTAATCGACATCCGGCTCAAACAAGCCGCGTTTCATGTAAAATTTCACCCATAGTGCCGCAATCAGACTAATCACGAACAAAATACCACCGGTGATGGTGTACACCATTTGGGTCATGTTCGGATCCGGGGAATTATTCAATGCCACATACAGCATACTGACAATCCCGATGATCTGAGGCCACGGGTAGAACGGTGTCCGATAGGGGCGCTCTTGCTGCGGCAGCCGCCGACGCAACACAATCACATCAATATGCGCCACAATATAGGCCAATAGCCAACTGGTGGTGGCCGCAATCACCAACACAATCAGCGCATCAATCTCGAAGATAAAATAAGAGACCGCAGTACAGCCAGCGAGCATCACGATCGCAGCCCAGGGCGCATTGAAACGGTTGATTGCTTTTAATTGTGGAAAAGCCTGCTTCTGCATTGCCATCCCGTGCAGCATTTTCGGCACCGAGGCCAGTACGGTGTTGATGGTACTACAGGTGGCAGCGAGCGCCATCACGGTTGCAATCACTAACCCACTTTGGCCGAAAACGGCACTGACGTAATCCAGATACGGCAAAGGCGATCCAACCAGTGTATCCGTGCCTAAATAAAGGCTGGCACCATATGCAAATGCTAAAAAGATCAAGAAGATAAATAACAGTGACAAATGCATCGCCCGGGGAATGTTCTTACGCGGCTGTTTAACGTCGTTGACCATCGGGCAGATAAATTCAACCCCGACCATCATCCACATTGCTAAAGCGATCAAACCGATAAAACTACCGTCCCACACCCCGCTGAAACTCCAGTCAACAGCTTTACCGGCTAAATCCGGATGCGGCTGACTCAGGCCGGTAATCGCGGTCAGACCAACCAGAATCAAGGCACTGACCAGCACAAATGCCAGAATATTCTGCACGCGGGCAAATACATCAGCGCCAACCAGATTGGTCATAGTGAGCGCCACTAAAATCAGTAATGGCACCACCTTATCCGGCAGCATCCCCGGAAACAGCTGCGCTAGCATCGCATCCACCAGAAACATTTCCACCGGGATTGCCAGAATGGCAACCACGACATAACCGGCAAACACCGCGACAATCGCCGGGAAGTGACCTATCGCTTTTTGCGTATAGGTGGCTAAGGTACCCTCTTGCGGAAACATCAGGGACAGTTCGGCAAAACTCATAGCATTAAACTGGGAGAGCGCTAATGCGGCAACCATGGCTGTGATGAACGACATACCGCCCATCCCGATCCCTTGCGTTGCAGAAATCATTGCCCCCTGCACGATCACCAGACCGATACAGACGGCCATCATCGTCGGCAAGCGCATTTTTAACGACGGGCGGGTTGTCATCGACAGCCCCGCAGTTTCCATACTTTGTACATGGGTGTGATTGCTCATGTGAAATCCCTCTCATGAATAAAAACAACGTCCTTATTTAAAACCGCTCAAACCGATATGGTTTCGGATCGACTATCGGTGTCACATCCGACACTAAATCTGCGGCAAGCTGTCCTGCTGCCGGGCCGGTACCAAATCCGTGACCGGAGAAACCGGTTGCGATGGTCAGGCCGGGAATAGCACCGATGTGATCAATCACCGGTAATGAATCCGGCGTCACATCAATCAGCCCGGCCCAGCTTTCATCAATCCCTATCCCTGCAAACATCGGCCAAGCCTTGGCAAGATTGGTCAGCGCTTCTTGGTTAATCCCCTCATTTACGGATGGATTGAGAGTACGAATCCGTTCGAACGGAGAAACATCGCTCGCCTTCCAGCGTCGGGGTAAGGTCAGATCCCGCAGAAAATGACGTCCGAGCGACACGCGCATATAACTGCGCTGCGCCCGTAACTGTGCCAGATAACGCATCCCGATCAGCAGATGATCCAGCGTCAGCGGTGCATCCAGCGCACCACGCTGCGTAATGACAAATCCACCGTCTGAATGTCGGCGAAAAGAAAAGTCCGGCGCGGCAAAGGCAATATCCGTCGGCCCTTGGGTCGCTTTTGTGCGCAACACGGAACAGATAATCGGCAATGTCGGAAACGACACACCGTGATTGCCTAAGAAACGTCGTGACCATGCACCGCTGGCAAGCAGCACTTGGGAACAGCGAATCTCACCTTGCTCGGTGACGACCCCGCTGATCTTTCCGCCGGCAGTAGACAGTGTCCGGACGGCACAGTTCTGAACCATCACCGCCCCTTTTTCAATCGCTCGCTGGGCGATGGCACTGGTCGCAAGTGCGGGTTCAGCAAATCCGTCGGAAGGGGTATATAGCCCACCAACCCATTTTTCAGTGCCGCCGGGAGCCAACTGATCAATCTGCTGTGGGCTCAGGAGTTGCGAATCCAGTTGCAACGACTCAACGGATTGATGCCACCCTTGGTACATCGCCATCTGTTGTTCATTGCGTGCAGCAAAAATAATCCCGGACTGCTGATAGCCGACGGAACGCTCAAGACGCACCGGCATCTCAGCCCAGAGTCGATCTGCGGCCTGTGCCAGCGGGACATCTTCAGCATGACGGTTGGTTTTACGGATCCAGCCGAGGTTACGGGATGACTGCTCAGCGCCGATTTGTCCTTTTTCCAGCAAGACGACCGGAATATTGCGCTCAGCCAGTGTCAACGCTGCACTGACACCGATAATGCCACCCCCGATAATCACCACTTGCGTGGATGCGGGGAGTTGGTCTTGTGTATTGACAGGTTCTAATCTCTGTGTCATCGCTTTATCCTTGGGGAAATGGATGGGTTTCAGACGGACTAACCATTCAGCTCAACTCAGCACTGGCTCGTCCCAAAGATTCAGTTTGACGCCGATGCCCTGCGCGAGTGCATTACGGTAAATCACCGTCGCCCACGCCACATCTTCGACCGGTAAACCACCGACAGACATAATGATGATCTCTTCATCGTTCTGGCGGCCGGGTGCTTCACCGGAGACTATCTCACCGATATCTTCCAGTTGATCGAGAGTAATTTTGCCTTCGGCAATCATGTCCATAAAACGTACGCCGATGACCGGAATATGATGATGAGCGGGCTTGGGCACTTCTTCGTACCAAGCTTGATACAGGCCGGTATTATCGAGCACTTTGCGCACGTCATCCCGTTCCATCTCTTCGTCAAGGCGACAATAGGCAGGCATCGCCAGAAAAGCGCCCGGTTTGACCCATTCACGTTTGACGATCGGATAGGTTGAGGGGTCTCCGGTCTCGCCGGAATTGCAGTATGTGACAATATCGGAGCCCCGCACCACTTCTTCCAGTGAATCGACAATCTCGATTGTGGTGATCTGCGGATAAGTCGCTGCCACCCAAGTGAGGAAGCTATCGAGACTTTGCTGCCCGCGGCCTTTGACTTTAATGGTATCAATCTGAGGACAGGCGGTGATAAACGCTGCTACCGCAGTTTTGCCCATCACACCGGGGCCAAGCAGACCGATGACTTTCGAATCCGGACGCGCCAGATAACGGGCGCCCACTCCCGGTACAGCACCGGTACGATAAGCCGATAACAGGTTGGCGGACATATAGGCCAGTGGCGCACCGGTTTCAATATCATTGAGGATAAACATCAAGATGGAACGGGGCAGGCCTTTCTCGCGGTTGGCAATGTTAGAGCCATACCATTTGACACCACACGTCTGGAAACTTCCGCCGAGATAAGCCGGCATTGCCATCAAACGGCGATCAGCGGTCGGTTTCGGCATGGTCGGAAAAGGCGACTCTTCCGGAAAAATGACCATGGCACCATGAGAATCATTATTCGCGCCGGCCATGCGATAATCACCCTGCCACAGCAGGGCAAACATTGCTTCCATGGTATCGACACAGCTTGGCATATCAGTTACACCTGCTTTGAGCATGTCTTGCTCCGACAGGTAAATAAAATCGATTTTGGTACGTTCTGACATCACATCACCTCAAAAAATAGGGGGTAAAATGGGTATGCCGTGTTCCGAGTCACCGCAGTGTCAGTCATCGACCTTCCCTGGCGAATCACATCAGATGAACAACGGATAGCTTGGATATTAGAGAACCCACTCAGCAGCGTATTGAATTTTTGCGACATGACACGAATATTGATAAAAGCCCCAATATTGGCACCACGTTTGCTTTCTCACCCTATCCGGATGGGGTTATCCCGAAAAAGCAGGTGTCATTATGTCCAACGCTTCGATTGTCAGTCGTGTGGCAGGCATTCACGCCAAACAGCCTTGGTTTGTCCTGAGTGCCGCTCAGGATTTTTCGCTTTGTTCCTCGGAAATTCCGGAGGTGTCTCACTTCTATAGCTTTGAAGCTGACTCGTCCGCATCACTAACACTCGCGATCCCTGACGGCTGTATCGACATCCTGTTCGATTGTGATGCCAACGCCCCGGCCGCCTATGTTTGCGGGACAACACTCGAAGCAACCCGGGCCAATTTTGTCCACCAACATCGGTATTTCGGAGTGCGATTCTTACCGGGCGTGATCCCTGATTTTCTCGATGCGTCAGCAAGAGAAATGGTGAATCATTTACTGTATTTACCTGATGTGGTGCCAACGTGTCATGCGCTGTTCGAACAAGTGGTCAGTGCGTCAACGTTTGTCAGGCAAGTGTCCCTGACGCAGCAGTTTATCAAGGATAAGTTTTTGATCAGTCAGCGAAAACGTCGTTTTTCTCCGCTCACGGCGCAAGCAATTCAGCACATTTTCGATCACAAGGGGAATATTCAGATCAAGCAATTAGAGGCAATGACCGGCTACACCAGCCGCACATTGCAACGCCAGTTCCTCAGTGATCTGGGGCTGTCGCCCAAAGCGTTCAGCCGGATCATCCGCTGCCAGTCTGCGGTGTATCATATCAACCACCACCGGCAGGTGGTGTTTTCCGACTTAGCCTATGGACTGGGATTCAGTGATCAGGCTCACTTTCTCAGAGAATTCAAGCGGTTGGTCAGTGCGACGCCCCTCGATTACCAGAAGCGGGTCAAACATGAGACTTATCTGAGCCGGATTCGCTACAACTGACCTCATTTTGTGCATTTTTGCACCAAGACAGTACAGTCATCCGGTAGATTGAGAAAAGCGTCGTACTTTATTCACCACGAGCAACCGATGACGGGACAGTGAAATGCAGAAAAGGTCTCGCAAGCGAGACCTTTATTTTTCAAACATCGATTAACGCACAATCAATCCCAGCAGAATCCCGATAGCACCAAAGTCCGAATCACTGAACGTGGTATTGGCAAACCCTAAATCGCCCAATACCGGTAATAAGAATACCGGCAAGAATGTGATCAGCAGCCCTTGGGCGAAAGCGCCTAAGATCGCACCGCGTCGCCCGCCGGTTGCGTTGCCGAACACACCGGCAGCAGCGCCGACGAAAAAGTGAGGCACCACCCCGGGAATAATGATGGTTAAATTCATCATATAAAGCAGCAACATCCCGACTAAACCTGCGGCAAAACTCGACAGGAAACCGACCAATACTGCGTTCGGCGCATACGGAAAGACCACCGGACAATCCAGTGCAGGTTTGGCATTGGGCACCAGTTTATCGGATATACCTTTAAACGCCGGGACGATTTCAGCGATAATCATCCGTACCCCTTGTAGGATGACATACACCCCACCGGCAAAAGTAATTGACTGGATTAAGGCAAACATAAACCAGTGCTTACCGCCGCTAACCTCACGGACATAATCGCCACCGGCGAATAGGCAGGTAATGATAAAAATAATGCCCATGGTGAATGAGATCGCAACGGGTGTATCGCGCAGGAACAATAAGCTTTTAGGCACATTCATATCTTCTGTTGAATGTGCTTTATTACCCAGTTTACTGCCGATAAATCCGGCGAGAACATAAGACAGAGTTGAAAAGTGACCAATCGCGACATCATCCGAGCCGGTTACCTGTTTCATGTAGCGGTGAGCAATGGCAGGGAAGAACACCATCACGCAACCGACCACAATCGATCCCAAAGCAATCAGCGGTACACCTTTCATCCCACTGGTCGCAAGAATCGCGGCCACCATCATCGACATAAACAGCGTGTGGTGCCCGGTTAAAAAGATAAACTTCCACGGTGTAAAACGGGCAATCAAAATATTCACCAGCATCGCAAAGAACATGATCATCGCCATTTCACGGCCAAATGATTTTTGCGCAATCGAAACAATGGCTTCGTTATTGGGGACGACGCCGGTAATCCCAAAAGCATGCTGAAAAATGGTCGCAAAGTCACCGAGCGAGCCGACGACCAGACCGGCCCCTGCCCCCAAAATAATAAACCCCAGTATGGTTTTTACCGTGCCTTTGATACATTCCGTCACCGATTTTTTCTGTGCGATCAGCCCGATCAGAGCGATAAAACCAACCAGCACGGAGGGTTCGGACAGCACATCATTCATTAAGAAATTAAAGAACTCCATCGCTGCTCCTCCTTACAGATAACCAAGCTCTTGCAGAGCCACCGATAAACGCGCTTTCATCGCCGCTTTATCTACCATGTTATCCAGCGCGACAATCCGAGGTTTTACCGCCAGCATATTTAACTGCTCGGCGATATCATTGGTTGCGACGAAGATGTCACAATCGGTTCCTTTAGCTGAACCGAGATCAACGTGATCAACGCTTGCCTCAATATTGAGCTCTTTCACAATACTTTTAATGCTCATTTCCATCATCAGGCTGGTGCCAAGACCATTGCCGCATACAACGATAATTTTCATCATTCAAACCTTTATTTTTAGGGGGTGTAAGGAGATAAAATTTAATATTGATCAATCACCGCGAGCACATCATCTTTGCTGTTCGCATTGCAAATTTGTTGTACATGCGCTTCATTCATAAATAGTTCAGCCAATTGCGCAATCGCTTCAATATGGCTGTTACTGTCTGTCGCCGCTAAGGTCACCAGCATTTTGATCGGGTCATTTTCTTCGGTATTAAAATTCACACCGTGTCGAATCACCGTTATCGCCAGCGCCATACGGTTGACGCCATCTTCCGGACGCGCATGGGGCATCGCCATTCCCGGACCAACCACATAATAAGGCCCGATCGATTCATGCGAGCGACAAATGGCATCGACATAGCCGGGTTCTATCGCATGGTTCTCAATCAGAGCCGCACACGATTTTTCAATCGCATCTTTCCAGTCGGTCGCATCAGAATATATGCGCACCACATCAGGGGTTATCAGTTCACGTAGCATGGTTTTTCCAACTTTGTTGTGTGGTTTAGTGACACTTTACCGAACAACATGCCAGAAAAATCTTAAACAGATCACAAATGATAGCGCTATCTGGTAGCGCTATCATTTGTGTGATGCATGTAGTATTTTGCTCATCCCTTATGGTTTAATCAATTAAACCAAGGTGCTGATACGTTACTATCGAACCGATGACCAACAGGCTGTGGTAAAATCTCAGCGTAGAAAATCTATCACGTAAAATTGGAAAGATGAGCAGACCCCGTAAACGAAGAAGTACCGGTAGCGTCACGTTGGCTGATGTCGCCCAAAAAGCAGGTGTCGGCACCATGACGGTGTCGCGAGCATTAAGAACGCCGGATTTAGTCTCTGATCATCTCAGAGAAAAAATTCAGCAAGTTGTTGATGAGCTGGGTTATATCCCCAATAAAGCTGCGGGAGCACTGGCCTCAGCACAAAGTCACTCCATCGCACTGGTTATTCCGTCACTGTTTGAAAAAGCTTGTGCGGTTTTCCTGCCCAAATTTCAACATGCCCTCAATAAAGCGGGCTATCAGTTGTTGATTGGCTACAGTGATTACTCAGTCACTCAGGAAGAAAATCTGGTCTCCACGTTTTTAGAAAGCCGTCCGGCAGGAGTCGTACTATTCGGACAGGAACATACCAAACGAACCCACCAGCTCCTGAAATCAACCAATACTATTGTGTTAGAAATCGCGGAGCAGCGCTCTAAAGAGGACTACTTAAACATCGGCTTTGATTACTTCGAAGTGGGGAAAACGTGTACTAAACATCTGATTGAACAAGGCTTTAGGAATATTGGCTTCATCGGTGCACGCGGTGACCATTTTACCCTGCAACATCAGCTACATGGCTGGCAAAGTGCAATGATCGAGAGCTACTTAACCCCTGACCATTTCTTAACCACACCGGATGCCCCCTCTTCTCAATTGGGTGCTGAAGGGCTCGCGAAACTGCTGTTACGGGATTCCGTCTTGGATGCATTAGTATGCAGTCATGAAGATATCGCCATCGGGGCGCTATTTGAGTGTCACCGCAGAGTGCTGAAAGTACCGAAAGATATGGCCATTATGTGTCTGGAAGGTTCAGCCATGGGAGAGCACGCCTACCCCAGCCTGACCTGTGCGGAATTTGACTATGAAACAATGGGAACCAAAGCCGCTGAAAAGCTGATACAAGCGATAAAAGGTGGCTTATTTGAATCATCAACCACTCTAAAATATAAACTCAAACGAAGAGCCAGTACAGCGGGCTGACAGAAGTGACGCAACTCGATTGGCAAACAACACGGTGACCAACGCATCGGGATCGCAATCCCTGTTTTTTACTTCAGCATCCTGATGCGTTCAACCGCCCCTCAACAATTGATCAGCAATTCATCAAGAATGCTTCAACATCAATTTAATTATCTTCTTTATTAATCAGTTAAACCTTCAACAGAAAATAGATAAACCAATTTATCACCAATCTTGTGCAAAAAAGCCAACAAATGCACCAACTTGGATTCAGAATAAATAGCTATTATATAAATAATAACCAGCTTATTTATTGGGATTTCAACTATAAATTCAGCACAAATACAACTATTAATAAAAATATTAAGAGCTACATATTGATTAAAATTTGAACTGTTGACAGATATTTGGAGTAACCGCATACTGAAAATATATTCCAGTATAAAGATATCAATTCCATTATACCGGAATAAATGGAGAGTACAACAACAAGGAATCAGTGATGAGATTAATTACGAAGAGTCAATGCAGTAAATATTTATTGGGTTCATTCGCGCTGTTGCCACTACTTATTTCGGCAACCAGTCATGCTGAAGATAAACTACAGGAAGTGTTGAATCGCGGATATTTAATTGTCGGTACCGGAAGCACCAATGCACCCTGGCACTTTAAAGATAAAAACAATAATTTAGTCGGCTTTGATATCGATATGGCAAAGCTGGTCGCCAAGGGACTATTTGATGATGAAACGAAGATTAAATTTGTTGATCAGTCCGGTGATGCCCGCATCCCTAATTTGGTCACAAATAAAGTCGATCTGAGCTGTCAGTTTATGACCGTTACCCCAAGTCGGGCTCAACAGGTTGGCTTTACCATTCCCTATTACCGGGAAGGTGTCGGACTTTTATTAATGAATAAGAGTCAGTATGCCGACTATGATGCATTAAAAGATGCCGGAGATAATGTCGTCATCGCTGTGTTACAAAACGTTTATGCAGAAGAGATGGTCCATGCCGCGTTACCGAAAGCGAAAGTCGATCAATATGAGAGCGTTGCATTAATGTATCAGGCATTAAACTCAGGCCGGGCTGATGCAGCAGCCACCGATCAGTCTTCTCTTCGTTGGTATATGGTGCAAAATCCAGGTCGTTATAAGGACTCCGGTTATGCTTGGATGCCTCAAAGTTATTCTTGTGCCGTGAAAAAAGGCGATCAAGAGTGGCTGAACTTTGTGAATGTCGTATTCCATGAAGCGATGACAGGGGTGGATTTCGGCGCTTACGCACAATCATTTGAACAATGGTTTGGCGTTGAATTGCCAATGCCTAAAACCGGCTTCCCTGTTGAATATAAATAAACTGGATAGTTAGACATGGATTATGATTTCAATTTCAGTGTTGTATGGCGAAATTGGGACATATTAATATCGGGGCTAGGCTTAGGTCTGGGTCTAGCCTTTATTTCTATTTTAATTGGCTGCGTCATTGGAATTATATGCGCATTCATGATGTTATCAAAAAATAGAACGTTTAAATATGTCGCTTCTATTTATGTTACGATCATTCGTAACACGCCGATCTTAGTATTAATACTCTTTACCTATTTTGCGTTACCGCAGATGGGAATACGTCTCGGAAAAATAGAGTCATTTATCATCACACTTTCTATTTATGCCGGTGCTTACCTGACAGAAGTTTTCCGCTCAGGATTAACATCAATATCGAAAGGATTATATGAAGCAGGCTTGGCTATTGGATTAACACAATTTCAGATAAAGCGGATGATCCTGGTACCCATTATGATGCGAAATATATTACCCTCGCTGACTAATAATTTTATTTCTTTATTTAAGGATACATCTCTTGCTGCAGCAATTTCGATACCAGAGTTAACCTTTTATGCGAGAAAAATAAACGTTGAGAGTTTCAGGGTCATTGAGACATGGATGGTTGCCAGTGGCATCTATATTATTGCATGTTTTTTACTTGGATATACATTCAGGGCTTTAGAAAAGAAAATTGCCATTTCCAGAACCAAGCAAAGTAATTCAAGTATGACCGGTGTAATTGCAAGGTTCCTGCGTAAGGAGAATTGCTCATGATGGATCTATCCTATTTTTTACAGGAATTATGGAATGCAAGAAGCGCTATCTATCACGGGGTGATAGTAACGATTAGTATTTCTGCATTAGCGATCATCTTAGGTACGATGCTCGGTGTTATCGTCGGGCTGGCTCTTGAATATGGCACTTTACCGATAAAGTTCATGTTTCGTGTTTATATTGACATTATTCGTGGGACACCCGTATTTGTTTTAATACTCGCCATGTTTTATGTCCCTTCAGCAGTTGGCTTAAACTTAGATGCATTTCAGGCCGGGGTTGTCGCATTAACCATTTTTTGTAGTTCGCATATTGGCGAAATTGTCCGTGGCGCACTTGGCGCAATTCCTGTCGGACAAACAGAGGCAGCCAAAGCAATTGGATTAACTTTTTTCAAAACATTCATCTATGTTTTATTGCCTCAGGCACTGAGACAAATACTCCCGACTTGGGTGAACACCGCAGCTGAAATGGTTAAGGCCTCAACACTGTTATCAATTGTCGGGGTTTTAGAACTCATGCTTACGACTCAGCAAATTATTTCCAGAAATTTCATGAATATGGAGTTCTATCTATTCGCAGGATTTATTTACTTCTGTATTAATTTCGGAATAGAACAACTCGGCCGTTATGTAGAACGGAAAGTGACAATTAGCTGAATCATAATATTTAAGGAAGACATTATGACGGATAGAAAAAAGCTACTCAGTATTCGTGGCGTTCATAAATCATACGGAGATTTGGAAGTTTTAAAAGGCGTTGATCTTGAAGTCAACCAAGGCACAACGGTCTCGATTATCGGCTCTAGTGGTTCTGGTAAAACAACGTTATTACGGACGATCAACCTTCTGGAAGATTATCAGCAAGGGCAAATTATTTTAGATGGCCAAGATATGGGGTACTCCATAACGAACAGTAAGAGAGTCCGCCATTCAGAGTCTGAAATAGCGAAGCAACGCTCACATACAGGCATGGTATTTCAACATTTCAACTTATTTCCTCACATGACAGCCTTAGACAACGTCATGCTCGGACTCTTAAAAGTCAAAAAAATGAGCAAAAGTGAAGCGATTTCTATCGCAGAACACTGGCTGGATAAAGTGGGTATGTTGAGCCGAAAAGACCATTATCCCATTCAGCTATCCGGCGGACAGCAACAGCGCGTTGCGATTGCCCGGGCTGTGGCTATGAGCCCAAAGCTCATGCTGTTTGATGAAGTCACGTCTGCCCTTGATCCCGAGCTAGTCAATGAAGTTTTGAATGTCATGAAAGACTTAGCCAAAGATGGCATGACAATGGTACTTGTAACGCACGAAATGAAGTTTGCTTATGAAGTATCAGACAACGTTATTTTTATGAATAACGGACAAATAGAGGAACAGGGACATCCTCATGAGCTTTATCACCACCCTAAATCAAGCCGACTGGCTGAATTTTTGAAAAGTTCCCACTTTTAATTTTTATTGAGGAAATTTAATGATGACAATAAAACGATACGGTTGCGATGCGCGCGGTGCAGCAGGTAAACAACTTCCCTTCGCCAGTGCGACCGAAGCAGATGGCTGGTTATATGTTTCAGGACAAGTCGCCATGGAAAATGGTGAAGTGATCAATGGTGGTATTATCGACCAATCACATAAAGCGATTCAGAATATGCTGAAAATTCTGAAAGAAGCAGATTATGATGTCCAAGATATCGTCCGAATCGGTGTATGGCTTGACGATGCCAGAGATTTTTGGTCATTTAATGGTGTATTTACTGAATATTTTGGCGAATTCCCGGCAGCCAGAGCTTGCGTACAATCAAGCTTGATGGTTGATGCAAAAGTGGAAATCGATTGTGTCGCGTATAAGCAAAAATAGCTTACCTTGTGAATGGGATTTCCCCATTCACATCAATCATTATTGGAGGCCTTTGTGAGAGCCAGAGGGATAGAGCGAGCCTTTCAAATTTTGGAATTTCTTCGCAATCATGAAAAAGCGGTCAGGCCAATTGAAATAGCAAAGGCGTTGCAAGCACCGACCTCGTCTATTTATGAATTAATCAAAATTATGCTTGATATGGGAGTATTAGAAAACTTCCATAAAGACGGACGCGTTTTTTTGGGTAGACAACTGCATTTTTTAGGCGCGAGCTATTTAAAAAATTTCAGCTTAGCGAGTGAAGCCGAAACATATTTAGAACACCTATCGACGATGACCCGGGAAACAGCTCAGTTATGTATGCTTGACGGACACAAATACACGGTTGCAATGATGAAAGAAGGTGACCGTCCCTTCAGAATCAGCGCCAATATCGGTGAGAAAGTCGCAATTCCCTGGACAGCATCAGGCAGATTACTTTTGAACCATCTGAGTAATGAAGACATTTTGGCATTTATTGACCCTGATGACTTTATTCTGCCAGATGGCAAGCGCTTACCTGAAACGCAGTTTCTCCAAGAATGTAATCAGGCAAAAGAGGACGGTTTTTTTTCATTCAATAGTATCTCTGACACCTTCACCCGATGCTTTGCAGCTCCGGTATTTGATGAAAACCAAGTGCCTGTCGCAACATTATGTTTGATTGCCCCAAAAGAAGATGCGTTACAAAATTTTGATGACTATAAATCTGAACTGGTCAGCTGCGCATACAAACTGACACAGAAACTGAACGGAAGTAATTGAACAATCAAAACAGCAGTGATGACTGGCTCAAGGATGAATAAAATGAATGCTATATATTTGGAAAAAGGTCACGCCATTGGCAAAGACGCTAACATACTGAATGAAGATGTCAGCTTACCTGCGTTGGTTCTATATCAGGACAAAATCGCAAACAACATCCAGTGTATGAAAAATTTTAGCGAAAAATATGCAGTTCAGTTAGCCCCCCACGCAAAAACGACCATGACCCCCAAAATCCTCACAGCACAATTAGCTGCCGGGGCTTGGGGAATGACGGTCGCCAATCCGGTTCAGGCTCAAAGCGCTTTGAATGCGGGATGTCAGAATATTTTAATGGCGAACCAATTGGTTGGGAAAGCAAACATGTCGATTATCGCCGATATGCTTGAACATCACGATATCCAGTTTTATTGCGTTGTTGACTCCGTTGCAAACGTCCGCGCATTAGATCGATTTTTTACCGAAAGATCGCTGACGCTCAACGTCCTTATCGAGATCGGTGCAGATCACGGCCGTTGCGGTTGTCGAACTGAAGAGCAGGTCAAATCAGTCGTTCAAGCGCTCAACACCAGCACCTCACTACGTTTATCCGGGGTGGAATTTTATGAAGGTGTCATCCATGGTGATGATGAAATCACGCAAGTTCGCAATTTTATTCATTGGGTCGTGAAAATCTTCAAGTCTGATTTTTTCCAGTCATCCATTCACTCGGAAAACCCAATATTAACCGGTGCCGGTTCAGCCTGGTACGACATTGTTTGTGAGGTTTTCCAAGAAGCCGACCTTCATCCGAGCGTTCGCCGTATTATCCGGCCGGGATGTTACGTGATCCACGATATGGGTATATATGAAGATGCTCAGGCACAGGTTATGCTGCGAAATATGCACTGCCAAGCCAGTGATACCGCACTACAGTCTGCGATGGAGCTTTGGGCTTACGTTTTATCGATTCCTGAACCCGGTGTCGCCATTGTCGGATTTGGTAAGCGGGATGTTGCATTCGATGCCGGGCTGCCGACCCCGCTGACTTATTATCATGTCGGGGACAAAGCGCCGATAACCATTGAGTCAGGTACATGTGTTGTCAAAGATATCATGGATCAACATGCCTTCATGACTTTCAGCGTCGATTTACAAGTCGGAGATATGATTAGCTTTGGGACATCCCACCCTTGCTTAACCTTTGATAAATGGCGTGAAATCGCCGTCATTGATTCGAGTTTTAACATCATCGATCGCTACAAGACTTATTTTTAGCGTTTTAAAACTCATTGGGGTACTCACCCCAGACATTTAATTGCCCGATTTCAGCAATTACAGAGAAGCAATCACCACCGCCACCGGCGGTGGTTAATTATCAGCACTGCGCCTCTCTTTTCAGTGGATTAGTTATCGAGTTTCAGCGGATTAGCTATTAGTTACTAGTTAGTTATCGAGCGTTGCACCACCATCGACACGCAGATCATGCATGGTGATTTGGCGTGCCGCGTCAGACATCAGAAATAGCACGCTATTGGCGATATCAGCCGGTTCAGCCATCTTTCTCAGGGGAATGCCCAGACGATATTGCTCAAGGTTACCTGCTATCACTTGTGATTCACCATAGTTTTCATGCCATAGTTGGGTCTGCATCTCGGTTCGGGTCGATCCCGGGCTGATGATGTTGCAACGAATACCGTATTCCGCCAATTCTAATCCGCTGCACTTTACCAACATATGTAACGCGGATTTTGATGCGGCATAAGCACCAATGTTCAACCTCGGTGTGTTGGCTGCATTCGAACCAATCACCACAATATTCCCCGCTTTGCGGCGCTTCATTCCCTTGGCGACCTGTTGAATCATGGTCAAAGCCCCGAAGGTATTGATGTCAAACATTTGCTTGATCGTTTCAACAGACATTTCATGAACACTGCCGCTGCTGAGCACCCCGGCACAACTGACCAAATGATCGAAATGATATTCACTGCAAAGCTGCGCCACTTGCTGCGCCAACTGACTGTCGAGCAAGTCAATTGCGTAATAATCAAGCTGAGCAGCATATTGTTTTTTTACCGCATCCAGCTTTGTATCAAGCGCGTCGATGCAGCGATCGGTTGCAACAACCTTATACCCCTCAACCAGCAACCGTTCTAGGACGGCATACCCAATCCCCTGACTTGCTCCGGTCAGCAATACCGTTTGATGATTTTGATTCAACCCGACTTCTCCTGTTTTGATGTTCGCGACAATAATAATGATCACTCTTCAAATAAGATAAATTATCATTTGATATTGATAATTGTTCTCACTTATAATTCTACCAATATATTGCGTATGAAACAAATGGCAAATATTTGTCATCACATTTGAACGAGGTAATTATGAAACGCGAAGTTGTTGGCTTCTCCAGAATGGCTCAAGCGCTCTTGGATCAAGAGTTAGAGACAGCGCCTTTTTTCTTTGCATCTCCAAACAACTCAATGCTGGGTGTGGGGATTGAACAACAATTCAATCAGGCTATCCCATTTGCTCACCTTGCCGATCACGCGAAACAAATGCTTGAACAGGCGAAAACATCAGATAATGATAACCCGGTATTGTTTGCCACTGTTCCGTTCGATGAAAATACACCGACGAAATTTTTTATCCCGCAAAAACTGTATGTCTCAGGGAGTGCCAGAACGTGCAAAAATAATGCGCTTAGCTCAAACAAAGCAACGGTTATCTCTCCGCCGACCGGAGATGACTATAAACAAGGGGTATCAACTTTATTAAATCTGTTCAATACCACTGAGCTTTCTAAGGTTGTTCTGTCCCGATCCGTGCGTATTTCGACCGATCACAACATTGATCAGACGGCTCTGCTCAGAAACCTGCTTGCCATTAACGCCCGTGGCTACACCTTTGCTGCCGATATCGGCGGCAATGCCAAACTAATGGGGGCCAGCCCTGAGTTACTGTTAGCGAAAAAAGGCGGACACGTCGTATCAAACCCGCTTGCTGGCTCACGGCCTAAATCTGCCAGCGAGTCTGACAATCAACACTCATATTCCTCTTTACTCGATACCCAAAAAGACTTAAACGAACATAGCTTTGTCGTGGAAGAAGTCGAGAAAGTTTTGAGCCGTTACTGCCATAATCTCTTTACCCCGATGGTGCCTTCAGTGATCGAAACCGAAACCATGCTTCACCTATCGACTGTCCTTGAAGGAGAAGCGATTGACCCGGCCGTTAATTCGCTGCAAATCGCGGCTGAGCTTCATCCGACCCCGGCCGTTTGTGGTTTCCCGAGACAGTCTGCCTATCAAGCAATCAAACAGATCGAAACCTTTGAACGCGGCTACTTCAGCGGCATGATTGGCTGGTGTGATGCGCGTGGTAACGGGGAATGGGTGGTGACAATTCGTTGTGCCGAAGTCAGCCAGCGTGAAATGTGTATTTTTGCCGGTGCCGGAATCGTCAACGAGTCCTCTCCGCAAAGTGAACTGGAAGAAACCGGTGCGAAAATGGGAACTATCTTGAAAGCTGCCGGCATTCAGCTTGATGAACGACTCACCGCATAAGGGGCATGCCATGACTTCATCAACACCGTTAGATTTTACGCCCTGGCCCCCTGAATATGCGCAATACTATCGACAGCAAGGATATTGGCAAGACCGGACGCTGTTTGATTGCTTATCCGCAACCGCGGAGCAGTTCCCCGACGCCATTGCCCTGATCTGTCAGGATCAACAATATACCTATCAGCAACTTCGGTACAAAATAGCCCGGCTTTCAGCCGGCTTTGTCTCTTTAGGTTTGAAGGCTGGCGACAATGTTGTCCTGCAAATGGCCAATGAGGCAGAGTTTTATTTGTGTTTCTTCGCCTTAACCATGAAAGGGATCAAACCGGTGCTCGCACTGCCGGCTCACCGCCATATGGAATTAAGCTATTTCTGTCAGCACGCAGAAGCAAAAGCCTATATTTGCTCTGATCAGATCACTGGGTTCGATACCCAACAACAGGCCTTACAGCTACTGGAAAGTTGCCCGTCAATCAGACTGCTCATTACATCGGGCACAGCCTCTCATCGCGAGATAACACCGCTCAGCACACTCTATTCGGATGCGTGTTACCGGCAACACGGTCAGGCAACGGATGTGGCTTTTTATCAGTTATCCGGCGGCACCACCGGCACTTCAAAGTTGATCCCCAGAACGCATAATGATTACGTGTATAGTGTGATCGGCAGTATTGAGATTTGCCGGTTCAACCCGGAAACGAACTATCTGTGTGTGCTGCCTGCTGCTCATAACTTTCCGTTGAGCTCCCCGGGTGCACTGGGGGTATTTTTCTCCGGAGGCACTGTCATATTGGGTCAGGATTCATCACCCAAAGCGGCATTTGAATTAATTGAACGCCACAAAGTGACTGTATCGGCACTGGTGCCGCCGTTGGCCTTACTGTGGATGCAGTATGCCCCTTCCGCCAGCGAAGACATATCCAGCTTAGAACTGGTGCAGGTGGGCGGTGCCAAATTTAGCCAAAGCGCTGCACAACAGCTGCCGGAAAAACTGCACTGTCAGTTACAGCAAGTTTTCGGCATGGCTGAAGGTCTGGTCAATTACACCCGGCTGGATGATCCGCTTGACATCATCGTCTCGACTCAGGGACGACCGATCTCACCCGATGATGAAGTGCTGGTCGTCAATGAAGATGGTGAACCCGTCCCTTACGGTCAGGAGGGGAAACTGATGACACGCGGCCCCTACACAATTCGGGGCTACTACCGGGCTGCGGAACATAACCGACGCTCGTTCAATTCTGAGGGGTTTTACTCGACGGGTGATTTAGTCAAGCTGACACAAGATGGCAATCTCATTGTTACCGGACGCGATAAAGATCAGATCAACCGCGGTGGTGAAAAGATTGCCGCCGAAGAAGTCGAAAACGTCTTATTGCAGCACCCGGATGTACACGATGTCGCCTTAATTGCAGTACCGGATGAGTTTCTTGGAGAACGCAGTTGCGCGATTGTTGTGCTGGAGCAGGATAAAACGCTCAAGCCCATCGTGCTCAAACGTTTTTTACACGGCAAAGGGCTGGCTGAATATAAGATCCCCGATCAAATCCGGTTTATGGCCGTTTTACCCAAAACCCCGGTCGGTAAAATTAATAAGAAGCAGCTCAGAGAACAGTTCTCTACCGTTTAACTTGGCTGAGATATTAGCTGAAGAAAAGCGCGCGGCAGAAAGCAAGCACATTACCAGCAAGCGGGCTAAAAAAACCGATTTCATCTGAAATCGGTTTTTGCATCAATGGACATCGACTACGCGACTTGCTGAGTCTGGGCATTATCAATCAAGTGCCACCACTCTCTTAACGTCACTTTCTTCACGATTTCAGCAAACGCAATATTCACCCCGTGTTTGCGCCAGCCTTCAAATAAGCTCATAGCGCGAATGGAATCCAGACCAAGCAGCATCAAATTCTCATCCACATCGATATCTTCAATATCCAGATCTAAAATCGCCGCAACGTCTTTTTGCATCACCTCCAGATTGATTGCAGCGAAGGATTGAGCGCTCTGACTGATTTCTTCAATCACACGCTGAGCCGATTTGACGCTCCCGGCTCTGCCAGTCACATACGCAAGCGCATATTGGTGATCCGCCAATGAAAAATCGGCGACCGCATCTCCCACCACAAAAGGCTGAATATCGAGCATAAAGGCATCGAGCGCTGTGGAAAGAATCCCGATATGGGCATAAACCCCCACAATGATCAGCTGATCACGTCCCGTTTCATTCATCCACTCCAGCAGCGGTGTCTTTTTAAATGCACTATACCGCCACTTGGTGTAGGTAATATCGTTGTCTTGTGGTGCGACATCCGTGATGATGGCCGTGTCCTGAGTTAATCCGGTGCCCCAAAAATCGGTCAGCAGCGCCCGCTCCTGCGGATCTTGATTCGCGGGCTGAGCGGTATAAACCGTCGGCACCCCTGCCTCACCCGCAGCCTGTTTAATCGCCTGAATATGCTTGATCAGTTCGGGGATAGGCGCTTCTTTCTTATCAAAGAAATTAATGAAGTAATCCTGCATGTCGTGAATCAGCAGCACTGCTTTTTTTGCATCTAACTGCCAGTTGACCTTGTTATCCGGAAACGCATCATATGAGGGAATTTGATATGCGGCTATCTTGGGAATCGCCATTGTAATTATCCTTGTTGAGAAAAAGTGACGGATTGACTCACGTTTGTTCAAGACAGGTCGCTCAACAAAAAGTTGATAAACAGAAGATGGATGAACAGCGGTCAGTCGCTCGGGTTAGCATTGAGGTAACATACATAAGGCATTACACAAATGCTAACGATTATCATTTACAGGGATGATAAACAGCCTGTTGAATAAAATCAATTGATAATGATAGCCATTCGCAATAAAGTACGTACCTTTAACGATTGACTCAGCGCTGTCACTATCTGGTTTTTCAACTCAATAAGATGTTGCGCTCGAAATAAATTGGAGCTTCCTATGCCTCGCGTATTACTTCTCCTTGTGGGGATCATGTTTGCTATCCTCATCGCAGGATGCAACGACAACACCGAAAACACGCCCAATCCCTCAGAAACGTCGCTGATGGTTTCCCAAGGCTGGCCGAAAACGATTTCTAACCGTTACGGCAAAGTAACGCTGAACAAACCTCCGCAACGTATTGTATCCACCAGCGTGTCGATAACCGGAACACTGCTGGCTATCGATGCCCCGCTCATCGCCTCGGGAGGCACGCGCCCCGACACACTCGTCGCGGATAAACATGGTTTCTTTTTTCAATGGAACCAAATTGCCTATGACCGCGGTGTGAAACCCTTGTATCAGGGTGTTGCCAGTGCTGAAGCAGTCGCGAAAGAAAAGCCCGACCTGATCATCGTCTCTGCAACCGGCGGAGATTCGGCCGTTAAGCTTTATCAACAATTCTCAACTATCGCACCGACGCTGGTGATCAATTACGACGATAAAAGCTGGCAAACGTTAGCGCGGTTGCTGGGGTCGGTTACCGACCGAACACAGCAGGCCGAATCGGCCATCACAAGATTTGACACCCGATTACTGGCATTAAAAGACCGCATCTCACTGCCACCGCAACCGGTCTCAGCGATGGTCTATTACGGAGATAATCGCGGGGGCAACTTTTGGACGGATGACTCGGCTCAGGGGCAAATTCTGAACGGACTTGGCTTTACCCTGAGCCCGCTGCCCGATGAGCTGAAAAACAATCATCAAATGGGCAAACGTAAAGATATCGTGCCGGTGAACGGAGAGAAATTTGCCGATGCGATTACAGGCCGCTCGGTACTGTTATTTGCCGCTGATGCCACTGTTGTCGAGCAGGTCAAACATAACAAGTTTATTGCTCACCTCCCGGCAATCCGCCAAGGCAATATCTTTGCGATGGGCAACGACTCTTTCAGGCTCGATTACTACAGTGCGATGAATTTACTCACCACACTGGAGACGACCTTCAGCCGCTCAAACGTTGCGGGATAAAAAAACACCTCGTCTGAGGCGGTTTATGGTTAGTTCGTCACAGCTTGCGGCGTCTCGCTCTCTTCCTGAGGCGCTAACGCAGGATCGAATAATGTTGCCTGCCGCAGTGAACGAAACGCCGTCACCATCAACAGCCCGATTCCGGTGGCTCCGACACCAAAGCTCAACACGGACACCGCCGGTGCCATCACTTTGCCAAGCGCACCGAGCCCCAGCGCACCGACCGAATCACCGGTGACATCTTGCGCGGTCCACAGGCTGCTGACCCGGCCTAACAAGTGATCCGGTGTATGTCCCTGCACAATTGAATATTGCAGCAGAGACGCAACCGATCCGGCATAGCCGTAGACCACCAAAATCGCTAAGAACAACCAGAAGTGACCGGCAAGCCCCATCAACACAATGGATAAGAAAGTCCCCATTGTTGCATAAATCATCACCATGCCCGGCTTGCGTGCCGTTTTTACCCACCCGGACGTTAATGCACCGATCATGGCTCCCAGAGGAATGGCGGAATACATCAAACCGGCATTAGCCGCATTGCCGGTAAAAGTTTCCAGCGCCAAAGCCGGAAACATCACCCGAACTGCTGTTGCCAGCGTCTCTAACGTCCCGAACACCACCACACAACCCACAACTTTATTGGAAAATAAGAACTTCACGCCCTCATACAGAGACAATAAGGGATTCTCCGGGGCATGATGCGTCGGTTGCATCGTCGGCAGTCTGAATAACGGAATCAGGGTACCGAGTGTCCCGACGGAAGCGGCTAAATAGTTCCAGCTGACATCCCCGAATGAAATAATCAGCCCGCCGATTGCCGGTGAGAGCACCATACCGATGCGCACGGTGAGCATACTCAAGGCCGCAGCCGCCGGCAGATTTTCCCGCCCGACAATCACCGGGAGAGAGGCCATCAGAGCCGTCATGCCCATCGCACCGAAAAAACCATCCCATACAGAGAGTAGATAAAGTGCGGTCAGGGAGGCGTTCGCCAATAAACTATTCAGCGCTAATGCACCAAAGCCGATGCCACAGGTTGCGCGCGCCATCAGAATCAATTTACGCCGGTCATATTTATCGGCGAGCACACCTCCGAAGAGCAGGCCGACAAACATGCCGACACCATCTAAGGCCATAATCAGGCCGACTTGCAGGGTTGAGCCGGTCATTTGATGAATCTGGATCGGCACTGCAACAGTCATCATGCCTAAAGCGAGCACTGACATCATTCTGGCAATAAATACCATTCTGAAATGGGGATTTTCTTTCAGCAGGCTAAAATCTAATAGCAGTTTGGGCGTTTTCATGGTCATCTACGTCAAAATTTGAGGAATTTAAAAGAGTTACTCTTCATTACGAGTGTTTGAAGCTTGAACATTCTAATCATTTATTTATAATAATGGAAATGATAATTATTTTTATTAACATTCATGAATCATCTATTTTCTCAGCCCCGAACGTCTCATCAAGACGTAACAACACCGATACAAAGCGTCATGATGCCTGCCCGGCTATCCAGTCAGTCGGGCAAACTCATTTTTCTGATGTTCGCACTAGTGATGATCTGCATCATCAGTCTTTTTGTGGGTGCCAAAAGTATCTCACCCAGTGTGGTGATTGATGTATTGCTTGCCAAAGCGGACTCCACCGAAAGTTTGATTATTGTCGAGAGCCGGTTACCAAGAACCCTGCTCGGTTTACTGGTCGGTGCCGCCTTAGCGGTGGCCGGTGGCTTAATTCAGTCGATCACGCGCAATCCTCTTGCCGACCCGGGAATTCTTGGCGTGAACGCCGGGGCAAGTTTCTTTGTACTGGCGGGGATTGTGCTGCTGGGGAATCAAAGTATGACAGAGCATCTCTGGCTGGCGTTTTTCGGCGCGATGCTCACCAGCGTTTTTGTTTATTTTGTCGGCACCTATAAGGAAGCCAGAGTCAATCCGCTCAAAATCACTTTAGCCGGGGTGGCTATCGGGGCGTTACTCGCGGGCGTTTCTTCGTCGATAACACTGATGAATCCGGTGGCATTCGATGAGATGCGTTTTTGGGATGCCGGCTCACTGGATATCCGCGATCTGTCCCTCGCATCGATGGCTGTTTTACCGATTCTGGCAGGCATCATCGCAGCGCTCATGATTGCACCCGCTTTAGATAACCTTGCGTTGGGAGAAGAGATTGCCCAAGGTTTAGGCACGCCGGTAAAGCTGGTGCAGCTGAGCGCTTTATTTGCCATTGCCCTGCTTTGTGGCAGCGCGACCGCAATTGCCGGGCCGATTGGCTTCATCGGCTTAATGATTCCGCATATTGCTCGTCGTTTGTCCGGCCCCAACCAACTGTGGCTCACGCTTTATGCAATCGTGCTCGGCCCACTGTTAATCATCAGTGCTGATATTGTCGGCCGGGTTATCGCTGTCAACGAGATTCGGGTATCCATTGTGACTGCTTTTGTCGGCGCACCGGTGCTGATATATCTGGCACGTCAAGTCACCTCTTTTGGTAAACTATAATGCAACCATCCAACACGATTTTACTCGGCAGCCAATCCGGTTGGCTCAATATTCTGCTCTCGAAACACACGCTCAAATGGTGCGTCGTTCTGCTCTTTTTCACGGTTGCCGTCGCGACTTTTGCCCTCTCCACCGGGCAGTTAAAGACCACCTTTGCCGAACTCTCACAAGTGCTGTTCGGTGAAGGGGAAAAGTTCCTGACCACGGTCGTTCTCGAATGGCGGCTGCCCCGCCTCACGGCCGGATTAGTCTTTGGCGCGGCGCTGGGGGTCAGCGGTGCATTGTTTCAGTCCCTGATCCGCAATCCGCTGGGCAGCCCGGATGTAATTGGCTTCAATACCGGCGCCTATACCGGTGCGTTGGTGGTCATTATTCTGTTTGGCGGCAGCGATTTGCAGATCGCTTGCGGTGCGATTATCGGTGGTATTGTTTGTGCCGGTGTGGTGTATGTGCTGGCGTTTAAGCAAGGGATACAAGGTTTTCGTCTGATTATTATCGGCATTGGTGTGAGCGCGATGTTGAGTGCGTTTAATACTTGGATGATGATTTCAAGCAGCTTAGAAACCTCGATGGCAGCAGCGCTCTGGGGTGCGGGCTCACTCAATGGTCTGAGCTGGCATCAGGTTGTGCCGTCGCTGTCCTTTATTGGTATCGCTTTACTTGGCGCAGCAATGCTGGCGAGAAAAATGAACATCCTCGAAATGGGAGATGACAGTGCCAATATGCTGGGTATCCACAGTGAAAAAATACGCCAGCTGGCGATGGTATTCGGGGTCATTTTAACCGCGGCCGTCACAGCGACCGCAGGCCCGATTGCTTTCATTGCGCTGGTTGCCCCGCAACTGGCGAAGAAACTCACCCGGGAAGGCGGTGTCGCCATCATTCCGGCAGCATTGATGGGCGCAATGCTCCTGACGCTGTCAGACTTTATCGCAGCGAATCTCTTTGCACCGAACCAATTACCTGTCGGCATTGTCACCATCAGTATTGGTGGTTTCTACCTGATTTATCTTTTAATTCAACAATCGGGAAACTGATATTGTGACTGATGTACTGCACGCAACACTTACCGATACAAGTCGTCTGATAGCCGAAAATATTACCCTCGCCTATCAGGATCAGCCGATCGCTCAGGGGCTGTCACTCCACATACCGGATAAGCAATTTACCGTGATTCTGGGCCCTAACGGTTGTGGCAAGTCCACCCTGCTCCGCGGACTGAGCAAACTGCTCTCGCCAAGCGAGGGGCAGATCTGTTTTGACGGGAAAAACCTTGAACACTATTCGCGCAAAGCGCTGGCGAAAATTCTGGGGCTGCTTCCCCAATCCGCAATCGCACCCGGCGGCATTACAGTCCATGATCTGGTGGCAAGAGGACGTTTTCCACATCAGTCCTTTCTGCGCCGCTGGACATCAGAAGACGAACAGGCGGTCAATGACGCCATCAAAGCCACTCAGATTGAAGCCTTGCTACAACAGACTGTCGAATCGTTGTCCGGCGGGCAGCGCCAGCGTGTCTGGGTGGCGATGGTCTTGGCCCAGCAAACGCCTTATCTGCTATTGGATGAACCCACAACCTATCTGGATATCGCGCATCAAATCGAGTTACTGGAACTGTTCAGAAAACTGAACCGACAAGAAGATCGCACCATTGTTGCGGTGTTGCATGACCTCAATCACGCTTGTCGCTACGCGGATCATCTGATTGTGATGAAGTCGGGCGCGGTTATTGCCCAAGGTGCGCCGAAACAGATCATGAGCGAAACACTGATCCGCAACGTCTACGGGTTAAACAGTCTTATTATTGATGACCCGTTAACCCATACCCCCTTGGTTATCCCGAAACCGTTATCAAGTTAATCTCCTGCTTAAATTAAAAAATTTGATCACATAAAAAAGAACCGGCGAATGCCGGTTCTGTGATTTATGCTTTGAGCGTTTCTATCTGGCACAACAGCGTATCGAGTTGTTCACCGATTTCCCGGACATGCTCCGGCGCGAGGATGTCTTCGTGAGAACAATCAAAATAGTGTTTTTCCAGCTGGGTCAGGAACGGCTGCCAGTGGTGGTCGATGTCATAGCCTTGCGGCAATGTTCTTTGCGCCACAAACAGATCAACCCGACCCTCATATTCGGATGAGCGCGCTCCGGATAACAGGCGGACTGCATCGGCATAGTTGGCCGTAATGTCTTGAAACATTGCCGACCTTTGCTGGTCAAGTTCATCATCGGTCACATCATTGGCCGCCAGAAACAGATCTTTCTCCCGTTCGATTTCGTCCTGCGCTTCGTCATTCATGGGCCCGTCCCAGTCCTGTCCTTCAGGGGGATAAGTATCCAGCAGGCCAAGAAACGCCACTTCCTCACCCTGCTGCACCAGCTTCGCCGCAAGGCTCTGTGCCACGGTGCCGCCAAAGGAATACCCCAATAAATGATACGGCCCGTGGGGCTGTACCTGTTTGAGGGCCTTCATATGAATTGCGCAGGCATCTTGCATGTCGGTGCCTGCCGCAATCGCCCCGGACGGACGCGGTGATTGCAGGCCGACAATCGGATAGCTGCCGCGCAGATATTTCGGCAACCCGGTGTATTGCCAGGCAAAACCCGATGCTGAATTGATACAGAATAAAGCCGGGCCATGACCGGCACGGATCGGCAGAACTTCCCCGAACCCGGCTAAGGTCGGATCATTGCGGGCATCATCATCGAGCAGTAACAGCGCCAGTTTTGCAACGGTCGGATGCACCATGATCTGGCCGACTGTCACCGGTACATGCAACACGCGCCGGATCTCTGCTGCTAACTTCATCGCCATTAAAGAGTGTCCCCCCAGGGCGAAGAAATCATCTTCTGCGGATAATGTGTCAATGCCCAGCACATCGGCAAAAATAGCCACCAGCTGCGCTTCCAGACCGGGGCGCGCTTTACGCCCTTCAGCCGTGACAATGTCACTCGGCAACGGCAGCGCTTTCCGATCTAACTTACCGTTGGCACTGAGCGGAAATTCTGCCAGTACAATAATCGCAACCGGAACCATATGCGCCGGAAGTTGCTCAGACAAGGCCGCCTTGAGCCAATCACCATCGGTCTGCCCGTCTTCACTCAAAATGACATAACCAACCAACTGACGATCATCCGCACCGGCCATGTTCTTTTCTAAGCCGAGCGCTTTGGCACACACTAACGCTTGCTTAACACCCGGCAGAGATTGGAGTGCGGTTTCGATCTCACCCAGTTCAATGCGCTGTCCGCGGATTTTGAGCTGGTCATCGCTTCTTCCCAGATATTCGATTTTGCCCGACGGCAGCCAGCGCACAACATCCCCCGTGCGATACATCCTTTCACCACTGGCAAACGGGTTGGCAATAAACCGATCTGCGGTCAGCGCGCTGCGATTCAGGTAACCAATCGCCAGTTGGTCACCGGCAAGATACAACTCACCCGGCACACCGACCGGTGTCTCCCGCAGAAAACTATCCAACACATACAGCCGGGTATTCCACACCGGCAAACCAATCGGCACACTGTGCCCGAAACTCTCCCTGAGCGGTGCACCGAATGCCGGACAATACGTCACGTCTACCGCGGCTTCCGTCGGGCCGTACAGGTTATGTAAAGGGGCATCGATCCATTGCGCATAGACATCGGCGAGTTCTTTCGACAGCGCTTCACCGGAACAAAAGACCCGCTGTAAGCTCGGCGCAACTTTGGTGATCTGTTCGTGATGCGCGGCAACCGATGCCATAAACGCCGCAAGCATTGACGGTACAAAATGCATTGTTGTGACTTGGTAATCTTCAATCACCGCCATCAGCCACTCCGGATCTTTATGTGACTCCGGGGGCGCCATCACTAACGTCGCGCCCTGAATCAGCGGCCAGAAGAATTCCCACACGGACACATCAAAACTGCACGGGGTTTTCTGCAACACCACATCATGATGACTGAGCTGATACTCAGACTGCATCCATTGCAAGCGGTTGACAATAGCTTGGTGAGAAACCAGCACCCCTTTCGGATTGCCGGTAGACCCCGAGGTATAGATGATATACGCACCGTGCTCCGGACGCGGCGCCTGTGGATGTGGCACATCACTGAACGGCGTCGGCTCAGGCAACTGATCTAACATCAACAGTTCCCCCAGCTCACCAAAACGCGCCTGATACTCGTAAGTGGTGATGATCAGTTTTGGCTGCGCATCACCGATCATGTAAGCCAGTCGGTCATCAGGATAACTGACATCGAGCGGCAGATAAGCGGCACCACATTCAATAATACTGTTGAAAGCCAGACTGAGCTTAACGCTTCTTGGCAATGCGACCGCAACCACATCGCCCACACCCACATCATGACTGACCAGCAGATTGGCAATCGCAATCACTTGCTCACGCATGGCTTGGTAACTCAAACGGTTGTCACTGTCGATCAGTGCAATCTGTTCCGGCGTCCGCGCCGCCTGATCAGCCATCAGTGAACGCAGCGTGTGATGACCCACTTCAGACTGCGTCTGATTGACACGTTTCTGAAGCGCGATTTCAGCCGCCAAACGTAAATCGAGTTGCGCCAGGGGGATTTCAGGGGTATCAATCACGGCTTGCAGCAGTTTTTCAAAGCGCTGCATCACTTGCTGCGCAATCCCGACGGTATCCCGGTACTCAAACAGCACATGAATTTGCTCACCGGGGAGCACCAGAATCGTCAATGGATAGTGGGTATAACCACGATTGTGAATATCGGTCAGCTTAGCGCCCTGATAATCCTGACTGTACCATTGCGAGTGGTCAGGGTAATTTTCCACCACCAGCAAAGTATCGAATAACGTCTCTCCCCCGGCTAACTGCTGAATTTCACCCAAACCAAGTTCATCATGTTCAAGCAGTTGGATCTGCGTGGCCTGATGCGCCTGCAACTGTTCCAACAGGCTCTGTCTGGCATGAAGTTTCATTCGCACCGGTATGGTATTACTGAACAAACCGATATGTTCATCAATACCTTTAACCCGTCCGAACCGCCCTGAGATTGGCGTCCCGAAGACCACATCTTCCCGCCCGGTCATGCTCCCCAGAATACATGACCAAATCCCCTGCATCAGTGCGTTGATCGTTAAACCATAAGCACTCAACCGTTGACTGAGTTGCTGCGTTTTTGCCGCGTCAATAATCAGCTCATACTCTTTGACACACGCTTCTACCGGCACATCTTCGAATGCAATAGTCGGTGTCACGTCTTGCAAAACATCCTGCCAAAGCGCTTGTGCTTGCGTTTTATCACGTTGTTTCAACTGGTGGACGACATCCGCATAACGAGCCGATAACGGAGGCAAACGCTGGTTTTCTTTGACATACGCGCTCAGGAAATCACCAAGTAGGATAGGCGTTGACCAACCATCGACAACCAAATGATGCGCTGAAATAAACAGCGTGCTTTGTGCTTCGCCATGATGAATCAACATCGCACCGAGCAACGATTCATTGGGATCATTGAGGTCAAACTGGCGAACCAGCGCTTGCTGTTCAGCATGGCCAAGATACGCCTGTTGCTGTTGATCGCTCTCTTTACGGATATCCACACACACCAACGGCCAAGGCGTACTGGTTTGAGGAATCAACTGCACCGTCCGGCCTAAAACTGAGCTGTCGAATTGAGCCAGTAATTGCGGATGACGTGCGATCACCGCATTCAAAGCTCGCTGAACTTGCTGTGGATTAACCTCCCCCTGAAAAGTCAGTCGGGTGGTTGAGTTGTAATTGCTATTCTCATCGCCCAACTGCGACTGGAACAACAACCCTTCTTGCAGCGGCAAGGCAGGCAGAATATCGCTGACAGCGCCAAAACGATTCGATAGTGCTGCTGCGTCGTGAAGAGAGATGCCGGTTTCAGTATATTCAGCCGGAACCCGCAGCATCACTTGGGGTGTGGGTTGCTCACGCAACCAGTGTAGAATTGCTTCAAGTTGCAGCGTGATTCGCTCACAAATCGCATTGATCTCATCATGGCTGAATTGCGCCTCATTCCACGCCCAGTTGAGAGCAAGCCTCGGTTCATGATCACTTTCATCGACAAAAATATTCAGTTCCAGCGGATGTAACAGCGCGTTATCGCTGTTGAGCGAAACCGCAAACGTGTCGGCAAACTTGCCCGCCCGGCTGATCGGTGACCACGTTCCCGGAGACTGCTCAAACCGGCCGAGATAATTCAGCAATAGCGACGCCTGATTGCGTTGAGATAACGCAGTGAGTGTCTCGCGATACGAGTTGTCTAAATACCGGAGTGCCATGTAGCCCAATCCCCGGTCTGTGACACTGCGCTTTGGTTGCTTAACCTGTTTGAGTAATGCTGATACTTCACCGTCTTGGGGCAGCTCGATGACTAACGGGAATTCAGTGGTAAACCAGCCTAAGGTTTGACTGAGGTTGAGTGAAGCATCAAATTCTTCGCGGCCGTGAGACTCTAAATACAGCCTGATCGCTTCTTTTTGATAACACTGACCCAGCGCTGAAGTGACCGCTGCAATCAACAGTTCATCAACATCGATAGCCTGAGCATCCTGGCAGTAACTGAGTATGTTTTGGGTCAGCGCTGCCGGTAGCATCACCCGGCGCTGAACCACACGCCCCGGTTCCGCTTGCGGTTTGAGTGGCTCAATATGACGCGATTGCTGCGCAATCCAATCTTGTGCTTGCTGAGTCAGCCGGGGCAAATGTTGATAAAGTGCTTGCGACCACGAATTGATCCCCGTGACTTCCGGTGTTAGCGCTGCATTGACTTGGTTGACTTGGGCACGGACGACGGTTTTTAACTGCGGTAACAGAATGCGCCATGAGACACCGTCAATGATCAAGTGGTGAGCAAGAATCATCAGCCCATTGCGCCCGGCATGATCGCGAAGATTGACCAGCCGGAGCATCGCACTGCCCGGTGATAACCTTTGACTGACCTGTTCAAAAACGCCGTCTAAATCAGCGAGTTCGAGTTCGTCCACTTGGCGTGTTTCAATCCAAGACTCAACCGCTAACTTATCGATTGACTCAATCCGATAACGCGCATCTTGCTTGATCAGTCGGCAAACCGAGTGATTGGCAACCAGTTGTTTCAATCCGGCCTGAAGATGATGCAAAGTAATCTCTGATTCAATCGCAACAAAGACGCCTTGTACATAACGGGTATTTTCGGCAAAAGTTTCTTCGAACCAACGCCACATCGGCAGCGGCTGAATCTCTCCGTCCTGTTTCTGTGCCACGTGACGACGCAGGGGTTTCATCGACTCAGCCATCACGCCTAACTGACGTGCTGAGAATATGTCTCTGGGACGCAGTTCATAACCGGACTTTCTCAGTAATGTCCCCAGCCCCATGGCAGAAATACTGTCGCCCCCCAAGGCAAAAAAGTCATCGGCAATGCCGACTTGATCCACACCGAGCAACTCAGCCACCGCATCACACAGCACCTGCTCTTCAGGATTGGTCGGAGCCACCCATGTATTGCCAGACACAATCGTCGGTTCAGGCAGTGACTTTCGGTCAATTTTGCCATTCACATTGAGGGGAAACTGCGCCATGATCACCACCGCAGCAGGTACCATATATTCGGGGAGCGTCGCGGCAATTTGGGTCAATAAGGTTTGCTCATCAAGCAGCGCCCGGGCGTGATTAACCAAGGTGCAGTAGGCAATCAGTCGGTGTGATTCTCCGTGGCGCTCAGCAATAACCACCGTCGTGTCAACCCCTTCAATCGCATTCACAGCGCTTTCAACATCCCCCAGTTCAATCCGGAACCCCCGAATTTTGACTTGGTCATCGCTGCGGCCGATAAAGTCCAGCTGACCGTTATCACGCCATTTCACCAAGTCACCGGTCCGGTACATGATTTGTCCGTCTTCAAACGGGTTTGCCACAAATCGCTCTGCTGTCATACCGGCTTGGTTTAAATAACCTTTTGCCAGTCCTGCGCCTGCCAGATACAACTCACCGACGCGACCAACGGCCACCGGATTCAACTGCTGATCGAACACATAAGCTGTGGCGTTTAAGATGGGGCGACCGATCACCGGTGTGTCGTCCGCGCAGAGTGATGCACTCACCGCATCAACGGTAAACTCGGTCGGCCCGTAGCAGTTCTCAACCAGCAAATCCGGGTAGGTTTTGAGCCTTGACCAGAGTTGCTCAGGCACAGCTTCACTGCCGATCAGCACCAGTGAAGGGACATGGTCAGCTTCCATCAGTCCGTTATCGAGCATTTGACTCAACAGCGAAGGCGGCAGATCCAAAGCATTGATCTGATCGCGGGCGACTTTTTCGCTCAGCTCACAGGCATCTCTACGCTGCTCATCGTCGTACAGGTAAAGGGAATGCCCACACAGCATCCAAAGCACTTGTTCCCAGGATGCGTCAAATGAGAACGATGTGGTATGTGCCGCCCGAACCTGCACGTCGTGCGCAGCACATTGTTGTTGCGTAGCAAGGTGCCGGATCGTCTTGGCAAAAACAGAGTGCTGGTGCGAAAGCAATAAATTGAGCAACGCTCCGTGGGTGTTCATCACGCCTTTGGGTGTCCCGGTCGAGCCGGAGGTAAAGACGATATAGGCCACATCAGCAGGGGCAATCTCAAGGCTTACCCGTTCGGTCACCTGCTGGCTGGCAAGCTCATTCAGCGAGATGCAAGACGTTAAGTGGTACCACGACAGTGTCTCTGGCTGCCCGACAATCACGTGCTTTGGCCGGGCTTGCGTTAAAATGGTTTCGATCCGCTCCTGAGGATAGGCCAGATCAATCGGCAGGTAGACCGCACCGATACGAAGAATCGCCAGCATCGTGATGATGGTTTCCGCGCTACGCGGCAAAGCAACCCCGATGATATCGCCTTTGTCTGCGCCTAAGGCGTGCATCTGCTGCGCTCGCTTGTCGATCGTCTGATCAAGCTGGGCGAATGTCCAGCGCTGCCCGGCAAAGCTTAAAGCAACTGCGTCAGGCTTTTGTTTGACCTGACGCGCAAATACCGCGAGCACGCTCCCCTGTTGCTGCCAGTCTTCAAGTACGGTTCCGGTTGACCACTGCATTATCTGCTGTTGTTCACTGGCAGGCATGATCTCCAGTGCATGGAGCGGTATATCCGGGTTGCGGGTAATCTGCCCGACCATATGAGCAAAACGCTGACCATGCAGAGCCAGTGACTGTTGTGAGTATTTCCCGGCATTGGCGGTCAGTGTGAGGTGCAGTTGGTCATCCCTGAGTTGCGGAGAGAATTCAATGTCGTCAATCGGGCCTGCTGAAAGAATGTGAGTACGGCCTGTCGTGCCAGCCAGATTGATTGTTTCTTCAAAGGGTTTGTAGTTCAGCAGCGGCCCGTACAAGGGTTGTCCGACTCTGCCCGAATCCCGCTGGATTTGTTCAGCATCATACATTTGATGACGGCGGGTCTGACGAATGACCTTGTTCATCGCCCGGGCGACATCAGAGAGGGTCATCTCGGGCTCAACTTCCAGCGTCAACGGCAGCACATTGACCACCGCGCCGGTCGAACTGGCTGCCGCGCTTCCCATGCGGCGCATAAACGGAAAGCCGACACACAGGCGGTGCTCACCTGAAACTAAATGGAGGTAGGCAAAAACCAACGCCATGGCAAACTCTGAAGGGAGCACTTGATTCCCTCCCCGGTAAAGCCATGCCCCGCCCGCCAGATTAATGCTGAATCTCTCGACGCCGGTGGCTAAGGTTTGGTGTCCGCCGGTGACTAACGAAATCATCTCAGGCAGCTGACTCGCGGTTTGCTGCCAAAAGCTGCGCGCGGTTTGAAACTGCTCAGACTGATAAAATTGCTGATGTTCGGCAATTACGTCTTGAAACGGGGTAAACGGCACCGGTGCGGCTGTCCCCGCTGTTAACCGGTTGTATTCACTGACGATATACTGTGTGATTGCATTAAAACTAAAGCCATCCACATCAATATGATGATAGCGCTGATACCAGAGCCACGCCGGTTTACCCGATGTACCGACATTGATCAGACAGTGGCGGTATCTTGGAGAGTCCCCTTGCAGATCAATCGGTGTCGCAAGGTCGGCTTGCATCCATGCCAGCGCTGATTCATCAGCAAATGCCGACTGGGAAAAGTCCATGATTTCCAAGACATCTTGCCCTAATCTGCCCCCATGGCTGCCCTGTTTGACAGTTCCGTCTGTTTCTACATATTGCTGATGCAGCGAGTCAGCGGCTGCGACACCACGATTGACCGCTTGCGTGAAGCATTCTAAATCAATCGCTCCGTCAATCTCGGTATAATGGGCTACATTAAATGCTTCAGGTCTGGGCATCACTTGCTGCCCGAACCAAATCCCCTGCTGCGTACCAGTCAGATCATATAGTTCTTCTGGTACCCGATGGTCTTTCATTCGTCCATTCCTTAAAAATAATCACGTGTTTTTTCTGGTTCTTTTTATCGTCTTGAGGTGCCGGCTATACCCGGATGTCTTGCCAATGGGCTTCGATGTATGCGATGCAGCGCTGTTTATCACTGGGCCCGAACGTATTTTTCCAACCGGAAGGCGCCTGTTTAAACTCAGGCCACAGGCTGTACTGACCGCATTGGTTGATCAGGACAAGAAACTGATTTTCAGGATCATCAAAAGGGTTAACGTATTGTTCTGACATATCTGACTCCGCTTAGGCTGAATAAAAACTCACAATGAGAAGATGTAAGAGAGGCCATCGATGATGCCACCACGCCAACATAAGCGTTCATGGCCCCCCTCGAAGACTCGGTATTGAATATTGTGTTGTTGAGAAGCGAGTTGGCAGTACATATCCTGACTGAGGTCAATCATGATATCTTCGCCACTGCCGACTTCCATGAAGATGTTTAGACCGGCACGACGCCCCAACCCGTCATGCACCTGTCGGCTCATTTCACTCAGCAGATGAGGCGATTCAGGGGCGACGTAGTCACCGGGAGGTTTGACGATTGAAAAATCCGGCCACCAGAATGAACCGGACTGACACACCACCGAGCCAAACCGTTCAGGCCAGTTGAGCGCGGCGAACATGGCCGCTAACCCACCCAGACTCTGGCCGACCACGACAGTTTGCTGCGGATCGTTGCTGAGCGTGAAATAGTGAGCAATCACAGGAAACAGTTCTTGCATGATTGCCTGCCAAAACGTCGCGTTACAGCTCAGATCATCATGACGCCGGCGTCCGTCAACTTCATCAATCAGCACATAGACGGCTGGCGGTAATACGCCTTCTTGGGTGGCACATGACAGTGCATCGTAAATCGGCAGCGACTCTGACCAAAACCGGCCATCAAGCAGCAAAACCACCGGTAATGCCGGTTGTTCCGGGGAAAATGGCTGTTCAGCAGCAACGTGTTGTTTAGATAAAACTTGCGGCTCAGAGGAAGCGGTGGAATAAAGCCAGACCCTGCGGCTGTCGTTCAACATTTCACTCTGCCAATCGATGGTGTAAGTTGCCTTGGCGACACTTTTCCCGCCAAGCTTATCAAACGGTTGCCACTGGGGTTGCAGTGGTGCATCCGGCATATGCAGCGGCGTTTTGGCGCTCCCCCAAGCGCAATGTGTGAGCCCGTTCGGGTTCAGTTGATCACGACAACTGAGCGGAAATATCTGCTGTAGCCATTGACGGTGCTGTTGTCTTTTCTCGCTGTAGTTCCCCGCATAATCGGGCTGAACCAAAGCTGAGGGCACAGGAATAAATGCATAACCACCACGCCAAGTCAGCGGAATTGCAGCGACATAGAACCACACATCCGTACCGGCTATCCGGGTAAGCTGAGCCATATTGAAGCTGTGATGATCGGTTACCCCGTTGATATCAATGTACACAGCTTGAGTCGCTGCCGCGTCTTTCTGTGGCGGAAACTCACGCCAAAGAAAGACCACATCTGCATATTCACCAGTCACAGCAGCCACGACTGGCGTGCCTTCCGAGCAAATGATTTGCCACCATCTTTCATCCCCGATATTGCAATTGTCTCTGGTGAGACAATTGCAAACGCGGGCAATACTTTGTTGCTCTTGTCCTTGGGTATTTTCAACAACCATAACTGTTCCGATTTATCAGCCACATACTCATTCACAGAAAAATTGATCAAGTGGCACAAATTTACCTGATTCATTATTGTAAATAATAATAATTATCATTACCATAACCACCCGCAACAACTTTGCATAAAATTGGTTGCGACATCAAATATTTTTCAAATTTTTAAAGGATTTCTTAAATCATGAAGCCCATGGATTTAAACAGTGGTAATTCTAGTCGTCATGTGAGGAACATACTTTCCACCATGATCAGTTTGATATGCTTGGGAGTAAGCACGAGTACTTATGCTGAAAAAAGCCGGCAACAGAGCAATGTACAAAACCCGGAAACGATTGTTGTACATGGCGAAAAACTGGGGGGAACGTTGGCGGAGAACACCAGTTCGGTCACTGTTTTCACCGAAGATGCAGATAACGGTGAAAACCAAAACTACTATGATTTGCTGGATCGCGTTCCTAACGTACTGAATGCACCGTCAGGGATGCCGCACATTCGGGGTGTTGATGGCCGGGGTGGTGCCGGAGACGGATTCCTGTCATACATGACGGGGGCGACTCCGCGCGTCAACACCACCGTTGATGGTGTGTCTGAGTCATGGACGGGAGAAGCTTTCGGTAAAGCAGGCTTATGGGACACGGAACAAGTCGAAGTTTATAAAGGCCCTCAATCCACCAACCAAGGACGCAACAGTATCGGTGGCGCGGTGGTGATCAAAACCAAAGATCCAACGTTTTATACGGAAAGCAAAGTGCGTGCGGGTTACGAAAACGAAGATGACAAATACCATTTAGCCGGTGTTGTTTCAGCACCGATCGTTGCAGATAAACTCGCATTCCGCCTTGCGGCTGAAGGCACTAAAGGCAACACGCCGATTGACTATTCGTTACCGAATAATGACCAGTATCCTTGGGACCCTTCTGAAATTGAATCTCATAATATCCGGGGTAAATTACTGTTTAAACCGTATGGCTCAGACAAACTCACGGCCAAACTGACGGTTGCCAGTCGTCGTGAAAAAGGTCAGTACACCAACCTGGTTTCTGAAGAAGGTAAGTATGAATACACCGATTCAAACGGTACACGTCGTCAGGAAACAAACAGCTGGAACGTGAATCTTGATGTGGCTTACCTGATTAATGACGAACTGAAAGCGGATGTACTGCTTGCAAGACGTGACTACTCAACCAAATTTACAGCTTATCCGAAGACAGATTGGTGGGGGGATATCGACGAGGAAAACTATACCGCCGAAGCGAAGCTGTCTTATAACTCTCAGGACGAAAAATACAGCGCGATTGTCGGTCTCAGCAGTTATTCCAAAGATCAGGATACGCAGACCGACTCACTCAAGCGTGCCGATAAAACTCACACGTATGCGATTTACTTTGATTCTAAAATCAAACTGACCCCGAAATGGGGACTGCTCCTTGGCGCACGCTACGAGCGGGATGACCTCAAGCGCGATTTTGATCATGAAAAGTACCCGATTGACTTTAAAGCAGATGATGATAACAACATTTTGCTGCCTAAAATCGGTGTCACTTATGAAGTGTCTGACAACTCAACCCTCGGACTGACGGCGCGCAAAGGCTACAACGCCGGCGGGATTGGTTATAACGAGTACAAGCAAGAGCTCTTCCGGTTTCAACAAGAAGAAGTGTGGACTTACGAGCTGAGCTCACGTTCAACCTTCCTCGATAAAAAACTGGGGGTCAACGCCAACCTCTTCTATAACAACTATGATAACTACCATACGGTTGTTTATGGTGACAGCGGCAGCAGACTGGACAACTACGTTGCCAATATCCCGAAAGGCAAAACCTATGGCACTGAAGTTGAAACCACCTACTGGTTCGACTCCGGCTTAGATGTTTTTGCGTTTGTGGGTTTATTGAAAACAGAAGTAACGCAAGGGCCGGGCGGTACTACAGAAAACCTCAGTGGCAAAGAGTTTAGCTATGCGCCGGACCTCTCCGCCGGATTAGGGTTTACACAACACTTAAATTCAGGCTTGTTCTTCGGTGCCCGGGTTAACTATGTTTCCGACTATTATACGGACTTAGCCAATACCGAAAGCAATTCGGCCGGTGACTACACTGTGCTGAATTTGAATGCCGGTTACGCTGCAGATAACTTCACGATTCGCGCTTATGTGAAAAACGTGACCGACGAAGACTATGTTTTACGCCATAAGAACGATCTTTATGAAATCGGTGCCCCACGGACATTTGGTATCATAGCTGACTACCAGTTCTAAGCGGCCGTAAAAGTAAACCTAGCGGTATCGCTAGGTTTACAACTTATGTAGTCAACCAAACCCCTTGGTAAACTATGGTACCCAACAACATTTCTCTCCCAGTTATGCGTTACAAAGATAATCGCTGTTTATCTAAACGGGTTAATACATCTTTATAAGTCACTTCTGTTTTCGATAATAGTTCCAATAACTTCGTCCGGTTGATCACTTCAACGTGACAAGCTTTAGCAACATCCATGACTTTCTTTCCGAGCGTCGATGAATTGGTCATGAACACTAAGCGCTCAAACGTGGTTTTCAGTGCATTTTCATAAATCGGCTTTGCAGAGGTGATTTCCTGAACAGCTTTATACCCTTCGTAGCGTCGCAGGGTAAATTTGGACTGAATCAGGATACTTGTGCCCTGTTTCCCGACAATAATGCCATCAGCACCGTGATCGCTACCCTGCTTGGTTAAATAGCAGCTCTCGGACGACGTCTGCTTCGCAAAAATTTCAACACAGAGTGCCTCAAATTGTTGCCAGCTCAGGCGATCGACATTGTCTGCCGTAATTCGTGTTGATATAGAATCACCAAACACACCATTACCCATTCCGGCTGGTTGGGGGATCACATCCTCTGGTGTAATGACCGCATCTTTCAACTGCATTTTCTTAGTCAACAAACGGTGTAGATTCACATCAAACGATTCGTATTCGGGGTGATGCAGCAACGGCACATAAATATGAACATCTTCTTTCTGCCCTATGCGATAGACCCGATCCGTCGCCTGAGCTTCCTTAGCCGGGTTCCAGTGACGTTCAAGATGAATCACATGATTGGCACCGACCACAGTCAAACCAACCCCGGCGGCCACTGGTGACATCACGATAATATTAAAGCCGTCTCTGGCCTCAAAGGCTTCAATCATGGTTTTTCGGGTCGGACTCAGTTTATTTTTTGCCACAGCTTTAGCGTCACCATTAATTACAGAAAGCGGCCCTAAGCCAAATAACTGTCCTAACGAGACACTAAGGAAACTCTGCAGACGTTTGTTGACGGTGAAAATAATCACTTTTTGCTGCTTCGCTTTGATTTGTTCCAGAGTGGTAAGCAGCGACATCAGTTTGCCAGACTCCTGATACATCGCTCGGGTCTCTTTGAATGATTTACCGACATCTAACCGCCCGCCATCGGCTAATCTCGGATGCAGAGAACTGTCACGCAAACGCGCTAATGTTGTCAGGGCATGGCTGTCTTCATTTTGTAGCTGGTTGAGAATACTGCCCTCATACACATCACATTGATAGCCCTGCATGACGGAATGCAATGAATCGAGATAATTCCAGCCATCGAAATGCCCGCCTACATGCAGATGCTTCTCAGGTAATCCTTCTAAATTATCTTCTTTGACACGGCGTAACATCAACGCGCCGACTTTTTCTCTGAGGGCGCGGCCCAGCTGATTTCGGATCGCTTCCACTTCATCCCCCGCAGCCTTTAAAATGGGTGAAATATAGGTAGCACGAAATTCTTGATAACTGCCCAGATACCCCGGACAGGCGGTATCCATTAAACACCAAAAATCTGCGAGACTGTTTTCTACAGGCGTCCCAGTCGCCACCAGCTTAAAATCAGCTTTTAAACCTTTGGCCGCACGAGCTTGCAGTGAATTCGGATTTTTAATGTTTTGCGCTTCGTCAAATACCACCATTCCCCAGTCAATCAAACACAGCGAAAATTGGTAATCCCGCAACGTCTGATAGGTGGTAATCACCAAACGTTTAGGAAGATCGAGACGCTCATTGATGAGAAAGTCCTTACCGACTTTTAAGGAATATCTGAGCTCAAGCTCGTCGTCATTGCCAGATGCCCCTCTTATTTCTGCACCACCTAAACGAAACGTGGGTAAATCAACATCCGATTGGAGAATCACTACATCGTTGAATGGCGAAGTATGAAAGGTTTTATCCACTTCATCTTTCCAGTTTTCCAGCAGGCTTAAGGGTGCCACGATAAGCACCGGTTTTTGTGTGGCATCCATCGATTCACAACGCTGGTAACTATGCTCGATGGCAGACAGTGCCATAAATGTTTTCCCCAGCCCCATATCATCTGCCAATATGGCACCGCTAATGGTATCTTCTGACTGAGCTTTGTCTTCGAGCCCTAAGATCCAGCGAACCCCAATCTTCTGATGAAGGAAAGGCGTGCGTTTATGGTTGCTCCAGTCTAACTCGTGTTTATCCAACACATGATCTAAATTTTTAGCTACAACGGTTGATTCTTGGCTTAAAACGTCATCGTTAAGATCAATGTCAACAACATAAATACCGTCCTGTTCTGAAACTTGACCTTCGGTCCCAGTAACGTCAACCTCATCATCAATTTCATCAGCTATAGTTTCATGCCCAATATCTAGGTTATGTTTGATTTCATTGAGAACAGTATGAGTAACATCCTTATCGGCTATCTCATACGTATTACCCATAAAATCGATAACCGTAGCACCAGTTTGAATCGCATCATCAATTTTCTGACTGAGTTGTTCCAATGTTTCAGCATCAGATACAGTATCTTTTATTTTTGAAAACGGATAGATAACCTCAGCATTAGCTGCTTGAGCAAACCAATCAATACCGGATTGATCCGTTTCACCAAAATACGCATGCTTAAATACTGTCACACCGTGGACACGCAGAGAAAAACCCAAGTCCAAATCAACCAGACTAGCATCAATAAATGCAGTTGGTGTTTTTAAAAACTGTTTTACCTGATGTTTGGGAATCACCCGATTTGAGATGATCTGTTTAACGGCATCCAGTTTTTCTTCGTTGAATAAGACGATTTCTTCCCCAACCCGTAGCGCGGTTGTCGAATCATGAATCAGTTGTCCGAGCACCCGTTGCATCTTGTCGTGAGATGCCTTTTGCCCGAGGTTCGGAGTAAGGATTAAATTCCCGGCAGCATCCACTTCCGCTTCCACTGCAATTTTATCTGGGGTGAGAATCCTCAATTTATCAAAATGTTGCAGATTAATCCGACATCCCTGTTCCTGCGCTTGCTGCAATGCATGGATCAATAACAGATTGTCGTATTCTGATTTCGCGGAAGAGTGATGAGAGGCCAACGCCTGAAATGCGATCAGTTGTTGAGGGCTAAGCAAATATTTGGATTGCTCACTAAACTGGATATAAGGCTCAGAAATCCGATAATTTCTAGTCATCTGTCCACGTGGATTGGAGACCGAAAACGAAACTGAAAAGTCCGGATGACTCGAACGACCGATCACATCCACATCAATGGCACCCTGCCATACCTCGGCGAGTTTTAACAACTCACGTTCTTCAGCACTTAACCTGACCGCCGTATGACTAGGCATCATAAAACCATCAGGGAAAGCACTGACCAGCCCCTGCTCTTCCAGCATTTTCAAACAAACGTATTGCGCGGTAATGTATTCGCTGGCATTACCGATGGTAATAGCATTAAGCACTTTTTTATCGGCAGAAAAATCGAGTCCATCATCACAAATCACATCAAAACATTCTGATTTATCTATAGATGAGAAAAAACGGCTGATTAACGAACCTATTGCCATTCTCTTACTCCAAATAATTGTTTAAATTCTTTGTAATCGCTATCGCTCAGAACATCTTTTGCTTTTACACTGATCCCTAACTCCTTGAGTGTAGTTAGTGCCTTCCGTTGCCACGAAAAGTTTGATGTATTATGAGTTATTGGAGGCTTAACCGCACCAGGAATACCGCTCATTCGTGTGTAAATGTCGGTTGTTAATTGAGAAAACGTCGGACTTTTAATTAAATAATTAAATACGCATATTGAAGGTTCGAGATGCTTGTAAAATCTCAACGAACAATCATGGCTTCCTTCAATCATATAACCATAATCGAACTCCACAAAAATTACAGATTTATCACCATCTTTTACCATTGAAAAATCAGGTAGATGCTTTTCATCGCGATATTTTTTTATATATCTCGTAGCGGCTCTACTCATATATAAACGAGTACCCTTGATTAAACCAGCATCGAATAAACCTTCAAGGAATTGCTTCCTTTGTGGATACATCCTAATTAGTTTTGAATTACCAGAGGTGTGAGAGAAATCTTCTAGTGATTCTAAAAACAGCTTTAAGTCATATCTGGATAGCCATCCCCGAACAGTTTTGATTAATGTGTCATTAATATGAGTCCACCATTTGATATATCGAGGATGATCTTTCGGTATTCTTGGATCTCCAGCTATCGCCATAATAACATTTAGCCAAGAATCGTTAATCGCTGTACCTTGTGCTCTGGAAATCAATATTTCGAGAATTTTGAGCCCAAGCAAACTACGATCATAGCTAGATTCATAGACATTAGGCTTTTGAACTTCATGTAGGAGTTCATGATCTTGATTCAATGTAATTGTTTTCAAGCGCTCAACATAATAAATACTTTGCGCCAAAGTAATAAATTTCCCTCTTGAATAACGATCTAATTTCAATGCATGAACCAATTGGTCAAAATCGATATTTTGTTGTATGGCTTGATTAGCTAACCACTGGGGACCATTGGCGGATAAAATTTCGTTCCCGTGCTTTAATACTATTCCTCGATGCTTCATTGACTTCAGCAACCATGCACCTGTCGCGACTGTATCTCCCAATTCATCAAATTTTTTTAAAAAATGCTGGTAGAATGACTCAATAAGTAAACTGGTAGGTTTGATAACAATTTGTGTAATCGTATCTAATAATTTTTGAGTAACCTTAATTTGGTTATCGGTATCTGATTCAAGAGAAAGAGCGAATGCACGAACATGCGTTTTTGAACGAAGAGTCTCCTCCAACGGGCGTTTAAAACGTATCGCTTCTTGAACTTCATCTAGCGCTCGATTAAACCGCTGATTATTCGTTCCTGCTTTATTAGCCCAAATATTAAGCTCATTACTTAAATTTTTTAGATTTGAAATTTCCTTTTCAAAAAGTTTCTCTGGCTCAGGCAATGTAAACTCTAAACGTTTCAGGTTAATCATCATTGTGCAACTATCCTCTCCAAATCAGCAATAGTTGGACGCTTTACTGTAAAACGGATATCAATACGCCTGTTCTGACTTTTTTCAGAATCATCGACTTCTGTGGTGTTTATCCTACGTGTTGCTGCGTAACCACTAACCGAGAATAATTTTTGTCCATAAACATTATCTAAAACACCAAACTTTGGTTCGATTTCAATATCTTTCTGCCAAATGTTCCAAACGGAGATCGCTCTATCCACAGATAACCCCCAGTTACCTTTACCTCGATAATAGATATTGTCACTATCTGTATGACCTTCAACAAAGACCGTATCGAGATATTTTAATCGACCTTCTTTCATTATTGCTTGATGAAGTACCAATCCAACTTCTCGAACAGCATCCTGCATTTCATTGTTTCTGGGGAGTTCATCTTCACCAGATACAAATGACAATGTCTTATCTGGGATACGTATAACTGTATCGTTTTCCGCTATTTCAACAAATACATTGCGGCGGGCAAGCTCTTCTTTTATATCAAAAACGATATTACGGCGTACTTGCTCTGCTTTTTTCAATTCATCTATTCCCGCATCAACTTGATTCGTCTTTTGAGTGAGTTCGATAATCAAAGCAACTGATGCGAGGATAAAAATCACCAATAATCCAGACATCAAATCTGAAAAAGATACCCAATAAGGGTTTTCTTCATCAATATAACGCTTGTTATGTGTAGTCAGGCCTCTTTTCATAGCATTTAACTCATCTTACCTTGAATTTCGTCGACAACACTGGCAAGTGCATTGACAGTACTGTTCATTTGAGTCGAATACTGACTGGTAGAATTTGCCCAAATATTAAGGTGATTTAACGTTTGTGCATTGGCTTGCGTTGCATAATCTTCTAATAAAGTAGTCATCTGACTAGTTAATTCAGCAACATGGTTACGGACACTTTCACTTAAATCAGTTAGGCTGATTTTTTGCTCTTGTAAAAACTCTTTCTGGGATTGTTTTAGCGAATTAAATGTGGACTCTGCATTTTGTATTGTTCTTTCGAGGGTTTGGGCTATTGCATCAAACATAGCAGAGTCCTCAAGTAATTTGCTTCGAAGCTGTTCGATTCTGTCGCTAGAAAGCTGGTTTTGTTGTGCCAGATCTTTTGTGCTATCAACAGCCTGCTGAACAGCACCTGAAAGATTATTACCAGCTTCTCTAATATGAGATCCAAACACCTGCATGTTATCAGAAGCACTTCTTAGCTCTTTAGCTGATTGTTGCATACTTTCCGTAGCTCGTGCTGAAGCTGAAACTGATGAATCAAGGCTAGCTTGTAATTGCTTTCCTTGAGAAAGGATATTTTCAGCGGCTTTCATATTCGCTTCACTGACATCTGAAACACGCGACAACAACGTTTCTGTTCCCTGCTTCATCGCATCTGTTTGTTGAACAAAAACTTCATTCCGGTCACGTTCCATCTGTTGCGTCTTTAGATCCCTCTCATTAAAACTGGTGGTCAGAGAACCTATTTGTTCATTGACAAAATTACTGAGAACCTGACTTTGACTAGAAATATTATTAACGAGATCTTTAATTGTTGTTTCTATAGATGTAGCTAGTTTTTCTTCACGTTGTGCTGCGGCCTTTTCTCTATCATCAAAGTTCTGACCAAGTGTTGTAACCTGTCTATCCACAAACTCTGCAAGAGTGCGCTTTTGTTCTGTTCCTTGTTCAACGAGCTCTGATACTTGAACTGAAATTGAACTAATGAGATCTTTTTCTCGTTCAGAAGATGCGTCTTGCTGCGTCTGTAATCGATTTAAAAATGTCTCCATTGATGTACTCATCTTATCTAAAGAAGCATTAACACCATGAGAAGCATTATCCATAGCAAGACGCTGTTGCTCACCTTGTTGACCAAAACCATCCATAAATGCCTGTAATGTAGCTTCGAGCGCTTTTTGGTTACCGTCTGAAGTTTCATTGACAAGCTTATTAATAGCTGGTGCCATGATTTTTTCGAGACTAGATTCCAAACCGTTCTGGATACCTTGTGTCGCCTGTATAAGAGAATCTTGAAGTCGGTCACCAATTTGTTCTGCTAAGCCATTAAGACTTTTATGTGATTCATGGCTGTCATGAGCTATACGTTCAAGTTGAGACTCTGTACTCAACCTAGGAAATAGATTATCGATAATTTGCTGTAAATTACTTAAACGTCGACGAATTTTGTGTTCAAGTAATTTTTCTACAAAATTAAAAATAACGCTTAACGTTACACCCCATACAGACGTCACAAACGCAATTTTCGCACCGCTAATAACACCTGCGACTCCGTTTTTCATCTCATCGATGCCAACATTACCACCAATATTGAGATCAGCCAGTCCCAATTGTAATCCCATGAAGGTACCAATTACCCCAACGGCAGTAAGAAAACCAGGAACAGCTGTTAGCATTCGACTTTCAGTGCTTCCTGCAGCAAGAGTACTGGAATTAAAGAAGTAGGCAGCATCATAAGTGTTATAAAGCCTTGTTATTCCATCTTGTCCTATGACCTCGATTAACGTTTCATCGAATTCATTCCATAAGTGCCGAATCTGAGTATATTTAGGGGGAGATAGCTCATCAATCAAATCTTGACGAACATCGAATACATTATTGTTTTCGGTCTTTTTTAATAGTTTCTTCAATGAATTAATGCGGCCTCTCGCCCGAAGATAAGCTCGTATTGAAATAAATCCAAAAACAACAGATAAAAAAATCAATAAAACGATAAAAACAGAGCTTAGCCCTTCAGATGTCGTCGGAGGAAACGTAAGATTGGAGAACGGGAAAAAACTAGTAAAATTTAAACTTTCATTCATAGCATACACCAAAACTTATTATTATCTTTAAATGACAGATCTATTCTTTTTATAATTCTCTGCAAGCCCTAGCACACTCTTATATCCATTGTAATTTACCTCAGTAGAAAACAAGTGTGATTGCCATTTTTGTTCTTGCATAGTTTGTATCGGTTCAGGTAATTCATGAGGTGAGAGAGAGCAAGCATGTACGTAACATGTGGCTTACGAAATACCCCCTTAATCAATTAAACGAATTATAGTGAATAAAACACCATAAGTCATAACTTCATTCACTCAGCCGTTCGTTTGACTTTTGTTCGCTCAACAGGTTGAGCATGTAATTGCCATCGGTGCTGTTAGCATTGTGATTGGAATCCCACAAATTTTAGGGAAGCATAGAATCTTCGTTTACGCCAGTTACCCTCTATGTTCTTTGTTTTTAAATAGTGACTTTTGGATTCCATCAGGGTTTAAACATCTTTCACAAATTGAAAGGGATTTTATAACTGACTCAGCTTAAAGCTTTACTGCCCCCAGCCTAGCCAGAGGGTTTTCTCTGCACAAAAAAGCCAGACGAGTTCCCTCGTCTGGCTTTACATATGAGTCAATCGCTGACTGCAACTACTTAAGCGTTAACACCACCACTGATTTGGCAGGAAGGACAAAATTATCCGCCCAGTCTTGGAAAGGCTGTGGCTCTAAAGCATGTTGGTCATCGAACGTATTTTTAGCGGTGATAGCTTGTGCAGTTAAAATACGCCCCGCTAAGATGGTGTTAATTTCTCCGTTTAGATTCAAATCGATATCTGCATCGTTCTCCGGATCTAAATTCACCAGCGCCATGTATATACGGCCGTCAGTTCCCTTCGCTAACGTCGCACTAACTGCCGGTAGATCTTTACCATCCATTGAATACTCTGTGGTGTCCAACGTAAACGGAATAGCCGTTGCGTCCTGAAATACCTTGTACATATCGAAAATATGGTAAGTCGGAGTTTTGACCATTTTTGCACCGTCAGTCAGGATCATGGCTTGGAGTACATTGACCATTTGCGCGATATTCGTCATGTGAACCCGTTTTGCGTATTCGTGGAACAGGTTGAGGTTGACGGCTGCAACTACAGCGTCACGCAAGGTATTCTGTTGGTATAAAAATCCGGGTTCACGCCCCTCTTCCGTGTCATACCATGTGCCCCATTCATCAACATAAAACCCTAACTGACCACTCGGATCATTGCGATCCAGAATATCGACATTATTTTGCAGGTAGTTTTTCATGCGATAGGTGCGCTCCAGCGTTTTAAACCACATGGTGTTGTCAAATTCTGTGGCGCTACCTTTGCTATCCCAATCGTCGTTGGGAAGTGTGTAGAAGTGGAAACTGATTCCCCCCATCTCGTTGTGGATCCGGGAACTCAGGACATCTGTCCATTGGGTATCTTCCGTGGTACCGCCACTCCCCACAAACAAGATTTCTTTACCCGGAGGCGTTTTAATCACTGACATGTATTGTTTATAAAGGTCAACATAGTGATCCGGCCCCATGTTACCGCCACAACCCCACGCCTCGTTACCAACACCGAAATATTTAATTTCCCATGGTTCTCTTCTGCCATTGGCACGGCGTTCATTGGCAAGCGCAGAATTCTTGTCAGACGTCATGTATTCAATCCAGTCCGCCATTTCCTGTGCGCTACCGGTAGCCAGGTTGCCGTTAATGTATGTATCGGCACCAATCAGATCTGCCAAATCAAAAAACTCGTGGGTGCCGACCGCATTGGTTTCTTCAACCCCACCCCAGTTTGAATTGATTGTAATCGGGCGATCCGCTTGAGGACCAATACCATCGCGCCAATGATATTGATCAGCAAAACAACCACCGGGCCAGCGAAGCAGCGGCACTTTGATGTCTCTTAAAGCTTGCACGACATCGTTACGAAACCCTTTGGTATTCTGAATCTCAGAATCGTGTCCGACCCATAAGCCGCCATAAATACCGTGTCCTAAATGCTCAGCAAATTGACCATAGATATCTTTGTTGATGACAGCGCCACGGTCTTGTAAATTTGCGTGAATTGTCACTTGATGGTTGGTCGCGAATGCATGATTCGCAAACAACGAAGCAGAGAGTATAGAAAAAGTAAGTACCTTCAGTTTCATTTATATTTTCCTTTATAAGTTGTATAACACCCAGAATAACGCGTGCTAAAGCACCATTGGCGTTATCGTAAATAGGCTCGATTGCAACCGAACAACTTAAGCGGACGCCACTTGGTTTATGACCTTACGAAAGTAAAAACCAATGTGATCAATAAAATAATACAAGCCTTTAACGTCGATAATAACTTGGCCATTCATCTCGGTATTACCAGCCACTTCTTCTAAGATGCCCTCCTACGACCAAAGACGACAAATGCTTTTACTCATGGCATAACCGATTTTTTCTGGAACGCCTCTGGGGCAATGATCATGTATCCGGGCTGCCGATACGGCAGTAAAAACAACACGAATGATGGTTTTTTTTGTAAATATCCGTCCATAGAGAACAAGCGCCAAAGTCGAGCTTCAACACTTATCCAATGCCAGTAAATCATTCATTATTATTATAATATGGTGAGAATCACGTTACTGTGGTGTCGTTCGAATAACGATGGCCTTTAATTGGTAATAAACAAAATAACGATTAGGGTGCGGAGATTTAAATCCCAAATAACAATTCTGCATCACCGAATTTAATATTGATGAAGTGTTTTTATGTTGAAGTTTAACTTGAGTTGATAGTCCGTTCTATTCCAAAGATAAGTGAATCATCCAAGGTGGCCAAGCTCAAATTCATGCCGTTTATAGATGACAATAATATCAAATACGCAGTCTGACTCATTTATCAAAACAGTATATACGCATCTATTATGTGTCAGATTGATTCGCTGCCGCTCAATCAATCCTGAAAAAACCGCCCTTGGGCTTTTGTTATGCTTCACGCCATTCAAATCAATCCTGAACCAAGAGAACCACTCAGTCATCATACTATCCCAATAATTTTGTTCATTATATCCATACTGTTTTTTAAATTTACTCAACGCCCTTCAGACCTTCTCACATATTTTTTCCCGTTTATCAGAAGATCAGTCTTATGACTGAATAACAAGAGAGGTCCTATGACTCAGCTAACTCAACTACCTTTTACAATGATGCGTGGCGGCACTTCACGCGGTCCTTACTTCCTTGCTTCAGATTTACCTGAAGACCGGGAAGCACTCGCTGAAATTCTGGAAAAAGTAATGGGCTCAGGCCATGAGCTGCAAATTGAAGGCATTGGTGGCGGAAACAGTCTGACCAGTAAAGTAGCTATTGTCGGACGATCTTCCGACCCAAGTGCCGATGTCGATTATCTGTTTGCACAGGTCGGTATCACAGAAAAAAAAGTGGATTTTTCCCCCAACTGTGGAAATATCCTTTCCGGTGTCGGCCCTTTTGCACTGGAAAAAGGTTTAGTCAAAGCAAATGGTGACAAAACAACGATTCGCATCCGCAATTTAAATACCAACAAAATTATCCATGCAACAATTGAAACACCAAACGGTCAAGTGAACTATAACGGTGATACTTACATTAGCGGAGTCAACAGCCCGGGTGCGCCTATCGAGTTGAGTTTTCTTGATGTGGCAGGTGCAAAAACAGGGAAATTATTCCCGACAGGCAATGTGCAGGACAAAGTCGCTGATTACAATATGACCTGCATTGACGCAGCCATTCCAGTCATGATTGTTGATGCAGCCCAATTTGGGAAAACAGGTCACGAGAAACCGGCAGAACTGGATGCCGATACTGAATTCACCCAAAAACTGGAAGCTTTACGACGTCAGGCCGGTGAAATGATGGGACTGGGCGACGTATCTGACAAAGTCATTCCCAAACCAATTCTGGTTTCAAAACCAGCAACGGATAGAGGCACCATTAACGCGCGTTACTATGTGCCGAGAACATGCCATAAAGCGATTGCAGTGACCGGGAGTATCGCATTAACCATGTCACTGTGCCATCCAGGAACAGTCAGCTACGACTTACTTCAGCAAAACGCTGAGCTCGTTGACTGTTGTATTGAGCACCCATCTGGCTTCATTGATCTGAAAGTCGCCCGAAAAAATGGCAAAGTGTCGTCCGTTTCGCTGGTCAGAACCGCTAAAAAAATTCTTGATGGTATCCTATCGCTCTGATGATATCTTCAATCAAAAAGAGGCCGCTACCGACTTCGCGAAACATCGAACCTAGATGGTGACGAATTGATGCCCAAACATCTTTTATGCTTTCTGTTTATTTGTTTTATTTGCATACTGAGGTGTTCGGGTTTCTCGAAATGGGTTTTATGACTGAATTAAGTCTCGTCACAAAGCCACCCAGCGAGAGGCGGTTCAACATCACTAGATCTTAATTTTAAAAAATACTATTATTTTGCCCTCGCTCATTTCCTTTATTTTGTATCTATTTTATTGTGATTTTTATCATTTATAATGAAAAAGTTACCCGGTAGTTTCATCAATTTTAGTCAAGGCTAAATTACTCTATGAACAAAATTGATTTATTAATCGTTGAGGATATTAAAGAAATTTCGGGCCTATTATCTGACCATATTTCTCAAATATATCCATTCAGAGTTGTAGGCATAGCCAAATCACTTGCTGATGCCAGAATGATGCTCAACCACTTTTCAGTGAAACTGATCATACTGGACAACTACTTACCAGGCGGAACCGGTATTGAATTTTTCCGAAAGCTTCGTTCTCAGGGTAGCAACATTGATGTCATCTTTATTACTGCAGCAAATGATATTGAAACGGCGACAAACGCCATTCGCCTAGGTGCTTTTGACTACATCATCAAACCATTTTCTCTGGATCAGATTTCTGAAACTCTGGGACGCTACTCTCAGTTCCATAAAGAAATCAGTCTGAATGAAAGCGGCCAGATTGACCAAAGTTTCATCAAGAAAATGTACAATAAACACCATAACTTAGAAGAAGCCGTAAGACATCCCAAAGGCATCGATGAAATAACCTTGCAGCAAATTCTGGTTGTATTTTCAAAAGACCAGATATACACCTCTGAGCAGGTCAGTGTCGAAGCCTCAGTCAGCCGGACAACTGCCAGAAGGTATCTTGAATACGCGGTCAGCAGCGGATATTTAAAAGCGACCATACAACACGGAAAAGTGGGCCGACCTCAACGATTCTTCAGCAAAGCCGTCACCTGATTGACACATTTTTCTTTTCGTCAGTCAGATAAAAAGCTGCCCGGGATTTATCATCTAAAACGAGATATCAACCGAGCAGCTTTTTTGATTTATCTGAACCGATAAATATGACTCAGACGAAAAACCTATAGCCCGAGCATATTCCACCACCATAGACCTAATGTCATGTTAATCGCATAGTTAGTGAAAGTAATCACGGCCCCGACTGTCCACCAGTTTTTCAGCGGTACATAGTTTTCACTAAAGATAATTGGTCCGGCAGCACTACTATAGTGAGTAATACCACTCCCATAAACAGTCGAACATGCCAGTGCGATGGCTAACAGGCCAGGAGAAACCCCCATCAGCAGCCCCAGCGTAAAGAACACGGGAACCATCGATACAACGTATGCAGAACCGGAAACAATGAAATAACGAACCAACACACTACACAATACAATCAGCATAAGGGCCAGTGTAGAGTTAGTATCGGTACTGGCCAGATTATTCAGCAATGAGCCAAGCCAGGAGAAGAAGCCTTCTGCTTTCAGAGAAGCAGACAACCCGATGATACCACCAAACCAGACAAGCACAGTCCATGCGCCTTTAGCCTGTAAGACTTCATCCCAGGACATAACACCACAGATGATTATTAGCATAAATGCTGCTATCGCAACAACCGCTGCACTCAGATGGAATACAGAGCCCATAACCCAGCCAGCTAAAGCCAGTATGAAAATAACACTCAGCACTTTTTCTCTTTTACTAAAAGCACCAAGCTCTTTCAGACCTTCTTTGGCAATGCGCTTATTATCGATTTTTTTCTCTTCCGGTGGATAAATCAAGTAGATAATCAGCGGAGTAAGAAGAAGCATGACCATGCCAGGAACAACGGCACTAAGGAACCAGCTTGTCCATGTCAGATCAACGCCAAGAATGTCTTTAATAAACGGCAAAATCAGAAGGTTTGGTGCAGCCGCAGTTAAGAAAACATAAGCTGTTGATTTGGTATTTAAAAACGAGTTCATCATCAAATAAGAACCAATTTTCCTGGCACCTGAATCCGGATAGGAGTTCAGAGAAGCTGAAATACTTTTCGCCACAGAGAAGACAATACCACCGGCTCTTGCCGTAATCGATGGTGTACATGGTGCTATAATTAAGTCCAGCATTGCCAGAACATATCCTAGTCTCAGACTGGTTCTTCCGAACCTATCAATCAGAATATATCCAATCCGTTTTCCCAGACCGGTGACCAGAATCGCGTTACTCATAATTAACGCAGAAAATACGATCCAGGTTGTCGTAGATGAATATCCACTTAACACCAGCTTCGTATTCCCACCGGTAAGACCGATAACCGAAATAACAGATAATAAAATAACAGGGGCAGGAAAAGGTTTAAATATTAATCCGAGGATTGTCGTGACAAATAATCCACATAAATGCCATCCCTGAACAGATAAACCTTCCGGGGCTGGTGATGTATAAAACAGAAGTGGAACAATAACAACCAATAATATGGGTAACAATTTCTTGTTAATCAAGGGTTCTCGTTCGAGACTTTCGCTCATCAGTGTCGAAGTCATAGTTTTTTCGCTCTCAACATTAAAATAACTAACTGAGCTAATACTAAGTTTCAATAAGAACCACATCTGTGACGGTAAACTTTGAACAGTCAAATGAAAATTAACAATATGAGTTTAATGATTTTAATTCAATTTAATAACTAATCAGTAAATTAATGAATTTCGACATGTGTAGATTGTTTTGATATAGAACAATTTTTTAACGGAATAAACACCATAAATAAAGCACCGCCAAAATCTGATTCTTCAATCACAATTCGCCCTCCGCCCTGCTCAACCAGAGTTTTAACAAGGTGCAAACCAATACCGTGATTATCACCATCTTTCGAAGTGACACCACGCTCAAAAATTTTGTCCGCGTCTTCTTCGGCAACCCCTCTGCCACTATCTGCAACTTCAATAATAAACTCATCACTTTGATAGACATACAAACTGACAACCCGTTGCTCTGCGTTACTGTTAACTATCTCCTCAAAAGCATTACTAATTAAATTGCCAATAATACAAGTTATGTCCTGTATATCAATTGGTAACAGCTTACCGTCAATACGACTCATCGGATCGATTTCAAGCGTAATATTCAGCTCTTTCGCCCGGACTTTTTTACTCAGGAACATTGCCGCAAGATCAGGAACTGGTAACATTTTTGAGATTTCACGGACATCATTCTGGCGTGTCGAAAATTCCGTATCAATGTATTGCAATACACTGTCATAACGTTTCATCTCAAGTAAGCCATAAATCACAGACATCTGGTTGTTAAACTCATGAATGATCGCTCTGAGATTGTCTTTATCCTTCGCAAACTGGTTCATTTTGTTTTCCAGTTCATTTTGCATCGTATTAATACGAAAACTCACAACTAAACCGAGCTCATTACCCAATTTATCGTATATGGGTTTACGGGTTGCAATCAGAGAATGGCCATTACAAAGAATGGTTTCGTCTTTCAGCTCTTCAAGACTGTCACTGCTAAAAAAGTCCGTATTAAAGATATAATCAGAAATGGGTTTCCCTCGGATATCCTCATCAAGAATATCCAGATATGCCATTGCAGCATCATTAATCAAAACGATATTATCTTCTTTGTTGACAGCGACAATCCCCTCATAAACGGAATCAAGAATATACTGACGATAAACAAAGCCTTTTTCTATCTGCTCTGGTGTCATTAAGTTTAACCGGTAACGTAAGCTTCGGATTAATAAATAACTCACCCCTAGATTAATGAACCAGACAGCAATAAACAAAATCGCAATTTCATTCAGATCTTTTTTTTGTTTTTCAATGAATTTAGGGTAAGAGATACCGGTAGAAACAATTCCGATAAACTGACCATGATAAAAAATCGGTACCCGGGCTTTTACCAATACCCGGCCATACAACCCCTGACTTACATCTGAAATTTCCCTTCCCTGCGCAATCTCACCAATTTTATTAGAATGAATTTTCTGACCAATTCCATAGCCTTTACTATGAAATAACCGGATACCATGAGTGTTTGAGATAGATATGTACTCAATTTCAGCCCCCCATTGATACTTTTGAGCAATCGCGGTCAGCTGTCTGATGTTTTTTTTGAATACCTGTTCAGACAATAACGGATCATGAGCAATTACTCTTGCCTGAGATAACCCGTAGTTTTTCAATTCGTGAAGATTTTCAGAGAAATTTCGGTTATAGAGATTAAGGGCAACCAGAACTAAACCGACAAAGCAAACAATATTAATGGTCACTACCAGTTTAAAGTAATAAGACCTTTTTCTAAGGTAGGTAATATTTTTTACCACCATTCCCCCCTCGGCTGAACGCTTTTCCAAATCGTGATGATACCCTATTATACTTATCTGTTTAATGTGAAAAATTAAAAATAGTTTTAATGAACTAAATTGTTAGTGTCATTCATCGTAAAAATCTGGTGATAAAAATATAAAAGGAAGGGCGATGGGAATCAGACACCCAAAACGAATAATGTCGGTCACTCATCCGTTTTGAGTGACCGACATTCAATTCTGTCTGACTATCCAGAAGAGGATACGCTTAGACCAAACTAGCTTCTGACTGCTACCAGCCTATCATTACGCAGGATCTGAGCTCTTAAATAAGTTGCAATACAAATACCGATACATAAAAGAGCGATAACAAACGTTGCCATACCTGCCCATCCCAAATATGTATAAACATATCCGTTACAGTAACCAAGAATAGAGCCTCCCAGGTAGTAACAGAACAGATACAGAGACGTTGCCTGACCTCTGTTATGAGTCGCATTTTTGTTCACCCAACGCAGACATACAGAATGGCAGCCAAAGAAACAACCAGTAAAGATCACAACACCGATAAGTAACGTTGGCAGTGTGTGTGTCAGTGACAACAGCATACCTACGATCATCACTGAGAATAATCCGGTTAATACTTTAGTTGCACCAAATTTATTTGCAAGACGCGCAGCCTGAGGAGCAGTGATCAGACTTAAGATAAAACATATTGAAATTAAACCGGCCTGTGCATGTGTCAGGTTAAACGGTTTATGAGAAACATAGAAAGTCAGGTAGTTATACAGTGATGCAAATGAACCAAAAATAATAAATCCCAGACCGTAAACAGGTGCAATAATTTTATTTTTGAAGTGTTCACTCATACCGTTAATCATCCAACTCATATTCAATTTAAGTGTCGGTTTAAAGTTTTTGGATTCAGGTAAAATAACCAACACCAAAACAGAAACACACAATAGTAATACCGAAAATCCGTAAAAAATATTATGTAACGTTGTATGTTCAATCATCTGACTGGCAAAGACACGACCTGACATGCCGCCCATTGAGTTACCAAACACAAAATACCCGGTGACTATACCAGCGACTGTCGGAGCCACTTCTTCACTGATGTATGCAGTTGCCGCTGCTGCGATGCCGCTGAGAGTCAGCCCCAAAAGTCCCATTACCGCGACCAGGATATTCCAGGAAGTAATAAACGAGCAAAAACAAGTCAGTATCGCCCCGGAAAACAGAGAAGTCACAATTAATCTTTTCCGGCCGAATCGGTCAGAGAGACTTCCTGTAAACAGAAGACCTATTGCTAATAAAACCATTTCAACCGACAAGATAATACTCACATGGTCGACAGAAATATGATATTCATCCGCAAGGAAAGGAAGTAGAGGCTGAATAAAATAAATTGATGCTAATTCAGAGAGACCTGAAAGGACCAAAGCAAAAGTAATAGCAACATAAGATTTATTTATCTGTTTTTCGCCTAATGTATTGGAAGTTTTCATAATATTCTCATGGTGATTATTTCAGTTGGATGTCTTTAAGACATTCTTATACAGTCATGTTTAGTTATATATCCGACTCGCCGTGCTTTTCTAAAACACCCCTTCCATTGAATGATAGGCGTTAATATTTCCTGTAATGAGCCCCGTAACGAAAGGTAACGAAACCGAAATTTCTTCTACCATAAAGCCAAGAGACTCTTTCCTTACCGTGAATAATCTGACTTCAGACTTGTAACTCAATAATAAAAAACTCATCACGTAACTCTTCATTCCATAAAAGCATTCCCTAAATGTTAAATTCCAAGGTAGATTTCATCTGTGACATGTTGCAATATGTAACAAAATGTAAATAAACAATATGGTTTTAATGGCTACAATTTGACTTGGTGTTTATTAAAATAGAGCTAAATAGCTGTTCCTAAATGTAGATCACTGGCAGATAAAAATTGAAGGGAACTCGGTAGCGTTTGTGCGATCTGATCTGTCGCCAAACACACAAAACTCACAAAACATTACCGAGTGCCATGATTTT
>NZ_KQ947475.1:1111730-1369274 GCF_001506075.1 Vibrio sp. MEBiC08052 | reverse complement strand
CCAGGTGGTGGTCACGGAGCACTGAAAATGAAGCATAATTAGGATCAGTTATTTAGCTAAGTGGCTGCAAATCACCACTAAACCCTAAATAACCACCGTAACCACACTAGCCAATTTGAACCAAAACCTCCACGGGATTGCTGTCCGACTTAGGCGCCTTGTATGTGCGTACTATTTGGTGCCACATTTCAATTAGCTGATGCTCACCCACGATCTCTACTTCTTTGATGAACTCAAACCCAAACCTTTCATAGTAATTTCTAAGATAACCATGAGCGTGGATTTCAATCGACTTGACACCAATATTTTCCGCATATTCTATTAATGCTTGAACAACTTTTGAAGCAACTCCCCTCCTTCGATATGCCTCAGCAACCGCTACCCTAGCCATAATAGAAGAACCGTCTTTTTTCGCTGTTAGGCGCGCAGTAGAAATTGGTTCACCTTGTTCCGTGACTAACGCATGGATTGACTCTTCATCTAATCCATCAAAGTCTAATTCTGTAGGGATCTGTTGTTCAAGAGTAAACACCTTATAGCGGATAGCTTGAGCCAGCTTGATTAACTCAGAATCATTGCCGATAGTTACTTCCATTGCTATTTTCTCTCCAAGTACATTTCAGCAACGTAGCAAGGTTTGTTATATTTTCGGTGACTCCAGTATTACTGATATCGAGCCACTGCCATTTACTTTTGTATCAATAGTTTGTGGAATCCCTAAATACTCAATACGACCTGAACCATTTACTTTTCCTATTAGTTCGGAAGAAACATTCAGTCGAACTAAACCTGAACCATTAACTTTGATTTTGCCCGTTTGAGACTCTAACAATGTAGCTTCTACTTGACCTGCACCATTTAGGTCGACATCGAAACCGTCAACTCTTCCAAACAAATTTGCTGTACCAGCTCCATTTACTACAAGGGTAAAACTTTTAGCTGCCAAATTTGTAATATCGACCGTTTGCGCGCCATTTAAGGTTAGACTAGACACTGAGCCATTGGTTAACTTAAAGATTAAGCCTTCTTTGATTACGATGGAATCTTTAGTGCTAATTTCAAACTTGCCGTTGGAACAGGTGTATTTCAATTCATCCAGTTCTTTATTAACACCTTTCACGCTACCAGACGAGTCACCACTCGCAACCAGTTTAACGGTGGAAGGGACATTAATGGTCAAACTAGTGTAATCACATGCAGGAACTATGGTTTCAACTATGTTTTCATTAGCAAACGCCAAAGAACCATTTATCAAACATACAGATAAGAAACTGATACTTTTTATGTTCATCGATTTTTCCCTAAATTCGAACGTGACACGCCAAGAACTGTCGCTACTCGGAGGACAGAGAATTGTCCGGTGGTAGCAATGGCATAGGCGATATCAACTTTTTTGACTGAGCTATCTCCAGCGCCTCTTTGAGGATTTCGGTTTCCATCATTTTACGGCCAAGCAACTACTCAAGCTGTTTAACTTTCTTTTGAAGCGCTTTATGGTCTGCTGCGCTGACGACTTCCAGACTGGATTACAGACATGCCACCATCTTGCATGAGCTTTTTCTACTTAAATAATAAATTCGGGGTGATACCGTTTTGCCGGGCAATCCGTGAGATATAATAACCAGGTTACATAGTTATGGTAACAAACTTGGCTTTCTCTTGCGGAGTATAACGACGTCAACGCTGTTCGCCAGTAAAAATTTCAATACGCGCCATAAATACTCCTTAAAGATAGGTTGAGCCTATCGCTTAATTAATGAGTATCCGTTTTAGTTGGGGGCTAATACAGAATAAAGTCCGGGATTTGACAGAAAACTAGATGAGGGAATACAACGAAGAAAGGCCACATGACTCACTGAATGATCTCACTCCTTGAGAGTATTTGGAAAGACACGACAGCAGGAAAAACTCTAACTTATCGTGCCATTAAAACTGGCAGGGTTACAGTGGTTTAGGGATGACAATAAAACCCGGATTGAACCGGGTTTTATACCAATGTAATCACAAGAAGGAGGCGGGAAAACCGCCTTCTTTTTTATCAGTCAGAACAGATGATTAAAAGCCGATTTCATCCACAGTGAAGCTGCTGCCACATTGGTTAGAAAACTTCGGATCAGCATCCATCATTAAGCTTTCAAGGGAAGCATTTTCATCCAGTTGTTTCGGCAAATTAATATAGACATCCACTAATTTGCTGTTCTTACATGAAATCTGTAACCGTTTATGCGCTCCGTCGAAAAACGCCTGATCCACAACATCAAAAAAGTCCTGCGTGGAGACAGATTCACCGAGATGCTCCTGCATGAAATAAGCGACATTCTGGTTAAATTCTTTTTGCAGACGAATCGCAGTTTTAAAATATTCATCCGCTTTTCTTTGCGTCTGGCAGGTACCGTGCTTGTACCATTCATGACGTTGTAAACAAGAACCATAGGCTGCACTTGGCATATATTGTCCCAGTAATGCCAGCGTCGATGATGACATCGGAACCGCATCATAGCTGCAGAAAGGACTCACCGAGTGAGAATAACTGCCACAGAATCCGTAACTTGTGCCACAAGAGGCTTTATTCGGCCATAAACCATGCAGGGTAAAGTTTCCGGCCTGATAAGCGCTGGAATCCGTGACCTTACATTCAGGCTTTGACGTGTGTGTTTCACAGAAAGCTGGCTGCCAGCTGAGAGCCAAGACATAACTGTCTTCCTGACCCGCCGTTGAACAGCTGCCAGAACCCGAGCTGCCAGATGAAGAAGAATCACCACCTTTTACCTCACCACAACTGGCAGAGACCCAACGCAACTGCGGATTAGCATTTTCAACCACCACCCGGTACCAGGTGGCGTCATTTTTATTCGCCTCACGAATTTGGTAAGGCTGCCCGGAAACCAGATAGATGTTACCAGGATTGGTTTTCTTGTTTTTTGATTGATAAGCCAGACATGACTGGCTGGCATAAAAAGTACCAGAGAAAGTCACCGCGGAACTCTGCCCGACAACACCGAACAACAGTGCTAGGGCAGAAAAGACAGCCAACAGAGTTTTTAGTTTCATTTAACAAATTTCCTGTATAAGTATATGTAAGCGTCGCAATATTAAACATATCAAATTAAATAAGAAAGAAGTTAAATAAAACTTAGTGTCATATTATTTTTGCGAAATAATCATGACACTGTTTTTTCACCGGTTTAAATCAATGCCGCGGCCTTTTCCCGAGACACTTCACATCAATGTATTCTCATGCTGCAACATTGATTTTACGGTATGGATTTCAGAAACGAAAAAGGCCGCAGACGTTCGTCTACGGCCTTGAATGTGGCGGTGAGTGAGAGATTCGAACTCTCGATACGTTGCCGTATACACACTTTCCAGGCGTGCTCCTTCAGCCACTCGGACAACTCACCGAATTGTTGAAATTATTGTTCCAACGGGGCGCTAATTTAATGATTCTTCGAAAGAAGGTCAAGGAGAAAAATCGTAAAAACCGCCCTTTGACAATCAAATGGTTATTAATTAACTGATTGGCCGATTATCTGAACAATCTGAAGCTGAAACCATAAACGAATCAGACATGATAATAACCGGGCACCCGGAACCAACGCCGACAACAATCGAGAAAGTAACCATAAACGACGCCCATACCACAAGAAATTACCGCATTAGTAGAGACAGCTGTGATAATTTGATCGGATGTTGCACCGACCGCCAGTAAGATTCCTACATAGACCGGTGATTGAAATGCCACATAGGCAAACAAGTCACAAATATTTTTCATCCATCCACTAGGAGAAATACGCCGCCCGGATCTCAAGACAAAATCGCGGAAAATTCCATACGGCCAAGCAATGGCAATATTTACTGGGATCGAAAGCAGCCTTGAAGATAGCGACTGCTCCAACGTCATTCCCGAGATAAACACCTCAATGCCCATGCCTGTCACAAAACAGAATACCACCATTGCAAATGTATCAGCAGCTGCATGGCGAACACAAAAAGGCGCACTATTTTTCATTTTGTCTCACTCAAAAAAGCAACATTATTTGTGCGCATTAAAACATAATATTTATAAAATTAATCACCATTTATTAAACAGTTAACTGAATATAAAACCAAAATAAAACCGATAAACCAGCATAAAAAACTACAAAAAATAAATAGTTAAGTAGTTGTAAATAAAGAAACAAAATTAAAACAAACGCCTGTAAAATCACCTGTTTTTAAAGAAACGGATCGGATGTCTCGCAACTTCTTTCAATTTCAAATACCATAATGGTTCATCCACTCAATCGATTTAATCAAGAAGCATGAATGTGACACTAACTGAAATTATTGCGTCGGTAGAACAGCCCGAACAACTGCTCAATGAACATCAGATGACGGGATTTATTGTCGCGCTCGCTGCAACACCTTATCTGATTTCACCAGAAGAATGGCTCCCCTATCTTTGGGGTGGAAGTGACGTCGCACCGTTTGCTGAACCCGCTCATCTTGAGATGTATTGCCAACACGTCGTTCAACAATGGAATGCGGCTCAGGAATCATTACTCAGTGGCTCATGGCAATGGCCGACATCATGTCAGCTCGATGATGAAGAAATTGTCAGTCAGGCAACCCGGGACTTCTGTGAAGGCATGTTACAAGGCTGGCAGTTGACCAAAGATGACTGGGAAGCACTCATGCCACCTGAAACGGAAAATGGAGCGTTACTCGGGGGTGTTTTACTCTCGATGACCATCCTCTATGACCCGGAAACCTCTTTGGTAACATTAAATGAGGCTGGCGCAGATGCAATCGCTCAGTTCGAAGAGATTTATCAGGCGATGCCAATGATGCTATCCGGTCTCAGTCAGCGTGCACAGGCTATTGCTGAATCTGACGGTTAAACCAGATTAAAAAAGGAAGGCTATATCAGCCTTCCTTTGTTGAACTCACATCAACTTATGCATTGCCTTTGACAGAGAGATTCAGCTGTTCGGCAAAATCCAACATGCGGTTCAGCGGAATCAGCGATTTAACCCGAATCGATTCATCAACAAAGATTTCGTGCTCCTCTCCCCCATCCCTGAGCGCTTTCTCAATCGCCTGAAGCCCGTTCATCGCCATCCAAGGACAATGAGCGCAACTTCGGCATGTCGCCCCGGCACCGGCCGTCGGTGCCTCAATCAGCTCTTTTTCAGGGACAAGCTGCTGCATCTTAAAGAAAATACCTTTATCCGTTGCCACAATCATTTGTGGGTGCGGTAAAGCTTTCGCAGCTTTGATTAATTGGCTTGTTGAGCCGACTGCATCAGCCAATTCAACCACACTGGAGGGGGATTCCGGATGGACTAAAACCGCGGCTTCCGGATATAACACTTTCATTTTTTTCAACGCATCCGCTGAAAACTCATCATGAACAATACATTCACCATGCCAAAGTAACATATCTGCACCGGTTTTGTTGGCGATGTACCCGCCCAGATGGCGATCAGGTCCCCAGATGATTTTCTTATCTTTCGAGTCCAGATGTTCAACAATCTCTAATGCGATACTTGACGTTACTACCCAATTGGCTCTGGCTTTCACTGCTGCGGAAGTATTCGCATACACTACGACGGTATGATCTGGGTGAGCATCACAGAAAGCAGAGAATTCATCGACAGGGCAACCTAAGTCCAAAGAACATTCGGCTTCTAACGTCGGCATGAGAATTCTTTTTTCCGGTGTCAGGATCTTCGCTGACTCTCCCATGAAGCGCACACCACAAATCAGCAGTATCTTGGCTGGATGTCGGTTGCCGAATTTTGCCATTTCCAGTGAATCACCAACAAATCCACCTGTTGCTTCAGCCAATGCCTGAATCTCAGGATCGGTATAGTAATGGGCAATCAAAACAGCATCTTTCTCAATCAGGAGACGTTTGATTTCGCCAATATAAAATTCTTTTTGTTCTTTTGAGAGTTGTACCGGTTTCGGTGGAAATGGGTACACGGTTTCAATCTGTTCTGTAATATGGCTCATTGCTTCTACTCTACGCAATTTCCAGTAATTAGCGCATTTTACACGCTCTTTACAACGTGTCAAAAACCAGCACGACGATTCATTGATAGAATTGATTGGTAACAGAAGGCAGATAGCATAAAGGAGAACAGAGGTTCTCCTTTTGTGCATTTAAGATACAGACACTAGCGCTAGCAAATTAAAATCATAGATGCTATTTCACCATAGACCGTCTTGCAGATTCAGCAGAAGCAGTGTCAGGATATTCATCAATCACCTGTTGATAATACTGATTCGCTAACTTCGTATTTTTGCGACGTTTCTCAACATCACCTAATTTGACTAATGCATCTGCACGTTTATTTGATTTAGGAAAATCCAATACAGCTTTAAAGCTTTCAACCGCTTTATCATCCTGCTGTTTGGCATAGTAAAGCTGACCTAACCAGTAATGTGCATTCGGCGCAAAATTAGATTTGGGGAAGTCACTCTGAAATTTAGTGAATGCATTGATCGCACCGACATAATCTCTTTTTTTCAGGATCAGATCTACAGCATTTTGATAAGCCATCTGCTCATTAGCATCTTCACTGTACGTTCCAGCAGATGCCGACTGATCATTGTCTTTTGAACCTGATTGAGCCTCGAGATTGCTCTTTGAGTTGAGTTCTTCTCTAAGACGGTCGATTTCAACAAATAACTCTCTTTGCCGAGTGAGCATCTGCCCCATATCATGAGAGTTCTTCTCTACCTGACCACGTAGGTGTTGAATCTCAGTCGCCATTTCATCAATCTGCTGCTGCATCTGCACTCGCAACTGACTACTATTTTGCAATAGACGTTCCAGACGGTCAACTCTTGTCTCAGGACTTGCCGAAGTTTCATGTTGTTCTATGCCTTCAGTTAAATCCGATACTGGAGCGGGTGCAGCAAGCACATGACTTGCTGCACTAACCAGTAACATAAGCACAATTTGTCGCTTTAGGTTACCGAGCATGTTTCACCAAACTCTTCAGATTAGTAAACAATCACTGCACGACGGTTTTTTGCGTATGCAGCTTCATTATGTCCGCGCACTAATGGTTTCTCTTCACCATAGCTAACAATTGACATTTGGCTGGTTTGTACACCGAGAGCCTGAAGGTATTTATATACGGCTTCTGCACGACGCTCACCCAGAGCGATGTTGTACTCAGGCGTACCACGCTCATCGGCATGACCTTCAATCGTAACGTGAACCCTTGGATGCTTACTCAGATAAGAGGCATGAGTCGCCAGCATATCTTTATAATCTGATGCAATTGTTGAATTATCAAAAGCAAAGAATACGGTCTGCTCTTGCATAACCTTATCTTTTAGTTCCTGTTCAGAAAGCTTACCATCATCAGTAACGGGTGATACAACAGTTGTATCTGTACTATTTGCGGAACCAGATGTAGATTGGTTAGTCGTCGTCTCATTTCCTGAGGCACTCACTGCATCATCACTTGAACTACACGCAGTAACCGCGAGTACTGGTAGTGCAATCAATAGCCCTTTAAGAACTTTATTCAGTTGCATCTTCTTTTCCTTATTTTTTAATCATGACTCATTACAAAAACGGTGACCACGCTGGCGCTCTTACGCGTCCGTTTGTTTCTGGTAACCTGGCTTTAAATCGTCCGTCAATAGAGACCATGGATAATACATTGGTTTTATTGTAAATCGAACTATAGATAACCATACCACCGTTAGGCGCAATACTTGGAGACTCATCGAGCAAAGTTCTTGTAAGAATTTGCACACTGCCAGTTTCCAAATCTTGCTTTGCCAAGTTAAATCCTGATTGGTTTTTATTCACCATAATCAAGAATTTCCCATCAGGCGTAATCTGCCCACCTAAATTTTGTGAGCCCTGCCAAGTAAGACGATTTGTCACACCAGTAGACAAATCTACTTTATATATCTGTGGTTTACCACCCCGATCTGAGGTAAATATCAGAGATTTTCCATCCGGATACCAAAAAGGCTCTGTATTATTTGATCTACTCCGCGTTATTTGCCGAATTTTCTTCGTCGCTAAATCCATAATGTAGACCTGTAAACTCCCCGATTTCGACAAAACTAAGGCTAATGACTTACCATCTGGTGAGAATACTGGCGCGCCATTGTGACGAGGAAATGACGATATTTTGTCACGTTTGCCCGTATAAATGTTCATGACGTAGATTTCAGCATGTCCATTCTGGAAACTCACATAAGCCAGTTTCTTACCATCCGGAGACCAAGCGGGAGACATTAATGGTTGTTTAGAGCTGAGGACTAACCGTTCATTGTAGCCATCATAATCTGAGATTCTCAGCTGATAAGGATATTTTTCACCATCATGTACAACGACATAAGCAATTCGCGTTAAAAACGCGCCTCTATCCCCGGTTAGTTTTTCATACACTAAATCGGAAATTCGATGTGCATACTCACGGAGCCGTTTTGGTGAGACCGTCGCAATATTATTCAGTAAGACATAATCTTTGGACTCAACAAGTTGACCATCCTCTGTGAGAGACTGTCTTTTACCTTTCAATAATTGCGCTTGAACGATATCAACCAACTGGTAATGAATGACATAATTACCCGCTGCATTTTGCTTGATTGTTCCGGTTAGTAGTGAATCGACTCCAAGTCGAGTCCATGCATCCACATTGACAGCGGATTCATCATAAGGCGTTTGTGGCATATTGCTGGTCGCAACCGGACTAAATTTGCCACTCCGCTGTAGATCCGAAGCAACCACACCTGAAACATCCTCTGGTAATTGACGCTTACCTTCCCATTGAAACGGAACGATCGCGATCGGCCTCGCTGAGTTAATCCCATCGGTAATGACGAGCTCTAATGCTGCATTTGCGGTGTGTATGCCTGATATCACGAGGAACATACAACTCAAAATCAATCGCTGTAACACAAGCTTTTCCTTTTCTCTGATACTTCAGTCAAAATTATATATTTGGTTCAACTGTTATATTAATGTCTTTCAGCTTATTGATAACATCCGGGTCATCTTTCGGCAAAGGAAAAGACGGAACCTGCGCAACCGCTCGCTGCGTCGCAGCACAAACAGCCGAGTTCCCTCCCAACACTTTCAAACTACCGACAACTGCACCGCTACCCGTCGGAATCAGGTGCAGATTAACCCGACATTTTTTCCCTTGAAACGTCTCTTCTACACGTAGATTTTGCCGAATCAGCTGTGTGTAGATTTCACCGTAACGATCAACTTCGCTGGCAATATATTGACTCCGAGCACTAGAATTCTGTTGCTCTTCTGCCTGCAGTCCGGAAAAAATATCATTTAAGGCTGCTTCCCGCTGTTTTCTTTCCTTTTCTAATTTTTCCAGACGCTCTTTTTCCTGTCGAGCCTTTTCAGCAGCAACCTTTGCTGCTTTTTCCTTTGCCAAACGTTCTTGCTCTGCTTTCTGAGCCGCTTCATGCTCTTTACGTGCTTTTTCTGCCGCTAGCTTAGCTGCCTTTTCGCGCTCAATTCGCTGCTGTTCTGCTTTTGCAATTGCAGCCTCTTTGGCTTTTCTTACTGCCTCTGCTTTTGCCGTGCGCTGTTCCTCAGCAAGTCGCTCTTGCTCCTTCTGCTTACGTTGCTGCTCCGCTGCTCTGGCGGCTTTCGCCTCACGGGCTTGCTGTTCTTTTAACTGCCGGATTCGCTCTTCTTCTGCTCTCCGATTCTCTTCAAGGCGCTCACTTTCACGACGCAGACGATCAAGCCGCTCTTTTTCTTTACGAGCCGCCGCTTCTCGAGTCGCCTTAATCTGCTGTGCCTGTTGATGCACCAATGCAGGGTCAATCACCACCGCCTGAACCATATTACCGGTCGGATGCGGCTTCTCTTGATAAAACTGACCGCCCCAAAGCAATAAACCAATTAAAATCGCGTGCAACACGATAGAAATTATCAGTGGTTTTGTAAAACCTGAGCGCTTATCTTCTCTCTTTTTCATGAAGGTTATACTGCTTATTCCCTGATATCTGTTAACAAACCAACCTTTGGAACACCGGCTTTACTCAGCTCATCCAGCACATTCACAATCTCTGCATAAGGGCTAGTCGCCTCACCACCGACAGCAACAGGTGAACCGGGATGTAAACTCAGTTCAGCTTTGACCAGAACAATTGCATCCTGTAAGGATAGTCCCCGTTTGAAAGGTTCATTATTGATACTAACCCCCAAACTGCCTTCTTTATTGATTTCTACAATAATGAAGCCACCATTATCACCGACCAAGTCGGACGCAGGTTTCGCTGTTTCTGTTTTTGGTAGTTCAACATCCACACCCTGAGTGATAAACGGTGATGTCACCATAAAAATGATTAACAAAACCAACATCACATCGATATAGGGTACCACATTAATTTCTGCGGTCATTTTACGCTTCTTTGGTTGGTAACCCGCCATAAAGCTTACTCCCTACCAGTCATTGCCTGACGATGAAGAATACTATGAAACTCCTCAGAGAATGTTGCGTAATTCATTTCGAGTTTACTGACAACTGTCGTCAGTCGGTTATAGGCCATAACCGCAGGAATGGCAGCGAAAAGCCCCATCGCTGTTGCAACAAGCGCTTCTGCAATACCGGGCGCAACCATCGCTAATGTTGCTTGTTTAACTGCACCTAATGCAATGAATGCATGCATAATCCCCCATACAGTACCAAACAACCCAATGTAAGGACTAATTGAACCGACTGTTGCCAAAAACGGTAGGTGAGCTTCCAATGATTCAACTTCTCGGGAGACAGCAACACGCATGGCTCTCGCTGTCCCATCCATAACAAAACTGGCTTCGGCAGCATGGTTTTTTCTTAACCGAGCGAATTCAGTAAAACCGGAATAGAAAATCTCTTCACTACCACTCAGTTGGTCTTTTCTATTTTTCACGTCTTGATATAAAACAGACAAATCAGTGCCGGACCAGAAACGGTCCTCAAATGAGGCAGCTTGCTTTTCAGCAGCCGATAAAGCTTTGGTTCTTTTAAAAATCATCGCCCATGACATGATCGACATGCCCAAGAGAATCATCATCACCACTTTGACTAGAAAACTAGCCTGTAAAAAAAGATCAAGTATCGAAATTTCAGCACTCACTGTTACTTCTCCGAAAATACCGCGTCGGGAATACCTTGGGGTTTCATTTTTTGCATGTCAATACATGCTACCTTAACTATTGCTCGACACAATACCTCTTCATGAGGATTAACCAGCTCCTGACAGAATATTAAAGAAGCCTTTTTTCTCTCGGTTAGCTGAGTTAAGACGACTAAGTTATCATCCAGACGCGCTGCTTTCAGAAAATCAATCTCCATGCTTCGGACCACAAAGCCAATATTTTGTTCCAATAACTTCCGTTGGCATATCCCCTGCTCTCTGAGCATTTCCGTCCGTCCGCGTTCAAAAAATTTAAGATAGTTCGAGTGGTATACAACACCGCCAGCATCGGTATCTTCATAATAGATCGTCACAGGAAATCGAGAAAAAGCTGATTTAGAATAATGCACTTAACGTCCCTCAACGGATTCATACAAGCGCTTACTATAACGCAACTCAAACGCTTCCGCATGAATGAGACGGGATGAATTTTTAATTTTTGGACAAAAAACGCAGCCTGATGGCTGCGTTTTCTTTCATGGTAAGGATATTGCCCACTGTTCACTCAGTTTATTCGAACCAAACTGAAGTAAACCAATATGCATCCGGCAAGGTAGGGGGAAAATAATATCTGCCAAAACCATCGTCTCGGCTTAAAACCGACACCGAAAATCATGCTGGCACAGATAGCCAAGATCAACAGAACAACCACCACCAGATTAAAACCACCAATTGTTGCTGCATAGGTCTGTGGATTCCACATCAGCAACGCAACATGGTAGAAAGCAACGCCCATTAATAGTATTCGGTAAAAAATATGATTAATGGGACGATGCCACTGCGCAATTAAGGCAGAAAAATCATTCACTATCTTTATCCATCATCTCTGCATGTTCTAACCACAATGCATTGATGATGCCGAAAGAACAAGCCAGTAAAACGCCTAGAATCCATGCAAAATACCACATAACTTAGCTCCTCGTTAATAAAGTGAATTTTTGTTGTCTTCAACATACTTGTTATTGATACGACCAAACATTTTGTAGTATGTCCAACATGTATACCCGAGAATAATTGGAACCATCACAAAGGCAATACCCGTCATCAGCTGCAATGTCAATTCACTAGATGTTGAATCCCACATGGTCAAACTGTTACTTGGTGCCAGACTTGAAGGCATAATAAACGGGAACATCGCAAACCCAGCAGTAAAGATAATACCAGCATTCGTTAAACTCGAAGCAATAAATGCGATACCGCCCTTTTCCATTCGAGATGCAATGACAGCAATCAATGGCATCGCTGTACCAAGAATTGGAGCCAACCATAACAGTGGATATTGATTGAAGTTTGCCATCCACGCGCCAGATTCACGAGCCACTTCTTTATTCAACGGGTTTGATGACGCAAAATGATCCATTGTACTGGTGATCACATAACCATCAATGTGTTGTACCCAAAAACCAGCAGCCACAAAAAGAACAGCGACAAGCACACCACAGAGTTGGGCAACGCTACGAGCACGAGTATGTACTGCATCAGAGGTCTTCATTTGTAACCAAGACGCACCTTGAAGCACAATCATCAGGACGCTGACCAAACCACACACGATACCAAATGGATTAAGGAGTCCAAAGAATGAACCGTGATAGCTTGGCATCAAAAATTCATTCAGTTCAAAAGGAACACCCTGTAATAAATTACCGAATGCAACACCAATGATCAGCGGTGGTACAAATCCACTAACAGAGATACAGATATCCCAAATATTACGCCATTTGGTGTCTTCAATTTTTGAACGATAGTCAAGCCCGACAGGACGCAGCCATAAAGCAGCTAAGGTAACAATCATCGCAAGGTAGAAACCGGAGAATGATGTTGCATAAACCAAAGGCCACGCCGCAAATAATGCACCACCAGCAGTAATCAACCAAACTTGGTTACCATCCCAGTGAGGTGCAATCGAGTTGATCATGACTCGACGTTCTGTGTCATTTTTCCCGATAATCGGTACCAACGCACCGACCCCCATATCGAATCCATCTGCAATAGCGAAGCCGACAAACAGCACACCAATCAGGATCCACCATATAAATCGTAAGATTTCGTAATCCATAATATTCTTCTCCTCGCCTTAAGCTTCTACCTGACGGTTAACTTGATCTGTTGCTGAAGTACCATTTTGTTCAAAATGATAACGGCCAGTCTTCAGACTACTTGGTCCTTTGCGAGCAAATTTCACCATCAGGTAAACTTCGGCAACCAAGAACGCTGTATATAGTGCAAGAATAGCAAGCAGGGAGATAACCAGATCACTGACACTCAATGCAGAATTCGCAATATGTACAGGGAGAATTTCACCGACGGCCCATGGTTGACGACCATATTCAGCGACAAACCAACCGGCTTCAACACCAATCCACGGCAGCGGGATACTGTAAAGCGCAGCTTTAAGCACCCAGTTTTTCTGTTCAACTTTCTGACGACATGTCTGAATAAATGCAGCAGCGAAAACAATCAACATGATGACACCACAAGCAACCATGATCCGGAACGACCAGAATAATGGCCAGACTGTGGGCAGTGAATCATCAGCCGCGGCCTGAATCTGTTCTTCTGAAGCATTTGCTACATCATCCGTATAGCGTTTCAGCAACATGCCATAACCAAGATCAGATTTAACTTCATCGAAAGCATCACGGTTCATTTCTGAAGTATCACCAGAACGTAACTTCTGGAGCAGCTCATACGCATACATCCCATTACGAATCCGTTCAAGGTGTTCCTCACGTAAATCACTCAGACCTTTGACAGGCGTATCCAGCGAGCGAGTTGCAATAATACCCATCACATAAGGGATCTTAATCGCAAAATCTGTATGCATCGACTCCTGATTCGGGAAACCAAACAGTGTAAACGATGCTGGCGCCTCTTCTGTATGCCATTCAGCTTCAATTGCAGCCAGTTTTGCTTTTTGAACATCACCCAACTCGTAACCAGATTCATCACCCAAGACGATAACGGAAAGAATCGCAGCCATACCAAATGATGCAGCGACGGTAAATGAGCGACGAGCAAAAGCAATATCACGCCCTTTAAGCAGATAATAAGCACTCACCCCTAAAACAAACATTGCTCCGGTTACGTAACCCGATGCGACAGTGTGAACAAATTTCACCTGTGCGACTGGGTTTAGAACGACCTCAGCAAAGCTCACCATTTCCATGCGCATGGTTTCGAAGTTAAAGTCGGAACCAACTGGGTTTTGCATCCAGCCATTGGCGACAAGAATCCACAGTGCAGAGAAGTTAGAACCTAATGCAACAAGCCATGTTGTCACTAAGTGTTGACGTTTTGAAAGTCGATCCCATCCGAAGAAGAACAAACCGACGAATGTGGATTCAAGGAAGAAAGCGACTAACGCTTCGATGGCAAGAGGAGCACCAAAAATGTCGCCAACGTAGTGCGAGTAATACGACCAGTTTGTACCAAACTGAAATTCCATTGTTAGCCCTGTGGCAACACCCAGAGCAAAGTTAATTCCGAACAGCTTACCCCAGAATTTTGTCATATCCTTGTAGATTTGCTTATCGGTCATCACATAAAGCGACTCCATGATAGCGAGTAAAAACGTCATCCCTAGAGTCAGTGGAACAAACAGGAAGTGATACATCGCAGTAAGCGCGAACTGCAACCGCGATAGATCAACTATGTCAATCATGATAACTCCTTTGTGTCGGCTGAAAGACACCACTCAGATTAAAGCAACCAAATTTTATCAATTCATACCTATCAAAAAATGCTAGAAAAGCAGAATATTTGTTACATCAACGTGTATTTTTATTTGAATAAATATTAATCAAGTAAAATACATATTGCCGAAATACTACTTTCAAACGCGTAAGCTTTCAAAGGGTTTATCTACAAGGCTTGTCTTGATTTAGATCAAGTTTCCCGCGCTGTGAACCAGCAAAAAAACAACAAAATGATTAAGATCAAAAGAAGGAAGAGTTAATTGATATTTTTTTGTAACAAATAGATTTTGCTCACCCAATAAACATACAAACAATTAACATAAATACTAAGTTTGCAATCTATTTGCTACCTGAGAAATTTTCATAAATGCGATATTTATCACACAAGGAAGTCAGTTTACTGATTCAATCATACACGAAAAATTATTTTTCGAATCCGAAATGCACATAAGCTCTTTCTGTTGCAATCCGCCCTCTAGGCGTTCGCTGCAAATACCCCTGCTGAATCAGATAAGGCTCTAAAACATCTTCTATTGTATCTTTTTCTTCACCAATTGCAGCCGCAAGGTTATCTAAACCAACAGGGCCACCGGAAAACTTCTCAATAATTGTGAGCAGTAACTTACGATCCATAAAATCAAAACCCTGCACATCGACATCAAGCATGTTTAAGGCGTTATCTGCCGTTACAGCGCATATATTACCGTCCCCTTTCACTTCGGCATAATCTCTGACTCGCCGCAACAAGCGATTGGCAATTCGGGGGGTTCCCCGGGAACGACGGGCAACTTCCAGCGCCCCTTCAGGTTCAATAGACAAAGATAAACATTCCGCACTTCTCTGAACGATGTTTTGCAAATCACCAACCTGATAATATTCAAGCCGCTGCACAATACCAAAACGGTCACGCAGTGGAGAAGTCAAAGAGCCGGCTCGCGTGGTTGCACCAATCAGTGTAAAAGGTGGTAAATCAATTTTAATGGAACGAGCAGCGGGGCCTTCTCCAATCATAATATCGAGTTGATAATCTTCCATTGCCGGATAAAGCACCTCTTCAACCACTGGGCTCAGACGATGAATCTCATCAATAAACAGCACATCATTCTCTTCAAGATTGGTTAACAAAGCCGCCAAATCACCAGCTTTTTCTAGCACTGGCCCTGATGTTGTTCTGATATTCACACCCATTTCATTGGCGACAATATTGGCTAATGTCGTTTTCCCCAGACCGGGCGGACCAAAGATGAGGAGATGATCTAAAGGTTCGTGACGACGCTGAGCAGCTTCAATAAAAATTTCCATCTGATTGCGCACATGATCTTGCCCCTGATAATCGGCCAAAAGCTTTGGCCGTATCGCACGATCAATCAATTCATCATCTTTAAACGGTGTGCTTACTGGTGTTACAAAACGATCCGCTTCAATCATACCATCGTTCTCAATGCTTCTTTAATCAACGTTTCACTACTCATACCCGGTTGAGCAATCTGAGCGACAATTTTCGAAGCTTGCTGAGGTTTATAGCCAAGCGTTAACAGTGCACTCACGGCTTCTTCTTCTGCATGGCTGGCTGTATTTTGTGGACGAATTGGTGCTGAGTCTTGAACTAATTCAAACGAATCAATTTCAGAAGTCGGGAACGAGGCGAGGCGATCTTTCATTTCAACCACTAGACGTTCTGCGGTTTTTTTACCGACACCCGGCAATTTAACCAGCATCGAAACATCTTCACGTTTGACACATTCAACAAACTGGCTGGCTGTCATTCCGGATAAAATAGCCAGACCAAGTTTTGGACCAACCCCATTTGCTTTGATCACAGCTCTGAACAACGCACGTTCAGCTTTGCTGTTGAACCCATATAAAAGTTGAGCATCTTCCCGAACCACAAAATGTGTATAGATGACCGCTTCTTGTTCTACTTCGGGTAATTCATAAAAGCAACTCATTGGCATCTGAACTTCGTAGCCAACCCCACCAACTTCAATTAATACTTCTGGTGGTTGTTTTTCCAGCAGAATGCCTCTAAGACGTCCAATCACGATTTTTCCTTTTCATCTATGGTGATTCTGATTGATCATAATCAATAACTGGATAAATAGCCAGTATTCGGTGGTGGCAAATTTCAACGATAGCGCCCTCGTCGAGCCCCGCTCGCCTGACCTGCAAGAGCAACCAATGTTTTATTGGTGTTTGCGTGACAGATAGCGACACCAAGCGCATCAGCAGCATCTGCTTGTGGTTTAGATGGTAACTTCAACATTTGCTGAACCATATGCTGAACCTGTATCTTATCTGCACCGCCCGTTCCGACAACAGCCAGCTTGACTAAACGCGCCGCATATTCATAAACCGGCAGGTCTGCATTCACAGCCGCAACAATCGCACAGCCTCGGGCTTGCCCGAGTTTCAATGCAGAATCCGCATTCTTCGCCATAAAAACCTGTTCTATTGCGAAGACATCCGGTTGAAATTGCATAATCACTTCTGAAACACTGGCATATATTTGCTTCAAACGTCCCGGTAATGCTTTCTCTGTTGTTTTAATACAACCGCTGCCAAGGTAAGTCAGTACTCTTCCTTGCTGGCGAATGACACCGTAGCCAGTCACCCGGGAGCCCGGATCAATTCCTAAAATGATCGACATATCTATTTTATTGCCTTCAATCGGATGAACAAAAAGGGCTTATCCATGTCATAAGCCCTTTCAAAACCGTGCCGCAATTATTTACGCCGCCAAGTTGTGCCACCGGACCCGTCTTCGAGAATAATGCCCATTGCCGTCAGTCGATCCCGGGCGAGATCAGCATTCGCCCAATCTTTCGCAGCTCGCGCGTCATTACGCATTTTGATCAGCGACTCGATTTCAGCTACTTCCTCTTCTGAACCGCTATCACCTTGCAAGAAACTCTCCGGTGTTTGAGACAAAATCCCGATGACACTGGCCAAATCTCGCATACGAACCGCAAGTTGACTGGCTTGTTGTAACTGATCTTCCTGCTTGAGTCGATTAATCTCTCGCGCCATGTCAAACAATACCGAATAAGCTTCCGGTGTATTAAAGTCATCATTCATGGCGGCTTCGAAACGGGTTACGAATGCCTCTCCGCCAGACGCTGCAACAGTGAAATCCAGTCCACGCAACGCAGTATAGAGGCGTTCCAGTGCTGCCCGCGCCTGATTGAGGTTTTCTTCACTGTAGTTTAACTGACTGCGATAATGGCCAGACATCAGAAAATAGCGCACTGTTTCCGGATCATAGTGAGTCAGGACATCTCGAATGGTAAAGAAGTTCCCCAGTGACTTAGACATTTTCTCTTTATCAACCATCACCATGCCACTATGCATCCATGTATTCACATAGGCAGTGTCGTACGCACAGCAAGACTGGGCAATTTCATTCTCATGATGTGGGAATTGCAAATCAGACCCTCCACCATGGATGTCAAAATGCGTGCCTAAAATCGAAGAGTTCATCGCTGAACACTCAATATGCCAGCCCGGGCGTCCCTCACCCCATGGTGATTCCCACTTGGGTTCACCTGGCTTAGACATTTTCCATAATACGAAATCAAGCGGACTACGCTTCGCCATTTCAACATCAACCCGAGCACCAGCCTGAAGCTGTTCCAGATCCTGCCGGGAAAGCTTGCCATAGTCATCGAAGCGACTGACCTCAAACATCACATCGCCATTCTCAGCAACATAGGCAAAGCCTCTATCAATCAGCCGTTGTACCAACGCGATGATTTCATCGATATATGCGGTTGCACGCGGCTCCACATCAGGACGTAAGATATTCAATGCATCGAAATCCGCATACATATCCTGAATCAAACGTTCCGTCAGCACATCGCACGATTCGTTATTTTCCGCGGCTCGATGAATAATTTTGTCATCGATGTCGGTAATATTTCTGACCAAGGTCAAATCGTATCCCAAATAACGTAAATAGCGGGCAACGACATCAAAGGACACAAACGTCCTTCCGTGACCAATATGACAGAGATCATATATAGTGACGCCACAGACATACATGCCGATTTTTCCGGCGGTGATGGGCTTGAATTGCTCTTTTTGTCTGGTAAGTGTGTTATATATTTGTAACATGATCTCTATCTAAGTTGTCGTAATTCACTGAATAGTCCGATTATAACAATGCTCTTGTCTATAGGTCATCCTATTCTTTTAAGAACATTTGAATGTCACCGAAACTAAGTTAGAATCACGGTTTCTTGTACAAAAATAGAAAGGTAATCGCAATGATCACCCTGCATACAAACTTCGGCGATATTAAAATTCAGCTTCATGAGGACAAAGCTCCTGAAACCTGTGCAAATTTCCTACAATATTGTCGTGAAAATTTCTATGACAATACTCTGTTCCACCGTGTAATTGACGGTTTCATGATTCAGGGCGGCGGTATGGCGTCCGGAATGAAAGAGAAAGCAACCAAAACTCCGATTCAAAATGAAGCCAATAACGGGCTGAGTAATAAAGTCGGAACGCTCGCCATGGCCAGAACGATGGAACCACATTCAGCGAGTTCTCAATTCTTCATTAACGTCAATGACAATACCTTCCTTGATTTTCGTTCGGAAAGTCTCGACGGATGGGGATACTGTGTATTCGCTGAAGTTGTTGACGGTATGGAAATTGTCAACCAGATTAAAGGGGTGAGTACCGGTTCATACGGTATGCATCAAGATGTTCCTCTGGAGGAAGTTCTGATTACCGGAACAACTATCGAAGAATAACAGACAACTGATATAACCTGATTGGTGCAGAGAATGATATTCTGCATCAATCACCTTTCCCGACAAGCGAATTTATGCATACACTTTTTATTTCTGATCTCCATTTGACCCCGACCCGTCCAGACTTAACCGCCGCCTTTCAACATCTGATGCAACATCGGGCACCACAAGCGGATGCACTCTATATTCTTGGCGACCTATTCGATTTTTGGATCGGCGATGATGACCCGTGCACTTTTGCACAAACGATTAAAACGGCATTCAGAAATCTGACATCTTCAGGAACACCTTGTTATTTTGTGCAAGGAAACCGGGATTTTTTGGTTGGAAAGCGCTTTGCCCGGGAAACAGGTGTTCAATTGCTTGCCGAGAAAACACGTATCGAGCTTTACAGAAAACCTATCGTCATCATGCATGGCGACACATTATGTCTGGAAGATATCCGCTACCTCCAGTTTAGAAAGAAAGTTCATCAGCCTTGGCTACAGTGGATTTATTACCGATTACCTTTCACATTGAAGCAACGAATCGTGAGCAAAGTAAAACAAGATGTCCGGATGGATAAGCAGTCAAAATCAATTGAAATCATGGATGTCACTCAAGCAGAAGTGGAACGCGTAATGACTGAATATCAAGTTGACATGATAATTCACGGCCATACACATCGCCCCAATATTCACCATTTTCATCTTGATGGGATTGAAAAAACACGTATTGTTTTAGGAGATTGGGATCATGAAATATCTGTGCTTGAATACTATCAGGATGCGAGTTACCGTCTTATCCATCAGCCGGTTTAGCCATTAATCGACGCATCTTGATGAACTGACCAGCGATAACGTTGCTCTATTTTATCAATCCATTATTTTAATGACACATTCACCCGGCAATCTCAACCAATAACACCATGAAGAAATGTCCGTGTGGCTCTCAGCGCCACTATAAAAATTGCTGTCAACCCATACATCGTTCTCCCGAGGCGGCTAAAGTACCGGCTCAACTGATGCGAGCGCGTTATAGCGCTTACGCACTCGGATTGGTTGACTTTATTGTGGCAACATATCACCCGAGCTGTCAGGCGGAAAATGACCGTCAAGAGATAGAGCAAGGGACACAAACGCACTGGACCAAACTTGTCGTCCTCGGGACGGAAAATGGTCGTCATGTCGATGAAGGATTTGTCAGTTTCAAAGCCTATTTCGAGCAAAACGGTGAGTGTTACTCACTGCAGGAACGCTCTCGTTTTATCCGGGAAAATGGCCGGTGGTATTACATCGACGGCGAATTTGCTGACAATAATTAATCATTCACGTGAAACATAAAAACCACCGCTGATCCGGTGGTTTTTTATTCTTAATAATATCCCGATTAACGGCGATTACTGCCCGGCAATCCACGCTTTAATTTTCGCCTTCTGAACAGGAGATGCATTGTTATAAAGCAGTTGAATGGTTTGAATCAGTGTATCGTCACCTTTTGGTGGCGTAATTTTTTGCGCGGCAATATTCGGTGTTTTTACAGCCGCTTGTTGAGCCGGGGCGAACTCATTACCTTGTTCGGCATTATGTCTCGCTACCGCTCTCTCAATATCATTAAATGGCATGATACCGTTGCCGGTTAATGGCTCATAACGTACCGATTTGACATTGCCGTGCTGATCCTGAACCTTCCAGTCAGCACCACGGCGAAAATAACCATCTGCCTGAGTATAGCTGTTCAGACGTGGCGCTAAAATCTTAATGCTGTCATCTTGCTTCAGGTCAATGGTAAATACATCCGGTGCCGTTGAGTAAATCACATCACGCTGCCCTTTTCTGACATCACCATAATAGCGGAACACCACCTGATGTCGGCCAGCCTGAACTTCCAGCATATCTGGATTAGCAAAATTTTCATCATTGACTTCCACCCCATCTAACGCCAGAATTTCAACGTCACTCTGGCTGGAAATCGTTGCGGCATAACTCGGTGCAAAAAGGCCAAATATTGAGATCCCCATCAGGGCAGCCGGCCCCAGCACTTTTTTCCATAACAACATGGTTGATTCTTTCCTTTCACTGAACTCTGAAAAACACATTCTAATGGATCGGCCAGCAGATGAATACGGCTGAGAAGCCGAATGATGATTGGTTCGACATAATCATCCTCTCATCTATGAAAAAACCGCCCCAGATAAGGCGGTTTTTACTAGCAAGTATTCGAATCAGCAATGATTAGAATTTAACTTCCATACCCAGAGTGTAAGCTGGATCGTAGTCAGTTTTGCTATCGTCATCGTAGAAACCAATTTCCGCATAAGTGCGAACGTTAGCATTCATTTTGTACACAACTACACCGTACAGGTTATCACCATCGTTGCTTACGCTAGTGTTGTCATCATTATGAACATAACCTAGAGAGAAAGTGGTTTTGTCCATAGTGTAAGAACCAACCAGTTCGATGATGTCACGATCAACAACTTCTTTACCAGTTTGATCATCTTGCTCGATCTGACCGTAAGATGCCGCAAAGTTAAATGCATCCATTTCATAAGTGGCTTCAAGGTTGAATGAATCTTCATCACCTTTACCGTTACCACCACCAAGAGCAACGTTATCACCAGAATAGATATACAGACGTGCATCTAGACCTTCATGACGGAAACCAATACGGCCATCAGTAGAGGTTTCATCTTTTGGATTGTTAGCAACACCTGATACAGTATTTGTTTGAGACTCGTCAAGGTCATGAGAAAGTCCGAAGTAGAAAGTGCCGTTATCATAAACGTACTTAATTACATCAGAAGCACTTGTTTCTTCTTGACCGTACTGTTTTTTACCCACTTCAAAATCTGCACCGATACCTGAATCATCAGCGATCAGATATTGACGACCATAAGTGATTGTACCGTAATCAGCATACGCAAAACCAACATAAGAACCGTCAGTTTGAACGTTACCTTTCTTACCACTGTCGTTATCTTCGAAAGTGAAGTCTAAACCAACAATGGCATTCAGACCTTCAGCTACTTCGATTGTACCGTGAGTGTTCAGCTGCATATCATCAATACGTAGCTTAGTTGATACATCAGTACCATCAGCTTCGTAGTCTTGGAACAATTGAACTTCACCTGCACCAGAGACTGTGATTGCAACACCATCTTGGTTGTAGATTTCAGCCGCACTAGCAGAACCTGCTGCTAGAACCGCAAGAGCGATTAGAGTCTTTTTCATAATTAATCCACTGCCTTTTCTTAAATTAGGAATTCCTTATCTGGATTCCTTTTGTTTTTTGATGGTGACCAAGACATCAAGCCCTTGTCACCGCCATTTCAATTACGGAGATTAGATTGCAAAAGAATAGCTTATGTGTCAAATATTCTAAAGCAACAAAATAAAATTAAATAAATACTTATAAAACAAATGATTATATATGATTATTCTCAACAGCGCGTACTTTGTAACCATTTTTATAAATTAAAGTAGATTCTATTTTTCATTAAAAATGCAGCATAAAAAACTAATAAATAAATAAATAAACATTAATTTTGGTTTTTTATAAAAATTTCTGACTAACTTAAAGGCTTTATATTTTTCACGTTCTGAATTTATTTTAAGTCCCTGACGATTCAATTTTTTTGTGAACAAGATCCCCATTTAGAACAAAAAAATCACATCTAAAGGAACTTCTCCTGTTTTTCGTATGTGTTAGTATGTCCGCCCCATCCCATCAGGTTACATTATGATTACATCCAGAATTCAAAAATCTATCCGTCAGAGTTATCAAAACCTGCAGGCTCAGATGGAAAATTTTACCCCACGACGCGGACAAAATTATCTGGTTGCTGAAATTGCCAAAACATTATGCGGCACCTACCATGCGAAAAATCGGCTGCTGGTTGCTGAAGCTGGCACAGGGATTGGTAAATCACTTTCTTATCTGATGGGGGCGGTGCCGGTTGCCGTGTTGAACAATAAAAAACTGATTATTGCGACAGCAACTGTGGCATTACAGGAGCAATTACTTCATAAAGATTTACCTCTTTATCGCCGCCTGACCGATTTAGATTTCCAGTTTCGCATTGCCAAGGGACGGCAACGTTACTGCTGTGCTGAAAAACTGGCTGCGATTTGTGAACCGGAAGCCTCATCAGGCCAAGTGGCTCTGTTTGAAAGCCCGCCGACTGAGCAGGATATTTCTCTCTATAAAGAACTCTATTCACAATGGTCCACGGGAAAATGGGATGGTGATCGGGATAGTTGGCCGACCCCGATTAATGACTCGATGTGGTTACAAATTGTCAGCGACAAACATAGCTGTAATCCTGCTTTTGCCATTCATCATCATTGCCCGTTTCAAAAAGCACGTGCAACTTTAGAGCAAGCCGATGTCATTATCGCCAATCATAGTCTGGTGATGGCTGATGCTGATCTGGGCGGTGGTATCATTCTTCCTGAGCCGGAAAATAGTATTTATATTTTTGATGAAGCTCACCATTTACCGCAAGTTGCCCGCGATCATGCTGCAGCATCGTCCACCTTGAAAAGTACAGCCTCTTGGCTGGAAAAATTTCATCAATCATTGGCTCAATGGGTATCGCTAACCGATGAAAGTCGGGTCTCACGCTTTAAAGAAGACATTACCAGTGCAATTCAAATTTTAATTCCCACATTAACGCAGTTGAGCCGACACTTTACACCAGAACAATGTCAGGAAGGTGTGCTCCGTTTCGAGCATGGCGAACTCCCGGAATGGTTACTTGCAGAGTCCAAAGCGTTGAAACAGGCATCGGTCAAAATTTGTCAGGCAACGGCAAAAGTGGCGGATTTACTCACGGAACGACTTCAGGAAGGCCAAATCAGCAATCGCATCGCTAGCCCAGTTTTGGCCGAGTTAGGGATAAGCTTGCAACGTCTGGACAGTATGGCGCAGGTATGGACCCTGATGGCCGAACCACCGAGAGAATATGGAGCTCCGATGGCGCGCTGGATCACTGCCTCAGAATCTCAACCCGGAGATTACACTGTGCACGTCTCACCGATAGAAATCGGCTGGAAGCTGGATCAACAGTTCTGGAGCCGCTGTTATGGCGCAATTATGGTCTCTGCCACGCTGCGAGCCTTAAATTCATTTACTTTCTTTTGTCATCAGAGCGGTATCAGTGCCCAACCGGATGAGGGCACCCAATTTATTGCGCTGGCGTCACCGTTTGACTACTCGCGTCAGGGAGAATTATATATTCCGCATGTTGATCAGGAGCCACAGTCACCTCATTATACTCAAGCATTAATTAAACAGTTACCCACGTTGATTCCCAAGAAACAAGCCACACTGGTGCTTTTTTCGTCTTATTGGCAAATGAATCAGGTTGCCGAAGCGCTCAAATCCGACTTTAAAAAACGCGGTTGGCTACTGCAAATTCAGGGTAAAAAATCACGAACAGAAATTCTAAAAACGCATCGTTTTACTGTAGAACATCAAGGCACTGCCGTGATTTTTGGCACCGGTAGCTTCTCGGAAGGATTAGACTTACCCGGTCGATTGCTGGAAAACGTCATTATTACTAAAATCCCGTTCTCAGTCCCGACCTCGCCGATTGAGCAAGCTCATGCGGAATATATCCTTTCCAAAGGCGGCAATCCGTTTATGCAAATCACCGTGCCGGAAGCCAGCCGGAAATTAATTCAATGTGTGGGAAGATTACTGCGTAACGAGGAAGATTCTGGTAGAGTTGTCATTCTTGATCGCCGGGTTGTCACCAAACAGTACGGCAAAGCATTACTTGATGCTCTCCCTCCGTTTAAACGCATCATCGAGCCGTAATTCGGTGATGAGAGAATAAGAAGGCCAATCAAATTAATGGATTTTCTGGAGCCGACGCTTTTAATTGTATTGGCAGTAGTTGCTTTTATTGCAGGGTTTATTGATGGTATCGCCGGAGGTGGTGGTATGTTGACGGTTCCCGCATTATTGTCTTTAGGCCTCCCGCCCCACGTTGCCTTAGGTACCAACAAAGTTGCGGCGACCTTCGCAACATCAACAGCTGCTGTTACTTATTACCGCAAAAATATGTTTCGCCCCGCAGTCTGGAAACATGTGTTCGTTTCAACATTCGTCGGTGCCATTATCGGGACTCTCATCGTTGATTTCATCAGCACCGCATTACTGGATAAAGTGCTCCCCATCATTATTCTGGCGACAGCGCTGTATACGATTTTTTATCATCCGCAGCATGGCAAGTTGCACACTGATCCGAACCTACCTCCGCAAAGTAAACTGAAGCAGATCCCGCAGGGATTGAGCCTCGGTTTCTATGATGGTATCGCCGGCCCCGGTGTTGGTGCATTCTGGGTGGTGTCTTCGATGGCACTATATCGACTCAACATTTTATTTGCTTCAGGCCTCGCTAAAGCTATGAACTTTACCAGTAACGTGACGTCGCTGGTGACATTTGCAATTTTAGGTCATATTAATTGGGTATTAGGGCTGACAATGGGTGTTTGCCTGATGGTTGGTGCTTATGTCGGTGCTCACTCCGCGATTCGTTTCGGAACATCATTCATTCGGCCGGTTTTTATTCTGGTTGTCAGTATCCTCGCGATCCGGCTGGGATACCATGCATGGTTTGATACATTATGATTGATCTGTCTCGTCTACACGACTTAATTTTTTCTTTAGAGCAGCAAGTAATCCAACTTGATGAACAGCGTGGAGAACAACAACATCCGCTGTTCGATCCCCAGTTGTTCCGTTGCAAGTCTCATTTACTGGAACCTTGTCTGAGCGAACTGAAAAACACATATCACGAAATTGTACAAAGCCAGAAACATCAACGACTGACGGCAATCCAAGCGACTTACCTGACAGAGAAACTCCTCAATCAGTTGAATGCGATTCAGAGGGAGCTTGCCACTGCTGAGCTGAGAAAAAAAGAGAACCATAGTTTGCCTCGTGAAACATCAATCAGTTCTCTTTACCAAGAATTATCGCAACATCAGGACTGGGAAAGACGTTTGCAGGAAATGATCTTTGAAACAGAACAGCAACTTGAAATCAAACCGATGAGTCCGACAGAGAAGAAGTCCTGTCAGCAGGCCATTCTGACACTGGAACAACGTCTGATCCGCTGCCAACAATCCAAACAGCGCATTGAAAATAAAATTACGGCCAGAGAGAGAAAAGGTTTCAAATGAATGATCAACATCCCCCTTTAGAGCAGGCACCTGAACCAGTACAGCTTGCTGTCGACCTAATTTATCTGCTTGAATCCAATGCAATCGACCCAGCCGTTGCTCTGGAAGCCATCCAAATGGTGGAAGCGGACCTCAAAAACAAATTAAATGCTGCAACTAAAGCATAGCATGACTGAACCCCAGTAATTCCATTCAGATTCTTCCGCGTACAGCTTGCAGATAGCTAAACAGTTGCAGATAACCAACAGACTGTTAACATCATTCGTTCAATAGAATTCAAGGATATTTATCATGAAATTGGTTAGTTTTAATATCAATGGACTCAGAGCTCGTCTTCATCAGTTACAGGCACTGATCGACAAGCACCAGCCTGATATCATCGGGCTTCAGGAGACGAAAGTTCACGACGAAGCATTCCCACTTGCTGATCTGGAAAATATGGGATATCAGGTTTTCTATTATGGTCAAAAAGCACACTATGGTGTGGCTTTACTCTGCAAACAAACACCAGTTTCAGTACAATATGGATTCCCCGGCGATACCCCTGAACATCAAAAACGGATGATCATGGCAACATTCGAGACTCAGAGTGGCAAACCGTTTACGGTACTCAATGGGTACTTCCCGCAGGGGGAGAATATTGCTCACGAAACAAAATTCCCCTACAAACGCCAATTCTATCAGGATCTAATGGGTTATCTGTCTGGGAATCACCAGCCGGATGATCACATTGTCGTGATGGGAGACGTCAACATTAGTCCGGTCGATTTGGATATCGGTATCGGGGAGGTGAACCGAAAACGCTGGCTAAAAACCGGCAAATGTTCATTTCAACCCGAAGAGCGAGAATGGTTTGCTACCCTACTCAACTGGGGATTGGTTGATACCTTCCGCTATCTCCACCCTGATACAACAGAACAATATTCATGGTTTGATTATCGTTCTCGCGGATTTGATGATAATCGAGGACTCAGAATCGATGTCATCCTTGCTACAGCTGGACTCTCTCAGCAATGTCAGGAGGCCGGTATCGATTATGAATTGAGAGGGATTGAAAAACCCTCAGATCATGCGCCAATCTGGAGCACCTTTGATCTTCGGTAATCCCATTCAAGCATAACACTATCTATTGACTGGCCTCATTTCTGAGGCCTAAAACTCCCATGCGTACCATATCTTCTAGTCCGATGATCGAAACCAGCGCTGTCGTTTTGAGTAACACCAACCAGTTATTGCCAAATCCCGGTAAAGCATGTCGCATCATCTGAGAGAGCAAGGTGAGTCTAAACGGCGGAATTGGTGTCATACCATAGGCCTTAGTTACTTCTGGCTCCCCTTGTTCAACCGCCAGAATGGCATTGCGAAACGTTTCATCCATCACCGAGCACTCCCATCATTATTGCTACTGATAAAATGAAATGGGCGGGATAGAATCAATGTAGGACAGGTCTAAGGAAAGTAAACATGGCAAAAATAGTATCGTGTTATAACCGAGCATCAGTCGGGACGAGCCTTTCGCCAGAAGACCTCGATACTAAGAAGACTGCTTCAACACCGTCTATTCTTAAATGTTGATAGGTTATGCTAGTCAATATGACACCAAGTTTTATTCCTATTTTTGAAGTTTTATTGATTTAGTTTAAGGTTTATGTGTTTTTTTTATCCTAAGCTACAGTCAATACGATGAAGTTCGTGGCAAGAGTCGCAATATGATTAATCAAACTAATGTATACCATCAGGTTATCAATCATATTGTTATTCGAAGAGTGTACTGACGTCTTTTTCAACAAAAAGATGAGTTGGCTCAACGGCTAAATCAGTACGTGTTTTTCTCTACTATATTAAAGGTAGGTATATCATGGCAGAGCAATTTGCTAAAGCTTGGGAAGGTTTTGTCGCAGGAGATTGGCAAAACGAAGTTAACGTTCGTGATTTTATTCAAAAGAACTACACACCTTATGAAGGTGACGAATCTTTCCTGGTTTCTGAAGGTACCGAAGCGACTAAGTCTCTATGGTCAGCCGTTATGGAAGGTATCAAAAAGGAAAACTCAACTCACGCTCCTGTTGATTTTGACACTTCCGTTATCTCTACCATCACTGCACACGATGCGGGATACATCAATAAAGATCTAGAAACAATCGTTGGTTTACAAACTGAAGCGCCTTTAAAACGTGCCATTATTCCAAACGGTGGAATTCGTATGGTCGAAAGTTCATGTCAAGCTTATGGACGTGAACTCGACCCTCAAGTGAAAAAAATCTTTACAGAATACCGTAAAACACACAACCAAGGTGTATTCGATATCTATACGCCTGCAATTATGAAATGCCGTAAATCAGGTGTCTTGACTGGTTTACCAGATGCGTATGGTCGTGGTCGTATTATTGGTGACTACCGTCGTATTGCATTGTACGGTATTGACTTCCTGATGAAAGATAAATTCGCTCAGTTCACTTCTCTACAAGAGAAATTTGAAACGGGTGAAGATCTACATATGACAATGCAGTTGCGTGAAGAAATTGCTGAACAACACCGTGCCCTTGGTCAAATCAAAGAAATGGCGGCTAAATATGGCTGTGATATTTCACGTCCTGCTGAGACAGCTCAAGAAGCAATTCAATGGACTTACTTTGGTTATCTGGCAGCTGTAAAATCTCAAAACGGTGCCGCGATGTCTTTGGGCCGCACATCAACGTTCCTCGATATCTTCCTAGAGCGTGATATTGCCGCAGGTAAATTGACTGAAGAGGGCGCTCAAGAAATGATTGACCACTTCGTCATGAAACTGCGTATGGTTCGCTTCTTGCGTACGCCTGAGTATGATGAGTTGTTCTCTGGCGACCCAATCTGGGCAACAGAATCTATCGGTGGTATGGGACTTGACGGACGGACACTGGTCAGTCGGACTAACTTCCGCTTCCTGAATAGCCTGTACACCATGGGGCCATCTCCAGAGCCAAACATCACTGTACTTTGGTCTGAACAGTTACCTGAAGGCTTCAAACGTTTCTGTGCGAAAGTCTCTATCGACACATCATCAATTCAATATGAAAACGATGATTTGATGCGCCCTGACTTTGAGTCTGATGACTATGCAATTGCATGTTGTGTATCACCAATGGTTGTTGGTAAACAAATGCAGTTCTTCGGTGCTCGTGCCAACCTGGCAAAAACCATGCTCTATACCATTAACGGTGGTATTGATGAAAAACTGAAAATTCAAGTTGGTCCGAAACTGGAAAAAATCACATCTGAAGTTCTGGACTATGATGAACTGTGGGAAAAAATGGATCACTTCATGGATTGGTTGGCAAAACAGTATGTCACCGCTTTGAATGCGATTCACTTCATGCATGACAAATACAGCTACGAAGCCTCTCTGATGGCGCTGCATGACCTTAATGTAAAACGTACAATGGCTTGTGGTATCGCTGGTCTGTCTGTTGCTGCCGATTCTCTGTCAGCAATCAAATATGCGAAAGTTACACCGATCCGTGATGAAGACGGCATTGCTGTCGATTTCAAAATTGAAGGTGACTATCCTAAATTTGGTAACAATGACCCTCGTGTTGATGACATTGCATGTCAATTGGTCGAAGTCTTCATGAATAAAATCCGTTCACTGAAAACTTACCGTGATGCTGTTCCTACACAGTCAATTCTAACCATCACATCGAACGTTGTTTATGGTAAGAAAACTGGGAACACACCTGACGGACGTCGTGCCGGTGCCCCATTTGCACCGGGTGCAAACCCAATGCATGGTCGTGACGAAAAAGGCGCGGTTGCATCACTGACTTCAGTCGGTAAACTGCCATTTGCTCACGCAAAAGACGGTATCTCTTATACCTTCTCAATCGTACCGAATGCACTTGGTAAAGATAATGATGCACAACGTTCTAACCTTGCAGGCCTAATGGATGGTTACTTCCACCATGAAACAGGCATTGAAGGTGGCCAACACCTGAACGTCAATGTCTTGAATCGTGAAACATTGGAAGATGCTGTGAAACACCCTGAGAAATACCCACAGCTGACAATCCGTGTATCAGGTTACGCTGTCCGCTTTAACTCTCTGACAGCAGAACAGCAAGCTGACGTGATTGCGCGTACATTTACTGAAACGCTTTAATCATTGAGTCCTGATAAAAAAAGCTCCCTCCGGGAGCTTTTTTATTATCACCACATTCATTATCGAGCAATAACTCAATAACAGACCAAGCTTATACCGCAAAACGCTGACAATCCTCAGAAAGATGGGTTGAACGCTGATCGACGACTTTGCTGGTTTTCCTGAGTCTTTGATTGTTCTCTTCTAAGTTTTTCATCGAAGATGAAATCTGTACCATGCTATCCGCCATTGAGTGACTGGTCACCGCTAACTCTTTGATTGACTCAAAAATCATTGTTGTCTGATTTGCAGCCTCATTGGCCTTTTCAGTGATATGAGAAAGCGCCTGTATCGCTTCCTGCCCTTGCTCTTGTCCACGTTTCATAGAACCTTCAGACTGAGCAATATATTGAATCACTTCTGCACTTTCACGTTTCATTGTCTCAATGGTCTCGGTTATCTCTGATACTGCATCGACAGTTTTGACAGCGAGGTTGCGGACTTCATCGGCAACCACAGCAAAACCCCGTCCCTGTTCACCCGCCCGGGCAGCTTCAATCGCAGCATTTAAAGCCAGTAAGTTGGTCTGCTCAGCAATCCCATTAATAATGTCCATCACGGCATCGACTTTCTCTGAAGCTGACTCAAGCTGCTGAATATGCCCTGCAGCTGAATTCAAAATATTGCCAACATCCTGAATAGACTGAATTGCCGACTCAATAATTTCACCCCCAGCTTGAGCTGCGGCGGTTGATGCCTGGCTCACATCCGCAACAAATTCAAGTGAGTTACTCACTTCCTGAGTCGTGACACTGACCTGCTCCGTCGCAGAAGCAAGCAGATCGGTTTGACGAACAATATGGGTCTGGGCAGACATAAGTTGGTCTAAGCCATCATTGAGATCAGCGGCATCACCAGAAAGCGCCTGACTGTTTTTCTGCACCTGATTTACCAACAATCCTAAATGCTCACAACTATCATTCAAAGCGATTGCCAGTTGATTAAATTCATCTTCTGGGTTGGTCGTGATCGGTAAACGCTTGGATAGATCACCTTGAGACAATGCATCCAGAAATATTTTTGTCTGCGTCAGAGAACGGGTCAGAGATAATCTCAGGGTGATAAAAATAGTAATGGTGATCGCGGCAAGCGCTGCACAAGCGGCCATCACCGACCATAGTGTTTGTGTTGCCTCCCGGTGAGCAGTCTGTTGATAATCGCGACTGACCGATTTTAATCGCTCTGAAGCATTCTGAATCAGCTGCTGAACAGCTTGCTCTGATGCCGATAGTTCCAGCTCATAGTTTTTTACTTGCTGAGATAATTCACCGACCCGTGCAAAGGTCTGTTTAAACTGGTCAACTTCCGTTTGATAGCTTGACAGCGCTGCATAAAGCTTAGATGTATTGATAAAGGTTGCCATCGCACGATTGAATGATTTGAAATTTTTTTCATTGGGTGCCAATAAATAATTCTGCTGAGATTTTATCATCGCCCGGAAATCAGAACGAATGGTCACCATTCCGGTTTCTTCAATTTTTGCCTCGATTTGCTCCGCGAGTTGCGTCAATACACCCTGTTTCCCCTCACTGATGTTAAACCCCAGCTCAGATTTAGTTTTCAGCCAAGGATGCATTGCGTTTTCAAATCGACTCATGGCTTCAAAGAGCATCTTGCCTTCACGCTCAAAACCAGCATCCTTCAGAAAAGTTACGTCTTTGTCGATATCTTCACTCAATTTTGCCAGCAGTTCAGTCACGCGAGAAACGTCTTTGATTTGGAGCGCATTTCTTTCTGCAGCCAGAGATAATAATTTTGTCTGAGAGGCAAATAACTTGGTTGTCCCTTGAGAAATCTCCCCGCTCAGATCATATTGAGATGTCATCATCGATAACTTATGTGCAATGAATCCCCCCATTGCTAAAAAACCAAAACATAAAACAACAATAAAAATAGCGATCTTCCGCTTTTGCGATAATTTTAGTACATCCATGACCACAATATCCTTCACTCAAATCAGAATCTTAAAAAGTAATTTTCTGAACCAATCTCAACCCTTCTATCATAAACAAAATTATTACACACATTACAAAATTACTACAAATTTATACCAAAATAACAAACTAATGATCCAGGCTGTCAGCAAAGACGACAGCGCAATTTTTCCGGTATACGAATCAGAATTAAAAACATTAAAAATGATACCATTTTTGAGCTTTACCGATTTAAAAATCGGGCTTCAAAAACTCTCGAATTACGCATCGTCCGGTGACTTAGTTCTATATCATTGCATGGAAATGTAATAAAATGACGGGCAAATCCTCCAAAGAGAAATCATCATGTCAACTCTAGGTCGTATCCATTCTTTTGAGACATGTGGCACCGTTGATGGCCCTGGCATTCGTTTCATTGTTTTCATGCAAGGGTGCCTGATGCGCTGCATGTATTGCCACAACAGAGATACTTGGGACGTTCATGCCGGAAAGCTGATTTCTGTCGAAGATATCATTCAAGAAGCAAAATCTTATCGCCATTTTATGAATGCATCGGGTGGTGGGGTGACTTGTTCTGGTGGGGAAGCCATTCTGCAACCTGAATTTGTCAGAGATTTTTTCAGTGCAGCCAAGGCAGAAGGCATGCATACCTGCCTTGATACCAATGGCTATGTCCGCAAACATACACCGGTCATTGATGAACTGCTTGACGTTACAGATTTGGTTATGCTGGATATCAAACACATGCAGGATGAGATACATCAAAAACTCATCGGTGTATCCAATCACCGAACGTTAGACTTCGCCCGTTACCTGCATAAAATCGGTCAGACAACGTGGATCCGCTATGTGATCGTCCCCGGATATACTGATGATGAAAATGCTGCTCATCAGTTAGGACAATTCATTCAAGATATGGATAACATTGAGAAAATAGAGCTTCTCCCCTATCACAAACTCGGGGCCCATAAATGGGAAGCTATGGGTCTGGACTATCCTCTGGATGGTGTTCAGCCCCCGTCAAAAGAGACCATGGATAATATTGTTTCAATCTTGAGTCAATATCATTCCAATGTGAAATATTAACCACGAAAAATCAAGTTTACCGAGATACTCAAAGGATGAAACATCTCGGTAATCAAATGATACAAATCAGTTAAAACCCGTATTGAGATCATGTTTCAGGCACACAATTCACGTTACTCTACTGATAACAATCTTTTATCATTCGAGTAGGAATTTGCTATGGAAATGACCAATGCTCAACGCCTTATCCTATCCAATCAATATTTATTGATGTCACAGCTTGATCCAGCAAATGCAGAAAAATATAAGCGTTTCAGAACGATTATCGAACGAGGTTATGAACTGCACATGCGGGAGCTGAATAAAGAATTTGGCTGTTTGCCAGAGAGTGAATGCAGTGAAATCATCAATATCATGGAAATGTACCATGCGATGCAAGAATCCTATAAGCAGTTGACCGAAGCGGATCAAGACAAGATTGATGCAAGACGTCTGCAATTTTTAGGCTTTGATTTATCGACAGAAACGCAGTTGGTTCACTATGTTCGTTTCTTAGTTAACTCCGAGGGGTTATATACCCAGTTTGAACAGGGCGAACACCAGTTTAACAGTCAAGTGCCTATGTTAGATAAATATCGTCGTATGACAGCGAAATGGCAGTCGTGCCCCCGTCAATATCATCTTTCTGTCTCTGAGTTCCAACAGATTTTTAACGCTTAACTCCTCATGCAGATCCGGGCGACAACCAAAGTGTCGCCCGAAAACTCGATCAATAAAATCTATCATTCAAACGAAAACCATCTACCTTTCTATTAAGACAATTCAATGTTCTCCACCTTTCGCTAATTTTTGTTAAATTGATAAAACATTCATTTAACAAATCATTTAAACATCCAGTATGACACAGACTAGATTTTTTGATTAAACGCATATTTTTTAAGCAGAATTGTTAATTAGCGACTAGTCTTAAAGAGTGTGCGATTTGTGTTGAAGCGTTGACATGTCGTCAAGACATTTTAGAGGGAATGAGCTATGAGTATATTCGACCATTTTCAAGCGCGTTATGAAGCAGCGAAGGAAGAAGAGTTATCACTACAAGACTTCTTACAGCTATGTAAAGAAGACAAAAGTGCCTATGCCAACGCTGCCGAGCGTCTACTATTAGCCATTGGTGAACCTAAAGTCATCGATACATCAAAAGATCCCCGTTTAAGCCGTATTTTCTCGAATCGGGTGATCTCTCGTTATGATACCTTTAAAGACTTTTACGGGATGGAAGAATCCATTGAGCAGATCGTCTCTTATCTGAAACACGCTGCTCAAGGACTTGAAGAGCGGAAACAAATCCTCTATTTACTCGGTCCTGTAGGGGGCGGTAAATCATCACTTGCAGAAAAACTAAAATCATTAATGCAACTGATGCCCATCTACGTACTCAGTGCAAACGGGCAACGGAGTCCGGTGAACGATCATCCTTTCTGCCTGTTTGATATCAGTGAAGACGGAGAGCTACTCAAAACGGAATACGGTATTGATCAGCGCTATCTCCGGACCATCATGTCTCCATGGGCAGCCAAACGACTCCATGAGTTTGGGGGAGATATCACTAAATTCAAAGTCGTCAAATTACGTCCATCGATACTGGATCAAATTGCTATCGCAAAAACAGAGCCAGGGGATGAAAATAACCAGGACATTTCTTCATTAGTCGGTAAAGTTGATATTCGTAAATTGGAACATTTCTCTCAGGATGACCCTGATGCGTACAGCTATTCTGGCGCGCTTTGTCGTTCCAATCAGGGCTTGATGGAATTTGTCGAGATGTTTAAAGCACCCATCAAGGTGCTGCATCCCCTTCTGACTGCAACTCAGGAAGGTAACTATAACGGCACGGAAGGTTTATCCGCCTTGCCTTTTGAAGGAATGATCCTCGCCCACTCGAATGAGTCCGAGTGGCAGGCATTCCGTAACAATAAAAACAACGAGGCATTTCTTGATCGGGTTTATATCGTCAAAGTACCTTACTGTTTGCGCGTATCTGAAGAAGTCAAAATCTATCAAAAACTATTGGATCACAGTGAACTATCTCTCGCACCTTGCTCACCCAGCACCTTAGAAACGCTGGCACAATTTAGTGTTCTATCTCGTCTGAAAGTGCCGGAAAACTCGTCCATTTTCTCCAAAATGCGGGTATACGATGGCGAGACACTCAAAGATACAGATCCCAAAGCGAAGAGCTATCAGGAGTATCGAGACTATGCGGGGGTCGATGAAGGGATGAACGGACTATCGACACGTTTTGCCTTCAAGATACTCTCCCGTGTGTTCAACTTTGATCAGACTGAAGTTGCCGCCAATCCAGTGCATCTGTTTTATGTCATCGAACAGCAGATAGAGCGAGAGCAGTTCCCTCAAGATACCGCCGAACGATATCTCGAGTATCTCAAAGGTTATCTGGTGCCACGGTACGTTGAGTTCATCGGCAAAGAGATCCAGACCGCTTATCTGGAATCTTACTCTGAATATGGACAAAACATTTTTGACCGTTACGTCACTTATGCTGACTTTTGGATTCAGGATCAGGAATACCGTGACCCGGAAACCGGCCAACTGTTTGATCGATCCGCTCTCAACAGTGAACTGGAAAAAATCGAAAAAACCGCCGGAATCAGTAATCCAAAAGACTTCCGCAATGAAATCGTTAACTTTGTTTTACGTGCCAGAGCAAATAACAGTGGTAAAAATCCTGCATGGACTAGCTATGAAAAACTGCGGACTGTGATTGAAAAGAAAATGTTCTCCAATACAGAGGAACTCTTACCGGTTATTTCTTTCAATACGAAAACATCCTCTGAAGAACAGAGAAAACATGATGATTTCGTCGCACGGATGATGGAAAAAGGTTATACCGAAAAACAAGTCAGGTTGTTATCCGAATGGTATTTACGTGTTCGTAAATCGTCATAAATCATCTTGCACCATACGCTCGGTGCTGTCGGAGGCAGAACTTCAAAAGATGTCCCTTTAAAGTGTTGTGATACGGTAACTTTAAAGGCCACACTCGAAGATGGCGAGTTGGGAGAAACGCTGAACGTCAACTCGCTTCTGCTTCCAATCCGGGGGAACCATACAACAACTCATACCCTATCGGGTTGTTGTTCGGTGATGTTAAGTAAAGGGGATATTCATGGCGCAATTTATTGACAGAAGATTAAATGGTAAAAATAAGAGTGCGGTGAATCGCCAACGCTTTCTCCGTCGTCACAAGCAACAAATCAAAGAGTCGATTGCAGATGCGGTGAATCGTCGCTCAATTACCAATACCGAATCTGGGGAAGACATCTCAATCCCTAGCAAAGACATTAAAGAGCCAAGTTTTCATCAAGGGAAAGGTGGCCTGAAAGAACGTGTGCATCCCGGCAATGACCAATTTATCACGGGTGATAAAATTGACCGCCCCCAACAAGGTGGCGGCAGTGGCTCAGGTCAAGGAGATGCCAGCGCCGATGGTGAAGGCAATGATGATTTTGTTTTCCAGATATCCAAAGATGAATATCTGGATATCTTATTTGACGACTTGGCCCTGCCTAATCTGAAGAAACAGCAAGTCAATCGAATCGTCGAATGGAAAACACATCGTTCCGGCTATCAGACTGCTGGTGTGCCTGCCAATATTTCTATCGTACGTTCACTCCAACAATCATTGGCGAGAAGAACCGCGATGACTTCCGGCAAACGTCGCTTGCTTCATGAACTCGAAGAAACACTGGCAGAAATTCAGAATCTGGAGCCGGCACAACCACTGGAAGAGAAGCGTCTCCAGCAAGAAATACTGGATATTCGTAAAAAGATCGATCAGGTACCATTTATTGATACGTTCGACTTACGTTATAAAAACTATGAGAGACGTCCTATCCCTTCCAGTCAAGCCGTTATGTTTTGTCTGATGGATGTTTCAGGTTCAATGGATCAGGCGACCAAAGACATTGCAAAACGTTTTTATGTCCTGCTCTATCTATTTTTAACCCGAACTTATAAGAATGTTGAAGTCGTATTCATTCGCCACCATACACAAGCGAAAGAAGTGGATGAACATGAGTTTTTCTACTCACAAGAAACCGGCGGAACCATTGTATCCAGCGCCCTCAAATTGATGCATGAAATCGTGGAAGAACGTTACCCGCTCAATCAATGGAATATCTACGCAGCGCAAGCATCTGATGGCGATAACTGGGCCGATGACTCCCCTCGCTGTCGTTCAATACTCACTGAGAACCTACTACCGTGCTGTCAATACTATGCATATATTGAAATTACACATCGCTCTCATCAGACACTCTGGCATGAATATGAAAAATTACAGACAAGTTTTGATAACTTTGCCATGAAAAATATTCAGTCCGTGGATGATATTTTCCCCGTATTCAGGGAATTGTTTCATAAAGAAACAACAGCTTAGGAGGGACTTTTGAATGGTAACCAAAACAAAGTCGGCACCTGACAAGCCCCAAAGTAAACGGCTACCGGACGGACCGGACTGGACCTTTGATTTACTCGATCGCTATCACACCGAGATCAAACGAGTCGCAGAGCATTATCGTCTTGATACCTATCCCAACCAGATAGAAGTCATCACGTCTGAACAAATGATGGATGCCTATTCAAGTATTGGTATGCCCATCAATTACAACCATTGGTCTTTCGGTAAGAAGTTCATTCAGACAGAACAAGGTTATAAACATGGTCAGATGGGATTAGCCTATGAGATTGTCATCAATTCTGATCCTTGCATTGCTTATCTGATGGAAGAAAACACCGTCACCATGCAAGCACTGGTGATGGCCCATGCCTGCTATGGGCATAATTCATTCTTTAAGGGGAATTATCTGTTTCAAGCTTGGACGGATGCCAGTTCTATCATCGACTATTTACTCTTCGCCAAAAACTACATCAGCGAATGTGAAGAAAAATATGGGGTCACAGAAGTCGAGGATATTTTAGATTCTTGTCATGCTCTGATGAGTTTCGGTGTGGATCGGTATAAAAGACCGGAAAAAATATCGATTACTGAGGAAAAAATTCGCCAAGAACAACGTGAGATGTATTTACAGTCTCAAGTGAATGAACTTTGGAAAACACTCCCGAAAACCGAACCAAAATCAGAGGATGAGCGCATTCGCTTTCCGAGTGAACCACAGGAAAACATACTCTATTTCATTGAAAAACATGCGCCGTTACTTGAGCCGTGGCAACGAGAGATTGTACGAATTGTCAGAAAAATCAGCCAATACTTCTATCCTCAAAAGCAGACTCAGGTCATGAATGAAGGATGGGCAACGTTCTGGCACTATACTATTTTAAACCATCTCTATGATGAAGGACTGGTCTCTGAAAAATTCATTCTCGAATTTCTGCACAGTCATACCAGCGTGGTCGCTCAACCATCATACAGTAGCCCCTACTACAGTGGTATCAACCCATATGCATTAGGGTTTGCTATGTTCAAAGATATTCAGCGCATTTGTCAGGAGCCAACGGAGGAAGATAAAGAGTGGTTCCCGAACTTGGCCGGAACCGATTGGTTGGATGCGGTTCATTTTGCAATGAAGAACTTCAAAGATGAGAGTTTTATCAGTCAGTACCTCTCACCTAAACTCATTCGAGACTTCAAACTCTTTGCCATCACCGATGATGACCGCAAGAATTTTATTGAAGTTAATGCGATCCATGACGAGCTGGGCTATCAGAAAGTCAGAGAAAAGCTCGCAGCACAATACAACCTGAGCAATATTGAACCCAATATTCAGGTTTACAATGTTAACGTCCGAGGAGATCGTTCTCTCACGCTCCAATATGTCCCTCATGATCGTATCCCTCTCGACTCGAGCTATGAAGAAGTTTTAAAACATTTGCATCGTTTGTGGGGATTTGAAGTCATTCTGGAAGAAGTCAAAGATACGGGCAGAAGAGAACGGCTGGCTGTTTGCCCAACCAAAGAGACGACACAGCTCTCAGTGCCATAACAAACTTGAATCAACTACGTATGACCAAACGCATGGTCATCAACTAAAACGGATGGGATTTTCCCATCCGTTTCTCTTAATAACTTTGGGCGATAATCGCTCGAAGATGCGCCAAATCTGCCTCGGTATCCACCCCTATCGGTGGTGTTTCCAAAGCAACACCAACGTGAATTTTCTCACCGTACCAAAGGACGCGCAGCTGTTCCAAACGTTCAATTTTCTCCAGCTGACTTGGCTCCCACCGGATGTAGGTCTGAATGAATCCAGCACGATAGGCATAGAGACCGATATGCCGTAATAATGGTGTATGAATTTCAGGCTGCGATTGACCATATTGGTCACGATCCCAAGGAACTGTTGCACGACTAAAATAGAGTGCATACCCTTGATGGTCCGTGACAACCTTCACGACATTTGGGTTGAACACTTCTTCCCGGTCAGTAATTTCAACAGCGAGTGTTGCCATCGGAGCATTGTGACTTGCCAGATTTTCGGCCACCTGAGTAATAATCGCAGGTGGAATCAACGGCTCATCCCCTTGAACATTGACCACAATATGATCATCCGGAATCGATAATTTACGAACAACTTCCGCCAGCCGCTCCGTACCGGACTGATGTTCAGAACCCGTCATACAGACTTGTCCACCGAAAGATTTAACCACTTGTGCAATTCTTTCATCATCCGTTGCGACCACCACGCGTTCAGCACCAGACTGAATCGCCTGCTCATAAACACGCTGGATCATGCTCTTCCCACAGATATCAGCCAATGGCTTTCCCGGTAAGCGAGAAGACTGATAACGCGCAGGAATCACCACAGTATAAGCAGCCGTCATCAGCGTCCCTCTTCCATTGACATGGTTCGTGCTTCTGGCTCCAGCAACACCGGGATTCCCTCTCTAATTGGATATGCAAGCCGATCAAATTTACAAATCAACTCTTGTTGCTCTTTATCATAGGTCAGTTTTCCTTTACATACCGGACAGGCAACAATTTCAAGCAGACGATGATCCATAGTGTTTAATAACCTCTTCAATTGATCGTAATATTTTTTGCGCATCTACAGGTCGGAATGCCGCAGATACCGGTAAATACCACCAGTTATCTTGCGCAAAGGGAAGACATTTCACTGCATCTTTTTCCGTCATGATGACATGTTCGGCTTCTTCGGCAATTCCCTCAATATCACGAGCACTATATTGATAATGATCAGCAAATCCTCGGGTCGCAACCAGAGAAGCGCCTAACTGCAATAATGTCTGAAAAAAACGCGACGGGTTACCGATCCCTGCAATGGCGGTTAATTTCCCTAATTGCTCAACATCACGACGGATACCGGAACAAAGGTGAACGGCTTGCTGAGGCACAAGCGTCATGGGAATCTCATTTCCTTCCGGTGAACCACCATTGTTAATGACAAAATCAACCGATGTCAGTCGGTGCAGCGACTCTCGCAACGGGCCGTAAGGAATAAACCGTTGGTTGCCAAAACGTCGTTGGCCATCAACAACCACAATTTCAATATCCCGCGCCAATGCATAATGCTGTAAGCCATCATCGGCAACCACCACATTCACACCTTGTGTCAATAATGCTTGTACCGCATCTGCTCGGTGTGGTGCCACGGCAACAGGTGCCCCTGTTCGCTGATGTATCAGTTTCGGTTCATCACCACAGTGGTGAACGGGTGTCTCTTGGGTAAGCAGTAATGGATATTGCGGTGCTTTACCCCCGTAGCCACGGGAAATCACGCCCGGTGTCATACCCATCTGTTGTAATGCTTCCACCAGCCAGACAACCACTGGCGTTTTCCCATTTCCTCCGGCAGTAATGTTGCCGACAACAATGATCGGAACCGGTGCCCGATAAGTCTGCTTATGCCCTTGTTGATAGGACTTTCTGCGCGCTTCACTGATCCAGCGGTACAGCAGACTCAGCGGCCATAAGATCGGGGCCAATAACCGACCGGCGAAATGATTTTTAAACCAGATGTCCTCAATCACGATTTAGCTACCAAATTGGGTACGATGAAGTTGAGCATAGGCACCGTGTTTTTCAAGCAGCGCGACATGATGACCTCTTTCGATAATTTCACCTTCATCGATGACCAAAATTTCATCGGCTTCTTCAATCGTCGATAATCGGTGTGCAATCACCAAAACCGTTTTATTCTTCTGCAACTCAGCTAAAGCTTCCTGAATCGCCCGTTCTGATTCGGTATCCAGTGCGGATGTCGCTTCATCCAAAATCAGCACCGGTGCATCCCTCAGGAGTGCCCGGGCGATCGCGATCCGCTGGCGTTGACCGCCAGACAGACTGGCACCATTCTCACCGATCAAAGTGTCCAGACCCGCAGGCATATTTTGAATGAATTCCATCGCGTGCGCCTGCCGGGCAGCGTGTTCAATTTGCTCCCGGGTATAAATCCCCTCAGCAGCATAGGCAATGTTATTTGCGATCGTATCGTTAAATAGATGCACATTTTGCGAGACCAGCGCAAAATGCTTCCTGAGGTTGGTCAATTTATAATCTCGGATATCCTGCCCGTCTAACTGGATCACACCATCGTCAACATCATAAAAACGGGTAAATAAACTGGCAATGGTACTTTTCCCCGAACCGGAACGGCCGACCAAAGCAACGGTATGACCTGGTTTGATGGCAAAAGAAATATGTGCAAGGGTCGGCTTTTCTTTACCCTGATAGGTAAACGTTACGTCATTGACTTGAACCAGTCCCGTCACGGCATCGGCTTCGTAATTGCCGGTATCTTTTTCCGTCTCCAGATCCATCAGTGAGAATAAAGTCTGACTGGCGGCCATCCCACGTTGAAAATCTGACGTGACATTCGTTAACGCTTTTAACGGGCGCATCAAACCAAACATGGCAGAAAAAATCACCGTAAATGTGCCGGGAGTCAGTTCGGAACGAATCGAGTCCACACTGGCTAAAAATAACACCGTCACCAATGCCACAGAAGCAATCATCTGTATCACTGGATTCGCGATAGCCTGAGCGGCGACCAGTTTCATCGTCTGTTGACGCATCCGGTTGCTGACATCATCAAAGCGTTTGCCCTCGACGTCATGACCGCCATAACTAAGAACCACTTTGTGCCCCTTCAGCATCTGCTCAGCAGACGAGGTGACCTGTCCCATCGCATCCTGCATATTTCTGGATATTTTCCGAAACCGCTTCGACACGACTCGAATCGCTACAGCAACAACAGGCGCGACAACGATCAAGACCAGAGATAACTCCCAGCTATTCCAGAACATCAATGCCAACAAACCCACAATACTGGCGCCTTCGCGGACAATACTAACCAATGCCCGGCTCGTCGCACCGGCGACCTGTTCCGTGTCATAGGTAATTCTTGACAATAATCCACCGGTTGATTCCTGATCAAAGAAACCCACCGGCATATGCATGAAATGATTAAATATTTTACGTCGCATCATCATCACGACGTTCCCAGAAACCCAACTCAGACAATAAGATGATACAAATCCACTGAGCCCACGGATCAGCATCATGGCTAAAATAATGAACGGCAGTATTTTCAGAAAATTAGATTCAGCGGAACCGAAACCTTCATCCAACAGTGGCTTGAGTAGGGAAACCATGTAGGTATCCGACGCAGCATTAATAATCAGAGCAATAACGGCAACAAACAGACCTGACTTGTATAAGCGGATATAAACCCAAAGACGCTTAAAAGTTTGCCAAGTCGTTTCATCATTTATATTAGACATAGATACCATGGTACTTTTCATCGAGAATAACCGCGCCATTCTACCTGTTTACGTAGCGTCTGCCTATACCATGGCGAGAAGGCATGACTGCGCATCGTGTTGACCTCTCGTTTTTTGTTCGAAACGATGATCCGTACCTGACCAGACGTGGCTGTATCCAGCCATTGTGTGCCATTTTGCTGATAGCGTTTAACGACACCGGCATTGGGCAAATGCCACATATTTATCCCGGCCAAAGAGGCAATGGCTAACTCAGCGCCAACCCGTTTCACCCATAAAGAGGAAGAAGATGTATAGCTACCATGATGAGGCACAATTACCACATCACTGCCAAGTGGCAGGTTCTGCTGTAACATCTGCCATTCACTGCTCTTTTCAATATCGCCGGTCAACAGAATAGAATGTCCGGCATCATCAGAAATCCGAATCGTGCATGAAGCATCGTTGTCTGCTTTCACAACGCGTTCTGGCGGCCATAAAACATCAAACCTCAGTGCTTGCCACTGCCATGAGTGACCTTGTGTGCAAGGCTGATATCCCGGCAAAAACGCACTGGCTCGTTTCCACTGGGGATGCCAGATTTTTTCAACATCAAAACGACCACCTGCATGATCATTATCCAAGTGACTGAGAATCAAACCATCCAGATGCCGGACCCCTCGCTGCCTTAAGACAGGTGTCACTACGGACTGAGCGATACTCCCACCCTGCCAGCTTTTCCCGGTATCATAGAGAATGTAGTGTCCATTTTTCTCAATCAAAATCGATAAACCATGGCCGACATCCAGAATATCAATCTGCCAGCCGGTTGTTGTATCGCGGCCGGTCGAGAATCCACACATCATGACCAGAAAAAAGCCGATACTACAGCGTGATAAGATGGGCCAAAGTAACACAACCGCTGTCGCAATAATCAAGAGGTAGGTAAAGTGAGAAGGCGTAAATAGCCAAGCTGGCTCAGCAAAACTGGCTGCCCACATAACCGGCTCAAGTAAAACATGAATCGTCTGCCATACTGGCATGGCTGAGCCACCACACCCCGTCACCCACAAGCCGACAAAGAGCAAAGGCACCACCAGCACACTGAACCAAGGAATAAATACCAAGTTATACAAGGGGGCAACCAGACTCACACCACCAAAAAAGTAAGCACCGACAGGCAACATACAGATCATTAATACAATATGCCCTTTCATCTGTCGTATCAGTTTTCCGATACGATCGCGGTGCAGGATGTCTCTTTCCTGATTGACCAGATAAAGAACAAAGAAAACCGCAGAAAACGACATCCAGAAACTGGCTGAAACCCCGGCAAACGGATGAATGGTTAATATGCCACTCAACGTGAGTAAGAATCGATCTCGGAGACTGATTCGCATATGGCTCAATCTGAATACAATATGGATGAGTAACATCAGCATGGCGCGTTGGGTTGGCAGTGAAAAACTGGCTAACCATGCGTAAGTCAAAGCAGAACACCCCCCGAAGATAACTGGCGTCCATAACCAGCGTTGACCTAAACGAGAGATGGGTATACCAAGAAAGAAACCAAATGAGTAAGCAATACCGATATGCAAACCTGAGATAGCGATCAAATGCGCTAAACCACTCTCTTTGAGGATCCGCCACTGTTGCTCGGTTAAATCATTGCGGTTTGCAAAAGAAAGCGCAAGGATAATACCTTTCAACGAGTCGTTCTGGAGCTGCTGCGCCACTCGCTGAAATAGCCGATAACGCCAAGACTCTCCTGATTTTTTCACCTCAATATCAGAACGGGCGAATACTTTTGCAACCATGCCTTGACTGAAAAAATAGCGTTCACTATCAAATCCCGCTTCATTGAGTAAACCCGTAATCGGTTTGATAGTAACTGACATTTTCAATATATCACCGGGATAATATTGAGCAGATGTATATAGCTTGACTTTTGGTTGTATCCACCACCTAATAGGTGTGTTATTTATCGATAACACTTGTGCTCGCGCACTATAGCCAAAACTATTTGGTGTAAAAAAGCTGTCAACTTTGACGTTTATGGTAATATCGTGTTCAGACTGAAATAGAATGGCAGATTGTCGTTTGAATATATTTCCGTAAAATAGCACCAATATCAATGCGGTGCATATACCAATTGTGTACCGCAGTTGATGAATCCGGAGAGCAAAAAACGGCAGCAAGACACCCCACCAGCAATAAATCATACCCGGCATCTTCGGCCAATAAGGTGATGATAATAATGTTAAACAATAAGAACTGAGCAACCAGTTGTTTTTTATAAGAGCCATCGTTTTATATGCCTAAAAAATTAATTAAGCGATTCTTACCAGACAGGGAACTAATCAAACGGCAAAAAGCCCTGAGAATTTTCGGTAACGTGTTGTATAACCCCAATTTATGGTGTCTGAACCGTCGTTCGGCTGCCGGTGCTTTTGCCGTGGGATTATTTATGGCATTTGTCCCGCTTCCCAGTCAGATGATTATGTCTGCTGGACTTGCTATCGCATGTGGTGTCAATCTGCCACTCTCTGTCGCTTTGGTTTGGGTGAGTAACCCAATTACCATGCCGGTTCTGTTCTATTTTGCTTATAAACTCGGCGCTTGGGTTCTCCATGAACCGCCACAACATTTTCATTTTGAACTGTCTTGGAGTTATATCACTCAGCAAATGTCAACCATTGCACCCTCACTGGTTGTCGGGTGTTTGATTTGTGGCGTCGTCTGTGCCCTACTTGGTTACTTCGGGATTCATGGCTTGTGGCGTTACTCCGTCGTCAGAAGCTGGCAAAAGCGACAGCTAAAGTAACCTGAGAAAAAGAGAGTGTCTTGAAAAGTGTCCGTCATTACGAGGCACCCGTGATAAAGGTGTGAAATTGTTGATGTCAGAGAATGGTCATCCTCGGTTCACTTCACACTTTCTTATATATTTTAGGAACGTCAACGCTATGAGCGTCGGAGAGAATAGGAAACGACTTCAGCATTTTACGGCCTGAAGTCGCCTTTTATCTATTGAAAAGAATCTATCGAAAGTTATCTAGCGGGCAGAAAGAACGGTTGCGGGATTGAGACGGCTCGCCTTCAGCGCGGGATAGAATGTCGCAGCCAAACTCAATAATATTGCCGTCCCGGACACCAACACCACATCCCGGACTTCCACTTGAGATGGCAGAAAATCCACAAAATAGATATCACCGGATAAAAAGTGGTGCCCGATTAACGACTCGAGTTGTTGAATCAAACCTGTCAGATTCATTGCAACCAACACCCCAATAATGCTGCCACACAGACTCCCCAATACACCGGAAAAAATCCCTTGCCACATGAATATCTGCCGGATCAAACGGTCCGAAGCGCCCATCGTTCGCAAAATCGCAATTTCTGCAGCGCGATCTTTCACCGCCATCATTAAGGTTGAAACAATATTAAAACTTGCCACCCCAATTACGAGAACCATCACCAGATACAAAATCGTACGAACCAGCTGAATATCGCGGTAAAGATAGCCGTATTGCCGCTGCCAGCTCCGCAGATAAACATACTGATTGAGCTGATTACCGACCTGACGAACAATTTGCTCGGCGCGGAAAACATCATGTACTTTGACTGACACCCCGGTAACCGCCGATCCGATACCGGTATATCGTTGGGCATCTTCCAGCGGAATCAACGCCAGATTGTGATCGATCTGCCCATGCAGCGCCAATACGCCAACCAGTGTAACCCGTATCCGCTGTGGGGCTTTCAGTGACTTCGCGCCGCCGGACATATTCGGCACCATCAACGTTAAAGCATCACCGATGTCAACCCCCAAACGTTGTGCGACGCCCTGTCCGAGAATCACTTGATGTTTCGCGGCAGAGTCCTTGGTAAATGTCTGTCCGGAGATATACCGGGACAGCTCGGACACATGACGCTCCATCTCCGGATCAATACCACGAACCTCAATCGCTTTCAATTGCTGACCTTTCTCTGCCAAAGCGGTAAACCTGACATAAGGTGCAGCCGCAACAATCTGAGGAAAAGAGGTAATTTTCTTCATCATCGCCGGCCATGCTTGGATCGGCCCGTCAACACCTTCAAATTCACCATGAGGAATCACCGATAGCACTCGGTTATCCAGCTCTCTTTCAAACCCGTTCATCGCTGATAAGCCAATCACGATCACAGCGACCCCGAAAGCAATCCCCAGAGTGGAAGAGATTGAAATGAAGGAAACCAATTTGTTTCTTTTTTTGGAACGGCTGAAACGACGACCAATCATCAGAGATAATGATGAAATCACTTTGTGCTCTCCTTACGACGTCAGTAAGCCGTCTTGCATCGTCAGAATACGATTCATTTTTCCCGCAAGTTGCTGATCATGCGTGACCACTAAAAATGCAGTTTGGGAATCCTCATTCAACTCTCTCATCAGCTCATAAACAGCCAGAGCCGTCTGATGATCCAGATTACCGGTCGGTTCATCGGCTAATACCAAAGACGGTTTGTTGACCAACGCCCGAGCAATCGCAACCCGTTGCCGCTCTCCCCCCGAAAGTTCGCTCGGGCGATGGGAGAGCCGGTGGTCAAGCCCGACGCGAGTAAGCCATTGTTTCGCACTGTGGGTCGCATTTGCGACTGACTCACCGCCAATCAACAAAGGCATCGCCACATTTTCTAAGGCCGTAAAATCCGCCAGTAAGTGATGAAACTGATACACAAAACCAATGTGTTGATTACGGATTTTAGCCTGCTGCGCAGATCGGAGCTGCAACATGTCATGCCCTAAAAACGTCACATCACCACTGGTGGGTTGATCGAGTGCACCTAAGATGTGTAGTAGGGTGCTTTTGCCCGATCCGGATGACCCAACAATCGAGGCAAACTCTCCAGGTTGCATCGAAAAGCTAACACCTCGTAAGACATGTGTCGCAAGCTCGCCTTCCCGATACGTTTTTGTGAGCTGACGACATTCAAGGAGATTATTCATAGCGTAAAGCCTCTGCTGGATGAACGGACGATGCACGGAATGACGGATACAAGGTTGCCAAAAGACTCAAGGCAATAGTGAGCAACTCCACCACGATAATCTGGCCGGGTCGAATCATGACTGGCAACGCTCCCCCCATTGCAATCAGGTCAACCCCAAGTATTTGTAAAATCGAATTCAGATGACTGGCAATCAGGACACCAAGGATGCCACCACTTAGCGCACCGGCAATTCCACTGCTTGCCCCTTGGACAATAAAAACAAATAAAACTTGCAAATTCGTCATGCCCTGCGTTTTCAAAATCGCCACTTCTGACTGCTTTTCCATCACAACCATGATCAATGCAGAAATAATATTAAAGGCGGCAATGGCAACAATCAGTCCCAACATCAGCCCCATCATATTTTTTTCCATCCGCACAGCCTGAAATAATTCACCACGCTGATCGCGCCAGTCACTCCAGTGCCACCCTTGGGGTAATAGTTTCTTCGCCAGCTCAGATACCATAAAAGGGTCGGTAAACGACAGTCGCCAACCGGAAATCGTTTTCTCCGGCAGACGCAATAGCCGCTGTGCATCATGGATATGGGTAATCATCAGTTGAGCGTCGATATCAGAACCGGTGTTAAAGATACCGGCGACCGTAAAGTTGCGTTGACTGGGGATTCGGCCCAGTGGCGTAAACTGACTGGCTTGGGTCACCATCAGACGAACTTTATCACCTTGAGAAACATTGAGTTGTCTTGCTAACTGATGACCGAGGAAAAGTGTATAATCTCCGGCATGTAAATCTTGCATGGTCCCGATGATCAGATATTGAGCAAGTGGATCGTTGTCCCGAGGCTCAATACCTAACATGATGCCTGCCGATAGCTCGCTCGCACTCTGTACGACGGCTTCACTACGAACAATCGGTTTAGGGGAAGCCTGCACGGGAAACTGTTTAAGAAAAGACGGCGGAGTTGCTTGCCATTGGGTTCGTTCATGTCCCTGATAAACCACTGCATGGGGTAAGACCCCTAGAATCCGGTTCTTCAGTTGAGACTCAAAGCCATTCATGACCGATAAAACCGTGACCAGCGCTAACACTCCGATAGTGATACCGATGGTCGAAATCCGGGAAACAAAACGGCTGAACCGATCACCTGACTGTCCTCGTAAATATCTGAACCCTATAAATACCGAAACAGGACGAAACATACTATAAACCAATAAAGACTATTGCACGGTACTTTAACGATAAACTGGCTCAGGTTGTAGCATTAATTTGCCAATTCATTGTTAATTCATACAAATGACAGCTCTATACCTTGATTAGTTCATTCGTATAGCGATAATCAACATGCAAAGATGAGGAATGAACCATGGTCGAACAAGAGTTTTTTACAGTGCAACATGCACTCACAATCAATATTGAGCCTTTGGAGACGGGGGCATCATTCCCTTCTGAAGAGGTATTTGAAAGTGAAATCCCTGTACCATTTATTGTTGCCTGTGAGTTCAGTCATCTTGACCAGCTCGGTGATGTCGCCCGGCAGGAGCTGAAAAACAATGACTTTAAAAATCTCATTCAATTACTGGATAGTCAAAATACTAAATTAAACCTACTGTTGAATTTTATGTTGTCTCAGCAAGATGACCCTCAGCAACGTCATCAGACCGAATCATTTGGTGCCAGTCAATTTACCTATGTCAGTCATGATCCGATCGAAGTCGGTACGTTACTACGCGTCAAATTGTTTCTGGACCACCCACCTGCCGCAATATACTGCTATGCACACGTTGGAACCTGTCAGGCTGAAGATGAACACTATCTCATGACTGTGAAATACGACCTTCTGAGAGAATCCGATCAGGACTTACTCATTAAAGCCGCACTCTATCAACAGCAGAAAGTATTACGTCGTCGCTCTCTTGAAAGAAATAAATAGCAAACTCATGACCAGCTTGAATCCCATTCTATCGCTTCCGGCATCTCAAGGTCCGGGAGATAAAAAACAGATCGGCAACCTGACCGGTGCCAGTCTCGCATTTGTGGCAGCAGAGCTGTCCCATCGATATCAACGCCATACGCTGCTCGTCACTGCTGACCCGCAGATGGCTTTGAAATTACAGCAGGAAATCGAACAGTTTTTCTCAGCAGACATCATGTTATTCCCCGACTGGGAAACGTTGCCTTATGACAGTTTTTCTCCGCATCAGGATATTATCTCCGATCGGATCTCGCGGCTCTATCATCTGCCCAAACAAACGAGTGGGATTACGATTATCCCGGTGACGACATTACTGCAAAAACAGTCACCACGCGATTTTTTGCTGCAACATACACTGATCGTCAAACAGAGAGACCAATTTTCTTTAGTCAAACTCAGAGAACAGCTTGAAAACGCAGGCTACCGCCATGTCGATCAAGTTTTTGGTCCGGGTGAATATGCCAGCCGGGGCGCAATTCTCGATCTGTTTCCGATGGGCAGTGACCTTCCCTATCGTTTCGACTTTTTCGATGATGAGATTGATACCATCCGCACCTTTGATCCGGAAAATCAGCGCTCGATAGAAGAAATTCAAGAAGTTCGGCTCCTACCGGCGCACGAATTTCCAACGACGGCGACTGCGATCGAAGCGTTTCGGAACCGTTGGCGTCAACGGTTTGATGCTTCCAGAGAGCCTGAATCCGTCTACATGCAGGTCTCAAAGGGGCTATGGCCGGCAGGGATTGAATACTGGCAACCTTTGTTTTTCGATCACACCGAAACCCTCTTCGATTATTTGCCGCCAGAAACTCAACTGATTGTCGTCGGGGACATTGAACCATCAATCGATCGTTTCCTGAATGATGTCGGTGAGCGTTATGAACAGAGATGCGTCGATCCATTACGGCCATTGCTTGAGCCTGCCGAACTGTGGCTGCAAAAAGATGAACTTTTTGCCATGCTCAAGCCTTTCGCGCAATTTCAGCTTCGGAGTGAGCCGGTCACCGAAAAATCTGGCCGATTGAACCTTCAGGTTTCACCCCTACCGGACATTCAGGTCCAGCATCAGCATAAAGAGCCACTCTCTGCACTGCGTCAGTTTGTTGAATCCCATACGGGACAAATTGTATTCTCCGTCGAATCAGAAGGACGGCGAGAGGCGCTGCTTGAACTGCTCCAACGGATCAAACTACGCCCCACAACACTGCCCTCTTTTCAGGATGCTTGCCTGAGCGACGAAAAATATGGGCTGATTATCGGAACCGCTGAGCATGGGTTTATTCTGCATGAACAGCAGATTGCCTTGATTTGCGAAAGCGATTTGCTTGGTGATCGGGTTGTTCAACGGCGTAAAAAAGATAAACGGGTCACCAACAGTGATGCAGTCATCCGCAATCTTGCCGAACTGAAACCCGGCCAGCCTGTAGTGCATATTGATCATGGTATCGGACGCTATATCGGATTACAGACACTGGAAGTCGGTGGCATCACCACAGAATATGTCACTCTGGAATATCAGGGAGAAGCCAAACTTTATGTCCCGGTTTCCGCACTTAATCTGATTAGCCGCTATTCCGGGGGAGCCGATGAAAATGCTCCGATTCATAAACTGGGCGGGGAAAGTTGGACTAAAGCACGACGCAAAGCTGCGGAGAAAGCCCGGGATGTTGCGGCCGAACTGCTGGATGTCTACGCCAAACGAGAACTCAAACCCGGCCATGTTTTCGCGCTGGATCGTGAACAGTACGCGACGTTTAAGGCCAGCTTCCCGTTTGAAGAAACCGATGACCAGTCAATGGCTATCAACGCGGTTCTCTCAGATATGTGCCAAAACAAGGCCATGGATCGCTTAGTCTGCGGTGATGTCGGTTTCGGTAAGACTGAAGTTGCCATGCGTGCAGCCTTTGTCTGTACCGATAACAGCAAACAGGTCGCAGTTTTGGTGCCGACAACCCTGCTTGCTCAGCAGCATTTTGAAAACTTCAGAGACCGCTTTGCCAATCATCCGATTCGCGTTGAAGTTTTATCCCGCTTTAAAACCGCCAAAGAACAGAAACAGATTCTTCAGGACGTCGCGGACGGTAAAATTGATATTCTGGTCGGTACTCATAAGCTACTCTCCAGTGAGTTGAAATTTAAAGATCTCGGGCTGCTGATTGTCGATGAAGAACACCGCTTTGGGGTGCGTCAGAAAGAGAAAGTCAAAGCGATGCGGGCAGACGTTGATATCCTCACGCTGACGGCAACACCGATCCCCAGAACGCTGAATATGGCGATGAGCGGAATGCGGGATTTATCCATCATTGCCACCCCGCCCGCACGGCGGTTAGCAGTGAAAACATTTGTCCGGCAAAGTGATCAGACGATTGTCCGGGAAGCAGTGCTCCGGGAAGTCATGCGTGGCGGGCAGGTGTACTATCTGCATAATCAGGTTGAAACAATTGATAAAGTTGCGGCCGATCTTGAAAAGCTGATTCCCGAAGCACGGATTACAGTGGCACACGGTCAGATGCGTGAACGTGAACTGGAACGTATCATGAACGATTTTTATCATCAGCGTTTTAATCTACTGGTTTGTACCACCATCATTGAAACGGGTATCGATATCCCGACCGCCAATACGATCATCATTCACCGCGCTGATACTTTGGGTCTTGCGCAGTTGCATCAGTTACGGGGACGAGTCGGGCGCTCACATCACCAAGCCTACGCTTATCTGCTAACCCCACATCCGAAAGCTATGACCAAAGATGCCATCAAACGTTTAGAGGCATTGGCTTCGCTGGAAGATCTCGGTGCCGGGTTTACACTCGCAACTCATGACCTTGAAATTCGGGGCGCGGGTGAACTACTTGGTGAAGAGCAAAGTGGGCAGATCCAGTCTGTCGGCTTTACCTTGTATATGGAAATGCTTGAGCAGGCTGTCGATGCGTTAAAATCCGGCAAAGAACCATCTTTGGATGATTTATTGAAGGCACAGACGGAAGTGGAACTCCGGTTACCGGCCCTGCTCCCCGATGATTACATTCCGGATATCAATACCCGCCTGTCGATGTATAAACAGATCGCCAGTGTTTCGAATCCTGATGAACTGAATGAATTGAGAGTCGAATTGATTGACCGCTTTGGCAAACTGCCGGATGCCGCCCTCAACCTGTTAGAAATCAGTAAGCTGAAATTGGAAGCCGCAGCACTGAAGATTAAGAAAATTGAAGCGCACAGTAAAGGCGGTTACATTGAATTTGATCTTAATGCTAGTATTAATCCGGCATATTTAGTGCAGCTCTTGCAATCTCAGCCGAAACAATACGGCATGGATGGCCCAACGAAGTTTAAGTTTACCCTGCCGCTGGAAGAACGAAACCAGCGCCTTGGGTTTATCCGAGATATGCTGAATGAATTTCAGCAAAATATACTACCGGCTTCCTGATATCAGGGAGTAATCATGATGAAAAATCGCCTGCTAGGTCATAATGGAGTCATAATGAATAAGCTGATCCCACTGCTAATGTTATTAATTGCTATGCCTTCTTGGGCACAACGTCAATTTGACATTGAAGTGATCATTTTTAAGCGCGTCGTGAATGCAGAACAAACCAATGAGACATGGCCCAATGTACTCCCGCCGATCGATTACCAAAATACCGGAAGCCTGAGTTCTCAGGCCTATTTAAACCAGAAAGGTGTCACCCGGCTACCGGCCTCGGAATACAAGCTGGACAAACAGGAAGAGAGCTTGAGAAATCATGCCGGCTTTCAAGTGCTGTTACATACCGCTTGGCGTCAGAATGATGAAGGCAAGTCAAATGCTCCGGCTTTCCATCTCTTAGCCGGCAAAGATTATTCATCTCAATTTCATCCGGATGGTCGTGAAATCAACCCATCAACGGCCACACAGCAATCTCCGATAGAAGATACAGTTGAAAAAGCGGTGCCGAAACCCCTTTATGAACTCGATGGAAAGCTACAGGTTTACGTACAACATTACCTCTACGTGGACGCGCTTTTGGATCTCAAGGAACCAAGTGTCCGGGATATTGAAGTGGAAGAAACACCTGCCGATTTTTCACAAAATACCACCGACGGCGACGATAATGTTCAGTTTGGTCATCTTCAAGCGATCTCTCCGACGGTGACGGAAGAGCGTTTTCTGAAGTCATATCGACTGGATCAAAAACGCAGAATGCGCAGTGGTGAGACCCTCTATTTTGATCATCCCCTGATGGGCATTATCTTACAGGTCAGAAAAGTTCCGGATGCATCGTAACGAAACCAACCATCAGTAAGTGATTTGCACGACCATAAAAAATGCCCGCTCAGGCGGGCATTTTCATAATAAACGAATTATCTGATTTAATGAAGTTTCAGATTCGGCCGGAGCACGCGGTTAATCCGACCAACCAATAGCATCAACGCGGTCTTAAACATCCCGTGTAGCGCCATCTGATGCATTCGATACAGAGAAATATACACCACACGGGCAATCTTCCCTTCAACCATCATTGAACCTTTCGTGAGATTTCCCATCAGGCTTCCGACCGTTGAAAATCGACTTAATGACACCAGAGAACCATGATCTTTATAGACATAAGGCTTCATCTCCCGATCATTCAGTTTAGCGACAATATTTTTAAATGTCCGACTTGCCATTTGGTGGGCAGCTTGTGCACGTGGCGGGACAAATGAACCGTCAGGCTGTGTACATTGAGCCAGATCACCAATGACAAAAATGTCTTCATCCCGGGTGGTCTGTAAGGTGTTCGTCACCACCAGTTGATTAATCCGGTTGGTCTCAAGGCCAGCGATATCTTTCATAAAATCAGGGGCTTTAATACCAGCGGCCCAGACCATAATTTTCGCGGGAATTTTTTCACCGTCTTTGGTCGTCAGGCCATCTTCTTCAACTTTTGTAACCATCGTTGATGTACGGACATTCACACCCAACTTCGTGAGTTCATGATGGGCTGCAGAAGAAATTCTCGGTGGCAAAGCAGGCAGAATTCGCTCACCGGCTTCAATTAAGTGAACATTCAATTTGTTTGAATCCAAATCACCGAAACCGTAATTACGCAGCTCTTTTACTGCATTGTGTAACTCTGCAGACAGCTCGACACCTGTCGCACCAGCACCGACAATCGCAATATCAACAGTACCATGCCCATTCTTGGCATGAAGTTTCAGGAACTCGTTGTTCATCTCAGTGCGGAATAGATTGGCCTGCTCAGGGCTATCCAAAAAGATACAGTGCTCTTTCACGCCCGCAGTATTAAAGTCATTCGATGTGGACCCAATCGCCAGTACCAGAATATCGTATTCGACTTCACGGCGTGGGATCAGCAGCTCACCATGCTCATCTTTCAGCTCGGCCAACGTAATAACTTTCCTGTCGCGATCAAGCTCTTCCAAATTTCCCATCTGGAAATCAAAGCTATGGTTTCTCGCATGAGCCCGATAACTCAACGCGTCAACGCCTTCATCCATAGAACCCGTTGCGACTTCATGCAATAACGGCTTCCATAAATGACTGGCATTTCTGTCCACTAACGTGATTTGGGCTCGCCCTTTTCTTCCTAATGTGTGGCCTAATTTAGTGACAAGCTCTAAACCGCCTGCACCACCACCAACAACAACAATACGAGTCACAACAAATTATCCTCAAAATGAATAAACATGGTATAGCCCGGAATCACCACTCCGAACTAGAAAAATAGGACGGGTAAAGAAAGTTGAAAGTCACTTTTCTGCGAGACACGCTGATATCGATAAAGCATCACTTTACTTCTACTTCACATAAACTGTCGTCAGGTTGATCCCTGCTCTCATTTTATTTTGATTTTTATCAAATTTTAATTTAATAAGAAACATTATAAGGAGCAAATCAAGTCATGCAAGCCAAGATTGCAAGAAAAACCAACCCTTCGCAATGGCCTTTCTCTAGATTGCAAAAATTAATTTAACCTTATGAAAAATATAATATTATCTATTTTTAAACTGACGAATTGTCTGAAGATGTTGAGATATCTTCTTGAATTTATGACTTTGTGTCTCGTCCCAGACAATATCGTAGTAATTTTCCAGCTCTTCAGCAGTTTTCCGGCTATCTAATGCTTCATCATGTGTTGACAGCACAACCAAGCAACGCTCTTTATTCTTCAGTCGAAATTGAGAGACACACTTCGTTGCAATATCGTCATACTCTTCCGGACGATCAATTTTCCCCTGCATATTGTCTTCAGGGTGTAGATTCGGATTGAATAACACCTGTTTAATGCCGCATAAAAAACCAATCCGTTCAGACCAGTAGCCACCCAGTCCGACACCGCAGATCATCGGATGTGGGTCATCACTCAATTCAATCGCTTTGTGTACTTCTTTCAGGAGATGTTGCATATCGTGTCTGGGATGAAGCGTGCTATAGCTGATAAAACGTACATCATCATCAATGAATTGTAATTGCAGTATCTTTTCATGATTCCCCGGGCTGGTTGAATCAAATCCATGTAAATAAATAATCATAACAATACCCTTTCCAACATACAGAATGAACCTAGCATGAAATGCACCGGTGATACCGTGAGTGCAACATGAAAATTGTCAATCAACCTTCTCGCTCCCTTGCTGACTCACCGTGTATTCAATTGCTCTCGTCGTCACTAAAATCCGTTGTCGAACTGTGCTTTTATCCGTTCGGCCGCAGCTTGCATCTCTTTGTTTTCCCACATCTGAAAAGCAATCAGATACCATAACATAGCAAGCATTCTAACTCTGGGTATCCAAGCTTTCACCCCTTCAATCCAGAAATCAAGCTCGGTAATATTTCGATGTTGACAATATTGACCGACTGCCGTGAGCAAATTAGTATCGGACATATCGATCGTCATCGCTAAATCCATTCTTGGATCGGCCAAAGACGCGTACTCCCAATCAATCACTTTGATCCCTTGGGCCGTTTTAATCAGATTGTGGCAGCCCAGATCGAAGTGGCAAAGAGAGTGTGGGACTTCAGAAATATTGGGGAGTGTTCGCCAAGTTTTATAAAGCGGCTCAATCGCACTCAGCTCAGCAGACATCGACTGTAATTGAAACCAGTAATGGTCAATGCGTGCCGTATAAACAAAAGGAACAATAGGCAGCTTGGTAATCGGAAATTGATGAATCTGGCTCAGCAGACGGGTCATGACTTCAATGTCATTTACAGCAACTCTATCCCCTTCAATCCACTGAACCAGTAACCCTTGCTCATTGATATAAAGCGGTTCAGGCGAAATTTGCGCGGCTTGCTCTTTCAACGCTGACAGGATGTGGAATTCCTGATGACGGGAGATTGAAAACGCCTGAGTGACGTCCGTCGAAGGACGCCATACAGTAGAAGGAGACTCTGGCATGTCAATCTTCCAACAACGGTTTGTCAAACCCCCTGTGAGTGTTTGTGCAACCGTCGGTGTTTCTCGGAAAAAATGAGTCAGAGACGCCAGAGACGGATCTAATTGACATGCTTCGGACCATGACATACGTGCCATCGCTGACGCCTCAACTCAGTGGATTAAAATCCCAAAAAGCTCTTTTCCTGCTCTTTCCGAATTTCAGTTTCATCAGCCCATTCAATGAGCCCCGAACGCAAATCCATCAGACGCATGGTCATTTTATAGTACACATCTTTATCGCTGCCGGTATCTTTGACGATACTCGATAAATTTCCGTATAACATATATTGTGCGCCAACCATTTTACCAAACTGAATTGAGCTACTTTTATCGACTAACGCATCGTTATTCTGGAAATCTAATTGCTTTCTGACCGCTTCAATCCGCGTCATATCAACGAAACGAAACTTCCCTGAATTCAGCATCTTGGTACTAATTGTGTCCGTAATCGATTCGGTATCGATATGTTCACTGGTTTTATTTTTAATACTATCCACAAACACAATTGGGCGTGAGTTCCGGGTGATGGCTGCCACAGAACCAGACATCATCATACTATCTACCATATCCGCTGCGATTTTTTGTAAATCTGTCGAACCAAAATCAACTGTTTTCGTTTCTACGGCTTGCGCATCGCCATAGGAAACTTTATTTGCACAACCACTCATGAGAGCAGCCAATCCCAACACGAGGATTATACTTTTTTTCATAAAGACTCACCTTGTCACTTACTGATTCAATTCTCTAATCTGTACTCTGAAATTCACAGCTTTCGGAGCGACAGCCACTTCAGATAACGAAATTTCATCCATCCCTCTAATAATGGCTTGTCGCCATGGGCCCGGCTGACTATTCACTTCCAGTCCCTGTTGATCATACCAATAAAAGCGGTATTGAATATGCTGATCTGAGGCGGTCTTATTTTTTACTCTGACCACACCTCGTGTATGATCGTTCACTTCTGCCGTCGAAATATCTTTCACTTCGACTTCAGAAGCTAATACTTTGTCACCATACAAGATCCGTTGATATTCACTCTCAACGGTCAAGCCGGCAGTGTGTGTATTGGAACACCCGACTAAGGCGAGTATCACAAAACTGAAGAGCCATTTATTCATCATAACCTTCCCAACTGTTTGTGCCAAATAACGGCGTTTTCCCCTTGACGGGAAAGCCATACAAATGTAGTTCCCTGAGCAGGGACATTGAATGTATACGACTGCTGACCCACGGAGAGTGTTTGCTCACCGGCTGATACAACCTTTGTCGCACTGAAGACTGCACTGGGCAACGTAATCCAGCTTCTTGTATCCGGCTGCTCTGTCAAAGTGTTCCATACATTAAGCACCAGATTTGCGACTTCAGCACCGTTATTATCATCTTTCGTGGTTTCCTTGCGCAGCGTATTCTTTAATGTTAAACGTAATATCTGTCGAAAAACAATCGATGTAATCCTTTCATTCAGCTGTTTCCTTGCCATCAGATTGGTATCAACTAACCGTTGGCCTTCAACCATAACACCATCAAGCGTCACCGGGAGAGCATCTGATGGCTGATAACCTGAATAATAAGGTAACGCCAGAGAATACAGATTCATTCTGCCAAGGCTATCATAGATCGGCAAAGACGGCTGCCAACCTTTCAATTGATCAACAACCCCTTGTTCCTGAATGACAATCACCCGTCCCTGATTTTGACTCAGCTGCTGCAAATGGCCATATTTTTTTCGCAGTGAGACGACATCCTGATTCATACCCAGCTTTTGTGCACATCGGAGGGTACTCTGAGCCACACTGGTATTATCAGGCGCGACCGCGAGCGCTCGCCGATAATCGACATAGGCATCATTCAAGTTACCATTGGCTTCATATAACAGCCCAGACAGATAAAACAGATAACCATTCTGAATCGACTGAAGAATACTCCCCGTACTGGGATAACGAGCCATCAACCCACCAAGATTAGGCTGAATCCCCTCTTGCTTGAGACGATCCCGCTCTTTTATTAATTCATCCTGCCTCTGGTTTCTTGCTTTTTCCTGAACCTGATTCGCCCGTCTCAGTTCGACTAACGCATCTTCGAGCTGATTCTCATAAACATACGAGAGTGCGAGATATAAATGTAAAAAACCGAGTTCATAATCTGCCGGGATGTATGTTGTCAAATTATCATTTGCAAACAGACTACCCGCATTGGCTGCCTCGCGACTGATAGAAATAATGGCTTCATCCTGCTGCCGTCTGACTGCCTGATCACTCAGATTCAAAAATGACTGGCTTTTAGGCACATCTTTATTAAGAAAATAGATTCTGCCTTTTTCCAGATTATCTAAAACCTGTCCCCCGAGATGCTCAGGGAGTTCCTGACTCGCCTTCTGATAGTCACCTTGCTTAACAGCTCGATACATCTGCCGATTTTGTTCGGAGTAGTGGCTAAATAAGTTGCCAGCCGAAAAATTGGCGCAAGCACTGCTCCCTAGTGCCATACATATCACTGCAATATGTCGTATCCGTATTCTCACAACGTTCCTGTGTCCGCTTGTATCTATTATTCATATCATCGAGATTAACTCATCAGACACCCGTTAGTTCATCAAGAGCGGCCCCAGCGGTTTGCCTCCCAGAAGATGCATATGAATGTGATAAACCTCCTGCCCACCATGCGCATTGCAGTTCATAATGAGTCGGTAGCCATCTTGAGCAATACCTTCTTGCTCAGCCAACTTTTTCGCCACGGTAAAAAGACGACCTAAAGCTGCTTCATCCGTATCTTCAACATCATTCACTGTCGGAATTAGTTGATTTGGCACAATCAGAATATGACTTGGCGCTCGTGGATTAATATCTCGGAATGCAGTAACTAATTCATCCTGATAAAGAATTTCTGCCGGGATTTCTTTACGAATAATTTTACTAAAAATTGTTTCTTCGGCCATATAACGCCTCTCTATCTGCTTATCTATAAACTCAGACTCATAAAACTAGTGCAATGAAAAAGTAACCATAGTTTGGATTCATTACAACCCGTTAAGTTTCATCGTGTTTTCGTACCCGATGTATTTTAAGCACTTTTCTCATGCTAAATACAGCAGAATGTCACGGATGTTTGACTTCATGATGACATCGCTCTTTTCTGTCAACCGCTAATCGAATCCGGTCCGAATTTGAATTTTAAGTGGGTGATAGGTAAAGATACCGTCATATTTCACGCTGAAATAGATATTTATCACCAACTGACCTTGTTTTTTACTCTGGAGACCTTTATATCCTAACCTATATCGCTTGTCTTTTTCCTTCCGACTCCTTACAAGCGAAAGCACGAGGATAATTTATGACCATTCATGTTGGCATCCTTGACGACGATCCAGTTCGTCTGATAACTCCGTTGCTTGATCACCGTATCATCGGCTCGCATATCGTACTTATCGGTGATGCTTCACAAAAAACCATTTATTTTCGATTGCATAATGTTTTAGAACAACATGGGATTAGTAGTGAGTTTTACGAGATCCCATCAGGTTCAAGTGTGGCATTAATTAAACGCTCTATTTATCAACTAGCCCATACTCTGGAAAACAGAAATCAGGATATTCAGCTCAATGCAAGTTGTGGTCTTCGCCACCGACTCCTTTCCGTTTATGAAGTTTTCAGAACATTCCAATGGCCCATTTTTGTAGTTGAGCCTAATTCTGACTGTCTGTGCTGGTTATATCCGGATGACTGTCAAGATACGCAAGTTCAGGATCGGATTACCATCTCCGATTATTTGACCATCTTTGGTGCCCGAGGCGAGTTTGTTGAACGGGACACACCACCAGAACTGGATACAAAACTCTGCAATATCGGCGCATCATGGGCAGGTCGAGCACTCGAACTCGGCCCGGGACTGGCAACACTGAATTATCTGGCAACGACATGCAGAAAAGAACAATGCCTTGATGTCGCTTTATCAGAAAAACAACAGGGCTATAAAGAACTCAGCCTATTGATACAAGACCTTGTCGATGCAAATATTGCAACTTATGAACACGGTATACTAACATTTGCAAACGAAGATGCCAGACGATTTGCTAACGGAGAATGGCTAGAAACACTGGTACACAGCATCGTCAGAAAAATTCAGTGCAACATGCCGACAATTCAGGATCGTTCTTTAAATGTGCAAGTCTATCGTCAGTTAGGTGAACGTGAAGTGCGCAATGAGCTAGATGTTGCTACGGTGGTGAATAACAAACTACATATCATCGAATGTAAGACCAAAGGAATGAGAGATGACGGTGATGATACCTTGTATAAGCTTGAATCACTGAGAGATTTACTGGGTGGCCTTCAGGCAAGAGCAATGCTCGTCAGCTTCCGACCTCTCCGGCAAAACGACATTACCCGAGCACAGGATCTAGGATTGGCCTTAATTGGTCCCGAAGAGTTAAAAGCGCTAGAAACACATTTATCGCACTGGTTCACTCAAGCTGGAGGCCGAGAGAATCTCTCCTGAATAAAAACGTGAGTCAGAAACAACAAAAAGGGCCCTCGGCCCTTTTTCAATCCCTAAATCAATCATGACAAACAAAATTGATTAGCCATCATCTTCAGTAAAGCTTGTCGGCAATGAACGCTTCATCTCATTCCAAATTTGCCGACTTTCAATCCCGTACTGGCGAATGCAAGCGGAAAGATGCTCCAACTTATCGGTCCCGTTCGAACAGATCGATAATAAATCTTTATAAAACTCCAACGCAAGCACACGAGCTTTGGGATTCGAAAAGTAGTAACTACCGACACGATCATACAATTTTTTCAGACCGTTAAAGATTAGACCATAAATTTGATTACCGGAATGGAAAGCCAAACGCTGGAACAACATATAATCATAAAAATTGAACGTTTTCGCCAATAGTTTCTGTTCACGAGCTTCCTTATCCCCCTCTCCATCATCTTTCACATGCTGTGAAATTTTGTCGGAGTATGGTGAATCAGCCATGAATTGCTCCCATGAATCTGCATCCAGTAATGATTCACATGATCCAATCACTCGCTTGATGGTTTTTTCAGACTGAGTCTGATTCAACCGAAATGCGTAACGCATGAAAATCGGACTGATATTGGTTCTTGCTGCCAATAAGTCTTCAACAATACTAGTTGCGTTTTCAGCATCCAGCGTCATCAAAGTATCAAGAATATGCAACCCGGATGTTTCCATAAACTGATTCACTTTTGTCGGCTTACCATGCTGTATTGTCAACCAGCCATCACGGGCCAACCGTTGCAGCACTTCCCTTAATGTCGTTCTGGTAACACCAATCAGTTCGGACAATTCTCTTTCTGCCGGAAGAATCGATCCCGGTGCAAACCGCCCATTCCAGATACTTTCAATAATATACTTTTCTGCAAAGCCTGCTGGGCTTTTCGCCTTAATGACCATTCAATACTTTTCCAGTTTTGTTTATTTACAAAGTCAGGTGGCATCCATCATATCACCAGTTTGTACACTGCGAAAACGTTCAATATTCAACTTGCCACACAAGCCAAATTATTACATCAATGTACAACAAGTATCTTATACTCTTTTTGATTTAGCTTAAGATTACCATTCTGAAACTTGAATAAAATATAAAGGAAATTTAGTACGATGGACAGGTGAAAAGCATAAAATTTTCCATAGTAAACTTACAGATATGTCATATTATTTCACATTACATCTGTTGATATTATTGTTGATAAGAATACTATCTTCGACATTATTTCCAAAGTTGTGAAGTCACAATGATTTTATATGCATTATGTTCATAATATGGACTACTTTTATGTGAAAACTTCAAGGGAACTCTCACTAAGAACTTATTGTATTTCATGAAATAATTAACCTATTGTAGAGTTTCCGGCAAAACACCCATGTCGATACATTAATCAGGGAGCAATGTTCATCGGGTATCACTCATGAATATTTGCTGGGATGTATGTAACTTTGAATGGATATCTTTCGTAAATTATTACGAAAAGGAAGTGATGGATATCAGTGTCTGTTCATAACAACTATAAGAGTCATCATCATGCCGATTTCGTTAGGAAACGCGTTCATTAAAAATTTTCTGGGTAAATCACCAGATTGGTACAAAGTGGCGATTATTGCTTTTCTCATTGTGAATCCAATTGTCTTTTTCACGATAAGCCCCTTTGCCGCAGGTTGGTTACTGGTTGTTGAATTTATATTCACACTTGCAATGGCCTTGAAATGCTATCCGCTTCAACCAGGGGGGTTACTTGCAATAGAAGCGATAGTCATCGGAATGACAAGCCCAGAGCAAGTTAAACATGAGTTAGTTGCGAATATTGAAGTACTCTTACTGCTGATGTTTATGGTGGCAGGTATCTACTTCATGAAGCAACTGCTCCTTTTCATCTTCACCAAAATTCTTTTAGAAATACGCTCTAAAGTAATCTTATCTTTAGCATTTTGTGTCGCTGCTGCATTTCTTTCTGCATTTCTCGATGCCCTCACGGTTATCGCTGTCATTATCAGTGTTGCCGTTGGATTTTATGCCATCTACCACAAAGTCGCCTCTGGACAAGGTGACCACACACAAGATGAGCATTTATCAGACCTGACTAGAGAAGATCTGGAAAACTACCGGGCTTTCCTGCGTTCACTACTCCTCCACGCTGGCATCGGAACAGCACTTGGCGGTGTCATGACGATGGTTGGTGAACCACAAAACCTGATTATTGCTGATCAGGCAGGATGGCATTTCGGTGAATTTTTAATTCGTATGTCACCGATCACTGTGCCTGTTTTTATTAGTGGAATCCTCACCTGTATCGTTGTCGAGAAGATGAAAATTTTTGGCTATGGTGCCAAGCTACCAGACCCGGTTCGGCAAATTCTACGTGATTATGATCGGACACAAACACAAAGCCGTACCAATCTCGACGTTGCAAAACTATGGATTCAGGGATTAATTGCGATTTGGTTGATTGTCGGGCTAGCGCTTCACCTTGCATCAGTTGGATTGATCGGGCTTTCTGTGATTATTCTGGCAACCACATTCAGTGGTATTACTGAAGAGCACGCACTTGGAAAAGCATTTGAAGAAGCATTGCCCTTTACAGCTTTACTCGCGGTCTTCTTCTCGATTGTTGCGGTGATTGTTGATCAGCATCTGTTTAAACCGGTGATTGATGCGGTATTACACCTGAAGAATGCAGATCTTCAACTCGCGATGTTCTATGTGGCTAACGGATTGCTTTCTATGGTTTCGGACAACGTGTTCGTGGGCACGGTTTACATCAACGAGGTTAAAACCGCACTCGCGGAAGGCATAATCTCACGCGATCAATTTGACCTGTTAGCAGTTGCTATCAATACCGGTACGAACTTACCCTCGGTCGCAACCCCAAATGGACAAGCTGCGTTTTTATTTCTGCTGACCTCGGCACTGGCACCGCTCATCCGACTCTCTTACGGACGGATGGTGATGATGGCACTGCCATATACAATTGTTTTAACACTTGTTGGCTTGGTCGGTATCATCTTTTTCCTTGAACCTGCGACTGCGCATTATTATGATCTGGGTTGGTTAACACACCATGTCCCAAATGCATTAAAACATGCATCGGCATCACTGGGTCATTAATAATAGATTGAGTCTAAAACAGTTTCGCGTTAAAAAGCTCTGTAGAACAGAGCTTTTACTTTATAAGGATATCCCATAGTGATCTTTGCCAAACTCAACCAGTTTTCTCAGACCAGAACATCCTGGGTCTTGTTGCTGTTATCTATCCTGTTTTTTGAAATGTGTGCGCTCTTTTTCCAACATATTTTGATGCTCGCTCCCTGCGTCATGTGTATTTATGAAAGAGTAGCAATGCTGGGAATAGGTGGTTCGGCAATTCTGGGACTCATTGCCCCCCGTCTGGCAATCTTCCGTTGGTTAGGTCTTCTCTCGTGGGGATATACATCCTATTCGGGACTATTACTGGCGCACCAGCATGTTGAGTATCAGTTCCATCCTTCACCATTTGCAACTTGTGATGCTTTTGTTCAGTTCCCGCAGTGGGCACCACTCAATCAATGGATGCCGTGGATGTTTGAAGCATATGGTGACTGTAGCAAAATCGTGTGGCAGTTTTTAACTTTATCGATGCCACAATGGTTGGAAATCATCTTTGCCATCAATCTTTTTGTTGCCTTTATTTTCTTAATTGCTCAATTTTTCAAACCGAAAAGACGTGGCTTATTTGAATAACGGCTTTGAATAACGACAAAGGGAGACCAAATGGTCTCCCTTTTACTTTTCAATCAACGTCAAATTTACTCTCGGATCGGCGGTGGCGCTAAAACTTCCCGATTACCATTATGGCCGGGAGCACTCACAATTCCCTGAGCTTCTAACTGCTCAACAATTCTGGCCGCACGATTATAGCCAATTTTGAAACGTCGCTGCACACCGGAAACCGACCCTCTACGCGTTTCAACAACGTGCTCCACAACCTGATCAAATAATGGATCGATATCTTCGTCACCTTCGAGTTGTTCTCCCGGTAACAATGCTTCTGGCCCTTGATCCCCACTGACGATTTCTGAGATGTAGTTGGGTTGACCTCTGGCCTTCCAGTTATTGACGACAGCATGGACATCATCATCGGAAGCAAATGCCCCATGCACGCGGATGGTGTGACTGGATCCCGGTGGTAAATACAGCATATCTCCCATTCCCAACAGAGATTCCGCGCCTCCCTGATCAAGAATGGTACGAGAGTCCGTTTTCGTTGAAACGGTAAATGCAACTCGAGTCGGAATATTCGCCTTAATCAACCCTGTAATCACATCAACTGAAGGGCGTTGGGTTGCCAAAATCAAATGAATCCCCGCAGCCCTTGCCTTCTGAGCCAAACGGGCTATCAGTTCTTCAACCTTTTTGCCAACCACCATCATCAAATCGGCAAATTCATCGACTACAACCACAATAAAAGGTAATTTTTCTAGTAGTGGTGGTTCTGCATCCATGCTATCACCCTCCTTCCAGAGAGGGTCATGAATCGGATGCCCTGCCTTGGCAGCCATATCCAGCTTTTCATTGAAGCCTTTAATGTTTCGTACACCCACAACCGACATCAGCTTGTAACGACGTTCCATTTCTGCCACACACCAGCGCAATGCATTGGCGGCATCCTTCATATCCGTCACAACCTCTGACAAAAGATGAGGAATCCCTTCATAGATTGAAAGCTCCAACATTTTCGGGTCAATCATGATAAATCTGACTTCTTCCGGTGTCGCCTTATATAGCATACTGAGGATCATCACATTCACACCGACGGATTTACCCGAACCTGTCGTTCCCGCAACTAAGACATGAGGCATTTTTGCTAAATCGGCAATCACAGCATCACCGGCAATATCTTGACCGAGTACAATCGTCGTCGGAGATTTTGAACGCTTAAATTTGTCACTGCTCACGACATCAGAAAGGTAGACCGTCTGACGGCTCAAGTTTGGTAACTCCAAACCAACATAAGGTTTTCCCGGAATAACTTCGACGACCCGAACTGCAGGGGTTGACAGAGAGCGAGCCAAGTCTGTCGATAATCCGGAAATTCGGCTCACTTTCACCCCCGGGGCTAAGTCAAGTTCAAACCGAGTAATCACCGGACCGGGATAAATCCCTACAACACTTGCCTGAATCTTATAATCCAATAGTTTAGATTCAACCAGTCTTGCCACCTCCGTCAGCATATCCTGATCAATAAAGTTTTCTCTTTTCTCTGGATGATACAGCAACTCTAACGTCGGTAATGGCTCTGTCGGTGTTGGTAGATCGGCAGTCGGCTGCACCAGAAACGGATTTTGTTTCGCCGATTCGGTTTTCTTAGCTTCAGACACTAAGTTTTGGAAAGCAACAACATCTTCATCTGAATCCTCTTTCGCCTCAGAGATATCAGACTCATCATTTAATGCGTCTAAATCAGAGATAGTTGGTCCATGGTCACTAATATCAAGATCAAACGATCCCAATGAATGACTGGTCAACTCATTAGTGCCCGGTTCATCCTCGATTAAGTCATCGCCCCAATCACCTTCAGCAAAATCATCGTGTTGCTGTGCTGCTTTATCCAATTCTTCTATCGTCACAGAGAATTGTTTACTTCGTTCAGGCTGCTCAGTATCGGTTTTTGTTTCAACGAATTGTTGAGATACATCGTCCTCCGCGCCTTGTTCACTCTGAGGTATATGGATGTTAAAGCGACGAACATTGTCAGTAAGAGAGTTGTCGCAAGGAGCATCGCTAGTAGGTGCTGATGCTGTATCCGTGGTATCCGATTCAACAACAGATTCTGTCGGTGACAGACGATTTTGAATATCTCGTTCAAGCAAGGCAGCCGATGATTCAATTCCCGGGGACAGAATCGTCTCCTTCTCCCCCTTCCGAAACAGTGCGACGCCTTTTTGTGCGAATGCAATGGCTTGATCCCCGAGCCACTCAACAATCGTTAACCATGAAATACCAGTGAATAATGTAAAACCAGCGCCCCAGAGGAATAGGAAAATCAACGTACTGCCCAAGACATTAAATGTCGGTAACGCCAAACTACTCAAAACATCACCAACGACACCGCCAGAAGAGAAATACCACAAATCATCAAAATTGATGTCGGCCAGACCACAACTCGTCAGCAGTACCACCACGAAACCGAGTAAACGAGTCCCCCAAAGCATAAAATCGAAGGATTCATCCTCATCACGGGAGCGAAGCCCTCCCCATGCAATCAGCGTAATCACTAGAGGGAGTGGATATGCCAGTGAGCCAAAAATAAAGAAGAGCGTATCAGCGATCCAGGCACCGATATATCCACCGGCATTATGCAGTTCTCCTCCCCAAGCCGTCTGAGACCAAGACGGATCAGCCGGGCTAAATGTCAATAAAGCCACGGAGAAGAAAACGGAGAGAAGGACAGCCAAAATCAAAACACTCTCTTTCAGCCGTTGAACGCCATTTAAGCGTGGTGAGGTCGTGACCTCAGCTCTGGTTTTGATAATGGTTTCGACTTTACTTTTGTTCTCTTTGAACATAACCAACTTTTTGCCTAAACCTCATGTCAAAGCACTATGCGCAACATGAATTGAAATAAAAACAGTCCGAGCGGCCCAAGCCGCTCGGTTTATGTTGTGATTTAACCATAACATCAGCCAAAACCCAATGTCGTTAAGTCAGAATACAGAAAGATATTCGAGACTTGCTTTCCGGCTAACGAACTTTAATGACTAACTGATTTGTCTGTTTCACTTCTTCCATCACCACATAAGTTCGAGTATCGTTGACGCCAGGCAGTCGTAGTAGCGTATCGCCCAAAAGCTTACGATAGGCTCCCATATCCGATACCCTAGTTTTCAATAAATAGTCAAAATCCCCTGAAACTAGATGACATTCCTGAATGTCATCTAGTTTCTGTACCGCTGTATTAAATTGTTCAAATACATCCGGAGCTCCACGGTTCAATGTGATTTCAACAAAAACAAGTAATGATGCATCAAGATACTGCGGATTCAGGAGTGCTGTGTATCCCGTGATATAGTTCTGACGCTCAAGTCGTCTCACTCGTTCCAAACAAGGTGTTGGAGACAATCCAACACGTTTGGATAATTCTACATTTGAAATCCGGCCATCTTTCTGCAACTCATTCAAAATGTTGCGATCGATCCGGTCTAAATCCTTGGACGGCTTTTTATAGTTGTCTGCCATGTTTATTCCACCTTATTTACTTCCTTGCAAAAACATACAACAATTTTTTAACACAAAATATCTCAAGTTACAGGACTAACATAATACTAGTCATATATTCGATATATTATACAAACACCCAGTGAATACAACCAAATACAAATAAGGGGTCGGGATGATGATTGGCATCAATTTCTCTGACGATAATGACATCACCGTAGGCGCATCCATTCTTCCTACTGCTGACGATATATTTGCGAAAGCAGGCATGATTGTAAAGGTCAAAAAACCTCTGAACGTCAAACGTAAAAAACTCCTAAAAGGGCAAATATTATCTACTTATTTACACCTTGCACCAAATTTTCCACAAACTGACGACTGAATCAAGAATAAAACTATCACTATTGATGATAAAACACTCAAAAGTCCACTGAATCATTTACCACTTCTGGAACCTAACTCTGAAAACCCAGACCAAGACATGCTCATACTGACGCATAACTTCTTAAAGAATTACATGGTGGTAATGAGATGCTTCCCGGTCACGAATCCAGTGTTACACTGACAATAATCATGTCACCAATAATGAACCCATAGAGAGCCAACACCTAAGCAATACCTTTCTGAAAGAGACTTGATGATACCAAAACAAATTCAAAAGCTATCTCAATTAGCGCACAGGCAATTGAATATCCTTAAACATTTCATCAATTTCCTGATTCGATTTCAGAGAAATCGCCTGTTCCACCACAGGACGCGTCAAATGAGGTGCAAAACGTTCCATAAAATCAAACATATAAGAGCGCAGAAAGGTACCCCGACGGAAACCGATACTCGTGGTGCTCGAACCAAAAATATGGCTGGCATCAATTGCCACTAAATCTGCATCACGCATTTTATCAACAGCCATACTGGCAATCACCCCGACACCCATGCCGATCCGGACATAAGTTTTAATCACATCTGCATCCGTTGCTGTAAATACAACTCTCGGGCTCAATCCGACCCGATCAAATGCCATATCCAATTCAGACCGTCCGGTAAAACCAAAGACATAAGTCACCAAAGGATATGTGGCTAACTCTTCGATGCTCAGCTTATCTCGTTGTGCTAAAGGATGCCCTTTGGGTACGACAATTGAACGATTCCAGTGATAACACGGTAACATGATTGCATCCTGATACAAATGCAGTGCTTCTGTTGCAATAGCAAAGTTAGCGATCCCTTTCGCAATAGCTTCTGACATCTGACTTGGCGTTCCTTGATGCATATGCAGAGAAACTTTAGGATATCTGGCGGTAAACCCTTTGATCACATCCGGTAGTGCATAACGGGCTTGTGTATGAGTCGTTGAGATATTCAATATCCCCATTTCTGGGTGAGTGTGTTCACTGGCAACCGCCTTAATACTTTCAACCCGAGAAAGAATTTCCTGCGAAATTTTAACGATATCTTCCCCGGCAGAAGTAACCTGAGTCAGATGTTTACCGCTCCGTTCAAATATCTGAATTCCAAGTTCATCTTCAAGTAAACGAACCTGCTTACTAATCCCTGGCTGAGATGTATACAAATTCTCGGCTGTAGCTGAAACATTCAAATTATGGTTCACTACCTCCACAATGTATTTTAACTGCTGTAGCTTCATGTCAACCCCGTTATCTCTGCAGCAAATTACAAACTTAGGCATTTTATATAATCATTAGTTATAATGCTTAATGAGGAGAATTTATACCCTTTTTTGGCTGCCAGTTAGAAAATAATTGGAACTTTTCTGCGAGTTGGAGCTTCATTCATTGAATAATTAAGTGATCTATTAAAGAATAATGGGGGATTCATTGGTAGAACACGATAAATTTTATTATGCTATACGAACTTACCGTCAAGGACTATAACTTCCCTGAATCCTTAGACAGGTTGAATTCACGATGTACGGATTGATGCAGGAACTATGAGTATAGGATTAATCATTGCCTTGGTTGGCGTATTGCTCCTTCTGATTTTAGGCTACAACATTATGTTGCAGTATAAGGTCAAAGTCGAAACAGCAAAAAAACACGAGTCTACTCGTTATGTCGCAATCATTGATGCCACCGAGGATCTAATTGGTAACGCCCACCACGTCCCTTACAGTAAGGACTTGTTACTCTGTCTGAATAATCGAATTCTAGATGCGCTACAAAATATGTACGAGCTAGACCCAAGAAATAAACAACTGGCACATCGTATCGAAAACATGCAGGGGCAAGTAAAAAACCTACGTGAAAATCATCCGAATCAGGATAGTACAACATTCAAGTCACCAACCAATGATAAACAAGCGATTACGATGCTCAAACTCGTAAAACGCCTGAGAGATACGGTACGGAGTGAGCATAATAAAGGGCGCTTAGATACTCAGTCATTTGTGACAGAGAATGCACGCTTGGAAATGATTCAGATACGCATCAATATTGAAAATGTCGTAAAACGAGCCAATGAGTCGATTGTGCGCGGACAGCCGGGAACGGCGATTCAGCTATTGAAGAAAGGTATTGATGTCCTCAGTACAAAAAATGATGCTTATTCAAATCAAGCGCGGGAAAAACTGCAAGCTATGTACGATGAACTTGAGAATAAGCGTCAACAGAAGAAAACATCGGTTGAAACTCAAGGTGATCGAGAACGAGATGATGATATGGAAGCCCTCTTCGGTGAAAAGAAAAAGTGGTAGTCGCCTCTTCCTTTACTTGAATTTTACCTATTAATGATAGGTCGCCCTAGCGACCTTTTTAAGTTAAAGAACCATGACCAGTAACGACCAGTTTCAACAATTATTCCAACCCATTCATGACTTTCTACAATGTGAAACCCCCGAAGCGTGGATTAACGAAGCGAAAAAGCCAGAGAATTTAAAGGTCATTCTGATTGATCATCTTCTGTGTGAATTGAAGGCAGGGCAATCTGCAATGTATCTCATCCGTAAGTACGCAGTCGATACGGCAAGTGCATCTGCTCTGCTCGCATGGCTTAAACCCTATGAAGATTTTGCTTATCGCAAAATAGGCTCTCTCATTGAATTGAAAGGCAAAAGCCAACTCTCCAAAACAATCATGGCAAAAGCTCATTCGTCATACAGCCAAGATTTAATCGATAAAATGGTTTTACTGATCAAAGAAGAGCTCCATCACTTCTATCAAGTACTCGAGATAATGGAGAAAAAAGGAATTGCCTATGAGAATATTCCTGCTGGTCGTTATGCAAAAGGACTATTATCACAGGTAAAAACCTATGAACCAGATGCTCTCATCGATAAATTAATTATCGGTGCCTACATTGAGGCACGATCATGTGAGCGTTTTGCCAGACTCGCCACACACATGGATGACGATATAGCGAGGTTCTATATATCTTTATTACGTTCAGAAGCCCGCCACTATCAGGACTACTTAACACTGGCCCAACAAATTGCTCATCAAGATATTTCTAAACGGATCGATACGATAGGAAAAGCCGAAGCAGAACTGATTCTCTCTCCCGACTCTCGCTTCAGATTCCACAGTGGTGTCCCCTGCTGAATTACTGAGAGAATTTTCTTCTCACCACTAAAGATATGAAAAAAACAGGGGCTAAAACCCCTGTTCTACAGAAATAAATAAATCTTGCCGTAAACAGAGAGTAATCCACTCTTTTATAGATGAAGTGAGCGATTAATACTCTCCAGAACCGCTGCTGGTTCTTGTGCTTGAGTAATCGGTCTACCGATAACCAAATAATCAGAACCGGCTGAAATCGCTTCCTGAGGCGTCATAATCCGCAGTTGGTCACCAACATCACTCCCTGCCGGGCGAATCCCTGGCGTCACTAACTGAAATGACTGGCCTAATTGCTCTTTGAGCTGACGTGCTTCCTGAGCAGAACATACAACGCCATCCAATCCTGAATGTTTTGTCAATGTCGCAAGACGAAGCACTTGCTCTTGAGGTGACACATTCAAGCCGATATCAGCCAAATCATATTGAGACATACTGGTTAAGACAGTAACACCAATCAATATTGGTCTGTCCGCACCATAAGGTTCGAGTATTTCCCGAGCGGCAGTCATCATCCGTTCACCACCGCTGGCATGAACATTCACCATCCAGATACCAAGTTCAGCCGCAGCTCTGACCGCTTTGGCACAAGTATTGGGGATATCGTGAAATTTCAGGTCTAAAAAAACAGAGAAGCCACGTTGATGTAATGCACGAACAAAATCAGGTCCGAATAACGTGAACATTTCTTTCCCGACTTTCAAACGGCAACGCTGAGGATCAATTTGATCAACAAAACGTAATGCTTCGGCTTGATTATCATAATCCAGTGCCACAATAACTCTCGGCTCGCCCATTTCTTCTCCTCTGTTTATTTTTATCTTCAATCAATCGAATTCTCGTTTCAGGAGCAGTCCTTATTCTCCGTCTAAACCCCGAATCGGTTTAACTTCTCCCCAACTCTTACACGATGGACAGTGCCAATATAATGAGTGAGAAGAGAAGCCACATTTCCGACAGCGATAATAAGGTTTTATTCTCATCTGCTCACCGACCATGCTTTGCAATGCCGATAAACTTTTTTTCGCCCGCCCTTCTTCAGCTTCCGCTAAATGATAATCCATCAACCGGTAAAACCCCTTCATAGTCGGATTTTTCACCAGCTGTTTCGTCAGTAAATCTAGCGCAGCACCCACACCTTCATGGTGAGCGACCAACTGAGCCAACATCAATTCAGCTGAAGCGCCCGCTTGATGGGCAATACATTTCCTCAAAAAATCAATCAGTCCCTGTTCATGACCGGAACGGTGATAACACTCAGCAAGCGTCGGTAAAATTTCACCGACATAATCGACATCCTGCTCAAGCACCATCTCCATATAACGAATGGTATTCCGATAATCTTCTTTCTCCAGATAAAGCTTTCCTAGACCAATACTTGCCCTGACACATTTCGGATCTTCCGACAGCGCTTTTTTGTATATTTGTATCGCTTTCATGTCATCACGCATCGATTGCGCGTCCGCAGCGAGCTCACACCAAAAGTAAGCAATACTCTTGCGCATCTTTTTGCGGCCAAGTTTAACCAAGGCATGAGCACATTCTATTGCTTTCATCCATTCCCGGGTTTGCTGGTAAATTGAAGTTAATTGAATTAACGCCGACTCTCGATGCTCAGGCTCTTCAATGAGTTGTTCGAAAATGCGCTCCGCTCGGTCCAAAAATCCGGCAACCATATAATCTTTTGCCAGTTGTTGCAGTGAGAGGTTTTTTTGATCGATTGTCAATCCTGAGCGAGAGATCAAATTTTGGTGAATTCGAATCGCTCGATCAACTTCGCCTCGAGAACGAAATAAGTTACCGAGAGCTAAATGCGTGTCAATCGTCTCATCATCGACTTGGAGTAATTCGATAAAGTGATCAACTGCCTTATCCGATTGATCAGATAACAGCAGGTTAAGCCCCGTGACATATTGACGGGATATCTGGTGGGATTGTTTCTGCTTGTCCTGCTGAGCGCTACGGTGCCCCATATACCAACCATAGGCAGCGGCGATCGGCAATAACAAGAAGAGTATTTCTAACATCGAGCTATATTATCCGATATTCAGTTTCTCTTTTGCAACCGGCCGCTGAGTTTCACTCTTGTTCAGTTGCTTATTCAAACGACGAATCTGTAGTTTCGCTCTGAGATGCAAACTACCAAAAATAAGCCATGCTATGGCAAAACCAGCGACAAAAACTGCTCCCAAAAGCCAAGATAAATGAAATTCACCTTTTGCTAATAAATAGTTGAACGTGACAACTTCTTGATTTTGAGCGCCCAGTGCTAAGGCAACAAGGAAGAGAACGAGAAGAAAAATGATTTTTAGGACTCTCATAACGGGAAAACCTGCATCAGTTATTGGCACCCCTGATTATGCAAGAAAATCACCATCCATACCATGATAATTGATAATATCGTATCCAAAAAAACGGCATATCGAATGATATGCCGTACAGATTCGTTAGCAAAAATCAGATATCACTATTAACGCGCTCTCTGAGTTCTTTGCCAGGTTTAAAGTGAGGGACATATTTACCGTCCAATTCCACTTTTTCACCTGTTTTCGGGTTACGTCCAGTGCGAGGCTCACGATAATGCAGAGAGAAACTACCAAAGCCTCGAATCTCTATTCTGTCTCCCTGCTCCAACGATGTTGCCATATGTTCGATGATATCTTTTACGGCATCTTCGATTTCTTTCGCGGACAGATGAGTTTGCTCTGCGCACAATCTTTCAATCAATTCAGACTTCGTCATAGTTTCCCTCTTCTTACTTGCAATATCAGCATCAAAATCCTAACCAAAAAAAAGGAGCCAAAACGGCTCCTTTTCTGCGAATTACGTTATTCGCCTTTAGCAGCCTTGAAAGCATCAGCCATAGCATTACCGAACGCGCCTTCATCTTGCTTGTTCAGTGAAGCCATTGCCTCTTGCTCTTCTGCTTCATCTTTCGCTTTGACAGATAGGTTGATAACACGGTTCTTACGGTCTACACCAGTAAATTTCGCTTCAATACTATCACCAACACTCAGGATGAGAGATGCGTCTTCAACACGGTCACGAGATACTTCAGAAGCACGGATGTAACCTTCAACGCCATCTTCTAGTTCAATTGTAGCACCTTTCGCATCAACTGCAGTAACAGTACCATTGACTAGTGTGCCTTTTTTGTTGTCAGCAACGTATGCGTTGAATGGGTCATTCTCCATTTGCTTAACGCCAAGAGAAATACGCTCACGCTCTGCATCAACAGCAAGAACAACAGCAGAGATTTCATCGCCTTTCTTGTATTCACGAACTGCTTCTTCTCCAGGAACATTCCAAGAGATATCAGATAAGTGTACCAGGCCGTCGATGCCACCATCCAGACCGATAAAGATACCAAAGTCAGTGATAGACTTGATCTTACCTGTAACTTTGTCGCCTTTCGCCTGAGCTTCAGCAAACTGTTGCCATGGGTTAGCTTTACACTGTTTCAGACCCAGAGAAATACGACGACGTTCTTCATCGATATCCAGAACCATCACTTCAACTTCGTCACCGACGTTGACAACTTTAGATGGGTGGATGTTCTTATTCGTCCAATCCATTTCTGAAACGTGAACCAGACCTTCAACGCCTTCTTCGATTTCAACGAAGCAACCGTAATCAGTCAGGTTAGTTACACGGCCAGTCAGTTTGTGACCTTCTGGGTAACGTTTTGCGATCGCTACCCATGGATCTTCACCCAGTTGTTTCAGGCCTAGTGATACACGTGTACGATCACGGTCGAATTTAAGCACTTTCACTAAGATTTCGTCACCAACGTTGACGATTTCAGATGGATGCTTAACGCGTTTCCAAGCCATATCAGTGATGTGCAGAAGACCATCAACACCACCCAAGTCAACAAACGCACCGTAGTCAGTCAGGTTCTTAACGATACCTTTAACTTCTGTGCCTTCTTGTAGTGTTTCAAGCAGCTCATCACGCTCAACACTGTTTTCAGATTCGATAACAGCACGGCGAGAAACAACAACGTTGTTGCGTTTTTGATCTAGCTTAATAACTTTGAACTCTAGCTCTTTATTTTCTAGGTGAGCGGTGTCACGAATTGGACGAACGTCAACCAGAGAGCCAGGAAGGAAAGCACGAATACCGTTGAGTTCAACAGTAAAACCACCTTTAACTTTACCATTGATAATACCAATAACAGTTTCAGCTTCTTCGTATGCTTTCTCAAGAACGATCCAAGCTTCGTGGCGTTTCGCTTTCTCACGAGAAAGTTGAGTTTCACCGAAACCGTCCTCTACCGCATCCAGTGCAACATCGACTTCAGAACCGACTTCAACTTCAAGTTCGCCGGCAGCGTTCTTGAACTGTTCAGCAGGGATTGCAGATTCAGACTTCAGACCTGCATCAACAAGAACAAAACCGTTCTCGATAGCAACAACAGTACCCTTAACGATAGTACCAGTCTGGAATTCAGTCTCGTTTAGAAACTCTTCAAAGAGTTGAGCAAAAGATTCAGTCATTTATTTCATCTTCAAAATATTAAACTTCCACGGGTATCCTACCGCGTGGGGTTATGAATTTCGTCAATCATCATCCTTGAGACCGACGTTCTGCACTGGCCATTACTTAGCAAACTGCTAGCGAACCGCCAGTTTAGATTTAATATACTGTAGCGATGTTTCGAGAACCTGCTCGATAGACATAGACGTTGAGTCAAGAACCAATGCATCATCAGCGGGACGCAATGGCGCAACGGGACGATTTCGGTCTCTTTCGTCACGTTCACGAATTTCGCTTAAAAGGTCATCAAATTTAACATCAAGCCCTTTAAGTTGCAACTGGTTATAGCGTCTTTTTGCCCGCTCTTCTGAGCTGGCATCCAAGAATATTTTGACTTCCGCATCAGGGAAAACAATTGTCCCCATATCTCGACCATCGGCAACAAGTCCCGTCTCTTTGATAAATGCACGCTGACGTCGAAGGAGGGCTTCCCGCACTCTGGGAAAAGCGGCAACTTTAGAGGCTGCCATGCCCGTTTCTTCCTTACGGAGTTCTCCGGAAACATCCTCACCTTCCAGAATGACTTTAACCAAATCCCCTTCCGCAATAAATTCAACATCCAAATGCGTTGCCAAAGGCACCAAAGCATCTTCAGATTCGGTATCAACACCATGATGAATCGCAGCCAGAGCCAGTACACGATACAGTGCGCCGGAATCAAGCAGATCAAACCCCAACGCTTTAGCGATACACATACAAAGTGTACCTTTCCCGGCGCCACTCGGTCCATCAACGGTAATCACCGGTGTATAAGAAGACATGTCTTACTCCACTATTCAAATGATTGCGGCTAAAATCCGCACCTTGCCGGTGCCGCATTATAAAGACTCAACGGCTCAGGAGCCATAGGGGATTTTAAATCTTCCATATCCTTATTACTTTTCACAACATTTAGATAATAAAAAATTCATCACAAAAATATTTAAAACTATCAGTAAGCGACTCGAATCATTAGCGTTGTGGTGGTAGCATAACAATAAGCATATGCTTTTCATGGATTTTAAGGCAGGTCACGGTGCATTCAACAACGTCAGAGCATTATCAAACAGACAACAGAATCTGGAATCAACAACATCTCAACAACTTTTTCATAGAAATTGAATTACAACTACAAAATACATCCGATTTTTCTGGGTTTAATGAACTAGTCAATAGAAGAAAGCAAGATATTACACGCATCTACCCAGAACTTGACCACGGTAATTTAGCTGCGCTTTTTGAACATCCTCAGGCTATCCAACATATTCTGAATTTTCCTATCTCAATAATTCCCCAGTTTTGGCATGATGTAGAAATAATCGCGATAAAAAAGTTCGGCAATATACTTGCCTGTTGGGCCGCTTATGAACGCTTTCTTATTTTACAACGAAGCCAGACAGTGTCGTTTACTTCCTGCTCTTCGCCACCAATAGATGAATACAGCTATCAGTCTGAGATAGTAGATCGTATTGAAACCGATCATCGGCTCTTTTTAACATTGCATAGCCATATAGCCCTGACACTTGCCGATGCTATAAGCTTAATCAATCTCGATGTTTTCGTTATCGAGCAAAAGTGGTATGAAATGCTGTTCTGCCTTCATCTGTCGCGACGTGGCAGTCATTTCATTCTCTATCACACGAAAAACTCTCCATATCCACTGCTTGTTTCTACAGCTCTCATCCAGCACTGGCATGAACGGGAAACTTGGTTAACATTCGATCCATTCTTTCAAGGAAATGGATGGCGCTCTTGTCTTTCAATCGAGACAAAAAAGCATCTATATAGCACTGGCTTATTTCACGATAGTATAATGCAACATGTTGAGTTAGAATATGAAGCATCATTTTCTGAATGTATCAAGAACACAGATGCTGTGTGTGAAGTTTTGCGTTTAACGGTAAGCGGCTCAAAAAATTTACGCTTTTTCCTTCTTTACCTCTGCCAAAAAATATTAATGAAACAACTGGTTAAGTATGGGAAAAAACTTTCATTTACCATCATTGAACAGCCTATCATGCTCAACTTATATAAGGTCTTAGATCGAATTTGTTATCTTAACCGTAGTTACTGTGATATCAATCAGGAAAATGTTCTGACCTATAAAGGTTTTTGGTTAAACGAAGAGTTAGGGGATGCCTTAAGCAAGTATAATTATAGCGAATATAAAATTCTAATAACTGGTAGACGAAAAAAAATCGAGGAAACAAAGGTTGTTTGAATCATTCATTCATCATTTAACTTATCCTAAAGCACTTTTGTTACTGAGTACTACTTTCTTCAGTCTCGGGTGGCTTATATATTTTGTTCGTTGTTCAATTCAACAAAGCTTGGATATGTTGAAAACATTGTACTATCCATACGTTATGTATACTTTTTTCATCGCGCTTTGGATCATGTGCAACGCTTATTTTCATACAGAATGGTTAGTTAATTTTGGCAATGCTGGTGGAGTATTCATGGCTAAAGCCGCGAATATTTTCTCATTTCTAGCCTTTAGCTCTGCCTTCCACTTTTCTTGCCGACTAAGATCTCTTCACGAAAATCATAGCATAAAATACTGGCAGCTAATTTTGATCACTGTAAGTACAATCTATGCATTTTATATCAATTTGACACCAGGACTTACAGTTGTAAGTGTTATAGTTGAAGCCCCAAGCGAATTTACTATCCATTTCGGCCCTGAAACTCCAATCTTCTTTTCTCTACTGATACTCTTTACCTTTTTAACATTATTTAATACGCTCGGACTCAGCAAAAGCAGTGATAAATTAAAGCGAGTAAAATCTACCTACATGATCATAGGTATCGTAATTTTTATGATATCAACTGCTGTTATACATGTATTTATCACAACCGTATTCAATGATTTTTCATTTACATGGCTACCGCCAGCCTTCTCAATTATTGAACTTTTCCTAATGGGCTATGCTGTGATATTTCATAGATTCTACAGTTGGAAATATTTATTATATTTATCATGTAGTACCTTATTAACATTTTGTATGTATATAACTCCTGTATGGGTATTCAGTCAAGCGTTCAACATTCTAGAACATATTCCGATTCTCTCTGCATGGTGCTTAATGTGTGGTACTACATTTCGTTACACTTGGGCTAAGGTTGCGAAATGGTCTAGCCTATTAATTTACAGAGATACTGAGACTCCCGTCCATAAAATTTTAAGTCTATCTAACGATTTTCAATATTCTTCACAAGACGCCATGTATAAACTGGCGCAACTATTAAATTTGGAGAAAGAACAGACAATTCTAATTTCCGATGCACAATCTAATGAGCTTTATGCAACTTATCTGATTCAGGACGATTCTGTTTTACTCCTTGAAGAAGTTAAATATCATTTTAATAATACAAGAAATCAACGTCTTAATCTCATCAGGGAACAGATGTCGAAACATAACACAGCAATGATTCTTCCGTTATATGATCATCATAACACTGTATCTCAATTACTATTTTCACCTCATAAAAGCAACGGCTCGCTCTACTCTAACGAGGAAATATCAGCACTTCAGAAACTCTTTAGTAAAGTACAATCGTATATACGTAGTGAACACCATGTGAAACAAGCACGAGCGATGGCGAAATCTATTGCTCACGAAATGCGTAACCCACTATCACAAATACTATTACATCTCGAAAACCTTGACAATATTGCAAATCATACTGATACACCTAGTAATTTTCGTGAAGAAATTCAACGCGGTAGAGATTCAATACAACATGGGAACCAGATGATTGATATGATTCTTTATGAAGCAAATCAGTCAATAATAAATAATAGTAATATAGAATCATATCAGATCTCTTCTTTAGTCCATCAAGCTATTAATAGCTATGCTTATGAATCAGATGAAATTAAATCAAAAATTCATTTTTATTCTGATAACGACTTCATTATTCAGGTAAATGAGACACTATTCGGATTTATTATTTTTAATTTAATCAAAAACTCAATTTGTTATTTCAATGAATATCCTGATAATAAAATTGAAATTCGATTAGAAACAACGAGTAATAAACAGAATAAATTACTGTTTAAAGACTATGGTCCGGGGATTGAACCTCAAATTATCCAACGGATCTTTGATGAATTTTTCACATACCAAAAAAAAGAAGGCAGTGGATTAGGATTAAGCTATTGTAAAAGAGCAATGAAGCTATTTGGAGGTCAAATTGAATGCCACTCAATCTATGGGAAGTATACTGAATTTTCTCTTATTTTCCCTTATGTAAAGTCATTACCTTCACATACTTCTTCCCAAAATGATTTTCTACAACAGCTAGACCTAGATTTAAACGAGGAAAAAACGGAGTACAATAACACCATCAGTATTGATTATCCTATGACAAAGATTCTTGTCACAGATGATAGTCAGGTACAGAGATCTCTTGTAAAGCTATATTTGAAGAAACTTGGGGCAAAAATATATGAGGCTGAAAATGGGCAACAGGCAGTCGATATTGTATCTCAAAAAGCCATTGATATCGTCTTCATGGATATTCAAATGCCTGTAATGAATGGTTTCGAGGCTTGTAAACAGATCAAGGCTATGTACCCTAATCTTCCCGTTATAGCACTCTCAGGGGAATCTGGTGAGCAAGAAATTAGACAAATCACTCAAACTATGGATGATCGATTACTAAAACCAACAACGCAAAAGTTACTGAAAGAAATACTAGAAAAATGGATACAACAGAATGAATTAATTGAAGATTTTTAACGTTAAAATAGTCTACGGCCATCATTTATTGATATAAATGAAATTTATTATCTAATAATTTGTGTCATTGATAAAAAATATAACAAGTAGTTAATCCTTCTTAACAATCATGATGAATTAGCGGTAAAATAGAAAAATAGAACTATCCGATAGATAGGAGTGAAATTTGGTTGGTGACAATTTCATTATTAGTATACTTTACCCAAAAGCTTTATTATTGATAGGCACTGCATTCATTAGCTTTTTATGGTTAATATATTTTTTATACACAACACTCAAGCAAGGGTGGTACACCTTTAAAGCCATTTATTACCCATATGTTATTTATATAATATTCATTATATTGTGGATTCTGAGTAATGCTTATTTTCACACTGAATTACTCGTTATTAATGGAGAACAATGGGCTATATATATGACAAAATCTGCTAATATATTTTCTTATATGGCATTTAGCTCTGCCTTTCACTTTTCATGTCGTCTTGTCTCTGAGGAAAAATACAACAGAATAAAATCATGGCAATCTTTATTACTATTTTTATTTACTCCATATGCAATATATGTTAATTGTTTAGGTAATTATACAGTCACACATGTGGATATTTTCTCACCTAGTAATTTTACTATATATTTTGGTTCTGGCACACCTTTCTTCTTTTCCACTTTAATATTATTTACATCACTATCAATTCTAAATTTATTTAATTTTCGTAGAACAACAAATGACAAAATAAAATCTATAAAATCAACGTATATGTCAATAGGGATTGTTGTCTTTATGACATCAACTGCTAGCATTCACATTTTCTCTACTTATATATTTCAAGATTTTTCATTAACTTGGTTACCTCCTGTATTATCAATTACAGAACTTTTACTCATGGGATATGCGGCATTATTTTATAGATTTTATAGTTGGCATTATTTGTCTTATATAGCTATAACTACTTTCTTATCAGTCATCACACTATTTTTACCTATACTACTCATAAATTCATTATTGCATGTAAATAATATCATATTTGTATTGGCTTGGTTCCTATTATATGGAACTTTAATACATAAAGTGTGGGGGTTTTTCTCTCCATACTCTAGCGTATTTATTTATGGGGAAAAGAATATACCAAGTAAAAAAATATTAGATCTAAGTGATGACTTTCAATCATCACCTCAACAAGCTTTAGAAAGTTTAACTCAGCTATTAAATATAGAGAAAAAGAAAATAAAAATAATATCTAGTATACATTCAAAGAAAATATATGAAAATTATATAAGTAGATATAATTCTATACTAGTTTTTGATGAGCTAGTTCAACATATGAGAAGCTTTGACGACAGAGACATAAGCATCATTTATGAACATATGTCAAAAAATGAAAATGCAGTTGTGATTCCTTTATATGATGACCACAATTCCATATCACAATTATTCATATCTCCTCATAAAAATGATGGTTCTTTATACTCAAATGAAGAAATACATGCTCTGCAAAAACTATTAAAGAATGCTCAAATATATCTTAACTATCAGTCTCGTATTCACCAATCTCAAGCGATGGCTAAATCGATAGCGCATGAAATGAGAAACCCTCTTGCTCAAGTTCAACTTCATTTAGAAAACTTAGCGAGTTTTGGTTCTAATATGTCTCTATCTACAGAGATAAAGAATGAAATTCAACGAGGTATTGATGCAGTCCAACATGGTAATCAGCTAATTGACATCATTTTAAGAGAAGTAAACCAAACTCTGATCAATCATAAAAATATGGCGACATTTTCAATCATAGAACTGTTAAATTTTGCTATTAATGATTTTGCTTACGAATCAGAAGAAACGAAAGATCGAGTAGGAATCAAGTCAGATATTGATTTTAAAGTTCATGTTAATAAAACCTTATTTGATTTTATCATTTTTAATTTATTAAGGAATGCAATTTATTATTTTGATGGTTATTCTGATAGTAAAATTGAACTATCTCTTGAGGCTGGCGATGAATACAATAAACTTACTTTTACCGACTACGGCCCGGGTATTGAACCACAAATTGTACATAGAATCTTTGATGAATTCTTCACCTACCAGAAAAAAGGTGGCAGTGGCTTAGGCTTAAGCTACTGCAAAAGAGCAATGAAGCTCTTCGGTGGTGATATTCAGTGCCAATCAGTTTACGGTGAATATACAAGGTTTACCCTCACCTTCCCTCATATCAAACAAGAAGAGCAACTTGCACAACCAAAAATTGATGTGGCAAAAGTACCAACACCTGAACTTTTGCAATCAGCTCATACCGTATCTGCGAGTCAGAAACAGAGAATCGCGTTGGTTACTGATGATAATTCAACACAGCGAGCACTCGCAAAACTCTATTTAGAATCCCTTCATTTTACCGTTTATGAAGCTGAAAACGGGAAGGAAGCTGTTGATATGGTTCATCATAACACTATTGATATTGTTTTTATGGACGTTCAAATGCCAGTCATGGATGGCTTGAAAGCATGTACAATCATTAAAGAAACTCACCCGACACTACCAATTATTGCCCTTTCCGGTGAATCGGGTGAAGATGAAATTGCTCAGATAAAAAGTACGATGGATGGTTGGTTGATTAAACCCACCACCAAACAGTTATTACAACAAACCGTACTCAAATGGTTGGAGGCGGATGATCTTCAAGCGATAAACCATGTCAATACACCAAAGCCCCAAACCAATACAATGGACACTTTATAATCTGCTCACCTTAAATATGAGCCAGTCTTCAATAACAAAACTGTTTATCCGAACAATGAACGTTAATCACTATAAACTTATCCGGCTACGGTTCTTCTCGATAAGTGACATACCTATCCCCTTTACTGCTGTCACGTCCTCTATTTGTGTAAATGGTCCATGTTCTTCTCTATAATTAACGAGTGCTTGCGCTTTCTTTAAACCAATCCCACTAAGTATTGCGGCAACCTCTTCCGCGGTTGCGCTGTTGATATTGACGACATTGACGGGTTGTTCCACTGCGGCTGATACGGGCTTGTCTGCAGCATAAACCGTTGGTAATGGCAGGCATACAACAGAAAGTACAGAAAGAAGTAATATTTTAAACATAAGATTTATCTCCAAATTAAAAATTCAGATTCATCCTAGCGAAGCCTGCTAAAAATACGATACTGACTGATACAAATTAAAACGGGCTACAAAAGTAGCCCGCCTCAACAAACATATCAATTACATCCTGTTTATCACTGTGTCGCAAGATAGTATTCAATATCGGTTTGCTCTCTGAGGATATTCAAAAGCCCAGTGAGATCCTGCTGACGATTCAGACGCTGCATCTGAACAGCCAACTGCTGAGTGAGTTGTTTATCCGGTGTCGATTCAACCTTCGCTAACTCGACTAATACAATGTTTCCTTGACGATCTTTCGTCTGTCCATAAACAGGCTGACCATCTTGTGGTTTTTGCATTGCAAAAACGGACCGTGCCAGCGGTGAACTCCGATCAATCATCGTTAACTCACCAAATTTGAGTTGGTTGTTCTCAAGCGCTGCCATATCATTCTGTTTTAAATCAGCCAGTACCTTCTCAGCAATCGCTTCTGTTTGCTGTTCAGCCTTCACTTTAGACAGTGCCTCAACAACCTGTACTTTCACGGCCTCGAAAGGCAATAGCGTTTCTGGGCGACTTTCTTCAATACGAACAACTACAACATCTTCAGGCGCCACTTCAACTACAGAAGAGTTCAAACCTTCGTTTTTGACTTCTGGGTTATTTAACGCTTTCTGAACTGGTGCAGCACGCAGAATTTCTGGCAAATCAGTCAACGATACAAAATCAGTCGTATGAACCTTCTCTTGTATGGCTTTGGCAGCTTCATCTAAGGAATCCGGGCTTTCAAAAGCAACTTTTTCAAGATCGCTCTGTAATTGATAAAAATGATCAAGTGCCCGCTCATCGCGAATAGAAGCAATCACATCACTTTTAACTTCTGAGAAAGGTTTGACTTGAGCTGGTTTCACCGCATCCAACTTGATGATGTGATAACCAAAATTCGATTTCACAACACCAGAGAGATCACCTACATTTTTCAGCGCAAATGCCGCCTCTTCAAACGCAGGATCCATGACACCTTTTTCAAACCAGTCCAGCTCACCTCCCTTGCTAGCACTACCCGGGTCCTGAGAATCCTTTTTAGCCAGTGTTGAGAAATCAGCACCTTCTTTCAGTTGTTTTAGTAAAGCATCGGCCTGCTTCTCATCATTCACCAGAATATGGCTGACTTTACGCTGTGCTTTGATTGAATATTGGTCTGCATGATCCTGATAATATTTTTCAGCCTCATCATCAGTGACTTTGATTGACGACTTCAATTTATCTGCTGAAAGCTCAAGATAGGATATTTTAAATTGCTCCGGACGCATGAAATTGTCTTCATGAGATTTGTAATAGGCATTCAAATCATCATCACTGAGCTGAATCTTCTTCACATAGTCGTCCGTTGCGAGTGTAATCGTTCTGATTTCTCGCTTCTGAGCAAATAATGCAGCCTGAGCGTCAACTTCACTATCCAAAGTAAAGTCGCTCGATTGAACCGCTGTCAGAAGTTGATTGCGTAATAAATCACTTCTTAGGAATGTTGCAAAAGAATCAGGAGAAAAGCCAGCACGACGCAATGCTGTTTGATAAATATCTTGATCAAACTTGCCGTCTGACTGGAATTGCGGCATGTCCACAATCGCCTGACGAACCTGTTCATCACTAATTCTTAAGCCCAGCGCTTCGGCATGTTGTTCAAGTAGAACATCATTTACCATTTTATCTAATACAGAACGACGGAAAGATGCAACATAACTCGGATCAGCAAGCAGGTTCGAGAAGTAATCACCTAATTGTGATTGCATTCGGTTCCGCTCATTTTGATAAGCTTGCTCGAACTCTGTCCGGCCTATCTTTGTGCCTCCAACCTTTGCTGCTGCATTATTGCTACCACCGACAAGGTAGCTACTGACTCCCGCAAATACAAATGACAAGATTATCAATCCAAGGATAATCTTAATCGCGATGCTATTCACACCCTCGCGCAACCGATCCATCATAATTTAATCATTCTCCGGCTTAATGGCCACTTACTCAGTAAAATACTCTGCTTCTCAAAACTATCTTTTCAGAATTCAATGATTTTCATCATCAAAAGGCTTTCACAATTGATAGTTTTCAGAACAACTATATTCAAAGCGAATGACGCGATAATATCAGAAAAAAGAAATGCGCATCACTATGATGCGCATATTTTCAAAACGTTTGACTTAGTTTTGCCTCAATTAGCAAAATTCTGTGCGACCAAATTAGTTACACGCGTCTTTCAGTGCTTTACCGGCTTTGAAAGCAGGTACTTTCGCTTCAGGGATTTGGATTTCATCCCCTGTTTTCGGATTACGGCCAGTACGGGCTGCACGAGTACGAACACTGAATGTTCCAAACCCAACCAGAGCAACTTGTTCACCAGACTCGAGTGTACCGCTCACTGCATCAATAAATGCATCAAGAGCACGGCCCGCAGACGCTTTAGAGATTTCAGCATCTGACGCAATTTTATCTATTAATTGTGTTTTATTCACTGTGATTCCCCTTTCTTCACCTGTCGTTATATTTAAAGGTGATTTTTTGTTCCATTAAGTCCGAAAAATGGCTTAAAGCCTTGTTGTATCAGGGCTTAAGCCATAGTCAGTAACTATGGCCTCCAAAAAAAACGCTGACAAGCCTTTTTATGCGAATCAGCGTAAACTTTTAGTTATTTTTGCTGTATATCACTATTTTTGGGACTCAAACTCAACCCCTAATGGAGCACGTTCCAGCGCCACAGTCAGAACCTCATCAATCCATTGCACAGGGATGACTTTCAGATCAGCAATCACATTTTCTGGGATTTCTTCCAGATCGCGCTCATTATCTTTCGGGATCAAGACGGTTTTTATCCCACCTCGGTGTGCGGCAAGTAATTTTTCTTTCAGACCACCAATCGGTAAGACTTCACCGCGTAATGTAATTTCACCAGTCATCGCGACATCGGCTTTCACTGGGTTACCGGTGAGACAAGACACAAGAGCCGTACACATTGCTGTACCGGCACTTGGGCCATCTTTTGGTGTTGCACCTTCAGGAACGTGCACATGGATATCGCGTTTTTCGTGGAAATCGCTATTGATGCCCAATTTTTCTGCACGTGATCGCACCACAGTCATAGCGGCTTGAATCGACTCCTGCATCACATCGCCCAACGAACCGGTTTGAGTTAGTTTCCCTTTACCGACCATAGACTGTGCTTCAATCGTCAACAGATCACCACCGACTTCCGTCCAGGCAAGACCAGTCACCTGACCAATGCGGTTATTTTCTTCAGCTTTACCAAAATCAAAACGCTGCACGCCTAAGAATTCTTTCAAGTTGTCCTGTGCGACAGTCACAAGCTTGATATCTTTATTCAGCAAAATTTTCTTCACAGCTTTACGGCAAATTTTTGAGATTTCCCGTTCTAAATTACGGACACCAGCTTCTCTGGTGTAGTACCGAATAATGCCAGTGATCGCAGAATCATCAATCTCAATTTCTGACGGTTTCAGACCATTTCGTTCAACCTGTTTAGAAACCAGATGACGTTTGGCAATATTCAATTTTTCATCTTCGGTATACCCCGAGAGACGAATCACTTCCATTCGGTCGAGAAGTGGTCCGGGAATATTCATTGAATTTGAGGTTGCCACGAACATCACGTCAGATAGATCATAATCGACTTCCAGATAGTGATCGTTAAATGCGTTATTTTGCTCAGGATCAAGCACCTCAAGCAATGCTGATGACGGGTCCCCTCTCATATCCGATGACATTTTATCAATCTCATCCAAGAGGAACAGTGGGTTTTTCACACCAACTTTAGACATTTTTTGTATCAGCTTACCGGGCATCGAACCGATATAGGTACGTCGATGACCACGAATTTCAGCTTCATCGCGAACCCCACCCAATGCCATACGGGTATATTTTCGTCCAGTTGCAGCTGCAATAGAACGCCCCAGAGATGTCTTACCAACACCCGGAGGACCAACTAAACAAAGAATCGGACCTTTCAGTTTCTGAATGCGATTTTGAACCGCAAGATACTCTAAAATACGCTCTTTTACTCGCTCCAGCCCATAGTGATCTTCATTTAAAATCACTTCAGCTTTCGCCAGATCTTTTTTCACTTTCGAACGCTTCGACCAAGGAACATTGACCATCCAATCGATATAGCTCCGAACCACTGTTGCTTCAGCAGACATCGGAGACATCATCTTCAGTTTCTGGAGCTCCTGTTCGGTCTTTTCACGCGCTTCTTGAGGCATCTTCGAATCTTCAATTTTTTTCTTCAATGTCTCAAATTCATCAGGTGCATCATCCATTTCACCCAGCTCTTTCTGAATAGCTTTCATCTGCTCATTCAGATAATACTCACGCTGGGATTTCTCCATCTGTTTCTTCACCCGGTTGCGAATACGCTTCTCAACCTGTAGCAGGTCAATTTCAGATTCCATCTGGCCCATCAAAAATTCCAGACGTTCAACCACATCAATAATTTCAAGAACTTGCTGTTTATCCACTAGCTTCAAAGGCATATGGGCAGCAATGGTATCAGCCAGACGGGCAGCTTCATCGATACCATTTAAAGCGGTTAAAACTTCTGGTGGAATTTTTTTATTGAGCTTAATAAACCCTTCAAACTGATTAATCGCGCTGCGAACAATCACTTCTTGCTCTTTTTCATCCAGTTCGGGGGTGATTAAGTAGCGAGCTTGCGCAGAGAAAAAATCACCTTCAACAAAAGATTCAACCTGTGCGCGCTGTTGACCTTCCACAAGCACTTTAACCGTACCATCTGGCAACTTCAGGAGTTGTAAAATCGTCGCAACCGTGCCGACATCAAACAAGTCATCAATGGTAGGCTCATCTGTTTCTGCTTTCTTTTGAGCGACTAAAAGAACCTGCTTGTCATTGTCCATTGCAGCTTCAAGACATTGGATTGATTTTTCACGACCAACAAATAAAGGAATAACCATATGTGGATAAACCACAACGTCTCGCAGTGGCAATACGGGGATCTCTATACGCTCGGAACGTTCCAAGTTCATATTCTTCTCTCTTCCGCTTCTGTCTATATGGCAGTATATGGGGTCTAAACAATGGGATTCAATCGTAGAATAAAAAAAAGGAGGTAATCATACCTCCTTCGTGAGACTTTGCTGAATTATTCGGCACCGGCGGCCTGATTTTCATTGTTAGAATAGATCAGTAATGGCGCAGATTCGCCATTAATTACTGATTCATCAATGACAACTTTACTGACATCATTGACCGATGGTAACTCATACATCGTTTCTAACAGCACACTTTCAAGAATCGAACGCAATCCGCGAGCACCTGTTTTACGAGTCATGGCTTTTTTAGCAATGGCACGTAATGCATCTTCTCTGAACTCTAAATCAACATCTTCAAGTTCGAAAAGTGCACCGTACTGCTTGGTCAACGCATTCTTCGGTTCACAAAGAATCTGTATCAATGCGGCTTCATCCAGCTCCGTCAGTGTTGCGGTCACGGGGAGACGACCAATAAATTCAGGGATTAATCCGTATTTCACCAAGTCTTCCGGCTCGACCTGCGTAAACAATTCGCCGACCGTCTTGATTTCATCTTTGGAACGAACTTCAGCACCAAAACCGATGCCAGTACCTGTCGCAACACGCTGCTCAATGACTTTATCCAGCCCGGCAAACGCACCACCACAGATAAACAAGATTTTCGACGTATCAACTTGCAAGAATTCTTGTTGCGGGTGTTTTCTGCCTCCCTGAGGTGGAACAGAAGCAACCGTCCCTTCAATGAGTTTCAACAGGGCTTGCTGCACACCTTCGCCGGACACATCCCGTGTGATCGATGGGTTCTCGGATTTACGTGAGATCTTATCGATTTCATCGATGTATACAATCCCGCGCTCTGCCTTAGCTACATCGTAATCACATTTTTGCAGTAGCTTCTGGATAATGTTTTCAACATCTTCCCCGACGTAACCTGCTTCAGTCAGTGTTGTCGCATCCGCCATTGTAAATGGCACATCCAAAAAGCGAGCCAGTGTTTCAGCCAATAAAGTTTTACCGCTACCCGTTGGCCCGATCAGCAGAATATTACTCTTACCTAGTTCAACACCTTCACTTGTCTTATCACCATTACGCAGACGCTTGTAGTGATTATAAACAGCGACCGCAAGCACCTTCTTCGCGTGCTCTTGACCAATCACATAGTCATTAAGATGATTCCGAATCTCATGCGGCGTCGGTAATGCCGTTGACTCTTTCTTCGGAAGTGCATCCTTAATTTCTTCTCGTATAATGTCGTTACATAGATCGACACATTCATCACAAATGTAAACAGAAGGACCTGCGATCAGTTTGCGAACTTCGTGTTGGCTTTTGCCACAGAAAGAGCAGTACAACAGTTTACTACTCTCTTTGCTTTTATCTGTCATTCGCTAACCTCTTAGCCTTTATCCATATGCTGAGTTTATATCAATTTGTATCAAATTGCGCTATTCAAATGAAAAGCACTATCAGCCTATTTGCCTCGATGCGTCAATACTGCATCCACCAGACCGTAATCGACAGCCTGCTGCGCAGACATAAAATTATCCCGATCTGTATCACGTTCAATCACATCCAGTGGCTGCCCTGTATGCTTGGCAAGAAGATCATTCAACTTTTGTTTAATCTTCAAAATTTCCTGCGTATGAATCTGAATATCAGATGCCTGACCACCGAAACCACCCAACGGCTGATGGATCATCGCACGTGCATTCGGCAGCATGAAACGTTTTCCGTCGGTTCCGCCTGCTAATAGAAACGCGCCCATAGAACATGCCTGACCCATACATACTGTACTCACATCGGGTTTGATAAACTCCATGGTATCATAAATCGACAATCCGGCATCAACACTTCCTCCCGGGGAGTTGATATACAAGAAGATGTCTTTATCCGGGTTTTCTGATTCCAGGAACAGGAGCTGAGCCACGATAAGATTTGCCATCTGATCTTCAACCTGACCGGTCAAAAAGATAATACGCTCTTTCAGCAGACGGGAATAAATATCGTAAGAGCGCTCTCCTCGGGAGGTTTGCTCTACCACCATTGGTACTAAGGCGTTCAGGATTGACGACATTTCATTTTTTTCTTGGTAGCTCATATTCTTATATCCCTAAAATAAATGGTCCGAATGACGGATATCATGCGGACCATTGTTATCAGAATAGTTAACCTTTAGTCAACCTTCTATGATACATATTGCCTAATTAAGCAGCGTTCTGAGAATTCATCAGCTCGTTGAAGCTTACATCTTTCTCAGAAACTTTTGCTTTAGCAAGGATCGCATCAATAGCTTGCTCTTCAAGTGCAACGTTACGCATGTTGTTCATGAGCTCTTTGTTTTGCTCATAATATGTTACAACTTCTTGCGGATCTTCATAAGCAGTTGCCATGTCTTCGATCAGCGCTTTCACTTTTTCGTCATCAGCTTCCAGTTCATCTGCTTTGATGACTTCACCCAAAAGCAAACCAACCACAACGCGACGTCTTGCTTGTTCTTCAAACAATTCACGAGGCAGTTGTGCCGCAGCTTCAGGATTGCCGCCGAAGCGTTGTGCAGCTTGCTGACGAAGCACTTCGATTTCTTGGTCGATCAATGCAGACGGCACGTCAATATTATTTTCTTTGACCAGACCATCAATCGCTTGTTGCTTGATACGCTGTTTCACTGCTTGCTTGAGCTCGCGTTCCATATTCTTACGAACTTCAGCCTGAAGCGCTTCAACACCACCTTCGTTCACACCGAATTTAGCCACGAATTCATCATTCAATTCTGGTAATTCACGCTCTTCAACTTTGCTGATCTTAATTGCAAATTTCGCTGCTTTACCTTTCAGGTTTTCAGCATGGTAGTCTTCAGGGAAAGTGACGTCGATTTCAAACTCCATACCGGCAGTTTTGCCAACGATGCCATCTTCAAACCCAGGAATCATGCGGCCAGCACCCATTTCCAGAGCGAAGTCTTCCGCTTTTCCACCTTCAAAAGCTTCACCATCAATCGTGCCAACAAAATCAAGTGTTACACGCTTACCATCTTCAGCAGCCGCATCAACTTCTTTCCACGTTGCTTGCTGCTTACGCAGTGTTTCAAGCATCTCAGCTACATCTTCATCTTTTACCGCAACGTTTGGCTTCTCGACTTCGATATTTTCCAAGCCTTTCAACTCAACTTCAGGATAAACTTCAAACGTCGCGTTAAAAACTAAATCTTGATTCTCTTCATTTTCAACAGGAGTAAATGTCGGCGCGCCAGCAGGGTTCACTTTTTCTTGGATAATCGCTTCGATAAAGTGACGCTGCATCACTTCACCAAGGATATCCTGACGTACTGCTTTGCCATACATCTTAGCAACCATTTTCATCGGCACTTTGCCTTTACGGAAACCATCGAAACGACGGTTTTTTGCGATGTTGCGCAGTTCTGCTGTAACAGCATCTTCGATGTTAGCAGCAGGAACAGTAATATTCAGACGGCGTTGTAGGCCTTCTAGCGTTTCAACAGTAACTTGCATTCTATATAAACCTCAAAACTGGCTCAGTTCTTCTGAGCATCATGAGCCTAGATCGCATTCGCTGATCTCGGCTGCATCCATGTTCCGTACTCTTTCAGAGTACATCTATAACGAAATAAAATAGTGAGCAGTGATGTGGAGTAATCATCACTCCACAACAGGAGATACTCCAGATATGCTCCTATCAGACTCAGGACATACTTTTCAGACGCGACATTCTAACGACCAGAGCTACACCTGTCGAGTCTATCTCAGCAGACGAACACCTGATGCTCAGAATTTATTCTCCTGCCTGACAAAAAATTCATCGGTATTGCTCCGTAGATTGACAGGATGGGGGTAAAATTATGCTTTTCAAGGCAAAAGCTGCTTTTTTTCAGTGAAATATTGAAAAAGAGATCCTGATCTTACTTTTTCGCTCTCCCCGAAACCGTTTATCACCGTTCTGATAACAAACCCGTAAAATAAAGCACAGGCTCTTCTTACCGATAAGTACAACGATGTTATCTAAGTTCCGTTTCAATCTTATTTTTGTTGTCATTTTTATAGTGACGACAGCATACGGCGCACATCTTGTATGGCAGTATAGCTATCAGAGCTTGCTCAGCGAACATCAGGCACAGCTAGAACGTTTTGCCAGTCATGTGGTCACCAAACTAGATAAGTTCGCGCATATTCCTCGGTTACTCGCCAAAGACAAAAAACTGGTGGATGCACTCACCATAGCCGACAACTCCGCTCAAATCGATATCACCAATCACTACCTTGAGCAGGTCAATGATGCCATTAAAGCCTCTGATACCTATCTTCTGGATATTCACGGCAATACCATTGCTGCGAGTAACTGGAATCTGACCCGTTCATTTATTGGTAGAAATTTCAATTGGCGTCCGTACTTTCAAGTCGCCGTTCAAGGTAACGAGAGTCAATACTACGCGCTAGGCTCAACTTCCGGAGAACGCGGATACTACTATGCATATCCGGTGACTTATGCTGCGACAATTCTCGGTGTCGTGGTGGTTAAAATGGATCTCTCGTCGATTGAAGAGAATTGGAAAAGCCAAAACAGCTACTTTGTCGCCACCGATCCGTACAACATCATTTTTATGTCAAGTCAGCCGAACTGGTTGTTCAAAAGTGTCACCTTTATTGACCCTGAGATCCGCGCAAAAATCTTTCATTCCCGTCAGTATCTCGATCAAACGATACAATCACTGGGGTTACTCGGGAAAATGGATCAAACGACTACCGAATGGATTAATCCGAAGCAAGGATGGATCAAAGGAGACTTCATTGTCAGCAGCCGACCGTTGAAGAACATCCCACTGAATATTCGCGTTCTGTCACCGAAGATTCAGGTCTTTTGGAGTAGCTTCGGTTTTGTCGTCATTTCGTGCATGGTATTTGCCATTATTTATCTCATTATGCAGCTCGTTCATCATCGTAAAAATAAACAGCGTCAGATCGAACAACTTCAGTCTGAAGCAAAGCAAAAACTTGAGTTTTTGGTGATGGAAAGAACCGCGAAACTCCATCTTGAGATCGAAGAACGGAGTAAAACGGAACAACGACTACGGCAAACACAAGATGAGTTGATTCAAGCCGCAAAACTCGCGGTACTTGGACAGATGTCTGCCAGTATCAGCCATGAACTGAATAACCCGCTCGCGGCAATCCGCAGCTTCGCTGATAATGGCCGACGTTTTATTGCCAGCGGTAAAATTGACCGAGCAGACGAAAACCTGACTCGCATCTCGGGACTGACTGAAAGAATGGCAAAAATCAGTACTCAGTTACGTTCTTTTGCCCGCAAATCAGATCATGATGAACGCGCTGTCGTCCAGCTTTATCCCATCATCTTGTCTACCAAAGAGTTAATCCAGTCCCAAATAAAATCAAACCTAATCCATTTCGAAATCCAGACACCGGAACAACCAATTTGGTTGAATATTAATCCGATCCATTTGGAACAAGTACTGATTAATCTTTTGACCAATGCGATTCAGGCACTTGATGATCGTGCGGATAAACAGATCATCCTCAGCTTTACTGAAGACAACCTTCAGCTCACGATTCATATTGACGATAACGGTGAAGGATTAGGTGATAAAACGCTATCTCAGTTGTTTGACCCTTTTTATACCACCAAAAAAAACGGGCTTGGGCTGGGTTTGTCGATCTCTCAGCAAATTATTCAGAGTATGGGGGGACAACTGAATGCCTCATCATCACCGCTTGGCGGTGCGCGATTTAGTATTCAGTTACCGGCGACCTCGCCTCCCTCCCCTGAAACTGCCTCATAAGGACATGTTATGTGCGATGTATTTTTTATCGATGATGAAGCGGACATTCGTATTGCAATCGAACAGAGTTTTGAACTGGCAGACATTCAAGCCAGATTTTTTGACAGTGCCGAAGAAGCGTTGCTGGCTATCAAGCAAGACGGGCTACCGCTGGTTATTGTCACAGATATTCAATTACCCGGACTCAGCGGGCAAAGCTTACTGCATTCGGTTCATCATCAAGACCCGGACTTACCGGTCATTCTGATTACAGGACACGGTGATATTTCTATGGCCGTTCAGGCGATGCATGATGGTGCCTACGATTTTATCGAGAAACCATTCGCGCCTGAACGACTGATGGAGACAGTACACCGAGCCATTGATAAACGCCGACTGACCCTGGAAAACCAAAAGTTGAAGCGAAGTCTGAAGGCCAGCCAAACCCTCGGCCCACGGATTATTGGTGAAACCGCCAGTATTCAGTCACTGAAAGAAACGATTAGTCAGATTGCGGATACCAACGCTGACATTTTACTCTTTGGAGAGACCGGCACCGGCAAGGAGCTGATTGCTCGTTCTCTGCATGAATTGAGTTCCCGGAGAGAACGGAATTTCGTTGCCGTCAATTGCGGGGCAGTTCCGGAAAACTTGATCGAAAGTGAATTATACGGGCATGAGAAAGGCGCATTTACCGGAGCTGAAAGTCAACGTATCGGTAAATTAGAACATGCACAGGGCGGCACACTGTTTCTCGATGAAATCGAATCGATGCCGATGTCAGCACAAATTCGGCTCCTGCGGGTGTTACAAGAGCGATTGATTGAACGGGTCGGATCCAATGAATTAATTCCGCTGGACATTCGGGTCATTGCTGCCACCAAGGTCGATCTGAAACAGGCAGCTCAACAAGGAACGTTCAGGGAAGATCTCTATTACCGACTGAATATTGTGACCTTGGATATCCCCCCGCTGCGAGAACGTAAAGAAGATATTCCCGCACTGTTTCATCATTTTTTACTGGTTGCCGCTGCCCGCTATGGAAAAGCTGCCAATTCGATCTCAAAGCAGGACATGCAATCATTAATAAGTCATAACTGGCCGGGCAATGTCCGCGAATTGAGAAATGCTGCAGAACGCTATGTTCTGCTCGGTAAACTGATTCAACTGGGTCAGGAAACACATTTGATAAACGGGCCGGTACTCAGTTTGGCCGATCAAGTTGCCGAGTTTGAGAAGTCAGTTATCGAACAGGCATTGATCGAATGCGGAGGAAGTATTAAAGACACCATGGAAAGTCTGAATCTGCCACGGAAAACACTTTACGATAAAATGCAAAAATATCAGCTGGATAAAGAAAACTATAAAAACTAAATGTAACTCAGAGCACGCTTCAATCAACCCTATCGTTTCATGACGGAAGATTGCGTTATCCATAAAAAATATGGAATGAAAGTTACCTTTCATTCCATATTTTAACTGGCTTACAAAACGTTATCAGTTAACTGAAAAAACGTTCCGATTCGATTAGTCTTGCAGTTCTCTGATATTACTCACGACCCGGCTGACCAAACCATACTTAATGGCTTCTTCCGGACTCATCCAGAAGTTGTAATCTGTATCTTTCTCGACCTGTTCATAAGGCTGCCCGGTGGCTTCACTGATCAGCTTATTCACTCGGCTGCGCGTGCGTAAGATCTCATCCGCTTCAATTTTAATATCTGAGACTTTACCACGCACCTGACCCAATGGTTGGTGGATCATAAAACGAGTATTCGGTAAACAGACACGGTTTTCTTTTTTCGCGGCAATGTAGATAGTCACACCAGCACTGGCAACCCATCCGGTTCCAATCACGATAACTTCCGGTTTGATAAATTTAATCATGTCATGGATAGTATCACCGGCTTCTACATGTCCACCTTGGCTATTGATATACAGATAAATCGGCTCATCGCTGATTTCCTGCAATACGAGTAGCTGAGTTGAAACTTTTTGGGCCAGCTTCTGGTCAATCTCACCAGAAATGAAAATAGAACGAGACGCTATGAGTTTTTCCTCTACCATTGAACCAGAGTTCCGTTCATCATTGGCCTTATCATTTTCATCATTTTTTAATACGAAATTCATAGACATTCTTCTTTAATTAACCATGAGATTCATTGTAACGAATTACAATTAACTAGCAAGGCATATCTCCCGCCTTTTAAGAAACAAATCTCATAAACCACCATCGTCATAAATCTGAGCGATCACCTTACCACAGCACTTATATACGTAAAAATCCCCCACCGTCTTTTCATCGACTGTGGGGGATTGACAGACAAAGCATCACTGGATGCATTCAACATCATCGGACGGGTTATTTAGTGATAATCTCCGGCCCCATCAGCGTCGTCGGCAGCCAAGTTGAAACCCACGGCACGTAGGTGACAATCAATAAGAACAAGAACATGACCGCCACCCACGGCAACGCGGCTTTGACCACGTTGAGCATCGACATCCGCGCCACCCCGGCCGTCACAAACAAGTTCAGACCGACTGGCGGAGTAATCATCCCGATTTCCATATTCACTACCATAATGATCCCAAGATGAATCGGATCAATCCCGAGTTGAATCGCAATCGGAAAGACTAATGGTGCAACGATAATCAACAGACCCGATGGTTCCATAAATTGTCCGCCAATCAACAGTAACAGGTTGACCACAATCAGGAACGTGATTGGCCCTAAACCGGCAGAAAGCATGGAATTGGCAATCATCTGCGGCACTTGCTCTTCAGTAAGCACATGTTTGAGAATCAAAGCATTGGCAATGATAAACAGTAACATGATCGTCAGCCGACCCGCTTCACACAAGGTTTTCTTAGTATCCGGATGGACAAATGTCTGCAACACTTTCACCACACCCGGCAACTTATTTTCCCGGTCAGCAAATGGCCCCATGTCTTTATAGACAAAGTTGGCAATCAGGAAGGCATAAACCGCAGCCACTGCAGCCGCTTCAGTCGGGGTGAAAATCCCCCCATAAATACCGCCCAGAATAATGACGATTAAAAACAACCCCCAGATAGCCTCACGTCCGGCGGCCATCAGTTCCCCCCACCCGACAAAGGGTTGTTTCGGGAGGTTCTTGACCCGGGCTGCAATATAAATAGCGACCATCAGCATCGCACCGGCGAGTAAACCGGGAATCACCCCGCCAAGGAACATCCGGCCGACAGAAACATCCGTTGCCGCAGCGTAGACCACCATAACAATTGATGGCGGAATTAAAATCCCCAGCGTTCCGGCATTACAAATCACCCCGGCGGCAAATCCTTTGGAGTAGCCGTTTTTGACCATCCCGGCAATCACGATACTCCCGATAGCAACAACCGTTGCAGGAGAAGAGCCCGACAGTGCAGCAAACATCATACAAGCCATGACCGACGCAATGGCAAGGCCACCGCGGAACCAGCCGACCAGTGCAATTGCAAAGCGGATGATTCGTTTGGCAACCCCACCGGTGGACATAAAGCTAGATGCGAGAATAAAGAACGGAATCGCCAACAGTGTGTAGTGACCCGCAAAAGCATTGAATAATGTCTGAGCGACCGAAGCCAACGATGCATCCGAATGCAACATCAGAAATACAATACTTGATAAACCCAGTGAGACAGCGATCGGCACACCGATAAGCATCAGGGCAATCACCATTAAAAAGAGAAATAAAACAGCCATGATGACTACTCCTTGCGATCCGATGACGGCATTGATTTTTCAGAATCCGCACCTGTGTCTTGCTGCAATTCTGACTTCAGTGTTTCTAACTCGTCTTCTCCTTCATGCGAGGCAATCAGACGATCCATCTTGCCAGTCAAAATCTGGTACGCGGCTTGCGTAAAACGCAATGTCAGGAGCCCCATCCCGATAGGCAGCGCCATATACGGAATAAATCGTGGCAATTTCTCGTAAGCCTCGCCTTCATTGAGCCAGTCGGCTAAAAACTGGAGAAACCCCGGCATTGGAATATCATCGGTTTCATACCAAGCCCGTTCGGTAATAAACGGATGCCAATAGTTCCACGAGCCAATCAACAGCAGCACGGCAAAACTCAAACAAGCGAATGCTGATAGCACCGCGAAGGTTTTCTTTAACCCCGGTGGTGCAATGTTGATGATCACATCAACACCAATGTGAAAGTGCTTCTTTACCCCGTAAGACGCACCGACCAGTACCATCCAGGCAAACATAAAGACTGTCAGTTCAAGGGCCCACAATATGTTGTCATTAAATACATAGCGACAGATGACATTGATAAACGTCAGTAAGGTCATCGTGCCTAAAAAGAATGCGATCAGAAATTCTTCAACCGAATCTGTAAAACGACCGACTTTAGAAAAGAAAGAATTGTCCATAACTATCTTCGCTCTCATTGTTATCATCTAGGTGCCCCACTCCGGTGGTGTGGGGCACATGTTTATAGCGTGACTACGACAGTTACTTCTTGTTTGCTGAAAGGGCGTCATTGATCAGATCATGACCGATATTTTTCTCGAATTTCTTCCAGACAGGCTTCAGCGCTTCAACCCATTTTTGACGCTGAGCAGGTGTCAGGGTTCGCACCACACCGCCGGCATCGATAATGTTCTGACGGTTGGCTAGGTTGACTTTGGTTGATTCAGCATTACGGGTCGCCGTGACTTCCTTGAGAATCTGTGCAAACTGACTGCGCACATCATCAGGCAGGCCGTCCCAGAATTTGGCGGAAGTCACTACAAGGTAATCAAGGATGCCGTGGTTGGTTTCGGTAATGCCATCTTGCACTTCGAAGAATTTCTTACCGTAAATGTTTGACCAAGTATTCTCCTGACCATCAATGACGCCGGTCTGTAAACCGCCGTACACTTCTTTAAACGACATCTTTTGTGGGTTAGCCCCCAACTGCTCGAATTGAGCGACCAAAACATCAGACGCCTGAACGCGGAATTTCAATCCTTTGGCATCTTTTGGATCAATCAGCGGTTTGTTGGCAGACAACTGTTTCATCCCGTTGTGCCAGAATGCCAGCCCCTGCAATCCGCGGCGTTTCATGGCATTTTTCAGCTTATCGCCGGCAGCCGAGTTCTGGAAACGGTCAACCGCTGCAACATCGTCAAACAAAAATGGCAAATCGAAAATACGATATTTTTTGGTGAATTTTTCAAACTTGGAAAGAGAAGGGGCTGCGAGTTGAACATCGCCGTTTAAAAGGGCTTCCAAGACTTTGTCATCATCATACAGGGTTGAGTTCGGAAAAACTTCCATACAAACTTTTCCGTCCATCTCTTTGTTGACTCGCTTGGCAAGCAATGATGCGGCAATCCCTTTCGGATGTTTATCCGTATTGGTGACATGGCTGAATTTAATCACGGTTTCACCCGGGTCACAGCCTTCGGAAGCAGCGGCATTAAAACCGGTCGCAGCAAGTATGGATACAGTCAGTAATTTGAAAGGCTTGAACATCTTTTTCTCCTTGTTATAGAAACCGAATACCTGCTTGGTATTCACGTTATTGACAACAAGGCAAATAACGAGCCAACACCCATCAACAAATAAAACAAATTAGCAACAACAGCAACTTAAGGGCAACATTGCTGTAAAACCGATCAATCCGTCAGGAACACATCAGGTAAGAATGGGTGAAAACCCCTCCATCCCCTCCCGGCCAATGGGTCAAAAATGACACATCCCTGAACAATCATACGTTCACTCAGGGATGGTCTCGGTCAGGAAAGAATGGTGATAAAAACTGAACGTCAGTTGAGGATAGACGTTAGCTTATGACGAACAGCTGATTTCGAGACATTTTCCCCATGCCGGTGGCTGCTCAGCATAGGATTCATACATCGGCTGCTCATCATAGGGAGCGCTTAAAACCGTAAGCAATTGCTCTAACGGCTGAAAGTCACCCTGTTCAGCAGCATCTATCACTTGTTGGGCAAGATAGTTACGGAGGATATATTTCGGGTTGACCTGACGCATCGACTGGCAGCGCTGTTCTACCGTATCCGACTCCTGCTCACAACGATCAAGATACTGTTGTAACCACTGCTTCGCGGCATCTTGGTTCTCAAATAATGTCGTGACCGTTTCAGGCGGTTGGTGATCCAGCGATGAAAGTCGCCGGAAAAACAGCGTGTAGTCAACCCGGTTGTCCGCCATCAGTTTGAGCATCTCATCACACAGTTGACTATCCCCGTCACGGCGCTGTTGTAATCCGAGTTTACTACGGATCAAACGACTGTATTCCTGATTGAGCTGTACGCTATAAGTTTGCAACACCACTTCCAGTTCAGCTTTATCAACCAGCGGTGTCAGTGCCTGCGCCAATGCAGTCAAGTTCCACAGACCGATCCCCGGTTGCATATCAAATGCATAACGCCCCTGATAATCGGAATGGTTACAGATAAAATGGGGATCATAATCATCCAGAAACGCAAATGGGCCATAATCGAAGGTTTGCCCGAGGATCGACATATTGTCAGTATTCATCACGCCATGGGCAAAGCCGTACGCTTGCCAAAAAGCGATCATTTCAGCGGTTCGTTTGACAACTTCGCGGAACATCACCAGATATACCGGCTCTCGCGGTGATTCTGATGAGGGTTCAAGTTCCGGGAAATGCCAGGCGATGACTTTATCGGCCAGCAAACGTAAGTCATCATGCTGCCCGGTATAGAAAAAGTGTTCAAAATGGCCAAAACGGATGTGCGTTTCTGCCAGACGAATCAGTAAAGCGCCCTGCTCAACGCGTTCACGATACACGGGGGTATCACTGACCATCATCCCCAACGCCCGGGTGGTTTGATTCCCCAGCGCTGCCATTGCTTCACTGCACAGATATTCTCGGATGGTGGAACGTAACACCGCCCGACCATCCCCCATTCTGGAATACGGTGTCAGTCCGGCGCCTTTAAGATGCACATCAAACCAGCGCCCTTGCTGATCGGCAATCGCACCGAATAATAACCCTCTCCCATCCCCCAATGCCGGGTTATAGACCCCGAACTGATGCCCGGCATACTTCATTGCCAGCGGTTGAAAATAATCCGGAACTTCACCATCGGAAAAGATCTGTAGCCAGAGATCATCAGGCGTCTCGTCCAGACCAAAACTGGCAGCGAGAGGCACATTCCAAGTCACCCAGCGAGGGTTGTCCACTGGCGTCGGCATGACCCGGGTGTAAAAGCTTTGCGGCAGCTCAGCATAACGGTGGCTGATCGGTAAGTGTTGCCAAAGAGACATAAGGTGTTTCCGTTTCAATCTATCTCTGTCAACCTTACCAATTACCTGACTTGTTTGCTAGGTTATTTCATACATCGAGAGCGTGCAAGTCAGCATCTCTCCGGCAGATAAGAAAAAACTGCGTCAATTCCCCGCCTCCCAATCAGCATCAATTGCTCGGAGCACATTGCCCAGCGCAAAAAAAGAGCGTGCGAAATCGCACACTCTTTCTTCATGATGGCTATCAGTTGAATCCCCGGCTCCTGAGCATTCACACAGAAGTCCTCATCTTCACTTAGTCATATTCAGCGTCGCCTTTCATCGCATTCGCGACCAATTCAGCCTTAGCACCCAATACAACCTGCAAGTCGGTGCGATTCAGCTTCACAACCCCGCTGGCACCCAATGCTTTGATTTTTACTTCATCGATCTGAGCCATGTTGTTCACAGAAAGGCGCAAGCGTGTAATACATGCATCAATTTGTTTCAGATTATCACGGCCACCCAAGGCTTGAATATATTCATTTGCCAGCGTCTGAATATCTTCAGAGGCTGCGGACGGACGGACTGTCGCTTCATCTTTTTCTCTGCCCGGGGTCGGGATATCAAACCAACGGATAGCAAAGTAAAAGATACAGAAGTAGATCACACCGAAGCATAATCCCACCACCAGCAATAGCCCCGGTTTAGTTGCCAGTCCCCAGTTGATCACAAAGTCAAACAGACCTGCGGAGAAGCCAAAACCATCGAGAATCCCCAGATAGTTGGTCACAACCAGCGAGATCCCGGTCAGTATCGCATGGATGATGTATAACACCGGTGCAAGGAACATAAACAGGAACTCAAGTGGCTCAGTCACACCAGTCAAAAATGCGGTTAACGCCACAGACAGCAAAATCCCACCCACTTGCGGACGACGACTTTTCGGTGCGGCCATATACATGGCAAACGCAGCACCGGGCAAACCAAACATCATGATTGGGAAGTAACCGGCCATAAATACCCCAGCCGATGGATCACCCGCGAAGAAGCGGTTGAGATCGCCACGCGTCGTCTCGGTCGCGATACTCTGAATCACACTGCCGTCAATGGTTGAAATAGCACCACCAACACTTAATGTTTTCGCCACTTCAGGCGCAAGGCATAAGTTATGCAACCCACCGGCTAACTCGTAAGTGACTTTGGTACACTCACCCAATCCGAACCAGAAAATGGAGTTTAAAACATGATGTAACCCGACTGGGATCAGTGCACGATTTAACGTTCCGTAGACAAATTCTCCCCATGCACCGGAATGCGCGACGGTATGACCAAAAGAGTCGATACCATGTTGAATTACAGGCCAGACAACACCACTGATACCGGCCAAAATGAGCGTTATCAGACCGGTCATAATCGGGACTAACCGTTTTCCACCGAAAAATGCAAGATAAGCCGGTAAACTGGTTTGATGAAAGCGGTTATAAACATGACCGGCAACGACCCCGGCCACGATCCCGCCAAAGAATGACATATTGATATCCGCATTGATGGTTTTAGCCGCTTCCGTCAGCACCAAATATCCGACAGCGCCCGCTAAACCGGCAGCCCCTGCATCACCGCGAGACAACCCAACCGCAATACCAATCGCAAACAGCAAAGGCAACTGACCAAAAATTGCTCCCCCCGCCTGAGCCATAAAAGCAATATTCAACATATCCGGTTGTCCGAGCCTTAATAAAATCGCGGCCACCGGTAAGATAGCAATCGGCAACATAATTGCCTTGCCAAGTTTTTGTAAATACCCCAGTACGTTCATTGCATCCTCCATCACATGATTCGTACATTACACAGATATCTTAATTCATCCAGTAAACTAAGACCTAATATATATGTCACATAAATGATAATTTTGTAAAGCAATACGACATTTTATTTGCACTTAACCGAAAGTTTATTCAATATATAAATTAAGTCCACCTTACTCTGAGCTCCTCCGGTAGTGATTTCCCGAGACAGTGTATGATCAAGGCCGATGTGATGAGCTTGTGAACACGCAATCACCACGACGAATCAGAGTGTCAGTATGATGCATGGAGAGAGAAAATGCGTTTATTACCTTTACAAAATAAGCAACAAGTCGGCAACTGGACCGCACACTACATCGTTGAAAAAATCAAAGCTTTTCAGCCAACGACCGAGCGTCCTTTTGTATTAGGCTTACCCACCGGCAGTACGCCACTTACGACATATCAGGCACTGATCCGGCTCTATCAGGCTGGTGAAGTCAGTTTCGAACATGTGGTCACATTCAATATGGACGAGTATGTCGGGCTTCCACCGGAACATCCTCAAAGTTATCATCACTTTATGTTTGAAAACTTTTTTAACCATGTTGATATCCAAAAGAAAAATATTCACATTTTAAATGGCATGGCGCCTGATTTAGAGGCAGAATGTCAGACCTACGAAGCAACGATTAAGCAGTTCGGTGGTATTCATCTCTTCTTTGGCGGTGTCGGCAGTGACGGCCATATCGCCTTTAATGAACCAGCCTCGTCTTTAGCATCGAGAACCCGTATCAAGACTCTGACCCAAGAAACGATGATTGATAACGCCCGTTTCTTTGACAACGATGTCAATCAGGTGCCGAAAATGGCGCTCACCGTCGGTGTCGGCACATTACTGGATGCCAAAGAAGTTTTAATTCTTGCCACGGGTCCGAACAAAGCATTGGCAGTACAGGCTGGTGTTGAAGGCGCAGTCAATCATTTGTGGACCATCTCTGCTTTGCAGATGCATCCCCGGAGTATTTTGATCTGCGATGAACCTGCAGCTATGGAACTGAAAGTCAAAACATTACGCTATTTTCAGCAACTTGAAGCAACTGAAATTGATAAATTTGGAGGAACAGAGTAAATGTTCGCACTATGTCACGGTGAGATTCTGACAGGCGATGAAAGATTACTGGATACTGCGGTTGTCATCAGCAAAGGAAAAATTCACGCTTTAGTCCCGATGTCAGAACTGTCTGAAGATATCCCTCGGTTCGATTTGCATGGCCACATTTTGTCTCCCGGCTTTATCGACTTACAGCTGAACGGCTGCGGTGGCGTGATGTTCAATAGCGCTCCGACCTTGGCAACGCTGGAACACATGCATCTCACCAACCTGCAAACCGGTACAACCAGCTTTCTGCCGACATTGATCAGTGACAGTGACAACGTGATTCGACAAGCGGTAGAGACAACACGCCTGTACATGACCCAACATCAACATCAGGTATTGGGGATGCACCTTGAAGGCCCTTATACCAATCCGGTGCGCAAAGGTATTCATCCGCTCGAGCAGTTACGCCAGCCAGACAATGACATGATCAACTGGTTGACTGAACAGGCATCGTGGCTGAAAAAAGTCACACTCGCACCAGAGATGAACCATAATGAGCATCTGAGACAACTGCACAAAGCCGGTATCATTGTCAGCGTCGGTCATACGGCAGCAACCTATGAGCAAGCCAACCAAGCCTTTGAACAGGGCGCGAGCTTTGCAACGCATCTGTATAATGCAATGACCTCGATGGAGAATGGTCGTTCTCCCGGTGTCGTCGGTGCGGTATTTGACCGCAATGATGTTCATGCCGGTATTATCGCTGATGGTTATCATGTCCATTGGGCGAACGTCCGGACCGCGAAGAAAGTCATGGGTGAGCGGCTTTGTCTGGTGACGGATGCAACCGCAGCTGCGACGCCTCCGGCAGGGATGACTGAGTTTGATTTCTGTGGCACCCCCGTGTTTATCCGTGACGGCAAGTGTGTCGATCAGGATGGTACGCTGGGCGGCTCAGCACTCACCATGAATGAAGGTATTCGTCTGCTGGTTGAGCAAGCTGAAATTTCACAGGAAGAAGCCTTCCGGATGGCGACACTCTACCCAGCCCGGGCCATCAAGATGGATCACCTGCTCGGAGCGATCCGTCCCGGTATGATTGCCAATCTGACCATTCTCGATCCGGCTTATCAGGTGATTAACACGCTGGTCAATGGCGAGTGGACAAAGGACATGCATTAAATGGTCAAACGTAGCAGACAAGTGACAAATCATGAGCAACTCAAACAGGTCAATGCGGCACTGGTCTATCAGTTGATCGACCAGAAAGGACCGATTTCCCGCGTCAGAATTGCTCAACAGAGTGCGCTGGCTCCTGCCAGTGTCACCAATATTACGCGTCAGCTACTGGCCCATAACCTCATTACCGAGGTTGAGCAACAAGCATCAACCGGAGGACGACCGGCAATCTCGCTGACCACCAACCAACGGGATTTCTACTTTGTCTCCTGTCGGTTAGGGCGAGATATGATTCAAGCCAGCCTGATGGATTTATCCGGACAGATCCATCATGTCCAACAAACACCGATTGAGTCGCACGATACACAAGGCATTGTTGACACACTCCGCGATGAAATCTGTCAAATCCGCACTCAGTATGCGACACATAAATTGATTGCGATTGCGATTACCATGGCTGGTTTGGTCGATCCAACCTCAGGGATGATCCATTACTCTCCCAATCATAAAATTGCCGGCCTCAAGTTATCTTCAGCACTTGAAGAGCTGGGACTGCCTATCTATATCGGCAATGACATTCGGGCCAGAGCACTCTCTGAATACTATCTGGGCGAAGCCAAACAGTGTGATGACTTCATCCTGATCAGTATTCATCACGGGGTCGGTGCCGGGATTATTACGGATGGACAGTTGCTTTTGGGTAAACACCGTCCGATTGGCGAGATCGGACATATTCAGATTGATCCATTCGGACAACGCTGCCACTGCGGTAGCTTTGGTTGTCTTGAGACGGTGGTGTCGAACCAAGCCTTGCTGAAGCAAACGGAGATTCTCTTGCAAAGAGGCCACCCCAGCAGCCTATCTCCGGACAATCTCACCATAAAACAGCTTTGTCATGCCGCGCTTCAGCGAGATGCCGTCGCAATGCATATCATCCAGCAGGCCGCCCAATATCTCGGTCGTGTATTGGGGATGTTGGTCAATGTATTCAATCCGGAAAAAATTCTGTTTGCCGGAGAAATGATTCAGACGGCCCCAGTTTTGTTTCCTTTGCTACTGGAACAAATTCAGCGTCAAACGCTCCCCAGTTTTGCCGGAGATTTACGCCTTGAACAAGCCCGTTTTCAACAACAGGACACCATCGGGGGGTATGCATTAATTAAGCGGGCACTGCACGAAAGTAACCTGCTTCAACAGATCATGACAGACGAGTAACACCTTATACTCACGATTGAATGTAACAAAACTGATCCAATTTAGAATCACTGGATCTGTTCATCACATCATGATCAGCGATATTGCACATGATCCAGTTTCTCCATACGATGCAGTTCAGTCTTTAGGAAATCTGACATGAAAGAGTCTATGAAAATCATTCTCCTCCACGGTTTGTATATGCATGGCATCGCGCTACAACCACTGCGTCAGCGATTAAACCAGCTCGGTTATACTACGGAAGTTCTCAGCTACAATACCGTCGCCATCGATGATGAGAAACTATTCAGTGCAATTGATGCGGCACTCGATCAAACCCACACCAATATTCTGGTCGGTCACAGTCTCGGTGGGCTGATGATCAAAAACTATCTCGCCTCCCGCAAGCCGCCCACGACTCAAATTTCTCATGTGGTGACGATTGGTTCACCACTTCAGGGAGCGTCGATTATTAGCAAAATTCAGGCAATGGGATTCGGCATGATCCTCGGTAATTCACCCAATTATGGATTACAGCAGCACGAAGATGAATGGCGCTTTCCCCAAAAACTCGGCAGCATCGCCGGCACCGTTGCTTTTGGGCTTCGCCCGATGCTATTGGGTAATGACTCCGCATCGGACGGCACAGTCACCGTTGAAGAGACCAAAATCCCCGGGATGACCGATCATCTTGAAATTCGCTATGCGCATACCACGATGCTGTATGCACAAACACTTGCCTCACAAATCGATGGATTCATCCGCTATGATCGTTTCCAACCAGAATCCTGAAATCATCGAACTGTCGGATGGCAGATTACGCTATGTGAGTCCGCTGCTCAGCGAGACGAATGCACTGACACACACCTTGCAAAACTCACTGAACTGGTATCAGGGTGATGTCTACTTGTTTGGGCGCCATTATCACACCCCCAGACTACAATGTTGGTACGGTGACAAAGCATACACTTATTCAAAAGTTCGTCTGGAACCCACGCCATGGCCACCGCTATTGAAACAACTCAAGACAATTGTCGAAGACGTGTCAGGGTGCCCGTTTAACTCGGTATTGGGCAACTGGTATCAACACGGGCAACACAATATGGGGATGCACGCCGACAATGAACCCGAATTAGGCTCAAACCCGGTCGTCGCGATGCTTACCTTCGGTACGGCCAGACCCTTGCAGTTCAGACACCGTAACGGTGTAGACCGCTTCACTATCACTCCTACAGATGGTTCATTGCTGATTATGGAAGGTCCGATTCAGCATTACTGGCGACACGGCATCAACAAAAGTAACAAGGTCACCGAGCAACGGATCAGTCTGACATTTCGTCAGATCTTATCAGAGTAATCGGTTCCGACACTGACCGAGCCCGGACGAAAAAATAGTTGTCCATTTATTGGTTGTCACACTACTTTTTTTCCATGTATGGTTTCTTCATCAAAGACCACAGAAGATCGCGCCTGATGCAAACACACAGACAACCAATTACCAACCCGCAGCAGATCAACCGTTACTATCAGGCACTGATAGATAAAGATCCCAGCTATGTCGGGACTTTCTATGCCGGGGTCAAAACGACATCAATCTTCTGTATCGCCACCTGCCGGGCCCGCAAGCCGAAGAAAGAAAATGTTGATTTTTATCCGACATTCAAAGCAGCGCTTGATGCAGGCTTTCGCCCCTGTAAGATTTGTAAACCGACTGAAAATGCCAGTGAAGCTCCCTCATCTGTTGCACTGGCTATCGAGCTGGTCCGTCAGCACCCGAAAGAAAAAATATCGGACAGTCAGTTGAGACAGCACCAGATACAGCCGGAGATGGTCCGCCGCTGGTTTAAGAAAAACTATGGCATCACTTTTCATACTTTCCAGCGGATGTATCGTATCAACAACGCGCTGGTCGAACTCAAAGAAGGAAAGAAACTCATGGACACAGCCTACGACATGGGATATGAATCCCTGAGTGGATTCGGATATACGTTTAAGAAAGTTATGGGAAAATCACCAAACCAAAGTAGCGATAGTCAAGTCATCCTAATCAATCGGTTTACCACACCACTGGGACCAATGTTCGTCTGTGCAACCGATGAAGGCATCTGTTTGCTGGAGTTTGTCGAACGACGTATGCTGGAAACGGAATTCCGGGATTTACAACGTTTGCTGAAAGCAACCATTATCAATGGAGAAAATGACCATATTCGCCAAGCCAAACAAGAGATTGCCGAGTATTTCGCAGGGACACGCAAGCAATTTGACGTGAGCATTCACTCACCGGGAACCCCCTTCCAAAAAGAGGTATGGCAAGCTTTACAGCAAATCGAATATGGCTCGACAGCATCTTACCAGCAACAAGCGGAAGCCATCAATAACCCCACCGCAGTCCGGGCAGTTGCTTCCGCCAACGGCCATAACCGCATCGCAATCATTATCCCGTGTCATCGCGTCATCGGCAAAAATGGCAAGCTGGTCGGTTATGCCGGGGGGCTGGAACGTAAACGCTGGCTACTGGAACATGAAAAATCTAACTGTTGATTGGATATACCCCAGTTACAGGAAGGGTTACACCTGCAACTGGGGCCGGTCTCAAAATATCCGCCCATAAAAAAACACCGAAGCAGTCGGTGTTTTTTTGATAGGGCTCCGTTGACAGCTCCGGATTACTGAACGCTTTTTATCCATTTATCGGATTTAAACCATTTGGTGTAAATCCGATCATAAGTGCCATCACCACGAATCTGTTTTAAATAATTATTCAGGAAGTTGACAAATTCCGCATCGCCCTGACGTACAGCCCAGCCGAGAGGTTCGAAAGTGAATGCTTCATCAAGATGAACCACCTGCTGTGAATGCTGCGCAGCGTACATCGCGTTATAGGGCAAATCGTAAACAAAAGCATCGGCTCGGCCATTGGCAACCTGTAACACCGCATCAGCAGAAGTATCGTAGAGATCCACTTTTGCTTTGGACAGATATTTCTTCGCTGCTTCTGCACCTGTCGTCCCCATTTGAGTCGTCACCGTATACTTGGCATCATTCAAATCACGATAACTATGAATCTTTCCGGCCAGTTTCGGTGACAGTAAAACCGTCTGACCAATCTGCATATAAGCATCGGCAAACGACACCTTCAGATTGCGTTTCGGTGTCACCGTCATTCCCCCGATGAAATCACACTTTCCGGTCTGTAATGCCGGAATAATACCATCCCATGCTGTATTGACCGGCACAAATTTCACATCGATCGAATGCGCCATATGTTTCGCAATATCGATATCAAAACCAATGAAGCGACCATCTTTACTGGTCATCTCAAACGGCACATATCCGGCTTCAAAACAAAATTTAAGCTCACCTGACTTTAAAATGCCCTCAATGGTGGATGCTGTCGCAAATGTCGTCGCAGAGAAGGCAGCAGTGCCGATGACCAAACCGGTCAACAACCGACGCATTCCTTTTTTCACTAGATGAATTGTCATGATGAATAATTCCGTAACTTGTTGTGCTTTAAGTAATATTATTTTTAAGTAAATGATCAACATCATATCATCAGGTCATTCCCGAAATCAGGTCATGGATATGATGAGCACAGCATCATCAGGGAAAAACGTCACAATTTCAATCCATTCTCATTATATCTTATGCTCAAATATCGCCCCTCCGTATCAATCTATGAAGAAATACCCAATGACATTATATGAATCGGTTCAAATAGCATTTTTCACTTAGATAAATGTTTACTTTGGGTCATTTCCCCGTTTCAAATCAATCGGCAGAATTGTCAACTTCAATTGAGAATCGGTATAATCAAACATATTTAGCCGACTCATTTCAATTTATATGAATCAACACAACCCATTATTTAAAGTCACATTTTTGCAAGCAGGAAAACAGTACGAAATTTTTGTCCGGGAGCTGATCACCAGTAACCTATTTGGTTTTATTGAAATTGGTGATTTTGTCTGGGATACCCATACCTCTATCGTGGTCGATCCGAGTCATGAAAAACTAAAAGATGAGTTTGTGGGCGTAGAACGAACTTACCTCCCCATGCATAGCGTTTTAAGAATTGATCAGGTTGTCCGGCAAGGTACCGCCAAAATCGTTGATTTGGCAGATAAAGTGACCCACTTTCCCGGCCCCATTTATACCCCGAAAAAATAAATATCAATTGGATGCAGCAACACGACCATGTCATATATTGGGATTGCGGCATCCAATTTACCCGTTGCTAAATCAAACTATCGGCATTATCTCCCAGATATTTTCAATCCGGTTCGTTTAACTACTCTGACGAGTTATCAATAGTCTATAATTTGTATATTGGTCTGATATCATGTGTTGTGTATTTTGTCGCTTCTCTGGCACGTATTTATTGCCAAAAATAACGTCAAAAAGAATTATCAAAACAGATGAATAGGTGAAAATATGTTTAGGGATTTAAGACTTGGTCTAAAAATTGGCGCGGGGTTTGCTGTCGTACTAATTTTATTATCGATTGTTTTAGGGGCGAGCATCTTTGCATTACAGTCAGTCAGTGACGGGATCGACAAGTATAGAGATTTGGCCCGAGAGACAAATATTTCAAGTCGATTACAAACGAACATGCTGATGGTTCGCATGAATGTGAAAGATTTTCTGATCACCAGAGAAACTGAAGACATCACAACCTATCAAAACTATCTTGCCAAAATGCAGGATTTCTTAGATGAGGCGAAACAATCTGTTCAGTCACCGGAAAGGAAAGACCTGATTGATCAAGTGGGTCGTTCAATTGACACCTACAATAACGCCTTTAAGCAAGCTGTTGAAGTAGTCAGACAACGCAATGCTCTTGAAACACAATTAGGTATCTATGGCGAAGATATGCGCAAGGCTATTGCTCAAATTATCAACTCAGCCTATCAAGAAGGTAATACAAAACTCACCTACCATGCCGGTCAGGCGCAGCGCGGTATGCTTGTCGGACGTCTGTTCGTGGTTAAATATCTGCAGAGCAGTCGTGATGAAGATTTCACCACCGCGATTACCAATATGGATCAAGAACTACAGGATGAAATACAGGCGCTGAAGCAAGATCTACAAGGAACACCGCAGCAAAACCTGTTAACCACTTTCCTGAACGCACATCAGGATTATCTCAGAGATATGCGTGACATCCACAGCCAGATTTCACAAGCCAATACGATTATTGAGACATTGGATAAACTAGGTCCTCAGATTGCTGCAGATGTCGAGAAAGTTACACAGTTGGTGATGCAAGAGCAGGACACACTCGGACCGCAGTTAAAAGACAGTACTAACAGAAGTATTGAAATCACCATGTTGTTATCTGTGCTGGCAATTTTATTGGGGATCGCTGCCTCCTATGTGCTGACTATTGCGATTACCAAACCGGTTCATAAAGCCGTCAGTGCTGCCAATCGACTGGCAGAAGGCGATCTAACGGTTGATGTCGGAAAAACCAGTAAAGATGAAACCGGGTTGCTGCTTGCAGCAGTGCAAAACACAGCGATGAATCTGAAACAGATGATAACCACGATTTCCGGAGCCAGTACCGAGCTTGCATCAGCCTCCACTGAACTGGCAGCTGTCACCGAGCAAAGCAGTCAAAGTATTATCCGCCAAGAATCAGAAACAGAAATGGTTGCAACCGCGATGAATGAGATGACAGTGACCGTTCATGACGTTGCGAACAGTGCATCTCAGGCAGCCGGTGCGGCCGATAAAGCCAATCAGGAAGCTGAATCCGGAGCGAATGTTGTGGCACGAACCATCACTGCCATCCATTCACTCTCAGACAGCGTCACACAATCTTCGGAAAAACTCAGCGAGGTAGAACAAGAAGTTCACAACATCAGTACAATTCTGGATGTGATTCGGGGAATTGCTGAACAGACCAACCTGCTCGCCCTGAACGCTGCAATCGAAGCTGCCCGGGCCGGAGAGCAAGGCCGCGGATTTGCCGTTGTGGCTGATGAAGTTCGCTCACTGGCATCCAGAACACAGGATTCCACTCAAGAGATTCAGAATATCATTGAGCAACTTCAACAAGGCACGCAAAGTACCGTCGATGCGATGAATCAAGGGAAAAAACAAGCAGCGGCATGTGTCGAACAGGCCGATGAGACCAATGAGACTTTGCAAGCGATCATTCATGCCATCGGTGTCATCAATGACATGAATATGCAAATTGCCAGTGCTTCTGAGCAACAAAGCACCGTAGCGGAAAGCATTAACGAAAATATCGTCAATGTGCGTCAAATCGCTGAGGAAAATGCCGTTGCATCCAATGAAGCCCGCCAATCCAGTGGTGAAATCGCCCGACTGGCAGAGCAATTGAATCACTTAGTTGCACGCTTTAAAATTTAATCCCGAACGCGCCTCAACAGATACATCTCAACAGCAAGAGGGGAAGCCATCCATGGCCTCCCCTCTTTAATATCAAACGTACGGCCCCATCACTGTACGCATCATCACTTCACAACCGTAAGTCAGTAATACGCGACATCGAATAGGATGACCGTCAATTGGGTTTGTATGCCGGTGGTTCTGAAGCCGCAACCTTTTCATTGTTGCGAATAAACATCAGATGTTCATTGTAGAATGCATTGCCACGACAACCATGTTGCAGCGCTTTTTTATATATTGACGCAACAAATATATCCGCAAGACTAAATCCATGACCAATTGCATACCCAGACTCGTGACAGATAGATGAACTTAGCTTCGCGAGACAATGCATAATCCACTCGCCACGAAGTTGACGTTTCGAAGCCTCATCAAGTTCCGGGCGCAAAAATTTAAGCACTGTTCTGTTTTGCGGTGAATGAATACTGCCATTAACATATTCACAGACACGACGGATATGGGTCTTTTCATTAAGATTTTCACCAAGTAAAGGGAGGTGAGTAAATCGTTCTTCGAGATACTCTGCAATCGCCATTGACTCAGAAAACACGAAACCATCTACCGCGAGTGACGGAACATAGCCAAACGGATTAATTGCAAGATAAGTTGAGGTCAACTCTTGCGAGCTGACCTCAATCACTTGGTAAGGGATACGCTTAAAGTTAAGCGCCCACTGTACTCTTTCTGAGCTATTGGAGCCCTTCGCGCTATACAGCAAAACATCCATATTCTTATTCCCTCCTGAAAAAGCCGACAACAACAGCCAAAGCTTCAGTGAGCGCTGCTTTTGCTTGGTTCGGCCTTGATTGCCTTTCAGTTCATTGGCATTAAATCGTCACAATATTGAATTCTTTTGTTTCAATGAACTGAACTGAAAATTCACCACCCTCAACACATTCTCTGAGCTGAGGCACATACGTTTTCACATGTTCTGTTTCAAGATGTTTATTGAGGTAAGATTGATCCGTCCAACGCTCAATGGTTAAAAATACGTCGCCATCAATGTAAGACTCATACTGCTCACATCCCGACTCATCTACTGAATATTGATACTGCAGTATATTCGCGATTTCTCGCAATTTCTCATGCATACCGGGTTTTATCTTCGCTTTTACAATCGCAACAATCATTGTATTTCTCCTGTGTTTTTACACAAATCAGTGTATCCGTTGATGAATGGTAAACCCTCAATGCGCGAGGAAGTCACAACCGAGCTTGTATAACGACTTCTTTTTATATTAAAAATATTGTCAATTGACAAAAGACCGCGCCACAAGCTCAGACATCAAGACGCGACAATAACCGTAGGTTAGAGGTTTGAACTTTGCCAGTGATGGTAAAGATTTGTAATATCGGATGAGAACAAAAACTGCCAATAATCAACTGATCAACATCATCGCGATCAGGCAACAGATAACGGGCACAATCATCGAATGAATGCCCGTGATAATAGCCTGAATAGTAACTATAACGCCCCACCTTGATATTGGGATTGGTCACCTGCTCTGTGAGCGGTTTGCCCTTAAAGGGACTTTCAAAATAATTTTTCATTGAAGACTCGATTCAACCAGAAAATAGTGCCTCGACTCTGCCCAACTGTTACGCAGGGGCATACTTGCCGAATTGGCGGCGAACATAAGGCACAGAAAACACAATTAAACCGATCTGCATCGGCCAGCCGGACACCAGATTAAATGTGACGAGACTATCGGCATTCATCGGATATAACGCGAACAACAACAATGCTTTAGCAAGATATGCGATGACCCATATATAAGAGAGTCGCTGCCAAATACTGGCATAGGCTTTGGTTTGACTAAAATCCCACTGTTTCAGGCTGGGAGATGCAACCTCGGCAAACAACTTGGGAATCGGTTTATTGATCAGCGCAAAGATGAGGAATATCAACGCGGTTTGTAACGCACCCACCAATGACTTCACAAACAGCGTATTCAACAGCCATTGGCTGGGGATCAACCAGACAATCGCGATTTCAATCAGCCCGAACACCGCAAATAAAAATGCAATATATTTGGTTGATTTCAGCCAGAAACTCACCAATATCGCATAGAAACCAGAAACGAGAACCGCATCAATCAATCCAAAATATCGATAAGTCAGACCATAAATCAATGCCGGTACGATCATTGATAAAACCGCATCCCGATTGAACAGTATCCGCTGAATAATCTTTACACTTCCATTCATTTTGCTTACCCCATATTTCCTTTACAGCAGAACCGATTCCAATGATGAATACGATACTATGGTACCCGAGAGATCATCACAATATGAGCTCAATTGCCTCTTTTGGTCATCAGCATCGTCCGGTGCGTAAAAATTTGACCCAATCGGTGCGACCCTGCTTGTGAGCCGCATCAATGGCTGGCAATACATCGTAACCGACCCGATGAAACGCAATATTCCATTCACCGCCAACATGTTGGGACAACGTGACATACGATGCATGAGACGAATAGTTTTGCATGGTATGAATCATCGGTTCTTCGTCACGATACGCTTGCAATCCGACGCTGCCGGGATTAATGACGATTTGACCGGTCGATAGTTCAACACATCTTGGGATATGAGTGTGGCCACAGAGAATGATTGGCGAGGAAATACCCGCCAGTAATTCTATAATTTCCTGATCCGCCCGCACCTCGGGTTTCCCTGACTCAACATTTTCTAATAAATACACCAGATCGTTGGTTGGCGTCCCGTGACACGCATAGATATCATCAGTGATCTGTAAATCAAACGGTAACTGCTTCATCCAGTCTAACGGGCCTTGTCCCAACTCATCGAGGATGAACGCCATAGTGGGATTCGATTCGATTTCTTCCGGGGTGGCTTGATAGATCTGTCGATCCTGATTACCCGAGATTGTTACAGCATCCAGCACTGACAAATATTCATAAGTTTCTCTCGGTGCAATCGGTCCATACAAGATATCTCCAAGATTGATAAACCGGGTCGCCCCTTGCGATTTGGCATGATTGACCACGGCATCAAGGGCAAAGACATTGCTATGAATATCAGATAATACGGCAAATTTTATCACGTGATTCTCTTATATTGATTACGACTGATGATCCAGTTTATGGTCATGTAAAGCCGACTGAATCCGGCCACTGAATACTTGTTGTACTTCCGGGAGATCAATCAATGAAAATGCCTTCCACGGTGTTTGTGCTTTATACATCAGCATTCGAATCAAATCTGCAGCACTTTCTATTAAGCGTGACTGCCTTAAATCACCACAATCTACCGGGGTAAATCCTATCTGCCCGATTAACTGTGACACCCTGTTTTTTGCTTCAGGCGTATCCGATGCCACAAAACAGCAGACATTCAGCGCATCCAGTCCCTGCTCCGCAAGTTCAAATGTTTCTTGAGTAATCGTATTGAACGCAGTCACAACATGTGCAGATGGAATCTGACGCTGTAAAATTTCAGCCTTTGAACAAGTAATCGCGTCAAATTGAAAGTCTTGCGGAACGGTACCATTGTGTGAACAGATCACGGGTTTTCCTGAAAGTGCATTGATGTCGGTTAACACTTCATTTGGCGCAACATCTCTCGGATTGTAATAAATCACGTCACCATAATCTGCCGCTGCTTGGTTCGAGCCGCATTGAACATTCACCCCATAATCCGCAGCAAATCCAGCGACTTTGCGAAGATCTCTCGCACCAAAAAATACCGAATGCCCTTGTCGTGCAAGCGTTAGACCGATAACCTTTCCCATATTTCCTGTACCGACAATGCCGATTTTCATGACACTCAATTCCCCACTCCAAATAAAATAACGTTCACAACTGTGGCTCCGAGGGAACCACTGACTTGTTTTATGCGTCAATGCATGATGTTAAGTCTGATACTCGCCACTCTCGCCATAAAGAAAGGTTGTGACTGAATACTGTTCCGGTATATCACTCTATACGGGTTCATCAACCAGTTCTAGTGCCATCGGGATATCGACCATCCCATTCCTGTTTCTGACCCCATCGATACGCTTGAAACCAAAACGCAAATAGACATGTTCTGCGTTCACCGCAGAGTTCACCGTAAAATAACCGTGATTACCGTGGTTGAGAGATGCTTGCTTCACCACGTCCCATAGCTGACGTGAAAGCCCCTGACCTTGATAATTATCATCGACAAAGAGGTGATAGAGATGTGAATAATCCCGGATACCGGCAACACCAACCACGTCGTCATTGCAGTTAACGGCAACCACATAGAAATAATTGGCCGATAAATAAGTTTCAATCTTTTCCTGCGCCATAGACCCCAGCAAGAACTCATGAGTCGAGACCTCGAAAGTGGGGCAAACATACTTTCTGGTCAAAGGGACGATCAACTCACTGATGGCCTTGGCATCGCTCATCATTGCTTGTCTAATCTTAATGCTCATTATTTTTCCCTGATACAGTGACTTAAGACTGAATGTCTGCTCTGTATGATAAGCACCCTACTGTTTACTGAAAACGATTTTTCCGGCCAAGCCGATCAACAAAATCCCGGAGAAACCTTCGATAATTCGTGAATAACGATTGGCTTTGGCACTTTTTAATAACCAACTTCCGACAAACGCATAAATCATATTACACAGGGTCGCCAATCCGCTAAAACACAATCCCAAGATAAATAATTGCATATTGACTGAGCTTGCTGAGGTATCAATAAACTGCGGCAGAAAAGACAGGAAGAACAGCGCCACTTTCGGATTCAGGACACTGACAATGATCCCTTGTTGAAAGACACTCCCTTGTGACTGAGCATGCGCTGCTGTAGTTAACTTTGAACCGCCCTGCCACATCGACTTGAGAGAACTGAATCCCAAATACAGCAGATAGATTGCCCCCAGCCATTTAACGATGCTGAAGGCCAACGCAGAACTCATGATAATGGCAGATAAACCGAGTACCGCAGCCAAGGTGTGAACGAAATAACCGACACCTAACCCTAGCGCAGCTTTCACACCCCCGACCATTTTGCTTTTCATCGTGTTAGACACGATATAAATCACGTCTGGTCCCGGAATTAAATTGATTGATAAACATGCGATTGCGAACAGTAAAATCGTGTGAAATTCCATGAATTGAATACTCCTTATCAGATATTTACTTATTTGCAGAAAGTTTCAATATACAGAGCTTCGACCTTCTCTCTTGCCCATGGCGTTCTGCGCAGAAACTTCAATGACGACTTAATGGATGGGTTGTTGTAGAAACAGTTGATTTGAATGGCTGCATCTAACCCTTCCCAGCCATAATGTTCTTGTAAACGCACCAGAATTTTTTCTAAAGTCAAACCGTGCAGCGGGTTCTTGGGTTGTTCTTGGCTCATGTTGAATGGTTCCTGAGGTGCATTGATTGAAGCACCGAGTTGATTGATCTGCTGTTAATTTACTGTTTTTCATTCCAATTGTATGTTTTTTCTCATTTGCAGTGAAAAAATATCGAGTATATCCACACAATGCCGATCAAACCGGTTCGCTGAACAGTCGGTTTAGGGCAGCCGTCAATTGCTGCCCTGCTGCGCATCTCTAGTATGGCAGTTCCGTTTTATTATCCGACACAACTGGCTGCGGCCGATAATGCTGACTGGTGAGCCCCAACCATTCGGGCAATGATGTCCCCACGGCAATCGAGGAGAACGTGCCTGTCAGGATGCCAATAAACATCGCGATTGAGAATCCTTGTAGGGGTTCTCCCCCCATGATCCAGAGCGCGGCCACCGTCATCAACGTTGTGCCAGACGTCACCATGGTCCGGGAAAATGTCGCCATGACCGCCATATTGTTAATCTCTGGCAATGGCACATCAGGCTTTCTGATTAACAACTCACGGATCCGGTCTGCAATAATAATTGAATCGTTCAATGAGTAGCCGAGTATTGCCAGCACTGCGGCAAGCACCGTCAGATTGAACTCCATTTGAGTCAGAGCAAAAAAAGCAATCACAAAAACGACATCGTGAACCAAAGCAAACAAGGCACCACTGGCTAAGCGCCATTCAAAGCGAAATGACAAATATCCCAGAATACACAGCACCGCGATGAGCACTGCAAGACCACCTTGTTCTGCTAATTCTTGGCCGACCTGTGGCCCGACAATGCTGGTATTCAATGTCTCTATCGGCGTACCGAGTTGGGCGGAGAGCGCGGCGATATGGAGTTGTTCTGTGACAGGATAACGTAAAATCCAGCGATTCAGCTCGCCTGTCGCAATCAGCGACACATCACGCCCATAATTTTGTGTGAGCGTATTGCGCAGAGCCGACTCGTCAATTTGCTTATCCAGCCGTATTTCACTGACGACACCACCGGTGAAATCTTGTCCCCAGTTCAACCCTTTGAAGGCAATGACACCAATGGATAACACCATCAGCAAAACAGAAATCGCACTGAAGATATAACGCCAGTGACGTGTGAATTTGAATGTCATATTAAACCCTCACATCATGAGATAGATTACGTCCATAAACCAGATTAATCAGGACGCGAGAGGCAAAAATGCCGGTAAACATGCTGGTTAGCAGACCCAGCCCCAACGTCAATGCGAACCCTTTAATCGGACCATTGCCGATGGCATAAAGCACCACAGCGGTAATCATCGTGGTGATGTTGGCATCAAAGATGGTGGAAACTGCGCTATTAAAGCCGCAATCAATCGCATTCGCGAAACTTCGCCCTTCTTTGAGTTTGTCGCGGATACGCTCAAAAATCAGCACATTGGTATCCACGGCCATCCCGACCGTCAGCACTAATCCGGCAATCCCCGGCAGGGTTAAAACCGCGCCCGGTATCAATGCAATCAACCCGAATAACAACACCATATTAGCGAGCAATGCAATATTGGCTATCCAGCCTAAACGGCGATACCACAGCGCCATAAACAGCAAGGTACTCGCCAATCCTAATCCCAGTGCTGCAAAGCCATTTTCAATATTTTCGGCGCCTAAGCTTGGCCCGATGGTCCGCTCTGCCACAATAGTGACGGGTGCCGTCATTGAACCGGCACGGAGCAGTAACGCCAACTGCTGCGCTTGTTGGTGCGTCCCGACCCCGGTGATCCTGAATCGCTCCGACAGTGCAGACTGAATAGTTGCGACGCTGATAACTTTGTTTTTCTGAGTCAACGTCCCGTCAGGTTGGCGGCTATATTCACTAAATACCGTTGCCATCGGCTTCCCGATATGTGTGCCGGAAAACGTCATCATCTGTTTCCCACCTTCACTATCTAAGGTGATATTCACTTCGGCTTGTCCCAATTCTCCGGCACTTGCTCTCGCATCGAGAATATGTGTCCCGGTCAACACTGGTTTTTTGCCAACAATCACGGTCTCACCTTGAGCGTTCTTGATGAACTGCGTCTTGCCATCAGCCATCGGCAACGCTTCATAAAACGCCAACGTTGCCGTTGAGCCAATCACATCTTTGGCAACGGCCGGATCCTGCACCCCCGGCAGTTCAATCCGAATGCGATGTTCCCCCTCGCGCTGAACCAAGGCTTCGGTCACGCCTAACGCTTCAATACGAGTCCGCATGATTTGTAAATTTTGCTGCACCGTCCTCACTCGCAGATCGGTTTTCTCCTTGGGGTCGAGCTGAAGCTTTAACATTTTCCCGTCACGCATGACTTGCCATTGAGGAAAATGGCTGGCGAGATAATTGCTCACTGCCGCTCTCGCTTCGTGCGGTAAAATGAGTTGTAGCTGTCCGTCGTTGGTGTTCCTCAGGTGTAACCCTCGAATTCCTTGCGTCTGGGCAAAATCTCGGACCGCGTTCGTAAGCGCTTCTGCCTGAAGGCGGTACACCGGCGTTGTATCAACATCTAATAAGAATTGAACCCCGCCCCGTAAATCCAATCCGAGCTTGATGGGTGAAAATCCAAGTTTGAGCAGCCAATCCGGTGCGGACGGACTCAAAGCCAGTGTCAGTTTTTCAGGATGGGCAGCGTATCCGGCGAGTATCTCTTTGGCCTTTGCCTGCATCGTCGGCTCAGCTAAAACCACTTGGGTAAATTGCGGATTCGAATTGATTTTTTTGACCGATACATCATGTTGCAGCAACACACGATGAATCCCTTGAGGGTCAAGCGCTAACGTCGCAGATGTTGGTATTTGAATGGCCGCATCTTCACCATACCAGGTCGGAATCGCGCTCAGGCCCATGATGATAAGGGTGGTGATTAAAACTAAGTATTTCCATACAGCATTGCGATTGCGCAATGCTGACGGACGTCGCTTAGCGGACGTCTTAAAAATAGAATTGATTAACATATTTGCTCTTTGTCTCGTTGAGCTGACGGCATAGCCGCACGATAGGCAGCCCTGTCACACCGACAAGGTGCAACGGGTCATACCCGGTTGTTCGTTGTGTACTTAACGGTGTTGAGACAAAAACATCAGATGTGATGGATAAACCGGTATTGTAAATTTGATTCTTTCCAGCCGTTGAGGCGACCCCGACCACGATTGAATAAGGTCCATGGATGGCGAGGTAAGGCAATGGCAAACCCATGACAGAGTTCAGGAATTTTTGGCAGTTGGATTTCGCTCGCAAGCAAGTATTCGGGATGATCATTTTCGGCAGAAAATCCCGACCTGCTGATGCTGCGCTGGTTGGTCGCCGGTGCATACCATAAACCATCATCCAGTAATCTATCGTGCTGAACCTGATTGGTAGGCGTGGCTTGAACAGCAGCTTGAATTTTGAGATGGGCAAATGTCTGGGGGTGCGAGTCACTCTCAATATTTGTCTGAGCAAAAGCCTTCCAGGTTGTATTTTCTACAACGCCAGAATAGACAGAGACTAACAAGCCAACAAATAACAGTATCGTCAGCTTGCGGAACAGAGAGAGTAGGCTCGTTTTCATGCCTAATCATATTGGGGCAAAGACTTAAATTTCAATGCCCGGGCTTTATCTGGGTTCGGGGCGCGATGGCTTGTTTTAAATTCATCACGACCAATAGATGACCGAGTAGCATGATGAGGCCCCCGACAAACAGAGCATACTCGATCGGTTCGCCATAAATTAAAGCCCCAACGATGCCGGTGGCTGGAAAAACTTACTCATAGCGCCGCACCGAAAACGACACTTGATCTCTTGAGCCCGCTTGGTCGATTAACGTGAGTTGATAATGACCTGTTTTTAAATCATCTAAGGTGATCTTTCTGTGCTGACTCGACAATAACACCCCGTTTAACAGCCAGTAAAAAGGCGCTTCTCCGCCCTCAGCAGAAACGGTGATATCTTGAATCTGTTGTTGCGGAAACTGAAATGCATCCTGATTGGCAAGCCCATGGATATGCACGGCAGACTGACGAATAATATTGCCTGTCGTTTTGCATCGCGGATCCCAGTTTGGGATGCGAGCTGCCCGGCGTTGTTCAGGTTTCAGCCACGCATCCAGCGGTGCGGGCCAGACCGTGACCTTGTGCCGTTGTGCCTTGATTTGACAGCTGATATTAACGCGTAACTTGGAGTCATTGGCTTGCCAAAAATGAAATTCAGACTGATTAAACAGTTGTTGCTGCTCAGCAATGTTGTACCAAGTCTTCGGAATGGTACCATCGATGATATAAGCACGATGGTGCGCCTCACAGTCTGTCTTCACACGGTCACCCTGTGGCCAGCATATATCGACTTGAGAAACACTGTCGGGAGCCGCCGGATCGGGGCGCTGGTCATTAAGGCGCTGATAAATATTGTTGATTAACGGCACCGCAGTCACTTGCCCATAATGGCCGGGCATGGGCACGCCGTCCGGTCTGCCAACCCAGACGCCGATGGTGTAATGCTGACTGACACCAATGGCCCAGGCATCGCGAAACCCATAGCTGGTGCCAGTTTTCACCGCTAAACCGACCACTGAGTTGGGATTCTCCAACAAGATTTTTCGGATCACCCACGCTGCGCCTGCACTTAAAAGCGGTTGTTGTATCTGTGGGTCTGCCGGACTAAAGCGAAGGTGCTGCGCTTGTCCTTGATTGCCCAGGCTGGTGTACGCATAGACTAAATCTTCTAAATCAGAGCCGACCCCACCGAGCGCAATGGCTAAATTCGGTTTTGCCCCGGTCGGTAGTTTTAATTCGATGCCTGCTTTTTTCATCTTTAAGAAAAAATAAACTGGCTTGAGCCGCTCCAACACTTGAACCGCCGGAATATTCAGGCTTTTCTGCAAGGCATGAGCGACCGACACCGGGCCACTGAATCCGCTGTTGAAATTGTCGGGCTGGTAGTCACCAAACTTAAGGGGCACATCCATTAATAAACTTTCACTGTGTATCATCCCTTCATCTAAGGCCATGCCGTAGATAAATGGTTTAAGGGTTGAGCCCGGTGAACGAATGGCTGATACCATATCCACATAAGCAAAGCGGCTGTTGTCGTTAAAGTCAGCGGATCCGGCGTAGACTTTGACCTTGCCGGTCTTATTTTCGACCACCAAAGCCGCGGCGGAAACGTTCTGTCCGATCCCATGGACATAATTTCTGAGCAGCTCGCTGGTCTGACTCTGCCATTGGGGATGAATAAACGTGTGAATCTGAGGGGCTTGGCTGTCGGTGACTAATCTACGCGCAAGTAAGGGCGCAGATTGGTAGTTCTCTTTCGGCACGATAGTAATGTCTTCGATAAACGCATCGTTCAACCGTTCTGATGACCATGCGTGTTGGGTGACCAAACGACGCATCAATTTGTCCCGTGCTTGGCGGGCACGAACCGGATGCCGATCCGGGCGGTAGTAACTGGGGGCTTGTGGCAAAATCGCCAATAACGCGGCTTGAGCGTCCGTCAACTGCTTCACCGAATGACCAAAATAGCCTAAAGAAGCCGCCTGCACGCCTTCATAAGTGCCGCCAAAAGGCGCATGGTTGAGATAATAAGTGAGGATGTCCCTTTTACTGAAATGCCACTCTAATTGCAGCGCCCGAATGATTTCTTTGAACTTCCCCCACACCGTTCTGGGCTCAGGGTAACGGATACGAGCCACTTGCATAGTTAAGGTTGAGCCACCGGATACGATTTGCCCGGTGCTGCCCCATTGCCAAGCAGCCCGGATGAGCGCAATAACATTCACACCCGGATGGTCGTAAAAATATTGATCTTCGTAGGTGATCAGCGCGGTAAGGTAGTTCGGAGAAACATCGTCTAAGGTCACAGGAAATCGCCAGACACCGTTTTCATCAGCAAAGTGACGTAAAATAGAACCATCCTCAGCGAGAACGGTCTGGCTAAGAGAGCGGGATTCTAAATCGACCGGCACGATCCGGTCGTAACATAAGAAAGCCAAAAACAGCAGTATGCCGGCGATGGGCAAATAAACCCATAACCGGCAATATTTACTCAAGATAGTCATTAACGAGGCTGTATCTCCATCGTCCCGATTGAGGTGCCGACAGCACGGTAATTCGGACGATACATGTCTTCTGCAAATGGCGGTGCAACTTGATAAATCCCCGGTGTGACCGCGCGCGCCAGATAGTAGAGCTTCTTCACTGCGTGATTGTTCAGACTGACAGCCGCCACAAAACGATCATCGCGATACTCTTGATACTGCACTTGATTCTCACGGAAGTAGCGCCCGAGCGGTTGCTCATCAATCATAATGCTATCAAGATCGACACTGGCATTGCTCAGGTTTTGGTTTTCCAGCGCCAAACCGGCTGGCAAAAGGTCAACCACTAAAGCATCCGGGATCCGGATATCTTTATCAGTCGTCATCACACTTAATTCGACAATGACCAGATCGCCGCTGGTGAGTGTCGCGGGTGTGGTGGGTTGACCTTTAAGGTCGTAATACTGCCGGTTAATGCGGAGACCGTCGCTGGATGGTTGCGGTAAACCTTTCGGAGCCCCTTGATATTGCAGGCTGACATACAACTTTTGGTCGTGTGCGGTAATCCCTTTGAGCTGGCGCAAACGGTCGGCATCAAACACCGAATTGAATGCCTGCTTTCTAACAACGGACTGTTCGTTCGATGATGACTGGATGGTGGCATGCCACTGACTCTCTTTTTGAGCATATTGGTAGGCGACTTTTAATAGCGCAATCCGCTCTTGCGTACTGAACCAACGCTTGTCTTGCATACTATCGACCATTTTATCTGCCAGCGTACCGTCATCCAGCCCGAGCTCTAAAGCGACAGCAAGACTTAATGCCTGATCGCGCACAACAGAACCATAATCCCGGTAATACGCATCCCGTTTGCGGTCAATCTTGAGCGCCAGTTCAAGGGATTTTTGGGCTCTGCTTGTGTCATTTAATTGATGTAATGCTCCCGCTAAGTGCATCCAGGCAAGCCCCGATTGATTGAGCTTAATGGGTTTGGAAAGATCTCCACCGTCGTTATTTGTCATTGCCTGATGATAGAGTCGGCGCACGAAGCCTAAGCTAATCGCATTGGCTTTGGCTAAGACAAAGGCCGCGTAAGCGCGATAAGAGAACTGATAATAATCCGGGCTTTCGCTCCACATCTCGCTTTGAGGGGCATTGTTGACAAAGAAGGTCAGGCGTTGGATCGCACGCTTTAACATATCGTCATCGATGACAAGGCCTTGTTTACGGGCATCGATTAAAAACTCCGTGGCATAAACCGTTCCCCACCGCGACTCCCAACTACTGGAATCCCAATAGCCGAAGCCACCATGACTGAGCTGTTTCGCCTTCAGTTTCTCAATCCCTTTCCGGATCTGTTCCAGACGAAATGCCTCACTAAATGGCTGCTGAAACTGTTGTTCAATACTCTCCTTTAAGCCAAGCTTTGTGACCATATCTTCATTGAGTAATAGCCAAGGATAGGTCGAGCTGGTGGTTTGTTCTAAACAACCGTAAGGGTACTGCAATAAGTTTTCGAACTGACTTCTGAAATTGATCGCCGGGCGATTAGAAATCGTCAGCATGGCTTGAACACTGCTGTCTCGCAACTCACTGAGGTCAAAATCAGGTTGCCATTGCTCACCGGGCTTCAGTGTTGCGCGTGATTGATTGGTCACCCAAGGATAAGGGCTGCGGACACCCAGTCGCCATGTCCGTGTGATATTGATGTCATCCCCATTGCTGGCATTGAGTTTGATGACGCCTTGGCCTTCAATGTCCGCACCGGTGATAGGTATCGTGAGGACGGTCTTTTCTTTATCGGCAAGTGCCAGCGTCTGCTGTAAACCTTCGCTTGTGAGCGCCCCTGAAACTGCCACATTGACCTGCAGTGTTTGATCGGTATCGGAGAGGTTATGCAGATCAAGACTCACTTGGCTTTTATCCCCCATGGCAAGGAAGCGCGGCATGGCGATTTGTGAGACCACCTTGTCAGCGACGATCATCTCTTTATCTGCGCTCCCGTAACTGTGGTCGCCATAGACCACGACCATCCATTCCAATTTGCCATTGAAACTTGGCAATTCAAAACTCACATCGGCTTCACCGTTCGTCAGGGCAACCGGTTCACTGAAGAACGATACAATTTGTACATCCGACTTAGGCTTTTTACCGCCCCGGCTGAGTGCTTCATCCGATTCATCAAACCCATCACCACCGAACTTCTGGCGGATCATGTCATAGCCTAAATTATTGATGATCTTGCCATAGATATCGTAGTACGCAGATTCGAACCGACGCGGTGCATAGAAGTACAGCTCCGGTCGAGGCGGTTGATAACGCGTAATATTCAACACCCCTTGATCCACCAGCGCGACTGTGGCATACAGTTTTTGCTCACCCAATTTCGCTAAATTAGTCACTTTGATATGGGCATTGACCACTTTGTCGGGCTGCGTTTTATCCTTTGTAGTCAGTTCAACGTTCGCAATGGCATCCGGGCGTATAATCGCTAAATGAGTGATTCCCAATGCACGTTTGGGCGCAACTTCCGTGACTTGGTCGGCCGGGGTTAATACCATTGCCGTGACATACAAATCGTGTCGGTTCCAAGATTTTTGAATATCAATACTGACTTCGTTTTCGCCTTTCTGGATATGTTGATGCAGGCTGTATTGCACCCCATTGGTCGATTCAACGTTGATAATCCCATCACCTGCGATAGGGCTGGTCAAACGCAATTTAGCTATCTCACCGGGTTCATAACGATCTTTATCTAATGCCATTTGCAGCATATCAGGTTTTAAATTGCTGCTGTTTTGGTTACCCCAACTCCACTCTGTCTCGAACTCAAAGGTGGTCTTAGCCCCCGTTGTAGAGGTGACTTCTAAAATATAAGTCCCCCATTGCACCGGGAAATCGACCGTGATGGGATCACCCTTGACGTCAACCTTTTCACTGCCAACAGTATAGATGTGGCTTTTATAATTCCAGTACCAGCCACGGGATTCGTTATACTCCCAGAAATACTCTCGATACTTACGGGACATGCGTACACTGAGTTGGTCAGTAACGGACTTTCCTTGTTGGTTAACGCTCAATAGCTTAAATTGCACAGTGTCATCGGATGCAGGCCGGCCTTGAAACTGCGGTTGAATCCCAACCAGTTTGTCGTAGCCCGGCAATTGTATGACCTGCTGATTGCGGGTTACCGGACGGCCACCACTTTCATAAACACTGGCACTGACAATGTATTGTAATGGTACGGAAATCCGGGACCAATTTGCAGGCACCGCGATCTCTCCCTTGCCCTCTTGATTCAACTTGATTGCCGCAGTTTTCACTGTTCGACCGTTGATTTTTTCTTTGGCATTACCGAAGTAATAATTCTTGAGAGATGGAAATGGTGAAGTTGAAGGCGATACCGTAATCACCGCATCAGCATGATTACCTGCCGCAGGTGCGCCATAGAGATAATCCGCTTGTATCGGCACATCAAACTCGCCGCCAGTCGGCGCATAGCGAGTTTGGTTCGGCACCCCATCGTAAAATGACAGGGTCAGTGTTTCCGGCAAAAAGTCTTCAACCTGAAACCAGTAAGTATTCACATAGTCATCATTCATGCTGACTTCAAGACGCCACTTTCCTGTGGAGGCATTGTCGTCTAACTGAAAACCAGTTTGATATAGATTGGTGCTTTCCGGTTGCCAAGTGAACTGCTTCTTACGTTCACCACGGGCATCATAAAGCTTGGCGGTGAGTGGTAAACCAGCGACTTTTTGACCGTCAAAGTCGCGTAGTAGTAAATTAATCGAGACAGCTTCACCGGGACGATACAGGTCACGAGGCCCGTACATAAACATCTGATAATGGCGATGCAGACTTGGCACATTCGGATAAGCAGACAGATCCAACTCACCTTCATCCAATTTGAGAAAGGAAATACTGTCGCCCTGACGAGCAACAACCACTTTGGGTAGATCGTTGGTCGCCAACTGATAGCTGCCGTCAAGAGCGGTTTTACCGGTTTGTTCGTGTGCAGCTTGTTTATTGGTCTTGGGCCACAAAAAACGCAAATTGACATTGGCCATTGGCTTGGCGGTGGCAATGGAATGACTGTAAACAATCAAAGAATCTTTGTACTTTCTGACATGTAGACCAATGTCAGTGATGGTAAAAACTGCTGTGTCATAGGCATAGTCATAGTCTCCTACTTTGCGTATGACCGCGACATAAATGCCCGGAGCGTTCTTTTCTAAGACAGGGTCTAAATTGAAATTGTAGGTCTTCCGCTGATTGGTTTTTGCATCATTTTCGTAGCGTGCAGTGTGGACTAACTCGGCGTACTCTTTTAAGTTCTGAAGCCTGTAGTAATTATTCATGCCCTGAAAGGACGTTTCGTCAGTAAAGCGGTCTAAAGCATCATCCCGGACACGAAATACATCTAAGTCCACCGATTTCTGATTAATCACGGTAACAGGGATACCATTTTGAATATTGCCGACCAAAAAGGTCCCTTTGTCGGCAAAATTTGCACCGGGGACGATTTCACGAGTTTTGACTGTGCGTTCAAATTGATGAACGTTACCTTCACTATCTTTCTCAGAGATGGTTATCCCACCAACCGATTGAAGCCTTTTATCGACGTTGATGGTGTACTCGGTGCTCGGCTCAACAAAGGGAAGCACCCATTGGCGGCCATTATTTTGCGGGATCCATATATTGCCTGTCGTAGGACTGGGCGTCACAACCACAAATTGGCGAAGGTCAGTTTCAGTATTAACCGGACTGGTAAAACGAATCACTAAAGCCGGTGCGTCATCTTGAGTGGTTTCACTGATATCAGAGACATAAAAATCAGCGGCTTGAAGAGTACTGGAAAGCAGCAATAAACTCATCCAGATGAAATGAAATCTTGATAAAAAAGACAACACGGTAAGTATTCCTTTTACGCAGGTTAAGTTGCGATAGTATAAGAGCGGCCAATGTTTATCAATTGCTATGCAAAAGCATCTGGTTTCATGCTTTTATAGGTAAAATCCAATCTCTGAATAAAGATCACGACAGGAGCGTACAAATGTTGGAAAGAATATCATTCACGGAAGAATGATTCGGTTTTCCGTGCGGGACGGCCGTAAAAGTCGGTTCCGGACAACGAGCACTCCAGCCAAACAAAAAAGATTTCTGGTGAGTCTTGCATCTTGGCAAGCGTTACTGGCGCATAGGACGCCAATACCTCTGAAATCGAGGAACGCAATTGTGCGTCATATTTCGAAGCCGGAAAGTGGAAACCGTTATACCGCAGACTGCGGCTCACGCTTTACCCATAAACACTTACCTCAATCAAATTTGAATCCGGATCCAAGAAATAAACCGATTGAATCGGACCGCTTGCACCTGATTTCTCTACCGGCCCTTCTACAATTTCGACCCCTTCATTGGCTAAGTGGTTGACGACATCTCCTAAAGGCCAGTCAGTGATTAAACACAAATCTCCCGAACCAACCTGTGCTGCGTTTCTGGTTTCCTGACCTAAGATTTGAAAGTTGATCTTTTGGCAGCCAAATTTCACCGCCTTGCGGCCATTGCCAAACGAGACATCTTCCATGTGTAGTACCCGTTTATAGAAGGCGACTGAGCGCTCAATATCCGAAACCGTTAAAACGATGTGATCAATATGACTAATCAAAATGTATCTCCTGTCTTCCTTGTGTTCGACGAACACCCTGTTTAAGAGAGTAACATTCGGCAGCCGAGGTACTTATCGCGTTAGGTCAGTTGAGTTGAGATGCCGACACATGATGTGCGATTGGTCTTGAAAGCCGAGTTGCTGATAAAACTGTTGCGCGGATTGATTAAAAGCCATTACTTCAAGCCTGATTTGCTCGGCACCTTGTGATTTTGCCCACCGTTCACAGGCGGACATCAGTTTTGTACCGATACCGGAAGCACGATGTTTCTCATCAACGACGATCGTTCTGATACAGCATATCGGACAGCTGACGATAAATGGAATCGTTTCATTTTTGGTGATTGTTGCGGTTAGAAAGCCAACAACCTGACGCTCTGTCTCCGCCAGCAAAAAAAGCGTTGATTCGTCATTCAACACATTCAGCCAGAATGGTTTATCAGCGGCTGAAGGCTTTTTAAATGCCAGCGGTGCATTCTCAAAGTGTAGCATTCCGATTTGCTCACTTAAAACCAACACCGCGTCTAAATCTGCTATTTCCGCGTTTCGAATTTTCATCATGTCCTTTGATCTCAGCGTGTTCTGCAAATACTATCCAACAGCATCAGTATCACTGGTTGAACACTTGACTCACTTCGAACTACATTACCCTGTGTACAGACTTCTTTTCAACTATTCAGACAAAGAAAAAGCCCCGACGATACAAGTATCATCGGGGCTTTATCGAAATAAGTGGCGCGCCCTACAGGATTCGAACCTGTGACCACATGCTTAGAAGGCACGTGCTCTATCCAACTGAGCTAAGGGCGCGTTACGGGGTGGGATTATACGAATTCACCTGAGTAAATCAATGAGTTTCTCTAATTGAATGTTTTAAATGCCTAAAAAATTACCAGCTTGGGAAAAAGCTCAGAAAACATACCAGAAGCAAACGTTTGCTTATAGATGTTCTGCAAAATATCTGCGACAATGCGCGCAAAAATTTTGCTATTCTTTTGTTTCGCGACTCATGAAGGTAAGCCATGACTGCTCAAAATATTGATGGAACCCTAATTTCCAAAACCGTTCGTGCCGAAGTCTCTGCACGGGTGAAAGCAAGAATCGATGCTGGGCTTCGGGCTCCGGGACTTGCCGTGGTTCTTGTCGGGGAAGATCCGGCTTCCCATGTTTATGTCGGGAGTAAACGTCGGGCTTGTGAAGAAGTCGGCTTTATTTCCAAGTCATTCGATTTACCCGCCAATACCACACAACATGCATTACTTGAACTGATTGATGAATTGAATGCAGATGCCAGTATTGATGGTATTTTAGTTCAGTTGCCCTTGCCTGCGGGTCTGGATGCAACTCAGGTTCTGGAAAGAATTTTGCCGCACAAAGATGTCGATGGTTTCCACCCTTATAATGTCGGACGCCTTGCACAACGGATTCCGACCCTCCGTTCCTGCACGCCAAAAGGGATCATGACACTGCTTGAACGGTACAACATTGACCCACGCGGCAAACATGCGGTTGTCGTCGGAGCATCCAATATTGTCGGTCGCCCGATGACACTCGAATTACTATTGGCTGGATGTACTACCACGACGTGCCACCGCTTTACCAAGGACTTAGAACAATTTATCCGTCAGGCAGAGATTTTGGTTGTCGCAGTCGGCAAGCCACATTTTATTCCGGGTGAGTGGATTAAAGAAGGCGCTGTTGTGATTGATGTCGGTATTAACCGCATGGATGATGGCAAACTGGTGGGTGATATCGAGTATGACGTTGCCAAAAATAAAGCCAGCTATATCACCCCGGTTCCCGGCGGTGTCGGGCCGATGACCGTCGCTACTCTGATTGAAAATACCATGCTCGCTTGTGAACAGTTCCACACTGATGTGTAGTGAGATGTTTATTGAGATGAACAACACCTCATATCATTGATGAGGGTTCATAACACAGATGTAAAAAAGGCTCCGGTAAGGAGCCTTTTGCATACCGATTCTCGTCCGGCTAATTCATAATGATTCGATCCGCAAGGTGGCTGACCGCAAGCGCAAAATAATAAGAACGGTTCCACTTCATCAGCACGTTATAGTTGTTATATACCAAATAGACGCGCCCCTGCTCATCATCGGGAGCGATGAGCCAAGCCTCAATATCCTGCTTCAGTTTCGGCAGCGGGCTACCGTCATAACGTGTCACGCCCAGCTCACTCCACTGGTGAAGCATTTTACCCTGATCTTTACCCCGTCCACTCAAGCCCATATCGAATCCACGCGGTAAATGCACCTGACGTCCCCAAATCATGTGTTCATTCCAGCCGGACTGACTCAGGTAATTCGCCGTTGACGCGAATACATCGGCTCTCGTGCCCCAGATATCTTTTTTCCCGTCGCCGTCACCATCGGCTGCGAAGGCCAGAAAAGAGCTCGGCATGAACTGACACTGCCCCATCGCACCGGCCCATGAGCCTTTCATTGCCTGCGGTGTGATATGTCGTTGTTCAAGGATTTTCAGCGCTGCCATCATTTCGCTGCGAAAGAATCGTTCACGACGCCCGTCATAAGCCAATGTCGCCAACGCATCGACAACGTTGTATCCGCCGGTGAGCGAGCCAAAGTTACTCTCTACCCCCCACAGGGCGACGATATAACGAGGTTGCACACCATATTGTTTCCCGATTCTCACCAGCTCATCATAGTGTTCCTGATAGAGTTTTTTCGCTTTAACGACTTTCCAGTCCGGCACGGCACGAGGAATATACTCGTCCAGAGTGAGCTTTTTCTCCGGTTGATTCTTATCGGCAACAATCGCTCTGGGACGGTAGGTGACCTTCTCAAAAGCTGCATTGATCGTTGCTTGGCTAATCCCTTCCTGCTTCGCTTGTTGTTTGAGGCCATCGACATACTGTTCGAAGCTCTCTGTATTGGCATAGAGGGGACAACTCAGAATCAATCCCAATCCAACTGACCATAATTTTTTCATTTTCTCTCCTCTCATCCTGATAAGTCTTCGCTACTACTGTTCGTGTTGAGCGGCTTTCCTTGCTTTATAGCTTTCTAATAAATTTTCCGGTGGCGGCGGTAGTTGTAAGAAAAACCCATCATCGATGAGTGATGCTTTCACTTTTTCAATATCAACGTTTGCGAGGGTCTTCCCTGCCAGACTCATCGTCATCACTAAAACCGGCCGTCCGAACATCTGTAGCAGTGCTTCCGGAACTTTCGAGAAATCGTCTTTTTTCTCAATGTATAAATAGGTGCCTTCTTTTTTAGGACTTTTATATATAGAACAAAGCATTACTGAGCCTTTTGTATATTTCCCGACCAGAATGTCAAGACTTACGATCTCAACACATAAAGTTAACCTAGTTTTGAGGTTAAAAGCGTCAATTAAAAGTAAGATATCTTGCTGAGTTTGAGCTGTGACTATAACATGACAGCCCTACTTTCAGGCAATGCCCTTTCTAAAGTGTTTTATGAGTTGAGGCCCAAATTACCTATGTCAATCACACCTGATCTTAAAGGTAGTAGTTTTACACTCTCCGTGTTACATCTTGCAGACAGTGAAATTTCAAAGTCCGTCGAGTTCTTGAAAGAAAAAGTGACTCAGGCACCGGCGTTTTTCACCGCTGCGCCCATTGTGCTCAACATTGCCCAAGTTGACGGTGAACTTGATTTTCACCAGTTAAAACATGGGATTCATGAGACGGGCATGGTGCCTGTCGGCATCACGGGTGTCCGGGATAAGCGCACGCAAAATCTCGCATCTGAAGCCGGCTTTGCCGTTCTCACTGCCAGCAAGTCACCAAGTCAGGCACCCGCAGCAATTACGCCGACTAAGACCATCACTACCCCGATCCGTTCCGGTCAACAGGTCTACGCGAAAAATTCTGACTTAGTCATTCTCAATCACGTTAGTGCCGGTGCTGAAGTGATTGCCGATGGTTCAATTCATATTTACGGTAGCTTACGCGGCAGAGCCATTGCCGGCGCCAGCGGACAACAGCAGGCGAAAATATTCTGTCACGATTTACAGGCTGAATTAATTTCTATCGCAGGTAATTATTGGCTCAGTGATCAAATTTCGAGTGAACACTGGCAGACAAAAGCGATGCTCAGTTATCATGACGGCACGCTCCACATTGAACCAATCACTATTTAAATCCTACTCAAAGGAAACTTAAGTAAATTTAAGGGAAACAAATGGCACGCATTATTGTTGTTACATCAGGTAAAGGCGGTGTTGGGAAAACGACATCGAGTGCAGCAATTGCCTCCGGTTTGGCAATCAAAGGCATGAAAACCGCAGTCATCGATTTCGACATCGGCTTACGTAACCTAGACCTCATTATGGGGTGCGAGCGTCGGGTGGTGTATGACTTCGTGAATGTCATTCAGGGCGAAGCAACGCTCAATCAGGCGCTGATCAAAGATAAACGCTCCGAAAATCTCTTTATTTTGCCTGCATCTCAAACCCGGGATAAAGAAGCTCTGACGCATGATGGTGTCAAACGTGTGCTGGATGAATTAGACAGCATGGGCTTTGATTTTATTATCTGTGACTCTCCGGCAGGGATTGAACAAGGCGCGCTCATGGCTCTTTACTTCGCAGATGAAGCCATTATCACCACCAACCCCGAAGTCTCTTCCGTGCGCGACTCCGACCGCATTCTTGGTATTCTCGATTCGAAATCACGTCGTGCCGAACAAGGTCTTGAACCGATCAAACAACATCTGTTACTGACCCGCTATAACCCCACTCGCGTCAGTCAGGGAGAAATGCTGAGTGTGGAAGATGTCGAAGAGATTCTACATATTAAATTACTGGGTGTGATTCCCGAAAGTCAGGCAGTGCTCAACGCATCAAATAAAGGGGTGCCGGTGATTTTTGATGATCAGTCGGATGCCGGTCAGGCTTATCATGATGCGGTAGAGCGCCTGACAGGCAACGATCTGGCGTTTCGTTTTCTGTCTGAGCAGAAAAAAGGCATTTTTCAACGATTATTTGGAGGTTAAGAACGTATGTCATTACTGGAGTTTTTCCGTCCGAAGAAGCAAACCTCCGCGAGTCTTGCGAAAGAACGTTTGCAGATTATCGTTGCCGAACGCCGTAGTCAGAACGATCCGGCGCCGAACTATCTGCCGCAGTTGAAAGAGGATATTCTGAAAGTAATCGCCAAGTATGTTGCCATTGACCCTGATATGGTTGAACTGACTTTCGAACACAAAGGCGATGATCTGTCCGTACTGGAACTGAATGTCAAATTGCCGGAAGAAGAGAAGTAACTCACTCGAGCACGACGGCCGCTCGCCATCATATAACCGGTATCAGCACCGGTTATATGATGATCTTCCGCTGATGTGCGACAACTCACCTTCATCGCACACCATTAAATGACTGACACCATCTCGTATAAGGTATCGCCCAACGCTTCTTTACGCCATCCCTGCATCAGATCCGGTAAATATTGCGGATCGGTCTGCATCTTCCATACCCAACTCAGTAATTGATTCAACTGCTTGCGCGAAGCAAGAAACTCAGGAGATAAACCCAGTTTTTCAGACTGCACGTTGACTTGATCTTTGAGCCGTTTAAACAGCTGTTTATATCCGGGGTAATCTGAAACAGGAATAATACGTGCCGGATAATCAGCTTCGCTGACCGCCTGCCCTTCTTTGACCAGTTGGCTGATTTTTGCACCGTGGCGTTTCACCGAGCGAGGATCAATACCTTCTGCTTCCATCCGCTTGAAGTTGACTAATTCCAGCCGGGCAATGGTCAATAGGTCTTGTTCTTTGATGACAAAATTCAGAGCCAGATTACGCTTTAAGGCCTCTTCATAGCGCCAGGTCGCAAGACGTTTTAAGATTGCTAATTGTTTGGGTACCAGTTGCCATGCGCCTTTGATATCGAGATAAGCGTCTGTCGGCTGATAGCTTCGGGTCCGCTTTTCAACCTGTAGCCGGGATTCTTCCAATGCAGCATCCCACCAGCCTTGCTGTTGAACTTTTTCACACAATTGCTGATAAACCGGCATCAGATAAAACACATCAGCGGCAGCATAATCGAGCTGTTTGAGACTCAACGGCCTTGCCATCCAGTCGGTCCGGGATTCACTTTTATCAAGCTCAACCGTTGTGAAATCCGCCACCAGCGCGGCAAATCCCGTAGACAGGCCATACCCGATAAATGCCGCCAGAATCTGTGTATCGACAAACGGTGCCGGTGCGCACTCAAATTGATGGTAGAACACTTCTAAATCTTCGCCGGCAGCGTGAAGCACTTTGAGCACCTGCGGTGCTTTTAACAGATTGACGAATGATGTCATATCTTCAATGGTTGTCGGGTCAATCAACGCAACGGACTCTCCGTCATAAAGCTGAATTAACCCCAGTTGGGCATGAAATGTCCGGGTGCGGACAAATTCCGTATCCAACATCACAACCGGACACTGCAATGCTTTGCGGCAGACCGCTTCAAGCTCATCTGAGCTGGTAATCATTTGATAGTTCAAAATTACTCACTTTTATCATTCATTGTCAGGCAACCGACCATCATATCGCTGGCCATTGTATTCAAACAAGATTGTATTCAAATAAGATCGTATTTAGACAAGGTCGTATGTAAACAAGGTTGTCTGTACACAAGAAAAATGCCGACATCATGTCGGCATTTCTCAGGACATCTCAATCATAGACGACTAGGCTTGTTCCATACTCAACATCGCCTGATTTTCATCTTTCAATGCACGGCGCAATATTTTACCGACATTGGTTTTCGGCAGATCTTCCCGGAATTCTATCAGTTTTGGGATTTTATATCCGGTCAGATATTGGCGACAGTGAGCAATGACCTCTTCTTTTGTCAGCGACGTATCTTTCTTGACGACAAACAATTTCACCACTTCGCCACTCACATCGTGTGGTTGCCCGACCGCTGCGGCTTCCAACACCTTATCGTGCATAGAGACGACATCTTCAATTTCATTCGGATAGACGTTAAAACCGGAGACCAGAATCATATCTTTTTTCCGATCCACGATATATAACATACCTTGCTCATCCATCCGAACAATATCACCGGTAGATAACCAACCATCGTCAGTTAAGACTTCTTTGGTTGCATCTTCACGCTGCCAGTATCCTGTCATGACTTGCGGTCCGCGAACCTGTAATTCACCGGTCTGATCAAACCCAACGACTTGACCATGTTCATCAACAATCCGAACTTCCGTCGATGGTACCGGCAAACCAATCGCACCACTGTAATCACTCAAATCATAGGGATTACCGGCCACCAAAGGAGAGCATTCGGTTAAACCATAGCCTTCAAGCAAATGGAGTCCGGTCACTTTTTTCCATTCATTGGCAACCGCTCGCTGGACCGCAGTCCCACCGCCGACAGACAAGTGCAGCTGTGAGAAATCCATGTTGCGAAACGATTCATTGTGAACCAAAGCATTAAACAGCGTATTCACCCCCGTAATTGCCGTGACAGGATAGCGTTGTAACTCTTTCACGAATCCCGGGATATCCCTCGGATTGGTGATCAGCAAGTTTTGCCCACCCATTTCAATGAAGAGCAAACAGTTCACACTCAACGCAAACACATGATACAAAGGCAAAGCGGTGACTACCAACTCTCTCCCTTCGGTCAAAACCGGCCCGTAAGCCGCTTTCGCCTGTAAAACATTGGCAACCATGTTGCGGTGAGAGAGGATCGCACCTTTGGCAATCCCCGTCGTGCCACCGGTATACTGTAAAAATGCGGTATCATCGCCTTCGATAGTCGGCTTGACGTACTGTAAATGGCGACCACGTTTCAATGCAGTTCGCATCGAAACTGCATCGGGTAGATGGTAATGCGGTACCAACTTTTTGACATATTTAACGACAAAATCCACTACAGTCCCTTTCGGGCGTGTCAACATCTGCCCCAGACTGGTCAGAATGACATGTTTCACCGATGTCCGTTGCACAATTTTCTGCAAGGTTCCGGCAAAATTCGAGACGATAACAATCGTGGTGACGCCCGCATCATTAAGCTGGTGTTCCAGCTCTCGGGGTGTGTACAGCGGATTGACATTGACGGCAACCAAACCGGCCCGTAACACACCAAACAACGCCACCGGATATTGCAGCAAATTCGGCATCATCAGAGCAACGCGATCACCTTTTTTGAGTTGCAGCTCGTTTTGTAAATAAGCGGCAAAAGCGCGACTGCGCTCTTCCAGCTTGCGGAAGGTCATCACCGTTCCCATATTGACAAAAGCAGGCTGATCAGCGTATTTCGTGATCGACTGTTCAAACATTTCAACCAGAGATGAATAGACATCTGGATTAATCGTTTCAGGCACATCATTTGGGTAACGTGCAAGCCATGGATGCTCCACAGAGATACTCCTCGTGCTGGCAGGTCAGTGCCCTGCCTTATTATATATGTTAATGATTTGTTAATTTGCCAAAGTTTCTAAAGTATAGACTCTAATTTAAGAAAATGGTGTTTCATCAATTTTCATTACAAATTGTGATATCAATTGACCGACGCGTTCAGGATGCTCTAGGTGGCAATGATGGCCTCCCTTCACGTGCTGAATCTCAATTTGCTCTGGTAGCAAAGTCCGGGAATATGACTTTAAAGATGGGTAACCTTGGTCCCCTAAAACGACGTGAAAGGGAGATTGAATCGCAGCCAGCACGGCGTCAGCATGAGCCTCAGACATTCGATATAACGACTGAGCGGACAATTTCGGATCGGCCCGCCACATCCACTGCCCGTCTCGCAATTCAATACCTCGCGCCACAATCGGCTCAATGAGCGCTTCCGGCAGTACCGAATGTGCCGCCCGAACTTTGAGGGCTGCATCATAATGGTCATAACCTTTGCTGCGCGATTTACGTCGAATGCGGGTACGACTATTCACCCCATCGCGTAACCGTTGGACACTATGTTCTGCTGATTCGGTCAAAGGTCCGAGACTCTCAATCAAAAACAGTCCATCGACATATTCAGGAAAGGCGGCACTATAGCAACTTGCAATCAATCCACCAAGCGAATGACCGACTAAAATCTTCTTTTTCGCTGGCAATGTCACTAAAAATTGATGAACGTCATCGATATAGTCATGAAATGTATAAAAGTTGTCGGCAGACTTATGGCTTGACAGGCCATGTCCCGGTAAATCAATCGCGCATAAATGAATCCAGGGTGCGATCTGATGCGCGGCGACATCCATCACGGACATAAAGCTGGCGGCATTATCCAGCCAGCCATGCAGGAAAACGACGGAACATGTTGCGGTGTGATGATTGCGAGTTTCAATCACCGCAATGTTCCGCTCAGCAATAGAATAAGTGTGTTGCACGAGCATAGAAAATTATTTGACCTCAGGTATCACCTTACCGGTTTGCGAGCCGAAACTCTCCCGACAACGCCAGTGATCACAATCACGTAAAAATGAGCCCGGTTCATGAATGACAACACGCTCCGTCACCCGCCATAAATGATAAGCCGATGCTGACAAGGCCGGAAACTCAGCACGGTATTCTCCGACCTGACTCTTTTCCGGTGCAATGGCGCTACCGAGCACTGTCAGTAATCGGCCTTTTGCATAAGTCACCGGATCAAGGAAGCGGTTCACATACACAATAAACCGCCCGTGTGGTTCTTCTCGGATATCAGGTTTACCACTGGCATCAATGGGCAAATTGACCATTTCCAGACGAGTTTGGTTCGGCAGGTTCTTAATCTCAGCAATCACCCCACCCAGCCGTACATAAGGTGCCTGAGTCCCCTTCAGTGCGGAAAAAGTTTGATAATCCTGAATCACCGCTGCACCGTCAGGTACAGACAACTCATCCGGCAGTGACACACAGGCACTCAGCACCAGACAAACGAAGGCTATCGCCATGCCTTTGCCAATACGACGATTGAAATGATAGCGAACCATTAGTTTTCCCTCATCTTAAATATAAATATCGACCCCGAGCATCTGAGCAAGTTCCTCCCGCCGGGCTTGAGTCATAACACCGAAATACGCTTCCAGCGCTTTACGGGCCTGCCCCTCCGGTAAGTCATATTGCAGATTTTCCTGAAAACGCTCGGTCTCTTTCATCGAACGCATCGAATGAGTGACAGCATTGGCAACAGGAGTCGGTTCATAGGTGCCGGAAGCAGCACTTGAAGCATCACCCTGCCGTTTTGCTTTCGCTGCCTTCGATGATTTCCCGGTTCCCGGTATCCGCGAAGGTGGTAATCCCTGAATCGAAACCATAATGTTCCTCACCTGTCTTCGTGTATCGGTGGTGACGCATCACCGCCCGCTTGCTGATGCTTACTGATCTGGCGCGCAAGATGCGGTTATTCACGGCCCGGTATTTTCTTCCAGGCCACCTGATCACGTAAGTAAATCGGGCTGGCCTCTTCTGCCGGAACCGTTGTTCCGTTCTCAAACGCAATCTTAGCTAAAAACACAATATCTTCGGCATCGGGATAAAGCACCTCACCCGGTTCCGCCAACAGCGGTAATTGGGCCAGTTCATCACGATAAGCCGCCCACCCCGTTCCGGCACAGCGCCATGCATTCGAGTCCGGCTCAAGCTGTTGTGCCAATGTCTGAGGCGGAATCACACACTCCGCATCGACGATCTGCCAAGCGCCATTATCCTGACGGGTAAAGCGGCTCCAGTATACCTCACTCATCCGCGCATCAATGGCGGTTGCCACACGATTGGCACCGTATAAGCGGTAACTCCCTTGCGCCATCGCTTCCAGCGTCGAAACAGGGACCGTCGGCAATCCGGCGCCAAACGCCAATCCTTGAGCAATCCCGATACAAATGCGGACACCGGTAAAACTGCCGGGACCACGACCAAATGCCAGCGCATCTAAATCGGCCAGTTGAATGTTCGCTTCGTGTAACACTTCATCGACCATCGGCAGAATCTTTTTCGCATGATCCCGCGGGGCAATGTCACGCCGGACAAAGCATTGGTGGTCGATCATCAATGCAACAGAACAGTTTTCTGTTGATGTATCAATTGCAAGAATTTTTGGACTCATTTAACTCTCTGTACTCACTTCATCACTTTCCGAGTGCGACGGCTCCGATATATCACGGAGAAATGCTTGTATCTGTTCTAAATCACGGGTGCGCGGGATCGGGGGTAAACTTGCAAGAAACACGCCGCCATAATCCCGGGTCACCAATCGGTTGTCGCAAATGATCAGCGCCCCTTTATCGCTTGTATCACGAATCAGGCGGCCAACCCCTTGCTTTAGGGTAATCACCGCTTCCGGAAGTTGCACCTGTTGAAATGGTTCTCCGCCTTGCAGACGACAGTCCTCAATTCTGGCTTTCAGTAATGGGTCATCCGGTGCGGTGAACGGTAATTTGTCAATAATAACACAGCTCAGGGCATCGCCTCTAACATCAATCCCCTCCCAGAAAGCACCGGTTGCAACCAGCAAAGCATTGCCGAGTGACATAAACTCAGAGAGGGTTTTCTGCTTACTGGTTTCCCCCTGTAATAGTACCGGCAATGCCAGAGATTGACGGAATCGTTCGCCTAAATCGCGCATCATCTGGTGTGAGGTACACAGGAAAAAACAGCGCCCCTGATTCTGCTCGATAACAGGCGTCAGCATAGCGACTAATTTGTCGGCCAGCCCCGGTGAATTGGGTTCAGGCAGATAACGCGGGACACACAGCCGCGCCTGCTTTTGATAATCAAACGGACTCGGCAGGGAAAACTGTTGTTCGGGAATCAGCCCCAGACGATGACTGAAATGGCTAAAATCATGATTGACCGCCAATGTTGCCGAGGTGAAAATCCACGTACCCGGCTTGAGCTTGATCTGTTCCTGAAATTTATCTGCGACAGAAAGCGGCGTAATATGCAGTCCGAAGTGGCGAGGGGTGGTATCAAACCAGTAGGAATAGCCGGTAATCGAGACATCACAGACTCGTTTCAGACGCGCATGAATGGTACTGGTCCGTTCAAACGCCGTATCCAGTAACTGGCTGCGTCCTAACACGAGTTTCAGGACCTCTAATGCAAACTCAAGGCTGTCCGTCAAACGTTCAATCGCCTGACCCATTTGGGGCTGGCGGAGAGCTTCGCGCCAGTTGCCCCGATAACCGGGCTCACCCAGTGCGATTCTGACATCCATCGCGGTTTGAACCAGCTTATCACTGATTTTTTGCAACTGACGCATATCTTTCGCTTCGGTGCGATAGCCGATCTCAATATCTTTCGCCAGTTCCTGAATCTGGCGGCTGGTCAGCGACTGTCCGAAATACTGACTCGCGATATCCGGTAGCTGATGGGCTTCATCAAAAATAAAGACTTCGGCTTCGGGAATGAGCTCGCCAAAGCCTGTCTCTTTAATCGCGAGATCAGCCAGAAACAGATGATGATTGACCACCACAATATCCGCATCCATTGCTTTTCGACGTGCTTTCGAGACAAAACAATCCTGAAAATCCGGGCAGTCTTTGCCCAGACAATTATCATTGGTCGAAGTAATGGTCGGAATGATCAGGCTATCTTCCGGTAACGTTTCACACTCGCCGAGGTCACCGGTTTTGGTCTCCGATGCCCAGCGCCGGATCTGAAACAGCTGGGCAAAATGCTGGGAATCCGTTTCATTACCGTGACTCTCAACCATCTGGCGATTCAGGCGTTCCAGACATAAATAATTCGCGCGCCCTTTGAGTAAGGCAATCTGGCCGAAAAATTCGATAGCTTTGACAATCAACGGTAAATCACGATGAAATAACTGCTCTTGCAGGTTCTTCGAGCCCGTGCTGATGACCACTTTTTTGCCGCTCATCAGCGCCGGGACTAAATAGGCAAAGGTTTTTCCGGTCCCCGTTCCTGCTTCAACCACCAGCTGTGACTGATTATGGATAGCGGATTCAACCGCTCTGGCCATATCGAGCTGAGCCTGACGCGGCTGAAATCCGGGGATGGCTTTCCCCAAAGCACCGTGAGCTGAAAAAGTCTGTTCGATCATCGCATAGAGGATTTAAAAATATAATGTGCGGATTATGTCAGGTTTGATGAAGCAGCGCGAACCTTTCTCCTCTTGCGATTCACGCCGCACAGTCAGCAATGACTTACTTACGGTTCAGATACCGCTGTAACCAAGAAGCGGCTTCCAGTACATTAGTCTGCTGCTCCAGCATCACTCTGGCAGCATCAGCAGGAGAGGCTTTGCTTTCCCACATCGCATTCAAGACGATCTCATCGATTTCATGAGTTCCCATTAACTCGTGGACACGCTCAACATATAATTTACGAGCCAGCAATTCCTTATCCATAACCACCACCTTGATGAAAAATGTGATACACAACGGTTGCCCGAAATAAAGACCAACTAGATAAGCCGAGGGAAATTACTTTTGTTATTGGGTTGAAACTCTATTGAGAATAGATTAATTATAGCCGCAGTATTGTGGAACTCATCACCGTTTTGGGTACTCTGAAATAGTTTTTAATTCAAAAAAAATCATCGGAAGTCATCATTGATGGAAAAGAAAACGCTCCTCACACATTGCACGGATAAACCGGGTCTGATCGCTAAAATTACCAATATTTGTTACAAGCATCAGCTCAATATCATTCACAACAATGAATATGTCGATAATACCAGCGGCCATTTTTTTATGCGTACCGAGCTGGAAGGCTATTTTAACGACACAACCCTGAACGCTGATTTAGATCAGGCGCTCCCCGAAGGTGCCAAATATAAATTGATCGGTTCTTCACGCAAGAAAATCGTGATTTTGGTGACCAAAGAGGCTCACTGTCTGGGCGATATCCTGATCAAAAGCTACGACGGCAGTCTGGACGTAGACATTGCAGCAGTCATCGGCAATTACGATAAGTTACAAACGCTGACTGAACGGTTTGATATCCCTTATCACTGTGTTTCTCATGATGGTCTCAATCGTCAGGAACACGAACAGAAAATGCTTGAAGTGATCGATCAGTATCAGCCGGATTATATTGTGCTGGCAAAATATATGCGTGTTCTGACCCCCACCTTTGTTGAAAAATACCATCACCGTATTCTCAACATCCACCACAGTTTCCTGCCGGCATTTATCGGTGCCAAGCCTTATCAGCAAGCGTATGAACGGGGCGTCAAAATCATTGGTGCGACCGCCCACTTCGTCACCGATGATCTTGATGAAGGACCCATCATCAAACAAGATGTCATCCCTGTTGATCACACATTCAGTGCTCAGGATATGGCGCAAGCAGGACGTGATGTCGAAAAGAATGTCTTAAGCAAAGCGTTGGCAAATGTGTTGAATGACAAGGTGTTTGTCTACGGCAATAAAACCGTCATTCTATAGACGCAGAGTCAATCATGCCCCCAATGGACTTTCGTCTGTTGGGGATGATTCGATGGCAGAATGTCCCATCTGAATTCCCCCTTAAACCCCGCCCAATAAATCGTATTGACTCTTCTGACACGGCAATCCAACCAGCCTCATAACGGAATAGTTGTTCCTCTCTGGGTTATCACGTAGGATCATATCACCATACACCGTGTACCATCGGTTTTATCGACCATGGTGCCTAATCAGCCACGATGTTAAAGCGATTATGAAAACAATACTAAAAGCCATCGGTATGATCTTTCGGTTTATCTGGAAAACGATCACCCTGTTCCGCCATCTCGTTACGAACTTGTTGTTTCTGTTCACTCTTGTCATCATTTACATCCTGTATACTCAATCCACACAAGAGGATACAAACATTCAGATTCATCAGCCCTCTGCGCTGGTGCTGAACTTATCCGGCCCCATCCGTGAACAAGCCACTTATGTTCAATCGGTTGATTCCATTGCCAGTTCACTACTCGGTGACTCACTGCCGAAAGAAAATATTCTGTTTGATATCGTCGATACCATTCGCCATGCAAAGGATGATGAACAGATTTCGGGGCTGGTGCTCTCACTCGGAGAGATGTCTGAAACCAACCTGACTAAGTTACGTTATATCGCAAAAGCAATTAATGAGTTTAAAACCAGTGGCAAGCCGGTGTTTGCAGTCGGTAACCTGTACACACAAAGCCAGTATTATCTGGCCAGTTACGCTGACAAAATTCTAATGTCTCCCGACGGCCTGGTGATACTCAAAGGCTACAGTGCCTACGGTTTATATTACAAAACCCTGCTCGACAAGCTCGATGTCACGACCCATATCTTCCGCGTCGGCACTTACAAGTCTGCGGTTGAACCGTTTATGCGCGATGATATGTCGGACGCAGCAAAAGCATCGAACAAGCGCTGGCTACAACAGCTTTGGGATGCCTACCTGACCGACGTTGCAGCCAACAGAAACATTCCGCCGGAAAAGTTACGCTTATCGATGGATGATTTTCTGACGCAACTGAAACGCGTCCACGGCGATATCGCCAAATTGTCACTCGATCTCGGGCTGGTTGATGAACTGGCATCCCGTCCACAAATGCGTGCGGAATTGACCGAGACATTTGGCAGCGATGGCCAAGATGGTTATCGTTCGATTGGTTACTACGACTACCTCAACTCACTCGACTCACACTTGAAACCAAGCCTGACATCGCAAAACGAAATCGCTGTAATTGTCGCTTCAGGAACAATCATGGATGGCAATCAACCTCGTGGTGAAGCGATTGGCTCAGAGAATATGAGTGTGTTGCTGAGAGAAGCACGCAATGATCCACATATTAAAGCGGTTGTGTTACGGGTTGACAGCCCGGGAGGCAGTGCCTCAGCGTCTGAGGTCATCCGCAGCGAAATTGATGCGTTGAAAGCCTCGGGCAAACCGGTTGTTGTCTCGATGTCCAGCCTTGCTGCTTCAGGGGGATACTGGCTGTCAACCAGTGCAGACCAAATTGTTGCCCAACCCACGACACTCACCGGTTCGATCGGCATATTCAGTGTGCTGACCACCTTTGAACACAGTCTGGATCGTATCGGTGTATCCACCGACGGTGTGGGGACAACCCCATTTTCCGGCCAAGGTATTACTACCGGGCTGTCTGACGGTACCAAACAAGCCTTGCAGTTAACGATAGAACATGGATACCAGCGCTTTATTTCGTTGGTCGCAGAACATCGCAACTTGTCTCTGCAAGACGTTGATCAGGTAGCACAGGGACATGTATGGACGGGTCAGGATGCGCTCAAGTTCGGTCTAGTCGATAAAATGGGTGATTTTGATGATGCCGTTGATCTGGCTGCCCAACTTGCCAAAGTGGATGACTATCAACTCAACTGGCTGGAAGAACCGATTTCAACCATACAAAAATTACTGATTGGACTCTTCTCGGAAGCCAGGGTATCGCTGGGGCTGGATGTGACAACGCTCCTCCCCGAGAGTTTGCGTTCAACAACCCAGAAAATCCTCAGTGACGCAACGCTACTCAACCAGTTGAACGACCCTAAAGGACAGTATGCATTTTGTCTCAATTGTGAGGTCGAATAAACATTAATCATGATCAAGGGCGACACTGTCGCCCTTTTTATTACGCATGATTCCGCTATAATCGCACTCCCTGAACTTGATAGAAGAGTAATTTCAGTCATGGCAAGAAAACATATCTACATTGCCTATACGGGCGGCACGATCGGTATGCAAAAATCATCACACGGTTATGTTCCGGTGGCTGGTTTTATGGAAAAGCAACTCGCAAGTATGCCCGAGTTTCATCGTCCGGAAATGCCTGAATACACCATCCACGAATACGATCCGCTGATCGATTCATCAGATATGACGCCTGAAGACTGGCAACTCATCGCTGATGATATCCGCAACAACTACAAACAATATGACGGCTTCGTCATTCTGCATGGCACGGATACGATGGCTTATACCGCTTCAGCGCTGTCATTCATGCTAGAAAATCTGGGAAAACCGGTCATTGTGACTGGCTCACAGATTCCATTGGCCGAACTGCGTTCCGATGGGCAAGCCAACTTGCTCAACGCGCTGCACATTGCTGCAAACTATCCCATCAATGAAGTCACGCTGTTTTTCAACAATCAACTGATGAGAGGAAACCGCAGCACCAAATCCCATGCAGACGGCTTTAATGCGTTTACGTCACCCAACCTGCCGCCACTACTGGAAGCCGGCATCAATATCTCGGTGAGTAGCCATGTGACCGTCGGCAAGCAGCCAGATGGCCCCTTTCAGGTCAGTGATATCACCCCACAACCCATCGGGGTGATTACCATGTATCCGGGCATCTCCCATGAGGTGATCCGCAATACATTGCTTCAACCCGTCAATGCCATGATTCTGCTGACCTTTGGCGTCGGTAATGCGCCGCAAAATCCTGAGTTGCTCGCTCAGCTCAAAGCCGCCTCAGAACGTGGAGTAATTGTGGTCAACCTGACCCAGTGCCTTGCCGGGAAGGTCAATATGGGTGGTTATGCGACCGGAAGCGCACTGGCGGAAGCCGGGGTCATCAGCGGGTTCGATATGACGCCGGAAGCGGCACTGGCCAAACTGCATTATCTTTTGAGTAAAGGGCTTGACTACGAAACCGTCAAATTAGAGATGCAAAAAGTCCTACGGGGAGAAATGAGCCTGTAAAACAGCACTGTTTGGCATTGCCAATGTTTTTTAGGTAAACGCATATTTCAATATCACTGCAAAAAGTATCCACGACGACAATCATTATGCACTCCCGGCCAATACTGGGAGTGCGACTTCAATGAGTACATCAATAATCACTCAAATTGATTGGGGTTGACCCGCAAAATATCTTCTTCTACCTGTCCCGTTTGAAACTGTTTTTTTAACTCAGATTTCGATTTGAAACAAATTTCTCCGCCTGCGGCAACTGTCATATGTTCCGGCTGTGCATTATGCTTAGATTGGTACAACATCACAGCTTGAATACATGAATCTCGCTGTTGTGCCGAAAGTATCGTACCTTCAGGCCACTTACCCGTTTCAACAGCATAGAGTAAACGCTGGTAAGCCTCAGGTGTAATCGCATCAATGAGTTGTTGAGTATCCATTGCATATCCCGGATGGTTAGTTGTACGAACAATTCAACATAATGAAGTTTCAACCGCTAACGTCAAGATATGTCGTATAAATAATTGTATATGATCACAGGCTATCGTTATATGCAACAACCAATGAAGTATACTAGTCTAGCTATCGCTGTTCTCCTGTTGAACGGTTGTTTTGAGAATACCAGAAACACAGACAGACTCTGTCTGGATCACCCCGAGCTCCGTTGTGAAGAATTGAACATTAATGACGGGCAATGCCGTGTCGCCAGAACCAATCTTATCTGGCATCGTCTCGAAGTCTACAAAGACCCGACTGATATCAATAAAATTACTGAGTATCAACTCACTCAGCAATATAAAAAATGTCTGGAAGTTGCCGCTCAGATTCAACCGATTGATCAAGCCGATCTCAAGAAAAGACGCTTCAATGCATTGCTTAATTCCGGAAAAAATATGGAACGCCTGGAAAAAGAGCTCATGCAATTTAACACCCCCTCTTCACTCTATTTTTTATGGAGTCAAACGGGTGACACACAAGCCCGTCGGCAGTTTTTACAGCTGGAAGGCAAACCAGAAATGGAAACAGCGGCCCTTCAATATGCACTGGCGACATTCTACATCGACAGAGACAGAGAAAAAACCATCAAACTACTCAATCATGCACTGGAACTTTCTGATCCGGAGTCATTAAATACCAGTATCCTAGAATCATTAGCCAGTTTGAACCAACTGCTTCGTCATCAAGAAGCGTCTTATATTTGGGCGATGGTCGGCAAACATTTTGGTGTACCTATCGCATCAACCCAAAATATCCAGCTAATGTACGGTTTCAGTGATGAAAAATTCAGCATGTTAGATGATATCGCTGATATGATTATTGATGCTGTAGAAAATCAAGAATATCATCCATCTATGATACCTGAGTTCAAAAAATAACCATTCTGTACAAATCATACAAGAGTGATGAAAAAACACTCACTCTTGATCATTTTTGTTGAAAATTAACGACACCGAATTGACACAATAACGTTCACCGGTCGTTTGCGGACCATCAGCAAATACATGCCCGAGATGACTATCACAAGCAGCGCAGCGGATTTCAATCCGGCTCATCCCATGACTATCATCCTGTAAATATCGAATTGCATCGGCACTAACCGGTGCATCAAAACTTGGCCAGCCACATCCAGAATCATACTTACTCGCTGAAGAAAACAACGGCGCCTGACAACAAGTGCATGTATAGATGCCCGTCTCTTTATTATGCAGTAGCGTCCCTGAAAATGGTATCTCGGTGCCTTGCTGGCGACAAACGCGAAATTGCTCATCGGTAAGCGATTGACGCCACTGAGATTCTGATTTTTTAACCTGTTTCATATCCTCACAACTCATACTTGGAACTTTACTTTCACGTGCTCGGTTTTATCATGTTTTTTTCATGAAAAACTTGCACATCCGCGGTGTTGTAGCACATACTTCAACACCTTAACATCATTCGTTGAGATTTTTTAGAATACCATGGATGCTTCGGTATTCTAGACCAACTGGTGATTGGCAGAGACTAGATTGTAGAATAAATGTAACCAATAGAAAGAAAGGTTCACTTTTTTGATTTTAAACAACTAAAGTAGGATTATTGGTTGCAGAGATGAGTCGGTTTCTGTAATTTTACTACCAGTATCTTTCATCAAGAAATTAAGTTGTGGAGCAACTACAATGACTATCAAAGTAGGTATTAACGGTTTTGGCCGTATCGGCCGTTTTGTTTTCCGTGCAGCACAAGAGCGTAACGACATCGAAGTTGTTGGTATTAACGATCTGATCGACGTAGATTACATGGCATACATGTTAAAATACGATTCAACTCATGGTCGTTTCAACGGAACTGTAGAAGTTGAAGGCGGTAACCTGATCGTTAACGGTAAGACTGTACGTGTCACAGCAGAGCGCAACCCAGAAGATCTAAAATGGGATGCAATCGGTGTTGACGTTGTTGCTGAAGCAACCGGTATCTTCCTGACTGACGAAACTGCGCGTAAGCACATCACTGCCGGGGCTAAAAAAGTTGTTTTGACTGGTCCTTCTAAAGACGCTACGCCAATGTTCGTTAATGGTGTCAACTTCGACACTTACGCAGGTCAAGACATCGTTTCTAACGCTTCTTGTACAACAAACTGTCTGGCACCTATCGCTAAAGTGCTGAACGACAAATTTGGTATCGAATCTGGTCTGATGACCACAGTTCACGCAACGACTGCAACTCAGAAAACTGTTGACGGTCCTTCTGCAAAAGACTGGCGCGGTGGTCGTGGTGCTTCTCAGAACATCATCCCATCATCAACCGGTGCTGCAAAAGCAGTAGGCGTTGTACTTCCTGAAGTGAACGGCAAACTGACTGGTATGGCTTTCCGTGTACCAACAGCAAACGTTTCTGTAGTTGACCTGACTGTCAACCTTGTGAACGGTGCTTCTTACGAAGATATCTGTAAAGCAATGAAAGAAGCGTCTGAAGGCGAACTGAAAGGCGTACTTGGTTACACTGAAGATGCAGTCGTATCTCAAGACTTCATCGGTGAAACTTGCACTTCAGTATTCGATGCGAAAGCCGGTATTGCACTAACTGACAAATTCGTAAAAGTTGTATCTTGGTACGATAACGAAATCGGTTACTCAAACAAAGTTCTTGATCTGATTGCTCATATCTCTAAGTAATTAAGTAATCCGGATTCAATCTGAACTTGTTCAAAAGGCGGCTTTCAGCCGCCTTTTATATTTTCAGACCGATCACTTGTTGAACCCAATCTCCGGATGACACCAAAATGCGAGGATGAAAAAAATGGATTTACATGCTTTCCCCACCCTGACCAATCTTTCTGACTGTGTCTCAATCGTAGAGCGAGAGAACACGAAAATAGTGCGTGTCATACACGATAAGGCAACCGCCGGCATTTCTTTATACGGTGGACATGTAATTTCCTTTCAGCCAAGCGACAAAGCAGATTTAATCTGGATGAGTGACGCTGCCAAATTTGATGGCGCAACCCCTCTACGTGGTGGTATCCCCGTTTGCTGGCCTTGGTTTGCCCGGATTGGTTCACCGTCTCACGGTTTTGCCCGCACCCAACAATGGGCACTGGTTGAACACCGGGAAAGTGAAGCGGGTGTAGTGGTGACACTCGGTCTGACGGACAATCCTGAAACACTGGCAATCTGGCCCTATCAATTCAGCTTACTGCTGCACGTTGCCATTAGCGACACGCTTGAAGTCACGCTGGAGATAACCAACGAAGACGCAAGACCGTGGCACTTCTCCGGGGCACTCCATACCTATTTGCATGTCGGTGATATCCGGCAAACCACAACAACTGGCATGGGCAACGAATATATTGATAGCCTGCAAAATAATATGATGTGTCAGGGCGATGATGAGTTACAACTGACTGATACCATTGACCGCGTTTACACCAAGCCAGCGCCACAGATTCACCTGCATGATCCGGTGCTAAAACGGACAATTGTCGTTGAAAACAAGGGCCATAATTCAGCTGTCTTATGGAATCCTTGGTCACAAGGAGCCCAGTCAATGGCAGATATGACCGACGAAGGCTATCAAACCATGCTGTGTATTGAATCCACCGTTCACGCTCCCTGTATTTCTGCCGGGATTACTTTACAACCGGGTGAACAGTATCAATTGAAAACGAAACTCTCAGCAGCAGATTAACCGGTCTATCGTTAGCGCTTGTCTCTTGCATGGCGATAAGCCTGACAAGCGCTTTTTATTTGCGGTGGAACCCGATACACTGCCCGCCTCCAATCGATACGAAATACAAGGCTGATTATGTCTTATCAATGTCCATTGTGTGACGCCCCGCTTCAGCAAGAATCCGGTACATTCCGTTGTATCAATCGCCATCAGTTTGATATTGCCAAAGAAGGGTATGTCAATCTGATGCCCGTCCAGCATAAACGTTCCAAAGATCCCGGTGATAACAAAGCGATGATGCAAGCCAGACGTCATTTTCTGGAACAGGGTTACTATATTGCCATGCGTGATAAAGCGGCTCAGCTCTGCGCACAATTTATTTCACAACCTGCTGCTTTGCTGTTGGACATCGGCTGTGGCGAAGGGTATTACACCACGCATGTTGCCAAAACCCTGCACACCGACATTCCCGATTTGGAGGTCTATGGTCTGGATGTCTCCAAACCTGCGATTCGCTATGCTGCCAAACGATACCCCAATTGCCAGTTTTGTATTGCATCAAGTCACCGGCTACCTTTTGCCGCACAAAGTATCGATGCTATCTTGCGTATCTACGCACCCTGTAAATCAGAAGAGCTCCAACGTTGCCTGAAAGCCGATGGTATCGTGGTGACCGTGACACCGGCAGCCCGTCATCTATATCAGTTAAAAGCACTGATTTATCAGGATGTTCGTTTGCATGATCCACAGGCTGAATCAATTGAAGGATTTACCCCGGTTCATGAAGAGCAGTTACATTATCCGATGCAGATGAGTGGAACAGACGCATTGAATTTACTCCAAATGACCCCTTTTGCCTGGCGCGCCAGTGAAGCTGTCAAAACAACATTACAACAGCAAGAAACATTTCACTGCGAAGCGGACTTCACACTGCGGGTTTATCGAAAAATATAAATACCACATCAATTCGGGCATATTTTTTGCTGTCTTATTTGCAGGAAGATTTTGAGAAAAAATGACTCAAGTTTTTCCTTCAACCTCCGTTAACATAAAAGGAGATGGGCAGGAGAATGTTATGGACCCAGTAAAAGCAACAGGATCTACAACTTTGTATTCACCTCAGTCGGTTAAAGCAAAACAGATTGCACCGGCGGCTCAGAGTGCGCCAAATAAAACTAATGAATTCACAAAAGTTGAGCAGAACAAAGTCATCTTATCTGACGAAGGGAAAGCTTTGCTTGCCGCACTGAAAGAAATCGACAAAGAAAACAAAGTTAGTGAAGATAAAAGTGTTGGTGATAAAGTCGAATCATTTACTTATGGTGCTCTGGGAATGGAACATCCTAAAAAATTAGAAGAGGAAGAAGACGGCTCATACTCTGCGGGGCAATATCTTTCCGCAGCGGCAACTGTTGGCAGTATCCTGTTAGCAATAGTTTGATTAAAAATAGATAGTCTGTTCAGCTTCAACTTCTTCCATTTTTTTCCCATCCCTTCAGATGATCCGTCTCTGAAGGGATATTTTTTATCACACCTGTCATTTGTCAGGGATTCCGGGCGGAACCCCTTCATCTTCAGTTCATGCCATGTCTTCAGTTCACGCCATGCTCACGAAAACACTCAACGTACTGTTTATCTTCTTTCTGAATATGTAGCGTAAGCCAATCTTGAAGGAATGACATCAGCTCCTTGCCAATGTTTTCCCCATTTTCGACCCGTTTCTGGAAATCAAGTACCTGCTCGACTAATCGATGGTGAGCCCCGACGTGTTCATGCTCATTCACATAGCTGAACTGCGCGAATAGCGTTTCCTCATACTGAAAGTGGTTCGCCGTATAATCAATCAAACCTTGTACAACCCGTTTAATCGATGCCAGTCCATAGCCGTTATTCAATAAATGGTTCAGCTCATTAATCAGGTGGACTAAAGTCTGATGCTGCCGATTTATTTCCTTAATATTCAAATCAAGCGATGGTCCCCACTCAATTAACTTATTTCTTTGCTTATCTTCAGCTTCCAGTTGGCGACGATCAATCGCGAAACGGTGCAAGAGTGAGTTAATTTCACCGGATATATTTTGCACTGTGACACTCGCCATCAATGTTTCTTGCGTCGCCCTGACATTCTCTTTTGCCACGACAGAGATTTCCGACAAACAGTGTTCCAAATCAACCGTTGCATTGACCTGCTCATCCAGAGAACTCGTAATTTGACTACTTTGCCCTTTAATTTCTGCGATCTTATCTAACAACTGCGTGAAAGATTGACTGGTCTGTTCGACAATCCCCATGGATTCATGCATACATTCACTGTTTCTCTGCATCGCTTCGACCACAGTGTTAATACTCAAGCGCAGCGCCTCGATCCGCATATGAATATCATTAGTTGCCGTTTGCGTTCGTGTCGCAAGTGTCCGGACTTCATCGGCAACAACGGCAAATCCCCGTCCTTGCTCTCCGGCCCGGGCAGCTTCTATCGCGGCATTCAATGCCAGCAAATTGGTCTGCTCCGCGATATCACTAATCGTACCGATCACCTGACCAATACTGACACTCTCCCCTTCCAGCGCCGTGATGTGCTGATGCGATGTTTCAATCTGCTCGCTGGCCGTATGTAACGCATGTTCTAGCTGCGCCATCCCGTTGCAACCTTCATCAGCCTGTGTTTTTGCTTCATTGGCATAGCCGGATGAAATTTCGGTAAAGTGAGCAACTTGCCGAGTCGTCTCAACCAGATGTCCGACGATTTCTACCGCCTGTTCGACATCATTTCTTTGCCGTAAAGCACCGGTTTTAGACACTTCCGAATCTTTTTTTACCGATTCAGCAACATTGAGCAATGCCGCTGATGTCGCCCCTAATGCCCCAACCGTTCTTGAAACATCTTCACCGATTCGATTAAAAGAACGATAAAGCGGATGAGCACCTTCACGTTCAGTCTTGATTCTGGCCCGCAAGTCACCTTCAGACAACTCAATCGCAACACTTTGGGTTACCACGAGTAAACGATGAAATGACTGTAACGTCAAAAACACCACCGTACTGAACAGGATTTGCCCCCCTGTCCACCACCAAAGTTGCTGTGAAATAAAATAGGCCAAGAAAGGCAGTTGCAGAATAAACAGAATAAGATTCCATTGTTGAGCACTCAACTGACTCAATTTCTTTATATTGTTATAATTCATAAAAAACTCTCAAGGGGTAATACTCTATTGTTATATTGATTTCCCCAAGTGACTGTACGATACGACTCAGAAAGCTGTCTGAAGGCATTCTGAACCCAGTACCTCGAGACTGCTTGGGTAGGCCTCATACAATTACTTAACAAAATCATAGAAAAAGATTGATAAGTTTCCAGAAAATGTAACAAAAATAAAGCAAAAGCATTCAAAAATTTGATCGCGTAACGATAAACATAAAAATACAGTGAGCCATCTCATTTATTCTTGAATTGAAATGATGGGTAAAATAATGCCCTGCCAAACTCAAGGGTGACAGAATATAGCCATGCCCAACGTCAATTTGCTTGTTCCGCCCACAGTTTCATTTATCAACCCAACAAATTCAGTGGGCAAGGACGTGACCGCAAAAAGGCTTCGCAGCGATCAACCGGCTCAGGACGACAAAGGTAATACCCTTGGATCTCATCACATTGGTGCTGATGCAAGAAAGCCAGTTGCCGGTCATCTTCAACCCCTTCTGCGATCACATTCAGCCCTAAGCTATGACCTAACGCAATTACTGCTTGCGCAATGCTGCACCCTTCAGGATTGTCCGGCAGATCCGTGACAAAAGCGCGATCAATTTTCAGGCGGTGGACAGGAAAGTGTTTCAACGCACTGAGACTTGAGTAACCGGTACCAAAATCGTCAATCGAAAGTTGAACCCCCATGCGGTTAATTTTTTGCATAATCTCAACCGCTTCTTGCGGATCTTGCATCACCACACTTTCCGTAATTTCCAATTCCAGATAACGGGCTTCTAATCCACTCATTTCCAAAGCGGCAGCCACGCGTTCCGGTAAGTCTTTCTCATGAAACTGGCGAGCAGAGACATTCACCGCCACGCAGAGATCTTTAATGCCGGCATCCTGCCACGCTTTATTCTGTTTACACGCTGTCTGCAACACCCAATCCCCGATCGGAACAATCAGGCCTGTCGTTTCAGCCAACTGGATAAAACGCACCGGAGGAACCATACCGAATTCAGGATGCTGCCAACGCAATAGTGCTTCAACCCCAATAATGCGCTGCGTATGAAAACAATACTGGGGCTGATAGTGCAGGATGAATTCCTGATTCTCCAATGCATGACGCAGGTTCTCCTGCAAAACCATCCGTTCCTGAATCTCATTGCCCATATCAAGGCTATAATGCTGAAAACTATTCCGTCCCAACTCTTTCGCATGGTACATGGCAACATCAGCATTTCTTAGCAGGACATCCGCGGTCTGGCCATCATCAGGATAGTTCGCAAACCCAATACTGCTGGTCATTCTGATTTCGTGATCGGCAATCTGTATCGGTTGGGCAATCGCTTCTTTGATTCGATTAAGTATCATCTCAATCGGATTCGCGTTATACAGGATTACGACAAATTCATCGCCCCCCAAACGTGCCAGGGTATCGGTTTTCCTGATACAGGTTTCCATCCGTTTCGCAATAATTTGTAATAACGAATCGCCGGAACTGTGACCCAGACTGTCATTAATCATTTTGAAATGGTCGAGATCAATCAGAACAACCGATACCTTCCGGCCATAGCGTTGTGCCCATAACAACCCCTGATTTAAACGGTCATCCAATAAAGTCCGATTCGGCAATGCCGTTAATGTATCGTGATGTGCCAGATATTGAATCCGCTCCTCGTTATGCTGGCGTTCAATGGCAATACCCGCAATCCGTGTTGCCATATCGACAAACGTCATATCTACCTGACTCATTTGATATTTTTCAAGAAAATAAAGTGTCAGTGTACCTAAGATGTCTCCCTGTGAGGTGACCATCGGTATGGTATAACACGCATGAATCCCGAACTGATTCAGTAACGAACCGTAGGCTTCCCACCCGGATGTCGGTGCCAGCGGATTCTCGCACCAGACGGCTTGTTCCCGTATCACTGATTCACTATTCGGACTCAATGACTCAGTCACAAGTTCGCCTTCGGGAAATAATGTCTCATACTGCGCGGCAAACATATCCGGTAGCTCTGGCGCTGTGCGCAACGTTAACCGACCATTGTTTTTCAAAAATATAGCGCCCAACGTCTTCACCTGATGGGCTTCAATCAATTGAATTAAACGATTGAGAATATCATCCAGTGGCGAGCCGGTGACCATCATTTCAAACAGTTGTCCTTGTCCGATGCGCAGTGCCTCTGTTCGTTTACGTTGATCAATATCATGAATGACCAGAATTTCTCCCTTGGATAGATCTTCCCGATCAATCGCGGTCAGAATCGTCTCTCCCCAGAAACATCGACCGTCGCTGCGCTGATAGCGAATATCCAAAACATACTCACCTTGCTGAACGAGTGACTGATGGGCGGCTTGATGAATGTAATCATCATGATACTCAGCCGAATAAAGCGATTCGAGCGGCAGTTCACTCAAAGTCTCAATCTCCTGACCGAACAGTGTCGCCAGTTTTTGATTGCATCTGACAATCCGACGCTGCTGCAAAAATGCAATCCCCACCCCGGAGTATTCCAGTAAGCGTTGCTGCTCTTGTAAAATCTGATTCAGTTCCACTTGCGCTTTTTGACGAACTTGGCTTTCTTCAACCAATTGTCGATTTTTGTCGGTTAACCGCTGCTGCATGTCACACAAAGACAAGTGGAGCTTAATCCGGGACACGACCTCTTCAATCTGAAAAGGCTTGGTAATGTAATCCACACCGCCCACTTCAAATCCCGTGACTTTGTCTGTCACATCATTCAAGGCCGTCATGAAAATCACCGGAATATGGCGAGTTTTATCGTTCTGCTTTAAGTGGGTACACACTTCAAAACCATTCATACCCGGCATCATCACATCCAGTAAAATCAAATCCGGCACCACATAGTCAGCCCGCAGTAACCCCTCTTCTCCGTCTTCCGCGATCAAAACCTGAAAGTGCCGACCATCGAGTTCATCCACTAATACACCCAAGTTGGCGGGGGTGTCATCGATGATCAAGATAATTTGCTCCTGATGCTTCACTGTCGGATACTCCACAATACTCATATGGCAGATTTCCTTTCTAATAACTCATTGACTAGTTGGGATATCGCCCGGGATTGGAACGCTTTCGTCATATCAATCAATTGCGCGGCAAAAGCATTATAACGGGAATCTTCTGCTTTTAAGCCCTCAGCCCAGTTGCGGATATGACGCATATTGCCGAGCAATGCCAAATGATGAAGTTCCTCTAATTGCTCTCTCGGTGGCGTCACCCATTCTGAAGTATCGGACATCATCGGTGATGCATCCAATTTCGATGTCTGTTCATCGACGATCCACGTCAGGTTCAGCTGTTCACCGATCTGAATCAGTAAGCGATTTCTATCAATCGGTTTACTCACAAAACCACTAGCTCCGGCTTCTTCTCCTTGTGTCAGCTCGGTTTGCGATGCGCTGGCAGAAACAATCAGGATCGGAATATCCTCCAGTTCCGGAATCTGTCGAATATTCCGTGTCGCCTCCAGTCCATCCGTCACCGGCATCACAATATCCATCAAAATCAAATCCGGTCGCTGCGCATACGCCTGCTCAACACCATCCTGACCATCAACGGCTTCACTGGTTTCAAAGCCAATGCCACCCAATAAATCAACCAATAACATACGGTTTTCCAGCACATCATCGACAATCAGAATCTGCTTGCGACTCCCCTCATAGCCAATAATATTCTTCTGACTGAGACTAGAGTCCCGCTCTCGCTTCTCCGTCACAACCGGCAAATCCAGCGTAAAGAAAAACCGGCTTCCCACGCCCGGTTGACTGGTTACCTGAATCCCACCGCCCATCTGTTTAACGAGCTGCTGGCTAATCGCAAGGCCGAGCCCCGTACCGATAATCTGCCGTTTTTTATTCCCGACCCGCTCAAAGGGGTGGAAAATAATATTCTGCATTTCAGGATCAATCCCGATACCGCTATCTTCTACCGAAAACGTGACTCTCACCGGATCCTCGGTATCGGCCGATTCAGCAACAACGCTGAGGCAGACATAGCCCGTGTCGGTATACTTCACCGCATTGCCTAACAAATTCAGCAACACCTGACGCAGGCGCTTTTCATCGACAAAAACCCAAGGCAGTATCTGAGGCTTGAGCTGAAGCTTGAGATCCAAACTCTTCTGCGCCGCTTTAATGCGAATAATTTCAAGCACACTCTGGAAACACCGGGTCAAATCAATCGCTTCAGGTGCCAAATCCATTCGTCCGGCTTCAATTTTCGACAAATCCAACAAGTCATTAATCAGGGTCAATAAATGGTGGCCACTCTGAATGATGGTATTCAGTCCATCTTTTTGCTGTTCGTTCAGTTCAGGGGCCCGGTGTATCAACTGCGCATACCCGAGAATCGCATTTAACGGCGTTCTCAGTTCATGGCTCATATTTGCCAGAAAAACCGATTTAGCATGTGTGGCTGCCTCTGCCTGAATACGAGCACGATTGAGTTCACGAGCTTGCGCCTCCAATTGTTCTGTTTTGTGCTGCAAGTCTTCTGTCCGTTCAACAACACGCTGCTCCAGTTGTGCCATAATCTGTTGTCGTTCCGCTTCCGCCTCGGCTTCCATTGCCCGAACCTTGATAGCATTTTCTTGAAAGATTTTCACAGCACGGGACATACTGCCGACTTCATCCTGACGCGTGACACCGGTAATACTCACGTTCAGATCTCCGGCGGCTAACCGACGCATCACCGCAGCCAGCGAGATAATCGGTCTGGCGATCAAGCGAGACGTTGACCAGGCAATAAACAGTGCCGTCAACGCAGTAATACCACCGACAATCATGCCGGAGAGCTCACTCCATTCATTATGTTTATCAGCGGCAACTTGTTGTTCTTTGGCAAACTGGGATACGAGTGATGATGTTCGCTCAACCTCTTCACGAACTTTTTGATGAACCCGAGACAGTGCATAGCTTGCCTGCCTGAAGCGAATAAAAGCATCACGGTAGCCATCAATCAACGAATTGACGGTCACCGTCGCGTCCTGTGACAATGCCAAGGTGCTCACGGCGGGCAAAATACGCGAGTAATGACTCAATTGATCCAACGTATCATGGACAAGTGCAGCCTCGTTATCCGTTGAACGCAACAGAAAAGTCAATGTCTTCGCTTCCAAATAGGCCACTCGCTCAGCAAATCGTCTGGAAATATTAACTGAGTTTTGCAATAACCCGATCTCGGTTCGCAGGTAATCCATCGTCTGTCCTAACGCGCCCTCACGCGTTGCAATGAGGTTTTCAAACTGATTAAGAATTCGCTCAATGGCTTTAAAATGCGCCAGCAGTTGCGTATAAACCACACTGCGCTCTGATTTGATATCGTTCAATGCATCAATATCTTGTCGGGCACCAATGAGCACTTGTTGCAGTTGCTCGATAATGGTCAGCCATTGCTCTTGATCACTGAGTTCTTTTAACATATTCACAACCGGAAACATCGCCTGCAGAGCCTGTCTGATTTCCGTCAGCGGGTCCTCAACTTCCCCGACGACATGCGGTAGCAACACAGTAGACATTTTATGCACTCCCGCACGGAGACTTTGGATAATCTGGTGGGATTGATACACTTTGTTCATTCCGGCATCCTGCAAATCCATCCGCTGCTCAAGCTGCTCCCGTCGTTGCGTCAAATGCGTTTCAATCGCTGTTGCCACGTTTTGCAACTGCGTCTGTTGACGAGTCATATTGGTGGTTTCGGTATTCATCATTTCGGTCGCCAATCCTAAGATATCGACCGTATTGGAGAAGTAACGCATTCTTCTTTTCAGTGCGGAGACCTCTTCCGCATGAACGCTCTCCAATTCACTCAAATCCAGATGAGCGAGCGTCGCTACATTTTCTTCTATAATTGTTTTTACTTCATTCAAACGAGAGGGTTGATGGGAAGAGATAAAATTTTCGATCCGCTCTGCTGCATCATTCACGGAGACCATTACTGCTGAGCCGTAGCCGATCATTTCCACTGATTTCTTCAACTGGGTCAAACTATAGAAGTGCACAATCGAAACACCCATGTTCAGTAACACCAACAAGACCACTGATACCGTAATCTTGGTGGTAATCGACCAGTGCTCAAATGACCTGATTTTCAGCATAACACCGTATCCACACGCTTACTGATGCAAGGCAGCATCAATCATGTTCACCACATCTTGCTGAGAATATGACGGATTTGCGGCACCACCGACGGGCATTTTCTCAAGCCATGTATCCAGCTCATCGCTGTATATGGTCACTAACGGAACGTGTACCATTTTCGGGACTTCTTTTCCGGCCAGGATTTGCTGCGCCACCCAAAAACCGACCTGTGAAATACTTGGGGTCGCCGAAATAGAAAATGTCTCATAACCATGTGCATCCCGCTTTTGCTTCCAGAATGCCAGCTCATTCTGCCGATTGCCCATCACAATAATCGGCAACGGCCTCCCTGCTTCCTGAAAAGCCATTGCCGCACCGTACCCATCCCCGCCCTGATCCACCACTGCATCAATTTTCGGCAATGCAGGCAGGGCTAATGCTACTTCTTTCTTCGCCACTGAATTGGTCCATTGACCATAAACGGTATGCACGATTTTCAGCGCCGGATACTGTTGCGCTGCTTTATGAATGCCGGTACTGATATTCTCATCGGTTGTATCACCGGCAATGCCCCGAATTTCCAACAAGTTACCTTTACCTTGCAGGCGTTTGGCAACATAGTCGATCTCTGCCCGTCCCATTTCATCCCAATCGTAGTTCACCTCGTAAACACAAGGGTCATGTATTTTGCTGGCAAGAACCACGACAACAACACCGGCCTGACAGGCATCATGAACCAAGCCTCTCAGTGCTGTATCCGATGCGGCCAGAATGACAATGGCATCATAGCCATCCATAATCATATTCTGGATTTGCTGAGCCTGCTCCGGTACGGAATTATTCGCACTGAACACCGGTGCATCTTTGATCAATTCATCTTGTTGCGCCTGAGAGGCAACATCTTTCCAGTTTTGAACCATCACTTTGCGAAAATCACTGCCCGCGTAAGAATTGCTAAATGCAATCCTTTTGTTGCTCGTATCGCCACGTACCACCCCATCGGCTTGACTAAAAGGGACATAGAAAATCACCGACAGCGGGCAAAGCATAGCAAGGGCAGACAGCCGACATCGCCTCATCCAAATGCGGCTGCAAAATAATTGAGTCAACACCATGAAATTCATCTCCTGATTCAAGGGACCCGGATGTCAAAGAAGGGGGATATGAACACACGTCTGAGCAATGCTTCATTATCAGAATGAAACCGAGCGCTTAGCAGGAAACTGTCCCCTGAACATAGAGAAAATATGGTCAGAAGGCGTGCCAAACACAAAAATCAATCATAAATTACGTGAAATGATACTCATAATATTGATGTAACAACCAATCTGCCAGGGACGCTATTGACAAATCGCTTAATCACCTCTCAGCGCTACTCATCACGAGTATCTAACAAGGATGAGCCCGGATTCGCCGTCATGAAGCGCATTCTCAACTTACCTTCATGGCACGCAATCTGGTATCATCGCCAACCAAATTTAGTGACAGGAATCATCTTCAACTGAATGATTTCAAAAATGATGGTCTTTTTAGATGATAGGAACAGGGAGAATCATATCCGATGAATCAACAGACCAAACCTTATCGTCAGGCACACCGGGAAGCCTTGTGGGCAATTGCACTGGCACTGGGATATTTTATTTGGTGGTATGCCACGGCTTACGGTTTTTCTCCACCGCCTGAATCTCAGGCATTACCTGAACTTTATTGGGGAATGCCATTATGGTTTTTGCTTTCTTGTGTCGTCGGCCCGGTACTGTTTACACTTCTGTGCGGCCTGATGGTGAAATATGTGTATCGTAATTTCTCGCTATCCACAGCAGAAGACAGTGACGAACCACAACGGCACACACTGAATTCATCCCAGCCCCCCGACATTTCACAACAGAATCATCATCATGAATAGTCAACTGATTATCCCTTTACTGATCTATCTTGCCGCTGTCTTTGCGTTGGCTATACTGACCCGCCGCCATCATCGGCCGGGGCAATTTCTCAGCGAATATTTTATCGGCAGTCGTAGCCTTGGCGGGTTTGTCCTCGCGATGACACTGGCGGCAACCTATGCCAGTGCCAGCAGTTTTATCGGCGGGCCGGGTGCAGCCTATAAAATGGGACTTGGCTGGGTATTACTGGCGATGATTCAATTGCCTGCGACGTGGCTGACCTTAGGCGTGCTGGGAAAAAAATTTGCCATGGAAGCCAGACGCCATAACGCGGTGACGCTCAATGACATTTTATTTGCCCGTTTTCAGAGTCGCACGGTGGTCATTATTGCTTCACTGACGCTGCTGCTCGCCTTCTTCGGTACCATGGTGGTGCAGTTCGTCGGGGGCGCACGGTTACTGCAAACCGTCACCGGGCTGTCGTATCATCAAGGGCTGTTGTTGTTCGCCTGCACGGTCGGACTCTATACCACGATCGGTGGCTTTCGGGCGGTGGTCCTGACCGATACAGTTCAGGGAATCATGATGCTGATCGGAACCTTCGTGTTACTTTGGGGCGTCATCCATGCGGGTCACGGTATCAGTGAACTGGTGACCCGGCTGCATCAGATCGATCCGGCGTTAGTCACCCCATACGGGCCGGATCATTTTCTCAGCCAGCCGTTTATCCTGAGTTTCTGGGTATTAGTCTGTTTCGGAGTGATCGGCCTGCCGCATGCAGCGGTTCGCTGTATGTCCTATAAAGACAGTGCTTCATTACATAAAGGAATTGTCATCAGTACCATCATGATGGCTTTACTGATGTTCGGCACGCATCTGGCCGGTGCACTTGGCCGGGGAATTATCCCGGAAGTTGCCAGCCCGGATCTCATCATGCCGACACTGATGATGACGGTGTTACCTCCGATGGTTGCGGGTATTTTCCTCGCCGGCCCAATGGCGGCAATCATGTCCACCATCGACTCACAACTGATTCAGGCTTCTGCGACCCTGCTCAAAGACCTCTACCTCAACTACATCAATCCCCGGATGCTGAGTGAGGCTCAGGGCGAACGCAAGCTGAGCCGTCTCTCGATCTGGGTCACCGGTATTTTTGCCCTGCTGGTCTTTTTGGCCGCGACCCATCCGCCGGATATGATTATCTGGCTCAATCTGATGGCTTTAGGTGGTTTACAGGCTGTCTTCCTCTGGCCGCTGGTGCTGGGATTATACTGGTCCAAAGCCTCGGCAACTGGTGCATTGAGTAGCATGGTGGTTGGTTTGGGCAGCTATATTTCGCTGGTGGCATTCAAACCTAATCTCGGTGGGATTCATCCGATTGTGCCAACGCTGGCACTCGGGTTGGCCGCCTTTATCATCGGCAGCTATCTCAGACCCGCAGCGCCGACAGTTATGGCGGCTGAATGATGTTATTTACAGGTAGCTACGGCTACCTGTGGCCTATACGCTATTGTATGATTTCTCACTGAACGTGATGAGACTTTGAGCCTTACTAATGCGCTATACTCTTCTGTTAGGGAATAGCTGCACTCTCCCCTGATTGTTCACCCTGAACCCATTGATCAAGTTGGCTTTGCTCTATTGAAGATGGGCTAGCACACAGGGGCAAGTGTCCCCGAAACTGAGAATGGACTATGATTCTTTGACCTTCGAGCACGGCATGTTTTTCAATGTGTTCTGGCAATAAAATATGCAAATAGTATCTTATGATGTATTATAAAAATAAACATCATTCAACAGAAATGAAAAATAGAGTGTGAAATCTCTCACCCATAAGAATAAAAGTATGAAGAAAAATAAACATATACAATTTTCTCTTTATAAGCAATGTTGCAGTATAAAACTCTGCACAGGATATTTTATCAATAGAAAATAGCGTAAGCATATGTTTATTTAATAAATTTTAAGATACAGTTTTATAAAAATTCAACGATATGGTGACATATCTAACCTATAAAATATTAATATAACTATTAGAATATTCACCCATATAAAAAAACGGGTGAAATATTGGAAAAAAAATAATAATTCGGGTGATGAAATAATAAAATAAAATCAACATAATAATATCATTGTTAATTTCGTCATAGCACTCACATGAACTGTCAAATAATAGATTTTGATGTGTATATTCCAAATACAAACATCAGCTGTCTAGAACTATCCCAAAACACTGGAATTCCGGAAGAGATAATCAAAGAGAAATATGGTATAAACTCAAAAATCACTTCCACAATAATAGATAATTCTGAAGATTTAGGAGTAAAAGCAGCAGAATCATTATTAAATAAGACTAAAACTCCGCCAAATGAAATTGATGCATTGATTTGGGTTGGTAGTGTCAACAATGAAAAAATGATGTATGTAACAGCACTATCAGTGGCGAAGAAACTAAACACTTGCAATGCGTGGGCATTTGACATGAATTCAATGTGTAGCACAATGATTTCTGCTATAGAAATTGCTAAAACTCTTATAGAAGCAGGAAAGTATAAGAAAATATTATTAGTCAGTGGATGTAAGGATAGTGAATATCTGAATTTTAAAAATCAAGATACACAGTTTCTAATTAATCTAAGCACTGGTGGAGCTGCTGTTCTATTAGCTTGTACAGAAAAGCATACAAATAATTGTTTCTCTATTTTAGGTTCAAGCTTCATGAGTGATTGTAGCTTGGCTGGCTTATGCTATGCGAAAAAGAGTCAAACTCATACCAGTTCCTATGAACTAGTTGTAGATGATGTGGAATACTTTAAGAAAAGATTAAATGAAGTTTCTTTAACTAATTTTATTACCGTTATAAATAATGCAATAAAAGAATCTAAAATAAAAAGTGATGATATTGACTATGTAGCGATGTTACATATGAAAAAATCCGCACACAATAAGATAATGGAATTAATAGGAATAAATAAAGAAAAGTGCATCTATCTAGATAACTATGGCCACATGCAACAAAATGATCAATTTTTATCACTAAAACTAGCTTTAGAAAATAAAAAAATTAAAGAAGACTCTAAAATTTTACTTGTTGGAGCAGGATTAGGGTTTACATGGGGAGCAACAGTAATATATTGGAGAAAAGATAATGAATATTCTATACAGTGGTAATGATGCAATATCAAGAGGCGCGTATGAGAGTGGCGTTAAAGTAGTAACAGGCTATCCAGGAACACCTTGTACAGAGATTGTATCCAATTTTTTTGAAAAATATACAGAAGTAGATTGTGAATGGTCAGTTAATGAAAAAGTTGCACTGGAAGTAGCAATTGGTGCTTCATTCGCGGGCTACCGAAGTATGTCCGTTATGAAAACAGTAGGTCTTAATGTTGCACATGATGCTCTTATGTCAGCAGCACAGTCTCAAATCAATGGTGGTTTGGTGATTGTCGTTGGTGATGATACAGGAAGAATCACCGATGATTATAATGACTGTCGATATTATGGTGATAGTGCAAACATCCCGGTTTTAGAACCAAGTGATGCACAAGAAGCACTTGAATTAATAAAGTTAGCATTTTCGATAAGTGAGATTTATTGCCTCCCCGTAATTGTCAGGTTAACAACAATTACATGTAAAACATTATCAAAAGTGACTCTGGATGATATTCATAATTACAAAGCACCCAAAAGAATAAAACATAATATTAGCGCATACAGTGTATATTCAACGACCATTATGTTAGGTCTTAAAAGGTCTAATCTAGAAATCGTCCGTCAATTTAACAATGACTATATAGATAATTTAAACAAATTAAAGTCCGACATATCAAATAATGAAAAAATAAACGAGATTATTTATAAATCTAAGAAAATAGGTTTTATCTGCACTGGAACATCTAGTCTCTATGTTAAAGAAGTATGCCCTGAATCATCAATATTACATCTCAGAATGGTAAACCCACTACCTGAAGATTTATTGAAAAATTTTTCTAATCAGATAGATAATATTTATTTAATTGAAGACGGCCATGATTATTTAGAGAACAAAGTTAAAGCATTAGGTATAAGCATTATATCTATAGATAAGAAAAAATTTAAATTTTTACCAGTATACACACCAGAAGTAATCAAAGAGCATATTTTAAACCTGAAGATAGAAAATAAACCATTAGAAGAAGTTCCCTTCCGCCTACCGATGAATTGTGCTGGTTGTAGTCATTTATTCATTTATAACGTTTTGAAAAAAAACAATATTAAAGCTACGACTGATGTGACCTGCGGTGGCTTAGGTATCCTGCCTCATATAAACGCATTTAACAATGCTAAAAATATGGGAGCTTCAATTTCTGTTGCACATGGATACAATTTAGCAAACGGCAACAATAAATATGTTTCAGTGATTGGAGATGGTGGATTCTGGGCCACAGGCCATAACGGCTTATTAAACATGTCATTCAATAAGGGAAACTCTACAGTAATTATCGTTGACAATAGCTGTATAGCGATGACTGGAGGACAAGATACACCGGGCTCAAGGTATGAAAAATCTGGTGAGAATGAGCTATCTATTTCTAAAATTTGTGAAGCATATAATATTAAAGATGTTCATACAGTAGATCCCTATGACTTAAAAACACTGGAGTCAACCATACTATCCTGTATAAACAATAACAATATTAGTATTATTATTGCCAAAAGACCTTGTTTGGTAAAATACAAGATTCAAATTACAGAACAATCACACATTGATAATATGCAATGTGTTAATTGTGGTACTTGTTTAAATCTAGGCTGCCCAGCGATTGTTAGAGATACCCTTAATCAAAAAATTAACATCGATAAAAATTTATGCGTTGGTTGTAAATTATGTATGAACAACTGTAAAAATGGAGCAATTAACTGTGAGTCAATTTAATATAGTATTATGTGGTCTCGGTGGACAGGGTATAGTATCACTAACTAAAATTTTTGGTGAGCTAGCTATAAATAGTGGTTTTGATATTAAAATAAATAATATTATAGGCCTTGGACAACGTGGGGGTAGTGTTTCCAGTCATATTAGAATAAATAAAGAAGAAAAAGTCATCTCTCCTATGATCGAATATGGAAGTTCAGATATTTTAATCGGCCTCGAAAAAACTGAACTATTTAGAAATATTCATTATTTAAAAGAAAATGGCATATGTTTTTTCCATGATTATAATTTGACATCACCAACTATAAATACAAAATTGGAAAATGAAGTAGAATTTGATCTAGATGATATCTTAAAGAGAAAAAAACAAAGAGCCATTTGCATTGATGACTATATAAATCAAGAGAAAATAGAAAGTTCAATCAATTTCCTTATTCTTCCAATATTATTGAAGTTAATAAATTTTGATAATATAGAAGAATTTTTGATTAGAAAAAAATCACGTAATTTAATGCAAAAAATAGCTGCAGTAAATATAGGATACAAAGTATCAGAAGAGATCAACAACCATGTTTATTAAGTATAGAATATCTGAATTAAAAATAATTTTTTTGATCTTCTCCATACCATTCCTTATGGGATTAGGTGTTGATCTCTATGTGCCCTCTCTTCCTGCGATCACTGAATATTTCAGCACAACAAGTGGGCAGGTACAACAAACTATATCATTATATATGCTTGGTTATGGTATTGGACAATTCTTACTTGGTATTGTGTCAGATGCATCAGGAAGAAAAATTGTTTTAAGATCATGTTCTATTATATTTACTCTCAGTAGTTTTGCTTGCTTTGAATTTGCTTATTCAATTCATGTACTGCAGTTTTTAAGATTAATGCAAGGTCTTAGCGTTGCTGGTCTAGCTGTTGTTGCAAGAGCAATGATTGTTGATGTTTTTGATGGAAAAAACCTCTATAAATATACCAACTACTTCGGTTTGAGCTGGTCACTAGGCCCTATCCTAGGCCCAATTATTGGTGGATATCTAGCAACATACTTTGGCTGGAAATCCAACTTCATATTTTTTACTATCTATGGTTTAACCGTAACTCTCATTTCTTTGACCAGTTTTAAGGAAACGAACAAAAGTATTATTCCATATAATCAAGCATTTAATATCAAGAGCATAAGCAGAGTAATATTAAATCCAATATTTATGGGATATACATTAATTGGAGGAATTGGCTACGCCGCTATTGTATATTTTAATGTAATTGGCCCATTCCTACTTCAAAGTAAATTTGGTTTAACGACAGTTCAATATGGTTATGTAGCTTTATTATTAGGGGCTGGGTATTTTTTAGGATCCCTTCTTAATAAATCAACAGTAAATAAAAACGGTAGTGTTAACAATCTTCATTTTGGTTTATTGATTTGTCTTGCCTCATCATTATTGATGTTATCATTAAATTTACTCGACAATGTAATTATATATATAATAATTACATTAATATTTATAATATTCCTTGGTGTAGGATTCATTGTTCCGAATACTTTAGTGAATTCAATGAAAGTTTTTCCAGCCAAAGCAGGGACTGCAAGCTCATTATTTGGAACATTCACTGGCGTAATCGTTTCCATTATTTCTTGGTATGCATCTCACAGTAATAGTATGTCAATTTTTAATACAGCGATGAATTATATACTGCTTATCACAGTTTGTATATTAGTAATGTGGTTTATACAATTTACATTAAAAAGAGATAGAGTTCATGAATAACACAGTATACCAGATATCTTTGTTTGGAGCTACATTTGAAGGTTTATTAAATGGCATTACAACCTTAAATAAAATCGATGAATTTGGCAATTTTGGGATTGGAGGAATTGAAGGTCTAGAAGGTGAAATAACTCTATACAATGATATGTATTATGTATCTGATTATAACTTCAATAGAAAGAAATATGATGTTTCAGAAAATGAAATATCAACACCTAAAATGTGTCTAACTATGTTTAGTGATATTAAAAAAGTTAATTTCAGCAAAAAAATGAGTCTAAATGAACTTGTTGAATGTATAAAATATCACTTTGGAAATATAAATTTGTTCGCTGCCATAAAAATTTCATCAAAGCTAGCTAGCATTAAGCTTTTGTCATATCCAAAGAGCCAACATCCATATCCAAAAATTGAAGAATTAGTAACTAGAAAACATATTTGTGAATATAAAAATATTGATGGATCACTTATAGGTTTTATCTACCCCAAATTAATGTCACCGATCACAGGACCTGAATTTCATTTTCATTTTATAGGTAATTCGTTAAATATTGGTGGTCATGTATTATCATGTGAGATTGAAAATGCATCAGTCGAAGTTTCGATTAAAGATCGTTTACGTATTTATTTACCTGAACATGATGAATTTGAAAAAATATCAATAAATAATCCTATCGAACGTCTCAATAATGTGATATCACTCATTAATAATTAGGTATAAAAAATGGAATTATTTTCATATAACGATACACTTTATCAAATAAACACAAGCCAGACGTTATGCAATTGCATAATGGACTCAAATCACAAGTTAAGTGAACTATTAGAACAAGGTGATTTTGGATTTGGTGCCACAGCGGGAATGCAGGAAAACATTGTATTATTTAATGGGAAAATTATTTCACCAAAAGAAAATATTTCAAGTAAAAAAATAGCCATTTCATTTGTATCTAAGTTTTTTAATGAAAAAACCTTATACAGCTGTTCCGGTATGAATATAGAGGGTTTAAGGGAATATATAGAGTGTAGTTTTCAGAGTAAAAATTATATCTATTTATTTAAATTAAAATCTGAATTTGATTTTGTAAAAATATCGCACTTCCCAAAATTCCAAAAACCATATGTAAAAATAACACCAGAGATTGTCAATCAATCAGAAAATGAAATATTATCAAATATAAGTGGGTATCTAATGGGCTTTTGGCTTCCTTCATATTTAGATTGTTTTAACAGTGGTGCAGGTGGATGCCATATTCATTTTATTAGTGATGACATGAGTGTCTTTGGCCATGTGCTAGAATGTCAGACCTCATCATTTGAAATGCAATTGTGCCAGAAAAATAATTTCGAATTAGTGCTACCTTGTTGTAAAGATTTCAATACATCCCCTTTTATAGAGGACAAACAAATGAACTCACGTATCTCTGATTGGGCTAAATTAGGTAAAGGTGGTATTTGATGTGGAATCACGAAAATATGTTGAAATAGATTTTAACAAATGCATAGGCTGTAAAATGTGCATCGTATCCTGTGCATTGTCACACAAAAATCAAATAGGTTCTATTGAACAAAATTTAAACTCTCGTCTATTCCTTAACTTTACAGCTGAAAAACGATCAGCATCCGTATGTCAACATTGTACAGAACCTGAATGTTTATCTACGTGTCTTAATAATGCAATGTCTATCGTGGATGGCCTTGTCACAATAAATAGTGATAAGTGTACAGGATGTGGTTTATGTGTCGATTCATGTAATTTCAATGGTATACATTTAATAAAGCGGAAGAAACGTTTTGATTCTGATAGTGAATTTGTTGCTAATAAATGTGACTTATGCATATCAAATAAATCTGGGCTAGCGTGCGTGAATTCCTGTGTAGTACGTGCAATAAAAATAATTGAAGTAGAGTCTGCTGTAGATAATAACTCTCGGCAATCAGATGTCAATGATGAGTTTATTGACTCCCCATTTTTCTAATTTAAAAAATTATATATGAGGTAAATATGTCTAAACTAGCTTTAATCACTGGAGCTACTGGTGGTATTGGCTCAGCAATAGTTAAAGAATTGTTGTCCAAAGAATATTATGTTATTGGCACTTACTATGGTGAGTCCGAAGAAAAAATACATCAATGGGCTTCTGAAAATGACTTATCATTAGAAAAAATAAAACTATTAAATTTGGACGTCTCTAATTTTGAGATGTGTAAGGAAACTCTGAATAATCTAATGAATACATATGGTGACATTGATGTATTGATAAACTGTGCTGGCATAACCAGAGATAAATTATTTAAAAAGATGGAAAAACCAGATTGGTATGATGTAATTAACACCAATCTAAATAGTGTTTTTAATATTACTCAATGTTTATTCCCAGCTATGTTAAATAAAGGCTATGGTAAGATTATCAACATATCATCAGTAAATGGTCTGAAAGGACAGTTCGGTCAAACTAACTACTCTGCGGCTAAAGCCGGGATGATTGGTTTCACTAAAGCACTTGCCCTTGAGGGGGCTAAATATGGTGTGACTGTCAATGCTATCGCCCCTGGCTATACAGCAACACCAATGGTTGCCAAAATGCGAGAAGATTTACTGGAATCTATAAAAACAGAGATTCCTATGAGACGTCTCGCGACACCTAAAGATATTGCTGGTGCTGTCGCATATTTAATCAGTGACGCGGGCACATACATTACTGGAGAGACTCTCTCTGTCAACGGTGGTTTATACATGCACTAGAGGGCATTGGGATGAGAAAAGTATTTATTGTAGCTGCAAAGCGAACTCCTCTAGGTTCTTTTGGGGGAATGTTAAAAAGTACATCGGTAGGTGAATTAGGTGCTATTGCAGTGAAAGCAGCACTTGAGGCATCAGGTGTTGCGACAGATAAAGTAGATGAGGTCATCATTGGTAACGTCGTTGGCGCTGGTCAAGGCATGAATGTTGGCCGTCAAGCATCGATCTACGCAGGCATTCCATCATTTGTCCCCGCATATACACTCAATATGGTCTGTGGTAGTGGTATGAAAACTGTGATGGATGGGATCTCACACATCCGTGCTGGTGATGCAAATGTCGTAATCGCAGGAGGTGTAGAAGTTATGTCAGCCATCCCTTATGCGATCTCAGGCAGTATTCGCGATGGTCATAAAATGGGAAATACTCAACTGACCGACTTAATGGTTAGTGATGGTTTGACTGATGCATTCAATCAATACCATATGGGTATCACTGCTGAAAATATTGCAAAAGAACTTGGTATTACCCGACAAGAGCAAGATGAATTTGCTACTACTAGCCAAAACAAAGCAGTGGCAGCAATTGAAGCTGGGAAATTCAGAGATGAAATTGTTCCGATCAAAGTCAAAGTTCGCCGAAACACCGTACTATTTGACACTGATGAGTACCCCAAACCAAACATTACGACTGAAATTCTCGCAGAACTTCGCCCCGCCTTTGATAAAGAAGGGACTGTCACTGCTGGTAATGCATCGGGCATTAACGATGGTGCTAGCGCTATAGTACTTGCATCTGAGCAAGCCGTAAAAGATTACCAGCTAATACCAATAGCTGAAATTGTCGGTTATGCTCAAGATGGGGTCAACCCTAAAATCATGGGCTTAGGGCCTGTTGGTGCAGTAACAAAAGCGTTAGAGAAAGCCCAATTAACAATTGAAGATATCGATCTTTTTGAACTGAATGAGGCGTTTGCAGCACAAGCATTAGGCGTTATCAAACAGCTTTCAAAAATTCATAAAATTGATCCTCAAGCCATTCTCGACAAATCAAATGTGAATGGAGGAGCCATTGCATTAGGTCATCCTCTGGGAGCATCGGGCAACCGGATCCTTGTGAGTTTAATTTATGAAATGCATAAGCGATCAAATAGATATGGTATAGCTTCACTCTGTGTTGGTGGCGGAATGGGAACAGCTATTATTATAAAGACCGTATAGACAATGAACGACTAGTTCAAATCAAATAAACTATTTATTAATACTATCCAATACAATATTAACTTTATTCAAACATTCTGTCATATTCGAAACATCAAATTTAGCATAGATGTTTTTTATATGTGTTTTAACTGTATTTATCGATACACCAAGTTTTTGTGGAAGTTCAGATATACTGTATCCTAGATATATATTATAGAGAACTTCTACTTCTTTTGGAGTGATTTTATATTTACTATTGAGTGAAAAATACCCAAAGAAGAGAATCTTATCAATTTTTGAATTACCATACATTTCTTTTTCAAGTACGGAGGATAAGTACTTAACTACAAGCTCCATAACCAAATAACAATGATTACCATCATCATCTATATCAATAAAAATCTGTATTTCACCAATACATTTTTCTTTTACTATTAAATTTCCACTAATGACAGTCCAAAAATCAACAGTATATTTTTTATACTCTGAAAATGCGATGCTAGTACCACTTAAATGACCTTTACCTATAAGCGAAAGGTCTACTTTTGGACATTCACCGATAATATACCCTTTTTTAAAAAACCATTGCGATACTGATGCAGATCCCAAGACATCTAATAAAATTCCGCTCTCATCGAATAATAAAATCGCCTTATGTTTTAAGTCTAGCTTCTCTAATATATCGACTAGACATGTCCTGCAACTATCTATCAAAAACTTTTTATCATCAGGAAAGTCTATAATTAAGTTGTTATCCATAAGCCTTTGTGATGACTTCCGTTTTTGATTAGACATTACCGAACTGTTTGAATCGATTATATATGAAATGTTATCCGCCAAAACACCCTCATATGCACTCAAGTTTGTACTAATATGGACTATACACGATAGATTCACCGAATACCATATATTATCTTTCTACTCAATATAGAAGTATCTGATAATTATCGTGAAATATATTGGATATTTATACAGAACAATCGAAGCATATTATATGGCAAAATACTGTTAGATAGGTGTTATATGTATTTAATATCCATGCTGAAATAGCTGTTCCTAAATATAGATCACTGCACCGATATAGCTTCCAATCAATGACTTGATATAGTTAGAGTGCCAAGCCCAGTATGCTGGGCTTCAATAGCGCATGTCCGGGAAAGATTACACCCTAAACGTTATGATGACTCGAACGATTAAACGAATACATACGAAGCCAACCTATTGTGCCGCTAAATCCACTCTTGCTGCTCTGAAGAGACGGTAACTTCACTTTGGATCTCTCCGGTATGAGCCGTCGATGCCGGCTCAACCATCATAAAATGTGTATCTGGCTCTGCTTTCGGGCAGTGCTCGACACCTTTGGGGACGATATACATCTCACCGGGATTGAGCACAATATTTTTATCCCTCAGTTGTAAAGTCAGCTGGCCTTGAAACACAATAAACAGTTCATCTTCATGCTCATGTGCATGCCATACCAGCTCACCATTCCCTTTGGCGATTTTTACCAGCTGACCGTTGGATTCAGCGATAATTTTTGGTGTCCATACTTCGGAGAACTGTCCGAATTTTTCACGAATATTAATTTTATTCACTGCCCCTCTCTCCTATATGACCGTAATAGCACAACGCATTATTAAAATGCCATGAGTTTATTATGAATGCCACGAGAATCACTTATGGAAAATAGTTAGGCTGTTGCCTTAAAAGAATTTCACCGGCAAATAAAAATCTAACTCAAACTGTTCATCAGGATGGAGAAAGTGATTTTGATGATAGTGAACATAAGCCGGTGTCGAGCGTAACTTAAACCCAGACGTCGGTAGCCACTGCTCCATAATCTGGCTGATATACGGCAGCAACTCACCATATATCCCTTGTAAATGAAACACGGCATGTAAGCCGCCGGGGATCACCATCTGATTCACGATCCCCCGAAACGGCAACGGCCGGTCGATTTCAAGGCAGGCCACGTAGCGACATTTGTCCAACGCGACCCAGGCGGGGTTCGAATGGTGCAAGCCAAACTGAGTCGTGTCATCACGCCCTTCACTCTCCGCCCACGCTTTCAAAACCAACCAAGCATGGCGAATGGAGCGGTTGTACCCCGTATGTCGCACGTAAGCCGCCATGCGATCCGGGACGTCTAAAATTTTGGTTGGCTGTAATACCCGACTTGCTACACGCTGATAGCCGGCTGCGATTTCCGGATCTTTGAGATAAGGTTTTTCAGCAGTCCCCATATCATGCTGCCGCCACTGACCGGGATACATCTGGAATGTTGCTTTAAAAGCCCGGCTGAATGAAGACGCGGAACTGAAACCACAGTTACTGGCGATCTCCGACACCGAAGATGTTGGATCAAACATCAGCTGATTGGCCGCATACTCCATCCGTGTGCGCCGGATATACTGATGAATCGACTCACCGACCGTCTGTTTAAACACTCGATGAAAATGCTGCTCGGAATAAGCCGCCACATCGGCTAACGCCTTGGCTGACAACTCTTTACTGATATCTTTATGAATATAAAAGAGAACATCATTGATTCGGGAAATATGATGGCGGCTCATAACCGATAAATCGCATAAATGGACATATTGTTCAGCATAAATGGACATTCGTATTTAAGCAATCCCCTGTACTATCTCTCCTCTAGAGGCTGTGCTCCATAGAAAACAGTCCGAACAATAAAACAGCAAACAGGAACAGACATGGAAATTGCGCACTCATTACAACAAACCCGTTCATCTTATATCCGAGAGATCCTTAGTGCCGCCACCGATAAAAATGTAATTTCACTGGCCGGAGGCCTGCCGGACGAACAAACATTCCCGATTGCGCTGATGCAACCAACACTGGAAAAACTGGCACACATGCCGGAGATCTTTCAATACGGTGCAACCGCCGGTTATCAACCCCTTATCAACTATCTGCACGAGCTGTATCAGTTACCTGACACGCACACGGCCATGATCTGTACCGGCTCACAGCAAGGGTTAGATCTTATCGCCAGAGCTTACTTTAATCCGCAAGATACCATTGCGATGGAAGCCCCCAGTTATCTGGGTGCCATGCAGGTTTTTAATCTGGTTCAGGCCAATATTGTTACCGTGCCTCAAACGGAAGATGGCCCGGATATCGCGTTGCTCGAACAGTGCTTTCAGCAACAGCAACCGAAAGCCTTCTATGCGGTGCCTGATTTTCACAACCCGACCGGGGTGTGCTGGAGCCTGTCGGTTCGCCAGCAAGTCGCAACACTCTGTTGCCAATACAATGTGGTTTTGATTGAAGATGCGCCCTATCGCGAGCTACGCTTCAGCGGTGAAGCGCTGCCACTGGTTTCTGATTTTTGTCCGAACCATGCGATTGTCTTACGTTCATTTTCTAAAATTGCCTCTCCGGGGCTAAGAATCGGTGTGGTCACAGGGAAGCGCAGTGATCTGGAGCCATTAATCAAAGTCAAACAGGGTGCGGATCTGCACTCCAGTGTCCCAATGCAAGCGCTGCTGCTCGGGCTATTGCAACACCCCGATTTTGAGCAGCATATCCAGCGCATCCGTCGTTTATATCAGTCCCGTTATGACTGTCTGTATACCGCCCTGAGTCAACAACTGCCTCAAGGTTGTCATATCAAACCAATTAACGGTGGAATGTTCATCTGGCTTTCTCTGCCGGATTGCGACACATTTGCGCTGGCAAAAACGATGTTGGATAAAGGTGTGGCGGTCGTACCGAGCCCGGTCTTTTATCCCGATGCTGCCCCGTCGCCTGCGGCATTACGACTGAATTTTACCAATGCCAGTCCGGAAGAACTGACCGAAGCCGTCAACCGTCTGGCCGACGGGCTAAAAGCTTATTTAAATTAAACGCCGCTGCGCAAATCACAATTCATTGCACTCCGCGGCTATCTGCGTCCGCGGAGTCTTATGCCATCAACAGCTCAGCGTCAATCGGAATATATTGGCTGGCTGCCTGCATCAAAGTAACCGAGGTCAGTTCAGGCACACCATACACTTCAACCCATTTACCTTTATCAGCAGATAGTTTTTTCACCAACACATCAAAATCACCATCTCCGGAAACCAGCACAACAGTATCGACATCTGCTGCATACTCCATTGCATCAATGGTAATCCCGACATCCCAGTCCCCTTTTGCTGAACCATCTGCTCGTTGAATAAAGGGTTTCAGTTTGACCTCGAAACCGATCGCTCTCAGGATATTCTGAAATTCCTGTTGCTTCGGATCCCCCCGGTCAATCGCATAGGCAATTGCCTTTACAACTTCCCGGTTCTCAGTCGTTTTGGCCCATAATTTGTTGTAATTCAGGTGACGTTGATAGGCTTGTCGGGTGGTGTAATACACGTTTTGTACGTCAACAAGTAACAGAACTTTTTTCATCTGGGCAGGCCTTTGATTGCTGGTCGTGTTTCGAAGAGGAGCAGTGTAATATGAAACGCTACCCCAACCCAGAGAAAATCGTTGCGCCTCATTCATATCGAGACCAAACACAAACATCTTTGGCGGCTGTCCCCCCTGAATGATGCAATGAATTGACTCACACTGTATATTCACCATATTGCATAAAAATAATCTCCCATTCACTCGTTTTTATTTAAAAATGGCACAATGGAAGCTTATAAAATTTAAAATAATCAGTGATAAGCATTCCAAATATTTGTAACACTCTTTCAAAATACACTCCTAACTCAGCCTGAAAACTAAAGAAAACATCAATATATAGTACGTCATATTATAATATTTACACCTTATAAAATTAAATATTAATATCATATTAAAATACAATAATTTAAATAAAAAAACGAAAAAACATAATGAGAATAACAAAAAACAAAAACAATAAAATCAAACACTTAAATTACAAATTAATTAGTGAAATTTTGTTTTAATTTCATTTAACACATAAAATAAAAATTGATTATTTACTTATTCACCGCCCTTTATTTCGTGGAACTCCTCACAATAAATAGAATTATTTATATTATTTCATCTCAATTTCTTGACGCTAACATAAGAGCCATCTAGACCCAAATAGTATGAATGTTTATTGATAAACCATTCGCGTAAATAATATTTTAATCAGTAGTATAAAAAGAAAATCTTAATCAGGAAGATTGAGAAAATATGCATAAAACTAACCGTAGGAGGCTAGAAATGAGAAAAAGGCAGAAACAACTCCGGTTGTTACCGCTGGTTTTGGCACTGGGTGCGGCCTTGTCGTCAGTCGGCGCACAAGCTGCATCCTGTTCATATTCATTAACCAATGAATGGGATGGTGGATTTCAAGGCGTTGTGACCATCACTAATGACGAGAATGCAGATATCAATGGCTGGCAGATTGGGATGAAATATCCGGCTGGCGTGGCTGTCACGCAATCTTGGAGTGGTGCACTTTCAGGGGATAACCCCTATTACATTGTGAACACCGAGTGGAACGGAACCATTAAAAAAGGCCAAAGCTTAGCGGTTAACTTTATGGGAACCCGCAATAGCACCAGTGCTGCGCATGTCGAATTAATGGGTTCAACCTGTAGTGGTGGTGGAGACACCCCGCCACCGAATCATTTACCTGACGCTGTTGCCGATGCAACACCGGTTTCTGGCATTGCACCGCTCGAAGTCAGCTTTAGTGCCGGTGGTTCAACCGATGCAGACGGCGATGCATTAACCTACATCTGGGATTTCGGTGATGGAGAAACCGGTACGGGCAAAGATGTGCTGCATACCTATACCGAACCCGGCGAGTACACTGCCAAACTGACCGTTAGTGATGGCACAGGCGTCGATACTGCCAACGTGGTGATCAATGTCACAACCGAATCTGGCAATACACCACCCGTGGCGGCCATGACTGTGACACCGGCATCCGGACAAGCCCCGTTATTGGTCAACTTTGATGCGTCTGCTTCAACCGACGCAGATAATGATGTCCTTACCTATATCTGGGACTTCGGTGATGGTGCAACAGGTTCAGGTGTCACAACGTCACACACTTATGCGGATCCCGGTAAATATACCGTCTCATTAATTGTCAGCGATGGCATGGATACCAGCAAAATCATCAAAACGGTCAATGTCACCGATGATGATGTCCCACCGACCACAGAACGAGTGGACAACCCATTCCGTGATGTAACTTGGTATGTCAACCCAGAGTGGTCTGCTTTAGCAGCGGCAGAACCGGGCGGTAGCGCTGTGTCTAACCAGAACACCGGGGTATGGCTCGACCGAATCGGTGCGATTGCAGGAACAGACAGTAGAATGGGACTGCGTGCTCACTTAGATGAAGCACTCAAACAAGGTGCGAATCTGTTTACGGTTGTAGTCTATGACTTACCAAACCGTGACTGTAAGGCCGTGGCCTCCAATGGTGAATTGCTCATTTCTAAAGGCGACATGGTTCGCTATAAAAATGAATTTATCGACCCAATTGCAGAAATCTTTGCCGATCCGAAATATAAAAATATCCGGATTGCGGCGATCATCGAACTTGACTCTTTACCAAACCTCGTCACCAATATCGATATACCAAAATGTCGAGAAGCAGCTGGTGAAGGCGGTTACCGTGAAGGGATCACCTACGCACTCAACAAGTTCTCACCGATTAAGAACGTCTATTCGTACATTGATGCGGCGCACTCTGGTTGGTTAGGCTGGGATAGTAACTTTGGTCCGGCAATCACCATGATTTCTGACGTGATCAAAGGTACAGATGCAGGCTGGGGCAGTGTTGCCGGTTTCGTCACCAACACCGCGAACTACAGTCCGCTGGTTGAAACTTATCTCCCTGATCCAACCAAAAATGTCGGAGGTGGTCCGATTCGGAGTGCGGATTTCTATGAATGGAACCCGAACTTTGATGAGAAAGACTATGCGATTGAATTCCGCAAACGGATGATTGCGAAAGGTGCACCAACCACTATCGGGATGTTGATTGATACCGGACGAAATGGCTGGGGCGGTCCTGACCGGCCGACACATGTCAGTTATTCATCCGATAAAAATACCTATGTGGATGAATCCCGGATCGACCGTCGCCATCACCGCGGTAACTGGTGTAACCAACCCAGTGGTATCGGCTACAAACCATGGGCTGACCCTTATGCCGGCGTGGATGCTTTCGTGTGGGTGAAACCACCGGGTGAATCAGATGGTGTCTCTGAACCAGACTATCAGCCTGATCCGGATGACCCAGCGAAGCAGTACGATCCAATGTGTGACCCAGACAAAATGAGTACTTCTGCACCATTGCCTACAGGTGCGATGGATAATGCGCCACACGCTGGTCGTTGGTATTCAGCAGGGTTCCAACACCTGTTAGAAAATGCTTATCCACCGGTTGATCAGCCAGCAGGCCCACCGGCAGAGTAAATCAGCAATCCACTCTCTGACCCCGACAAGTGTCGGTCAGTCAGATAAACCAAATCGCCGGATCCTGTCACAGGATCCGGCTTTTTATGGCTGCTTTCCATTGCACGGTTCACCTTGAACCGCTCATCATAAACAGATCAGGTTTAAACGGATCAGCTTTGAAACCGTTGAACCGTAGCACCACATGATACCCAGGACATTGATACCCGGGAACATGTATACCCAGTTAGTGAACACATGCATTATCACTCACCTGATACCAACGCTGAATAAATTGCTGAATGAAGGTGAGCCCCTCATCGTCACTCCAGTGATGCTCGATAATCGCTTCATTGCCTTGCAAATGCTCGGGATAAGCGTACAGCCAACTCGCCATCTCATGCCATGTCACCCCCAAAGCAGCAGAACTGGAATAAATATGTTCTGCGTGACAAATCAGCATCGGCATACCGTTAAGGTCACGTTCGAGAACAACCGTATCCGCAGTAAAATCCGTCGCAACCATATCATTGACCACCCACCCCCAAGATAAATCATGACTCGTTGTCAGCCGGTCTGACATATTACTTGGCTGAACCATATTCAAACCAAACCGCGACGTTGGCATAAAAGACTCATAACCGAGTGCTTCAAAAAGAAAACGTTCCGTGCTGCCGATGAAGAGCACAGGGATGCCGAGATGGAGAATATGTGAGACTAGACACCGAATCGCATGCCGCTCGATTTGGCGCGGCCTGATAGGCCACAACCCGGCAAACACAATACAAGAGACTCTCTGTAATTGCTCAAATGATACGGTCTCACGATTTAAATCAACAAGCCAAATCGACTCATGATCGAGCTTGAGTCTTGCTATTAAATTGCAACTATAAGGCTGAAGCGAATGAGCCACCGAAGCCGGTGGCTCATCGAGCTGAAAAAAAGCAACACATTGAGATAGTTCTGCTTTCATCATCGCCAATCCTGTTTACTCAACAAGATGGAAATCAATGGTCGAATTCAGGACGGGTTTGACCAGGCCGATTCTGATCACAAAATCACCAAATGCCTCATCGGGTTCCCCTTCCGTTGCCCAACGGGCAACATATTGATCCAGCATGGTCAGTATCTCTTCAATAGGCTGGTTGACTTGGTGGAGACGAGGAATTCTGGTGCCTTCAACGTTACCGCCAATATAGAAATCGTATCGGCCGACAGCCCGGCCGACTAGCCCCACTTCGGCCAGCATGGCACGACCACATCCATTCGGGCAGCCGGTAATCCGAAACACGAAGGCGCGATCCGCTAAACCATGTTTCAGCATAATATTGTCGATGGATGCAGAGATATCGGGTAATACCCGCTCCGCTTCGGCCATCGCAAGGGGACACGTCGGAAACGACACACAAGCCATTGATGCTTTCCGCTGCTCGGTCACAGACTGATCAATCAAACCATACTCACGGGCAATTTTATCGATCATTGCGACTTTGTCTTGCGGTACACCGGCCACAATGACATTTTGGTTCGGAGAGAGCCTGAAATCGCCTTGATGTACTTTGGCAATTTCAGCCATGCCTGATTTGAGCGGTTTATCTTCGGTATCAATGAAACGTCCGCTTGGAATAAACAGCGTCAGGTGATGATCGCCATCGACACCTTCGACCCAACCGATACGGTCACCGCGGGCGGTAAACTCATAAGGTTTGATATCCGCAAAGGTCACATTCGCCCGTTTTTCCACTTCTTGCTTAAAGACATCCACCCCAATACGATCCAGCGTATATTTGGTCTTCGCATTTTTCCGGTTGGAACGGTTGCCCCAATCCCTTTGTGTTGAAACAACTGCTTCGGCAACGGCCAACGTCTCATCAAGTGCAATAAAACCGAACTCACTGGCTTTGCGTGGATAGGTGGACACATCACCCTGTGTCATCGCCAGTCCGCCACCGACCAGCACATTAAAACCGATCAGTTTTCCGTTGTCGCCGATTGCCACAAAACTCAGATCGTTGGCATGAACATCGACATCATTTTGCGGCGGAATGACAACCGCAGTCTTGAATTTACGGGGTAAGTAACTACCACCGAGAATGGTTTCTTGCTCTTCTTTAATTGCGACTTTTTCACCATCCAACCAAACTTCGGCATACGCATTGGTTTTCGGTAGCAGATGCTCTGAGATTTTTTTCGCCCAATCATAAGCCTGCTGATGCAAGGCACTTTCGACCGGGTTAGAGGTACAAAGGACATTACGGTTCACGTCTCCTGCCGTGGCACGAGAATCTAACCCAAGGGTATTCAACAGTTTATGGACCGGTTTAATATTATGTTTCAACACCCCATGCAGTTGCACCGCTTGGCGGTTCGTGACTCGAATCGAGCCATACTCGGTATGCAAACTGGCAAACTCATCAATGCCCAGCCACTGTTTCGGTGTGATAATACCGCCGGGCAGGCGGACACGGAGCATCACCGTATGCAAAGGTTCCAGTTTCTGTTTTTGTCTTTGTGCTCGAATGTCTCGATCATCTTGCTGATACATGCCATGAAAACGAATCAGTTGAAAGTTGTCGCCTTCAAAACCACCGGTTATCGGATTGGCAAGATCCTCTGATATCGTGCCACGCAGATGATTGCTTTGACTCTTCAAACGTTCGTTATCTGAGAGTTTCTCTTTGCTCATAGTAACTCCATCACTTCTTTATTTTAATGTGTGGACTTTCAGGTCGGTCCCATTGACTAGAAATTATCACTATCGCGGTGAGACAGGCATATACACAGACTACCGTTTAAAATGCATAACAGGGTCTATTTTTATTACAAAATGAAATATGAAATAATTAAGTGTGCATTTCGCACCGATTTTCCCCGTACTTCAAAAAATTCCGCTCAAAAATGATAGCGACCTTGACGCGAATCAATGCCGATTCTCCGTGCCAACGGTCATCCAACTGAGCACAGCATTGACAATATTTATCGATGGGAAAAAGCAGGCACACTTCAGTGCCTGAGTACGAGAAATGATCGCAGAGATAAGAGATTTAAACCGATTTGATAGTGACGCTTTTCTTCTCACTTACATCGACTTGTAAGGAGAACACATCCGGGCGTGCATAATGTCCGACCACATCAAAGTCATAGCGAGACTTCGCTATTTGAGCCATATCGATCTCTGCCGTCAGTAACCCTTCCTGCTCATACATCGGACCGGCCAAAATATTGCCCAGCGGATCAACAATCAGGCTGCCCCCTTTGATCAATGGGCGACTGGCATCCCAACCGGCTACGGTACGCCCCGTCTGTTCGGGAGAACCTTGAACCTGCACGGCACTGATGACAAAACAACGACCTTCATGGGCGATATGGCGCATACTGCATTGCCAAATTTCACGCTCATCAACCGTTGGGGCACACCAGATATCAATCCCCTGATCGTACATGGCCATCCGCAGTAACGGCATATGGTTTTCCCAACATATTGCCCCGCCAATCTGAGCAAAGCCGATATTGGCGGTCGCTAACGTCGAGCCATCCCCCTGCCCCCAGATGAGGCGTTCTGTGCCGGTCGGCATCAATTTGCGGTGTTTTGCTGCCAGCCCTTGTTGGGGCGTAATGTACAGAGAAGTGCAGTACAGTGTTGACCCGTCACGCTCGATCACCCCAACCACAATAGCCGCTTGTGTTCTTTGCGAGAGGGCGACCAATTCATCGGTTTCTGCTCCCGGCACCGTAATCGCATTGTCGTAATAACGGGCATAAGTTTCACGGCCGTCATCAAGGCGATACCCCAGATATGTCCCGAACGTTTCCCCTTTCGGGTATCCGCCCAACAAAGCTTCCGGCATCACGACAAGCTCGGTTTTCGATGCAATGATTTCATTTTCATAAGATAGGATTGACTGCAATGTCTCTTTCTTCCCCGATTCTTTAGAGCCCATTTGCAGTGCTGAAACAATGTGTTTAGTCATATTGGTCCTCAATAGATAATTACGGTTTATTTAGTTTGAGCGCAGCCGTTGATTTGCGTAACAATACTGCTCGCCAGAATATCCAGCGCTCTCATGCGATGGTGATCGAGCTCAAAAGATGCATTGAGCCGGATGCAGTGATTATATTGATCGTTCAGGCTAAACATTTTCCCCGGTGCAATACTGACATTTTCTTTTAATACCTCATCGTATATGTAGGTTGCATCTAGATGTTCGGGCAGTTCGAGCCAGACGAAATATCCCCCTTTCTGACTGATGATATTGACCTCATCGGGCAGCAGTGCTCTCAATCGTTCTGTGATTTTCTTCTTCCGCTCTGCGAGCCTTTTGCGTAGCTGTTTGAGATGTAATTCGTAATTGCGGCTGGTTAAATAATGCACCAATGTCATTTGAATCGGAGCACTGGTGGCAAAGGTACTCATTAATTGCAACTTCTGAATATCAAGTGCTCTTTTGCCCGCCACGACCCAACCGATACGTAGCCCCGCGATTAAAGACTTCGAGAATGATGAACATAACATGGTGTTTCCAGTGTGGTCATACATCTTCATCGAGGTAATCGGTTCACTGCCTTCGTAAAGCTCGCTGTATACATCATCTTCAATCAAAGCAACGTTATAGCGATTCAAAATATCAACAATCCGCTTTTTCTTTTCATCGGTTAATGTAAACCCGAGCGGATTCTGATGATTGGACATCAACCAACACGCTTTCACCGGATGGGTTTGCAACGCTCTCTCCAATGAATCAATGTCAATGCCGGTCACGGGATCGGTTCTGATGGAAAGCGCTTTTAACCCCAAACGCTGCAATGACTGGAGTGCGCCATAAAATGTCGGTGACTCGACGACGATCCAATCGCCTGCAGATGCACATGCCTGCAAACTCAAATTGAGTGCTTCTAATGCACCGGCAGTGATGACAATTTCATCCGGTGAGATTTCAATCCCCCGCGCAGCATAACGTTTCGCAATCAACTGTCTGAGTTGTTCATTGCCGGGAGGAAGGTTATTGAATGTATTGGAGATTGGCATATTGCGTGCCGCACTCGAAAATGCACGTGTCACATGATAATGGGGATATAAATCAGGGCTGGGATAGGCAAACCCGAAATTGATTAATTGTGGATTTTTGCTGGCCTGGAGCACTTCAAAGATAAACTCATTGATATCGACATTTTCTATTGAAGAGACCGCGACTTGAGGGGGCTGAACATGCTTGGTTTTGACTCTGGGCGCAACCCGATATCCTGATCGCGCTTGCGACACAACCCATCCTTGAGATTCCAGTAACTGATAGGCATGAAGCACTGTCATTAAGCTGATACCCGTGTGTTCAGACTGCTTTCGTAATGAGGGCAGTTTGTCACCCGGATTCCAGATACCGGACTGAATCTGCCGTTTGAGTTGATCGACTAACTCCTGATACTTTGCCAAAAACCCAACCTCCACTGTAAACCATCGCCACCAATCATAACAATTAAAATAAAAAACTGTTATAGTTTTATGTATTTTTCTGTATCTACATTCTGGCCCAAGCAACGATTAACATAGCAAAGAAAAATAATATTCAGCTCAAAGGAAATCTATGTTTGGTCTCGATGCATTTATGCTGGCAAGGATACAGTTTGCTTTTACTGTTTCCTTCCACATCATATTTCCCGCCATTACCATCGGCTTAGCAACTTACCTCGCTGTGCTTGAGGGTTTATGGCTCAAAACCCGCAATCCGGATTACAAAACCCTTTATCACTACTGGTCTAAAATCTTCGCTGTCAACTTTGGTATGGGCGTTGTGTCTGGTTTGGTGATGGCTTACCAGTTCGGCACCAACTGGAGTGGTTTTTCGGATTTTGCCGGCAGTATTACCGGCCCGCTGCTCACCTATGAAGTGCTGACCGCATTCTTTCTTGAAGCCGGCTTTCTCGGTGTGATGCTGTTCGGCTGGAACCGTGTGGGTGACAAACTACACTTTTTTGCAACCTCGATGGTTGCCCTCGGCACGATTATTTCAACCTTTTGGATTCTGGCATCAAATAGCTGGATGCAAACGCCACAAGGCCATGAAATCATCGATGGCCGGGCTGTGCCTGTTGACTGGTTTGCCGTGATATTCAACCCGTCATTCCCCTACCGGTTAGCCCATATGGGCGTGGCCGCATTTTTAAGTACCGCTTTATTCGTCGGTGCTTCTGCTGCGTGGCATCTCCTGAAAGGCCAATCGAGCTCTGCGGTGAAAAAGATGTTTTCAATGTCACTGGGAATGCTGGTTATCGTTGCCCCCATTCAAGCACTGATCGGTGATGTTCACGGTTTAAATACCTTAGAACATCAACCGGCTAAAATCGCAGCGATTGAAGGCCACTGGTCTAACGCCAGCGGAGAGCCAACCCCACTGATCCTCTTTGGGATGCCCAATATGGAACAAGAGCGAACCGATTATGCGCTGGAAATCCCGGTGTTAGGCAGTTTAATTTTACGTCACAGCCTGACGGAGCCGATTCCGGCCCTGAAAGACTTTCCCAAAGATGAACGCCCCAATTCACTGGTCGTATTCTGGTCATTCAGAATCATGGTCGCGCTCGGCATCCTGATGATTTTACAAGGCTTTTACAGCTTGTGGTTACGCCACAAAAAGACACTGTATACCACACCTTGGTTTCTCAGGTTTTCGATCCTCATGGGGCCGACAGGACTCATCGCGATACTGGCAGGATGGTTTACCACCGAAGTCGGCCGTCAGCCGTGGGTGGTCTACGGACTTCAGAGAACGCGGGATGCGGTGTCTGCGCATGGCGATTTACAGATGAGCATCAGCCTGCTCTGTTTCTTCGTGGTGTATGGCGCAGTATTTGGTTTTGGTTACTACTATATGGTTCACCAAATCAAACAAGGCCCGGATACACAAGACCACGAGCATCATGAAATCAACACAATTTCTGGTCGTATATAGCCTCACAAATTAAGCAATTAAGGTAAAAAATATGCATTTTGATCTCTCTGTGATTTGGTTCGCGATCATCGTGTTTGCCACCCTGATGTACATTGTGATGGATGGCTTTGACCTCGGAATCGGCATCCTGATGCCGTTTGTCAAAAATGAACAACACAAAGACGTGATGGTCAATTCAGTCGCCCCGGTCTGGGACGGCAATGAAACTTGGATTGTACTCGGTGGCGCCGCACTGTTCGGTGCATTTCCGCTCGCATACTCGGTGATTATTGAAGCGTTAACTATTCCATTAACACTGATGCTAATTGCTTTGATTTTCCGCGGTGTCGCATTTGAGTTTCGGTTTAAAGCGGTGGAAAACCATCTGCAATTTTGGGATCGTTCATTTATGGTCGGCTCAACCGCTACGACCTTCTTCCAAGGGATCGTGGTCGGGGCGGTGATTCAGGGATTTGATGTCGAAAATCGCGTTTTCGCCGGCGGACAACTGGACTGGATGACACCATTCCCGATTTTCTGCGGCTTTGCACTGGTCGCAACCTACGCCCTGCTCGGCAGTACATGGTTAATTATGAAAACCGAAGGTGAGTTACAACAGTCAATGTTCGCTTTCACCAACAAAGCGCTGCTTGCAGTGGTCGTGGCGTTGGTGATTGTTAGTTTATGGACACCACTTGAGTTTCCGGCGATTGCGACACGCTGGTTCTCAACACCGAACTTGTTCTACTTACTGCCGATTCCGGTAATCACCGCTCTGGTCTGTTTAAAAATGGCCGACTCCGTTAAAAAGCATAAAGAACGTAGTCCGTTTGTGATGGCGCTTATCATCATCATTCTTGGCTTTGCCGGGCTTGGTATCAGTATCTGGCCGAATATCATTCCACCGAATATTTCCATCTGGGAAGCCGCAGCCCCGGCAAGCAGCCAGAGCTTCATGTTGTACGGTGCAGCACTGATTCTGCCGGTGATTCTCGCTTACACATGCTGGAGCTACTATGTCTTCACCGGCAAAGTCAAAGAAGGTGAAGCCTACCACTAATCTCAAGTTGAGGAGCTGACAATGAAGATAAAACGCGGCATTGAACAATGGGCTTGGATGATTGGCATCTGGGCACTGAGTGTTGTGGCTTTAGGGGTCGTATCGATGGGTTTTCGCCTGTTAATGACTGCCGCAGGACTCAAGTCTTAAATTCTTGAATGGCATGTTTAAGCTTGAAATTTCACTGGATATCCCCGTTATTCACTGAATGACGGGGATATCCACTTTAGCCATAGATGATTGCCACAACAGAAATCAACCGCGGCTGGAGATTCTCACTCAGCCACATACGACTCATCTTCTTCGATAGTTGGCGTTGTCACGACCGAGTTGATCGTTTTTACCCGCTCAGTGACTTGCTTATTAATGTGTAAGGAAAAAATATCGGGACGAGAATAATGTCCGACCGGATCATAGGCTGCTTTAGCCACACCGATACTCGCTAAATCAACCTCGGCATAAATGAGACCTTCGGCTTTATCGTCAAGAAATTCACATAACTCAGCACCATCAGGCCCATAGATTTGTGCAAAACCCCCGCCGATATCTAACAGTGCTCTTTTCTGCTCAGTGTCACACAGCATATCGAACATTTCTTGACTTACAATCGCACACGGCGAGAGCACAAATGCCTGACCTTCTAAAGCATAAACCTGAGTGGCAGCACAGTTCGCTTCAGCGCTCAATTGCATCGCAATCCCTTTGTATAAAGAAAAACTAGGCCAGGACGCGACATGAATTTGTTCATGGCAAGCATAGAGCGCATACTTGCTGAAAAGTTGAAGATGTTCAGCACAACAAAGGCCACCTAAATTCCCCAAATCCGTGTGATAGACTTTCAGCGTACTGCCATACTGCCATCACCTTCTCCGTAGACTGCTCGTTCGACATGCGTTGGCTTGAGCTTTCGATGGACACCTAATAACTGACCATTATCATTGATAAAGGCTTGAGAGATATATAAAGTTCCTGCGGCACGCTCACTAAATCCCATCACTAAATGGATCTGATATGTTTTCGCTGCCTGACATAGTCTGTCAAACAACTCACTCTCAACACTTAATGAATTTTCATAGTAAGGTTGTACATATTTAGACCAACCCGCAGGTGAGTCCAGCCAAATGTACCACGGATACCCCGGCAGCCAGACTTCAGGAAAGGCAATTAATTGTGCTCCATTTTCAGCAGCTTCTTTTATTAAATTAATGGCTTTTTCAATCCCTTGTTCAATATTCAGAAATGCTGGTGCAGCTTGTACTGCACATACTTTAAATTTCCCGGTAAATTTATAATTCATATATCCCTCGATCTATATCACTTAATCAAGTGCTATCGTATCAAGGATTCATTTTTTTAATTTATTCTGTGTTTCAATTGCATTCCTATTCGTACCAGACGGACTCATAGAATATTCGTGCTGCACCAAAATAAATCACTCCGCACCAAATAAGTTACCTATCGGATAAGTTGAATATCAATAATGTGCTGAACACACCTGAATGGTTAATTCGAATTGACCGTCGTTCTATATTGAGAAGGTGTCATGCCAAAATGTTCTTTAAACAACACACTCGCATGTGAACTACTTGAGAAACCGACCCCAAATGACAGTTCTGTAATTGCCTGCCCACGATAAGCATGACTTTCCAATAAAGACTTTAATTTATTTACACGCTGTGTCCAAATATAGCCAGATATATTGTGTGATTCATCTTTAAACAGTCGATACAGAGAACTTCTGGATATACTTAATGCTTTACATATATTGTCAATCGAAAGTGATGAATGACTCAGATTTGAGTTTATATAATCTTTCACCTTATGTAGATTAAGTTCTTTATCATCGACAAACCGCCCGGAACCCGAACTGGCGTTATACGATAAGAACTCATTTAAACTTAAATTAAAACAGTCATATATTTTCTTCTCTTCGACATAATCTTGAGGAGAGGTCATTGTAAACAAACTCGATAAGAAACTATTAAATATAAAATTAATTGCGCAATGGCTATCAATTTTTTTTGCTGTAATCTGATTGGATTTAAAGTTTTTTATATCAATGACATCAAAAGGTATCTTCAATGTGCGCATATGAAAATCATCTTTCAGATTGACAAAATATGGTCTCCGGCTATCGTATATACCAATATCACCAGGAGATAATACCGTGCGTCGCCCATCTTGGGTAATTTCCATATGACCTTTTTGTTGTAATGTCAGTAATAAATAATCATCTTCATGAAAGCGTTTGGGAGAACGAGTGACAGATTGCCCCGACGCAATGACCTCTAACAGGTCAATACAATTCAATCGGCTACAATTGAGTTCAGCATTGAAGTCCATCAGTGTATGAGACATCCCCATGCGGCAGGTTAATTTAACGAAATGCTCATTCACGATATCTTGCCAATACTCGAACTTAACTTTCTCAGAAAGACCAAATGTCGTTAAATGCTTTTTCATCTAACCTTCTCCATCTTAACCATGTCACCCGATCTAAATCCTGAAGAATCCCCACATAATTTCTATCCACATCAGACACTTAAAGGTATTCGCGCACCTTGTTTTGTGATCTAATTTTATTGACCAAAACAAAACAGAACACGGAGCACAAGATGCGCGAATTTCAGATTATATATCAATCATTACACCAATATTGCCCTGAATTACATGCTAAGCGTCTCAAAACACTTATTACTGCCAGCGAGGCTTTGTTTAATAGTAAAACGTTGACTCTTACCCAGCTTGGCCGTCATATCGGAGGAAAGACTCATACCAAACACAATATCAAGCGCATCGACAGGTTGCTTGGAAATCACCACCTTCATTACGAACGAGCCGCCGTCTACCGCTGGCAGGCTTCTATGATTTGTCACTCTACTATGCCCGTAATTCTTGTCGACTGGGCGGATATCCGAGAAATTCAGCGCCTTATGGTATTGCGAGCTTCTGTCGCATTATCTGGCCGCTCTGTCACCCTTTATGAGCGAACATTCACTCTTGAAGAGCACAATACAGATAAGGTTCATAAAAGATTTTTGAAAGAACTGGCCTCTGTCCTTCCACAAGGCTGTGTTCCGCTGATAGTCACTGATGCTGGGTTTAAAAACCCTTGGTTCAGAGCCGTTGAGCAACAAGGTTGGTTCTGGCTTTCAAGAGTCAGGGGCGTCATCCACTATACAGATACAAAGCGCGATAACTGGAAACCAATCAGTACGTTACAGAAAAAAGCCACTTCGCGAAGTCGGTATCTCGGTCTTTGCCGCCTCACTTCCTCTAACCCCATTACATGCGGTATTTATCTTTATCGTGCAAAGATAAAAGGACGAAAAAACCAGCGTTCAACAGTAACCAATAGTAATCATCAGGGGTCGGCCTTCTATAGTCAGGCAGCAAAAGAGGGCTGGATATTAGCGACAAATTTACCCGCTTCAAGGTTTACCCCGGCTCAAATGGTTAAGTTATACAGTAAACGGATGCAGATAGAAGAAACCTTCCGAGATCTGAAAAGTCCGGCTTATGGGTTTGGTCTAAGGCAGAGTCGAAGTCGGTGTCCGAAACGGTTCGATATTATGTTGCTAATCGCACTCGTACTCCAACTTGTGCTCTGGTGGGTAGGTTTAGTAGCAAAAGAGAAAGGTTGGCATAGGCATTTTCAGGCGAATACCGTTCAAACCCGAAATGTTCTTTCAGCTATCCGGCTGGGCAGTGAGGTGCTTCGGCATCATCGATATCACTTGAGAAAGCGGGATTTACTCAGGGGTGCTTCGTTGTTTCTTCGAGAGATCAGGAAAAATGGGGATGTATTGGCGTTTTTATGAGGGGATCCTCTAGATCTAAATCCCCACTGAATTCATTGTTTTTAGTACATTCAATAAAAAATCTGGCATGTACATTAAAGATCACTGACTTTATATACATTAGATTATTAGTAATCGTTCTATGCTGCTCTCTAAGATTTAGGAAAAATATGGAGTCTACTTTATCAATAATTATTACAGTCTTGTTTGGATTTATTGCAAATAAAACCAATATACTGGATTCAAAAAACAATGCAAGTATCAACAAACTCATCATAAAACTCACATTGCCGGCTTCTATATTTCATGGCATGTTATTCATAGATAACAATGAATTCCACTCTTTAATCATTAATTCGACGAATATTATTCTACTCATCGTTTTTTTACTTTTATCCAGTTATATAATTAGCTGGGTTATCTTTAAAGATAAAATTCTATCTGCGACGATTGCGATGTTGACCGCTCTACCCGGTGTTTTGTTCTACGGCTTACCTATTTTAACACCGATATTAAATGATAAAACGATAACGACAATATCAGCAACAGGCATTGCACAAAATTTAATTGTTCTCCCATTTATTTTTACAATTTTCTCCCGTCATAAAGGCGGTCATTTTTCTTATAAAAGCTTAATATTGGAACCTGTTATCATAACACCAATATTAGCGGTTATATTTATTCTATTAAAAATACATCCACCCGAATTATTCATGCTTTCTCTCGATCAAATTGGTCGTTGCACAACAGGGTTAGCACTTATATCAACCGGTGTTATATTGTCTCAGGTTAAATTTACAATCAATAGTAAGATCATCAGCTTTGTTATTTTAAAAAATTTCGCTTTACCGATTGTGACACTTTTTTCTTTAAAACTAACATCATTAACACCTGAATATTCTGTCCCTTTGGTTTTAATTAATGCCATTCCTATTGGTTCAATATGTATTATTATCAGCAATATGTATGATATATATGTGAAAGAAGTTTCAGCCATTGTGATACTTAGCGTACTCCTCTCTTCGATTTCGATACCAGTCATATCTGCACTGCTGTAGCTGCGACCATCACAACTGTCGAGTCACATCATTTCAATCCATCGGTGGTCATCTTAAGGGTTTACGGTGAGATCGATACGGAAGAAAGGGCTAATCCGGTATTGTTATATAAAAAAATCAATTACTGTATATTGATTTTTTTAATTTTCACCATCAGTAAATACTGTTCACATTTCTAAGAATAGACATGAATTACCTCTATGAAATATTTGATATTATTATTAAATTCAGTAATAAATTGAAACCACTCTGAGAGATATCCTATGACGATAATAAAGCATAATTTTCTACTTACATCCTCTTTGGCGCTCCTTATATTTCCCATCATTTCTTTCGCGAATACGGATGTTCATTTAGATAGCAATAACCTCAAAATATTGAATATTGATGGCCAAATTTTTAAAGATTTAAATAAAAATGGCAAACTCGACCCATACGAAGACTGGCGGCTCCCCACAGAAGAAAGATCTAAAAACCTCCTGTCTTTAATGACGCTAGAAGAAAAAGCAGGATTAATGATGCATGGTTCTGCGCCCAGTTCAGGCGTATTGGGTCGAGGTGCAAGTTATGATCAAGAGAAAGTGACAAAGCTGATTAAAAATAATCATGTTTCCCATTTTATCACCAGACTGCAAGGTAAGGTTCCCAGCCATCTGGCAGAACAAAACAATAGTTTACAACGGATTGCTGAAACGACTCGTTTAGGGATACCGATTACCATTAGTTCAGATCCGAGAAATTCGTTCCAATATTTAGAAGGTGCGTCCGTTGCTTCCGGCAAATTCAGCAAATGGCCGGAAACTCTGGGAATAGCAGCCATTAATGATGAGGCACTGACTGAAAAATACGCCAATATTATCCGGCAAGAATACCGGGCAGTCGGGATTACAGAAGCTTTATCTCCCCAAGCGGATATTGCGAGTGAACCACGTTGGCCTCGGATTAGCGGAACGTTTGGGGCAGACCCGGATATCGTTGGCAGAATGACCCGCAGCTATATTACCGGTATGCAGTCTGGCTCACATGGTCTCAACAAAGATAGTGTGGTGACAATCGTGAAGCATTGGGTAGGTTATGGTGCAGCAAAAGACGGTTGGGATAGCCATAACGCTTACGGAAAATACGCAGATTTTAAATCAACGTCGTTAGATACACATATCGCCCCCTTTATCGAAGCATTTAAAGCAAACCCGGCTGGGGTGATGCCAACCTATTCGATACTACAAGGGGTCACCCACAATGGAAAAGAAATCCCACAAGTCGGTGCAGGATATAACCGTTTTTTATTACAAGATCTATTACGTGATACTTACGGGTTTAAAGGCGTGATCTTAAGCGATTGGTTAATCACCAGAGATTGTAAAGAAGATTGTATCAACGGTTTCAAAGCGGGAGAAAAAATCCTACCGAGAGGGATGCCTTGGGGCGTCGAAGATCTCTCCGTTGAAGATCGGTTTACCAAAGCTATTGATGCGGGCATTGATCAATTCGGTGGTGTCGTTGACTCGGCAATATTAGTCAATGTGGTGAAAGATAAGAAGGTATCGGAAAAACGACTGGATGCTTCAGTGCTGCGTATTTTGAATCAAAAGTTCAACGTCGGTTTGTTTGAAAATCCATATGTGGATGCGAAAAAAGCAGATGAAATCGTTGGCAACAAACAGTTTTCAACTTTAGCGAATACCGCTCAATTTAAATCTCTTGTTTTATTAAAAAACGACCATGTTCTACCGCTCAAGACTGGCAACAAAATATGGTTGTATGGCATTCATAAAGACGTTGCAGAGAAGTATGGTTTTCAGGTCGTTGAGCAGTTACAAGATGCTGATCTTGCACTTTTAAGAACCTCAACCCCGTTCGAAAGACCGCATCAGAATTATTACTTCGGCAAAAAGCATCATGAAGGTGCATTGAATTTCAAACCTGATAATGAAGATTATCTCGCGCTTCAAAAAGCCAAACAACACGTCCCGACGATTGTTACGATTTACTTAGATCGCCCGGCGATTTTAACCGATATCTTAGACGATGCTGATGCCTTAATCGCCAACTTTGGTGTCAGTGATGAGGTGTTATTTCAACGATTAACATCTGATAAAGAATACACAGCTAAAATACCATTCGAGTTACCGAGAACAATGCAGGCGGTCTTATCACAAGATCCGGCCAAACCACATGATTCCAATAACCCACTCTTTCCAATTCATTATGGAATGAGCCAATGATTTTATATTCTTTATAAAATCCAATCGTGACGGTTATTTTGCCACTGATTATTTTACAACTCATTGATGTTTAATTTAAAACCACCATTACTGATAAAGTAGCGGTGGTTTTTCAGGAATGGCATGGATAACAATGACCCAATCGTGCCAGACAGACCTTTGCCATCAGCCCTTTCAATGTCGTCACTTCACCTTGTAAATACACCAGTCCATCTACGGTAATTTATAATGCAGTAGTAACGGGCATCGATATAAATGCGTTACAGACGAACCCTCGCTCTGTCGTTATACTGGTGCTTTCAACACGTGACGATGAATATATGCCTGACAGTACAATTTTGCATGGCAAACTAGCCACAGAATTCAAAACCATCCGTGCAATGATGAAAATATACTGTGCGAAACATCACCATGGCACACCTTTGTGCGAGGCATGTGCAACGCTGTTACAGTATGCAGAACAAAAGCTGGATCGTTGCCCGTACGGACAACAAAAACCGGCCTGCAATCAATGTCCGATTCACTGTTATAAACCTGAGCCGAAAGCGCAAATCCGGGTCATTATGCGCGATTCAGGCCCGCGGATGCTGCTTCATCATCCGATGCTGGCAATACGGCATCTGTATCATGAAAAACAGACTTGCCCCGACAAGCCGCAAATTAACGCCTCCAACCGCCATCAACGAAAACAGAATCCGGATAAATAGTACTCCGACCGAACCAGTGATGGGTCTCCCCTCCCCTGTATGCATTGGATGAGTATGCCAGCCGCCCCACTGACAAACCGTACACCGGCCTCAATGAAGATTTATGTGATATCCGCAGATATCTTTGCCGAATCGGCCGAGTCTTGCATGATATAATTATCAACTCCTCTTGATGAATATTCGTGTGTCTATGTCGATTAAAACCCTTATGTTCTGGCGTCAGTTTTCTTTTGTCAAAAAGATCAGCATTATCATACTTTGCCTTGCATCACTCTCGATTACCGGCATGCTTATCAGCGCCAGTACTAGTGAAAGCATTCAGGGCAACGCACATATGATTAATCAGGTCGGTGCGATACGGATGCAAAGCTACCGGTTACTCGCCTTGAGCAATGGGCAACAATCGATTGCCCCGGATATTGCTGTCCTTGAACATATGTTAGAAGCCACGTCTTTTCAGCGCTTTATCCAACATGAAAAGTTCGAAACGCCCTATTTAGAAATTCTTCAGCTCTGGTATTCAAACATCAAGCCCACGCTACTTACCTCTGAGGATAAAGATGAAAAATTGCAGGCGGTCGAATCTTTCATCGTGCAACTGAATGTTTTAATCTCACAAATAGACAATCATACCGAACATACCATTACCACCATCTCACAAACGCAGAATATCTTTATCGCCCTGACGATCATTTTCCTTTTTCTTGCCTTTAAAGGTTTGCATAAAAGGTTATTTACCCCGTGGAGAGAGTTACTGACCATTGCCAATGCCATTCGCAATGGTGACTTTGAACAACGGTTTGATTCGCGTCATTACCGGGATGAAATGGCCGTTTTAGGTGAAACGTTCAATAATATGTCGGTGGAATTAAAAGTGATGTACGACGACTTAGAAGAGAGAGTCCACCAGAAAACATCCGAATTAAAACAGCAAAATGATTATCTGGATTTCCTCTATCGCAGCGGACAACGCTTTAACCGCCATCATTTAAACATCAATACATTATCTCCGCTGTTTCAGGAGTTAATTTCATTGTTAGAGTTACACAGCGTGACATTCAACCCGAGCGATAAGCTGCGCTATTTCATTGATGAACAAATTCACTATCATCACACGATCGACCATCAAATGATCGACTGCCAAACGCCCCACGATCAAACCACCGACGAACAACGAAACCGTGCCTTTACACCACAAAACTGGCCGGTCGGTGACGATTATCATGAATACGGCATCTTACAAACCACCTATCGCGATAAGACGCTTCCGTCCGAAAAACAAAAGCTAATCGAGACGTTTTGTGACCTCTTTACACAATATCTTGCAACACGGGTTCAGGAACAACGTAAACATCAACTTCTGGTGATTGAGGAACGCCATACCATCGCACGCGAGCTGCACGACTCTATCGCGCAATCCCTGTCCTTTTTAAAAATAAAAAGTGGGATTTTACGGATGCAAAGTGATAATTTTTCTGCCACGCAACACGAACTACTTGAAGATATCAGTCAAGAGATCAACGCGGCTTACCATCAGTTAAGAGAATTGCTTGTCACCTTCAGATTAAAAATCGATGACTCAGATTTATCCAATGCGATTAAAAATAGTGTCGATGAATATAGTGAAAAACTGGGATTTGCGATTCAGCTCAACAATCAGTGGCAGGATAACAGTATTACACCTCACCACTTTATCCATATCTTACAGATTATTCGTGAAGCATTGAGTAATATTTACAAACACTCGAAAGCAACGGAAGTCACGATTCACTTAACGCAAGACGAAAATAAAATGTGTCATTTAAATATTATGGATAACGGGGTGGGTATCGAGCCACAACAACAAGAAATGGCGAATCATTACGGCTTAACGATTATCGCAGATCGCGTGAAAGCGCTGGACGGCAACCTGACGATTGATTCGAAACCCGATCAGGGCACAGAAATCGCGATTCAGTTTTATCCATGATTCAGTTCTATCCATAATGAGAGAAAGAAGTGATATGCATCCAACCCATATAACTAACGCAACAACCTCCGTATCACCGGCAACGGTCATGCTCGTCGATGATCACCCGATGCTCCGGCAAGGGCTCAAGCAGCTACTGCAATTAAACCCGCAAATCGAGGTTGTCAAAGAGTGTAATAACGGTCAGCAGGCGGTCAAACTCGCTCTCGATGATGAGCCAGATGTGATTCTGCTCGATATTAATATGCCTGATATTGATGGTATTCAAACGCTCAAATTACTGCGCGACAATGATATTACCAGCCGTATTATCATTTTTACGGTTTCCAATTATGAGGAAGACTTAGTCCGGGCGATACAAGCCGGGGCAGACGGATATTTATTAAAAGATATGGAAGCGGAAGATCTGCTCCACGCCATCGAACAAGTTTGTCTCGGTGAGTTGGTCGTCAGCCCTAAACTTGCCAATCTGCTGGCAAAGCAACTGCGCAATTCCCCTCATCAGGCGCAACGGGAAATCGATACCTTAACCACACGAGAACGGGATGTACTCAAACTACTGGCACAAAGTCTACCCAACAAGTTAATCGCCCGAAAACTCAATATTGCCGAAACAACCGTGAAAGTGCATGTCAAACATATCCTGAAAAAGCTGCAACTACGCTCCCGGGTTGAAGCCGCAGTCTGGGTGCACCAGCAAGGGATTGATCAATAATATCGATGGCTACATGGTGAGCCATCGATAGGTTATTATCGAAGTGTTGTCATCGACGAGATGTGGGGAGGGTCAACGCCGGGATCTGACTACCTGATAGCGGCGGCTGATATACTCTAGCGGCACGCTCCAGATATGAACCAGACGGCAGAACGGAAATGCAACAAATAAGCTCATGCCAAGCACAATATGGAGTTTAAATATCCATGCGACATCACTTAAATGCTCGGCTGCACCGCCATGAAAATAGACGATTGCCTGTGCCCATTCCATAAACTTCACCATTTCTGAGCCATCCATATGTTGTGCGGAAAACGGTATCGTCAGCAGCCCTAAACACACCTGAGCGACTAATAATCCCAGAATCAGAATATCGGCAAATGATGATGTCGCCCGGACTCTCGGGTTATATAAGCGACGTTTCAGCAACAATGCGCCACCGATTAATGTCATCACGCCAAACATCCCTCCGCCAAACATGGCGAGCTTCTGTTTCAATGCAATGGACAGAAAACTTTCATACACCCAATGCGGAGTTAGCATCCCGAATGCATGTCCGCCCAGCACGCCGATAATACCGATGTGGAACAGATTTGAGGCCAGCCGCATCCCTTTGTTGTCCATCAACTGGCTTGAACCGGCACGCCACGAATATTGCCCGTAGTCGTAACGCAGCCAGCTGCCGAGTAAGAACACCGCCGCAGCGATATAAGGATAGACGCCGAATAGAAATTGATTGAAAAAGTCCATTATGCTTCTCCTGTCAGTTGGCTGATATCCAGATACTGGGGCTGAATGGTCTGCGCAAACCGCTGCTGATGCTGCCGGGTCTGGCTGTCGCACGGGGTGTTGTCCATAAAGGTGATTTGCTCTTCTTCCCACACTTGATCCAGTGCTGCAACACTGTCGTCCCGCTCCTCTTGCTTGACCTTTTCAGCAATTGAAGCCGTATTTAACTGGGCAGCACTCAGAGAGAGCAACAGGGACATCAGTTCAGCGTACTCACTGTCTCTTTGGCGCAACCTTTCTGTCAGCAATGCCAAAATCGGGGCAATATCTTTCAGCCCCTGCACGGCCTCGTCTTCAGAGAGTATCGACAAATATTCGAGATACATCGGTAGATAATCGGGTAGCTCTTTAGCGTCCAGCTCTAACCCCTGTTGCTGATACTGCCCCATCAGATCGACCATCGCCTGTCCCCGCTCCCGGGACTGACCGTGCACGTGTTCAAATAGCAACAGTGATAACGATCTGCCGCGATCAAACAGCGCACAATATTGGGCTTGCACATCAAATAAGCGCTGCTCGCAGTAAGTGCTGATCCACTGTTTTAAATCGCTTTTTTGCGCCAAATTTAATTCAGTGCATTGATCCGTTGATGCAATCAGCTCGTGATGTTCAGACCACAGCATCTCTTGCGGGTAATCCAGCAGGTGCGCAATCATTCGTAAACTCAGCATTATTGATCCCCCTTGGTAATGTCGATTGCATCAATTCTCTGGCTATTAAACAGATTGACTCGGTTATCACTACCATGACAGCCGTCGCCGAAACTGAAACCACAACCATTTGATTCAGCATAAGCATGATCCGCTTCCTGACGCATCCCGGATGGTACGACAAAGCGATCTTCATAGTTGGCAATCGCCAGATAACGGTACATTTCTTCCACTTGCATGGCCGTCAAACCCACCGCCTCAATCGCGCTGGTGTCAATGGTGCCTTCCACGGTCTCGCTACGCTTGTAGTGACGCATGGCCATCAAGCGTTTGAGAGCCAGTTGCACCGGTTGAATATCACCTGCGGTCAGCAAGTTGGCTAAATATTGCAACGGAATCCGCAACATATCGATATCCGGCAATCCGTTGCGCAGCGGCAGGTATCCTGAATCTGCGGCAGATTGAATCGGCGATAGCGGCGGTACGTACCACACCATCGGTAACGTGCGGTATTCCGGATGCAGTGGTAACGCAAGCTGCCATTCCACCGCCATTTTGTATACCGGGGACTGCTGTGCCGCATCTAACACACTTTGACTGATGCCCTGCGCTTGCGCCTGACGAATCACTTCCGGATCATGCGGGTCAAGGAAAAGGCTCAACTGACTGGTATAGAGATCATGTTCATTTTCAACACTGGCGGCCTCTTGAATGCGATCCGCATCATAAAGCATCACCCCTAAATAGCGGATCCTGCCGACACAAGACTCGGAGCAAGCCGTCGGCATACCTGCTTCAATACGGGGATAACAGAAGATGCATTTTTCGGATTTACCGCTTTTCCAGTTAAAGTAGATTTTTTTATAAGGACAGCCACTGATACACATCCGCCATCCGCGACACTTATCTTGGTCGATCAGGACAATGCCATCCTCTTCCCGTTTATAAATCGTGCCGCTCGGGCAGCTCGCAACACAGGCAGGGTTCAGGCAGTGTTCACATAAACGCGGCAAATACGTCATGAATGTATTTTCAAATTCGCCATACATCTGCTTTTGAATATGGTGAAAATTGTAGTCAGCGGAACGGGCTGTGAATTCTCCGCCGAGCGTATCTTCCCAGTTCGGCCCATGATTGATTTTTTCCATTCTCTGCCCGGTAAGCAGAGAACGCGGACGGGCAATCGGTTGATGGCGTTGCTTCGGTGCCTTTTGTAAATGCTCATAATCGAAGGTAAACGGTTCATAATAGTCATCGATTTCTGGCATATGCGGGTTGTTAAACAACTTGGACAACACACCGATTTTGTTGCCCTGACGCAAGGTGAGTCGGCCTTTAATGCCACGAATCCACCCGCCTTGCCAGCGTTGTTGATTTTCCCAGTCTGTCGGATACCCGACGCCCGGTTTCGTTTCTACGTTGTTAAACCACGCATACTCGACGCCCTCGCGACTCGTCCAGATGTTTTTACAAGTGACAGAGCAGGTATGGCAGCCAATACATTTATCCAGGTTCAGCACCATGGCAACTTGCGAACGAATTTTCATACCCTTTCTCCTACTGACTGATTGGCTGAGTTGTGGCGTGATCTGATGTCTGTTCATCATCCAGCCAATCGACCCGATTCATCCGCCGAATCACGACGAATTCATCCCGGTTAGAACCGACGGTTCCGTAATAATTGAAGCCATACGCCTGCTGGGCGTATCCGCCGATCATATGGGTCGGTTTAGGGCAGATACGTGTCACTGAATTGTGGATACCACCACGCTGTCCTGTCACCTCTGAGCCGGGCAGATTGATTAACCGCTCTTGTGCGTGATACATCATCACCATGCCTTGAGGCACACGTTGACTGACTACGGCACGTGCCGTTAATGCACCATTGGCGTTGTAGGCTTCAATCCAGTCGTTATCTTTGATGTTCAGGGTTTGCGCATCGGCTTCACTGAGCCAGACAATCGGCCCGCCCCGTGATAACGTCAGCATGAGTAAGTTGTCACTGTAGGTTGAGTGAATCCCCCATTTTTGGTGCGGGGTAATAAAATTCAGCGCCAGTTCGGGCTGACCGTTATGATGGCGTTGCTCAATCTGCTGAACCGCCCGGGTATCAATCGGTGGCCGGTAAACGACCAGGCTTTCACCGAAATCTCTCATCCAGGCATGATCTTGATAAAGCTGCTGACGCCCGGTCAGCGTGCGCCACGGAATCAGCTCATGAACATTGGTATAACAGGCATTGTATGACACATGTTCATCTTCGATACCTGACCATGTCGGGCTGGAAATGATCTTGCGCGGTTGTGCCTGAATATCGCGAAAGCGTATTTTTTCATCGGCTTTGCTCTGGGCTAAATGGCTATGATCCCGCCCGGTGACTTGGCTTAACGCCTGCCATGCTTTGACTGCGACTTCACCATTGGTTTCCGGGGCGAGCGTCAGAATCATTTCTGCCGCATCAATTGCAGACGCCAGTTTTGGCCGGCCTTGGGTCGCGCCGGATTGATGCACCTGATTTAATTTCTTGAGTAGCGTGAGTTCCGACTCGGTATTCCAAGAGATCCCTTTGCCGCCGTTGCCTAATTCTTCAAGCTTCGGACCAATTGAAGAGAAACGGGCACCGGTGTTCGGGTAATCACGCTCAACCGGAATAATTTTGGGTGCCGTTTTACCCGGGATCAGCTCACACTCGCCATGACGCCAGTCTTTGCCACCGAATGCCTGCGCAATTTCGCTGTCACTGTCGTGTTGATTGGCTAGGGTTACGATATCCGTTTCAACGCCTAAGTGACCGGGGCAAACTTGCGAGAAGCTTTGCGCGATATCCCGGAAAATATCCCAGTCTGATTTGGCCTCCCAAGCGGGATCTACGGCCTTCGAAAACGGATGAATAAACGGGTGCATGTCTGATGTATTCATGTCGTTTTTTTCATACCATGTTGCCGTCGGTAACACGATATCGGAATACAAACAGGTGCTCGACATGCGAAAGTCTAAGGTCACCACCAAATCAAGCTTGCCTTCAGTGGGTTGGTCTTCCCAATCCAGCTCTTGGGGTTTGGTCTTGGCGTAACTGCCTAAATCTTTCCCTTGAATGCCATGCTCGGTTCCCAGCAGGTACTTCAGCATGTACTCATGCCCTTTGCCGGATGAGCCCAGCAAATTGCTCCGCCAGATAAACATGTTGCGCGGATAATGTTGTTCCGGTTGCTCACAGGCAAAACGAATCGAGCCCTCTTTTAACGCAGAAACCGTATAATCCACCGGATCCATATTGTGCTGCTTGGCCATGTTGGCAATGGTCAACGGGTTGACATTTAATTGCGGTGCCGATGGCAACCATCCCATCCGTTCTGCTTTAATATTTAAATCAATCAGATGGGCGCTATAGCGCTCTTTTTTCGCCAATGGGGACAATAGATCATGGGTTTGCACGGTCTCATAGCGCCATTGGCTGGAATGATTATAAAAATAAGATGTGGTATTCATTTGCCGTGGCGGACGTTGCCAGTCTAGTGCAAAGCTCAGCGGTAACCACCCTGTCTGCGGACGCAACTTTTCTTGTCCGACATAGTGAGACCAACCGCCACCGCTTTGTCCGACACAGCCACAAAATACCAGCATATTAATCATTGCCCGATAAGACATATCCATGTGATACCAGTGGTTCACCCCGGCACCGACAATGATCATTGAACGGCCTCGCGTTTTTTCTGCGTTGTGTGCAAACTCTCGGGCAATTTGGATAATCCGATGACGATCCACCCCGGTGATCGCTTCAGCCCATGCCGGAGAGTATGCTTTCACTTCATCATAAGATGCCGCGGCAGACCCATCACTCAACCCACGATCAACCCCCCCACGATCAACCCCATAGTTGGCCAGCATTAAGTCATAGACCGTCGTCACTTTAGCAATGTTACCGTTGGCTAAAGTGACCGATTTGACCGGCAAGGTGTGCTCAATAATGTCGGACAACGGCACAGAATCAAAATGGTCTGACTCAATCCCGCCAAAATAAGGAAACTGAACACATGCGTATTCATCCGTATCGGCTATTCCCAGCGCCAAGGTTGTTTCTTGCCGGTGTTCGCCAGCTACAGATTCTAAATTCCAGCGTCCCTTCTCACCCCAGCGGAATCCAATCGATCCCTGCGGAACGACCATCTGATTGGTTTTGCTGTCAATCGCGATGGTTTTCCATTCAGGATTGTTATGTTCGCCTAAATCATCAACCAGATCAGCAGCGCGTAAAAAGCGCCCGGCGGTATATGTACCGGATTGGGTTTCTTCCAGCATGACCAGCATTGGCATATCGGAATAACGACGCAGATATTCCTGAAAGTATTCAACTTTTCGCTGCTGATGGAACTCAGTTAAAATCACATGCCCCATGGCCAGTGCCAGTGCACTGTCGGTGCCCTGTTTCGGATGAAGCCATTCATCACTCAGCTTGGCGACTTCTGAATAATCCGGGCTCACGGCAACGGTTTTGGTGCCTTTGTAACGCACTTCAGTGAAGAAATGGGCATCCGGAGTGCGTGTCTGAGGGACATTCGATCCCCATGCCATGATATAGCCAGAGTTGTACCAGTCCGCCGATTCCGGGACATCGGTCTGCTCACCCCAAGTCATCGGAGAGGCCGGCGGTAAGTCACAATACCAGTCATAGAAACTTAAGGCGGTGCCGCCAATCAATGATAAATAGCGGGCTCCTGAAGAATAGGACACCATCGACATCGCCGGAATCGGAGAAAACCCGACAATCCGATCCGGGCCGTGCGTTTTGGTGGTATACACGTTTGCTGCCGCGATCAATTCGTTGAGCTCTTGCCACGTTGAGCGGATCATGCCGCCGCGTCCCCGGGCTTTCTTATACCGTTCGGTTTGCTGTTTATCTTCAACAATCGATGCCCATGCCGCGACCGGATCAGTCTGTTGCGTTTTTGCCTGACGCCAGAGCTCTAATAATTCCTGGCGAATCATCGGGTATTTCACCCGGTTCGCACTGTAGAGATACCATGAATAACTGGCACCACGCGGACACCCGCGCGGCTCATGATTCGGCATGTCCGGACGAGTACGGGGATAATCCGTTTGCTGCATTTCCCATGTCACGAGCCCGTTTTTGACAAAAATCTGCCAGCTACATGAACCGGTGCAGTTGACACCATGCGTTGAACGGACAACTTTATCGTGCTGCCACCGATTGCGATATGCACTTTCCCAGTCTCGGTTCACGTCATATGACTGCCCATGCCCATCCGAAAAGGTTTCGCCTCGCTGTTTAAAATAACGGAAACGGTCCAGAAATTTACTCATTGAGCTTGCTCCTTTGCTTTTGATAGCCTGACGCTATCTCACGTTGCTTATTGGTGATGACTGATTCGTCATTCCTTATTGGTATTAACTTCTTATTGGTATTAACTTACTGGCATAAGCTTATTGCTATCGGGCGTCAGACTTTCGCTGCGGCTTTTTTCGTGGCTAACCGATCGAGATTGCGGCCGTAAACAAACCAAGTAATAAATACGCAACACACATAAAAAACCAAAAATACTTTCATCGCCGTGAGCGGCGAACCGGTTAATGACAGCGACAGACCAAACCCTCTGGGAATGAAAAATCCGCCGATAGCCCCGATTGCTGAGATAAATCCCAAAGCGGCAGCCGTATCGGTAGAAGCTTTTCGTAGCGAAATTTCTGGGGTCATGCCTTGCTTGGCGGCTTTACCCAGCGAAATTTTGCGGAAAATCACGGCAATCATCTGAAACGTAGAACCACTGCCTAACCCGGAAGCAGCGAAGAGCCCCATAAAGGTGGCGAAGAACAGATAAAAGGAGCCTTGGCTTGATGCCGATGGCAGGGTGACAAACACGGCACCGGTCAATAGCGCCATGACAACAAAGTTGACCAGCGTCACCCGAATCCCGCCGAGCCGGTCAGAAAGGGCGCCGCCTAACGGACGGGCAAGTGCGCCGACCAAAGGCCCGAAAAACATATAAGATAAGATGTCATGTGCCGGAAACTGTGTTTTAGACAGCATAGAAAAACCGGCAGAGAAACCGATAAAAGAGCCGAATGTAGCTAAGTAAAGAATACTTAATCCCCACAAGTGAGGTTCTTTTAACACCGGTAGCTGTGCTTTGATCGATGTCTGTGCGGACTTGAGGTCATTCATGCCGAACCAGGCAGCCACAGACAAAATACACAGCAAAGGTACCCAAACTAACGCCGCATTGGCGAGATAAAGCACTTTCCCCGAAGGCTGAATCACACCCGAAGAAAGACCGCCGAACACCCCGGCTGACACCACCAGCGGCACCACGAGCTGCATGACACTCACACCGAGGTTGCCCAGTCCGCCATTTAATCCAAGCGCTTTACCCTGTTGTTCTTTGGGATAAAAAAAGCTGATATTCGCCATACTGGACGCAAAATTAGCACCGGCAATCCCGCACAACAGCGCAATCATGACGAATTGTTCGAATGGTGTATCCGGATGCTCAACAGCATAAGCCAGCCATAAGCATGGAATGGTCAAAATCAACGTACTGAACACCGTCCACTTCCGTCCTCCGACAACCGGGACAATAAATGCATACGGAATCCGGCCAATCGCCCCTGACACGGCGGGTAAAGCCGTTAATAAAAACAGCTGATCCGTTGAAAAGTGGAATCCGACTTGATTGAGGTTGACCGCGACGGCAGAAAATAGCATCCAAACGCAAAATGAGAGTAATAAGCACGGAATGGATATCCATAAGTTGCGATTCGCAATGGTTTTACCACTTTCGGCCCAAAACTGAGGATCTTCCGGATGCCATTGCGTGAGCATTTTCGATTTCACATCACAAGCGTTAGAGTTGGCATGAGACATGTTTACGTCCTTCATATTGATGAATAGGCGTTCACTTTTACCGATTGCGCAGACGTGCTTGTTGACCGATATCAATATCAAATAGGAACTCTATCAATACGAATTAGGGTTATACTCCCAAAGGAGTACGACAAAAATAAAATATAATCTATAATTATCAATTGGTTAAAAAACCACACTATTACTATGGCATAAAAATCTTGTATTGGGACTATTTAGGAGTACACCCCATCGTCTCGCATCATCAACCCGGAAAATCCGCACAAAAATGCAGTCATCCGTGATGTTGATAAACCCGGCATCGGTCTAAGTCATTGGATTGGGCGGATACGCAAGAGATGTATCTGATAAGCAGATCATTCGGCTCAGCGTCCATAGCTCTGTCCGCATCCGTGTTGAGGAGAAAGATAGGAATGAGGAGCAATGCAAGCAGCGTTTGTGGCTGTATTTTGGGGCTGAATTTTTACTTCACGCTTTTATTGCCAGCCTTTACTTCAAGGAACGGGCAGGCATCGGAAACAGCACCGGAATGCTGTCTCCGATGCTGACGAATATCAGGTTGTTAATACCTCAATGGTATGGTCAACAACCCGGACATCATAAGCGCGAATATTGAATTGCTCATCTTCCAGACAGCGCCCATCGCTGAGATTAAACCGCTGCTTTTTAACCGGACTTGCAACCCAAAGCTCGGCCAGATGTTCACAGATGATCCCCCGGGATAAGACATTGGCTTGTGCAATCGGATCATAATTATCGATAGCAAATACTCGCTCATCCGCATAGGGGCGGAAAAGTGCCACTTGTGTCTGATTGACTAAGGCACAAACACCGGTACCGGGAATAATTGCGTTGACCTCACATATTTTCTGCCACTGGCTCATCACTCAACCTCCCGTTCAATATGTAAAATTTCACCTTTAATGTGCGGATGCTTCTCCAGATAAGTTGCAGGACGATGTTGCTGACGTTGCGATACAAACTGGATATTGTCATCCCGTAAATCGCTATTCACGAAATGGGAGAATCGTAGTAACAGCTCCGGTTCATCCAGCGTTTGTTGCCATTCACAACGATAATTTTCAATCAGTCTGGCCATATCAGCTTCGAGTTGTTGGTTGAGCCCCAACTTGTCATCAATAATCACCGCTTGCAGATATTCGATACCGCCTTCAAGATTCTCCAGCCAGACGGATGTGCGCTGTTGTTTGTCCGCAGTCCGAATATAAAACATCATAAAGCGGTCAATATATTTGAATAAGGTTGGCTCATCTAAACCGACCGCGAACAAATCAGCGTGTCTCGGCTTCATCCCCCCATTCCCACAGATGTACATATTCCAGCCGGAATCGGTGGCAATAATCCCGAGATCTTTTCCCTGCGCTTCCGAGCACTCCCGGGTACACCCGGAGACCCCCATTTTCATCTTATGAGGTGTCCGAATCCCTTTATAGCGATTCTCAATCCGTACTCCGAGTCCAAGGCTATCTTTCACCCCGAAGCGACACCAAGTGCTCCCGACACAGCTTTTCACCATCCGCAACGCTTTGGCATAAGCCTGACCGGTTTCAAACCCTGCGGCGATCAATTGTCGCCATATTGCCGGCAGGTCATCTTTCTGCGCACCAAATAATGCAATGCGTTGTGCTCCGGTAATTTTGGTGTAGAGCCCATACTGTTGTGCCACCGTTGCTAACGCTTGTAATGCCACCGGTGTCACCTCTCCTCCTGCCATTCTCGGAATGACGGAATATGTGCCGTCTTTTTGCATATTGCCGAGGAAGTTGTCGTTGGTATCATGTAGTCCGACTCGCTGAGGATTTAAAATATGCTCCCCCCAGCAAGACGCGAGAATCGAACCGACTGTCGGCTTACAAATTTCACAGCCATAACCATGACCGTATGTCTCGATTAATTGCTCAAAGCTTTTGATGCCGTGTGTTCTGATGATGTGGAACAGCTCCTGCCGCGAGTAGGCAAAATGTTCACACAGATGATGACTGACCGCGATGCCCGCTTTTGCCAGTTCAGCATTGAGCACAGAGCTGATCAGGGGGAGACAGCCGCCACAGCCATTACCCGCATTGGTCGCAGCCTTCACTTCAGCCAGTGTATGTTTACCCTCACTAACTGCGGTGATGATCTGCCCTTTGGTCACATCAAAACATGAACACAGCACCGCCGAATCAGGTAACACATCCGCACCGAGGGCGGGCTTTTCGGCTCCCGCGTAAGCAGGAAGAATCAGGCTATCCGGATGTTCAGGCAGTTCGATACGATTCAGTTTGAGTTGTAACAGATGACCATAATCCGCGGTATCACCGACTAATACGGCTCCAAGTAAATATTTCTCATCCTGTGACACAATGACGCGCTTATAAATTCCTTCGGCTTCATTGAGATACACATAACTTTTACTGCCCGGTGTCTGACCGTTTGCATCCCCGATACTACCGACATCGACCCCCAACAACTTCAATTTGGCACTCATATCGGCACCTTCAAACTGACTACGCTCTCCCAGTAAGTGGTCAACCGCGATGGTCGCCATCTTATAACCCGGCGCAACGAGCCCGAAGAAATGCCCTTGCCATGAGGCACATTCACCAATCGCGTAAATATTGGGGTTTGAGGTCTGACAATGATCATTAATCACCACACCACCGCGTGGTGCAATTGCCAGCCCGGCTGCTTTCGCCACACTGTCTTGCGGCCTGATACCGGTTGAGAAGACAATAAAATCAACCTCCAGTGCCGTGCCGTCTGCAAAATTGAGTGTATGACGGGCTGAGGTGCCTGAATCGACAATTTCGAGGGTATTCTTACCGGTATGCACCTGAACGCCGATACTTTCTATTTTCTGGCGAAGGAGTTCGCCGCCTTGTTTATCCAGCTGTTCCGCCATTAATACCGGTGCAAACTCAACGACGTGGGTTTCAACACCCAACGCTCTTAAGGCTCCCGCTGCTTCAAGGCCCAGCAATCCTCCGCCAATCACAGCCCCTTTTTGACTGCGGTCTGCACACGCTTTGATCGCATCGAGATCGTCGATTGTCCGATACACAAAACAATCGGGGTTATCGGCACCCTGAATGGGGGGAACCCAAGGATATGACCCGGTCGCAAGAATTAACTTGTCAAAAGCAATCTGTTCCCCGCTCGCAGCCACGACAAATTGCTTTTCACAATCAATCCTGACGGCCTGCTCTCCGAGCAGTACCTGAATTTGATGTTCACGATAAAAACCCGGAGAGACTAACGTTAGTGCATCTGCATTGTCATTTTCAAAGTAAGAAGACAGATGAACACGGTCATAAGCAAGCCGGGGTTCTTCACTCAGAACCGTCATCTCGATGTGATTCGTACCATCTCTGCGCATCAGGTCTTCAATAAATCGATGTCCTACCATCCCATTACCAACGACCACCAATTTTTTCTTTCGCTGCATAAATATGCTCTGCCTGTAATCCATAACTTGCCGCCAGTCTAATGAAATAGATCCAGTTATTTTTTGATATAAAACAAGATTGGTATTTAGCTACTCCGAAGGGAGTAGACCGTCAGACAGTTGGGTTTAATCAGGGAAAAAGACTGACGACGTTAGTCATGAGCAAGCTCATAGTTAGTGAGGAGAAATAAATATCGTTGGGTTGGTGAACAATATCGTGTCCCCCAACCTATCGGTACATTGAATAAAGTGAATCATCGGGTTTACCTGACATTGCCCAACGATATGAAAACCAATCGATTCTGTCGTGTCTCAACGACAAAACGACGCTGTCGTTTGCTTAATCTCTTCGGCAATCTGACGGAGACAGCGGCCGGCACTGACACTGACGCCGGATAACTGATGAAATCCGTGGATCACACCAAAATAACGTTCACAATATGCCTCGACACCGGCATTGAGCAACTGTTTATAACATTGCTCTCCTTCATCTCTTAATGGGTCAAATTCTGCGGTGATGATATAGGTTGGTGGCAGCCCTTTAAAATCGGCACACGCAAGTGGGTGAAGCTCCGGGTTTTGAGCAATCGCAGCTTTGTCCATATCACCCATGTACATTGAAAATCCCGAAAGCAGCATATTTGCGGTAATGATGTAGTCGGTGCCGTTTTCAACATAGCTCGTCGATGTCCCGAAGGGATCCAGCATCGGATAAATCAAAATTTGCTTGTCAGGAAGCCAGTTCTGGGTTTGTTTTAAACGTAAAGAGGTGGTTAAGGCTAATTGACCACCGGCACTATCGCCGACGAAGACTATCTTGCTTGTGTCTCCACCATACTGATTGCCGAACGCCTTTATCGCCAGCACGGCATCGTAGACATCATCGTGCGCAGCCGGATAACAATGTTCCGGTGCTAAACGATACTGAATACAGATAACAAGACTGTTCGATAAACTTGCTATCTGTCTCAATTGCTGTTCGTGTGTTTGAAATCCCCCGCTGATGAAACAGCCACCATGAAAATAAATCGTAATGGGTAATCCTGTTGCACCGTTGGGTTTGTATACTTTTAAGGGAACCCCGTTTAACTCATCCATGAACTCTTCATACATCTCCGGGCTGGACCCCGACAAACATGTACTCGCGAGATACCCCGCTCTTCGGCTATCAAGATCAAACGTCGAAGGGCATGGTTTTCCTGCAACGATAAAGTCTTCGACCAACGCTTTAATGCCCGGCTCTAATTGATTCAACACTGAAACCACCTGTGGACTATCCAATTATTTTCCATCATTGTGCACAACCAGTGTATATATGTACAGTTAAAGGTCTGAGTTGGCGATTAGATATTCTTTGTTGGATCGTCACAAACCGTCTCAAAAAAGGAAATTCATGTCATTGTTTTCATTATCAGTAATACATACGATGCCATCAAACATACACCCATCCTATTGAACTTTGACTGTATTATAATCATGATGAATCCTCTATTAAAAGCAACGCTATTTTTATTTACATCAATCACGCTGGCCGGATGTAATTCTGGCTCTTCTCATCCTCCCTCATCCAATGCATTCAATCTGACGGATATAAACAATTCTGCAACGGATGTGCAGTCCATTATATTTACCTGGACACCAGCATTCGATAATTCAGGTGTGACATATAAAATATGTAAAAAAGATATTTCTCAGGAGAATCATTGTAACGCCCTCACTTCCGTGACTGACAGACTTTCTGCAACCATATCTTTTAATAGTTTGTTTGATATCCTGCCGCATGACTATTTCATTTTGGCAACCTCGGGGCAGAAAACTCAGGCATCAAATGAGATGGATATCCCCCACGATACAATCACCAGAATGATTACATTTTTTAAAGCCTCCAACCCCGGTCGAAGCGACAGTTTTGGTCAAGCTATCGCACTCAGTGCCGACGGCAACACATTAGCAGTCGGCGCTTATCGTGAAAGTAACGGGGCGACCGGAGTGATCACCGATGGCTCAGAAACCACCGATACCCTTCAACAAATAAGTTCAGGGGCTGTTTATTTGTTTAGTAACCGTTCCGGTAGCTGGCAACAAACCGCCTATGTCAAACCATCCAACACCGATGAAGGCGACTGGTTTAGCCACAATAGTATTTCACTCAGCAATGACGGCAGTATGCTCGCCGTTGGTGCTTTGTATGAAGATAACGCGGCAACCGGGGTGATTACCGACGGCTCGGAAATCACGGATACCGGCACAGCAAATCAGTCAGGTGCAGTTTATCTGTTCAGCAACCGTTCCGGCAGCTGGCAACAAGTAGCTTATGTTAAAGCGTCCAATACCGGCGCCGGTGATGACTTTGGCAGTAATGTCTCGCTCAGTGGAGACGGAAACATGCTCGCTGTCGGGGCCTCGGGAGAAAGCAATAGTGCAACGGGGGTGATTACCAATGGCTCGGAAGTCACCGACTCCGGCACAACAACTGAGTCAGGAGCAGTCTACCTGTTTAGCAACATCGCCAATAACTGGACGCAGATCGCCTATATCAAAGCCTCTAATCCCGGAGAAAGCGATGGTTTTGGTGATCCTGTCAAACTCAACCATGATGGCAGTGTACTGGCTGTCGGGGCTCCGGGAGAAGATAATGGTGCAACAGGGGTGATTACCGACGGCTCGGAAATCACGGATACCGGCACAGCAAATCAGTCAGGTGCAGTTTATCTGTTCAGCAACCGTTCCGGTCAATGGAAACAGACTGCTTATGTGAAAGCGTCGAATACCAGTGCAGAGGATAAATTTGGTTTGAATATTGCCCTCAGTGGCGATGGGAAGGCTCTGGCCGTCGCAGCGCCAGGTGAAATCGGTTCAGTATCCGGGGTAATTACCGATGGTTCAGAAATCACGGACACCGCCACCGAAGGCTACAAGGGTGCCGTCTATCTGTTTCGTCACGATTCAGATCAGTGGAGACAGATCACCTATATCAAGCCCTCTTTTATCGTGGATAGTTACTTTTCCAATAACAGCATTGCACTTAGCAATGATGGTAGCACCCTTGCGGTTAGCGCCCCACAGGACAACACCGGTTTAACCGGCGTGATCACTGACGGCTCAGAAACTCTGGGTTCTGGTGTGACAGGCGATGCGTATCACTCTGGTGCAGTTTATCTGTTTAGCAACCGTTCCGGTCATTGGGAAAAGGCAGCCTTTGTCAAGGCATCCAACCGCAGTTCATTTTTTGGCAGCAGTGTTGCTCTGAATGAAGATGGTAGAATTTTGGCTGTCGGCACGGCATCGGAAAACAGTGACCTAACCGGGGTCATCACGGATGGCTCAGAAATGACCGCTCCAAGTCGCTTAGGTGCCTCTGGCGCAGTTTACCTCTATTAATTTCACCGCTTTAAGACATTGAAAGTCAGCAGATAACGTCTGCTGACTTTTCATTTTCATGCAACGTCACCTTCGTGTAAATCGCCTCAACTTGCTTTCAGCAACGTTAAGATGTGTCGTTGAAACCATAAGGTGTCCTTTTTATCTTTGGTATCCATCAGAAAAGTTACTGTTGTACGAAAATTTCATTCTGTCAGAGGCACTGTGCACCTTCTTCTCGACTCAGAACTGAATACCACTCTCACTTCCCCAAAAGACAAACTTCAGGGGTACTGAGTGTTTCACCTATGAATTTTTTGAACAGCTTGTTTGATAATTATTATATCTGAGCACATAACCATCTATCACAACAATCCTTTGAATCTAAACCAAAACTCAGCGACTGAATATGCAAAAAAAGAAGCTGATAATATAAATCGATAATTTGTCTTAAAGAATGGTATCCAATCAATATACTGAGATCTAGTTGTATGTATCCTTCCTTTCAATTGCAATTTTTTATTCTTTTTTAGGGAAGAGGTATCAATAAACTGGGTAAGTTCCTTAATCTGCTTCGAATAAGATTTACTAAAATCTATGTCCTTGAAAACTCGGGTCCACAGAAAAAAGCACAAAATTGCAGAAGCTATCAGCTTTAACCCATCAGAGCTGACACTCCATGTACCTAATACACCAAGAAAAAACCACACAGACTCTTCATCTAACCGCTGATGATGCAATGCCGCCTCATACTCAAATTTTTTTACTTTCTTTATTAACTCTTTATTTTTCATCATAAGTACCAAACAACTAATCTCACATAAGCATATATACCCATATAATATACTCTTCAATGACTTAGCATTGAATACTCAATTTAACGAATAACGAACAAAGCCTGCTCTAACGCTTTAAACATAGGATTCATGACTATTCAGGTATCAGAAACGCGAGATCTGGCAGCCAAATCAATCACCACCACTTCAATCGCTTCAACATTGAGAAATTCATGAGAAATTGTCTGCCAATAATCTTTCAATGATTGAGCGAGTTTATCTAAACCAACATTGCGGTTATTGATCCGCCAACGTCTGTCAGTATTTTGTGAAACAAGCAAAAATAAGCCACACCCTGCGGTTTGCTCTCTAAGATAATCACCTGCCAGTTGATTTCTTAAACGCTCACAGAGATCTGAGCCGCTCCATTTTTTATCCAGTAGCTTTAGTTCGATTGGCACAGGGGAGGTCACACGAGGATGTGCCAACCAGATATCCATCCGCTGCTGATTTGCTAATTCCGGCTCTTCTGCAATAGTATACTTTCCCTGACTGGTTTGATTTAACCATCCGGCAATCAGCGTTCTCATTTCATTTTCTTCCTGAACCTTCTGCCAAGTTTTCCATGGGCTATGATTCCCTCGTTCAAGCCAGTGTTTTAGCTGCCTGATTCTTTGCACACTTAACTCAAACAACTGACGGTGAGAGTCTGGACTGATACTTTGGGACTGGTGAAACTCTCTAACCTGAGCAGTTGACCATGGTTCAAGATCTCCACTCTGCTCAGCCAAGCGATAGGCACATTTTCGCATCCATGGGCGATGTTCAGGATCAGGGTGCTCTTTCATCAGCTCCCTCACCACACAATAAGTCTCTTTTCCGGGAATCGTAATGAGAGAACTAAACAGATGATCTCTTGCTCTTTGAGCATAGTCCCGCATCTTTGGTGAATATATCCCACCATTAGTACGATCAATATCTTCACTTGTCTGAATATATTGATGCATCAACATGTAAAGAGATTTCAAATGTTGTGGTGTATGAAAACGAGTTAGCCCGACACCACCACTCGAATCTCTATCTTCCCCCAACAGTGTCACAATGAAGGTTTGAGCGACTTCCTTCGCCACATCTTCATCCAAATGGCGAAGCCATCCCTCAAGCTGGGGGATACCTACATTAGGGGTGCTATCAACCAACATCGCATACCACCACGCGACTTCTTTATCACTTTGACTACTGTGAATTTGTTTTTGGGCAATAGCTGAAATCATAGCCGGATCGACATCTGCATGACTCAAAATCTTCAGGCAGTAACCTCCCATCGTTTTATCAACAGAGTCTGCGCTCAATAACCATTCAAGTATTCTGGAGGTAAGGTGTACATGTATCCAAGGCTCATAATAGACAAGGTCGTGGACAATATGGCCTGACTGTTCCGATGTGGTATTGTCCAATTCCCAACACATTTCCTTCCACACAGCCTCTTCCACTAAGGTTGGAAAACAGTGATGAAATTTTTCAAACCATGTCGGGAATCCATTGATATCCCAAGTTAAATAGCGAAGCGCATGACGAACTTCATCTTCAGTCAAATACGAGGGAAAGTCCTGAGCTTCAGCAGCTTCTATTTCAAGGCCAGCCATCGCCAAAAGTAAGGCATATGGGATAGAGTTATCGATTTCCTCTTCGGAACGTAACTTCGGGTGATAATATCGCCAATGCTGAACTGCAAAATCACGATAGGCCTGTGCGACTTCCTGACCAAATTCAGGGATCAATTCCTTCCACAAACAAAAGCATTCCCGACTAGTTGGGGAGCGATCAATTTCTAGATCTTCCATCAGCCGCCGTACATGATTATTGGTTATTTCTCCATGCCGGATATTTGCAGGGTATTTAATCAAATCAGGATCATGTCTTAAAGATGTTAACCATTCCAATCGGTTCTGCTCTCTTTGGCGTTTCTCCTGTTCGTCTTGCTGCTCCCACTCAATCTGTTGCTGTTCATATGCCAGCGTAGACTCACAAACCGACGGATTCAATAAAGTGCTCAATTGTTGGTCTAAGAGTTCCTTCCCTTGAACAACCACTTTTAATCGCTGTAATAAATCATCAGGTTGTTCAGCCTCACAATAAATTCGGTAAGCACGATTCAACACAACCAGATGATCATCGGCTAAAGGTCGAGTATCAATATAAGTTAATAGTCTGTCAAAGTCAGTGAGAGTAAACCGCCAAAAATGATCGAGATAGGTAATAGACCAGTCATCAGTAACCGATTTTTCTTGTTGTTTATAAACTCTCTCTCGTTCAATGCATCGCCAATACAGAGCATCATTCAGCTCATGCCAGGCCGGGACAAGATTATTAAGTTGATGTTGATACCGATCATACCCACCATCCTGCCAGTATTTCAGGGCTACTGAGTTCATTAATATAGAAAAAACGACATCGGTAAACACGAACTGATGTCGGGTTTTAATAAGTAATTCAACTATATGTAATGCGATATTCATCAACTGCGCATACTGTTTTGAAACATAACAGCTATGACGTTCGATATATGGTTCAGTATCAAGATATTGAGATAAACCTTTCAGAAAATCAGGGAGAATATCAACACTCGTCCGCCCGACAAAATCATGCAACGCCCGAATGACACTACCGGATTCAAATATATTGCATGGAAAAAGAAGAGGGACCGCTTGTAAAACCAGTTGGATAATATTTTTACTTGGCTGTGAGTCTTTGATTAATTCAGTAAAAATTTGTTTTGGTATAGCTGAGTTCGCATCAATGATAGATTGCCAAATATCAGCTTGTTGCTCAGTACGACCACTGGTCATGACTGCACGAATCGCCGCAATTCTGGCATATTTACCAGCATCAGGATTAACCGCAACAGGCATCAATGATTCAATACAAGTGGACATTTTCCCTTGCCAAACCAAACGTCCCAGAAAGAAAATTGCATCCTCATTATGCTGGTATTCGCCAATCAGGCGGAGTACATCTGCCGACAAATCTGAATGGGCAATTTTTGCAATAGCACTGTTATCCCTTGCTGCTCGGTCGTCTCGATCTGTAGCAATATCCCGAACTACATCTGTCAATATTTTTTGCCTGACAGAGAATGGTAATCTGGATGGGTCACCATCGGCCAGAATCACTCCAGGGTTAATATCTTGAACTTTATGACGAATTTCATCATCAAATAAAACAAGCCACGGTAAAATGGGACGTAATCGTGGTGTAATAATCCGTTCACCAAAAGAATCACGGAAAAAAAGTGATTCTATCTGAAAGCGCTCAATATCCGATTTCAAGAGCTGTGCAATCCATTCTGCAGCAAGCAATTCACGGATGTCGCGATGTCGGAGCCGAACTGCACCGTAAATCACATCATTAAAAAGTGCCCTCTCTAATAGTGTCCTGATTTCGCCGGATTTCCAATCGTACAGAATCTCTTCCGCATCGATACCCGGTTTATCCGGAAGAAGAGCGTTTCCTGAATCAGGCACATTAATGCCAGCTTTACCAGTCAGTATCACAGCAGCAGCCAGCCTTTGTGCACCTTCCTTTGCCCTCGCAGAATTTAAAGGTTGTCGTTCAGATCTATCTACATCATGAGCATCTTTCAGCTGTCGCTCAATATGATAACGGAGCAAATCTAAACGACATCCTAATGTTTTATCACCTGACCATTTTGACAAAATTAATTCTAAATCAAACGGACGCTCAGCCAGAGACCATAGAGAAAGACGCTCAATTTCATTCATTAAGTCATCAATGTCTTCCGCTCGTCTGACTTCACAGAACTCGCGGATGCGGTCAACATTCAAAGGCCGTAATCCATAAATATTGAGCGCACTTTCTTGTTGATCATTTCCTGATTTTTCACTGTTCGGTTCGTCATCGTCTAACAACTCATCTGCATCATTTTGAGGACGAGGGAGAAAAAGATGGTGATTTAGCAATTGCGGATCATCATCCGAACGCCAACAGTAAGGACGACTTGAAATATAGATATGGGCTCTTTGGGTTGCTGGTTGAATAGTTCTCGAAAAATATCTGATAGCCTTTGCAAAATCTTGGGGATTTCCTAGTCTGGCTTCATCAACAGAGTCTAGAAAAAACCATGCGTCATCACTTGAAGCTAACCATGAATGAAATAAATCCTCATCACCAATCTCAAACGCAGCAGGAAAGTCACGATCAATATCTTCAATGCGAATAAAAAAAGCAGGTCGTCCTTGTTGTTGAAGAAACATAGCTTGCTGTTGAAATTCTTCTGTTTTCCCAGAGCCTGCTTCAGACAGAATCACACACCGATATTCGTTAAATAAATCTTCCCATGTCTTGGTTTCATCTAACCACCAGTTAAAAGTTACCTCTTGTTGTTCTGACGCTTCACTGGCTAAAGAAACAGACGAAAATTGTCGGTTTAACGGAATATATGTCGGCATGAAAGGGACTCGTCATCGTATTATAAGCAACTAATCTATAATCCATACAATAGCCAGACAAGTCGAAATGTAAACCACCCTAACCTAATTAGTTACATCCGTAATTAGAGTTTTCATGGAAGAGATCAGTAAAGAAAATACCCTATTCCTGATTCAGGACGAGATAAATAGCGCATGTTTCGTACCAATGTGTTCTTTGACTTTTGAGATTAGGGTAATTATTTCGATTTTAAATTAGAAAGGTTCAGATGGGTGGAAGCCCCAGCCACATCCCGGCACACACGTCATTCGCTGTGGCTGCTACCTTCCGGTCCTGACCAAGTTCACGAATTAGTGTTGCGGGAGGACCAGGGCCTCCATAGATAAGAGCTTTGATGGTGAACATCGAAAGCGGGGTGATTATCAGGGATTGAGATCCGCATTGCAAGCCTCTTTCTGATAAAAGTGGTCTGATACCAACTGAGTGGGTAGGGATTAAGCAGATTCCCTTGTTTTGCACCATGAAACCTATCCCGTTCAACCGATTGTGCACAAATCAAAGACCTGACAGACAGCCGTTTTGAGCATACACTGATCAGCATCAATTCAGACTCTCAACGTATACATAAACTTTTCTGACGGATGCAATTGAGATGACTCACTCCGATGATAAAAAGCAGTTTCTTGCTCAGGTGTTTACCGTGATTCACCAAATCCCGGCAGGCAAAGTCAGCACCTATGGCGATATTGCCAAAATGGCAGGTTATCCGGGCTATGCACGTCATGTCGGTAAAGCGTTGGGGCAACTCCCGAAAGGCTCGACGCTCCCTTGGTTTCGGGTGATTAACAGCAAGGGAGAAATCTCCCTGTCCGGTCCGGATTTTGATCGCCAGCGAGCCGAATTAGTCGCAGAAGGGATACCCATCAGCAGTCGCGGCAGAATTTCACTCCGCCACTATCGCTGGCAACCCGACTCAGTGGGATGATGCGCTTTTCACGGAGGCCATTCGGATTTGACCATCATATACGGAAGGTTCGAGCGCAAGTTCTGTGGCACTCCCCGCCCCCGTATACCGGACATGTCCCCGTTCAAAAATCTCGGCCTGAATACGATAGCGATGATTTTGTCGGATGTTCGACTGAGCATAAGAGAGTTGAAAGTCAATCGGCAACGTTAAACCATCACCATAAAATTGATATTTTGCAACCACCTGATTGTGTTGGGTCTGGTCATTGAGCGTCACCACCACAAACACTTTTTTCGGTAATGGATAATCACCGAGCAATGTACCGGTTAGGTTATGAATCGGTGACTCTATCGGCTGAGCTTGCGTTTGCGCCTGTCCCCCTCTGCTAAGAAAAATACAGATAAGGGTCAAAAAAAGGCACCATTGATTGTTATATTTCATCATTATAAATTTTATATATCTTCCAGTTTGAGCCGATAATTATAGAGATAAATATCAATTGAACAAAACTTGATTTTTGATTTCTGGCAGCGTTCGATGTCGGAGTGTAGATAACATAGTGAGGTAGTATGAGCGAGGCTCTCAATAATTTACTTGAACTTTTACAGTTAGAAAAACTAGAGGAAGGACTCTACCGGGGGGACAGTGAACACCTTGGCTTACCTCAGGTTTATGGGGGGCAAGTGATCGGTCAGGCACTCTCAGCCGCCCGCTATACCGTCGATTCCGAGCGGACGGTTCATTCATTTCATAGCTACTTTCTTCACCCGGGCGATCCGGAAAAACCGATTATTTATGATATAGAAAATCTCAGAGACGGGCGTAATTTCAGTACCCGACGGGTAAAAGCGATCCAAAATGGTCGGCCGATTTTTTATCTGACTGCGTCATACCACGGTGAAGGTACTGGCTTTGAGCACCAAAACACGATGCCAGACATCCCCGGGCCGGAAAATTATGCTTCTGAAACCGAGCTGATGAACCAAATTTCCCACCGCCTCTCTGAACCGGTCAAAAAAATGTTCTGTCGGGAGAAACCCATCGAAATTCGTCCGGTGCATGTGGTCAATCCGTTCCAACCGGAAAAAATCGAACCCAGACAGTATCTGTGGATTCGGGCCAACGGTGAGTTACCGAATGATCAGTTGATCCATCAGTATCTGCTCGGCTACGCCTCTGACTGGGGCTTTCTGGTCACAGCCTTGCACCCACATGCAGTCACGCTGATGACACCGGGATTTCAGGTCGCAACCATTGATCACTCGATGTGGTATCACCGCCCGTTTAGTATGGATGAGTGGCTGCTGTTTGCGATTGAGAGCCCGAGTGCCACCTATGGCCGTGGACTGGTGCGGGGAGAAATCTACAACCAGCAAGGTGATTTGATTGCCAGTGCGGTACAGGAAGGTGTGATGCGTTTTCCTGATCACGCCGCGCCAAAGCCATCAGATGATGCTTAGTTGCGGCCATAACTTTTGTGATGACTGCAGGCTTTACTTTCCCCCAAGGGGAAGCTTTATGATACCGATGTAGTCATCATCAACACCGGAGGTCAGTATGGGATGTTGTAATACCCCCCCACCGGGCGGGAGTAAAAATATAGGTCTCTTCTTGAAATATATTGGGGTTTTATTTGCTGTCATTGTTTTCATTACATTGGTATTTGGTTAACCGGGCTCACTGATTAACCTTAAGTAAGTTCAGTAAGTCAGCTGGCAGCTCTTAGCTCTTATACTCAAGTTCAAGTTCAAGTGGCCTGTCGGGACATTTTTCTGTGTCGGCAGGCCGAGGTGCATACTCAGTATTAACAACCGTTATGACAATGGCAGCTCCGTGGTATATTTCAGTGATTCCATCGCGAAGGTCGAAGTCACATCACTCAATCCTTCGACACGATTGACCAGTTGCTTGTAAAACTCGTCAAAGCAGCGCATGTCTTTAACGACGACTTTCATCATATAGTCGTACTCCCCCGCCATTCGGTAGAACTCCATCACTTCTGGAAATTCTGAAGCGATTTCAACAAAACGAACATACCACTCATGAGAATGATTACTGGTTTTGAGCATCACATAAGCGGTGAAGTTTAATCCCAATTTTTCCGGATCCAGCAACGCAACTCGCTTTTGGATAACTCCTATTTCTTCCAGCTTTTTTAACCGCTTCCAGCATGGTGTCGTGGTCAGATTGACCGCATCGGCCAGCTCATTCAAAGACCACTCCGCATTCTGTTGTAATAATCGCAGTAACTGTTTATCGGTTTTATCCAATTTCATTCCACCACACCCCAATAAAAGAGAAATATTTTCTACTATTTAGCCAATAAACAGTAAAAAAAGAAACCTTTTTCTCTGTGAATCCGGTTATTTTTATTCTATTCGTTCGTTCATCTTATCCGCTTTAATAGGAAGTATTCATATGTCCAGTAATCATGGTTGGATCAAGCAGGCAATTCATCAAATCATGGCCGAAGAAGCACATCATCCGGAAACGCCGCTGATCAAACTAACCGTACCCGGTTTACAGAACATCGATATTTACCTTAAAGATGAAAGTCGCCACCCGACAGGTTCGCTGAAACACCGCTTGGCCCGATCACTGTTTTTATATGCGTTAACCAATGGTTTGATTGGACCGGACACCCCGATTATCGAGTCCTCTTCCGGCAGCACTGCAATCTCCGAGGCCTATTTTGCCCAAATGCTGGGCCTGCCTTTTTATGCGGTCATGCCGCGGACGACCGCGCGCAAGAAAATTGAGTTGATCGAACAATATGGCGGCACAGCACACTTTGTTGACCGTTCTTGTGATATTTACCCGGCAGCCCGGCAACTGGCTGAAACCCTCAACGGACACTATATTGATCAGTTCACTTATGCAGAACGTGCCTCGGACTGGCGCGGAACAGATAATGTCGCTCATGCGATTTTTGCCCAGATGGCACAAGAACGTTTTCCGCTGCCACGCTGGCTGGTGATGTCAGCCGGTACCGGTGGCACCTCCGCCACGCTGGGGCGGCATATTCATTATCGCCAGTACCCAACCCAATTGTGTGTTGCAGATTGTGAAAACTCAGTCTTTTACGATGCGTTTCTTCACAATAATTCTCAACTGACTTGTCAACAAAGTAGCCGGATTGAGGGGATTGGCCGCCCCAGAGTTGAGCCCAGTTTTATACCGGGTGTGATTGACACCATGATCGCCGTCCCTGACGCAGCCAGTATCGCGACCATTTACTGGCTGGAGCAGCAAACCGGGCGTAAAGCCGGCCCCTCAACCGGAACCAACCTCTATGCAACACTCCAGCTCGCCCGGCAGATGCAACGCAACGGTGAAACGGGCTCACTGGTGACATTATGGTGTGATGATGGGGAACGCTATCTGGACTGTTATTACAATCCGGTTTGGGTAGATCAACATATCGGTTCGGTCGCGCCTTATCTGGCACAACTGGATTCATTTGAATTGAATGGGAATTTTTTTGAAGAACAGCAATCCAAGATCACATCTGTGCCTGAATGTCAGGTAGAGATTTAATCTTCGATTCTCATCAATTCAAGGAAATCACGATGCTGACATTAAACCCGCATGAAACCGCATTGATTCTGATCGATTTACAACAGGGTATACTCGCCCCGCAGCGCTATCCGTATCCCTCAGATGAAATACTGGCAAGGTGCCAGTCGCTGGTAGCGCGTTTTCGCCGGCATGGTGCAACCGTCGTCGGTGTGAATGTCGGTTGGTCCGACGATCTGCAGGATTACCCACCCGGCGTAGTTGATGAACCGACACCGGCACCGGAAGCAATGGAACAATGGATGACATTGGCTGATGGTGTGGTTGAAGACGGGGATGTCTTGATCACCAAACGGCAATGGGGGGCATTTACAGGAACAGCACTCGACATGCAGTTACGCAGACGCGGAATTCGTCATCTCGTTGTCGTCGGGATTGCCACCAATATGGGCGTGGAATCAACTCTGCGCCACGGTTGGGAGCTGGGATATAACATGATCACCATCGAAAATGCTTGTAGTTCTTTCTCATCCGAATTTCACCACATGGCCTTTGAGAATATTTTCCCGCGGCTGGCTCGCGTTTTGCCGAATGGCGATGCCCTGCATTTTGTTTAGCACCTCATCGGCCCGATAACGTAAGCATAAAAATGTCAATCGACACCAAGAAAAATGCCTCCGCAAACGGAGGCATTTTTTCATCAATCAACTTTTTATCCATCAATGATGATAATTAGCCTTGAATACCAACAATCAGCCAAGGCGAATTCGGCACGGTTAAATCCCGTTCAAGATGCCAGATATCTTGGATCTCTTCTTCAATCCCTTCAACAGCATCACGGTAACGCCCTGAGAATTGCAAGCTCAACTGGGCACGGTTCGCATCATAGTCAGCACGGACAAACTCGGCATCGACATACATCACATCGGTATGCTGTTCACCGGTCAGTTTTTTCCGCTCGGCTTGCAAATCTTCAAACAGGCTTGCAGAAACATACTCACGAATCGTATCTAACTCATTATGATTCCATGCGCCTTGCAAGATGCGATAGTGTTCCCGGGCTCCGTTCAGGAAAGCTGCCCGGTCAAATTCCGGAGGGTAACGGTGCGGTACGTCACTGGCAGCATTGGTACCAAAGCCGCTTCCTCCTACGGCAGTATCTTCAGGTTGTTCGAAGCTATGCACATGAGACTGTCGATGTGCGGCCCCGCCAAATGCCGGTTGCTGCTGATTCATACTGCCCTGCTTGGCAGCCAGCACCCCGCGCAATAATTTGAAGATAAAATACGCCACTAACCCGATAATCAGAATATCCATAAACTGGATACCTTCAAAAGCGCCACCGAAAAAAGCAGCCAACAGACCACCGGCGAGCAGACCACCCAGAAGTCCTCCCATCAGACCTTTACGTCCGGCATTTTGCGTCTGACCGGCTTTATTATCCTGCGTTTTGGTATTGCTGTACTGTTGCTTCGGTGCCGGAGCAGTTTTGAGGCTACTGCCTAAAGAACGGCCACCACCGAATTTCTTTGCATCAGCAACCGGCATCACCGCCACTGAAACAATGATTAGGGTCATTAACGATAAAAAGCGTTTCATGTCTATCCTTCGTCTTATTAAAAGGGATCAGGAGTATCATAGACACTCCTACTGACCAAAGAAACACTTTACATGTATCAGAATATTGCAGGCTTTGATTGACGCTCAGACAAGGGAACCATAATATATTGAACGTTGTTCATTAACGATTACAGATCATGGCCAGAAGAAACGACCACACGCGAGAAGAGCTCATTCAGCTGACATTGGAACATGTCAAAAAATTTCTTACCGATCACTCTTATCATGAACTGAGCTTACGCAAGGTCGCAGCCATGATTGGTTATGTCCCCAGTACATTAGTCAATGTGTTCGGCAGCTATAATCTCCTGTTATTACATGCCGTCGCCCAGACACTCGATGAACTGATTGAAGAGGCCCGACAGGCAGTCAGTCAGAGTACCGATCACCGGGACGCCTTATTTCAACTCGCCTACTGCTATCACGACTTTGCCCAACGCCATACCTTCCGCTGGCAACTGATTTTTGAACACAATATGAATGGCGAAGATCTGCCCACATGGCAAACACAAAGAATCGATCACATGACGGACATACTGGAAACCCTGTTACAACAGCTGACACCACAGCGTTCAGCGGAAGAAATTACGACTACCAGTCGCGTTTTGTGGGCCGGCGTACACGGCATTACTTTACTGAGTGTCGATGATAAATTCTTTGCTTCATCACCGATTGACGGCAATGAACTGATTCATAACTTACTGACCCATTATCTAAAGGCTTGGTAATCAAACTCGTCACAATAGCTTTGACTTAATCGCACTGGGTAAAAAGGATTCTCCCATGTCTCATACGACTTCATCACTGCTCTCTTCCCGACGTTTTTTACCTTATTTCATTACTCAGTTTTTCGGGGCGTTTAACGACAATGTGTTTAAAAACACCTTGCTATTGTTTGTTGCGTTTAGCAGTGCCGATCAACTGGCGATTTCAAGCACTCTGTTTATTAATCTCGCTGCCGGCTTATTTATTCTGCCTTTCTTTCTGTTTTCCGCCTCTTCCGGCGTTCTCGCGGACCAACTGGAAAAAAGCAAACTAATCCGAAAAATAAAGGTATTAGAAATTGTCATCATGAGTCTGGCTGCCATTGGCTTTATCACTCACAGTTATCTGATTTTACTGTTGCTGCTTTTTCTGATGGGCACCCAGTCTGCCTTATTCGGCCCGGTTAAATATGCTTTGCTGCCACAGCAGCTCAAACCGGATGAACTGATGAGCGGTAATGCACTGGTCGAAACCGGAACATTTCTGGCGATTCTGCTGGGGACATTACTGGCAGGCGTAATCGCCTCAACCCCAAGTGCAGAATACATCGCGGCGGGTGCAGTCTTGGTGTTAGCCGTGTGTGGCTATCTGGCAAGCTGCTATATCCCCCATGCTCCGGCAACCGCTCCGAGCCAGCGTTTTCACTGGCGTCCTATCTCACAAACACGCCAAACGCTGCGGATTGCCAAGCAGGATCCTGTGATCCACCGGACCATTCTGATCATCAGTTGGTTCTGGTTTATGGGAGCAACTTATCTGACACAATTTCCAAATTTCACGCGTTATTTCCTTCATGGCAATGAAGGAGCTGTCTCTTGGCTACTGACGCTGTTTTCGGTGGGTATTGCACTCGGCTCTTTATTGTGCGACCGCCTGTCGCGCCATCGCGTTGAACTCGGGCTTGTGCCTGTGGCCTGTCTCGGTATTTCGCTGTTTGGTTACGGGTTGGGCAGCGGAGTACCGCATGCACTCCCCCAAACAATGGACTTTGCGGCCTTTATCACCCGCGCCGAACTGTGGCCGCTATTTCTGAGCTTATTGTTACTGGGCGTCTCCGGTGGGATGTTTATCGTCCCTTTGTACACATTCTTGCAACAACGCGCTCACCCGGAACAACGTGCACAAGTGATTGCAGCCCTCAATATTTATAATGCGTTGTTTATGGTGATCAGCGCAGTTTTAGCAATTATCGTCCTGTCATTACTGCAATGGTCGATCCCCGACCTGTTTTTGCTGCTCTCGCTGATCAATCTGGGCGTCGCGGTTTATTTACTGTGTCAGCGACCGATTGAGACGCTGCGTTTCGTATTGGCCTGTCTGGCAAGACTGTGCTATCGCACGCACTACCGCAATCTACATCATCTGCCGTCTCAGGGCGGTGCCCTGATTATTTGTAACCACGTCACCTATCTGGATGCGCTGATACTCAGTGCCGCCTCACCGCGATTGATCCGTTTCGTGATGGAAGCCGATTACACCACCCTTCCTCTGATTCGACCGATTTTGAACCGTGCGGGCGTCATCCCGATCTGTGCTTCACACGGTAAGACCATTCGCCAAGCGTTTGTGCAGATTGAACAGGCACTTCAGCAGGGGGAACTGGTCTGTATCTTTCCTGAAGGGCGGCTCACACCAGACGGTGAAATCGGGCCATTTCTCCGCGGTCTCGACCGCATCATTCAGCACACCAGCGCCCCGGTCATTCCGATGGCACTCAAAGGAATGTGGGGCAGTTATTTCAGTCGCTATCGCGGCCGGGCTTGCCGGGGGCTGCCGCAACGTTTCAGAGCCAAAATTGAAGTCGAAGCGGCACCACCGATCATAGCAGCTGATACTGACAGCACCGAGTTGCGGCAACATGTGGCTGAGTTAAGAGGCTCATGGCGCTAGGTCATTTGCTTAGGATAGCGAAGCGGCATGCGCCGCGATCAATACCCGTTCAGATTGAACAAAATTCAACCACGAAAGGTCAACAGCCCCTAATTGTTCAATTTTAATGAATGAAAGTTAAAAACATTCAGACTGACTGATCGCCGGTTTCGGTTAGAATAGCGATATCTTCTCTGATCGTGGTATCGACATGGCTCCTTTATTCAGTCGTTTGTTCAGTAATACTTTTGCCTTCAAAAAGGCTGACTCGCTCAAACATGCTTGCCAGCTCAAAAACATCCCGTTCGTACTTGGATTACTGATTTGTACGACATCTTATATCACCTCCCCTTCAGCACTGGTCATCGGCTTTTTTCTGACCACTTTAGGACTGGTACCACAAGGGCTTCCTTTAGCGAAGATCACCAAAAAACTACTCGCCTACTCGATTATCGGCCTCGGATTCGGCATTCCGTTGCAAACGGCACTCACCGTCACCGCTCATGGCTTGGGGCTGATTGTCGCCACCTTATTCAGTACCTTATTGATCGGCTGGTTTGTCAGTGTCCGGGTCGGGCTGAAGCGTAAAACAGGTTACCTGATCGCTTCCGGGACGGCGATTTGCGGCGGTAGTGCCATTGCAGCCGTTGCACCGGCCATCGATGCAGATGATGAACAGATCGGTCTGGCACTGGGAACGATTTTTGTCCTCAATTCACTGGCTTTATTTATTTTTCCGGCGGTCGGTCACCTACTCAATATGAGTCAGACAACATTCGGCACTTGGGCAGCGATTGCCATTCATGATACGTCTTCGGTGGTCGGAGCCGCATCTGCCTATGGAGAAACAGCCCTCAAAACTGCCACCACGTTAAAACTGGCTCGCGCGCTCTGGATTATTCCGGTGGCATTTATCAGTACATTTTTATTTCGCAGCGAATCAAGAAAAATCACCATTCCTTATTTCATTTTGTTCTACTGTGCGGCGATTATTGGTCATGATCAATTACCCCAGTTCTCTGAGCTTTATCAGGGCATCTTTACGCTGGCGAAACAGACACTGGTGATTTGCCTGTTTTTGATTGGCTGTAGTTTGTCATTCGGTAAGTTGCGTCAGGCAGGGCCGCGGCCGTTACTGTTCGGCGTCGGTTTGTGGGTCCTCATCTCGGTGTCCTCACTGAGCTGGATTATGCTCACTCAGTGAATCGGCACGGGTGGGTAACGATAACACATGCACACGGTGCCGGATTCACAGCGAAGATTCACAACGAAGATGTTTGACGAGATGATTGGCGGGGAGAGCGTTCCAGAAACAGCACCACAATCAACAAAAATGCGGTCAACTCCGCCAATGACCGAGTGGCACCACTATTCAGCACTGCCACGAAAAGCTGAATGATAATAGTCGCAATCATGAGCCCTTTTTTCATTGGGTATGCCTTTTAGTTAATTAAACTGAGTTAATTATGACGAAAAGACATATCAAACCAAAATTCAGTTTTGGACTAACTCATAACTGCTTGTCAGGATCGCGACCTTGCTTGATTGCAGCGTTTAACCACGTTTTGACCGCTGCACGGGAGATTTTAATCCCTTGGGGACGGCAGTGATCAGGCAAACGATAATAACTATCCGGCCATTTGAATTTCTCCAGGCGCCCTTCAAGCCACGCGCTGATATCCGCGCTCATCGATTGCCAATCCGGTTTACAGCCAATCACTGCTATCGGACGGGCCCCATAAGTAGCATCGGCAACCGGAACTATCACAGCCGTCTCAATCTGTGGATGTCGCACTAAAACCGCTTCAATTTCTTCACAATGAATATTTTCCCCACCGGAAATAAACAGATTATCCGCCCGGCCGGTGACATGTAGTTCCTGCTCGTGCCAATAACCCATGTCCTTGCTGTCAAACCATCCGGAATCGTCACACAACGGGGTCAGCATCCCCTGGCGATAATAGCCACAAGCCAGCGTTTCACCACTGATATAAATCCGTTCATTATCAATTTTCACCTGACGGAAAGGCAGGACCATCCCACAACTTTCCCGATGATCAACCCGCTTGGCAGTGACCGTTGACGCAGCTTCTGTCATGCCATACCCGAGCCATGTTTCGATACCGAGCGCAGCTGCTCGCCGGGCAAGTTCCGCTGGAATATAACTGCCTCCGAGCAACACATGGGTCAGCGTGTGGGGGATTTGCTGATCCAGCAAACGCTGTAACTGGGTCGGCACCAACGAAGCATGGGTCACATCCGCCATGTCACTGGCTTCAGTATGCCCAATCCGCAGGCAGGCACCTACTTGTAACCAGCGGTAAATAATCGATAATCCGGACACATGATAGACAGGCAGGCTCAGTAACCACGTATCACCGGCCGAGAAATGAAACAGAGATAACAACCCTTGCGCTGAGGCAAAATGCTGATGAGAGGTATGGGCAACCGCTTTCGCGTCACCGGTTGAGCCGGATGTAAAAATTAATGTGCTCAACTGTTCGGGATGATAATGCGAGGGCTGAATAGCATCGGTGGCCTGCAGACAGTCAACCATGCGACAGTCCGGCAACTGCGCCTGCAATGCGGTGACATCACTTGGGTCAGCACAGAACAACCACATGGTTTGATGAGAACGGTAGATAGTCTCCAGTTTACGCTGCAACATAGCAATCGGCTGTGGCGGCAGAAAGGCCGTCAACGCCCCGGCAGATAATCTCGCCAAAAACAACCAGACCATATCGGGATGATTTTTGCCGACCAGCGTCACCACATCGTCAGTTCCGACCCCCTGTTGTTGCAAGGCCGCAGCAATGGCAGCAACCCGCTCGGCCACCGCCTGCCAGCAATAACTTTGCTGCCCCACTTTCAGCGCAACAGCCGTCGGCCGCTCCTTTGCCCAACGCAGCCAGGGAACGTCACCGCATTCATTACCGTTCGTCATCAGGATGTCCAGATTAATTCCTGACTTTCCAGTGCCACAACGGGTAAATCACACCCCGGCCACGCAACGGCCAACTGTTGCTGAAACAGACCGACGGTATCCAGTCCCGGGACTTCATCCGGCATCAGCCAGCGAGACAGCCGTGCCAGCTGGCACAACCCGAAACTCGATTCAATACTGGAACTGATCACCGGCTGCATTCCCAGCGTTCTGGCTTTTTCGATCAGGTAACGGCACCGTTCAATTGAACCAATCAGGGTCGGTTTAATGATCAGCGCTTTCACGCCGGTCAGATCCTCCAGACCGAACGCCGGGTCATGTAATGACTCTTGTAGGGTTTCATCCCATGCAATCGCAATACCGGTATTGATCGCAAACGCAATACTGTCGCTCGGTGCCGCACAGGGTTCTTCAATATAAGCAATTCGCTGCCGGTAGGAGTGGGAAATTTTACTGGCAAACTTGGCCGCCTGTTCCGGCGTCCAACCACGGTTAACATCCAGCCGCAGTGATAAATCAGGGATGCTTTCCAGCAACAGATTGACAATCATCCCGTCACGAACCGGCTCATACCAGCCGACTTTCACTTTGGCGACTTTTTTCGGTAACACTTGGAGACGCTCGATCAATTCATCCGGGTCACCGATACATAAGGGGGCCGCAAAATAATGACCGGCTTGTGGCAGTTCACCGGATAACTCGGCCTCTGCGGCAGACAAACCAAACGCCACGGATGGATATAATGACGGATAGTCAATCACCTCACCGCGACACCAACGTGCCAGTTGTTCCTGAAGCTGGATACCGGCTTCCGTCACAGATTCCGAGCTGAAACCAACTAATGGCGCAATTTCACCGCGCCCCATCTGATTCTGCTCATGTATTTCTACGATGAAGCCTTCACGTTCCAATAGCTTCTCGTTGCGAAGAATCACACCGCTATCCATCGGTAATCGATAGCGGTACAGTTTTGCACTACGCATGGTAACTGTTCCTCTTGACCCGATGCCCGATGGTTAAACCACCAGACACCTTATTTCAATCATTCTGTTTCAATCGCTGCCGAAACCTACGGGTTACGAGGAAACTTGTGAAAATCAGGACGACGTTTTTCGTTGAATGCATTGCGTCCTTCCTGACCTTCTTCAGTCATATAAAACATCATCGTCGCATTACCTGCCAGCTCTTGTAACCCGGCCTGACCATCACAGTCGGCATTCAGGGCCGCTTTCAAACAACGCAGCGCCATCGGGCTGTGTTGTAATACCTCCCGACACCAGCGGACGGTTTCTTTTTCCAGATCCGCCAAGGGGACGACGGTATTCACCAGCCCCATATCAACGGCTTCCTGCGCATCATAAAAGCGACATAAGAACCAGATTTCGCGCGCTTTTTTCTGGCCGACAATCCGTGACATGTAAGACGCGCCCCAACCACCGTCAAACGATCCGACTTTCGGCCCGGTCTGACCAAACTTGGCATTGTCAGCCGCGATGGTTAAATCACACATCATATGTAAAACATGACCACCGCCAACGGCCCAGCCCGCCACGGCTGCAATTACCGGCTTCGGACAAGTCCGGATTTGACGCTGAAAGTCTAGTACATTGAGGTGATGTGTGCCTTCGTCATCACGATAACCGCCGTAATCACCGCGAATTTTCTGATCACCGCCGGAACAGAATGCATCCTCTCCCAGTCCGGTCAGAACAATCACACCGACACCAGAGTCATAACGGGCATCAGCCAGCGCTTGAATCATTTCTTTGACCGTCTGGGGACGAAAAGCATTGCGAACCTGCGGCCGGGCAATGGTAATTCTGGCAATACCATCATCCGATTTGTGATAGTGGATATCTTGATACTCACCGCTACAATCGTTCCAATTGACCGGTGCATAAAGTTCTTCTTCACTGATACCTACAGTAATTGTCATAATCTACCTATCTTGTTTGAGCTGTCATCTCTGATGAGCGAGCAGTGTCCGAAGACACCGGGCAAACGCCGCGGGTCGCTCCTGATGGACATTATGTCCTGCCTGCAAAACAATCTCTATTGGCAACCCGCTTGGTTCAGCGAGTTGGCGAAATTTTTGATCGCGCTCCCCGCAGATATACTGAACGGGAATCGGTTGTGCTTTCAGTGCCGGCAGCAAATCCGGCTGCAAAGCCAACGATGTCGCACGCATCATCGCTGCAATGTTGACGCCAAGATTATCACTACGCCGGGTGATCAAATCTTGTCTTTGCTCATGGTTGAGTGAGGAAAATACCGGCTGCTGATACCAACTGACTAAAACATCAGCAATCGGCTCAGATGCAAAGCGAGCAGCCCATGCCTGATCCTGTAGCCAGCGGGTCTGACGGGCTGACTCATCCTGTAAGCCAAAGTTGCCCCCTTCAATCACCAAAGAGGTTACATTCAGCCCCGACCAGGCACCATGAACGGCACCATACATGGCTAACCGACCACCCAGTGAATAGCCTATCAGTACCAACGGTTGTGCCGGTGGTAACCGCCGGGCTATCGTCTGAGCAATCTGAGCACAACAGTCGTCAAAATCGGTACAGCGTTGCGTGCGACTGTTCCCGTGCCCGCACAAATCGATAGTCAAACGGGGAAAATCACACAGTTGTGCCAGCGTTTCCGACCAATCTTTACCACTGCCCAGTAAACCATGTAACCACACCAGCACTGGTCGATCCTGCGTGAGGTCTGACGCCGCCGGGGTGTAATCACTATAAAGTACAGACATGCTGAATAACCTGCTGAATGTGCTGTGCTGCCTCTCCGGCCGGGACACTGACTTCAACCACCAAACCATGCTGCCCGCGCTCGATATGCTGTGTGACACAATCCGTCAGTGCGCTGACACTTTCAGGCTTGGCATACTGCAAACCAAACTGAGCGGCTGCATGTCGGAAATCATAGCCATGTGGCATCTGATATAAGTCAGTTTTCTGTTGTTTTGGGACGGGCAGTAAGTCAAAAATTGCACCACCGTCGTTATTGGTCACCACAATCACAAACGGCTGCGGAGTGTTGGTCAACAACGCGAGCGAATTGAGGTCATACAACAGAGAAGTATCGCCCAGCAGTAATAACATCGGATGCTGCCGTTCGCGCTGAACTCCGACAGCCGTTGCCACCAGACCATCAATACCCGACGCACCACGGTTGGAGTACACGTTCTGATGATTGATAGTCCCGAACATATCGACTAAACGAACAATCAAACTATTGCCGATAAATAAATCCGCAGTGGGAGCCAGTGTCGCCACTGACCGGGCGACATCCAACTCAGAAAGGGCCGTCGTTGTTGCTGCTACTTGCTGTATCACTGCCGGGATACGGCCAATCATCGCCAGCAATGGATCCGCCCAATTGGCTGATGAGCGATCCGTTGATGAGTAATCTGTTGATGAACAATCCGTTAATGAGTAACCGGCTGATAAATTGTCTGCCTGAACCGATTCAAGTTGCACATCAACCCAATTTGCAACCGGAGCCACGATCTGCTGTTGGGGCAGATGAGACGGGTTATTGCATTTCTCATCCGCAGCAACCAGCACATAATGACTCCCATGCTGGGTGACTTGCTGTTGCAACCACTGATTGAGCCGTTTGGAAACCACTTGTCCCCCAAACTGAATGATCAGCTCACATGCTGATAAAATCTGCCGCGATAGTGGATGATGAAGCCAGATATCGAAATATGCCCAGTCACTTGATACGCCCGATTGGGGGTCGCAGAACACAGGCCAGCCCAACCGCTGTGCAAACGCTTTGGCTTTTTCTGCATCAGCCAACGACAGAGAGCCGATAATCACAACCCCGCGCTGACGCAACAGTGTCGGCTCCGGCCGGACAGGTGTGTATTGACCACCACATTTGAGGCTGTACGGCAGACCCTGTGTCAGCCAGTGCTGCACACGGCTCAGATAAGCTGCATCATCGACGATTTCATCATGCTGGATATACAGCGGTTCAGGAAACGGACAATTGATATGGACTGCGCCACCACGACGCTCTTGCACCGCAAGTGCCTGATCAAGTGTCGTGAGCAACCAGTTGGGCGAAATCGCGGTGGTCGGGCTGGGTAAGTTGATCGCCTGAACCACATGCGCGGCAAAAATACCCGGTTGCTCAATCGCCTGATTCGCGCCGCAGTCAATCAACTCTACCGGGCGGTCTGCGGTTAACAAAACCAGTTTTTCGCCCGTCAAATTAGCTTCAACCACACACGGGAGTAAATTCGCCACCGCAGTCCCCGATGTCACAATCACGGCGACCGGCTGATGACTGGCTTTTGCCAGTCCCAATGCCAGATAACCCAGCCCTCTTTCATCAAAATGGCGATGGAGCTGCAACGCCGGATGCGCATCGGCTTCAAGTGTCAATGGTGTAGAACGCGAGCCCGGAGCAACACACACATCACGCACACCCAGACGCGACAATTCCTCCAGAATCAAACGACTCCAGATACGATTCAACACCGCTTGTTGAGATTTCACGATACTACTTCCTCCGGAGATATCTCCGTGATCAGACTGAGTAAGGTTGACATCTTACGATTCAACTCTAACCACTCATGCTCAGCAACCGAGCCACTCACAATCCCGGCACCGGCAAACAGTTTGACCTGCTTATCCATCACCAGTGCGCTGCGAATCGCGACGCAGAATTCAGCACGTTGATGGCTGATATAGCCAATCGACCCGGCATACCATCCTCTGGGGAACGGTTCATAGCGTTCAATAAAAGTTTTAGCGGCTTGTCTCGGTAACCCCGCGACCGCTGCAGTCGGTTGTAATGCGCCCAATAACTGGACACCGTTAACCGTCGGATTAAGCTCAGCCGCAATGTGACGCTTCAGATGTTGTACTCGCCGGAGTTTCACCAATTGTGTTTCCGCCCCGACCTCAACAGAACGCGCCAAAGGGGTTAAATGATCGACAATGTCATCGACGACATACTGATTCTCGGTCATATTTTTCTCATCATGAATCAGCCAGTCGGATAATGCCTGATCCTGCCGGGCATCCTCACTTCGGCCAATCGTTCCGGCCAGCGCTTCAGTGACCAGCGCCTCACCGTAACGCTGATACAAACGTTCCGGTGTCGAGCCGACGAAACTATGCCGCTGGTCGATAGCCAGTAAGAAGTGAAAACTCTGATCGTTGCAACGGCGACTTTCTTTTAATAACTGGGCGGCCTGAATCGACTGCGTCAGTTCAAATGTGGACTGCCGTGCTAACACGACTTTATCAAACTGCTGCTGTGTCATCGCAGACAATGCCTGCTCAACCAGTTGGCACCATTGGGCACGCGAAGGTGCGTGATCAACGCAAAGCACTTCAGTTTCTATCGGGGGTAACGCCGGAATGTCCGACTGAAGCTGCTGTAATGCCTGAATCGTCTCATCACGCGCTGTCAAGTTGGCACATAAAAACCATGAATCCCCTTCGCGAATCAGCTCAATTTGCGGCAGAAAGAAAAATGCTTCTCTACAGTACGGATTTTTGGCCGTTCCGCCATCAAAGGAGCGCCCGCCCCAAATGCGCTGAGAGGCAGAGATCACTTGATAGGCCGGTGCCGGATCCGAAAAAACCATACAAGCCCCCAACGCCACGACTTCTTCCCGACCTTCCCGGTCTTGCCAGTAAAATTTAGGGAACAAGGTTTGTGCGGCAAGCCAGTCAGGCAAAGAAAAATGAGGAGGGAAATCAAGTGCCTGTCGGCATCGGCTCACTTGTGGATCAGCCTGATGAATCTGGTGAATAAGTTGGTTTACTGCTTGGTAGAAATAAGACAAAGCGACCTCAGCTGGGGGTGTCATGACGACTCTATTGATTGATTTATCTGTTCCTGTCAAAGGATGTAGAGCATTTTATGTCAGATGCTCCCGAAGCTCTAGCCCAGAAATCAGATAATTTTAGATTTTTATTCTTTTAAAACATGATTTAGTGTAACTTAATAAAAAAATTTAATTATTTTCGGGGGAGCTGCCATGCAAAATATTGGGATGTCATCAAAACTTGATAATGTCTGCTACGACATTCGGGGTCCGGTACTCAAACATGCTAAACGCATGGAGGAAGAGGGCCATAAAATCCTAAAGCTGAATATCGGCAATCCGGCACCTTTTGGCTTTGATGCCCCTGATGAAATCTTGGTTGATGTGATCCGTAATCTGCCGACATCGCAAGGTTATTGTGATTCCAAAGGGATCTACTCTGCCCGTAAGGCAGTGGTTCAGCATTATCAGAAAAAAGGATTACGCGCCCTCGACGTCGAAGATGTGTATATCGGTAACGGCGCTTCAGAACTGATCGTCATGTCGATGCAGGCACTGTTGAACAATGGCGATGAAATGCTGGTGCCGGCACCGGATTATCCACTTTGGACCGCTTCGGTCTCTCTCTCCGGCGGGAAAGCCGTGCATTATCTGTGTGACGAAGCATCAGACTGGTATCCCGATCTGGAAGACATTAGAAAGAAAATCACCCCGAACACGCGCGGTATTGTGCTGATCAATCCGAATAATCCGACCGGAGCCGTCTACAGTCGTGACTTTCTGCTGGAGTTTATCGAAATTGCCCGCCAGCACAATCTGATTATTTTCGCCGATGAAATCTACGACAAGATCTTATACGACGGTGCAACCCATACCCCGATTTCAACCTTGGCCGACGACGTTCTCATGGCGACGTTCAACGGTCTGTCAAAAGCGTATCGCGTCTGTGGGTTCCGAGGGGGCTGGATGTTCCTGACCGGCCCGAAACACCTTGCGACGGGTTACGTCTCCGGGCTGGATATACTGGCATCGATGCGTTTGTGTGCCAATGTGCCGATGCAACATGCGATTCAGACTGCACTGGGCGGCTATCAGAGTATCAATGAACTGATTTTGCCCGGTGGCAGATTATTGGAACAGCGTGATCGCGCATGGGAGATGATTAATCAGATTCCGGGCGTATCCTGCGTCAAACCCAAAGGTGCGATGTATTTGTTCCCGAAAATTGATACCAAGATGTACAACATTCATGACGACCAGAGAATGGTGCTCGATTTTCTGATTCAGGAAAAAGTGCTGCTGGTTCAGGGCAGCGGCTTCAACTGGCCGAAACCCGACCATTTCCGCATCGTCACGCTGCCGCATGTTGAAGATCTGGAAATTGCCATCAGTCGTTTCGAACGGTTCCTCTCAACTTACCGACAGTAGCAAATCTATCTCGATAAACACGTGTAAGAGATGAAACAAACAGCAGGCCCGAAGACTCGGGCCTTTTTGATGCTCTCAATCAACTTTTCATCCGGAATTAACCGGTAACCATCACCGGCTGAGCGGCCAGCGGGTCATCTTCATCACTGACCGTCGGCTCCGGTGCTAATTCGATCACCCGATGACACACCTTCTCTAACAGACTCTGCTCATGGCTGACCAGTAACAGCGCACAATTTATCTCCCGGGTCGCCTCTAAGATCAGCGCCAGCGTTTCCTGAGCGGTGGACGGGTCTAACCGCGTGGTCGGCTCATCTGCGATGAGTAACTTTGGTTTGAGCAACAAGACCCGCAAAATCGCAAACCGCTGTAATTCACCGCCGGAAACCTGACTGGCGGACTGCTGCAATAATTTCGGGTCTAAATGGAGCCGCTTCATCAGCGCCTGCGGCACCGCATCAGCAATCTGATAACGACGGCAAATATCATCTATCAGCGTGCCTAAACTGACATGCGAGGCAAATGCACCGGGCGGATCCTGATAGAGTTTGAGTTTCTGTCCGACACCCAGCGGTTGCAGATATTCAATCTCCCCCGCAAGCGGTGTCCGTAAACCAAGCACCGCCTGACACAAAGTTGATTTACCGCATCCGCTCGGCCCGCGGATCCCCAGCACTTCCCCGGCATGGAGTTCAAAAGACAAATCCTCAAACAACACCCGGTTCTCAACCGCCATTGTTAACTGATGAACGCGCAATAACACCGCCCCCGTCTGATGGCGGTTCATGACCGGCCAGTGACGCGGATGGGCAGTGATCAACTGACGGGTGTAAGCATGTTGCGGGTCACAAAGTACCGTGCTTGCCGACCCCTGCTCAACCACATGACCTTGCTGAATGACAATGATGGTGCCGCCGAGTTGTTCCGCAACTTCGATATCATGTGTCACCGTCAATAACGCCCCTTGCTGACGGTACTGTTGTAACATCTCAATCAGACGTTCACGGTTGTGATCATCCAGCCCTTTGGTCGGCTCATCGGCAATCAGAATTTCACCACCGCCACTGACGGCACAGACATAAGCCCCACGCTGTGCCATTCCACCCGAAAGCTGAACCGGAAACTTCTGCTCATGGCCGGAAAGCCCGACAGCGTCAAATAATTGTGCTGTCTGAGTGCGGCATGTTGCCGCATCCTGATTACGTAACAACGCGGGCACTTCTTCTGCTTGCCGGGACAATGGCATTAACGGGTCAAGGGCTAACGAGGGCTCCTGAGGCAAAATAGAAAATACCCGTCCCCATAAGTTTTCCCGTTCATCGGCAGACATCGTGTGCAAAGCCTGCCCTGACCACCGCACTTCCCCCTGACTGGAAAAAGATGCCGGCAACGCACCGATTATCGCCTTCAACAACAAACTCTTGCCCGCACCGGTTTCCCCGAGAATGGTCAAGGATTCTGCATGAGCCAGTGTCAATGAGACCGGCCCGACCATACGCCGTTCACCCTGCCAGACAGATAATGCCCGAATTTCAAGTAATGGGGTCATGTCCGTGAACCTCCCTGTGCCAGCAAATGAAAAGAGAAAATCAGCAGTGACACCACCACAATCGGCTGAAGCAATACCCAAAAACCCTGATCATAGTAACGAAACAGTTCCACCATCATCATGCCTAACTCGGCATGGGGCGGACGCAGCCCGACATACAAAAAGCCGAGTGCTGCCAGCGATAAAATCGCATGACCGGCTCCGAAACAGGACAAGGTATACACATCACTGCGTATTTCCGGCCAGATGTGACGATAAAACAGATACCAGCGGCTGAAGCCGAACAGACGAGAAGACTCAAACGCATCGGAGAGCACAACGGCCTGTGTCTGGCTGCGGATGACCCGGAAGTAATCAGCCCACATCGTGATGGAGATAGCAATGAAGAGAAAGAAAAATGACCCCGGGAAAATCGCGCCGAATAGCAAAACCAGAATCAACCCCGGCAGTGCCATTACAATATTGACCCACAGCGAAAAAACACGGTCAACCCAGCCTTTGTGCCATCCGGCCCAGACACCGGAAAGCGTACCGAGCAATGATGCAGTCATGACACATAAGCCAGCCATCAACAACGAGTTCATAATTGCATCGGCAAGCCGTGCCGCGTTACTGCGCCCGTAATGATCGGTGCCGAGAATCTCTTGCCAGTTTGGTCCGGCAAAAGCAAGCTCAAGCTGCTGACGGGCAATATCCCCGTTGAGCCAGAGCTTTTCAATCAAAACAAAAACCAACAACGTCGTCAGGATCGACAGGCCGATCCACTGCGTCCGATAAAGTTTCATGCGATCCCTCCTGCAACCGAGCGACGATAACGCGGATCAAAGTGGTACTGAACCAGATCAACCCCGGTATTAATCACCACAAACAGTAACCCCATGACCAATGCAGCCCCTTGAATCACCGGAATATCACGGCCGAAAATCGCATGAGACAATGCATGACCGATACCCGGCCAGGAAAACAGTGATTCAATCATCACAATCCCTTCCACCAGCCCCACGGCTTGCACACCAATAAATGCCAGTAGCGGTAACGTAATATTGCGCTGACCGTGATGCGCATAAGCCTGTGTTTCACTCAGGCCTTTCAGCCGAGCAAATTGATAAAACGGTGCCTCAAAAATACGCTTGGCAGTATTGCGAATCATGCGATTCGATAAGGCAGCCAGAGATAAAGCCAGCGCCAAAGCCGGGAGTAACACATGTTCAAACCGGCCGAACCCTGCCACAGGTAATAAATCAAGCTTTAACGCAAAACATAAGATCAGTACCAACCCGATCAAAAATACCGGCTGAGCCCGCATAAAACTGGAAATCAGTAACGTGACCCTGTCATGCCACTGTCCGGCACGACGCGCACAGTAGAGGCCGACAGGAAAAGCGATCAATAGCGATAATCCCAGCGCAACGGCTGCCAGCCATAATGAATAGCCCAAGTGGTGCATAATTTTCTCAGTCACCGACTCACCGCTGATCATCGACTGCCCCAGATTAAAGTGGGCTAAGTCCCACATCCAGCTCAGATACTGTTCCCACACCGGACGATTCAGGCCGAGATCTGCTGCCACGCGCTGCGCGGCCTGTAAATTGACATAGTCGTAACCATAACGAGCCGCAGCAATGCGAAATGCCATATCTCCCGGCAGGCATTTCATCATCACAAACGTCACCGTGCCGACCGACCAACCGACAAAGATCAGCTGGCAAAAGCGGCGCAATAATAAATTAATCATGAAGTTGCATTTCCTTGAGACGATAATCAATTTCATACGGGTCAAACGAGAATCCGGACACCCGGTTGTTGACCGCAATCAGTTGCTGGCTGTACGCAATCGGAATCACCGGCAGTTGATCCGCCATGATTCGGGCAACCTGCTGAGACAACTGCCGGGCGACATGTGGATCAGACTCACTCAGAAGTTGAGTCAGAATGGCGCGAATTTGCGGAGAATCCCAGTTCATATGACCCCAGTCACTGCCCTGCGGTGAAGAGAAATCATCATAAAGAATCGGCAGCGGAGTGCCCATCATACCGAAGTTGCGCGCAATCAGCGCCATATCGAGGGTATTGTCATGATGCTTGGCCGGAATCGCACTGGCATTATCAATACTGACATTGACCTGAATCCCCAGCAGTGCCAGCTGGTTCTGAATACTGGTTGCCAAAACGGGTAATTCAGGGCGATTGGCATAGGTCGTTAACGTTAGCGTGAATGGTTGACCATCACGCACTAACCAGCCTTGATTATCGTAAGACCACCCTTGCTGCATCATCAATGTTTTGGCCTTTTGCAGGTTACGTTTCTCATGCAGGTTGTCGAGATACCAATCAGACTGTGAAGGTGAGAAAAGCTGATAAGCGGCTGACCCCGGCAAACGCAGCACCGTTGATGCCATTCCTTCACGATCCAGTGCCAGACTAATCGCCTGCCGAACTGCCAGATGACGTAACTGTGGGTGACCGAGGTTCAGTTTCAGCAACACTGTCCGGGGCAACGCAAGTGACTGAACACTCACCTGCTCCGATTGCTTCAGTCCTTCACGACTGATCGGATCAACTGAATAAGCAATATTTGCCTGACCACTACGCACCAACAGCGCCCGGCTTTCACTCCGGTGCCCCGCCAGATAACTGACCGACTGAATATGCGCCGGCTCGCCCCAATAGTCCGGGTTTTGCGTCACTTCGATCTTATGTGGCGGATGAGCCATAGCCACCTGATATGCCCCGGTCCCAATCACGGCTGACGGTGCCTGTCCTTTATCTGTTTCATCACCTTGCGCTATTTTCCCCAGCGTTGCAGGGGAAACCATTCCCAGACTGTAATGCGCCAGTACACTCAAGAGCGGACTGTAAGGCCGGGATAGCGCAATCACTAATGTTTCATTTTTAACAGTAATCGCCTGAATCGGCACCTGCCGGATCACCCCCGGTTGCGTACGCGCATATTCTAAATTCTGTCGTACCGCTTCAGCATTCAGCAGTGCACCATCATGAAACCGGACACCTGAGCGAACACGAAAATGCCATTTCAGGCCATCATCCGATGAGCGCCATTCGGTCGCTAATAACGGTTGCACCGTCCCATCGGGCATGAGGTGCGTTAAAGACTCGGTGACTCCGAGACGGCTATAGAGAAATCCGTCACGCGACAACTCCGTGCCGTTAAATTCAAACGGGCCGGAAATAGTAAGTTGGGTATTATTTTGAGACTGACGATGCTGATATATCGCGATAGCAATGATGCCAACTACGATGATAAGTAATATTTTTTTCATACTAAAATGAGTAAACTATCATTAATTGATACGTTATAACATATCAATACCCATATATTATTGCAATAGTTTCTCATTTAACTATTGATAAGAAGTGTTGTTTTTTAAAGCGATGTGAACTTCGTTCAGTGAGGACTCGAGTGATTTTCGTTTGTTGCAACGAGAGGATAAATAATGTTCAACTCACGACATAAAATGATACATATCGCATAACCTTATTCAATGAATTGCTTTTAATACAAAACTCAATATATTCATTGACTGATTTAAAACAGTAATAATATCAAGAGGATTTTCAATGAAAACAATCAAAGCAGCAGTACTAGCTTTATGCTTATCTCCGGGACTGGCTCTGGCAGGTACCGCTTATATTCCGACATTCAATGTATGGAATGGCGCATTGTCTTGTTACAGAATTTCAAATGTATCCAATGTCGATGCCAGTATCACCGTCAATTTTTATGATGAGAATGGTGATCTCTATACCGGGCCTTTCGGTCAGGCAAAAGTGATTACAGCACTCAACACACCATTTACTTTGCAACCCCATAAAACGGCTATATTTTGCTTGGAAAAAAGCAGTCAACCAGCATCGGGATACGGTGTGATTGAAAGTACCGGAACAGACGGCAATCAACCATTTATCATTGCAAGTGGTGTATATCAAGCCCAGCATACCGATTATCGTATGGTCGAACGTTCTATTACCATTAATCAGGGCTTGCCATTCTAATCTCTGCACAATCAGGTTATTCACCAACTGATTCAATATCTTGAACACCGATATTTCCTATCACTGTCAATGGCAGTCAGAAATATCGGTGTTTTTTATTCTTATAGGTTGCACCAATCCGACTCGGCTCGTGAAAATTCACATCTGTTTATCTTCATGTCACTGTTGGGAGTCAGCCATACACAACAGTGACAACGATTCAGAAAAATGAAACATCGTTTCTTAATTGATCGATTTTATTGATCAATCCATCTATTTTAGATATGCAATTTATAACGTATGGATCAATTATGAAATTCAAAATCATTTCCTTATCGATGCTAATCGCTGTCAGCAATTTAGGGTTTGCCAAAAACCTCTATATTGCGCCTTATGGTTCAGACAGCAATTCAGGCACACTCTCATCACCATTAAAAACCATTATGGCGGCACAATCGGCGGCTTCAGCAGGTGATACTGTCTATATCCGCGGGGGGACTTACTATCTAAATGATTCGAATATTACTCAACACCAGAATATTCGTGCCATCGTTAACAATATCACCAAAGACAACATCAGCTATATTAACTATGGTTCCGAGCGTCCGGTGTTTGATTTTTCGAATGTTAAACCGGCCAACTATCGCAACACGGCATTCATGGTACGGGCGGATAACTGCGTGTTTAAAGGCTTCGATGTGGTTGGCGTACAAGTCACTATCGCTGATCACCGTACGCAGTCTGAAGCGTTTATGATCAACAAAGGCAATGGTAACCGTTTCGAAAACTTAGCAATTCATGACGGCATGGCTATTGGCTGGTACTTGGTTGCCGGCAGTAACAACTATGTTCTCAATGTCGATGCATACAACAACCGCGGATTAAACCATTACTCGGACGGTAACGTCGATGGCTTTGGGGCTCACCCGACCTCAGCGTCTTACACCGGGAATGTCATCAGCCATTCACGCGCTTGGTTTAACAGTGACGACGGGGTTGACTTAATCAACGCAGATGCTGCTGTTACCATTGAATATAGCTGGGCTTTTTACAACGGTTACGGGCAAGACTTTACCAGACTGGGCGATGGCAATGGTTTTAAAGCCGGTGGTTATGGGCGTAACGGCAGCGCAACACCAAGTGTGATCCCGCGTCACACGATCCGCTACAACTTAGCGGTACGTAACCGCTCTGCTGGCTTTTACGCCAATCACCATATCGGTGGTCAGAACTGGATCAATAACACCTCAATCCGTAACCAAAGCGCAAATTACAACATGTTATCAACGCTTGATGACAACCGAACCGATGTCAAAGGCTACGGCCATTACATGCGCAATAACTTAGGATTTGACGGTCACAACGAAGTGATCAATCTGGGTAACAGCACTGAGAATGACCTCATTTACAACTACTTCAACCTCCCCGTCACCATCACCTCAAAAGATTTTGTCCGTCTGGATGAACGTGAGTTGATGTATCCCCGCCAAGCCGACGGCTCTCTGCCGAGGATCAAATATGCGCTGCTGAAAAAAGGCAGCGATTTAATTGATGCCGGTATCTATACCGGTGACGGTTATAAAGGCGTCGCACCTGATTTAGGCGCCTTTGAGTCTGACTATTAATGATTTGCTGACCACGAAAAATGCAGCCTGAGTGCTGCATTTTTTGGTTCCTGCCAGCATATCCTTACGAGGACACACGCCCTACCATCCCTTTCGGCACCGGTGACTGGAAAGGTAAAATGTTGAATTGAGGTTTGGGACGCTCCGGCATTGATCAAAGGCTACCTTACAAGGACACACACCCCACCATTGATAGGAAAACCCTATTGATTTAATTCATACAATGTAATTTATTTATTGAAATAAATTCTTGATAATAGATCTCATCATCAGTCTATGGGGGAGAAATAGACATGTTATCAAGAATATCAATTGCCAGAGCAATGCAATGGGGCTTTGGCATCGCCATCACTATGGTCTTTGCTTTGGGGATCTACCTGATTGTCGTCATCAGTAATGTGCGCGATCACTTCAATACCCTTGTCACCCATAACTTACAAGTGCAATCCGTGCTTTCTGATTTGCGCTTCTATACGGTCACCTACCGTCGTTTTGCCTTGGATTACGGCCTGACCACCAGCGCCAGTGCTCACCGAGACATTCAAAAAACCATCGATGAGAACGACAAAAAAGTAGCCGCATCGTTGAAACGTTTTCGTGAAGTAGCCGATACCACAGACATGAAACGCTTTATGGAAACCGTGCAAACTCGGATTAATGCGTATCGTGACATGCAAAACCACTACCTCTCTTTGATCGATCAAGGTGAAATCGATAAAGCACGCGTGGAGATGCTAGGGCCGATGCTCGCACCGTTTAATACCATCGTTGATTCTCTGAGTGACTTGCAAGAAACATTATTAAAGCAAGGCATCACCATGAAAGATCAAGAATCGAGCGCAATGGAGCGTGCCATGGTGATTGAGGCCATTGTTGGCGTAGTCTTACTGCTGTTTTTGATCATTTTCGGTGTCTTACTGACCCGCAAAGTCAATAAGCCCTTGAGTGTACTGATTGAGCAAATGAATACGGTAGAAAAAGGTGATTTGCGCACTCGCTTAGCATTAACCCAGTTCGCTGACGATGAATTAGGACGCGCCGCACATTCATTTGATCAAATGCAACAAGGGATCTATCGCTTGGCAGAAGGCGTGCAGCGAAACACTCAGATTGTCGAGAATGCCAGTCAAACCATGTTGGAAAGAATGGCCAATACGACGCTGCGCCTCGATCAGCAGAAAAGCGAAATCAGCACAGTGGCATCGGCGATGTCGCAATTGCAAGCGAGCTTTGCCGACGTCGCTCAGCATACGGTAACAGCCGCCCAAAGCGCAGCGGATGTCAAAGGCCATGCAACCAACAGCCAAAACGTCATCCAAGCGTCGCTCAACCAAACAGAATCACTTTCCGGGGCGATTTCCGAAGCCTCAACCGTGACTCAAGCGCTGAAAAATGACAGCGCCGGCATCGAAATGATTTCTCAAGTCATTCGCAACATCACAGAGCAAACCAATTTACTGGCGCTCAATGCTGCTATCGAGGCAGCCCGGGCCGGAGAAGCGGGCCGCGGTTTCGCAGTGGTAGCCAATGAAATTCGCTCCTTAGCACAAAAAACGCAAGACTCTATTGATGAAATCAATCAGACCATCAATGTCATTCAAAATCATGCAGAACAAGCCGTAAACACCATGGCCAACAGCCAGACTCAGATGCAATCAGGGCTCGAAAAAGCTCGCAGCAGCCAAGAAAGTATCGGGCATGTCATGACCTCTGCAACAACCATTGATGGCATGGGCCACATGATTGCCGCGGCGACCGAGCAACAACTGGATGTGGCGAAAGAGCTGGCGAACAGTATTCATGAAATTCACCAAATGTCTCAGGATATTCATCGCAGTGTACACGACACAGAAAAACTCAGTGAGGAGCTCAAATCCACGAGCCGAAGCCTAAGCGAGGTGTCTGCACGCTTTCAGCTTGCATAAAGGCATTCAATGCTGACAAGAGGCGTGCTTATCGGGACACACGCCCTAAACCTATCGCGATACCACCTTGAATCACGCTCTGATGACGCTTGCATCTGCGCAAGCGTCTCTCTTCATGCGTTACTGGCGCACAGATACTCAGTACAATCGAAAAACCCAAAATGCATCGTGTTTTATATTAAAAATCTGAAAATCCCGACGGTATACCCCACCCAACAACAATCATTTTCCCAAACAGCGCCGAACCTATTATTCAACAGATTTAATAGCAATCTGCAAAATTGTGTCATAACCTCATTTTAGGCGTCATAGAAAAGCAGTCATGCCCCTACCCCGACTCACCCATGGTGGTACATCCCATTTTCTTAAACAGCATAATTATTAAGGATATTTCATATGAGATTTCGCTTAGTTTTTCCACTCACCAGCTTGGCTCTTGCTCTCACTCCTCCCGCGGATGCCTGTACTCGAATCCTTTATCACAATGCGGTGAGCACCGACACACATGAAACAGTACAGAACAAAGCGGGCTTCTTTACCGCCCGTAGCATGGATTGGTACATCGATACACAGACCGATTTATGGATATTTCCTAAAGGCATGCAACGCACTGGCGGGGATATACCTAACGCAATCAAGTGGGAATCAAAATACGGCTCTGTCATCGCGTCTGCCTTTCATGGAGCCACCGCAGATGGCATCAATGAAAAAGGCTTGGTTGCCAACTTCCTATATCTCAATGAAGCCGATTATGGTAAGCCGAACGGAAAACCTGAACTGGCGGTGACCGCTTGGGCACAGTATGTGCTCGATAACTATGAATCAGTGAACGAAGCAGTAGCAGCCTTAGAAAAAAAAGATGCTAATGGGAAGATTTTTTATGAGGCACCTTTTCATATAGCCGATGCCATGGTGCCTCTTGGAGATCATAAAGCCACCGGTCACTTATCCATTTCTGACCCCAGCGGCGACTCGGCCATCTTTGAATACATTCAAGGTAAGCTCCATATTCACCATGGCAGTGAATATACCGTGATGACCAATTCCCCAACCTTCGACCAACAACTCGCCATTAATCGCTATTGGGAACAGGGAGACGGCTGGAAAATGTTGCCGGGCACAAGCCGCTCAGCGGATCGCTTCGCGCGCGCGGATTTCTATCTGAAAAACGCTCAGGCAGCGCGTGACCCTGACGATGCTTCAGCGGCAGCGACCACACTGTCCATCTTGCGTAATACATCAGCTCCGCTCAATATCAAAAACCCCGATCCGAATAAACCCAACGAAGCCTCAACCATATGGCGCACCGTGGCTGATCAAAAAAATTTACGCTACTACTTCGATTCGGCCCTCAGCCCTAATGTCTTTTGGATCGATCTGAACAAAGTCAATTTATCTGACACGGGCGTGGTAAAAAAACTAAATTTGCAGCCAGAAAGGATAGAAGTAGACGGTCATGAACAAGAGATAAAACAAGTCTATGCCGGCGAGGTATCAGCTCAATTCAAATCAAAGAAGAAGCCTTTTCACTGGATTGTCTCCAAAAACGAGAGCTAACATCGCTTAGCACTCAAGGCGGTGTTTTTCTCTAAAGCCCCCAAGTGAGATATTGGTAGGTGCTGCCAATATCTCAGTAATCAGGACGAGTCTTAACGTGCTTATCGGGACACACGCCCTAAACCTATCGCAACATCTCCTCGAATTAATGACGCTTGCATCTCTGTAAGCGTTACTGGCGGCACAGAGCCCCCCAAAGGTTAGTCGCTATTTTAAGGATAGTTAAAAAATGGTTACAAAATCATAAAAAGAGTATGTTATTTGGTAAATTCAGTTTATAAAACGAAAGACTCTCTCTTGATTGGAGCGCTATATATGCCCAGTGATCATTTTATCGACCTGCTTAAACTGCTGATTCGTGCCCCGAGCGTCGTGGGTGCAGAGCATTCTTTTTTTCGTGTCCTGCAACGTGAGCTGGAAGAACGCGGCGCAAAAGTGACTTGGTATGAAGGTCTATTGGTCGCTCAGGGCAGTGACCCGTTCAGCACCATGTTTTCCGCCCATATTGACCGGCATGGTTTGGTCTGTACCGGCCCCAATGAGTTCCAGTACGCCGCGTTTGTATCGGCGAACCGCACAGATTTGCTGAACAACTCGGTGTCGGAAGAACTCATGACAAAGGTGACAGAGCGCTTCAACCATGAAGAAGTCTACGCCTATGAGCCTTGGTCAGGAATGTACTGTGGCAAAGGCATCATCAACAGCGCTTATGTGTGTGAATTCCGTAACAACTTAATTTTTGAGACCAAAGGGTTAGAGAGCGTCGTGGCCGGTACCCCGATTGCATTCAATGACCAATTACATCAGGTCGATAATCGCTTAGAAGGCCAGCTTGATAATGTTATTTCAGCCGCTGCGCTGGTCCACCTTTTCGATCATGGCTTTAAAGGTACCGCCTTCTTCACCGCCCAAGAGGAATCCGGTAAAAGCTGGCGCTACTTACTGGAGTGGTTCCGTCGCTTTGGCGGCTCCACGAACCGCTTATTTGTAGTCGATACCAGCCCATTCCCGAATGTAGAGGCCGCCAATGAACAACTTATCGTTTTAAGAAAAAAAGACGCCAACGCGACATTCAATCAAGAAAGTACCCAGCTACTTGAAAACCTATGTGTGAAAAACAAGATTAGTTACCAGTATAAAAACCGTTATGTGGAAGAAGAAAATGCCAAGCGCGCCGAACAAGGCTTGCCACCGACATCATTAGGCAGTACCGAGCTTGGCCGTATCATTGCCGCATCGAATGGCTTGGTGGACGGCACCACCATCCAGATACCGACCATTGGCTATCACACCATGCATGAGTCAGCCTCCGTAGCGTCCGTGGACGCTTTTATCCGCATGCTAAAAGTAGTCGCCAATATTGAAGTAACGACGACATGAGACAATAAGAAATTGATTCGCGTCCTGCTCAAGTTTTTTTGTTAGGGAATAGCTGATTGTGCGGCATTTGGGGGCCGGTGGCTAAGAAGATCAAATTGTAATGCAGGTGTTTGGGACGCAATTACTTCTCCGATCTCATTGCCATCTCCGACTGCGCCCCAGGTACTTTTTCAAGGCCGAAAAAGTACCCCAAAAGGCCTAAAGTTTAAGTTCAGCGCACTGAATCAGGGTCGGATTGATTCGCATCCTGCTCAAGCAATCCTGAAAATTCATCCTTGAATTTTCCCCTGAGCACATTGACCAATTTAGCTTCAAAAAGATTCACCCAACTCCACTCAACCAAGAAAACCATTCATGGAAGAATGGTTAGGCTTTTCCGGGCAGGACGCCCGTAAAAGCCGGTTCTGGAAAGCACACGCCCAAGCCAACAAAAAAGATTTTCTGGTTCGTCTTTCATCTTTGAAAGATGAACTGGCGCACGGAGCACTGATGCCTCTGAAACCGAAAAACGTAATTGTGCGTCAAATCTGGGAGCCGGAGGCTAAGAAGAGAAAACTTGTAATGCAAGTGTTTAGGGGGAGAAATGGGGGCTCTGTGGTTTGGGACGCAATTACTTTTCCGATCTCATTGCCATCTCCACCTGCGCCCCAGGTACTTTTTCACAGCAGAAAAAGTACCCCAAAATGCTTAGGGTTTGAGTTCAGTGCACATAATCAGGGACGCTTTTATTCGCTCCTGCTCACGAAAAGCTTAAAATTCATCCCTGAATTTTACCCTGAGATCATCGATCAATTGAGCTTCGCCTTAAAAAAGATTTCACCCAATTCAAACAACCACCCGCCCAAGAAAACCATTCCGGGAGAATGGTTAGGCTTTTCCGGGCAGGACGCCCGTAAAAGCCGGTTCTGGACAACGTGCGACGCCGCCAAACAGAAAAGATCTTCTGGTTACGCTTGCATCTTGGCAAGAGTAACTGGCGCACTGAGCACTGATGTCACTGAAACCGAAAAACGGAATTGTGCGTCAAACCTCTTTGAAGGTTTCGTGGTAGTAGTCGATGACCTGGCGCAGCACGGTTTGGCTGTCAGCATTGGCGGCAAAAGGAGGGGCAGCTAAGGGCATAGTCTTTGCCGTGCTTTTTAAGCTGATACTCCTGCGATTCTGCTAAGCGTACCAGTGAGACATCGCGCTTAATGCGTTCTATCACCTTATCAGCCAGTCGTGCCATGACTCCCCCAAAACAGGGGGAATGATTATGGCTTCAGCACAACTGTGGAACAGCCAGATGACACCCGAAGATAAGCAGCTTTATAAGGAACTCGGCCAGCGGATCGCGCAGGTCAGGCAGCTACCAAGAGCGAAGCAGCAGTTTGTGATGGAGATGTTAGATACAGTAATCCAGCAAGCTGCGCATTAAAAAGCCCGCATAGTGCGGGCTTTAAACAGTTCAAAATCAATCTCTAAACCATGACCAATACAGGCTCATACTATATCCATTGATAAAGCTAATATTTTAAGAGAGCTATTTGTCGAATTGGTGTTTATTGTGTAACAAAGCAAGTTATCTAACTCTACCCCTAAAAGGGCCCACTTGTTTTTTATTACAGGTATTTCTCCACAGTCACTGCGACAATCAGCACTTAAGATACTTTCTTCGGCAACAATGCCAAAATTCATCTTGGCATCAAAACAATAGCAATCACTAAAAACAACCACATTTTCATTACCATCAGGCCATTTAATAGACAGCTTAATGCTATCATTTTCACCTAGTTTCTTTCGGTCAATCTCTATGTTTAATAGCGTCGAATCATGCCACGGTAACTCATTAAATTTATTACTATAATTCATAATCAAAACCCCGGATCTGGATCTCCTTCTCTAGGACTGTAATGCTTCCCTTTACCATTCTTATGATAATGAGAGTAATTAGGCCCCTTCTGATCTGGAGGTGTAGCAGGGTCGATTCTTAATCTCTCTTTAAATTTACCATTAACAATTTCGCCATAATTGCTTGGTATCTGATGCTTAGGCCCGACTAACGCAACTCCATCCTTCGTAACCGTAATTGTTCCATAATTAGGAGCTGCATTTGGCGTTCCTCGAACCTTTGGAGCGGGAAGAGCTTTCACGCCACTGTTTGTAACATCAGAACACCCTGACGTTCATCGTAACTAACACCGCCCACAACCCTAATGCCTTCAGTACCTTAAAGAGCCAGCCCCCCAGATGCTGACCTCATGTTAACAACTTTATGCCCCAGAGGCACTTTTTCAAAATCTTATCAGGACACACGCCATAAAATGGAGTCGATAACCTTCCTCAATTCAAGCAAACCACAGGAAAAAGAAATTGTGCGTCAAATCTGGAAGCCGGAGGCTAAGAAGAGAAAACTTGTAATGCAGGTGTTTGGGACTCAATCACTTTCCTCGATTACACAATCATTCGCTTTACTCACAGATCCAATAAATTAGTCATTATGACTTATTCATATTATAACGACACTTTGTAAATAGAGTCATATGGACTTATATCATTTTAAAAAAACAGGTAAGGCTTTGATTTAAAATATTTTTAATAATTGGCATTAAGTTCGCTATAAGTAAATCAAATCGCTCTTGTTCCGGAGCTGAATTAACCTGATATTTACAAGGACTTTCTATGCTATCGCAAACTCATATTGATACAGTCAAAGCCACTATCCCAGTTTTAGCCTCTGCGGGTACAGCCATCACACAGCATTTCTATCACCGTATGTTCACGCATAACCCTGAGCTAAAAGACGTCTTTAATATGTCTCACCAAGCCACCGGACGGCAGCCAGCAGCCTTGTTTAATGCCATTGCTGCGTATGCGACGCACATTGATAACTTAGAAATACTGACCAGTGCCGTAATGCGCATCGCTCATAAACACACCAGTTTCAATATCCAGCCCGATCAATACGCTATCGTCGGTCATCACTTGATCGAAACCCTACGTGAACGACTGGGTGAAGCCTTTACCCCAGAGATCGAAGAAGCATGGGTCGCGGCCTATCAGCAACTGGCAGATATCTTTATCAAAATAGAAAGGGACTTATATAAAGCCAACGCAGCGAAAAATGGAGGCTGGGAGGGTTTCCGTAAATTCCGAGTGGCGAAAAAACAAACGGAGTCAGAGTTGGTCACCAGCTTTACTTTTGTTCCTGTTGATGGAAACAGTGTCGTAAATTATCTACCGGGCCAATATTTAGGCATTAAAGTTCACCCAAGTAACCATGAGTTCGATGAAATCCGCCAATACAGCTTATCCACTGCGTCGAATGGCCAAAGCTACCGAATTAGCGTGAAACGTGAACTAAACGACATCAAAAATGGCGTAGTCTCGAACTATCTACACGACGGCATTAAAGAGGGTGACGAAGTCGAATTAATGCCGCCAGCGGGCGACTTCCATTACCAAGAACACAAGCGTCCTGTGGTGTTGATCTCGGCAGGAGTTGGCTTAACACCGATGAACGCAATGTTGGATACTCTGGCAAGCCAAGGTAGTCAAAACCCAATCGTCTACCTACATGCGTGTCGTAACCCACAACAGCATTCGTTCGCAGAGCATGTGGCAAGTCTCACTGAGACACTGAAACTGACTCACTACACTTGGTTAGAAGACGGGGCACCAGAGAACGCAGAACGGGTTATAGCAGGACAAATGCAGCTCGCTCAAGTAGCTGAAATCCTACCGTTAACAGACGGAGACTTCTACTTATGTGGCCCTGTAGGTTTTATGATGTTTATCAAAGATCAGTTACTAGGTCTTGGTGTGGCAGAAGATCGAATCCATTACGAAGTGTTTGGTCCGCATCAGAATTTCTAAATCAACCCTTTCACACTTAGACAAAACCCAGTATTCAAGCTGGCTCAGACGGTAATAACTCGCGGTTATCTTGATAGCGCTTATCAGGACACACACCTTAAAGTGCGTCATATTTCGGAGCCGGGGGCTGGGAAGGTAAAACTTGTGATGCCGGTGTTTGGGGGGAGAAATGGGGGCTCTGTGGTTTGGGACGCAATTACTTCTCCGATCTCATTGCCATCTCCGAATGCGCCCCAGATACTTTTTCAAGGCCGAAAAAGTACCCCAAAAGGCCTAAAGTTTAAGTTCAGCGCACATAATCAGGGACGCTTTTATTCGCTCCTGCTCACGAAAAGCTTAAAATTCATCCATGAATTTTACCCTGAGATCATCGATCAATTGAGCTTCGTTGATTTAATGTTTCTCTCAACTCAAATTAACCACCCAACAAAGAAAACCATTCTGGGAGAATGGTTAGGCTTTTCCGGGCAGGACGCCCGTAAAAGCCGGTTCTGGAAAGCACACGCCCAAGACAACAAAAAAGATTTTCTGGTT
>NZ_KQ947475.1:1018863-1111654 GCF_001506075.1 Vibrio sp. MEBiC08052 | reverse complement strand
AGAGGCTAGAACAAGACAAACCAATAAAACCGAACCCCGTCGCATTTCCCCCGGCAACACCACTAAAACCATGACAAACAGTGTTTTTTGCCGCTCGCTTCTTTTATCCTATGAGCCATTCAATCCACACCGACCGAATATCGCTTTATGAAAACATCTCTCGACCATTTGCCTGAATCCAAACAGCAGGAGCTTGCTACCATATCGACCATTCTGCGCGATACGCTGGAAGACTATCTTCAGGGCAAAACAGCGAGTAAAAGTGAGTTTCGGATTGTGAAAATCATCCTGTTCGGCAGCCATGCCAAAGGCTCTTGGGTCAACGATCCGGTCAATGGCTATATCAGCGATTACGATATTCTGGTGATTGTGAATAAAGCCGCACTGGTTGAAGAAGATGTCGTCTGGCAACGTGCCAAAGAGCAGATCGACCGTAAAGTTACTTCGGCACCGCTGGGATTGATTGTCCATGATTTGCAGGAAGTCAACGAGCGGCTACAACAGGGGCATTATTTCTTCAAAGATATCCGCGAAGAAGGGATTGAGCTGTTTGCTGCCACCCCAAAACCGCTGGCAGAGCCGGGGGATCTAACCGAAGCAGAAAAGCAGAAAATTGCCCGTAAGCATTATGAACAGTGGTTTGAAAGTGCAATTCAGTTTATTGCTTTACACCAAGTAACGATGCAAAACCATTGGTTGAAAAAAGCTGCGTTTTTACTCCATCAAGCAAGTGAACATTTATTCGCCTGCACGCTACTGACCTGCACCAATTATTTACCTAAATCCCATAATATCGAAAAACTGGGGAAACTATGCGCCCAAATCGATGCTGAATTTGCAACCATTTTCCCGCTCGACAACAAATTCCACCGCCGCTGCTTCCGCCGCCTGCAACGGGCGTATATTGAAGCCCGCTACTCGGAGCATTATGAGATCACCGTGGAAGAATTGGCATATCTGGAAAAAGAAGTGCAGCGGTTGAAAGGATTGGTGGAACGGGTTTGTTTAGAGAGGGTTGGGTGAAGGGGCTGGAACCTGATGGTTCCAGCTTGGTGGGCGCTGCCCTATCTGGGTTTGTGGAAATGGGCGTGACACAGAGAATCTTTTACAGTTTCGAAGAATCAGCAGTATCTCAAGAGCCATATTTATCGACGCATTTCTTCCACTCTTCCTCTGGTATATATTTTTCTTCTGCTTCTTCTAAACTCAATTCACTAACCCGTTTCATAAACAATCCGGGCCAAGAATCATCTTCTGGTATATACGCAAAGTCCATCTTAAATTTACCAGCTTCTGTCAATGTCGCTTTAAAATGTGTCCAAGGTTCTTTTCTATACGGTTCAGTTTTTTGTAATAGTTCAGCCTTACTAAGAATGAATCGCGTAACATCTTTCGGGGTCTCTCCAAACTTAAATCCAGAGATTGAGCCATCTTGCTTTAGCTTGAAATTTATTGTGCAACCCTTTGATTTAGGGAATATATCACCATAAAAATAAATCTCACAAGCCATATCTGGCATTATATTCCAAAGAGATTTACCTATTTCTGCATATATTTTTTGGTCGTCTGTCATTATTCACCTGTAGGAGTATTTTGCAGTGTACGGATAATTTCATCATCATTATTAACCGAATAGCTAACTTCAAAGGCTTCTGGTCTCTTACTACTACCTGAGTACTTAGGCTCTATCTTCACTTTCACAGAGCCTCCTTTGCCAAGAATATTACGCCATTGTGTTTCAAGTTTGTACCACTCGCCACCAGAACCGTTTAATTTTCCATTCATAGGTACCAAATTAATACCTTCGCCGGGGCCACCAAACATTGAGGCAATCAAATGTCCACCGCAATCATCAGGGCTCCGGCACTCTCGACCTGAAACTTTTTGCTGGTAAGTATTACGATCCCAAGGATCTAACTGGAGATCTGCTTCCACCGAATTCACTCGTCCATCGGAATCAGTTTTATAACTATAACCATTTTCAAATTGATAATGTGAATTCGGCTCTGGATTGTGAGCCATCTTATTCCAGTCACCTTTCACACCTCGCTGTAGATTTATAGCTTGCTCTGTTTTCCCTATGGCCCCTTGAGCACTCAACTGCCCATCAAACTCACCTTCAACAACCGACGACCCATTACCTCCCAAAGACTTCGGCACAGGTTTACTATCACCAACGGTACTATCCAGCTTACCACTCGCCTGCGCATACTCCTGATACAACCCATCCATTTCTTGCTTCGACGCTTGAGTGATATCCACATCCCAAGCTTTTGCCGTGGCAATAAACTCATCTTTGCTTAATAGTGCGACGCCTTTCTTACCCAACAACTGGGCGATATCCGCTCCTAAACTTGCAAGCCCGATTCCAGCTGAAGGGACTCCCGCCGCTGTAAATGCATTATCCCAGACTGCCTGAATTGCCCGCACTCGTTCACTGGTTGACGGATCCCGAATCATATCTGCCACGCCCATTGTCGTGACATTGATCAATGCTCTCCCTAACGCATGATATTGTTCACGATCTGGACCAATGATATCTGACATTCTGGATGTATTATCTTTCAGGAATTGAATCACTTTCGGATCCGTTCCCTGCTGTTTCAGCTTCTCAAGGACATAAGCCATTTTCTCAGAAGCCGCTGCTGGTGAGTTGGCAACACCATCACCGTAAGTCATCAGATAAGTGACATTATCAAGCAATGCATTCATCTGCCCTAATGTCATCTCATTCAAGCGAGGCTCGGACTGCACTAACTGAGAGAAATTTTTGTAGCCGCCATCTCTGACAATCTCAAAATCTAACTGACTCACCGGAACATCTTTAATGGTATTCCAGTTGTTCTGTGTCAGAACCGTACCATTGCCAATATGGTTGTTCACATCTCCCGTATTCAGGTCACCCAACCCGGCATGCTCCAGCGCAAAAGCAAAGTTATCCTCAGCATAGCCACCAATCAGATCGGAATATTCCTCATTCAGTGCCGAGCTTCCTTTGTCAGAGACGGCACCCTGTGCAGTCAACCCATGTGTCACCTCATGGGCTAGAGTTCGCATATAAGCCTGAGCATTTTTCATAGCTGCATCGTTAATCACGATATTGCTGCCGTTTTGCCCCATGTAATGCCCACCACCCATCGATTTATCGACTGCAATCACAAGTGCACTTTCTATACTGATACCGAAGACCTGTGCGTACGCCACCGCGTAATCATTAATGGCCTGCTGTTTCTGGGCTGCCGTTGCCGTATTCAGATTGTTCAGACTGACTGTAGATTTACCATTACGGCTGGCAACCAACATCTCAACATCCAGCTCTTTCTGCACAACGTCAACATGCTCAAGTGCATTACTTAGGCTAACCGAATCTTCCAGTGCGATATCAACCAGAGATTTTCCTGCCAGTTTGTTTCTTTGTATATCCTCAGCAATCTCCTTCCACCCGGTCTCACTCAGCAATCGGTGGTCCACCGTGACATCAAAGTTGCCCTGCTGACGATCCACTGAGTACAGGTCTTTAGTCGTGCTGGTGACATCCCGGTTCAGACGCTCGGTATCATCACTGTTGCGTGTGTCCTCGATACGCAGCACGCCCTGTCCGACCGTCGCCAGCGTTTTACTCTTGTGATAACCACTTTGATTGGTGTACTGATATCTCGATGAATTACGGGACGCATCTATTTGAGTCGCACCATCCTTATCCGGGCCGATACTGACACTCGAGCTGACACCTGCATTGCGGCTGCTGGTATCACGCGTGTTACTCAGGTCGGTATAACTCAGCGTGCCGGTTTCGAAGTGAAGCCGACCAGCGTCGCTGCCGTCTTCGTTAACCGTCGCAATCGTCGCACCTTTGATATCGGTATTGCCACCCACGGTGATATTAGCATCACCACTGGAAGTGATACGGGTCAGCATGGTTTCCCGGCTATGTGAACGCCCGTTTGAGAGGTTCACACCGCTATTCACGCCCTGTAAGTTCCCGGCATGATCAAAACCGCTCACAGCACCACCTTTGCCGACATCCCCACCGGAGAGACCCACCCCGCCACTGACAGAGCCACCGTGGTTGGTGCTGCTGTAACGGTTCTGTACCGAAGCCACATTCAGGTCACCGCCAACGGACATATCCAGTTGCTCATTCGCCGCAACGTCGGCACCGTTCACATCAGTATCCCCGTCTGAGGTGATTCGGATATGATCGGCACTCAGCACACTGTTGGTATGAGTCTGGCTTTGGGAGACGCTTTCATTACGGCTATAGCTGGCATCGAGATTGACCCCGCTGTTCGCCCCGAATAACGTCACCGAAGCACCGACATGCGCGGACTCGCTGCCATTGGTGTTGCTGCTTTGCTCATCCGACGCCAGCAGGTTTACCTGATTGCCACTCACAGCAAGGGTGTCATCCGCATGAATGACTGAGCCCTGAACCGTCGCTGACTGGCCGGTTTGATGGCCCGCCTCAATGGTGACGTTCTGCCCCGACAATTGGGAGCCGACCGACGTCACCCGCTGTGACTGACTGTTTTGTTTATCGGCATCAATATCCAGATGTAGCCCGGCATCAAAACCAAACGCACCGGAAGTGATACTGTTTACCGCAGCATCACTTTGTTTTGCCAACAACGTGGTTTTTGAGGTGACATTCTCCGCAGCCAGCGCAATGCCAGCGGCATACCACGCTTCATCCCCCTTGAGGTCTGAGACCAGGTCTTGTAACTCCTCGATATCCTCAAACGTGACGCCCGGCTTTTTCGCTGCATAGTCTGCTTGCAGCGTCTCCAGCGTACCTTTCAGTGACGCCAGTTGTTTTTTGTACTGTTGATAATCCTGCTTGGCCTGCTTCAGGGCTTGGGTTGCCTGTTGCAATCCTTTCACGGCTTTTGCCACTTCCACGGCTTGGTGCTGAACCACCAGACTCGCTTCAGCTTTACCGTGAACTTCCTGACTCTGCGTCTGCTCGGTCTCTTTGGCTTCCTGAATCAGGATATTCTCTGCCGCCAGACTCAAATCGCCCGCACCGCTGCCATCTTGGTCTGCCGCGATCCGGCTGCCCGTCACCGTCAGATCGCCGGCGGCACTGAGTGAAACATCATTGTTGGCGAGAACCGTTGAACCTGTCTGCGTCGTGGCAGTCGTCTGATTCTCCACCTGATCATACGTCGCTTTACCAATGCGGAAGCGTACTTGACCGTCGGTAATTTGCAGTGCTGATTCAGGCTGGCTTAACAGCTCAAACGTCGGAAAATCCACGCTCACTTGCTTGTGCTGTGACGTTTTGCGGAGGCTGTTTTGTGCCGAGCGGATATCCAGATGACCGGTATCGGCTTTGAGCACCGTGTTTTCACCGGCCACCACATCAGAGCCGACCAGTGCCACACTGCCGCCCTGAATGTTGACATTGCCGTGTGAGGCAATTTGGCTGCCCTGCGCGGTACTGCTTTGCATTCCTTCGCGGTCTGATGACATCTCCATCAGATGTCCGCCACTGAGGAAGCTGCTCTTTTCATCCCACTGCTGAGTTTGGCGCAGGATGTTATCTGCGGTTACCAGCACTTCATCCAGCGCCTGCATATTGACATCACCACCGGCACTGACGGTACTGGCAATCACTCCAATATTTTTGCCGGAGTTGATATTGATATGGCTGGCCGCGATGGTATTGGCACCTTCGAGCAACGTCGCGTCGTCCAGATTACCGCGGTTACTGCCACTCAGGCCGCCAAAGCCTTTTTTGATGGTCTGGTTGTATTGATACTCGCGGTACTGCTGCGCTGACAGAATCACATCCCCGTCAGCGCTGAGGTTGATTGCATCACCGGCATTGAGGTTTGAGCCGACCACCTGAATATCGCTATGCCCATTGGCTAACTTGGCGTTGCTATACTTTTGCGCCTTGATGGTGATGTCACCACCGGCTGCAATCGAGCTACCACGGACGGTTTCTTTCAGGCTTTCATGAATGGTAGTTTTCGAACGGCCGAACGATTTTTTGTGGGTTGATTTACTGTATTCATAGCGGCTGTCGTTAGCGGCCAGAATATTGACATCGCCTTTGGCATTCAGGGCAACATTGCCGGATGCCTGAATCCCGGCATTAACCAGTGTGGTATCGTTGCCGGATTGCAGCAAGACATCACGACCCGACAGGTTGCTGCCTTGGTTGGTCGTGGTGCTCAGTTGACGCGTATGCCCGCCGCCGTCACTGTAACGGTAAGCCGTATCAACTGCGGTATCCAACGTAATATCATGACCTGCGGCCAATATCAGAGTGCCCTGCGCCGAGAGATCGGAAGCGGTGGCATGTAAGTTGTTACCAGCCTGAATGGTTAAATCTCCGCCGGAACTCACCGTTGAGCCTAAATGAACAATGTCTTTGATGACCTGACGAGTCCCACCAAGAAATGACTGTTGGGTTTCACGCTCAACCGCACCAAAAGTCACATCGCCACCGGCAAGCAGAACGGTCCCTTCACCCGCCCGAATCGTTGCCCCTTGGCTGACAATATCTTTACCAGCAGAAATTCCTAATGTTGTCCGGGATTGAATTAAACTCTCCGGGCCCACCTCGGTGTGGACAAAACCATTACCATAATCCGTTTTATTGACGAGAGTCTCGTTGACCACGTTACCGGAAGTCGTTTTGAGCTGGACACTCCCCCCTGAAATCACCCCACTCCGGTTGACAATATCCCCGGTGGCGATCAGCGCCAGATCATCATTGGCACTGAGCGTGCCGTGGGTGTTGCTGATCCCATTGCGGCTGGCAATACTCAAATCTTCCCGGGCGGCCACCGCACCGCTATTGGCGAAGTCACCCGTTGTGACATTGACGTTGCGGCCGGCAAGCAATGCACCGTTTGAAATATTGTCTTGCGAGGCAGAAGACAGGTACAGTTTCGGTGCCATCACCGTCTGACCATTCACTTCAATCGGTTCATACCAAATGATGTCGTGACTCAAACGGGCAATTTGCTCATCGGTTAACGCCACGCCATTTTTCAGGTTTAAGGCAGTTTTTTCCTGTGCTGCCGAATCAATCAGCTGCTTCATCTGCGCGAGATCGCTGCCGATATCCTCATTCAGATAGCGTTTACCGGTCTGCTCAAAAATTTCCTGCGAGATAGTTCTGGTATCGTAATACGCATCACCGAGGAACTTCTCCTTCCGCTCCGGATCGTAATTTAACTGGTCTTTGAAATAATCCGAACCGAGGAAATCATTCAGATTGGTCACCGCAGGATTGGTGGCAATCAGATAATCGCTTTGCGGCCCTTCAGAAAAAACAAACAAGCCATGCGGACTGGTCGGCAACCGATAGTCGGGGAACGGAATGCGATTCTGATTGGGTAAGTTGACCGTCGGTGCCGTGACAGTGCTGCTGTTACTGAGAGGTACCGTCGTAGTCGGTTTTCCTTGAGGGGCTGTCCGGGCGACCGAGGTTAGATTCGGTGCCGACTGCGCTGCCAAACCTGAACCGGCCGGCGTCTGCCCGGCCTGAACGGCCGCGCCCGATCCACTGCCCTGCGAGGTCAGCTCGATGCTGTGTGTTGTCGCTGACTGCGCTTGTACTGTGCCCGATGTCTCAGACGGTTCCTGAGTCGCCAGTACCCCCTGAGCGGTTCCGCCCCCTTGTGCTGTTTGGAGTGACGGTGATTGGATGGTGCCAGATGTATCTGATGGCCCTTGAGTCACCTGTACGCCCTCAGCGGTTCCGCCCCCTTGTGTGGTTTGCAGTGGCTGCGCGGAATCAGATACGTTTTGTGTAGACGCGATCCCCTGATCTGCATCCGGTATATTTTGGGTTACGTGTACGTCGGCTTGTGTCCCTGACGGCCCTTGTGTAGCACGGGCAGTACGGGCTGACTGGGTTGGTTGCGTGCCAGCCGTACGAGATCGAATAACAGAGTTATCAAACTTGTTCTGAACATTAATAAAGACATTATTGGTAGCTATAATCGAAGACTGAATAATCCTCAAAGGCTCTGTTGGAGTATTATGCTTTTTCTCCACAATAAAGAAACATTCACGATGATTAGCACATCCGGTCACTTTATAGTCAAAATAAGTATCATAGCTTTGTATATTGTAGCCTTGATTTCTTAATATTCTTGAGGCAAGTGATACATTCTGGCCAGATATCAAACTTGCGTCATTTTTTATATTATCTGCATGAATTTCTATATTAGAAACAGCGGTAATTCGAGATTCTTTGCTTGCACTCTTTAGATCTTGACCAAAATGAAATGCTTTTACAGAAAATCGTTTTCCACTCTTGACTTTGAATACTGTATGACATCCACTACCAGAGCTATTTCTACCGCTACCAGAACAATGCTCATACATTTCATATTCAGGGTAATACTTATGCCCCTTAGAAATTTCAATATAATTTTCGTTTCGGGCTTCTATTCTTGTCCAAGGAAGAAGACTAACCGATTGTTGATTAACAATATCCAACACGGTCCGCTTATTCAGCACACTATCAGCGTAAATACCAATATTCCCGCCCAGTGACTCGATGCTTCCTGAACTATTCGTCAGGTTACGGCTGCGGGTTTTATTGCCATCTCTGGCAATCAGCAGATCGTTACCCACCACAATATCGCTGTAGTTGGTCAAGGTATCAGAGAACAGATTGCTGTCATGCCCAGCATAGAGCAGGCTCTGGTTATCGACATGCCCCGTCGCATTGAGCGTCATATCATGCAGCGCAACCAATGAACCGCTGTTGGTCAGAGAGCCGGTGGTCAGGTTCAAATCATTGAGTGCCTGCAACTGCCCCTGATTGGTGGTCGCTCCGGCACGCAGCACGGTATTCTGACCGGAAATAATCCCGGCGGTATGATTGGTGAGTGTCCCGTCAACGCCGATAGTGGTTATGCCTTGTGAAGACAGTTCGCCGTCATTGGTCAGTGCGTCTGCCACAAGAGTCAGGTCTTTCCCGGCAGAGAGATGCTGCCCGGCACCAACCGTCAAATCACCGTGAGTCGCAATCGAAATACTGCCGTGTTTGGCATCAATCTGACCGCTGTTGGTCAGTGAGCTGCTTCGGGTTTGCGCACTGTCTTTGGCGATCAGCACACTGTTTCTGGCATAAATTTTATTCTGGTTATTCACCTGATCGGCCAACAGACTGGCATTATTACCAGCCGAAATATTGCCGTTACTGGTCAGCGTGTGAATGATATTGAACACTGCATTGTTCCCGGCAACCAGAGTCCCTGAGTTTGCCAACACATCAGCGTTCAATCCCAAATCAGTGAGCGCCTGCATCTGACCGGTATTGTTCACAGACTGCGCTGTAATCATCGTCTGCTGACCGGAGACTAAACCGTGGTTGGTCAGGGCATTGTCGAGTGTCAGCGTAGTCTTGCCTTGCGCAGACACTTCGCCGTCATTGGTCAGGCTGTTGGCTTGCAGAGTTACATTCTGCCCGGCGATCAGATGCTGCCCGCTACTGACAACCACATCACCATGGGTCGCAATGGTGAGCTGCCCGGCTTTTGCCGTGAGACTGCCGTCGGTATTGTTGAACGTGGCGGTACGAGTCTGACCGGTATCTTTGGCGATCAGCAGGTTATTGCCGGCAAACACCTGACCAGCGTTGGTCAGATTGTCGGTCAACAGGCTGACATCATGGTTGGCTGAGACAGTACCGCTATTACTCAGCTGGTACGCTACATTCAGCGTCATATCGCTGAGTGCGGCCAGTGTGCCGCTGTTTGTCAATGCATCTGCCGTTAAACCGAGAGCACTTAAGGACTGAAGCTGGCCAGTATTAGTAACCGACTGCGCTATGAGCGTCGTTTTCTGGCCTGAGACTAAATTGTGGTTAGTCAGGGCGTTGTCGAGTGCCAGCGAGGTATTGCCTTGCGCAGACACTTTCCCGTTATTGGTCAGGCTGTTGGCTTGCAGGGTCACATCCTGTCCGGCGATCAGATGCTGCCCGCGACTGACAACCACATCACCATGGGTTGCAATGGTGAGCAGCCCGGCTTTCGCTGTGAGGCTGCCGTCGGTATTGTTGAACGTGGTGGTGCGAGTTTTCTCAGTATCTTTGGCGATCAGCAGGTTCTTGCCGGCAAACACCTTCCCGGTGTTGGTCAGGTTGTCGGTCAACAGGCTGACATCATGATTGGCGGAAACAGCACCGCTGTTGCTCAGTTGGTGCGCTACATTCAGCGTCATATCGCTGAGTGCCGCCAGTGTGCCGCTGTTTGTCAATGCATCTGCCGTTAAACCGAGAGCACTTAAGGACTGAAGCTGGCCAGTATTAGTAACCGACTGCGCTATGAGCGTCGTTTTCTGGCCTGAGACTAAATTGTGGTTAGTCAGGGCGTTGTCGAGTGCCAGCGAGGTATTGCCTTGCGCAGCCACTTCCCCGTCATTGGTCAGGCTGTTGGCTTGCAGGGACAGATCCTGCCCGGCAGTCAAATGCTGCCCGGTACTGACAACCACATTATCATGGGTCGCAATCGTAAGATGACCGGCTTTCGCTGTAAGACTACCGTCAGTATTGTTGAACGTGGTGGTGCGAGTCTGTTCGGTATCTTTGGCGATCAGCAGGTTCTTGCCGGCAAACACCTTCCCAGCATTGGTCAGGTTGTCGGTCAACAGGCTGACATCATGATTGGCGGAAACAGCACCGCTGTTGCTCAGTTGGTGCGCCACATTCAGCGTCATATCGCTGAGTGCCGCCAGTGTGCCGCTGTTATCCAGTGCATCTGCGGTTAAACCGAGATCCGTCAGGGACTGAAGCTGACCGGTGTTGGTGACCGACTGCGCTGCAAGTGTCGTCTGCTGACCGGAGACTAAACCGTGGTTAGTCAGGGCATTGTCCAGTGTCAGCAAGGTATTGCCTTGCGCAGCCACTTCCCCGTCATTGGTCAGGCTGCTGGCTTGCAGGATCAGATCCTGTCCGGCGCTCAGATGCTGCCCGCTACTGACCATCACATCACCATGGGTCGCAATGGTGAGCTGCCCGGCTTTCGCCGTGAGGCTGCCGCCGGTATTGTTGAACGTGGCGGTGCGAGTCAGACCGGTATCTTTGGCGACCAGCAGGTTATTACCGGCAAACACCTTCCCGGTGTTGGTCAGGTTGTCGGTCAACAGGCTGACATCATGGTTGGCTGACACAGTACCGCTGTTGCTCAGCTGGTGTGCTACATTCAGCGTCATATCGCTGAGTGCCGCCAGTGTGCCACTGTTCGCCAATGTATCAGCGTTTAAGCCGAGATCAGTCAGGGACTGAAGTTGGCCGGTGTTGGTGACTGACTGCGCTACGAGTGTCGTCTGCTGACCGGAGACTAAACCGTGGTTGGTCAGGGCGTTGTCCAGTGTCAGCGAGGTCTTGCCTTGCGCAGCCACTTCGCCGTTATTGGTCAGGCTGTTGGCTTGCAGAGTTACATTCTGCCCGGCGATCAGATGCTGCCCGTGACTGACAACTACATCACCATGGGTCGCAATCGTAAGATGACCCGCTTTCGCTGTGAGGCTGCCGTCGGTATTGTTGAATGTGGCGGTGCGAGTCTGACCGCTATCTTTGGCAACCAGCAGGTTCTTGCCGGCAAACACCTTCCCGGTGTTGGTCAGGTTGTCGGTCAACAGGCTGACATCATGATTGGCGGAAACAGCACCGCTGTTGCTCAGCTGGTGCGCTACATTCAGCGTCATATCGCTGAGTGCCGCCAGTGTGCCGCTATTATCCAGTGCATCCGCGGTTAAGCCGAGATCGCTCAAGGACTGAAGCTGATCGGTATTGGTCACGGACTGCGCTGTAATCATCGTCTGCTGACCGGAGACTAAACCGTGGTTGATCAGGGCATTGTCCAGTGTCAGCAAAGTATTGCCTTGCGCAGCCACTTCCCCGTTATTGGTCAGGCTGTTGGCTTGCAGGATCAGATCCTGTCCGGCAGTCAGATGCTGCCCGCGACTGACAACCACATCACCATGGGTCGCAATGGTGAGCTGCCCGGCTTTTGCCGTGAGGCTGCCGTCGGTATTGTTGAACGTGGTGGTGCGAGTTTTCTCAGTATCTTTGGCGATCAGCAGATTATTCCCGGCAAACACCTTCCCAGAATTGGTCAGATTATCGCTCAGCAGACTGACATCATGACTGGCTGAAATGGCACCACTGTTACTCAGTTGGTGCGCCACATTCAGCGTCATATCACTGAGTGCCGCCAGTGTGCCGCTGTTATCTAGTGCATCGGTCGTCAAGCCGAGATCGGTCAGGGACTGAAGCTGTCCGGCATTGGTCACCGCAGGGGCATTGACGGTGGTGGTTTGACCGGAAATCAAGCCACCCGTTAGGTTGGTCAACTGTGCGTTGATCGTCAGTTGATTGCTGCCTTGAGCCAACAGTTCACCGCTGTTGGTCAGCGTATCTGCGGTCACGCTCAGGCTGACATCGGTCTGCCCGGCGGCTCGCTGCTCCGGTGTCATCATGGCCTGATCACCTGCCGAAACACGGCCTTGGTTCTCCATCCTCGCGGCATTCAGGTGGATGTTGTTCCCTGCGAGAACCGCCCCACGGTTGAGCAATCTATCCGCAACCGTCAGATCAGCATGATTGAATGCGGCCAGTGTGCCGCTGTTATCCAATGCATCTGCGGTTAAACCGAGATCGGTCAGGGACTGAAGCTGGCCGGTATTGGTGACCAATTGTGCTGCAAGCGTCGTCTGCTGACCGGAGACTAAGCCGTGGTTGGTTAGGGTGTTGTCGAGTGTCAGCGCGGTCTTGCCTTGTGCAGATACTTCTCCGTCATTGGTCAGGCTGCTGGCTTGCAGAGTTACATTCTGTCCGGCGATCAGATGCTGCCCGGTACTGACAACCACATCATCATGGGTTGCAATCGTAAGATGACCCGCTTTCGCTGTAAGACTACCGTCGATATTGTTGAACGTGGTGGTGCGAGTCTGCTCGCTATCTTTGGCGATCAGCAGGTTATTGCCGGCAAACATCTTGCCGGTATTGGTCAGATTATCAGTCAGCAGACTGACATCATGGTCAGCTGACACCGCTCCGCTGTTGCTCAGTTGGTGTGCTACATTCAGCGTCATATCGCTGAGTGCAGCCAGTGTGCCGCTGTTCTCCAGTGCATCTGCGGTTAAACCGAGAGTGGTCAGGGACTGAAGCTGACCGTGATTGGTCACTGACTGCGTGTTAACGGTGGTGGTTTGACCGGAAATCAAACCATCCGTTTGGTTGGTCAGCTGCATATTCAGAGTCAGTTGGTTGCGACCTCGTGCCAGTAGTTCACCGCTGTTGGTCAACGTATCTGCGGTCACGATCAGACTGTCATCTTGTCCGGTTGCCGATTGATTCGTTGTTACAATCGCAGCATCTCCGGCCGAGACACGTCCCCGGTTATCAAGCTGCTCAGCATTCAATACGATCTGATGACCCGCGAGAATCGAACCGCTGCTGGTCAGATCGTGGCTAATATGAAGCGAAGTATTATCCAGCGCGGCCAGTACCCCACTGTTACCGAAAGACTCAGCGGTTAGCCCGAGATCGCTCAGAGACTGAAGCTGTCCTTGGTTATTCACCGACTGAGCCGTAATCGTCGTCACCTGACCGGAAATGAGACCGGACTGCTGATTCAACAGTTGCTGATGTAGCAGGAGATCGGCCTTACCGGTTGCCGCCAGTTCCCCGCGATTGTCCAGTTGATTGCCATCGAGCCGGAGATCATGTCCGGCAATCATATGACCGCTTGATTGTTGGGTCACGGTGTCGGTAACAATCTCAATATCGCCATCGCGGGTTTCAAACCGACCGGCATTATTCAGGCTCTCACTGCGCTTTTTGTCCTGATCGGCGGCAATCAGCAGATGAGTACCGGCAGAGACCCAGCCCTGATTGTCCACCTGATTAGCCAACAGGTTGATATGCTCGACAGCGGAGACGGTTCCCGTATTTAAGAGATGATCGTGGACGGCCAACATGGTATTCAGCGCGGTTAACGTGCCACTGTTCGCCAACGATGTTGCCGTCAGTCCTAAATTTTCCAGTGCCTGAAGTTGCCCGAGGTTAGCAACCGACTGTGCGTCAATACTTGTAGTCTGACCGGAAATCAGCCCATCCGTTTGATTGGTCAGGACAGACTGGGCGGTTGTGACGCCGTCCAGTGTCAGACGGGTATTGTCCTGAGCAGCGATTTCCCCACTATTGTCCAGTGTTGCGGCAGTGATGGTGAGGTTTTTTCCGGCAAAGAGGTGCTGACCGGCACTGACCTGTAGATCGCCTTGGGTTGCGATCGTCAGACTGCCGGATCCGGCATCCAGACTCCCACCGGTATTATTCAATGACGTGTTCCGGGTCTGATTGAGATCTTTGGCAATCAACAAATTATCGCTGGCAATCACTTGACCGCTGTTGGTCAGGTTATCCGTCAGTAAACGGACATCATTCCCTGCCGAGACCGTGCCGCGATTGGTTAAATCATTGGTAACATTCAACGTGGCATCACTGAGTGCCGCGAGTGTCCCGCTATTATTCAGCGCATCTGCGGTCAATCCTAAATCTGTCAGCGACTGTAACTGCCCGGTATTGTTCACCGAACCTGCATGTACGGTGGTCACCTGTCCGGAGATCAGACCGTTGGTTTGATTATCCAGTTGACCGGCAACAGTCATGACAACCTTCTGCTGAGCCGACAACTCACCGCTGTTGGTCACCGCACCGGCATTCGTGGTGAGCTGCTGCCCGGATGTCACGGTGCCACGGTTGGTCAATTGTGCCTGTGCCGTCAGATGAGTATTACCGACTGCTGAAACGAGCCCTTCGTTCTTGAGCGTGTGTCCCGTTAACGTGACATCCTCACCGGACTGCATCTTGCCACACTGAGTCAGCGTCCCGACCGTCGCCTGTAATGAGCCTTGCGTGACCAACTGACTTTGCTCACCGGTCTGCATGTCGTTGACAACGGTCAGACGGACATCGCCGCCTGACTGGAGTGTCCCGTTCAGAGTCAATTGCCCGGCATCAATCCCGACACTGGTTTTACCGGCACTGGCACCCGACAGCGTCACCGTATCACCGGTGATATGCAGCGTCTGTCCTGCTTGTAACGTGCCGCTTTCCTGAGTCAGGTGTTGTGCTTTTACCTGTATATCTTGTCCGGTCACGTCCCCTTTTAAGATTGCATCCGCAGCATTGATATCCATGTCTCCGCGGGTTGTCAGCTGACCTTGCTGGTTGAGCGTCCCGGCCGTCACCGTCAGTTTATCGGTGGCGCTCACCTCACTCTGCTCACCGGTGGTCAGATTCTGGCTCGCCTGTACAGCCAGTGTTTGAGCGGTAATATGGGTATCCAGAGTCAGACGGTCACTATCCATCGTGATATCTGAGGCGGTCATATTGCCATGACCGACCAAACTCGCGTCTGTCCCCTTTACGCTCAGTTGATCTTTGGCCGCAACCGTACCGCTGTTATCGAGTTTGCTGAGCTGATTGAGCGCCATCTCCTGACCGTAGATCAGGCTGTCTTGGTCTGCGGTGATATTGTCCACTGCTGTCGTCAGTTGCTGACCGGCAATCAGGTTACCGGCGTTCAGGGTCAGGTCATTCGCCTGCACATCGACAACCCCGCCCGCCTGTTGCTTGCCGTCAGCATCCACACCGGCTTCAACCAGACTCTGGTTGAGTCTCACCGTATCGGTGGCAGTCAGTGAGACGTTTTGACCGGCAGCAAGCGTATTGCTATCGGCATGGATACTCTGTCCTGATAGCGAAGCCGTCTGTCCCGCATACTGACTTCCCTTGAGAGTCACATCGGACTGACTGCTGACCGTCAGGTTGTTCTGGGCACTGGATTTACCCAGTGTGATCTGTCCGTCTGCGCTGATGCGGATGTCACCCTGACTCGCTGACAGGTTACCGACATTGACTCCCACTCCGGCATCGGTTGCCACCAAGGCAATCCGCCCGGCATACATGCCGCCTAAATTGGAAGAGTCAATCGCCAGCTCCGGGGCGGCTTCTTTATCGTCGGCAGTGGTGGCCGTGACTTGATTACTCTGATAACTGACCCGGTTTTTCCCCGTCACGATGCTGAGGTCATTGGCATGAATGTCGGCATTGAGCTGCGCGGTGCGGGTGATGATGTCAAAATAGCTCTGATGCGTGGCATCAAGCCCGAGCCCTTCAATGCTGACACTGCCCTGAGACACATCAAACCCGGTGACATTGCCATTTTCGATCAATGGGTTACCGGTCGATAAGGTCACTCGCGGCGTGTTGATAAAACCACAGCCATTACAGGTAATCCCGTACGGGTTGGTCAGGATCACCGGAGCACCCTGACCGAAGACTTCGGTATAACCCTGTAACTGACTGCGGCTCGCTCCCGTTACTTCGTTGAGGATCACCGTTGCGGCCTGACCATGCAGGTTGGGGTTATTTTGCAAGTAGCCGCCCAGTTGTGACTGAGCCACCTGCGCGGTCGAGTTGTTGAGAATTAAGCCTGACGGGTCAACATTAAACTGTTGGTACTGGTTATGGGATAAACCATTGGCGTTGGGTGTGGCGATATTGACCACTTCAACACCGTTCCCGGCACGGTTCACCGAGGTATTGTGCTGGCTGTTGTCCACAATCACATTGGCCAGCAACGGCTGAATATTGAATGTCCAGCAGATAAAGTAGACCAACGCACGCTGCCAGAAAGCCACAGGTTTTATCATGTTTTTCATCCCTTCACTGCTGATTAAATTGCAATATTCAAACGGTAATTGACGATGTAGTGATCCGCATCCAGCGCACCGGGAGAATCCAGTGGCACACCGATAGCAAGACTGCTGCTGACCCGGCGGCTGCGGGTCTGGATCCCGAGACTGCTGCCCATCAGCGATCCGCGCTCCAGCTCATCATTTTTATCCCGGACAATCGACCCGGTATCCACGGCCCACTGGGCGCTGATCTGACCGATATACGGGAGTGTGCCGAGCGGATAACTGAGATCATTGCGCCAGTAGTACCCTTGATCACCGCTGATCGAGACATCTTTAAACCCGCGCACCGAATACTCACCACCGATACTGACGCGCTGGCTGCCGTAGAGCGTGTCGTTACTCCACTGGGCAAACAGGGTACTGGTCAACATCAGGCCGGACTGAAACGGCTGGGTATAACTGGCGGTGAGTGTCCCTTTACGGAACTGCGCTTTGGGAAACCCCGGTTGATTGCGCTCCCCGCCGAACAGGTCTGAGCCCAGAGTCAGCCGCGGTGACACGCTCATAAAACCCGAGCCAAGCCGGGCGCTGTAATCCAGCCCGACATAAGCCGAGGACAGATTACGTGAGCTGGAAATGATGAGGCTGTCCATCAGATAGTTTTTTTCGCGGCGGTGACTGAGCCCGACCGTGACAAAAGACTTACTTTCCGCATCGCGTACCAGCAGCCGTTTCAGGGTTACATCATGGCTGTTGGTTTTACCCGAAGTGCCGAACACAAACCCATTGCTGACAAAACCACTTTCATAATGGCTGTAGGTGGTGCGGTAATTGGTATTCCAGCGTCCGTAGGGAACGTCCAGACTCAGGCTCAGACTTTCCGAAGCATGACCGGTCGGCGGATCAAGGCTCCGGCTGCCGGATACAGACCACTGATCGAGTGCATCGATAATATTTTCAGCATTGAGGGCGTAGCGAAATTGGGTTTCACCCGTTGATTTCTGACCGGAGTTTTCAACACCGACAGAGGTATTCCCCCAAAATCGCGTGTCACTCTGAATATCAACAATACTGTATCCCTGCTTGGTACCCGGTCTGATTTTAATTTGGGCATTATAGCGGGACAGGCGGTTTATTTGGTCGAGGCCTTGCTCGATTTCACGCAGGTTAAATAAATGATCAATTAACCCCGGAAAAGCATTATTCAGAAACCCTTCCACCCGACCATTAAATTTCAGCGCTTCCAGTTTACCTTCGAGAATAATAATTTTTAATTGACCGCTGCTGAGATCCTGAGGGACTAAATAAGCCCGCGAGGTGACATATCCGGCCCCGATATATTCATTAGTAATCACGCGCAGGTATTCATTAATTTGTGGCAGTCCCTGACAACCCGGTTTGAAGTCAATCCACGCCAATAATTGCTGATCAGAAAATACCGTATTACCAGAAAAAACAATCTGTTGTACAGGGAAACACTGCTTGGTCTGCGTGGTCTCAGGCACCGGTAACGTCGGCAGCGCATTGAGTTGCTGCACGGATTTTTTCGCCTGCTCGATCTCTTGTAAACGCTCCCGCTGCTCCTGCTCAATACTCGCCTGCGTCGCAGGAGAAATAGCAACATTGCCATTATTGCTATAGGCAGTAAAAGAAACAAAATAAATACAACAAGCAAGGAATAAATATTGAGACAGCACAAATTGCTGAAAATTACGTCTTCGCATTCAGGGAACAACCTAGCATGAATATAATCCCGACAAGGGAGATTCTTATTATTTTTTATTGGCAACGGATTTTAGGTTACAAAAAAATCAATAGCAATATCGTTCTCAATATTGATACATTATTTTTTATAAAAAAATTTGTTTTTTATCCGCGATCAATATTTAGAAATATAAACAATTCAACCAATTTCATATTAATAACTAATAAAAGATTAGCGAACAATCAAAATGACACAAATAAGACCTCATCAGCTTATTGTTATTTCCTGATTCATTTTTCTTACACTTTTTTCACAAAGTCTTTTCTGCTTTCCTACCTTTTTATTTCACCTCCTGTTCATTCAACAGGTTTGATGCCATATATTTGATGAAACACAGTGAGACGTACCTCACTCAAATCATGTACCATGACCTATATGCGATGTTCTCATCGAGAGTATAACCGAGTGGTAAAGGATAATTCTGTGAAGAAAAAACAAAGCACATTTATGGCATGGGTGACACGCATGCCGCTGATCAAACGTTGGGCACTGATGCATTGCTTTCAGGAAGAGAATGTCTCGGAACACTCACATCAGGTGGCCGTAATCGCGCATCTGCTGACCGTGATTAAAAATAAACGCTTCGGCGGTAACCTGAACCCGGAAAGAGCGGCAGTGATTGCGATTTATCATGAAATATCAGAAACCAAGCTGCAGGATATCAACTCCAAAACCAAGTACCACAGCCCGGAATTTACCGCGGCCTTTAAAAAATTAGAGGATATTGCCGAGCAGGAATGTCTGGATACTCTGCCGGAAGATCTGCGTGACGAGTTCACCGGTCTGCTGGTACAAAAACATGTCGATGCCGAGTATAAAACCATTGTTAAAGCCGCCGATATTCTGGCTGCCTATATCAAGACCTTGAATGAGTTACGCTTTCACAATGATGAGTTTGTGCATGTTAAAGAAGGGCTAGACGGGACGATTGAGAAACTGACCGCCACCATGCCCGAAGTCGCGGTGTTTATGGATGTGTTCTGCGAAAGCTGTACCACCACTTTCGATAAAATTTCAGGGTGAATCCTCGCTTATTGCACCGGTTGGGTCACTGCGATCAACAAGCGCCGCAATTGCGGCGCTTGTGATTAGATCTAAGATTCGTGGCTCTCAATATTACGATCTCAGCGGCTGGGTGCCCTGCTGTTATTTCACGACTATGATTTCACCACGGCATTCAACAGCGCGTCATCGGCTTGCTCCGGAATGGTCACTTTAAGCCGCGGTTCAAGCGCCATTGCCCGTTGAATGGCAAACATCGCCCCTTCATTTCTGGCCCAGCTGCGCCGCGAAATCCCATTGTTGACATCCCAGTGGAGCATCGATTTCAGTCGGGTATCACATGCCTCAGAACCGTCTAAGACCATGCCGAAACCGCCATTGATCACTTCCCCCCAACCGACGCCACCACCATTATGGATGCTGACCCACGTTGCACCGCGGAACGCATCACCGATAACATTGTGAATCGCCATATCGGCGGTAAACCGCGATCCGTCATAAATATTGGACGTTTCCCGATACGGTGAGTCGGTGCCGGACACATCATGATGATCGCGTCCGAGAATCACCGGCGCAGAGATTTTGCCGCTGTTAACCGCCTGATTGAAAGCCGCTGCAATACGCATCCGCCCTTCGGCATCGGCATATAAAATCCGCGCTTGTGAGCCGACAACGAGATTGTTCTGTTCTGCCTGCCGAATCCATGACAGATTATCGGCAATCTGCTGACGAATCTCTGCCGGCGCCTGTTGATGCATGTCTTCCAGAATCTCGGCGGCAATCTGATCGGTGATCGCCAAGTCGTGCGGATCCGATGATGAACATACCCAGCGGAAAGGCCCGAAGCCGTAATCAAAGCACATTGGCCCCATAATATCTTCCACATAAGAGGGGTACTTAAATGAACCATCGGCCTTGAGAATATCAGCCCCTGCCCGACTTGCTTCCAACAGAAATGCATTGCCATAGTCAAAGAAATACATCCCTTTGGCGGTTAACTGATTAATCGCCGCCACATGGCGCTTCAAGGTTGCCTGTACCGCCGCGCGGAACTGTTCCGGCTCGTTGGCCATCATGGCGTTGGATTGTTCAAAGCTATAACCGACCGGATAATACCCCCCCGCCCATGGATTGTGCAGTGAGGTCTGGTCTGAACCTAAATCGATGTGGATATCTTCTGCGGCCAGTCGTTCCCACAGGTCAACAATATTGCCCAGATAGGCCAGAGAAACCGGTCGATTATCGATTTGCGCCTGCTTGATCCGTGCGATCAGTGCGTCGAGCTCAGGGTGAACTTCATCGACCCATCCCTGTTCGTGGCGTTTATAGGCGGCTTTGGGATTAATTTCAGCCACCACGCCGATGGTTTGCGCAATCACCGCCGCCTTGGGTTGCGCGCCACTCATGCCACCCAGCCCGGAGGTAACAAACAGCGGTAACTTGCTTGGGTCCCGGTCGCGTTTCAGCCGCACCGCATTCATCACCGTAATCGTCGTGCCATGCACAATACCTTGCGGACCGATATACATAAACGAACCTGCCGTCATCTGACCGTATTGCGTCACCCCTAATGCATTAAATTTTTCCCAGTCATCCGGTTTTGAATAGTTGGGAATCATCATGCCGTTGGTCACCACCACCCGCGGTGCATCGGGATGTGACGGATACAGCCCCATCGGATGACCGGAATAGAGCACCAGTGTCTGTTCATCGGTCATTTCCGCGAGATATTTCATGGTGAGACGATACTGTGCCCAGTTGGAGAACACCGCGCCATTACCACCATAGGTAATCAGTTCCTGCGGGTGCTGCGCCACCGCTTCGTCAAGGTTATTACTGAGCATCAGCATAATCGCGGCAGCCTGCTTTGACTGATGCGGAAACGCATCAATCGAGCGCGCGGTGATGGGATAATCCGGCATCAGACGATACATATAAATCCGGCCATAGGTCTCCAGCTCTTCGTAAAACTCCGGTGCTAATTCCGCATGATGCCGTTGTTCGAAATAGCGCAGCGCATTTCTGACCGCGAGGATTTTCTCTTCCCGGCTCAGAATCGCTTTTCTTTTCGGTGCATGACTGAGGTTCTCATTGCGTTCGCGCTTGGGCGGCAGGATATCCGGAATCCCGGCTAAGATCTTGGCTTTAAATGTCATATCATTGTCCTTCATGTGTTCCCTGCTTCAATCTTTATTGTGCTTCATCCGAGGGATGACCATGCGCCAACAGTGATTGAATCAACTGTTGCAGAACGGGACGAACCCGTTGCAGTTTCGTCGGATCCAGTTGATAGTCTGATGCAATTGTCTGAGTCTCATCGGCGAGGTAAGTAGCTTGAGAAAGCTCCAGTTGCAGCGCATGAATTTGCGCCGAGGGCTGGCCGTAATGGCGGGTGATGTATCCCCCTTTGAACCGCCCGTTGCATACATGGCTATACGGACTTTGCTCAACCAGTTTAGCCACCTGATTCAGTAAGATCGGAGAGCAGGCAAGCCCGGCATTGTTCCCAAGGTTGAAATCCGGCAGCGTACCGTCAAACAACATCGGCACCCGGGCAGCAATACTGTGCGCATCAAACAGGATCGCGTAACCATGTCGCTCCCGAATCTGTGCGAGCGTTGCCGTGATTTTTTGATGATAAGGCTGCCAGACTTCTGCTTTGATCCGGGCTTGAGTCACTTCATCAAAGCCAGCCCCCTCGACAAACACCGGGTTACCAGAGAATAAGATGTCAGGAAACAGGCCTGTGGTTTTACTGGTATATAGTGGCTGGTCATCAATCGGACGATTGAGATCGACCACATAACGAGAATAGTGAGCTTGAATGACACTGACATCCATCGCTGCTAAAAAATCATACAGTTCAGGTAAGTACCAGTCGGTATCCGGCAGCGCCTGAGCCTCAGGGGTCAGTTGATTTGCCATGCCCGGCAGTAGCGCAGTCCCACAGTGGGGCATACTGACCAACAGCGGGCTCTGCCCCTGACGAAAATGAAATGGTTGCTCAATGGGTATCGACATGACTGTTCTCTCCCTTTTTAACGCGTGTTTTCAACAGGTCACCGCCTAGCCAGTAACTGAGTTCTCCGGGGCTTGCCACATCCCAGCAGACAAAATCGGCGACCTTGCCGACACTCAGTTGTCCGTGAGTTTCAGTTAATCCCAAAGCACGTGCGGCATGGATGGTGGTTGCGGCCAAAGCTTCTTCCGGGGTCAGGCCAAACAGCGTACAAGCCATATTCATCATCAGGCGCAGTGAAAGCACCGGTGATGTGCCGGGATTAATATCGGTGGCAACCGCCATCGGCACCTGATAGCGACGCAGCAAATCCACGGGAGGACGCTGAGTTTCTTTCAAGGTGAAATAGGCCCCCGGTAACAGCACCGCAACAGTACCGGACTCACGCATCGCAGCGACATCCCCTTCCGTCATAAACTCCAGATGATCCGCAGACAGTGCCTGAAAACGCGCCGCCAGAGTTGCTCCCCCCTGCGACGACAACTGCTCTGCATGGAGCTTCACCGGTATCCCGAAAGCGTGAGCGGTTTGAAAATAGCGTTCCACCTGCTCAGGACTGAATGCAATGGTTTCACAAAATGCATCCACTGCATCTGCCAGACCACGTTGCGCAATTTCCGGCAATAATTCATCACACAGATAATCGATATAAGCATCGGTACACCCCTGATATTCGGGTGGCACGGCATGAGCGGCCAGGCAGGTGGTACAAATATCAACCGGATAGTGTTCCGCCAGTTGTCGTGCGACTTCCAGCATCTTCACTTCGTGTTCGGTCGAGAGGCCGTAACCGGATTTAATTTCCAGCGTCGTTACCCCATCGCGCATCAGAGATTTCAGCCGTCGAGATGCAGAAATAAACAACTGTTCCGGGGTCGCTTGACGAGTGGCGAGCACCGACGCTGCAATGCCGCCGCCGCTCTGAGCAATCGCCTGATAACTGACCCCGTTGAGCCGCTGTTCAAACTCATGAGCGCGATTACCACCGAAAACCAAATGGGTGTGACAATCAACTAAGCCGGGCGTGACCCATCCGCCATGGAGGTGGTGTTCTTGCGCGGCATGATAGGCAGGTAAATCACCTTGAGGGCCAATCCATGCAATTCGCCCGTCCCGGACGCCAATCGCAGCATTTTCGATAGCACTATATTGACCATTCACCATGGTCGCGGCATGAAAACCGTACCATAGTGAATCAAAATTCAGCGGTTTATTCATGATGATCACTTGTGACACTCGGGAGTAAACCGGCGGGCATCAATTCATTATGTGCCGCTTCTGCTAACAGACCGTTAGCTTTCTCGATATCTGCCGCGAAATAGCGATCTTTATCGTAGAACGGTACGCGGGCACGAAGATCAGCGCGGGCTTGCTCCAGTCGTTCCGTTGATTTCAACGGAGCGCGGAAGTCCAGCCCCTGCACCGCTGCCAGTATTTCAACAGCAAGAATACCGCGGGTATTTTCCGCCATATCTTTGAGCCGTCGTGCAGCAAAGGTTGCCATAGAAACATGATCTTCCTGATTGGCCGAGGTTGGCAGGCTATCGACCGATGCCGGATGAGCAAAAGTTTTATTTTCACTGGCAAGTGCCGCCGAAGTGACTTGCGCAATCATAAAGCCGGAGTTAACACCGCCGTTTTCGACCAAAAATGGCGGCAGCTTACTCAGATGACTATCGATGAGCAGCGCCATCCGTCGTTCTGACAGGCTGCCGATTTCAGCAATGGCAAGTGCCAGATTATCCGCCGCAAATGCCACCGGTTCGGCATGAAAATTCCCTCCGGAGACAATATCCCCCTGCTCAGCAAATACCAGCGGGTTATCCGATACCGCGTTTGCCTCAACCAGCAACGTACTCGCGGCGTGGCGGATCTGCGTTAAGCAGGCCCCCATCACCTGAGGCTGACAGCGCAGTGAGTATGGGTCTTGCACTTTTTCACAATTGGCATGTGATTCACCCAGTTCACTTTGCTCCGTCAGCAGGTGCCGGTAGGCCGCTGCCGCATCCATCTGGCCTTGATGGCCGCGCACGGCATGAATCCGCTCATCGAACGGACGCCGGCTACCCAGTGCGGCTTCCACAGACAACGCACCACAAACCATGGCCGAGGCATAGAGATCTTCCGCCGCAAACAGCCCCTCAAGCGCAAATGCAGTGGATGCTTGTGTTCCGTTCAGTAACGCAAGCCCTTCTTTGGGCGCTAATTTGATCGGTTCCATTCCTGCAATCGCCAATGCAGCCTGACCGGAAATTACCTCACCTTTATAACGCGCCTGTCCTTCACCGAGCAGCACCGCACTCATATGGGCAAGCGGGGCCAAATCACCCGATGCACCGACCGAGCCTTTTTGCGGGACACACGGATAAATTTCTTTGTTAATAAGGGTGATCATCGCTTCAATCACACTCAGGCGAATGCCGGAATAGCCGCGAGCAAGGCTGTTGACTTTGAGTACCATCATCAGGCGAACGGTGGCGTCCTGCATGAACTCCCCGATCCCGGCCGCATGAGACAACACAATGCTGCGCTGCAATTCATCTAAATCTTCAGCGGCAATCCGGGTATTGGCCAATAAACCAAATCCGGTATTAATTCCGTAAACCGCTTGGTCTTCGACGATCACTCGATTGACCACCTCGGTACTGGCATCAATCGCGGCAATAGCCTGTCCGTCGAGTGAAATTTTGACCGGCTCCCGGCTGATTTGTCGTAACTCACTGAGCGTGAGCTTTCCGGGGTGTAAGGTTAATTCGGGCATGAGCTTCTGTTCTCCATCACGTACGCTTTCAGTCTGACGCCTATGCGGCTCATCATGACATTACATGTCTATACAAGCTAACCAAACAATAAAAGTAAACCATCATCTGCGCAAGTTTTTCTTTACAAGAGTCATCACAAAAAGCACATAAAAAAAGCAAGGGGGGCTTCCCTTGCTTAGATCAATAAACCAATCACCAACAGACAGTTAAATCCTACACACCTGTCAAAAGCTGCTCAGTTTTACTATTGCTCGAAGTGACCGAATAACTGGAACCTCGACCCCGGAGAAATCAGACGGGCATTGGTGACCAGTTGTTCCCGACACCATGTGCGACGCTTGATCTGTAAGCATGGTTCTGAGGGGTCAATTTGCAGTAAGGCGCATTCTGCCGGAGAAGCAAGCACCGCCTCGACCAAGTGTTCACCTTCGGTCATCGGGGCCACTTTCATCAAATAATGGTAAGCGCCATTGTGCTGAAAATCCTGCTGATCATAATCCGGGGCAAGCTCCGCATTGACCACGCGATACTCGATTTGAATCGGCAGATCATTCTCGAAGTGAAGAATCGTGGCACGAAAAATCCGATGATTGGTGCGCACACCAAGGTTCATCGCTTCTTCCATGGTCGCCTTCGCCAATGTGATTTCAATCAGCTCGGCATGATGACGGTGACCGCGACTGGCGATTTCATCAGCAATATTGTGTACCTCAAACAGCGCTGAATGGGATTTTTTTCTTGCAACAAAGGTACCGACCCCCTGCTGACGAAGCAAAACCCCTTCATCGGTCAGTTCCCGCAGCGCACGGTTAACCGTCATGCGACTGACATTCAAAGCTTTGACCATCTCTGACTCAGACGGGACTCGCTGATCCGGTTGCCATTCTCCGGTATCAATCTGACGACAAATCGCTTGTTTCACTTTGGCATAGATAGGGCCGGGAGCGTCATCAATCAGTTGCGACAAGTGGTACATCATCTGGGTGGTTGAGTTTTCCATCGATTTACAGCTATCCACTGGCAGTATAAAGACCGGATTATAGCGGAAAAATGAACCACTTAACAGGACAGGCATAGACAATAACATAACTTGTATAGACAAGATAAATTCTGCTAGACTCCCGATCATCGGTAACGAGGACACACGCGCACAGTAGCGAGCGATCAGTAACCAGTAACAAGGACAGACGCGATGACAAGCCAGCAAGGAACTCCACAAAGAAACCAATCAAACAGCACTTTTCTGTTTGCTGAGCTGGCATGGCTCCCGACCGGCTGGCAGCATAATGTGCTGTTTGAGATTGTTGAGGGTCACTTTGCTCAGGTCACGACCAATACCACACCAGTAGATGGCGCGCAGCATCTGCAAGGCCCGGTGCTGCCGACTCTGGCCAATGTGCATTCCCACGCCTTTCAGCGTGTCATGGCAGGCATGGCAGAAGTCAGCCTCAACCCAGATGACAGCTTCTGGAGCTGGCGTGATTTAATGTACAAAATCGTCGGGCGGCTCTCCCCGCAACAAGTTCACGTCATCGCCACACAGTTATATATTGATATGCTCAAAGCCGGTTATACTCAGGTTGGTGAATTCCACTACCTTCATCACGACCCGTCCGGTCAACCTTACCGCGATCCCGCTGAAATGGCCCACCAGCTCCTGAATGCAGCAGATCGCTCGGGGATCGGCATGACTCTGCTGCCAGCCCTGTATAGCTATGCTGGTTTTGGGGGACAGGCACCCAATCAAGGACAGGCGCGCTTCATCCATTCATCAGACAGTTATCTACAACTGCAACAACAGCTTGCCAGTGAACTGAAGAGGGCTGAGTTTTCGGGGACACACGCCCATAGCTGCCATCGGCTGGGGATCTGCTTTCATTCTTTACGAGCCGTGAATCAACAGCAGATCCAAGAGGTACTGGCAGCCCTTGACCACGGACAGCCCATCCACATTCACATCGCGGAGCAGCAAAAGGAAGTCACCGATTGCCTGAACTGGAGCCAACAACGGCCAGTCGAGTGGCTGCACAATCATATCGGTTTCAATGAACACTGGTGCCTGATTCATGCCACCCATCTCAGCCATAACGAGATTCAGATGATCGCTGACAGTGGTGCCGTAGTTGGTTTATGTCCGACCACTGAAGCCAATCTGGGTGATGGTATTTTCCCCGGGGTAGAATTTACTCAGGCTGGCGGTCAGTGGAGTATCGGTTCAGATAGTCATGTCTGTTTGTCTGCCACTGAGGAGTTACGCCTGCTGGAATATAGCCAGCGGCTGAGTGACCAACAACGCAATCGTCTCTACAGCCAGTCACAAAATCATGTTGGCGATCACCTCTATACCCAGGCATTAGACGGTGGTAATCAAGCTTGCGGAATTCAATTAGGGCTCTCTGTCGGATGCCGGGCTGACTTGATGGTGCTGGATGCGACACATCCCCTATTGATGGCAAGTCAGACACCAGACCTCATCAACCGCTGGTTATTTGCCTGTCATGACAACCTGATTAAAGACGTGTTTGTCGCGGGAAAACAGTGCATTGCAGACGGTCACCACGCATTAGAAGACCACAGCCGCCGCGAATTTGCCGAGATCATTAAACAGGTGATTGTTTAAAATTATGAGGAAAAATTACGGGGACACACGCCTTAAGATAAAAAGGATAGAGGACACACACCCAGATAAGGAGGACAGACATCGTTATTTCACCGTCAATCGTTGGCGCTTCCTTACGAGGACACACGCGCGAAAATTATGCTTACGAGTGCTTACGAGGACACACCGAAATTAGCGGGGACACACCGAAATTAGCGGGACAGGCACCTTCATTGATTGATAATTAAGTGAGATTAAGGAGGACACACGCCAAAAATCGTAGCACTAACACGTTATCTTGGCGTGGGATTGAATCCATCACTCATGTGATTTTCCGAAGCAAGGTTACTTTGCAAAAAACAGTGTAATACGTCCGACTTCCAAGCCGAACTTGCGAATACTGGTGACATTAAACAGGTGTTTTTCGTCCTGACGGAACAGCCAATCATCGAAGGACACCGTGATTTCACTGTCGTCTGTCTTAAGCAAAAAATCGTACTGCCACTGTAACGCATTCCCCATTTCCTGCCCTGTCGCGACACCAATGATATCGTCAGCTCGCCCTTCATAATGTCCGTCGGCACTGCGGGTAATCGTCCAGATGCGCTGATTTTTTTCACCGTCGTGAAAGACAAAATCTTCCACTAAAGTCAGCGTCTCACTGGTGACTGTCCCTTTAATTTTGACCTCAAAGCGGCGCGTCTGTTTACCACTGTAATCCTGTACCATGCCCCATGCATGGGTCTCGCCCTGAAAATAGCCAAACAGATCAAAAGCGGGTTGGCTGGCCTGATACTCTTTTAAGTCGGCTGAACAACCGACAATAAGCACTAACATCACCAGCGACAAAACTTTCAGCATATGTCTCATGGTTTCATTCCTATTAATTGATTGCGAAGTTTCGGATACTCAGCATTCGGTGACAGCCAAATCGACAAAAATGCATCATTCAGCTGTTTATTCTCGACTTTGCCGAGCAGACGTTGCTGCCCTTGCAGGGGAAAGTAATACAGCTGCCCTGAACGACCATCGGTGACATATGCCAGACGCACCCCCGTTTTAACACTGGGCATCATCTCGGCCAACACCGTTAGCCACGCGTCCGATTGCGCCGTGTCATACCCCAGCCTCTCCCACTGCGCTTGGGTTTCCTCAAGCAATTCTTTGCTACTGATATCACGTAAATACCGAAGCTCTAATGCCAAGGGATGCGGTGCGACATCCCGTTGTACTTGTTCGTAGTGACCATCCGGTGTACGCAGCTGTGATGAATAAATATCAAACCACAACCAAGATAACGTTGCCTGACCGACAATCGGCCAGTCGGTCCACGGTTTGGATGACGTCCCCTGAATCTCTGTCCCGTTAGCGGTGGCGGTCCAGAGGATCGCGATCAGAGAGAGTGTCGCGGTTAAATGTGGCGTTTGCATTCCTAAATACCTTCATCAGTAACAGAGACAATCCGAACCATTCCCAAAACAGGACACACACCGCTCCTAAAACAGGCCATTCAAAGTGTACGGCACCAAACCGATAGCCCGCCCAGTAACTCAGTGCCCCACCGAATGCCGTTGCGCTAAAAATCAGTAAAGGTGGTAAGTGGCTGACGGCCGGTATGGCAAAGCTGGCGAACCAAGCAAAGGCAAACCACAACCCGATCAGCCAGATCGGCAGATAGGGCGTGGGAAAGGCAAATAATCCGAGATATAGATTGATGTAATCCAATGTGATACCGATAGCTGCCACAGCAATGATGCGGCTGAGAACCAACGGATAGCGTAATGCAGTGTACGCCATCGTGACGGTTACCAATCCAATCGTGACCCACTGCAAACGCGCCTGTCCCAATACGGCGAGTAGCCAAATCGCTTCAAACCATAGTGAAACCAGCAGGAAACGGCGCATCATTGTCCCCGTTGTAAAGTCATATGGATGGTGCTGATAGTGCGCGCTTTGAAACCGCCTTCGCAGTAACACAGATAGTAACGCCACATGCGGACAAAACGTTCGTCATATCCCAGTGACTTCACTTTATCTAGTGATGCTTCAAAGCGGCAACGCCAGTCAGCCAGCGTCCGTGCGTAGTCGAGCCCCAGATCAAACACATCGCGAACAACAAAATCGGTGTGACGCGTCGCCATTTGGGTCAGCACGGTGATGGAAGGTAAAAAGCCACCGGGGAAAATATATTTCTGAATAAAATCAACGTTATTACTGTAATCATCGAAGCGTTGATCGACAATGGTAATCGCCTGAATCGCCATCAAGCCACCGGGTTTAAGCAGCGACTGACACTTTGCGATATAAGACGGCAGATAGGATTTCCCCACCGCTTCAATCATCTCAATCGACACGAGCTTATCAAACTGCCCCTCAAGCAAGCGGTAGTCTTGTTTGAGTAAGGTAATCTGCGCACCGAGTCCCAAGCGCTCAATTTCTGCCTGCGCATACGTGTACTGCTGTTCGGAAATCGTGGTGGTGGTGACTCGGCACCCATAATGCTGCGCCATATAAATCGCCATTGCGCCCCACCCGGTACCGATTTCAATCACATGGTCATTAGCGGTCAGTTGTAATTGCTGACACAACCGATCCATTTTCTGTATTTGGGCCTGCTCCAGTGAATCATTGGTATTGAGATAAAGAGCGCTCGAGTACAGCATCCGTTGGTCGAGAAACGTCTGATACAGGTCATTGCCTAAATCGTAGTGCGCTTCAATGTTCTGCTTGGCACGCCCAATCGAGTTTCGTTTCAGCCAATGGCCGACTTTGTGCATCGTCCGGACGAAAATGCTGCTTTGCGCTTCCAATTGATCCAGTGCGTTTAAATTCCGCGCCATCAGTTCAGTTACAGCGGTCAGGTTCGGACTGTCCCACCAACCGTCCATATATGCTTCCGCTGCCGCAATACTGCCACCTTTCAGAACGCAGGCATAAAACTCGGGATGATTCACTCGAATATGAGCCTGTGGCTGATCGTCATGTGCAAACCCAAACTGTTCCACACTGTTCTGCTGTGGTATAGCAGCAGAAATACGCGCCTGTCCTGCAAAATTTTCTTCTAATGTCAGGCTGCCGATTTTTATCAGACGTAGGGATTTCAGCACCATGGTCCGAGCACCTTGCTGCCACAATTTAAGTGATTTAGGCATCTCTAATGAAGGCGAATTGAACATTGCGCGTTCTCCTAACTATTTTTATGGGTCTCATGTCAGCGGGACTTGGGATGAGAGTAAAACGGTGCACCTTTGAGCCATAGCTTCAACGCGTGCCAATAAATCCCAGTCAATACCTTGACCGTCATGATCGGTGTCCGAATCAACAATTTGAGCAAACTTTTTGAGGTAAAAGGCTGTGCTTTTAACGCCAGTGTGGCATCAAATTCCTTGGTTTCCCGATGACATGCCAAGTGCACCATCAGGGCATCCGATAATGGTTTCAGTTTCCATTGATACTGCTGTTCAACGGGATTAAATGGTGAAACATGGAAAGCCTTGTCGTGTATCCAGTTCTCGCCCTGCGCACCACGTTCTGCCGGAACCGCGTAATAGTGGCGCTCATTCCAAGGTGTATTACTGACCTCTGCAAGTAAGTAACGCCAAGTCCCTTGCTGATCATAAAGATAGTAAAAGTTCACCGGGCTGAAATAGAGACCGAAATAACGCAGGTGTACCACCGCGAATACTTTGCCGCGCACTTGCTCGCCTGTGAGCTGTAACACTTTATCCTGCACGGCTGTTTTCAAGTCTCCTTCCCCCAGATAATCAGCCCGGTGAAAACGTGCCCAGTGCCACCAGCGCTCCCCCAGCCCCCACACTTGTTGCCGGAGTATCGGCCACTCATCCAGATCGATACATGGCATAAATAACGAAGCACGAATCGAATGGGTAACCGGCGTGAAACGACGGTGACGTACATGGCCGACCATTAATGCACTACGTGTAACATCCGTTTGGCTGGTCATCATGCGACACCCTTGTCTCTGTTGACCACTTGGGATTGCAATTGTGTGATGACATCAAGTGCACTCCTTACCCCGTCTTCATGGAAACCGTTGTGCCAGTAAGCACCACAAAACCAAGTATGATTAACACCACTGATTTCTGATTTACGCTGCTGCGCGCGAACCGAAGATTCGGTAAAAACCGGATGATGATAGACAAACCGTCGGAGAATCTTGTCCGGGTCAATATACTCAGTGCTGTTGAGCGTGGCACAAAACGTTATGTCACTCTTAATGTGTTGCAAAATATTCATGTTGTAGGTCAGCGACGGGAGTTTCATCTCTTCACCCTCGTGACCATGCAACCAGTAATTCCAGGATGCCCATGCGGATTGACGCTTAGGAAGCAAACTTGTATCCGTATGCAGCACCACTTCGTTGGCCTGATAAGTCATTGCAGACAAAACTGAGGTTTCGCTCTGACTGGCATCGCCAAGCATGGCAAGCGCCTGATCGCTGTGACAGGCAAAAATAACCTCATCAAATGTTTCGACACCTTGTTCGGTCTCGACCTCAACGCCGAGCGGACTGCGTCTTACTTGCTTGACCGGTGTACTAAGGCGAATCCGATCCACATAGCCTTGAGTCAGTGGTTCAATATACGCCCGCGATCCGCCTTCAATCACATACCACTGTGGTCTGTCTGTGACATCCAATAATCCGTGATTGAGGAAAAAACGCAGAAAAAACATCAGCGGAAATGCGCGCATGTCCGCTAAAGTCGATGACCAAATTGCAGCGCCCATTGGCAAGATGTAGTTGTGACAGAAATAATCCGAAAAACGATGATGGGCCAGAAACTGTCCGAGGGTTTGCAACTGCAACTCAGGGGTGTCTGCTGCCGCTTTAGCAAGCTTATTGAAGCGTAGAATTTCACCGATAAAGCGGTAAAAACTGGGCTTCAACAAATTCCGTTTCTGCGCAAACAAAGTTGCTAATGTATGACCATTATACTCAAGCCCGTTGGCGTCATTACGCACACTGAAACTCATCTGTGTCGGAATCCCTCTGACCCCGGTTTCGTTCATCATGCGCATAAAATGGGGATAAGTCCGATCATTATAAACAATAAACCCGGTATCGACGGCATAGTGCTGACCAGCCACATTGACATCCACAGTCGCAGTATGCCCACCGATATAATCGTTCGCCTCAAACAACGTGATATCATGTTGCTCATGCAGGTAATAACCACACGTTAGTCCTGAAATCCCGGTGCCTATAATCGCAATTTTCATGATGTGGTCCTTTTCGGTGCAAAAAACCGACGCGCAAGCCGATATTGCCAACCATAGGGCAACATGCCCAACAACCGGATGATCCAAGTAAAACGAGCCGGAAAGTAAAGATTCGCAACCCCCTTCTCTAATCCTTTGCGAATCGACTGAGAAGCATTTTCTACCGAAACCATCATCGGCATCTCAAAAGTATTTTTCTCGGTCAGTGGCGTAGCAACAAATCCCGGAAATACACAAGTTACATCAATCCCTTTGCGAGCCCAGTCCAATCGTAACGACCTTGCCAGATACCCGACCGCAGCTTTGGATGCACCATAAGCTTCTGCACGAGGTAACGCCAGTTCACTGGCTATTGAGCCGACAATTGCCACACGATGACCCGATTTTAAATGTGGCTGAATTGCTTCAATCGTATTAGCTAGCCCCAGCACGTTAATCTGCATCACACGCGCCATAAGTTTTGCATCCATAACACCATCATTGATGTATTCACAGCCCCCGGCATTGAGGATCCACAATGTGGGTGTAAACGGCAGTTCACTCAGTATCGCAAGTGTTTGCTCAATATCAGTCAAATCAAACTGCAATGGGGTAATCGAAGCATGCTTATCACGCAGTTCATTCAGTACATCTTTATTTCTGCCGCAAGCGAGCACTTGCCACCCCTGTCGTGCATAGTCTTGTGCTAACTGCTTACCGATACCGGACGTCGCGCCGGTGATCAGTACACAACTCATTGCGCTAACCTCTGCTTAATCCAGCGAATAACACGACCAAGGAGTGGCAATTGTTCATACAGCATTTCACCCAAGTCAAAGTAGTCGCGGTGATAAATGACTTTGTTGTCCTGAAAACGAATATGTGTCGCACCCCGCACATTGACCAGTTGACCGTGACGGAGCTTCGGATGTTGCAAATGCATGGTCCAAGTCAGAAATCCACCATTGTGAATCGGGTGCTGCTCATGAACCGTAAAATCGCAACGTTCAACGTTTTGATAGAGGTTGGTGAAATAGTGAGACAGGGCGGCCACGCCCTCAATACGATGGACCGCATCTTCAAATACAATCGCGTCGTGATAGATATCGTTCAGTAGTGTATCCAGATTATGTTTGTTGAGCTGAGCATAAAACAGCGCAACGGTTTGAACATCCATGAGCAGACCTCATTTTGTTGTACAAGAAATATTTCCGTATAATTTATTAATTTAAGATAGTGCACTTTAAAAAGTTGTACAAATTTTATTTTGTATAACTTTTGTAAGAAAGATTTACATAGCTTACGGGGACACGCGCCTTAGCTCGAGCTTCGACGGGGACACACACCTATCGTTCTCGAACTTACGAGCGAGTTTACGAGGACAGACGCTTTAAGATTTATAGAGGGTCAGCGGACACACATCCAAATACACTTCTCTATTTCCGTGAAATATTTCATGGCCAATCAGGTATAAATTTGCATTCACTCGAAATAGTCCGAGTCACGACTTCTCTTTACTCTCTCATTCCTTCACGATTGGCTTATGTTTCATCATCTAAATTCAACCTATGACAACCGCCCGTTCACAACTCATCTGTCCTGAAGTGACACCGTATTATCACTGCGTTTCTCGTTGTGTCCGCCGCTCATTTCTATGTGGATACGACAGCTATAGCGGTCAATCGTATGAACATCGCCGTGAATGGGTTGAATCTCGAATTCTGTCGCTGTCTTCCATCTATTGCATCCGTATCTGTGCCTATGCAGTGATGAGTAATCACTATCACCTGGTCGCTTTTATTGATAAACAGGCCGCGCTGTCTCTTTCTCAACATCAAGTCGTTGAACGATGGTGTACCGAGCATCAGATGCCATCTTTGATCCAACGTTTTCTGTCCGGTCACTTGGCTTCTAAAGCAGAATACGAGGCTTGTGATCAAGTCATCGAGACTTGGCGCCAGCGACTCTACTCTCTCAGTTGGTTGATGAAAGAAATTAATTACGAGATTGCACTGCTCGCGAATCAAGAAGACCAGTGCACCGGGCGATTCTGGGAGGGACGATTCAAATCTCAGGCTTTACTTGATGACAAAGCGTTGCTGGCGGCTATGGCTTATGTTGATCTCAACCCGGTTCGGGCCGGTATCTCTGAAACGCCGGAACAATCGGAACATACATCGCTGAAAAAACGGCTGATTGCACTCGAACAAGGAAAAATAAAAATCCCCGAACTGGCTGATTTTATGGGATATGGACATCCGGATAAAAAACACGCAATTCCTTTCCGGCTAACAGACTATATTGAATTCGTAGACTGGGTCGGTCGGCAAATCCGAGCAGATAAGCGCGGTTATATCTCGCCTCAATTACCAAATATTTTAACGCGGCTATTGTTGTCCCAACAAGAATCTCTCACCCTTTGTACAACGTTGGAAAAGAAGCCAAGGCTCTGGATTGGTTCAGCAGAACGTCTGAACTTCGCCAAACATCACCTCAAACGGAAACGCATGATCGGCATTCATATTTCTTAATCGACGCAAAGCATTCAGCCTTAGTTTTTCCCCTTATCCTTGGGTTTTCGTTATACTCCAAAATCCGTACTTCACAAATTATTCCCCAGCCCTTTATCTGAGTTACATCCTACTTACGCTTAAAAATCCATCTAAAAACTTAAATGATGCTGAAAAATAAAACACACTCATCAATTGATTGAGGTCGGTGTGTGTCCTTTATCTTCTGTCGGATGCAGAAGGATGATAAGCTCAAGACAACGGGACAATCGTGGAACAAAGACAGGCCTTATGCGCTTTTTGACATTGAATACAATAACGCGATCCCATATCTATCTCACCCTTAGTCTGATCAGTATCATATGTATCCTCGCTCAATTCTCTCCGCTTGCGGATATGCTGGTCTGGGACAAACAAGCTATCACGCAAGGTCAATGGTGGCGGATCGTAACAGGAAACTTCACCCATACCAATACAACCCACCTAGCGATGAATCTGATTGCACTCTGGCTAATTACCTTGATTTTTCGTCCCTCAGTCCGCGCACTCTGGCAACAACTACTGCTATTGAGTTTGTTGATTGGCATCGGGCTTTTCTGGAGCGATCTTGATTTCTATGTCGGACTGTCCGGTACATTGCATGGCCTGTTTGCCAGCTTCGCACTGAGTGAAGCTTTGCAAGGCAGGAAAAGTAGCTGGCTGCTCGTTGTGGGTGTATGTGGCAAGGTCATCTGGGAGCAGTGTTTCGGTGCTTCCGAGGCAACTCAGGCGCTCATTGAAGCACCGGTTGCCATTCAGGCGCATTTGCTCGGTCTGGCGGGAGGGTTGCTCTTCGGATTCAGTACCCGAATCAAGGCTTATTTGGGTTCAGTCGGCTTGTTCAAAATATGATCTTCCCAGCTCACCACATCAATCTCATAAACGACTTTGTTGCGGACGCTCTCTCCGGCAGCGTGCATGGCTGATTTAGAGCCCGTGATTAACGGGTGCCATGCGGGCAGCGGTTGATGTTGAGCTAACAAACGATAAGCACAGGTTTCCGGTAACCAGTGAAATTCATCGATATTTTCCCGGGTCAGTTTCAGACATTCCTCACCGGATTGAAAACGGTTGGGGTAATCCTTGCAGGCACATGTTTTACTGTTCAGCCAACTACAAGCCACATTGGTGTAGTAAACTTCTTCGGTATCTTCATCCATTAGCTTATGTAAGCAACATTTGCCACAGCCGTCACACAGCGATTCCCACTCGCTTTCGCTCATCTCATCTAATGATTTGGTTTGCCAGAATGGAATAGTCATATTTGTACTTTTGTGGTTATGGATCCGGATACGGGTTATACCTGCCCTCAACAAAGAGTTCAAGCATAAACGTATGCCAATTGGGATTCAGTCTGCTATGATCCGCTGTTTTGAATCATGATGACTCTAGAGGATTTATGGAATGTCGCTTAGGCTGTGGCGCCTGCTGTATCGCACCGAGTATTTCTTCCCCGATTCCGGGAATGCCTGACGGAAAACCGGCTGGGGTTCGCTGTGTCCAATTAGATGAAAACAATCTCTGTAAACTGTTCGGGTCCGATGATCGTCCTCAGGTGTGTAGTGATTTCAAAAGTGATGAGGCAATCTGTGGTACCAGCAATCAAGAGGCACTGACGATTATCAGTGAGCTGGAAAACACCACGTTTTCGCCATCGCAGCAGTCACGCTGAATCACGCGATAAGGATAAGATTGTATTTATCTCTGCATCATCCAAATACAACATGCGAGAGATTCGATATGACGAATGTCTCGCATGATTGATGGCTAAAAACATGAGATAAAATCAGGAGAGTCGCTGGCGTCCCATGATCGAGTGGGACAGCGTCGTCCCATCTACCAGTTCTAGCTCACCGCCAACAGGCACGCCATGCGCGATACGACTCGCTGAAACATGATGAGCCTGGCACAAATCGGCAATATAGTGTGCCGTTGCCTCTCCTTCGACGGTCGGATTGGTCGCCAAAATCACTTCGGTAATATCGCCTTGTTGCAAGTGAAAATCGAGCAGATCCAAACCGATATCTGCGGGGCCAATACCATCCAATGGTGATAAATGTCCCATGAGAACAAAGTAACGGCCCGAGAACTGTCCTGTCGCTTCAACGGCTGCAATATCCGCTGGGCTTTCCACCACACAGAGCTGACCATTTTCCTGTCGTTTGGGATTTTTGCAAATATGGCAAACATCCTCTTCGGTAAAGGTCCGGCACGTCTGACAATGGCCAATTTCAGTCATTGCCTGATTCAGCGCATCCGCTAGGCGGAGCCCCCCCTGACGATCACGCTGTAACAAATGAAAAGCCATGCGTTGTGCTGACTTGGGGCCGACCCCGGGCAGACAACGCAAGGCTTCCATCAGATGTTCCAGCATTTGACTGGTACGCATAAATTTACTGAACCATTAAAATGGCATCTTCATACCGGGAGGAAGTTGCATTCCACCCGTCACGGATGACATTTTCTCTTTTTGGGTTTCTTCAATACGACGGGCAGCATCATTAAAGGCAGCAGCAACCAAATCTTCAACCATTTCTTTATCGTCTTCCATCAGACTTTCATCGATTTCGACCCGGCGAACGCTATGACTACCGGTCATAGTCACTTTCACCAGACCGGCACCAGCTTCACCAGTGACTTCCATATTTGCAATTTCTTCTTGAAGCTTCTGCATACGCTCTTGCATTTGCTGGGCTTGCTTCATCAGGTTGCCCATTCCGCCTTTACCAAACATGTTTATCTCTCTGTCATTGATATATTACACATACTGTGGGGGTTCCCTGCCGGGAATTCAACCCCCTTCTTAGGCCTACGTTTTACACCCGATTCTGACGCTCATTTTTAACGTCGACACCGGATAAACATTAAGCGAATTAAACCGGACGGACACTCTCTTGATCTAACTGTGCCTGAAAACGTTGCTGGATAAATTGAACATTGGGATCATCGTTCAAACTCACGAACGCCTGTTCCAGTTTTGCTTGATAATGCAGCTCCCGACGTTCCAACGGTGTCACTCCGTCATCCGCCACTCGAATCTCTAATGCACAAGCCATTCCCAGCACATGTTCAAATGCTTCTTTCAAAATAGCTTGCGCTTTATCGGTATTCAAATGCGCCTGATGGGCACGTAACGATAAATGAACCGTATTACCTTCCAGTTGATAGGATGCATTCAGCGCTAACTGCTCGATAAGTTTCGGCAAATTCAACTGCGGTATGAGCGCGGCCCACTCATCTTCTTGAATGACTTCATCGGTCAGTCTGGCCGCCATTTCCGGAGTTTTTTCATGCGTCAATGCCTGTTTCAGTGCTGCCGGTGTGATGGACTTATCGACGGGTGTGTCCGGAACTTCTATTGTCGGACGCCATTGATAAGGCTCAGCTGCATCCACTGCGGTCTCTGCATCCAATTGAGAATCAACGTCCGACGGCATCAGAAGATCATCATTCCGCTTTTGCATCAGCCGATCAAAAACCGAATCTGATTTTGTTGATGCCGTTTCAGACTTTTTTGTCGGTGTACCTTTGGTCGATGATCCTGACGACTGGACAGACTGACGTTGAGAACGAAGCTGATGTCTCAGGCCAACGCGTGGTGAGGATGAGTTGTCATGCACTGTCGGTGCGACTGACGCTTCACTATCAGCCGGAGCTGGTGACTCGGTTTCAGCGACAGACTGAGAAACATGATTTGTATTTGCAGTCACATCTGGCGCAGTATGCGCTATCTCAGACGTTTCGCGTTGATATTCCGGCTGAATCTGAGACGGCATTGATGTAGCAGGCGCTATTGTTGATGCAGTCGGACCATTCACCATAGGTGCCGGTTTTTGCGTTGCAACATCAGAACTAACCTCAGTACTGATGCCATGAACAGGTGAAACTGCAACCGGACGGAAAGCCAGCATACGTAGTAATACCATTTCCAGACCGATGCGCGGTGTCGGCGAGAGTGGCAAATCTTCCCGACCTTTCAATGCAATCTGATAAAACAGTTGAGCATCTTCTGCACTCAGATCTTGTGCCAGTTGCTTAATTTTCTCTGCATCCGGCTGCAATTTATCTAACGTCGAAGGCAGCATTTGATACATTGCAACCCGATGAATTTGAGTGGCAAGCGATTGCAACAATGCATCCCATGCGATGCCATTCGCCGCAATCTGTTCGACGTAGGCCATCACGGTTTGAGGCTGCTTGTGACTTAATGCCTGCAAGAGATGAAGTGCTTGATCAGTATCAATGGTTCCCAACATGTGAGACACAAGGTTGGCCTGAATCGACCCATCTCCGAGTGCAATGGCCTGATCCGTCAGACTCAGTGCATCTCGCATACTGCCATCGGCTGCATGAGCGATCATGCCCAAAGCGCGCGCCTCGGCAGTGACTTGTTCCTCATTGAGAATGAACGCGAGCTGCTGCTCAATGTGATCGATGCCAATCGGTTTTAAGTGAAACTGCAAACAGCGGGACAGAATGGTCACCGGTAATTTCTGAGGATCCGTCGTTGCCAGTAAGAATTTGACATATTCTGGTGGTTCTTCCAGCGTTTTTAGCAGTGCATTGAAACTGTGACGGGACAGCATATGGACTTCATCGATCAGATAGACCTTAAACCGCCCCCGGGCAGGCTTATACTGCACATTATCCAGCAATTCGCGGGTATCTTCGACTTTCGTGCGCGATGCTGCATCGATTTCAAGTAAATCGACAAACCGGCCCTGTTCGATTTCCTGACAAGCAGCACACTGCCCACAAGGATGGGCGGTAATGCCGGTTTCACAGTTCAGCCCCTTAGCAAATAACCGTCCGATTGTGGTTTTCCCTACCCCTCTCGTACCACTGAAAAGATAGGCATGGTGCAGTCGATTCTGTGCCAATGCATTTTCCAAAGCTGACAGTACATGTGCCTGTCCGACAACTTCAGAAAACTGCGCTGGTCGCCACTTTCTTGCTAATGCTAGATAACTCATCAATTATTCCGTTTACACTTTCTGTTCATCATTCAAATCTGTGCTGATCATGAATGATCGTCAGCCTTAGTGGCCTTCGAAATCACAAATACTGAAAATCTCTAAGCCTAAAGCTTCCAGACGCTTGTCGCCGCCTAATTCAGGCAAATTAATCACAAAGCCGGCGTGTTCAGCTTTACCTCCTAATTGTCGAATCAGCTTGCTCGTCGCTTCAACCGTGCCACCGGTAGCTAGTAGATCATCAATAATCAAGACCTGATCATTTGCTTGAATCGCATCGACATGAATTTCTAGCATATCGATACCGTATTCCAGTTCATAAGACTCAGCCAGCGTCTTTCTCGGGAGTTTCCCCGGTTTACGAACGGGCACAAATCCGACCCCCAACTCAATCGCTAACGGTGCACCAAAGAGAAATCCTCGCGCTTCCGTTCCGACGACTTTGGTAAATCCCATATTTTTATATCGTTCAACCAGCAGTTGGATCGTTGCCCGATATGCTTGCGCATCTTCCATCAGGCTGGTGACATCACGAAACAGAATGCCTGGTTTCGGATAATCCGGGATACTCTTAATGCTGGATTTAATTAGTGAAATTGTGTCTGTAGTCATCATCTATGTCTATTTGTCTGGATACCCGCATCAAACTGGCTTGTTGATTGAAGTTCGCGCGGTCTCAGTAAAAAAACAAGCATACCACCTCAAAATTGGTAGTGCCTAAAAAAACAAACGCCCACTCGAAGAGTGGGCACACTTCTCGCTCATGCTAGTGATTTTCTTCGGACTTCGCAACAGGGTCTTCAACCGGAATCGCGTGAAAAGTGCATAATGCAATGATGAGCAACAAAAGTAATGTCGTTTTATGATTCGGTTTTTTGGCTGATATTCAGTGAAAATGAACTAATACCGAGACGACTAACAGAAATCTCGGAACTTTCTCGTAATGGTAAATCCTGTGTGATGAAATTTTTCCGGCAGTTGTCGCCCAGAGAAACGCCACCGGCAATATGCTGACTATTTTGACCGTTACTCCAGAAGCAATCCATGCCAGCTGGCAAAATCGACAACGTCCCATCGCTGAGATCTGCAATACCAATCATGGCTGAAATTGAGCAGGCGCATTCGGTACAGTTAATACCTTTCTCTAAGATATCAGCCAGATCTTTCAAATCAGCGCCCATCGATTTCAGGCTACGCAGATAGTCATGGAACAGAGCACGGATCAATAAAGTCGTCGCGATGCCATCACACGACTGAGACCCTGAATCCACAATATAGAAAGCATATTGACCGTTCATGAGCCAAGCATAATCAAATACGAGAGGCATGGTTTCGGCAGACTGCAGCAAACGATAACTACATCGCCATACGCCCTGACTGGTGTCATTTTCCGGCAACAACGCATTGAGCAGTTCCCGGGCTGCACTCAAATTCTGCTGTAAATATTCCAGATGCCAATATAATTCCTGTTCTTCTGGAATATCCCCACCATCTTCGACTTGAAACCACTGGCTGGAGAAATCACGTTGATCCGAGACATGACTCTGTGTATCACTCAAGGTATTGGCAATCGCTTGTCCTAAATGAGAATAGTCACTGATCGGTTTAGAGAGGAAATCTTTAATACCGTGCTTCAACGCGCGTGCAACATCGGACATGTCATCAGTCGCGGAGATGACAATCATCGGTAAACAGGGATAAGCCAGACTCACTTCTTCAACAAATTCCAAACCGCTCAAAACCGGCATTGAAATATCACAGATCACCAAATCAGGACGTTGCACCCTCAATTGTTTTAGCCCTGCCAAACCGTCTTCAGCTTCATCAACGGTGCATCCCTGAGACAGGAGATAGCCGCTGGTAATCCGCCGAAAAACCGGATCGTCATCAACAATGAGGATCATTTTATTACTTAACGGTGTTTGCCCAGAAAATTTCTCTGAGTCAGGAAATTCGGGTTTAAACATACTAACTGCCTCACAAACGCAAAATGTGGAGAAAGTGAGTTCAAAAGCTTCGCTGGGTAAAACACCTCATCACGAATTTATTATTGAGAATTATAATAGCTTTTACTAAAAGTAGCCTCTTCGGGCCATTAGTACAAACGTTTCACTTTCGTTTTGCATCTTATACTATACATTAAAACACCGGTTCAAATAGTCATGCACCACAACAAATATTATTTTTAAATGCAAAAATAAGCTTCAAATTCTATGTTCCACTGCCATTCTTACGGATATACACTATGTTTGGAAAATGAGTTTTCGATAAACATGTTGATATGCCTCAAACTTTGACAATTCAGTTCCGTGTATATAGGTGAAACCCGTTAATTAACCGTTATGTCAGGAAACTATGAAATTAGACGACTTAAATCTATTCCGCTTGGTAGTCGAGAATGGCAGTTACACAGCGACATCACGGAGAACCCTGATACCGGTGGCAACTATCACCCGGCGTATTCAGGCGCTTGAAGATTCGCTGAATTTAAGATTACTCAACCGCCATGCCCGCAAATTATCGCTGACTGAAGCGGGTGAGCGTTTCTTCAAAGAGTGTTCTCCTCTTTTACAACGCTTATCGATGGCCGCTGAAGAAATCAGTGACGAATGTCGGGGGGCATCAGGCAAGATAAGAATATCGGCCCCCTCAAACCTGACGAAACGAATGATGATGCCGATGTTTACGGCTTTCATGCAAAACTATCCAGAGATCAACCTTGAGCTCACGACGAGTAACCATGCTGACCAGCTCGATCCCACCGAGTGGGATGTCATTTTTCGGGTCGGTCCTCAACGTGATTCTTCGCTCATTGCCCGAAAAATTAATGAAGTCAAAGATATTCTTGTCGCCAGTCCGACCTATCTGGCAAAACACCCGGCACCACATCACGCTGAAGAACTCACTCACCATTCACTGCTTAAAGGGAATCCGCTGCTAAAATGGCAACTGACGAATACCAAGGGTGAACATGTGACCAATAATGAACGGGGACGGTTTCAGGCCAATACACTAGATGTCATCCGAATGGCCTGTTCTGAGGGATTAGGCATTACGCTCATGCCGGACGTTATGATCAAAGAATATCTGGAAGTCGGTGAATTGGTTCAGATTCTGGAAGACTGGAGCGCCAACTCCAGAGATATCTATATGCTTTACAATCACAAAGATCATCTGCCCGAGAAAGTCAGACTCTTTATTGATTTCATCATGTCATATCATATGGATTAATAACGACATCTGGTCAGTTCAGAAATCGGTGAATCACCCCGACACAAAATCATCAGGATGATTCACGCTCGTCAAGACTCAATACATTGACGACTGCACTTATCTTATAAGTATTCAACAAAACGGGACAAATTTCGGTCAGGTACTTTCATCGGTTCAAGCAACGGTGTTCCCAAGTAGAGAAAACCGACGATCTCATCATCACCTTCAAGACCAAAAGCCTGATGAACTAATGGATGGAACATCCATTTACCGGAACGCCACACGCCCTGAAATCCCTGAGCCTGCGCTGCCATATGCATGGCCTGAACGGCACATCCGGCCGATAAGTGCTGCTCCAATGCCGGGACTTTCTCATGGGGTGTAACTTTGGCAATCACAGTAATCACCATTGGGGCTCGGAAAGGCGCATTTTTAACTTTTTCAAGCTGCGCTTCATCACCATTATCAGCAATCACAGCTTGCACTAAAATATCCGATAATTTCTTTAATCCGTGCTCTTGGGCAATCACAAAACGCCAAGGCATTAACCCGCCATGATCCGGTGCCCGAAGCCCCGCCCGGATAATATTTTCCAATACTTTCCCTTCTGGCGCAGGTGCGCCTAATTTCGCAACGGAGCGGCGATTCAGTAGTAACTCTAGTGCATCCATTTTTCGTCCTTTTGGCCGACAGTTTGACAGTCCAAATTAGCATACACTAGCTTTATCGAGTCTCCAATGGTTCTGCGACCGGGCAGCATATTCACCCGACTCAGCATCATTACTCAACCAACCTGTGATGTTTTATCGGGACTTTTCTCTGAATAACTTTCCTCTGAATAAAATGGCTGCTGATTTTCCAGACGCGCCATTAATGCCGGACACGGCTGACAAAGGTCACCAGACAGCCGCTGCATTTGTTCGACAATCTGCGGTAACCCGGCCTGATCCATATACCGGAAAGGCCCGCCTAAAAACGGTGGGAAACCGATTCCGAAAATGGCACCGATATCTCCGTCACGAGCATGGCGAATCACTGACTGGTCAAGACACATGACCGCTTCGTTGAACAGCGGCAGTACACAGCGTAATGCAATATCGTGATGACTGAGTGACACTTGTTCGCGAATTTTCAGCTGACGGTAGATCGAACGATCCGGCTGTTTTTTCTTGCCTTTATAGCGATAAAATCCCAACCCGGACTTACGCCCTTTTCTCCCATCACTGATGAGTTGTTCCAATGCTGATGGGATGAGGAAGCGCTCACCCAATTCTTGAACGAGAATCGGTGAGATCTTAAAAGCTACATCAAACCCGACTTCATCAAGTAACGTCATCGGACCGACCGGGAAGCCGAAATCGACCAACGCCTGATCAATTTTCTCGATCGGCTCACCATCAAGCAAACACTGTACGGCGCCATTAATATAGAGGGCAAGAATACGATTGACATAAAATCCGGCACTGTCCTGAACAATAATCGGGGTTTTCCCTTGTTGATAGGCTAACCGGACAACCGTCGCAACGGTTTCAGGTGTTGTCCCCTGATGGGGAATCACTTCAACCAACGGCATTTTTTCGACCGGGCTAAAATAGTGTAAGCCGACGATGTTTTCCGGCCGGGCGGCGTGAGCCGCAATGTCATGAATCGGCAGAGATGAGGTGTTGGACGCAAAAATCGTGTGCTCCCCGGTATGTGATTCGATCGATGCCACCATCTCTTGTTTCAGTTTTAAATCTTCAAACACCGCTTCAATCACCACATCGGTTTCACCAAAGCCGGAAAAATCGACGCTGCCAGACACCATTGCCATTGTCGCCCGCACGTCCGCTTCAGAGAGATATTTCCGCTGACATTTTTTATTCAAGCGCTGATAAATATACTGAAATGCATGCAGCACACCCTGATGGCTGACATCCTTGATCCTGATCCGCTTTTTAGCCTTATCAACCGTGACATAGCCGATACCGGCACCCATCAGTCCACCGCCTAAAATCGAGACATGTTGAACCGCTTTCCCCCGGTCATCCGCTCTCATTTCCCGTTTGAGCGCAGTTGTGGCGAGAAAAATCGACCGTAATGCCTGAGATTCGCTGGTCATCGCCAAGCGACCAAACGCCTGAGACTCTTTGCTCAGCCCGATACTCATACCGTCATCGAGCCCTTGTTGAATCACGTCTAAGATAGTATCAATTGCCGGATAATGATGCTTCGCCTTCGCCTGTGCTTTCTTACGCGCCTGTTCGATCACCCAATGACGGACCGTTTTCAACGCCAGCACACCTCTTGTCAGCCGCTTTTTCCAGCTTGAGCGGATCTTAAAGTCAGTCGGTTTTTCGATGATCATCCGCGCCGCATTCAATAGCCCATCCTTCGCGACACAAGCGTTGACCAGACCCAGTTTCAATGCTTGTTTACTACGAACCTTTTTACCTGTCAGAATCAGATCGAGTGCGGGCAGTAATCCAATCAAACGCGGGAGCCGTTGTGTGCCTCCCGAACCGGGTAACAAGCCCAGTTGAACTTCTGGTAAGCCCAAAGCCGTGACCGGGTCATCACTACATATCCGATAATCACACGCTAATGCCAGTTCAAGCCCGCCGCCCAGACATGCGCCATGGATCGCAGCAACCACCGGAAACGGCAACGCTTCTATTTTGTGAAAAATATCCTGTCCCATTTTTGCCAGACTCGCAGCATCTTCGGCCGATTGGCACTGCTCGAACATGGTGATGTCTGCACCGACAATAAAATTATCCGGTTTGCGGGAATAAATCACCAAGCCTTTGACGTGCTGCTCCGCTTGCGACAAATCAGCAAGAATGGCGTCAATTTCATCGCTAAATGATGCTTTCAGCGTATTCATGCTTTCCTCTGGCACATCCAGCGCCAGCCAAGCAAGATCGTCTTCAATCGTCAGATGAAAACTTCCCTGCTCAGAATGATGCAATTCAGTCATGATCAACCTCCAGTACCAATGCAGACCCTAAACCACCCGCAGCACATGCAGTCACCAAACCGAAACCGCCATTTCTGCGCTTCAGCTCATGAAGTAACTGTGTGACCAGTCTGGCCCCCGTTGCCGCAAACGGATGACCATACGCAATCGAGCCGCCGGAAACATTAAACCGTGTCATATCGACCTCTCCGATAGGATGACTGCGTCCAATCTGCTTGGCAAAACCGGGGCTGGCAAACATTTTCAGATTTGCCAGCACCTGAGATGCAAACGCTTCATGCATTTCGATCAGCGATATATCCGCTAATGTCAGCCCCGCCCTTTCTAAGGCAAGCGGTGTCGCATACGCCGGCCCCATCAGCATATCCTGTTTGACCGGGATGGCTTGATAAGCATAAGAGCGTAAATAACCTAAGATTGGCAGTCCTAATTCTTTCGCGCGCTGCTCACGCATAATCAACATCGCTGCGGCACCGTCGGTTAAGGGGGTACTGTTGGCTGCGGTGACCGTGCCGAAACGGCGATCGAACGCAGGCCGTAATTTGCGGTATGCGTCACGGGAGGTATCCGCCCGTAAGTTATTATCCTGAGCCAGCACTTCGTGATAAGGTTTTGGGTATGCGGTCATCACTTCAGCGCTCAATTGACCAGACGCCCACGCTGCGGCGGCTTTCTGATGAGACTGAAAGGCCAGTTCATCCTGATCTTCCCGGCTGATTTGATAAGTTTTTGCCATTTGCTCAGCCGTATCCCCCATCGACAAACCGGTAGAATACTCGGCAATTGCAGGTGGAACCGGTAATAAATCACGAAATTTCATGCGCTTAAAGGCCCGAATCTTTTTCGTCAGGGTTTTCGCTTTCGAGCTGGCTAATAATGCAGATGCCAATGTTTTAGACACACCAATTGGCAGGACAGACGAAGAGTCCGCCCCACCGACAATGGCAATATCAACGTTACCGCACAAAATACTTTCTGATGCTGCGGTCAATGCTTGTAAACTTGTCGCACAGGCACGTGTTACGCTGTAGGCATCCGTATGAACATCCAGTCCGGCATTCAACACGATCTCCCGGGCAATATTGGGGGCTTCAGGCATTTGGATCACCTGACCAAAAACCACTTGGTCGATTAATTGCTTATCAATCCCCGTGCGTTGCAGTAATTCATTCACCACCATGGTTCCCAATTCAATCGCGGTGACTTGGCGGAACGCTGTCCACTGACGGGCAAAAGGAGTGCGAATACCACTCACAATCGCGACTCGCTCCCCTGCGTGTGTCCGGCATAGTTTTGTCGCCATATGATGTCCTTATAGATTAGAGGTCTGACCTGTTAGGATTGTAGCTAAATTGTTAACAGGTGCCAAACACCCCCACTCATTTTCTGTTGCAAAAATGCATTTTCTTTTTCAAAAAGAGTGACTAAGCACATTTTGATCACGGTTGACTCAGATGAAAAATGATTGGGTGACCGCGCGACATCACATCACGAAGGGAATCAAAGCAGATATAGAAGCAAAAAAAAACCACACAAAACTGTGTGGTTGGAATGTATAAAGCAATTAACTTACGCCAATTGAAAAATCAGTTTCCTGATTAGGAGAAAGTAAAGTCAGCCTTCAAAAGGAAGTGTCATCTTGCTCAACATGTTAACCTGACGGCTAACCAGATGACATGAGCTACTATAAAGACTTTCTGTGAATAATTTTTGAAATAGATCAATTTTGTTTTGATTTACAGAAAAATAGCCTAAGTTCTTTCCGAAGCACGCAAAAACCCCCGAAAATGTATGGAAGTTTACCACAGATATGAATTGCTCAACGTCTCCGCTCGGTGTGATATATCCATCAGTATAACCTTATCATTCAACACTAAAAATATGACAAATTGATGATTAAACCGCCTGAACTTGATAGAGCATAAACTCTAAAAAGAGACTTTTTTGCCCAAATTCATGCTATATAGCTACCAGTTCGGTAATTTTACATCATGAATTTAAACTGGTCGGATTTCTATGCCCTACACTAGTCACTAGTATCAGCCGCCAACTAAGTAAATGCTCTAATAATAGGGATATTTGCTGAACAAGGTCCATTTAGAGACCGTTAAAAAAGGAAATTTATCTTATGAACAACACGCGCCTGTTTCAGAAAACCCTGATCGCAGTGGCAATATCAGTGACCGCTCAGCAGTCATTTGCCGCAGGTTTCCAACTTAACGCACAATCAGCCACCGGGCTCGGTCGTGCTTTTGCCGGTGATGCCGTGATTGCAGACAATGCCTCTGTGATTGCGAAAAACCCGGCCGCCATGGCTCTGTTTGATGATGTTTCCCTTTCACTCGGTGTTGAAAGTATCACCACACTGATTGATGTGGACGATGCGACCTATACCAATAACATCGCCAAAACGCAAACGAGTGCCAACTACTCAGATGCCGGTGACACATCGTTTGCCCCGAATATCTATCTCATAGTCCCGGTCAATGAAAAATTTGCCTGGGGGCTCAACGCCTATTCTAACTTCGGGACCAAGACTGAATTTGATAGTAATTATGCCGGCTATGAATTCGGTGGTAAGACCGACGTGAAAAGTTTTAACTTCGGTGTCGTCGGCTCCTACCGAATCAATGAACAATGGAGTATTGGTGCCGGTTTGGATCTGATCTACGGGCAAGGTAAGTTTAAACGCCCGTTAAGCCCTCAGGCACAAGTTGCGGTGAAAGCACTCAACTTGAGCTCAGGTGTCGGTACTGACCTTGATGCGGACGGCTGGGCTGTCGGCTATAACTTGGGTGCCGTATACGAATATAATGAGAACAACCGTTTCGGTGTCGATTATCACTATAGCCCGGACCTCAAAGCTGATGGCGATGTAGAATCTGTAAAGTACTCCCAAGCCAGTGGCAGTATCTCTGATACGGTCGTGATGCCACTGCCTGATTTTGCCGAATTCTCCGGTTATCATCGTCTGAATGACGATTACGCAGTTCACTATAGTATTCAGTGGATTAAATGGTCTGAATTCGATGTGCTCGCAGCCGATACCAGTGGCATCATTAACCAATATCAGTGGAAAGATGGCTGGCATTACTCTCTGGGGGGCACCTACTTCTTGAACCAGACATGGACGCTACGCGCCGGGTATATGTATGACACCAGTGCCCAAGACAATGTCCGCTCGATCTCTGTACCTGACTCAGATCGTCAGTGGCTTTCTGCCGGTTTCACTTATCATCTGGATGAAAAATCGAATATCGATTTTGGCTTCACCTACTTAATCGGTGAAGATGTATCCGTCACTGAAGATAATAAAAAATTTGGCAAGATCACCGGGACTACACATGCTGACGCAGTTCTGCTGGGAGTCCAATACAGCCGGAGCTTCTAAGCGCAGAAGTTGTTTGCTGTTATCAATGCAAAATCCGCCCAAGAGGCGGATTTTTTATCGATGACGGATTATAATTTTCTTAACACCGCGTCTGCCGACTCTTCCAACAAATCTAACACGCGTTCAAAGCCATCATCACCCCCATAATAAGGGTCTGGGATTTCTTCTGCTGCTGACTGACCATGACTGAGAAACAGCGATAACTTATGCTGATACTGAGCGGGACATCTATCCTGTAAATCAGCAAGGTTGTCACGATCCGCTGCAAGAATCATATCAAAACACGCGAAATCATCACTTGTCACTGGTCTGGCGGCCATTCCGGTAAAATCATACCCACGTTTTTCACCGGCTATTCTGGCCCGGGTATCGGGAGGATTCCCCTGATGATAGGCAATGGTGCCGGCAGAATCGACATCAACGGCGATTCCCATTTGCGCGGCTTTTGCTTTGAGCACCGCTTCTCCGGTCGGAGAACGACAAATGTTGCCCATACAGACTACCAGAATGGATGGTTTACGTTGACTCATGGACTGTCCTTTATGTGGATTACTTTTGACAAATAACGTTTATACATTCAATCATACTTCGATCAACTTAGCAGGTTTCAACCTAATTCCCAAATTTGCCAATTGCTCAATCTGTTTGCCCTGACCATACTCAAGCTGTGGTTTTTGCTGTCGCAGCATTACGCTATGATACTGTTATTGCGCCCATGAAATAGGAATCTGACATTATGTCACATGAAAATAACCAATCTGATCGTTATCAGGCTCGCCAGCAACGAATCAAAGAAAAAGTGGATGCGAAAATTGCATCAGCAACCGAAGAACGCGGGATTGTGATCGTGATTACCGGTAATGGCAAAGGCAAGTCAACATCAGGGTTCGGCACAGTTGCCAGAGCCGTCGGACACGGGCTGAAGTGCGGCGTTGCGCAGTTTATTAAAGGGACATGGGATAACGGAGAACGGAACCTACTGGAAAAATTAGGCGTTACATTCCATGTTATGGCAACCGGATTCACTTGGGAAACTCAAAACAAAGCGACAGATACTGCTGCCGCACAGGCCGTGTGGGAAAAATGCCAGCAGATGCTGCAAGATGAAACGCTCAACGTGGTGTTGTTAGATGAACTCACATACATGGTCAGTTATGGCTATGTCCCGTTGGAAGAGGTTCTCACGGCACTACAACAACGTCCGCCGATGCAAACTGTCATTATTACGGGTCGTGGCGCCCATCGGGAACTGCTTGATCTGGCAGATACCGTTTCTGAAGTAAAAAATGTCAAACACGCTTTTCAGGCCGGCGTGAAAGCGCAACAAGGGATCGACTGGTAAACTGCCCGCTTTTCTGACCCAAAGACGCCATACAACAGGGACAGGCATACATCTGTCCCTGTATTTTTATCGTAGCTTGCAATCATCGGAATAACCGGCTTGTCTCGGCTAAAACAGTCCTTTCAGCAACTTATTCAGCGCTTTTTTGGTGTTCTCATCTTTAATTTTTCCATCCAGTTTTTCCAAACCTCTATCGAGTTCTTTTTGCACTTTTTGTTTCGCGACATCATCAAACACCAACTTATATTTAGGCTGGGTCCAGCTTCCCTTCACCTGTATCGGAATGGTGACATCTTTCAGTTCATTGATATCTTTGCCGCCTTGACCTTTCAACGTCCCGACAATCGATGTATGGATGACCACATCCACCGTTTGCGCCACGTAATTCACATCGCCCTTGGTATGGACACGTAATAACGGGGACTGCAACGTGCTCTCTTTGATGGTCGCTACACCTTGATTTAAATGGAGAGTCGTACTGGCTGCACTAAAGTCCGTTTTCTGCACACCTTCGGTGTCACCTAACGGTTTTCCTTTCAGTTTTGCATAGCCTTGGCGAATGACCTGAGCAATATTGATACCGTTGACAGCACCATCCTGTAACTGAACTTTCACTGTGCCTGCAACGTTCTCTTTGAGGCGTTTTTCACTCAACCCTTGGCCACGCAGGTCTAGTTCGACAGACCCTTTCCCTTCGAGGCGATCATTATCAGCCAGCGCTTTCAGCACCGGTTGAATCTGAATACCTTGCAAGGATTGCTGCATCTGATAAGTCGCCGGTGTCACGCTGGCATTGAGCACCCCTTTGCCTTGCAAATGACCTTGATATAAATCGGCTTGTAGCTCAGACAGTGTCAGAACACCACGCCGTAGACTGACTTTGATCCCTAAGTTATTGAGCATCAGTTTCTGTGCTTTCAGCCCGGCAATATTTAATGTGCCATCGAGATCAAATGTTTTGAGAGCTGTCAGATCTGGCTCTCGACTCGACGCGGTTTGCGGTGCTTGCGTAGTCGAATCTGCCACGACCGAAGCTTGAGCGGATGGCGCATCCTGCGATGACGAAGCAGTTTCTGTCGCAGGCGGTAAAAACGGGCTGAGATCAATCTGATCCCCTTGAAGCCGGAAGCGAATAGCTGGTTTACTTCCCAAATGGAGCGACGTCTTACCTTGCAGTACCACATCCGCCACTTGTAGTTTTAAATCGCTTAGCGCCAGTTGATTCGCAGGCAGGTTCATCAGAAGGTTTCCCTGTAAAGCAACGGGTAACGGGCTTATCGGCAGCTGTGCTCCGGTCAACTTCAATTGAGTATCCAACCCGCTGACCCGGATTTGCTGATAGTGCTGATCCAGATTCAATGTGCCTTTCCCGGTAAAATCAACCTCATTATCAGCAAGTTTACCGGCAACAGCCACCTCAAACGGTGCATCCTGACCGATCTCGAACTGCGGTAAAGACAGCGTCAGAGAACGCACATCGTTGGTTTTATCCTGATAACTCCCCTTCACAGCTATCTGGCGTAGTGCGTAGCTGCGATAATCATCGGATAAGCGAAATTCTCCTTCTCCCGCAGCCGAGAACTGTTGCACAGCCCGTTTCCCCTGAATCGACCAAGAAAATGTCGTCCACTGGTTCGGGGCAAAAGCACTGATGGTCAGATTCACATCGTTCAGCGCCAGTTGATTTTCAGGCTGAGCCTCATTGAGCACAGAGACGCGAGCCTCACGAATATCCACACCGGCCACGCGAATTTTCCATGGTTGCGCATCTGTCGCAGATGAAGCCGTATCGGTCTGCGCTTGCGCATCAGCGGCAGTCTCAGTCTGCTGCGCCACATCGGATTGCTGTGTTGTTTGTTGTTGACTCAACAGGCTGTCTACATTGGTGGTGCCGTCGCGTAATGTTTCAATCTGAATATCAGCACCGTCCAGATTGACACTGCCGATGTCCAGCTCTTTATCCAGTAACGGCATCACTGCCACATTAATGGAAAGGTGTGATACGTGTAGGAAGTTCTGTCGTTGAAAGCCTGCCGGATTTTTGAGAGATACATCATCGATCTGAAAACCAATTGCAGGAAAAAACTGCCAGCGGATATCACCGCCAATCACAACATCCATCCCCGTTGCTTTTTTCGTTTGTTCGACAATCAGCGGCTTAAACTGATTCGGGTCAACTACCGTGACTAATGTGACGATGCCGGCAGCAATCACAACACAAATTATCACAATCACAAGGAACAATTTTTTCATTGGCATTTTCCTGAACACTTATTTTTCTAATCACTTAGAGAAAACTAAGACCATTGACAGATAAGAATGTTTCTTAAGATAGGTATTTTATAATCAAATGACAACCATATGCACTTTGTCTCTTCCTCAACAACGTCAGCTTCATGTCAAGAAATGACAAACCATGAGGAAATAGCAGCCTCCCCCGTCAACCGTTGTACACCGCTGAGAATCATATTGCGGGAAGAATCATATGGTAGGAATAAAAAATGGCACGCTGTTTGGTGCCATTTCCGATATCAACAAAAAGTCAGTGACGATGCGCAGCTTAGGATTTGAGTAACTTAGCAATATGTGCTTTCAACACATCGATGGCAATCCGGTTTTTCCCGCCACGTGGGACAATGATGTCAGCATACTGTTTAGACGGCTCGATAAACTGCAAAAACATCGGTCTGACTGTTTCCTGATACTGTTTCAACACCGAATCCAGTGTACGCCCCCGCTCTTCAACATCACGTTTCACACGACGCAGCAGGCAAATATCTAACGGAGTGTCCATAAAAATAGTCGCGTGCATCAATTCTCTCAGACGCGGCTCAGTCAACAACAGAATCCCTTCCAGAATAATCACCTTTTTCGGATTCATATGATGGGTATTTTCTGTCCGGGTATGCTCTGTGTAGCTATATTCGGGAACATCGACGGACTCCCCCCGCACCAATTGCTGTAAATGCTCGCATAGCAGATCATGATCCAGCGCACTCGGATGGTCATAGTTGGTTTTGACCCGCTGCTCCATACTCAGATGACTTTGATCCTTATAGTAGCGATCTTCGGTAATCACACCGATTTGGTGATCGCCGACTTTGGCTCGCAATTCACGATATATGGTACTCGCGATCAGACTTTTCCCTGAGGCAGAAGCGCCAGCAATTCCTATAATGACGCATTGATTGTGATCAGACATGATTGTTCACTCGATACATTTGACAAAGAAACCAGATAAGCCGGCGTGATTATAGAGACAAGCTCCACCGGATACCAGATTCACAGAGGCAAAAAAGCATAATTTATCTTGTCTTTCATCAAAGCAGCCTGCACCGCAGACAATCTCTGTCCAATCAATACAAAACTCAGTTCAGATTAGTGAAGGGGATCGCATCCGGGATCACCTGACCATGCCAGTACAAATGGCTGGCAACCCGTTCAGCCATCGCCAGATAAAGACGAGAATGTTCGCTTTCAGGTCGCGCGACAACGGTCGGACAACCGATATCAATATCTTCCCGAACTTGTCGATGCAACGGAATTTGCGCCAATAGACTCAATCCGTACTCTTGCGCCATTTTCTCTGCCCCACCGGTGCCGAAGAGGTCTTCACGGTGACCACACTGACTACAGATGTGATAACTCATATTTTCCACCAATCCGACCACAGGAACGTTGACCTTTTCAAACATCGCCACACCTTTGCGGGCATCCGCGAGGGCCAAATCCTGAGGCGTGGTGACCACCACTGCGCCAGTCAGCGGCATCTGCTGTGACAAGGTGAGTTGAATGTCTCCGGTGCCCGGTGGCATATCCACCACCAAATAGTCCAACGACGGCCATTCGGTTTCATTGAGCAACTGCTGGAACGCTTTGGAAGCCATCGGACCGCGCCATACTGCGGCATCGTCCTTATTCATGAGATAACCGATCGAATGCGAATAAAGTCCGTGTGCCTGCACCGGTTGCATCCAACGCTCATCACGCACCTCCAGTTCAGCATGCACTGTCCCTAACATCATCGGAACCGATGGCCCATAGATATCTGCATCCAAAATTCCGACACGGGCATGAGAGGCTGCCAGCCCTAAGGCCAGATTCACCGCCGTGGTTGATTTGCCGACACCGCCTTTTCCGGAAGTAACCGCGATAATATTTTTAACGCCTTTGACGGGAGAAGCGACCTGAGTCTGTAAGGTTTTCGGCACAATATGCACATCGATGTCACCCGAGACTGGTCGCTCAGTTTGGGCAGCAATCCATTGACGTAACTCGTCCGCCAACGTATTGGCAGCAAAAGGAATTTCAATGTGATAGTGGTCATCTTCATGGGTATAAACCAACCCCGGCTGGGATGCCCAGTCAGAAAGCAGACAAGGGTGAGAGAATTGATTCAACCAGACACAGAGTTGTTGGGGAGGTGTAAGCTGCCGCATAGATTACCTTCTTTACCGGATATAATTTCAATCGACACGCTCACCTGTGATGACACGTTCATCAGGCAGCGCCAAAAGCCTATGCTAACACCACAGTAAACCAGACAGAACCCCTGCAAGATAAAGGAATAACGCCTTGGCGTTATTCCTGTCATCAGGTAGTATTAGCAGTCACAAATTTTTGATACATCACTCCGGCAACCTCAGAATCACATACCAAGCTTTCATACAACTATATTTTGAGGCCATCCGAGTATAACAGACAGAGCGAAAGATAAGTTATGGCAACTGAACCAAGAAAAATTCTGGTAACTTGTGCCCTACCGTATGCAAACGGTTCTATCCACTTAGGTCATATGCTGGAGCATATTCAAGCGGATATTTGGGTGCGCTACCAACGCCTGCGCGGCAATGTCATTCACTTTATCTGTGCAGATGATGCACACGGTACCCCGATTATGCTGAAAGCTCAGCAGATGGGGATCACGCCAGAAGAAATGATTGCCTCGGTCAGTCAGGAACACCAGAAAGATTTTGCCGGTTTTGATATTAGCTTTGATAACTATCACAGCACGCACAGTGAAGAAAACCGTGAACTTTCTTCACTGATTTATCAACAACTCAAAACCAACGGATTTATTTCGAGTCGGACAATTTCCCAGTTGTATGATCCTGAAAAACAAATGTTTTTGCCTGATCGTTTCGTCAAAGGCACCTGCCCGAAATGTCATTCAGAAGACCAATACGGCGACAACTGTGATGCCTGTGGCGAAACCTATAGCCCGACAGATTTGATCAATCCGAAGTCTGCCGTATCCGGTGCGACGCCAGTCATGAAAGATTCTGAGCATTTCTTCTTCGATTTACCCCAGTTTGAAGAGATGCTGAAAGCGTGGACACGTTCTGGTTCTTTGCAAACAGAAATGGCCAACAAAATGCAGGAATGGTTTGAATCCGGTCTGCAACAATGGGACATCTCACGCGATGCACCCTATTTCGGCTTCGAAATTCCGGGCGAAACCGGTAAATATTTTTACGTCTGGCTCGATGCACCGATCGGTTATATGGGCTCATTTAAAAATCTATGTGACCGTCGCGATGATCTGGATTTCGACGAATACTGGCACAAAGACAGTCAGGCTGAACTTTACCACTTCATCGGTAAAGATATTGTCTACTTCCACAGCCTGTTCTGGCCAGCCATGCTAGAAGGCGCCGGTTTCCGGAAGCCGGACAACGTGTATGTTCACGGCTATGTCACGGTGAATGGCGCGAAGATGTCTAAGTCCAAAGGAACATTCATCAAAGCGAGTACGTATTTAGACCATCTGGACCCGGAATGTCTGCGTTATTATTACGCTGCCAAGCTGAATAACCGGATTGATGACCTCGACCTGAATCTGGAAGATTTTACCCAACGGGTGAACTCAGATATCGTCAATAAGATCGTCAATCTTGCGTCACGCAATGCAGGTTTTATCAACAAACGTTTTGCGGGGCAACTGGCAGCAACATGTGTCGAACCAGAGCTGTATCAGACATTTATAGCTGCGGCTGAACATATCGGTGAACTTTATGAGAACCGGGAGTTTGGCCGGGCGATCCGGGAGATCACCGCACTGGCGGATAAAGCCAACCAATATGTTGATGAAAAAGCACCGTGGGTGATTGCCAAACAGGAAGGTAAAGAACAGGAACTTCAAGCGATCTGTTCTATGGGTCTGAACCTGTTCCGCATCCTGATGACTTACCTAAAACCGGTGATGCCAGCACTGGCAGCCCGGAGTGAAGCATTCCTCAATCAAGAGCTGAGCTGGGATAACATCCAGCAACCTTTGGTTGATCATGAGATTGCCACCTTCAAAGCCCTCTTCAGCCGAATCGATCCAAAACAGGTTGAAGCAATGATCGAGGCCTCGAAAGAAGCAGTTGCAGTCGAGAGAGCGATTATTCAAGCGGACGCTCAGGAAGAGACTGAACTCAGCAAAGACCCAATCGCCCCGGAAATCGAATTTGATGATTTTGCCAAAGTTGATTTACGGATTGCCAAGATCTTATCTTGTGAAGCGGTGCCCAAAGCAGATAAGCTGCTTAAATTCCAGTTAGATATCGGTGGCGAAGTTCGTCAGGTCTTTTCCGGTATCAAAGCCGCTTATCAGCCTGAAGAGCTCGTCGGTAAATATACCGTCATGGTTGCCAACCTGAAGCCGCGGAAAATGAAGTTTGGCATGTCTGAAGGCATGATTCTTGCTGCGGGTCCGGGTGGCAAAGATCTGTGGATACTCGAACCGCATGAAGGCGCTCAACCGGGCATGCGAGTAATGTAAATCAATATAATTATCAATCTATGAGAGGCCTTATCGGTTACCGTTAAGGCCTTTTTTATCAATACGCATCTACACGCTTAAACAACGTTTCCCCAAGATCATCATTTATGCACAATAACGGTGCAATACAATTGTAAATAAAACGTTAAAGTGATGATTTTGAAGATAAAACAATCTGGCACTAATTCTGCTTGTTTTTGGCTATAAAGATACAAAGGTGTCTTGACCTTTGTGGGTTGGACTTGTTTACTTTCAATTGTATAGGCTGCTTTTTTAGCACATACAGCGCTCTTCTGCACAAGGCTCAACAACCATAAAAATCAAGGCATCTCTACACAAACAAGGAGTTGGTTATGTTCGTCATTATTTCCATGCTGGTTTCCGTCGGCATACTCGGATTCATGTTTTATCTTGCCAAACAACGTGAGTCTACCTTGCAACGTAAGTATGAGCTGCTTGTTGATTTACGTCAGGTTTTGTATCTATGCCGCCAACACCGGAGTGCCACCCATCATGTGCTCATGTTTGGTGAGCACAGAGATATTGAAATTGAGCACCTTGCCGAACTGCTGAATGATAAAACCACTCACCTCATTTCCATTGCTCATTTTGATAACAAACCCATGTATCGCGTGCTTCAGCTCAAACTGAAAGCACTGATACAGGATTGGTCCGAACGGACGATTTCCCGTAATCAAATGATTCACGGCAAAGCAATCCGCCACTGTATGTTTCTCATGGATGAAGTCATGCTGGCTTGGTTAGTTGAAGTCAATCGGGAAGATTTGAGTGATGAATATCATATGAATTGGCAACAAGTCATTGATGCGATGGACGCTTTGACACAATTCCGAATCTGTATCGAAGAGATGAACACACCCGAAGGACAAACGCGTTTACAACACTGTGCTGAAATACTCGCGAGAAAAGTGAATCAGTTGACAATGGTGAGCCCTTTATCGATTTCATCCCCGACGTGTACCAAAGCACTGACGATTTTATCCGATGTGAGTAAACACCCTGACTACAATATCAGTGCCGAAGCCATGTATCAGATGACCGCTGATATTTCGCTGAGTATTGCTCATGTTTACGATCATATGTTGGGAGAGCTCATTGAGACACTGTACCTTCCGCTCCCAAAGTTACTCACGGCCTAGACCAATAACAGGCGTCATGTGTCATCGAACATGACGCCCCGAAAAGTTTAGGTGCGAATCAAGCAAGCAAGAGCGCTGCAGCTTTTACAACCACTCGTATCGATTTTGCTTCTACTTCTTTCACAACAGCATGATCAGGAATTTCTTTGAGAGTCCGGTTGATAATCACACCGCCCACACAGCCGGCTTGTAAGCCCGCACTGGCACACATGGTGAACAATGTCGCAGATTCCATCTCAAAATTCAGAACACCCATCCCTTGCCACTCTTCAACTGAGCCCTGAAAACGACGTGTGACTCGCCCCGAATAAGTATCATAACGCTCTTGCCCCGGATAGAACGTATCACTGGAAGCGGTAACCCCCGTATGAACCGGAACCCCTTCGTCATCAGCAGCTTGTTTTAATGCTGTCATCGCGGCAAAATCCGACACCGCCGGAAATTCCATCGGTGCAAAATGCAAGCTTGCCCCGTCTAACCGGACAGCCGCCGTCGTCACGATGATATCCCCGATCTGAATATTGGGCTGAATTGCCCCGGTGGTTCCAACACGTAAGAAACTGCGAACCCCTAACTGTGCCAGTTCTTCTACCGCAATTGAAGTGGATGGTCCACCGATACCTGTTGAACAAACAATGACAGGTTTACCCTCAACTTTTGCCCGATACAGCGTAAATTCACGATGACTCGCCAGAAATTCCGGGGAATCCATCTGGTCAGCAATTTTCTTAACGCGTTCAGGGTCACCGGGCAATATCGCCAGTGTCGCACCATTCAGATCTGCTTGCGTGACTCCGAGATGAAAAACTTTATCTGACATTATTGTCTCCTTCATTGTAATCTTGATTGAAATACTCAAACTTCAATATCATGAAATGCTAACAGCACTTTAACCAAGATCTAGCCCATAAGTGTCAACCTGGATCACACATAATGAATCTACATAACATCATATTTCATCAATATGTGACTCACGTCTTTAATGAGTACAAAAAAAAGCCGCGAAATAATATTTCGAGGCTTGTTGAATGCAAGTAAATACTGATTCGATAGGTCAAATTTATACCTGACGTTTAAAGCAACTATGTAGATTTTTATTAATCGCTTTGAGTACAGCCCGCCGATTAATCACACCGACCAATCGGCCATCTTCAACCACTGGATAAGTTGATCGACCATCACGCATATAATCTGCTAACTCTATAATCGGTAAATCCGGACTGACGGTATCAACCACAGGTGTCATACAGTCGCCCACCATATGAGAGTCCTGACAGAAATAACTGACTTTCACCAATTTATCGAGTAGATCATGCTCCGATAAAAAGCCAATCACTCTGCCATGATCATCGATCACCGGGCCACTAAAAAAATCATTAAACTCAATAACTCTTTCCAATGCGGCAGATAATGACATATCAGCTTTAAAGGTAATCGAATGCTGTGTCATATAATGTCTAACTTTGAGTGATTCCATCGTTCTCTCCTTCAAGCCTTTCATCTGGGCCTTTAAGATAAGTGTTGACTAATTTCAGCTAATTGCTAAATAGAATCACTCAATTTCATTCATCATTGTTAACAGAGAAACAAAAAATATCTAGAGAAAGATAGAATCCATTGAACTTGAGGTTGAATCACAATAATTATTGGAAATTACTGCCATTTTTCAGCAGCCGCTCGATCCGACTCTCGACTATCTAACCAACGTTCTCCGCTATTGGTTGTTTCTTTCTTCCAGAAGGGTGCCCGGGTTTTCAGCGTATCCATAATAAAGGCACAGGCAGCAAATGCTGCGTCCCGATGGTAACTACTCACACCGACAAAAACAATTTGCGCACCAATCTCCAAATCACCGATACGGTGAATCACTCGGATCGCAAGCAAAGGCCAACGTTGTAACGCTTGCTCACAAATCGTATTCAGCGCTTTTTCTGTCATTCCCGGATAGTGTTCGAGGTGTAACCCAGTGATCTGACTCCCCAGATTCATGTCTCGAACTTTTCCGACAAACGTTACAACGGCACCAACATCTTCTCCCTGAGACAGCGCCTGATATTCATCGTCAATACAAAAATCATCTTGCTGAACAGCAACTGAGTACCCCATATCAACCTCCTGTCACCGGTGGAAAAAATGCAATTTCATCACCATCATGAATTGCAGTATCCAGAGAAACGATGGTTTGATTGACCGCAGCCAACAAGCTATCAGAGTCCATTGCCAAAGCCCATTTCTCGGAGCGTTTCGCCAAATCTCGCCGCAATTCATCAAGGGTTGCAAATGTACATGGTAATTCCATATCCGCCTGCCCGACGAGCTCCCGAGTTTGAGCAAAAAATAGTACTTTAATCATGATTCCACCTTAAAATGGCCTGATTTTCCTCCGGATTTTTCCAGTAATCGAACAGGGCCAATGACCATATCCTTCTGGACGGCTTTGCACATATCATAAACCGTCAGCGCCGCCACAGATGCGGCGGTCAAAGCTTCCATTTCAACCCCGGTTTTCCCTCTCAACCGACACAAAGATTCGATTCTGACACACAATTCAGTCTCGATTGCTGTCAACCGAACTTCCACTTTCGATAACAACAGTGGATGGCAAAGCGGGATCAGTTCCCATGTTCGTTTCGCGGCTTGGATCCCGGCAATGCGGGCCGTTGCAAAGACATCGCCTTTATGATGCTGACCGGAAAGTATCAATTGCAATGTTTCTTCCGCCATGTAAACCAACGCTTCGGCCCGAGCTTCCCGAACTGAATCGTCTTTTGCGGAAACATCAACCATATTGGCTTCACCGTCAGTATTAATATGAGTGAGTTGACTCATGTTTAACTCCAATACAGCTTATAAATGAGGCATAAAATTGCATGGTCGGTGTGATGCATCCAACTGCTGGCAAATAATTTTCGTCCATGCAGTTTTACAGGCTCCCGTTGAACCCGGCATCGCAAAAATAACCGTATGGTTGGCAAAACCAGCAATCGCCCGCGACTGAATTGTCGAGGTACCAATCTCTTCATAAGAGACCATACGGAATAACTCACCGAATCCTTCCACCTGTTTATCAAATAGTGGTATCAATGCTTCCGGTGTACTGTCTCGTGAAGTAAAGCCTGTCCCACCGGTGATCAAAATAACCTGAACGTCTTCATCAGCAATCCACTGCGAAACAATCGCCCGAATTTTATAGCGGTCATCAATTACAATCTGTTTATCCACTAGCTGATGGCCGACTTGCTGAAGTTGTTCGGCCAGATAACCACCGGATGTATCGTTTTCTTCCGTTCTGGTATCAGAAACGGTTAAGACCGCAATCTTGGCTGGTCTGAATTCGGTTTGTGCATGTCCCATAGAGATTTACCTATTTTGATCATTGATGATAATCGATTGATTCGTCGTCCTGATGCACCATATGAGCAGTTTTCGTCCCCCACCGGTCCATCGTTGAAACAGACGTTTATTGTCAGCGTCTTACTCTCCGGCCAATCCGTTCAATACGATTGACTGGTGACTGTAAAAACGGACTAACCGCCAATCGATGCTAAGTGGGGTGTCATACCCGTGTGACCATCATGTAAAAAATGACTGACGGCTTTTTCACCCAAGGCCTGCTGAATCCGCTCAATCAGTACTGACTGCTGCTTGTCTTGCTGGAGTAAATCACGCAATTCAATACCGGATTCACCAAACAGACACAGGTGCAGCTTGCCTTTCGCTGAGACCCGAAGACGATTGCAGCTCGCACAGAAGTCTTTTTCATAAGGCATGATGAAACCAAGTTCTCCCTGATAGTCGGGATGCGCTAAAACTTTAGCGGGTCCATCATGGCAAGCGCGCACCTTCGAAATCCATCCCTTACCGAGTAGTTGCTGATAAACGGACTGCCCCGAGACATGATGCAGACGGAAGAAATCATCCATGGTTCCGGTCTGCATCAATTCAATAAAACGAAGCTGGATGGGCAAATCACGGATCCAGTCCAGAAATGCGGGTAACTGACGGTCATTCAGCCCCTTCAATAAGACAACATTCACTTTGACTTGAGTGAAACCGACCGCCAGAGCTTGTTCAATACCATCCATGACCTGTCGATATTTATTTTCACCGGTAATCTGATGAAACATCCTCGGATCGAGGCTATCAACACTGACATTGATGTTGGTCAACCCGGCCTGATGCCATTCCGCGGCTGATTTTGCCAGACGAAACCCATTGGTGGTCATCGCCACTTGTTCAATGCCGGGAGTTGAGGAAACGAGACGGATGATATCGGTAAAATCCCGACGTAGCGTCGGCTCCCCACCGGTTAGCCGAACTTTAGAGGTCCCGCAACTTGCGAATGCGGTGATAACCCGCTGAATTTCCGGTAATGATAAAAACTGGGGACGCTGAGCCTCAGTCTGATATCCGTCCGGCAAACAGTAGGTACATTTAAAATTGCATACGTCCGTCAACGACAGACGTAAATAGTAGAATTTACGCTGAAAGTTATCTTCAAATTGAGCCATGGAACACCTTTCCAAACACGGGAGGCAAGATCATTTCCAATCCCACCCTCGGGTCATCAACATCGACCACAGGTTTAACAAGCCTATTCCATCCGGAACTTAGCCCGAAAAACTCGGAGCTATGGCAACTATGAGACATGTGTCATCACAATTAACATGTTTTTCAGTTTACAAATTTTTTTGAACAGATCCTACTTTCTTATCAAAAAATTTGAGGATTCCAGTCAAATTTTCACAGAAGAAGTATTCTGGATCAAAAAATTCAACTACTCTTAGTCGTGATTAATTTATAAATAATGACAACAATGAATTCTTATCAAAAAAAACTTTATCAAGAGAAAAAAGTTGTTGCGATTGGTGGAGGACATGGACTTGGGCGTGTTTTGGCTGCCATTCGTGATTTTGGCCCAAATGCAACGGGCATTGTTGCGACGACTGACAACGGGGGTTCAACAGGTCGGATTCGTCACTGTCAGGGCGGTATTGCATGGGGTGACACTCGTAATTGCATCAATCAGTTGATTACCGAACCCTCGACCGCTTCGATGATGTTTGAGTACCGATTCCGGGGACAGGGGGAACTTGATGGCCATAATTTAGGCAATCTGATGTTAACCGCGTTGGGTAACCTATCCGTCCGACCACTTGAAGCGATCAATTTGATTCGAACCCTGTTGAATGTATCGATCAATATTCTGCCGATGTCAGAACACCCGGCAGATCTCACCGCTCATGCCATTGATGGGAACATCGTCACAGGAGAAACCAATGTGGATGAAATGACTGAGGAACTCATCCGGCTGGAACTTTCTCCACAAGTACCGGCAACTCATGAAGCGGTTGAAGCTATCACTCACGCAGATGCAATTCTGCTTGGCCCCGGTAGTTTTTTGACCAGTATTATGCCACCGTTATTACTTCCTGAATTGGGTAAAGCCATTGCGAAAAACCGTCGGGCCGTCCTTATTTATATTGACAACCTCGCCCCGGAATATGGACCTGCTCAGAAGATGGATCTCAACCGAAAACTCATCTGGTGCCAACGGGCTTGTGGCGGACGACTGGTTGATCTGATTTTGTGTGAAACACCGCCAGAAAAATATCCCACAGATTGTCGGATGATCACCAGTAACCTTGCCTCCCCGGATAAAGGATGGCGTCACGAGCGGGAAAAACTAAGACAGGTAATTGAAGAGCAGCTTATCAACGAGCTGTATAAAAAATAGTGTCAGCAGAGCTCAATGACGAGCTGTCACGCTCATCATTGCTCATTGGGATTTCAAGATTCATGCTGAACTAAACTCATATAAGATGTATATGTCTCACGGAGCTGTTTGATCAGGTTCTGTGTTTCCTGTTTGGTATTGAGCAGTAATCCTTGTTTCCCTCGAGTATCAATATCAATCGCCATCGCACATAAACGATCAGCACCAAAACTCGCGGCACTACTTTTTAATGCATGACTGATCTCTTTCAACAACTCATGCCGCTCTGGCCCTTCACTTTCCGATAACGTCGCCTGATAGTTTTCTAATTCACCAAGGAAAATATCCAATAGCACGGGAATATTGTCCTCTCCGATTTCCTGTGACAATGACGAAATCGTATCTCGATTCATGATTTCACTCATATCTATGCGTTCTCTTCTGCATTCCAAGATTGTAATTTACGGTAAATGGTTGAAGGGCTCACTTCTAGGTAGCCTGCAGCTTTCGGAATATTTCCTTCACATGCATCAATCGCATTTTCAATTGCCATTTTTTCCGTCATCCATAGGGGAAAGATTTCATGGACTGAAGGTTTCCTTTCTTCCATCATCGGCTGAACCAAACGGAGATAGCTCTCTTTCGGTTGATTCAACGGTGGCGGTAACATGCTAAGCGTGATTTCTTTGCCCTGATTCAATACAACCACATTACGTAAAACGTTTTGTAACTGGCGAACATTGCCCGGCCACTCGTACTGTCTGAACCGTTCCACAACTTCAGCAGCAAGACGAACAAAATCTTTCTCTTCTTCTTTGGACATATATCCGAGTAAAGAGTAAGCGATTTCGATGACATCATCACCCCGTTCCCGAAGTGGCGGCAAATGAAGTGGGATAACATATAAACGATAGTACAAATCTTCCCGGAAACGACCTTCCTGAACCTCTTTCCACGGATCACGGTTTGTCGCACACACAAAGCGAACATCAACACTTTTCATTTTTGATGAACCGACTTTCTGGAATGTACCAGTTTGGATAAATCGCAACAATTTAGTCTGTAAGTCCAAATCCATCTCACAGAGCTCATCCAGAAATAGTGTCCCGCCATCAGCAAGCTCGGCAGCGCCCTGCCGATCGGTTGCGGCTCCGGTAAAAGCGCCTTTGACATGACCGAACAGTTCACTTTCAATTAAATCTTTCGGAATCGCTGCACAGTTAATGGCAATGAAAGGTTTATCGCCTCGTCGGCTGGCAGCATGAATTGCTTCAGCACACACTTCTTTCCCCGTACCACTTTCTCCGGTAATAAAAATACTGGCTTTACTCGCGGCCGCAGAGTCAATGGTTCGATAAACCGCCTGCATGGTTTGACTACTACCGATGAATCCCTGATAGTTTTGGCTGCGCGGATCATCAGAATCACTTTTAATTTTTGAAGCTTTGCGAATTGCATTATTCACCGTGACACGTAATCGGTCAGCTTCGCATGGTTTAATTAAAAAATCCTGAGCACCGTAGCGCATAGCTTCAACAGCCGTATCAATTGAACCATGAGCAGTCATGAAAATGACGGGAACATCAGGATATTTCCGTTTCACCTCATGTAGAACATCCATCCCTGTCATATCAGGAAGACGTAAATCGAGCAAAATTAGATCGGGTTCTCTTTTTTCAAGACTTTCTAACGCCTCTTTCCCGGTACCGACAATGTTGATGTCAATATCCAGAGGCTCAAGATAGGTTCGATACAGCACGGCAACAGACGCTGTATCTTCAACCATCAGCAGATATCTACTTTTTTGTGGTAACTGTTCAGATTGCATAACTTAGCCAACTTAAATTGCATTTTGCACAATGATCGCATTGAGAATTGCATATTGCAAATATTTTTTCAAAAAACCTTGAAACAACCTCTCAAAACAAGCATTTTAACAGTCTAAAGTTGGCATAGTATATGCTCATAGTAATATCGACCCTCATGGGTCACCTAGCCAACTGACGTTGTTAGTGAATAAAGTTATTCACATTCTGACAGCCAATAGATTATCTTTCTATTGGCTATTTTTTTATCTATACATTTATCTTAGCTGTTGATGATAAATTGTTCGCGAAGTTTCTCGATTTCATCGCGTTTTTGCGCTGCCTGTTCAAATTCAAGATTCTGCGCATATTGATACATTTGTGATTCCAGCTTACTAATTTCTTTTTCGAGCTGTTGCGGGGTGAGAGCACCGTATTCAGAATCTGGTTCGGCAACTTGAGACAACGGCCGCTGCGGTGCTTTGCGCTTCTGTCTTGATTTGGCGATATCCCCGATTTCCAGAATATCTTTGATATCTTTGCGCAATGCTTGAGGCTCAACTCCCATTTCTTCATTATAGCGCTGCTGTTTTTCACGACGACGATTGGTCTCATCGATTGCCCGCTGCATAGAACCGGTTACCCGATCGGCATACAGAATCGCTTTGCCGCGAAGGTTTCGGGCTGCGCGTCCAATGGTTTGGATCAAAGAACGTTCGGAACGTAAGAATCCTTCTTTGTCTGCGTCAAGAATCGCAACTAAAGAAACTTCCGGCATATCCAGTCCTTCTCGCAATAAGTTAATCCCCACCAGCACATCAAATTCACCCAAGCGAAGATCGCGAATAATTTCGACCCGCTCAACCGTATCAATATCGGAATGCAAATAACGCACTTTGACATGATGCTCTTGCAGATATTCGGTTAAATCTTCAGCCATCCGCTTGGTTAAAGTCGTCACCAATACCCGTTCATTTTGCGCACTGCGAAGATGTATTTCAGATAATAAATCATCAACCTGTGTGGCAACCGGACGAATTTCCAGTTCCGGATCCAATAATCCAGTGGGTCGAACCACCTGTTCCGCGATATCTCCGCCAGATTTCTCCACTTCATAAGCACTGGGTGTGGCAGACACAAAAATCGTCTGGGGCGCTAACGCTTCAAACTCTTCAAATTTTAACGGTCGGTTATCCAAAGCTGAAGGCAACCGAAAACCAAATTCAACCAACGTCTCTTTTCTGGAGCGGTCGCCTTTATACATCGCGCCGATTTGAGGCACCGTCACATGCGATTCATCAATGATGAGAATGCCATCGTGAGGTAAATAATCAAATAAGGTCGGTGGCGGCTCACCTTCATTTCTGCCACTCAGATAGCGAGAGTAGTTTTCAATACCGGAGCAGAACCCCAACTCATTCATCATTTCGACATCAAATTGCGTGCGTTGGGAAATACGTTGTTCTTCCAGCAGCTTATTATGCTCAATATAGTAGGCTTGGCGGGTTTTCAGTTCGGCTTTGATCAGTTCAATCGCATCAAGAATGCGCTCCCTTGGCGTGACGTAATGGGTTTTCGGATACACGGTGTAACGGGGCAAATCTTTTTGGATGACGGCACCGGTCAGTGGATCAAACAAGCTGATTTGTTCAATTTCATCATCAAACATCTCCACTCGCACCGCTTCACTTTCCGATTCAGCCGGGAAAATGTCGATCACTTCACCACGCACCCGAAACTGACCCCGTTCAAATCCAACCTCATTCCGTGAATACTGTAATTCAGCTAAGCGTCTAAGCATTGCCCGCTGATCAACTACATCTCCCCGGCGTAAGTGGAGCATCATTTTCAAATAGGAGTCCGGATCACCCAGACCATAGATAGCCGAGACAGAGGCAACTATAATGGCATCTTTCCTTTCCAGTAACGCCTTGGTGGCAGATAACCGCATTTGCTCAATATGTGCATTCACAGAAGCATCTTTCTCAATAAAGGTATCGGTTGTCGGAACATAAGCTTCCGGTTGGTAATAGTCATAATAAGAGACGAAATACTCGACCGCGTTGTGAGGGAAAAACGCTTTCATCTCACCAAACAACTGCGCGGCCAGTGTTTTGTTTGGTGCCAGAACGATCGTCGGGCGCTGTGCCTGAGCAATCACATTCGCCAATGTAAATGTCTTTCCCGACCCCGTCACACCAAGCAATGTTTGATGCGCCAGACCGGCATCCAACCCGTCTAATAATTGCTGAATCGCTGCCGGCTGATCTCCGGAAGGTTGATACGCAGAAACCAGTTCGAATGCTTTACCCATCTTTCCCTCTGCATCATCTCGTTGAGTCATTACCTGTTCCTTCCACAACAGGAGATGTGGAAAGAAATATCTCTTATTGTCGCTGTCTTCCCAACGAAGTAGCAAGAAGTTATTTTACAAAACAAATCACACTCTCCTAAAATAATCTGGCTATCTGAAAAATGTTTTGATATATTGCCTACCCTCGCGAGAAAATCTATTCTTTTTCCAAAAAAAACAATCCACTAGTTTTCCCCAATCTCGGCACATAAATTAACAATTTACGCATTTGATTATCATTATCATTACATTCATAAATGCTGTGAATAAATAAAAAAAATCTTTAATTACATTAAGATAGAGCCAAAAACAATCCAAATTTCAATCCTGATTTGCTCAAAAAAAATGCTTATTTAGATTTAATCAACTTTCATCAACACACTTATCCACAAAATTGGTGGATAAGTAAATAAAGCCCTAGAGCCGCAAGGGCTACAAAAAAGTAAAGTGTTTTTTCTGCTGTTTTATGAGCTTTTTTTGATACACAGACATTGACACATTCAGTCAGGATAAGTACCATCCACCCCGTTTTCATGATTCCCCCTTAGTTCAGTTGGTAGAACGGCGGACTGTTAATCCGTATGTCGCAGGTTCGAGTCCCGCAGGGGGAGCCAAATTCAAAAAAAAGACGTCCTAGGACGTCTTTTTTTTGTCTCCGGACCCAGTGATTTCGAATCGACTACATCGAATCACCGACGTCCATACCAAATCTTTATAACCGCCTTGTAATCACCCGTCCGGCTGGCTGATCTTTGCCGCCACCTTTAGCACTTGCTTATTGAGATTGGATGCTTCCCAAGCGACCACAATCCGGCTGGTCAGTTTTATATCCTCGATACTCGCAACTACAGCGGAATTATCCAGATGCTCGGCCAGTGAATACGGCACAATCGCAATGCCCAGCCCGGCCTGTGCCATCGCAATCGTCGTGCGCAACTGCGGTGCGGCAAAATGTGGTTCGAGCTGTATGCCGGCATCTGCGAAAAGTGTATTCATACAATCAAACAGAGCGGGTCCGGTTTCACGTGGGAACAATAAAATTTTTTGCTCCCGGAGCTGTTTCATCCGGATACGCTTAAACTGCGCTAATGCATGACTATTAGGAATCACCGCCACAAACGGATCATCAAACAGCAATCGGCGCTCAAAAGACTCACTGGCGTAACAAGGCAGGCGCATAATCGCAATGTCTAACTGTTTAGTCCTCAACTGAACAGCCAGATCCGACATCGGCAACTCGGCCGTCTTCAGGTTGATCCCCTCACTCTGAAGACGGCTCATTTTTGCCAGTACCCGAGTGGAGGTTGAAGTTGAGGTTGCGAACCCAACTTTTATTTCTGTATTTTCACCACGGGCAATCTGCCTGACTTTCGCTTTTGCCCGTTCTGCGTCCGCGAGAATATTGACTGCATCAGCGTAAAACACTTCCCCGGCCTGAGTCAGCTCCACCCCTCTGGATAGACGTTTAAATAGGTCTACACCCAATTCATGTTCCAGCTTTTTAATCTGCTGACTCAGTGGCGGCTGTGCAATCCCAAGTTGTTCAGCAGCCCTTGTAAAATGGCGCGTCCGGGCTACTGCAACAAAATACTTCAGGTAACGGAATTCCATATTTTTTCCATATCAAAATAAATCTTTTTTATATTGGATTTAGTACGGTAAAGAAGTCAATCTAAATATACACTTGATTGCACAACTGGATTAACTCATGCGCGGATTCTATAACCCTCAGTGTGACTGTTCGCTCGATATAGCGAAAGAATTTGCTGAATATCATCACGTGACCAATGATGGTGAAATTTTTCAGACTTCGCTGATGAGCGCCCTGATTGCCGGCGTTTACGAAGGCTCGACAACCGTAGAACAGCTACTGGAACACGGTGATTTTGGTTTGGGAACATTCAACCAACTCGATGGTGAGCTCATTGCTTTTGATAAGAACGTTTTTCAGCTCAAATCTGATGGCTCAGCCAATCCGGCTGACATGACACAAAGAACTCCTTTTGCAGTGATGACTTTTTTCAAAGCAAATATCGAGCTACCACTGACATCACGGATGTCTCGTGAAACCGTTCATCAGCTGATCGATGACATGATTCCAAGTGACAATGTGTTCTGTGCATTACGCATTGATGGCATTTTCGACTTTGTCCGCACCCGCACGGTGCCCAAACAAAGCCGACCCTACCGGCCGATGCTTGAGGTTGTCAAAGAACAACCCACCTTCCGTTTCACACAAAAACAAGGCGTCATCGCTGGATTTCGCAGTCCCAAATACACCACTGGTATTAATGTTCCCGGCTATCACGAACATTTCATTACCGATGACCGTCAAGGCGGCGGCCACATTCAGGATTACCGTATTTCATCCGGATTCCTCCAGATTGGCAAAGTGTCACGACTCGTCATCGATACACCGGCTTCTACGGAGTTTCTCAGTGCGAATCTGGCTCCGGAAGATATTCGTACCGCCATCGAAAAGGCGGAAAAATAACAATGTCAGGCAAAATAATAAGGATAAAAAAATGCAATTCAAATCTTCAAACAAAAACGGGGCTCAGTTGATTGCTCAGCAACTGGAGTCCCTCGGTGTCAAATATATTTTCGGGATCCCCGGAGCCAAAATCGATCGGTTGTTTGATGCAATTGAAGACACCCGTATTCAGATGATTCCGGTACGTCACGAAGCCAACGGTGCCTTTATGGCCGGTGTCGTCGGTCGGCTAACCGGCAAAGCCGGTGTCACTATGGCCACCTCCGGTCCCGGCTGTGGCAACCTGGTATCCGGTGTCGCCACCGCAAATTCAGAGGGCGATCCATTGATTGCCATCGGTGGGGCGGTCAAACGAGCTGACCAGCAGAAGCAAACCCACCAAAGTATGGATACGGTCAGTATTTTTCGTTCTATCACTAAATTCAGTGCCGAAGTCCAACATGTAGACGCTACCAGTGAAATCATAGCCAACGCATTCCGCATTGCCGAGTCAGGCCGTCCGGGGGCTTGTTTCCTCAGCCTACCTCAGGATGTTTTGTCCGAACAGACTCAGACTGACATTATTGTCCCTTCTGGGCGCATTCAATCCGGTTGTGCCGACATGACTGCGCTTGAAGAAGCCGTGTACCGAATTGACGCTGCCCAACGCTGTGTGGTTTTGCTCGGCCTGCATGCCAGCCGTAGCGAAAACGCAGCTGCGATTACCCGCTTTCTGCAAAAAACGCATTTACCGGTTGTCGGAACCTATCAGGCAGCGGGAACCGTTGATATCAACTACTACCACAACTTTGCCGGTCGGGTCGGTTTGTTCAACAATCAGCCCGGTGATGTCCTGCTACGCGATGCGGATTTGATCCTCACCATCGGTTTTAGTCCCATAGAATATGATCCCGAGTTATGGAACAGTCAACGCTGTCCGGTGATTCATCTTGACATTGAACCGGCCGAGTATCAGCTCAACTACCAACCGTGTGTGGAAATCGTCGGCGACATTGCCCAATCATTGGATCAAATGAGTCATCGTATCTCTGCCTATTCTCGCCTCTCTCCTATGGCAATGTCAGTCTTGGAAGAGGTCGCTCAGCAACGCCAGATCATCAGAACCTATCCGAATGTATACAGCCGACAGGGCTTCCATCCACTGACACTGATCAAAACGATGCAATCGATCATTGCGCCGGACACGACACTCTGTCTCGACATGGGCAGTTTCCATATCTGGATTGCCCGCTACCTGAGCTGCTTCCGCGCTCGTCAGATGCTCGTCTCCAACGGACAACAAACCATGGGCGTCGCACTGCCATGGGCGATTGGCGCCAGCCTGCTGAAACCCGGCAGTAAAGTCGTTTCCGTTTCCGGAGACGGCGGTTTCATGCAATCGAGCATGGAGCTGGAAACTGCCGTCAGACTGAAATGCAATATCCTTCATATTATATGGGTTGACAACGCCTACAATATGGTTGAAATGCAGGAGCTGAAAAAATATCAGCGCTTCTCTGGCGTGAAATTCGGCCCGATCGATTTCAAAGCATATGCCGAATCATTCGGTGCCAAAGGGTTTGCTGTGACCAGTCAATATGAACTGGCGGATACCCTGAAAAAAGCCATGGACGTTGAAGGCCCGTCAGTCGTGGCTATCCCTGTCGATTACAGCGACAACTACAAACTGATGCTGCCACGCACAGCAACGAATCAGGATCCCATTTTTATTCAAAATCTTGAAGGAGAACTCGTATGAGAGGTTTACACAACAAAGTTGCTTTAGTCACTGGTGCCGCAAATGGAATTGGTCTGGCTATCGCCAAAAGACTCTACGCTGAAGGGGTAAACATTGCCTTAGCGGACTGGAATGAAGAACAGCTTGCTAAAGCGATTGAAGATTTTGATAAGCAACGCGTCTCAGCTCACACCATTGATGTGTCCGACCCAGACAAAGTGGAAGCGCTGATTGCCAGCGTCGTCGCTCGTTTCGGAAAACTGGATATTCTGGTTAACAATGCCGGCGTGCATGTTCCGGGGTCCGTCATTGAAGGCAGTGTCGATGATTGGAAAAAGATTTCTTCAGTCAATATTGACGGTGTGGTTTATTGCGCTAAATTTGCCTTGCCTGAATTGCTGAAAACCAAAGGCAGCATGATTAATACGGCCTCCGTTTCCGGCTTAGGCGGTGACTGGGGTGCTGCATTCTACTGTGCCAGCAAAGGGGCAGTCGTAAACCTGACCCGAGCAATGGCACTGGATCACGGTGCTGATGGTGTGCGCATCAATGCCGTCTGCCCTAGCCTGGTGAAAACCAACATGACCAACGGCTGGGAGCAGGACATCCGCGACAAATTCAATGAGCGAATTGCGTTGGGTCGTGCTGCAGAGCCGGAAGAAATTGCATCTGTGGTCGCTTTTCTAGCGAGCGACGACGCCTCTTTCATTAACGGTGTGAACCTACCGGTAGACGGTGGTGCCACCGCATCTGATGGTCAGCCTAAAATCGTGTAAACATCCAACCGACAGTTCAGTGAAAAGCGTTACACCGCAAAGCTGAACTGTCGTAATCTCATCCTGCGACGGGTAACGGCACATCATGACTTTGTGCTGCAACTCGACATATTTGCCCGGCGTAACCGAAAGCGGTCGAAATATCCCCGTTAACAGCCCAGCGCTTTTTTGAACAGTCCTCTCCCCATAATGCTTATCCCTCATGAACGCCAGTTCCGGAAACAAAACCCGCGATTGAAAGTACGACGCAATGACAAAAGGCCGGGGCATCGGAAAAACCATAAACTTCCTTGGTTGTTATTCCGTATATAAAACTGGATAATAGGAGGATCATTGAAATCACAAGCGGCAAATTATGACCGAATACCTTTTGTTGCTAATCGGCACTGTACTGGTAAATAACTTCGTACTGGTTAAATTCTTGGGCTTATGCCCGTTTATGGGCGTGTCAAAAAAACTGGAAACGGCGATCGGCATGGGCTTGGCAACGACCTTTGTGTTGACTCTGGCGTCGGTTTGTTCCTATCTGGTTGAAAGTTACATTCTCACACCACTGGGTATCGACTACTTACGCACAATGAGTTTCATTCTGGTGATTGCAGTGGTCGTTCAGTTCACGGAATTAGTTGTGCATAAAACCAGCCCGACACTTTATCGTCTGTTAGGCATCTTTTTACCTTTAATTACGACGAACTGCGCTGTACTGGGCGTTGCCTTGCTCAACATCAACGAAAATCACAACTTTATCGAGTCGGTCATTTATGGATTCGGCGCAGCGGTCGGCTTTTCTTTGGTATTGATTCTGTTCGCATCAATGCGTGAGCGAATCAATGTTTCTGATGTTCCAACGCCATTTAAAGGGGCGTCCATCGCGATGATTACCGCAGGACTGATGTCGCTTGCTTTCATGGGCTTTACTGGATTGGTTAAACTGTAATGAACGTCATTCTCATTGCCATGATTGCACTGGCTGTGCTCGCTGCAATTTTTGGCGCAATTCTCGGTTATGCATCGATCCGCTTTAAAGTTGAAAGCGATCCGATCGTTGAACAAATTGATTCGATTCTACCGCAAACCCAATGCGGTCAATGTGGGTATCCGGGTTGTCGCCCTTACGCAGAAGCAATAGCCAGCGGCGATGACATCAATAAATGCCCTCCCGGAGGTCAGGCAACGATTGAAAAGTTGGCTGATTTGATGGGCGTGGATGTTCCTGAACCTGCCCACGATCTGAGCGATGCGGTCAAACGGGTTGCTTTTATTCACGAAGATATGTGCATCGGCTGTACCAAATGTATTCAAGCCTGTCCCGTGGATGCGATTGTCGGTGGTACCAAAGCAGTCCATACCGTCATTAAAGACGAATGTACGGGCTGCGATCTTTGTGTGGCACCTTGCCCGACAGATTGTATTGAAATGATCCCTGTTCAACCAACACCTGAAACATGGAAATGGCAAATGAACGCAATTCCAGTCGTCAATGTGACCGAAACAAACACCATCAAAGACGCTTCTTTATCTAACCATAATCACAACTAGAGACTGATATGCTGTCATTAATCGAACAAATTAAATCAGGCCGATTATGGGATTTTCCGGGAGGTGTCCATCCACCGGAAAATAAACATCAATCTAATCAAACGTCACCGGCAGTTGCAACGCTCCCGGAAGAGTTGGTGCTTCCGCTGAAGCAGCATATCGGTAAACCGGGAGACTTACTGGTATCTGTCGGTGATTCTGTCTTAAAAGGGCAATCGCTGACTCAATCGATGTCCGTTTTTCATCTGCCTGTTCACGCTCCGACGTCCGGCATCGTCACTGCGATCGAGCCACGGACAACCGCTCACCCTTCGGGTTTACCGGAGCTCGCGGTCGTCATCCGACCGGACGGTCAAGAAACATGGTGCCAACACACTGCTTATCCTGATTATCATTTACACGCTCCGGAAGCCTTGATTGATATGATTCGTCAAGCCGGAATTTCTGGTATGGGAGGCGCAGGTTTCCCGACCGCAAAAAAAATACTTTCAGGGCTGGCCCGAACGGAAATCTTAATCATTAATGCTGCTGAATGTGAACCTTACATCACCGCAGATGATGTGCTGATGCAGCACTATGCCCGGGAAATTATTCAGGGGATAGACATCCTCGCCCACATTTTGTCCCCGAAACTCATTATTATCGGTGTCGAAGACAATAAACCGGAAGCAATTCGCGCACTGGAAACCGCGGCAACCGACAAAAATATCGTGATTCGAGTCATCCCGACCAAATACCCTTCCGGGGGGGAAAAACAGCTCATCAAGATCCTGACGAATCTTGAAGTTCCGGCAGACAAGCTGCCGGCCGATATCGGGCTGATGGTGCAAAATATTGGTTCTGTTTATGCGATTCAGCGTGCGATTATTCACGGAGAGCCTCTGATTCAGCGACTCGTAACGCTGACAGGTGCCACATTTGAACAACCACGTAACGTCTGGGCATTGATAGGTACCCCAATCCGCCATCTGCTGGAAACTCACCATTATCACCCTGATAAGCGGTTACCACGCCTGATTATGGGCGGGCCAATGATGGGCTTTACGCTCCCGCATGCCGATGTGCCGATCACCAAAACCACCAACTGCATTCTCGCGCCAACCCGGAAGGAGATTTCACCGACCCGGCAAGAAATAGCCTGTATTCGCTGCGGTCAGTGTGCTGATGTTTGTCCGGCGTCTTTGCTGCCTCAGCAACTCCAATGGCATGCAAAAGCTGAAGAATATGATAAATGCGAGACGCTTAACCTCAAAGATTGTATCGAGTGTGGCGCATGTGCTTATGTCTGCCCGAGTGAGATACCACTCGTCCAATATTATCGTCAGGCCAAAGCTGAAATCAGAACCCGGAGACAAGAAGCCGAAGCCGCCGAACGAGCCAGAATTCGTTTTGAAGAGAAAAAAGCCCGGATGGAGCGGGAGAAACAAGAAAGAGAAAATCGCTTCAAACAAGCTGCCGATAACCGTCGTCAGGCTATGGTCAAAGAAAATGGCGGGCAGGATGCTGTCGCAGCTGCGATTGAACGGGTGAAGTCTAAAAATACACAGGCGCAATCGGAGGCTAAACCGGCGGTGGCAGCAGCAATCGCCCGAGCCAAAGCGAAACAAGAAGCAGCCCGTCAATCAGGGGCCGATGAGCCGGATAATCGTGAAATGATGCAGCTCCGCGAGGAGCGCAAACGTCAAGCCAGGGCACGTAAAGCAGCAAAAGAAGCCGACCTAAGCCCAGACACTTCGGCAGCGACAGAGCAATCAATGACAACAGGGCAAGACAGTGGCGGCTCTCAGAAAGCCGCGGTTGCTGCAGCGGTTGCCCGTGCTAAAGCCAGAAAAGCGCAGCAGGCACAACCGCAATCAGCACGAGAGGCGGACGAAACACCACCCGCGGCAAACGCCCCAACATCCGAAGCCGCCGATACGCCGCCGCAGGACCCGAAAAAAGCCGCGGTCGCTGCAGCAGTTGCCCGCGCTAAAGCCAGAAAAGCGCAGCAACAATCACCATCATCATCCGCGTCTGATACGGAGGAAAAAGAGTAGTGGCATTTTTTATCGCAAGTTCTCCGCACACGCATCAAAAACGCAGCACTTCAGACTTGATGAAGTGGGTTGCAATTGCTGCTTGCCCCGGGCTAATCGCACAAACCTATTTTTTTGGTTGGGGCACATTCATTCAGCTTATTTTCGGTATCCTCGTCGCAGTCGGACTGGAAAGCCTGATCATGAAAATACGTCAGCGTTCTCCCGTTGTCGCTCTCAGGGATTACAGTGCATTAGTCACAGCTTGGCTGCTCGCGGTTGCGATTCCTCCGCTAGCACCGTGGTGGATTATGGTCATCGGCTTAATTTTTGCCATTGTGATTGCCAAACAGCTCTATGGTGGTCTCGGGCAGAATCCGTTTAACCCGGCAATGATTGGCTATGTGGTATTATTGATCTCTTTTCCTGTCCAGATGACCAGTTGGCTTCCTCCACACTCGCTGTCTGCGGAAAACACTTCATTATCTGACGCCCTTTCAGTCATTTTTAGCGGATTTAATGACCGCGGACTTTCCCTGCAACAGCTGCGGCTCAGTGTCGATGGTGTCACCATGGCAACCCCGCTCGATGCGATCAAAAACGAGTTCCGGACGGGCCATTCAATGGCTGAGGTGTTAACACACAAGCAATTCGGTACCATCGCCGGAATTGGCTGGGAATGGGTCAACTTTGCTTATCTGCTCGGTGGTCTGTTACTGATTCGGGTCCGCGTGATCCAATGGCATATTCCGGTTGCTTATCTCACCGGACTAATTGTCATCAGTAGTCTGTGCCAACTGCTTGGTGTCGAAACGACCACATCGCCATTGATTCATCTTTTTTCCGGAGCCACGATGCTCGGTGCATTCTTTATCGCAACCGACCCGGTCACAGCTTCAACCACTGTCAAAGGCCGCCTGTTCTACGGTACGTTTATCGGTGTGATGATCTTTATTATCCGCAGCTGGGGAGGATATCCTGACGGGATTGCTTTCGCTGTCATTCTCGCCAATATGTGTGTACCGTTGATCGACTATTACACACAACCAAGAACCTACGGACACTGAGGGGCACGATGTTAACTGCAATACGAAAAAATGGCGTGATCCTCGCAGTTTTTGCCTGTGTATCAACAGGCGTGGTTGCGATCACCCATTACTTGACCCAAAACAGAATTGAACAACAGGAGCAACAACAACTCCTCAGCATTTTGGCGCAGGTTATTCCACCCCAGACTCACGACAATGTCCTTTCCGGGGCGTGTACCGTTGTGGATATTCCCTATTTAAAAAAACAACCGATACTTCATGCCTACATCGCCAAGCAAAATAATATGCCAACGGGGCTAGCGATTGAAACCATCGCTCCCGATGGTTACAACGGGGCAATTAAACTGATTGTCGGGGTAAATAATCAAGGTATGATTACCGGAACTCGCGTTCTTGTTCACCATGAAACACCGGGGCTCGGAGATAGAATTGATCGCCGTATCAGCGACTGGATACTGTCATTTACCGGTCAACGGGTGACGGCTGAAAACGAATCACAGTGGAAAGTGCGTAAAGATGGCGGGCAGTTTGATCAGTTCACCGGCGCAACCATCACGCCAAGAGCGGTGGTGAAAGCCGTCAAGAAAATCACACAATTCGTTGATCAAAACCGAGAGCAGCTTTATCGTCAACCTTACAATTGTCACGGAGGCCAATCATGAGTCAATCACAAGTATTGATGAAAAACGGTTTGTGGAACAATAACCCCGCCTTAGTCCAGTTGCTCGGGTTATGCCCGCTGCTCGCGGTATCTTCAACAATTACCAACGCGCTGGGGCTGGGAATCGCCACTCTCGCGGTACTGGTCAGTTCAAATGTTACCGTTTCTCTGGTCAGAAACCATGTCCCGAAAGAAGTCCGAATTCCAGTATTCGTGATGATCATCGCGGCACTTGTAACCTGCGTACAACTGCTGATGAATGCATTTGCATTTGGTTTGTACTTGTCATTAGGGATTTTTATTCCGCTGATCGTCACCAATTGTATTATTATCGGTCGCGCTGAAGCATTCGCGTCTAAAAATGATGTTCTGCCCTCGGCGTTGGATGGGTTTTGGATGGGAACGGGCATGACCAGTGTACTGGTTGTCTTAGGGGCTATTCGAGAACTCCTCGGCAACGGGACACTGTTCAACGGTGCTGACCTTTTATTGGGAGAGTGGGCCAAGGTTCTCCGGATAGACGTATTACATCTGGACAATAGCTTTTTGCTCGCACTACTCCCCCCGGGCGCATTTATCTGTGTTGGTTTTTTGATTGCACTCAAAAGCTGTATTGATAAATATCTGGCTTCTCGTCAACCAAAACAAGCCAAACCGCAGATTGAGAGAGCCAGGGTCACGAAAGTGACTCAATAATCACAACCACTGAATCAATGGCATGACACCTCAGCCATACTTATTTCAACCGGAAGCAACAGCGTCATGAATAAGCAAAAGCGGATCGAAATTCTCGAACGACTACGGGAAAATAATCCCACCCCACAAACTGAACTGAATTGGAATACCCCCTTTGAGCTCCTGATTGCTGTACTGCTTTCAGCTCAGGCGACTGATGTGAGCGTCAATAAAGCAACCGATAAGCTATATCCAGTTGCCAATACACCGCAAGCAATTCTGGCACTGGGGGTGGATGGGCTGAAAGAGTACATCAAAACCATCGGCTTATTTAATTCTAAAGCTGAAAACGTCATCAAAACCTGTCGGATTCTGCTCGAAAAGTATCAAGGGGAAGTACCGGAAGACCGGGATGCGCTGGAATCACTGCCCGGTGTCGGACGAAAAACAGCTAATGTGGTCCTCAACACCGCTTTTGGCTGGCCAACCATTGCCGTCGATACCCATATTTTTCGTGTTTCCAACCGAACCAAATTCGCATCGGGGAAGAATGTGGACGAAGTCGAGCAGAAGTTACTGAAAGTCGTTCCGAGAGAATTCAAAATCGATGTTCACCACTGGCTGATTCTGCATGGGCGCTATACCTGTGTCGCCCGCAAACCACGCTGCGGTAGTTGTATTATTGAAGACCTATGTGAGTTTAAAGATAAGACCGAATAATCAAAGAGATGGCTCTATGAACACTTCGATGACACCCCCGAAACGTCTTTATCAGGAAATCGGCCTGATTCTGCAACAACGGATCCTTTCCGGGGAATTTAATCTCGGTGATCGTTTGCCGCCGGAAAGAGACATTGCCGAAGCCATGCAGGTCAGTCGCTCCGTAGTCAGAGAAGCGATTATCATGCTTGAACTGCAAGGATTGGTGGAAGTACGCAAAGGTTCAGGGGTCTATGTCATCGCCCTATCCACTCAGACTCAGCAAAATCCGCCATCACCCCAACCGAAAATGCGCTCGGATATCGGACCATTCGAACTGTTGCAAGCCCGTCAGATCATTGAGAGCCAGATTGCCAGTTTTGCGGCTATGAACCTCACCAAAAATGATTTTTCGAAGCTTCGGGATGCCTTGGATATTGAACGGAAGCAGTTAGAAACCAGCCATGGCGATTATGATGGCGATGAACAATTCCATCTGGCCGTCGCACACGCTTCACAAAATAGTGTGTTATACGATATTGTCCGGGATCTCTGGCAACGGCGAGATGAAAGCCCGATGTGGCGTCAGCTTCATGTCCGTATTACCAATGAAAACTACCGGAGTGCCTGGCTGGAAGACCATGAGAAAATTCTGTTTGCCCTGCAAAGACGTTCGCCCGAAGCAGCAAGAGATGCAATGTGGCAACATCTTGAGCATGTTAAACAGACTTTATTTCATTTATCGGATGCTGACGATCCGCAATTCGACGGGTTTCTCTTCCGGTGAGTCAACGTGTTCATCTGTTCGACTCATTATGCTTAGCGCCCATCATGACCGGCATATCAGTGCCATTTGCGCTTATCTGCCATGTTCTTTAAACTGATACAACTGCTCGTCATCAGATGAGCGACTCAAAAATAATATCCAGTCATTTCAGGAGTAAGCAATGTCCAACAATCGAATTTTACATACCATGTTACGTGTCGGAGATTTAGAACGCTCAATCAAATTTTATACCGACATCATGGGAATGAAATTGCTACGTAAAAATGAAAATGCGGAATACAAATATACACTCGCGTTTGTCGGCTATAGCGATGAGTCAGAAGGTGCCGTCATCGAACTGACTTACAACTGGGGCGTTGAAGAATATGATTTAGGCAACGCCTACGGCCATATTGCAATCGGTGTTGATGATATCTATCAGACTTGTCAGCTGATCAAAGATGCCGGTGGTGATGTCACTCGCGAACCGGGCCCCGTTAAAGGTGGCACAACGCATATCGCGTTTATCAAAGACCCGGATGGTTACATGGTGGAATTAATTCAGAATAAACAGGCGAGTGCCGGTCTTCAAGGTTAATCAACGCAGTAGACTGGTTGTACTGCTTGCCACCGAGACGGACAAGATACAACAGGCAGCTGAGTAAGCTGCCTGTTTTTTTATGGTGGGAATTATACTTGTGTGCGGCCTAACGAAATCACCACGCGGCGGTTCTTTTCTTTACCAATCGGAGTCATGTCATTGGCAATTGACCGACGTTTACCATACCCTTCTACCTGAATCCGGTTTTCCGGTAGTCCCAGCGATTTAAAATAGTCACGCAGCACTTCTGCGCGTTTTTCTGACAGGCTCTGACTTTCATTCTTTGAACGCGAACCATCGGTATAAGTGGAAACTAAGACCAAATCGATATCCTGATTATAGCGAATATATTCAGCAATCTGCGCTAAACGCTTCTGCGATGCTTTATTCACCTGCACACTATCTCGATCATAATGCAAAATCGTAAACGAAATATCTTCGAAACTATACGGCAACAAACGACTGAGACAGTTACTAAAATCATTGAATTTACTAAGGAATAAAACCGAAGACAATGAGACCTCAATCAAATGGTCCCGATCTTGCCACTCCTCATAGCTGAACGTCGGATTCCGTCCCTTCTCCAGCTCACTGAGTAAATTCCAGGCTAACTGACCACCGATATAACCATCAAACTGTTTGAAAAACTTCAAATGCGAGACAGATTCCGCTTTGTCTCCCGGACGCCATGCCGGTGGCATCGACACCAGAGACACATTTCGGGTTTCCCCCATCGGACGTAACATCTTCAATTCAAAATCGAGATTCAACTTCTTACTTGCCCGGGAAGAAAACTCAGCATTACCGTAAGACGGGATCGGATGGACAAGCCGACATTCAAGCGGTGTATCAGACACCATTTCCCATTTTGACTGTTGGGGCGTTGCCACATAATGCTTTTGCAGCGCATATCCGACACTTCCCCAGAGACTCAAAATCGTCCCCAAACTGGCAATCAACCCATACTTTATAGACATGCTATTCTCTCAAACATCTGGTTCCCGAACAGACAACCGAAGTGGCAACCTCTTGCCACATCACGCTGGAACATGAAAGGAAATGCAAAAACCTAGCCACTCTTGCGTGGCAATCCATGACTCTCAACATTTTAATCAATATCTGCGGTTTTTATCAGGCGTATAATCTGCAATAATGCGAGCCCTGATATATAGGTTATGGTCAAAATGACGGAAGTAAACAACATACAGCGTTTAAAAAATCGCTTTCGGGGATATCTGCCCGTTGTCATCGATGTCGAGACAGCCGGTTTTAATGCGGAAACAGATGCGCTCCTTGAGATTTGTGCCATCACACTCAAGATGGATGATGAAGGACAGCTTCAGCCGGCAACCACGCTCCATTTTCACATCGAACCATTCGAAGGTGCCAATCTGGAAAAAGAAGCACTGGAATTCAATGGCATTTATGACCCATTCAGCCCGCTTCGAGGGGCAATCAGCGAAATGGAAGCCCTGAAAGAAATCTATAAACAGGTGCGTAAAGAACAAAAGGAAGCAGAATGCAGCCGGGCGATCATTGTGGCTCATAATGCAACGTTCGATCATCGTTTCGTCATGGCAGCCAGTGAACGCAGCCATCTCAAACGAGTTCCTTTTCATCCCTTTGCCACATTTGATACCGCCACTTTAAGCGGTCTGGCCTATGGGCAAACAGTGCTCGCAAAAGCCTGCCGTGCCGCAGGGATTCCATTTGATAATAAAGAAGCACATTCAGCGCTTTATGACACCCAGAAAACTGCGGAACTTTTCTGTGGGATTGTCAATAAATGGCAGGCATTAGGCGGCTGGCCGCTGCCCGATGCCACATCAGAAGAAAATTAACCTTAATTCAAAATACTACAACACGAGAATTGTATGAACCCTGTCGTTATTTCAGTCTGTATCATGCTGATACTTGCACTGCTTCGTGTGAACGTTGTCGTCGCACTGACATTTAGTGCAATCATTGGCGGGCTCGTTTCAGGCATGAGTCTGAACGAATCCGTCGCTGCGTTTGAAAGTGGCCTTGGTGGCGGAGCGACTATTGCACTTAGTTATGCCATGCTCGGTGCATTTGCTGTTGCCATTTCTAAATCCGGCCTCACCGATTTAGTCGCTCATATGGTCATTCGAAAAATTCATGGCAAAGAACAGCAGGAAACACAGACCGGATTGAAATATGCGGTATTGATCGCACTCATTCTGGTCACCATGTCTTCCCAGAATATTATTCCGGTCCATATCGCGTTTATTCCCATTCTGATTCCGCCACTATTGGGGGTTTTTGCCAAACTCAAATTAGATCGCCGTCTGATTGCCTGTATTCTCACTTTTGGTCTTATTACCCCTTATATGGTCCTTCCGATAGGATTCGGAGGAATTTTCTTAAAAGATATTCTGCTGAAAAATCTCCAAGGGAATGGCTTGGTCAATGTCACTGCGAGCCAGATTCCAACCGCGATGTTACTGCCCGGAGCAGGCATGGTCGTCGGACTTTTCATTGCGGTTTTCTTTAGTTATCGCAAACCCAGAGAATATCGTAAAACTGAATTGACCGTGGTTCATCATAATCCGGAACATACTATTAATGGCCGATATATTCTGACGGCAGCTATCGGCATTGTTGCCGCCCTGAGTGTGCAGTTGTTCACTGGCTCGATGATTATCGGGGCACTTACGGGCTTTATGGTGTTTACCTTTGGTGGCGTTATTGCTTGGAAAGAGACCCATGATGTCTTTACCAAAGGTGTTCATATGATGGCAATGATCGGCTTCATTATGATTGCAGCCGCTGGCTTTGCCGCTGTAATGAAACAGACCGGAGGGGTCGAATCGTTAGTCACCTCACTCTCTCATAGTATTGGCGACAATAAGCCACTGGCAGCCTTGCTGATGCTGGTTGTCGGGCTCTTAGTCACCATGGGGATCGGCTCTTCATTTTCGACCATTCCAATTATTGCAACGATCTATGTCCCGCTGGCGGCAGCTTTCGGTTTCTCACCGATGGCAACAATCGCATTAGTTGGCACCGCCGCAGCATTAGGCGATGCTGGCTCTCCGGCTTCTGATTCGACACTCGGCCCGACATCCGGGCTCAATGCAGACGGACAGCACGAACACGTCTGGGAAACCGTTGTCCCCACGTTTATTCACTATAATATCCCGCTGATTATCTTCGGCTGGATTGCTGCGATGATTCTGTAGTTGTCTCATCAACTTTAATGGTACTGAACAATTCAAGTGAATAACGAATCGATCGATAAAAAAGGCTTCCATGAGGAAGCCTTTTTAATGTCAGCGAATTTTATTCTGAACGGTTACAACGGAAAAACTCAGTTTTCTTCATTATAGAGTTCGAGACTTGCCAGCTCTTGCTGGATCTCTTTCTGCTCTTTGGCGTCATCGTTTCTCATCGCTTCCAGATAGTCCAGATAGTCCTGATCGATGTCACCAGTCACATACTCACCGTTAAAGACCGAGGTTTCAAAGCGACTGATATTCGGATTCCCGATACCAACTGCACTGACGAGATCTTCAATCGTCTGGAAAATCAATGCGTCCGCACCGATTTGACGGCAGATGGATTCATTATCCCGGCCGTGAGCAATCAGCTCATTGGCACTTGGCATATCAATCCCATAAACATTCGGGAAACGAATTTCCGGAGCAGCAGAAACCATATAAACTTTTCTGGCGCCAGAATCGCGAGCCATTTCGATAATCTGTTCTGATGTTGTACCGCGAACAATCGAATCGTCCACCAACAGAACATTTTTATCTTTAAACTCAGAGCGAATAGCATTGAGCTTTCTACGTACCGATTTACGACGTTGCTGTTGACCCGGCATGATGAATGTCCGGCCAACATAACGGTTTTTCACAAACCCCTGACGATACGGCTTATCGAGTGCCTGTGCGATTTGCAGGGCAATATCACAAGAGGTTTCAGGAATAGGAATCACAACATCAATATCGAGTTCAGCATAATCCTGTTGAATCCGCTCACCCAGTTTTTTGCCCATTTCGACCCGTGCACTATAGACAGAGATCTGGTCGATGAAAGAGTCCGGACGCGCAAAATAAACGAATTCAAAAATACATGGATTCAACTGAGGATTGTCAGCACACTGATGTGTATAGAGTTCACCTTCAAAGGTGACGTAAATTGCCTCACCCGGTGCGACATCCCGCATAAACTCAAATCCAACCGCATCCAATGCAACAGACTCAGAAGCAACCATATACTCAGTTCGTCCGTCAACATCGCGTTTGCCCAAACACAGTGGACGGATGCCATTGGGATCTCGGAACGCGATCATGCCATGCCCGATAATCATCGCAACGACAGCATAAGCCCCTTTAATCGTACGGTGTACGCTAGCAACCGCTCTGAACACATCTTCCGAGGTTACATTACCTTTAACCGTATCAATTTCATGCGCCAGAACATTCAACAGCACCTCGGAGTCAGAAGTTGTATTGACATGGCGACGATCTTTCTCAAATAGCTTATCCCGGATAGACTGGGCATTGGTGAGATTACCATTATGAGCCAGTGTGATACCAAACGGTGAGTTAACATAAAAAGGCTGCGCCTCGGATGCACTTGAACTCCCCGCTGTCGGATAACGGACATGTCCGATGCCAACCGTTCCTTGAAGGCGCTGCATATGCTTTGCAGCAAATACATCTGTAACCAATCCATTTGCCTTACGCAGACGAAAACGATTGCTATCTATGGTACAAATACCTGCGGCATCTTGGCCGCGATGCTGCAACACGGTCAAAGCATCATAGATGGACTGGTTGACAAGCGTTGAACCAACAATTCCAACAATACCACACATGTCTTAATCCTCGATTTGCGACATTATACCGGCCGATTTATACCGCGCCGGTAAGAAAACTAGATGATGTTTTCAAATGTTCGAAAAACTGCACAATAATCCACCGAAATTGTGGCACTAATTGTGAGTTTTCCCACCATTTTGAACTTGGAAACGCGGTAAACGCATCCATAAAAAACAGAACCGCAGCAATGATCAGAACGCCTCGGAGTCCGCCAAACACCACCCCAAGAACCCGATCAGTCCCTGAAAGCCCTGTTTTTTGTACAAGCTGAGCAATAACATAATTCACCAATGCCCCAACGATTAATGTTGCAATAAACAACGTTGCAATCGCGGCACCATTGCGAAACATGTCATCCTGAATATTTGTATAATAAACAGCCAGCTTTGGGTAATAGTGACTTGCAATAAAAAATGCAAGCAGCCAAGTTCCCAGTGACAATGCCTCTTTCGCAAAACCGCGAATCAGGCTGATCAGTGCTGACAGGCCAATCACACTTAAAATGACAATATCTAACCAGTTCATACATTCACTCATTCTAAGATGGCGCGCATTCTAACAGAAAAAATAGCGACGCAAACGTTTTCTTACGGATTTAACGGTTTAAATTTGAGCAACTGACCCTTCGCTCCGGTAATTTTTTCCAATTCAGCCAGTTGTCTTTCCATTTTACTTTTTGAAACATCAGGCCCGATAATCACGCGTGTATAACCATTTTCCTGTTTGGTGTGTGCCTGATAACCCCGTTTTTGCAAGTCTGCCACGAGTTTTTTCGCATTGTCGCTATTCTTGAGTGCCATCAACTGAATAATCCAACCACTGCTCTGAAAGTCATCTGACTCAGACGATGCCTGAACGTGGACAGAAACAGCATCATTCGATGACGTCGCATTCGCGTTTTCGTCCACTGCAACAGGTGAATCTGGTAAAGAGATCTGATCGGTTTCCGGCTCTAAAATTTGGTACTGTTCCGTTTCTTGATCAACATCGGGTTTCAGTGGAATACTGGCAACATCTTCTTTGTAGTGTGATTTTTGTCCGTCCAGAATATCCGGAAGAATAATGACACCAAGTGCAACCAATACAACGGTTCCAACTAAACGACTTTGGAATCGACTAGCCATCTCTGTTTACACTCCTCGTTTATTCCAAAAATCCAAAACTTCTCCAACCGTGTGGAACGAACCCGCGACGATAATGGCATCATTTTCACCTGCTCGTGTCATCGCAGCTTTAAAAGCCTGAACGGGTGATTCATAGGTTTGACTAGGAACAGGAATATAGCGATTCAATTCGCTGGCAAAAGCAGCACGAGGCCCTGTCAGAGAAGCCGGATACCAGTAGTCAATAACTGGTGATAAAGCGGTGATCGTTTCCTGAATATCTTTGTCATGTAACATGCCGATGACCAGATGAATTTTCTTATCCAAGAAACGTTGCTTCATTTGTGATGCCAGATAGTGGGCAGAATGTGGATTATGAGCAACATCAAGCATAATTACAGGCTGCTGACTAATCTGCTGCATTCTGCCAGGCAAGGTGGCACGCTTCAATCCCTCAACGATATCCATATCACTGATATCTAACCCAGCACACCCAAGCGCCATCAAAGCGGTTGCAGCATTGGGTAACGGTAATTGCGGTATTGGTAAATCACGAAGATCAAAAGCACCATGCTGCCAATGCCATACATCTTCTGCAACCTGATAATCAAATTGAATACCGACCTGAAAAAATTCCGCACCGATTTCATCGGCATAGGCAGCAACGGTCGCCGGTGGATGAGGTTCACCACACACAGCTGGCTGACCGGCCCGAAAAATGCCCGCTTTCTCGTATCCGATCTGCCCCAAATCATTCCCCAACCAATCAACATGGTCGATAGCCAAACTCGTAATGACCGAAACATCATGATCAACGACATTAGTCGCATCTAGCCGTCCGCCTAAGCCGACTTCTAGAATCGCAACATCAACTTGCTCTTCTTGCAGTAACCGCAATGCAGCCAGCGTCCCGAACTCAAAAAAGCTCAGGCTCGTCGTGCCACGCTGTTTTTCGATAAAATCAAATGCGCGCGTATGGTTTTCATCGGCCAAAACTTTGCCGTTGATCCGGACACGTTCGTTATAACAAATAAGATGCGGGGAACTATAGACACCTACCGAGTACCCCGCAGCAAGCAGGATAGCTTCGAGAATCGCACAGGTAGAACCTTTACCATTCGTGCCGGCAACCGTAATCACGGTTGGTGCAGGTTTTGAAAGGTTGGCTCTCTGAGCCACGACCTGAACGCGATCAAGGCCTAAATCTATGGATGAATGATGGATACTGGATAAATAATCAAGCCACATCGATAACGAAGATGCGGCTTGTGGCATAGCGTTCTGACTCATTAAACAAGCATAGTATTGAGATATGGGAAAACTACTTTACTCTTTTTTTTCGGCTTCTGGTACCGCATAAACGCTATCATTTCCGGATTCTGTTGCCTGTGCTGGGTAATTCATCATCTTACCCAACAGGCTTGCAACCTGAGAGCGCATTTCGCGGCGGTCAACGATCATATCAATTGCACCGTGGTCCAGGAGGAACTCACTGCGCTGGAATCCTTCAGGAAGGTCTTCACGTACTGTCTGCTCAATCACTCGGCGTCCTGCAAAACCAATAACCGCTTTCGGTTCACCAATGTTAATGTCACCGAGCATCGCCAAACTCGCAGAAACACCCCCCATAGTCGGGTCAGTCATCACAGAGATAAACGGTAATCCGTTTTGGGATAAACGTTCCAGTGCTGCACTGGTTTTCGCCATTTGCATCAGAGACATTAACGCCTCTTGCATCCGAGCACCGCCACTGGCAGAAAAACAGATCAAACCACACTTGGCCTCGATCGCTGCTTCTACGGCTTTCACAAAGCGTGCGCCAACCACAGACCCCATTGACCCCGCCATAAAGGAAAATTCAAACGCACAAGCAACGAGAGGATAACCGTAAAGTTCCCCTTTGATGACGACCAAAGCATCTTTTTCACCGCTCGTTTTCTGCGCGGCTGCAAGTCGCTCTTTATAACGTTTTGAATCTTTGAATTTTAGTTTGTCCTGCGGTTCCAGCATCTCACCGATTTCTTGACGATTATTTTCATCAAGAAATTTTTCCAGACGGCGACGAGCGCTCATCCGCATATGGTGATTACACTTTGGACAAACTTCTAAATTACGTTCTAGCTCAGCATAATAAAGGACTTGTTCACAAGACGTACATTTTGTCCAAACACCTTCAGGAATCGATGCTTTTCGCGAACTGACAATATTGCTTTTCTCTAAAATTTTTTCAAGCCAACTCATGTGGAAGACCCTTACTCCTCTCCCTTGCAACGGCAAGAGAAAATTATTCGACAATAAAAACACCCAAAGGATTAAATCACATAAACCTCTGTATGTTGATAAAAAACTGGTTGTACCTTCGTGAAACGACGTTACAACGATCTGATCTTATGATTTGAATCGGACTAGCGCGATTCGTTCAACGCATCAGGTAAAAATAGCGGACCAACCGGTTGCTCCGGTAAATTGAATGCTTGCGGATACTCGACTTCAACCAAATAAAGTCCCTCCGCTTTGGCTGTTGCGGCAGCCAGTTTCCGATCTTTCGCTGCTAATAGCCATTGAATCCATTCGGGCTCTTGCTCACCTCTGCCGACAGCAATTAAGCTCCCCGCGATATTTCTGACCATATGGTGTACAAATGCATTCGCTTTAATATCAATCACAACATAACGATTGTGACGAGTCACTTGCAGATGCATGACATTCCGCCACGGGCTGCGAGACTGGCAATGTACGGCTCTGAAAGAGGTAAAATCATTTTCTCCCAGTAACAACTGCCCGGCTCGATGCATCCTTTCAACACATAAATCACCATGATAATGACTGACACCAGCCGACAAAATAGCAGGCCGCAAATTATCATTGTATATCACGTATCGATAACGCCGCGCTGTCGCTGAAAAACGAGCATGAAACGAATCCGGAACTTCCTGTGCCCATCTCACAGCAATGTCTTGGGGTAAATTCGCATTCACGCCCATCGTCCATGCCGCAGTTTTTCGCTGTACCTCGGTATCAAAATGGACAACTTGCCCGGTACCGTGAACACCAGCGTCAGTTCGACCTGCACACTGAACCTCTATCGGATGGTTTGCAACTTGGCTCAGTGCTTTTTCCAAAGCTTCCTGAACGCTAGGGACTTCTCGCTGCCGCTGCCAGCCATAATAATGAGCGCCATGATACTCAACACCTAAAGCGATTCTCATCATCTACTTCTCTTGTCAAACAGGGCCGGCAGTATAATCGTAAATTGAAAAAATTTCTAATGGACAACAAGCGATGTACCTTTCATATCCATAGGGTACGGCACTTTGTGAGTCATTCGACTGACCTCATCCGTTAATTTCTTCGATTCAGCTCGTCAATCAAGCGTTTTGCGGCCTGACGAATATCATCATTGCCATCAACAATCGCTTCTTCCAGCAACTTCACTGCTCCTGCTTCATCATTCATTTCGATGTAAATCTTGGCAAGATCCAGTTTTCCTGCGGCTTCTGCATTACTATCAACATCAACATTAGTGATATCCCCGATGACATCCGGGAACTCATTTAATCCGACATCCAGTTTGAGATCGACTTCTTCAAAAGGATGATCATGACCTTCAACCTGAGACATCAGTTCATCAATTGTTAAATGACGCTGCTGTCCAGACTCGTTATAGAATAAATCGTCCTGAACTTCCCAATCTTCCGAATCCGCCTGAGGTTCATGTGTTTGATTTTCAGTTCGCCAAACATCCAGCTCCTCTTCCGGAACTTCATCAGGAATCGACGCTTGTTGTTCCGGAGAAAGCTTGAACCCATTCCAATCTTCACCCCCCATATTCAGCATCGAATCAAAATCCATTCCCGCACTGGCAATCCGATCTTCATCTAAATTTGGCTCAAAAACATACTGCTCTGGCTCAGCGTTTTCATCCAATAGTGCACCCAGAGCGTCTTCATCAATGGACGTTCTCGGGATCGCATCAAGACCAATTTCTTCATCGACAAAATCAGATGACTTGGTGGCTAAGTCAGTTTCTGGAGCAACGTCTGATCCAGTGGCGGGTACATCACCCGCATCGGCTGGTGATGTGTCGGATTCATTCAGCGCTGTGGTTTCATCGAATTCTGGCAGTGCTTCATCAGCGATAAAGTCTGATACATCGTCGCTCTCCGGCGGCTCCGCTGCTGCTTCGGCTTGCGTCGCTTCCGGCTCAATCGCCTGCTCACCATAGATGTCGGCCTCAGGCGCGTCATCTTCTTCGACAACGGGGGCATCATCTGGCGATGATGTGTCGGATTCATTCAGCGCTGTGGTTTCATCGAATTCTGGCAGTGCTTCATTAGCGATAAAGTCTGATACATCGTCGCTCTCCGGCGGCTCCGCTGCTGCTTCGGCTTGCGTCGCTTCCGGCTCAATCGCCTGCTCACCATCGATGTCGGCCTCAGGCGCGTCATCTTCTTCGACGACGGGGGCATCGGCTGGTGATGATGTATCGGATTCATTCAGCGCTGCGGTTTCGTCGAATTCTGGTAACGCTTCATCAGCGATAAAGTCTGATACATCGTCGCTCTCCGG
>NZ_KQ947475.1:661798-1018454 GCF_001506075.1 Vibrio sp. MEBiC08052 | reverse complement strand
TCGATGTCGGCCTCAGGCGACGTCATCTTCTTCGACGACGGGGGCATCGGCTGGTGATGATGTATCGGATTCATTCAGCGCTGCGGTTTCGTCGAATTCTGGTAACGCTTCATCAGCGATAAAGTCTGATACATCGTCGCTCTCCGGCGGCTCCGCTGCTGCTTCGGCTTGCGTCGCTTCCGGCTCAATCGCCTGATCACCATCGATGTCTGCCTCAGGCACGTCATCTTCTTCGACGACGGGGGCATCGGCTGGTAATGATGTATCGGATTCATTCAGCGCAGCAGTTTCGTCGAATTCTGGTAACGCTTCATCAGCGATAAAGTCTGATACATCGTCGCTCTCCGGCTCGATAACTTTCTCGGCATCAGTATCCGCTTCAGGGACATCATCCACTACCGAGGCGGGTATATCGTCTGATGATTCTGGCGTCTCACTTGGCTGTTCGATATCTGAATCAATCTCAGGCGTAATATCTGAGTCATGCTGCGCGGAATCATCTGCGTCTGCTTGCGGTGTATCGGATTCATTCAGCGCTGCGGTTTCATCGAATTCTGGTAACGCTTCATCAGCGATAAAGTCTGATACATCGTCGCTTTCCGGTTGCTCCGCAGTTACTTCGGCTTGCGTCGCTTCCGGCTCGATAACTTGCTCGGTATCAGTATCCGCTTCAGGGACATCATCCACTACCGAGGCGGGTATATCGTCTGATGATTCTGGCGTCTCACTTGGCTGTTCGATATCTGAATCAATCTCAGGCGTAATATCTGAGCCATGCTGCGCAGAATCATCTGCGTCTGCTTGCGGTGTATCGGATTCATTTAACGTGGCCTCATCGAAGTCAGGTGATGCAGACTCAGTCACTTCTTCATCATCCGGTATTGGTGGAGAAGATAGTTCTAGTTCTTCATCAATATCCCAATCCGTGTCTTGCGGCACCCCAAACTCATTTGCGGCAACTGACTCATCATCTTCATCAACCTGCTCACTCCCTTCAATTTCAGGATTGAAATCAAAGTCATCTGCGTCCTCTTCCGGTGCCTCTGCTGAGACGGATGTTTCAAAATCGACTTCATCTAATAGCGGGTCTTTATCCGGTGCAGAACTAATCAGATCATCTATAAATCCTTCACGATTAAAATCGTCATCTTCATCGATACTGTGCTGTTCAATTTCTAATAATTCGTCAAATAATTCGGTTCCATCATCAAGCGGAGTTATATCTTCATCGAGCTCTGCATCTGCATCCAAGTCTTCATCAAGAGCGAGAGTTTCAAAATCAAACGGGTCATCACTATCATCGTCATCCGCTAAGTCAAGGCCGCCTAGATCTTCTAACTCTTTATCCCAGTTGAGTTCATCGTCTGACTCATCCGATTCATCCAGTAGCTCATCCAGCAGCGCGGTACTTTCATCGATCATACTGTCTGATTCATCTTTGGATGTAGCTAGTGTGTCAAATACTTCTGTGTCAAATGCTTCATCCAAAAATGAATCATCCTGACTATTTGCTTCTAACTGCTCTAAATCAGCTTGTTGTTCAATACTGTCAAATAAAGCTTCTAGATCGCTATCAGAGGCTACCCCGGCATTCCCCAGATCGAACTCGTCATCTTGCTCCTCTGCCAATAAATCATCGAGCATGGATTGATCGAGCTCTGTCGTATCCAAATCATCGTCAAGCGCATCACCATCCAGCAGTGTCTCAATTTCGTCCTGAGACATACCGACTTGATCGTCACTGGAAAGGTCGAAATCCTCACCCTCTGCTTGTTCTTCATCATCTGCAGCGAGAGATGCATCCTCAAGCGCCCGCTCCATTTCTTCCAGACCGACCGCTTTATCTTCGCTGTTGACACTAATACCATTTGCACTCGCTGAAAAATCACTATCGAGGTCTGTATCAACTAAATCACCATCATCATCGATGCTGGCAAACAGGTCTTCCTCACTGTCATCACCCAGATCTAAATCAAGATCGACATCGTCCAGTTCAGCAAACACATCATCGGCATCCGCTTCATCCTGAGCGTCATTTTCTTCTGATTCAGGGCTCGTAGTGCTAAAGAGATCATCATCAAGTGATAGGTCATCAAGTTCGTCATCGTTACCGCCGGCCTCTGCGGCATCCCCGATACTAATCGGTTTATCACTCACATCCTTCGACTCAGTGATCGCATCAGATGACGTATCCGATGTTTTTCTCCGACCAACAAGCCACATGATCAGTAAAGCGATCAATAATCCGGGAATAAGAGCAAACGCACCTACAGCCCATCCGTTTGACAACAATTTGTCCAGTGATGTAGGAGCCATTCGCTCAGCTTCTGCACGTTTTCTACGCTCTTCAGCCAGTAGTTTTTCAACTTCAGTACGAACTTTGTTTTCATCACCCAGTTCATTCTTCAGCTCACTCACTTCTGACTGAACTTTTGACAACATGAGTGTTAAACGGTGGTTTTTCTCTTCAAGGGCCAGAATTTCTGAGTCCGCCCCTTTCGCATCTGATGAGGAGAATGACAGCACGCTCTGGGGAGCTTCTGTCTGAGCTGGAGGCTGCTCTGGCGGAATAATCTTTTCTGTCGGCGGACTCATTTGCTGAGCATCAGCTGATTGCTGTGCCGGCTTCGTATAAGGCTGGGCTGTCGGTGGGGTTTCTGTTTTGACAGACGCGGGCTCTGCCGACTTCACCGTACGAGATCTTGCCGCAGAGGATGAATCGGTTGCAGCGAGACGACTCGCCTGATCTAACCGTTGCTGATGGGCCTGCATGACCCTTGTTGCTTCTTCTGTAGTGACACTGCGGATTTGCACAAGAGATGGAATGCGTAACCGACTTCCCGGAATTAAGCTGTGGATATTCTGCTGTTCAAATGACTCGGGATTTAACTGATAGAGAGCAAGTAGCGTTTGCTGAACGGTAACTTGATTTGATGGTCTGAGTTTTGAGGCAATAGACCATAATGTTTCTGTTTCGGAAGTCGGGCCATAAAATTTTGAAGGCTCATTATTTGATTGTGCAGCAGAAGACCTCACCGCTTCACTGTATTGGGGTGATGACTGCACCTGACCTGTTGGCCCAAGCAGACGAATACCTTCTGCATGAATAAGAGAAATCTGACCCACGGCTGCTATTGCAAGTGGTAACAACAGACGTTTTAAAAATTGACGCATATAAAGCTCAGCTATGTGCTTAGGTAATAGTAAATTCAATAATCTGTTAAATATATCGGATTACACCAGCAAAACTATAGGTTATCCGGAAAAAAACTGTTTTGCCTACAATAATTGCGCGCATCTCACACATTTTCCACAATTCTGATTCACCATCGACCCCTGCATGCGTTCAAATAGCATCAGATCAAACCAGTTGATGGCGTCACAAAGCATGATTTGAACAGTAAAAAAGCCAGCAATTTGCTGGCTTTCTATCACTTCATCAAAGCATATCAGGCCGCTTCAATCTTCGCCCATGTGTCTCTCAAACCGACAGTCCGGTTAAAAACCAATGATTCGGTTGAAGAATCGTGATTATCGGCACAAAAATAACCTAAGCGTTCAAACTGATAACCAAATTCTGGTTGAGCCACGGCTAAACTGGCTTCGACAAAACCTTGCTTGCGGACCAGAGATTCGGGGTTCAGGACTTGCTTAAAATCATCTTCTGCAGCCGGGTTTGCCACCGAAAAGAGCCGATCATACAGCCGGAACTCAGCGGGAACACCTTGGTTGACGGAAACCCAGTGAATGACACCTTTGACTTTTCTGCCATCCGCAGGGTTTTTCCCCAATGTATCGGCATCGTAAGTACAGTAAATCGTCGTAATCTCACCCGCGCTATCTTTTTCAATCCGCTCAGCTTTAATGACATAAGCACCGCGTAAACGGACTTCTTTGCCAAGAACAAGACGTTTATATTTCTTATTCGCTTCTTCACGAAAATCTTCACGTTCAATCCAAACTTCCCGGCTAAAGGCGACTTGGCGGCTGCCCATCTCAGGCTTGTTCGGATGATTGGCGACATCCAGCATCTCCACCGTGTCAGCGTCATAATTTTCAATGACAATCTTCACCGGATCCAGTACAGCCATCGCTCTGGGCGCATTTTCATTCAGGTCATCACGAATACAAGATTCCAATGAACCAAATTCAATCATATTGTCTTGCTTCGTCACGCCGATGCGTTTACAGAATTCACGAATCGATGCCGATGTAAATCCGCGACGACGTAAACCAGAAATTGTCGGCATCCGTGGGTCATCCCATCCTGAAACCAAGTTTTCTGACACCAATTGATTCAGCTTCCGTTTAGACATCACAGTATATTCAAGGTTTAAGCGGCTGAACTCATACTGTCTCGGATGGCAGGGAATCGAAATGTTATCCAATACCCAATCATACAATCGTCGGTTATCCTGAAACTCTAGCGTACACAGCGAGTGAGTAATGCCTTCCAATGCATCCGAAATACAGTGAGTAAAATCGTACATCGGATAAATACACCATTGATTACCTGTCTGGTGATGCTCGGCAAAACGAACCCGGTATAAAACCGGATCACGCAAGACGATAAAAGAAGAAGCCATATCGATTTTGGCACGTAAACAGGCTTCACCTTCCTGAAAACCACCACTGCGCATTTTTTCAAACAAGGCGAGATTTTCTTCAACACTGCGATCACGGTAAGGACTTTCTTTGCCCGGTTGAGTCAAGGTTCCCCGATACTCACGGATTTGTTCCGGAGTCAGTTCTTCAACATAAGCCAGACCTTTCTCAATCAACTCAACTGCATAACGATACAGCTGATCAAAATAATCAGAGGAATAACATACCTCACCAGCCCATTGAAAACCTAACCAGTTGACGTCTTTCTTAATCGACTCAACATATTCGATGTTCTCTTTTTCTGGGTTTGTATCATCAAAACGTAAGTTACACTGGCCCTGATAATCCTGAGCAATACCAAAATTCAAACAGATTGACTTAGCATGTCCGATATGAAGATAGCCGTTCGGCTCTGGTGGGAATCGGGTATGCACACTGGTATGTTTGCCTTCCGCCAAGTCTTTATCAATAATCTGACGGATAAAGTTCGATGGACGAGCCTCAGCTTCACTCATCTATAACACCTCAATAATTTTGTATTCTCAGGACCGTGACTCATCTGTTTGAATCCAGACAAGTACACCACGAATAATTTTGCAGTTAGGATATATAAAAATTAACACCCCTAATGATCCACAATTCTTTGTGATTACACAATATGATTCCGGGATATTCTTAAGATTATTTCCTGAGATTGATCATTTTACATCGATAAAACGGTATTTCTGGTTTTTGGCGCTGGATTGCGCATCAAGAGCGCCATCATAATTAGCATTTACATCCTCCAAATATTGCGAAAAAGTAAACTGAGATGGCAAAAGATTAGTGACCAATGCCACAGCTCCTACAGCTGCAGCTGGAGAGGACTTTATTTTTAGCGATAAGGCAGTATATTACCGCTTTGGCAGGATATATTCTGGACTCAGACAATGAACTGCCTTGAACACCAGCCATCATCGTACAAATAAACTCAGTGAATGTACCGTCGTCTGCCGGTATAGAGAAAAGTACCATAGACATCACGCAACCAAACCGACACAATAAACACAGTGAGTATGTGGGTAGGCTATCATCGATAAAAAATTTTACAATCCGATGACAAGATTAAAAAATGGGCAATACGAGCAGCATAAGCAATGAATGATACGCAAAAAGGTAATGTAGATTTAGTCAAACAACTTAATAGTGCCGCTGTGTATCGGCTCATCGATCAACAGGGTCCGATCTCTCGCATTCAGGTTGCAGATATCAGTCAGTTAGCACCTGCCAGTGTCACGAAAATCACCCGCCAACTGTTGGAAAAAGGCCTCATTAAAGAAGTCGCACAACAGGCATCGACCGGTGGACGCAGGGCTATCTCTCTTGAAACTGAAGTGCTTCCGTTTCATTCCGTCGCTGTCAGGCTAGGCCGCGACTACATTCAGATCAGTCTTTATAATCTGGGCGGAAACGAAATTGTTTCCGATTATCATGAGTTTCAATATCTGCATCAAAAAGAACTCATTGAAGGATTACTTCACTACATTCGTCACTTCATCCGAGAAAAACAAGCATATATTCAACAATTAATTGCCATTGGTGTGGTTCTCCCCGGACTGGTTAACCCAGAAACAGGCGTGGTTGAATACATGCACAATGTCGATGTTGATGAACTCGCGATGGGAGACATCATCAAAAATCATTTCGGTGTCGAGTGTTTTATCGGTAATGATATCCGGGGACTTGCCCTCGCTGAACATTATTTCGGTTCAAGTCAGGATTGTCAGGATTCGATTTTGATCAGTGTCGGCCGCGGAACAGGGGCCGGAATGATCGTCAATGGCCGAATTTTTCTCGGGTTTAACCGCAATGTTGGAGAAATCGGTCATATTCAGATCGATCCACTGGGTGCACAATGTCAGTGCGGTAATTTCGGGTGTCTGGAAACAGTGGCATCCAACCCGGCAATCGTTAAACGGGTCAGACAATTTCTTGATCAAGGCTATCAGTCAACACTTTCTGAATTGGAGCAAATTACGATTAACGATATTTGTGATCATGCCAATCAGGGAGATGAACTGGCACGTCAGACCTTGATAAAAGTCGGTGATCATTTAGGTAAGGCCGTAGCTATCACAGTAAACTTGTTCAATCCGCAAAAAATTGTTATTGCCGGGGATATTACGATGGCACAAACATTGATTTTTCCGGCTATCGAACGCAATGTACAGAATCAATCTCTGAAAGCATTCTATAAAAACCTCCCGATTGTGGCCTCACAGGTTTATAAGCAACCGCCGATTGCTGCTTTTGCAATGATCAAACGAGCCATGTTAAATGGCGTATTACTCCAAAAACTTCTTGAAGAGTAATCACTGTATTGATACGCCAAGGTAACCAATCTGGTTGCCTTGCTCGATTTCTATCCCTCCCTGACTCCCGACATCAACCAACGAATCTGAACAAATAACAACCACATTGCGTCTATAGTTATAAAAAATTTAATAAAATGACAAAAGAATTAAATTAAATTCACCTTAAGTGAATTTTAAATAGAAATAGATACAATCAAGTGTTGTCTTTTCTGAAAAAAGTGGCACATTAACATTCAAAGCAAAAAATCATAAGGGAATGAGTATGTGTTCTATATTTGGCATCTTAGATATAAAAAGCGATGCATCGAAGCTACGTCCGCTGGCATTGGAAATGTCCAAAAAACTTCGTCACCGTGGTCCGGACTGGTCTGGTATTTATACATCGGATCATGCAATTCTGGCGCATGAAAGGCTGGCTATCGTTGGTCTGAATAGCGGCGCTCAGCCAATCTACAGTCCGAATAAAAAACATATACTCGCCGTCAACGGTGAAATCTATAACCACAAAGAAATCAGAGCCCGTTACGAAGACAAATACGATTTCCAGACTGATTCAGATTGTGAAGTCATCTTGGCACTTTATCAGGATATGGGTGCAGATTTACTCGAAGAACTCAACGGTATCTTCGCTTTCATCCTGTACGATGAGGAAAAAGACCAGTATTTGGTCGGTCGCGATCACATCGGTATTATTCCGCTCTATCAAGGCTTTGATGAACATGGGAACTATTACATTGCCTCAGAAATGAAAGCGTTGGTTCCGGTTTGTAAAACCATCAGCGAATTTCCTCCGGGTTGTTATTACGGTTCATCCGATCAAGAGCCGGTCCGCTACTATACTCGAGACTGGAACGACTATAGTGCCGTTGAAGATAATGTGACAGATAAAGAGCAACTGACTCAAGCCTTGGAGGCGGCTGTCAAACGACAGCTCATGACCGACGTTCCTTACGGCGTACTGCTATCCGGAGGACTGGACTCATCCATTACTTCCGCAATCGCGAAACGCTTCGCTGCGATGCGGATTGAAGACGATGAGCAATCGGCAGCTTGGTGGCCTCAGTTGCACTCATTTGCAATTGGTTTGGAAGACGCTCCGGACCTTAAAGCCGCCCGGGAAGTTGCTGCAAAAATCGGCACGGTTCACCATGAGATGACCTATACCATTCAGGAAGGTCTGGATGCCATTCGGGATGTGATTTACCACATCGAAACATATGATGTGACAACCATCCGTGCATCAACGCCAATGTTTTTGATGGGGCGAAAAATCAAAGCAATGGGAATTAAAATGGTGCTTTCCGGTGAAGGTGCCGATGAAATTTTCGGGGGATATCTTTATTTCCACAAAGCCCCGAATGCTCGCGAGTTCCATGAAGAAACAGTTCGCAAACTACTGGCGCTGAACATGTTTGACTGTGCACGAGCGAACAAATCTCTGGCTGCATGGGGTGTGGAAGGACGCGTCCCATTCTTGGATAAAGAGTTTATTGATGTTGCCATGCGTCTAAACCCGAAAGATAAAATGTGCGGCAACGGCAAAATGGAAAAACATATCTTGCGAGAATGCTTTGAACACTATCTGCCAGACTCAATCGCCTGGCGGCAGAAAGAACAGTTTTCAGATGGTGTCGGCTACGGCTGGATTGATACCCTCAAAGCAGTCGCAGAAGAAAAAATCACCGACCAACAGATGGAAACAGCGCAGTTCCGCTTCCCATACAATACGCCGACAACCAAAGAAGGTTATGTATACCGGGAAATTTTTGAAGAGCTATTCCCACTCGAATCCGCAGCAAAGTGTGTTCCGGGAGGCCCATCCGTTGCTTGTTCATCGGCAAAAGCCATTGAATGGGATGAATCGTTTAAGAACTGTATTGACCCATCCGGACGCGCAGTCAAAAACGTTCATCAGGAAGCTTACTAAGCCGCGATTCTCAATCAGTACTACAAAAAAACAGCAGGATTTTTTCCTGCTGTTTTTTGATGATGATAATGACAGAGACTTATCTGTCTAGAAGAGAAAATCCTGCTAAGACAACTCCAAATCTCGATTATCAAAGCTCATTGCAACGGTCTGACTAATCATTTTCACCAACATGATTGAACGCGTTTCGCCATCCGCTTCCTGATAAATGGCATCAATTCCGGCAAATTGCCCCCCTTTCACCCGAATGACCTGTCCACGCTGTGGCATACTCTGCTGAAGAGACTGAGGATTGGATTCCAACACTTTTAAGTGTTCGACTAACTCAGCGCTCACTTCCTTAGGATGCTGTCCGAAACGGATAAAATCAGCCACCCCTCTCGTCGAACGGACTGAAACAAAACTGGGGCCGCTCTCATAATCAAAACGGACAAACATATAAGAAGGGAACAGCGGCTCAAGTAGAGTTTGCTTTTTTCCCCGCAAAATCTTCTCGACTTTTATTTCAGGGTAATAGCATTCAACGCCCTGATTCTCCAAATGGCATTTGGCTCGCTGCTGTTCTCCACGCTTACAATACAGTAAATACCATTGTTTCATATTCTGACAACCATTTTTCTCCTTCATATATAAACCCTAGCAACAGTTTTACAGAAGGTACATGTATAAACACTCATTCATGTTTGTTTGTCGAATGTTTCACCAATTCGGCGAATAAAGACACATAGGTATCTGAGTCGTTCAGACAGCCAATGAAGTTGTAAACCTCTCCACCAGCATGCAGAAAAGTCTCTTTGCCCTCTTGCGCGATTTCTTCCAGCGTTTCCAGACAATCTACCGCGAATGCCGGAGAAATGATGTCCAGATTCTTGATACCGTTCCGGGGAAGATTTTCTAACGTTTTATCGGTATAAGGTTGCAACCACTCTTCTTTGCCGAAACGGGATTGATAAGCTGTGCCAATTTGATGTGTCTCTAATCCCAACTCAGCGGCAAGCAGTCGAGTCGTCTCAATACAGTGCTGTGGATAAATATCACCATTATCTGCATATCGCTGTGGAATACCATGATAGGAACAGAGCAGATAATCTCCCCGGCCATGATTTTCCCAAGAATGCCGAACTTGCTCAGCGAGTGCTTTTATATAGAGTGGATGATGATAATGATCGCGAATAATATGAAGTTCAGGGACCACCGAAAATGACTTTAACGCATTGGCGACGGCATCATAAACCGCAGCTGTGGTTGTTCCTGAATATTGAGGATAAAGCGGTAATATCGTTACAGACTCAACCTGCTGTGCCATTAGGCGTTGCAATCCATCCCGAACACTTGGCTGACCATAGGTCATCCCAACTTCAACCGGTATATCAAGCAATTTTGCCAATTTGTCGCGCTGACGCATTGAATACACCATTAACGGTGACCCACCATCCATCCAGATCTGTTGGTATAAACGCGCAACTTTAGGTGAACGAATGGGTAAAATGACGCCATGTAATAATGGACGCCAGACCCAAGGAGAAAGATCAATGACACGCGGGTCAGAAAGAAATTCAGCCAAAAACGCTTTCACCGCAGCAGGTGTTGCTGCTGTTGGCGTTCCCAAATTAACTAACAGTACACCTCGTTTTTTTGCCGGATACATCACGTCAGATTTCACCTATTCAGTCAAATAATCATCAACAATACTACAGGCTATACTCTATCACGATTTTTAGCGAGAGCATCTGCCGGATAAAAAAATCCAGCGCCTCGAAAGACTCTGGATTTCTATCCGTCAAGATATCCCGTTATCGATGACCATCAGTCAGCGATAAACCAGAGGGGATCATCCTAATGCTTTTTCAATATCGGCACTGACTTCAGCAACCTGTTTGGTCCCATCCAATTTCAGATATTGGGTTTTCCCTGCCGCTGCTTCTTTGCTGTAGTATTCAATCAGCGGTGCCGTCTGCTCATGATACACAGCCAGACGTGAACGAACAGTTTCTTCTTTGTCATCATCACGAATGACAAGCTCTTCACCCGTGACATCATCTTTACCTTCAACTTTCGGTGGGTTATACACCACATGATAAGTCCGTCCAGACGCTAAATGAGCACGGCGACCAGCCATCCGTTCAACAATCACTTTATCCGCCACATCGAACTCAATCACATAGTCGATCTCAATTCCCATCGCTTTCAGACCATCTGCTTGAGGAATTGTCCGAGGAAAACCATCAAGCAAGAAACCTTTCTCACAGTCAGGTTGAGCAATGCGTTCTTGAATCAATCCCAGAATAATATCATCAGAAACTAACTGACCAGCATCGATAACTGCTTTGGCTTGCTTACCAAGTTCAGTGCCGGCTTTAATTGCAGCACGAAGCATGTCACCGGTAGAAATTTGTGGAATACCATATTTCTCCATAATGAACTGAGCCTGTGTCCCTTTACCAGCACCTGGAGCACCCAGAAGAATGATGCGCATGTTTAATCCTCTTTAGAAAATGATGAATTATACCGAAACTCACTGCATTCTCGTTGTCACGGAAAGTTTCGGTATAAACGTGTAATTCAAGTCATCAGACCATTCAATAGGCGAGCAAAATACACGCCTTCCCTAAGACATTCAAGTCTGGAATTCTACCATAAGGATTCATTTTTGAACGTCCGGTACGACTAAAGATTGATAGAAACCTAATGTTCTGTGACAAATATGATACAAAATATCAATTATTTTCATAAAGTTACATGAATGAAAAAGATAAGCCCGCAATGCGGGCTTATTGAATACCAACAAACTTATTGAACCTTAGTCAAGAGTCGGTTGACCGCACTCAGGAATTGAGCGGGATCTTCCATTGAACCTCTTTCTGCCAACATCGCCTGACCTAACAGAATCTCGACCCAACGACCAAACTGCTCTTCATCCGGTTCATCAGCCATTTTCTTAACCAGATCATGCTCCGGATTTAACTCCAGAATATATTTCACTTCCGGAGCGGCTTGTCCTGCAGCTTCTAATAACTTCGCCATTTGTGTACCGATCTCATAATCATCGGTAACAACGACCGCAGGTGTCGAGGCAAGTTTGAATGTTGTACGAACTTCCTTAACGCGGTCACCGAGATAAGATTGCGTTCTTTCGACAACTGTTTTAAACGCTTCTTCTGTCTCTTTATGTTTTTCTTTCTCAGCTTCGTCCTCGAACTGGCTCAAATCAAGTCCGGCTTTGGTAATTGATTGGAACTGTTTTCCGTCAAACTCGGTGAGATAGTTCATCAGCCATTCATCAATACGGTCATACATCAGAATAACTTCAATACCTTTAGACTTGAACTGTTCTAAGTGAGGGCTATTCTTCGCTGCCGCATAGCTGTCTGCGGTCAGATAGTAGATCTTATCCTGACCTTCTTTCATCCGCTCAACATACGCTTTCAGCGCGACGTTCTGCTCAGAACTTTCCGTATGTGTTGAGGCAAATCGCAGCAAACCGGCAATTTTCTCACGGTTTGAAAAATCTTCAGCAGGCCCTTCTTTCATCACCAGACCAAATTCTTTCCAGAATGTCTGATATTTTTCTTCATCGCTGGACATGCGCTCTAGCATCGATAACACGCGCTTGGTGCATGCACTACGCAGTGACTGAGTCACTTTATTATCCTGCAAAATTTCACGGGATACGTTCAACGGCAAATCATTTGAGTCAATCAGGCCTCGGACAAACCGCAGATAAGAAGGCATGAACTGCGCCGCATCATCCATAATGAACACGCGCTGTACATACAGTTTCAAACCGCTTTTATGATCGCGGTTCATCATGTCCCACGGTGCTTTAGAAGGAATATACAGCAAGCTTGTATAGTCGTTCTTCCCTTCAACCTTGTTGTGGCTCCAGACAAGTGGATCAGCAAAGTCATGAGAAACATGCTTATAAAATGCTTTATATTCTTCCTCACTGATCTCCGATTTGGGTTGTGTCCATAGCGCTTCGGCTTTGTTCACTTTTTCCCATTCGGTCTCACCGGTTTCTTTACCTTCTTCGTCAGTTTTCACCGTTTGAATATAAACAGGGATACCAATATGGTCAGAATATTTAGAAACCAGTTCTTTCAAACGCCATTCAGATAAAAACTCTTCACCCTCTTCGCGCAAATGCAGAATAATATCGGTACCACGACTCTCTTTGCGAATCGTTTCCAGCGTATATTCCCCTTCTCCTTGAGAGTGCCATAAAACCCCTTCATCCGCAGAAAGGCTGGCATCACGGGTCCGAACAGTCACTGCATCGGCGACAATAAAAGCAGAATAGAAACCGACACCAAATTGACCAATTAACTGTGAATCTTTGACCTGCTCATCAGATAGTTTGGCAAAAAACTCTTTTGTACCAGATTTAGCAATTGTCCCGAGGTTATCAATTACACTGTCCCGGCTCATACCAATACCATTGTCTGATATCGTGAGCGTCTTCGCTTCCTTATCGAAAGACAGACGTACAGCAAGGTCGGCATCTCCTTGATATAGCTCCGGATTCGACAGCGCCTGAAAGCGCAATTTATCAGCCGCATCAGATGCATTGGAGATCAGCTCCCGTAAAAATATCTCTTTATTTGAATAGAGAGAATGGATCATCAGGTTCAGCAACTGCTTTACTTCTGACTGAAAACCACGAGTTTCTTTGTTATTCGTAACCGTTTCGCTCATACTAGCTCCATGACTTAATGCATTCATACCGATTCATAATGTATACAAATATTCTTGCTTGCTAGTAAAATATGGGTCATGAAAGTGAATTCAAGGTTAGACAATCTAAAAACAGTGTTTTTTTCTAAAAATTTTATTATCCTGTGCTCAAGAAATCTCAATATATCTAAATGGCATCAAGAAAACTTAACTCGCCCTTAACTCAAACGTTGAGATAATCACGAAACAAATCGTCAGTATTCAATACATAAAAAGAAGACATTGATGAATACCATTAGCTCAAAATTCATCCTGGCTGAACGTTTTACATTCGTTCCCAACAATAACTCGTTGGTCGATAAAGAAAATGATAATGAAACTATTCGGCTAGGCAGTAACGAAAGTAGAATTCTATTGATGCTAGCCCAGCATCCCAATGAGGTCATTCGTCGTAATGAGCTCCATGATTTTGTGTGGCGCAAGCAAGGCTTTGAAGTCGATGATTCTAGTCTCACCCAAGCGATTTCGACGCTCAGAAAAATGCTCAATGACTCCACCAAATCACCGCGCTATATCAAAACCGTTCCTAAGCGTGGTTATCAGTTGATCGCTAGTGTAGAGCCTCTTCCTGCCATCAGTCCGGCTAAGTCAGACAAAGATGAGCCTCAAGATCAGTCGGAGGAGTTGCTGACACTTCAGGAAGAAGCATTGGTCGAATCGGCCCATGCTGTTGCTGAGTTTGAAAAGAATTCGCTCGATATAGTGTCCGGTCAAGAGACGCTATCGACGGCACAACCATCTTCTCAAAAAGCAAGTTGGAAAACCAAACTGTGTTTCCTGATCGCATTCATTTTGCCCATCATCGCAGTCACGTATCACGGGCCAACTTATTCTCAGTTCCGTAATTTAACGATTATTGATGACATTCCGATTAATACCCCCAAAAATCATCCTGATTTGAATTCGTGGCTGCCATCAATTGAACTCTGCGTGAAAAGATACCGGGCAGCGCATTCGATGGATGCGCCCCCAAGTCAGGTCATCGCAACCAATGGCCAAGACAACAAAATGATATTGAACTATGTCTACCCAATTGAACATAGTGATAAAAATGCCACCTTGAACATTGTTGTCAATCAAGAGGATCTCACGAAGGTATGCCAGTGAAAAAGATGAACCAACGCATTGCGACGATCACGCTGCTTGCATCTATTGTTCTAAGCGCTTGGCTATACTGGGGCAGTGATCTGAAACTCAAGCAACTGCTGACATCAAGTGAATGGCAGTCAAAAGTCGTCACCCTGATCGAAAGTAAAAATGAAGTCGCCTCTGTTGGTCCGCTCCGTCGGGTCGATGTACTCTCGAATGTAAAATATCTTCCCAACAAAACGTATATCCGCGTCTCCGTGATTCAGTTATATGCTAATGGGAAAGAACCGGAGAGTAAAATCGACATATCAGAAACCGGTACTTGGGAACTCAGTGAAAACTATCTACTGATCTCCCCGACAGAGTTTAAAGATGTTTCTTCTAGCGAGAGTAAAGATTTTACGCCGAAGCAATTAAATCTGATCAAGCAGTTTTTTAAAATGGATGCCCAGCAGAGCAGACGTGTTGATGTCATTGATAGTAAAACGCTCCTGCTGACCAGTCTGAATCACGACTCAACCATCCTCTTTAAAAACTAAGTCAGTTGAAGTCAGGGGGCTTGATTCAATCAGTCCCCTGACTCATGCAATGTACGTCAACTGATGGCGCATCGTGCACTTTAGTCAACTAAAGCTTCAACTCAGCCAGAAAAAGAAATTGTGTGAGATTTTTGCTTTTTAGATGTATTTTTATACGCTCACATTCACCCGGTTATCCCCATTTAAGAGTGGTATTCGTGCAAAAAATTAATATTCGTATTTTCTACTGTCGTCAATGCAATTGGATGCTGCGCGCATCTTGGTTAGCGCAAGAGCTACTCCATACATTCAGCGAAGAGATCGAGCAAGTTTCACTCTGCCCGGATACAGGCGGTCGTTTTGAAATATTCTGTAATGATATTCAGATTTGGGAGCGTCAGAAAGACCAAGGATTCCCCGATGCCAAAACGTTGAAACAACGCGTTCGGAATGTGTTCGATCCCGAACGGAATCTGGGGCATATTGATCGATAGACTGCTCTTCGGGCAGTTCCCGTATCCAGTGAGCCAAAGCGCCCTACTCAAGATCGTCTTCTTCAAGCATCCCATTGACGACAATATTATTGTAGCTAACCATGCCAATCACTTTTCCATGTTCAATGACGGGTGCCCGGCTGATGCCAAACCGCTCAAATAAACGAGCACAATATTTAACCTTCATATCAGGATCCACTGACAGCGCAGGTTTGGTCATGATCTCATAAATATTGGTCCGCTTTGATGAACGGTTACTGGCGAGCACTTTTTTGGCAATGTCATTCATCAACACAATCCCGAATTCATCATCATCGTGACGTTTATTGACAATCAAAGCTTTAACCTGCTGTTGCTTCGCAATCCGAATCGCTTCATAGACCGTCATCAAACCATCAACAAGGGCATAGGTATCGGTCATTACATCACGGACTCTCACGCTATCATGCCTATTCATAATTCGTCCTCAACGTATTTAGTTAACTTTTCAACCTGATGAGAGATGCCGACGACATCTTCAATATCAATCTGAAAGGCGATTCCCTGCCCTGATTCGGTTTCAAACTCCCCGACTTCATTAATTGTTTCCAAAATCTGACGAGACAAATGCTCTTCAACGACAAAGAGCACCATATCCTTCTGTACTTCCAATGTCAGGCCAAAAAAGGTGGTTTTCTGATTGAGTCCTTCTCCTCTGGCATTGTTGATCACTGTCGCACCTGTCGCTCCTGCTTGTCTGGCGGCGTCTAATACTTTGTCGGTTTTGCTATCTTCAACAAAGGCAACGATTAATTTAAAGCGCATTGTCTTTTTTCTCCATCAGAGAACGTTTACGGTTCAACCACTGTGTCACTTGCGCATATCCCATGACAGATATCATAGGAAAAAGGCTGGCAAATGCGATTAAACCAAATCCATCGATCAACGGACTCCGCCCCGGAACCGTTGATGCGAGTCCTAACCCCAGCGCCGTAACAACAGGCACAGTGACCGTTGATGTAGTGACGCCTCCGGAATCATAAGCTAAAGGAACAATCATTTTGGGGGCATAAAATGTCTGAATCACAACCAGCAAATAACCGATAATGATGTAATAGTGCAACGGGTCACCCACGACAATTCGGTAACTCCCCAACGTAATACCGAATGCCACCCCTAGAGCAACAGCAACCCTCAAACCATTCACACCAATAGAACCACCAGATACTTTATTCGCTTTAATCGCAACGGCAATCAACGACGGTTCCGCGATCGTCGTACTAAATCCGATACAAAATGCAAACAGATAAACCCAATAGTAATTGATCCAATGTTGAGGGTCTGCATCATTCAAGCGGACCTGAGCAAGAAATGAGGGCGCGGTCAACTGCTGTGCCATCATTTCCCCCAGCGGAAACAACGCAGCATCCAGCCCCATCAAGAAAAGAGACAGTCCCAGAATCACGTATCCAAAGCCAAGAATCACATGTGGTAAACGTGCAACCGGTTTACGTAATATAACCAACTGAAACACAAACAAAATGATTGCAATCGGTAATACATCCTGAATTGTGGTCCATAGAATTTGGAAGAAATGGGCAATGGTTATCATGCTATCGTCATCCCGAAAATCATCACAAAAATCATCGGGAGTAACGATGCAAACGCAATCAGCCCAAACCCATCCACCATGGGATTTCGCCCTTTAATCGAAGAGGCCAGCCCAACCCCTAATGCGGTCACTAAAGGAACCGTAATCGTCGATGTGGTCACCCCGCCGGAATCATAAGCTATCCCGATAATGGTTTCAGGCGCGAAAACGGTCAGGATCATGACACACGAGTAACCAAAGATAATCATCAAGTGAATCGACCACCCCTTCAGGATTCTCAATACCCCTAAAACGATGGCGAGGCCAACTGACAAAGCCACCGTTAATCGTAATCCCATGGTATAGTCGTTCATAGATTGTGCAGTCATCTCAATCACCCCCCCAGACGCTGCGACTTTTGCGGCCTCAGCTGCGACAGCGGTCAAAGCGGGCTCCGCAATCGTGGTTCCAAACCCCAAACAAAAAGCGAATCCTAATAACCCCAGCAAGCTCCCTTTCTTGGCAAGTGCCTGAGCCATACTTTCACCGATTGGAAACAATCCCATTTCCAGACCAAAAATAAAAAACGTCAAACCGAGAACAACGAATAACAACCCACCCAAAATTGAAATCAAATCTGGGAGAGGTTGTTGCAAAATGATCAACTGAAAAAATGCAATGACCAAAATAATCGGGAGTAGATCTTTAAAACTTCCCAGCATTACTTTGAGTAATGCAATGAATGCTTTCATTTCTCCTCACTTGAGCCAACTTGACAACCCCAATCCGAGAGAGGAAAAGGTATTGGTAACAGGCACCTTCGATAACCTGCATGGTATGGAATAGCTTGATTATATGATGACAGATCCGTACAAGATTGCGTGTGACTTTGCTAAATTCATCGACTAAAACCAAGAATCAATCACAAAAATATAACATCAACACCTCACCGGCATCGTCTCGCTACTTTCTGAAATCATTTATGATTATTCTATATATGATGAAATATAATGAATAAAACCAACGGATAGAATTACCTCAAACCATCACTGGTATATTCGATCAACATGAAATGGGTAGGATATGAAAATACTTATCACCGGCGGTTCGGGACTCATCGGCAAAGAATTGATCAAGCAGCTTATCACCCATGAACATGAAATTGTTGTCTTGACTCGCTCAGAGAAACAAACTCGAGAAAAGCTCAATCATCTCAACCATTATCCACTTGAATTGATCACCAGTTTAGATAACCTCCATGATCTCAACCATTTCGATGCTGTGATTAACCTCGCTGGCGAACCGATCGCCAACCGACGATGGACAGATGCCCAGAAACAAGCAATTTGCCAGAGTCGCTGGCAAATTACCGAAAAGCTTGTTGAGCTCATTCATGCCAGTTCATCCCCGCCATCCGTGTTCATCAGCGGTTCTGCCGTTGGCTTCTACGGCGATCAACAGGATCATCCGATTGATGAAAGCCTCCAGGTTCAAAGTCATGAATTCTCTCATTCGGTGTGTGTAACTTGGGAAAATATTGCCAAAAAAGCCGAATCAGAAAACACCAGAGTCTGCCTGCTCAGAACGGGGGTCGTTCTGTCATCGGATGGTGGCGCATTACAAAAAATGCTCTTGCCCTATCGATTCGGTTGCGGCGGTCCGATAGGTTCAGGCAATCAGTATCTTCCTTGGATTCACATTCATGATATGGTTCAAGGAATTCTCTTTTTATTAGCAACCACCTACGCTCACGGGCCATTCAACCTCTGTGCACCACATCCGGTACCGAACAAAATATTCAGTAAAACCCTCGCAAAAACACTACACAGGCCACACGTTATGTCGGTTCCTGCGTGGGCAATTCGGCTACTCATGGGAGAATCCGCTGCACTACTGCTCGATAGTACTCGTGCCAAACCCAAAAAATTAACTGAACTCGGATTTAAATTTCAGTACTCTCATCTGGAACCGGCACTCAAACAGGTTTTACAGGTATTGCCATAACATCAATCGATTGTGTGGCAATGACGGCATACCCAAGAGGAAAACATGTCTAAAACAATACTCATCACCGGATGTTCATCGGGTATCGGCTATGCCACTGCTCATGCTTTACACCAAAGGGGCTATCAGGTCATCGCCTCATGCCGACACATTGCAGATGTACAGCGGCTTCAAAATGAAGGCCTGACCGCCATTCATCTTGATGTCACCAATCCAGCAATCATTGACACAGCGATCGAGGAAGTGATGTCACTGACCAATCACCATCTCGATGCGCTGTTTAATAACGGTGCTTATGGTCAACCCGGTGCGCTGGAAGATTTATCCACTCAAGCAATGAGAGAGCAATTCGAAACTAACTTTTTTGGTTGGCATGATCTCACCACCAAACTGCTGCCGCAATTTCGGCGGCAAGGGCATGGCAGAATCATTCAGAATAGTTCGGTACTGGGATTTGCTGCAATGAAATATCGCGGTGCCTACAATGCCTCAAAATTTGCGATCGAAGGCTGGAGTGATACGCTGCGTCTCGAACTAAAACAGACCGACATTCATATCAGTATTCTCGAACCCGGGCCAATAGAGACGCACTTTCGCGAAAATGCACTGGCTGCATTCTTACGTTGGGTCTCTCCACAAAACAGCGTTCATGCGCAAGCGTATCAACAACAGATTGAGCGTCTGAATCAAGAAAAATCCAACAACCGGTTCACACTACCACCGGAAGATTGTCTGCCTTCAATTCTTCATGCTTTAGAAAGCCCCACGCCCAAAATCCGCTATCGAATTACCAGACCGACGCAAGTGTTTGCGGTGCTTAAACGTTTACTGCCAACCCGCTGGCTTGATGCCATTCTCAATAAAGCGGCTTAGAAGACTAAGAAGAAAGAATAGAGGAAGGCTGTCATGATTGTTTCATAATCACCTTCTAATATGCTCATTGTTCTCGACCGAGAGTGCCACATCTTCTGGAATAGGTAAAAATGAGTCTCAATCAGCTAAACTGGCTAAGTATTTGTGTTGTCGTTATTTTTCTAATCATGTTTTAATCGTGTCCCTTTCAGGCAAAAAGCCACCATCACATCAGTTTCAGCGCTGACTGCCACATATTTATCCATGGATATTTCGATTTCACTTGATTTTTAATCACCCGCCCATACTTATACCCTATCGCCCATTGAATTCAGGAAGTTCACCGTATGCATACACCACTTCACGTTGATGTCACCCAAGAAAATATCCGAGAACTATTAGAGGGCTCTTTTTCTGCACCGATCCTATTTTATTTTTGGGCACCGATGGACGAATCCAGTGCGGTACTGATCCAGCCCTTACAAGGATTAGTGCAGAAATATCAGGGAGCTTTTACACTCGCTTTACTGAATTGTCAGGAAGAACAAGCCATCGCGGCGCAGTTTGGCATTCAGTCGATCCCGACTCTAGCGCTATTTTCTCAAGGCCGTCCTGTGGATGGATTAGGGGGGCCACAAACCATTGAGTCAGTCACAGCTATGCTTGAGAAACATCTTCCCAGTCAGGATGAAATGAATTTGCAACAAGCACTGACGATGATAGAACAGCAAGAGTATGCTCAGGCGCTGACGTTGTTACAAGCACTCCCTGAAACGCTACAAAATAAAGGCGAAGTCAAACTTGCCTTAGCCAATTGCCTGCTCGAAACCCAGCAATTTGAAGCAGCGGAAGCGCTCTTACAACATATTCCGTTAGAGTTTCAGGATAACGAGTACAAAAGTTTGCTCGCTAAATTGGAATTACATCATCAAGCCGCCAATAGCCCGGAAATTGTTGCACTGGAAGACGCATTTCAGCGCTCGCCACAAGACATGAAACTCGCCTGCGAATTAGCGGCACAATACCATCAGGTGCAGCGGGATGAAGAAGCACTGACTCTTCTTTGGTCATTTTTAAGCGCTGATCTCAATACGCATGACGGGGAGATGAAAAAAATATTCATGGATATTCTGAGTGCGCTGGGACAAGGGAATCCACTAGCGGGTCAGTATCGTCGCAAACTCTATTCTCTGCTCTACTGATCTTACGCAGTTTACCGACGCGTGAACTACCAGCGATCACATTCACGGTTCACCGATGAGAGGACTGCCCTTTTAAATCATCAATAATGGGGCAGTCGCTGTTATCATCACCGGGACATTCAGCAATCCATTGTTCCAACTGAGACTGAATGAGCTGTAACTCATTCAGCTTACGAGTCACTTGAGTCAGTTTTTTTCGAGCTTCAGCTTTCACCGCACAACTTTTGCGACTCGGATCATTTGCCAAATGAACCAGTAACTTGCACTCTTCAAGATTGAAACCAACTCGTTTTGCTCGGGCGATCAACAGTAAATCATCGATGTGTGACTGCTGATAAACCCGATAGCCATTCTCCCCACGCAGCGGTGGAGATAAGATGCCTTTTTCTTCATAAAGACGGATTGATTTGGCTGTCAAACCGGTCAGCTTTGACACTTCACTAATATTCACCGAGACCTCCCTATGCCGTAGCATTCAAATAACGGCATGATGTATGTGTGATCAGGAAACTGACGCCATCAAGGCCATGAGATCTTGTTCTGATTTCACTTCGATACCGAGCTCCTGTGCTTTGGTCAGTTTAGAACCGGCATTGTCACCGGCAAATAACATATCCGTATTTTTAGACACACTACCCGTGACCTTTGCCCCCATCGCTTCAAGGGCAGCTTTGGCATCCTGACGAGATAACTCAGTCAACGTACCGGTCAAGACTACCGTTTTCCCAGCCAATGGCAACGCATCCGGTACTTCAGCGGTAACGATTTCCGGCCATGTAATCCCCATCGACAGTAAATCATCAACGACGTGCTGATTATTCTCTTCTGAGAAAAAAGCAATGATATGACTCGCGACAATCGAACCAATATCGTTCACTTCGATCAACGCCTCGTGTGTGGCATGGCGGACATTCTCCAACGTTAGAAAATGGCGCGCTAAATTGTTGGCTGTCGCCTCACCGACTTCCCGAATACCCAGTGAATATAAGAAGCGGGGTAAGGTGGTTGACTTCGATTGTTGTAAAGCTTGCACCACATTTTGTGCTGACTTAGGGCCCATCCGGTCAAGAACAGTTAATTGGCCCGCAGAAAGACGGTATAAATCAGCCGGTGTTTTGATCATCTCTTTATCCACCAGTTGCTCAATGACCTTATCTCCTAAGCCATCGACATCCATCGCTTTACGGGAGACAAAATGCTTCAGTGCTTCTTTTCGCTGTGCCTGACACACCAAACCACCGGTACAGCGTGTAACGGCTTCTCCTTCAACCCGTTCAACATCAGAATGGCAAATCGGACAATGTGACGGAAATACAATCTCCCGACAGTCGTCAGGCCGCTGTTCCGTAACAACAGAAACAATTTGCGGAATCACATCACCGGCGCGACGAATCACCACCGTATCACCGATACGAACGCCTAATCGGGCAATTTCATCTGCATTATGTAATGTCGCATTACTTACCGTCACCCCACCGACGAATACCGGTTCCAGTTTCGCAACCGGTGTAATCGCTCCTGTTCTACCGACCTGAAATTCAACATCTTTCAGCCGAGTCATTTCTTCTTGAGCAGGAAACTTATAGGCGATGGCCCAGCGTGGCGCTTTTGAGATAAATCCGAGTTGTTCCTGTAACGCAAGATCATCGACCTTAATCACCACACCATCAATCTCATAAGCCAGATTTTCCCGACGTTGCAATATGTCTTGATAGTACATCTTCACCATATCGAGATTCGCGACCTGAGCGGTTTCAGGACACATCGGCAGTCCCCACTGCTTTAACTGGGCCAGTCGTTCATAATGTGAAGATGCCAAAGTTGCACCTTCAATCACACCGATACCATAAGCGTAAAAACTAAGCGGGCGTTTTGCTGTAATTCGTGAGTCAAGCTGTCTCAAACTACCGGCGGCTGCATTCCTCGGGTTGACAAAAGTTTTCTCACCTTTCTTCATTGCAGCTTCATTGAGTGCTGCAAATCCGGCTTTGGGCATAAACACTTCCCCCCGAACTTCAATGCGAACCGGCCAGTCATCCCCTCTGAGTTTTAACGGAATTGCACGAATCGTTTTCACATTTTCGGTGATATTTTCCCCAGTGGTTCCATCGCCACGAGTTGCGGCCCGCACCAAAACACCATTCTCATAAAGCAAGCTGACGGCCAGACCGTCCAGTTTGGGTTCACAACAGAACAGTGCAATACGCTGTCCGGCTAAACGCTCATTTATGCGCCGCGAGAAGCTGTCCAATTCTTGATCGTCAAATGCATTATCTAACGATAGCATCGGGATCTCATGTTGAACCGTTTCAAAACCATCGAGTGGCATTCCTCCGACACGCTGCGACGGAGAATCCGGAGAAATCAACCCGGGATTCGCTTCTTCCAACGCGATCAGCTCTCTCATCAGACGATCATATTCTGCGTCAGGAATCGACGGATTATCTTCAACGTAATATAAAATAGAGTGATGGTGGAGCGTGTCCCGCAATTCTTGAATTTTTTGTTCTATGGTCTGCATGTTTACTTCTCGGATTCATGAAAAAAGGCTCCATGCCGGAGCCTCCTCACCAGATACTCAAACAACTTAATCAAGCTGTTGTTTGAGTATCTCTATACAATTAAACAGCTTGGGCTTTAAATGCCTGAATCTGACGCCGATAATCTGCAAGTTTGTCCGGCGTCATCAACAAGCGTTGATCATCAAGGACATTCCCGCCTAAATCATCGGCAATTTGCTGTGCTGTTTTCAGCATTAACTTAAAATTCTGTTCTGGATCGCCGTAACAAGGAAGCGTCATAAAAAATGAAATACCCTTGGTGGTAAACTCGTCCGGATTATCATGTTTCAACGTGCCGGGCTGCATAATATTGGCAACACTAAATAACACTTTCCCCGTTCCGGACAAATCAGCATGTCGATGATAAATGTCCATTTCACCATAGAGCAAACCGTTTTGTTGCAAGCTGTCAAACAGCTTAGTGCCAACGAAAGATTCGCTACCGGCACAATGTACATTGAGTACAATCACCTGATAACCCGGCTCATCACTACCACTGTCAGTTTGTTGCGCAGGATCGGCTGGTTGAATATCTTCGTCGTGTTCAACATGCTGGCGCATATTCGATTCGATACCAATTTCCGCCCCATGCTCAGCTTCAATATCAGCGATGGTCCGATGTTCCAAATCATATGACCGATTCTCTTCTTCAAGCACATACCCAGAAAATAGTGGATCGACTTTATCATGATGCGCATAGTCATCCATGAATGGGTCAGCCGTGTTATCGTCCAGTGAAAAGTCCGGTTCCTTACGCGATTTTTTGTGCTCGCTATCCTGCTGAAAAGCTCGGGTATTTTTTATCGATGATGCTTGTTCCTCTATTTTGCCTAATGGCTTATCTCCAAATTTCGACTTACTCTCTTTCCGGCTGGTCCACAGCCCATGAAAAAGTAATGCGGCGATGGCGAGTGCGCCAACGATGATGAGTACGAATCGCAATTCTTGCATCTTTAACTCTCAGTCTTCCCGATAACTTGCTTCTGAACAGAATCGCTTAAGTAAGAATGTCATGCTCAGAGATTCTCTCCACTGATCCACACACTTTAGCAAAAGTCACCCCTACATTTGAACAAATTAATGTTAGAACTGCGGGATTTTTCTGACTTTCATTCTATGTTGGGTCAGTTAGAATACATACAAACGCTTCACTTTCTTTTTAACAACAACACAGGGAAACAGAATGACGTTAAAGAAACGTTCAGGATTCGGCTATTTCTTCTTCGGTTTGAAACTGGCGGTCACCCCCGGAATCAGAAGATTTGTGATACTTCCTCTGCTGGCAAATGTGCTGCTGCTCGGAGGCGCACTCTATTATGTGTTTACGCAGATGGGAAACTGGCTCGATCAACTGATGTCTTATGTGCCTGACTTTCTGTCATGGCTGAACTACATCATTTGGCCACTGGCTGTCCTATCGATACTTTTTGTAACGATGTATTTCTTCAGCGCGATTGCCAATATTATTGCTTCCCCATTCAACGGTTTGTTGGCTGAGAAAGTTGAAAAACTGCTTGATGGTCATTCCGTAGATAATGAAGGCTTCTGGAGTTTTATCAAAGATATTCCCCGCGTATTTGCCCGTGAATGGCGCAAGCTACGCTACACCATTCCGAAAATGCTCGGCTTATTTATCCTGCTGCTGATTCCAGGAATAGGACAAACCATTGGGCCATTGGTCTGGTTCATTTTCACGGCTTGGATGCTCGCAATCCAGTATTGTGACTATCCTTTTGATAATCACAAAGTCAGCTTTAACACCATGCGTATGCAGTTGAAAGGCAAACAGGGGCGTGCTTATGGCTTTGGTATGCTGGTCACGATATTTACGACCATCCCGATCATCAACTTAATTGTGATGCCGGCAGCGATCTGCGGTGCGACGGCCATGTGGGTCAATGAATTTAAAGCCGAAACACTCAAATGACAAAGATGAAACCGATGGATTCCGCAAAAACTTGATGAGTGCAATAGAATGAAAATATAGCTCGGCATATTTAAGTATTCGTACAATTAAACCGAGTGGTGTAGCTTGGACAGTAAAGTTCAACAACCCCTATAAGATATAACTTTTTAATCCTTTCATCATATTAGCGGACATCCTATGCTCTACAGGTCTCCACAAAAAACGTGTTTTCGCTCAATAAAACAACACGAAAATGTGCAATAAAGGAATATAACAATGAGTAAGATTTTCGAAGACAACTCTCTGACCATCGGCAATACCCCACTCGTCCGTCTGAACAAAGTTAGTCAGGGTAACGTACTCGCTAAGGTAGAATCCCGTAACCCAAGTTTCAGTGTGAAGTGTCGTATCGGTGCAAACATGATCTGGGAAGCTGAAAAGTCCGGCAAACTCAAACCGGGTGTTGAACTTGTTGAACCAACCAGCGGTAATACCGGTATTGCACTCGCGTTTGTTGCTGCTGCCCGTGGCTACAAACTCACCCTGACGATGCCGGAGTCGATGAGTTTAGAGCGCCGTAAACTGCTAAAAGCACTGGGGGCTAACCTCGAGTTGACTGAAGCAGCAAAAGGGATGAAAGGTGCAATCAACAAAGCTGAAGAGATTGTTGCCAGTAACCCGGACAAATATCTACTGCTGCAACAATTTGATAACCCGGCTAACCCAGAAATTCATGAAAAAACCACAGGACCGGAAATCTGGGATGCAACTGACGGTGAAGTTGATGTATTCGTCGCAGGCGTCGGAACCGGTGGGACACTGACAGGAACCAGCCGCTACATCAAAGGAGAGAAAGGTAAAGCGATTATCTCTGTTGCCGTTGAACCAGAAGAGTCACCAGTCATTACTCAAGCTTTAGCCGGTGAAGAAATTAAACCCGCACCTCATAAGATTCAAGGTATCGGGGCAGGTTTTATCCCGGGTAACCTCGATTTATCTCTTATTGACCGTGTTGAACGCGTGACTTCTGAAGATGCAATTGAGATGGCGCGTCGCCTGATGGAAGAGGAAGGCATTCTCGCTGGAATCTCTTCCGGTGCAGCCGTTGTTGCCGCGAATCGTCTGGCAGAACTCCCTGAATTTAAAGGAAAAACAATCGTCGTAGTTCTACCGAGCTCCGGTGAACGTTACCTCAGTACCGCACTATTTGCAGGGATATTTACAGAGAAAGAGAACCAACAGTAATATGTGGTGAAATCAATTTTTCTATGAAAAAAGCCCCTAATCGGGGCTTTTTTGTTGATCCTTGCCCAGCCTTTGGTAATATCAGACTTGCTTTATTTTTAGGTTCGAAATAAAGAACACAAGAAGCACTGTGTTATCTTCTGTCTCGCAAACTAGCGTAATGAGGTGACAACAGCTAAGCTTCATTTGGTTCTAAACTAAGAAAAAAATAAATTAAATTGGGGTATATACAATGTACGAGAAGCAAGTAGAAATCACTGCTGAAAACGGCCTTCACACTCGTCCTGCTGCACAGTTCGTGAAAGAAGCAAAAGAATTTGATGCTGAAATTACCGTCACTTCAAACGGAAAAAGCGCCAGTGCGAAAAGCCTATTCAAACTACAAACACTCGGCCTTGTCAAAGGTACTGTTGTTACCATCTCTGCTGAAGGTGCTCAAGCGAAACAAGCTGTTGATCACCTCGTTGCTTTGATGGATCACCTTGAATAATTCGAAGCACTGAATTTTGAAGCCATTTTACTATAATTGTAGAATGGCTTTTGTTCATGATATATGACAAATGCTAACGATATTGTTAGCATTTAGTTTTGTAATCTCTCAATAAAATTGACCAGTTTAAGGTATGGCTATGATTTCAGGCATCCTAGCATCTCCTGGTATTGCTATCGGTAAAGCATTACTACTTCAAGAAGACGAAATCGTCCTTAACACCAACACTATCTCAGACGCTCAAGTAGAAACTGAGGTACAACGATTCTACGACGCACGCGATAAATCCAAAGCGCAGTTGGAAGTAATTAAACAAAAAGCGCTTGAGACATTTGGCGAAGAAAAAGAAGCTATTTTCGAAGGCCACATCATGCTGCTTGAAGATGAAGAGCTGGAAGAAGAAATTTTAGCCCTCATCAAAAACGATAAGCTCCCTGCTGACAACGCTATTCATACCGTTATCGAAGAACAGGCTGCGGCTCTGGAATCATTAGATGATGAATACCTGAAAGAGCGTGCAACTGACATTCGCGATATCGGTAACCGCTTTGTTAAAAATGCATTGGGTATCAATATTGTGAATCTAAGTTCGATCAACGAACAAGTCATTCTTGTTGCCTACGATCTGACGCCTTCAGAAACAGCACAAATCAACCTCGATTATGTTTTAGGTTTCGCAACAGACATCGGTGGTCGGACATCCCATACATCGATTATGGCCCGCTCTCTTGAGCTGCCAGCGGTCGTTGGTACTAATGATATCACCAGTTATGTAAAAAATGGCGACATGCTCATTTTAGACGCGATCAACAATAAGATCGTCATCAATCCTTCGGAAGATGAACTCACTGAAGCAAAAAGCGTTCGTGAAAAGTTCTTTGCCGAAAAAGAAGAGCTGGCCAAACTGAAAGATTTACCTGCGGAAACTCTTGACGGACACCGTGTTGAAGTCTGCGGTAACATCGGTACCGTGAAAGATTGTGACGGTGTGATGCGTAACGGTGGTGAGGGTGTCGGTCTGTACCGTACTGAATTCCTGTTCATGGATCGCACATCTCTGCCGACCGAGCAAGAACAGTACGAAGCTTATAAAGAAGTTGCAGAAACCATGCAGAGCGAATCAGTCATTATTCGAACCATGGATATCGGTGGCGATAAAGATTTGCCATATATGGACTTGCCAAAAGAGATGAACCCATTCCTTGGCTGGCGTGCAATTCGAATCAGTCTGGACCGCCGTGAAATTTTACGTGATCAGCTTCGTGCGATCCTGCGAGCTTCAGCTCACGGTAAGCTACGTATTATGTTCCCGATGATTATTTCTGTTGAAGAAATCCGAGAATTAAAAGATGCGATTGAATCTTATAAAGCTGAACTGCGTGAAGATGGTCATGATTTCGATGAATCGATTGAAGTCGGTGTCATGGTAGAAACACCAGCAGCAGCAGCGATTGCTCACCATCTGGCAAAAGAAGTTTCATTTTTCTCCATCGGTACCAACGACCTGACACAATATACGCTGGCCGTTGACCGTGGCAATGAAATGATTTCTCACCTATATAACCCACTGTCTCCAGCCGTGCTGAATGTGATTAAGCAAGTGATTGATGCTTCTCACGCAGAAGGGAAATGGACTGGGATGTGTGGTGAGCTTGCCGGTGATGAACGGGCAACATTACTTCTTTTGGGTATGGGACTTGATGAATTCTCAATGAGCGGAATCTCTATCCCGAAAGTGAAAAAAGTGATTCGTGAAGTAGACTATAAAGCAGTCAAAGCGATGGCGGAGGAAGCACTCTCTCTCCCTACAGCAAAAGAAATTGATGCTTGTGTAGAGAAGTTTATCTCAGAAAAGTCACAATAATGATATAAGCATTTGCAGTGGGTGAACAAAAGTGGTCGCCTACTGCATATCATTAGTATACTATAACCCGAAAGAATAAATTCAAACTTTAGGAGCTGACACAATGGGGCTGTTTGACAAACTTAAAAAGTTAGTATCTGACGACAGTGCTGACACAGGCGCAATTGAAATTATTGCACCGCTATCCGGTGAAATCGTAAATATTGAAGATGTGCCTGATGTCGTTTTCGCTGAAAAAATCGTTGGAGATGGCATTGCTATCAAACCATCTGGAGATAAGATGGTCGCTCCTGTGAACGGCACAATTGGTAAAATCTTCGAAACCAATCATGCATTTTCTATTGAATCAGAAGATGGTGTCGAGTTGTTCGTTCACTTCGGTATCGATACTGTTGAACTGAAAGGCGAAGGTTTCAAGCGTATCGCAGAAGAAGGTCAACCTGTAAAAGCGGGTGACACTGTGATTGAATTTGATCTTGCTCTTCTGGAAGAGAAAGCAAAATCAACGCTAACGCCTGTTGTGATCTCAAACATGGATGAAATCAAAGAACTGAACAAACTCTCTGGTTCAGTTGTTGTTGGTGAAACACCAGTACTACGTGTGACCAAATAAACTCAACAACATAATGAGAATGTTCATTCATTAAACGCTGCCCCAAAAGCAGCGTTTTTTATATGTCATGTATCTCGATATCTCATTCTGCTTTTCACGACAGACCTATCGCATAACGCAACACTTGTTTTTTAAGCATCCCAGAATGATTTGCCAATTTTAAAGCGATATTTCTAACGATTTTGACTGCTGTATGACTGTTGCTAAAGGTTTTATAGAATATATCCATTCCTGTTTGCATTAGTAAATTATCCGCTCTTCTGCGCTGTTCATAACGCACAAAAACACTTTCGTCGAGCGTACTCGCTTCTGAAAGCTGCTTGAGCAAACATATGACATCTTTAAAACCGAGATTCACGCCTTGTCCTGCAAGTGGATGAATCGTATGAGCCGCATCACCAATCAACACACACCGCTTAGCAACATATTGATGTGCATGCCGCCGCGTCAAAGCAAATGAACCATGCTGCACCACCTCAACTTCACCAAGCTCTTTGGGAAAATACGCTTGGATTTCCTGCGCCAGTTGTGTGGCAGATAACTGACTCAACTGACGAATTCGCTGCGGCGTATCGTACCAAACGAGCGAAGCCTGATGACCACTCAACGGTAAAAATGAACGCGGACCGGAGGGATAGAAGCGTTGCCAGGTGACATCCTGTTGTGGCAGTGCCGTTTTTACATGAATCAACATACAGTGTTGACGATAGTCCCATGCAGTAACCCCGATATGGGCGAAATCACGCACCTGAGAATGAGCACCATCCGCACCGATCACCCACTGAGCCTGAATCACCTGACCGTCATCAAGATGTAAGCAATTCGCCTGCTCACCAAAATCAATGTGCTTTAATCGGCTCGGACACTGCACCGTCAAGTTAGGATATTGCGAAAACGCCTGCCAGATACCGAGCTGGATGACTCGATTCTCAACCATATAACCCAACTGTTCCAACCCGATATCGTGGGCAGCAAAACTGGTTCTACATTCAACAGATTCCCATGTTTCAAGCCGACGGTAGGGACACACCCGCATCGACTCAACGTGTTGCCACACTCCCAATGACTCAAGCAGTTTGACCGAAGCCATTGAGATAGCGGACACCCGAACATCCATAGGCTGAGCGGCATCAAAAGGCTGTGGCTGATGGCTTTCCAGTAAAACAACTTTTTTACCCTGCTTTGCCAGCCCCAAGGCTAAGGCCGCACCGACCATGCCACCACCGACAACAGCAACTTGATATGTTTCCATAATGCTGACTACTTATGACTAATTTTGACATCTGTGATTGTACGGATTCACGGTCATCTTGAGAACTGATTTTGTCTTATTCACTCGGTAAGACCAAGATATTGCGAATGATTTAACAGTAAATAATGCCGAACTTCTGATGGCTGTTTTCATTGTATATTGTGATCAGTGTTAAACACTGGTCAGCAGGTTTTGAAAACAGTACAATACGCCGCTTACCGTCAGTACGGTAATTTCAGTATATACTAGGGGCATGGGCTCCAAAGCATTCAGACAGACAAAACGAGCGAAAGTGAGATGAGTAAGAAACTGCTAATTAAAACCTGGGGTTGCCAAATGAATGAATATGATTCATCCAAAATGGCCGACCTACTCAATGCAGCGAGTGGCTATGAGTTAACAGAAGAACCAGAGGAAGCAGATGTCCTACTATTGAATACCTGTTCAATCCGAGAAAAAGCTCAAGAAAAAGTATTCCATCAATTAGGTCGCTGGAAAAATTTAAAAGATAATAAACCGGGCGTTGTCATCGGCGTCGGTGGTTGTGTTGCCACTCAAGAAGGTGATCATATCCGTGAACGGGCACCATTCGTTGATGTTATATTTGGGCCACAAACCCTGCACCGCCTGCCGGAAATGATTAAGCAGTCTCAATCTACCGAAGCGCCCGTCATGGACATTTCATTCCCGGAAATTGAAAAATTCGACCGTCTGCCTGAACCTCGGGCTGATGGGGCAACAGCCTATGTTTCCATCATGGAAGGCTGTTCAAAATACTGCACTTACTGTGTAGTACCATATACGCGGGGTGAAGAAGTCAGTCGTCCGATGGATGATGTGCTGTATGAAATTGCTCAACTTGCCGAACAAGGTGTTCGTGAAGTCAATCTGCTCGGCCAGAACGTCAATGCGTATCGCGGTGCAACACACGACGGTGAGATTTGCTCATTTGCAGAACTATTGCGTTTGGTCGCATCGATTGATGGTATTGACCGAATCCGTTTCACCACCAGCCATCCGTTGGAATTTACCGACGATATTATTGCGGTTTACGAAGATACTCCTGAATTGGTGAGCTTCCTGCACCTACCCGTACAAAGTGGTTCCGATCGTATTTTGACAATGATGAAACGCCCACATACGGCCATTGAATATAAATCCATCATTCGCAAACTTCGCAAAGCACGTCCGAATATTCAAATCAGCTCTGATTTTATCATCGGCTTCCCCGGAGAATCAGATAAAGACTTTCAGGACACGATGAAACTGATTCGAGATGTAGACTTTGATATGAGTTTCAGTTTTATCTTCTCTCCTCGCCCGGGTACGCCGGCAGCAGATTACCCTTGTGATCTGAGCGAAGAAGTTAAGAAAGAGCGCCTTTATGAATTACAGCAAACCATTAATAGTCAGGCCATGCGCTACTCGCGTCTGATGTTAGGTACCGAGCAACGTATTCTGGTTGAAGGCCCGTCGAAAAAGAATTTAATGGAATTACGCGGTAGAACAGAAAACAATCGCGTTGTGAATTTTGAAGGCTCAGCAGAACTGATCGGTCAGTTTGTTGATGTCAAAATTGTAGATGTTTTCCCGAACTCTCTGCGCGGTGAATTAATTCGTACCGAGCAAGAAATGGATCTACGCGTTGTCACTTCTCCGCTGGAGATAATCCAAAAGACACGTCGAGAAAATGAACTGGGAGTTGCTACGTTTACCCCTTAGTCTCGAACAATTCACCATCCGGTTTCCGGTCAAAATCGGAAACCCGCGGATGGCACATGAGAGGTCACATTGAGTAATAAAATTATCACACTGGAAATCAGCCTAGAACCATCCGATAACCGTCGCCTTGCAAGTCTGTGTGGGCCGTTTGACGATAATATAAAGCAGCTTGAACGTCGTCTGGGCGTTGAAGTCAATTACCGAAACCACCAGTTCACCGTCGTTGGTAAACCGCATACCGCAACGGCCGCCATCGATATTCTCAAAACTCTTTATGTGAATACGGCGCCGCTCAGGGGACAGATTCCGGATATTGAGCCTGAACAAATTCACCTAGCTATCAAAGAGTCCGGTATTCTGGAACAGAATACTGAATCTTCCTTTGAGCACGGGAAAGAAGTCTTCGTCAAAACGAAGAAAGGGATGATCAAACCCAGAACACCGAATCAGGCGCAATATCTGATGAATATGGTGACGCATGATATTACTTTTGGTGTCGGCCCCGCCGGGACAGGGAAAACATATCTTGCCGTGGCTGCTGCCGTTGATGCACTCGAACGACAAGAAATTCGCCGTATTCTGTTAACACGCCCGGCAGTTGAAGCGGGTGAGAAACTCGGATTTCTCCCGGGTGATCTCAGCCAGAAAGTCGATCCTTACCTGCGACCACTGTATGATGCTCTGTTTGAAATGCTTGGCTTTGAACGGGTTGAAAAGCTGATTGAGAGAAACGTGATTGAAGTGGCTCCTCTCGCCTATATGCGAGGCCGGACACTCAACGATGCATTTATTATCCTGGATGAAAGTCAGAATACCACGGTCGAACAGATGAAAATGTTTCTGACCCGTATCGGTTTCAATTCAAGAGCAGTCATCACCGGTGATGTCACTCAAATTGACTTGCCTCGTGGTGCCAAATCAGGGCTTCGTCACGCGGTAGAAGTGCTGAGTGAGGTCAATGAAATCAGCTTTAATTTCTTCCAAGCAGATGATGTCGTTCGTCATCCAGTTGTTGCCCGGATTATCAATGCTTATGAAAAATGGGAAGCTCAGGATCAAAAAGAGCGAAAAGAATACGAGAGAAGACGCCGCGAAACACAACAGAGCCGCGCAGCTGAAGAGCAGCAAGACGCTTCACCAACCGTACCGGAGTCTGACCAGTCATGAGTATTGTACTTGATTTACAAGTTGCAGTAGAACATCCGGAAACCATTCCCTCTGAAGCGGATTTTTCTCGTTGGCTCACGGCTGCTGTATCCCCTTTTCAGACCCAGACAGAAGTCACCATTCGAATTGTTGACCATGCTGAAAGTCAGCAGCTAAACTATCAATATCGCGGAAAAGACAAACCGACCAATGTGCTGTCATTTCCGTTTGAATCACCACCGGGTGTAACACTTGATCTGTTAGGTGATCTGGTGATTTGCCGCGAAGTTGTCGAACAAGAATCCGATGAGCAGCATAAACCGTTGCTCGCTCATTGGGCGCATATGGTTGTACATGGTAGCCTTCATCTGTTAGGTTATGATCATATCGACGATGACGAAGCTGTAGAAATGGAGTCACTCGAAACAGAAATCATGTTGAAATTGGGTTATCAAGACCCATATTTAACAGAGAAATAGTAGAGCAGATGAGCAGCATTCCCCTGTTCTACGATGTGTGCTATCACACGTCTGATAGCGTGACTGAATAGAGTAACAATGAACGAAGACAATTCGCAGAATTCTGAAGGTCCGAGTAAGAAGTCCTTTTTCGGACGTTTAGGTCAGCTTTTTCAGGGCGACCCCAAAGATCGACAGGAATTGGTAGAAGTTATCCGGGATTCGGAAATTAATGACCTGATCGACCACGATACAAAAGCAATGTTGGAAGGGGTCATTCAAATTTCTGAAATGCGGGTTCGGGATATCATGATACCCCGCTATCAAATGGTGACGATTGACAGAGATGCCTCTCTCGACAAACTAATCACCTTAATCACAGATGCCCAACATTCACGGTATCCGATCATCAGTGAAGATAAAGACCATGTTGATGGTATCTTGCTGGCAAAAGATCTACTCAAATATCTCGGTTCAACATGTACACCATTTCATATCGATGAAGTCATCCGTCCCGCGGTTATTGTCCCTGAAAGTAAACGTGTCGATCGGTTATTGAAAGAGTTCCGGGAAGAACGCTATCACATGGCGATTGTTGTCGATGAATTTGGTGGTGTGTCCGGGCTTGTTACAATCGAGGATATACTGGAAGAAATCGTCGGGGATATCGAAGATGAAACTGATGATGAAGAACAACAGGATATCCGTAAGCTCAGCAAACATACGTTCTCCATCAACGCACTGACACCGATTGAAGACTTTAATCAGACATTCGGTGCTAATTTCAGCGATGACGAAGTAGATACTGTTGGCGGGCTGGTGATGACAGCATTCGGTCACCTCCCTGAACGGGGTGAAGTAGTGCAATTGGCAGACTATCAGTTTAAGGTGACCAGTGCGGATAACCGACGCGTTGTTCAACTACAAGTCACAATTCCTGACGTTGAAACCGTTTCAGAAGAGTTTCAGGAATAGTAATATAATCAGTAATCACCCTCTATCGAGCAAAATAATAATAAGCTGATGTCTAATTCAAACTATTCTCGTTTTATACGGCCACTAATGGCCGTTTTTTCTGGTGCCATCGGGTCATTTGCTTTTGCACCCTACGCACTGTGGCCGTTAGCATTCTTTTCGCTGTATTTCTTATTTCTCCTGTTACACCAGCGCTCAGCAAAACAAGCTTTCCTACTGGGCCTATTTTGGGGGCTGGGGTTCTTCGGTCACGGGGTCTACTGGATTCACGTCAGTATTGATACGTTTGGTGGTGTTCCGAAAGTGGTCAGTATCCTGTTGATGGGGTTACTCTCCACTTATCTGGCACTTTATCCGGCCTTGTTTGGTTACGTCCTGAACCGATATTTTCCTCGAGAGTCCGCAATCCGCTATCTGTTAGTGATCCCTGCCCTTTGGCTTGTCAACGAATGGCTACGGGGATGGGTTTTCACCGGATTCCCATGGCTTTGGCTCGGATATAGTCAAATCGACACGCCTTTGGCAAATTATGCTCCCATCGGTGGCGTTGAACTGGTCACACTGGCGATTGCCTTAACCTCAGCCGCGATGACATACCTAACTTTGCAACGGCAATGGCTTAGCCTGCTCGTCCCATTCGGGATTTATGGGATTGCAGCTTGCCTCAATTCTGTTCACTGGGTTTCGCCACAACCAGACCGTCAGACCACCATAGCTCTTGTTCAAGGCAATATCGATCAAGCTCTCAAATGGCGTCCCAGTGAGCGCTGGCCGACGCTGATGAAATATGCAGATTACACACAAGAAAATTGGGGTGCAGATATTATTATTTGGCCGGAAGCAGCAATTCCAGCTTTTGAACATGAAGTCCCAGCCTATCTCGGCTCTTTGGATGGACTTGCCCGACAAAATCACTCGGCGCTGCTCACGGGAATATTAACCCGACCGAATAATCGTACTTTCTATAACAGTATTCTTGCGCTCGGCGAGGGAACGCCGGCATACCCAAGTACAAACAGACCTAAATATGAAAAACACCATCTCCTGCCATTCGGTGAGTTTGTCCCGTTTGAACAATGGCTACGACCACTGGCTCCGCTGTTCAATCTTCCAATGTCATCATTTTCTCCGGGCCCTTATATTCAGTCGAATATTCAGGCAAATGGCCGTTTCTTTGTCGCAGCCTTATGCTATGAGATCGTCTTTAATGAGCAGATCCGGGAAAACGTCACAGACCAGACCGACTTCCTGCTAACCTTATCAAACGATGCCTGGTTCGGACGTTCTATCGGCCCGCTCCAGCATATGGAAATAGCGAGAATGCGGGCTCTGGAACTGGGAATCCCTCTGATTCGTTCAACCAATAATGGGGTAACAGCCATCACCGACTATCGGGGAAAGATCACCCATCGGTTGCCGCAATTTGAAGCTGGCGTTCTCAAAGCAACGCTGACACCGACCCAAGGAGAAACGCCTTATCGCATGTTGGGATCGTGGCCACTTTATGGCTGGATAGCGTTCAGCTTATGCTTAGGATTTATCACCACCCGCTCACGTGACGAGTGAAAAAGATTCAGCCTTTCTCTCACGCTTTTGAGTGAACAGAAACCCGGCTGAACTGATCGTGACCGCAGGTCGTACAAGGGATAATTTCTGTCGGGTGGTTGTATTCCATTTTATGGCCACAGTGCTCGCAAACCAGTACACCAAGGCCAATCACATCGCCTGCTCGGTATGACCCTTGATGATCCAGTTCATGATGCAGTTCCGCCCATTCTAAAGCCGTTCTGTCCGTAATCGATGCCAACGCTTCCCAGATTGAGTTAGAAATCATCACTGAAAAAGGACCACTTTTGCTTTCCTCATAATGCTCAGCAAACTCATGCAAATCGGCTTTCATATAGGCAGAAATCAGTGCCAATTCATCTTTAGTCATATCAGACGCAGCCTGAACCACTTTCTCCGATGTTTCGATAGCATTCTGCAACCCTTCCGGACTCTGTTTTACGGTTTCAATCACCTCTTGCAACAGAGTTTCATATCCCGATTTATGTTTTGACATGACAAACCTCTTCCAAACTAGATTGACTATTGTTGTGTACTCTCGCTTTAGGTATTCTATGTCGATCTATTCGTACCTGTTCTAACTGAACTCACAAATCCAAGATAATCGGACATCATCGATGCAAGAACAATATAATCCACAAGAAATTGAGCCCAAAGTTCAAGCGTATTGGGAAAACAGCAAAACCTTTACTGTTACAGAAAATCCCAGCAAAGAAAAATTTTACTGTTTATCTATGTTTCCGTACCCAAGTGGCCGACTACACATGGGACACGTACGTAATTACACGATCGGTGATGTGATTTCCCGCTTTCAACGCCTGCAAGGTAAAAATGTCATGCAGCCAATCGGATGGGATGCATTCGGTCTTCCGGCTGAAAATGCGGCCGTCAAAAATAAAACTGCGCCGGCACCATGGACCTATGAAAATATCGAATACATGAAAAACCAGTTGAAATTACTGGGATTCGGTTATGACTGGAACCGGGAATTTGCAACCTGTCGCCCTGAATACTACCGCTGGGAACAAGAATTCTTTACCAAGCTCTATGAAAAAGGCCTCGTTTATAAAAAAACCTCTTCTGTCAACTGGTGCCCGACCGATCAAACAGTGCTGGCCAACGAACAGGTAGAGAACGGCTGCTGCTGGCGTTGTGATACCCCCGTCGAACAGAAAGAAATCCCGCAATGGTTTATCAAAATTACCGCTTACGCTCAGGAACTGCTTGACGATCTGGACACACTGGACGGCTGGCCGGAAATGGTAAAAACCATGCAGCGTAACTGGATTGGCCGCTCAGAAGGAGTTGAGTTACAGTTTGATGTACCAAACTATGGCGCACTGGAAGTCTATACGACTCGTCCGGATACGTTGATGGGTGTCACTTATGTCGGTATCGCAGCGGGCCACCCGCTAGCAGCAATTGCTGCGCAGAATACCCCGGCAATCGAGAAATTCATTGATGAGTGTAAAAACACCAAAGTCGCAGAAGCCGAACTGGCAACGATGGAGAAGAAAGGTATCGACACAGGTCTGAAAGCGATTCATCCGCTTAACGGACGTGAAGTGCCAGTCTACATTGCTAATTTCGTTCTGATGGATTACGGCACTGGGGCGGTCATGGCTGTTCCGGCACACGATCAACGGGACTTTGAATTTGCGACTAAATATGGCCTAGATATTCAGCCGGTGATTCAACCAGCAGACGGCAGCGCTCTTGACATTTCTGAAGCGGCCTATACCGATAAAGGCGTCTTATTCAACTCTGGTGAATTTGATGGACTAGACTTCGAGCAAGCGCTGAATGCCATTGCCGCCAAACTCGAATCACAAGGCAAAGGACACAAGACGGTCAACTTCCGTTTGCGTGACTGGGGGGTATCTCGCCAACGCTACTGGGGTGCGCCAATTCCGATGGTCACCACACAAGACGGTGAAATTCACCCGGTGCCCGCCGATCAATTACCCGTACTGCTACCGGAAGATGTCGTGATGGATGGCGTGACCAGCCCGATTAAAGCAGACAAAACATGGGCTGAAACGACTTATAACGGTCAACCCGCACTGCGTGAAACCGATACTTTCGATACGTTTATGGAATCCTCATGGTATTACGCTCGCTATTGTTCACCGCAAGCGGATCAAATCGTAGATACCGAGCAAGCCAACTATTGGTTACCCGTCGATCAATATGTAGGCGGGATTGAACACGCTTGTATGCACCTGCTCTATTCGCGTTTCTTCCATAAACTTCTGCGTGATGCCGGTTATCTCTCTTCTGATGAACCATTCAAGAAATTGTTGTGTCAAGGTATGGTTCTGGCTGACGCATTCAGCTACCAGAATGAAAAAGGTGGTAAAGAGTGGGTTTCACCAACTGAAGTTAAAATTGAGCGTGACGGCAAAGGGCGTATCACCTCAGCTGTCGATGCCCAAGGGCGTCAGGTGGAACATTCCGGCATGGTCAAAATGTCAAAATCGAAGAATAACGGTATCGACCCGCAAGAAATGGTCAATAAATACGGTGCAGATACTGTCCGACTGTTTATGATGTTTGCCTCCCCTGCAGATATGACTTTGGAATGGCAGGAGTCGGGCGTTGAAGGGGCAAACCGCTTTTTGAAACGTGTCTGGAAACTGGTACTTGAGCACACCAGTCAAGGCGAAGCGCCTGCCGTCGAACCGCAGTCATTGAATAACGAACAAAAAGCGCTCCGTCGAGAAGTTCATAAAACCATCGCGAAAGTCACCGACGATATTGAGCGCCGCCAGACGTTCAACACCGCGATCGCCGCGATCATGGAATTGATGAACAAATTGGGTAAAGCGCCGCAGGAAAATCCTCAGGATCGCGCCATACTGGACGAAGCACTCAAAGCCATTGTGGTGATGCTATCGCCAATTACACCGCATATCTGCTTTGAAATGTGGCAAGCTTTAGGCGGTTCGGATCTCGATCATGCCCCTTGGCCGGCCTACGATGAAAAAGCGCTGGTCGAAGATGAAAAACTGATTGTTCTACAAGTCAATGGTAAGGTACGTGGTAAACTGACCGTTGCCGCAGATGCACCCCAAGAACAAGTTGAAAGCTTAGGACTTCAAGACGAGAATGTGCAGAAATTTACGGATGGCCTAACGATCCGGAAAGTGATCTATGTTCCGGGTAAACTACTGAGCATTGTGGCAAACTAATCGGATTGTCTATTAACAACCGATTGTATGTTAACAACGAATTGCATGTTATAAATGAATTTGCCGGTTAACAACAACATGTTTGCACATGCAAGTTGTACGTGACTAAAAGATTGTGCGTTACTCCAAGAATAACACCACATCTTTAATTGTGATGAACTAAATCACTTGATACGAGTCAGTAAACAGAAGTTTATGATGTTTACTGACTCTTGTGATTTAAGAACAGGATATTTCACATCATCGATGGTTTGTCACTACGGTGTGATTGTCTGGAACTATCTCTGTTCAATTGATTAAAATAGGACTCGAATGCGTTCACTTCATCCCTCATTATTACGACATATCTTCCTGGCATTGTTGACACTCTCGTTGACGGCCTGCGGTTTTCATTTACGGGGAGATTATGATGTTCCGGAAGCTTTAGATAAGCTATCTGTGACCAGCTACGACCAATACAGTCAGTTTACCCGAATGGTTAAAAACCGGCTGAGACTGAATGAGATTGAGATCGTTGAACCGACTAAAGACATTCCTAATTTACATCTAGTCAGCGAAACGATCTCATCAAGGACATTGTCTATTTATCAAAACACGATCGCAGCGGAAAAAGAACTGACTCTCAATGCGACTTTCCGAGTCACAGTTCCTGACGTCGGTACCAAAACGTTCACCACGACTGTCACCCGTAGTTATCTGGACAACCCGTTAACAGCTTTGGCGAAGTCGATGGAAAGTGCCATGCTCATTGACGAGATGCGTCAACTTGCTTCATCTCAGATTATTCGTCTCATGGCTCGTTTAAAACCAGATCTGACTTTGTCTGAACGTTCAGCGCGTTCACGGCAACGCAACATATCTGAGCAGGGTGATAACAATAGTCATGTGTCAACCACTGAGGTTTCAACGGATCAGCACACGATAAACCAATAGAGTTTAACTGAGATTTTGATGCGTATATTTGCGGAAAAATTGCCGGAACATCTTCAACATCAGTTGATGCCCGTTTATCTCCTATTCGGAAATGAACCATTATTATTGCAAGAGTCCCGGCTCTCAATTGCCCAGAAAGCCAAAGCGCAAGGTTTTACTGAAATCTACCGCTATCAGGCGGACAGTACACTGGATTGGCACCAAGTCTTTGACCATTTTCAGGCATTTAGTTTGTTTTCAAGCCAACAATTGGTCGAGCTAACGCTCCCTGACGGTAATATGAACGCTCAGCTAAGCGGGCAGTTACTTGCGCTGGGAGAGATGTTGCATCCGGATACGATTCTGGTCGTGATCGGCAATAAACTCACCAAAGCGCAGGAAAATACCAAATGGTTTAAAGCCTTAGCCACACAAGGCTGTTTGGTAAACTGCCTGACACCGGATCTCAATCGTCTGCCACAATTTGTCATGCAGCGTTGCCGGAAGCTGAAACTAGTTCCCGATCCTGAAGCCTTACAGATGTTGGCACAATGGCATGAGGGAAACCTGCTGGCTCTTGCCCAGAGTCTGGAAAAGCTAGCGTTGCTCTATCCTGATGGTCAACTGACACTGATCCGAGTCGAAGCTTCGCTGTCCCGGCATAATCATTTTACTGTCTACAACTGGACGGATGCTTTGCTGGATGGAAAATCCAACCGTTGCCAGCGCATTTTACGTCAGCTAGAAGCCGAAGGCACTGAACCCGTATTACTGCTACGTTCAGTGCAGAAAGAATTGCGGTTACTGACCACCCTTCATGCACAGCAGCAAGACGCATCGCTTCATTCACTGATGGATAAACATCGAATCTGGAAAAATAAGCGTTCACTTTATGTGAATGCATTAAACCGACTCAGTGCAGACCAACTATACATGCTGATCCAGACATTGACTCACATTGAACTCTCGGTAAAAACTCGCTATGACATCAATCCATGGCCGTTGCTTCAAGCATTCAGCCTACAATTTACCCAAGCTGGTTTGACGTCCGCTTTGCCTGATTAAAAGCATGATATACTTTAAGTAGGTTTGAAAAACTTAAAACAGATTCGAAAACTTGAGTAATTCAAATCTGCTGATAAAAATGAGTCGTTTAAAAGTAAAGACAAAGTTAGAGGAAATTTCATTGCAACACGAAGAACTGAAAAATTTTTTAGTTGATAAAGCAGATGATATGAAAGCCGAAAATATCACAGCACTTCATGTAACCGGGAAATCAAGTGTTACAGACTATATGGTGATTTGCACCGGAACATCAAAACGTCATGTATCATCCATTGCCAATCATGTCGCCAGCGAAGCCAAAAAATTAGGCATATCTCCCCTAGGGATTGAAGGTAACTCAGAGGGAGAATGGGTCGTTCTGGATATGGGAACATCAATGTTACACGTCATGCAGGAAGAACAGAGATCGCTCTATCAGCTTGAAAAACTCTGGAGCTAAAGTGTGAAGATTCAGCTAGTTGCTGTGGGCACAAAAATGCCCCAATGGGTTGAACAGGGATTCAACGAATATCAACGTCGCTTCCCGCATGATATGCCTTTAGAGCTTATTGAGATCCCCGCAGGCAAGCGTGGTAAAAACGCAGATATCCCCAGAATACTGGATAAGGAAGGGGAAGCGATGCTTGCTGCAATTCCGAAAGGGCATCGGATTGTCACACTCGATATTCCGGGAAAACGCTGGGATACCCATCAGTTGGCACAACAGATGGAAAGCTGGAAATTAGATGGCCGGAATGTCTCGATCTTAATTGGTGGGCCCGAAGGGTTATCACCGGCCTGCAAACAAGCCGCAGAACAAAGCTGGTCTTTATCACCCCTTACGCTCCCTCACCCTTTAGTCCGTATTGTGATGGCTGAAAGTTTGTACCGAGCCTGGAGCGTCACAACCAACCATCCTTATCATCGAGAATAGTACGAGATGCTTCGCAAACGCAGTCAGATCCGAGACTACAAGTCAGAAGACAATCTGTTTCGAAACAGGGCTATTATTTCGTTTTTAGCGATTATCATTCTGGTTGGTGTGCTAATCGCAAACTTATATACCCTTCAGGTCGTGCAATTTCAGGATTACAGAACCCGCTCTAACGATAACCGGATTAAAATTGTCCCAATCGCCCCGAACCGCGGGCTGATTTATGATCGCAATGGTGTCTTGCTGGCAGAAAATCGCCCTATCTTCGATTTGGAGATTACACCGGAACAAGTCGATGATATGAATGCAACCATCCAGCGTTTAAGACAAATCATTGATATTTCACCGGAACAAGTCGCTTCTTTCCGCAAAGAATTACGCCAAACCAGACGCTTCAACTCCGTACCGATTCTGACACAATTGACACCGGAAGAAGTCGCCAAATTTTCGGTCAATCAATACAAATACCCGGGGGTTGCTGTCACTGCACGCCTGAAACGTTACTATCCTTTCGGCAAAATGCTGACCCATGTAATCGGCTATGTATCCCGGATCAATGACCGTGATATTGAACGACTAAAACGAGAAGCAAAAGAGGCGAACTATCAGGCAACCCGTGATATCGGAAAGTTAGGTATCGAACGCTATTACGAAGATATTTTACACGGGATGCCGGGTTATCAGGAGGTTGAAGTCAACAGCCGCGGACGCGTTATCCGCACCCTCAAATATGTGCCTCCGGTACCGGGCAAAGATCTGGTTCTGAATATAGACGTTAACCTGCAACGTTACGTTTATCATTTACTTGATGGCAAAAAAGGCTCAGCGGTCGTACTCGATCCGAAAGACAATGGTGTACTGGCGATGGTTTCCAGCCCAAGCTATGACCCCAATGCTTTTGTCCACGGCATTACCGGTAAAAATTACCGGGCCCTGTTGGAAGATAAAGACCATCCCTTGGTCAATCGAGCCACATTGGGAATCTATCCACCGGCATCCACAGTCAAACCGTTAATTGCCGTCTCAGCACTACAAGAAGGCGTCATCACCCCAAATACCACCCGTAATGATCCGGGCTACTGGCGTATTCCCAATTCAAAAACCAAACCTTTCCGGGACTGGCTAAGATGGGGGCATGGTAAAGTCAACATCACAAAAGCACTGGAAGAGTCCGTTGATACGTTCTTCTATCAAGTTGCTTATGATATGGGCATTGATCGGCTGTCTCACTGGATGAAAATGTTCGGTTACGGAGAATATACCGGGATTGATATCTTCGAAGAAAGTAAAGCCAATATGCCGACCAGAGAGTGGAAAATGGCTCGCCACCGAACCCCTTGGTATCAGGGAGACACCATTCCCGTCGGTATCGGCCAGGGCTATTGGACAGCAACCCCGATGCAAATCACGAAAGCAATATCGGTCTTAATTCACCATGGTAAGGTTCTGGCTCCACATTTTCTCCGGGCAACCATTGAAAACGGAGAGCCCTTTGACAAACAGCAGATAGCAGAAGTTGAAACTTATCCGCCAATTACCGGTGTACCGAAGAAATACTGGGATATCGCAATCAATGGCATGTATCTGGTGAATCATGGCCCTCGGGGAACCGCACGTCATGCATTCAAAAATCTCAAATATAAAAGTGCCGGTAAGTCAGGTACGGCTCAGCTCTTCGGCCTCGCAGAAGGGGAAGAATATAATGCAGACGATCTTGCAGAACACCTGCGTGACCATGCATTATTCACTGGATTTGCACCCGTCGATAACCCGAAAGCTATTGTTACTATCGTATTGGAAAATGCGGGAGGCGGCTCCAATCATGGTGCCCCCGTGGTGCGAAAGATATTTGATCACATTATTCTAGATGAAGACCAACAAGAGAAGAAAGACTAATGGAATTCGATCCATCTACAGGCCAAAGCCGAGCATTCTTTGAACGTTTGCACATTGATCTTCCTCTATTACTCGGTCTGCTGCTGGTAATGGGGTTTGGACTGGTGGTGATGTATAGTGCCAGTGGTCAAAATCTGGCGATGATGGAACGCCAAGCGATGCGGATGGTCTTAGCACTCACAATTATGGTTGTCCTTGCCCAGTTATCACCCCGAAGTTATGAATCTTTGGCACCTTTCCTGTTTTTCTGCGGTGTCTTACTACTCTTCGGAGTTCTGCTCGCCGGAGAAGTATCGAAAGGTGCGCAACGCTGGCTCGATATCGGCGTGATTCGTTTTCAGCCGTCAGAACTGCTCAAATTGGCGGTCCCGCTGATGGTCGCCCGCTATATCGGTAAACATCCACTCCCCCCGTCATTCAAAACTCTCGGTGTTTCGTTGATCATGGTCTTTGTGCCGACGATTCTCATCGCAAAACAGCCCGATTTAGGAACATCGATTCTGATTGCGGCTTCCGGTATCTTTGTCATCTTCCTCGCTGGCATTAGCTGGCGTATCATTTTTGCAGCTATTTTTGCCACTGGGGCTTTTGTTCCGATTCTGTGGTTCTTTTTAATGCGTGAATACCAGAAAGTACGTGTGCGGACATTATTCAATCCGGAGTCCGACCCATTAGGAGCCGGCTATCACATAATTCAGAGTAAGATCGCCATTGGTTCCGGTGGTATTTTGGGGAAAGGCTGGTTACACGGTACTCAGTCACAACTTGAATTTCTGCCAGAGCGTCATACCGATTTTATTTTTGCCGTGATTGCCGAAGAATGGGGACTGATTGGTATTGTTGCTTTGCTATCCGTTTACCTGTTTATCATCGGACGCGGCCTTTATTTGGCCAGTAATGCCCAAACCGCTTTCGGAAAAATGATGGCGGGCAGTATCGTACTCAGCTTTTTTGTCTATGTATTTGTCAATATTGGTATGGTGAGTGGAATTTTACCTGTTGTTGGCGTTCCGCTGCCATTAATCAGTTATGGTGGGACATCCATGGTTACCCTCATGGCAGGCTTTGGCATTCTGATGTCAATTCATACTCACCGAAAAGCATTTTCAAAGGCAATCTGATGAGCGTTCGACTGCTTCTATATTATAGCTCAATCCTTCTATTCATGGCTGGCTGTAGCTCTTCCGGCCGTTATGATATCCGTAATGATGTGGCCCCCAAACAACCCATCTCCGTTGATAATATTGAGGATGCCCATCCAAAGTACGAACCTTATAGTCTTGGCGGAAACAGAGACTATACTGTTAGAGGAAAGAAATACCATATCATCAAAAATCCAAATGGATTCAAAGAACAAGGGCTTGCCTCTTGGTATGGCAAAAAATTCCATGGCCATCAAACCTCCAATGGCGAGATTTATGACATGTACTCCATGACCGCAGCCCATAAAACGTTACCGATTCCCAGCTATGTCAGGGTCACCAACACGAATAATGGTAAAACGGCTATTGTTCGCGTCAATGACCGCGGACCTTTCCACACCGGAAGAATTATCGATTTAAGCTATGCCGCGGCATTCAAGCTTGACGTAATCCGAACGGGCACGGCCCCCGTCAAAATAGAGGTACTCACTTATGACCGCCCAACCATGACGGCGGCGGCTCCCCCGAAAAAACACCAATCTGACTACGTCATTCAAGTTTCTTCTTCAACACATTTGGAAAGAACCCGAACTTTATCGCAAGATTTGAGTCAGAAGTTATCTGTGACCAGTTATATCGATAGCCTAAACGGTAGTCATCGGGTTTTCCTTGGACCATTTCATGACTACTCCCAGACTCAACAGACACTGGAACAGGTGAAACAACTGGGCTACAGCACCGCCTTTATCAGGAAACACCGGCTGATACAATAAATACCGGAAAATCTGGCCGAATCGCCCTTTGGGTCTGGCTTGAGAAAATGAGTTTCTGTTAAGATATACATAACTAATTGTAAAATTCTGCATTTATCATGAATAAAAAAATACTTTTGAAGTCGATTTCTACTCCTTTTATTGCCTTAGCGGCGATATTTACATTCACTGCTTCAGCCTCTCCGATAGTGGTTCCGGATGCACCTCAAATTGCAGCCCGAGGCTATGTTCTGATGGATTATCATTCAGGTAAAGTCCTTGCAGAAAAAGAGATGAACACCAAACTGCCCCCAGCCAGTTTGACCAAAATGATGACCAGTTATGTCATCGGCCAAGAACTAGCCCGTGGCAATATCTCCCCGGATGACGATGTGGTTATCAGTAAAAACGCCTGGGCGAAAAACTTTCCGGATTCCTCCAAAATGTTCATCGAAGTCGGAACGACCGTGAAAGTGAAAGACTTGAACCGCGGTATCATCATCCAATCCGGCAATGATGCTTGTGTTGCCATGGCTGAGCATGTCGCAGGTTCCGAAGATGCGTTTGTCGATTTGATGAATGCCTGGGCCAACACTATCGGTATGAAGAATACCCATTTTGAGAATGTGCATGGACTGGACCACGGCAATCACTATTCAACCCCTTATGATATGGCGATTTTGGCACAAGCATTGATTCGCGATGTGCCGAACGAATATAAACTCTATTCTGAAAAGAAATTCACCTATAACGGCATTACCCAATATAACCGCAACGGCCTGCTCTGGGATAAGAGCATGAACGTTGATGGTATCAAGACCGGCCACACCAGCCATGCTGGTTACAGCCTCGTTAGCTCAGCGACAGAAGGCAACATGCGTTTGATTGCTGTGGTGATGGGAACAAAAAGTACGAATGCACGGAAGTCAGAAAGTAAAAAACTGCTCAGCTACGGTTTCCGCTTCTTTGAAACGGTAGCACCACATAAAGCCGGAGAAACGTTTATTAACGAACGCATCTGGATGGGTAACAAAGACACCGTTGCATTAGGTGTTGATAAAGATACTTATGTCACGTTACCAAGAGGGCAAGCGAAAAACCTGAAAGCCAGCTTCGTCTTAGAGAAAGAGCTGGAAGCACCGATTAAAAAAGGTGACGTCGTCGGTAAACTGTATTATCAGCTAGAAGGTAAAGATGTTGCCCAATATCCGTTAATCGCGCTGGAAGATGTCCAAAAAGGTGGTATTTTCAGTCGTCTATGGGATTACATCATCTTGTTATTTAAAGGATTATTCTAATCCGGATCATAATGTGATGTAGCATTCACTCTCAATAAAAAAGCCTGATTTAATATCAGGCTTTTTTATTTTGGCGGACTTTTTTATTTTGATACAATCCACATCTCGTTCTATCGAGCAATTCACCCAAGGCTATATACTGGTTGTTGATTGCTCACCCTGCGCGGACAACCGTTTTGGCCAGAGTAATGACTCACGACGCAAAACTCTTTCGATATCTTTAAGCTGCGCAGGTTTGGGCAGTACATCATCCATCCCACAGATTTTGTACTGCTCAATATCTTCTTCACTGGCATTAGCCGTATAAGCAACGATATAAGGCTGTTTCATCTCAGTCTGACGACGGATTTCACGTGTTGCTTCCATCCCGTTCATCTTACTCATGTAGATATCCATTAAGATCACATCATAATTGCTGTTTTGTACCGCCTTCAGCACTTGAGTGCCGTCTTCGACGGTATAAACCCGGTGACCTAACTTTTCCAACATAAATCGTGCTAATGACTGATTGAGAGAACTGTCATCGACCACCAGAATATTCAGCGGGGTACAATGCGGGATCGATTGGCCGCTTTTATCTGACTGACCACCGACCTGCCCGACCACCTGATAGGGAATATCAAACCAAAATGTTGCACCGAGTCCGGGCATACTTTCAACCTGAATATCTCCCCCCATCATTTCAACAAAGCTCTTACAAATCGAGAGTCCTAACCCCGTCCCGCCCACATGAGAGCCGATTTGCATAAAAGGCTGGAACAGACGTTTCAGGTGCTCTTGTTCAATGCCGATCCCTGAATCCTTGATTTTAAACACAAGACGGGGATCACTATCGCTGCACGCTAAACTCACGCTAAGATGAATTTCGCCGTGATAAGTAAACTTGGCTGCATTGCCTAACAAATTAATCAAAATCTGTTGCAGTTTTTTGGGGTCGCTGCGGATATATTGAGGCACAAAATCGCCGATCTCGTAACTCAGTTGAATCTCCGAAGATTTTAGTTGTGGACGAATTAAATCAATCACAGTCGATATGAGTGGACGAAGTTCAAAGTTATCAGGCTCAAAGGTGATTTTATCCGCCTCGATTTTCGACAGGTCAAGGATATCATTCACAATCGCCAGTAAAGAACTCCCGCCAGACTCAATAATATTAAGAAACTCCTGCTGCTTGGTATCCAGACGAGAATGACTCAGAAGTTCGGTTGCCCCGAGAATACCATTCAACGGTGTCCGGATTTCATGACTCATGACAGCAACAAACTTACTTTTGGCCCGATTGGCGGACTCGGCTGTTTTTCTGGCCGCTTGTAGTGCAGCTGTACTTCGGCGTAACTGCATCAAGTTATGTCGGATATACGTTAAATAAACCCCCACCAATATACTGAAATTAATGAAGAGAAAAATAGAAAACCCTGCCAACCGAAGCCGGGTCTCACCTTCTTCTGCCTTCTGGTGTGCATAATACTCCCTCATCGACATCTCAGCCGCGGCAACATAACGTGAACCATCAGCGGAATACATCGGGACAAAAACAGCACGAAAATCGCCCCAATGATCATCATAATCTGCCCAGATAATGCGATTTTCATGTAATGCGGTCAGTAATTGGTGACTGGCATCAGGATAGGGATCGAAAAAACGAACATAGGTATTATTTTTCAACTCGTCTTCGGACGCGCTGGATGAAACGAGGACAGCCTGCCCACCCCGCTCAATCACCGTATAAATATAAGTCAGATCCATCTTTCTGCTATATTCGGTCAATCGCTCGATGGCATGCCAATCTTCTGCTTCAGTTTTAGAGTGCTTATTGACTAATCCATCATGGTAATGCTCTCCCAGAACTGCAGAGGCAACCAAAGCACCGTGATAGAGCCGATTATTCAGATCATCTTCGATCGACTGCTTCGCTTGTACATAAAGATATGCAACAAAAGAAATACAGGAAATCACATACACACAACTGAATAGGACAAATTTCCATGTTTCTTTAATACGCAACCCTTTACGATGAGCGTTTTTAGCAATCTGCTGCATTATTTCTTAACCTACTAAACTCACGACAAAAACAATGTCATCTCTATCAAAATAACCCCAAGATGCAGTTTCAGCATATACCAATTAGTTGCATAAACGATACGCTCAATATAAAATTTACCGCGGTCGATCACCCTCATCTGCATAGCATTTCACTAACACATTAATCTTTATACATTTATTTTTTCTCTAGGGCTACTCCCTTCACTAAAGCAGCATTCTGGTAAATTCATAATAAAAATACCAACTCACTTTATATAACTAAAGTCATTCAATAAACCGCTAAAGTTTGCGTGAAACCACACAAACACGCACAATTTGAACATAAAAGTGCATCTTGAGATCCATGTCATTAATCAGTATTATTCCCTTCCTTACCTATCGACCTCAGCCGGAGTTGCACTTATGTTAACAATAAACTCAGATGCTAAACTAAAAGACTTGCTTGAATTTCCTTGTTCGTTTACCTACAAGGTTATGGGTCATGCAAAACCGGAGTTACCAGAACTAGTTCTTGAGGTTATACAGCGTCATGCCCCCGGAGATTACAGCCCGACCATCAAGCCTAGCGCGAAAGGGAACTATCATTCAGTTTCCGTCAATATCACCGCAACATCGATCGAACAGGTTGAAACACTCTATAAAGAGCTAGGTGAGATCGATATTGTGCGTATGGTTCTGTAAGCGAGACAGATAGCCGGATACACATCCATAAATTCTATTATTTTTTGAAAAATTCAATTTTTTTTGAAAGACAACAACGGTAATCTTTCCTTATCAATCAAATCGTTAGAATGGCTCATCCAAAGATGCGGCCATTTTTTATCATCATTGAGTAGTTCCATTGCTCGAAGCAGTTTATAATCCAAATACTTTATTTATCGCGGATGAGTCATACTATGGAGAACCAACTCGTTATCAAACGACTCGGTCAACAGGACTATCAGCCTATCTGGCAAGCGATGCACGATTTTACCAACCAGCGAACGGATAAAACCTGTGATGAAGTCTGGCTGGTTGAACATCATCCTGTTTTTACTCAGGGTCAAGCCGGAAAAGCAGAACACATTCTCAACCCGGGAGACATCCCCGTCGTCCAGAGTGATCGCGGCGGGCAAGTCACCTATCATGGCCCCGGGCAACTGGTTGTTTATTTTCTACTCGATTTAAAACGTAAGAAACTCGGTGTCAGAGAACTCGTCACACACATTGAAAATATTGTCATCGAAACACTGAATACATTTCATATTCAGTCACGGGCCAGAGCAGATGCGCCCGGTGTGTATGTCGAGAATAAAAAGATCTGTTCTCTGGGACTACGAATTCGCAGAGGCTGCTCTTTTCATGGGCTGGCTCTGAATGTCAATATGGATTTATCACCATTTTTAAGAATCAACCCTTGTGGCTACCAAGGTATGGAGATGGTTCAGGTCAGTGAACTCGGTGGTCCGTCCGACATGCAAACCGTCGAAGAACAACTCATCACAACGCTTGTAACAACACTGGGTTACGAGCATATAGAATTCAGAACAGAAGCAATATCATGAGCAAACCAATTCAAATGGAAAAAGGCGTCAAATATCGCGACGCTGATAAAATGGCACTGATTCCGGTCAAAAACATGCCGACCGAACAGAAAGAGCAACTGCGTAAACCCGCGTGGATGAAGATTAAACTCCCAACAGATAGTCAGCGTATTCAGGATATTAAATCTGCTATGCGCAAGAATAATCTACATTCTGTCTGTGAAGAAGCGTCCTGCCCCAATCTGGCAGAATGCTTTAATCATGGTACCGCAACCTTTATGATTCTGGGGGCGATTTGTACGCGTCGCTGCCCTTTCTGCGATGTCGCACATGGGCGTCCTTTAACACCGGATGCGCAAGAGCCTCATAAACTCGCGCAGACTATCCGGGATATGAAACTCAGATATGTTGTGATCACATCGGTTGACCGGGATGACTTACGTGATGGCGGTGCCCAACATTTTGTGGACTGTAACCGAGAAATCCGGACGCTCAACCCTGATATCCGTATCGAAACGCTGGTGCCTGATTTTCGAGGCCGGATGGATACCGCACTGGATATCCTGCAAGATAACCCGCCTGATGTATTCAATCACAATCTGGAAACCGCACCGCGCTTGTACCGGAAAGTCAGACCCGGCGCAAACTACAAATGGTCTCTTGAATTATTACAAAAATTCAAACAGCAACACCCGGACATCCCGACCAAATCAGGCCTGATGATGGGACTGGGTGAAACCAAAGAAGAGATTGTCGAAGTGCTTAAAGATCTGCGTGCACATGGTGTAACTATGCTGACGCTGGGTCAATATCTGGCACCAAGCCGCCATCACTTACCCGTTGAACGGTATGTGCCACCGGAAGAGTTTGATGAGCTGAAAGAGATTGCGCTTGAACTCGGCTTTACGCATGCTGCATGTGGTCCGTTTGTTCGTTCATCCTATCATGCCGATCTGCAAGCCAAAGGTGTTGAAGTAAAATAATCCCGATGGCCGGTGCATTGCACCGGCCTGATTACTCTCTCTGCGGCACGCTCTCTCACATCAATGCTTTGGATTCGCTCAGAAATAACCTTCATTGCAAATGTGAAACAATTGCCATAATTTGAGTTGTAATATTGAATCTATGATTGTTGTTCTATAGTCTAGAGAGCAACTTGAATTCACTGTCGATGTAAGGATATATATGATGAAAACTGCCACTATCTGGGGCATTGGACTCGCGGTCACACTCGCAGGTTGTGCTTCAAATACCAAAGAAGATAACTACCGTGAAGCGTCTTTTGAACTTTGTAATACCGACGTGAAAGTCTACTCGCTGGATAATGCAGGACGTGTCCGCATCGTCTGTGCCGACGGCTCTAAATTTGCCCTCAAATCAGAAAGCACACTTGAAGTGATGCGTGGAATCAACATTGACTACTGTGACGGCGAAGGGTTGGGCAAATTTACTGAGAGTGAAAGCTACTACTTATTCAAATGTAAGTCAGGCACCACACTAAGTATCTCTAAAGATTAATCCCCGCATTTTGAGGTGATGTTTTCTGTCACTTTACTGTTTAGCCGGCACTTTTGAATCTCTTGCTTGGTTGTGAATGTACTTTATCTCAAAACAATAAACCCGCTTAAAAGCGGGTTTATTTTTATCATCGCAATGCAGATAGCTTATGCGTAGACAGGCAGACGCTTACAAATTTCAAGAACTTTTGCTTTCGTCGCGTCAATCACGCTTGGGTCATTGATATTGTCCAGCACATCACACATCCAGTTTGCCAACTCTTTTGCATCATCGGCCGTGAAACCACGTCGGGTAATCGCTGGCGTGCCGACACGAATGCCTGAAGTCACAAACGGACTCCGTGGATCATTGGGTACAGAGTTCTTATTGACGGTAATATTCGCTGCACCGAGTGCCGCATCCGCTTCTTTACCGGTGATATCTTTGTCGATCAGATCAACCAGGAACAAGTGGTTTTCGGTACTATTCGAGACGATTTTATAGCCACGCGCCTGAAACTGAGCAACCATCGCTTTGGCATTTTGCACAACGCGAGCCTGATATGCTTTAAATTCAGGCTCCATCGCTTCTTTAAACGCAACCGCTTTTGCCGCAATCACATGCATCAGAGGACCACCCTGACCACCGGGGAATACAGCAGAGTTCAGTTTTTTGTACATCTCTTCACCAGCGTTCGACAGAATCAAACCACCACGAGGGCCAGCCAGTGTTTTATGTGTTGTGGTGGTAACAACGTGAGCATGCGGAACAGGCGTTGGATAAACGCCGGCAGCAATCAGACCTGCCACATGTGCCATATCGACAAATAGGTAAGCACCGACTTTATCAGCAATCTCACGCATCCGAGCCCAATCCACAACCTGTGAATAGGCAGAGAATCCACCGATAATCATTTTCGGCTTATGTTCAACAGCCAGCGATTCCATTTCGTCATAGTTAATCTGACCAGTTTCATCAATCCCATAAGGGATCACATGATAGTGTTTACCTGAGAAGTTAACCGGAGAACCATGCGTTAAGTGACCACCGTGAGCCAGACTCATCCCTAAAACCGTATCACCGGGATTCAATAATGCCATGTACACGGCACTGTTAGCCTGAGAACCTGAGTGAGGCTGAACGTTTGCATATTCACAGTTAAACAGTTCACATGCGCGTTCAATCGCTAATGTTTCAACTTTATCGACATACTCGCAACCACCATAATAGCGCTTACCAGGATAGCCTTCTGCATACTTATTGGTCAGCTGAGAACCTTGAGCTTCCATGACGCGTGGGCTGGTGTAGTTTTCTGAAGCAATAAGTTCAATGTGTTCTTCCTGACGAAGAGTTTCTTCTTGAATGGCTGCGAAAAGATCCGCATCATAATCAGCGATATTCATATCACGCTTAAGCATCTGTATCTCCTGACTCAGATTGACTGGAAAGTTTAATAAAACTACATTCTGACTTAACGCAAACGTTTTCGTCACTTAATTTGGCGCGTATTCTACCTAAATTGATTTATGTCATAAAGCCCAAATATACAAATTATCATGCAGTTTTTTCATGATACCGAAAAGTCACACCATGATAGCAATCATGAGTGTCAACTTTCAGGTTTACATGATGTAAAGTACCAAAGACATAGGTTTACCTGAATTTATCGTTTCTAGCTACCGAAAACGTCACCTTTTCTTTAGTATTCTCCGCAAATTATCCCAATACTTTTTGACTATCGATGGAAAAGCACACATTTCAGGAAGATATCATTGCCATCATTACCGGTAGCTTTTTGGTTGCTCAGGGAATTATGTTTCTGCAAGCGGCCCATGCTATTACCGGCGGAACGGCAGGATTAGCACTATTACTCAATCAGTTCACCCCCTACTCCTTTGGGGTGCTGTATCTGCTATGTAATGCCCCTTTTTATTTGCTCGCCTGGAAACGGTTTGGCCGCCGATTCGCGCTGAACAGTCTGATTTCCGGACTACTGGTCTCTCTGTTTACCGATCTATTTTCACATCTAATTCAGTTGACACATGTCAATGCTATTTACTGTGCGATCACGGGAGGGCTTTTCATGGGGCTGGGGATGTTGATCCTTTTTCGCCACCGTTCAAGCTTAGGCGGGTTCAACGTTTTGTGCTTATTTATTCAGGATAAATTAGGGATTTCTGTAGGTAAGACACAATTATGTATTGATGCGTCAATTGTCTGTGCATCGTTATTTTACCTCTCCACAACGACGATTGCTGTTTCAGTACTCAGCGCAGCCGTACTCAACGTGGTACTTGCGATGAACCATAAACCATCCCGATATTCTGTCACTTACGGTTCATCATAAACGGATGGTCATTATAAAGGTGATTGGTGATTATAAACGATAAAGTACAGAGTATTTTGTCTTACATAACCTGATGTTGAACAAGAAATAGCACATTTGTCCAAAAAGACATCATTCAGTCATAAATTATTAGAAAAGGCTTTACAGGCCGTATAGGTTTGCTATGATGCGCCCCGCACCGAAGAGATGAATCGGGAATATTTCTTCACTATAAAGTGCACACCCTGGAGGGGTTCCCGAGTGGCCAAAGGGAGCAGACTGTAAATCTGCCGGCTCCGCCTTCGATGGTTCGAATCCGTCCCCCTCCACCATATTCAACATGGTTGAATTATTTAATTCCATGCAATGGTTTGATAAAGTAATTCAGGCATGACAAAACACTCCGGAGGGGTTCCCGAGTGGCCAAAGGGAGCAGACTGTAAATCTGCCGGCTCCGCCTTCGATGGTTCGAATCCGTCCCCCTCCACCATATAGAAAAGCCAGCGTATCGCTGGCTTTTTTTCTATCGCCATTCAGGCAACTGATTCGCTTCGGATTTCTTACAATGGCAATGTCCGATTCAACATGCCACTTATTATTACGATAACCCAAATGACAATCACCCAAAGCAAAGCGACTCAGACAGATAAATCGCCTCTCTGCTTTATTTTATCATTTCATCAATTCAAGCTTACTTTCTGTACGTAGCTGTACCGATAAAAAGCCATCAAGCCAAATAGGCTGGTACATCTTTGATGCTATCAAGCACCACATCAGCCAGTGATTCACCGGCTTCAGTCACCGGTTTTCCGGTGCGGACCAGAATTGAAGTACCAACCCCCGCGGCCTGAGCTGCAACCAAATCTGAAGGTTTATCACCAACCATCACCGAATTGGCCATATCGATGTTAAGAAAATCACGCGCAGAAATAAACATTCCGGGCTGAGGTTTTCGGCAGTCACAGTCCTGTTTATATTTATCGTGACCATGCTCAGGATGATGCGGACAATAATAGATCCCATCCAACTCAACTCCGTGATCAATGAAGTTCCAGTCCATCCACTGAGTCAGGCTCAAAAAGCGATCTTCAGTAAACAAACCTCGGGCGATACCTGCCTGATTCGTGACCACGACTAAAAGATACCCCATATCTTTCAAGCGTTTTGTCGCTTCAAAAACCCCATCAATGAAGTGAAAATCATGCTCATCATGAACATAACCACTATCAATATTGATCACACCATCGCGATCCAGAAACACTGCTGGTTTGGCCAAAGCTTTACCCCATCCGACTGATTAATGTCGGCTATTATACTCAAACTGACTGTCGGAGATACACCCAAATCCCCTTTGTATCTCGTTACAGATTTTTAATTGCTTTTTCCCAACAAATCGCCACAATATTAACTTTAGACGTCTAGACGTCGAAAATGATTGACTTCATTATCATGAAGCCATAGCATCCACTACCAAATCGCAGGTGTTGTTCGGGTTGAATACAATTTCATCTATCAACACACCATACCTCAGCATACAATTCGTCATCTGAGGTGGAATTCAATGAATAAGCTAAGTACTCCTAGTCAGGGTTTCTAATGATTGAAATAAATCACGTCAATAAAATGTTTGGTCAAGGCGACAATCAGATACTCGCCCTGAAAGACATTAATCTCCATATCCGGCAAGGGACGATCTTTGGTGTGATCGGTTCTTCCGGTGCAGGGAAAAGTACGCTGATACGCTGTGTCAATATGCTGGAGTCTCCCACCAGCGGTGAAGTGATTGTTGACGGTGTTGATCTGACCAAATTGAGCGCAGCTCAGCTGTGTCAGGCCAGACGCAATATCGGCATGATATTCCAGCATTTTAATCTGCTATCATCCCGAACTGTATTTGACAATATTGCTTTACCGCTGGAACTTGCAGGTCAGAATCAGCAGTATATCCATAATAAAGTGAATGAATTGCTGACACTTGTCGGCCTTACCGACAAAAAACAGGCGTATCCATCTAACCTCAGTGGCGGACAAAAGCAACGCGTTGCTATCGCACGCGCATTGGCGAGTGATCCCAAAGTGCTGTTATGTGATGAAGCCACCAGTGCATTGGATCCGGCGACGACCCAATCGATTTTACAACTGCTCAAACAGATTAACCGCCAGTTAGATATTACGATTTTGCTGATTACGCATGAAATGGATGTCGTTAAAAGTATCTGTCACGAAGTCGCCATCATCGGTGACGGTGAGTTGGTTGAAAAAGGCAGTATCAGCGATATTTTTGCCCATCCGAAAACAGAGCTCGCTCACCAGTTTATTCGCTCGACACTGGATTTATCGATTCCGGAAGATTATGAAAGTCGTCTCCATCCGCAACGCGTGCCGGGCAGTTATCCGCTCGTTCGGATGGAGTTTACCGGCGCCACGGTTGATGCCCCATTGGTTTCACATATCTCACGGGATTTTAATATGGATGTGAATATTCTCAGTTCGGATCTCGATTATGCCGGTGGTGTCAAATTTGGCATGTTGGTCGCAGAACTCCTCGGAGAAGATGCCAACGATCAGGCAGCGATTGAATATCTCCGTTCACAGCATGTAAAAGTAGAGGTCCTTGGGTATGTCAATTAACCTCATCGTTGACTGGATCAGTCAAAACAATCATCTGATTTTGAATGCCACCGGGCAAACAGTCTATATGGTTGCAATCTCCGGTCTGGTCGGCTTTCTCGTCGGCATTCCGCTCGGTGTTATTCTGCATATCACAAAACCGAAAGGGTTGCTGGAAAACCGACGTCTTAACCGTATATTGGGTGCAGTGGTCAACATCGGTCGTTCGGTGCCATTCTTGGTCTTGATGGTCGCGATTATCCCGTTCACCAAACTCTTGATCGGCACGTTTATCGGCACAACAGCGGCAATCGTCCCATTGACTATCGGTGCAATTCCGTTTGTGGCCCGACTGATTGAAGGTGCGCTGCTGGAAGTCCCTGCCGGTCTCGTTGAAGCTGCCCAAGCGATGGGAGCGAAACCGCTGCAAATCATCACCAAAGTTCTGTTGCCGGAAGCGATGCCAACCATTCTCAATTCAGTCACCATTACGCTGGTGACACTGGTCAGTTACTCGGCAATGGCCGGAACCGTCGGCGGCGGCGGACTCGGTGATGTAGCGATTCGTTATGGTTTCTACCGTTATGACATTACTGTGATGGCTGTGACTGTTATCATGCTCATTGTTCTCGTTCAAATTATTCAGTCAATTGGCGATGCCGTCGTACGCCGAGTTGATCACAGATAGTTGATAACAGATAAACAATAAAAACATCGATGATTGATGATCATCGCTCAGGATTAAGCCAAGGAGAAGTTTATGAAATTAAGTTTAAAGGGTTTACTAACGATTGCTACAGCAGCTTCAGCGCTTGTGCTGGCCGGTTGTGGTGATAAAACTGCCGATAATAACAAAATCAAAGTGGGTGTGATTGCCGGTGCAGAAGCACAGGTTGCTGAAGTTGCTAAAAAAGTGGCAAAAGATAAATACAATCTTGATGTCGAGCTGATCACATTCACCGATTATGTCACGCCCAATGCAGCACTTGATGATGGTTCTGTGGATGTAAACGCATTCCAGCACAAACCTTATCTGGATCAGCAAATTGCAGATCGTGGTTACAAATTAGAGATTGCCGGCAATACGTTTGTTTATCCGATTGCAGGATATTCCAAAAAAATCAAATCAGTTGATGCGCTGAAAGATGGTGATCGGATTGCCGTGCCAAATGATCCGACTAACCTTGGTCGCTCACTGATCCTCCTTCAGCAGCAAGGTCTGATTACCTTACGTGATGGTGTCGGACTGAAAGCAACTGTACAAGATATTGTGAAAAATCCAAAACAGTTAGAAATCCTTGAATTAGATGCGGCACAACTGCCTCGTTCACTGGATGATGTTTCTATCGCGATTATCAATACAACTTTCGCCAGCCAACTACACCTTTCTCCGGAAAAAGATGGCCTTTTTGTCGAAGACAAAGAATCACCATACGTCAACCTGATCGTTGCGCGTGAAAATAACGTCAATGATGAAAACGTGCAAAACTTTGTCAAAGCTTATCAGACTGATGAAGTTTATAACGCAGCGATGAAAATCTTCAATGACGGTGTTGTAAAAGGCTGGTAAAACCAAATTTTACAGTCAACACGATAACAACATCCGTCTCGGTACTCATTTGTCTTGGCAATAAAAAAAGGGCATTCAATGCCCTTTTTTATTGCTTCATTTTGATGAACACTTACTTCAGGTAATCCCACGACAGATTCGAAACAATCCGGCACGAATCACATTTGAAATGGAAAATATCGTGCAGAGGTTCGGCTAGCCGCCATTCGCTGCCACATTTCGGACAACAACGGTGCTGCTCATCTTCCAAACTGGTTCCACCGACGCGGTACTGATAATAGTAAGTAGGGATTCTCGTCAAATACTCAATGCGCCCTCGCAAATCCCAGCCACGCCGGAACAAATCACTATCCGGCATCATGATTTCTTTTAGAGCTGCATGTTCAGCCTGACACCCGCCGGCCATCTGTAGCTCATCACAAGCCTGCCATTCCGTCTGCCACTTAATTATCGCTTTATGATCACCATTGAATGTCGCAGGAATCCGATACAAAGGAATTGGCAGGAGCGTTTTGCCATTGCGCAATGGCGAACACGTATGAACATAGGTGGTATAAAGCACCTGCCATTGACGCGGTTCATCGGGGTCCGTTTGTTCCGAGTGCATATCTCGCCCAAGGACACGCACTTTCGGGGCGAGTAAACTGGCCTCAGCCAGTCTTGCGATACATCGGCGGACAAAATCGGAGTGATAATCCGGGTGCAGACTCTGTTTCTCCGCACAGACCGCCCGGACAAAAAACTCACCGTCTCCCATGACAACAGGAAATTCACGTCCCAGAATCTGCCCGTTAAACCGTAATGCTTCCAGTAACCCCGAAATCACACCTTCAACGGCTGTAACCGTTGTGTTATCAAAACATTCAAACTGGAGTTCAACAACGTACATCAGTTACACCATCGGTTCTAATTGTTCTAAAAAAGCATCCAGCGTCGGTGCCAGTATGTCCCGTTTTGATGTGCCGAGGCGCTCCAAAATAACCTCACCACTCAGATTACAAATCGAGATCACATCGAGTTCCGCATCGGTGGAAGCAATAAAAACAGTGGGTTTGAGTTTCAAACGGCGTTGGGTCACCAAATGGCCTAAAATATTCTCCTGCAACCGGGCAAAATCGTCTTCACTCCAAACTTGCAGTAACGTTAATGACTCACCTTGCCAGCGAGCTCCCATATCGGCACAAAACTGTGTGCCGTAAAATGCCTTAATATCCTCATGTAAATTCAGATCAATCGCCTGCTCAGCGCTTGCAAAGTCAGCGGGTTCACTTCGACTGACTGGCTGCCAGTACACAATGTCACCTTGTGTAGCATCAATACAAGGCGAGGGCCAATCCGCTAATTCGGTATTCATTGGCAAACAACCATGTTTCTGTTGATACGCCAATATATAACGCTGACAAAAGTGCGTCAGGGATGATGATAGAACCATTTCACTCATGTTATTCTCCGAATTATCACTGTGATACCGCCATTTTCTCCGGCCCGGGCCAAAGAAAGCAATCGCGCTCCGCAGATTATCGGTTTTCTCCGATAATTTATCGATCATTTCACGAAGACAGCCCGCGCCTAATGACATTGGCGGGTGGATTGCGTAAAATTCTCCGTATTCTAAACGAATTTAGTCCTGAGCATGAGCAAATATTCCGATACCGAAGCCTTGGCTGACCTTAAGTTAGGCCAAGATACTATCTATGCAAGTCATTATGATCCTTCGCTGCTGCAAGCAGTCCCTAGAAGCCTAAACCGAGATGACCTGCAGTTATCGGAGCCACTGCCGTTTCAGGGGTGTGACCTCTGGACGCTTTATGAGCTATCATGGCTTAACGCTAAAGGGTTACCGCAAGTCGCAATCGGATATGTTTCAATCCCTGCCACCAGCCCGAATCTGATCGAATCCAAATCATTTAAACTTTATCTAAACAGTTTTAATCAGACAAAATTTGACGATTGGCAGTCGGTTCATGCCAGACTCAGTGCTGATTTATCTGACTGTGCCGGCGAAGAAGTCACGGTTAATCTCAGACATGTCAATGATTTCACTCACCAACACATCATCACAATGGAAGGTGAATGTATTGATGAACAGGATATTGAAATCGACCAATATGCATTCAACGCAGCCTATCTGGAACAAGCAACCGGAAATACCTTTGTTGAAGAAACCCTGCATAGTCACCTCTTGAAATCCAATTGTCTCATCACCAATCAACCGGACTGGGGCAGCGTTGAAATACGTTATCGTGGCAGACAGATCAATCGCGAAGCACTCTTGCGTTATCTGATCTCTTTCCGTGAACACAATGAATTTCATGAACAGTGTGTGGAACGGATTTTCACCGATCTGATGAAATATTGCGAACCACAATCATTAACCGTGTATGCACGGTATACCCGTCGCGGAGGGCTGGATATAAATCCTTACCGCTCAACGGAAGATAGCCAGCCGGCCAGTGTTTTGCGTATGGCACGTCAATAAGCAGGCTGGGAGTCACCGTTCAGATGATCAAAACCATCCGAAATGCGCTACCTTTATGGTTGCTTTTCAGTAGCTGCCATATGGTGCTTGCTAGTGTTTACACCTCTCCCACCTTGGAAGAAGCCAATCTACTTCTGGATATTTCGCCGAAGGAAGCACAGTCACTCACGTCGGCTTATCTGACCAAAAGAACCTTATCGGATACGAATGAGAAAACCCCGTCGAAGATCACCAATGAAAGCTCAGACAACCTCATCCGCACACCGAATTCTAGTGTTGAGGCCATGGAGATCCTGGCTCAGGCACTGTTTCGCCAGGGGTATTATGATGAAGCACTGCGCTATCTGAAAAGTGCCATCGCATTAACCCAAAAATACCAGTTGCCTTATCTGGAAATCGAGGTTCGTCAGTTGGAAATCCGTCTGAACTGGCTCCTCAATCATGACACACAACAGGCACGGACTCAGCTCAAAGAACTCTCCACCGCATTAGCCCAGCTTAAAAATGCTGAACAGCTTGGCAAACGAATTCACTATAATATTTTGATGCTTCTAGCTGAAATTGCCTCAAAATCTGATGAGAATGAGCTGGCAGAAAGCCATTATGAAGAAGCCAAAGCCTACATCAGCGAAACGCAATCCGTCAAAAGACAGATCGAGTATCATATTCAGGTCGGCAAGCACTACCTGAATCACAAGCGTTATAATAAAGCACTGTCAGAGCTGCTGACCGCTTATTGGAGTTCATTAGAATCCAATGATAGTGCATTACTGGCGATGACTAACTCGCTCTTGGCACAACTGTTTTATGAACGTAAGGTACTCGATAGAGCGCTTCTGTATCTGGCTCAGGCCGCTGATTTTTATGATGCCTATGAGGAATCCCCTGTACTGGTGGATATCCTCAAACGTATGGGCGATATCTACTACCAACAAAGTAAGTTCAATCTGGCACTCGTCTACTACCTGAACGTGCTGGATCACTCGGTCACACAGCACGACATGCAGCTTTTCATCGCGATACGGATTCGTTTGGCATCAACCTATATGCAGCTCTATAACTACCCGCTGGCCGAAGATTATCTGTCAGCGATTGAGCCATTACTGGCGCAGTTTAACTTTCCCCAGCTTCAGGGACAGACCTTACTCCTGAAAGCCGGGATCGCTTTTTATCAAAAGGATACGTCTCGGGCAATTGCACTGGCACGTCAGTCTGCTGTTCTGGCGGGCAAGACTCAGGATGATCAAACATTGATGCAGGCATTTAAGTTACTCTCCGAGTCATCTGAGAAGCAAGGCCACTATTTGGAAGCGCTCAACTATTCACGTCAGTACAACCAATTGAGTCAAAGACAGCAAAATCAGTTGAATCACATCAGCGAAGAAGCTTTCAAACAGCAAAAAATGTTTGTCGAGCAAACATTACATTTGGCAGGTCAAGATCGGGCGCTGAAGCAACAAGAAAAACATTATCGGTATTTACAAAATATTTCTTATGGCCTTTTTGCGACTGGGTTCATTTTCTTTCTACTCATTTTACGACGTGGTTACATTATTCGACAGCAGAACGAAGAGATCGAATATCTCAATAATCACTTATTCATGCATTCTCGCTCTCATTTGAATAATCTACGGATGCTTAATGAAGACCTCTCTTCTTCTCTACAAAAGAGCAGCCATACCTATGAACAATGGCATATCGGTGAGTTGATCCATGAGCCTCTCAGTGATCGATTACGATTTGCGATGATCGATATTCCTTTCTTACGCAATATGTATCTTGAGCATGGCTACACAGAAGGTCTCAAGCTTGAGTTAGCATTTGGCGAATACCTGAAAGACAAACTGGACGAACACATGCGCCTGTTTCATTTTACGGATGCCAACCTTGTCTATGTGGAAAACAATCACATACAAGCCGATGAGAACGATGAAACGTCTCCGCAAGCATTGTTCGAAAAAATTCAAACGTGGGTGAATGAGTTTCAGCCATCCAGTCATTTGAATCGGATCATTCGAATCGGCATCACCGATTACCCGTTTTTACCGAAAGCGTATACCGCAATCAATGAGAAAGAGTTACTGGATATCCTGCTGATGGCGACCAGCGCGTCAAGAGAGCTCAGCATCACGGAACAGAGTAGCCATTGGGTTTATTTGAAAGCAATCGACAATGCCCCGGCGGCCAGCTTTGCAACAGATGATATTCGTCAAGCCTGCCGACAGGCAATTAGCCAAGGACTGATTAAAGTGCATTCTTCACATAAAAATGAAGAAAGCATCAAGAATCTGCTCAAGGATACATAAACACTGTATCAGTCGCACTTTCACTGATGATTTTAACTGATAGAATACCGGCTCATCGATTCGATCATTCATGGTGAGCACCACTTACATCATCATCCTATCTGACCCGTTCAGATCCCAACTCAATAAAGTTCGTTTGACACACAAAGCAACTTCGGTTCAAATCGAGGGGAGAGAACAGCGTACTGAAACGATGTATCATTTTTCTGTCATCTGCTAACGTGACAATGACATGCCAAATGACCAGTGGTTATATTGGCAGAACAAACAAAACAACAACAACGTAAATACACGGATTCCCTTGGATTTGCTGTGATTGACAAATACTGAAACAACAGACGTTGACTATGGAAAAAACAATGACCAATCTTGAACGCCACATTCGTCATGGCGGAGAGACTTTGTTAAGAATTCCCGGGTTGCCCTCAAAGGTAAAACGGGATCTTCGCGATCTATTGAACGTCTCTTCTGTTCATTCATCGCCAAAATCAGAGCAAGCGGTAAAATTGCTGGGCCTTTATGAGCGTTCGGTCAAAATTATTGCAACGAATCCACACCGTTCAAATGCCATGAGTCATACGGCAGAACAAGCACTGCACAAAAAATTATCCGATGAGCTGCAAACACTGATCACCGAGCTGGATTTTGAAGGCGAATCCGGAGAGGTGCTGATGGATATCCGCGCCAAGTTATTGGTCGGTGTTACGCCCAATACACTATTGGAGCTAACGCTGGAGGTCCTGCGACTGGTCGTTGAGGGGACAACCTATGAGCGTAAGAAATCAGAACAATTCCTTGAGCAGATCAATAGTTCTTTGGCTATGCATCTTAAAAGTACCAAGCAGAGCATTCAACAGAATCAGAGTTATCTGTCACACCGTCAGGAAATGAATCTAGAGTTCAACACGCTGATGACCCGAAGTAACAAAATTCTGAAAGAAGAACAGGATTATGCTTCACTCAAATCCGGTTTAATGCCATTACTGGCTCAGTTGACGACTTTATCAGAACGTCTCACTCATGCTGAGCTGCGTGAAAAAGCATTGATTGAACGGATGGAGTACACTCGCAATCAAGCCGAGTCACTATACGAATCGACCCAAGACTATCGCTGCCGGCTCGAAGATCAAGCGCAGAGAGTGCTGCAAGACCCATTAACCAAAGTGTATAACCGAGCAGCTTTTCATAACCGTCTGGAATTAGAATACCATCGGTGGATCAAAAACCAACATCCCCTGCGAGTCGTATTACTCGATATCGATAACTTTAAGGGACTCAACAAAAATTTTGGCTACTCAGCCGGCGATAAAGCCCTGAAAATCATTGCCAAAACAATTCAAAAAGAACTGTCTGATACCGATACGGTCGCTCGTTTTTCCGGTGAAGAATTCATGATCATCATGCCGGACCGTGCCGAACAGGAAAGTTATCTGCTAGTGCAAACCATTTTACGTCAAGTCGAGCGGCTTCCTTTCAAATTTAAAGATAAACATCTCACCATTACACTAAGTGCTGCCAGTGTCGCATTTCAAGAAGGTGATACGCCGGAAGAGCTTCTGGAACGAGTTTATCATGCATTACAAAAAGCCAAAAAAGCCGGCTCAAATCAAGTCAGTTGGCAATAAAACGTTTTAAGCATAACCCCCGCAGAGGTGAGTGTTTTTTAACCAATCCAACACAATAGAGTGATAAACATCACATCATTGAACAGTTTCAGTTCCCTAGTTGATCATCTACGGACTAGATTGTTACTGTAAAATCATATAGTTATTATATTTATTTATCATTAGCCTCAACCTATTAGAAAAACATATTATTCCGTACTTATTATCAAGGAGGCATTCATGATTACTCATATCAGCCCGACCGGAAGTATGGATCTGCTCTCGCAGATTGAAGTGGAACGCCTGAAGAAAACTGCATCCAGCGGGGATCTGTACCAACTTTACAGAAACTGTACACTTGCTGTCTTGAATTCTGGCAGCCATACCGACAGCTCTAAAGAGCTACTGGATAAATATCAGAACTTTGACGTCAACGTCCTCAGACGGGAACGGGGCATCAAACTAGAATTGATTGAACCACCTGAACATGCCTTCGTTGATGGCGAAATTATCAAAGGGATTCAAGAACACCTTTGTTCCGTGTTACGCGATATTGTTTATGTCAACATGCATGTCGCAGACAGCAAACGATATAATCTGACCGATTCCGTCTATAACACCAATTTAGTTTTCGATATTTTGCGTAACGCCCGGACACTCGTGCCCGGACTCACCCCGAACCTAGTGGTCTGCTGGGGCGGTCATTCAATCAATCCGGTTGAATACCAGTACACCCGCGAAGTCGGCAATGAACTCGGACTGCGTGAGCTCAACATCTGTACCGGCTGTGGCCCGGGAGCCATGGAAGGTCCGATGAAAGGCGCGGCAATCGGCCATGCGAAACAACGTTATAAAAATGCACGCTATATTGGCCTGACCGAACCCTCAATCATCGCGGCCGAGCCACCAAACCCGATCGTGAACGAGCTGATCATCATGCCAGACATCGAGAAACGTCTGGAAGCGTTTGTTCGCATGGCGCACGGTATTATAATTTTTCCCGGTGGTCCGGGCACGGCTGAAGAACTATTATATATTCTCGGCATCATGATGCATCCGGACAATGCCGAGCAACCGCTACCGATTATTCTGACCGGCCCGAAAGGCAGCGAAGACTATTTCAACTCAATCGATCAGTTTATCAGTGAAACGTTGGGAGATGCGGCTTGCAAACACTATCAGATTATCATTGATGATCCCGCGAGAGTCGCGCGCAAAATGAATGAGGCAATGCCCGTTGTCCGTCAATTTAGAAAAGCGCATGGTGATGCTTACAGTTTCAACTGGTCACTCAAAATTGATCCGGAGTTTCAGTTGCCATTTGTGCCAAATCATCATGCGATGGCGAATCTTGATCTGCACATGAACCAGAAACCGGAAGTGCTTGCTGCCAACCTACGCAAGGCATTTTCAGGAATTGTAGCAGGAAATGTCAAAGCAGAAGGCATTCGGGAAATCGAACAACATGGTCCTTTCATCATCGATGGAGAGCGGGCAATCATGCAAAAAATGGACAAGCTCTTGAAGGATTTCGTCCAACAGAACCGCATGAAGCTGCCCGGCGGACATGCTTATGAGCCCTGCTATAAAATTGCCAACAATTAAGCATGGGTTGCCCGAATACGTCATTATCCACTAGAATAGGGGCTTCGGCCCTTATTTTAATATTCTCCTGAGCGAAGAACGCTGATGTCTTTACACCTTGTCATTATCGACGCACTCAACCTGATTCGCCGCGTTCACTCAGCACAACCCAATGCTGAAGATATTGAACGAACGTGCCAAACAACCAGCCGGACTTTAGCCAAAATCATTCAAGAGACGTCTCCCTCGCATATCATTGCTGTGTTTGATCATGATTCTGATGATCGCGGTTGGCGTGCACAACTGCTGCCTCAATATAAAGAAAAACGGCAACCGATGCCCGATGCTCTGAGACAAAATATGGACACCATTCAACAGGCATGGTGGGAAATCGGTATCGACTCTCTCCTCTCCAGTGGTGACGAAGCCGATGATCTGGTTGCCACGCTGGCGACCAAGGTTGCCAGTCATCAGGAACAAGTGACCATCATTTCAACCGATAAAGGCTACTGTCAGTTGCTCTCTCCGACCCTGAGAATTCGGGATTATTTCCAGCATCGGTGGTTGGATCAGGAATTTATCACTCAAGAATTCGGCGTACGTCCCGAACAGCTGTGTGACTACTGGGCGCTCACTGGCATTCATTCCAGTCAAGTCAGCGGTGTACCGGGGATTGGCCCTAAAGCGGCGAAGGAAATTCTTAATCAGTTTAGCGATATTGAGCAAGCCTACCAAAGTACGGAGCTGCCGAAGAAATATCAGAAAAAACTCACAGAACATATTGAATTGGCACGTCAGTGCAAAGCCGTCGCAACCCTCAAAACCGATATTCAGCTGGGATTTAACCTGCAAGATATTCGCTTTCAGCCACCGGAGAGCGAGTCATAATCGACACGCTCCCAGCATCTGGAAATCAAAGCTACTACTCACTCAGTGAGGAGAAATATTGGACAAACTCCGAACATGCACGGTAATTTCTTCCCGATCATGATAAAGATGCTTGGCCTGTAACCGAAAATTGACATGGTTATCCTTCAGAAAATGTTTCAGGTTATCGATATCCTGCAACACTTCATCATAACGTCCCTTCATCGGCAGCTTCAGATTAAACAGTGCCTCTTTTGCCCATCCGCGGATCAACCATTCACCCATCAGTTGTGCGACCCGAGCCGGCTTTTCGACCATATCACACACTAACCAAGTCACATTCTTACGCGGTGGTTCAAATTTAAAGCCATCTTCCATATGATGTTTGACCTGTCCGGTGTCCATCAGACTCTCAGCCATCATGCCATTATCGACCGCATGCACAAACATCGAACGTTGCACCAACTGATACGTCCATCCACCGGGACATGCCCCCAGATCAACCGCCCACATCCCCGAGGCTAAACGTTCATCCCATTCCGAACGGGGAATAAAGACATGAAATGCTTCTTCCAGCTTCAGGGTCGAACGACTCGGTGCATCCGCCGGAAACTTCAAACGGGGAATCCCCATGAAAAACGGTGAGTTATTATTGGTATATGAATAGCCGATATAACAATGGCCGGGGGCAATAAAACAGACATGCAACACCGGTTTCTTCGGCTCGTCTTTGCCAAACAGAATGCCTTTTCCCCGCAATGCCTGACGCAGCGGTACCGTAAATTTACGGCAAAATTTCAGTAGCTCTTTGGCCTCATTGGTATCCGGTGTTTCGACCCGCAGATCACCACAGCGAGGTATCCCTTCAATCTCAGCCAAAGACTGGAGAATCGGAGAAATCCGATCGTCTGTCGGTAAGGATTCACACGTCACACAGACTGCAAAAATCTGGCGGGCAAAAATCAGGCTCTGAAAGTCGATCTCACGAATCAGCTTATCGGCATCCCCCTCCTGATAACATTCAAACAGCACATATCCGGTCTGATACTTCAAACGGGGAAACCCAAACACTTCGATTCGGCTTGCCTTGTCTTGGATTTCTCCGGCACATTCTTTCTCAAAACCGGCACGGCAATAGAGCATGACCTGCTTCACTGATTCACCTCTTTCATATTCCATGCAGCGACAAACATCAGCACCCATCCAACAATAAAACAGACTCCGCCGAAAGGCGTGATAGGACCAAACCATTTCACGCCGGTCAACGCTAATGCGTACAGGCTGCCGCTAAAGCAAAAGATGCCGATAATAAAACAGATTCCGGCCCGATAAAAATATTTCTGCACCGTTTGGTGCGATGAAAGCATCATCATCACCCCACATCCTAATAAGGCTAAGGTGTGAATAAACTGATAGCGAACGCCAACTTCAAAAACCCCGAGAAAATTCGGGGATAAAATCGTTTTTAAACCGTGGGAAGCAAAAGCGCCCAGCCCCACCCCAAACGCCCCAAAACAGGCGGCAAAAAGAAATAGCGATTTACTTTTCATCATGAATGCTCCGGATAAACTCACTTAATTGTTCCACCACCGAGGCCAGATTGTCTTGCTCGGTATAACCTGAACTTTTGCGGGGCTTAAAGCTATGGTCGCCATCGGGCACATAAACCACCTCAACCTGCGGACTCATCGGCATTGCCATCACTTCCTCTCGGCAGCCAAACGAGTCCCGTTCTCCCTGTAAAATCAGACATGGCTTTTCACACGTTGCTAAATGCTCGCCTTTTTGTTTCTCCGGTTTACCGGGGGGATGAAACGGAAAACCGAGGCAAGCAATCCCTTTCACCAACTCATGCTGAGTGAACAGGCTCGCCATACGCCCGCCCATGGATTTCCCACCGATCACCACAGGTTGAGTCGCATAATGTTGAATGACAGACTCAAAAGCAGCCATCAGTTTCGGGGCACGATCCGGTGGAAACTTCTTCGCTTCCTGTGCTCTGCGGATCATGTACGGAAAATTAAAACGAACCACGCGAATGCCTTTGTCGGCCAATCCACACGCAATATGCGCCATAAAATCATGATCCATATCCGCCCCGGCACCATGGGCAAAAATAAATACCGGGCCATCATCGGGCCCGTTCAGCTGTACATGTGCACTACCCGGTTGGTATACGTTGCTGTCCACACTGTTACTCGCTGTCATAGTTTTCATCTAAAATGACCTCTTGTTCTCGTCGGGCGCGGTTCAACATCCAGTTGCGAAATGTAGCAATCCGTCCGGTATTGGCCTGTTTTTCATGGCAAACCAGATAAAAAGCGTTATCGGTCATCAGCACTTTATCAAATAAGGGCACCAGCCTCCCGGCTTCAATTTCCGGCTGAGCCAACACATTATTGCCCAGTGCAATACCCTGACCATGAGCAGCAGCCTGTAATACCATTGTCGAGTGACTGAAAATCGGACCATGATCAACCGCAATGCCTGACAAATGATTTTCCCGGGCAAAGGTTTTCCAATCCTGCCGGGAGGTATCATGCAACAACGTATGATGAGATAAATCTTCCAGTGAATGAAGTGGTTTTCCCTGCGCCAGCAATAATGGCGAACAGAGCGGAATCAAGAACTCCTGATAAAGTTTATCTGTTCTTAATCCCGGCCACAGTCCTTTGCCGTAATAAATGGCGACATCAACATCATCCACTAAAGAGCCTTCTTCTCTATCAACTGCTTTTATCCGAACATCGATATCCGGTTGCTGCTGATTAAAGTCAGCCAAACGAGGAACCAGCCATTGAATTGCAAAACTTGGTGGCAAGCTGATGGTTAATGTCCCCTTTTCACTGCGGGATAGGAGCTTATCCGTCGATTCCTGAATCGCTGTAAAAATATCTTTAATTTCAAAAAAATAACTTTGTCCCTCTTCTGTTAACAAAAGAGAGCGATTTCTTCGGATAAATAGCTTCAACCCGAGAAATTCTTCTAACGACTTGATTTGATGGCTCACAGCGGCCTGAGTGACATATAACTCTTCTGCAGCTTGCGTGAAGCTTAAATGACGAGCTGCGGACTCAAAAACCCGCAATGCATTCAGGGGAGGCAACCTTTTGTTCACACCATGATCCTTAACTGAAATGGATTAGTTTTTTTTATGCGAAGCATTATAATTTGTCCATTGTTTACCTGCCAGAAAAAACCTATATTTTGTCCCGCAGACAAGTCTGAATGACTTGATTCTCCTTAGGATCAATAGACTTTGTGTTGCGATGTTGTGTTTGCAAACTCGTATTTCGAGTATGTGGTGTTTCACCACTTGTTCTGTGGCTCCCAGCCACAAAGCATACTTCCTGTATTTATTTTGACCTGTCTGTCAAATATTTCACACCGCCTTCCGATGGGCGGTGTATTTTTATCTGCTCTATGGTTTTTCTGCTGTTCAATCAACCAAGATTCATAATCGTGTCAAAAAACACTCACAAATCAAGCTACGGATTTACTACGACACTTCCGCTGCGATACTTCAGGACTTCGCTCTTGTTCCGCTCTGAACATTCACCTTTGACTCGATCAGCCCCAATAAAAAAAACCAGCCGGGATGTTACTGCGGCTGGTCTTATCGGACAGAGCGGTTTTAAGGGCGATAAACCTTCACGTTCTCAAAACCCTGTTCTTTGAGGTATAACGCTTGCAAACGGCTCATGACACCGCGAGCACAGTACAATAAATAAGTTTTTGACTGATCCAAGTCACCGAACTGAGTTGCCAGCTTGTAAAAAGGCAGGTGTTTCACTTCTACCCCTTCCAGAACCAACGGATGCTCATCTTCTTCATCCGGGCTACGAATGTCCAATACGACGGCATGTTCCTGAATCGCATCAACCAATTCAACTTCCGGTGCCTGTAGCTCCGTTTCCTGAGCAATATTGCGGATGTCCATTTGACGCGCACTGTGGATCACTTGATCTAAAATGGCAAAATCAAACTTCGCTTCTTCAGCTTCCAGCTTTGCCTGAACCGCTTTGACGGTCGGACGGCGAGAAATCACCCCGCAATATTCCGGCATGGTTTTAGCAAAATCTTCAGTACCGATATCTCTGGCAAGATTGATAATGTCTTCTTTATCCCAGTTGATCAGCGGACGTAAAATCAAACGCTCAGTCACACCATCAATATGACGCAAGTTGGTCAGTGTCTGACTCGACACCTGCCCTAACGCTTCACCGGTGACCAGCGCCTGAATATCAAATCGTTCAGCGATCATCCCTGCTGCCCGCATGAACATCCGTTTCAGTACTACGCCCATCTGCCCGTCATCGACTTTTTCCAGAATTTCCGCCACAACCGGTTCGAAATCAACCGCAATGAAGCGAACTTTGGCCGACGAACCAAATTTATTCCATAGATAGTAAGCCACTTGCTTCACGCCAATTTCATGCGCCGGGCCGCCTAAATTAAAAAAGCAATAATGGACTTTTGAACCGCGTTTGATATGCAGATAACTGGAAACACCAGAATCAAACCCACCGGAAATCAGGCTCAGCACATCTTCTTGTGTCCCGAGCGGGAAGCCGCCCAACCCACGATGACGAGCAATAATCTGGTTCAGTTTATCGCCTGACACTTCGACCCGAACCACGATATCAGGGTTGTTGAGTTTCACCCGGGCACTTTCAACCGCTTGGTTCAGCCCGCCACCGACGTAGCGTTCCAGCTCAATTGAGGTGAAGTCATGCTGGCCGCGTCTTTTGGCACGAACCACAAAGGTTTTATTTTCAATCTTATGCCGGCTGTGAGCCAATACTTGTTCATAAATATCATGCAGATCGCGAAACTCAGACTGCAGCACTTCAAGTACATGATGAATACCCGGTGTATGGGTCAGAATTTCCAGTGTTTCAGCATAATATCGATCGCTCTCTGAGGTGACTTCGATATGATCACGACGGTTAAAAACCGCAACCGATTCTGTCCGTCGTTTAATAATATTGCGAATATTACATTCGAGAATTTTGGTAAAACGTTTCCGTACCGATTCACTTTTAACAAAAATTTCCGGATGGGGCTTAACAATAAATTTCATAGGATCATTCGCAACTCAGATTAATACGTCACTGTCTGGTTTACACGGTTTAGCTGTTAACTGTTAACAGCATCAACAAACAGCAATGAAAGGCGCAGAATTATACACGAGAAGCACTGACAGGGAAAACATCTATTCTGCCTGACAGCGGTTCTCGGTAAGTATTCATGAGAAAGGATTACTCAGATAGCGTGATAGTCTCTGAGTGACATCATTTGATGCTCGGACGGGTATCCCGTCGATTTAGGGGACCGAATGACCTTTGGATGCAACCCAAATACGATACCATTGCTCACGGCTCAACTCGATTTCCAGCGCCGCGACAGCGGCTTTGACCCGCTCGATTTTTCCGGAACCGAGGATCGGAATGGGCAACGCGGGCAAACGTCTGACCCAAGCATAAATCACTTGATCAATGCTTTGCGCCCCCACTTCTTGCCCGATCTCTGTGAGGGTCTGACGGACACGTCGTGCCTGTTCACTCTCACCGTTGAAAATAGCACCGCCTCCCAAACATGACCAAGCCATTGGCCGGGTTCTGAGCATTTGCATCAGATCTAAGGTGCCATCATGGGCAACGTCGAAATTGAGCGGATTGATTTCAACCTGATTGGTGACCAGTGGTTTATCAAGACGAGACTGTAACAGCTCGAATTGTGAGGGGGTAAAATTAGACACGCCGAAATGTTTGACTTTGCCGGCTTGGTGTAATGTTGCAAACGCCTCCGCCACTTCATCGGCATTCATCAACACATCAGGACGATGAATCAACAACACATCAATTTCATCAATACCGAGACGCATCAGTGAGTTATCGACCGATTGGAGAATATGAGCTCTGCCTGTATCGTAATGATTGATTTGTCGGTGTGGAAAAGCATCACTGCATAATTGAATGTCACACTTGGTCACAACCTGAAGATACTGCCGCACCGAAGGGTCCAGCGCCAAAGCTTCACCAAACAGTGTTTCACAGGTGTACTGACCATAAATATCCGCATGATCAACCGTGGTAATCCCGAGTTCAACATGCTGTTTTAAGAAAGACAACCGCTCCTGAGGAGTCATTTGCCATTCGGCCAGCCGCCAGTACCCCTGAGCAATTTCTGAAAACGCCGGTCCCTGTTCTGCAATGGTTACTTGATTCACCATATATCCTCCGTCCAATCAATGGGTCATTTCAATAAAGAAAGTGTGATAAAAAAAGTAAGCCATATTGGCTTACTTTTTATTTCTATCATGATTTTATCACGCAGGGTACAGCCTTCACTTGATCTCGATAGTTATCTCTGAATGATCACTCTCTAGGGTTGTTGTTTGCCAGAAGTCGGTTGCTGTACCGATGGTACTTCATCACTATAAGTCGGTTTCCCTTGCAGAATACTGATATCTACACGTCTGTTTTGAGCACGTCCTTTGGCTGTATCATTCGAAGCAACCGGTTGTGTGTCAGCCATACCGCGGACTTCCATTCTTTCATGATTAAAACCGGGGACTTTTTCCATTTCCTGAGCCACCGATACAGCTCGCTGCGCAGATAAATCCCAGTTTGAACGATACAACTCAGAGTCAAGCGGTTGATTATCCGTATGACCGGAGATCCGGACAATCCCGGGGATATCTTTAACCAACTCTGCGATTTGCCGCACCAACGGTCGGAACTTCGGTTGCAAAAATGCAGAATCTTTGGGGAATGCGCCTTTTTCACGAATACGAATCACAATTTCCTGACCGAGATTTTCAACCTCGACAGCGCCCTGCTCAATTTCTGTCGCTAATGCTTTTTGTAGATTTTCTGAGACGATCTCCATCTCTTCCGTGCTTGGGGATTGCGCTTGCTGTTGTTGGTCAACCGATTCATCATTCTGATTATCCTGCGTCGATGTTTCCGGAGACTGCCCGCCGGTCAGGTCTCCTTCTTCACGTTGTGTTCCACCCGCACGATCCGCATCGCCTTCCTGGAACTCAAGCGTTTGCTGTGTAATATCAATGGTTTGCTGCATGATGACATCGATTGGCGTCGGTTCCGGCCGCCCCGGTCTGAATTCCTGAGCGATCACACTGGTGCCTTTCGGAATATCTTTCACTTCCAGTCGGTTCTGAACCCCAAAAGCAAATTTCATCGAACCGGCAATCTGCTTAAACTTCAGGACATCCATTTCGGAGAAAGAGAGGAGCAACACGAAAAAACACATGAGCAGAGACATGAGGTCAGAAAATGTCGCCAGCCACGCCGGTGCGCCCGGAGGAGGACATTTACATTTATTCTCTTCATCCATCGTTGACTTCCCCGTGCTTACTCGTTGTCCACATCCATCGCTCGCTTGCCTTCATTCAGATAGTTTTTCAAATAACCGTCAATCACGCGAGGGTTTTGTCCATCCTGAATCGCCAAAACGCCATCCATAATGAGACGGCGATTCAACATTTCCTGCTCACGGCGTAGAGCCAACTTATCCGCAATCGGGAAAAAAATCATGTTTGCCATGACCGCACCGTAAAGTGTCGTCAACAATGCCACTGCCATCGCCGGACCAATCGATTTCGGGTCATCCATGTTTGACAACATCGCCACCAGACCGACCAGTGTCCCGATCATCCCCATCGCAGGTGCGACATCACCATAGGCTCTGAATACCGCAGTCCCGGCTTCGTGACGCTCTTCTGTCAGTGAAATATCTTTTTGGAGTGCCGAACGAACAACGTCAGCGTCATGACCATCAACCAACAAGTCAATCCCTTTCTGCATGAAGCTGTTACTGATTTCCATCTCTTCCAAGGCCAGAAATCCACCTTTCCGGGCCGCATCTGCCATTTCAACGATTCTGGCAATCAAATCTTCCGGTTCATCAGCCTTAAACATAAACGCTTTGGCTGCGATTTTCCCTGCCCCAAAAAATTGCCCGAAAGTAAACTTCATCATGACAACGCATGTTGAACCACCCACAACGATTAACACCGAGGTGATGTCCACGAACATCATCAGACCACCACCCAAAACCATGGCCATTACAATGAAGGCTAAACCACCTATCAAACCAATCAGTGTAGCTAAATCCACGAAACACTCCTCATGCAACCATTCAATTTTGAGAGTTCTCTGACTCAGGGTATCGGCAACGGTATCAAATCTTTAACTAAATTATGGACTCTGCCCGTAAAAAATGCAGTAAAGTCTTTATATTACCAAACTCATTCCTACAATCATCTCAAGATGCAGCGACAACAGAAATCCGTCACGTCAACACCTGATGAGCTCTGAAGTCGGAGCCTCAGAGTAACTGCGTATAAGTTTATACCGAAAACCAATAGAAAATCATAGATGCTCTCCTGAATCCTTACCAAAGCCCGATATTTATGATCTCTGGCAAAACTTATGACATTGAAGTGCACATCGCGTAAAAAAGAAACAAGGGGCGATTTAATGTAAACAGGTTATCTGTCGGAATCATGTCAGTTCGAACATTTGCAGCAACCGCATGCCACACACGCCATCCGATAAAAACTTCAGAACAGTCTTTTTAGCAATTGATTTTTTCAAATTCGAGAGCAAAATTGTGTTGTGGGAGTAAATTATTCCGGTTCTATTTGACCATCTTCACGCCCTGCGGTAACTTTCCCCCATTCCTCACCGATTGGAAGTTCTATGGCGAGCAAAAAACCTGAAAATATGTCATATGAGGCCACAATTGAAGAGTTGGATACGTTAGTCAACCAACTTGAAAATGGCGATTTGCCTTTGGATGACGCATTGAAAACATTTGAACGGGGTATTGCTCTGGCCCGTGCTGGTCAAGCGAAACTCAACGACGCTGAACAACGAGTCAAAATTTTGCTCAGTGATAGTGATGAAGCTGCCCTGAGTGATTTTGTCGAATCTGATGATCAATCAGAAGTATAAGTTCATATGATAACCACCCTAAGCACTTATCAGGCTCGGAATAACCAGCAGTTAAATCGCTGGCTTGAGCAATTTCCGCATCAGAATCAATCCTTGATTGAAGCGATGCGCTACGGATTGTTGTTGGGCGGCAAGCGTATTCGTCCCTATCTGGTTTACATCACCGGGCTGATGCTGGGATGTCAACAGGAAGAACTCGATACGCCCGCATCGGCGATTGAGTGTATCCATGCCTATTCCCTGATCCATGACGATTTGCCGGCCATGGACGATGATGCATTGCGTCGCGGGCAGCCGACCTGTCACATCCGCTTTAACGAAGCAACCGCGATTCTGACCGGAGATGCCTTACAGACGCTGGCTTTTACGATTCTTGCTGAAGGCTCGCTGGCAGAGAATGCCGAACCTTACCGGGTCAAAATGGTGCAGGCTTTGGCGCACGCCTCCGGTGCGATGGGGATGTGTATGGGGCAAGCGTTGGATCTCGAGGCCGAACGTCGTCAAGTGATGCTGAGCGAATTAGAAGAGATTCATCGCCATAAAACGGGCGCGCTGATCCGATGTGCCGTACGCCTCGGAGCATTGTCAGCCGGCGAAAAAGGTCAGGCAATTCTGCCCTATTTAGATCGCTATGCCGACGCAATCGGCCTTGCATTTCAAGTTCAGGATGACATTCTGGACATTGTCAGTGATACCCAGACACTGGGGAAACCGCAAGGTTCGGATTCCAAGCATCACAAAAGTACTTATCCCTCACTACTGGGACTCGACGGAGCGGAGCAGAAAACACAGTCTTTATTGAATGAAGCAATTCAGGCTCTGGCATCTATTCCTTATAATACTGATTTACTTGAACAGTTCGCTCAATATGTGATTGAGCGGAAAAGTTAATAAGATCATAAGCATAAAATAATGACCCTTGATATTTCAAAATATCCGACACTGGCATTGGCAAATACGCCTCAGGAGCTGAGAACGCTGCCGAAAGACGTGCTACCGAAATTGTGTGAAGAACTGAGAACTTACTTGCTCAACTCGGTCAGTCAGTCCAGTGGACATCTTGCCTCCGGTTTAGGAACAGTCGAACTGACTGTTGCGCTTCACTATGTGTACGAGACACCTTTTGATCGGTTGATCTGGGACGTCGGTCATCAGGCCTATCCCCATAAGATCCTGACCGGCAGACGCGAGGCCATGCCGACGATTCGCCAAAAAGATGGTCTTCACCCGTTCCCATGGCGTGAAGAGAGCGAATATGACACATTGTCAGTCGGTCACTCGTCTACCTCGATCAGTGCCGCATTGGGGATGGCAATTTGTGCCAGTAAAGAAGGAAAATCAAGAAAAGTCGTCAGTGTCATTGGGGATGGTGCCATTACTGCGGGAATGGCGTTTGAGGCGATGAACCACGCAGGCGATCTGCATCCTGATATGCTGGTCATTCTCAACGATAATGAGATGTCTATTTCAGAAAATGTCGGTGCCCTGAATAATCATCTGGCACAACTGCTCTCCGGTCATTTCTATACGTCGATCCGTGAAGGCGGTAAAAAAGTCCTTTCCGGCCTGCCACCGATCAAAGAGTTTGCCAAGAAAACCGAAGAACACCTGAAAGGGATGGTCGTTCCGGGCACCTTGTTTGAAGAACTCGGGTTCAATTATATCGGCCCGGTTGACGGGCACGATGTCGTTGAGCTGGCAAAAACGCTGAAAAATATGCGTGAGCTCAAAGGCCCTCAATTTCTTCATGTCATGACCAAAAAAGGCAAAGGTTATGAGCAAGCCGAAAAAGATCCGATCGGCTATCATGCGGTACCGAAGTTTGATCCAAACGATACATCACTGCCTAAAAATAGCGGGGCACTCCCAACCTATTCAAAAGTCTTCGGTGACTTTCTCTGCGATATGGCAGCACTTGATCCGAAACTGCTGGCCATCACTCCTGCGATGAGAGAAGGCTCCGGCATGGTGGGCTTTTCCAAAGCCTATCCTGACCAATACTTTGACGTCGCTATCGCTGAGCAACATGCAGTGACCCTAGCAACCGGTATGGCGATTAGTGGCTATCACCCGATTGTCGCTATCTATTCAACCTTCCTGCAACGGGGCTATGACCAGTTGATTCATGATGTGGCCATTATGGATTTGCCGGTCATGTTTGCCATTGACCGGGCCGGTCTGGTGGGTGCCGATGGACAAACCCATCAGGGTGCATTTGATCTCAGTTTTCTGCGCTGTGTTCCCAATATGGTCATTATGGCACCGAGTGATGAAAATGAGTGTCGGCAAATGCTTTATACCGGTCATCAGCATTCAGGACCAAGTGCGGTGCGCTACCCGAGAGGCACAGGTACAGGTGCTGAAATCCAGCATCAGTTTACTGCGCTGGAAATCGGTAAAGGCCGCATCGTGAGACAGGGTAAAAAAGTGGCTATTCTCAATTTTGGCGCTTTGCTGCCACACGCGCTGACAGCAGCAGAAACGCTGGATGCAACTGTCGCGGATATGCGCTTTGTCAAACCGCTGGATGAAACACTGATTCGCGATCTGGCTCAGCACCATGACGTGCTCGTCACGCTGGAAGAAAATGCGATTGCCGGCGGTGCCGGTACCGGTGTGATTGAATTGCTGATGAAAGAAAAGCTGCTTAAACCCACTTTGAATCTGGGATTGCCGGACCACTTTATTCATCAGGGAACACAAAGCGAATTACATGCCGAACTCGGATTAGATGCTGCCGGAATTGAGCAGGCCATTCGCGATTACATTCAATAAAGCGGTCATGGGATTATCAGCTGACTGAGCTCCTTGTTGATTGGCATAGATAACTGATTGGCATGGATAACCCGCAATAAAAAAACTCCCAGGGGGGAGTTTTTTTATTGCTTCGTTTTTATGGTGACTGACTATCTCACCGTTCAACCACACCGGACCAACCGAAATGATCGAATAACTGTTGCCATGATTCATCGAATGAAGCCTGAATCGTGACAGGCTCTCCGGTCACTGGATGAACAAAGCTGAGGCGCGATGCATGAAGTAACAGTCGGTGACAATCATAGTATGTCCGAAACAGACGATTCTGTTTACCGTCTCCATGAGTCGTATCACCGATAATCGGATGGCTTAAGTGATGCATGTGCCGTCGTAGCTGATGTTTACGCCCAGTCTGAGGCTGCATTTCAATCAACGCATAACGGCTGGTCGGAAAACGTCCGGTGGAATACGGTACTTCGACTTTTGCCAACGGCCGATAAGCCGTGACGGCCGGTTGCGCCGGTTTATCGGTTTTTGCGTGCTTATCGGCGATCTTATCCAGTTCCTCGACGAGCGGATAATCAAGCACAGCCGCTTCTTCAATCCATCCCCGCACCACCGCATGATACGTTTTTTCCATCTGATGGCTGGCAAATAATGGCATCACCTGTGCGGCCACTTCACTGGATAACGCAAATACCAATACCCCGGAGGTCGGCCGATCAAGCCGATGTAAGGGAAAAACATGCTGCCCAATCTGATCACGTAACGTCTGCATCACAAAGTTAGTTTCATGTTTATCCAGCCACGAACGGTGCACCAGCATTCCAGCAGGCTTATTGACTGCAATCAGAAACTCGTCCCGATAAATAATCTCAAGCACCACGACAGTGCTCCTCAATCTTGATTAATGTGGCAATCACCGACTGATAACCCGGATTGTCCCGCCAGGCTTCAATAAAGTACGGTGTCATTTCAAACCCGCTCGGAACCGTGGCGGCAGCAATTCGTTGTCGCATTTGCGGAATAAAAATCCACTGGAGCCACTGTTGCGGTAATAGCGTATCCACCGCAAATGGCTGCTGACTCGACAAATCCTGCACTGATGGCGGCTTGTCCTGCCATAGCTGCAACATTTTAAGACATCCTTCGAGTTCATTTAATGATTGATTTAATTGGTAATATTTTGACATAAAGAAAAAAACGGCTTGAAATCGGCAGATAGGGTACCATGTATTGAAGACAAAACTAAACTTATCCCAGCGGCTAAGAGGCTGTGATTCCAACAGGAATCCTCTTCGACAACATTAGCCTGACAAGAATGGAACTTATGAAAACAATATATACCCTGACCGAGCTTCTGAAGCAGAGTGGTTGCCAATATCAGGTTGTTGATCTCGGACGCCGCATTCAATCCATAGCTCCTGAGAGCTTTGCCAGAATAGAACAAGCACAACAAGCATATCCTTATCCGCTCCGACGAACGGCTCGACTGGCGATTGTTTACTGGAATGCAACCAAGCAGCCCTGGATTTGGTTTTTGCAGTTTGAACTGGATGAACGAGGATTGCTGCAACCCACAGATATCAGTGAATTCATCCGTTTTATGCTGGAAGCGATGGGCACCCGGATTCAGCAGAACCTGACGGAAGAACAACAACAGAAACTGGCGAACAACCCCTATACCTTCACCCCACCGGAAGAAAAAATGGCGGTGTTTCATAGTCAGGTGAGAGCAATGCTCAAATTACCGGCCAGCCAGTACTATGAACATGCACAATGCTATTTTCAGGGAAGTCTCGGCTGGAACAATTGGCAAACGATCGGATTACAAGGTATTACCGACATATGCGCCCGGCTGGGGCAAGAACAAAACGCACCAAACCTGCTCAAAGCTCTGAATCATCTCCCGTCAGAACCTTGCTATGCGCTGTTGGGGGCTTTAGAACACACGCCTCTGACTGAAAAAATTGCCGATAAACTACAAACAATGGCGCATGAAGAAATGCAGCAAGCAACCCCTGATCTGTTTTTCCTTTCAGCCTTACTCCGAGCTCTATCAGGCGCACCGGGCAAGCAATTGGAAAAAACCGTTGCCAACCTGCTGGCACAGCCGCAACTGTGTCATGCCGAAATATTAATCGGCATTGTCGGTCGCAGCTGGTCAGCACTCACTGATCCACAGCAAGCCGAGTTGTTCCTGACCCGACTGGCTCAAACCGGTCAGCAGACACTATTTAATCAACTCTTTGCTGATTTAGTGATGCTTCCGGAGTTAAGGGTGATCTTACTGCCAATGCTGCACACAACGGCATCTGAAGAGCTGGTAACCGCACTGGCAACGCTCCAGCAACAAACCAGAAGCCGATAAGCCATGCAGGACTTGATGACGATTCTGTTGGTTTGCTTTGGCTGCTTCTTATTCTGGCAGCAACGGCGTCAGGCCGAAATTGCCAGACAGACGATTGAAAAAAAATGCCGGCAACTGGAATTGCAAGTGGTCAGCATTACGTTCAGACACCGTCTGATTGATGAACAACAGCGATGGCACTGGCACACCAGATACACATTCGAGTTTTCATCCTTGGGAGATGATTGTTATGAAGGGTATTTGGATATGATCCGCTTCACCCCTGCCAAATTTTTTGTGCCGGTCCATCGACTGTGAGTTGATACTCATAGAGTGTCTCCGGGGTTTGCGATAATGTGGGGCGAGAGATAAACCCCAGTTTTCGCATTAAAGCGACTGCAGGCTGATTCTGTTCATTCACAAAAATACGGATTTTTTTCAATGAGAGGCGTAAAGACACATTTTGTAAGAAAGCACCCAATGCCTCCGTGCCATAACCTTTGCCCCAATAAAGACGACTGAGGATAAACTGGAGTTCCCCAACGCCTTTTTCATGTAAATCTAAAGCAAGGTGTCCCATATATTCACGATGTTCATTATCGACAATGGCCATTGCGTAGACATTTGAATCCGCTAAAACTTGATGAAACTTAGCCCGGGCACTGGACACGCTGAACGGCTGCTGATGAAACAATCGGTTCCCCGGAGAGCATAACAGCGATAGAAAATCGAACTCATATTCATCTGTATAAGGCAGCAAAAGCATTCTTTGCGTTGCTATTGTCACAATTCATCCTTGTCCCATTCGCCCGAACCTGATGATTCGCTGCGAACGTCAATGTTAAATCAATCAAGATTGATTAAATATACAGGTATGGCGAATGCCAGTCTCGGAATAGAAATGGCGGAAAGCCCCGACACCATAATGGCATCGGGGCTCAGTCTTAACAGTAGCGATCCGGCCACCAATAAGAGCTCCCTGCATCATCCATAACGAAGGCTAATCCTTCAACCTATCCTTGTTGCATCGCATCCAAGCGGTGTCCTCAGTTATCCGTAACACTGGCTTTCCGATAGCCAGTACACATCACTCGTCCTTAAGCGGTTTCCTTCATCATCCTGATGATTTTCAATCACGCTGGCATCATTTTATGCAAAGTGATGGTTGTTCAAAGTGATCGTTTTACGCATCCTGCAACAGACATTACGCCTGTTGTCGCTTCCCTACGCTGTCCTAAGCTTTCCAGCCTGAATGCATCCCAGACATTCATCTTCATTCCCGAAGACATCATTCCTTAATGCTTTATCCATGTCGTTCCCTGCCGACCCGTTCAATGTACGACGTTTGCATTTTTCCGACAACACACTGGTCTGCTCACTTTATAGCCTGTCGCATTACAACCTAATAAAAACAATATAAATCAATAAATTAAACTGAGTTAAAGCATTTACACCATCACAAATACCGCTATATCTCACAGCACTTGTAAGCGATCTCTTACAAACCAATTAGCGCTTTTGTTGCTACCCTATCCAGCGTAAAATCGTCTTACAACAGCGTATACATTGAAGGTCTCAAAAAAGGATATCTATGCTGACAAAAGACATATCACAAGAGCTTGAATCTGTGATTCTACAATTGGTCGATGAAGGCAAGGAACCGACGGTTGCACTTATCAAAGCACGTCTGCATTCCAAAATCCCTATTCCCGCAATTGTTACTACGATCAAACGCTGGAAATCATCTCAGCAAATTCCCAAAGTCGAAGTCGCGGTCCAACCTTCAGCGTCTGCAACCGAACAAAGAATTGCCCGGCTTGAACAGCAGGTTGCTGATCTCGTCTCCCGTGTGGCACAACTAGAACAACAGTCAGGTCAGAAATTATGAATATATGGGTCGATGCCGACGCCTGTCCGAAAGTCATCCGAGAAGTCATCCTGCGGGCTGTCGAGCGCACCGGTGTTACATGTACTTTTGTTGCCAACCACGTCATTCCACTGCCCCGCCGGGACAATATCCGCTTCTTACAAGTAGAAAGCGGTTTTGATATTGCCGACAACGAAATTGTCCGCCGCGTTGCAGCCGATGATTTGGTGATCACATCCGATATTCCGCTTGCCAGTGAAGTCTTGGATCATCAAGCCATGGCATTAAGTCCGCGAGGCGACTGGTTTACCCTCGATACGATTAAAGCCAGACTCACCATGCGCGATTTTATGGAGACCATGCGTGCCAGCGGTGTTCAAACCGGTGGGCCTCCGGTCATGAGTCAGGCCGAACGCCGTGACTTTGCCAATCACCTTGATCGGATTTTAGCCAAATCAACCCGGGCTGCATCAGGGCCACAATCATGATGACAACCGGTCATACGCTCGATCCGATTGGCATCATTCATAGTCCTTACCAAGAGAAATTTGCGGTGCCGCGGCAACCCCGGCTGGTCTCTGCGGCAACCGCTCAAATTCAACTGATTGGTGAAGCCAATTGTCCGGAGTCTGTCCGCGGTATCGAGCAATTCAGTCATTTATGGCTTCTGTTCCTGTTCGATCAGAATCTCAGTGCCGGTTGGAAACCAACCGTTCGTCCGCCCCGATTGGGGGGTAACGAGCGGATTGGCGTATTTGCATCTCGCTCAACCTTTCGTCCCAATGGCATTGGTATGTCAGCCGTTGAATTACACGGTATCCGGCAAGAAGGCAACCAAACATGGGTCGATGTCGGCAGTGTTGATCTGGTGGATGGCACACCGATTATCGATATTAAACCTTATCTCCCTTATGCTGATCGAATTGAACATGCCCACGGCGGGGATGCTGACAGCGAACCGACCTCTACCGATGTTAGTTTCTGTGATGCCGCACGCCAATCACTAGCCGCACATCCTCGTGCGAATGAGATTGAAACCGTCATTACTCAGGTTTTAGCGCAAGATCCGCGCCCGGCTTATAAGAAAGAGAAGCCTGATGAGAAAGAATATGCGGTGAATTTGTTCGATCTCAACGTCAAATTCAGAGTCAGTCAATCGATCATCACGGTTACCGCAATAGAACGCTTTTGACAAACGAAAATGACTGATATTATTGACGGCTAATTGAATCCGCCCTCAAATCATCCGAGGGTTGTTGTATAACTTAATGAATGGATACCATCATGCGTACCAGTAAATATCTTCTTTCAACATTGAAGGAGACACCAAACGACGCAGAAATCGTCAGCCATCAGCTCATGCTACGGGCTGGTATGATTCGGAAACTCGCTTCCGGCCTTTATACTTGGTTACCCACCGGGCTGCGTGTACTGCGTAAAGTCGAGAATATTATCCGGGAAGAAATGAACAAGGCCGGTGCCGTAGAAACGCTAATGCCGGTTGTCCAACCTTCCGAACTTTGGCAGGAAACCGGCCGCTGGGATAAATTCGGCCCTGAATTACTGCGGATTGCAGACCGCCACGATCGACCGTTTGTACTGGGACCGACTCATGAAGAAGTCATCACTGACATGGTTCGCAATGAAGTCAAATCCTATAAACAGTTGCCTTTGAGTTTGTATCAGATTCAAACGAAGTTTCGTGATGAAGTTCGTCCTCGTTTCGGCGTGATGCGTTCACGAGAATTTATCATGAAAGATGCATACTCCTTCCATATCGATCGGGAGAGTCTGGAAGCAACCTATCAGGATATGCACACCGCTTACTGTAATATTTTCAATCGCATGGGTCTCGATTTCCGTCCTGTGCTGGCTGATTCGGGCGCTATTGGTGGCAGCGGTTCACAAGAGTTTCATGTGCTGGCTGAAAGTGGTGAAGACTTAATTGCTTTCTCTACCGATTCAGATTACGCGGCCAACATTGAAAAAGCAGAAGCTCTGGCACCAACGACACCTCGTGCTGAACCGACTCAAGCCATGACTCTGGTCGATACGCCGAATGCCAAAACAATCGCACAGTTGGTTGAACAGTTTCATTTGCCGATTGAAAAGACTGTCAAAACACTTTACGTCAAAGCGTCTGATCACCTTGAGGCACCAATTATTGCCTTGTTGATTCGCGGTGACCACGAGCTGAACGAAGTCAAAGCCGAAAATCTGCCTGAAGTTGCAGCGCCACTGACGTTTGCCACCGAAGAAGAGATTCGAGCCCTGATTGGTGCAGGTCCCGGCTCTCTGGGGCCTGTCGGTCTGAAATTACCGTTTGTGGTTGACCGTTCTGCCGCCGTGATGAGCGATTTTGCGGCAGGTGCGAACATCGATGATAAACACTACTTCGGAATTAACTGGGGTCGTGACGTTGAACTCGGACAAGTTGCCGACTTACGTAATGTGGTTGAAGGCGATCCAAGCCCATGCGGACAAGGCACACTCCTGCTGAAACGCGGCATTGAAGTCGGCCACATCTTCCAGTTGGGCACCAACTATTCAGAGTCGATGAAAGCCAATGTGTTGGGACCGGATGGTAAGAGCGTGACCATGGAAATGGGATGCTACGGGATCGGATGTACCCGGGTTGTGGCAGCGTCAATCGAACAGAATAATGACCAGAATGGCATTATCTGGCCGGATGCCATTGCGCCGTTTGAAGTTGTGATCGTACCGATGAATATGCATAAATCCGAGCGCGTTCAGGAAGCGGCAGAAAAACTGTACGCTGACTTGCAAGCACAAGGGATCGATGTCCTGTTTGATGATCGTAAAGAACGCCCCGGTGTGATGCTTTCCGATATGGAACTGATCGGTATTCCACACATGGTTATTATTGGTGACCGCAGTATGGATGAAGGCAATTTCGAATACAAAAACCGTCGTTCCGGTGAAAAAACCCCGGTAGCGATGGGTGAAGTTGTTGCACATCTTCAAACTCAGCTCACTCGATAACGGCTGGTCTGTTCGAAAGGGTTGCTCCGGCAGCCCTTTTTCATTGGCATGACTCAAAAACAATTGCAAGGATACCCATTATGAAAGTATACGATTGCTGTGATTTAATCCGTGAGCGATACGCCCAGATTGGCAGTGGCGATCAGGCTTACATCCCTCAGGCGATTAGTTGTGCTCTGCGCGCACTCAACAGTATCGCCGCCGATGCATCTCTCCCACAGGAAGCGCGTGAGCAAGCCGCATTTGCCGCTGCTAACTTATTGATTTCAGATTTTGAGGATAAATCATGAGTCTTGCCAACTTTGCCACAATGGATCCGATTCTGCTGTTCAGTTTAGTCAATACGAAATTACGGGATGATTTTGCCGGTGATCTGGATCAGCTCACGTCTTATTACGATCTCGATAAACAAGCACTGATCGACCGTCTTGCGAGCGCTGGATTTGAATTCCTTCCGGAAGTTGGTCAATTCCGCTAACGGAATTTGTCCACGACTGCCATAAACGCTGATTCCGTAACAAGATTCCACCCCTGATTGACAGGAAGTGAATATTCACACCTCTTCCTGTCATCGCCACCTGATTTATCCCAATAAGTTCCCTTTAATGCCTTTATAAATTGCCAGCATACGATCATGGGCAGGCTTATGTTCAGCAAAAAATGACAAACAAATCAGGGCACTATCTTGATAACCGTCGGGAAGTTCGACCTTTAGGTCAGTGGCAATACGCCGCGCATAATTCAGCTGCCTCTCTGTCGGTAACTTCAATTCATCAGGAATTGCAGATTGAATCGCACTGGTAAATTGTTCTGAAAACTGAGGCCACTCACTGAGATCAAGCGTCGTTGTTTCGGTTAAAGATGCCAGTTTTTGCTGCTCTGGCGTCAACTGATAGAAGAAGGTGATATGACCGACGGAAAATTGCACTTTATCCATTGAGAGCCTTGTCTGACGTGGGGTTAAATTTTTTAAGCATCATATCAGCAGGTGTAAAAATATGCACTTGAAAGTCTTTTACCTTGATCAAAAAACCGAAGCAGATGCTTCGGTCTTTATGGATATAGATTGATGCGGCCTGAACGAATCATCCGAGCACATTCACTCAGTATCGGCAATCGCTATCTTACAGTTTGAAACGTGAGACAATTGCTGTCAGATTGTTATTGATATCAGCAATATCGCCCATATCTTTCATCGACTGGATACCGATTGACTCCAGTTCAACAACCATATCATTGATTGCTGACATATTACGGCTCAGCTCTTGAGTCACACAGCTTTGCTCTTCAGCCGCTGTCGCAATTTGAGAACTCAGATCATGAATCTCCATCACATGCCGGGAAATCGATTCCAAACTATCCGCGGCCTGACCTGCACCTTCGGCAGTCTCCTGGCAACGAGTTCGCGTATGTTCCATCGAACTCACCACCGCATGGTTACCATTTGCGAGGCTCTTCAGCGCTTGCTCAACTTCCGTGGTACTATCTTTGGTCCGGCTGGCAAGACTACGAACTTCATCAGCGACGACCGCAAATCCTCGCCCCTGTTCTCCGGCACGAGCCGCCTCAATCGCAGCATTCAAAGCCAGTAAATTGGTTTGCTCTGCAATTTCACCGATAACACTGAGTATTTCGTTAATTTTCTGAGTTTCGAGCGTCATATTATGTACATCGCTAACAGAGTGTTCCACATCATCAATCAGGACTGAAACAGTATGTTTCGAACGATCAATGGTGTCACGAGATTCAAGACTGGTTTCATTGGTTCGAGCCACGAGGCTGGCTGTATTTGCCGCATCCGTTGCCATCGAGTCAGCCGTCGAGCTCATTTCTTCAATTGCTGTCACAACCTGTTCAGTTTCCGAAACGTGTTTTTTCAAAATTGAACTATTTTTTTCCGACTGACTGAGCATATGCTCAACATTTGCTTGTAGTGCGTGGCAATAATTCTGAATCTCCAACATCATGTGCTGCAGATTCTCAATAAACTGATTCACCCCCTGAGAAATTTGGCCTAAATCGTCATTCGTTTCGACTTTCAGCCGCTGGGTCAGATCACCTTCTCCGCTGGCCAGCCCCTGAATGGTTTCTTTTAACGATAAGATAGGACGATAAAGCACCTGAATCAGGAAATAAGTGATAATGACGCTCACGAAACAAGCCAGTAGCGAGAAAATAATCGCACTGTTTCTTGCTTTGGTTAACTGCTCAAAAACAATCGATTTATCCAAACCGATCATGTAGTACCAGTTTTTCTGCCCTAAATGAATCCGATGTGAAAACATCAGTTTGTCGGTCCCATCAAGCACATAATCAAGATAGCTGGACTCATGATCTACCATATGTGAGGTTAAAGGACGCCCCCACGCTTTATCACTGAGACGATCACCAAGTTTCAATGCAGATGAAGTTGTTGCTAAAATCCGGCTATCCTCATCAAGAATGAGCGCCACGGCTCCCGGGATCTTATTTGACTCTTTCACGATTCGACTTAAAAAATCGAGCTCCATATCAGTCGTGATCACACCACCCTTGATCTTTTCCAGAATACTGACCCAGTATTTTTGTTTCGACGAACCAAGGTATGGTGGCGTCACACTCACAATATCAGACATCTGTCCCTGCTTATACCAAGGTGTTTCCCGGGAGTCACCTTTCAGTCGATGATTCGGCCAAGCCTGATTTTCCATACTCCAATAGGCTCTGCCATCATCCAGACCAATCACAAAACTATCCAGATTCATAGCAGCTGCCAGCGACAGCGTTAATTCAATCAGCTCATCTTCAGATTTCGTGATCTCCTGATGCTGATACTGCTGAGCCAGTCGATGAATGCCATTAATTTTCTCTTGCAGAATGGTTTCTATCACCACCGCTTTTGATGCAACATAGTTTTCACTCGACTGAAAAACATTGTCTGTCAGGATTGTTTGTTCCTGAGAATAAAGTACATAACTGGTAATTGAAACCGACATACCGACCAGCAACATGACGGATAAAATTAGCAATTTTTTTAATCCAAGTTGTTTCATAAACACCCACACTAAACACCGACTCAAACACACAAAAGTAAAAGTTACTGACCCGAAAAACTGACTGATCCAAACAAAAAACAGATCAGATAAAACCCATTAAGTCAATAGTAAAAATGTCTCACAAGTGAGAAATGATAGCACATTTTGTTGCACATACAACAACTTACTTATTCTTTTTACAAAGCGGTTAAATATGAAAAGCAAGCTTCAGGTACGATGAGTTGATAAAAATGCAAGATAAGTCGCGAAATGTAGGCATTGATAAGAAAAATACATAGAAAATATTCAATCATGAAATCGAATCAATCTATAAAAAAATCCCCCATCAACAGACAGGGGGATTTCACATGGCACATATAACGTTGGATTATTTTAAATCAAACCGATCAGCTTGCATCACCTTCACCCATGCTTTGACGAAATCACGGATGAATTTCTCTCCCGCGTCATTGCCGGCATAAACTTCAGACAATGCACGTAACTGAGAATTAGAACCAAACACTAAATCGACCCGGGAAGCGGTCCACTTGACAGCCCCTGTCTGGCGATCACGACCTTCAAAAATATCAGCCGCTTCAGATGTCGGTTTCCATTCAGTTTCCATATCCAGCAAGTGAATAAAGAAATCGTTGGTCAGAGCGCCCGGAGTTTTCGTCAGCACACCGTGCTGTGACTGACCAAAGTTCGCGTTCAGTACCCGCATCCCACCGACCAAAACCGTCATCTCCGGTGCCGTTAAAGTCAGCAACTGAGCACGGTCAAGCAGTAACTCTTCAGATGAAACAGTATAAGCACGCTTCAGATAATTACGGAAACCATCAGCAATCGGTTCAAGTACCGCAAATGATTCAGCATCCGTTTGCTCATCGGTCGCGTCAGTTCGTCCTGCCGAAAACGGGACAGTAATCGAATGACCAGCCAGACGGGCTGCCTGCTCAATGGCAGCAGAACCACCGAGTACGATCAAATCGGCCAGCGAGATTTTCTTGTTGCCGCTCTGTGCCACATTAAACTTATGTTGAATCCCTTCCAGCACACGTAATACTTTCTGCAGTTGCTCTGGTTGATTGACTTCCCAGTCTTTCTGTGGTGCAAGACGAATCCGCGCCCCGTTGGCGCCACCGCGACTATCCGAACCACGGAATGTTGCAGCGGAAGACCACGCAGTGTAGACCAATTCGGATACCGTCAAATCAGCAGCAAGAATTTCCGCTTTTAATGCCGAGACATCATGCGCATCAACTAAACCATGATCGACCGCTGGTAATGGGTCTTGCCAGATTAAATCTTCCTGAGGTACTTCAGGACCAAGATAGCGAACTTTCGGTCCCATATCCCGGTGAGTCAGCTTAAACCAAGCCCGGGCAAACGCATCGGCAAACTCATCCGGATTTTTATGGAAGTGCTCTGAAATTTTCCGATAGATTGGATCTTCACGCATTGCCATATCCGCATCAGTCATCATGATCCCGACTTTCACCGCACTGTCTTCAGCATCCGGGGCTTTGTCTTTATCAGCCAGATCAACGGGAACCCACTGTGTCGCACCGGCAGGGCTTTTCACCAGTTTCCAGTCATAACCGAACAGGACATCAAAATAGCTGTTGTCCCACTGAGTAGGTGTTGGTGTCCACGCACCTTCCAGACCACTGGTAATCGTATCGCGCCCTTTGCCGCTGCCGTAGGTGCTCTTCCAGCCAAGTCCCATTTCTTCAAGTGATGCTGCTTCCGGTTCTGGCCCGACAAGTGCAGCATCGCCTGCACCATGGGTTTTGCCAAACGTATGTCCACCGGCAGTCAAAGCTACGGTTTCATAATCATCCATCGCCATCCGGGCGAATGTTTCACGAACATCACGCGCTGAAGCCAGTGGATCAGATTTGCCATTCGGACCTTCAGGATTGACATAAATCAGTCCCATCTGAACCGCAGCCAGAGGATTTTCTAAATCCCGCTCTCCGGTATAACGATTGTCATTACCGAGCCATTCATCTTCTGCGCCCCAGTAAATATCTTCTTCCGGTTCCCAGATATCTTTGCGCCCGCCCCCGAAACCAAAGGTTTTTAATCCCATCGATTCCAGAGCCACATTACCAGTCAGAATGAACAAATCCGCCCAAGAGAGGCTGTTGCCATATTTTTGTTTCACCGGCCAGAGAAGACGACGCGCTTTATCTAGATTCGCGTTATCCGGCCAACTGTTTAATGGTGCAAAACGTTGGTTTCCTGTTGATGCACCACCACGACCGTCACCCGTCCGGTAAGTACCCGCAGCATGCCACGCCATCCGAATCATAAAAGGACCATAGTGTCCGTAGTCAGCCGGCCACCATGATTTTGAATCTTTCAGAACGGCCTCAATATCTTGCTTAACGACGCTTAAATCAAGCGTGCTGAAAGCGGCCGCATAATCAAAATCTTCACCGAGCGGGTTTGATTTTTCATCATTCTGATGAAGGATTTTGAGATTGAGCTGATTCGGCCACCAATCGACATTCTTGGTTCCTTTTCCTCCGACACGGGTATGACTACCATGCATGACGGGGCATTTTCCTGACATTTTATTCTGTTCCATTGTCTGTCTCCTGCTTCGCAGCGTTTTAGCGTTTTGATTTATTGAACTCGATACTCTAATGAGTGACTTTTGCACCCATGAAAAATGGGACGTCAGTATGATGAATAAAAACAACTTATCAATCAGTCACTCAATGACCTGAAACGTTCCATCCAACATGTTTCAACCGAAAAATTAAAAAAAGAACATATCCCAGAATGAGTATGATTGAGGCGTTTCACTGGCGAGTGATTCAACCAATAAGTATTGATGACATGCAAAGGATTGACATGCTTCACTTTCGTAGTGAGAAAGCGCTTCTATTGCAACCTGACTGTCAATACTGGTTATTTTTTCACGCAACGGCTCAGACATAAGGAATCCTTCTTTTGCAATCTGCTCAATCAGGTTCCAGTATAGGAATAGACCACTGAAAGTGATAATGGTTTCGACCTATCCATTCTATAGAGGAAATCTATCCTATTATCCGCTATAGAAAATTGAGCAAGCCTGAGAAGAATTTACCGATGGAGGTCATGTGACAGCGATGGAAAAATGACGCATGGGATAAACGGTTTGAAAATCAGCTCGGTGTATTGTGCAGGGAGGGGAAGCAAAGTGAGCGATTGAGATTCAACCGCTCACTGACAGCAATCAGAAGTGTCGCTGCAATGATTAAGCAGCCGTTAACCCGCTAAAACAACTTTTGCATCGACATAATCTAAACCGTGGCTCTCTGCGACAAAGCGGTTTGTCAACTGACCGTGGCATACATTCAGCCCATTCAGGAAGTGCTCATCAGCAAGCAATGCTGCGCGATAACCTTTTTCAGCCAGCGCAATAATATAAGGCAGCGTGGCATTATTTAACGCAACAGTTGATGTCCGGGCTACGCCACCGGGCATGTTCGCGACACAGTAATGCACCACATCATCGACAATATAGGTCGGCTCCTGATGAGTTGTGGCCTTCGATGTTTCGGCACATCCGCCCTGATCAATCGCAACATCAACCAGAACAGCGCCTGATTTCATTTTCTTCACCATATCTGCCGTAATCAGTTTCGGGGCTTCAGCACCGGGAAGCAGCACCGAACCAATCACGACATCGGCAGATAAAACATGCTTTTCAATCGAATCAGCCGTGGAATAAACCGTGGTGACTTTTCCTTGATAAATTGCATCAATATCGCGCAAAGCATCAATATTTTTATCGATAATCACCACTTCAGCCCCTAGCCCTGCTGCCATTTGCGCGGCATTGCGTCCAACGACCCCGGCACCGATGACGGTCACTTTGGCCGGTTCAACGCCCGGAACACCACCCAGTAATAAGCCACGACCTGCGTGTGATTTTTCTAATGATGTCATCGCAGCCTGAATAGACATCCGTCCGGCGACTTCGGACATCGGTGCTAACAGGGGTAATGTCCGATTTGGACTGGTAACGGTTTCATAAGCAATACACACGGCTTTACTTTGAATTAAATCATGAGTCTGAGCCGCATCTGGTGCGAGGTGAAGATAGGTAAACAGGATTTGATCTTCCCGCAACATCGCACGCTCACTCGCTTGAGGTTCCTTCACCTTCACAATCATGTCACTTTCCGCGAAAATCTTCGCGGCATCAGGACTAATCGTTGCGCCTGCATCAATATAATCCTGATCTGAAAACTCAATCCCGGCACCGGCTAATGTTTCAACCAAGATGTGATGCCCTCTTTGGGTTAATTCCTTAACACTCGCAGGCGTCATCCCAACGCGGTATTCATGGTTCTTAATTTCTTTTGGTACACCGATCAACATATCCTTATCCTCTGCAAAAAATTAACGTTGTTATAGTATGCAGACAATACAGTGATTTAAACCAACAAATCAATAAAAATAAGTATTAAAAACCAATGATCCAGCTCAATTTCAGATTTAAATATCAAAAATTAAAAATAATTAAGACAATAATATTAATTTTAATTATTTTTTTAGCAGATGCCGCCAGAAAATATGTAAAAAAAAGTGAGCAAGCCATTTACTTCTGAAACAAATTAACAACATAAAATGAGCAAAAAAAATCCCTCGCCGACTGACAAGGGATTTCTCTCGTATTTGCGATGTGCTGACTCAGCCGTTAGCCAAGATTTTTCCGGGCATTCTGGAACATCCGCATCCAAGCACCATTTTCACCCCACGAATCAGGATGCCATGAGTTCACGACGGTGCGGAAAACTCGTTCCGGGTGAGGCATCATGATGGTGACACGGCCATCTGTGGTTGTCAGACCGGTAATAGCGTTCGGTGAACCATTCGGGTTATTGGGATACTGCTGAGTCGGTTGCCCATAGTTATCAACATAACGAATAGCAACTGTACCGGATTGCTCAATTGCAGCCAAATGAGCATTATCACGCACTTCGACCCGGCCTTCACCGTGAGAAACAGCAATCGGCATCCGGGATCCCGCCATACCACTAAAGAAAACTGAATCAGATGGCTGAACCTCAACCAAACTAAAGCGGGCTTCAAAACGCTCAGACTCGTTACGAACAAACCGCGGCCATAAATCAGCCCCCGGGATCAACTCTCTGAGGTTCGACAACATCTGACATCCGTTACAAACCCCAAGGGCAAAAGTGTCCTGACGGTTAAAGAACCCTTCAAACATCTCTCTTGCCTGAGCGTTAAACAGAATTGATTTTGCCCAGCCTTCACCGGCACCCAAAACATCCCCATAAGAGAAACCACCACAAGCGACTAATCCCTGATACTGTTCGAATGTAATCCGACCGGACAACACATCACTCATATGGACATCAATCGCATCAAAACCAGCCCGTTCAAACGCTGCAGCCATCTCAACATGAGAATTGACGCCCTGCTCACGCAGCACTGCCATTTTCGGTCTGACACCGGTATTGACGAACGGTGCGGCCACATCTTCATGAATATCGTAACTCAAATGAACATTCAGCCCCGGATCGGCATTATCTTGCTTCGCTGCAAATTCTTGCTGAGCACAATCCGGGTTATCACGCAGCGCCTGCATCTGATAGGTGGTCTCGGCCCAAATGGTTCGGAGCTCCGTTCTGGAACGTTCATAAACAACGTGACCCTGTTGCGTCACCACGAAACGGTCAGAAGATTCTACTGTTCCTATCACGTGAGTACAGTCTTGCAGACCTTGTTGTGCCAGTGTGTCCAGAACAGCATCAACATCCTGTTCATGCACCTGAATAACTGCGCCCAGCTCTTCGTTAAACAGAACCGAGAGTACATCATCACCTAATCCAGCAATGTCAACATTGACCCCACAGTGACCCGCAAATGCCATTTCAGCCAATGTGACCAACAGACCGCCATCGCCTTTATCATGGTATGCCAACAGCTTATTCGTACGAACGAGTACCTGAATCGCATCAAAAAAGCCTTTCAGTTGCATCGCATCATCAACATCAGCCGGCTGATCACCTAACTGCTTGTATACCTGCGCCAGCGCCGTTGCACCAAGGCGATTTTTGCCGTTCCCCAGATCAATCGCAATCAGTCGGGTCGTCCCCAAATCTGTACGCAGTTGAGGTGTCACGGTCTTACGGACATCCTCAACCCGGGCAAAAGCGGTAATAATCAGTGATAATGGTGACGTCACTTCTTTCTGCTCACCATTATCTTCATGCCATTTGGTTTTCATCGACATCGAGTCTTTACCGACCGGAATGGTCAGCCCGAGGGCCGGACATAGCTCTTCACCGATCGCTTTTACCGCTTCATACAAGCCGGCATCTTCACCGGGGTGACCGGCCGGAGACATCCAGTTAGCCGATAGTTTAATGTGTTTCAAATCGCCAATCGCAGTTGCAGCAATATTGGTCAACGACTCAGCAACAGCCAGACGAGCTGATGCAGCAAAATCAAGCAACGCCACCGGTGTCCGTTCGCCCATCGACATTGCTTCACCGCAATAGGTATCAAAACTGGCCGTGGTGACCGCACAGTTGGCAACCGGCACTTGCCACGGACCAACCATTTGATCGCGAGCCACCATACCGGTTACAGAACGATCGCCAATCGTAATCAGGAAGGTTTTTTCAGCTACAGCAGGTAAACGCAGGACGCGTTCAACCGCCTCATTTAACTCGATACCACTGCGGTCTATCGCTGCCCCCTGAACCTTCAGGGTTGTGGCTTCACGATGCATTTTCGGTGGTTTACCCAACAGAATATCCATCGGCATATCGATTGGTGTGTTGTTAAAGTGTGAATCTTCCAGTGTCAGATGACGTTCTTCCGTCGCAGTACCGACCACCGCATAAGGAGCACGTTCACGACGACAGATCGCATCAAAGGCTTCCATATGCTCAGGCGCAACCGCCAAAACATAACGCTCCTGCGATTCATTACACCAGATTTCCAGCGGGCTCATGCCCGGCTCATCATTCGGCACATCACGCAACTGGAATTTACCGCCGCGTTCTCCGTCATTGACCAACTCCGGCAACGCATTCGAAATCCCACCGGCACCGACATCATGAATAAAGGCTATCGGGTTGTTTTCTCCCAACTGCCAACAACGGTCAATCACTTCCTGACAACGGCGCTCCATCTCAGGGTTTTCCCGTTGAACCGAAGCAAAGTCCAGATCCTCAGCCGACTGGCCGGAAGCCATCGAAGATGCCGCGCCGCCGCCCAAACCGATGTTCATCGCCGGGCCACCCAATACAATCAGGCTCGCGCCGACCGGAATCTCTTTCTTCTGAATATGATCTGCGCGAATGTTCCCCATCCCACCGGCAATCATGATCGGCTTATGGTAACCTCGGATTTCTTCTCCGGCGTGAGATGTCACTTTCTCTTCATAGGTACGGAAATAGCCCAACAGATTCGGACGACCAAATTCATTGTTAAATGCCGCGCCGCCCAATGGGCCTTCAATCATAATATCCAGCGCATTGACGATACGACCCGGTTTACCGAAATCGGTCTCCCATGGCTGTTCAAAATGCGGAATACGCAGGTTAGAAACTGTAAAACCAACCAAACCGGCTTTCGGTTTACCGCCAATCCCGGTGGCGCCCTCATCACGAATTTCACCGCCGCTTCCGGTTGAAGCGCCAGGCCAAGGCGAAATAGCAGTCGGGTGGTTATGAGTTTCCACCTTCATCAGGATATGGGTATCTTCCGTATGGTAGTTGTACTGACGTGTTTGCGGATCAGGGAAGAAACGACCAACTTTAGAACCGGTCATGACCGCCGCATTATCTTTGTAAGCAGACAACACATAATCCGGCGTTGTTTCATAGGTATTCTTAATCATCTTAAACAGGGATTTTTCCTGTTCAACCCCGTCAATCGTCCAGTCCGCATTAAAAATCTTGTGCCGACAATGTTCTGAGTTTGCCTGCGCAAACATCATCAATTCAATGTCATTGGGATTCCGGCCAAGTTTGATAAAGCTCTCCACCAGATAGTCGATTTCATCTTCAGCCAGCGCCAAACCCAGTGTAAGGTTGGCCTGTTCCAATGCTTTACGTCCGCCGCCAAGTACATCAACTGCGGTAACCGCTGCCGGTGTCGCACTGTGGAATAGCTGAGCAGCCGACTCCAGATCGGCGAAGACCACCTCCATCATGCGGTCATGGAGTAAACCTTGTAGTACGATGTGCTCCGCTTCAGTCAATGTTGCCGAGGACTCAATATAATAGGCCGTCCCCCGCTCCAAACGTTTGACTTTATCAAGACCGCAGTTATGTGCAATATCGCTCGACTTCGATGACCACGGAGAAATGGTGCCCGGACGCGGCGTAACCAGCAACAATAAACCTTCTGGCTGATGCTCTTCAATCGTCGGGCCATAAGTCAGCAATTTTTCTAACTTCTCTGTTTCTTGACGATCCAAATCGGCTGTCAAATCAGCAAAGTGCATAAATTCTGCGTAAATACCGGTCACGGGTAAACGCAGCTCGCGACACCGTTCAAGAAGTTTGTTTACTCGGAATTCAGAAAGCGCTGGGGAGCCACGGAAAATTCTCATGTGCTTAGGTCTCTGTTGCTGTTGGTTAAGATAGTATTGGAATAAATTCAAACAATTAAATTGAAAAAGCTTGAATACATACCAATTTTACCTATGTTGTGCGGCCGCATTATAAAGGAATTATTTTTGTGATGTAACACCAAACGCAACCGTTTGCGTCATTTTTTTTATGAATTTTGAAATCTCTCGCTTTCATGTCATTCCCAGCGACATAATTTACCATTTTATACATCAAAAAGTTGCGATTCGGTGGTGCTTTGATATAAAAGCATCATGATGAGAAGAGATAAGTTGTACATGATCCGAATATTCCAACGTCAGGCCCGGAGCATCCTCGCTTTTGTATTCATGGTAACCCTACTCAGCGGCTGTCAGATCGACTCCAAACCAAAAAGCGAACTCGACCAGATCCGTGAGCGAGGTGTGTTACGTGTCGGCACCCTGAACAATCAGCTCTCCTATTTTATCGGGCCGGAAGGACCATCGGGCATGGATTATGAACTGGCACGCGAATTCGCCAAATCCCTCGGCGTCAAACTGGAAATGAAACCCGTTTATCGTGTTGCTGCGCTTTTTCCTGCCTTGGAAAAAGGAGAAATCGATATTATTGCCGCAGGTCAGATCCAAAATACCCAACGCATCCAAAAATTCCGGCCCGGCCCTGCTTATTACTATGTCAGTCAGCAAATTGTTTACCGTCAGGGTCAGTGGCACCCCCGTAACATGCATCAACTGATTCAAAAACAGCAAGAGCTGTTAAACACACCAGAACAGCACAAGGTATTAAATGTTGTCGATGATTCTCACTTTGAACAAACACTGGTGAGACTCAAAAAGAAATATCCTCAGTTTCAGTTTCAGATAAAAGCAGATTCAGATGTTCATGATTTGTTGAAAGAAGTCTCTCAGGGAGAATTGATGTTTACCATCGCTGACTCGGTTGAAATCTCTCTGGCACAACGCATCTATCCCGATTTAGCCACGGCATTTGAAATTACCGATGATCAGCCCATCTCTTGGTTTATTCGTCGTTCGGATGATGAAAGCCTCTATGCACTGATGATTGAATTTTTCGGCAATCAGAAACAAGCCGGTACCATAGCTTCGCTTGAAGAAAAATATATCGGCCATATCGGAACGTTTGATTATGTGGATACCAGAGCGTTTATTCGTGCGCTGGACAGCAGGCTACCTCAGTGGATGCCACTATTCCAAAAATATGCGAGTGAATTTGACTGGCGTCTCATCGCGGCATTGTCTTATCAGGAATCTCACTGGAACCCCAGAGCAAAATCACCGACCGGTGTGCGGGGGATGATGATGCTCACGTTAACGACCGCGAAATCCGTTGGGATCACCAACCGGCTCAATCCGGAACAGTCTATTCGAGGCGGTGTCAGATATCTGCGTCGGATGGTCAGTCGCGTCCCTGATTCAATTCCCGATCATGAAAAAATCTGGTTCGCTTTGGCATCTTACAATATGGGTTACGGACACATGATGGATGCTCGTCACCTAACCAAACAACAAGGCGGAGATCCGAACGCTTGGGGAGAGGTCAAAGATCGCCTTCCTCTGCTGAGAAAGCGTCGTTATTTCAGCCAGACGCGTTACGGTTACGCCCGGGGTGATGAAGCGCTCGCCTATGTCGAAAATATCCGCCGCTATTACCAAAGTATGATTGGTCACATCAACGCGAAAACAGCCGCAGATAGCGATAGTACCAGTGTAGATGATCTCACGGTCATTCAGGCAATGATTCCTGATGCGGATGAGGCCACAGAACCGGATCCGGCTGTTGAAGATATTGAATCCGATGAAAATACAGCCACAACCGCCGATGCCAGCGAGGCGGCAACACAATAACCGGACTCAAGGCTTGATTTTTGGTATGGAAACCCTTACATATTAGAGATACCCGACGTTCGTCGGGTTCATCTTCCGGTCATAATACATCTGTAAAAGACAATTGTCTGAACCTTGAAGCCGATGAAAGGCGCTCAAGAAGAGATTGTACTGACTATTTATTGGTATTTTTGAAAGGAGGTTAATCCATGCTGAAAAAAAGATTGAAGTCCAAGCATTTATGGCGGACAACAGCAGCGATTCACCGCAAACGTAAGCTCGCGAACAATAAAAAGAAAGTTTTTGCTCGCCACCGGGCTTTTACTCATCAGACTGCCTGAGCGTACTGACTCTGCAGTCTGAATCACTATCCCACAACGGGAATATCCAGTAACCACAGACGTCTCCTTCCCAAAACCAAAAGAAGGAGACAGCATTCTTCCAAAACGCCCTACGACAATTTAATGCTCATTTACGACCGGCAGTTGTTACTTTACTTTTGTTACTTCAGTTGTTTTATACTTGGCTTTGTGTACCGTGGATCAATCTATATCTGCGCCATAGGCTGATATCACTATCAGGCTGACGGTTCATCGGATTGATGATTTTCCCGTTGCTGACGCTTGGTATCTTTAATCTCCTGACGCCGACGCCGGAAAAAACCTTGCAGTTGTTCACGGCACTCCGTTTCGAGTAATCCTGGTTCAATCTGCGCATAATGATAAGCTGCATCACTCTCAAATAAGTTCATCACGGTACCTGCTGCACCAGCTTTCAAGTCCGATGCACCAAAAACAATCCGTTTGACCCGACTGTGCAATAAAGCTCCGGCACACATTGGGCAAGGTTCCAGTGTGACATACAGCGTCGAATCCACCAGCCGATAGTTTTCCAACACTTGCCCGGCTTTGCGCAAGACCTGAATTTCCGCATGGGCTGTCGCATCATGGGTGGTGATTGACCGATTCCAGCCCTCTGCAATAATCTGATCGTCTTTGACCAATACGGCTCCGACCGGAACTTCCCCTTCCAGCTCCGCTTGATGTGCCAGTTGGATCGCCCGACGCATAAACCGTTCATCGTCAGCAGAAAAATGTTGCGCCTGCATGAATCCTCTGTCTCTTGGTATCTTATTCTTCACCGCATTATACCCTGAATCATTGCCAGATGTTGTACGCTGATATCACCTGTGCTTGCCCTTGTCTGAAAGGGACTCATAGAGATAGTCAGACAGTAAACGGACTTTCGGTGAAATATGACGATTTTGCGGATACAACGCCCAGACGCCTTCCCGATCATCCCGATAACGCGTCAAGACTTCAACAAGCTGGCCGCTCGCAAGATAGGATTCAACATAGTAATCCGGTAACTGAGCAAGCCCCATCCCTTTTAATGCTGCATCAAGCAATACCACGCCACTGTTACAACGAATGCGTCCGCGAATTCCCAGAGAACGGGCATGATGATTATCTTTGAAACGCCAGTGATCATAGGTTCCGACCAGACACTGATGTTTGGATAATTCAGATAAGGTGTACGGTTCACCATACTGCGCCAGATAAGTCGGCGCTGCACACACATGTAACCGTCTGGAACTTAACTTCCTGACGACAAAGCTGGAATCATGTAATTGCCCGAGTCGAATCGCCAGATCAACACCGTTTTCGATCAAGTCCAACTGGCGGTTAGTCAGCACCAGCTCCAGTTCCAGTTTCGGATACAATTGTAAAAAATCATGCAACAACGGGGCGATTTTCTGCTCACCGTAGGTCACCGGTGCCGTCACTTTCAACCGTCCGATCGGCATCTGCTGCATTTGCGTCACGGTACGCTCGGCATGTTCCAGACCTTCCACCAACTGTTTACATTGTTGGTAATAGACCTGCCCGGCTTCCGTCAATGACACCTTCCGTGTTGTACGCAACAACAACTTAATCGCCAGACGTTCTTCTAACGCTGCAACTCGACGACTGACATTCGCCACCGACGTGGTTAATTTTTGTGCCGCCCGGGTAAAGCTTTCCGTCTCAGCAACGGCGACAAATTCGCTGACACCGTCCCATATCGCCATAATTGATTATTACCATAATGTAAAAGTCATTCTCTTTTTTACTTGATTATAAAATATAAGAAAAGAACTATACTCAGTTTCACTGTGGTTTATCACACGATCCCGATCACCTTATAGACAGGAAAGGAAGAAAATGTCAGAGCAGAAATTTATCAAGTCCAAAGCTGCTGTTGCTTGGGGGCCGAATCAGCCACTCAGCATTGAAGAAGTCGATGTCATGTACCCGAAAGCCGGTGAGGTTTTAGTACGCATCGTCGCAACCGGTGTCTGTCATACCGATGCATTCACACTGTCTGGTGAAGATCCGGAGGGAATATTCCCGTCCATTCTTGGTCATGAAGGCGGTGGTATTGTTGAAATGGTTGGCGAAGGCGTAACCAGCGTTGAAGTCGGTGACCACGTGATTCCACTCTATACCGCAGAATGCGGTGAATGTAAGTTCTGTACTTCAGGCAAAACAAACCTGTGTCAGGCGGTTCGCGAAACACAGGGCAAAGGTCTCATGCCTGATGGAACAACCCGTTTCTACAAAGACGGCAAGCCAATCTATCACTACATGGGATGCTCCACATTCTCCGAGTATACCGTCCTACCGGAAATTTCGCTGGCCAAAGTCAACAAAGCAGCCCCGCTGGAAGAGGTTTGCCTGCTCGGATGTGGCGTAACTACCGGTATGGGGGCTGTGATGAACACCGCCAAAGTTCAAAAAGGTGACACCGTCGCAATTTTCGGACTGGGCGGAATCGGTTTATCCGCGGTTATCGGCGCTAAAATGGTCGGGGCCAGCCGAATTATCGGTATCGATATTAACGAGAAGAAATTTGGACTCGCTCAGCAACTGGGCGCGACAGAGTGTATCAATCCGCAAAAATTCGACAAACCGATTCAGGAAGTGATTGTTGAGATGACCGACGGCGGCGTGGACTTCTCCTTCGAATGTATCGGTAATGTCAATGTGATGCGTCAGGCGCTGGAATGCTGTCATAAAGGATGGGGAGAATCAGTCATCATCGGTGTAGCCGGTGCAGGACAAGAAATCTCAACCCGCCCGTTCCAGCTTGTGACCGGCCGGGTATGGCGTGGTAGTGCATTTGGCGGAGTGAAAGGCCGTTCACAACTGCCCGGCATCGTTGAACAATATCTTGCCGGTGAATTTGGTCTGCAAGAGTTCATTACGCATACCATGTCGTTAGAAGCAATTAACGATGCATTTGACCTGATGCATTCCGGTGAAAGTATTCGTTCTGTGGTTCACTTCAAACCATAATTTTATGCGCCCGTCTCTGGTTCATCTGCTCCGGAGACGGGAAAAGGAGCCCGACATGTTAGAACAAATCAGCCAATCAAAAGTATTTGGTGGATGGCATAAACAGTACACACACCCTTCAGATGTGCTCAACTGTACAATGCGATTCGCAATTTACCTGCCACCAGATGCCAGTGACAGTCATCCGGTTCCCGTGCTCTACTGGTTATCCGGCCTCACCTGCACGGATGAAAACTTCATGCAGAAAGCAGGAGCACTCCAAAAAGCAGCCTCGCTCGGTATTGCGATTGTTGCACCGGACACCAGCCCGAGAGGAGAAGGCGTTCCGGATGATCCGCAAGGAGACTATGATCTGGGACTCGGTGCCGGATTTTACCTCAATGCGACTCAACCGCCCTGGAGCCAGCATTACCAGATGTATAGTTATATCGTCAATGAGCTGCCCTCGCTTATCGAGAAGAACTTTCCAGTGACCGCTGAGCGTTCTATTTCAGGACACAGTATGGGCGGGCATGGTGCGCTGACAATCGGCATCAAAAATCCGGATCGCTATCGTGCGATTTCAGCCTTCAGCCCAATTTGTCATCCTGTAGCCTGCCCTTGGGGACAAAAAGCCCTGAAGGCTTATTTGGGAGAGGATCAGGCACTGTGGCAAAACTATGATGCAACGGAGCTACTGAGACAAAAAGGCTGCGCGCTTCCCATTTTGATTGATCAAGGTGAAATGGATCCATTTTTGGAAGAGCAGTTGAAACCTTGGGATTTGCTCGAAGTCGCAGATCACCAACATTGTGAACTGACCTATCAGTCTCATCCCGGTTATGATCACAGCTATTACTTTATTCAAAGCTTCATTGCGTCACATCTACAATTCCACGCGTTATATCTGTTGGGACAGCGCTCTTAGGCATACGCGATTCAAATTCGTTAAATCGTGAAATCATGGTGGAAAGCGCAACCTGATGCGTTTTCCCCTGTTGCCCCGACCAACTCACAACCACACGAACCGGCTTCAGATCACCGTGAAATAGCGGTGTGCTCACCTGAATCCGGATACAAAAATAATCCTGAGCATCACAATTCTGACTGGTCTTGATCTGCTCAAAATCAATTGAACCAACCGTCTCATCTGGCTTCGTCACGCCAGTTGCCTGTGCACCATATGTCCCCTGTGTACCGTGCGTCCGTAAACGTTCCAATGTTGTACTGGCAAGGTCCAACGCTTGGGTTCGCTGAAAAATATCCCGAGTCTGAAACATCGTCAGACGCTGTAGCTGCCCCACACTCAGTATACCAATGCTCAAGATCACCAAAGCAATCATCACTTCGAGTAACGTATTCCCCCGATGATGGCGTTGATCATATCGGTTCACATCGCTACGGTTCATGCCAGCTTTCCCCACGCCACTCGGCTGGACGAATCAGGCTGAGCGGTTTGCTCATCAGATCGCGTCGATAATGAAAATCAATGCGTCCCTGAACCACAGCAAAACGTTTATCTGCATCCAACACCAGCCCTCCCGCCGGATAGAAAGAGCCGAGTTGAAAGTAACTCACTTGCTCCGGAGAGATGTTGTATTGCGGGGCTTGAGCCAAAGATTTAATCAGTGCCGCCTGTAATCCTGTGTCGGCCCAGCCTTGAAATACCATATTCGCATGTTGCGGTGAAATAAATTGATAGAGCATTCCCTGTAACGGGTGATGACTTTCAATTCCGACGAGCCCATCCTGAATCAGCACAATAATGCCCTGCTGAGAAAATTGTGCCTGAATCGCAACATTAATCCGTTGAATATCCAGATCGGACAGCACACAACCCCCATAGACCCAGATGATCATTTTCCCCTGCCAGATGAGATCTTCAATTTGAGAAGCACATTCCGGGTTCAACTGACTGTGTGGTAACTCAAGAGCATTCTGATAGCGAATTTGACCGCTGGCTTCATTCAGTGATGCCGGGATCCGCCCAACCTGAGGATTTGACATCACTTGAAACCAATCCTGCACCGCAACACCAAACAGATCCCGAAAAGGTGATAACGTTGGCGAATACTGATAGTCAGATCTCGCGCTTTTTGCTGATAAATCGACGGAGTGATACGACTCGGCACACCGTCCTGAATCACTCGGAAACCCCTGATATAGCCGATAAGGCAACTGGTCCGGATGATAGGTGGTTAGCGACGGAGCATAGACATCATACTTATAGCGCAAAGCAATACATTCCCAACCGTTTTCAGTGGATAAACGAGCCAGATCCGGGGCAAACGCGGCATGTTTCATCAGCATTAAACGACTGCTGGTCTTAACGACACCGGCAGAATCCGGTAAGGGCAAACGGTAGCGCTTGTGTAGCGTCGTTGTGCCGACGGTCGCTGTCAGTTGTCGATCCCGCGGAGACGCCCACCGGACTTGATGCGCAATTTGCTGACACGCTGAAGGTAAGCTTTCCCCTGCCTGTACTGAACGGACTTGTGTCCACAGGCACTCAAGTTCACCTTCAGCCAGCCAGAAAGACTGGCGACGCTCAATTTCATGCTGAACCTCAGCCAATTGATAACGACTGAGCAGTGTAGCGCGTCCCACCACAATCAACATGAGACTAACCATCAGTGTCGTCAACAACAATGTCGCAGCGCCCCGTTGCCGAATCGATGACTGACCAAGACAGAACCACTTCATAACGACCAATGCCGCTGTAAAAATGCAAAATCAGCAGATTCATGAATCGACGGGTCTTGCACCAAAGATAAACTCAGGTGTATTGCTATCCATCCTGTATTGATCTGCGCTCCTGTTCTGGCTCGGAGGGGGGAATAGCGAACCTGGAATGCATCAACACGAATCCAGTCTGTATCGAAAAGCGAGAAGCATGGCCCTGATTCACCGGAAGATGCCGCTTGTTCAAATGTGAATCGACGATCATGCTGCTTCTCGCACAATCGTAAGGCCCGCTCTCCGACTTGATTTGCTGTGAGCTGGTAGACAACATGGTGGAAATCGTTCTCAGCAGTGGGACTTCCCTGATATACATACCCCACTTGGGTATCGTTTCGGACATCGGTGAGCGTCCGGCTTCCTTGCAAAAACACAGACTTTTGCGGTGAAGCATTCAATCCGGCCATGAACAGGCTCCGTTTGATTAAGACTAATGATGCCCGTAACTGTTGATGTAATTGAATTTTGCGACTCAAGTGTTCAGTCACCCGGAGTTCGCTCACGATCAACCGGCTCACCATAAGAATTAAAACACTACTGATAACACTGGCCAACAGGACTTCCAACAGTGTCAATCCTCGCTGGGCATGATAGAAATGTGCTGATCTCACTAACATGCCGGATAACCATATATCGCAGTACCAACGCTACAATGGCGAACTCGCCCCGCACCGTAAGAAGTAATGACTTTGATTTGTCGTTCCGGTGTATTGCGGGCCAGAAGCGTGATGCTGCCATTGCCGAGTTTGCCGGAATGACCATCAATAAATAGCCGATCTTGAGGGAATCCGGAACGAACGATAATTTTCCGATAGCGTTGTCCGGATAGCGTCAGTAAACGCTGACCTTGGTGGCGGTCTTCAGAGGTACTCACCCGCAACTGCCAATCCGGTGATACACCTTTGTCAATGGATGATGATGACTGAGAGATCAGATGTAACCACAGATTTTGATGGTGAGTGATTGCCAGTGACCTTGCTTGTAATATAAATGCCTGAACATCACTGACCGCCGTTTTTAACTGTTCCTTTTCCATTTGTTGGGAGAATTGAGGCACAATCAGTAACAGTGAAAGGCTCAGTAATGCGATGACCACAACAAGTTCAAGCAAAGAGAATCCTGTGCGCATATTTTTTCCAATCGGTTGATTTCATTCCCCCTATGATAAAAAAATAAAGCAATTCATTTGGCTATGAGGCAACTATCTCGTAGTGACATCAAATAAATAACCACATGATAAACATAACAATTACACATTTGTTCCGAGACATTCCTCTCCAAAGCTGACAAGTCGGGTGAGCGGACATAAAAAAACCTGCCGAAGCAGGTTTTTATTTGAATCAATATGTCTTTATCAGCTCGTGAGATCATCAAAAAATTTCTTCACGCCGCTGAAAAAACCTTCCGACTTGGGCTTGTGCTTACTTGCCGCTTCACCGCCACAGGATTCTTCAAACTCTCGGAGCAATTCTTTCTGACGCGAACTCAGGTTCACCGGTGTCTCAACAACCAAACGTACAATCAAATCACCAGCGGCACCGCCACGGACATTCTTCACGCCCTTACCGCGCATCCGGAACATTCTGCCGGTCTGCGTTTCTTCCGGCACTTTCAGATTCACACGCCCATCCAGTGTCGGCACTTCAACTTCGCCACCGAGTGCTGCCATCGAGAAACTAACAGGGACTTCACAGAACAGGTTATTGCCTTCACGTTCAAAGATATGGTGCTCTTTCACATGAACCTGAACGTACAAATCACCGGCTGGCGCGCCCATTTCACCGGCTTCACCTTCTCCGGTAAGACGAATTCTGTCCCCCGTATCCACACCGGCAGGAATCTTCACATTGAGAGTCTTGCGTTGTTGCTTGCGGCCCTGACCATGGCAATCACGGCAAGGATCTTTGACGATTTTTCCCTTACCATGACAAGTTGGACAAGTCTGTTGCACTGCAAAAAAGCCTTGTCTCATCTGAACCTGACCATGTCCGTGACAAGTACCACATGTTTCAGGAGAGGTCCCTTTCTTCGCACCACTGCCGTTACATGTATCGCAATGCACCATGGTCGGGACTTCAATCTCTTTCGAACAACCGCGGACAGCTTCTTCTAAAGTGAGTTCCATATTGTAGCGAAGATCCGCACCGCGCTGCGCCCGGGCCTGACCACCACCGCGACGGCCACCGCCAAAGATATCCCCGAACACATCGCCAAAGATATCACCAAAGTCAGCGTTACCGCCGCCGAAGCCTCCGCCAAAACCACCACCGCCTTGTTCAAATGCGGCATGACCATACTGATCATAAGCGGCTTTTTTCTGAGGATCGGTTAACACCTCATACGCTTCTTTTACTTCTTTAAACTTATCAGCTGAAGTTTCATCGCCCGGATTACGGTCGGGATGGAATTTCATCGCCAAGCGTTTATAGGCCTTTTTGATATCACGCTCAGAGGCATCACGGCTTACGCCTAAGATTTCGTAAAAATCACGTTTTGACATGTTCTTCGTCACCAATTAATTACTGCAAGCGACACTTGTCGCCCGGTAGATGTATCGATATAGATGATATTTCACACAATGATGAAACATGACCTAAATCGACACCAAGATTACAAACAGACGGGCGTCAGAGTCCCCCCAAACGCCCGTATCATACCTGAAAAGATCTGAAGTCATATCAGTGAATTACTATTCACTGATTATTTTTTTTCGTCTTTGACTTCTTCGAATTCAGCATCAACAACATCATCTTCCTGACCAGACGCTTGCTCTGTACCACCAGCTTGCTGCGCTTGCGCTTGCTGCTGTGCAATTTCCATCAGTTTTTGAGACGCTGTCATCAGTGCCTGTGTCTTGGCATCAATTTCTTCTTTGTCACCGCTCTTACTTGCAGCTTCAAGTTCACTGATCGCTGTTTCGATTTGTGCTTTATCTTCCGCAGGCAGTGCGTCACCGGCTTCATCTACCTGTTTACGAGTTGCATGGACGATTTGGTCAGCTTGGTTACGAGCGGTCGCCAACTCTTCGAACTTTTTGTCCGCTTCTTTATTGGCTTCAGCTTCTTGAACCATTTTTTCGATTTCATCGTTGCTCAAACCACCAGATGCCTGAATTGTTATCTTCTGCTCTTTGTTGGTCTGCTTATCTTTTGCAGAAACGTGCAGAATACCATCTGCATCCAAATCGAAAGTGACTTCGATTTGTGGCATACCACGCGGTGCAGGCTGAATGCCTTCCAGGTTAAATTGCCCCAGAGACTTGTTGTATGTCGCCTGTTTACGTTCACCTTGCAATACATGAATCGTTACAGCACTCTGGTTATCTTCTGCGGTTGAGAACACTTGATTCGCTTTGGTTGGAATCGTGGTGTTTTTCTCAATCAGCTTAGTCATCACTCCGCCCATGGTTTCGATACCCAGCGACAGTGGTGTCACGTCAAGCAGGAGAACGTCTTTCACCTCACCGGCAAGCACACCGCCTTGAACCGCAGCACCAACAGCAACCGCTTCATCCGGGTTCACGTCTTTACGAGCATCTTTACCGAAGAACTCAGCCACTTTCTTCTGAACCATTGGCATACGAGTCTGACCACCGACCAGAATCACGTCAGTAATATCATTAACAGACAGATCCGCATCCGCCAGCGCAACTTTCATCGGCTCAAGAGAACGCTGCACCAAATCTTCAACCAGAGCCTCAAGTTTTGCACGAGTCACTTTGATATTCATGTGTTTAGGACCCGTTGCATCTGCCGTAATATAAGGCAGGTTCACGTCAGTCTGTTGTGCAGAAGACAGTTCAATCTTCGCTTTCTCAGCCGCTTCTTTCAGACGCTGCATTGCCAACGGATCACTTTTCAGGTTGATGCCTTGCTCTTTCTTGAACTCATCAACCAAGTAATTGATCATGCGTGTATCGAAGTCTTCACCACCTAAGTGTGTATCACCGTTGGTCGCAAGTACTTCAAATGTTTTCTCGCCTTCAACATCATCAATTTCGATGATAGAGATATCGAATGTACCACCACCTAAGTCGTATACAGCGATAACACGGTCACCGCCTTCTTTGTCGAGACCATAAGCCAACGCCGCAGCGGTCGGTTCGTTGATGATCCGTTTCACTTCCAGACCCGCGATACGACCCGCATCTTTTGTTGCCTGACGCTGCGCATCATTAAAATACGCTGGTACGGTAATTACGGCACCGGTGACGGCTTCACCCAGATAGTCTTCTGCGGTTTTTTTCATTTTTTTCAAAACTTCAGCAGAAACCTGTGGTGCTGCCAGTTTTTCATTTTTAACCTGAACCCATGCATCACCGTTATCAGCCTTGACAATTTTGTAAGGCATGATCTCGATATCACGTTGAACTTCTTCGTCTTCAAAACGACGACCGATCAAACGCTTAATTGCAAATAATGTATTCTCAGGGTTTGTAACCGCTTGACGTTTTGCTGGCTGACCAACAAGCGTTTCACCATCTGTATAAGCAATTACAGATGGCGTTGTACGTTCACCCTCAGCATTTTCAATCACGCGAGGTTTTCCACCGTCCAGTACAGCAACACAAGAGTTTGTAGTACCTAAGTCAATACCAATGATCTTACCCATCAGGACATCTCCGAATAATTCTATTGTCGTTTTGCCAGTACCCCATATATGGGGTTGGAGAATCGGGTTTCAACCCCTGACTCACCGCTCAACAAACGAAGTTTGCTTCTCTATGCCCCTTAGATAAGGGCAGAAAATACCTTTTCAAGGGGAAAAATGAAAAAAATACAAATTTCCTTATTTTCTGACCGGAGATAGTGATTCAGCACGGCTCAAACACCGGATAATCACCCAAATGAATCACGACCTTCAAAGTGCAATTTACTCACACTTCACAAAGTTACCCTCGGTTTGGTGACCTAACCAGTATTTTGTCAATTCCACTATACCCAGAGACGTCAACATCGTGATATCAAAACTGATACACGACATTCACATTTACACTATATTCACATTTATTCCCATTGTTCATGCTCGGCATGGTGATGGACGCACTCAATGTAAATACACCTTTTATATCAGCAGAAAAACAGGGAGTTTCTTATGTATAACATCGTCAAGAAAGGGGTGATGATTCTTGGGCTGAGTATTGCGCTGCCAGCCTTTGCGGATAACTACACCATAGGAACAGGCAGTCAGAGTGGTACCTATTATCCACTTGGCGGCACACTGGCTAAAATCTGGAGTGAAAACATCCCTGATTTCAATATGCGCGCTGAAGTCACCGCTGCATCGGTGGAAAATATCATCAAAGTCGCTACGCAAAAACAGTTGGTCGGTATCGCAATGGGGAATGTCGCCCTGAAAGCCTACGAAGGAGAAAAGCCGTTTCCGAGAAAAATGCCGACTCAGGTTCTCTTCGTCCTGTATCCCAATGTCGTTCAATTCATGGTTCCTGCTGATTCCGATATTCATACCATCAGTGATTTGAAAGGCAAAAAGATTTCGCTCGGTGCGCCCGGTTCCGGTACACGGGTAAGCGCTGTGAATATTTTGAAAATACTCGGTATCACTGAAAATGATGTCAGGGCACAGTCACTAAACTATACCGCGACCACGAGTGCGCTGGCGAACGGACAAATTGACGCGGGCGTGATTGTCGGTAGTCTCGGGGTTGGTGCGATCACGGAGCTGGCACTGACCCGCAAGATCCGGATCCTCTCTTTCACCCCAGAGGAACTGAAGAAAATTTCAGCTGCCAACCCATCCTATCAAGCATTCAACGCCCCGGCTGACAGTTATAAAAATGTCCCGGCATTCGAGGTGCCGGCCGTTTGGAACGTTCTGGTAACCAATCAAAAAATGGATGACAAGCTGGCTTATGAAATGACCAAAGTTGCTTTTGAAAACATCGACAAGATCCGTCAGGCGGTTGGCGTCACGAAATTTATGACTATCGATAATATGCCGAAGCTGGAAGGCGTGCCGCTTCATCCCGGTGCAATGAAATACTACCAAGAGCATCACCAATAAAACCATTCCCACGATGATTCAACCAATCAGATGACAGTAAAGCGTCAAATATGTCATCTGATTGTGCTTTATCTATTTTGTGCTTTATATCATGACATTTGGAGTTAGCTATGACTCAGGTTTTATCCCGTCACACGACATTTGCCAATAGTCTCACGCTCGTGACCGGCCTGATCGCAATTTTGCTGACTGTATTCCAGATATGGCAAGGCATCACCGCCGATCTGTCAGCAACCGTATTCAGACCCACTCATCTCAGCTGGGTCCTAATCCTTGTTTTTTTGGCATTTCCCTTCGCACACATTGACACCGCTTCACAGGCTAAATATGTGGTACTGCGATGTCTCGATATTGTGTTGATTATCCTCACTTGCTGGGCGGCCAGCCGGGTGATTCCATTTGATTATGATGATATCAGTTTTCTGCTGGACGGATTACAGCCGGAGGACCAATACGCCGGACTGTTACTGATCCTTCTGCTTTTAGAAGCAACCCGCCGGACGGTCGGTATGGTCATGGTTTTCGTAGCGGCCATATTTCTGAGTTATGCATTATTCGGCAATGTCCTGCCGGACGCTATCGCCAGTAAAGGTTTTTCATTGGAAGAGATGGTCCGCTTTCATATTTATTCCACCAACGGTGTCTTCGGTGCACCGCTGGCAATCGCAGCCGGCGTCGTTTTCGTATTTGTCCTGTTCGGGGCTTTTCTGCAAGTCAGCGGTGCCGGGCAATTTTTTATCGATGCTGCGTTTGCAATTGCAGGCAAATCAAAAGGTGGCCCGGCCAAAGCCAGTGTGCTGGCCTCTGCGGCTTTGGGATCAATCTCGGGGTCAGCCATTGCCAATACCGTCACCACCGGCTCCCTCACCATACCGATGATGAAAAGGCTCGGTTACAAAGCTGAACAAGCAGCCGGAATCGAGGCCGCAGCCTCAACCGGAGGACAAATCATGCCCCCGGTCATGGGGGCAGGCGCATTTGTCATGGCGCAGTTTACCGGGATTCCTTACAGTGAAATCATTCTGGTTTCGATTGCACCGGCAATCCTTTATTTTGCCTGTACATTACTTTACGTCCATCTGATGGCATGTAAACTCAATCTGCAAGGCATGAGTGAAACGGAGAAAATCGGCCGTATTGTGAAACAGGGATGGCACTTCCTGCTGCCATTGGTGATCATCACCACCTTGCTGATTATGAGTTACTCCCCGATTTTAGTCGGGATTGCCGGATGCGCAGCCATACTCATCGCAGCGCTGACACGCAAGCATACCCAAATCAGTATCAGACTCGTGCTGGAAGGGATGAAACAAGGGGCAATTCTCGCGTTGCCAATCTCGATTGCTTGTGCAACCGCAGGTATTGTGGTTGGGGTGGTCGGACAGACGGGGATCGGCCTGCAATTTACCCAGTTTCTGACCTCACTATCCGGTGGTCACCTCTGGTCTGCCCTACTGTTTATTGCCATCGCAGCCGTCATTCTGGGCATGGGGCTTCCGGTCACCGCTGCTTATATCGTGCTGTCGGTGATGGCCGTTCCAGCCTTGATGGATCTCGGTGTGCCGCTGCTCACCGCACACATGATCGTCTTCTGGCTCTCTCAGACCTCCAATGTCACACCGCCCATCGCATTAGCCGCTTTTGCCGGGGCTGGCATCGCCAACGCCTCACCGATGCGTTCGGCGGTTCAGGCCTTCAAACTGGCACAGGGATTTTTCCTGATCCCGGCAATGATGGCATTTTCCGGCCTGATCTGGACGCAGACAGAAACGCTGCTGGCATTTGTGGAATCCATCCTCGGATGTATCGCCTTAATTCTTGCCTTTGCCGGCGGGCTCGAAGGCTACCTGTTCCGTCCGATGTCAGCGCTTTACCGGTTGGTTTTTCTGTTACTCGCGGCCGCAACACTGTTTCTTGTCGATAATTATCGCTTGATCAGCATAGTGTGCATTGCTGTTATGATGATATGGGAGTGGAAAAGAAGCCGCCTTACCCCCCATCATTCTCCGGCTGCACCGCAGGAAAAATAGTCAGACGGAACCATTAAACACACCGTTTTAATGTGCATAAAAAAAGGTTGGCAGAGCCAACCTTTTTATTTTATTGAATCAAATGGTCATCTCATGACAACGTTGCACTTACTTGGCAACCATCACCATCGCAGGACGAACCACACGGCCATTCAGTTCATAACCTTTTTGCATCACAAACATCACTGTGTTTGATTCATGATCAGGGCTTTCCTGAATCGACATCGCCTGATGTAATTCCGGATTAAACGCTTCCCCTTCAGGATTAATCTCTTTGAGACCAAATTTTTCAATGGTACCGATAAAGGTTTTATGAGTCAGTTCAACCCCTTCCAGCAGTGGCTTGATCACTTCATTCTCAGCGTCTGCCGCTTGAATGGCGCGCTCAAGATTATCAATAACCGGCAGTAGCTCTTCCGCAAAACGACTCAGGGCAAATTTACGCGCCTTATCAATCTCCTGCTCACTCCGGCGACGGATATTCTCAACCTCTGCGTGGGCACGCAAGACTGCATCTTGCTGCTCTTTCACCTTACTTTCACTAGTCAGTAGCGCTGCTTCCAATTGGGCAATTTTCGCGTCTTGCTCATCCTCTGGGGCATCGCTTTCATTCCACTCGATATCAGCCTCACTACCGACGACTTCAGCCTCAGTCTGTTCTTGTGCTACCGATTCTTGCTGCAGCTCTTCTTCTTTGACTTTATTCTCTTCGTTGCTCATGATATCTCCAGAGTTCCATGATCTTTTGTATTGATGATCAACATTCAACACACTAAACATTCGCATAAAAGCATAACTTGCCTTTATTATGGGGATGAAGATTCCTGATTCAAGCCTAATTCGATTGGAAACATTATGAAAAAATCTTTTGGCGTAATTGCCATCATTGGTAAACCTCGGGACCAGTCTGCGATACAAACCCATCGCGAATTATACCAGTGGTTATCAGAGCAAGGATATTCAGTGTTTATCGATGATCGGCTGAGTAATATTCTCACTGACATTCCGCCCCAATGTTTTTCATCTTTACTTGAGTTAGGCAAAAAAGCCGATCTGGCAATTGCCGTCGGCGGTGACGGCAACATGCTTGGCGCAGCCAGAGTATTATCCCGTTTTGAAATTCGGGTGATCGGTGTCAACCGCGGCAGCCTGGGTTTTCTCACCGACTTAAACCCCGAAGATTTTCAGGTCGCTTTACAAAAAGTACTCGAAGGCGAATATATTGAAGAAGAGCGTTTTCTGCTGGAAACCGAAATTCACCGCCACGGGCAGATCAAAAGTCATAATGCCGCCTTAAACGAAGCCGTCCTCCATCCGGGGAAAATCGCCCATATGATTGAGTTCGAGGTGTACATTAATGATGCTTTCGCGTTTTCCCAGCGCTCAGACGGTCTGATTGTTTCAACCCCGACCGGTTCAACCGCCTATTCACTTTCAGGTGGCGGCCCGATTCTGTCACCGAGCTTAAACGCCATATCACTTGTCCCGATGTTTCCACACACATTGTCATCCCGTCCTTTGGTGGTTGATGGAGATTGCCGCATTAAACTCTCTGTCTCACCGAATAACAGAGGCACACAAGAAATCAGTTGTGACGGGCAGATTTCGCTCCCCGTCTCTCCCGGAGATGAAGTGCTGATCTACCGTAGCCCAAATAAGTTACATCTGATTCATCCCAAAGATTACAGCTACTACCATGTGCTGAGAAACAAATTAGGTTGGTCAAGTAAGTTGTTCTAGAGCCCCGATAGCTGGTATTCATTATCACTTGCCAAAACTGAATACGCCATCGATTCAGCCCTGTGGTCTTGCCTGATATATTGGTGAAAATAAAATCACCAAACATCTTTACTGTATAAAGAAACAGTATATACTGTTTCTTTATACAGTATTGGTAAAACGTACAGGTGTGAACATGCTGGCTCATTTAAGTGTCAATAATTTTGCAATCGTAAAATCATTACAGTTAGAACTTTCTCAGGGAATGACCACCATTACCGGAGAGACCGGTGCAGGGAAGTCCATTGCTATCGATGCACTCAGTCTGTGTCTCGGTGGCAGAGCGGAAGCCGGCATGGTGCGTCAAGGTGAAGAAAAAACCGAAGTCTGTGCTGCATTTCTTCTCGATCACAATCTGCACGCCACCCGGTGGCTCGAAGATAATGAACTTCTGGACGGCAGCGAGTGTATTCTCCGCCGAGTTATTACCAAAGAAGGCCGTTCACGCGCATTTATCAATGGTAATCCGGTCCCGATTTCACAACTCAAATCACTCGGTCAGTTACTGGTCAATATCCATGGTCAACACGCTCATCAACAACTGATGAAAAGTGAGCACCAACTTACTATGTTGGACCAATATGCCGGTCATGCGGATTTGTTGAAAAAGACACGGCTGGCTTACCAAAACTGGCGTCAGGCCAGTAATGAGTTAAAACAGATCCGTGAAAACAGTCAGCAGAATCAGGCCCAACTCCAGTTGCTGGAATATCAAATCAAAGAACTGAACGAATTATCGATCGGTGAAGATGAGTTCCCCGAACTGGAACAGGAATACAAGCGCCTGAGTAACAGCGGTGAATTACTCACACTGAGCCAAAATGCAATCCAGCTATTAAATGAAGGCGATGAAGTCAATGCCATCGGTTTACTTCAGTCAACCAGTCAGGTTCTGGTTCAGTTAGCCGAACTGGATGAAAAAATGGCGATGTTGCCCACAATGATTGCGGAAGCTCTGATTCAATTGGAAGAAGCAAACAGCGAACTCCGTCACTATCTGGATCGCATTGAAGTCGATCCGGAACAAATGGCGTATATTGAAAGCCGCTATTCCAAAGTTATGTCGCTGGCCCGTAAACATAATGTTCTCCCGGAAGATCTCTATCAGCATCACCAAAACCTGCTCCGGCAGATCACCGCACTGGACTATTCCGATGAGAAGCTTGAACAACTGGAGAATATGGTGGCAGAGGCGTATCAGTCATTTGTTCACCGCGCTGAAAAACTGCATCAGTCCAGAATGCGTTACGCCAAAGAACTCAATAAATTAATCAGTCAGAGTATGCATGAACTGAGCATGGAAAAAGCCAAGTTCCAAATGGATATTCATTATGATGACAAACACCCGTCTCCGCTCGGGTTCGATTCAGTGAACTTTATGGTTTCCACCAACCCGGGACAACCGTTGCAACCGATGACCAAAGTCGCTTCGGGCGGCGAACTTTCGCGGATATCACTCGCGATTCAGGTGATTACTGCGCAAAAAGTCGAAACTCCAAGTTTGATCTTCGATGAAGTTGATGTCGGCATCAGTGGCCCGACAGCCGCTGTCGTCGGGAAAATGCTACGTCAATTGGGCGAATCGACTCAAGTATTGTGTGTGACCCACTTACCACAGGTTGCCGGTTGTGGGCATCAGCAACTTTTTGTTGCCAAGCAAACGAAAGGCGGAAAAACAGAAACACAGATGCTCAAGCTGGATAATCAGCAACGGATTGAAGAATTAGCAAGGTTGCTTGGCGGTAGTCAAATCACTGAAACCACGTTAGCCAATGCAAAAGAGTTATTGCTCGTTGCTGCATAACTACTTTCAAATTAACTTATTTTATTATCCACCGTCTGAATATCACCACTTATAATAGATATCGGGCATTTTGATGAAATTATATTCAGCCCGATATTTTATTTTGATTTTTTCTGCATTTGATCTTAACTTAACAAAAAATGGATAGAATGTACCGCAATTCATTATTGCCCATTCAAGATCTCATACAAATAATATATTCATGTTATGTTAAGAGAACAATGCATAAAGAAAATTAATAAAAACATCAATGGTGTTATTAAAATCACTGACCAAAAGAAAACTTACTGGCTAAAAATTGGTGGAGAGGATAAATCTAACTTTATCCGGAAAATATCATCACTCGCTGGCAAGTTAAATTTATTTTCATGCTTTCAGTCGAAAGCAACGATGAATTCATGGTCCCGTTTTGAACATGAAAAATCGATGTTGCTTTATTTAAATTCGATTGGATTTCAGGTACCTCGGATCGCGCTGGAAGGGGAACGTTTCTTTGTTACTCCCGATCAAGGCCTGCCGCTCTCTCAAGTTGAAGCTGAACGCATCACCGATGATGTATTGATGCAACTCATCACTTTATTTATTAAGTTACACAATGCGGATATTGCTCACGGGCGCCCGGCACTTCGCGATATATTAATCGATCAGCATAATCGGCTTAGCCTGATTGACTTTGAAGAGTCCATCATGCATGCGAGTCCGAAACTCAAAGCAAGAGACATTTATCTATTACTGATGGATCTATGTCGTATCAAACAGGTCACCATTGAACAAAAACGGAGCATATTATGTTATTGGAAACAGCAGGTTTCTGATGAACACTGGCAAAGTTTGTTAGAAATCCATCAACTCTTGCGTAAATTCAAACTGCTTGCTCATGGTGTTTTATACTTTAAAAAGAACAATAAATTAAGTCGGCAATTTCTGGAAACATGCAATTTATTTGATACATTTTTATAATTAGTTCAGCTTATTATTATTCATCAAAATAAATTATTTATATTCATCAATACTGCACTAATCAATTAATTTCCCATTAAAATATAAACGTTAATACGGATTATATTGACTCATCAATAACCACAATAAATAATTAATTTTATTGTGGTTATGGTTCGTCCTGAAGACGGCACCGCTACCACCAGACATGGTGCTCTCAAACAGCCTCATCTTTGTGGCAACACTCTTCTGTTTTCTGAGAAATATCAAGCAAGCCGTCCATCCGACTCAATACTTCCCGGGGCATCACACTCACCTATGTAGACCCGGAAGAAATCCGCAGCCATTTTCCTCAGGGTCTATAATTGATACCGAATGTTGAAAAAAAATCGATCCGATGCAACAAAATCCAAAATTTGTAGTCTGAGTGTGGGATAAGATGGTGGGGAACCCTTTTACTTCTTCACCAAGCTTGTTTATTATCAGCCAAGCTTTCACTCTAAATGACAATGTAGTAAACAAACTATGCAATTTAAGAAGTCTCTCATCACCGCGTCATTAGCAATACTTGTCCTCAGTGGATGTTCATCGGTTACCGATATGTTGGTTTACCGGATTGATATCAACCAAGGCAACTACGTTGATCAACAAGAGGTTGATCAGCTGAAATTCGGTATGACCAAACAACAAGTCCGCTATGTACTTGGTTCTCCGATGCTAGTTGAAAATGGTTATCCCGATACTTGGTACTACATTTATCATCATGTCTCAGGCCATGAAGATCCGGTGCAGAAGAATCTGATTGTCAAATTTGACAAAAGAGGCTCACTCATTCATCTGGCCGGTGATTTTCATAACAGCGATCACTTCTTTGAAAGCATCCAGTAAACTTGTAAAACCAACAGTTGTAAAAAAGCTCGCATTGCGAGCTTTTTTACTATCGGGCATCGGGATATCGATTATTTTTTAAGTGGATTCAATTTACCGCCCGTTACCGAGTCGGCTTTCCCCGCTACTTTTGCCTGGTCTGCTCGCTTTCTGCGAATTTCCTTCGGATCTGCCAGCAGCGGTCGGTAAATTTCAATTCGATCCCGATCCCGTACCGTCGTATCCAACTTCACCGGTCGACTAAAAATACCGACTTTATTTTTTGCCAAATCAATTTCCGGATACATATTCAACACACCGGATTGGCGGATAATCTCTTCCACAGTCATCGATGGCGACACCACCAGCGATAATACACGCTGCTCATGCGGCAGAGCATACACCACTTCAACGTGAGTAGAATTCTCTTCATCCGTCATACATACACCTGCTTGGCTCGTTTGGTGAAAGCATTGACCATATTATTGGTCAGATCATTAAAAATTTTGCCGAATGCCAGCTCAATCATCTTACTGGAAAACTCAAATTCAAGCTTCAGTTCAACTTTACAAGCCCATTCATCAAGCGGTGTAAAGTACCATCCACCCTGCAGCATTTTAAAGGGCCCGTCTACCAAATCCATCAAAATAGCTTCACCCGTTTTTAACTGATTCGACGTGGTAAATGTTTTGCTGATCCCCGCTTTAGAGATATCAACAGAAGCAACCATCTTGTCAGCATTTGACTCAATCACTCTCGCACCGGAACAACCCGGCAAGAACTCAGGATAACGCATCACATCATTGACTAAATTAAACATCTGTTCAGCGCTAAACGATACCAGTGCAGAACGACTCACCTGCTTCATTGATGCTCCTTCTTCCTCTTTACACCCAAGCGTTGTGATTTTACTGTGATACATCGGTGAGCTCAAGGTCAGCGTCCGTCAATCCACCAGCGTTGCGTAGCCAGTTAATCACCTCACAATGACAACAATCGCAGATTTATCAATCAATTGTGCATATTTTGCACCAATACCAACAAAAGGATTTCCCAACCCACACGCAATCCGTATAATACGCCCCACTATGGCAAAGAAAAAATCAAAAGCAGGGAGCAACACGATTGCTCTGAACAAAAAAGCTCGCCACGAATATTTCGTTGAAGATGAAATAGAAGCTGGTCTAGAGCTTCAGGGCTGGGAAGTGAAGTCACTTCGCCAGGGCAAAGCAAATATCGCAGAAAGTTATGTATTCTTGCGTGACGGAGAAGCATTTATCTCCGGCATGAACATCATTCCGCTGCAACAAGCTTCAACACATGTGATTGCCAACCCGACTCGGGTACGCAAACTCCTGCTCTCTCGTCGGGAGCTCGATAATCTATTCGGCCGGATCAATCGTGAAGGGATGACTTTAATAGCATTATCGCTGTACTGGTCTCGTTCATGGGTCAAAATTAAAGTCGGGGTTGCGAAAGGTAAGAAGATGCACGACAAGCGGGATACGGCCAAAGATCGGGACTGGCAGCGCCAAAAAGACCGCGTCATGAAGAGCGCACTGCGCTAAACTTAACCATATGATTGTGCAGCACTAGACACTAGGAACAATTCTGGTAGTATGCACACTCTACCTCTGGGGCTGATTCAGGATTCGACGGGAATTTTGCAGTCTGAGGTGCATGCCGAGGTGCGGTAGGCCTCGTTAACAAACCGCAAAAAAATAGTCGCAAACGACGAAAACTACGCACTAGCAGCTTAATAACCTGCTGAGAGCCCATCTGCCCTAGCCTCTGCTTGTAGGACGGGGAGTTCAGATGGTCAAACCAAAACAAGCTGGCGTGGATTCCCCCACCTGAGGGATGAAGCGTAAGAGATAATTCAGGTTAGCTATTCATTCGCGTGTCGGTTCGCAGGTGGTAGTGAAATTAAAGATCGACTAAGCATGTAGTACCAAAGATGAATGATTTTCGGACGCGGGTTCAACTCCCGCCAGCTCCACCAATCACTAGTAACGGGACGTCTCAGGACGTCCCGTTTTCTTTTCTAAGCCCTTGTCATATCTAGCTTTAAGTGCTTCAGGGCGTCTCATCGAGATTCACTTAATCTCAGTCATTTAGTAACATTCTGCGTAACACTAACCAATAACAACACAAATTGGTGTTACATCAGAAAGGAACCATTAAAATGGCTAAGCAAATCAAGCCTTTATCATCAACTCAAGTAACCAAAGCTAAGCCCTTAGAGAAAGAATATTCGCTTGCCGATGGCAACGGTCTGTACTTACGTGTAAAGCCCAATGGCGCAAAACTTTGGATTTTCAACTACATCCATCCAGTAACTAAAAAACGCAAGAACATCAGCCTCGGCGCATTTCCTGATATCACTCTCGCTTCCGCGAGAGAAAAAACAAGAGAGATGCGACAATTAGTCGCGGAAGGTGTCGATCCTAAAACTCACAGAGATAACCAACGTTTTACTGCTCAGGTAGCACAGTCTCACACGTTAAGAGCTGTCGCTGAAGAATGGTTTGAAGTGAAGAAACACGATGTGTCAGATGATTATGCAGATGACATTTGGCGCTCTCTTGAGCTTCACGTTTTCCCCAATTTAGGAAATATGCCTGTTAACAAATTACTTACTCAAACAGTGATTCAAACATTACGACCTAATTGAAGCGAAAGGAGCTTTAGAAACAGTAAGACGCGTCTGTCAGCGCTTGAATGAAGTTATGACATATGCACAACACTGCGGCAAAGTTGAATTCAATCGGTTCGAAAACATCTGGAAAGCTTTCAAAAAGCCAAAAGGTGAACACATGCTTACGATAAAGCCTGATGAGCTACATATTCTTATGCAAAAAATGTCATTGGCAAATATCAAGCTTACCACTAGGTGCGCCTTTGAGTTTCAGCTTCACACGCTAACCCGCCCAAATGAGTGCGCTAGAGCCGAATGGAATGAGATAGATTTCGAAAACAGGCTTTGGATCATTGGTCGAGATAAAATGAAAATGAAACGCGACCATAAGATCCCTCTTTCAGACGCTACATTACAGCTATTGAACTTTATGAAGCCTATATCATTCGGTCAACGATATGTTTTCCCAAGCGCTAGCTCAGCAGACAAACACATGAACAGTCAAAGTATCAACGCCGCACTGAAACGTGCGGGTATGGCAGGAAAGTTAGTGAGCCACGGTATACGCTCAATTGGCAGTACAGCGCTCAACGAACAGGGCTTTAACAAAGATGCTATTGAGCTGTGTCTAGCTCACGTAGACAAGAACACGATTCGTGACATCTACAACAACGCTGAATATCTGGAAGAGCGACGAAAGATCATGGATTGGTGGAGTAATTTCATACTTGATGCTTCTAAAAACGCCAACACTATAGCAAAACCAAGAAATTAAGTGACACAAATCACACTTTTAATGAGATGTGGATGATTTTATATTGACGATGAGAATCATCCACATTATTTTAAATCGCGTCTAAATATTTAATTTTCACATAGGAAACAGACACTTAAAGCCCGCCCTGCGGCAACGGTACTTATTTCCGTTAAACTTCGGTTTAACTATTTGTTTATTGTTTTGGTATTAACTTAACTTTCGGAGCCTTTTTTTGAAGACTTCACTATTCCATTACATACGAATACCTTCCTTTAATTGTTAAGGAATGAGTCTGTAACCCAATAGGCTTCAGTCCCATCTAGGTGTTCCTTCACTGATAATAAACTTCCGTGGATCAGTGTAAGTATTGGAATATAAAGTTAGTACTAGACATGAATTAATGTAGGTTATCGTTATGTCTGTAAATACAACTCCTCTTCTAAAAATCGTACGTAAATCTGACGTTCTACAGCGCGTTCCATTCTCAAGAGCGACTCTCCATCGCAAAATCAATGATGGAACTTTCCCACCGTCAATTCCTTTAGGCGCAAACTCTGTTGGTTTCTTATCTCACGAAGTCGATGCAATTATCGCAGCGATGGCATTGGGCAAAGATCTACAGCAAACCGTTTCTCATCTTGTTGAGCAAAGACAGTCTCTTTTCGACAACAGTCTCTATGCACTAGCCGCATAACTAAAAACTCTCACTAAGCACAAATAAATCAATTGTTTACTGCATGCTTTAGCATGCTGGTAAAAGTGCAGAGTTCTTTAGTTATATATATTACTTAGAAACTTTGCACTTTTACGTTCTACTAGGAATAAGAATAAATGAACGTTATCGCGCAATCTCAAGTTTCAGAACATACACTGGTTCGTTCAACAGAGTCCTGTTCAGTCGCTATTCTTAGCGGCGAGTCTCTAAGCTTCGATCATGACAAATACAGAGTCGTTGCTGTTCGCAACGACAAAAACAACCTGGCTGAAGTTATCCGCTATTACCGTGATGCTGGCTTCAATAACATCAAGTTAATCATTGATTCAAAAAAGCTCCCTGCTCAAGCTGTAGATTTCATGATGATTAATTATCGCGACGCTAGGTGTGATCTTTATGATTTAGCGTCAAAGCGACTCTACAGTCTGAAAGACTACAACGATACAATCCAGTATCTATCTCTTTGCTATCAGTTGACGAATTGCGGCATGCGGGGTGACGAAATCATTGACTGGCTAGCTAAAAAATTAGTCCGTACTATTCCTCTGATCTGCCCCGATGCTAAATCATGCTTGAGCACTTACCGTTTCTACCTTCACAAAGACAACAATTTCCTAAGCAAAGTTTTAGATTGCCTTGAACTGCAGCTACATCACTACCATTCGTCAGTTCAAGATTTTATGAAACTTAGAACGCCAACGAAAACAATCCGTACTTCAACTCTCGACTGTCCAGAAGTGTGTGAAGCGCTAGCCAATGAGCGAACCCTTGCGATTAAATCTGCAACAGGCACTGGTAAAACGAAACACGTCTTTGGCCCCATTACTCAGCTAGCTGAGCAAAACAATAAATCCGTGGTATATCTTTCTCACCTGATGGCTTTAGTAGAACAATACTGCATTCAAAATCATGCGGTCAGCTATACCACTCAAAACTTAACTCAGCTTGAACAGTCGAAAGCGATGGGATTAGTCGCCAATAGTGTGTGGAAAGCACATATCCAAGCATATTGCCACAATGCTGATACCTTGATTATCGATGAGTTTGAGAAAGTAATTTCAACAGTTGTGTGCTCGGAGCATTCACTACAAATGCCCAAACAACGCGTCTTTCATTGCTTGTCTGATATTATTCGCTCCATTCCACAAGTCATTGTGGGGGATGCTGATCTTTCCGATATTAGTTTAGGCTTCTTGAAGGATTTACGAGGTGACGTGACTTTAATCCACTGCGACAAAAACCCATATATGGGAATTGAAGCAGTTATCACAGATAAAAATCAGTACCTTTATAGTCAGGGTGATCTCAAGTCCAAACTATTGGAGGACAAGGTGTTTCTTTTTGACTCACTAGTGACGCTTCGAGGCGTTGTTAAACAACTTGGTTATGAGGACAAGCAAGGTTTAGATAGTGAGACTGCGGCTCTAAACGATGGTGTGCTAGTCATTCACGGGGAGAATAAAGGAATGGACGCACAACGTGCTTTTCTGGCTAACCCGAATGAAGAAATCTCCAAATACAAAGCGATTATCGCTTCTCCCTGTCTAGGGTCAGGCTTCTCAATCGTCAAAGATTTCGCTAATAGAGTTATCGTATTCTGTGACAAAACACTAAATCCATTTGAACTAGTTAACTTCGCACGTCGATTCCGCAAAGCAAAGGAGATTTGGTTTACTGTAGATGCCCATCAAGACTTCTTCTGCCGACCGACAAGAGAAAGAGTCTACAATGCGAATATTCACTCAGCGCCAACAGACCACCTAGAGATTGCATTCGGTAACGTGAAATCACGGTTCACCGCCCCTCTGGGGCTACATCTATGGCTAACATTGAAGGAACTCGGCTTTCATGTTGATTCGCTGCCATCCTCTGTGTACTCACAGAGCTATGGGTCAAAAGCAAACAAGCAATATTTAAAAGCTTACAGAGAAGCGTTAATCAATGCCATTATGCAAGCTGTCGATTTAAGCCAGCATGACGTGAAACGGCTTATGATGGTAGATAAGCGCACAGCCAGTGACAACGCTGCTATCTGGAAACATACAATCAAAAGCTACTATCAGTTGAATGAAGTCACGAAAGAGGATGTCGAGTTTCATTTCCTGTTTTCCAAGAACAGAAAGCTCTTCGATAAGCTGTTTTCGATTCCAGCGCCAAACGAAGATAACAGCAAGTACTCAACATATCGCCGCTTGGCGAATTTAATCAATGAGGGTCTGTTCAACGGACACCAGCTTAATTCTCAATCACCTTCTATCATGGTCCATCGGGAGCAGGTTTTAGGGTTTATTAATCTGATGATCGAAAGTCGGGACTTAGTCAATTGGACACTGCACAAAGATACTCACATCCCCCTATCACTCAAAACCAACAGCACGACAAATAAAAAGATGCTGTATTTTCGGCAACTCATGAAGTCTCTGGGTTTTGAAATCGGTAGATTTAGCGGAACAACAAATAAAGCGAAAATCTCTCTGACTCAAAGGGCGCGTAGCTACACTAGATCAAGTACCGAGTCTCTAGATATCGTTGCTTAACTGACTTCCCGTTATGCTCTATTGCATAACGGGATAGCTATTTCCACGAATGGCCTCTGGTATTTCATACATACCGTTACCCACTTCACTGATAAGTCAGTATCTTTTCTGCTTTTATGCATCCTTTGGTATAGTCATGTAATGCATTTGTACTGAGCTGGCTAATCGCATGGAATCGACAATCAATAAATCAAAGCTATCTGAAACCGACATCATCACAAAATTCATTCTTCCAGCTATCAAAGATGCGGGATGGGATGATATGTCTCAAATCCGTCAAGAGGTAAAACTGCGTGACGGTAAGGTCATTGTTCGTGGTCAGGCAGCGGCGAGGAAAAAGGTTAAGTCTGCGGACATCGTCCTTTACCATAAACCGAGCATGCCTCTAGCCGTTGTCGAAGCAAAAGCGAATAAGCATGAAATCGGCAAAGGTATGCAACAAGGACTAGATTACGCCAGCCTGCTCGAAGTCCCTTTTGTCTTTGCCTCAAACGGCGATGGTTTTATCTTCCACGATAAAACCAATCCTGCTCAGCTCGAAACAGAAATTAGACTTGAAGACTTTCCATCACCTCAGCAACTATGGGACAAGTATTGCGTTTGGAAAGGCTACAAAACCGAGCACCTTCCAGTCATTACTCAAGATTACCATGATGATGGTAGCGGTAAGTCTCCGCGCTACTATCAGCTACAAGCGATAAACAAAACCGTGGAAGCGGTCGCAGCAGGACAAAACCGTGTACTCTTGGTTATGGCAACGGGTACGGGCAAAACTTACACTGCATTCCAGATTATTTGGAGACTATGGAAGTCCCGAGCTAAAAAACGCATCCTGTTTTTAGCGGACAGAAACATTCTGGTCGATCAAACTAAGACCAACGACTTCCAGCCGTTTGGCCCCGCTATGACCAAAGTCACTGGTCGAACAGTCGATCCCGCTTACGAAATCCACCTAGCTCTATATCAAGCTCTGACTGGCCCAGAAGAGCACCAAAAAGCATACAAACAAGTCGATCCTGATTTCTTTGACCTTATTGTTGTTGACGAGTGTCACCGTGGCAGTGCCGCTGAGGACAGCGCATGGCGCGAGATTCTTGAGTATTTCGGTTCAGCGACTCAAATAGGACTAACCGCGACACCAAAAGAAACCGATATCGTGTCTAACACCGAGTACTTTGGCGACGCCATTTATACCTACTCTCTAAAGCAAGGTATTGAAGACGGTTTCTTAGCCCCTTACAAAGTTGTGCGTGTGGACATCGATGTAGATTTACAAGGTTGGCGACCAACTAAAGGGCAAGTCGATAAACATGGTGAAGTTATCGAAGACAGGATCTATAACCAGAAAGACTTCGACAGAACTATGGTCATTGATGAGCGAACAGAACTTGTTGCACAGACCATCACCAGCTACCTCAAGCGTACCGACCCGATGGCTAAAACCATTGTGTTCTGTAATGACATTGACCACGCAGAGCGTATGCGTCGAGCGCTGATCAACTGCAACCCTGAGCAAGTTGCTAAAAATGAAAAATACGTAATGAAAATTACTGGTGATGATGAAATCGGCAAAGCTCAGCTTGATAACTTCATCAACCCCAAAAAGGCTTACCCTGTTATCGCGACCACCTCAGAACTTATGACAACAGGTGTCGATGCAAAAACTTGCAAACTGGTTGTTCTTGACCAGGGCATTCAGTCGATGACCAAGTTTAAGCAGATCATCGGTCGTGGTACTCGTATTGATGATCGTTACGGAAAGCTATGGTTTACCATTCTCGACTTTAAAAAGGCGACTGAACTGTTCGCTGATGAGCGCTTTGATGGTGTACCAGAGCGAGTTAAAGAGACAAAACCAGAAGACTTCGATACCGATGAAGGACTCGATGAGATCATTGATGGTGAGGATGAACTTGAACAAGATGATCCATTTGAAGGGGAAGATATCGACCCTGAAAGCATCCATGAACCAGAGGCTTCATACGACTCAGGTTCATCTCCTTCTGACGGTAGCAATTCCGATGATGATTGGCAGGATGAAAACCGAGTTAGAAAGTTCCATGTCAACGGTGTGACGGTGAAAGCCATTGCCGAACGTGTTCAATACTACGATGCCGACGGTAAACTCGTAACCGAATCGTTCAAAGACTATACCCGCAAGACGATGGCAAAACAGTTCACCTCTATGGATGACTTTGTTAAGCGCTGGCAAGATGCCGATAAAAAGCAAGCAATCATTGATGAACTGGCAGAGGAAGGCATCATCTGGGAAGCATTAGAGCTGGAAGTCGGCAAAGATCTCGACCCATTCGACATGATTTGTCATGTCGTGTATGACCAACCAGCACTCACCAGAAAAGAACGCGCTGACAACGTCAAAAAGCGCAACTACTTCACTAAGTACGGTGAAACGGCTCAGCAGGTGTTGAACAACTTACTAGACAAGTACGCAGACGAAGGCGTTCAAGAGATTGAAAATATTCATGTACTCAAAGTGAAGCCTTTTGACGAGATGGGACGTCCTGCTGAGATCGTCAAAAAGTGCTTTGGTGGTAAAGAGCAATACTTAGAAGCGATTTCTGAATTGGAAGCTGAGATTTATCAATCAGCCTAATCACCACAACCCCGCATTGCTACTCGGCTACCTTCAGGTAGCCGTTAACTGTATTCGCCTTTTAGGTTCAAAAATCCGAACGCTGACGAATATGCTCATGGGCAGATGAGGAAATATCGTTTCCTTTGAACTGACGATTCAAGTTTTTAGCTGCAACCAAGGTCGAGCCAGAGCCAAAAAACGGATCAACAACTAGCTCGCCTTCTCTGCTACTTTGAGCGACCAGAACTTCCAAGAGACTTACTGGCTTTTCAGTTGGATACCCTCTATAGACCCGTTTATGAGTCAGTATGTCAGGTATGCTCAAATCATTCAGCTTCCTCTTACCCTTTTCAAAAAACAGTATGTATTCGTGTCGAGCACGGTAGTGGTACCCCATACCAATACTCACTTTGTCCCATACAATAGGTTTCCAGAATTTGAAGCCGATTTTCTCCGCTATCGGCTTAATGACAAACATCGTTTCTTGGTCACAGAAGAGGTAAAAGTGCGAGTGGTTCTTAAGCACACGATAGACCTCACTGAGTAACGCTTCAAATCTATCGTTAGGAAAAATCTCAAACCATTGATTACTTGACGCCTTGCTAACCTTAAGCCGAGTGGTTGTCCCAATTGTTCGGTGTTTTTCTAAAGACTCATAGGGAGGGTCGGTGATTAATAGATCAACGCTCGCAGCATCGAGCGTTGACAACCATTTTACTGCATCTTCTTGAAATAAGTTCATCAGTGTTCTATTCGACAAGACTACTGCATGTTTTCCCATTCATATAGGTTTGAGACTGCACTCCTTTATCCAGGTGACGACAATCTATACAGTAGCTTTGGTATCCTTCAGGGTTTCGAGCAGTCACTCTAGCAGGTGTTTTACCAAAGGACGATGGATATGGATGAAAAACGTGCTCTCCTCCATTCGCATCGGAACAGTGAGGGCAGGACTTAAATTTTTGGCCTGTATGGGGATCTCTTTTGTGTATCATCCCTACGTTCAAACGTTTATTACAACAACTGCATGTCATGCAAAGCACCTCTTTAGTATCAAAGACACTTTATGATACTAACTGCTTATAAAGCAAACAGTGAGGAAAGCAACAAAGTTCATCTTAGCTTGTCACCTTCTAATCCTTACAAATGAGCATTCTTTTGGTTTCCTCGATAGAGATGAGACCCCAATCTAAATTCTCATTCATTACGATTAGTCGTGTATCAGGCAAAACGCTCATTGCTTCATCGACAGCCAACTTTAATGAGTCGAAGTCGAGACTCATTGCTCGGAGATCTGTCCTCTCTTTCCCGACAACATCATACCAATGCCCCTTGTACATCCTGCGCTCCTCTTAATAACGATAATTTATTAGTAAAAGTCAGAAAAAATAATTCTACGTCAAACGCATCCGTCTTTAACGGCTCTTATCTTCATACAGCCAACTGGATATCTCTGCTAAACCTGCAAGCGAATCCTCATTCAAGCATCTATGGTTAACGTATTTTGGAACCACGACATGCAACCCCAATGCAACAAAATCTGGGTGATCCGAAATGATTTTCACGTACTGTTCAAGCCGACTCTCTGGTGTAGAGTCCCTTTGTAACTGCTTCTTGAGAGACTCTCTAAACTTACGAATTTCCTCAGGGGAAGCATCTTCTATGTCTTCATATTCAGAACACTGAAGTTCTTCGTAAAGAACATCGGCCAGTTGCTTATGGCTCCAACCTAACGCATCCATCATGGTTCGAATTTACTTTTGTTTTTGGGCTGTCCCCATTTGTCCCTACCCTACTAGTTACTATGCAATGGTCTCAGCGGAGACAATCATTCATAAACGAAAAGGAAAATATTATGTCAAAAGACAAAGCACCAATGACCCCAGAAGCCGCTGCTCGCATTCAAGCGAATCAAGCAAAGCAAAATGGCGGACAAGTCTCTAAAGATTCATTCGCTGCCCGTGCTCAACGCGCAGCTGCTAATAACCAAAAACAAGGTAAGTAAGGAGATAAACATGAGCAAAGAAAATCCTAACTACCCAAGCAAAACTGGCGAGCCTTCTGGTAAAGGTCGTGGTAATACACCTAAACGCAAGTAACAACCAGAGGCAGCATTCGCTGCCTCATTTTCTATCTACGAACACCCTTTGGCCTTCAACTTAAAATGACTCAAGAACAGCTTTTGATCCGATTTATAGTCTGAATACGGTACGGATTTTTCTGTTTCAGTAAGAGCACATAAACACGTTTCTCGTTTACTCTCATACCAGCTTACCGATACCATATTTTTTGCTGAGTTTATGCAGGTATCGACGATGGCATATTCAACTTCCAATGGGTAACGATCTTCATCCAAAGCCGTGTTGACCTTGTATCCACCGATTGCCCCAACGATCAAATCAGTACTCGCGGACACAAGTTTACGTTTGCTGAACTTGAAACCTTTAAAGCTCTTCTTACACTCTTTACACGCAATATTTTCGGCAAATTCGATGTCATTGTCAGTCTGACAATGGGGGCATTCTATTTTCATGAAACCTAGACAACCTACTGTTCAATTTATTAATTTAATAATCATTTGATTATTGTTTATCGAGCCATAAATAACCACCCTTTTGCATATGCACTAATTCACGTTTTTCATGTCAATTCTGCTATAATCAGCCCTAATTTTTTCAGTCAGTTAGCAGTAGAACTCCATGTCAATCAGTTCAGTTATCAAGTCTATTCAAGACATCATGCGTAAAGATGCGGGTGTGGATGGTGACGCGCAGCGTCTAGGCCAAATGTCTTGGCTCTTATTCCTTAAAGTGTTTGATGCTCAAGAGGAAGAGCTAGAGTTCGAGTTAGATGATTACCGCGAACCCATCCCAGCGAAATACCTATGGCGTAACTGGGCGGCAGATAACCAAGGCATTACAGGTGACGAGCTGCTGGAATTCATCAATGATGACCTATTCCCGACTTTAAAAAACCTAACCGCACCGAAAGACACCAACCCACGCGGTTTCGTGGTGAAAGAAGCCTTTAGTGATGCTTTCAACTACATGAAAAATGGCACACTGCTGCGCCAGGTGATTAACAAGCTCAACGAAATCGACTTTACTGACTCTAAAGAACGCCACCTGTTTGGTGACATCTACGAGCAAATCCTACGTGACCTACAAAGTGCAGGTAACGCGGGTGAGTTCTATACCCCTCGCGCGGTGACTCGCTTTATCGTCAACAGACTGGATCCAAAGCTAGGCGAGCAAGTTATGGATCCCGCCTGCGGCACGGGTGGTTTCTTAGCTTGCTCGTTCGATCACGTCAAAGAGAACTACGTGACAAGCGCAGCCGACCACCAAACACTGCAAAAGCAAATCCATGGTGTAGAGAAGAAACAACTGCCACATTTGCTGTGCATCACCAATATGATGCTCCACGGCATCGAAGTCCCTGTGCAGATCAAGCATGGCAACACGCTTAACAAGCCGCTTTCAAACTGGGACAGCAATATCAATGTGATTGCGACTAACCCACCGTTTGGCGGCACCGAAGAGGACGGGATTGAAAAGAACTTCCCAGCAGAAATGCAAACTCGTGAAACGGCAGATCTGTTCTTGCAGCTTATTGTTGAAGTCTTGGACAAAGATGGTCGCGCTGGTGTGGTATTGCCTGATGGCACCTTGTTTGGTGAAGGTGTAAAAACCAAAATCAAAAAGATGCTGACAGAAGAGTGTAACCTGCACACGATTGTTCGCTTACCTAATGGCGTGTTCAACCCATACACGGGCATTAAGACCAACATTCTATTTTTCACCAAAGGCCAACCGACCAAAGAAGTGTGGTTCTATGAGCACCCTTACCCAGAAGGCGTGAAGAACTACAGCAAAACCAAACCAATGAAGTTTGAGGAGTTCCAGCAAGAGATCGATTGGTGGGGTAATGAGGCCGATGGGTTCGCTAGCCGTATCGAGACCAAGCAAGCTTGGAAAGTGTCGATTGAAGATATTATCGAGCGCAACTTTAACCTTGATATTAAAAACCCGCATCAGGACGAAGTCGTCAGCCATGACCCTGAAGAGTTGCTGGCGAACTATCAACAACAGCAACAAGACATCAAAGCACTGCGTGACCAACTGAAAGGCATTCTCGGCGATGCTCTTAGCTCTACCATTCAAGGTAAAAAGCAAGGTGGAGCACAATAATGGCTGTAGAAAACCTGATTACCGAGCATATTGATATTTGGACTTCCGCAGTAAAGACCAAATCGACCTCTGGTCGCGGTAGCAGCAAGAAACTGGAGCTTTACGGTGTTAAGAAGCTGCGTGAGCTAATTCTGGAGTTAGCTGTGCGAGGCAAGCTTGTTCCTCAAGATCCTAATGATGAGCCAGCTTCATTGTTGCTTGAGCGTATTACTGAAGAAAAAAAACGATTGGTAAAGGATAAACTTATCCCCCGCACAAAGGTTTTACCGCCAATCAACGAAGATGAGTTACCGATAGACCTACCGAGCGGCTGGGCAGTCGTTAGACTGGGAGAGTTAACTTCTAAATTAGGGTCTGGAAGTACTCCAAGAGGAGGCAAAAATGCTTATACCTCTGAAGGCATCCCATTCTTACGCTCACAGAATGTGAGAAATGAAGGTATAAAGCTCGACGATATTGCTTATATCTCTGACGAAATCCATCAAAAAATGGAAAACACTAAGGTGTTGCCAGGGGATGTTCTTTTAAACATCACTGGTGCATCGCTGGGACGATCAACCATATTCCCTTCAAATCTTGTGGAAGCAAACGTAAGTCAACACGTTACAATCATTCGATTGATCGAGTCTCAAATGAACCAATTTATTCATTTGGGCATTTTGTCTCCTATGGTACAGCAGCTAGTCTGGGGTAGACAGGTGGGGATGGCAATTGAAGGGTTAAGCAAAAAAGTTCTCGAAATGTTTGAATTCCCAATCCCCCCAATTGCAGAACAACATCGTATCGTCGCCAAAGTCGATGAGCTAATGGCGCTCTGCGACCAGCTAGAGCAACAAACCGAAACCAGTATCGAAGCGCATCAAATGCTGGTAACAACTCTGTTGGACACACTCACCAACTCTGCCGATGCTGACGAGTTAATGCAAAACTGGGCGCGAATCAGTGAGCATTTCGATACCTTATTCACCACCGAAGAGAGTATCGACCAGCTTAAACAAACCATCCTACAACTGGCGGTGATGGGTAAACTAGTTCCACAAGACCCAAGCGACGAGCCAGCGGCTGAGTTACTGAAAAGAATAGCGGAAGAAAAAGCGCAGTTAGTCAAAGATAAGAAAATCAAGAAGCAAAAAGCGCTGCCACCGATTTCTGAAGATGAAAAGCCGTTTGAACTGCCGAGTGGGTGGGAGATTTGTCGCCTTGGCGAGCTACTGCCTCAATTTCAAAATGGAGCGTCAAGCCGAGGAGACAAAGAAGGTAATGAAATCGTAGTATTGAGATTAGCCGATATTAAAGATTGGCAGATTTCTCTGGATGATACTCGAAGTATTGTTATCGAGCGGAAATCCATCGAGCGTTACTCATTACAAGAAGGGGATGTGTTAATAATTCGTGTAAACGGAAGTGCTGATATCGTGGGAAGATTTGTGACATGTCATGAGGACTATGATGCAATTTACTGCGATCACTTCATAAGAATGAGGTTTCCAGTAGAGTGTTATATGCCTTCATTTTTGTCACTATTAGGGTCTTCATCAATTATACGAGAAAAAATTGCCGATTTATTTATTAGCACTGCTGGACAAAAAACTGTCAACCAGACCCATATAAGTTCTCTTATTACTGTATTACCTCCCATCAAGGAGCAGCTGCGCATTATCAACAAAGTCGATAAATTACTCTCCATTTGCAACCAGCTAAAAGTGCGATTGAAAGAGTCCAAATCAACCCAATTACAACTTACAGATACTATTGTTAAACAGGCGGTGTAGTCATGAGCCTGTACAATATCTCCAATAAAAACCTCACCGCACTGACACCGACCACTTTTGCAGCCGAAGGGCTGCAAGAGCGACACGATTTACAAGAAGCGCTGAAAGGCTGTATTGATGCCATCGCTCCTGATTGTTTGGTGATATCAGAAGAGTTTTCAGACTGGGAAGACAGCCGTCGCCGTATCGACCTGTTAGCCATCGACAAGAATGCCAACTTAGTGGTCATCGAGCTTAAGCGGGATGAAATCGGTGCGCATATGGAACTGCAAGCTCTACGCTATGCCGCGATGATCTCTACCATGACGTTCGATAAAGCGTGTGACTACTATGCCCAGTACTTGAAGAAAGAAGGTCTAGAGATTGAGGCCCGCGAAGCCATTCTGGAGTTTGTTGATCTTGATGAAAACAGCTTGGATGACTTTGGTAACGATGTTCGAATCGTTTTAGCCTCAGCAGACTTCGGTAAAGAACTCACCACTTCGGTCTTGTGGTTGCGTGACAAAGGCATCGATATCAGTTGTGTGCGCCTCACGCCCTACCGCTACAAAGAAGATGTACTGATCAATGCTGAACAGATCATCCCTGTACCCGAGGTGGAAGAGTACCAGGTAAAGTTCCGCGAGAAGCGTGCCGAGCAGCGCACAAGCGTTCAAAAAGGCGAAAAAGATTACTCGGAGTACCGCTATAACGGTCATACCTATAAAAAGCGTCACCTCGCGCTCGCGTTAGTCACGGACTGGATCGAGAAGCATCAACCACAAAGCTTGAATGATATACTCAACGCATTTAACGAGCCAGTAAGACGACGAATTGCCATCCTAGCGGATGATATACCTCAAGGTAGAATTCGCCGTTTCCACAGCGATGAGGACGCGCTGATTACGCTGCCTAACGACGAGGTGATAACCATCACCAACCAGTGGAGCCTCAGCAATATCACTCGATTGATTCACTTTGCAGAGCAAAGTGGCATGGTTGTAGAGAAAGTAGACTGATTCGATTACACAAACACCAATCTTTGAGTAGAACATAGTTCTACTCAAAGCATTTTTTATTTGTTAATTAAATACTCAATCTTTAGGTTTGATAATTTAAGCGAGAACAATGTTCTCGCAGTATCAATAGCCAGCTCACCAATCCCCTGTTACAACAACTCGTTACTCAGAGAACATTGTTCTCTGTTTTGAAAATTAGAGTGAATAGGAAATTTCAAGCTCATTTTCAAGCAAAGGCGACTGAGAAAGTCTAACCACACAAGAAACATAAAGCAGCATGTGATTAGGAATAAGACACCAAGAAAGGCTTGATTGCATATATAAAAATCAATATGCTGTTAAAGCTTCACGCGAAAGGCGTGGAGGTTTGTGACAGATTGTCAATGCCGTTGCGCTTGCTGAGCCAAGACAACAACATTGTCATGAGGTGTACGATTATCATCATATAATCTCCATCGCAGATTACATTATACATCATTTCTAATAGATCGCGGCGAGTGCCTTTCGGGGCCAGATGATTGGTTAGGCCAGTTAGTTAAAGCCCAAGGGGATATACGGAAAGGCCGCATGTCCACTCCTCTTGGGTTTTGCTAGAACTTGTGCGCTCAAAGTATGAAAAAGATGTCCGTTCCACTCTGGTATACAAAACGAAATTACCTTCACTTTGATGTACCAGTATCTGGAACCAAAGCAGAAAAGATCGTAACGAGTGCAACATCTGTTGCCAGGCACGCATTTTTCCCTTTTATCTCCTACAGTTTCCAGCTCACCAAACTCGACAGAGACCGCTCTACAGGCAAGCTCTACCGTAAACCCAAACCAAGAGGTGTAGCCTACTCTTCTCATATAGATAGTCACATTTATGCTTACTACGCTAGTCAGCTATCAAGCCTATATGAACATAAAGTTGAAAAGTTTGGGTTGCATGAGTCTGTATTAGCGTTCAGAAAACTTGATGGTAAAAGTAATATTCATTTTGCTGACGATGCGTTTAACTACATACGTGAAAATGGAGAGTGCTCGGTTATAGCACTAGATTTTTCAAAGTTTTTTGACACTCTTGATCATAAAATCCTTAAAGAGGAATGGAGCAAGCTTCTTCAGGTCAACAGCCTACCAAAAGATCACTATAACGTTTTTCGATCACTAACCAAGTTTTCGACTGTCGATCGAGAAGAGCTTTTCAAAGTGTTTGAGATATCTCAGTACAACCCAAAGGCTAATGGAAGAAATCGTGTCTGTAACCCAATAGAATTCAGAGAAAAAGTTCGTGGTTCTGGTTTGATAAAACCAAATCCAAATGGTGCTATGGGCATCCCTCAAGGCTCTCCAATCAGCGCATTACTTTCTAACATTTACATGTTCTCATTTGATGAACACATGAAGAGTTATGTTGACTCTATCGGAGGAAAGTACTTTAGATATTGTGACGATATGCTGTTTATTGTTCCATCAGAGTATCGAGATACTGTTGAGAAGCTCGCTAATAGTAAAATAGCAGCACTAAAGGTGCAGATAAACAGCGATAAAACAGAAATCAGAGATTTTAAATTCCAAAATGGACAACTTTGTTCATTTGACGAATTTGGCAAACAGAAGCCGCTTCAATATCTAGGTTTCTTGTTCGATGGACATTCTATCTTTCTTCGTTCTACAGCCCTCGCTCGCTACTCAGAAAAAATGAAAGGCGGTGTTAAATTGGCTAAGAAAACGATGGAGAAAGAGAACAGAATACGTAAAAGTAAAGACGAACCAGAACAAGATCAGCTTTACAAGAGAAAGCTCCATCGCCTGTATTCTTACAGAGGCAAAAGAAACTTCCTCTCATACGGCTACCGAGCAGCCAAGATTATGAACTCAAAAAGTATCAAAAGACAATTGAAGCCTCTATGGCAACGACTTCAAGACGAAATAAGCAAATAACGAGACGGATACCAGTAATTAGAACACGTTTCTTATGCTTCTGTTTTTTATTGATTATTCAAATAACCAATCTTTACTATTTCAAGATTAGCATAAGAACATTGTTCCGAGTAAAGAGCAGATGATTATCACGTATCAATTAGCTGCTTATTCAAAGCTAGCGAAAGATAAGACATTCTACTGAATGTCGGCGAGAGAACTTGGTATTATTCGATAAGCTAAGCGAGAACAAGGTTCCTACAATATCGTTTAAACCTCTTAGCTAATAACTACTTCTGGTAGCTCTCGGTATCATGGAACATTGTTCTTCATTAAATACTTTCAGTTAGCCGCTTGTTCCAATGGCGCTTGACCGTGGGGACGGAAATGCCTAGAGCATTTGCTGTTTTGGATTGACTCAGTCCTCTTACCCTACATTCTTGAACTTTTTGAGTTGTACTGAGAGCTTCTGGTCGGCCAATCCGCTTACCCTCAGATTTAGCTCTGGCCTGCCCTTCCAATGTTCGCTCTCGAATTCGGTTTCGCTCAAATTCAGCAAATGCTGAGAACATTTGCAGCATCAATCGTCCCTCCGCTGAGCTTAGATCAGCGGTCGGCAGATCCAGAGAAATTGGCGTAACACCTTTTTCTAACAGCATACTGATCGTATGCTGAACATCGATGTTATCTCTTCCAAGTCGATCAAGCTTGAGTACCACCAGTTTGTCCCCTGGTTCAAGTTTATGCTCAATCAACATTTTGAACTCACGTCGTTCAGTTGCAGGTACACTCCCCGAAACCGTCTCATGAACAATTCGGTGCTCCTGAATATCGTAGCCAGCATTCCGAATGGCTAAAATCTGATTTGAAACTGTTTGCTCGCTAGTCGATACACGACAATAAGCGAATGTCCGTCCCATCATACTCTCCTTTTTGGTATCACAACTAGTATCATCAATCAGTTGGGTATCATAAAAATCCAAACCCTATTTTATGAGACTGCAAACAGCTCACTCCCTTCTGGTGTCAGAAAAAGGATGTTTGTTGATACTACAGGGGTGTTTACATCTCGCTAAAGTTGACTAGTTAAGTCAATAATTTTGGCAAACCACCTTTGCCTTAATAAAAATCGAGTAAATAAATTAATACGCATAGGCAAATATCATTACTCTAAAGTTATTTATATATAATTAAAAACAAATTCAGTTTAAAAACACCTTGACATTAAAATCCAACATGAAAAATTAAATTTTATTTATTCAATTTTTCATGATATAACTATTATAACTTTTATAAAGTTATAATTCTAATATAAGGTTGGCCTTTTAAAAAATGAAGGTTAATCCGAAACAAGCTTAATTTATTGCAAAAATTCTTCTGCCACTACTGGTACTTTCAACGCCAGCAATGGCACATTGATTGCCAATCTTGGCAAATTCTCTTGCCACCTGCTTTAATGACGGAATTTTTAAGGCTTTTATCACTTGCCTTATACAAGCTCACAAGCTTTAACGTTGTGCAAAAAAAGAACAACGTTAGAACACGTTGAATGTCTCATTTCTTCTTGACTTATAACGGTTACAACCATATAAACCAGGCACTCGGCATTCTTTCTCTTCCTTAATAGGTTGTCTTTTTAAACGAACTTGGGGAACATTGTTCTTTTCATCTAAATTAATAGAATTTGCTCTACGCAATGCTTCTTCATCGGAAATGTCGTTATAAACGACTTGAAATCCATTCGACTTAGTTTCACGTTCTTCTTTTGTAGATAGATAACTCATTTCACGATTACGTTTAGAATAAACCAAAACTTGAGACATATCGACAACCCTTTTGATATATATAGATAAAGTCAATGACTATTATATTTATCAAGTAATATTATCTTTGTAAAGGACCTTTAATCACTATTTTAAAAATCACATTAACATTTAATTATTAAATAAAAACCGTTTGTTTTTTAATTATTAAATTAGAAAAATAATAATTAGTTAAACTTCTACCTAAAAATGAAAAGATCAGATTCTGGGCTATTAGTGATGCGATTTCTCTCCTCAAAGAACCACATATTCATCACCATGAATTCTCGGTTAGGATCCTAACCGAGAAAGAACATCGGATTCTAGCTACGATTAGTACTGCTATTTCCCCTAGCCTCATAGCAACCACGCCCATCACTATAAATTCCAAGTTAGGATCCTAACCGAGAATGAACATCGTATCTGACGATTAGTGCTGCCATTTCCTCACCTCAAAGCAACCATAATCATCCCCATAAATTCCGAGTTAGGATCCTAACCGAGAATGAACATCGCATCTGACGATTAGTGCTGCCATTTCCTCACCTCAAAGCAACCAGAATCATCCCCATAAGTTCCGAGTTAGGATCCTAGCTCGGACAAATAAGTCAGGAATCACTAGGGTATCAGCGACTACCGATGCTTTAACTTCAATCTCAAGTGGACAAAAATATATGTCATACTTACTTTTTGTGACTACTTATGAGCATTGAGATGAAGATTAAGACTGCATTAGAGCGCCTGCATAGGTTTGACAAACAAGGCATACATGTTTATCGGAAGAGTGATCTCAGAAGGTTATTTTTTGATGATTCACTTACAGCATTCCAACAAAGCCTGCCACGTTTAGTAAAAGCAGGAGTAATAGAGCGAGCGTGTAACGGTGTTTATGTATTCTCGTACAGCCGTCATAGAAGTGGTTATACTATTGAATATATTGCTAAATGCTTGCGACGGGGAGAGTACAATTACATCTCTCTAGAATCGGCACTCTCAGAATACAGTGTCATTTCTCAGGTGATGACCGATCGAATTACTATCATGACAACGGGGCGTAAAGGGGAATTTAGAACCTCCTACGGCGTTATCGAGTTCACGCATACCAAACGTGATGATATTGACATTATCAGCAATACCATAACTTCAGATCGGCCTCTGCGGATTGCTAGTAAAGAGACTGCCATTCGAGATTTGAAGAGGGTTGGCAGAAACAAACACTTAATTGTGACGAATCACAAGTAGGCAGATGCAGGCACTCCCAAAAACCACACAACTCACTTTTGGACAGAAATGAGTCAGTGAGTTTACTAAATTAGCAATTGGCAAATAACTATGAGCAATTGGTTTTTCGAAAAATGCCTCGAAAAGTATGAGGCATTTTGTTCTTGTAGTGATAACTTCTACCGAACTTAGCGTTAGTTTTATTGCATTTATCAGAAGTTGGAATTCTCTACTATCTCTGATATTGAGCCAATATTTCAAATAATTGCTCAAGCTCTTGAGCGGTTAACTCGCGTAATTCCTTTCGGCAGAGCGCATTAGCTTCGTCTAGTCTGTTTGATAGCGCTAAATAAGTAGCTTTAAAGCGAATAAAGCTACTGTAAGTTTGTGATTTTGGTGAATCTGTTCGATCAAGTATACTTATTGCATATTCAAGCTTGTCTAGTTTTCTATACTGGATAGAAAGATCACAAAGTGTTAGTACGGGATACTTGATTTCAGGAAAGTCAAGAATGCCTTTTTCGATAACTTCGAAAGCCTCATCGACTTTATTATCAAACTTGGCAAGTGCTTTTGCTTTAGCAGAACAATATATTTCTTGTGATCGTTGCGCTGGGTTAGACTTAAGCTTCTCAATAATCTCCTCAACAACCTCTTGATCAACATTACTTTTATCTTTGTAAAATAAGCAATTGAGATAATTGTTAGCGTTGATTGGGTTGTTCTTTTGTCGCTCATACACACTTTTGGCTAAGCCAAGGGCAAGTTCGTATTCGTCATTCTGTAAGTACAACAAAACGAGTTCACCTTTAGCTCTTTGATCGTTAGGCCGCATCTCTAAAACTCGCTTGTAGCTCTCAATAGCTCTCTTTCTTTGACGAGTAATTCTGAAATAGAAACCGTGAAGAAATGAACTTTCAGGTTCCTTTATTTTCCTAACTGCACCAAAGAAGTCTTGATCATGCAACCTAGCTAATGACTGACATTTCATAAATAAGATGTGATCGATAACACTTTCATGCATATATCGAGAATTGTCCAACACACGATCAGCTAACTTTACCGCCTCTTTATAATTTGACGTTCCGCCTTTTTCATATAGTGCTTTTATCGTTTTCACAAAGTACGATGGTACCAAAATGCGATTATCAATATCTTTACCTGATTTTATAGCTTCTTGTATTGAGAAAATATATTCAGATAAATCACGGTTGTCATCTGAGTACTCAGAAATGAATTTTTTAATATGCTCATCTAGGATGCTATCATACTCTGATGATGTGCCAAATCTGCTTCTAGATATGTATTCTTGAACGACTTGGTTGATTCTAATATAATCATTATTTACACCTAACTGGTCACAAACTGACATGTTAATGAAGCTTTGTGTTATTGGATAGAATTCATCTTCATTGACAAGTGAGAATAGAAATTCGTAGCTTATAAACTCGAATTTAGCTAAGAAGTATAAAAAACTCAGTTTTTTCTCATCTTTAGCAAAGCTTTCCACAACAATTCTAGCTTTATCATCCGCATATTCTCTAATCAGGTGAGGGTCTTTCTTAACTGCGAAAAGGCTTGTATCAAAAATACTGTCAACAGCAAATAATACCTGCTCGGGATAACCTGACAATAGATCAGAGATAAACTTGAGATCCTCACGATTTAACTCCAATCCTTTGAATTCAGAATACCGCTTTAAAAGGCCACGGCGCTCGTGAATATTGAGTTCTGGTATTTCTTCAAAATAGTATTCTGGATTTTTATTTGAAAAAGATTTATTACCTCTGAACTGTGAAGCAATACAGAATGTGAGATGTTCTGAAGGTTTAATACGGTCAACAATATCAACAAACCAACTAACAACGGAACTGCCTGGTTGGATTATAGCCCCTTTATCTTCAATTAAAATGCGTTCTTTTTCTTCGACAATGCTTTCTATTAATCTTACGGCAATATCGACTTTGTCGCTGATTGATGTTGTCATTAAGTTCCAAATTTCGCCAACATCAGCTAAACCGAGGTCATCAATCTTGAGAATGAAATCTTCAATACTATCTGTCGATTCCATTTGAATAATAGGGAAATCATATGATTCTCTGATAACAGATGATTTAGTTAGAGCATTTTTGATGAACGACTTCCTACCTATGTGATTTAATCCTGATGCGACAAATACTACTGGCGTTGGCTTGTCAAAGTCATCAAAGCGTTGCTCTACATTGGTTGTTTTCTCATTTCGACCAACATAAATTTTTTGTCTTTCTTTTAACGTTGGGTGAGTATTAAATGCGATTTCCCGAAGTCGAGCATTGATCTTTCTTACTACAACTTTAGCTTTCTTGATAGGCTGGATGTTGAAACCATCTTTCATCCACAGAGGAATTCTTTCGTCAGTGTAATCAATATTATCATCAATAATGATAGGGTAAATGCGTTGTATGTTACCTTCATCTACTCTTGTCTTAGCCAGTCTAATTTCTTCCTTAACCCATTCGGAATTTAGAGCTGAATCAGAAAGGAACAAAACAAACAGTGATGTATCATCAAGTCCATTGATAATTTCTTCCGCTGGAGACATACCTTTTTCGAAGGTTTGCTCATCAAAAATTCTAGTTTCTTTACGTAACCCAGAAGCAACAGATCGGACAAATTCTTTATCTCTTGAGCTATGTGATAGGAAGCACTTGATCATGCTCATCTCCAAATTATGCAATAAAACGAATAATCTCATGATTTTACGATATTCTGGTGGATATTGGAAACTACAGATTATGGGCTAAGGGCGATGTGGTAGGCACAAATTTGCACAGTGTTTTAAGCTCCACTGAAATATCACGAGGCACATACTGGGGTCAGATCTTGATTCTTGCCTACTCATTAGCTTTCGTTATGCAAATATTAGGATCAGTGAAGTTGGTTTTATTAGGGTCAGCACGTTTTGGGGCAGATATAAGTTGTTGCTGATTCTGCAACAACTGAACTTTCTCATTGCTCAAACAACCATTGCAACAGTTCAACTGCCGAGGAATACTCGGTAGTTGATTGATAAGCAATGTGCATATTTTGCACATTAGCTAGTTCTATTGACAAAACGACGTGCTCTGAAACGGTTTGGGGCAGAAACGAGTCTAACCGAAGCATGTCTATAAAATCGGTGGCTATTCAGATATCGTTGTTTCTCTTGACTTCTCGATCATGAAAGCGGCGTCGTCTGGTATCGTTGTTTTCCTTGACCTCTAAGATAGATTTTTGAACCTTCCCCAACGATGTTTATGATCGGTCAAAGGTTACGTGATCGAAAAATGTCACATTTTCTATTACTATCAGTTAGTTAATGACCATTTGCAGTACTTTGGCATCGTTGTTCTTCTATTCTATCTAACCACTCACGTATCTCGTTCTGCTCGCTCCTGCACCAGGGCTTTTATGGTGAGGATCGCTCATAGACCACAGAAAATTGTTTCTTGAGATCGCTCGTAGACCAAAAGACTTTAAAGAAATAACAAAGTAAATACAATAGTTTATAACTACATCCATCTAGAAGAGGATCGCTCATAGACCACAGAAAATTGCTTCTTGAGATCGCACGTAGATCAGGATCTTTTTTAATAAATAATATTTTAAATACAATAGGTTATGGTCACACCCATCAGGAAGAGGATCACTCCTAGACCATAGAAATTTGCTTTTAGAGATCGCTCGTAGACCTTAGGTCGCTGAATCGAAAGGGGATCGATGAGAATAGGACATCGTTGTTTCTCTTGACCTCTCGATCATGAAAGTGGCATTCACTGGTATCGTTGTTTTCCTTGACCTCTCGATCATGAAAGTGGCGTCCACTGGTATCGTTGTTTTCCTTGACCTCTAAGATAGATTTTTGAATCTGACCCAACGATGTTTATGATCGGTCAAAGGTTACGTGATCGCAACATATCACAATTTCTATTAATATCAGTTAGTTAATAACCATTTACAGTGCTTTGGTATCGTTGTTCTTCTATTCCATCTAACCGCTAACGTATCTCGTTCTGCTCGCTCCTGTACCTGGGCTTTTATGGATACGATCGCTCGTAGACCTTAGGTCGCTGAATCGAAAGGGGATCGATGAGAATAGGATATCGTTGTTTCTCTTGACCTCTCTGTCATGAAAGTGGCGTCCATTCACATAGCGAATATAACTATCCACTTTTTCTTTCAGAACAGCGTCGTATACACTAGGGTTCTATTACTTCGTTCTGAGAAGGATACTCATGACAGCTCGCATTGGGGTTGCATCGGAAGATCTCATTCGTAGGCACATGATTAGTGTGGCCGCAGGCAACATTAGCCATAATAAGCATCTACCTACATTTTGGTTCACGTCACTAAATGAAGCTTCAAAGCTACTATGTAATGAGAATATCGAACTAATGCTGCTGATCAGTAGAGAAAAGCCTGAAACTCTAGCTGATCTTGCGGAGATTAGCGGTCATCATATCCACGAACTGTCACGAAAAATCGACGCCTTATCATCAAAAGGATTTATCCAGTTCGAGGGAAAGGGGATGCTTGCCGACCTATCGCTCTATTTACTGACTTTGAGATTATTCTCGGCAAAGAATTAGAGAATACACTGCAAGAAAGCTATTGTGCATGATGTCCATCACTCGTTACTGCGGCGTATGCCGCTTAAAAAGAACAGTTTTATGCTGTGCAGCCTCAAATAGGGGTTGTTCTAATACTTTCCGTCTAGGTCAACCTGCTCGTCACCAATGATCTCTTCCAACTGCTCTGTGAGGGCTTCAGTTACTTCAAATTACCTTGCCTGTGTTGGTAGAGATACCGTAATCGAGCAAGTTGATAATTCCATCTAGCGCAACGTCACTATCATTTAAGTCGGCTTGCTCGTTATCACTTCTTGTAGCCTTAGCCTCGCTCTTCATATCAGCCTCGCTCATAAAAATGCCTGCCGTACACACGGCTGTAGCACAATTACACTCTCGCCAGCCTCTGAGAAGTTGCCTCAGCAAAGAACCTTAATAATTTTCAATAAAAATTATTAATTTCAAATGGTTATAAACCACTAAGATTTAGACACTAAAAGTTAGTGTCTAAATCTTAGTGCCGATAAATCAAACAAAGCGTCCAGTCATTACCCTGCATAGAAGCTCCACTTGAAGCTACTGGTGTTAAAATACTTAGCGTATATGCTCACTTCTCTAATCCAACTAACCAATGTACCATGGAGTAGTCAATCAATCTTAAGGCCATGATAGTTTGAAGTTTTACGTTGTTTCTGACCTACACTTGGATATTCACGGAATACGCCGCGATTTTTGGCATGACTTCGATAAAGAAGCCACGTTGGTCGTTGCTGGTGACACGGCAAACGGTCTATCAGGCATAGCATACGTAAAGAATGTACTTTGCCGCCACTTTAAGGCGGTCATCATGATTGCAGGAAACCATGAATGGTATAGCAATACGAGTAAATCCTACCGATATACAAGTGAGTGCGAATCTAGTACTAACTCAGGTTCTCTCAACGTTTCTAAGAGTTCAGTATTAGCAAAGCTTAAGGCTCATAGCGATACCACTGAAAACCTGTTCTTTTTGAATAATGAGTCGATTGAGTTGGACGGATACACTATCTTCGGTGGAACCCTTTGGTTTCCCATTCACACCTATTCGGTCGAGCTTGTAAATGCATATTCTGAGTTGATGAACGACACTAAGTTTATTGGCCGCTCTATGATTGAAGAGCAGCACAAAGCATTCATTAACAACTTTCCAGAGAAAGTTGATCTAGCAATATCTCACCACCTTCCCTCTAAAGAAGCTTTTGCTTTCGAGCAAAATGCCAGCAGCGATTATGCTCCGTATTATCATGCAGGGTTGAGTAATGAGTTGATCTCAAGAGCTAGGTATTGGGTTGCAGGGCATCAACATGATGCTGTAGAGAAAGTGATCGCTGACGGTAGTACCACATTCATTTCTAACCCCAAGGGTTCTGTCCGCTTAACCAGTGGATTACTTACTAATAAAGCTTATTACCTATAAGAGCTAGCCAACAATAGACTTCGGCATCTGAAAGTCCGCTAGGGCTTTCTTAACTTCGAGCATTGATCACCTTGTGAATAAGGCCCTAGGAATTATGTACAGATTCATCATCTATCTGCACAGTCATCAACACTTTTATGCGCATTAAAAAGCAACTATCAAACACTTTTACGCGCATTAAAGTGTATAAACTGTATTTTTGTATGTAGCAGCCATTCTTAATCTCCTCATTCATTTTGTTCATTTAAGGCAACTGTTCATTTATTATGAACAACCTGCATCACTGAACAAACAATTAACGCCCCACTCCCTATCGCAGCTTTCACAGCTAAAACAATCCATTCTGCTCATCAACAATTTTGACTTGCAGGCTATGAGTAATTATTTACTTATAAAGAGTTTCCTTACACACTAATGAGTAAGATTTTACTCATAACTTGAAAAAAAATAACTTTAAGAGTAAAGTTTTACTCATTGATAAGTAGAGGTGTTGTCGATGGAAGAACTAACCCTAGAAGCTTTTATCAGAGGTGAATGGATAGATATTGGTATCATCTCATTCCCTAAAAGTAGCCAACATAATTTCCGAGTGACTGAACTCAACTACCTCAGCGACTATGCGCTAGAACATCACGATAAAGATGACTTTCACGCTGTTTCACTAAACCACCCTGTCTCATTCTTTTTTGATGACATGGGTAAACCTGGATGGTTAAAGTTTCTAGACGATATTATGCCTAGTGGCGCTAGTAGACGATACTGGGTCAAACACCTAGATATTGAAGACCTTAGTTCTGATGAACAAGACTATGTTTTGCTCAAGTTTGGCACAATGTCGCCTATTGGTAACTTAAGAGTAAAAGACTCTCTTCCTGAGCGCTACGAAGTAGCAGACAACCTCTACTTCTCTGTTGATGATGTTAAAAATCGAGCAGGTGATTTCCTCGACTACGCACAGCAAAGAGGGGCAGCCGCAGGTGGTGCAACTGGGGCTGGAGGTGAAGCGCCAAAACTGATCCTCAGATGTGGTTTCGATCATGGATCTGGCAGCGAAAAAATATGGATTGATCCATACCAAGATGACAATAGCAACCACGACTTACATTACTTAGTAAAGTACCCTAGAGGCTCAAGAAGCACCATCGACTGTAATATTCTAAGAGCTGAGTTCTACTTCTACCACGAGCTAACTGAAATGGGAGTTGAAACGATCTCCACCGACGGTATGCGCTTGGAGGAAGGATTAAACTACCCTTCCTTGTGGCTTCCTCGATTTGATGTTCAAATTAATTGAGCAACAAATAGAGAGATTTGGCATGGAATCTGTGTATTCCATTTTGAACAAAGGCGCTGGGGTCACTCTTGATCACGAAACAACAATCCGAACTCTCATAGAAAAAATTACTGAAAGCAATATGGTTAAACACCAAAGGTATAGGTTTGATACCCAGGCTTTCGTCATTGAATGGGTGAAGAGAGATCTACTCAACATCTTGTTTGGTAATAGTGATAACCATGGCAGAAACACTTCATTCTTAAAAGGTGATGGAGTCATAAAGCTTGCTCCCGTTTACGACTTCGCACCAATGAAAGCTGATCCTGAAGGCATTCCAAGAACAACAAAATGGAAAGCCCCACTAGAGGTTGGCGGAACTTACGACTTCGTCGGAATAGCGGACACCTTATCTGATCTCGTGCCAAAAGAAGTGTTATTACAAGAGCTAGAGGTTACTGCAAGTAAATGCATTGACTTAAAGCAGAGACTAGCGTTACGAGGAGTACCAGAACAAATCTTGGAGATGCCAGCCTGTTGGACTTAATTCATATATCCAGAAAAGCTCACTAAATGGGGGCTACTATGAATAAGCCAAGCAATAAAGAGTCCGTACAAGATACGGTGGCTCGTCTAAGAGCAAACCGAAATCAACATCAGCCCAAGACTGGGACGAATGCAACTCATTCGACCAAAGAACGATCGCAACTTAATACTCCGACTAGATCGAAAACCTCAAAAAACGCCAAAGCAGTAAGTGCAGCAGAACGCAAAACCGAGGCAAACAAAATCATCAAACACTTATTGCTTGGAGAGCTAACACAAGGCCAAGCGTTGAAAAGTTTACGCATTAATATACTGGGACTCAAACAGGATGTGTTCGCAAGACTTGTCGATGTCTCAAGAAAAACACTCTCAGATATAGAGAATGATCGGGGCAGCTACAATACAGAGATTCTCAACAAGGTATTCAAACCATTTGGCTTAAAAGTCGGACTGCTCCCCTCTTCTCCCGATGTGTTAAAATCGCTACTCATAGATGGTGAGGCTGGGTAAAATGTCCTGTATCAGCTTTCTTGTTTTAGATTGAATTGTCATAAGAACTCAATCTTTTTAAATGAATTAGAAATATGTGGACGCGGGTTCAGTTCCTTTTGAAGCAGGAAATTGATGTAACATTTGATGCAACACCAAATTGGTAACATCGATATAAGTTACTGAATTCATAAAAATTGAGAAAACATTTCGACTCCCGCCAGCCCACCAAATCAAAGCTTAAAGACGTCCTCGGGCGTCTTTTTTCTTGCCTGTAACAACTAAAATCAATGACTTACGATGCATCATAGTCTTTAACAGTCCAGACTAGATTTGCAAAATCCAGCATTTTTAGGAACACCAACCAAAATTCCCGTTTTCAGTGTTCCTAAAAGAGTATCCCTATGGCAAGACAAACAACATCATTGATCTGCTCCAGCTAGACTGAACACTTCATTAAGCGACATTTTGTTGTTCAAAGTTAACTGGGCTTAGATACCCAAGAGCACTGTGCCTTCTCATCCGATTATAATCAACCTCTATGTACTCGAAGACCGTTTGGCGCATCTCATCTCTGGTCATTATCGGTTCGTATTGAATCGCTTCCACTTTCATAGAATGGAAGAAGCTCTCAACACAAGCATTGTCCCAGCAGTTTCCTTTCCTGCTCATACTTTGTTTTAGATTATAAGCAGTTATGAGGTCTCGATAATCTTTCGAGCAATACTGGCTACCACGATCACTATGAACAATAACTTCCTCTGGGAAGCCTCGACGGAACAGAGCCATTGATAATGCATCGCAGACCAGTGTTGCCGTCATCCTCGTATCCATCGACCAACCGATTATTTGTCGTGAGTAAAGGTCAATGATAACAGCCAAATATAGCCAGCCTTCGCTTGTGGCAAGGTACGTGATATCTCCCGCCCATTTTTGATTCGGGCCCGTTGCATTAAAGTCCTGAGCTAGCAAGTTTGGAGCTACAGGCATCTTATGCTTGCTGTCCGTTGTACACTTAAACTTGCGTGCCGCTCGGCGTTAAATCCTGACGCTTCATGCTAGCTGCAATGGTTTTAACATTATGACTATCACCGTTCTCAGCCAGCTCTTTCTGGATGCGCCTTGAACCATCTCGCCCCTTACTGTTGTCAAAAGCATCTCAAACTCTTGGCGAGTTGAATAGCCTTGTGGCGATGCTTAATCCAATAATAAAACCCACTTCGAGAGACCTTGAACACCTTAACCATGCGGACAACACTGAAGCACAGCAGGTGTTCGAGCATGAATTCATAGCAATCTACTTTAGATTTTTCGCGAAGTAGGTGGCGGCCTTTTTTACGATATCTAGCTCTTCCGCTTGTTCTGCCAACTGTCTTTTGAGCTTGGCTACTTCAGCGGCTAGCTCTTGTTCTCGCTGACTGGCTGTGGTGTATTTCTTTACAGTCTTTCGCCAAGCATAGATCTGAGATTCATGTAAGGAGAGCTGTCTTGCTGCCGCAGCGACTCCCACTTTCTCTGCTAGCGTCAGAGTTTCGGCTTTAAATTCAGGAGAATGGATAATACGTTTTTTCTTGTTTGTCATAGTTCACCTCGTTAGTGATTTTACTCACTTAACTCAGTGTCCAAAACTGCTGGTGCGGATCAGTATAAATCGTAAAAGTGATCACCACTTGATATATGTTGTACTTGTTTGGAGAAACTCAGCCCCATCAATCCATACTTCCTCGTATATGCATCACCACCAAATTTAACAACTCAATAACAAACAATATATTTACGTGATTTAAGTCACAATAAATAGCAGTGATCTAGATCTCTTTTATCCATAGATTATTTTTTGATCTGATTTTTGTCGATCTAGATCACAACAAACCCTTATTGAGTGTTTAATAATCAAGCCATAACAAAATAAGGAGAAACCTATGAAAATTGGTATCGTGATTAGCGGCGGAGATGGCGCTGGTATCAATAACTTTATCTTTCAGGTGGCTAGACTATCCGGTGCGGATATTACGATTTTTAACGGCGGCATCTACGGGCTGCTTAACGGCAGCAAGATTGATATCAGCTACCGTGATTTGATTGATTACTCGATTTCTTCAATGCCGATTATTTCTTCAGGTCGTTCTGAGCGGTATTTAAACCCGAAAGAATATGACCTCATCGCAACACGTTTGAAGAAGGAAAAAATATCCGTGCTGATTTTGGCGGGCGGGGACGGTTCGATGAAGTTTCTCCACAAACTCAGTCAATACGGTGTGAACTGTTTCGGCGTCGGAATGACGGTTGATAATGATTTGGAAGGGTCTGAATATACGATTGGATTTTCAACCGCCTGTGAAGAAGTTTTACATGAAGTCACCAAATTAAGAAACACAGGTCGGGCTCTCCCTAATCGGGTATTTCTGGTTGAAGTGCTCGGAGCGTATTGTGGCGAATTAACCCTTCAGTCCGCGATAAAATCGAATGCTGATTTTGCTTTAATTCCTGAGCATATGATCCCGACTGAAGAATTAGCCAGTCGAATTAAAGAGAAATTAGCCATTCAAAATAGCGTAATTATTTTATGTGCCGAAAGTTATACCCATGAATATACCCCCGGATTTCAGGGTGCTATTGATACCGTGGCAGAACAGTTAGAACCGTTAATTGGTATCAGAATAAGAAAGACCACATTAGGGTTTGGTTTAAGAAACGGAAATCCGACAACTGAAGAAATTTATCAAGGTACGATTGCCGCCAGCGAAGTCGTACGCTGTATAAAGAGTGGAATGGCTAACAAAGTGATTGTTATCAACTCCAGTAATAAACCGATACCGGTTGACCTCAATACAATGCAAAACCGGACAATTGATAAGGAAGGTCACTATTTTAAATTAGCAAAACAATTAGAAATTATATGAAAAAATAATATTACGTGATGAAAGGTAGAACATGAAGAAGGATTAGCTCATGACTTATAACATATGGTGTGTGTGCGGTTGTGGTTTAGGCTCTAGTTTTGCGTTAGAAATGACAGCAAAGCCCGTACTAGAAAAGCTCGGTATTGATTTTAGTTTAAACCATACAACTGTATCAGAAGTTTTAGCATTAAAACCTGATGCGATTATTACCTCAAGTTCATTCTCCGACGCAATAAAAGCAAGCGCCTCTCCTGAGGATGCCGAGAAGATAATTACCATCCAGAAATTTACAGATAGTAATGAAATGGAAGAGAAATTAAATAAATTTTTTAATCACAAATAATAATATTTCTCCACCTGTTTTATTTATATAACACCTAAACATAGCTTAATGCAAAATTAAGCTATTGGTACCCTATCATTTAAAATGGAGCACATATTATGAGCGCCTTTTTCGAATTTATTGTTAAAGACTTATTAGGTCAGGCATCAATACTCATCGCATTTATTGCAATGATGGGTCTGATATTACAGAAAAAAACCTACGGCAAAATTTTTGAAGGTACATTCAAAACTATGCTTGGCTTTTTAGTGATGATGGCCGGCATTAATATTATTGTCGAAACCCTTACCTTTCTAAACCAAATTTTTACCACGGGCTTCGGGATGTCTGGCTATATTACCGATGTCGCTGCGATTGCGGGTGTTGCCAACAAACAGTTAGGTAGTGAAGTGGCTTTAACACTCTTGGTGATATTTGCCACCAATATTTTGATCGCCCGCTTCACGCCCTGGAAATATATATTCCTCACCGGTCAGGCGTTGCTATGGATGAGTACCATTGGTGCCGTCATTGGCTACAAAGCCGGATTAACCGGACTCCCCCTGATCCTGACCGGTGGGATTTTTGGCGGCATTATGGCGGTTGCCATGCCCGCTATCGCACAACCCGTGGTACGCCGTATCACCGGTAACGACAGTATCGCGCTGGGGCACTTCTGTACCATTGGTTATATGGTTCAGGCCGCTGTCGCGAAAGTAGTCGGCAAAAACTCCAAGTCAACCGAAGACATTCAACTGCCGAAAGCATTCTCTTTTTTGAATGATACCTACTTGTCGATGGCCGTGGTGATGATCCCGATGTATCTCATTCCTGCAATCGCTGCAGGCCCTGAATACATTGCGAAATACTCTAACGGCATGAATTACCTGATGTATGCGTTTATGCAAGCGATGGTATTTGTCGCCGGTGTCTTTGTGCTCTACTCCGGGGTACGCCTGTTACTGCAAGAATTGGTCCCTGCATTCCAAGGTATCGCGATGCGTTTGGTGCCCAATGCCAAGCCTGCATTAGATTGCCCGGTGCTGTTCCCTTATGCACCGAATGCCGTCATTTTGGGCTTCCTGTCCACCACCGTGGGCACGGTGATTGGTATGTTGCTGTTCCCGATGTTCGGGCTCGCCATGATCCTGCCGGGATTATTAACCAACTTCTTCGCCGGTGGTACAGCGGGCATTTTCGGTAACGCAATTGGCGGCAGACGTGGTGCCATTATCGGTGGCGTCGTCCACGGCTTATTCATCACTTTCTTGCCAGCCATTCTGATCCCTCTCCTCGAAACCTATGGTTTTGTCGGTGTGACCTTCAGTGACTCCGATGTCATTTCATCCGGTTTGCTGCTCGGCAACGCTTTCAACGGCAACTGGGGATTTGTGGTGACGTTCATCGTCTTTGTTATCGCTATTACCTATTTCGTGAACAAATCTCTTTCTCGCTCTGAAGATAAAAAGGATATCGCCAATGAAACTGTTTAATTTCAAAGAACTCTTTCCCATTGCACAACGACGTGGTTTTCATGCGGTGGGTTCATTTAACTTGCACTGCCTTGAAATGCTACCCGCTTATTTTGAAGCAGCGCTCGATACTCACTCACCGTTGATGATCCAAATTTCAACGGGCACTGCGGAATATTTAGGCCGTGAGTTACTGGTTGGTTCGATCAAAGCCTTGGCTGAAACACACGATGTGCCAACCTGTTTACATCTGGATCACTGCTCAAATATCGATGACATCAAAAAAGCCATCGACAGTGGTTTCAGCAGTGTGATGTACGATGGTTCACATTTACCGTTAGAGGAAAACATTGCCAATACCAATATCGTTCTGGAATACGCTCGTCAGTTTAATGTCACTGTCGAGGCAGAATTAGGCGCCATTGGCGGTGCGGAAGATGGTAAAGCCGTTGCCGACAGTGACATCGCTTTTACGACGGTAGCGGAGGCGACTCAGTTTGTCCGTGAGGCTGATGTTGATATGCTGGCCGTCAGTATCGGCACGGTGCACGGGTCTTACACCGCAAAAACCAATATTCAGCACGCACTATTGGAAGAAATCCATCAAGCCGTAGACAAGTCTCTGGTTCTCCATGGCGGTACCGGTGTCAGTGATGAAGATATGCGTGATGTCATTCGTCACGGGATGGATAAAGTCAATGTCGGCACCGAAATGAATGTTCAATGGGTGAAACACTGTCAGGATACCTTCTCCAGCGGCAAAGTAGACGACTCGGTGCGCAAGTTCTTTATTCCCGCGCGTAAAGCCGTCAGAGAAGTCATTGCTGAGAAGATGCGTTTATTTCAATAACATAACTTAAATCACGATTATGTGCCCCACTCCGGTGGGGCAATTGAGGAGGGCACGTATGCAATTCCTTAAAAAGTTATTCGCCGGTCATGAAAAGAATGAGATGACCGAAAGTCAGGCAGTTGCAATTCATCAGGAAATTTTGCAATTAGAAGAGCGGTATGCCTTAGAACCGGATGATATTACGCTACAGCGAACTCTATTAGTTAAATATACACAAGCTGCCTCGATTTATTCGCAAGTTCCTTCATACAAAGATAGCGTCAACGATATTTTTAACAAAATGAACGAACTTAGAAATGCTGCGCGGAAAAATTTCTGAGAAGGAAACATTATGCTGAAAGAGCTTTTAGTTGAAGCCGATGCGATCCAATTACAAGTGGATGCGAAAGACTGGCAAGATGCACTCGATATCGCGGCTCGCCCACTGTTGGATCATCAATTTATCAATCTCTCTTATTTAAATGCAATTAAAACGACGACTGAAGAAACCGGGCCTTATTACGTTTTTGAAGATGAACGTTTTGCGTTACCCCATGCGCGACCTGAAGACGGTGTAAACCGCCTCGGTTTTAGTTTAGTCACACTCAAACATCCGCTCACCATCCAATCAAGTCCTGAAGTTGATCTCATTATCATGTTGTGTGCTTTAGATGGTCACAGTCATATCGAACACGGACTACGACCTATTTTTGAACTGCTTAGCGATGAAAAAATTCGAGATAAATTAAAACATGCGACGACGAAAGAAGAGGTGCTGAATTTACTATGAAAACTGTCATTCTTGTTAATGGAATCCCAGCTTCAGGCAAAAGTACGACTGCAACAAAAATTGCCGAATACTTTACCTGCCCCTATCTGTCGATCGATACCATTAAAGAGCCGTTTATGGGTCTCTATAGCGATGTAGATCGCAAACTCAACCGCAGACTCGGTCAGGCCGCTTATCAAGTCATTTGGAACACAATAGCCCAAGCCCCCGACGAATGTGTTTATGTGGTCGATGCCTGGTTTGGTTTCCGCCCCAAAGAGGAACTGCTCCGGTATGTGGATGAATCCAAAATTCATCATGTGATCGAAGTGTGGAACCAAGTGTCTCCGGAGACGGTGGTTGAACGTTATAAGCAGCGTTTACCCTACCGACGCAAAGGTCACCCCGGTGCTGAATATCTGCCAGAACTTGAAACGTTAGCCCAACAAGCGAAACCGATGAACATTGGTGAGCTGATTTGGCTGGATCAGGATGACACACCGAGTCACACCGAGCTGTTGTCCGAGATCACCGCACTGATGGCAACCCTCTCCCCCGTCAAACAAACCATCAACTATTAACAGAACGATCCCCAACCGCCCTGCTATCGTGGGGCATCCACATATGACATGTTGACTGAACCCGATGGCATTACAGACTCGTATCACTTGTTACGGATGGATCTAACGGTACCGGTATTGGCTTGGGGTGCATCCGCTGGCCAGTTTAAACCGATTGGAAAAATGCCCCGATGAACTGAAGCCACACTGCAAAGCGATGGTCACTAAAGACAGGTCGGTTTTTTTCAGCAATGTTTTTGCCAACAGTAAGCGCTGCTGCATCACGTATTGATGCGGTGCCAGCCCGACGGATTGTTTAAACATTCGTGCAAAATGATATTCACTTAAATTCGCCACTGCGGCCAAATCAGAAAGTTGGATGCCGTCGCTGAGATTCGCCTCAATATAGGCTTTCACTCTGGCGAGCTGGAAAGGCGCAAGTCCACCGATGACTTGTACCGGATTCCATTTAAAATTGGTGTAGTGGCGAACTAAGTGCGTTAACAATAATGTCGTCGCTGAACTCAGCGCTAAGCGGTCAGCGGAATCATTCCAACTCAGATTCAATAAGAATTGCCGATACAGCGTGGTAACTTGCGGATCATCGACAAAAATACGTTCATCGATACTAATTCCGTAGGGACTTTTATCCCAGACCGATTCCGCCACCTGTTTTAAGTGCCGGTCAGTAAAATAAAAGTGAACAAACGATAATGACCCGCGAATATCCCAGATGGACGAATAATCTTTGGGCATCAGACACAACCGATCCGGCTTGCCACCGTTGCGCCAGCCGTGCGGGGTTTTCAGGAAGGACTGGTAACCATCTTTGATATATAAACTCAAGGTATGATGATCCGGTGCATTCACATCAATCATCGCATATTGATTCGTCCAGGATGTCACCCCGGTCCCGTTTTCAAGTACAGTTGAATCTAATCGCTGCGCCTTATGGTTTTGCAAGCACTCAATCATCTGGTACGGCTTAGACATGGCTCATCTTCTCCGCTGTCAACCTCAGTCATCGACTAGTTTATGGTTTATCATCAGGGCAGGCAAACCGATCGCTACGGACTGGTCGTAAAAATGCGCAAGAATATGTAAATTATCAGCAAGCCCCTGTAATCCCAATGATGGCAACCCCGCTAAAATCGTCGCAATACAGTTCAAATGGATAAAACCAACATGGTCAACGGCTCACTCTATCTCATCACTGTCCTCATCTGGGGGACAACCTGGTTTGCGATTGCACTCCAAACGGGCGACGTCCCCGCGATGATTTCGGTATTCTACCGCTTTGCAATTGCTTCCTGTCTGCTCATGCTCATCCTGAAATGGTCAGGCAAACTGCAAGCCATCAATCGACGCGATCATCTCTTTTGTCTGCTTCAGGGGATGTGCGTCTTTTGTTTGAATTTCTTATGTTTTTACTCAGCCAATCACTACATCAACAGTGGCTTAGAATCGGTTTTATTTTCAATGGCGATTGTGTTTAACGCGATCAATGGTGTGATATTTCTCGGCCAACGGATTACCTATCGACTCGTGTTTGCAAGTCTGATCGGTATCTCAGGGATCGTTTGTCTGTTCTGGGAGAGTTTATTAGTCAATGATTTTGATACATCAACCCTGTTCGGCATCAGCCTGTGTTTGCTGGGAACCTACGGCTTTTCGATCGGTAATATGATCAGTGCCCGCCATCAAAAAAGAGGGCTCGATGTATTATCAACCAATGCCTATGCGATGCTCTATGGCGCACTCACCATGCTACTGATCATTGGGGTCACCGGCACGCATTTCACCATTGAAACAACCGTCAGCTATATCGGCGCCTTATTTTATTTGGCTATTTTTGGCACCGTGATTGGCTTTGGCGCTTACTTTGCGCTGGTGGGGCGCATCGGTACAGGTTCTGCGGCTTATGCGACGATATTATTTCCGTTAGTGGCGTTATCAATCTCAACGCTATTTGAAGGCTATCTCTGGACGCAAACAGCCGTGATTGGCTTAGTGCTGATTCTGTCCGGTAATATCGTGATGTTTTTTAAATTTAAAACGGTGCCGAAGCCTCGACGAGAAACCATCATGAATTAATTTGCCCGGCTCCCGAGAAATCATCGAGCATTTCTCTCGTCTTGATGAGCTTTCCCGACCATGCAACGGCATACAGTGACGGAAAGCTCTGAAAGTAGAAAGCTCTGACTATACTGACAGTAACAATTTACAGACAAACACGCACAATACTGTTGAATGTACCGTTTGATCAGTTTTGAAAATATCATCTCGATTATGTTTAATCACGAATCGCAGAAGTGTGTCAATGTGCAGTCTGCGGTAAGGCCGTTGCCATTGAACTCTTGCCATTGAACACAATGGTGATATCTATTCCTGTGATCACTTCGTCTATCCCACACGGAAACAGCTTCTGAAGCTGTAATCATCAATGCTCGGCCCGAATGGTCAGTAACATTGTGCCATGTTCAATCGGGTCTCCCTTCTGAGCATGACATATCACTTCAGCAGCATACTCCTCGGCATTTTTGATAATCACCACCGTCTCTAAGTCATATCCCATCGCAGAAATCGCCGCATAGTCAAAATCGATGAGCGGTTGCCCTTGCTTCACCTGCGTTCCTTTTGGCAATGCCGCGGAAAAATGCATCCCTTCCAGTTTTACCGTATCAATGCCAATATGAATAAAGACTTCCACGCCCTGCTGAGTTTTGAGACCAATCGCATGACCGCCATTAAAATCGGAGACCACTTCACCATCGATCGGCGCATACACGGTGCCGCTGTCAGGAATAATCACAATTCCCGCCCCTAAAATCCCCATCGCAAAAATCGAATCTGCCGACTCTTCCAGCGGAAGAATCTCTCCGGATAAAGGAGAAAAAATTGTTTCACTGAATGCACTTTGAACCGATTCATCAGCAGCCATTGATTTCGATTTTTTCTTAATTAGTTGCTGCTTAATTGGTTGTGTCTTAACTGCTGATGTCTCAGAAGTATGCTGGACTTCCGGCTCTGGTGAGCATGTGCTGGCTTGCGCATGATCTTTGTTAACATCAGCGTTATTCCGGGGATCAGGCGCTTTCAAAGCAGGCTGACCGGAAAAATAATAACTCAAGTACCCCGCAGATAATGCGGCAATGATATTGGCAGCTAAAGCGGCATAAACGGTGGCATCAATCCCATGTTCAGGAATAATTTGTGCCATAGTAAACAGGCTCATGATTCCCATGGAATACACTTTGGTTTGATAAAGACCGACCAACAACCCACCTAAAGCACCGCCCAGACACCCAAACAGAAAAGGCCGTTTATTAGGTAACGTAAATCCATACACCGCAGGCTCCGTAATCCCAAAAAATGCCGTGACAGAAGCAGAACCCAATAGTCCTTTCCGCTTCCGATCTTTTTCACGAAAAAACAGTCCGAGACAAGCACCGGCCTGCCCGAAGACTGCGGTCATCAGCAAAGGCACCAACACATCATAGCCATAGACAGAAAGATTATTCATTATTGCTGGCACCAGCCCCCAATGGATGCCAAACACAACAAGGATTTCCCAAATCGCCCCCATCAGTAATCCGGCAATCCCGGGACCAACCTGATACAGAGAAATAATCAGCCATGATATTTCAAAGGCGATCCAGGATGAAAAAGGTCCGATCAAAATAAACGTCATCGGGACAGTCACAGCAAGACACAGTATGGGGATCAGTAAATCTGCAAAAGAAAACGTTATGTATTTCGCGAGCCAACGCTCAAGTTTCGCATTCATCCAAGCCGCAAGTATCACTGGCAGAACACTCGATGAATAATCAATATAATAAATGGGTAAGCCTAAAAACGTATCGAGCGTCTGACTGCTATAAGCACTTGGTGAGAAAAATAAACCGGCGGTGCTGGTAATATCAGGGTGAACCATGGCAGCACCGATTGCCATCCCCACAAACGGACGTCCCTTAAATTTTTTGGCAGCGGTAAAGCCCAGAAAAATCGGCAGAAAGATGAAGGTTGATGTCGATGCAAGATTCAGTAAACGATACACACCGCTATCCGTGTCGAGCCAACCGAGTGTGGAAAATAACGTCAACATCCCTTTGAGAATGCCGGCACCCGCTAACAATCCGAGTAACGGTGTAAAAATGCTGGTAATGATATCGATGGACTGGTTAAAAAATCCGTGAACGTGCTTCTCTTCTACGTTTTCACCTAACAGCACCAGTAGCTCATGATAGATTGGGGCGACATGCCCACCGAGCACAACATGATACTGGCCCAGACTCTTCATCACCGTGACAATATCCGGCAGTTCAAGGAGTTTTTCACCTGCGACTTTCTCTTCATTTTTCAACACAAAACGCAGACGTGTCGTACAATGAACGACACTTTTAATATTATTCGCACCACCGACAAAGATAAGAATCTGGCTCGCCAGTTGCTGATAATGATTCATTTCATCTTTTCTCTGCAATCATGGATGAGCTGCCCGTCTGACCCGCTCTATATGTATCGTCAGAAACATCATCTCTTCTGAAGTCATCTCATGTTGATATTTTTTCGCGACGTACTGCCCAATTTTCTTTGTACAATCAAATGATTGTGGATATTTTTCTTTAATAGAGATAAACAGTGAGTCATCATCTGATTGAATTGTTGTCTTATGAATGAGTCGATGCGCAAAAAATTTCAAATGGGTCACTAATCGTTGAAAATCGGTACTATTTTCATCGAGACTGATTTGCATCTGGTACTGGATCATCTGCACAATATCACGAATCAGATTAGTCACACTGATGGTATTGTTCATATCTTCATTGAGCTGCGCATTCACTAAATGCAACGAGATAAAGCCCGCTTCATCTTCATCAAACTGAATCCCCGAAGCTTCCTTCAATAATTGTAATGCTTCAAGGCCGACCCGGTATTCCTGCGGATAAAGTTGCCGGATTTCCCATAACATCGCATTTTTGATCTGCTGCCCTTTCACCATTCGCTCCAGTGCAAAGAACAAGTGATCAGCCAATGAAATACGTACACTCGGATGTAACTGTCCCGGTAAATCCCGTTCTGCTAAGCTCACGATTGATTCCGTCACAGAAAGCAGTTCTAAAGGAATTTTTCCCAGCAGTTCGTGATAACGCGCGTCGAGTGCTTTATCGTCAGTCTTGGTCAGGGTAAATACTTTTTCAATCAGCTGTTGATGAATCGGCATGCCTTTCTTCATTTGAAAGCCAATCCCTTTGCCCATCACCACTACTTCGTGCCCATGCTCATCAACAGAGATAATCACATTATTATTGAGTACTTTTTCAACCTGCATGTTCATCCAAACTCGTTTTTATATAAAAAAACCTGAAGATTGCAAAACAATGCGGGTCGCAAATGCTTTGAAATCTTCAGGTTTTGCATGCTTATGCATTAGCAATCCATGTTCAGTGTCAACATAGCATGTAATTTGGGACACTATCAATGAAAGACCATTTAACTGTGCTGCACAGCACAGTATAAATAGCGATCCACTTGATGACCCATATCAACATCCTGTCATGTTTATTTGATAGAATTATAACTCTATGCAAATGAATGCGCTTAAACACAAAACACTGCATGAATCATCACGGACAGATCGATAGTAAAGAGATTACGATGACAGATAAAAGAGTCAGTTTTTCAGAGCATGACAGCCTCATATCAACTACATCCCCCGACAGCCATATCACCGACTGCAACGCCGATTTTTGCCGCATTGCCGGTTATCAACAAACGGAACTCCTCGGTAAACCACATAATGTCATTCGCCATCATGACATGCCGCGGGCAGCTTTTAGCCAGCTGTGGGAGTATATCCAATCGGGTAAAAGTTGGATGGGACTGGTCAAGAATCAGTGTAAAAATTCCGGCCATTATTGGGTCTCTGCTTTTGTCACCCCCATTATGGGCAAAGATGGGAAAATCTACGAATATCAATCCGTCAGAACACAGCCTACGGATGAGCAGATTTCACGGGCAACCTCTCTGTATCAGCGCTTGAAAAAAGGCCCGGTCACCATTAGACGTATCCCATGGTTCAGTCTCTTGCTGGGAGTCACATTCATACAACTTGCAACCCTGCTTGCTTTCGCGTTTAAGCTCTTTTCGCTCCCCATCACGCTCGGGGTGATGCTCCCATTGTTTCTGCTCCAGATTGCCTGTTCATTGCAACTGAAACAACGCATGACCACCTTGAATAAACTGGCTCAGGATCATTACAACAACCCCCTCATGGAACAACCATATACAGGCCATTGTGATGATCTCTCCCGCATTGAGCTGGCACTGCTGATGAAGCGTGCAGAGTTGAGAGCGGTAACCGCACGAGCCAAAGAAACGTCCGGCACTCTGCTTCAGGCAGCCAATGAAGAAGTCCACAACCGCCAGTTGATTGATCGAGAGCTGAACGAACAGGAAATAGCCACCAGTGCGATGGCCGTTTCAGCTGAAGAAATGCAGACCTCAATTGATGAAGTCTCCAAACAGGCGAAACAGAGTGCAGAATTTGCGAACGATGCACAAAACAAAGCGCAGGAAGGCACTCAGACCATTGATGAAGCAGTCCGGACCGTTCATCTGTTGAGTCAACATTTAGAACATTCAAAAACTGCGCTGGACCAACTGTATAGCGATGTTGATGGCATCGAAACGATTCTGGAAATGATTCAAGGCATTGCAGAGCAAACCAACTTATTGGCCCTCAATGCTGCGATTGAAGCAGCCAGAGCCGGTGAGCATGGGCGGGGCTTTGCGGTGGTCGCAGATGAAGTCCGTGCCTTATCAGCCAAAACAAGTACGTCTGTCGGAGACATCCGCTCAAAGATTGAAGTGCTGCAAACCACCGTCAATAAGACGGGACAGTTAATGACGGAAGGCGTCAAGGCTTCAGAACAAAGCGTCGTCAAATCACAACAAAGCAAGGAATCATTCGAGGCAATAGTGAGTGATTTAGTCTCCATCGGCGAGCAAAGTGCGTACACGGCACAAGCCATCACCGAACAAGTACAAGTGACCCAAGGGATCAACGCACATGTGATGCGGATGAATGATGCGATTCAATCGACAAAATCACTCTCATCATCATCGGTTGAACGGACGCATACCCTTGTAACTCGTCTGGAAAGCCTGCAACGACTGGTGCAACAATTTAGTCATTCGTAATCATACTCAGCGTCAAACATCCGGACAGCATGACCGCTATCCGGATGTTTGACGTTTTATCAGAGGCTGAACCAAAACGTCACTTAACCAATACTTTAATCAAGATTAACGCGACTAAAGCTCACCTGATGTCCCCCGGTATTCTCAGTGGTGTTCGTTGAATAGAACAGCGACACCTGACCATCGGTATTCAAAAATGCTTCACTTCCTGCTGCCACTTGTACTTTTACTTGTTTCTTCATATTCACGCCATATATTGTGTTAAATAAAAGGAGTCCAATAATAAACCAAGTGAATATCTAAAACAAAAATTACTTTTAAAACAAATAATTAAAATGTGAAAAATATCTCTCCCGACCACTATTACTATTTTCGATAAATAGCATTGTCACTTTCTCCGACAAACCGATACACTCTCCCCAAAATCATCTCTCAGAATTTAGCTATGCAAAACCATGACAACCACGCTGATGAAGCGGCAGAAATTGAAATCGAAGCGATTGGCATTGAAGTCAACCATCAGCCCATAGAACTATATAAAGTTCTGAAATTAGCCAATGTGCTCAGTGGTGGCGGAGAAGCCAAATATGCGATTGCTGAGGGATATGTTGTGGTCAATGGTGAGGTCGAACGGCGCAAACGCTGTAAAATCTATGACGGTGATCTCGTCGAGTTTAACGGTGAGTATTATCTGGTGATTTGTGATGTCCCTGTGGCTGAGCCATCTCAGTCTGCGCCCGTTCGGAAGAAGCCGAGTCCGGCTCGTAAAAAGACATCTCAGACAACAGATTCAGAAAATATTTCGCCGCGTAAAAGCAAAAATAACCGAGCGAAAAGTCCCACAGCGAAAAAAAATCCACCGCAGCCAAAACAGCAAAAGACCAATCCGAATAGCTCAACCACGGGAAAAAATAATCAGCCTGAACCGGATAAAAAAACCACTGAACGTGATGCGGTTAGTGGACGCAACTCGATTAAATTTTTCTAATGCGATGACGTGGGGTTGGCTGATGAAGTCACAGCGCATTGGTAATGAAGAGCTGGTGATAGCAGTTATCAAGAGAGCCCGACATGGTCGGGCTCTCTTGAGTCATACACAAGCTCAGAATATCACTTAGCTCATATCATCACTGACCGCGATAGCTGAATTCAGGATACCAGCGAGTATCTGCTCAGCGACACGCGGCTCACGCACGATGCTGTCATGATCCCCGGAGAACACTTGCGACTGTACCTGACCATAACCATCCCACTCTCCGGCATCCGCGCCTTGCTGATAGCGGGATCCCTCAAGCGTCTGACTCGACCAAAACACCTGCAACGGTGCGGCAACCGGCCGCAGCACATGTTCACGCATCAACCGATGGCTTTGCATCAATAACTGCATCTGCATCAAGCGTAACGTCCGGTCTGCTGCTTCATTATCCAAAAGCGCCGTCTCACCCAACAACTGCGCCAGCGTATCGAACACAAACAAGTCCTGCTCTTGCGGGGACAGACACCCTTGCGCTGCCTCCGTGCTTGCGGGGACAGACGGTTTAATGCCGAGAGATGCACTTACGGGGACAGACGCCTCAAAGCCCTGCGAATCTTGCGGGGACAGACGCGATAATCCCCCACCTGATGATGGTTCCGGATCCGGTTGCACCCTCTGTCCTGCTAACAGCGTCTGTCCTGCCAACAGCGTCTGTCCAGTTAACGTCTGCTCCAGCAATGTCAGTTCCGCCAGATGATTGTCCAGCAATAACGTCCGATGGCGATGATTGAGGCAGGCCAAATAACGCGAGATCTGGTTGAGTTCCGGCACTTGCAAACGCGCTTTATCGACATCGGCCCGGGCATCGATAATCGTCACCGGCTCGACCATCTCATTAAGCGTTTCGAGCCGATGTGCGATTGCCATTGCCAGCCATGCACCGAAAGACCAGCCCACCAAGCGATAAGGCCCGTGAGGTTGTACACTGCGAATCAGCGTGACATAGCGTTCAGCCAGTTGCTCAAGATTTGGTGAATCAGATGCGCTGAGGCCATGCAGTTGTGGTGATTCAATACCATAAACCGGGAAACGATTACCGAACTGTTGCACCATCGCCTGATAAGCACGAACAATCCCGCCGGCAGGATGGAGCAGAAATACGTTATCCCGCGCCTGACAAGTGAGCAAATTGGTTTCAGCCTGAGCATTCATCGGAACCAGTAGTGCTGCGTCTGCGTGGCATTCGTTGTCCGGCTTGTTAACCTCCGCCTGTATCGGTTCTGCTTCAACATGCAGCGCTAATGCCTGCAACTCAGAGTGACGGAACACGGCCGTGAGTGGCAATGTCAGTGCCCACTGACGCCGAAGCATCGCCACCAACCGGCCGGCCAGTAGCGAGTTGCCGCCCAGCGTAAAGAAGTCATCTTCCCGATAGACTGTTTCAGTACCAAGCAGTAACTGCCAAGCTTGAGCAAGCGCGATCTCAACCGGTGTCTGCGGCGCGGTTTTCTTTGCCGAGATAACGCCTGATAACTGTGGTTCAGGCAGGGCTTTGCGATCTATCTTATCGTTTGCATTGAGCGGCATCTGCGCCAGATAAACGATGTGCTGAGGCACCATATACGCAGGCAGCACACGCTTAAGCGATGACAAAATAGACTCGCTGCTCATCACATCATCAGCCTGATTAACAGCGGCATTAACGGTGACATAACCGACTAAACACACTTTCTCGGTATTAGCATAACAGAGGCTGACCACTGCTTCGCGAATCCCCTCGATAGCGCCGAGCCGCGCTTCAATCTCACCGGTCTCAATCCGGTAACCGCGCAACTTGATCTGAAAATCAGTCCGGCCGACATAGAATAGTTCGCCATCAACCGACAATCGCACCCGATCCCCGGTTTTATACATGACTGCGTCAGCACGGCGCGCAAACGGATCCGGCAGGAAAACTCCGGCAGTCAAGTCTGCCCGGTTGAGATACCCCAGCGACACCCCGTCACCACCGATGTATAACTCCCCTTCTGCGCCGAAAGCCACCGGATTGTGCCATGCATCCAGAACATACAATTGTGTATTGGTAATCGGCCGGCCCAGCGGTGGCTGTGCCATATTATCCGGCGTGATTTCGGCACAAGATGACCAGACTGTGGTTTCCGTCGGGCCATACATGTTCAGCAGGCGAGCACCACGAGAGATCATCGCTTCAGCTAAGGCGGGAGGCAGTGCTTCCCCGCCGACCAAGGCCGTTAAGTGCGACCAGTTTTGCGACGGTTGATCCATTAACATCTGCCACGTCATCGGTGTCGCCTGCATGATGGAAATTCCCTGTTTTTGCAGACATGCAGATAACGCCGCGCCATCACGCACCATGGCTTCATCAGCAATTACCACCTGCGCCCCGACAAGCAGCGGCACGAACAGTTCCAACACCGCAATATCAAACCCGACGGTGGTGACCGCCAGTAATTTATCGGCTTCCGTGATTTGAGTAACTGATACCATACTGTGCAAGAAATTACTCAGTGCCGTCCGTGGGATCTGGACGCCTTTCGGCCGCCCGGTTGAGCCGGAAGTGAAGATGGTATAGGCCAAGCCTTGATCTTGCTGCGTCAAACGTGTCAACGCTTGCTCGCGATCAGCGTCACTGAACGGCGTGGCCGCAATCAGTGATGCAACGCTATGGTTGAGATCAATATCGCCGAGCGTCACTGAACCATCATTCAAGATCAAGTCCGGTGACGTCTCTTCAAGGATCAGTTGCAAGCGTGCTTGAGGCTGAGACGGATCCAGCGGCACATAACTGGCACCGGCCGCATAAACGCCCAGCAACGCAACTAACATGTCAGTCTGACGAGCATGACACACCACCACTCGACTGTGGCTATCAACGCCCCGGCATCGTAATGCATGGGCGAGGTGCAACGTCCGTTCCAGCAGCTCACCATAAGTCAGCTGTCCGTCCGCACCGGACACCGCAACACGCTCTCGTTTACGTGTCCAGTCAGACAAAATTCCCGCACCAAGATGCCATTGATCCAGCGTAACCGCTTCGCCCCGGAAACCGACATCAGAAGCAATCCACTGGCGACCAATATCCGCCAACATGTCACAGCCCTGAGCCGTGGTGAAAGCAGACAGAACTTGTTCCAAGGTCGAAAGCATCGCCTTCGCCGCTTGAAGAGAAACCCGTTTGCCGTCGCACCCCATCCGCATTATCAGCGCGTCATGGGGCATTACCGTCAGTGTCAATGGGTAATTATTCCGCTCATAGGCCTGTAACGGTGTAACTGACAAACCGTGATTCCCCGTCTTGCCAGCCCCCTCTCCGAGCGCTTCATTTTCAAACACCAACAGCGCATCAAAAAGCGACTGTCCCCGCAATGAGCCGTTCTGAGCCAACTCACTCTGTGCGGTAATGTCCACCAGCGGCAGACATTCATGCTCACGTAGCTCAACGCCCTGACGGTGTGCCAGTTCCAGCAGTTGCGCCAGCGTCTGATCGGCCTGTAACGTCATTCGCACTGCGATAGTATTAATGAAAATACCAATAATTCGCTGCGCTTGCGGCAACTCAGCAGGACGCCCGGACGTAGTCATGCCGAACACAATATCGTGCTGTCCGCTGTGATGAGAGAGCGTCAGAGCCCACGCGGCCTGAAGCACTGAGTTCAAAGTCACCCCATGTGTCCGACACAGCGACTTCACCCCTGAGGTAAGCGTTTCACTCAGACGATGATCAAACAGCTCAAATGCGTCACCGGGCGTTCCGGCAGGTAACGCTACCGGTGTTTCAAATCCGCGCAGATAGTTTTTCCAGAACGTTTTGGATGCATCAAGGTCTTGCTGTGCCAGCCAATCGAGATAGAGCGAAAAATCCGGCCGCGGAGTCAGTTGAATCGAGGTATCTCCCATCGCCTGACGATAACGGCACATCACATCCTGAATCACCAAGGCCGAACACCACGCATCCACAATCAAATGATGACGACTCCAGATCAACCAGTGCTGTTGCTCCGCGATGCGAATCAGCGTCAGACGCATCAGGGGCGGCATATTGAGATCAAATCCTTTATCCCGGTCAGCCCGACACAACGCCTCAAAACGTTGTTGCTGTTGTGTGGTTGCATCACCGGACCAATCCAGGATGTCTACCGGTAAGTGCACCTGCGCTGCAAAGTATTGACGCGGCTCGCCCTGTTGATCGTCTTGAAAATGCGCCCGCAATGCCTGCTCACGATTAACCGTTTGCTGCCACGCCAGCACAAACGCTTCAGCATCCAACGTCCCTTCAATCGCGACCGCAGTCTGATTAAAGTACAGCGACTCATCCGGTGTTGCCCCTTGCAGTGCAGAACTATGCAAATACATCCCCTGCTGCACCGGTGTCAACGCATATCCTGCCGCCGGCTGAGCCGTCTGTCCTCGTAACGTTTGTTGCTGTGTCTGTCCCGCTAAAGGCGTCTGTCCCCGCAACGTTTGTTGCTGCGACTGTCCAGCTAAAGGCGTCTGTCCCCGCAACGCTTGTTGTTGCGACTGTCCCGCTAAAGGCGTCTGTCCTGCGAAGGACGGTCCTGCGAAGGACGGTCCTGCGAAGGACGCAATACCTTCAAGCCGCTGTGCAAACGCATCAGCAACGGGGTCGAGCTGCGACTTCAGCGCTGGCGGATACTGCCACACCACCGTCAAAATACCATCGCGGATCTGCGCGGTCACTTCAATCAACTGGCGGCGAAGACTGTCGGGATGACGCGCTTGTCCGGCACCGTCAATCAACTGCCAGTCCATATCAAGCGTGCCGATCTGACCCAGATAATTGAACAGGATCTGCGGAGCCGGAAATGCCAGCCGCTGATGCAGATAACGTAACACGCCATAACCAATACCGAGATCAGGCACTGCTGCCAGTTGGCGGGCGATACTGTCCAGATCTTCAGATGCAGTGTCAAAACGAACCGGAAAACGGCTGGTCAGCCATCCGACCGTCTCACTCAAATCTTGCTCAGCCAGCCAAGGACAACGCCCGTGGCTCTCCATCTCAATCAATAACTGATCACGCGGAAACTGTGACTGAACCGCCTGAGTCAGCGCGCCAAGCATGGCAACTTCACAAGCCGAGCGCTGATGTAAGTTCCCTAAACCCAGCAACCGGGCGGTCAGTTGGGAGGAGAATGTCTGGTGTTGAGTATGCACGGCGCCGACCGTTCCGGGCTGGGCACCGGCAATCAGGATCCCGCTATCAAACCGATTGACCATCGGCTGCCAGTATTGCCCGGCAGCGGTGAGTTTTTCATCCGGCAAATGCTGTAACTGCTGCTGCCACTGCGCTGCGGTGGTCTCTTCCTTATCGGGTGTGACCTCTCCGCCATGCAACAGTGTCTGATAGGTCTGATGCAGTTCCCGGCCGATCACTCGCCAGGACACCCCATCCACCACCAGATGGTGGGCAACCAGCAACAGTTGACTGCTACCGTCAGCCAAATTGAAAGCAACCACTTTGAATAATGGCCCTTCAGTCAGATTCAGACTCTGCTGAGTTGCGGCCACTAAAGCCGTTAATCCGGCCGGATCCTGTCCGTCAAATCCGGCATAAACGGCCGCAGTTTCATGAGACAACCAATAACCGGCCTGTTGTGGTGTATCCAGATGTTCAAAACGCGCCGTCAGTAACGGATGCTTATGCAAGACGACATCAACCGCCTGACTCATCACACGATGGACAATCCGCGTCGGAACCCGAAGCATCACAGCCTGATTCCAGTAATGCGGGTAAGGCTGTGGCTGTTCAAGGAACCACTGCTGAATCGGTAACAGCGGCAGAAGGCGCTGCTGATCAGGCATCGCGCTTATCTTTGGTGTGTCAGCCGCTACAGTTTCAGGCTCAGCCGCAGGTTGCGCTGTTTCACCGAGTGTCACTGCCAGTTCAGCAATGGTCGGTGTCGCGTAAAGCATTTTCGGCGTAATCACCAGCCCGTGCTGACGCGCCCGGGCCACCAGTTGCAAGGCAATAATTGAATCTCCGCCGAGGGTGAAGAAATTATCGCTAACAGACACCGGTTGCCGGAGTAATGCAGACCAGAGAGACAGCAATGTCTCCGTAATCGATGGCGTCTCACTCTCCGGAGATGATGCTGCAACAGATGCTTCAGTTACGGATGCTGCAGTTACGCTCCCCTCAGCAACGGACGCCTTCTTACCAACCGGAACATCAACTGTGCGCTTGCTCTCGGCCGGTGCTGTCTCCGGTGTCGCGCAGTCAGACTCACCGGCTTGCTCAGCCAGAAGGGTCGTTAAAGCGGCAACTGTCGGGGCGGCATAAATCTGTTTCGGTGTCAGTTTGAAACCGTTCTGGCGCGCTTTGGCAATAAATTGCAGGCAGACAATTGAATCCGCGCCCAGCGCAAACAGGTTATCTTCCGCTTGTGGCCGGATCTTAAGCAGGCTCTCCCACAGATCGCTGAGCACCACATCGGTTGCAGCTTTAGCCGGCAACTTCGGTTCGCTGTCAGGTTGCGTCTGAGCTGTCTCCGCTTCATCTGAAAATGTCACGTCAGGTGCCACCATCCTTGATGCCAGTGCCTGTCGATCCAGTTTGCCGTTTTTCTGTAACGGGAACTGAGTCAACACTTGCCACAATCGCGGTACCATATAATCCGGCAGTAATCCTTCCAGCGCAATTTCGAGCTGTTTTAACCGGCGCGGCTGAGATTCGTCCTGATTGGCTAATATCACAGCCGCAGCCAGACGTTGACCACTCGGTCCGTCAACCGCCAGCACCACAGCATCTTCAACATCAGGCATCGCTTGTAACGTGGCACGCACTTCACCCAGCTCAACCCGGAAGCCGCGGATTTTCACCTGATCATCCTGACGCCCCAGATAGCGCAGTTCGCCCTGTGCCCCTCGCACCACGCGGTCACCGGTTTTATACAGCGGCAATGCCATAGATGGCTCACTCAAACCCAGCACATCGGTACGGCTGAACTGTCTGGCGGTGTTATCCGGCCGGTTCAAATAGCCAGATGCAACCCCGGCCCCCGCAATCCATAGCTCACCAGCCACCCAGTTAGCCACGGGTAATCCGGCTTCATCAACCACATAAGCCACACTGTTTTTCAAGGGGGTCCCAATAGAGCCGAGGTCAGCCTGCGAGCGGAGCTCAGTCGCGCAACAACCGATGGTGGTTTCTGTCGGGCCATAGTGATTGACGATAGTCATCGTCGGTGCAAACGCACGTAATTGTGTCCACAGTGTCACATCCAAGGATTCTCCGCCGACAATCAGACACTGCTGCGGCAATAACCGTTGCGGCTCCGCAACCGCCAGAAGCGCTTTCAGATGTGACGGAGCAATCTTCAGCACATCCACCGGGTGTTGTGCCAGCCGCCCGGCCAAGGCTTCAGGATCAAAATAATCATTCGGAGGCAACAAACGCAACGTCCGGCCACTGCATAGCGAGGCCAGTACACACGTGAAGCCCAGATCCGCTGCCACGGTCGCAAACGTCGTCATCGTCGCATCCGCTGTCAGTGATACGCGCTCAAACAAAGCATCGACATAACTGAGCAGATTGCCGTGGCTCACTTGTACCCCTTTCGGTTTACCCGTTGAGCCCGAGGTATAAACCAAATACGCGGTGTCCTGCGCGGTTAACTGCGGCAATGGTGGCAACGACATTGGTGATGGTGTCACATCATCGCCTAAATTCAGTGCCATGATATCGATCCACGCACATGAATGATGCGACAGCACTTGACCAGCGTCGTTACGGGGACAGACGCCCCAATCACCGGAGGAATCGTTGCGAGGACAGACGCCCCACCGGCCGTCTCCCCAGTCACTGACCCAGCTTGGCATTTCACCGCCAATAATATAAGCAGGCCGCGCATCGTCGATGATGTGCTGAATCCGGGAAAATGGCAGTTCCGGGTCAATACACACCCACGCAGCCCCCTGATACCAGACCGCCAGCATCGCGACAATTTGTTCCATCTGTCTTGGCATACAGATAGCGATGACCGGCGCATCACCATTCACATCAGCCCCATTCACCTCGGGCCGATTTACCCTAGGTAATTGCTGCGCCAGTTGTCCGGCCTGAGAGAGCAACGTCTGATACGACCATTGCGTCAGCGCTGTGTGGTCGGAATAAAACGTCAGCGCAGTCGCCTCCCTTGCCTGCTTTTGTATCCGTGCCAGTGCATGTTCAGATTGTACTAGACTGAGGGATTGTACCGGACTGGCATGATCCAGCGCCTCTTGCGTCATCTGTGCCGTAGATGAAGATTGCGCCTCAGACCAGCGACGTATCAAGGTTATCAGCGATTGCTGCTGTGATTGCGGATCAGTAGTCACGCGCTCAATCCAACGGATCAACTGACTGACCAGCCCGGGCATCAATGCCGCATCCACCTGCTGTGGGTTCATCAGCAGATCAAATTGCAGATTCTTTCTTGGCACCACTCGTAATGTCAGCGGAAAATTATTCTCCACATGATGCGCATCCAGAGTGAGAGAGAGTCCGTCAATCGGTGTCGAATCGGACACCGGCAGATTTTCAAACACCAACAGGCTGTCAAACAGAGGGCCGTTGCCGGATAGCGCTGCGTAACGCTGAATATTCGCCAACGGTGTCTGTTCGTAATCACGCATATGCAGGTTCTGATCTTGCAATGCGTCCAGCCAGTCTCCCAGCGAGGTATCGGCCTCAGTCCGTAAGCGCAGCGGCAAAGTATTGATAAAGACGCCCATAATCCCGTCTGCATTGGCGAGATCCGCCGGACGCCCGGATGTTGTCACCCCATACACCACATCATCGGTTGCCAGATAACGAGATAAGACCAGCCCCCACAATCCCTGAATCACAGTATTCAGCGTGACCCCTTGGGTTCGCGCCCAGTTGCTCAGTGAAGCACTGAGTGACTCACCCAGCGACTGCGTATGGAACGTTGCTGTTGAACGCACTGACACATCTGCCATGGGTGCGGGAAGTGATTTACCTTGCTCGAACCCTGCCAGCGCATGGTGCCAATATGCTTTTGCATCGGTGGTACGTTCAGATTCACCCAGCCATGCAATAAAGTCGCGATAAGCCGATCCGGCGATATTAGGTAAAGGTTCGCCTTTCACCAACGCACGGTAATCCGCCATCACTTCCCCCACCAGCCGTTGCAGACACCAGCCATCCATAATCAAATGGTGAATCGTCCAGATCAGCCGATAATCGGCTTGTCCGTCTGCGGTATCGGGCCAGCGCACCAGCGCCAGTCGCATCAGCGGCGCTTGTTCGAGATCCAACTGTTCCCGCGCTTGTTGCTGCAACCGGTGTAACTGTTGCTGACGCTCAGACTTGGTCAGTGATGATGCATCATATTCGTCAAACACCAACGGCATTTGCGGTGTCTGTCCCTGTAACGACTGTCCTTGTAACCTCTGTAAAGACTGACCTTTAGGCGTCTGTCCCCGTAATGGCCGTAGCACCAATTGATGCGGCTCATCAACTCCGTCACAAATAAAGCAAGTCCGCAAAGCGGTATGGCGGTTGACTGCATTTTGCCATGCCTGCTGAAAATGCATTTTGTGCAGTGGCCCCCGGCATGTCACCACGCTCTGGCTGATGTAAGCATCCGGATAATCAAGACAGTGGAAGTACATCCCCTGCTGCGCCGGAGACAGAGTATACAAATCGTCAACCGCCATTCCCTGACGTTCAGCCTGACGGACAATCACCTGCACCTGTGCATCATTGACCTTCGCCAATGGGTAATCTGCGGCAATAGCCCCAGTCGCCGTCTCATTACTATCCGCCAGAGATTGAAGGCTGTCAGCCAGCAGCGTTGCGAGCCGCTGTGCTTCAGTCTGAGATAACCATTGTGCGGCATACTGAATATTGACCACCAACTGTCCCTGCTGGACAAACGCATTGATTTCGATCGGCCAATAACGGGGATTTTGTTCATCCCGGAATGCCGATAACGATTCAGGCGCTTTGCAGAACAAAGCCTCCCCGTCACGCTCTGTGGATATCAGATCAAGTTGCCCCAGATAATTGAATACCAACGTCGGTTGCCCCTGTGCCGCAGACAACTCGGTCAGTTGTGACTGAATCGATAGAAATGGCACTGCCTGTTGACGTTCCGGGTTATGGCTCAGTGCCGCGCGATTCGAGAGCAACGCTTGGTGCCACGATTGATCCGGTGTCACCGCGGCACTAATCAGCGCCGGATAAATCCGGGTAAACCACCCCAGAGTCTGACTGACATCGAGATCCAATTGATCCCGGCCATGACCTTCCAACTGGATCAGATGGTTCGGCTGTCCGCTCCATTGCCACAAAGCGTGCGCCAAGGCCGTCAGACAAACCTCTTCGCCATTGGCTTTCACCGCCGGAGCAATGCGCTCAAACAGCGCTTGCGTGGTGTGTTGCGACAGTTCAAACCGTTCCAGCGCTGCGATCCCAATGGGTTGCTGCGGAAACAGCGGCTGCGTCGCCAGCGGATAATTGACCTGTAAGGCCTGCTGAACCTCGGGCTGTGCCGTCCACGCTTGCCATGCGTTCAGTCCGGTGTTTTGTTCATCCGCCAGTTCAACCGTCTGTCCCTGCAAGTCTTCTTGCTCTGGCGTCTGTCCCTGTAAGCCGGTAGCCGTGGCAGGAGAGCCGAAGCACGCGGCAAACTGCGCCACCCAGCCTTTATATGGCAAGGTCTGAGCTTGGAAAATCCCGCCTTGCTGAAGCACCTGTTGCGCCGTCTGTCCCGGTAAGGACAGCCCCCCTTGCCCGTCGGCATCAGCGGCTAGTTGTGAATATCCTTGGCTTAACGTCTCAAATAAAATCCGCCACGAAACGGCATCAATCACCAGATGGTGTGCCACCAGTAACAGTCGGTACGAACAAGCCGCTGTTGCATCATCGACAATACGCACCAATACCGCCCGGAACAGCCGTCCCTCTTCGATCGACAGCGCCGACTGCGTTTGCTGACACAGTTGGTCGATGCGGACTTGGAGTGATTCTTCCGCTGAGCTCTGCCATTCAAGGGATTGAAACGCCAGTTGTTCGGCGGTGATCTGATTTGGATAAGGAATCGACTGAATCCATTGACCATCCGAATTCCGGGTAAAGCAAGCAGCAAGCAGCGGATGCGCCTGTAACAGCCCCGTCAGTGTCTGTTCTACCAATGCAGGTTGAATATCGGCTGTGCTTGCGAGTAAAACAGCCTGATTGAACTGGTTCGGATTGGGCAGGTTCTGCGTGAGGAACCAGTGCTGAATCGCACTCGGTTGTGTGTCCCCATAATACGTATCAGCCGCAAAATCAGTCTGTTCACTGACACGGGCAACAGTGGCCAGCGCTTTGACCGTGGCATATTGAAACACTTGCTTCGGTTCAATCGCTAATCCGTGCGCCCGGGCTTTGGCGACCACCTGAAGACTCATGATCGAATCACCGCCCAGCGCAAAGAAATTATCTTCGATGCTGACCGTATCAAGCCGCAGTACCTCAGCAAACACTTGTGCCAGTTGTACTTCACGCGGAGACTGTGGTGCAACATACTCACCGGCATTCTGACGTGCCAGATCAATCTCAGGCAGGGCTTTACGATCCGCTTTGCCGTTGGCATTGACCGGCATCGCGTCCAGACGGACAAACACCGCCGGAATCATATAAGCCGGTAAATGAGGGGCAAGTAGTGTCTGCCACTGCGCCCAGTCAGGCTCATCGCCGTCAATCACCACATAAGCGGCTAACGTCTGCTGATCCGGAGCGGTCACCAGCACCTCTTTGACGAAGTCCAGCGCGAGAATCGCAGCTTCAATTTCCCCTAACTCAATCCGTAAACCACGGACTTTAACCTGAAAATCCGTCCGCCCCAGATATTCAATGCTGCCGTCTTCGCGGTAGCGCGCCAGATCACCGGTGCGATACAAGCGCGTATACCAGCGTGTGTCCCTGTAAACATCCTCATCAAAACGGCCACCGGTCTTCAGGCGTCTGTCCTTGTAATCTTCATAAAACGGATTGGCGATAAATGCCTGTTCTGTCAGATCATCCCGGCCGAAATAGCCGCGCGCCAGACCGGGACCACTCAGGTAAAGCTCACCGGCGACGCCGACCGGCACCGGGTTCAGATCAGCATTGAGAATCCAGGTTTGCATATTGGCAATCGGGTAACCGATCGGCACGATTGCCGGACACGGGGTGCTGCAATCCCAGTAGGTCACATCAATTGAAGCTTCCGTCGGACCGTACAAGTTATGTAACTGACAAGAAAACTGAGAAAAGAATCGCTCTTTCAAAGCAAAGGAGAGCGCTTCGCCACTGGTAAACACCCGTCGCAGCGAGGTACAAGCCGCCACGTGCTGATGATCTAAAAAGGCTTGCAGCATCGTCGGGACAAAATGCAGCGTGGTCACCGTATGCTGACGGATCAAATCGACCAATTTCTGACTGTCTTTATGTGCCTCCGGTGGTGCTACGACGAGTGTCGCGCCCACCATCAACGGCCAGAAAAACTCCCAGACCGAGACATCAAAGCTGTACGGTGTTTTTTGCAGTACCACGTCTGTCCCGTCAAGGGGATACTGCTCCTGCATCCACAGAATCCGGTTTATGACGCCGACATGCGGCACAGCAACCCCTTTTGGTTTGCCTGTCGAACCGGAAGTAAAGAGGACATACGCCAGATGTTGCGGTTCAATCCGGCTTGTCACCTGCCAGTCCGTCGCTTCTTGTGCCACCAGTGACCACTCATCATCCAGCGTATGACAAGGTACTTCTCCGGCAAATTCCGTCGTGAAGTTTTCCAGCTCAGGCACTGTCAGCAACAGAGTGGGCTGTGCTTGTTGGACTATTAATTCCAGCCGTTGCGGCGGATGCTCAGGGTCAACCGGCACATAAGCACACCCGGCCTGCACCGTGGCCAGCAAACTGACCACCATCTGGGCACTTCTTGGCATACAAATAGCTATCCGGCTTTCCGGTGCCACCCCTTGCTTGCGGATCCAATGGGCTAGCTGATTCACCTTATGATTGAGCGTTTGATAATCCCAGCAGACTTGCTGTGGCCCTTGCGCCGTGGTTTGGGTAAAGACTAAAGCCCGCTGCTGCGGTGTTTTGCGTGCCTGTCCCGCTAAGGCTTCACCGAGCGTAGCATGTGCCAGTTGTGGCGGCAGAAAAGCCGGTTGTTCGGTTTGGTTCCACTGCCATAGCATCTGCCACTCTGCCTCACTGAGACCGGACATGGTGCGTAATGGCCGGGTCGGTTCATCGGTCAGACATTGCAATAAATCACGCAGCGCGCTCAGATAAAACTGAGCCAGTTGCGCCACATCTTCTGTGCGATAACAGGCCGTCCGATACTGGAATGACAATCCAAGTTGTTGATTGTGATGAACGGCAAATAAAGAGAGATCATATTTGGCGGTAAATTCAGGCACCGGCAGCGATTCAATCACCATATCACCCAACGTCACCTGACCGGATGACGCATCATCCAGATAGTTGAACATGGTCTGCACCAGCGGTTCATGGCTGATATCTCGTGTCGAAACCAGTGTATCGACCAGTTTCTCAAACGGCATCGCACTGTGACTCTGCGCGCCTGCCAGCGCCTGATGAACCGTTTGTAACCAACTTTCGGCAGTGGTTTCAGTGCTGAGTTGTGAACGAATCACCAAGGTATTGACGAACAGTCCCAGCATATTTTCGAATTCAGGCAGAGAACGCTCCGCCACAGGACACGCAACCCGGATATCTTGCTGTCCGGTGCGCTGGCTCAACATCCACTGATAAGCGGCAAGCAACACCGTATAAGGTGTCATCCGATACGTTTCACAGACGCGTTTCAATTGCTGATAATCGGCCTCGGTCAGTGAGAAATGGTACCGGGCCCCTTCATCATCTCCGGTGTCTGCTTCGCTGGCTGTCACAAGTTGCGCTTCAACCGGACGACGCATCGGCAACTCAAGGTGATAATCACCATCTTCCAGTGTGTTGCGCCAGTAAGTCATCAGTTGCTCGTAGATATCGCCGCTGAGTAACTGTTTCTGCCATTGGGCGTAGTCGATATATTGAAACAGCTCGGGTGACGATACAACTTGCTGCGAACTTGACGGACGGGTCAACTGATTGGCTTTTTCCACCATCATGCTCGTCAGGGTTTGTAACGACCAGTGATCGACCAGAATATGATGAAAAGTCAGCAGCAACCGGGAAGCTCCCGCTGCACATTTCAGATGTGTCAGACGAAACAGCGGTGGCTTTGCCAGATCAAATGGTTCACTCATGACGGCTTTCAGTGCCGAATCATAAGCCTCATCATCGGCTGGCTGTTCGATAGCACCTAAATCGATCTCGCGAATCTGCCATGCATCCATGATCGCTTGTGCAGTGTGTACATGGGCAACCGGATGACCATCAGCCGCTGCTGAAAATGTGGTCCGGAAAATTTCGTGCTCTGCCACTAACTGACCAAAGATCTGCCGGAACAGCGCCAGATCAACCTGACCTTTTACCGCCAATAGTGCATTGACATTATATTGGCCGCTCGCTTGCTCAAACTGCTGCAAAAACCACATCCGCTCCTGAGCAAAAGAGAGTGGCAACGCCTCATCCGCGCGGTTGACCCGGGTCAGTGCCGGCCATGTCCGGGACTGTTGCTGCTGTTGCAGATGCGCGATAATTTCCGCTTTTCTCGCCTGTAATGTCTGCTTGATCTCGGCAGTAAATGCCCCTTTCGGGGCATCAATTTTCAATTTGCCATCTTCCAGATGTAAGCGAATATCACGCCGGAATAACTCGGCTAAAAGTACGGCAATACTCATAATTCAAAGCTCTCCCTTTCATCTTCGTGGTCGGTCGTTGGTTCGGCTTGGCAGGTATGACAATGCATATCCACATAAGCGGCCAGACTTGACAGATCCGGCAGTTCCATCAGCTGTGCCAAACGAAGATTCAGGTTAAATTGTTGATTGATTCGGTTCACCAGACGGGTCAGCAATAATGAATGGCCCCCCAGTGCGAAGAAGTTGTCGTGACGTCCGACAGACTCGATACCCAATAAACTCTGCCACAGGGCTGCCAGTTGTTGTTCGGTCGGGGTTTGCGGTGCGGAGAATGCCACAAGCTGCCAGCTCGGCTCCGGCAGATTTTTACGATCCACTTTGCCGTTATGGGTCAGCGGCAATGCGGTTAAGATCTCAATCTGATCCGGCACCATATAAACGGGCAAGCGCTGTTGCAGGAAAGTCATCAACGGCTCAATCGGCAGTTGTTGCTCACAGACCACATAGCCGACCAATGCATCTTGCTGCCCTCGCGAGCGCACCTGAACCACGGCTTCGCGAATCGCCGGATAGGTTGCCAGCACCGCTTCGATTTCTCCCGGTTCAATCCGCTGCCCGCGAATTTTGACCTGAAAGTCAGCTCGTCCCAGATACTCAATGGCTCCATCAGCACGATAGCGCGCCAGATCACCGGTACGATACAAACGGGCATACTGCGCATCGCTGGTCGGTTGAGTTGTGGCTGAAGGGGCTGCTTTGGCGGCCAATGGATTGGCAATAAACACCGACTCAGTCAATTCAGGCTGTCCCAGATAACCGGCCGCCAGACCGACCCCGGCAAGATATAATTCCCCTTCAACCCCGATCGGTACGGGATTGAGCTGACGGTCGAGAATCCACGTCTGCATATTGGCAATCGGATAACCGATCGGCACTTCGTTGACGATATTCTTCGCCCGGCAATCCCACCATGTGACATCAATCGAGGCTTCAGTCGGGCCGTACAGGTTATACAGCCCCACATGCGGCAATAACTTCAGACAGTGTTGCTGCACGTGGTAAGGCAGTGCTTCGCCACTACAAATCAGCCGGCGTAACTGAGGATGCGGACAGGCGATTGCATGTTGAGAAGGCGCTTGCGGTGTCTGTCCCGCGAAGGATCCCTCTCCTTCAGGCGTCTGTCCCGCTAAGGAATTTTCTGCGAAGGATTCAAGGAAACCATGCAGCATCGCAGGCACGAAATGCATGGTCGTAATCCCGTAATCCCGTACCAGTTCAGACAGTCTGCCGCTGTCTTTATGCGCATCCGGTTCAGCCATTACCAATCGGGCACCACTAACCAGCGGCCAGAAGAACTCCCAGACTGAAACATCGAAACCATACGGGGTTTTCTGTAACACCGCGTCATCATGCTGCAAGCCAAATGTCTCCTGCATCCATGCAATCCGGTTGACGATCCCGGCATGAGGAACGGCAACGCCTTTGGGTTTGCCGGTCGAGCCGGAGGTATAGAGGACATACAGAATATCATCGGCCTGCACGATTTGGCTGTCCGTTGGCTGCCATGGTTGTCCGTGATAGTTGTGACTTTCAGTAAGAACGGTTTCTACCGCCAGCACCGTCTGTCCCGTTAATACCGGCTCTTCAGGCGTCTGTCCTTCGAGCAGATACATCACATTCTGCTGTGCCAGAACCACCTTCGGCCGGGCACTGGCAACGATCATCGCCAGACGCTGAGCCGGCATATCCGGATCGAGCGGTACATAAGCACAGCCGAGCTTCACACAGGCCAGCATAGCAATCACCATCTCCGGTGAGCGACGCATACATAAACCGATGCGCTCACCACGCAGACATTGGTGTGACCGGCGCAGGTAATGCGCCAACCGGCTCGCCAGCGCATCGAGCGTCTGATAGCTCAGCGTTAGATCTTGACCCGGTTGCCAGTCACTGCCGTTTGCGCCAAGAGCCTCCAGATAAATCGGTGACACAATGTCAGCCGGACACACCAATGCTACGTGCGTCGGTGTCCGTTCAACCTGCCTTGCAAGATAAGCATCCAACGTGACTGGCACATCATAGACTTGTCCGGTCTGGTTCCACTGCCACGGGCCCGGTTGCTGATACTCACTTGCCAGCGCACGGATAAATTTGTCTCCATGAATATCATGTTCAGCCGTCGCAGTCTGGGTCAGTAGCGTGACAAAATCCGCTAACATCGCTGTCGCAACTAACGGCTCAACTTGACTCGAATCGATAGTGAGACGCATATCTAACTGTTGATGCGGCACCAACACTAACGTTAACGGGTAATTATTGCGCTCCAGCGTTTCCCGCACGGTAAACTGCAAAGCATCATCCATCTGGAATTGTTCGCCGGGGTAGTTTTCAAACACCAGTAAGTTATCGAACAGCGCGTCTGCCACGCCAGTTGTTTTCTGGATTTCAACCAATGGCACATGCTCATGTTCACGGCTGTCCATCAGCTGGCTTTGTAAATGATGCGCCAGATCCACCAATGATTGCGATTCATCGAGCTGTGCAACTAACGGAATGGTGGTGATAAACACGCCCATCATCTGCTGTGCATTTTCCAGCGCATCGGGTCGCCCTGCGCTGGTGATGCCCATGGTGACGGTGTCATGATTGGTGTAACGCTTGAGAATCAGCGCCCAAGCCGCCTGACACAAGGAGTTCAGTGTTAATTGATTCCGGGCCGCCAATGCTTTCAGCCCGGTGACTGATGCCGGAGACAACGCCTGAGTATATTGTTGTCCTATTGCAGCATTTGTCGGTGCTTGCCCTTGCTCCGGTTTGAATGGCCGGGGAAGTTTTGCACTATCTGCCGCGTTGGTCGAGGTCAACAACTGTTGCCAGTAATCTAAACTGGCCGCGGTATCTTGCTGTTGCAACCAGGCAACAAAATCAGCGAATTCACCGACACTCACCGCATCAGCTACGCCTTGTCCCGCAACCAAACTTTGATAAGAGCGGCGCACTTCGGCTACCATCTGGCCGGTACACCAACCATCGACAATCAAGTGATGACGGGTCCAGATCAGGCAGTGGTGATCGGCTTTGAGACGCACTAACTGGAAACGCATTAACCCGGGATGATCAAGCGCAAATCCTTGGGTCAATGCAGCCTGAGCCAGCTCATGTACTTGCAGCTCCGGCGGTGTGTCGTCACGAAGTGTCACCACTTGCCAGTCCAGTGGCACGGTGCGGGCCACATATTGCAATGGGGAATCCAGCCCTTGCCAGTGAAAACCGCTGCGCAGTACCGGATGGTGATCGAGCAGCGCCTGCCAGGCATTCTGTAACGCCTGTACGTCCAGTTCACCATGAAAGTCGATCACACTCTGATTGAGATATAATCCCTTGCCTGGTTCAGCAAGGCTATGGAAAAGCATCCCTTGTTGTGTCGGGGTCAGCGGGTAAATATTTTCCAGCGCATCCGAATCAATCGGAAGCTGGTCGCTCAGATGCTCGAATGCCGCTTGAGAATCCACAGCGTCAACCACCAACGGATAATCGCTCAGTGACAGGGTTGGCTGTGCCTGCTCACAGTGCTCAATCAATGCGGATAACACAGTGATAAAACGCTCTGCCACTTGCCGGATCATGTGAGGCGTCTGCACATTGTGGTTAAACTGCCAGTGCACGGTTAACGCACCGTTCTTAATCATCCCATTGATATCCAGCCACTGCTTGCGGGCATTGCTGCCATGTCGCTGTTCAGGCACCGTTTCATCCGCGAGCGAGATATCGCCGATCGCTAAACCGCGATCCAACTGACCGAGATAGTTAAATACAATCGAGGGGGTGACCAGCGCACCCAGTTCACCGCCCAGATATTTCAGCACACCGAAACCTTGCCCTTGATCCGGCACCTGACGCAGCTGCGCTTTGGTATCCAGAATCAAATGACGCATTGTGGCGTCTGTCCATGCAACGTCTTTTCCTAACGTGTCTGTCCCCGTAACAGAAGACATTGCACCGTCTGTCCCCGTAACGAAATGCGCATGGCACTGCAAACGCACCGGATAACGGCTGGTAAACCAACCAACAGTTTGCGATAAATCCAATGTCTCGTGTTGCCGACCGTGGCCTTCCAGTTCAATCAGAACTTCAGGTACTGCACGCCATTCTGCGATGGTGCCATTCAGTGCCGCAAGTAATAGGTCATTAATGCCGAGATCATAAGTTTGCAGTGCGGTCGTGGTTAATTTCCGGGTGAGCACAGGTTCAAGCTGCACATTAATACTCTCGGTATCCGCCAAACGGTTTGGCTGGGTGAAATCGATCTCCCCGACCGAGGCTGGCAAACGCCCCCACTGGTACTGCGTTGCGGCGTCTGTCCTTGCAAGCGGCTGCCAGTATTGTCTGGCGGCACGCTTGTGGGATTCCGGCCACTGTTGCAGGCTGCGAACCCACTCCCCGTATAAAGCGCTTGGTTCAGGCAGTTCAGCTTGCGCTCCGCCTAAAAGACTAAAATAAGCCTGACATAACTGGCTGATCAGCACTCGCCAAGACACACCATCAACCACCAAATGGTGAGCGGTCAGCAAGATCCGCCCACCGGCTTGATCATCAAAATCAATCACATCGACACGAATCGGAGCGGTATTCGGTAAGTTGAGTAATGATTGCTGCGCCTGCAATAAGGTATCAAGTTGATCAGCCGGCAACGAATGAGCCTCGACCGGCCACAGCCCCTCGCCAAGTTGCTGCAATACTGGTTGTTTCTCAGCATGGGCATTCGCGGCTCGGGTGTCTGTCCCCGTAAGCAAATCGGTCTCAGATAAAGCGTCTGTCCCTGTAACACCATCTGTCCCTGCAAGAACGTCTGTCCCTGTTAGGGTGTCTGTCCCCGCAACGATGCTCACCTCATCAGCAACAAAGTAGCGCGCAGATAACTGAGGATGCAGCGCGAACACTTGTGATACCGCTTGGCGCAGGCATGACAGGTCAATCGTGTCGGTGTAACTTAACAACACCGACTGATTCCAGTGATCGGCTTGCGCCAGATGTTGGTCAAAGAACCAGTGCTGAATCGGTGCCAGCGGAATGTTGGACCGTCTCTGCTCGGTCGCCTCAACCTGAGTTGCTGCCGGAACGCCACCGATAAGTTCGCGGGCCAGTGCGATTGGCGTCTGCCGGGCAAAAACCTGTTTCGGTGTCAGTTTTATCCCGGATTTTTTCAGTAACGCCACCAGTTGTAAGCAGAGAATCGAATCGCCCCCCTGCCGGAAAAAACTGTCATGCAGCGTCACATCTTTGTTCAGCATAGTGCGATATCCGGCGGCAATCTGTTCGGCCAGTTTCATGACATCATCGGTATCACTTGACTCAACCTGTAATTGTGCCCGGGCAATCTTCAGCGGGGTTTGCTGCGCAAAAACCTGTTTCGGTGTCAGTTTTACTCCGGATTTTTTCAGCAACGCCACCAATTGTAAGCAGAGAATCGAATCGCCACCAAGCTGGAAAAAGCTGTCATGCAGTGTCACATCTTTGCGTAACATTTCACGGTATCCCGCTGCAATCTGTTCAGCCAGTTGCATCACCTCAGCGCTGTCCGCTGACGAAAGCGTCTCGGAAACCGTAGCATCATCGGCAGACACTGGTTCAGCCAGCTCTCGTTCACGAATATCCCATCGCTGATCGGGCTGTTCGAACACTTGTGTCAGGGTTTGCAGATACGCTTCCAGTAAGGTTTGGATCGTTTCCTGACGGAATAGCTCGGTGCTGTATTCAAGGTCAATGCGTAACGCGGCCTCACCGTCAGCTTGCTCAATCTCATTTAAACGCACGGTCATATCGAAACGCGCCTGTTTGAGTTCACGTTCCACCACGTCAATCGAAAGATCTGTCAGAGACAGAGAACTACGCGGCACATTGCGATAGACAAAGAGCACCTGAAACAGCGGGCTCCATGCCTGCCCGCGTTCAACATCCAATGCATCCAGCACCAGATCAAAAGGCAGATCCTGATGTTCAAACGCCGATTGTGTAGTCTGCGACACTTGGGAGACCAAGCGCCGGAATGTGACTTGTGGCGGCAACTGATGACGCAACACCAGTGTATTGACCAAAAATCCGAGCATCGTCTCCAGCTCAGGCCGTTGCCGGTTGGCGACTGACGTCCCCAGACAGATATCGGCTCCGGCGCCTTGCCGGTTGAGTTGCAGCAAGAACGCAGCCTGCATGACGTTATATAACGTGGTGCCTTCCCGGGCAGCAAAACTCTGTGCAGCCTGAAGAACAGCAGCAGGCAGTGTCAGACTTTGTTGCGCGCCCTGATAATTACGCTGAGCCACGCTCGGGTAGGGAAAATCAAACGGTAACTGTGTCTGACTCGGGGCGTTGGCTAGGGTTGCCTGCCAAAATTCACGCTGTTGTTCGGCCTTCTCACTCATCAGCCATTCCTGCTGCCAAACCGCATAATCTGCATATTGCAACGATGGCGGCGGTGCTGCTTCTTCGCCCGGATGATTGAGATGATGATCGTATAATGCGGCCAACTCCTGAATCAGCACAGATTCAGACCACGCATCAAACGCAATATGGTGAATGACAAACAGTAAGTGCCAGCGCTGGTTGTGACTGCTTGCTGAAGACGGCTCCCCTTGCGGGGACAGACGCCCTTGCGAAGAGCGCTCTTCGGAGGACAGGCAGGCTTGGTTCTCTTCCGGGGACAGGCACTTTTCTGCTTCCCCAGCTTCTGAAGACATAGCTTCTGAGGACAGACGCTTTTCACAAGCATCTTCTGCCAGAGAGAGTAACGCCACTCTGACAGGGAGATCGCGATCCAAGGCAAACGGCTGATTACTGATCTGTTCACAGCGCTGCTCAATATCGGTGACTTGGGTGTGAATCTCGAACGGCAGTTGATAGTCCTGCTCAACCTGCTGGTAGACCTGACCAGCCGCATCGGTCTGATAGGTACTGCGCAAAATATGGTGACGTTGCAGCAAACTGGCAAACGCCCGTTGCATCGCCTGTTGGTCAAGTTGTCCGGTCAGAACCAGCCGTCCGGTCAGGTTATACAACGCCCGTCCCTGCTCATACTGTTCAATAAACCACAAGCGTTGCTGCGCACTGGAGAGCACCGCACGATTGTCTGGATGTGACACCGGGACAATCGGCAATTGCCAACTGTCAATCTGCTTCGATTGCAGTAATGCCCGGAACTGCTGTTTTTTCTCCGGAGGCAGCTGCGCCAGACGCTGAGCGATATGATATGGATCCAGCGGGTTCTCCGGTTTCGGACGCGGGGTTGCATCCGACTTGCTGGCATCAAGGGTATTCTGTTGGTTCAATTCGGCATGACTCATAATTCAAACTCATCTAACAGGGCAGCCATCATCGCTAAATCATCTTGCTGTGAAGTGTCAGCGGTCAGTTTGTCTGCCAGTGCTTTGATTGTTGGGTTCTGGAAAATTTCAGCCAACGGCAGGCGTTGATTGAAAGTGCGCTGAATCCGGGCCTGTAAGCGCGTTACAGAGAGCGAGTTTCCACCTAAATGGAAGAAATTGTCGTCAACGCTCATCTCTGGAACATTCAGTATTTGTTGCCAGATTTCCGCCAGACGCTGCTCGGTTGCCGTTTCCGGCTGACGATAATGACGGCTTTCTCTCGCTGCCGGATAAGGCAATGCCTGTCGGTTGATCTTGCCATTGGTATTCAGCGGTAAGTGCTCCATGATCTGGATAGAGGCCGGTACCATATAGCCCGGCAGGTGCTCAGCCAGATATGCGGTTAAATCCGTTGACTCACTGTGTCCGTGGCGGAGTGAAACATAAGCGGCAATAAAGGCTGAATCTTGCTGTCCATCCCATAAAACCACGACCGCTTCTTTGACCGCCTCATGGTTGAGCAACAGCGCTTCGATCTCGCCGAGTTCAATGCGAAAACCACGCAGTTTGACCTGAAAATCCATTCGTCCGAGGTAGTGGATACGCTGCTGCTCATCCATCATCACCCGGTCACCGGTCCGGTACATCCGCGCTCCCGGTTCATCCCGAAATGGATTGGCGACAAACTTCTCTGCCGTCAGTTCAGCCCGGTTCAGGTAGCCTTGAGCCAGACCGTTACCGGCAATATACAGCTCCCCTTCAACACCGAGCCGCACCGGATGTTGCATCTCATCCAACACATAAAACTCGGTATCGGCAAATGGCTGACCAATCACGACATGATTGGTTGACAGATTGTCCAGTGACGCACAGGAAACCGGCTCGCAACTGGCCCAAATCGTTGCTTCTGTCGGACCATACAGATTAAATACCCGGTTGGCTTGCCACAGCAATGTGGCAGCCAGCGTTTTCGACAACGCTTCTCCGCCGGATAAAACATCGAGCTTCTGCCACCATGTCCCGTCATATTCAGCCAATCCCTGCCAAGTGGCTGGTGTCGCCTGTAACAGGTTGATGTCATGATTGATAATCTGCTGCACCAAGGACTGGGTATCTTTGCAATCGTCATCTCCGGCCAGTACCAGCAAACCACCGTGTAACAACGGCAAGAATAGTTCCAGCGCAGCAATATCGAATCCGACAGTCGTCACGGCTAGTAAGCGGCTCTGGGCAGAAACAGGAATCTCGTTGGCGATCACACGCATAAAGTGTTGTAACGCTCCTCTTGAGATCTGCACCCCTTTCGGCTGCCCCGTTGAACCGGAAGTAAAAATACTATAGGCAATCGCCTCGGCCGGAATGGTCTCATCCAATGTTGGCATGGCGATGCAGTTTGCTGCCGGGACATCAGCCGTTTGTAATTCTGCAATCGTCACCTGGCGAACTGCAGTCTTGAGCGCCAGAGGCTCCGCCACCAGCAAACAACTCGCATCAGACTGTTGCAGAATATTCTCCAGCCGCTCCGCCGGATGCCCCGGGTCAAGGGGAATATAGGCGATACCGGCGCGGTACAACGCCAGCAGGTTAATCACCAACTCAGCATCTCGCGGCAACGCGACCGCGACTGTCCTCGTAAGGCTGTCCGGTGTCAGGGCGTCTGTCCCTGTAACCGGCACGTCTGTAAAAGCGTCTGTCCCCGTAAGTTCGTCCGTCAGTTCAGCGACCAGCCCGGTCAGTACCGCGGCACGTTTTTCAACGGCCTCAACCAATGCGGCATAAGTGTAGGTTTGCTCGGTGGCAATCAGCGCGGGTTTATCGGGGGTTTGACTGGCCTGAACATGGATTTGCTGGATCAAGTCGCAACTCGGATCGGATGGTGTGGCAGTCATCGGCCCTTTGCATATTGCCAGTTCACTGTCATGTGCGATCAAGGCTGACAGACAAGTATCGATCCGCTGCGTCAACGACTGACCGAGCTGAATTAATGCCTGTTCAAAGATCGTCAGTAAGGTTGCTATCCGTGTTTCGCTGATGCGCTGGCGGTCATACCGACAGTGTAACGTCAGCGTTTCACCGGGCTCGACCTGCAGCATCAACGGTAAGTTGCTGTGTTCGAGAATCGACAGTAATTCGATTTTGGGATCATCAAGTTCGGCTAGCACCGGTGGGAATGGATAGTTCTGATACACCAGCACCGAATCAAATAAGGCTTCGCCCGGTGGCAGAGATAACGATGACTGGATCTGTGCCAGCGAGAGAAAATCGGCATGGCGTGATTCCGACGCACTGAGCTGCACTTGTTGAGCGAGTTCTTGCAGCGACATATCTGCTTGCAATATCACGCGCTGTGGCAATGTATTGATAAACATTCCTGCGGTTTGCTGAATCGCAGTGACCGCATCACTCCGCCCGGATGTGGTGCTGCCAAAGATCACATCACAGCGCCCTGTGACTCGGTTAAGGGTCAGTGCCCATCCCAGTTGCAGTAAGGTATTGACCGTCAGATTATGAGCCCGGGCCTGCTGCGTCAGTTGTGTCTGTAACGAGCTATCGAGCTGGGTTTTCAGATAGTTGGTTTGCGGATAGTTGGTTTGCAACCCGGAACTCTCACCGTCATCTTCCGCGTAATGGCTACCGTCAGCCGAAACCGATGATGACAGCGTCGTCGGAGCTTCCACACCAGCCAGCGTCTGTTGCCAGTAGGATAACGCTTGTGACTCATCTGCATCGGCCAGCCATTGACTATACGCTTGTAATGTCGGGGCTTCGGCCAGCGTTTCCTGACGATAGAGCGCGATCGCTTCTCCTGCGATCAATGCAGATGTCCAGCCATCAACCACCAGATGATGACGCGTCCAGACTAAGCGGAACTGCGCTTGACCAAAGTGCACTAAAGTAACTCGCATCAGCGGTGCCGTGCCGATATCAAATCCGTTGTCCGCCTCATGGGCTAACAGCGCCGCAAATGCACTCCCCTGATCCGCATCACTCAGATGCTGCCAGTCCTGATAGTCCGTCGCGATTTTCAGCCCGCGACACACCACCATCACCGGTTGATCCAGCCCTTCCCAGATAAACCGGCTGCGCAGAATATCATGACGTTGTGCAGCGTCTTGCCATGCCCGGAGAAAATCGAACGGTTCAATCCGTCCTTCAAGTGACATCCCGGTCACATTGGTATACAAGCTCGGATCGTTTTCCAGCAGGCAATGATAGAAGATCCCTTGCTGACCGGGAGACAACGGCAGAATATCCTCAATCACATTCGCGTCAATCTGAGCGATGATTTGCGTCAGATCCGGTTGACTGAGATCAGCAGTCACCTCACCACATTCGATGGTATTCGGCAGTGATGCCATCTGACGCCGTGAAAGCGAGGGTTGTAATGATGTTGTCCGGTTATCAGTAACCTCAGCAGTGGTATTCACAGCTTCTTTTGCCTGTTGTTCAGCAAGGAATGCTGACAGCGCTGCCGGGCTTTGATGGCGGAAGATGATCTGAGGTGTCAGTGGCAATGATGCCTTTCTGGCAGTCGCGACCAGTTGCAATGCCAGAATTGAATCGCCTCCCAGCGCGAAAAATCCCGCCTGCGGGTCAATCGATGTTGATTCCAGTTGCAGCACTTGCGCAAAGAGCGTCTGTAGCTGACTGACAAACTGATGCTGTGGCGCGGCTATATCGGTCTGTCCCGCTAACGCTGCCTGTCCCTCTAAATTCGTCTGTCCCTTTAACTTGTCGCCAGTCTCTAAATCCGTCTGTCCCGCTAAGCTCGTCTGTCCCGCTAAGCTCGAGCCGGCAATGAACGTTTGCGCCAGCTCCCGCAAAGCCTTACGGTCTACCTTGCCGTTACTGTGACGCGGTAGCTGGTCAAGAGACTGCCAGAAATGCGGTAACATATAACCGGGCAATTCACTTTCCAGTGCGGTAATAAGCTGATCATGGCGATAGTCTGAGACGACAAATGCGACCAGTGATTCGCGCCGCTCACCCCTTTCAAAATGGACAGCCGCTTCACGAACCGACGGAAGTTGTGCCAGCTTGCGCTCAATTTCTGCCAGTTCAACGCGGTAACCGCGGATTTTCACTTGTCCATCGACACGACCGATAAACTGGAGCGACGCATTGGGTAAGCGCCGAACCCGGTCTCCGGTGCGATAAATCGTTTCACCGGAGATCAACGGATGGGCAATAAAACTTTGTGCAGTTTTTTCAGCATCCTGCCAGTATCCTTCAGCAAGCTGACGACCGGCCACATAGAGCTGACCGACCGCGCCGGTCGGAACCGGAGACATGGCATCATCCAGTACATAAATCCGGTTACCGGCCAGAGGCGTTCCCAGCGAAACCGGCTGATCAGCGATCAGTTGACCGGCGAGAACGCCGACAGTTGTTTCTGTCGGCCCGTAGTGGTTAAAGACGGTCAGGTTCGGCGCGGTTTGCCATAGCTGTTGCAACAATGCATCCGTGACACCTTCTCCCCCGAGTACTAAAGCGAGCCGGGGCAGAATTTCCAATCGCTCCGAGGCCAGCAATCCTTGCAGATGTGACGGCACGACTTTCAGCATATCAACCGGATAGGTGTGCAGATGATCCGCTAGTCCTTCGGCGTCGAGCATCCACTCTTCATCGAGTACCCGGACAGGGAACCCACCCAGCAATCCGCCCCATAGTGCGGTATAACTCAAGTCGGTCGCAATACTGGCCAGACTGGCGTAGACACTGCCGGGTTGCAGGTTCAAACGCTGATTGAGAGCTGTGACATAAGCAGCTAAAGCCTGATGCCCGACAGCCACCGCTTTTGGCGTGCCGGTCGAGCCAGAGGTAAAGATCATATAAGCGGTTGAAGCAGGATTGGCCGGTAATTCAGCCACTTGTGCTGAGAAAGACGCGATATCGTCCACATCCAGCCACACGATGTTATCGGCCAGCCATGCCGGACGCACGCCTTGTCCCACGCAAGCCCGCACTTGTGCATCCGCCATCATGCTTTGTAAACGCATGGTCGGCAGTTTGTCATCAAACGGGACATAAGGCATTCCGAATTGCCATGCCGCCAACATCGCAGCAACCTGTGTCTGTCCCCGTGGTAGCAACACTGCGAGTGAGCCCTGCCCTCGGGGGCTGAACCCTTGCTGTTCAAATCCATAGTGTATTCTAGCGACGGTTCGGTTCAATTCACCGACGGTGATAACTTGCTCGTGATGTAATAACGCAACTTCATCGTCAGCACGCTGCTGCCAGAGCCCCAGCGCTGTTGCCTGCGGATCAGGTTGATAGTCACCGACCTCATTGTTGCTGTCTGATGCGTTCATCCATGCCATCACAGGTAAAGATTGCAGCGCACATTCCGGATTGTCAGTGAGGCAGTCAAGCAAAGCAAAGAAGTCATCAGCCATTGCGGCGACGGTTTCCTCGCGGAACAAACTGGTATTAAACCGCCAGTGGCATGACAGTTCCCCGCTCTGAGATTTATACACACCGAGATTAAGTTCGTGGGCGGCACCCCGTTGTCCGGTTTCCAGCATCTGACCAATGATCGGACGACAAAAATCAAGTGTATGGGTTGGTGTGTAAGTCAGCATATGGCTCACCAGTCCGCTGCGATCAGCACTGCGCTCTTTCATCAGCCCTTGAGCAAGCCGGGCAAACGGTAACTTCTGGTGCGGTAGTGAAGCTTTGAGAAAGGCAGTGTTCTGTTGCATCAATTCAGCAAAACTGATGGATTGCGAAAAGTCGGCCATCACTGGTATCGGGTTCGCACAGTAACCCACCACATCGCGATCACGTCGTCCACGCCGACCGGATGTGGGGGACGCGATCAGAAAGCGCGTCTGTCCACTCAAGCGGTGAAGGTAATACTGAAACGCACTTAGCAACAAGATATACGGTGTGACCTGATACGCTTTTGCAGTGGCCATAATAGTATCGCTCAGGCGGCTGTCAGCCTGACAAATCCACTCATCACCGGCAAAACAACGGACTTCAGGGCGCTCGAAGTCCGTTGGAATATTTAATCCTTCGGGCACATCACCGATGGTCTTTTGCCAGAACGTTGTTGCTTTGGCTGCCGATTCACTTGCCAGCCATGACTCCTGACGTGCCAGCCAGTGAGAAAACTGTTCGCGGATCTCTGGTGCCGGTTGCCCCGTCGTCAGGTGAGTATAAAACTCAGCCCAAGTCTGCATAAACCGCTCCATACCGTAAAAGTCACCAGCGATGTGGTGCGCAGTGACCGTGATATAGGAAGCATCTTCACCAATCAACAGACTGGCGCGCAGCACGTTTCCGGCTTCAAGTTGGAACGGTTTATCGGCTGAACGTTTCACCCAATCCGGCCGTTCTGCATCAGCGCATATCTGATGTTCGACCGTAAATTCCGCCTGCGTCGCGGCAAACAGTCGCGCACATACTTGCTCCCCTTGCTGGAAATATCCGGTACGCATAATTTCATGACTTTCGACAGCCTGATAAAAACTCTTTTCCAGTTCATCCAACTGTAAAGGCGGTTCGCCCGGCTGACCTAGCTCACTGACAAAGTAAACGTTATATGCGGTAGAAGTCGGTGCAAGCTGGTATAAAAACCACAGCGCGGACTGATTGAGTGACACTCGCTGGTTTGCGTTTGCCTGTTCAAGAGAAATCGTATTCATCGTTATTTTTTCCTCACCTAGCGCTCAAAACAAGGGTTAGCAGTTGGGTTCTGCCATCGCAACGACCACTTTGCGAGGTCCGGTAAAGCGAGAGCGGGCATGGGCAACCAACATGTTGTCCAGCATCAGTACATCCCCTTGTTGCCACGGAAATTTCACCATGCATTCATCTAACACACCGCGAATTTCATCGAGAATGCCATCTTCAATCGGTGAGCCATCCCCGTAATAAACGTTCCGGGGTAAATCTTCTTCTTCAACAATAGACAGCAGCGTTTCCCGGATATGGGCTTCCAGATTGGACACATGGAACAAGTGCGCTTGATTGAACCACACCATCTCCTGTGTGACGGGATGTCTGGCAACGGACTGACAGACTTGCCGGGTTCTCAGTTCACCATCCCCTTTCCAGGTGAAGTCAATCTGATGGGCACGACAGAATGCTTCCACCTGTTTCGGATCACTGGTGGCAAACACTTTTTCCCACGGTAAATCCAGCCCGTTGCCATAGTTGCGGACATACATCAGTTTTTTCTCTTCGAAACGTTCACGGATCCGAGTCGGGATCCGACGATACACTTCACGGCTGTCGGCAATCGGCGTTTCACCTTCCGTCTCCGCCGGTTGAATGCAGTGAAACCAGATTTTCATCGGCCAGTTGAGGGTATAAGCCTGTTCGTTGTGTAGGGGGATAACCTGATGGGCAGGATACTCTGTCGTGGTGTAGACCCCTTCACCAAGATCGGTGCGAGGCGTTGAGCCAAACTCATAGTTGAGCAGCGGAAATCCGAATGATCGGGCAAATTCTTGAAATTCAGTCTCGCCCAGAATATCGAATCCACGGAACAGAATACCGCCATGCCGATGAAGATTGTCTGCAACAATCCGATGCATATTATCCAGATCCGTTCTCCAGCCTTCCGGGTTTTGCATGATGACTTCCAGGGGTAATTCAATTCCCATCGCGATATCTCCTGTGATTATTTTTTGTCGGTTATCTCTGCACGATAAACACATACACTTTATGGGGTATATGCATAATTGTTCTATGAATTAAAAATCGAACGCTATCATAATCTAAATGATAGTGATATTGAAAATAATTATCATTAGAACTTTACAGTTGTATATAGAATTGTTTACATTTATTGCGCTCAATTAACATGCAATGGTGAGATAGCTGTCTGTAATAAATATGGAATGAATTGCATTCCTATAGAAAGGACACACGGAATTGTCAGGTTATCTCGAATTACTTTCATCGGAAAAAGCAGTCATCAACATGAATAAAATACCTCTAGCTCAAATCATTCGTGCATTGCTCCACCCCCGTAATGTTCTGGTGCTTGGATTCACCGCTTCTCCAGTTTTTGCCGCAACGAATGAAACCGACCAGGACAATGCGGATGTGATGGTGGTTACTGGTAGCAGTATTAAACAAACGCTGACCTCCAATATTGCGCAATCTACGATGCGGACAGAAGCGGATCTGACAGAGATTCCGCGTTCAGCGGTAGTGCTTAACCGCGACTTACTCGAACAACAAAATGTGGTCGATATGAGCGATGTACTGAGTAATATCAGTAATGTCTCAAAAGATAACGACTACGGTGGAACACGCGACGAATTTACCATTCGGGGTTTTAAAGCCAGCGTTTACGAAGATGGAACCCGTATTTATGGCTTGGCCTCAGATAAAGCTGTCTTGGAAGATATTGAATACGTTGAGGTCGTAAAAGGCCCTGAATCGATTCTGTACGGCAACATGAATCCGGGCGGCCTGATTAACCTTATCGGTAAAAAACCCGAAGCGGAGCAAAGCTCACAAGTGAGTTTGAATCTTGACGAACATGGCAAACGACGCGTCAGCTTCGACAGCACCGGTGCGGTGAACGAAGATGGTTCGCTGCTGTATCGCCTTGTCGGTGTGGCCGATGATTCTGAAGGATGGCGTGATGACTCCGACAGCAGACAAACCTATATCGCCCCCTCTTTAACTTGGATTGCTAACGAGGACACACGCCTTACCTTCTCTTATAAATACAATAAGGAAAAAGTGCCTTTTGACCGTGGTACCTTGGCGGTGCTCAATTCATCGAACGGTGACTGGCGATTCCTTGATATCGGCAGCAAACGGCTCGGGGCAGGATTCTCTTCGCAAGAGAGAACCACGCAAAAATGGGGGCTGGATATCGAGCATTATATGAATGATATGTGGACCACTCGGCTGAAACTGCGCCATCAAAAACGAGATTATGATGGCACGCGTGTCCATTTTTATGCGTCATCGGCTGCTTCCCGAGGTAAAATCGCGGGTGTCCCAATTTATGGCCAGGATCAGAACAAAAATGTGTTCGACGGGACAATCAACCGATATATCGGCGGAGAGAATACTTCAAGCCGTACCGATGTGATTTCTTGGGAAAACCAGCTGACCTTTGATATCGGTCAGACCTACCATCAAATCACCACGGGGGTTGATGCAACCCGCTACAAAGAAGATAAAACAACCAGCGTTTCAGCCAGTTGGAGTGGTTTAAATGCATTAACAACCGTGTATTCAGGACGTTTTTTGGGAACTGCTGATCCGAATAGTGGTGCTTACGACTATCATTCAGACAATTTTACCAATGTTTCCAACCCCAATGATATGTTCAAGATTCAAGATGAATCCCAGACATTAACTGAATATGGGATTTATCTGAATGATTTGATTGAATACGGTAACTGGCACTTTGTTGCAGGCCTGCGCGCTGACCGTTATTCACGTAAATATACATTAAACTATGATGACACATTGCAGTCTGCAGTCTCAGCACTGAGGAAGTTAGAAGATAGCGATACAAAGACACCTTATGAAACAAACGTCAGTGGTCAGTTAGGTGCTTTATACCAGTTCACTGACAATGTTTCCGGGTTCTCGAATATCGCGACATCCTATATGCCGAATGATAAATATGACTCGGTCGCCAATCATTGGGTGGATTCTCAGAAAGGAACCCAATATGAAATCGGCACAAAACTAGCCCTATTGGATAAAAACCTCAACCTGACGCTCTCAACGTATCGGATTGACTTGGATAACGTCGCGTATGCAGGGGATGTCACCGGTAGCTATGATGTGTATAAACAGCGCAGCCGTGGCTTTGAAATTGACGGTGATTACACCATTACCGATCAACTTACGGCTATCTTCTCTTACGGCTATACCGATGTCGAGTTTGTCAATGCACCGGATACGACAGCCAAACCAGTGAACGTGCCAGATCATAATGCCAGTGCATGGTTGTTCTATGATATCAATGAACAATGGGGTGTAGGGACAGGCGTCGTTTATGTGGGAGAACGCGCAGGTAACCGACGCCAAGGCTATGATTATACACTTGATGCGTATACTCTCGTGAATATGACGGCTTGGTATCAGCCAGCCTTTGCTGATAAAAATCTGCGTGTCCAACTGAGTGTCGCCAACTTGTTCGACAAAGACTACTATGCCTCATCTTCAGACTCGTCACAGAATGCGGTATATCTGGGGTCACCCAGAACGGTATCTCTGAAAGCGAATTATAAGTTCTGATTAACAAGTGTTTTGTTTGAGAAGGCCGTTTGGGGGGACAGACGGCCTTTCTTTTATTTTCTTTTGGAAATTGAAGGCAAATAAATTAGCGATTTCCTTCGAGGGACAGGCACTCCAAGCTAAAGGGAAAGCTAAAGGGACAGATGCTTTTAAAATAGATGGATACAAGGTATTCGTAGGACAGACGTTAGACAGGCATAATTTATACAATCATTTTAGGAAATCATATGGCAATACTGATATGCCTACCGTCTTCCGGTAGCTCATCTTCACTCTACTCTGACTGGAAACCACTTCTTGCAGCACACAATATCACACAATATCACGCTTTATTGCCCTGAATATCCAGGCCGGGGAAGACGGTTTACTGAACCATTGCCGACGAGTATTCCGGCTCTGGTGGATGACTTGATACAACAGCTTAGAACGACACTTCCTTCTCATGAACAATATCACTTATTTGGTCATAGTTTAGGCGGTCTTATCGCTTACGAATTAGCGTTAAAAATCCAACAGACACCCGACCTTGACTCACCACAAAGCTTGGTGATTTCTGCCAGCCATGCACCTCATCTGCGAGGAGATACTCAGCTAAAAAGTGATCTTTCAGAACAAGCACTTATCGCTTTATTAAAAGAGATGGGAGGGATAAAGAATGAAGTGCTGGAACATCGTGAACTACTTGAGCTTCTTTTGCCGATTATCCGCTCTGATCTCGCGCTGAATGACAATTATACTCGGCAAGATATTACCCCGTTGTCTTGTCCAATCACCACGATTCACGGCCTCTCCGACCCGGTCGTTAAACAAGAAAAAGTAAAAGAGTGGAATCAGTATCCCTCTGATTATCAACATATAAACTGCCCGGGTGATCACTTTTATTTCCAGCAGAATTTAAAGGTATTTATCGAGAATTTGATTCGCTTGCTCTAAGGGATAAAACTTTCACACCATGATCCCATGCAGCCTTTGTCTGTTCAGGAGAGATTTCACATACTGAAGGCGTTGTTTAGTGCCAATCCATAAACCACGCTCTCTTTCAAGACGAGTACAAAGATGGATACTGTCAATTTGATTCAAAGATAAGCGGCTGATGATACTGGGATGTGTTTGCTTGATATACCCCGGCTTTCCTTCCCGCATTTGACGCCCCACAAAATCAACCCATTCCATATAATCGATCAGACGAAATGGAATACCATTCGTTTGATCCTGATGTATATCACCGATAAATGGAAACAAACCCAAAGGAGTCTCTTGATTATTTTTCAATGCGTCAACACGCTGCTTGAACGATGTATATTCTGATGTCTCTGGCGTTTCGGCGATATTAGCTCGGACAGGATTCAAATCGGTATACGTCATAGCTGCCAGCAAGGCTTTTTCATCTAACAGTGCCTGAGATTTAAATCGCCCCTCCCAAAAATGTCCGCGACACTGATCCTCCTGATTAGCCCGTAAGGCAATATGATAGTTCAACTCTTTCATCAGCCAACTGAGCGAATAAAGACGTTCCCGCCAAAGATGAATCAGCTTCAGACATGCAGGATACTCAGATGCTGAGAGTTGTCCTTTAAGATAGGATTGTATCAATGGTGGCAGTTGATGCTCTTGTTCCCATCTCGCAATCACTTCTCTTTCAGAAAGTTGCAGGGCTTTGGCGCGATTGATATGAACAACCAAGTGATAATGGTTACTCATCACTGCATAAGCACAGATATCGATACAGTAAATTTGAGCCAAAGCCAATATACGTTGCTCAACCCAATGGCGACGATGTTCATAAGAAACACCAGTGAGGGGATCATCACCGCAGAGGAAAGAGCGCCGAACACAGCGTGACACACAATGGTAGAACGAAGTGATGTCAGGGGAAACGAGCTGTGTTCGGGCAATCGTCATAAAAATTCCGGTCAAAAAATGATGACATGAGTCTGCCGCAAGTAAGAACGTAGAAAAAGAGTTCTCTGGCGAGGTTACGTGTGATGTAACTTTTTTCTATGTAACTTTTATGTTGCTCAAGAATGACATACTCGCTGGATTTAAGGCGATGTAGCTTATTTTGTGTGGTTTATTTTGTGTGTCCAGATAACAAAACAGTCTGTCCCCATAACACCCATAACACCCATAACACCCATAACACCCATAACACCCATAACACCTACCTAAACTGTGTGTCCCCCGAACAATCGAACAATCGGCCAACAAAATAATCGGCCTGTCCCCGTAAGCCCCCCGTAAGCCGAATCTTAGCCTAATCTTCAAAATATGGCGTTGGTTGTTCTGCCAACCCCTGCCATTCAAAGCAGTATTGATTGGGAGACGGCCTCTCTACGGGGCGGACAAACCGTTCTTTCGGTGTGCCGACGGATATCGCGCCAAGTACCTGATCTTCCGGTTGCATTCCCAGAACAGGTTTAAGCTCATCGCCTGCCAGAAAGGTATACCAAAAACCGCCGTATCCCATCAGATGCAGGCCCGTCATAATATTTTGTACCGCTGCACCACCACATAACCACTGATCCCACAATGACACATGGTGCTCTGGTTTTAAGTCTGTCACAGCAATGATCATCATCGGGGTATTGGCGATTTCCTGACAGGAGCGCCGAGCCTTTTCGGTCAGTTCACCATTCGGGAGCTGCCGACGATACATTTCTAATGTGGCATCTGCCAGCACCTGCATTTTATCGCCTTTTACAATCAGAAAACGCCAAGGTTTCAAATTGCCATGATCAGGCGTGGTCATCACCAACTCAAATAAGCGATGCAATTCTTGATCGTCGGGAGCCGGATGAATGAGTTTTTTCCGACAATAAGAACGTCTGGATAATAAAGGCGCTAAAGATTCCATAATTAAACAACCTGTAATGATGTCTGGTTTCTGTTGTGGTGTTGTTCTTCAGGATACTCACCAGAAGAGCAGTCCCGTGCATCACATAAATCAGAATATTCACCCCAAGCACGCTGCTGGCCTTGAGATAACACCAGATACTGATGACAAAGACGCTCTAATAGACCCTGATCATGACTAATCACAATCAGGCTGAAGTGTCGCTCGGCCTGTAAACGCTGCAGCAACGTCATAATATGACGGCGATTGACTTGATCCAGTGCCGTCGTCGGCTCATCGAGAATCAACAGCTTCGGTGACACAATTAACGCTCTGGCAATCATCACTCGCTGCCGTTGCCCGCCAGACAGTTCATGGGGGTAACGTTCAAGCAGCAACTCATCAAGACCGACGTCTTGCATCGCTTGAGTGAGCTTTTGTGCAACGGTATCGGTCTGTCCACGGTTCTGAGCCAAATAAGCATCCTTCAGAGATTGGTAAATGGTCAGACGCGGATTAAAACTGGATGTTGTATCCTGAAATACAAATTGCATCTTACCGCGTTGTGCACGCAGTTCTTTGCGGGACAGACGCTGCCAGTCCATGCCATCGAATTCGATCATACCCCCGGCGGGAATAAGCCTCAGTAACGCTTTCGCCAGAGTCGATTTCCCCGCCCCGCTCTCGCCGATAATCCCTAGATTTTCTCCCAAGGCCAGTTCGAAATGAATACCATCGATAATGTTACTGACCGAGAGATCGTTTACACGTAACAGCGGAGAAGAAACTATAGCTTCGGGGCGTCCGAATGACTCATGTTCTAACAACATCCGCGTGTAGTCTTGCGTCGGCGCTGAGAAAATTTGTTCGGTACTGCCCTGTTCGACAATCATGCCCTGTTTCAGAACCAACACTTGATCAGCAATATCACGAACCAATTGTAAATCATGAGAAATAAGCACCATCGCAATGTTCAGCTCTTGCTGCAAACGTTTCAAGAGCCGTAAAATTTGCTGCTGAGTTTGCTCATCCAACGCTGTTGACGGTTCATCAGCAATCAAGAGTTGCGGTGAGTTTGCGAGCGCAATGGCGATCAGGAGACGCTGCCTTTGCCCGCCGGATAACTGATGAGGAAAACGTTTTCGATGTTCAGGCTGCAATCCTACCTGAAGCAGCAGCTCATCAACACGCTGACGAAGTTGGGGTTTAGACAGTTGGTGATTTGACTGATGCAGCGTAATAGCCCGAGTGAGTATCCATTCAGCTCGTTTGACCGGGTTTAAAGCTGACAGAGGCTCCTGAGACACTCGGCCAATGACACTACCGCGCAGTGATCTCCATTGCTTTTCGGTAATCTTGCTCAGATCCTGATGCTCAAAGAAAATTTGTCCCTTGTGCAAACCGTTACTCGGTGCAAGCCCCGTCATCAATTTCGATAACAGCGTCTTCCCGGCCCCACTTTCCCCGACAATCGCAAGCGTCTTACCGGCAGGCAGTTCAAAGCTGACATCCTTTAACAACGTTTGAGAACCAATCGAGAATGAAAGCTCACAACATTTAAGCACGCCCGTCTCCCTCTTTCGTTTCGGAGTCAGAATTCGGTGTGTCCCCGTAATGAACAGCTTTTGTTGAGGTGTCTGTCCCTTTAATATCCTCATCCGTAAAAGCGTCTGTCCCTGCAACGCCTTCAACGGTTACTGCAACGCCTGTCCCTCTAACAGAGCTCCGTCTTGCCGCCAGTTCCTGAACCATTTCCCCGATTAAAACCACCGAGGTCACCAGCATTAAAATATAGGTGCATCCAATCATGCCCAGCCAAGGAGCCTGTAGGTTATTTTTCCCCTGAGCTAGCAACTCTCCCAATGAGGGGTAACCGGCGGGCAGGCCGAAGCCGAGAAAATCTAACGTGATCAGCGCGCCTAATGCCCCGGCAAAAATAAACGGTAAATTACTGATCAAAGCAACGACTGCATTCGGCAAAATATGGGTGAAAATAATACGTCGGTCGGAAACACCGGCAATGATCGCAGCCTGCACGTAATCAAGCTGACGAATCCGCAATACTTCCGCCCGAACCTGCTGTGCCAAATGATGCCAGCCTAACAGTGACAAGATAAGCAATAGCATCCAAGGGCCCGGCTGCACCAGACTTGCCATAATCATGACAATAAAGATAGCCGGAATCGCGCCCCAGATTTCCGTAATCCGCTGTCCCAGCAGATCAACAACGCCACCGAAGTAGCCCTGACAGGCACCAAAAAATAGTGCCAGCAAAGCGACAATGATGGTCAACCCAAGCGCAAACAATAAACTGATTTGCGTTCCGTAGAGAATTCGGGCCAGCACATCCCGACCTTGGTCATCGACACCCAGCCAGTTGACCGCTGAGGGAGGAGACGGAAAACTCACATCATAACTAATCGTATCAAACGAGAAATGCACCGGTGGCCATAACCACCAGCCATGTTGGGTAATTTCTTTGGCAACAAACGCATCTTTATAGTTTGCTTCTGTATCAAAAATACCGCCAAATGCTGTTTCAGGGTAAGCATGGAGCAATGGGAAATACCATTGCCCCTGATACACGATCAGTAATGGTTGATCGTTGGCCAGTAAGGGGGACAGACAACTGATGAGAAAAATCATGGCAAGGAGCATCGCTGCAATTTTGCCTCTTCTGACAACTTTAAACTGTTTGTCCTGTAATCTCATCCGTTCACCGCCTCAAACGTCATCCGCGGGTCAATCAGGCGGTACAGAATATCACCCAGTAAAGTCATCATCAGCCCAAGCAGCGAATAGACATAAATAATCCCCAACACCACCGGATAATCCCGCTGCAACAGCGATTCAAATGCCAGTAGCGCGACACCATCAAGCGAAAAGATAATTTCCACTAACAAAGCCCCGCCCATAAATAATGCCAGTAAATCAGCTGGAATTCGGGCTATCAGTACCAGTAAGCTGTTGGGCAATACATGACGAAACAACACACTCTGACGGCTTTCACCGATACTGAGCGCCGTTTCGACATAAGGTTGATTGAGTTGATCGACCACTGAATTTCGGATCAAGACCGTAATCGGAGCCAGTCCGCCAGCGACACAAGTCATCACGGGTAAGAAAATATGCCAGAGATAATCTTTTATCTGTTCCATCAGCGTCATCTGTTCAAATCCCGGAGAAACCAGCCCCCGCAGTGGAAACCAGTCAAACACGCCGCCACCGGCGACTAGAATCATCAACAAAATCGCAATAATGAATGTTGGCAACGCGACAGAAAGAAAAAGCACAAAACTGGTCACTGCATCCAGCCATCCACCGCGATTGAGCGCTTTCCAGACCCCGAGAGGAATCGCGACCACATAGGTAATCAACAAACTCCAAAAGCCGATGGAAAAAGATGTCGGCAATTTGCTCCCGATTAATGCAGCCACCGAATGACCACTAAAATAACTTTTACCGAGGTCCAGCGTCAGATAATGCCATACAGTCTCGGTATAGCGTTGCCAAAGCGGCTGATCAAACCCATACTGTCTGGCGATTTTCTGGCGCAACTGGGTATCTATCTGCTGCCCGTCCAACTGGGTGTTCTCACTTTCAAACAGAGACGTCGTGCCTGTATCCATTCCCCCCATTTGGGCGAGAACCGCATCAAGCGGTCCGCCCGGCAGCCACTGCAACAAAAAGAAATTCAGTGTCACAATCGCCAGCAAGGTCGGTATGATCAGGCACAACCGTTTGACTATATATTGGCGCATCATGGGTGGGCGCTGTCCTGCTGTACGTTATTCCGACTGTCCCCGCTATTCCGACTGTCCCACCAAAATTCGATTTCATAGCCATAGGCCGGATCTACTTTCGGCCGGTGAATATAATTGGCATGTGCAACAAGCTGGAAGTTACGGGCCCATAACGGGAGAAAGTAGTATTTCCACTTCAAGACCCGATCCAATGCTCTGCCGTAGACTTCGGTTCTCTCATAACTGTCGGCATGCACTAAATCATTAACCAACGCATCAATCACCGGGTCATTAAATCCGGCAATATTATTACTGGTTGCCACATCAGCAAATGACGACAATAAAGCAGAACGGACTTCGGTATTGGGCGGAATACGCACTTTGTACTGAATGGGCGTCATATCAAACTGACGTTGCATCAACTGCTTATAGAATTCAGTACCTGAACGCACCGCGATCTGTCCTTCAATTCCCAGTCGTTTCAAATTTTGCACATAGGCACCAAGGACAGGTTTCATCGCCGGAGACGGCACCAGAAAGTGAATCACAAACGGTTGATGGTTGGCATCAACCAACCGCCCCTGTTCGGTTTTCCAGCCGGCGGCTTCAAGCAGTTGCTTTGCTTTAATCAGGTTCGCCCGATCATTACCTGAGCCATCGGTGGTCGGCCAATGAAAGGTTTCAGAGAACAATGCCGGTGGCAGTTCTTGTTTAAACGGTGCTAACACCGCGGCTTCTGATGAAGAAACAGGCCCTTCAGAGGCGAGAAAACTATTGTTAAACAGACTTTCCGCACGCTGATATTTGCCTTGAAAAGCACGTTGATTTAACCACTCAAAATCGAATGCATACGCCAGTGCTTCACGCGTTTTCGGGTTGGCAAACTTCTCTTCACGCAGATTGAACAGTAACGCAGTCACAAATGACGGTGCCTGATAATCAATCCTGTCTTTAACGACTGTCCCTGTATCGAATGCCTTACCCTGATAGAGTTTTTGCCAGCGAGCCAGGTTAGACTCAGCAATGTAATTCACTTCACCGGCTGCTAGCGCTTGCACAGCTGCGTTGCGGTCACGGAAATATTCAACCCGAATCGTTTTGAAGTTATATTTGCCACGATTGACCGGCAGGTCTTTCCCCCAATAATCATCCCGTAATGCATAGGTAATACTTCGTCCCGGAATGACTGAGGTAATCCGATAAGGTCCGGAGCCAATCGGAATGTCTAACGATGGTTTGGTGAAATCTTTCCCTTGCCAAACATGCTTTGGCAGGACAGGCAGATTACCGGAATTGAGGATTTGTAAACGGCTGCCGTGCTTACCAAAATTAAACTTCACTTCCCGCGGCCCCAGCACCTCAACCGACTGTACGCTCTGAAAGCGGGATTTGATATTACTCAGACCTACTGTTTGATACTGTTTGACGGAAAATGCCACATCCTCGGCGGTGACCGGTTGACCGTCGCTGAAACGGGCATTCTTTCTCAGTTTATAAGTCACCCACGAATCATCATCAGCAATGGTGATCGTTTCTGCCAAGGCACCATATCGGGTTTTGATTTCATCTTTGTCGTGGCCGCGATCGGTCAGACTGTCATAAAGCCAGAACAAGCCTCTGGGCTTGGTGCCCAGATTAATAAATTGATGCAACGAATCGAAACTACCGATTTCCGCAATCACCAATTCTCCTTGTTTCGGTGCATTCGGATTGGCATAGGCAAAATGGTCAAAATCGGCAGAATATTTCGGCTGTCCATACAGGGAAACAGCGTGGGTCACTTCATTCGCCACAACAGGCTGGCTCAGACAACTGCTCGCCAGCATCAGTACGCCCAGTGTTTTTCTCAGCATGTTACGTCTTCCTTTTCATCAGCGGTATGATTCTGAAGGTGAGATGGGTAATCGTGGGCCGTTTCATCGTCCACCATGATATGTCCTTGATCAATCCGGTAGATTTTGTCAGCCATGTAGAAATAGTGATCATCATGCGTAATCGCTATCACAGTTTTTCCTCTGGCTTTCAACTCGGGAAGCAACTCGGTGTAAAAGACTTTACGGAATGCCGGATCCTGATCGGCTGCCCACTCATCCAACAGGATAATGCTACGATTCTCTAAATAGGCCAGCAGCAGTGCCAGACGTTTACGCTGCCCTTGAGACAGTTTGGTGGTACTGAGTTCGCCCTCGCTGACCGTCACCTTCTGCTCCAGTGACAACGCATTGAGATAATGTTCAACCAGTGCCGAATCCGGTCTTTCACCCGATTCGTTAATCAGTTGTTTAAACAAATAAAAATCAGCAAATACCACAGAGAAATGACTGAGAAACCAGTCTCGGTTTTCTTCGTTAATCTCCTGACCGGCAAACACGATTTTGCCTGCATGTGGCGTGTAAAGCCCGGTCACTAACCGGGCACACGTTGATTTACCGCTGCCGTTCCCTCCGACCCAAAACACCAGTTCGCCCTGCTGCAGTTCAAAATCAATCGGGCCGACACCAAAACCCGGCTCTCCGGATTCTGACGGGTATTGGTAAGTCACATTTTTCATCTGTAACGATTGCCAGCATGTTTCGGGCTCCGGCAGCTCTCCTACCGCGTCTGTCCCTTCATGCAATGCCAGTTGCTGTACTTTGGCGTAAGCAACCGAACCTAAAATTAAACTGGGCAGCGAACCAATCATACCGGCAAGCGGAGAGCGTAAATATAGAATCGTCAGAGCAAATGTAGTGAGTTGTTCTTTGGTACCCACCCCAAACAGACTGTGGATGAGAATAATTGAAGCGATCAACAGCAAAATGGACGTATTGACCCAACTGCCGTTTAAGACCGTATATCGATCGGCTTTGACTTCCAGCCCCAGCGCCTTACTGACAATCGGTTTTAAACTGTTGCTAAAGAAACTACTGCGACGTTGACGGCTGAGTTTCAACTCGTTGCGTCCCAGTAGTAAACCGGAATAGCGGTCATAGAGTTGGTCATCGTTTTCCCGTACTTCACGCTTCAATTGTCTTGACGCGGACATCAGTTGCCGTGCAATCACCACCGCGAGAATGGTCATCACCAATGTACAGAAGAAAAATGGCAGTGAAAGCTGTAACAGATAGCCATAACAACACAGCAGCACCGCAGCACCATAGACCACAAATGGCAGGCTGTTAAACGCCTGACTAATCGACGTCACATCCTTGGTTAACGCGGCCAGAATGGCGGGTTGGCCGAGTTGATCAATTCGCTCTACTGAAGTTTTTAACACCCGTTGAGACAGGTGCAATCGCAGCCGATACACCACATGATGGCCTAACGATGTCAACATTGCCTGAGAGAAAAAACTTAAGCCAAATAACAGGAAGATCAGGACAAATAGTAAAGCGACATCTTGACCGGTAATCACATCAGCCGATGAGACCCAGCTGATCATCGCAATCACTGCAACACCGGCACCAGCACTCAAAGCACTTAACAAAATCGCCGTCAGAAACTTGAACGTGTTTCCCTTCAATAACGTCCAGACTAAGGTCATACAATACACCAGAAAACAAATAAGAATTATTAGCGTTCGTATTATGAACGAGTGCTTTGTAAAAAGATAGAGAAGAAAGCATCAATGATGCGCAATTCATTGCCATTCATAACGAGGACAGACGGCATTACGGGGACAGACGGAATTACAGGGACTGATGTGGTGATTGCGAGGACAGACGCGATAAGGTGAATAACGTGATTGCGTGGACAGGCAGGATTACCGATTGATTGCAAGGACAGGCACAGTGGGAAAACAAATACAAATAGCGGGGACAGACGCCACAATGTGCCACTCCTAACATTGCAAGCTTTGATTCATCGGGCTTAACGTTCTTCCTGACTGAGATCCGGTGCTTCCGGCACCTTCTCCGGACGCCTCCAGATGTAGTAGCTGCCAATCAACATACCGATGGTCGATACAACGACCCAGACGAAAGCCACCTTGTGTAACAGTAGAATCAGTAGGCAGACCGACATCGATAACGCTGACAGAATCTTATTCTTTCTGGAAATGACTTTGCCATTTTGCCAGTTCTCTATCATGTTGCGGAAAAAGGGCTTTGACATGAGAAAACGATGAATCGTAGGAGAGCCTTTTGCCGAGGCCCACGCACATAAAATCACAAATTCTGTCGTGGGCAGGCCCGGTAAAATGGCACCGATAATCGCCAGAATCAAACTGACGACCGCAATGAGTTTATAAACCCACAGATGCACCCCTGATGATTTTGTTTGCTGCTGTTCTGTCATTGCACTTACCGATATTCTCCGAGATTCAGACCAAATCAACCCACAACCCTGTACCGGATGTTAATCGGATCAGTTTATTCACTACAATGTTACCTCAGCATTAAGCTGTGTTCAGTCTCCCACGTCCTACTCAGAAAGTATATGGTGTCTGTCCTTCTTAGAGACACAAAGACACAAGTGTCTGTCCTTGGTAGATAATGTCTGTCCTTAAAAGATTTTGAGGCGCCTGTCCCTCTTACTTTTACTTTGAGTGCTGTGGATTCAACAACCAAAGGAGCGTCTGCCGCGCGTGGGCGATCCGCGGTTGTCGTAAGGCGCTGGGAGCCCATGCCATATAATACTCCAGTCGCGTGTCTGCTATCGGGGCTTTGATCTGTTGCAGCTCTCCCCGCAGGATTTGTTCGTGGCACAAATAATCCGGCATCACTGTCCAGCCAAACCCTTGCATCAGTAAACTACGTAGTGCCCGTAAATCCTGACTGACCAACGCAGGGGGATGGCTGCCCAGATGAATGTTATTCTTCTTCAGCCAGCGGTCAATCACTGATAATTCAAGGTTGTAAGTCAACATTGACTCATTGAGCAACGCTTGTGTTAAATCCGCTGCCTGAGCAATGCGCGTCGCGACTATCGGTGCAGCAACCGCCGTCACCGCTACTTCCATCACGGTTTCACTGCGCAGACGTTTATCGGTTACCGGATGAGCGGTAAACCCCAGGTCACAGTGCCCTTCCACCAGCATATGATGCACCAAATCACCGTCACCGGCATGCATTCTGACCCGAATATCCGATTGTAATAATGGCAACAGCCGCGGTGCGATCACCTCAGCCATAAAGTCCGCATGCCCAATAATTTGCAGTACCCCCTCCATATTCACGGAACGGGCTCGCGCCTGTGCGAGCGCTGATTCGACGGCATCCAACTTATCGCCGATATCGACCGCCAGTTCATCAGCAGCAGTGGTCGGCTCAACCCCGGAGGCTTCGCGGGTAAATAACTTTCTTCCAACTGCCACTTCCAGCCCGGCAATATGCTGTGATACTGCCGGTTGAGTCAGATTCAAATTTCTTGCCGCTGCGCTGATCGAGCGCTGACGATAAACTTCCACAAACGTTCTTAAACGAACCAGTGACATCGATACTCCTTTGCTTCAAAAGGCCATAAAAATATTTATACCCTATCTAAAATAACCTTGTTAGCCCAATGAGGCCACTCTCATATATGCTTTTCCCATCTCAAGCACAGCAGTCGAGCGACTCAGTTATGTTGAAAAAGTGATGTTGTAAAACACGCCATGTTCGACCAACACTGTCAGCTTTATTAAGGAGTCTATATGTCTGTACAAACATCATCCGCTCAGGTCACAGCAGCGAACCTCGAGTCTTCCGATACCTCATCTTTTCATGAGATGAACTCAATTCTCAGCAGCATGAAACGGGCTCATCTGAAATCCGGCCCAGCGGATGCTGAATTACGTCAGGACCGTCTCCTGCGGGCCATTCGTTTACTAAAAGAGAACCGGGTCGCTCTGGCACAAGCGATGAGTGAAGACTTTGGACACCGCAGCACTTATCAGTCAATGGTAGCCGATATTGTTACATCAATGCGGGCACTCCAATACGCAGCAGAACATGTTGCAGAATGGATGACCGCCGAAACAGTCGATGTTGAACAAGGTATGCAAGCCCGAATTCAGCCTCAGCCACTGGGCGTAGTTGGCATCATCAGTCCATGGAATTTTCCGCTCAACCTTTCATTTGGCCCGCTGGCAGGGGTTTTCTCTGCAGGCAACACCGTGATGCTCAAACCGTCGGAACTGACGCCAAGAACATCGGAACTGGTCGCAGAACTAGTCGGACGTTACTTTGACCCGATGGAATTTGTCGTGGTGCTGGGCGATAGCAAAATCGCACAACAGTTCAGTTCATTACCGTTTGATCACCTGCTGTTTACCGGTAGCACCACAGTCGGCAAACAAGTGATGCGGGCAGCATCAGAGAATCTGGTTCCGGTCACCCTCGAACTCGGCGGCAAATCACCGGTCGTTATCGCACCGGATGCTGATTTGCCGACAGCAATCACAAGAACGCTGACGGTTAAAACATTTAACGCAGGTCAGATCTGCCTGTCCCCGGATTACATCCTGCTCCATCAAGGGTCTGAGCAACAACTCATCGATGCCGCCCAAAAATTTATGCAACAAGGCTTTCCGACGCTACAGACAAACCCGGATTACACCGCGATAATCAGCGAACGACATTATCAACGGCTGATTCATGTCCTTGAAGACGCAAAACAAAAAGGGGCTCGCGTCGTCAGTCTGGCGCCATCGGGAGAAGTCGATTTTGATGCATCCAGCCGCAAAATTGCGCCACATCTGGTACTTGATGTCACCGATGAGATGGCGATTATGCAAGAAGAAATTTTCGGCCCGCTCTTACCGGTCAAAACCTATCAAGCGTTGGAAGAGGCGATTGACTACATCAATCAACACCCTCGCCCGCTGGCAGCTTATTATTTCGGAGAGAACCAGACCCAACAAGCCCAGTTCGCCAACCAAACTACCTCAGGCGGGCTGGTCATCAATGATGTCATGACGCATGTGACGATTGAAGACCTGCCTTTTGGCGGTGTTGGCGCATCCGGGATTGGCGCGTATCATGGTATTCACGGCTTCCGTCGTTTCAGCCATGCAAAACCGATTGTCATTCAAAGTCAGGAAGGCACATCTAGCCTGCGTCTACGCGCACCTTATGCCGACAAACTGACTCAACTGGAAGAGTTTCTGAGCCAGTAAAAAGCTCCCGGACTCAAACAACAAACACAAACAACAATAACTTTAATAGGAAGATAATCATGAAGATTTTAATGGTTCTGACCTCACACAGTGAACTCGGCAACACCGGTGAAAAAACCGGCTTCTGGCTCGAAGAATTCGCAGCCCCATACTACAGCTTCCTCGATGCCGGTGCCGAAGTGGTTCTCGCTTCACCAGAGGGCGAACAACCACCACTCGATCCCAAGAGTGATCTCCCTGATTTTCAAACAGAGCTGACGCACCGTTTTAAAGCAGACCCGGCAGCACAGGCGGCTCTTGCCAATACCGTTAAGCTGGCAAGCGTCAAACAACAAGATTTTGATGCAGTCTTTTACCCAGGCGGACACGGCCCGCTTTGGGATCTGACCAACTCACAAGACTCCATTCAGCTCATTGAAAGCTTTGAGCGCGCCAACAAACCAATCAGCTTTGTCTGTCATGCGCCGGGCGTCCTGCGTCATGTCAAAGCAGCCGACGGAACCCCGCTGATTCAAGGACGCAAAGTCACTGGTTTTTCCAATGGCGAAGAAGCGGCTGTGCAACTGACTGATGTGGTGCCGTTTTTGATTGAAGATGAATTTAAAGCACTGGGCGGCCTGTATGAGAAAGGCGATGACTGGGCACCTTATGTGGTTGAAGATGGTCTGTTGATCACCGGCCAAAATCCAGCCAGCTCAGAAGCCGTCGCTCAGGCATTGTTAAAGAAACTCGCATAATGCTCAACTGAGCAAATCATGCTCAAACAAAATCCACTGTCTATATCCAAACGATACTGTTTCGACCTGCTCAGGAATGGGCAGGTTTTTTTATGCCGCCAATTGACTCTCAGAACCCTTTAAACAACTCAACCCGATGATAATCAAGATATTTCCGGTGCTCCCGATGCAGGGTACAGTGCATGTATTCGTGGATGCCGAGGGTTGTCGGGGATTGGAGAGAAGAGGAAGAAAACTCACAGCAAAGCCGATACAATACAGCATCGTGGATAACGATGGAGTATTTCAATGGACAAGGAACAGTTTTCTCGTTTAGTCGCTCAAATCACCGCAGGTAAACATCTCCCGGAAGCAATCTACCTCCATAAAGATGCGTTTACCGCCTTGCCTGAAGTGCTGCAAAAGTTTATTCCGGCCGTCGGTCAGGCCGTCAATTTACCGCAAGAACAATGGGACTTAGTTAAATTATTCAAGAAAGAATTCCGTCTCTCGCTACTGAGCTATCCCGACTTTTATACCGATTCCTACCCAGCATTAAAACAGAGTCTGAATGTCGATCTGTCCAAGTTGACCCATAAAATAATTGCCTACTATGACTCGGAAAATCCACCGATTCTGCACCGCAAAGAGACCATGGTGCTGAAGGATAATCCACACTACGAACACTTTATTGCAATCACACAGGAAGGGGAAAACGCCGGACTGTACGAAAACACCCGCATCATCGGTTTTAAGAGAACCTGGGAAAATCTGATCCACAAGCATGGTTATGAACTAGTTGATGGTCGCTTGTTCCGCCGTTCAGCACTTCCTAGTGAAGAGATAGAGGATAATATCGATCGCCATAAAACCGCACTGGTCCGCCATGAACTCTCCGCCCCGATGAAATCTTTAGCCAAACACAGTTTTCTCGACGGCAGTTATTCGATCTTTGATTATGGCTGCGGTAAAGGCGATGACCTGCGCGAACTGGAGGCGCACGGAATCGACGCATTAGGCTGGGATCCGATTTACTGCCCGGATACGAACAAAGTCACTTCCGACATCGTCAATTTGGGCTTCGTGCTGAACGTCATCGAGGACAAAGATGAACGGCTCGATGCCCTGCTCGGCGCATGGGAACTGACCAGTAAATTTCTGGTGGTCTCGGTCATGCTGGCTAACGAAAGCTATATTGCACAGTTCACCCCCTACAAAGACGGCGTGATCACCTCACGCAATACCTTTCAAAAGTATTACGCCCAATCAGAAATCAAAGCTTATCTCGAAAGAAGTCTGCAAGAAGACGTGATTACCGTTGCGCCGGGGATTTTTTATATCTTCAAAGATAAGCTCGAAGAACAACAATACTTGCAGAAAAAATACACCCGTCACCATGTCTGGAAGCAGCTCACGTCACCATCACCGATTGATGCCAGAGACAAAGCCAAACTCGTCATCACACAGCATCAGGCGCTATTTGAGCAATTCTGGAATACCTGTCTGGAACTAGGGCGCATTCCGGCTCATGATGAATTTGAACCATCAGATAACGTCCGACAACTCATCGGTTCACATAAGAAAATATTTACTTTGTTGCGGGAGCTATTTGATACCCGTGCATTCGAACAGGCAGAGCAGAACCGTAAAGAAGATTTACTGCTCTATTTCTCGATGGGACTGTTTGAAAAGCGCAAGCCCTATACTCAACAGCCGGAGTCTTTAAAACGAGATATCAAAGCGCTGTTTGGCGACTACAAAACCGCGCTCAACTTAGCCACAGAGTTACTATTTGCCATTGCCGATACCGATTTGATTCACAGCCAGTGTGAGAAAGCCCATCAACGGCTTCCAGCCAGCGTGCTCAATCAAGGACACTCGCTGATTTTCCACAAAAACTATATTGATGAGCTGCCACTCTTGCTGCGCGTCTACGTCGGAGCCGGATTGCAAATGTACGGGGAATTAGACGAATCCATCGACTTGATCAAAATCCACATCACCTCAGGGAAGTTGACCCTCACCGCTTACGATGATTTCGAACAGTCAGTCCCATTTCTCGTTGAACGCATCAAAATCAAAATGGCCGATCAGGAGATTGATTTCTTCGATTATGTCGATGCAGACAAACGCCCACCACTACTCAACCGGCATTTATATATCCCTGTTGAACACCCGGATTATAAGAAACAGTTGAGTTTTGATCGGAGGTTGGCGAAAAAGTTGGGCTATAACGTTGATGAAGAAACCATCATAAGTCGAATAGAATATACAACACTTATAGATGAGTAGCCTCACAGATATTGCCTAATCTTCCCGATAATTTCCACCAATGGTATCTCTTTTGTCATATGAGACCAAGACATTCTAATTGCTCCTTCTATTCGCTCATCTGACAATCCCATCCCTTTCAATACATGGCTGGGTGTGTAGCTGGAAGAAGTACAGGCAGAACCATTCGACACCGCCACAATCCCTTTCAAAGCAACCATTGCCGCTTCAGAATTCAGACCGGGGATAGAGAAATTTAAGACATGTGGTGCAGAATGAGTCCCGTTGATTTGAGCTCCAACATCTTCTAGACCTGCAACTAAATCCTGCTTGATATCCAAACAGTGTTGCGCCCATTGGTCACAGTTTTCAGCAGCTAAACGGCACGCTTCACCTAATCCAGCAATCAGCGCGACAGGTAATGTGCCCGGTCTTAACCCTTTTTCCTGACCACCACCAAACACTAATGGTTTTAACGGAATTTTCTTAAAACCGCGTCGCCGACACAGTAATGCCCCAACACCTTTTGGCCCATAAACTTTATGGCCACTGACACTCATCATATCGATTCTCTCGTTCTTCAGCGCATCACTATATTTGCCGAAACTTTGCGCGGCATCGACATGGAAGAATGCATCATGATGCTGCAAAACATCACAGTAACCTTGAATATCCTGTATCGAACCTGTTTCATTATTGATGTGCATTATGGAGACAAGCACCGTATCTTCACGCAAGGCATTCTTTAATGAGTCAACACTCACCACGCCACTTTCATCACATGGCAAATAGGTGACATCAAATCCTCTGGCCTCCAGTTCCTGACACGGCTCAAGGACTGCTTTGTGTTCGATAGATGTGGTAATGATATGTTTTTTTTGCTGCCCTTCGGCATAGCTTTGTAATCCTAAAATCGCGATATTATTACTCTCGGTTGCACCGCTGGTAAAAGTGACCACTGAGCTATCCAGATCAACGACCGCCGCAACCTGTTTTCTCGCCAGTTCAACAGCTTGCTTTGCTCTGGCACCAAATTCATGAGTGCGGCTGCCAGAGTTTCCAAACTCCTCAACTAAATACTTTTGTACTAAATCGGCCACGGAATTTGCGACAGGTGTTGTTGCATTGGTATCGAGATAAACGGTCATTTGATGATCCTTCGGACGGGGAAAATGGCAAGACACACTAAAAGAATTCAAGTATATTAGCGCCTCCTGTTCGTAAGAACAATAATGGATTGTTCGTACAAACAACACGTTGGTATTAATAGAAATGACAAGAATAATTTCGGGTAACTCATTCCCTGCAATTCGGGGAGTTCAGGCTGGCGCAGAATTCTACACCGTGATGTGTCCACTCAAAAGATTGAGAAAAATTTTTACTTTTGATGAAGGGGAACTCCCCGTATCTGAACGGGCGCAGAGGATCCTGAACCCGGAACGTATTCCTGAGATCACAAACTACATTCTGAATGAACGTGATGCTTATGTATTCTCTGCACTCACAGCCTGTATCGAAGGCGATAGTGAATTCACACCTATTGGTGATATGGGGCATCAACAAAAGATCGGTACTTTAACCATTGATGAAGATGCCGAGGTCTTCATTACTGACGGTCAGCATCGGAATGCCGCAATTCTTGAAGCACTCAAACAAGATCCAACCTTAAGTAATGAGACAATCACCGTTGTATTCTTCGCTGATAAATCTTTGGCGGAAAGACAAAAAATCTTTAAAGATCTGAATTTATATCCGGTCAAAACCGATAGTTCATTAAGTATTACCTATGATGACAAACCCGCAGCTTTACTTTCAAAAACAGTTATTTATGAAAGTAAAATATTGTCAAAGCTGATCCATATGGAAAAAACCAATTTAGGACAGAGATCGAAAAAGCTGGTCAGTCATAGTGCACTCAACAAAGCAACGTGCGAGCTATTTGATAAAATCGATCAAAACACCTACACAGACCAAATTCCAATTGCTAAAGAGTATTGGGAATCGGTCGTTATGGCGATCCCTTCCTTAAAACTGGTCTATAACGAACAAGTATCCGGTGGTGAGGTGAGAGAAGAAAATGTGCTGGCATACTCAGTCACTTTTCAGGCATTGGGAGCTGTTGGGAAATGGTTACTAGCCAATGACAGCGAGTGGAAACTCAGACTTAAAAAGTTGAAAGACATCGATTGGTCCAGAACCAATAAAACCGATTGGGAAGGCCGTTGTATCGTCAATGGCGCAATGAGAAATTCATCGATAGCCGTCAAATTAACAGCCAACAGAATCAAGAAACATTTGAACATTCCTTTAAATAACAAGGAACTGGCTGAAGAAGATAAATTAAACGATTGATACCAGATTAAGTGATATCACTTAACCAGAGGCAATAATGACAATAAATATCGCAGAAGCAAAATACTCTGCATTTGAACCTGACGGGTTCAAGCCTGCTATCCGTAACCTGATAGACAAAACCAAGGAAATCTATCTCAAAGATCAGATTCCTTGGGTCATTGGTTATAGTGGTGGCAAAGATTCAACGGCGATAGTCCAGCTAGTCTGGGCTGCCGTAACAGAACTCAAAAAAGAAGGGAAAGCACATAAAACCGTGCACGTTATCAGCACTGATACTCTGGTCGAAAACCCTATTGTTGCTCTGTGGGTGGAACGCTCTCTCAACCAAATGAAAAAAGCAGTCGCTGAACAAGATCTGCCGATTGTGCCACACCGTTTAACTCCGGAAGTCAAAGATCGCTTCTGGGTCAACCTGATCGGACGCGGCTATCCGGCACCTCGCTACAAGTTCCGCTGGTGTACTGATCGCTTAAAAATCAGCCCTTCCAATACATTTATTCAGGATGTGGTCAAAAATAATGGCGAAGCCATTCTCGTGTTAGGCACCCGCAAACACGAAAGTACGGTACGTGCTGCCAGCATGGAAAATATTGAACAACTTGATAATACACGTAAAGAAGACGGCTTAAACGTCAATACCCAACTGGATCGGGTCTGGGTGTATACCCCGATTGAAGATTGGACCAACGATGATGTATGGGCATACCTCACCCAAGAAAAAAACCCTTGGGGATATAAAAACACCGATCTATTGGGCATGTATCAAGGTGCTACAGAAGGCGGAGAATGCCCATTAGTGGTTGATAAATCGACTCCAAGCTGTGGCGACAGCCGGTTCGGTTGTTACGTCTGTACCATGGTCGGTGAAGATAAATCGATGGCGGCCATGATTGCGAACGATGATGAAAAAGAATGGATGCTTCCCCTGCTTGCACTACGTAACGAGATTGATATCAATGATGCCAATCCGCAGGTAAAAGCGAATAAAGTTGCACGAGATAAAAGCAATCGTGATTTCAGACGGATGAATGGCTCGCTGACCGTCCATATCAGCATGAAAGATTTCAGCGACGCCAAGGAGCTGGAAGAGAGCGAAGATCCATTCGAACTGTTAGCTCAGTATGAAGATACGACTGAACATAAGTACGAAAACCTACCGGCAGATGTGGTTCGCGGTCCGTACAAACAGAGTTTTCGCGAAAAGATGCTACGCAAAGTCCTTGAAGCACAGATGTATGTTCAGGAAACCGGCCCCGATGAAGTCAAAAGACTCGAACTTCTTCCCTTAGAGGAACTGGAAGAAATTCGTCGCATCTGGGTCGAGGAGAAAAAGGAAGCCGAGGATTCCGTACCCCTGATTTACCGCGAAGTGACTGGTAAATATTACCTGGGTCCAAAACGCGCTTACAGCCCGATCCTCAACCACAGCATCCTCGACAAACTGAAAGCACATTGTGCGACATATCAGGATAAAGACGAACTCAAATATCAACAGTTACGTGGTCTGCTCTCAATTGAAGACCGATACAAACACCAACTACGTCGAGCCAAAATTGCCGACGAGCTTGAGTCTGAGATAGAAAAAGGCGCTTTCAGCAGTATTGATGATGCCCGCCGTTTTGCGCTTGGCCGGGTAAAAAACGAGTATGCGATCAAACTGAAACGCCTTGAGGATGCCGGAGATACCAACGAATTCCTCAACAATATCAGCAAAAACATCCAGATTCTTGATGCCAAAAAAGACCTGTTCAAAGTGAAAAAATATAAATCACTCTATACAAAAATCACTGACGAAGGAGCTGAACAAGAAACTGCCAAAGAGATTGTACTGGGGCTGAAAAAGCTCTATGCCTATTACATCCGGCAAATTGATCTTTCATTCAGCTTGTTAGATAAAAAAGCACAAGAAGAAAAAGACAACAACAAGAGAAATAGTAAGCTTCTTGCTCCGGAGCAACTGATTGTTCAGGAGAAACCGTTATGATTTTTGAACAAGTAAAACTCAACAACTTTGGCATTTATCAGGGTGAGCACACCATTGATCTGAATAGCAGCGACCATCGTAAGCCCATTATCCTGTTTGGCGGGTTAAATGGTGGCGGTAAAACCACCTTTCTCGACTCAATGCAATTAGCGCTGTATGGAAAACATGCCAAGTGCTCGAATCGCGGGCGGCTCTCATACAGTGACTACTTAAAACGCAGCATTAACCGTTTCAGCAGCGAAAAATCGGCGTCAGTATCGCTTACATTCAGACACAATCAAGGAACTAAGGACAACCAATATCAGGTCGTTCGTTCTTGGACAGATAACGGCAATATAGAGATCAGTGATACAGTTCAGGTTTTTATCAACGGTGAGCAAGACCGTTTATTAACCGACAACTGGAACGACTTTGTTTCTGAGTTTATTCCGCAAAATATGTCAGAGCTGTTCTTCTTCGATGGTGAGAAGATCGAAGATCTGGCAGATGAGTCCCGATCCGCGCAATTAATTAAAACAGGCATTGAAGCACTGCTGGGGCTGGAACTCCTGAGTCAGTTATCGAAAGACTTAAACTCACAAAGACAACGCCGTCAGGAAAAAAATCTGGATAAAAAAGCCAGTGAGCGCGTACAAGAGCTTTTAGACAGAAAACAATCACTGGAAAACAATCTGCAAGAGCTCGAACAAGAAATTAAAGCGACCATTGCTCGACGAGAAACACTGGAAGAGGAACTTAAGTCCGCAGAGGTTCAAATGCACAGTACAGGCGCTCACCTATTGGAGTCTTTAGCAGAGATCCAAGCAGAAAGAAGAGAAGAGACCTTGCAACTAGACGCCATCGACTCTCATTTAGGTAAATTAGCTTCCGGTGCTTTACCCTTACGTCTTGGGAGTAAATTATTCAAGGCTGCTCATCAACAATCCCAGAAAGAACAGCAAGCCTCTGAAATAAGCAATGCCCAAAAACATATTACGGCACAAAATACCGCTTTAATGGCACGTTTAACTCAATCAGCAAATGCCGAGACGGTAAACCTCGTCCAGCAGTTATTAGAACAAATTCACCAAGAAACAGACAATAACGTCTCAGGTGCTGAAATCTATCTGCATACCAATCCAACCATCTTTGAGTTTGCTCAGTCATTACTCTCCAATGAGGCTGAAGAAAGCCAGACCCTGCTCAAGCAGAAAAATGAACTGGTTGAAAAACTGGCTCTCATTGATAAAAAACTCGAAGCAGTACCGGATTATGAATCGGTCAAAGACCTCATTGCTGCCAAAGAGAATGTAGAAGCGCGGATCGAACAAAGTAAACTGCATCTCGAAGCGACCCTTGAAGAACGGAATCAATGTCAGAATCAGCTACATGAAAATGAGTCCCGGCTTGATGCAACGTTAGTTCAACAGAATGCAGAGACCTTCGAGCATCAGCGCAATCAACAGGTTGCCGATCATCTGGTTGAAATGAAGTCGATCATTGATGACTTTAAAGAAATGCTCATTCGTGAAAATATTTCTAAACTTGAAAAACGAATCAAAAGTAAATTTGACTCTCTGGGGCGTAAATCAGAACTAATCTCAAAAGTTCACATCAATACGCAAAGCTTTAAGCTGCAAATATTAGGTAACAACAATCAGCCCATTGATTCAGCTCGCCTTTCGGCTGGTGAACGGCAACTTTTATCAGTAGCAACCCTTTGGGCGCTGGCTGATGAATCAGGTAAAGCGATTCCCACCATTATCGATACGCCGATGGGACGGCTTGATGGAAAACATCGAACCAAACTGGTCGAGAATTACTTTCCTCAGGCGGCGGGACAAGTCATCCTACTCTCAACCGATGAAGAGATTTCCGGTGAATACTATAAGAAACTGAAACCTTATATTGCCAGTGAGTACCATATTGCTTATGACGAGTCCCAGAAAACATCGACTATCCGCCCCGGATATTTTGCGGAGGAAGTATGAGTATTGAAACTGTACGCTTATCAGAAAAAGCCAAAGGGCATCTGATTAAAATAAAAAAAGACACCAAAATAGAGAACTGGAATGTGTTGTGCCGTTGGGCGCTGATGCTATCCCTTCAGGAAGAAAGCCTTCCCCCACATGAAGAGATTGTCACAGACAGTAACGTAGAAATGACCTGGAAAGTCTTTGGTGGGGAGTTCGCAGAGATTTATCTTGCTATGTTGAAACAGCGCGTCTACCAAGATTATGGAACAATCAATGAAGATGAACTTTACTATTATTTCAAATTACATCTTCATCGCGGGATTTCTTATTTGTCTAATAAAACAAAAAATATAAACAACCTGATAATGTTAGCTCTATAAAGATGCTCTAATTTCATTAGCATACCCACCAAAAGAATCATTACTAAATATTTCTCTTTTAATAAAACGATTAGGTAGTTTGCTATGTTTATAGCAAACTACCTTCATACTAGTTGGGGTAATTGCCTTATCTGGACCAAAAATGGACTCTACAGTTAATTCACTATTTCCTAGATGATTTTTACACCCTTTCTCTTCACATTTTCGTCTTAATCCAATAAGTCTAATAATCCAATAGTAATATGACTTTGGCCAAATACCAACCTTCTGATTAATTTTTGTTCCTAGGCTATAGCCACTGATATTATTGCTCTTAACTCTATTTGCCCAGCCACATACTAAACGATAATTATCTAATGAATCATTCCCACCAAGTGAGTAAGGATAAAGATGGTCTATTTCTATCCTCAAATCATTTTCAGTAAGACCTATTGGTCTTATTCTATCAACATATTCTGGTAGATTTATTTTTACTTTATCAGATTTAGTTGACTGGAAGTTAAAAATAGCATCTTTAGAAAATTCATATCCTGTAAGCCAACATCTAACTTTGCCTTCTGACATATATGCATCTAATAAATCTTCTTTCAATTTTACGGAAAAACTTTTACGGCTGTATTCTGATTTTATCCAATCAATTCTATCTTTGACTAATTTAGATATTATTTTAGCTATATCCATTTTTACTTCATTAGAAGCTTGCAAGCCAATTAAACTTTCAATATTTTTATAAATATCAGAAAAAATCCAAACGTAAGAACAATTACTTTTAAGATATTTATGATCGATAAATTGTTCTATGACCCACTTAACCCATTCTCTAGAAATATCACCTTGAAGTAAATCTCTTCTGATACCCATTAACATATCTGGGGGTTTAATCCCAGCAAGTTCAACTTGGTCACTCCATGACCAAGCACTTTCTTCTGATAAAAGGCTAGAACTAAGATGTTTAAGTTCATTAATAGGAGAGAAAGTCATTTTTTGGGATTCCTATAGGTTCTAACTTGAGGTAAGGTTTCGGGATTTTCTCTATAGTCAGCCCAATTTTCAGACCATCTAGAACGAATACCAGTTGAGTCTTTCTTTACACCAGATAATTCCCAATCTCTATCAAAGTATTCTCTATTAACATCCTCTAACCATTCATCCATAAGTGGCTCTATATCAGAAAGATCATCAATTTTTTTCTTTGCTACTGATATATATTTAAAAAAATCAGCAGCTAATATAGTCAGAGATATCTTATTAAATAGGTTAGATCTTCTTGGGTTCCCCCAATAGTTGAATCTAGATGGATTTTCTCCTTGAGAAAATTCACTTCTAATTTTATTCCAAAAAACAATAAAGACATCTCTCCATATACCATCTAAACTGCGCCACTCTTCAAATGCTTCATCAATATCATCAGAACTAACAATATTACTCTGTGCCAAGTATTTATCTTTCCAACTTTTTGCATAATCATTACGTGCATGAAATAGACAACCACCTTTCAACTCTCTAAATATTTGAATAAGAGACCCCATAACGTTCCATTGTAAAAGGTCTTTCTTATCGCTTTCTAGCCCTCTTTCAACTAATTCATAAAATGGACTAGATGGATTTCTAGCTGCCCAAGTAATTGCTCTAGCATCATCAAGTACAATACCAGAATCTTTAAGCCGACCAGACACACTATCCATCTCATCTGTTGTTAGTGATGTTGAAATTATCGTCCCTAATAAAGATTTTACAATAGGAGTCGCCTTCTGGTTAATTACAACAAATTGAAAAACTTGCTCTTTCGGATCATCATCCATTAATAAGGATATAGGTAAAAAACGAGAATTTTCTTTCAGAAGTTCTTTTTCAACTTCCTCAGGTTCATCTCCATCCGAAATTCTTTGCGCAACCAAATCTCTCAACTCTCCTCTTGATAAACTCGAATATGCATCTCTAATAGCACCTTTTAAACGATGCTGACCATCAACTAAAGTAATTGGTAATAAAAAAGATAATAAAGAATTCCTATCAAATCCTAAGAAACTATCACCATACTGTGTAGAGTCATCTGTTATCTCTTTAAGTATTTCATGTCTTGCAATTACATCTTTTAGAAAGTCTTCTAAGTGTGATTCTTCAAATACTATTGGTTCATCTGTCTCACTATCATTCTCTATTTCTTCAACTTCATCTTCAGTTGAAAACAAACTTATTTTTGACTTAAGAAAATCTATCAAATTATGATCAGTGAGATCCTTATGCTCTCCAATTCTTTCATATAAAGTTTTTTTCAGCATGTCAAAAAGATCGACTAACTTCATCTTATATAGATCAGGAAACTTGATTACAATATCTCCAGAAACGCCATTCTCCGAAAAAAACTCAACGCTTCCTCCTTCAATTTTTTTCAAACCACATATTAAACTGTTTTGGATCACGTTGTGCTTATTATTAAAAAAACGCTCTAACTGCTCGAGTCTCTTTTTATTTTCTGTTCTTTGGAACCCGGTACTTTCTGCCAGTTCAGGATTAAAACTCTTTTTCTGAGGAATGCCAGCCCAACACTCAATCTCAACTGCTGGGGCACCAAATAAAATCAGAGGATTAGACTCTTTTGATTGCTGTACACAAACTGCGGGGTAACTAAAAGTTAACATTTGTTTATCCTATAATCATTTATGCTTATTATCAGCCTTATGTAAGAAATTATTATAGTAATGAATATAAAACAAGACTCTTGTTCCTTTAAGTACTTTTCTATTCAATTTCTCATCCTCAACCAACACCCCACTTACACCAAAAACCGCACTCACACGCAAAACTCACCTCAACCCCGAGACTCCCATTTACCCGATTCTCACCGCGTAGTACGATGACCGACATGAAAAAGACACTTGACCATCTTCCCGAGCGGAAACAACAGGATATTCACACCATTGCGACCATTTTGCGCGATGTGGTGGATGAATACGTGGCCGGAAGAAGCGGCAAAAAAGCCGGTTTTAAAATTCACAAAATCATCCTGTTCGGCAGTTATGCCAAAGGTAACTGGGTCAATGACCCGGCCAACGGCTATGTCAGCGATTATGATGTGCTGGTGATCGTCAATCGCTTTGAACTGGTGGAAGAATTCACGCTGTGGAGTCTGGCGGAAGACCGTATCAGCCGCCGCATACCCAAAACCCCGCTGGGGCTGATTGTTCATACCCTTGGTGAAGTCAATCAGTGGCTGCACGATGGGCACTATTTCTTTCGGGATATCCGCGAGCAAGGCATCGAGCTGTACAGCGCCGATGGCCGGGAACTGGCACTACCGGGGGATCTGACAGCCGAAGAAAGTCAGCAGATTGCCGAAAAACATTTTGCTCAATGGTTCGAAAGTGCGTCAGAGTTCGTTGATGCCTATGATTTCGCGATGGGTAAATCGAGAATTAATCAAGCTGCATTTTTCTTACATCAGGCAGCAGAACGTTTTCTTGCCTGCACCCTGTTAGTGTGTACCAACTATCTGCCGAAAACCCACGATCTGGAAAAACTGCGCGCCTTCTGTGCCGGACAAGACGAACGCTTCGCCCGCCTCTTCCCTGCCGACAACCAGTTCCGTCGCCGCAGCTTCCACCGCCTCAAACGCGCCTACGTCGATGCCCGCTACTCGGAGCACTACGAAATCACCGTCGAAGAGCTGGACTATCTGGCCGAAGAGGTCGAAAAACTGAAAGTGCTGACGGAAGAGGTTTGTCGGGGAAGGATTGGAGAGAATATTGAATCGCAAAGGGAGAAATAAGCATTGATGTAATTGTTCACGCACTGCGTGAACAATCTAAACTGACAGTAAGCCTATCATCAGTGCCAACATCCTTGACCATATAGTTTCCGCGGGTCATGCGGTAATCGTCTCAATCCGTACTCGTCTTGAAGGTATAACTTCTCAAAGTTCCGAGCCTTTGCTCCCGGTGCTGGTAATTCTCTCAATATCTCAACTACGGCCTGAACTTCCGAGGTATTAAATCGATAACCACGCCGAAGAAGCTCATCTAAAATAACGATTGCGTGTCTGTATACTTCGTCTGAATCTCTCTCATTCTCTACCTGTTTATACATTTGAAACAGAAGACTATATAATGGAGAGGCAGGACTTACCTTTTTAATTACTCCACCAAATACTGACATTTTTTTAAATAACTCCATAGTACAGAAGAAACAAAAAAAGCTAGCATTAAATCCATTGACATAGAGAATAACCAGCCTGAATGTTTTTGTTCTGAGTATTTAATTACAGGATAAACATATTCAATTACTGTAATAATAGGAAATGATATTGCTATTGCTTTTATCTCATTAACTTTGAAATTTTTGCCGCCACGCCAAACATCAAACAAAGCCATAACGACTAAAAACAACATTGCTGTTGTGGTAAAAGAAATCGCCTTTTCTACAAAATCCCCCCAAATATTCCAAGCGTTAAGCCCTGAAAGAACAATAACGATAAAAACACACAACAAAGCAGCTAACGTCTTTAACTTCATAAGTATTACCGATTGATTGACAAAGCCTTATCGTATCAAAAGTCCTGAGAGTCGTTATGTTATTTTTTGCACAGAACATCATAGAATCGGCCACCAGCGATACACAATGCTATCAATAGAGAATGGACTAAAATGATTTTCAGATTCGCTCTGCTCAATTGCCTCCGCACTGCGGAGACAATCTTAACCGGGTAAAAATGCTAGGCACGATTTCGAACGTTTCGCCTCAGGCCGCTGACATCGAAGCCATTAATTTCAATAACGTCTGCTCAAGTGCAGAGTCCGAAATAATCTCAAAATCCGTATAAATCGCCACCGGTTTCAGAGCCTTACTGGTCGTTGGCTCCATGCGGACGAAACCTTTTTCACTAAGCGTTTTTAACGTGTTGGATAAGTTAGATTTGGCCCGACCGGAGATTTTGGCCAACTCAGTCAGGCTTGCCGGTTTTTCCGTATCAATCAGGCGTAATAAGGCGATATTCTCCGGCCTTAAAATCTGTGCTACCGCATTGACCGATGTGTACCAAACTTTCGGCTCGTCCGCTTGCGGTGCATATTTCCCCTGTGCAATCGCCAGCAGACGGAAACGAATCAGTGCTTCAGACATAATGCCGATTCTTGCTTTCATGTTATTTCCCCTCTATTGCTACGATGGTTGCGTCAATGCCCGAGAAAAAGTCCTGTAGTAAGGTATAAACATCCTGAAATTCATAGGGTGTTCCCTGATCAATCGCAGTCCGGTGCAAATGATCGTAGTCATACCGTTTGCCGCTGAATCGTTTATTTTTCCGTGGCTTCACTGCATGAGCATTGTCATAACCAAAAACTCTTTTGTTAAATCTGTTATGTAGCGTCATGGTGTAACGGATCCCGTGAGGACGTTCTCTGGTTGGCGGAACCGTCCATGCTTCAATTTTCCACCAATAACCATCATCCCGGTACACGACTGTGCCATGCATACTTAACAAAATATCTAATCCTTCCATCAGCTCTCCTGATGTTATACCCAGAGTATAACAAAATAAATCCTATTAGGAAGTCATTCATCACCAAATGATGCCGTTCCGCACTTTTCAATTCCCCAAAATCCAACGCATTCGTTAATCTCTCATCCTTTACCAACACCTCATTTACACCAAAAACCGCACTCACACGCAAAACGCACCTCACCCCCCGAAACTCCCATTTACCCGATTCTCACCGCGTAGTACGATGACCGACATGAAAAAGACACTTGACCATCTTCCCGAGCGGAAACAACAAGATATTCATACCATTGCGACCATTTTGTGCAATGCCCGCTACTCGGAGCACTACGAAATCACCGTCGAAGAGCTAGACTATCTGGCTGAAGAGGTTGAAAAACTGAAAGCACTGACCGAGGAAGTGTGCCGGGGGAGGATTGGAGCGTGATGGTTTCTCTGCTTGCAGATTGGATGGACGAATACCATAATTAGGTATTTATTGGTATCAGAGGCATTCAACATGGCGAAGAACACCAGCATTACCTTAGGCGAACACTTCGATAATTTTATTGCCAGCCAGATTCAGAGTGGCCGTTATGGCTCTGCAAGTGAAGTGATCCGCTCCGCACTGCGATTACTTGAAAATCAGGAGACCAAAATGAATACACTGCGACAACATCTGATTGAAGGCGAACAAAGCGGTGATGCTGACTATGATTTGGATGATCTTATCCATGAGATCGATAGTGAAACGGAAAAATGAAACCATTTACCCTCACCGCTCAGGCCAAAGAGGATTTAAAAGCGATTGCTCTGTTTACACAACATCACTGGGGAAAGGCACAACGAAATCTCTATCTAAAGCAATTTGACGATTCATTCTGGCTGCTTGCCGATAACCCCAGTCTGGGTAAACCATGTGATGACATCCGTTCAGGTTATCGTAAATTTCCTCAAGGCAGCCATATTATTTTTTATCAGGACACCGGCAACCAGCAGGTGAGAGTGGTACGTATTTTACATAAAAGTATGGATGTGAACCCGCTTTTTGGTTTGTAGTCAGCGAATTAAAGTCCCTAAGTCGTCGTTTATATTATTTTTTAGAGTGATGCTGCTAGCACTTCAACTCAAGCCCCTAGCTTAGCTGCCATTAATTTCAAAAATTTCAAAATGCACCCTTGATTGAATTTATGTTTCAGAGCATTCAGGAAACGCTCACCAGTGCCCCCCAGTTAATACTTTGATTTCATGATTAGAAAAGTCAGAAGTAACGGTTCGAGACACACTGCAACAAGTGTTGTCACTTAAAGATCGTAAATCATTCCGTGAACGTTATCTGAAACCGGCGCTGGAAATGGGCCTGATTGAAATGGCGATCCCCGATAAGCCCAACAGCAAATCACAGCAATACCGCCTGACTGAATCAGGTAAAAATTACTGGAAATTGAACCACTGAAAATAAAAGCTGAATAAAAAAAATTTGTCATCCGTTAAAGTATAAATAAATCATAACGAAGCGGATCATTGCTGCAACACTTACAAATAATAATGCCAATACGGCATTGACAGCTCCTCAGTCTTTCCTACACTCAATCTGAAGGTCGCAGCTGATATGAAACAGCCTGCTCCTTTAGACAACTATTTCGGAGATAGCTGCATTATATGTGCCAAGTGTTTTCTGTCTATTAATGTCAATCTCAGAAGTAGTTCATATGATTACAGTTAGATAAGGAAAATATTATGTCATCAGTTAATGTGCTAGTCGCAGTTAACGTTGAACAAGCGTTGGTTCAGGCTGCCTCAGGGAATACCAACATTGGGAATTTTGTCTATATGGTTGATAGTACGGGCTACTGCTCTAGTGGACAAGGTGGACACGAACTCACCACAACCGTCACTTCCGGTGAAACGATTGTATGGACCGTTCAATCCATCGATCCATCCACAGAAGTCACCATCATCGGTTTTGAAGGAAATGCTATCGGTACTCCTGGTGGTTCACATATTATCAATCCGATGCAATATCCTCAGTTCTCTGGTTCCGTATGGGGTGGACAGGTTTATGCAGCATCTAGCGGGCCAGATCAATACTCCATCAGATTATTGTTGGGAGGTGGTGTGCACTGTTGGTTTGACCCCTTCATTATTTCTAACGCACCAGCCAATCAGTAATCAGGTAAACTGATTCCCGATGAGATCAACGAACGCTACCGGATAGTTATCGGTAGCGTTTTGTGTTGATAACGGGTTCTATATTGACAACAGATAGCATCCATTGCCCCGATTCAACCAGTCTGACATCACTCAATGACTACGGATAGCCAGTTCATCTGAACCGTTAACCATTCGCGACAAAAAATGCAGACGTACAGGATAGTATGCTGAAGTTTGCCAGCTAACCGTCTGTTGAATAAAACCTAAGCAAAAGAATTGATGCAAATCGGCAACTGACGATTGATAGCACCGAAAGATGTCAATATGATGTAATGATGCATACAGAACCTGACTTCTCTATCCGGGTTCTGTTCACAGGAGAAAAACAGCTGAAATCATACCGTACAGATTGTGCCGGTCTGTGATTTTGTCCGTTTTGTATGTTTCAGGAGGCAATGTATGTACGTTGTGACGGTGACTTTCACCCTTGTTCCCGAGTCATTTGAATCATTTATTAAACTCGCCCAAGAGAATGCAGACATCGCGAAGGATGATCCCGGATGTCTCCAGTTTGATGTTTGCTGGAATGATAAAGATAAGCAGGTCTTTTTCTATGCGCTCTACGGTTCGGAAGAAGAATTCAACGAATGTTTGAAAAACGAGCACTCACTCATCTTTGATCAGAAAACAGAACCAATGATCGTGGAAAAAAGATCCAAAATTTTCTCCAAAATCCATATGGCATAACCATCAATTTGTGATCCGCACCGACTCAGGCTAGTGCGGATCGTTTATGAAGTCAGATATCCACCGACTGTAATTTCGCCTGACGCATTTTCTTCAATGCAATGCAGGTGAGCGCAGTGACAACGGCCCCAAGTGCCATACAGAACAATGCCAACAAAGGTTTGTTCATTGCTCCCAGTAAAGCGACAACCGGTCCACCGTGCGCCACACTATCCGTGATGCCGAAAGAAAAAGCCATCACTGCTGCAACCATTGAGCCCAACATATTGGCAGGAATCACTGACACCGGATCCTGCGCTGCAAACGGAATCGCCCCTTCAGAAATCCCGACCAACCCCATTGCGCCGGCAGCTTTACCAGCTTCCAGTTCTGATGGCTCAAACAGGCTCAGTTTACGACCAAGTACCGTGGCTAAACCCATACCGAGCGGTGCAACCGGAATAGCACAGGCCATCGCCCCCATAAACTGCGTCTGCCCGCTGGCAATCATGCCGACAGAAAACAAGAAGGCAACTTTGTTGAACGGGCCACCCATGTCAAATCCGGCCAGTCCGCCCAAGACAATGCCCAACAACACCATATTGCCGGTACTCATCGTGGTCAGGAGTTCGGTCATGCCATGCATCAAACTGGCAATCGGTGCACCGATGACAAAGATAAACAGACCGGAGATAAACAGCGCACCGGTAATCGGCGCGATCATAATCGGCACCAGCGGCTGAATCATCTTGTGATAATTGAAACTGGTCAGCCAGCGAATGAAATACCCCACCAGCAACCCGGCAATAATCGCACCGATAAACCCGGTGCCGGCGTCGGCATCATAAAATGAACCGTTATTGGCAATCCAGCCGCCAATCATCCCCGGAGCCAGTGCCGGACGGTCAGCAATCGCATAAGCAATATAACCGGCCAGAATCGGAATCATCAGTTGGAAGGACACAACACCGACATCCAGAACTTTATTCCACAGGCTTCCTTGCGGAATCGCCATCCCGGCTTCAGTCGGCTCTCCGCCAATCGCCAGTGCCAATGCAATCAACAAGCCACCGGCAACTACAAACGGAATCATATGCGAAACACCGTTCATCAGGTAACGATACAACTCCGGACGGTTGCGGGATGGCTGTGCATCACGGTTTTCCGCAGTAGAATCAGGCTGATAAACCGGAGCCTGCAATGCTTTGTGAATCAGACCTTGTGCATCACGGATCGGCTCTTTGACGCCGGTTTCAATCAGTTTTTTACCGGCGAAGCGGGTCAATGATACCTGCTTGTCACTTGCGACAATAATCGCGTCAGCCGCTGCAATCTCTTCTGCCGTCGGGCTGTTTTTCACCCCGATCGATCCGTTCGTCTCGACTTTGATCTGATAGCCCAGTGCCGCGGCACCTTTTTCCAGCGATTCAGCCGCCAGATAAGTATGAGCAATCCCGGTCGGACATCCGGTCACCCCGATCAGAAAGCCGTTTTCTCCGGATGACTGCGGGGTCGGTTCTGACTTCGCCAGCAACAGCGCCAACGCATCCTCTTCAGTCTGCGCGGCAAACAACTGCGCAATAAATCCTTCTTCAATCAGTTTGGCAGAAAGCTCCGCCAGTACTTCGACATGATGATTTGCATTGCCATCGGGAGAAGCAATCATAAAAAAGAGTTTCGATGGCTGTCCGTCTTCAGCACCGTAATCAATGCCCTGACGGCTGATCCCGACCACAACGGCAGGCTCGCTCACCGCTGTACTTTTGGCATGAGGAATCGCAACACCATCGTCAAAACCGGTATTGCCGAGCGCTTCCCTGGCATAAATATCCGCTAAAAATTGTTGTTGATCGGTGATGCGTCCTTCCGCGGCCAGCATTTCAGCCAGCTCGGCAAGCACGTCATCTTTGGTGGTTGACGAGAGATTCAGCCGAATCAATCGCGATGAGATAAGTTGAGTAATCATTTTCGTTCCCCGTTCATTCTGTCAGTCATCATTTCTTGGTGGGAGAAAAGAAGAAAAAAGTGTCTGTCCCCGTAAGAAACCGGGCATTTTACGGCGTCTGTCCCTGTAACTATTCCTGTAACAGGTAACGAACGTTGACCGCTGGGGTGTCTGTCCCCGTAACTGCCTGTTCCCATCGCTAATATTGTGGTGACTGTCCCCGTTAGTTAATAGTGAAACAAAAATGCATTTACTGGAGGATTGTATCATCATGATTCAAATGTGATCTGTATCGGTCTGTGGTACTTAAGTTCTATGCTTGAATCATGAATAATATTTATATCAATAAATCACACAGCGGTTCAGGAACAGAGAAAAATGTATGATGATAACAACATGACTTGTCATACAATTCTGCATGAATGAGTGACGGCAGGAAATGATGAGCCAGGTATTTCACAATCTGATTGAAGCGATTATTGATGAACGGGACAGTTGTCAGCGCATCTGGTTTGCCGGTGATCAACAGACACCGCCGCCATTTAGTTATCAGGTCAACTTTCCTCGTCTGGAAATTGCGCTCAAAGGTGATTACAGCAATCATATCGAAGATGCGTTGCATGGCATCACTACCGTTGAGATTCAGGCCGGGAGTGCGCTGTATATTCCCCCCAATTGCTGGAATAAGCCGGACTGGGAAAATGAGTGTTCGGTGCTCAGTCTGTTGTATGGCCGCCGTCAGATTGGGTTCAGCTTTGTCGCCAAGCGCAAAGGAACCGACGGATTTTATGATGTCCAGAAGCATAGTGTGCAAATGCGCACCGGTTATGCGATCGATAATATTCTGGAAAGCCTCAATGCACTGGCGAGAGAAGCACAAAAATCACCGATGGACGAACACCTGCTTTGCGCGCTGCTCAGCTACACCCAAAGTATTCTCCGTCAGCCGGAACGTTCAGCCAAAAGCCGTAGTGAAGATCTCTATCAGGGGATCTGTATTTATATTCAGGAAAACTTTCACCGCGGCATCACCCGAGACTCGATTGCTTCACGGTTCAGTCTGTCTGCCAATCACCTCTCCCGGCTGTTTCATCAGCAGGGGCACATGACACTGGCTGACTACATTGCCTGGGTCAGAATTGATCGGGCGAAGTTCATGCTGAAAAAATACCGGTTCCGCCTTCACGAGGTTGCCGAGCGTTGCGGTTTTCAGGATGTGAATTACTTTTGTCGGGTGTTTAAAACCAAAACCGGCATGACCCCTTCCGAGTACCGGACACGCTTTGATTAAAGCGCTTTATTTATCCCCGGGGACTCTTAAGATCACTCAAAGATAGCATGGCAGGCTCAGCGTGCTGCATTACCGTTCGCCATCACATGGAGCAGAATGCCTTTGAGTGTCTCCTCCCGTTTGGCATCAAGCAGAAGCTGTGTATTCAGATCGTCGATCAGCCAGCGGGTCAGCCGGGTCATCGCCATCACAATATCCCGGTTCAGCGACTGAGGCAGAACCAGACCAATCAGTAATGAGACCGGTGCGCACACCGACTGCCAGTCCAGAGGCTGTGTCAGGGGCATCACCATCAGTACCGGTATATCGACCACCTCACTCATCACATGCGGCAATGCCACCCGGTTCGGGAGTGCGGTTGTCGAGATATCCTCTCGCTGGCAGAACTGTGTCAGTAGTTTGTCTACCCGCCCGGGTGCAATTCGGGCGGCAAGATAATCCAGTGCTGAACGCTTATCGGCAAATCCGGCATGGCATTCATAATCCCAGCGGTACGCAAACGGCAGAGAAAATGCCGGATGGGAGGCAAAGAGTTGCTCCGCAGCGTGATTCTTACGGTGTGAAGTTGAAAGCATAATCGCGTGTTCACTTAAGTATTCGGTGAAAACCATGCAGGCCAGTTCGGCATCCAACCCCTCTATCGCGATCTGACACAACTGATCGGCACTGTTGTTCAAGCTCAGAACATTGAGCGGCTGACTGAGCGGGGTATACGTTCCCCGGCTCAGATTATAGAAGACAAAAATCGAACGAAAATAGCGACAAAGCTGTTTCAGCGCATTCGCCTGCCATGCCGGAAGCCCTTTATCCTTGAGTAGAAAAGTGATCCGGGTGGTAATCATACTTTTTTCAGACAGCGCTCTAAAACCGCTCCTGCATGGAGCAGAACCTCTTCAATGGAGAAATGAAATACCGGACAGCCTTTAAACCGGGATTTCTCTTCGATTTCGATATCAGAGACGATCATCCGGATATCGGCAGCAACAATATCTGCAACCGTCAGCTCATTTTCGATACCCATCGCTCCTTGCGTCTCAACTTTAATCGCCAAACCTCGCTGGCTGGCAGCTTTATGGAGTTGCTCTGCTGCCATATAAGTATGAGCAATTCCGGTCGGACATGCGGTTACGGCAACCACCTTCATGATCTCTTTCCTTCCCTTATCTGATAGTCATCGGTTGCAACTTATCACCGAGATGTTTTCCTGACCAGTATAACTCAATTGACAAATAACTCATCAGAGCTGCATTTATTTGTTCAGCGTTAAAGCCGGAAAAGAACCGTTACGGCCACGGCATATAACTCAGGTAGTCCAGACCGGCAGACAACTTGATGCCCAGATATAAATTTGCAGCCTGAACTGCCTGACCGGCAGCACCTTTGACCAGATTATCAAGAGAGCAGATAGAGAGGCACTTGTTCTGTTTCACCACCGTAGACACTTCCGCATTATTGGTGCCACAAACTGTTTTTAACATCGGTGTCTGGCCATTGATGAGGTAATAAATAAAAGGAGAATATTTGTAGGTAGAAAAATAAGTGCGCTTCACATCTCTTACGGTGAATCCTTCATTCAACGTGCTATAGGCCGTGATATACACACCACGCAGAATATCCAGATCAAATGCGGAAAAAATAATCTCCAACGGTTCATCGGTATATTGTTTCAGTGTTTCTATTTCAGGTAACTGCACGTGATGAAAAGCGTCATGTAAACCAAAGTTATTCAGTCGCTCTGCATATACAGCCGCGGAAATATCTTCATTAAACGTTGAACCGAGCTTCGCTTCAATCACAATATCACCTGAAATCATGTGATTGTGAATCAGCGGATATAATGCGTAGATAGCAGCCGCTGCAATCCCCCCGGGGATTTGGATCATCGATACCGATGGATCCGGTGCAGTCAGTTCCGGGATAAAAAACTGGCAGCGGAGATTGTCGGCTAAGTCGGCCGGTGACTGAAGCGTAAAGATGCCATTGCTGTCCATCGACTGAAATCCATCTCCGCCACTGAGATTCAGTATCCATGTACTATGTTGGTTGAGATAAGGTAGGTGTGCTGATAATTGCTCCTGAGGCAGGCAGGAAAAAATCAGATCATAGTGGTCATTTAACTCATCCAAAGGTAAATAACGGAGCATAGGCTGATCACGCTGGTAACGAAACCGGTCATTATACCGTTCAACCAATTCACCCGCTTGTGACTCCGAAGAGATAAAAGTAACCGCTATATTGGGGTGATCACTGAGTATTCTATATAATTCTCCGCCGACAAAGCTGCTTCCTTCCAAAATTGCAGCATGATAAATCCTATCCATTTTAATCAATGTCCTTCTCATGCAGTCTCATGACTTACAATAAAAACCACATGCTATAAATAATCATCAAAAATTAAATATAAGAGAACACAAGAACATTTCAACTTCATCTTGTAACCGGGTTCATTTATCCGCACTAATTTTATATGCGAAAATTCAGGAATAACATTTGATGGAATATGGTCTATTTCTGCCCTGCAACAGGGCGGAAATAGACTTCATTCAGCAAATTATAAAAACGCCTTATACGGTAACTCGGGTTCATCGGTAAAGATATCGCGGAAGCCCCGGAAATGCTGATAATGCATCCGGCCTTTGTCCGTCGGATAGGTATATTTACCGCCGACCTGCCAGAAGAATGGGGCAAAGCCGTACTGTAAGCGTTCTTTTTTCATCTGCCATAACACTTCAATTTCACGCGGATCATTCTGGAAGTTGGCCCAGATATCATGATGGAATGGCACCACTACTTGGCAATCCAGCGCTTCACCGGCGCGCAAAATATCGGAAGCGGTCATTTTATCGGTGACACCGCGTGGATTCTCACCATATGAGAGTAAGGCGACGTCGATCTGGTATTCGTTACCGTGTTTGGCGTAGTAATTGGAGTAATGTGAATCACCGGAGTGATAGACCGAACCACCGGTTGTTTCGATTAAGTAATTCACCGCCCGGTCATCCATCCCGTCCAGAATCGATTTGTCATAAGATGAGACCCCTTCCGGCAGGGTGACAAGGGCCGTCCGGTCAAAAGAATCCAGCACTTTGATGCGCACATCGCCGATCTCGATACAATCACCGACTTTGGCAACCACACAGCGTTCTTGCGGGACACCCCAGCTGATCCATAAATTCACACACGCTTGCGGGCCGATAAACTTCACATGCTCACCACAGTTTTGCAGCACGGCCGCAGCCACGTTCACATCGATATGGTCGGCATGATCATGAGAAGCCAATACCGCATCAATTTCTTTGATGGCAAACGGATCCAGCACAAACGGAGAGGTTCTCAAATTGGGCTGTAATTCACGCACACCACCCATGCGCATCATCTGATGCTGATTCTTCATCAGTGCATTTTTTTGGGTGCGTTTACCGGTGCCGCACCAGAAATCAATTGACAGATTGGTATTGCCTTCGGTTTTCAGCCAGATGCCGGTGCATCCCAACCACCACATTGAAAACGTATTCGGTTCAACTACGGTTTGCTCAATCTCTTCATTGAGCCAAGTTCCCCATTCAGGAAACGTATTGAGGATCCACGATTCGCGTGTAATTTCGTTTACCTTACTCATAACAACACCTTTTATTTCTGATTTATTATAAATTTTGCATGTAGGGAGCCGTGCGCTTGGACCGAAGTCCAGGCACCTAAAAATATGATCAGTTCAGAATGGAGCGCGATTCAGCGCGGTATCAGGCTAGACCAAAATGACCTGTGTCCCCTGCGCTTCTAATGCACTCACAACGTGGGTCGGCGCATCTTTACCGGTAATCACCATATCGATCTTGCTGCTCGGGCAGAACAACATGCCTGTCCGTTGGCCGACTTTAGAACTGTCAACCACCACCACCAGTTTGTCGATCTGTTCCAGCATCTGTTGCTCTGCGACAGCGGTTAACATATCAGCCTTGTATAACCCGTTTTCCGTCAGGCCTTTACCACTGGTAAACATCCAGTGACCGGCATAACCGCCCAATGCATCCGGTGCCGGATTAAGGAAAATATTCTGCGCTTTATTGTATTGACCACCGATAATGATGACATCTTCGTGATCCTCATGGATCAGATAGCTCGCCAACGGAAAGTAATTGGTGACGATTTGGACATCCTGCCCGCATAGCTGTTGCCCCAGCATAAATGCCGTCGAACCACAGTTGATAACAACACTATCCCCCGGCTGACAGAGCTCGGCAGCGCGCATCGCAATGAGAGACTTCTCCCGATAGTGTTCGGTGCTATCAATATTCAGCGGTGTCCACTTTTTCTTTTTGCCGACAATCCGTTCTGCACCATTGCGTACTTTCTTCAGTTTACCGAGTTCATCAAGTTTTGAGATATCGCGTCGGGCGGTTGCCGGAGAAACATGAAAGGCGTCGATAATATGAGACACATTGATCGATTGTTTCTCTTCTAACAAAGACAGAATGCCATGATGTCTCTGGACTTCATTCATAAGCATCATCCTATTTATCACTGAGCGTCATCACTGAGTGATTACTTGTGATTATATTTGATTTGTTTTGATTCTATTAATCATCCCGATTGATGTCAAATGATTCAGATGAAAAATTAAATGCCCAATCGCATAAAATAATAAATCATTGTTTTTAAACAAAATAAATTATATCAAGTGATCAGCGTAGCATTTGTAACACCGGATGCCATGTAAAATTGATATAAATCAATTCAATCAAAAACAATCATTGAATGATTACAAATGATTTTTTAAAGTCTATTCCGTGAGCAAAACACATCGATTCCTGCATATCACATGACGGAATCCCTCTGACCTACATCTAACGACAAATACAAATATATCTAGGGGTAAGGATATGGAGTTCTTGTATAACATCTTCTATATTTTTTACAGCCAAGTGATGACCAAAGCCCCGCTACTCCTCGGTTTGGTTACTCTCATCGGTTACTGGTTGCTAAAAAGAGATGCAACGACCATTTTGAAAGGATCGATTAAAACCATCGTTGGTTTTATGCTGGTTCAGGTCGGTGCAGGTACACTGGTCGCAGGCTTTAAGCCAGTGATCGCGAAACTCTCGGAATACCACGGACTGACAGGTTCGGTGATTGATCCATATACAACGATGATGGCCACGATGGAGGTCATGGGCGAACGGTATTCATGGGTCGGTTATGCAGTATTACTGGCACTGGCGATTAATATTGTGTTGGTGCTATTTCGCCGTTATACCGGTATTCGCACCATCATGCTGACCGGGCATATTATGTTCCAACAGGCCGGTCTGATCGCTGTCTTTTACCTGATCACCGGTGCCGGTATGTGGGAAACCATCCTCTGTTCAGCGGTATTGATGGCGCTGTACTGGGGTATCTCATCCAATATTATGTTTAAGCCGACAGAAGCGGTCACCGGTGGTGCCGGATTCTCGATTGGTCACCAACAGCAAGTCGCCTCTTGGATTGCCACCAAAGTTGCCCCCAAACTCGGGGATAAGAATGACAGTGTCGATCACTTGAAACTGCCCGGCTGGCTCCACATTTTTCACGACAGTATCGCCGCAACAGCCATTGTTATGACGGTTTTCTTCGGCATTATCCTGCTCTCTTTCGGCCTTGATAACCTCCAAGCGATGGCCGGGAAAACCCATTGGACGATTTATATTCTTGAAACCGGTTTGAAATTCGCAGTTGCCATTCAGGTGATTGTCGCCGGGGTGCGGATGTTCGTTGCTGAACTGTCTGAGGCCTTCAAAGGTATTTCGGAACGCGTGATTCCCAATGCAGTCCTCGCCATTGACTGTGCTGCTATCTATGCCTTTTCTCCCAATGCGATGGTATTCGGTTTTATGTGGGGTGCTATCGGCCAGTTTACCGCGGTGCTGGCGATGCTCGCTTTCAATGCGCCAATCATGATTATTCCCGGCTTTATCCCGATGTTCTTCTCCAACGCCACAATCGGGGTTTTTGCCAACCATTTCGGTGGCTGGCGTGCGGTGATGAAGATCTGCTTTGTGATGGGCATCATTGAAGTGGTCGGGTCGGCATGGGCAATCCACTTATTCAGTCAACATGGTGTCGCATTCAACGGCTGGATGGGCATGGCCGACTGGGCCTTGGTTTTCCCTCCGATAATGCAAGGTCTGTCGATGTCGAAACTGTTCTTCTTCGCACTGATCGGGTTGGCTGCCCTCTATATGTTTTTCGCGGCCAAACGGCTGCGTGCTGAAGAAGATGCTCAGGGTATGGTTGAAATCAGTGAAGAACCCGAAGTCCTCGAAGCCGTAGAACAAGCCCTGAAAACACATGACGGACAGCGTCCGGTCAGCATTCTCGCAGTGTGCGGTAACGGTCAGGGGTCATCAATGATGATGAAAATGAAGATCGGCAAATATCTGGAGAAAAAAGGCATTCCGCATGTCATGGACTCCTGTGCCGTGTCTGACTACAAATCCAAACTGGCGACCACCGATATTATCGTTTCATCCAGACACCTGTCCTCTGAAATGGATCCGGGAGAAGGGAAGTTTGTCCTTGGCGTACAGAACATGCTCAATCCCAATTCTTTCGGTGATGAGCTGCTGGAGATCATCAATAACAACTTTGCCGCTCATCGGTAAGGTGACATCGACCACATAAAACATTGAACATTTTACTATGACTACGGGCCCGTCCTTTTCACCTATCTCAGTCAAAGGACGGCCCCCTCACGGAGATGATTATGGGACTGAAACAGTCACTGATTGAGAACAATTCAATCCGGCTACAGGCATCGGCTTCAGACTGGCGTGCAGCGATCAAAATCGGCACCGACCTGCTGATCGAATCTGGGGCGATCCTGCCGTCTTACCATGACGCCATTATCAGCAGTGTCGAAACACTTGGCCCTTATATTGTGATTGCCCCTCAGCTGGCAATGCCACATGCCCGGCCGGAAAATGGCGTGGTACGCACTGCTTTTGCATTAGTCACGCTGGAAAAACCCATCTACTTTACCGGAGAAGATGAGCCGGTTGATGTGCTGATCACGCTGGCCGGCAGTAGTTCTGACGAACATATGGAAGGGCTGATGGAAGTCACTCAGATATTAGATGACGACGAGAGCGAAACCGGTGTGGATCTCGACAAACTCCGTCGTTGCCGTTGTCAGGAAGACGTGCTGCAAGTCATTGATACAGCACTGGCGAAAGCGTCAGCTTAAGGAACCAACATGTCAGTACCGTCAGACTCATTCCAATCGTTAAAACAGCAAGTGCTGGACGACAACCTGCAACTGCCACGTTATGGGCTGGTGACATTTACCTGGGGCAATGTTTCTCAGATTGATCGCGCTGCCGGTGTGGTGGCAATCAAACCATCCGGTGTGGCATACGAAGCGATGACCGTTGATGACATTGTGATTGTCGATCTGGCCGGGAATCGGGTCGAAGGCACCCTCAATCCGTCGAGTGATACCGCCACACATCTGGAAATTTATCAGGCTTTTCCGCAAGTTGGCGGGATAGTGCATACCCACTCACGCCATGCCACGATCTGGGCGCAGGCTGAACGGGATATTCCGGCTCTCGGAACGACTCATGCCGATTATTTTTATGGCGACATCCCCTGCACTCGTCGGCTGTCCGGTGATGAAATCATCAATAGGTATGAAAAGAATACCGGATTGGTGATTGTCGAAACGTTTCACATGCGCCATATTGAACCGATGTCTGTCCCCAGTGTGATTGTCGCAGGACATGCACCATTTTCATGGGGGGCCGATGCAAACGACGCCGTACATCACGCGGTGGTGTTAGAAGAAGTTGCGGCGATGGCGATTGCGACACGCTCCTTGAATCAAGGGATCACCATCCAACAGGAACTCTCCGACAAACATTACCTGCGTAAACACGGTGTAAATGCTTACTACGGACAAAGGTAATCTTACATGTATAAAGTGCTTGCATTAGACTTAGACGGAACCGTACTCACGGACGACCACACCATTCACCCTGAAGTGAAACAGGCGATTCAGGCGGCGCAGCAACAGTGCCATGTGGTGATTGTCACCGGTCGTCATCATACCGCAGCAAGACCCTATTATCTCGAACTGGGGCTGAATACACCGATCATTTGCTGCAACGGCACGTATGTCTATGACTATCAGAACGACACCGTCCTGCAATACGACGCGATTGCCAAAGACGATGCGCGGAAGTTCATCGATCTCGCGACACAATACCAAATGAAAATGGTTCTGTACGTCACCGATACGATGAACTATGCCAAACATAATCCGATTGTGTATATGGAAGCACTCGAAAAATGGGCCAACCAATACCCGGAATCCATCCGTCCTCAGATCCATCGGATTGATTCATTTCACCAATTAGTAGAACAGGCAGATCACGTGTGGAAGTTTGTTGTCGAAGGGGTGCCAAGCTCGGTCGAACGGCTCTCGGAACACCCTTGGGTGAAAGAGACATTCAACGGTGAATTCTCTTGGTCAAATCGCATCGATTTCGCCGCCAAAGGCAACAGCAAAGGCAAACGACTGGCCGAATATGTCGCCAATCTGGGATATGACGCCAATCACGTCATTGCCATCGGTGATAACCACAATGACATCTCAATGCTGACCTATGCAGGCTTAGGCGTGGCAATGGGTAATGCTGACGACACCGTCAAATCTCACGCACAACAGATCTGTCAAACCGATAATAACAGCGATGGCATTGCCCATCTCATACGACAGAAAATTCAAGGATAAATCTCATGACCCTACCCATGATTCAAATTGCTTTAGACCAGACCGACCTGACCTCAGCCATTGAAGTGGCACGCCGTGTCGAAAGTTTTGTCGATGTGATTGAGGTCGGCACCATTCTGGCTTTTGCTGAAGGCATGAATGCCGTCAGAACGCTGCGTCACAATCATCCGGATCATCTGCTGGTTTGCGATATGAAAACCACCGATGGCGGTGCGATTCTGGCCCGGATGGCATTTGAGGCCGGGGCAAACTGGATCACCGTTTCCGCTGCGGCTCACATCGCAACCATCGATGCCTGTAAACAAGTCGCCGATGAGTTTAACGGTGAAATTCAGATCGAAATCTATGGCAACTGGACAATGGCTGACGCTAAATCATGGGTTGACTTGGGGATTACTCAGGCAATTTATCACCGCTCGCGCGATGCAGAGCTGGCGGGTGTCGGCTGGACACCGGACGATCTGGATAAGATGCGTCAATTGTCAGATCTAGGACTCGAACTCTCAATCACCGGTGGCATTGTTCCGGATGATCTTTATCTGTTTGAGGGAATCAAAGCGAAGACCTTCATTGCCGGCCGGGCGCTGGCCGGAGCGCAAGGCCGCGAAACGGCAGCCGCGCTGAAAGGACAGATAGAACGTTTCTGGGGGTAAGCGGATGTACCAACATGTACAACGTCACCGGACCGGCCTGTATGAGAAAGCCCTGCCAGCCAACATGACATGGGAAGAGAAACTGACGACGACGCGCGCATTGGGATTCGATTTTCTTGAAATTTCGATTGATGAATCGGACGAGCGGCGTAGCCGGCTCGACTGGGATAACGACACCATTTATGGCTTGCGTCATTTGTGTGAGCAACTTCAGGTACCGCTGCATTCGATGTGCCTGAGTGCCCACCGAAAGTTTCCATTCGGTTCGCTGGATCCAACCGTTCGTCAACAAGCGGATCTGCATCTGGAAAAAGCCATCACACTGGCTTATAAATTGGGCATCCGGGTGATTCAACTCGCGGGATATGATGTTTATTACGAACCCACCAGTGCACAAACTCACGCCTATTTTGTGGAAGGGATGAAGCGCGCGGCAAAATTGGCAGAACGTGCCGGGGTCATGCTGGCGGTAGAAATTATGGATACGCCGTATCTCAATGCGCTGAGTAAATTTGAAGTGCTGAATCGCGCGGTGCACTCCCCCTATTTCACTGCTTATCCGGATGTCGGTAACATCAGTGGTTGGAATTACGACGTCTGCACGGAACTTGCGTTGAGCTTACCGCATATCACGCAGATTCATCTTAAAGACACCCATCCGGTCAGACCGGGTTATCCGGGGCAGTTCCGCGATCTGGTGATCGGTGAAGGCGACGTTGATTTTTCGGCAGTATTCAGCACCCTTAAACAGCTTGACTGCGTGGTGCCGTTAGTGCTCGAAATGTGGGCTCAGGATGAGCGCTGGCAAGATAATATTCACACCGCCCAGCAACGTCTCAACCAAGCCTGCATGGTGGCAAACCTGCCACCGCTCTTTCCACAACCGGCAGTTGCCGTTCATTAGCCCCCTTGACAGTCCGGACAGGCACATCGGTGTCTGTCCTTGCTCTCTGCCTCTGCATAAAACCGATTCATCTCTTAATCCAAAGCACGCCTGAGAAGAACATATACGCTGAGTAAAAAGTTTAACCGGAAAAATTGACATCTTTCCCGGGTTGTCGCAAGGTGAATGCTTGTGCATATAACGCTGATCTCGCTCGCAATTTGATGAAATTAATCCACTTACAACTATTCTGGTATGAGAAGTATCACACACTGCTTGACATGGAAGACTTGCCAACGCTGTCACCGACTCAAGCACAGGAACTCAAACACTGGCTCAGACAACGTCGTAAGATCCTTGCTTATGAGGTGCACCATCAACCGTGGGTCAAAGTTAATGTGGAGGGAGCGTCTTCCAGCCTGTGTTTGCTGCCGAACGGAACATTGACCGAACAGGATTTATTCAGTGACAAAGCGCTACACGGCCTGTGGAAAGTGGTGAATGGTTTCTTATTCATGAAAGTGGTCAGTGGCGAGTTTATTATTGAGTATCAAGTCGTCGGTTGTGCGGAACAGAATATTCACTGCGGTATTGAATATATTAACGGACAACTCAGTTCTTACAGTAAATTTATTCAAACCCAGTCATAAACAACACTTGCGGATGCGGATCAGTCACGATAATCATAAGAATCAGTTTTCATTCGTTAAAAAATTGTTTTAAATAGCAAACACCCGTGCGACACAGATGGAACGAGTCAGTTATGTCGATCGATTTCAGAGCCAGATTCAGATTCAACCGCCCTTATGACCAAAGTAACGGCAAAGAAGAAAGTATCATTCCATATAACCACAATGGGAAAATCCCGTCGTTATCCTGCTTTGAAAGTGATCGCGGCCGGATCATCAATTCCGCAGCAATTCGGCGCTTGCAACAAAAAACGCAGGTTTTTCCGCTGGAACGCAACTCCTCAGTCCGGAGTCGTCTAACCCATTCGATGGAAGTGCAGCAAGTCGGGCGTCATATTGTGCAGCAAATTTATAAGATGCTGGGGCGAGATGCAGAACGCTACGGGCTTGAATCGCTGGAACGCCACTTTGAATCGATCGTGGAAATGGCGTGCCTGATGCATGATGTCGGCAACCCACCCTTTGGCCATTTCGGTGAGCAGGCAATCAATGATTGGTTTGCGCAATATATTCCCTCGAAAGCCGCAACAGTCCCGCTGTCTGAGCCATTGCAACGCGACCTCACCGAATTTGAAGGCAATGCTCAGGCCGTCCGGTTGGTCCATTCGATTCTCAGCCTGAACCTCACCTACACACAGATCTCAGCGATCCTCAAATATACCCGTCGTGGCGATGAATTAAGCCCGAAGACATTGCAGGCTCAAGGTCATCAGTTTGCTGTCGGTGAGCTGAAATATCTGAAAAAGAAAGTCGGTTACTATCTCAGTGAAGAGATCTTTATCGATAAACTGTACCGCTCTCTTTCTCTGGAAAAAGGCAATCGCGCGCCATTCTCTTATATTATGGAAGCAGCCGATGATATCTCATATGGTGTCGCTGATATTGAGGATGCCGTCGAGAAAGGCATTATAGATATCGAACAGACCAGTGCCGCACTGAAAGCCGAGTATCAACGTCTGCGGAAAGAAGACTATCCGCATGCTGATCAAGACACGATGGATAGCATTGTTGAGACGTCACTCGCTAGTGCCACTCGTGCCAATAACTGCGCGGTGAGCCATTTTTTTATTACCTTAAGGGTCGAAATCAGCAAACGCCTGCCGAAACATGCTGCCGAGCAGTTTATTCACAATATCGAGGCCATTTACCACGGCAATCTCGACCGTGCGCTGATTGAAGACAACAGCACCGAACATGTGCTGGTCGAGACGCTGAAAAACGTCGCCAAAAAACATGCGTTCTGTGATAAAGAAGTGGAAGCCCGTGAACTGCAAGGCTATCAGATTATCACTGGCTTGCTCGAATTCTATAAACCGTTATTAGAACTGAGCAAAGAGCAGTTTGAAGCGATCGTGGACGGTGAGAACAAGCCTCTTCTCCCTGCTCGCTTATATAAAAAGTTACCGAACAAACACTTGCGAGCCTACGAAAATGCGCTGAAAGCAATTCAGCGGGGGGATTTCCCGGGAGGGTATTCACTGGATGAGAACAGTTGGGAATATTACTTTCGGGTCCGACTGATTCAGGATTACATCAGTGGTATGACCGATCAGTTCGCTTTTGATGAGTTCCGGGCATTGAGTGTGATTGATAGCTTATAAATCACGATTGTTCGCAAAGATGGTCAATCGGCCATTGACCATCTTTGTAGCATTTTTAACCAAAATACTGTTTCACGTTTAATACCACACCGGAAACATCCCCACCCCACACACATGTTTAAAATTCAACCACTCCCACTAAGTTCTGACCTTTATACCGACCGGGTGCAGAATAAAATATCAATATATTTTATTCACAAGTCACATCTCGCTTAAAATGCCAAAAAAACATCATCTATTTATTATTCTATAAATAAACCAAAAACTGACATAACTATCTATATTTTTTATTTTCAGCCGAAATACATATTCAAATTATTGACACAATTCAAAATTTAACATCGTTTTAAAAATAGATAGCATTGGAAAGTCACATATATTAACATTTGATTTACATTGAGATGAATATATTGCAAACACAACACCGCCTCAATGACACACAACAACACTCAAATACAGGAAAAATAACTATGCAGTCACTTGTTGATTTTTTGAATGGGATCATCTGGAGCCCGGCACTGATTTATCTATGCCTTGGTGCCGGACTTTTCTATTCGATCCTGACTCGCTTTGTTCAGGTCCGTCACTTTGCAGAAATGTGCCGCTTACTCTTTTCGGCCAAAACGTCAACGAAGGGGATTTCTTCCTTTCAGGCTTTGGCCGTGTCGCTTTCGGGGCGTGTCGGAACCGGGAACATTGCAGGGGTTGCGGCCGCGATCGGTTTCGGTGGTCCGGGCGCAGTCTTCTGGATGTGGGTAGTCGCTTTCCTCGGTGCAGCCACAGCTTATGCCGAGTCAACACTGGCTCAAATCTATAAAGAAGAAGATAACGGTGAGTTTCGTGGTGGCCCGGCTTACTACATCGAAAAAGCAATGGGCCAAAAATGGTACGCGATGATTTTTGCGGTTGCCACCATTATTGCGTGTGGTGTGCTGTTACCGGGCGTTCAATCAAACAGTATCGGCAATGCCATCGAATCAGCTTTCGGCAGCGGTGAAATGGTTGAGACTGCAATCGGTACATTCAGTATGGCGAAGATCCTGACCGGGACTATCATTTCTATTCTGATGGCTTTCATCATTTTCGGTGGCGTTAAACGTATTGCAAGTTTCACTCAGATTGTCGTCCCTTTTATGGCACTTGCATATATTATTACCGCCTTCGTAATTATCCTGCTCAATATCAGTCAGGTTCCGCATGTCTTCAGCCTGATTATCGGTGATGCGTTTACACCAATGGCTGGAGTGGGAGCAGCTATCGGGTGGGGGGTTAAGCGCGGGGTTTACTCCAATGAAGCGGGTCAGGGAACCGGGCCTCACGCGGCAGCCGCTGCGCATGTACAACACCCGGCTCAACAAGGTTTGGTTCAGTCGTTTTCCATCTACATTGATACGCTGCTGGTTTGTTCCGCAACTGCGTTTATGATTCTGATTACCGGTGCTTACAACGTGCACGGCGCTGCTGAAGGGACATTCCTCGTGCAACATCTGGCTGCCGATGTGGCGGCAAACAGCCCGGCATTTACGCAGATTGCGATTGAAAAAGCGATGCCGGGGGTCGGAAAAACCTTTGTCGCCATTGCGCTGTTCTTCTTCGCATTTACCACCATTCTGGCCTACTACTATATCGCCGAAACAAACGTCGCCTATATTTGTCGTCGTTTTGGTTCTGAGGCTCTGACCTTCTTACTCAAGATTGTCCTGCTCAGTGCAACGTTCTACGGTTCGGTGAAAACCGCCAACCTCGCGTGGGCAATGGGGGATATCGGTGTGGGTCTGATGGCGTGGCTCAATATTATCGGGATTCTGATCATCTTCTTCCTCAATAAACCGGCGATGTCCGCCCTGAGCGATTATGAAGAACAACAGAAACTCGGTGTCGAACAATATACCTTCAACCCGGTGAAACTGGGCATTAAAGGCGCAGAGTACTGGGAACGTCGCTATGAGCGTCAAACCGGTCAGAAACCGACTGCGACCTCTGACAGTGAAGTATTGCCCCTGACGAGTGAGCGGGCTGAATCATAACGGTTGAGCAAAATAGTTAAAAGGGAGCCGAGGCTCCCTTTTTTCATTGTTGTTGGTCACCGATGAATCCCGGTACTCGTGATCACTGCTCCGTTGTATTGCTCACTGGTGCAGGCCAGCATAACTCAATAGTCGTCCCGCCGGCTTCATTGAGCACACAGCTCACTTCGCCCTTATGAGCATGAGCAATCGCTGCAACGACGGCTAAGCCTAGCCCGCTCCCTCGCTGTGAAGTATCTTTTGCCCGGTGAAATGCCGTAAACACATTCGGCAATAATTCCGGTTCAATACCGGGGCCTTGATCGGCAACACTGACAAAATAACGCCCGTCTTGTTCCCTTGAATGAATCGTCACGGTTCCCGGCACAGCATATTTGCTGGTATTTTCAAGTATTGCCAGTAATGCTTGCCGGATCCGCATTGAATCACAGATAACGGGCTGAGTATGTAAGTCCAGTCTGACTGATTGCCCTGCGGCCTGCAGCATATTCTCAGCCATATCTGTCACCGACTTGATTTCCGCAGCGAGCTCGACCGCTTCAATATTGATGTTCAGCTCGCCGCTATTCATTAAGCTCACGACTCTTAAATCTTCGATTAAGTGAGATAAGCCTTCGACTTGAGTTAATAACTTCAGAAACTGTGCTTTGTCCGGGGTGAAAATACCCTCGGCTAATCCCTGTAATCGCCCCCGTAAGATAGTCACCGGGGTTCTTAATTCATGGGCAATCGCCGCATTCCAAAAGTTTTGCGCTTCAGACATCTGTCGTAATTTCTCGGCTAAAAGATTGAAATCCTCTACCAGCAGCGCTGCCTCTCCTAACGAACGATCCCCGACGGATACCCGCACATCCAAATCCCCTTTGGCAATGGTTCGTATCCCTTGCGCAACGGAGTTTAAAGGTTCTAAAATTCGTCTGGATAGCTTAATCGCCACATGGACAGCAAACCAAATCACAAAAGCAAAGGTACACAGAATCCAAACCCATTCCGGGAAGGAAGGCGTGATATCACTCTCACTGGGGATTTCATTCGGCCAATACTTTTCCCACAAGTAATAAAACACAAATGAGCCGAAAAGCACGAGTAACGCCGACCCCATCGCAATTTTCATCATCGATAATGCAATCTGGCGACTCAACCCCGCTAATTTCATGACTCTCCCCGGAAACGATACCCGACCCCACGTACTCCGGCAGGAATACCATAAATACCGACCACTTCGAGTTTTTTGCGGATCTTACTGATGTGGCTATCAATCGTACGCTCCAGCGTGTCGCCCTCCGGTAAACACGCACTCAATAACTCGCCTCGGGTAAAGACCCGCTTCGGTGAGCGAATAAAATGGGTCAGTAACTTAAATTCAGTCAGTGTTAAAGAGAGCAAATAGCGCTGCCCGTCTTGATTGACCGAGATTTCATGACTGTCTAAGTCAACTTCAAACGGAGCAACACGCAATATCCGCTGCGCATGGTGTTGAGGACTGTCCATTGTCCGTCTAAGCACGGCTTGTACCCTCGCCACCACCTCTGCCGGATTGAACGGTTTAATCACATAATCATCGGCACCAATTCTCAGCGCCACCAGTTTATCGACATCCTGATCCATCGCCGTCAACATGATGACGGGGGTATGACTGTGCTGACGCAGCTCAGTCAAAACTTTCCATCCGTCCATCTTCGGCATCTGAATATCGAGCAGTATGAGATCAGGTTTCAGCGATGAATGAAGCGCCAGTGTTTTCACCCCGTCAGTTGCGTGCACAGTACGCATACCACTCCGTGCTAAATAAGCACCTAGTATATCCGCAATTTCAGGCTCGTCCTCTGCGATCAGAATCAAGGCCTGATGGTTTGCTCCTGCGTCTTGTTCTGAATCAGCGCTCAATTTCTGCGCGTCAAAGCGTAAATCGTTCATCTCCATCAAATCTCCACATTTATTCGGCGGAACCTCCACATATGGGTGGTAGACTTAACCCATCTCTACAGCACCAGCACTTCAATCATTGCCAAAAGGATACCTCAGTGAAAAAGATAAATATATGTGTCCGTTGTCACTTACATATATTGACCCTTCTCTTTTTAGTCGCTTGTAATCAATCCGAGATCGATAAAGAAACAGAGTCGCAAGCAGTCGTACCTTTCGTTTCAACCATGACGATGAAGCCAGCACAACTGGAGGTCTTTGAAGAACTGCCGGCAAGAGTCGCGGCTGTCCGCGTCGCAGAGATCCGTCCACAAGTGAGCGGCATCGTCCAACATCGCCTCTTCAAACAAGGGGCCGAAGTCAAAGCCGGTCAACCTTTATTTCAGATTGACCCGATGCCCTTTCAAGCGGATGTCGATACGGCCAAAGCCAATTTACTGAAAGCCGAAGTAACCTTAAAACGCGCTTTAGAAAAAGCCTCATATCTAAAACCGCTGGTTGAGGCAGACGCGATTAGTCGCCAAGAATATGATGATGCCGTTTTACAACGTGACCAAGCCAGTGCAGACGTTGCCCAAGCCAAAGCGACGCTTGCTCGCCGGTTGCTGGATTTAAAGTATGCCAGTGTCACCGCCCCGATCGCTGGGCGCATTGATCAAACGCTGGTCAGCGAGGGGGCACTCGTCAGCCGATCGGATAACACCCCGATGACACGCATTGAACAGATTGACCAAGTTTTTGTTGATATTCGCCGTCCGTCATCATCGCTTGAATCACTCCGTGATACGTTCGCAGCAGATACGGCTGAACCAACCGCTGCAACGCCAACCAATATCAGTATATTACGCTCGAACGGGCAGCCTTATCCGCTGCAAGGGCAATTGCTATTTTCAGGGATCAATATTGATACCAGCACCGGAGATGTTTTATTGCGGGTGTTGGTTGATAACCAGCAGCGCCTGTTGCTACCGGGGATGTTTGTCAAAGCCCGTGTTTTACGCTCGCGTTATGCCAACGCCCTGACCGTGCCGCAGCAAGCCATCACCCACATCGGCGGTGTGCCCCATATCTGGGTCATCGACTCCCAAGACAAAGCAGCACTGAAAGCCGTCTCACTCGGTGCGTTGGTGCAAGGCCAATACCATATCAAATCCGGTCTGCATGCCGGAGATCATGTTGTGGTTGAAGGCAAAGAAAGACTGCAAGACGGTATGACAGTTCATCAGCGGCCGTGGCAAACGTCAACGCCCCTTTAAATATTCACAGTCAACACATCCACAATCCATGATTTAGGTGAGAGTGTCCTCTTATGTCTCAGTTTTTCATACAGCGCCCGGTCTTTGCGTGGGTGATTGCACTATTTATTATCTTATTCGGCTGTCTGGCGATTCCGAAATTGCCGGTCTCCCGCTATCCATCGGTGGCACCGCCAACCGTCAGTATTATGGCTACTTATCCGGGGGCAACGCCCAAAGCGATGAACGATGGGGTTTTAAGTCTCATCGAGAGCGAATTATCCAATGTAAAGAACCTGATGTACTTCGAATCATCCGCGGATACCTCCGGCTCAGCCTCAATCACCGCTACGTTCAAACCCGGAACCGATCCCGATATTGCTCAGGTTGATATTCAGAATCAGCTTAAAACAATTGAGTCACGACTGCCGCAGGCTGTCCGTCAGAATGGCTTAACCGTTGAGTCAGCCACCTCGAACTTTCTCATGATTGTCGGATTAAGATCGGATGACGGCCGCTTCGATGAAGTCGCCCTCAACGACTATCTGTCCCGTAATATTGTTGAAGAACTCCGCCGTATTGACGGGGTCGGACGGGTACAGTCATTCGGTGCAGAAAAAGCGATGCGTATCTGGGTCAAACCGGATCAACTCAATGCTCGGGGCTTAACCATGGCGGATATCAGTCAGGCCGTGACGCAACAAAATGCCCAAATCGCTCCCGGCAGCGTCGGGGCTGCGCCAACCATATCCGGACAGCGAGTAACTGTGCCATTAACGGTACAAAGTCAGTTAACGACCCCGGAACAATTTGCCAATATTATTCTGCGGACCAATACCAATGGTGCAAAAGTGGTGTTAGGTGACGTGGCTCGCGTGGAGATCGGGTCGCAATCCTATGGTTTCTTAAACCGGGAAAATGGTAAAAATGCCACGGCAGCCGCGATCCTCCTGAGACCCGGGGCGAATGCACTCAGCACAGCGGAGGCCGTCGAACAACGGCTCCCGGAATTAAGGCACAGCCTGCCGGCAGGGATGAAAGATTCGATCCCGTTTAATACCGCTCCTTTCGTCAAAGTCTCGATCTACAAAGTGATCCAGACGTTAATTGAAGCGATGGTATTGGTGTTTTGCGTGATGTTCTTATTTTTGCAGAACATTCGCTATACCTTCATCCCGGCGATCGTCGCCCCGATTGCGCTGCTGGGGACATTTAGCATCATGTTGATCGCAGGCTTTTCAATCAACGTACTGACCATGTTCGGTATGGTGCTCGCGATCGGGATCATCGTTGATGATGCCATTGTTGTCGTCGAGAATGTCGAGCGCCTGATGTCAGAAAAAGGGCTCTCACCACCAGCCGCCACCGCGATCGCCATGAAAGAGATCACGGGCGCGATCATCGGTATTACGCTGGTTCTCACCGCAGTATTTATTCCGATGGGACTATCCGGCGATTCGGTGGGCGTAATCTATCGACAGTTCGCCCTCTCTATGGCGGTCTCTATTCTGTTCTCTGCATTTTTAGCCCTCACCCTGACACCGGCCTTGTGTGCAACGCTACTCAAGCCGGTCAAAGCGACACACGAAAAACGCAGATTCTTTCAGGGGTTCAACCGCGGCTTTGAGCATCTCAACCAGCGCTATGCGGTTCATGTACAAGGCTGTATCCGGCGCAAAGGACGCATGATGGTGCTCTTTATTCTGCTGAGTGCGCTACTGGTTGTCATATTCCGCCAGTTACCCACTTCGTTTCTGCCCGAAGAAGATCAGGGATATTTTATGACCAACATCCAGTTGCCTGCGGATGCCACGGCTGAGCGAACCTTAACCATCGTCAAAAAGTTTGAAGACTATATCCTCTCCCGGCCTGCGGTACAGTCCACCATGACGGTGATCGGATTTGGTTTTTCCGGTTCAGGCACCAATACCGCCCAAACCTTTACCACTTTACGAGATTGGGAAACCCGCGATGACACTTCAACACGTCAAGAATTATTACTGGCTCAGCAAGCGATGGCTGATGTACCGGAAGGCACCGTCATGCATATGATGCCTCCCGCGATTGAAGAACTCGGCACCAGCTCGGGGATCAGTTTCTTTTTACAGGATCGGAGTGGTCATAGTGAGCAAGCGCTCAAAGAGGCGGAAGCGCAACTATTGGCGCTCGCTGAAAAAAGTCCGAAACTGACCGAGGTATACTCAGACGGGCTTCCCTCGGGAACAAGCATTCATTTAGAGATTGATCGTCAGAAAGCAGCAACATTAGGCGTCTCATATACAGATATCAGTGACACACTATCAACCGCAATGGGCTCGTTATACATCAACGATTTCCCCAATGCCGGACGAATGCAGCAAGTCATCATGCAGGCGGATGCTCCGGCAAGGATGCAGATCGATGATGTCCTGCAACTTTATGTGCGCAATCAAAATAACGGTATGGTGGCACTGTCAGAATTCATCACGCCAAGCTGGCGTGAAACTTCACCGCAGTTTGTTCGTTTTCAGGGCTATCCGGCGTTACGCATTTCCGGCAGTGCCGCGTCCGGCGTCTCCAGTGGCGAAGCAATGGCCGAAGTTGAACGACTCGCAAAACAACTTCCTTCCGGATTTACCATTGCGTGGACAGGACAATCTTTACAAGAACGTCAATCGGCTTCACAGGCACCATTGCTGATGGCGCTCTCCATGCTGGTGGTATTTTTAGTGCTGGCCGCCCTCTATGAAAGCTGGTCGATTCCACTGTCCGTGATGTTGGTGGTTCCGCTAGGTTTGCTGGGCGCGGTGATTGCCGTGACGTTACGCGGCCTGCCTGATGATGTGTTTTTTAAAGTTGGCCTGATTACCGTGATTGGCTTGTCAGCGAAAAATGCCATTCTGATCGTTGAATTTGCCAAACAACTACGCGAACAAGGCCACGGATTAATTGAGTCTGCCACGCAAGCCGCACAATTACGCTTACGGCCGATCTTGATGACCTCACTGGCATTTGGTCTGGGCGTTGTACCGCTGATGCTGGCAAGCGGTGCGAGTCACGAAACACAGCATGCGATTGGGACGGGTGTATTTGGCGGCATGGTCAGTGCGACTGTCCTTGCTATCTACTTTGTTCCGACATTCTTTGTATTCGTGACGCATTTTCAAGAACGCCTCACCAACTGGCGAACAGCGAATCAAAAATCATCGGCACAGCCCAAAGGTTAAGTTAATATGATGCGTTTATTTATTTTTTGTCTGACGGGTTTACTTTCGGCCTGTTCTCTGACGCCCGAACTGACCAAACCAGCGCTCCCCGTACCGGCGACTTTTCCGCCCCACGACAGTCAGGCAGGGACGGCTTCAACGCCAATCGCTGAGCTTGGCTGGAGAAGCATGTTCAGTGATGAGCGCTTACAAAAGATCATCGAGTTGGCATTGGCCAATAACCGCGATTTAAGGATTGCGATCCTCAATGTTGAAGCGGTGAAAGCCCAATATGGGATTCAGCGTTCGGCACGAATCCCTCATCTGGATTTAACCATGAGTGCCAGTCGCCAACGAACCCGAACAAACGACAGCGGTGTCACAACATCGGAAATCCAACAACAGAACAATCTGAATATTGGCTTCAGCGCATTTGAAATTGACTTATTCGGCCGTATGCGTTCACTGTCAGATGCCGCTTTTTCACGTTACTTAGCCAGTGATTATGGCCGTAAGGCCGCACAAATTGCGCTCATCAGTTCGATTGCTGACGCTTATTTTTCTGAACGTCTGGCCGCAGAACAACTCAGCTTGACCGAAGAGACGTTAACTGACTGGCAGAAGTCGCTCGACTTGACGCAAAAGCTCAGAATGGGCAATCAAACCAGTGCACTTGATGTCGCCCAGGCGGAAAGTCAGGTCGCCAGTGCGCAGGCCAACCGAGCGGCCAAAATACGCGCATTGACACAAGCCGGAAACTCACTGCGGTTACTTGTCGGTTCGAGCTTACCAGCCGATCTCCCGGCGCCCCGGGCACTGGCAGATCAAGGTGTCATGACCCGGCTTCCCGCAGGGCTGCCTTCGGATTTATTACTGTATCGGCCGGATATTTTGCAGGCAGAGCAAAACCTCATCGCAGCCAATGAAGATATTGGCGCAGCACGAGCCGCTTATTTTCCTCGTCTCTCTCTGACCAGCGCCATTGGTTATGCCAGTTCGGATATCCGCCATCTGGTCGGTTCAGGGCATTCCATATGGTCATTGTCACCACAAATCGAGCTGCCCATATTCCAAGCGGGAAAACTTGATGCATCGTTACAGCTGGCAAAAGTCAACCGCTCCAGTGCCATCGCGCAATATGAAAAAACCATTCAGACCGCGTTTAAAGAAGTTGCGGATGGTTTATCAGGCAGTGAAACATATCAACAACAAATAGCGGCACAAATGAACGTTGTCGCCGCAGAACAACGCAGAACAAAACTGTCTAAACTGCGCTATCAGGCCGGTGTTGAAAGGCATTTGACGTTACTGGATGCGCAAAGGCAACTCTACGCGGCACAACAAACATGGCTGGAACTCAAGCAGCAAGAATTAAGTAATGCGGTGTTTTTATACAAAGCGTTAGGCGGCGGATTGGCTGCCTCATCAGCATCGCGTTAGCGGTCCGACTCGCTCAGCATACTCAATCAGCAACATTTATATTCAGTAAAAGGTATTTCCATGATGCAAGAAAAACATGTCACATTAATACCGGTTCAACAAGAAGACCGGCTCGAATTCAAACAAAAATTAAAGACGGCATTCACCGATGCAGTAATCAAAGAGTTTGGTCAGTATCATGGTAAACCCATTCCCTCTGATGAAGATATCGAGTCGTCATTTGATGAGGAGAATACGGTTCTCTACCATATCTTATCCAATGATAACCCCGTTGGCGGCGCGGTTCTGCAGATCAACGAAGAGACGCAACATCATGAACTCGAATGGTTTTTCATTGACTCAGGCAATCATAACCAAGGGCTCGGCCTTGCTGCATGGCAGGCGATAGAAGCGACCTATCCGGCAACCAAGGTCTGGCAAACCGGAACGCCCTACTTTGAAAAAAGAAACGTCCACTTTTATCTCAACAAGTGTGGCTTCCACATTACTGAATTTTACAATCGCTATCATCCGGATACGCACTTCCCTGCCGGTCTCCGCGATTACAACCTGACGGATTTATATGAATATGAATACTTCATCTTTGAGAAAGTGATGACGCCGCCAACTGACGAACAATTGAAATCAAATTGATATTCAGCAACACGCGGCTCTTCAGTAGGATGTGAAGAACAAAACTTGAGCAATACTCGGTTGATGCTTATCATAAGCCCTAAATTTAAGTTGAGGTCAACAGACGAATGCAGAAGAAAATCATCCCAGAGTGGATCTCCGTCGGGGTGCTGAGTGAAAGAACCGGTGTTGCAGTATCAGCGTTACATTTCTATGAGAAAAAAGGCTTAATCAAGAGTCAGAGAAACGCAGCTAACCACAGACAGTATCCCAAACATGTCATTCGGATTGTCTCGCTGATCCAAGTGGCACAGCGGACCGGCTTTTCTTTGGACGACATATTATCAGAGCTTGAAGGCCTGCCGAACAGTACCCGTGTCACACTTGAGGATTGGGAAGCATTGGGCTCCCGATGGAAAACAGAACTCGATAAAAAAATAACGCAGTTGACTGAGTTAAGAGACATGATAACCGATTGCATCGGCTGCGGCTGTCTGTCTCTTGAAAGATGCCGGCTTCTCAATCCCTACGATAAATTAGGCGAAAAAGGTGCAGGTCCGCATCTGATGAGTCAGTAAGACTTTGCAACATGTTGTCACAAAGCACCATCGAGCTAATGATGTCCTTGAGTAGCAGAAACCATAATTAATTCTATAGTTATGTAATATTGAAGGCATTTGAGAATGGATGATGAAAATTAGCTCGAAGCTCTATCTTAGTATTAGCGTGCTTATCTCGCTGGTTGTGATTAATTATTGGATAAGTTACTCAGGCATAAGCAAATTAATTAATGCGATCGAGTTTGTGACCGGGCCTGCATGGTCAACCGCTGATGGCGCGATGGAAGGCACGATTGGGTTACAGGGGCAGTTGATCCAGTTACAGCGCTTCGCATCCGGTGAAATCACCAAAGCGAAGACGTTAGCGGCATTAAGCGAGCCCACAACTTTTGCCACCGAATCTTTCCAGCGGTTAAAAGAAGCCGGATTAATCGAACAAAACAAAATCAAGCAGTTAGATATCTACCTGACCGAGTTTGAAACCAGTAAACGGTCTTTACTCAACGCAAATGATGAAAGTAGGCTCAGGGCTTTAAGTGCATTACTGACTCAGTTTGACGCGATGCAAGAATTTATCGGGCAACTCGAGGAATCCGGCGATGAAAAAGTTGAGAAAACAGCCGTCGCGCTCGAAAGCACCATAGCCAGTATTAAAAACTACTCTCTTGCCGTTTTAATCGCTGCCATTTTAATTGCGATCGCAGTGGTGACAACCGTTAAAACATTAGTGCTTAAGCCACTCCATTTAATGATTACACGTATTGCTTCACTGGGGAGTTCAAACGGCAACCTAAATATGAAGCTCGATGTGAAGAGTAACGATGAGATTGGACAGCTAGCCGGTCATATCAATCACTTTATCGATGTGGTTTTCAAGATCGTCAATCAGGTTGGTGACACGATGCAAAATACCACCCGACTCGCTGATTCAATCGGTGATAACCTGCAACAAATCGATGAGCGGGCACGCAGACAGAATCATGATACCAATGAGGTTGCATCATCCATCCAAGACATGAGCCTGTCACTGAATGAAGTCGCCGAGTCAGCCAGTCAGACGCTGCTCAGCGCAACGCAGGTACAGGAGCGTTCGGCAACGGGGCAGAGAACGCTGGAAAGTACCGTGAAATCTCTCGATGAGGTCGTTAGCTCAATGACGCAGGCCTCTGGTGTAATCCGTACACTCGAGGAGGATGGACAAAACATTGGTTCGGTGCTGGAGGTGATTCGCAGTATTGCAGAGCAGACCAATTTGCTGGCGCTCAATGCGGCGATTGAAGCTGCGCGAGCCGGAGAATCAGGACGTGGCTTTGCGGTGGTTGCAGATGAAGTTCGCAACTTGGCAAATCGTACCCATGCCTCCACAATTGAAATCCAAACCGTAGTTGAACGGATTCAAAAAGGTTCAAGTAGCGCAGCGAATGCGATGCGAGACTCGCAAGAGCTAACCGGTAAAGTGTCATCCGAAGCCCAAAGCGCCATGGTACTATTTGATGAAATTATCTCCGCGATTAATGATTTTAGTCGCTCTAATCAAGAGATAACCGCGCGAACTCATGAGCAAAGTCAATCGTCGCTGCATTTGAATCAGCAAATCGAAAGTATCGCCAGTAACGCCAGTGAAAATGCAGATTTAACCCGTGCCAGCGTCGCGGTCAAAGAGCAATTGTTAGCGCAAGTCGATGCGTTAAAGCTGCAAATCCAACGCTTTGGCGTGTAAGAAATCGGCTGACTCTCAGGACGAACTTTGAGGCGTGTTTCAGTGCAGAAAATGATGTCTGCCGTCATTGAGAGCGCGCGAAAATTCCTCCTGTTTCACATATCACTGAACATTGTTCAGTGATATGACGTGCCCATGATTACCGACTGTGATCGTTTATCTCTGCATATTTTCCCTTTCACAAAAACTATCGTTATAGTTATGCTCGGTAAAATAGTGCATAGAGTATGATGCGATATAAATTCGGCCTCCAATTTGCAGAGCAATCAACGTATTGGGAATCAATGTCGATAATATGTATATCGGAGCTCAACAGCAGTCAGGAATCACAATGAGCCAGTTCACGTTCAAAAATATATTGACTTTCAAAAATAGAGAAACCGCAAAGCTTGTCACACTTGACGCTAATCTGAAAATATTGAAGTCTTCCGGACGAGAAGTCTTTCTCCAGGATACTGCGGTATTCGTGCTTCTTCACCACTTTTTCACCCACGAGGCGGCGGTGCTCAGTTATCACGATATCGGTTGTATTGTCAGAGAACAAAAGTCAACATTTCATATGGAAGATTGCCCCGACAATATCATCGCCAATAAATATGTTTTTAAGGTCCGGTCAATTTTAAAAAATCTGATGATCGATGATTTTATTGTGACCGTTCGGGGGCTGGGATATAAAGTTTCCGGCAAATGGTTACCACTGTTGGCAGATAAAGAGGATGGACAAAATAAACATGCCTTTTTAAAGGAAATCACAGCCATTATTGAAGACAGCATTGCGTATACCGAGTCCGTCAATATCACGCAGGATAAGAGCGGATTATCTTTCATCAAACCGGATCAAGAGACTGTCTTGAACCATTTTCGACGCATCAATGATTGCTATCATCACTTCTTAAGCCACTATTCAGCCCCGGGGAATAGTATCGAACTGTTTGAATTAAGAGAAAAAATTACTAAGGTGCTGCTTTATACTATCTACTGGCGTGTCGGCGATAACCTGAGTGACGAAAAATTCAGATCAGACTATAAAAATGAACTTCACCTGCTGCTCCGCCAGATAAAACAAGCCCTTGCCTTCCTTGAGTGAAACAACAAGGGCACAGAATAATTGCATTTGTAGTGATCGACTCAAATTGCGGTATACGAAAACCGTCAATTTATCTAAATAAAGGCATACGTGGTTATCATATAAATACCCATCGCGGCCATGAGCATCCCCAAGAATCGGTCAATCAAATAGACTTTACGGTCAAACTTTACTCTGACGCTTGGGATGGTCACAATGAAAATAAATGTCAGATACCATGCCATTTGTACGGCAATGATCGAGATAATGACCAATAAGAGCTTTTCTGTCTCCAATGCAGGAGAAATAATAATGGAAAATAAAGAGATGAAATATATTGCGGCCTTCGGGTTGAAGATATTAACGATCAAGCCGCTCCAAAAAGCAGATTTATTTTCCGTTTTCTTTTCCGCTGGAATCGGCACTTCCGCTTGAATGGGCTCTTGCGTTGGCTTGGCAAACGACCCTTTGATGGATTTATATGCCAAGAACACCAGATAACTTCCCCCAAAAATACCTATCCCTTGGGTAATATAATCCGAATGCCCTAATGCCGTGGTTAAACCGGCAACGGAATAGCTAATGTGAACCAATAAACCGACACAAACCCCCATCCCGCAAACAATGCCGGCTTTGCGCCCTTGACGGAGTGTTTGTTGAGAAACCACCACAAAGTCCGGCCCCGGTGAAATGGAGGCCATTAAATGAATGGTCAAAATAGACAATAATGCGGTCGTGAAATCCATAACTTCCCTCAATGAATGAAGCTCACTTTAATGCGAGCTTTTTACGTTGGCTCCGTGTCACTTGGCACCCGTTCAATGCCATTCAATGATGCCGGGAGCATGTTCGGGCTGATGATGTTCCGGTGTCAGATATTGTTGAGACATGCGATTCCCTAGCTTCGTGTCATTGTTGTAATGGCTTACATGCTAAGTCGCTTTTAGAGATGGATAAAATATGAATAAATCCAAAATAAGAAGATAAATCCCGGATATTTGCCGCAACCGGAATGATTCATCCAGCCTTCAGGAACTGAGGCGATGACGAGATTGCCCTCATTCAGATGGTGATGAAATTAACTCTCCCTCACCGATACTGAACCGATATTTTGAGAATAGAGCGCAAGCTTGGCTCTCCTCCCCTTACATTTCCAGATACTGCAATAGCTGCTGTTTCAATTCTGCATACAACTGAGCCTGAACGTCATCGAGCTGATATTGGCTTCTGTCCAGACACAGTTTGAGTTTCCCCAGCGGTGGTAAACCGCTCAGTTTGGTTATGCTCTCCGGGTGGCTGAAAGAGGAACGTACGGTAATCCCTAATCCGGCTTCAACGGCACGCCATAAATTACTTAAGCTTCTGCCAACAAAGTTAATTTTCCACGGGATACCGTAATGATCTAACGCTTCGGTGGCTTGTTGACGGATCAGACATGAACCGTCCAGCATCACTAACGGCAAAGGCTTCGCCATCAGCACGGATTCTCTGAGGTGTTTACTGGCCGGGCCATACCATTGCATGGGTAATTCCGCTAAAAACTCACTGTAAGGCGCACTTTTTTCACCCATCCATCCCAGTGAGAAGTCTAACTCACCAGAGACAAGATCACGCAGCAGCTCTTGATGACGTCCGACAATCGACTGCAATTGTATTTGTGGATGGCTGCGTGAAAATGCACCTAACAATTGCGGTAATAGCACATCACTAAAATCTTCTTGTAAGCCAAAGGTGACTTTACCTGCCAGTCGGCTGCCGCTCAAACGGTTCAGCAATTCATCATTTAACTGCAACATTCGCCGGGCGTATCCCAGCACCACTTCCCCGGCCTCCGTCGGTTCAAGATTCCGCCCCACTTTCACGGCTAACGGTGTTTGACACTGCTGTTCGAGCTTCTTTAACTGTGCGCTGGCGGCAGACGGAGAACGGCTCAGCCGCTCGGCGGCAAGTGCAAAACTGCCCAGTTCAATCCCTAACACAAAACATCGCAAAGCATCTAAATCAAGGCTACGCATCATCAATCATCCCGAAAAACAAAACAGTCAATACCAATAGTTTTGATTTTTTGAATCAAAATTTCAACTTATGATTTCCCTGTCACTTCAATCAGGCGAGGAAAACAGATGACGACTCAGGAAACCGAACTCATGGCAATGATTGCCCGGCTTGCGCCTCAGTTCCACCAGCTCACTTCAGAGGTGCTCTTCGGACAAGTTTGGCAGGATGACACACTCAGCCAAAGAGACCGGAGTTTAATCACGGTTACCGCGCTTGTGGTGCTCAACCGAATGGAACAATTACCCGGCCACCTGACGCGTGCATTGAGCAATGGCTTGCGTACCGAAGAGCTTAGCGCAGCGATCACCCACTTAGCCTTTTATGCCGGATGGCCTGTCGCCGCCTCAGCTTTCGAACGTTTAGATGCAACCCCGTCTCAATGCAATCAGACGGCAGACTGATCTTTTACTTGTGGTATTCCAGCCACAGATTTACAGGAGAAATCATGATGATAGCAATGCAATACAAATTCGTACTCCCTGCTGATTACGACATGGAACTGATAGAACGCAGGATCAAAGATAAGGGATATTTATTAGATGGCTGGCCGGGGTTAGTGTTCAAGGCTTACTTATATGCACGTCAGGATGCAACGCAATATCACAGCCCTGTGAATTGCTATGCGCCCTTGTATGTGTGGGAAGATCATCAGGCGATGATGGCCTTTCTCAACAGTGACGGATTCAAAGCGCTGTGTCAGCAATTTGGCCGGCCCAAAGTCGAAACTTGGTTTCTTGATGCGGTGCCGACACCACCCGCTGAGCAGCATCACTTTGCATCTATTGCTCATGATGCCAATCAACAAGCGGAAACGGATATTCAAGGCATCAATTACCATGCATGGCAAACACTGAGCGTCACATGGATTTGCGACACTGAACTCAGTGCCTACCAAGGGCGAGAGCTTTATGCAGTAGGATATGTGGCCCGGGGGTGAGCTTTCACGGCAAACGAATACCAAATAACCTAGCGAATATAAAAACCATGAGGTCTCGGGGGACGTGAACACTCACAGCCCCCTTTAGATGACGATTTTCTACCCAATTGCGATTAGCTGAGCTGTTGCCAGATATCTCTAATCACAGGAAAGACTGAAAGCAATAGCAAAAAGGCCATAGACATATTCAATCTGCGTAGATAGACATCATTTTCCAGTTTCTGACGAAGTAATGTACCAAATATCAACCACACCCCGACGCATGGAAACGAAAGAAGAAAAAAAGTTGTCGCGACTGCCAGGTTCTGGATTGTGTTCTGTTCGCCCGCAGTTGTGAAAGCCGTAATCGCACCAATAGCAACAACCCAAGCCTTTGCATTGACCCACTGAAAGAGAGCCCCCTTTAAGAACCCTAATGGGATCGCTTGTTTATGGCCATTTTCAACCGAACGACTCTTGGCGATAAGATAGGCTAAGTAAACTAGATAGACTGTTCCTGTTATTTTGATGAGCAGGCTTAAATGAGGATACAGGTTAAAAATATGGCCGAATCCCAATCCGACCAATAAGAGCATGAGCGTAAATCCGACACATATACCAGTCAGTAAAGGTAAGCTCTTTCGTACGCCAAAGTTTAATCCCGATGTCATAACCAAAATGTTATTGGGACCTGGTGTAACGGAAGTCGTTATAGCAAATAACGCCATAGACATGATGTATTCCAATTGTCATTCCTCTTGATTGTGTTTTTCATTCCGACTCTCTGCGCACGATAGAATCCGGCAAATATTTTATCGAACAATTGTTTTTTATAATGAACGACAGACATATAACTGTCAAATCAAACATACGTTTGTTAAAATGAACGTTTATTTAGACAAGTAACTTTCCTATGAATAGACATGAACCCCCTATCGCTCAGATTGCAGCGACACTCACTTCGGAGAGGAAGCGCTCTGGGCTGAGTATTGCTGAAGTTGCTAGACAGGCGAAAATCGCGAAATCCACCCTATCTCAACTCGAGAATGGTGTGGGTAATCCGAGTATCGAGACACTGTGGTCGATATGTGGCGTCCTTGATATTCCTGTATCACGTTTGCTGGAGTTGCCTAAACAGAAGACGAAAATTATTCGTTATGGGGAAGGCGTCACGATAGCGTCAAAGCGTAAAAACTACCAAGCAACTTTGCTTGCCGCTTGCCCACCAAATGTCAGTCGAGATATATATTTGATTGAAGCTGATCCTGGTGAGACCCATCACTCGGAGCCACATCATCAAGGTGTCATCGAACATGTAATTATTACCAAAGGAAAGGCGCGGATTGGATCAGAGTCTGAAAGCTATGAACTTAATGAAGGTGATTATATTTGCTACCCTGGAGATTTACCGCACATCTTCGAAGCCTTACAGGAAGGGACATGTGCAATGATGGTTTTAGAGCGTCGGTCGAACGTATAGTGACAAATAAAAACGCCGGGAAACACGCTGGGCTTAAGGCCGAGTAAATCCTCGACCAAGTAACACAACTCCTAATATCGAGTCAGAGTCAGTGGTTGTAGTGGCCAACAAACCCCATCAGTAAAGTACCCAGTTTGTCGCATAAACCACCAGAACGATCAGCACAACGAAAAAGGCGATAAAGGCAAATATCATTGACAACTTTTTCATGGCGCTTGGTGTATCAAATACCGCACCTTCTGCTTCTCTCACCCGCCGCTCTTCATCAAAATGCCATTTAATGGCTAAGTAGGCCACAATCCCTAATACAATAATCTTAAAGGCACCAGCAAAGTACGGAAAGAAGTCAGCCCAGCTGCCGTCGTTCATAATTTATCTCCATCAAGTTGAATATCGGTTTTACGGTAGCATAATTTAAGGTTCATGTTTACTCTTTGATATCGTCAAACATGGACATTTTTATTGCTGGTGTAGACGGCCTGAATCAGTCCAACCCCAGCCAATTCGCACTCATGGTAAGCTTGAACATTGTTTACCTGTACCGCCCCCGGCAAAGCAGCTGAAGAAGCCGTGAGGCCATTCAACCCCAAAATTGTGGCTTGGTCTGGGCAGTATGAAAACCTCGAAGGAGAAACTCATCAAGAGCATATGATTTTTGAATTTTCCTCTTTTGCCGAGGCTCAGCGCTTTTATCACAGTGACAGCTATCAAACAGCCAAGAAGTTACGCACCAAGGCAGCCACAGGCACCTTTGTACTTGTTGAAGGAAACGAATAAGACCGTCGAAATACTTCAAAAAGGAATTTTAAACCATTAACACAGGGGCTATCTTCTATGATTCCCCTGCAACTTAGGTGATTTCGTCGATATCATATTGAGCTATAAAAATCTAAATGCTATCTGTTATGTCATGTTATTGCTTCCATGGCATTGGTGTAATTCTTTCTTTCAAAAGTGAGATAAAACCAGATATTCTAGCTGAGCGTTCTTTAGATGGACTGCTTAACAATGCAACGATATCAGCATTGGGTAACGAATACGTCGGTAACAGACGTATTAAATCACCACTATTAATTTGAGGCTGAACATCCCATTCTGATCGCATGATAATGCCAAGTCCTGATATTGCCCAGTCTTTGATGACCCGACCTTCATTGCTCGCAAGTGTAGGGGAAATTCGAATCATATCAGGTTGCCCTTTTTCATCTGCAAATTGCCATAATGTTACGTCTTCATTATTTTCTCGAAGGACAATACATTCATGCTTGGTCAATTCATTTGGTGTTTTTGGGATTCCTCTTCTTTGGATGTATTTGGGGGATGCACAAATAAAGCGTTGATTTTTAGCCAGTGTGATCATTTTGAGAGATGAATCATTTAATTCGCCAATATAGATAATAATGTCCCACTTATGATGCTTGACCCAATTAGGGTTATCAGAGAGTTCAAGTTCAATATCTAATTGCGGATGCATGGTTTTATACTCACCAAGCAAAGGGGCTATGTAGTCGTTACCAAATCCTAGAGGCGCCAGGACTCTTAGCTTGCCACAAACTTGTTCTTTCCTTTCGTTAATCTGCTCTTGCAAGTCATCTAAGCCTTGGAGGAGCAAACGTCCTTTGTCGAGTAAAAGTTGACCTTCCTCAGTTAAAGTAACGATTCTAGATGGCCGCTGAATTAATTTTACAGCTAGCTTCTTTTCAATATGCTGAAGCCGAAGAGTTACTGACGGAGGTGTGATATTCAGTGATCTTGCTGCTTCAGCCAGTGTACGACTCTCCGCTATTGTCACAATAAACTTCAGATCTTCAGTCGTAATCATTTGGTTTAAACCTAATCTATAAGTTAATTGTTGTTAATGTACGATAAAACCTAATTGATGGATACTAGAGCTTATTACTTGGATCTAATCGCTGAGGTAAGAAAGCATGTTTAGCTTGAATCAATCTTCTACATTGCTGGCTCAATATGAAAAAATTGACACGCCATTTATGTATGTTGATAAGTGTACGTTTCTTAAAAACCTAACCCGAATGAGAAGTAAAATAGAATCACAAGGGGCAAACTTGAGACCGCATTTCAAAACGCTTCGTTCGCTTGAAGCGGCTCAATACTTATTACCAGATAACGCTTCTCCCGTTACCGTTTCAACGGTGAAAGAAGCAGAAGAACTCGCTGGTATCGGGTATAACAACATTGTTTATGCGGTCGGTATTTCAGCTCAAAAGTTATACAGAATATCTGAACTCATTGCGAAAGGAATTGATATTGCAGTCCTGCTGGATAGTGTGGAGCAAGCCGTCGAACTCAATGAGTTTTGTCTAAAAAATCAGTGCACTATTGCTGCTTTAATCGAGGTGGACTGTGATGGACATCGAGGTGGCGTTTTTCCTGAAGACCCTAAATTATTAGATATTGCACAGTTACTTTGTGATGGAAAGGCTCATTTTGCGGGCATACTTTGTCACGCAGGGGAGTCATATCACTGTTTTGACACACTCTCATTACAAAACAGTGCAACTAATGAGGTTAAGGCTGCACTACAGGCTGTTGATATATTGAAAGAGCATGGTATTCCCTGCGATATCGTGAGTATTGGCTCAACACCAACGGCACACCATTATCAAAATCTTACGGGTATTACAGAGGTAAGAGCGGGAGTCTATTCCTTTTTTGACTTGGTTATGGCAGGAATAGGTGTTTGTCAGTATAGCGATATTGCCGCCAGCGTTGTTGCAACTGTCATTGGACATAATAAAGCAAAAGGTTGGGTTTTAATTGATGCCGGATGGATGGCGTTGTCAGCAGATCGTGGCACTGCTGACCAACCTACTGATTGCGGATATGGCTTAGTGACAAAAAATAACGGTGCCCCAATGTCTAATATGCAAGTTACCAGTGTCAATCAGGAGCACGGTATTATTGAAGCGGTAAATGGTGAAAGCATCGACTTTTTTGATTTTCCAATTGGTAGCCGTATACATGTGTTGCCTAACCATGCCTGTGCCATGGCATCGATGCATAAGCAATACCATGTATTTGATATTAAAAACGAAACTTATGAAATTTGGAATCGAGTTCAGGGGTGGTAAATGATTTATCTAAATGAGCAACAAACATCACAACTTATTTCTCATCAGCTTGCTTATGATGCTGTAAAAGAAGCATTTATAGCAGCAGTGAGTGATGATGCAACGCTCTTTCCTGTAGTCAATGCTGCTGGTTCGCAAGAAGGTTCCATGTTTTCTTTAAAGTCAGCTTGTACATCCACCTTAGTCGGTTGGAAAACAGGGACATATTGGCCCAATAATCGGGCACTAAATATGCCATGCCATGGAACTACTGTTTTTTTACTAAAGCCAGATACAGGTGAATTGCAGGCAGCAATTGCAGCAAGTAAGGTCAATGCCTATCGAACAGCGGCAGCTGATGCTGTGGCTGTTGACTACCTAGCCCGAAAAGATTCAAAGGTTCTGACTGTATTTGGCACTGGACACCAAGCTGAATTCGAGGTCTTAGCAATTTGTGAAATTCGTAAGATTGAAAAAGTTTTGGTCGTAGGAAGAAGCAATACCGAAGCATTCACTGAAAAATTAAAGCAACAAGGTATTAATGCACAAAGCGCCAGTGCACAAACGGGTTGTGAGCAAGCTGATATAATTGTAACAGCGACAACAGCCCAAGCGCCTTTATTTGATGCTCAATGGGTAAAAGATGGAACCCATATTTCTGCTATGGGCGCGGATAAAACTGGTAAGCAAGAGCTTCCACCAGAACTATATAATACGGCAAGGCTATTTTGCGACTATACAATGCAATCGGTTGCTATAGGTGAGTTTCAACATGCGGTAAATCCACTCATTACTGAGATTGGTCATGTCATAACTGGAAATATTCAAGGGAGAACGACGGATAAAGAAATCACAGTTTTTGATAGTTCTGGCATTGCCATTCAGGATCTATTTGTCGCAGCAAAACTACTGAGTTTAGCGGATAGAAAGGCTGATGAATAATTTAGTCGGTCCGGTTGTGTTAACAAACTACGAGTGACTTTGCTATACCTAAATTAATCCATGAATAACTACATTAGCAAATGTCACCAGCAAACTTTTCTCCAAGGACAAGTTACATCTTCAGCAGAATCGGTTTGATGTATATGAAATGCAAGCCGGCGCACCATCACCGGCCCGTGTGCTTTCTATAGCGCATCAGTGGTTGAAACTGAGTTGGCGATTATGTGTATCGCCAAAGTATTGGGTTTTAAAATACCAAACAAAAAATTAGTTAAGGACAAAAAACAATTGATTTTTGCAACTTCAGCGCTGATTTCACCCAACGATTAGAAGACCTTAATAATGCGTAAATTTCTCATAAACCATTACGCAGCAGGAACTATCGCTTCCCTTTTTAACGCTGCTATTACTGACTCTCTAGCTTCAATTTTATACTTATACTCCACGATACAAGGCCAGTCTTCAAGGTCAATCGAAAACCATTGCATCCAGGTCAGGACGGTATACAAGTAAGCATCTGCTACGCAGAATTCGCTACCCATTAGATAGTTTTTCTGTGATAACTCTAATTCAATGACATTCAGTCGCTTGCGCAATTTTGCTCTGAATAGTTCACGTACTGACTCCGGTAATTCAGCGTTAAACAGTGGTGCGGAACCAGCATGTAATTCGCTGGTAATAAAGTTGAGCCATTCCTGAAGCCTTAGTCGTGCAAGAGTATGCTGCTTCGGTGCTAGGTGGGCTTCCGGTTTCAAATCCGCAAGGTACTGAAGTAGCACAGGTCCTTCAGTGAGTACCTCACCGGAATCGAGTTGCAGTGCCGCGACATAACCTTTCGGGTTGATGGTTAGAAAATCCTTGCCATCAGAAGTCCGTTTAGTAGCGTTGTTCACCCGAATCAGGTCATACTCAATTCCTAACTCTTGCATAACAATATGTGGGGATAAGGAACAGGTATTAGACGCAAAATACAGTTTCATAGTTATTTCTCCAATGGGTTGAGGTCAACACCAATATTGACCTTGCACTAAAATTAAGTAAATTTAATTATATAAATTTCAGGTATAAGTTTTACTAATATGAATCTAACCCAACTAAAAAGCCTAATCGCAGTCGCCGAAGCAGGAAGCTTCACCGCTGCTGCCGAGAATGTGGGGGTTACCCAGTCAGGGATGAGCCAGGCTATTACGGCATTGGAAGAAAGTCTGGGTATTAAATTACTGGTACGTGAACGACATGGAGTGACGCTGACGGCATTTGGGGAGCAAGCTCTGGATCATGCCCGCTCGGCCTTCGCCCATCTGGAGTCCATCCGTCACAAGGCTGCGGCGATAGCAGGAGATCAAGCCGGCTCAATACGATTGGCTGCTTTTCCCAGCGTTTTTGCAACGGTCTTACCACCATTACTGCGCCGCTTTCGATCGCTTTATCCCGATATTGAGGTTATCGCCCTTGAAACCGATGACCGAGAAGTTGAGCTTTGGTTGGAGTCCGGAACCATTGACCTTGGCGTTGTCCTAAACCCTACTTCAGAGAGTGATGCCGTGTTAATTGGCGAGGACGCCTGGGTAGCCGTTTTACCCATATGGCATCATCTAGCACAACACAAAGAACTGTCATTGGTCGAATTGACCAACGAGCCATTTGTATTAGCTACGGGGGGATGCCATGTGCACGCGGCCTCAATTATGGCTGATGCTGGTTTATCGCTATCGGACGTGAGAATTGAGGTACGTGATTGGGTCAGCGCGGTTGCCCTTGTACGAGCGGGGGAAGGTATCAGCCTAGTTCCGGAATCAAACTTACCAGAAAATCGTAAAGGTTTACGAGTGCTGCCGCTAAATCCCCCCATGTGTCGGCAATTTGGCATGATGGTATCAAAACATTCAACATCTCGACCAGCAACATTAATGATGGAATTAACAAAAAGGTATTAGATTATTATCTCCTCCTCAACAAATAGCCCCTCACCCTTTCCTTTCTGTTCGTGTGCCAGGCATTTTTCTATCCAATCCGTATTGTAGCCTGCTTCATGTAACAATGTGCTCACCGTTCGACGTAGTTCATGCAGACCGAATCAGGTCTGCTGGGTTCTCAACTTTCTGAGGTAATGGTTTCTTGTCTGCCATTGATCGAGTAGTTGTAGCGAAAAGAGATAGAGCCTGCGGTAGTGACAGCAACATAGAGGCCATCACGGTCATTGACTTTATAAAGTTTATCTTTGGGTTTGAGATTGCGTAGCTTGGTATCAGTCAGCATGGTATCGGGCGTAATCCATGACATTACCGATGAATCATACCCATCAAAAATACCACGGTCAAACCGTGCTTGGCGTTGCCAGACATTGCCAACAATGACTAAGCCAAAAACAAAAAAAGTCCGCTATTACGCGGACTTAAGTATGATTTAGTGCCTGTTAGTGCCAGACGTTTCTTAAAGGAGCATTATTCCCACTCTAACATCAACAAGAAGAAAATACCCTTAAGTAACAGATATTTATAAAATCACTTGCTATCAATACCATTATCTATGCCATGTTCAGATTTTTTTGATTCTTTCTGCTCGTCGACGCTTTAGTTCAGCTTTGGCCCAAGCTGACGATTCTGCCATGTCTCGCCGTAACTCTACTAGCTCCTCAGGGGTCAACCGACGCACATTAGCCTCAGTATCACTCGGGCTGTCATCGTCTAGAGAGGCGGATTTTTTTGAGATATCGGCCATAAAAGCACCTTTAGAGTCAGAAAGGGATGCTGTCATCCAAGCTCGTCTTCTGAGCCTTCTCGCAGATCACCACCTTAGTTTTTATCTTTGTCTCCAAGCTCTTGATGAAACGGATAGAGGCTGCCACGTGATTGAAAATCAGCAAGCTTTCTTCATAGTTCAATATCGGATTGTCGTGAGCAAGACTTTTGTTATTACGCACATCGTTGAAAGCTTCCAGCACAGAAATACTGGACTTCAAGATACGCTCAGTCATCGCAGACTCAAGATGATTACCAGCGCGTAACGCCTTCACATACTCTCCAAACACACTATGTAGCGGTTTGTCACGAGTGATTGTGATGCCGTGCGGCTCACACGTCACACGGACAAACTTGTTAACAAAGGTATGCAAGCGATCTAGCCCGCCTTCGGGCTGATTTTTCTCAATGGCTTCACGGACGTGTTCCGCCACTACCTCGAAGTCTCGCTCATCAGCGATAGCAGTCAACGCATCCAACTCTGCCACCGGCTGGTCGCTAAGAAGCCGCTGAGAGATTTTCCGGCAATCATCGGTCAGCAGAGGATTGCTATCTCCAAAGCAGTCTTCTTGAACGCCGTAGGTGATCAAACCATCAATTACCCTGCCGGCGGTGTGATTAGGAGCAATATCCCAGAAGGTACGCATCCGCTTGGCCTTTGAGTCCCCACCCGTTCGATACATGGCCGCATCGATTTCAACGCGATAGTCCAAGAAGAACTCGGAATAGGTACGATCAGAGAAGTTCAGTACATACCCGCTGCCCATTCCAAGCAGCTTTTCGAGCTTACGCCGTTCGAATGCGCTCAGGTCTGCCATTCATTACTCTCCGAGACGTGCGGCTTCAGCAGCGACATGACCCGCCAAAGCAGTAACAAACGTCTTAAGGCTGGTCATTGATGACAGCTCAGCAAATTCGCCCGTATCCAGCGCACTCCGCTCTGCAGTTAAGACGGCTGCTGTTGTGTACAACCGCTCCTGAACCAGCCGCTGACATAGGAGGTCATACCTCTTGAGATAAGATGCACCATTGAACTCCTCAAACACTGGGAAATGTGGTGATGCATTGCGGACAGGCTTGCGCGACGCCGGTGCATCCTCGACCACCATCAACCAGCCAACAAAGGGGCGTGGCTGCTTACCAAAAGCCTCTTCACGAAAAGCTGTCCAAAGATCATGGGCTGTCCCGATAGCCTCCTCGGTTCTATTGTTGAAATTATTTCCGAATGAGGGGCCAACCTGACTTTTCAGTTCGACAGCGGCAATCAGCTCCCCTTTGTAGAGCACCAACAAATCCCACAATTTTGTTGGTCGAAAATAACCAGGCAATGTCAGCATTCTGCTGCTCTGGTGTATTTCAGCATGTGAGAGTCCATTAGCCCTGACGACATCGAGTATCAAGGCCAAAAAACCATCCATGTTCTTTCCAGCAGTTACGCCTGCCCGCTCACCTTGGTCGGCATTACCTGACTCTATCTGTTTCTGTCTTGCTGCTTCACGGTTACCCCAAAATGCTTTCACTGCCTCTCGGGCTTTTTCTTCGTAGTTGACGAGATCAAGTGCCATTTATTCTCCATTACCCCCGAGGGATGATCGTTCTTCGCGGCTCAAGCCGTAAAGCTTGAATACTGCCAAATTACATGCTTGTACGTCTCTCTTGATGGCTGCTTCGGCCAGCTCACGACGCATCGGTTCAGACACATCCTCCCACCTTGGGATACGAATCCGGCGCAGGTACTGCGCTTGGAAGCGCAAGAATCCTCCCCGCATTTTCGTTGAATAGGTCGCCACGAATAGACGTGTGACGGCGGACAGCAGCACTGCCTGCAAGGCTCTCAAATCCCAGTCATCGGACGTAACGTAATAGAGGTTGTGATGTGGATATAACTCACCGCCTTCATAAACAATATGAGCCTCCCCCTTGATGTCTGGAATCAGTAGCTTCGGCCTTGTGGCTAGTGCCGGATTAATGCGGTCAATCGTACGATACCACCTAGCAGGTGCTTTTTTCGCACAGTGCCGCCCTGCAATTACCTCTCGTCTAGCCTCAAGATAGCGCCGTAAACGCGGGTATTCGTCGAGATCAACCAGTCCGGCGGACTCGGCAAAGGGATTGACTACACCTTGCCCACGCCAGTGCACTTCACCACTCATGATGTCCTTTGTTGTCACCAGCGGTAGCTTACGGTCTAGCTCTACATCAAGCGTCTCGAACTCCCCTATGAACGCCTTATCAGCACCAGTCGCAACACCGATCCCAACCTTACATCCCACATCTTCTAGCAGAGGAAAAACACTCTCCAGGCGGCGAATAAGCGCCATCTGGTCGGATGACTCCAGCAGCCACGGCTCCGCGCCGTTAGTCACGCGAGCAAGTTCGCGTACTTGGCTGGGTCCTTTCGGCAATGTAGGGGCTGTAAGCAAACCAGCCAACGTGCTGAGCGTCGCCCGGTCAATGTCCGGACGGTGAGCGATGCGCGTTGCTCCCGGAGTTTCACGGCTGATAATAGTGATGGCAGGATAGGCGATCACAGCAGAGTGGAAAGCCGGTGTGTCCACCATGTCGACATAAAGTTTTAGATGGAAACCCTCAGCTACAAGGCTGCGCAACGGCCCACCATAGCGGTTCTTCATCCAGCGATCCGCGCAGATGAAGCCCAAGTTGCCACCATCTGACAATACCGATAACGACCGTTCGATAAAGGGAATATAAATATCGGCCCGGTCGAACATTGTCAGATAACGACTGCGGTATTCGGCAAGCAGCGGTGCCGGGATCAACTCCTGACGGACATAGGGCGGGTTGCCTACCACGAAATCAAACTGCCCTTCGAGTGGTGCCAGCAGGAAATCACCCTGTGACAGCCAGCAGTCAGCCAAAGCAGTCGAAGCATCCTCAGCGATCCCGTGGCGATTGAGCAACGCGACAACGGCGGTATAAGTGCTACGAAAGGTTTCGTGATGCAACTCCACCGCTCGAATCGCATCAGCCAGCTCATCGAATGCAGAACCGTTCGGCCTGGCTGCCCGCCATGTGCATAAGAGTCGATCTATGATCGGCAGCAGAAAATCTCCTCCGCCGAAGGATGGTTCTAAAAGCCGCTTTTTATGGAGGGGTTGATCTTCCGTGTATCCAGATAGATCCAAAATGAAATCAACCACTTCTGGGCGCGTAAAAATCGCTCCACGGGCTTCATGTCCCCCTCCTATCGCCATTGCTTCACTCGCGGCCATAACAGGACAACTAGGCTCAGACTCCTGAACAGACTGTTGTATCTTTTTGGTAGAGCCAACCTCTAATGATTGTTGGAGCATTAAAATTCCTCATTAACGCGGCGTGACGACACCGACGTACTTGTACAGGGTAGTTCGCGACACGCCATAACGGCGGGCAACCTCAGCCACCTGAATATCTGGATCGCGTAACAACGCCTTGATTTCTCGCACTTGCCGGTCGTCTAACTTTGGCTTGCGCCCCCCGAGTCGCCCACGAGCACGAGCTGCTGCCAGCCCGGCCTGGGTCCGCTCCCGGATCAAGCTACGCTCGAACTCCGCAAGCGCCGCAAAAACGTGAAACTGCAGCTTGCCCGCAGCACTACCAGTCTCTATCTGCTCGGTCAGGCTCTCAAAATGCACACCACGCTGCTCTAAGTCTGCAACAATCGTTACCAAGTCAGGTAGGCTACGTCCGAGCCGATCCAGTCGCCACACTACGAGAGTATCCCCTTCCCGAAGCGCCTTGCGACACTGATTAAGCTCTGGGCGAGCTGCATTCTTGCCGCTGACCGCTTCTTCGTAGATCACACTGCACCCTGCCTGCGTGAGCGCATCACGCTGCAGGTCTAGGTGCTGGTCGTCCGTCGAAACACGGGCGTATCCAATGCGTTGATTCATGGACATTCTCAACATTGAAAACTTAACGGGTATATTAACAGAGAAGAATAGCCAGAAAAATGAAAAAATGCGGCGGCTCTCTCTGTCCAGAAAACTACCGTTTAGTGAACACCGTGAAGAAAAATTTAGCCGCTAAAATAATAGGGCGACCAATTGGTCGCCCCATATCCCTAGCGTACGATATTGTCATGATTCAGACCTCGGCATAACAACCTTGGTCATGACCTTACCGATTTCCTCCTGCGTCGCCTCGATCTTACTGAGAACAGCAAGGATTGTTGACTGGCCGAACTGGGCAGTTCGCACGTCATCGGTCAGCCATAGCTTCAATAGGCCACCCAAACGGCCAAGATCGCCGTTGATTCGAGCCAACTCCCGTACCTGCTCACAATCGACCACACCCTTGATCTTGTAGCCCTGGCCAACCTCACGCAGATAACGCGCAGCGCTCATGCCTGCTCGCTTTGCTTGCGCCTCGATATGCTCCTTTTCCTCGGGTAAGCAGTACACCTTGATAGGCGTACTGCTCTTCCTCGTTATTCGTTTTGCCTTATCGTTCATCACCTTTTGCCTTACCTCCTTGTTACCTGGCGGATAGTGTCCAACCCCTCCTGGAAGTCCTCCGGCGTCGCTCGACCAGTTTCAGCCTGGTAGTACAGGATCGTGAACATATTGGCGACGGCTTCCGCAACGGGCGAAATCTGCCGGGCGGTTTCCTGGTCGATGAACTCCAAGGCAGCCAACTTGGTCGCGGCCTGATGAATTACGTTCTGAACTTCGATATTATGTGTGGTTGTCATGTGTCACCTCTCTGTCAGGTGGTATGTGGAAATGCGGGCCGGTGCACCATCACCGGCCCGTGTGCTTTCTAACTACTTGCGTCGGCCAAACGGCCAGCGTCTCATTTTGTCGATTTGATCGACCGATCTCGTCATGTCCTTGTAAGCACGCCCGGCCAACCTGTTTTGGAATACCTCCATTTTGTCGGCAATGGCTTTCATCTTCGAGCCGTGTCCGGTGTTGTGCAGCCACTGCCCCAAAAAATAGAAGGCCAGCATCACAATGAACATCACTGCGAAGAAACCAAATACCTCCGCAAGGTTTTGGGGTGGAAAGTTAAACTCCATAATCAGTAATCCTTATCTAGTTAGGCCATGCGGCCTTTTTTAACAAAGCTGGCAATCTCACTATTTCGTTCCTGCTGACGTTCCTGGGCATACGAAACGTAATCCTCAACGTCGAAGGTGTGCTTTTCCGGGTCGCGCTCTTGCCATTCTGCGTGTGCTTGGCGGGCTTCTTCCTGGTCCTCACTGGATAGGCCATCAAAACCGCCGGTTTGATTCATCCAGCCAGTGCCGCCACCGCCTAAGCTATCGTTGTCAAATGCAGGGGAAGCGTCGTCAGTCGCCCTCCTTGTCGTCGTCATCCCCGTTATCTTTCGTACTGTTTCGGATCGAGCTGGCTAGACGACCTCCAGCAGTTCGGCCAATCCGATCCCCGGCCATATCACCCATACCCTTCATCAAATTTGCACCGGTATCCGCTGCAATACGACCAGCTTTTACAGCGCTGCCTTTAAAGCCGCCGCCAGAGGATTCGCCACCGCTAGAAGATTGGCCGGACGCTTGGGAAAATGAGCCAGCTTCATCAGAGTCGCCGCCACCGCTAAATGCTCCGCCCAGGCTCGACATAACGTCAGTATTGTTCGCTACGTTCTCACCTGCTTTTGCAAATGCAGCCTGAATAGCAGACGCACCGCCGGCGGTAGCCATTGCTGCACCGGCAGCCATACCGCCAGTGGCAACAGCCGCTCCGGCCATCGCTCCGGCACTGATACTGCCAGCACCTGCCGCCGCGCCGCCTCCAGGAACCAGGCTGGCGACCACATTGGGAACCGAGTGAATGAGCATCACAAGAACCAGTGAAACGACAAAGATCACCAGCAGTTCACGCATAGGGGCATCATTGGATAGATCGGCATAGAAACCGTCCATGATCGACATGGCAATGCCAATGAGCAACGTCATTGTCATCAACTTCAAAGCAACGCCCAATACGCTTTTGAAGTAGTTGATTGCTATATCTGAAGTCCAACGCGAACCACCAAACCCCAGCACGAAGACACCGGCATAGATCAATATCCAAGCCGTCACTAAGGCCAACAACACATTGGCCGCCACTACCGCCATACAGGCCAAAATTGCCAGCGTGATTAAGAAGATAGACAAGTTATCTATCGGGCTTGTGATGCTGTAGGACTCACCAGCTTTCACAATAATGTCGAACGCAATACTAATAGGCTCTGACGGGGTTAGATCTCTCGGAAGGCCACCGGCTTGAGCACCGATCATTCTCAACGAGTCGATGATTGACGTCGCAAAGTCTGGGCCGTTTCTGAGCAACCAGAGAAAGAAACCAAACGTCAGGATGAAGCGCACGAACTCGGCAAAGAACTCCCTTATATCCGCTTGTTTAAGGATTAAGGTCCCGCCAGTCCAAACAAGGGATATAGTGCCCAGCGTCCAGAACAGCCAGGCGGCATAGTTTGTAATTACCGTGCCCCAAGTAGCACTGGCCGTCATGAAACGCACGGCCACTTCATCCAAGACACCATTAGGCTCAATGGCCGCTGACGCAGTTTGCGAAGTCAGTAAAACTGCCAGGAGCATCACAAGTCGAATGAATATCTTGCTCATGGTTAGAACCCCTTGTTCTTGGAGCGATCAGTGGGTTCGCCCATATCCCAAAGACAGTTCCCTTCTTCCCTCTGCTCTTTCGTCAGGTTTGGGTTGTCACAGTTGATCGTTGCAGGCTTAGGCCCGTCATCTTCACCGCACCCCACCAGAACGAAAGAGGCCAACGCGCTAACGATAAAAACTCGGGTGATATTCTTCATGATTAGAACCCCCTGTTTTCTGAACGGTCGGTTGGCTCTCCCATATCGAACAACCTTTCACGGGACGCTTGATATTGAGCTTCGCGGTCAGCATCCGCCTGCATTCGAGTGCCAACGGCATTCTGCTGAGCAATCAGCAGGCTACGGATTTGCAGGAGCTGGTTAGCCTGGTTGCTGGCGAGCTGATTGGCGTAGCCAATGGCGGCCAGTTGGCCGTCTGCGCCCTGGGCGGCAGATTGCAGGCGGTTAAGCTGTCGGGCGTCGGCTTCAAGATTGACTTGCTGCTGCTCCAGGCCCTTAAACAGCGCGTCGTTGGCCTTCTTCTGCGATTCAGACGCCAGGCGACGGTTCTCGGCCATCGCGGCTCGTTCGGCATCACTGCATCCCGCCGCCGAGAAACAAGGCGAGCTGCGGTAATAGGCCACGTCCTGGAACTTGCCCAGGTAGGCATCGAGGCTGCCAAGCTGGTTCTGGTAATAGGCGAGCGTGTTGGTCGCCTGGTTCAGATCGTTGATGGTGCGCTGCGCCTGGTCCCAAATATGGGCCGCCGGGGCCATCGTGTTTTGCAGTTGGTTTTCGTACTGCTGGAGTTGGGTTTGGTATTCCTGAATCTGCTTGGCCGTCTGCGCGACCGCTTCCAAAGCAGACATGATGTTTTGCGTCAGATTGGTGCCATCAACTACTGGAATACCGGCGTAGACGGGCTGCAAAGTGCAGGTCGTCATAACGACGGCCAGAGCAATTTTAGCGGCTAAATTTTTTCTTCTAACTTTTTGCATACGTTGATCTCCATTACCAATGAATGCTTTATCGTGCCTTTCAATGCATAACGTATAAGCTCAATAATTGGACATAAAAGTTGACATGAAGAAATTTAAGCCAATAACTCCTACGGCGGCAGCCGGTAGCCTCGAAGAGCAAGATTCCCGTTGAGCACCTCCGGTGCGAATAAAGGGGAGTGAAATAGGAACCGCCGACTTGTCGGTGGGCCTACTTCACCTATCTTGCCCGCTTTTCAGCGTTGTTTACGCCAAGGAAAGTGTTGCAGCGAAAATCTGTTTTTTAGTGCAAACCATATAAAATCGCTTGTTCCCCTTCTTGCTAGAACAGAAGCACGAAATAAACACGTAATATCAGGCAATTACTACGCTAACGCGGGGGTTTACACAGCAAACAAACACAGAAATACACAGCTTTACCAATTCAGGAGGGATAGCGCCCCTCAAGTGTCAATGAAACGTACGAGTGCTAGCAACACATCGAATGTAAATCGCTGTATCACATGGATTTTCAAACCCACTAGACACTCTCGTTGGCCTTTTCTTTGACGGTTTCAGATTGGTATCGGTTGGGTCATCAGGTCAGGAAGGATCGCTACCAACACTCTGTGCGTGTCGAGCCGCTAGCGCCCAATTTCGGACAGATTTTTGAGCACAACGTCAGTGTGGATAGGAAATGTAGTGTTGTAGTATGTTGTATGGTGCTACTACATACTACAACCTACAAACCGCACACATTTTCAGCCTACTACCGGCTTAAGTGGCTATTCATCTTGATGTATGGAATACGGCTTCCTGAGCCGCCCAGAGAGGCGCTTTAGGCATCCCCCTCCACTAACCCCCTAGTTGGCCTCTGAACGACGCTCCTGGAGCTTATAAGGCGGCTTTGGTCGTCCTTCGGACGGATTTAACGCCAAGAAGAGGTGATAGCCCTTGGCGAGGAAGCAGAATCGGCCACCCTCTTGGCGTTAAAACATCGGCCGGAGGCCGATTGAGTTGGCAAGGCATGAACGCGCCATTCAGGCGCGGGCTATGCCGCGCATGATGGATATTCTTTGGAATATCTTGGATCGATTTCCAAAACAGGCCGGAAAGCATTGCCCTGCAAGCGTTTGCGCGATTGAAGCGGGTACTGTTATGCCGGGGATGGGATACTGTTATGCCGGGGCACGGGTACTATTATGCCGGGGATGGGTGCTGTCACGCCGGGGGGTGGCCAGGTTGGCCCCTGGCCGCCTAATTTCCCATTTCCCCTTGGCGTATTCATGTACAGTCCAACCCACTGAAATAAGTTCAGTCAACGCTTTCCGGGCCGTCTGACGGCGCTTTTTCAAGGTGTTGGGGTTCTTCGTTTCGTCCGGCCAAACGTAGTTGCAAAGAGTATCCAGTTCTACCCGTCCAGATTTACCGACATCAATCCACCCCGATAATCGCTGATGTATTAATCGAGCAGGATCGGTCTGTAGCGCCCGAACCTCAGTCATGTCGAGCCGAGTATGTGGACGCTCTCCCATTACAGCCTCTGCCAATCGAGGGTTAAGGCTGACAAACAGTTTACCTTCCCGGTCGTCGCTGACGTAATCGGACAATATGCGGAATCCCTGACGCTGCCCCTTACGCTCCACAATGACCGATACTGCCCATAGGCGCTCGATGCTATCGCGGATAGTTTTGAACTGGCTGCCTCCATCGTCGGCATACCCAAGTTCTCGCGCCAATTGTCGGAAGCTGCCCTTGGCAACCATTGCATCCTTCTCAACCGCGTCCCACTTCAGGTCTAGCAAGAGACGCAATTGCTGCCCAACTTCTGACTCTGTTTCGTTTCGCAGCACAATCCCGCGTCCCCTATCACCAGAAATTGCGGCCATAGCCACAAGCCCTTGTAAGATGCGAAGATCATCAACACCTAGAGGCTCGGGCCCCCAGAAACGTATCGAATCCTCGCCATGGGTATAGGTTACGTCCAGCTTGAGCCGCTTGCGCTCTCCACGCTTCAGGCTACGGAACAAGCCAGGAGCCAGGCAGTGAGCTGGATCATGTCGAACATGGGTAAGATCAAAGCTCATCACGTGATCTCACCTTAGATTTCTTGAATGGCAGCACGCCACTGGCTACGCGCTGCCTCTCCAGCACGGCAGGTTTCAGCACACCGCCCTCGTGACGCCGGAACCAACGCTCTGCGAAAGGAGAGCCATAATTCGCCTTGCTCACGCCATAGCGAACGAAGTACCCACGCTGACTATCATCAACACCCCATTCCACAGCCTCGGTTTGCGTCATACCAGACAGGTACGATTGCCAGCGAATGTTATCGACCAGAACAGACGACCCACGGCTGGCCTGTTGCTGGTCACCCGCACCAATCATAGCGGCGCTCTTACTGGCATGGTGCAAAAATACGATAGAGCACCCCGTATCGGCGGCGATGGCCTCCATACGTCCGATCACTTGTGCCATTGGACCGCTAACGTTTTCATCTTCGATGTGGAAACGGCGTAAGGTGTCCAAGATCATCAGGCGACGGCCTTCAGCCGCTCGCTTAAGGCCATCGAACCAATCGAGACACATGATGTTGGGGCACCTTCCTATCAGCGGCTCAATCAGCAAACCTTCAGCAACAGCTTGCCGCTGCTCGGCAGTGAGATGTGCCCCAAGCGCATGTAATCGGTGATGGATAGCAGCAGGAGGATCCTCTGCGGGAAGATAGATAACTGGCCCAACAGGAAATTCTCCGACTTCCAGCAAGTCCGGGCCTCCAGCGATCTGCGAGGCAAGCTGTAAGGCCAGCATGGATTTTCCGGCACCACCTGGTGAAACCAAAGCTCCCACTGTACCGGCAACCATGTTAGGTAAAACATAATCAAGAGGCGGCGGCGTTTCCGAAAAGGCCGCCATAAGATCAAGGGCCATACGATTAGGCCTCTATGGTGTTGCCAGGTCGAGCAGCCTGGATTCCAGACGCTTTACGCGTCTCTATCCATTCTTCGACTTCCGATAAGTCCCAAGCAACATTTCTGCTTGTAAGCGCTATGCGCTTCGGAAACTCCCCACGCTGTTCCAGGTTATAAATTGTGCGCGTTGAAAGTGGAATCATCTCCAGGAGCTGTTTCCTGTTGATGAGAACTTTATTTACCATTGTTTGCATGCTTGAACCTCCATTTACCTGTTGAGGCTTCATCGTGCCAAGCAATGCAACTTGATTAAGCTTTATTTTTGGACTATAAAGTTGTTATGAATATCGAACACCAAGCTAGACTAGACCTAGGGCAAGACTACATAGCCATCCTTCCAGGCTGCGCCCAGCCTGTTTCTCTTGCTATCGCCAAATTTAGAACGCGCTGGGGACCTTACTCTGCCTTCTCTCGGCGCTATCCCATTCTTCGCCTGATACAAGAACTGATCGATCCTGCCATAGCTGAGTACATGGATTCCCTCCCAAACAGCTATAAAAACCATGTTGCGGGTATTGGCTCAGGAGTTGGATTTAGCGAAATCATCCGGCTGATAGGGCTGGAAGCAATGGTGCGCATGCAGCGCCAACTGCTACGTCAGTTCATAAAGACAAGTGATGAACAAACCCAAAGAGATCAGTGCTTCGTCGCAACCATTGAATCGTTAATTGAATTAACCTGGGATTGCGCCTGTAAGCGTCCGAAGAAATCAACAGCGACCAAAGGCGTCAACCTAAACGTACAACGAAAACATAGTTTCTGCGAATTCTGTGGGAACCTTACGGAGTACTCAAAATTCATGCTCACAGTAGAGCAGAGACAAACAAATGAGGTTGAACTTATAGACCACAAGAAACTAGAACTTAGCCACAATTACTGCAAAGAGCATCGCCCCAAACTTGCCAATGACGAGTGGAATCCAAGTTACAAACAGGCAAAGCGCTCCCTCGCACAATTCAATATCGAACTTTCTAGGTTAGCTCATCAATCTGCACATCGCGCTAAGCCTCATGCTATGTCAGGAGACAAACTGATCGATGACTATTTCTTCCTATTCATGTTGAATTTAACATTACAGCCAGCAGACGTAGCGGAGCTTCGCAATCTGGCTCGAAAGATGGTCGACTCTAAACTTTCAGACAATAAGAAGAAAATGCTGGTACTTCAGCATTATGGCTACACTCAATCTCAAATAGGCACAAAGCTACTAAGCAGAAAACAACAACCAATGACACCTCAAGCAGTATCTAAAGCATTAGCAGCAGTTCGCAAAGATTTTTTGCTTCCTGCTAACAGGCCGGGAAAAAGCCAACAGAAATTTTAGCGGCTAAAATATACCAACCCAGGCTTGAGCCGATACTCTCTTTCCGAATTGGAAGAAAACAACGGCCCAAGGAGACATGAAACTTCTATTAGATGAACTTGGAGAGCATTACCTTAAGTATGCTCACGTAGTACCCAATATAGTCGTACCATCTATGGTTTCGACTCCCGCCGGGGCCAATAATTGCTGTATCCAGCCAATAGCATGCCCTCGCTCAACGCACTGGGAGAAAAACGCACGCTGCTTTGCTCTGGTAAAGGCAACAAAAAAAGTGTTTAGCTCTTCACCCCGTTGCGGCGTAAGGCTCCACCAAGTCTGATTGTCGAGCCCATAAAATATCATCGTATGGAACTCAAGACCTTTGCTTTTATGGATGGTCATCAGAGCTACCTGGCCAAGACCTTCGAACTCATCCAGCGCTTCCGTCCAGCTGCTGCTGTGTTCTGCACACTCTTTCAGGAGAGTGACAAATCCACTCCACACCCTCTCAAAATCCCTTGCACGCAGGTAAGCGGGAAAGGATTGCCGAAGCCTAGGGGTCCCTACAAATTCAAGAAGCATCTCTGCAATCTCTTCCGCTGCATCCGGATCAGGCTGGCGACGCGCCAACTCTGCTCTTAATTGACGGACGAATGCTTCAAGCTTAACCAGTAACCGTTCCTGCGTGAGATCGTTATCCGGATCGGCAGCCTCCAGAAACAGATAGTTCTGCTGGGCCTGCTCCCAGTTTTCTGGGCTTCGGTCCGTCGCTCCCAGGCGGAGCAAAGGAACGAATATGCTGGTCAGCTCTTCACCAAGCAGATCCTGTATCTGAATTTCACCGACTGACCGGGCCGCATTTCTGATCCTGAGACCTCGTGCCGCAAAAGCAGGGGCTATCTCACCCTCCACCTGATCTGCCCGCATTCTGATCAGAATTGCTACATCATGTGGCGCAACACGCCCTGACTGAACCTCACGGCTCACCCATTCTGCTAGATAATTGTTCTCGTCATCTGCGTTCCGGAATTGCCAGATAGCAGAAACCTCACCTTCAATTTCACGGGTCCCTTGTGCCTGCACCGCTTCCACATTGCCGTCTATCCGGCGGGCAATCTCGTGCTGAATACGAACCAGATCCGCATGTGACCGCCAGTTTGAAAGCAATGTGATGCGCCTCGCACCAAAGTCGTTTTCAAACTGGTCGAAGGCGTCATCCATGGCTCCCGCCCATCCCATGATGCGCTGCTTATCATCGCCGACTGCCGTAAAGACAGCGTCACTGCCATCAAATGCCGTTAGCAGCATGTCGTACTGGGCATAGGTGGTATCCTGATATTCATCAAGAAAGACGATGGGATATGTTGCCTGTAAGGCCCGGCGGATATATGAATTTTCCTGAAGCAACAGTTTTACAAGCCTGTTTATCATCGGGAAGGACAGGGATATCTCGTCGCCCCCGAAGAATTGTTCATGCCAGTAATCTGCTAACGCACGATGTACTTCAGATCCATTTGACAAGTCAATTGGCAGGTCTGTCAGAAGCAGTCTTCTCTCAAGCTGTTGAGCACCCACTTCGTGATAGCCATGTCGCTCAATAAAATCGTCATAATCCCTGCGAAACGGATTAACAATCTGATACGTACCGGGCGCATTGAACGGCTCAGGTAAAGCCGGACGAAACCGGTCCAGAAGCCCCTTGGTAAAGGCATCAAAAGTCATCGAATCAAAGCGCCGCGCCTGATCTCTCGGGCAACGCTTTGCAACCCTTTCGGCGATGTTTCGGGCGGCATCTTTTTTAAAGCTGATGGCAAGAATACGTTTGGGTGCCGGACAAATACCTGTCTGCAGAAGATAGGTCGCCTTCTGTGCCAGAAACTCAGTTTTTCCGGCACCAGCACCAGCGGTCACAAGGATGCTGCTATCGGTTTCACGTAAGGCCTCCCACGCTCTGCCTTCCAGACCACCGACACCCAGAGGTACCCATTCGTCTCTGCTTACACGGGTCATTCATTCTCTCCTGACAGATGGAGCTTATCCGTAACGTACTCAATGAGCGCCCTAAGCTCTGCTGGAGCGGATGCAGCAACACCGCCGTCCGCGATGCGGGAAAAAGCCGCTAGGTGAGTTTCGGGCTTACTGCGACTCAGGAACAGATAGGGATACCATTTGAATGCATCATCAAAATGAGCAGTATACAAGGCAGGATTACCACCTGTTTTCAGCGTGCTGACCTTTTTGGCTTGAATAGCAGCAGCACTACTCTGGGGTCCATTACCACCTGGATTGGCAACCTGATAAGCGGTTGGAAAGGCGAGCAACATGGCAAAGTCGAGATCAATGGGAGCGGAAAAGAAAACACCCTGCTCATTGAAAGCTTGAAGCCATTGACCTTGCGAACCTTCGTTATAAAGCTGTTGGTCGGTAAGCTGAACAGCATTCGCACGACTTCTGTTCCCCCAATCGTTCCCAATATCTGCTAGATTCTGAAGACAACTCCTCATGGCGTTCGCCCCACCATGCCTGCGCCCCAGATCAAGATCGAGCAATGTGGCATGTGGAATCTCAAGATTATTAAGCAGCCGCCAAAAATGCGCTACGAATCGCCCACCGAGCGGAACGACGGGAACGAATGATGGATCAAGGGGAACACCCATTTCCTCCGCAATTTTCGGAATAACGACTCGCTCAGAGTCTCCCTCACCCAGGATTACAAATCGCGCAAAATAAAGTTCGGGATATGCCTTTACGGCCAGTCTGACATACACGCTGGCCTCAACATCATCCTCAGGCAGGATCAGTTCTCGGATTGATGAGCACCGGGTGCTCCGGTCCATACGAAAATATCTCACTTCCTCCGGCTCTATCCGGCTCAGGATAGCCGGGGAATGGCTGGATAGCAGAACCTGGGCGGAAGGCAGTGCGCCGATCTCTCTCGCCTGCTTGATGATGCGAGACAAAAAGAATGGTGACAGACTGTTTTCTGGTTCTTCGATGGCAAGAATCGTCAGGTGAATACGGCGTAACTTATCCTGTTCAAATGAGCTATCATCAGCAGGCAAAGAAAAAGCTTCCCGCTCGGTTTCGAGCGTTGCCGCTGTAAGGGCAATATGGAACAAAGAGCGCTGACCGTCACTCAGCTCGGACAAACGGCGCTCCTGACCTTCTTCATCAGGCGTAAAGGTAAATTCGGCTTTACGAACAAGCTCCTCAAAACGGTTTTCGATAAGCCTTAAACGCGGCTGACTGTCTGTATCGGCTTCATGGACCTGTTGCCACCGTCTTGAAAGACGCCCCAGCAAGACCCTTAACGGCTCCTCCTCCTCAAAACTGCTCTGGATCTGACCGGCATTATCAGAGCTTGCATCCCTAAATGCTGTCGACCACTTGGCAGCCTGCCATAACCGCCCTTTTAGAAGGGCGGTCACCTGAGTCGTCGCATCACGATTTGCCGGTAAGTAAATAAACTGGATTGAAGAGCGCTCTACAGCCTGAACCCTGGAACAGTCATCCCATTCAAAATTATCATCCAGGGTTCTTATCCAGCGTATATCCTCTTCAATTGCTCCTTCCGGCGTACCGTCATCCGTCCATGTTGCTTTTAGTCGTATCCGGGCCTTAAGGGGCTCTCCCTCACCGGAAGCCGCCATCTGATTAAAGAACTCCGGAACGGCATCAAGAGGAGAAGCGTCTTGCTCTTCCAGTTCAGGGAAGGCAAGTACCGCTTCGATAAACAAACTATCGCCAGACTGCAGCTCCTGCCGGTCAATAGGTATGTGAAAATCCCGACGCTGTACCGACCGTTGCGATGATGATGTACCAAACAACCTGGACACAGCTTGCAGCACCGCGGTCTTTCCGGAGCCGTTTCCGCCGACAAGTATTGTCAGCTCTTCCTCGAAATTTAGCTCGACCACCTCATGCCCGAAACAACGAAAATTCTGTAGCTTTATCTTCTCTATTTTCATCCCTGATTACCTTTTTGTAAGAGATGCCTTTAAAAGTTAGCGAGCCCCTAAACAACCCACTCATCAATCATATCAGCCCAGTCCTGCAACATAGATGTACGCTGATCACGATACTCGGCTTTGTTATATATCGCCCTCACACCTTTTTGCTCATGTGCCAGGCATTTCTCTATCCAATCGGTGTTGTAACCGGCTTCATGGAGCAAGGTACTGGCTGTTCGCCTCAGGTCGTGCGGGCCGAATTTGGCAAGCGGTTGTCCCTCTTTCTGAGCCAGCTTGTAAGTCATCGTCATCACCCGGTTCAGCGTGGCACTGCTCATCGGGACGTCAGAATCGTAGCGTGATGGCAGAACATAATCCGATCCACCGGAGAACGTCTTCAAAGCGATGAAGATATCCATGGCCTGCCTGGATAGAAACACCAGGTGAGGGTTTCGCCGCTTCATCCGTTCTTTGGGGATCGTCCAGAGCGCTTCGCTGAAGTTGATCTCACTCCAGGTGGCATTCGTCAGCTCGCTTTTACGCACCATCGTCAACAACAGTAGCTTTACCGCTGCCCGGATCGATGGCGATGTACCAATACGCCCCATGTACTGGTACATAATCCTGATTTCTTCGGGCGTAAGGGTTCGATCTCTCGGCTCAAACCTGGCAATGCTTGCGGGCCTAACCAGGTCTGCCGGGTTCTCAACCTTCTGGCCTCGCTCAGTCGCCCAGCGGTATACCTGGAGTACAATCTCACGCGCATGAACCGCCGTAGCAGGTGCACCGCGCTCTACGATGGCGTCGGTTAGTGCTCGCAAGTCCTCGTGGGTGATTTCGGTCAGCTTCTGATTGCCGAATTTCGTTTCCAGCTCTCTCGTATAAACCGAGCGGCGCATATCACGGGTAGAATCGGCCATCTGATAGCCACGTAGCCACTTTTCCGCCCAGGCACCAAAGGTTTCAGCCCCTTTAACACGCGCCTTGTCTCGGGCCTTCTCCTTCGCTGGCGACTTCCCATCGGCGACCATCCGCTTCGCTTCATTGAGACGCTCACGGGCTTCTGCCAGAGTGATACCCCCAACGCCATAGCGGCCAAAGGTGATTGTCTCTTGCCTGCCATTGATCGAGTAGTTGTAACGGAATGAGATAGAACCGGCAGGAGTGACGGCCACGTAGAGGCCATCCCGGTCATTCACTTTGTAGAGTTTATCCCTCGGCTTGAGGTTGCGCAGCTTGGTATCGGTCAGCAAGAGTCTTATCCTTCTTCGATTCCAATACCATGCTGGAAGATCACCCGAAAATCAGGCCATAAATTCAATAAAAACAGTTAATTAAATAATTTCGATACCATGAACACACAAGATCAAGCAGCATGGTATCGGCTATCACTCATGGCATCATGTCTCGATAATACCACCTTGGATACCACGCTCAAGCGGTGCTTCCCGCTGCCATCAGTTGCCAAACACTGCCAGACATAAAAACAAAAAAGCCCATGAAAACATGGGCTTAGGTATCATTTAATGCTAGTTAGTACCAGCTAATGCCTAACGTGTGATCATTCCCACTCAATCGTTGCCGGTGGCTTGCCTGAGATATCGTAAACCACACGTGAGATCCCATCGACCTCATTAATGATGCGGTTTGATACCCGGCCTAAGAATTCGTAAGGCAGGTGTGCCCAGTGTGCGGTCATAAAGTCGATGGTTTCTACAGCACGTAGCGATACAACCCAGTCGTATTTACGGCCATCACCCATCACGCCCACAGAACGAACCGGAAGGAATACGGTGAATGCTTGTGAGACTTGGTTGTACAAGTCCGCAGCGCGGAGCTCTTCAATGAAGATTGCATCAGCGCGACGCAGTAAATCACAATATTCTTTCTTGATTTCGCCTAAAACCCGCACTCCCAGCCCCGGCCCCGGGAATGGATGACGGTAGAGCATGTCGTATGGCAGACCGAGTTCTAAACCAATTTTACGCACTTCATCTTTAAACAATTCACGTAACGGTTCAACCAAGCCCATTTCCATATCTTCCGGTAATCCGCCCACATTGTGGTGCGATTTGATCACATGTGCTTTACCCGTTTTAGAAGCAGCGGACTCAATCACATCAGGATAGATGGTTCCCTGAGCCAGCCATTTGGCATTCTTCAGTTTGCTGGCTTCTTCATCAAAGACTTCGATGAACTCGTGCCCGATTACTTTCCGTTTTTCTTCCGGATCCGATTTGCCGGCCAATGCTTTGAGGAAGCGTTCTTCAGCTTCAACTTTGATAATATTCAGCCCGAAATGGTCACCGAACATTTCCATCACCTGCTGACCTTCATTCAGACGCAACAGGCCGTTATCGACAAAGACACAGGTCAGTTTGTCACCGATGGCCCGCTGAACCAGCATCGCAACAACCGAGGAATCAACACCACCGGAAAGCGCCAGAATCACTTCGTCGTCACCGACGGTTTCTTTGATTCTTGCAATAGCATCTTCAATAATTGAACTCGGTGTCCATAGGCGTTCACAGCCACATGCACCAAGAACGAAGTTCTCTAGCATTTGTAGCCCCTGTTTCGTGTGAGTCACTTCAGGGTGGAACTGTACGCCGTAGTATTTTTTCTCTTCATTGGCCATGGCTGCGTATGGACATGTATCCGTTTGCGCAACTTGAGTAAATCCCATTGGGATTTCGACAACTTTATCACCGTGGCTCATCCAGACATCTAATAAAGCGCTGTTGTCCTCGGTCAAACTATCACGTAACCCCTCAAACAGCTTCGACTCTTGAACCACTTTAACCTGAGCGTAGCCAAATTCACGCTCAGTCGAACCGGAGACTTTTCCGCCCAATTGTTCTGCCATGGTCTGCATACCGTAGCAAACACCCAAAACAGGCACGCCACAATCAAAGACATATTGCGGGGCGCGAGGAGAGTTTTCCTCCGTCACACTTTCAGGGCCACCTGATAATATGATGCCATTCGGATTAAATTCTCGAATGTCGGCTTCATCGACATCCCAGCTCCATAGTTCGCAATATACGCCAATTTCACGGACACGGCGTGCAACAAGCTGTGTGTATTGTGAACCAAAATCTAGAATAAGGATCCGTTGGTCATGAATGTTTTTGGTCATGTTGAGTCGTCTTCAAAGAAAAGTTTATGGAACGGAGGCGAGTTTACCCGCCTCTCATGTCATCATCAAGCAAAAAGCAAACGTTTTCGTCGTGGGATTATGACCCTAAACGATAGTTTGGTGCTTCTTTGGTAATTTGAACATCATGGACATGGGATTCTTGAATACCGGCACCGGAAATCCGGACAAATTCAGCTTTGGTACGCAGATCTTCAATGGTTGCTGAGCCGGTCAGTCCCATACAAGAACGCAGACCACCCATTTGCTGGTGAACGATTTCTTTTAACAGGCCTTTGTATGCAATGCGCCCTTCAATGCCTTCTGGGACTAACTTATCAGCCGCATTATCTGACTGGAAATAACGGTCAGAAGAGCCTTTGGACATCGCTCCCAGTGAACCCATACCACGATAAGCTTTATAAGAACGACCTTGATACAGGATGACTTCACCCGGTGCTTCTTCTGTTCCGGCAAACATCGAGCCAACCATGACGCAAGATGCACCGGCTGCGATGGCTTTACAGATATCACCAGAGAAACGGATACCACCGTCACCAATCACCGGAATGTCGTATTCATTGGCAACCGATGCCGCATCACCGATAGCTGAAATTTGAGGTACACCAACACCTGTTACAATGCGAGTGGTACAGATAGAACCTGGGCCAATCCCGACTTTTACCGCACTCACACCAGCTTCAATCAACGCACGTGCACCTTCGGCTGTTGCGACGTTCCCGCCGACAATATCTAAATCAGGGAAAGCAGCCCGCGTTTCACGAATCCGTTGTAAGACCCCTTCAGAGTGACCGTGAGAAGAATCAATCAGCAGTACATCAACACCTGCTTCAACCAAGGCTTTGACACGCTCTTCATTACCCGCACCGGCACCGACAGCAGCACCGACACGTAAACGTCCCTGCTCATCTTTACAAGCATTCGGGGCGAGTTCTGCTTTATGGAAATCTTTGGCGGTGATCATGCCTGTCAGTTGGAATTCATCATTCACAACCAGCACTTTTTCAACCCGGGCTTGGTGCATTTTTTCCTGCACTTCTGCACGAGAGGCACCTTCTTTTACCGCTGCCAAGCGTTCTTTTGGCGTCATCACCTCTGAGACTTTTTTGGTCAAATCCGTCACGAAACGGACATCACGACCAGTGATAATCCCAACCAACTCGTTACTTTCTGTCACAACAGGGAATCCGGCAAAGCCATGTTTCTCTGTCAGAGCCATCACATCGGCGATAGTTTGATCCGGCTGAACGGTCACAGGAGAAGTAACAACCCCGGCTTCGTAGATTTTTACCTGACGAACCTGAGCCGCTTGTTGCTCGATTGACATATTTTTATGAATAAAGCCAATCCCACCTTCCTGAGCCAGAGCAATTGCGAGACGAGCCTCAGTGACTGTATCCATGGACGCAGAAATCATCGGAATGTTTAGCGTGATATTTTTGGTCAGCCGAGTTTTCAGGTCAGCAGTATTCGGGAGAACAGTTGAATGGGCGGGGACGAGCAATACGTCATCAAAAGTCAGGGCTTCTTTGGCGATTCGTAGCATTTGCAATATCTCACAGCTTGGGTGTTAAAAGAAAGAACCCAATCCCTTAAGCATTTTTCATCAAAGTGAATTGGATTTGATATTGCGGAGGGATTATACCGAGCGATTAATCGTTTTACTACACATTTATTCAATTTTTATTTGCAATTACCCCCTTGATATGTATTATATTGCGGCTAATTTCCATTCCTACGGCCACGACATTCGCCTGTGCTATCTGCAAACAATCAAAACATTTACACGGTATCCCGCCTGAATGCAGAAGTTCGTCTGCTCCTCGAAAATGAGATGGGCATCATCTGGCTGCTCGGTGAAGTTTCCAACTTTTCTATGCCTGTTTCAGGGCATTGGTACTTATCGCTGAAAGACGCCCGGGCACAAGTCAAATGTGCGATGTTTAAAGGCAACAATCGTTTTGTCTCTTTTAAGCCCCAAAACGGACAGCAGGTTTTGGTCAGAGCTCGTCTTTCATTGTACGAACCGCGCGGCGACTATCAGTTAATCATTGAAAGTATGCAAGCTGAAGGTGACGGACGGCTACAGCAAGAATTTGAACAACTGAAACAAAAGCTCACCGCTGAAGGGCTTTTTGCTCCCGATAATAAAAAACCTCTGCCTGAGCACCCACAATGTATCGGTATCATTACCTCCAAAACCGGTGCTGCACTGTTTGATATTCTCGATGTATTAAAGCGTCGCGACCCAACACTTCCCGTCATTATTTATCCAACGATCGTACAGGGAGAAGATGCAGCGATTCGAATTGCTCAAGCGATTGGCCGGGCCAATGCCCGTCAGGAATGTGATGTGTTAATCGTCGGACGCGGAGGCGGTTCGCTGGAAGACTTGTGGTGCTTTAACCATGAAATTGTCGCCCGGACGATTGCTGCCAGCCAGATTCCGATTGTCAGTGCGGTCGGTCACGAGATTGATATTACAATCGCAGATTTTGTTGCCGACGTTCGCGCTCCGACACCTTCGGCTGCAGCGGAGCTCGTCAGTCGGGACAGTAGTTACAAACGCACAGGTCTGCTCAATTATCATCACCGTCTGAGTCAGGCCATCCGCTACTATCTGGCAGCGCAACGCCAGAAAAGTCAGACACACCAGTATGCTTTAGAAAAACAGCATCCGACTTACCGTCTGGAGCGACAAATTCAGCAAATGGATGAGTTGAGTATTCGTTTGCAACAAGCAATACAGCGCTACTTAGACAGACATTCGCAAATGATGGAACGGACAGCCTACCAGCTCAGGTATCACTCTCCGGAGCAACAGATCCGGCAACAGCATTATCTGCTGACAAAATATGAACAGCGATATATTGATGCGATGGAAAGAAAATTGCTCAACTCACGCCATCAACTGGCTCTTGCTGCTGAGACATTAGAAGCAGTGAGCCCACTTTCGACATTAAGACGGGGATACTCCGTCACTCAAAATCAGGCCGGTCAGATCATTCGGCGTCTGCGCGACGTCAAACCCGGAGAATGCATTACAACTCGCCTCACCGATGGGACGATTCACTCCACCGTGACTCAGTCAGACTAATATCCGCTCAACCCAAATGATCTTCTACCGGCTGAAATACCAACCGTAATTCAGGGTGTCGTTTTGACTTCTGTTCGCTGCACTGCGGACAAAAATAGCTGACCGCCCCACAGGCTTGCAGTCGTTCTAATTCGGTCTGGCAATCAGGACAATACGCCACTTTGCGGTAATGCGTGGCACATTCAGAACAATAGTACTGCCCATCCCATTCAAGTTCCCCATGACATGCTGGACATTGATTCTGGCTCATTCTTTCTCCTTCCTTTTTTGGGATAGAACGATTTAACTCACCGTTGATCGGATCCACATCTCCAGATTTGTATATCAGAAAGGATCGGATCCGAAATCAGTCGCCTGATTGTATACTAAGTCAAACGGATACATGTAAGTATTTGCCTTCATTGGTAAAAAAGATGATAAAGTCGATCCGGACAACACAGGATAAGATCTTTGCTTGATCTCATGCTTTATTCACCCTGATCAGCGATCAATGCCAAAAAGAACATTTATATAACCACACACCGAAAGCATAAGTTACATATTCTGTTTTTGAATTTTAAACGATATATTATAAATATATTTCCGTATCAAAAACTCATATGAAGCATTTCATAAAAAGATCATTTTCCTTAGATAGTTGGTTACTGGGACCAATCGCCAGACATAAAAAACCCGGCTTATCTGCCGGGTTCTTCATGTGTCTTGAACTGCGAAATCCTATTTCTTACGATGCTTCATCATCGACATCAAGCGTTTCTTCTGTCTTTCTTGAGACAACGTTAACTTAGAAGATTTATTCTCATATGGGTTTTCACTGTTCTGGAACTGAATCCGGATCGGTGTACCCATAATTTCCAAAGATTTACGATAGTAATTCATTAAATAACGTTTGTAAGAGTCAGGCAGCTCATTGACCAAGTTTCCGTGAATGACAATAATCGGTGGGTTATATCCCCCCGCATGCGCATATTTTAATTTAACGCGCCGCCCCCGAACCATCGGTGCCTGATGATCTTCCGTTGCCATTTTCATAATACGAGTCAATATCGATGTACTGACTCGTGTTGTCGCTGATTTGTAGGCCTCTTCAACAGATTCAAACAAATGACCAACGCCTGTACCATGTAACGCTGAAATGAAGTGAATACGGGCAAAATCAACAAATCCCAAGCGACGGTCGAGCTCTTTTTTCACCCGTTCTTTGACATCGGTATCTAAGCCATCCCACTTGTTCACCGCAAGAACAATAGAACGTCCGGCATTCAAGGCAAAGCCAAGCAAGCTTAAATCCTGATCTGAAATATTTTCCCGCGCATCGATCAACAGTAATACAACGTTGGCATCTTCAATCGCTTTGAGTGTTTTAACGACAGAGAATTTTTCTACGGTCTCATGAATGCGCTTACGACGTCGGACACCGGCAGTATCGATCAAGACATATTCACGCTCATGACGCTGCATTGGAATGTAAATCGAATCGCGAGTGGTACCGGGCATGTCATAAACGACAACACGTTCTTCACCCAGAATACGGTTGGTGAGGGTTGACTTACCCACATTGGGGCGACCAATAATTGCCAGCTTGATTGGTTGCTCTTGCAGACGCTGATACTCAGCTTCCGCCTCTTCCTCGGTATAATCGTGTATTGCCGGTTGTTCCGCTGTCTCGATTTCGGTCAGATCTTCGATTTCAGCCTCAGCCTGCGCTTTTAACGATTCAATCGTTGGCGTCATCACCCGTTCAATCAGTGCACTGACACCTCGTCCGTGGGCAGCTGCAATTTGGAACATCTGTGTCATCCCCAACTGCCAAAACTCAGCGCTGGCTGCATCGGCATCAATGCCATCGACTTTATTCACAACCAGAAACGAAGTCTTTTCAATTTTCCGTAAATACGATGCAATCCCTTCATCGGCTGGTGTCAATCCGGCACGGCCATCGACCATAAATAGCACAACATCAGCTTCTTCAATTGCAGCCAGAGACTGTTGTGCCATTTTGCTTTCTACACCTTCTTCACCGCCATCAATACCACCGGTATCAATGACGATGAATTCTTGCTCGCCTACTTTGGCATGACCATACTTACGGTCTCGAGTCAGACCGGGAAAGTCTGCCACCAATGCATCGCGAGTACGGGTTAATCGGTTGAATAATGTAGATTTACCGACATTCGGACGCCCAACCAGCGCAACCACAGGAACCATAACACCCTCTAAATTGTTCAATGCGATGTGTACCACCATATGACTGCATTTATTCATTTCATCAGTCCGGTCAATGTGACACAAAGCACGACTACTTAGAACAAGCAGCCGTTCAAAACCACAATAAAATGGCTCCTAACTGTTGCCAGCCGGGAGCCGATTATAAAAATTATATCACGAATTCTTAGCGGATCGTCAGTTTCTTCAGATCGCCATTTCGAGTGGTCAACAGATAACTATTATCTGGTAAAGCAATGGGAGAAACAGCAAAACCGCTGCTATCGACAAACTGTTGAGCAACAAATTCGCCACTACTACGATCAATCCAATATAAGTAACCTTCGCTGTCACCAACGACGACGTAGTTACTGATTACGACCGGTGCAGTTACCAAACGATGCTCGAGTTTACGGTTACTCCACAATTCCGTTCCGCTTCGCGCATCAACCGCAACGATATGATCTTCATCAGTCGCGATAAACAGACGCCCGCCATCAGTTGCAATATCTTTTGCTGATGAATATGTACGTTTCCAGACAGGTTTTCCGGAACGAAGATCGATATCAACCAGTTGACCGTTATAACCAATGGTATATAGAGAATCCCCGATGACCAGTGGTGATGAATCTACATCCACAAGTCGATCAATTTCTGTTGCCCCTTTCGGTATACCGATCGGTTGTTGCCAAATCATCTGCCCACGAGACGTAATCGCTGCTGCCAGCCGCCCACCTGCCGTACCCCAAAAAACACCACCAGACACAGCAACCGGCCCACTCACACCGCGTAACGTCAAGTTTGGCACTTCGGTACTAATCACCCATTGTTCTTTGCCGCTGTTTTGATCCAGAGCTGTCAAATTGCCATTGCTGGTATTGATGATCAATAGGTTACTATCGGTTGTCGGGGTTGCCAGAACTTCCCCCCCGATATTCTGCTTCCACTTCAGCTCACCGGTTTTAGCATTCAGCGCGTAAACAAGACCATTTTCGCTACCGACATAAATCTGGTTAAATCCGGCCTCGATTCCTCCGGCCAAGCGGATGGGATCATCAACTTCAAGATCATGATGCCAGAGCTCTTTGCCATTTTCCGGGTTCAGCGCCTTGACTAAACCATTGCGATCTGCAACAAAAACGGTGTCATAGGCATACTTCGGCTTGAGTTTTGAAAAATAATGACCGACACCACTACCGACGGAAGCTCGCCAATCCGTATGTGGCGTAAACTGGCTATTGACGACAGGAACAGGAGCCATGACGACCGACTCCTCTTCTCCGGAACATCCAACCAATCCACTCGTCACTGCAGCCATTAAAAATAAGTTGCCAAACCACTTCTTCATTCACTAACGCCCTTATTTGGCAAGATCATCTAACTTCATCTGTAATGTTTGGCTGGCATCCTCAGCCTGCTGAGCTTCTGTATAAGCAACATAAGCTGCTTTCTTGTCGCCCTGACGCAGCGCGATATCACCTTTCAGTTCAGCAACACGGCCAACCCAGCCTGAGTCCGTAATCTGTTTCAAAGATGCCTCGGCACTCTCATAATTACCTTGTTCAGCCTGAATGCGGGCAACTCGGTAATCAATCAACGTATCCAGTGCTTTATCATCAGTATTCGCTTTGGCCCACTCAAGCTGAGCAAGCGCTTCATCCAGATGCTTGGCATCAATCTGGGATTTCGCTAACTGCATCGCTGCCAGTACGGCATAATTACTGTCTGAATGCTGTTCAATAAAACTCTGAACTGTTTTTTCTGCGTCTAGCCCTTGCTGAGAAAGTGAAGCAATAACATCAGAATACTGATGAGAGGCAGCCTCCTGAGCCGCTTTCACTGACGACTGATAATAATTCCAGCCCAGAATTGCAGCTAAGCCAACAACAGTACCGACAATGACGGATCTGCCATTTTCTTTCCACCAACTCTTAATCGCTTCAACTTGTTGTTCTTCGGTATCGTAGAGTTCCACGTTTTTCCCTCTTTAATTAAGCCTCTCAGCTGCACTTTCCAACCATCAGCACTTGAAAAAATAAGCCAGTTTTTCAATGATATCTGACTGGAGTACCGTTTCCTGAGTTCCACCGTTCAGATCTTTAAAAACGACCATCTGTTGTGCCATTTCGTCCTCTCCCAGAACTAATGCAACAGAGGCGCCGACTTTATCAGCCCGCTTAAACTGTTTCTTAAAGTTACCACCACCAAAATGGTTCATGACACGTAGTGTCGGCAATGATTCTCGTACCGATTCTGCCAGAGTCCCCCCTGCCGATAAGGTACCTTCACCAGCCGTCACGATATAAACATCGACCTGACGCGCAACGTCATCAGTCAGTTCCAGCGCTTCAACCATCAGAACCAGACGCTCTAGTCCCATAGCAAAACCAACAGCTGATGTCGCTTTACCACCCATTTGCTCGACAAGGCCGTCATAACGACCACCACCACAGACAGTCCCCTGAGCACCGAGACTTTCGGTTACCCATTCGAAAACGGTACGGTTGTAGTAATCCAGTCCGCGAACCAAACGTTCATTAACGGTGTATTCGATACCGACAGCGTCAAGAAGTTCACATAAACCGGCAAAATGAGCGCGCGAATCATTATCAAGATACTCTGATAGCTTCGGTGCATCGCCCAAAATTGCCTGTATTTCAGGATTTTTGGTATCGAGAACACGTAATGGATTGGTATACATCCGACGTTTACTGTCTTCATCCAGCACCGATTCATGCTGTTCCAGAAAAGTAATCAATGCGGTCCGGTATTCGGCTCGTGCTTCTGGTGAACCAATAGAATTCAGTTCAAGTCGTACATACTGAGCGATTCCCAGCTCTCGCCAAATCCGGGCAGTCATCATGATCAATTCAGCATCAATATCCGGCCCGTCAAGGCCAAACACCTCAGCACCACACTGGTGGAATTGTCGGTATCGTCCTTTTTGCGGCCGTTCGTGGCGGAACATCGGCCCCATATACCACAAACGCTGTTCCTGATTATAGAGCAGACCGTTTTGAATCCCGGCACGAACACAACCCGCCGTCCCTTCAGGGCGCAGAGTCAGGCTGTCGCCATTGCGATCCTCAAACGTGTACATTTCTTTTTCAACCACATCGGTGACTTCACCGATAGCACGGCTGAACAGATGCGTCATTTCAATAATCGGCATACGGATTTCACTATAACCGTATGCATTAATGACTTGTTTTACCTTGCCCTCAACCTTTTGCCAGAGCGGTGATTGTGTCGGGAGGCAGTCGTTCATGCCTCGAATTGCTTGAATTGTTTTTGCCACAAGGATTACCGTAAATTCATCATGATATTAATTGTTGTCTTCGACTTGAGTGACCTGAATGCGATTTTGCTGGTCGAGCATTGATGCTTTTGCCCGGATTTTTGCTTCAAGCTGATGAATTAAATCATCATTGTCGAATCGTTCTTTCTGGCGGATACCGTCTTCATAAAATGCACTTTTTCGGTTACTGCCGGCAATCCCGAGATGTGAAGCTTCAGCCTCACCGGGACCATTGACGACACAGCCTATAATCGAGACATCCATTGGTGTGAGAATATCTTCCAAACGCTCTTCAAGTGCATTGACAGTGCCGATGACATCAAACTCCTGACGGGAACAACTCGGACAGGCAATAAAATTGATCCCCCGGGAACGAATCCGCAAAGATTTGAGGATATCAAATCCGACTTTAATTTCTTCAACTGGATTTGCAGCCAGTGAAATACGCAACGTGTCGCCAATCCCCTCGGCAAGCAACATACCCAGCCCGACAGAGGATTTAACCGCGCCAGCGCGGGCACCACCGGCTTCGGTGATCCCTAAATGTAAAGGTTGATCGATTTTTTGAGCCAACAGACGATAAGAATCAACAGCCAGAAAAACATCGGATGCTTTGACACTCACTTTAAATTGGTCGAAATTAAGTCGATCAAGAATATCAACGTGACGCATTGCGGATTCCACCAGCGCTTCGGCCGTCGGCTCACCATACTTCTGTTGAATATCTTTTTCTAATGATCCGCCATTCACACCAATGCGGATCGGAATGCCTTTATCACGTGCGCAGTCCACAACTGCACGAATCCGCTCTTCACGGCCGATATTTCCCGGATTGATCCGTAAACAATCGACACCGTATTCAGCAACCTGAAGTGCTATGCGGTAATCAAAATGGATATCTGCCACCAAAGGAATCGATACACGTTTCTTAATTTCTCGAAATGCTTCCGCTGCATCCATGGTCGGAACTGAAACCCGAACAATATCTGCACCGACTTTTTCCAGTGAAAGGATTTGAGCAACCGTTGCCTCGACATCGGTCGTTCTCGTATTTGTCATCGACTGAACTGCGATGGGCGCACCATCGCCGATAGGAACGTCACCGACGTAAATACGTGTCGAACGGCGACGCTTTATTGGAGACTCATATTGCATATTTTTGTCTAAGGTAAGCTAAATCTGGCTACTTTGCCTGAAGTATACCCAGAAAGGTCCACAGGTTCACCTGCAAATGTCATAGAAACACCTTCTGGAGCCCCTAAAATAACCTTAAATGGAGCTTCCCCCTGAAGCTGAACGGATTGATTTTCTTTTTTCAATCCAATCAATAGCGTTTTACCGTTTGCATCAATGACACGAACCCAGCAATCATCCTTAAAATTCATGCTCAAAGTCGTCAATGCAACTGAAGATTGCGGCTCATCTGCTACTGGTGAGGATGTCGCTGGATCGGAAACGACCGGCTCTGCTGGCGCGGTATCTTCATCAGTCACAGCTTCTTGCTTGTCTTGAGGGGATTGTGCCAGTGCAGATACTGTATCCGTATCATCGGCTACGTTTGCTCCGGGCTCTTCAGGTGAAACGGCATTCTCAACATCAGGTGACGCTTGTTCTTGGGATGACTGAGTCAGATCACGCACCGTCGTAAAATCATCTGTTTTCTCATCTCCCGACGAGCCCGCAACTTGATCCTGTTCCGATGATGCCTGGGACTGAGGCGGAATCAGCGTGTCCTGTTTTTGATTCTGATACCACCAGACTGATGAAATACCGATCACAATGGCAACAATACCGACCGTAATCAGATTAATCCGACTGTTATGCTGCTCCCGGGTCGTTTTTCTTGAAAAACTGGTCATCAATAAATCAGGGTCAGTAGCACCGCAGTAATGATCATACGCGGCAAGGATCTCCGGCTCATCAACCCCAACCAGTTTGGCATAAGAGCGAACATAACCTCTTGTAAATGTTGATACCTTATCGATATCAAAATTATTTTCCTCTAGCGACTGTATAATCGTCAGACGTAACCGAAGCCTGTCCGCGATCTGCTTTTGAGTCAACCCAAGTGATTCTCGTTTCTGTTTCAGAAGCGAGCCGGGGCCTATCTGGCTATCTTCTTCTTTTACTATTTCTGATTCTGTCATCACGTCGCATCTATCTCTTGTCTCTTTGCTGTAACTTTATAATAAGCATAGTGCTTTATTGATTTTAGTTCTTTTGGGATAGCTTATTTCCGTTCCAGCACAAAATAAGGTTCATCTTAGCGTCAAAATTATCAGTAATTCAAATAATTTTGATACATACAGGTCATTCTAAAGGATATTAAAACTGAAACAACAATGAATTAAGGAAGAAGACTCGGTCAAATCCAAGTTTTTCGGGAAATTGACACAAAACAGAGCCAACTTCTGGGTGAAACAGGTAAGAAAACGACTTTTATCAACTCATCGCACTTCTTGAACAGAGGTAAAATATACGCTCAGAAAGCTCCCATAAAGGAAGTCAATCATATCAAATAAAGGGGATTCCGACACGGAACAGTTTCAATCATAGAAAAATAAACGTCTGCATCAGGGAAAGTCATGCGTAATAACAATCAATTAACCGCTTTAATCGGAATTGTATTTTCCTGCTCAGTCAATAACCGGGTCCGTTTGGTCCGATCAATCACATCTCCGACCAGTTGACCACAGGCGGCATCAATGTCATCCCCACGCGTTTTACGCACGGTTACTGTGTATTCATGCCCCATTAGGGTTTTCATGAACCGATCAATCCGAGAATTACTTGGTTTTCGATACGGTGATCCCGGATAAGGATTGAATGGAATCAGGTTAATCTTACATGGCGTATCTTTCATTAATTCCGCCAATTCATGAGCATGCTCAGTACCGTCATTGACATGATCCAGCAAAATATATTCAACCGTCACTTTGCCACGGTTGGCATTTGACGAAGCAATATAGCGACGTACCGATGCTAGAAAATCCTGAATATCCCACCGATCATTGATCGGCATGATTTCACTACGCAGTTTATCATTCGGAGCATGGAGAGAAATCGCCAACGCAACATCAATTCGTCCGGTCATCTGTTCCAGTCCGGAAACAACACCAGAGGTAGAGACCGTTACTCGACGCTTAGATAATCCGAACCCTAAGTCGTCCAGCATGATCTCCAGCGCAGGAAGAAGATTTTTCATATTGAGCAATGGTTCACCCATTCCCATCATCACGATATTAGTGATGGGACGTCGGCCGGTCTCTTTCTCCATGCCGATTTCACGGGCAGCACGCCAGACTTGCCCGATAATTTCGGAAACGCGTAAGTTACGGTTAAACCCTTGTTGCGCGGTAGAACAAAATTTACATTCCAGCGCACAACCAACCTGAGATGACACACATAATGTGGCCCGATCATCTTCCGGGATATAGACGGTTTCGACATCTTGGTCACCAACACGCATTGCCCATTTGATCGTCCCATCCGATGAATGTTGAGCAGCTGAAACCAGTGGCGCTTTAATCTCGCAGCGCTTTTTCAGCTTTTCTCTCAGCTTTTTATTAATGTTGGTCATCTGTTCAAAGTCATCACAACCAAAGTGATAAATCCACTTCATAATTTGATCAGCACGAAACGCTTTTTCGTTCAGTTCTTCAGTAAAAAACTGACGTAAAGCTGTACGATCGAAATCGAGCAGATTAATTTTTTGTGTGGTCATGGTGCCTCTCAGAAAAACCGAACATCAAATTCAGGGCGCGAATTGTACAGCCTTTGAGCACTGACAACAAGCCCGTTGATTAAGCAAAAAACCCTGTTTAAAACAGGGTTTTCAATTGCATATTTCAGTCATAAATCACATTCAATTATGACTGAAATACTCTTGGACAGATTTCTGAATCAGGGAAGAAAAAAGCAATTTCCCGGGCAGCAGAATCTTCACTATCACTGCCATGAACTGAATTCAAACGCATATTCAATGCGTAATCAGCGCGAAGCGTACCACAAGCAGCTTCTTCCGGGTTGGTTTTTCCCATCAACTCTCGGTAGCGAGCAATGGCATTTTCACCTTCAAGCACCTGCACCATAATCGGTCCGGAAGTCATAAACTCTTTTAGCGGATCAAAAAATGGTTTTCCTTGATGTTCTGCGTAAAAACCACTCGCCTGCTCTTCAGTCAAATGCACCATCTTTGCTGCAATAATCTGCAATCCGGCTTTTTCAATACGATGATAAATTTCACCAATCAGGTTACGCTCTACAGCATCTGGCTTTATGATAGAAAACGTTCTCTCTAACGCCATAAAATTGTCCTTTCTTTCTCTATCGTTATTCAGATATCACGATCTGAATTTTATTTTAGTCAATCAATAAACGAGCCAAAGTACGAATACCAATCCCTGTCGCACCGGCAGCCCACTTATCCGTGGCTGATTTACGGTAAGTCGCGGCACAATCTAAATGTAACCAACCTTTGCGATAATCTTCAACAAAGTGCGACAAAAATGCCGCAGCGGTACTGGCACCCGGCGAATAATCAGAAGCGCTGATATTCGATAGATCGGCAAAACTAGAAGGCAACATGTCACGATGGAATGACTCCAGCGGCAGTGGCCATAACCGTTCCCCTTCCATTTTCGCAACGGAAAGCGCTTGATGACTTAAGGTTTCGTCAAAGCTCATCAACGCATGATAGTCGACGCCCAATGCTGTTTTCGCAGCACCCGTTAGCGTTGCACAGTCAATGATCATTTCTGGCTGCTGTTCACTGGCATAGATCAAGCCGTCGGCCAATACTAAACGGCCTTCCGCATCCGTGTTCATGATCTCAACTGTTTTACCATTCTTATAGGTAATGACATCGCCCAATTTCAGTGCACGTCCGGATACCATGTTTTCCGCACAGCACAGAATCAGTTTCACCCGTTTATTCAGACCGCGTAAAATCGCTAGTCCTAACCCACTGGTGGCCAGCGCCGCACCGCCCATATCAGACTTCATGGATGCCATAAAGTTCGAAGGTTTCAGACTGTAGCCGCCCGAATCAAATGTGATACCTTTGCCGACCAGACAAGCATAAACCGGTGCGTTTTCATCACCCGTCGGGTTGAAATCCAATTGCAGCATTGCTGAAGTTCGCTCAGAGCCGCGTCCGACAGCAAAAATCCCTTCCCAGCCATCGGAAAGTAAATCTTTATCTTTCACAATACGATAAGAAACCAGTTCAGGCGCGAGAGACTTCACAAACTCAGCGGCCATTGTTGCCAGTTGTCGGGGGGCAACCTCTTCAGCACTCTTATTAATGACATCTCTTGCCCAGTCAGATGTTTTGATCCGAGCCTCAAGTTCTCGCTGATCGTCTTCAGCAAGTTCTTCCCATGTTAACGTGTTTAATTTTTTAGGATCACGATATCCTTGATAAAAAGCCCAAATCCGCTCCAAATCCCAATCACTGCCAACTAATGAAATATTACGCAAGCTTTGCCCATCCATTTTTCGGGCTGCTTTCTGAATCGTGGCCAGAGGGGTAGATAATGGATCGATATGAATGGTCACACCGGATTCAGAATAAGAAATTGTCGCATTTTCCCCCCACTGTTCAGGGGCTTTTTCTTGGCTAATAGATACTGACATATTTACAGACATGGCCTCTCCTTGTCTTTCTTCACTTTTTGCCACTTATTTTCTGGTTCACTCAGACAATTTACCATTATATCTGGCAAACATGTCAAATTGATAAAAAGCGGACCTGTAAAGATCCGCTTTTGACGAGATTTATTTTACAAGCACTCTTGACGCAAGAAAGATGACAACATTAATCGATTTCGTCCATCCAACACAGAATAATTGCTTCCAGAATTTTTTCATTCGAATGATTTGGATCATCATCAAAATCATCCAAATCCATGACCCATTGATGTAAATCGGTAAAACGTACATTTTTCGGGTCAACATCAGGATAAAGTTCGCATAGTTCGATAGCAATATCCCGTGAATCAATCCACTTCATCATTCGTTCCTATCAGATACTGTGTGCAGCGGTAAAAATTAATGCTCTTCCGCTGCATGGTTCAATGTATATTTAGGGATTTCAATCACTAAATCTTCATCGGTCACTTTAGCCTGGCAACCCAGCCGAGACTCAGGCTCAAGCCCCCATGCCTTATCCAGCATATCGTCTTCCAGTTCATCACTTTCATTCAGTGAGTCAAACCCTTCTCGAACGATAACATGGCAGGTGGTACACGCACATGATTTCTCACACGCATGCTCAATCTCAATCCCATTTTTCAATGCCACATCAAGAACCGTTTCTCCGGTCTCAGCCTCAAGGACAGCACCTTCAGGACACAACTCTTCATGAGGTAACACAATAATCTTTGGCATGTTTGTATCTCAACTACTCAATATCATCTACAGACTGACCCGCTAGTGCTTCGCGAATCGATTTATCCATACGGCGCGAAGCAAATGGCTGACTCACTATATCAATATCTTTGATTCCCTGTTCAATCGCATTGGCATCATCACCATTTCTCAAAGCAATCAGCGTTTCAATCGCTTTCAGGAGCTCAGCTCTTTCTTGCGCATCCAATAGTTCATCACTATCAGCCTGCATTGCTGCAATTAACCCTTCAATCACACGGTCAGCTTCGACGCGCTGTTCCACCAACGCCCGGACCTGCATGTCTTCGGCGGCATAAGCCATGGAATCTTTGAGCATTGAGGCAACTTCGTCTTCACTTAAACCATAAGACGGTTTCACCTGAATTTCAGCCTGAACACCGGTACTTTTTTCCATAGCGGTGACAGAAAGCAGGCCATCGGCATCAACTTGATAAGTAACCCGGATATGTGCAGCACCGGCGGTCATCGGTGGGATCCCCTTTAACGAGAAACGCGCCAAAGAGCGACAATCGGCAACCATCTCCCGCTCTCCCTGCACCGTATGGACCATCATCGCTGTCTGGCCATCTTTAAACGTCGTAAACTCTTGTGCCCGGGCAACCGGAATCGTTGTATTACGTGGAATAATTTTTTCTACTAATCCGCCCATGGTTTCAATGCCCAGCGAAAGAGGAATCACATCCAACAACAACATTTCCGAATCCGGTTTATTACCCACCAGAATATCAGCTTGCGTGGCAGCACCAATCGCCACGACTTCATCGGGATTAATACTGGTCAGCGGCTCGCGACCAAAGAATTCACCAACCATTTCCCGGACGAATGGAGTTCGGGTCGAACCACCAACCATCACCACTTCGATCACTTCGTCTGCATCAACTTCGGCATCTTTCAATGCGCGGCGACATGACATCAGCGTCTTTTTCACTAATGGTTGAATCAGTACTTCAAACTGTTCACGGCTCAGTTGTCCATGCCAGCCAAGCACTGAGATATCCGCCGATTCAGCGTCCGATAAATCAATTTTTGCCTGCGATGCGGCATCTAACAACGTGCGATACTCTTCAGCACTGAGCTTATGTTCAATGCCAATGCATTCTTTGAGATGCTCTGCGATGAGGTTATCAAAATCATCCCCACCAAGCGCAGAATCACCGCCAATCGACAGTACTTCAAAGACGCCTTTTGACAGGCGCAGAATGGAGATATCAAATGTCCCGCCACCGAGGTCATAAACCGCAATCACCCCTTCACGTCCAGAATCAAGGCCATAAGCAATAGCAGCGGCAGTCGGTTCGTTCAATAAACGTAATACATGGAGTCCGGCTAACTGGGCGGCCTCTTTCGTGCCTGCGCGCTGGGCATCATCAAAATAAGCAGGCACAGTAATCACTACGCCGGCCAATTCGCCACCAAGTGATTGCTCCGCACGATGTGCCAGAGTTCTGAGAATATCGGCAGACACCTGAATTGGGTTTTTATCCCCCTGTGCGGTTTGGAGCACAGGTAAACCATTCTGGCTCGATTTAAACCGATAGGGTAAATGAGGATAACGTTGTTGAACGTCCTCCAGCGAACGACCAATCAGTCTTTTTACGGAAATAACTGTATTTTCAGGATCTTGTTGAGCTTTTTTGCGCGCATCAACACCAACTGTTACCGTATCCCGGGCATAATTGACAACCGAAGGGACAATGGACCATCCATTTTGATCGGGTAGCGTTTCAGCAGTACCACTCCGGACCGAAGCCACCAGTGAGTTTGTTGTACCTAAATCAATGCCTGCTGCCAGCTTGTGTTGATGAGGTGTCGCACTCTGACCAGGCTCAGCGATTTGCAGTAATGCCATAGGGCTTTCCTTTGTTCTGAACTAGCCGAGAAGTTTCTCTTCGGCGCGTTCGATTTCATTTCTTAGTTTGGCAATAAATTTGAGTTTCCGGACTGTATTTGCAGCCGATTCCCATTGAAATTGCGCAAGTTGTTCTTTCAGGACAGTCAATTGTATTTTGTACATTTTGCTGACTTTCCCTTCAAAATCGATTAGTTGTTCCTGAGCATCTGCAGCACTTTCAAGTATTTCCAGTTCTTCACGTAACAACATCTGTTCCATCAGGAATTCAGGATCCTGCATGGTCTGTTGTTCACTCCGAAGATCAATCCCATGGAGCATTAAAAGATACTCCGCACGACGGATATCATTTTTCAGCGTCTGGTAAGCATCATTGATCTCTGAAGCTTTCTGCACCGCAATTAAACGCTCACGCTCTGAAGCGATGGCAAAGTTATCTGGGTGAAAATTCTTTTGCAACTCTCGGAACTGAGAAGAAAGAAGGCTACCATCCAGATCAAACTGAGTTGGTAGCCCAAATAATTCAAAATAATTCATGTCAATATCAGTCCTGATTCATCGGCTATCCAATTCAACATTCATCAATCCTGACTTTCGATGTCGTTGTTCTCACTTTCGTGATACGCATCTTGATATGAATGTTCTTAATTGTAGACTGCGATATGAATCGATGTGGTCGTATTCACAGCAGCTATCGTCTTAAACATTAAAGCTTTCACCACAACCACATTCACTTTTGACATTCGGGTTGTTGAATTCAAAGCCTTCGTTTAATCCTTGTTTCACATAATCGAGCTCAGTACCGTCAAGATAGACGAGACTTTTGGCGTCAATGATAATTTTAACACCATGATTTTCAAAGACTTGGTCTTCTTCATTGAGATCATCAACAAACTCCAGCACGTACGCCATGCCGGAACAACCTGTTGTTTTAACACCTAAACGCAAGCCGATCCCTTTCCCGCGATTGTCTAAAAAAGAACGAACTCGATCTGCTGCTGTTTCAGTTAAGGTGATGGACATACAACTCTAACCTTAAATCTAGTGGGTTTCAGAGGGAGTCTGTCAGACTCCCTCGATCAATTATTAATGCTCGTGTTTTTTCTTATAATCCGCAACAGCTGCTTTAATCGCATCTTCTGCAAGAATCGAACAATGAATTTTCACTGGTGGCAGTTCAAGTTCTTCAGCGATTTCAGCATTTTTTATCGCTGCCGCTTCATCAATCGACTTGCCTTTCACCCACTCGGTGACTAATGAGCTGGAAGCAATCGCACTACCACACCCATAAGTTTTAAATTTCGCATCTTCGATGATGCCTTCCGGTGACACTCTGATTTGCAGTTTCATAACGTCGCCGCACGCAGGTGCACCTACCATACCACTTCCGACACTCGGGTCTTCTTTGTCAAAAGAACCAACATTTCGTGGATTCTCATAGTGGTCGATTACTTTATCACTATATGCCATGATGATTACCTCATATCCTCTATCGCTGGGAAGAAATTAATGATGAGCCCACTCAACGGAACTCAAATCAACGCCTTCCTTGTACATATCCCATAGAGGAGACATGTCGCGTAATTTATCTACAGCTACCCGGATTTGCTCGACCGCGTAGTCTACCTCTTCTTCCGTCGTAAAACGACCAAATGAAAAACGAATTGAGCTATGAGCCAGTTCATCGTTCATCCCCAGAGCGCGCAATACATAAGATGGCTCCAAGCTGGCAGAAGTACATGCACTACCAGACGAGACTGCAAGGTCTTTTAAAGACATCAGTAACGATTCACCTTCAACATAAGCAAAGCTGATGTTCAGGTTGTTCGGCAAACGCTGTTCAAGATCACCGTTAACCGTGACAGCTTCCATTCCTTCTAGGCCGGCCAACATCCGATCACGTAACTTTTTCGCATGATCATAGTCTTGCTGCATCTCTTCTTTAGCAATTCGGCAAGCTTCTCCCATACCAACGATCTGATGCGTGGGCAGCGTTCCTGAACGGAATCCGCGCTCATGTCCGCCACCATGCATTTGCGCTTCAAGACGAATACGCGGCTTACGACGAATATATAAAGCACCAATCCCTTTCGGGCCGTAAATCTTGTGTCCGGATAAAGAAATCAGATCAACCTTCATCTGTTGAACGTCAATCGGTAGTTTTCCAGCCGATTGAGCCGCATCCACGTGGAATACAATCTTATGCTCACGGCACAACTCACCGATGGCTTCTATATCCTGAATCACACCAATTTCATTGTTGACATGCATGATAGAGACAAGCACCGTTTCATCACGCATTGCTGCTTTCAGCTTATTGAGATCAATTAAGCCATTTGACTCTGGCTCAAGATATGTAACTTCAAAACCTTCGCGTTCAAGTTGACGACAGGTATCCAGAACCGCTTTATGCTCGGTCTTACAGGTAATGACATGCTTGCCTTTCTTACCGTAAAAATGAGCCGCACCTTTAATCGCAAGGTTATTAGACTCTGTCGCACCTGAGGTGAAAACAATTTCTCTTGAATCTGCATTCAACAATGCTGCGATCTGCTCACGGGCCGTATCAACAGCCTCTTCTGCCTGCCAGCCATAACGATGAGAACGAGACGCCGGATTACCGTAAATACCATCAACCGTCATGTACTGAACCATTTTTTCAGCAACACGATGATCAACCGGACATGTTGCTGAATAATCAAAATAAATAGGCAGTTTCATTTTCTACTCCAATGTAAAACTAGCAATTATGACCGAGCATTCGCTCTAAGAGACACAGGTTCGGCTGACACCGAAAGCGGTTTCTGCTGCGTGCGTCCCTGATTGATTGCAAGGTCTACATTCTGTCGATCTGAAATTTCTATTACTTCGTTATCATTCATCAGATCACCCAGTGTAATATTATTGAGAAAATCACTAATACGAGAACTTAAATCGCACCAAAGTGCATGTGTCAGACAACGGGTTCCGCTCTGACAGTCACCTTTCCCTGAACATTTGGTTGCATCAACGGATTCATCAACGGCACCGATGACATGTCCGACAGAAATCGCATAAGCTTCAGCACCCAAACGGTAGCCGCCACCCGGCCCCCGAACACTTGCAACCAATCCGGCTTTACGCAGTTTTGCAAATAACTGCTCCAGATAGGACAAAGAAATACCCTGGCGCTCGGAGATATCAGCCAGCGGCACTGGATTTTGTTGCGAATGCAGAGCCACATCAAGCATGGCGGTCACTGCATATCTTCCTTTTGATGTTAATCTCATAATCACTTTTATCCACACCGTTTATGTGGATCACAGCTTGCCATACCTGACTAAATAGGTCAAGTATTTAATTGACCTATTTAGTCAGGTATTTATCCCTTCAATAAAGATGGTTATTTCCCGCATCGTTCGATCGACGTCAAAATACCTCTTAATATATTGATTTCCTGAGATTCCGGACGAGCACGACTAAATAAACGTCGTAATTTATTCATCACCAGACTCGGTTGTTCTTCGGTAATAAACTGGGTCTGAAACAGCACTTTCTCCAGATGCTGATAGAATCGTTCTAACTCATCATGACGCGGATACGCAGGTTGCAGGTCTTGAGGAAAAGCCTGCGATTGGCGCTCCAGATAGGCGACACGAATCTCATAGCAAAGCGTCTGTACCGCCATCGCCAGATTCAAAGAACTGTATTCAGGATTAGCCGGAATCGCGACATGATAGTGGCACTTCTGCAGCTCTTCATTCGTTAGCCCCGTTCTCTCCCGGCCAAACACTAATGCTACCGGGGATTGCTCTCCTTCCTGAACAAAGCGTTCGCCACAAGCTCTCGGAGTCAACATAGGCCAAGACAGTGTTCTCGAACGAGCACTACTGCCAACCACTAACTGACAATCTTCAACCGCAGCTTCAAGGGAATCAACAATCGTTGCATTTAACGCAATTTCGCTAGCACCGGCTGCCATTGCAATGGCCTGTGCATCAATCTCACATTGAGGAGTAACCAAAACCATCTGGCTGAATCCCATCACTTTCATTGCCCGAGCCGCTGAACCGATGTTACCTGAATGAGAAGTGCCGACCAGCACGATTTTCACTTGACTGAGCATGGGTGATTCTACTTTATTGATTATGGGATGACGACATCATTGAATAGCTGCCGATGTTACCATAAAGCAGATAAAAATGGTCAGGTTCTGAGTGAAATAATCCCCCTATAGAACATAATTTAACCACTTCCTTTTCTGAGGATCTCTGGTATACTTTAGCCCGCTTTTTTCGTTCTTTAACATCCGTTGGGAAACCCGTATGCATCCAATGCTTAATATTGCTATTCGTGCCGCACGAAAAGCTGGCAACCATATTGCTAAATCACTAGAAAATTCTGAAAAAATTCAGTCAACTCAAAAAGGTACGAACGATTTCGTTACTAATGTAGATCAAGAAGCAGAGTCTATTATTGTTGACGTTATCAAAAACGCTTATCCGGAACATGTCATTATTGCTGAAGAAAATGGCGTGATTGAAGGAAAAGATCAAGACGTACAATGGATCATCGACCCACTGGATGGCACCACCAATTTCCTCAGAGGACTACCTCACTTCTCCGTCTCTATCGCTGTACGCATCAAAGGCAAAACTGAAGTCGCCTGTGTTTACGACCCGATGATGAATGAGTTGTTTACCGCACAGCGTGGCTCGGGCGCACAATTGAACAGTTCCCGCATTCGCGTCAATGCGCTCAAAGATTTACAGGGCACCGTGCTGGCAACGGGCTTTCCTTTTAAACAAAAACAGCACGCAGAGTCTTACCTGAAAATTGTTTCTTCTCTCTTTACTGAATGTGCTGATTTCCGCAGAACAGGCTCTGCGGCACTGGATTTATGCTACGTTGCCGCTAATCGTGTCGATGGTTTCTTTGAACTGGGATTGAAACCATGGGATATGGCAGCAGGCGAGCTCATCGCCCGTGAAGCCGGTGCTATCGTCACGGATTTCGCAGGTGGGACAAATTACATCAAGTCAGGTAATATCGTGGCATCAAGCGCCAAAGGAACCAAAGCAATCCTGAAGCATATCCGCGAACAAGGTAATGATGCGATTCTAAAATAATCATTGCTTGAATGGTCTGAACATAAAAAAACCGCTGATATCAGCGGTTTTTTATTATTAAGCTCAGTACGAATGATTAAGGGAGTTCATCAAACTCCGCACCTTCCTTCTCGACTTGCGGTTGAAGTAAGTGCTCACGTTTGATCCCTAGTTTTAAGGCCAGAGCAGAGGCAACATAGATTGAAGAGTAGGTCCCGACGGTGATACCCAGTAACAATGCCAGTGCAAACCCGTGAATCATCGCGCCACCCTCAACAAATAAAGCAATCACCACGAATAACGTCGTACCGGAAGTAATTAAAGTCCGGCTCAGCGTCTGTGTAATTGAATTATTCATAACTTCGGCAGATTCTCCTTTGCGCATTTTACGGAAATTCTCACGAATCCGGTCAAAGACAACGATAGTATCGTTGAGTGAGTACCCCACCACCGTCAGCAATGCCGCGACGATAGTCAGATCAACTTCGATCTGTAAGAACGAAAACACACCGAGCGTAATGGTCACGTCATGCGCCAGAGACAAAACAGCCCCGGCAGATAAACGCCATTCAAAACGCATCGACACATACATCAGGATACAAAGGAGCGATATCAGGATTGCCATCCCGCCCGCTTCAGTGAGTTCATCACCGACGTTGGGGCCGACAAACTCGATACGACGCATTTCAACATGCTGTCCTGTACCAGCATTGATTGCGCTGATGATTTGGTTACCCAGTGCTTCACCGGCAACATTATCACGCGGGCGAAGACGAACTAACACATCTTTGGCCGAACCAAAGTTTTGCACAGTCGCATCGCCAAAACCTTTCGCTTCAAGCGCACTCCTGACCCGTTCAAGATCAGCAGGTTGCTCAAAACTCACTTCAATCAGTGTGCCACCGGTAAAATCAAGCCCCCAGTTAAACCCCTTCGTAGAGATTGTCACGATAGACGCCACAATCACTAACGCTGAAAGGAGGAAGGCAAACTTCGACCAACCCATAAAGTTGATCGCTTGCTTTGCTTTTAGAATTTGAAACATATCTATTCCCAGCTTTTAATCATGACGACGATTAGATCGACAATTTCTTAATCCGCTTGCCGCCATAAAGCAAGTTCACCACACAACGTGTCCCAATAATGGCAGTAAACATTGAAGTCAGAATACCAATGGACAACGTCACAGCAAATCCTTTGATTGCACCCGTTCCGACCGCAAACAAGATAATCGCAGTGATTAACGTTGTGATATTTGCATCAGCAATGGTGCTAAATGCATTGGCATATCCCTGATGAATCGCCTGTTGCGGATTACGCCCTTCAACGAGTTCTTCCCGGATCCGCTCAAAGATCAACACGTTGGCATCCACCGCCATACCGACAGTCAATACAATCCCTGCAATTCCCGGCAATGTCATCGTTGCCCCGGGGATCATAGACATCACCCCGACAATCAATATCAAGTTTGCCACCAGCGCCAAATTCGCAATCAAACCGAACTTACGATAGTAAAGTGCGGTGAACAGCATCACTGCGAGCATCCCCCAGACACATGCCTGAACCCCCATATCGATATTCTGTTGTCCCATAGACGGACCGATTGTCCGCTCTTCAACAATAGAAATCGGAGCGATCAAAGCACCGGCACGGAGCAGCAATGCCAGATTATGTGCTTCAGCGGAAGAATCGATCCCCGTAATCCGGAAACTACGTCCCAAAGCCGACTGAATTGTCGCTTGGTTAATCACTTCTTCGTGTTTCGTCAGGATAATTTTCCCCTGCGGTGTTTTACGACCACTGTCTTTATACTCAGCAAAAACAGTTGCCATTAACTTACCGATATTTTTCTCGGAGAATGCGGACATTTTATTACCGCCTTCACTATCGAGAGAAATATTAACCTGAGGCCGGCCATATTCATCAGCGCTCGAACTCGCATCGGTGATACTGGCACCACTGAGGATAACGCGTTTTTTCAGCACGACCGGACGACCTTGACGGTCAAGTTTGACCTCCGTTCCCGGTGGAACACGTCCGGCAGCAGCTGCTGCCAAATCGACACTGGTATCAACTTCACGGAATTCCAGTGTTGCCGTCGCACCCAGAATCTCTTTGGCACGCGCAGTGTCTTGGACACCGGGCAGTTCAACTACAATACGGTTGGCTCCCTGACGCTGCACCAATGGCTCCGCAACCCCAAGCTCATTGACCCGGTTTCTTAAAATCGTAATGTTCTGCTCAACTGCGTAATTACGGATTTCTTGCAGACGCGCTTCGGTATACATCGCAGTCACAACATAGCGACCTTGGTTTTCTGCCGCTGAGATAGTCATATCCCGGTGTTTTGGCTGAAGAATGTTTACTGCCTCATTAGCCTGTTCTTCGTTACGCAGTACGACTTCCAAACGCTTGTTGTCAGCAGTATGAACGGCACGATAACGAATCTTAGCTTCCCGAAGCTCGGTTCGGAAGGCATCTTCTTCCTGAGTCAGTAATTTGTCCATGGCGGCATCCATATCCACTTCCATCAGGAAATGCACGCCACCGCGTAAATCAAGCCCTAGCTTCATCGGTGTCGCACCAATAGACTCCAGCCAATGCGGTGTCAATGGTGCAAGGTTCAATGCCACGATCATATTACGATCAAGCGCATCCCGAATCGTATCTCGGGCACTCAATTGAGTATCGGTATTATTGAACCGGACAAGAATAGAGCCGTTTTCTAAAGCGGCTGATTTATATGAAAGGTGCGCTTTGTCAAGCGACTGGGTGACAGTATCCAGCGTTGCCATATCAACGGAGGCGCCTCGCGCCCCTGTTATTTGAACAGCTGGGTCTTCACCGTAAATGTTCGGAAGTGCATACAATGCAGAGATGGCGATAATCAATGCCACCATTAGATACTTCCATAATGGGTAACGGTTCAGCACAGCGAGGATCCTCTAGCTGTTATAGAGATTTAAGCGTACCTTTTGGCAACACTGCAGTAACGAAGTCCTTTTTAATCACAACTGGATTATTCGGGTTCAGTTCGATCGTGATGAAATCATTGTCATCAGCAATTTTGGTAATTTTGCCAATCAAACCACCACTGGTTAATACTTCATCACCCTTGGTCATCGAAGACATCAGGTTTTTATGCTCTTTGGCACGTTTGGCTTGTGGTCGATAGATCATGAAATAGAAGATGACAGCAAACACAGCCAGCATGATCAGCATTTCAAAACCACCACCTTGTGGTGCGCCTTCGCCCGCCGCATGGGCAACAGAAATTAAACTCATTGAGAAACGTCCTCTCGGGTTATTGTTGTTAAATCATATTCATCTTATGTTGGGTTGCGCCATTGGAATTTCAACCACTTGGTGATTATCTGCCGGCGCAATCCATTCAGGCTTTCGCCAGTGGCGGAACCGCACGCTCTCTACGTGCGTAAAACTCCTCGACAAACGCGTCAAATCGATCCGCTTCAATCGCTTCACGGATACTTGCCATCAGTCTCTGATAATAGCGAAGATTATGGATAGTATTCAAACGAGCACCCAAAATCTCATTGCAACGATCCAGATGGTGTAAGTAAGACTTAGAATAATGTTTACAGGTATAGCAATCACAATGTGGATCTAACGGTGTCGTATCCGTTTTGTGTTTCGCATTGCGAATTTTTATCACACCACCAGTCACAAACAAATGACCATTTCTGGCATTACGCGTCGGCATCACACAATCAAACATATCGATCCCGCGACGAACCCCTTCGACCAGATCTTCCGGTTTTCCGACGCCCATCAGATAACGAGGTTTATCTTCAGGTAATTGTGGACACGTATGCTCCAGAATACGATGCATATCTTCTTTCGGTTCACCGACAGCCAGACCGCCGACGGCATAGCCGTCAAAACCAATCTCAGTCAGACCGGCAACCGACACATCGCGTAAGTCTTCAAACACCCCACCCTGTACGATACCGAACAGTGAATTGGGGTTTTCCAGCTGGTCAAAATGGTTTCGCGAACGCTTTGCCCAACGTAATGACATTTCCATCGACTGTTTGGCTTCCGTATGCGTCGCCGGATACGGTGTACACTCGTCGAAGATCATCACGATGTCAGAGCCGAGATCCTTCTGGATTTCCATCGACTTTTCCGCATCCATAAAGATTTTTTCACCATTAACCGGATTACGGAAATGAACACCTTCTTCGGTGATTTTACGAATATCTCCCAGACTGAAGACCTGAAAACCACCGGAATCAGTCAGAATCGGCCCTTGCCAATTCATGAAATCATGTAAATCACCGTGCATTTTCATCACTTCCTGCCCCGGGCGAAGCCAAAGGTGGAACGTGTTACCCAATAAAATTTCAGCACCCGTTTCTTTGACTTCTTCAGGGGTCATGCCTTTTACGGTGCCGTAAGTACCGACCGGCATAAATACAGGTGTCTGTACTGTCCCTCGTTCAAAAGTAATCTGCCCGCGTCGGGCATTTCCTTGTTTCTTTTTCAGTTCAAATTTTAACTTCACAATGCCTCCAAAGTGCCAGAGAAACAATCTGACGGTCTACGAGAAATTTTCTCTCGGATGTTTCGCGAACATCCCTCGATTAGCGCTTGCGTGCGCTAAGCGCATGTTCTTTCATGCTGACGCTTTGCAATAAACATTGCATCCCCATAACTGAAGAAGCGATATTTTTTTTCGACGGCATGACGATACGCTGCCATCACATTGTCATAGCCGGCAAAAGCACTCACCAACATGATCAAGGTTGACTCCGGCAGGTGAAAATTGGTAATCAGACAATCGACAACCTGATACTCATACCCCGGATAAATGAAAATATCGGTATCGCCAAAGAAAGGGGCCAACGCCTGGCCATTTTTCAACGCCTGATGTGCAGCACTTTCTAACGAACGAACCGAAGTGGTTCCGACAGCAATAACCCGGCCACCACGTTGACGAGTCGCGGCAATGGCATCAACAACTGCGGCAGGCACTTCAACGTATTCCGCGTGCATATGGTGATCATCGATATTTTCAACCCGTACCGGCTGAAATGTGCCGGCACCGACATGGAGCGTAACATAAGCCATTTCGACACCTTTTACCGCAATTTGTTCAAGCAAATCAGTATCAAAATGTAACCCGGCGGTCGGTGCGGCAACCGCACCCGGTTTTTCGTTATAGACGGTTTGATAACGCTCTTTATCAGCGTCTTCATCCGGCCGGTCAATATAAGGCGGTAAAGGCATGTGTCCGATTGCGTTCAAGACATCCAGAACTGCGACTTCAGTTTCCAGACGAATCTCAAACAAGGCATCATGACGAGCAACCATCGTGGCTGGATAATCGTCACTTTCTCCCAGCAATAATGCACTGCCGGCACGCGGGGCTTTTGAAGAGCGAACATGAGCCAATATACTGTGCTCATTCAGAACTCGCTCAACCAACACTTCAATCTTACCACCGGAGGCTTTGCGACCAAACATTCGCGCCGGGATAACTCGCGTGTTGTTAAACACCAGTAAATCACCCGGCCGCACTAGGTCCAGCACATCGGTAAAGGTTCCGTCAACAACGGCACCTGTCTCACCATCGAGCTGCAACAGACGACTTGATGTCCGTTCAGCTTTGGGGTATCGGGCTATCAGCTCATCAGGTAAGTCAAAATGAAAATCGGAAACTTGCATCACTCTTTTCTGTCTAGTCATTCGCAGCGCGGTAGTATATACGGAAATCAGCGAGGACGGCAGCGTATTCCATTGATTCAGGCTAAATCTGGAATAATTTTTTTAACAAAAGCCAGAAATCGGTCGCGATCTCTCATCTCGGTTCAGCAGAAAAAACTATAGTCAGGGTATCCACCTTCTTGGATTCACAACACCCGATGATTGCCGCTTCAGTAAGGAGTTCGCTATGATCAAGATTGAAGACATGATGACTCGCCATCCACATACGCTCACCCCCACACATACCATAGAAGATGCTCGGGCATTTATGGAAAAATATGAAATTCACCATATTCCGATTGTCGATCAACACCAGAAAATCTTGGGTATCGTTTCCCAAAGAGACATCTTACAGGCCCAGCACTCCTGTCTGAATCGTGATATTTCTCCTTCGACAATTTTACTCTCCCACCCGCTCTCAGAAATCATGCATACACATATGGTCACGGTTTCTCCCGATGCAGGGCTGAAAGAGAGTGCCTTATTTATGCAAAAACACAAGGTCGGTTGTCTCCCCGTGATTGAACATGAGCGTTTGGTTGGGATCATCACCGACAACGACTTTGTTGCGATTGCGATTAACCTGCTTGAACTACAAGAAGAAGCCGAACCGGATGAGTTTGAAGGCGAAGATGAAGATCTTGATTCCCTTTAACGAGAATGGCGATAGCCAAATTTGATGGGTGAGCTCCAATCGATGAATGATTACACAAAAGAAGAGCAGCCTAAGCTGCTCTCTTTGCAATCTGACAAGATGAATTGCAAAGTAAAATGGCAAGATGAATTGTAAAAAACCTTCGCGAGATTCAGAACTGATCTTCTTCGGTTGACCCCGTCAGTGCTGTCACAGAAGATTGCCCGCCCTGAATGGTATTGGTCACGCGATCAAAATAACCGGTTCCGACTTCCTGTTGGTGTGCAACGAAGGTATATCCTCGCTCTGCTGCTTCAAACTCAGGCCGCTGAACTTTTTCAACGTAGTGACGCATCCCTTCTCCCTGCGCGTAAGCATGGGCTAAATCGAACATGTTGTACCACATGTTATGAATCCCCGCTAACGTGATGAATTGATAGCGATATCCCATGTCAGCGAGTGACTGTTGGAAGTGACGAATGGTTTCTGCATCGAGATTTTTCTCCCAGTTAAAGGAAGGAGAACAGTTATATGCCAGTAGCTGATCCGGATACTGCTCATGAATCGCCTCGGCGAAACGCCGTGCTTCCTCCAAATCAGGTTTGGCAGTTTCGCACCAGACCAAATCAGCATAAGGTGCATAGGCCAGACCGCGCGAGATCGCCTGTTCAATCCCCGCTTTTACCCGATAGAACCCTTCAGCCGTCCGCTCTCCGATAATGAAATCCTGATCATAAGGATCGCAATCGGAGGTCAACAAATCGGCTGCGTTGGCATCGGTCCGCGCAATCACTAATGTCGTCGTCCCCGCAACATCAGCAGCAAGACGGGCTGCAATCAGTTTTTGCACGGCTTCTTGAGTGGGGACTAATACTTTACCGCCCATGTGACCACATTTTTTCACCGATGCCAGTTGATCTTCAAAATGGACACCAGCCGCACCGGCTTCGATCATATGTTTCATCAGCTCATAAGCGTTGAGCACCCCGCCAAAACCAGCCTCTGCATCGGCAACAATCGGCAGAAAATAGTCGATTCCCCCTTCATCTTCCGGGGTAATGCCATTCGACCATTGGATTTGATCGGCACGACGGAATGCACTATTGATTCGTTTGACCACCGCCGGTACAGAATCGACCGGATAGAGGGATTGATCCGGATACATCGCTGAAGCCGTATTATTATCTGCGGCGACTTGCCAGCCCGACAAATAAATGGCCTCAATACCGGCTTTGGCTTGTTGAACCGCCTGTCCGCCGGTCAGTGCGCCCAGACAGTTCACATAGCCTTTTTTCGCCTGTCCATTAACCAAAGACCAAAGTTTGTCGGCACCGCGCTGTGACAGGGTATATTCCGGTATGACCGATCCCCGGAGTGCGACGACTTCTTCAGCGGTATAAGTCCGTTTCACATGCTGCCAGCGAGGATTGGTTGCCCAGTCTTTTTCCAGCGCTTCAATTTGTTGACGACGAGTCAGAGTCAGAGTCATAGTTTTATCCCTCATGTTATCCCGAATGATATCGGTAATCCTTCTCCCTTTTCTTTACCAGACCGTTTTAAACAGTTGATATTGAAAAGCTTGTTTCACGTTTTGATCCATTTTATTGTTATTCCCGTCACGGCTTCGTTTACTACCACCGAGCCTGAGTCGAGATGCTCCCCACACTGAACGCGCTCCTCGCGGGTCACGCCAGATAGTCATATCCCGGCACCGTTAAAAATGCCGTTAACGCATCACTGGTCGTCAGACGTTTCATCAGTTGTGCGGCTTCACTGAAACGCCCTTGCTCAAACCGTTCTGCTCCGATTTCTGTGCGTACCACGTCAACTTCTTCAGCGAGATACCGCTCGAATAAAGCTTTTGTGACAACCTCCCCGTTATCCAACGTTTTATGATGTCGAATCCATTGCCAGATAGAGGTTCTGGAAATCTCTGCCGTTGCGGCATCTTCCATCAACCCGTAAATCGGTACACAACCATTGCCGGAAATCCAGGCCTCGATGTATTGCAGTGCGACCCGAATGTTATGCCGCATTCCCTGTTCGGTTCGCTCCCCCTCACAAGGTTGGAGTAATTCTTCGGCGGAGATCGGCGCGTCATGCTCACGCGTGACGTCCAATTGATTGGATTTGCTGCCAAGCACCTCATCAAACACAGCCATGGCGGTATCCGCGAGGCCTGGGTGGGCAACCCAGGTTCCATCATGTCCGTTGGTTGCTTCCAGTCGCTTGTCTTGGTGAATTTTTTCCTGAACCTGACGATTCTGCGCTGCATCTTTGGCAGGAATGAAAGCAGCCATTCCCCCCATCGCAAAAGCACCGCGTCGGTGACAAGTGCGAATCAGTAAGCGGGAATAAGCACTGAGAAAGGGTTTATCCATCGTGACAACCTGACGATCAGGCAGCACACGATCCGGATAGTTTTTCAACGTTTTGATGTAGCTGAAAATATAATCCCAACGGCCACAGTTCAGACCGACAATATGCTCTTTCATGGCAAACAGGATTTCATCCATTTCAAACACTGCCGGTAGTGTTTCAATCAAGACGGTCGCTTTGATCGTACCGGTATTGAGCCCGAAATAATCTTCGGTGAAATGAAAGACATCACTCCACCACTTCGCTTCCTGATGGCTTTGCAGTTTAGGGATATAGAAATAAGGACCGCTGCCTTTTTTCAGTAACGCCTGATAATTGTTGAAAAAATAGAGTGCAAAATCGAATAATGCACCGGGAATCGGCTGTTGTTCAAACGTGACATGTTTTTCCCGCAGATGCAGACCACGCACCCGGCATATCAGCACCGCAGGATCATCACACAACTGATAAGACTTACCGGTTTCCGGTTGTACATAACTGATGGTGCCATTCACCGCATCCTGAAGGTTAATCTGTCCTTCCAGCATCTTTGACCACACCGGAGACATTGAGTCTTCAAAGTCAGCCATAAACACTTTTACATTCGCATTCAGCGCATTAATCACCATCTTCCGTTCGGTCGGCCCGGTAATTTCAACCCGTCGATCCTGCAAATCTTGTGGAATGCCTAAAATTTTCCACTGCCCGTTGCGAATCGACTGAGTTTCCGGCAAGAAGTGAGGTAATGTCCCCTGATCAATGCTTTCCTGACGGTCAATACGACGCTGCAATAAGGTTTCGATATGAGGCGCAAAACGAGCACAAAGTTCAGCCAAAAAGAGCAGTGCTGCCGATGAGATAATATAAGACTGCGCTTCAGGCACGCTGCCGTGAATGTTGAGTCGTTCAAGTACTTTTTGTTGCTCACAAGAGAGCGTTTGTTCATCAGCGAGTGGTTCCATCATTGCTTCCCTCTTTTTTTCGTCAAAATCATCCAATCACACATCAATTTCATTTGTAAATTTAAAACAACATTTAAATACAACTTAAACCCGATATTTTTACCTTGATGTTATCTACCATGTTCCAGAATGATCAATTTTTCAACCGTTCTCATACTAGACATAAGTCTTAGTTAATCTAGATAAACTCTAGGAAATAAATAGATAAATGAAAAGACCGTTGAGCAGCAAAAAACAAAATTCGAAGTTTCATACTGTAAGAGAGATAAACCCAAAAAGTAATTTTATTTCGTAATAAAATTACTAAAATAATTCACAACAAAACCGTGTGATAAAAGGTTATCTTTTCAAGGGAGATTGGTGAGTGATTGATTTCATTCAAATTCATCTAATACGTCAGCAACAACTGGCTCACCGAGTTGTGTAAAATTGACATTGTGAATATTTTTGATTTTATGAAAGCTTCAATCGATAAGTGCTGTAAAATTTTACAAAAAATCGCAACCCATCGAAATAAAGAACTATGAAATCATCAGCCCGCAGTATAAATATCTGGCTAAGACCAACTGCTAAAGGAGTTCTGAAACGACCTCAGATAACTGGTGAAAGACCTGACTGCGAGAGGAACTCGGCCGCCAGACTAAACCAATCAGACGAAATGCACTTTGACCGGGCGGATCAACCACCACCAGATTTTGGTTATCCAGCAAACCGTGTTTAATCGCCATCTGCGGAATAAACGTCGTGCCCAACCCATTCGCTACCATTTGCACCAGCGTGTGCAAACTCGTTGCCATGAAGGGATTAATTTTTTCTTTTTCCGTTAACTGACAAGCAGACACCGCATGCTCGGTCAAACAATGCTCATTCTCTAACAGAAATACAGATTCATCTGGCAAATCATCATAACAAATCGGCACAGGAATACGATCAGCCTGACTTTTACTGATAATCATTCGGAAGGGATCTTTACCGACAATTCGACTTTCCATATTACCGATATCAACCGGTAAAGCTAAGACCAGCACATCCAGTTCACCGTGACGCAAACCTTGCAGCAAATTGGTGGTGGTATCTTCTCGTAACAATAAATGAAGCTTAGGGAAGCGCATATTGACTTCTTGAACCAGATCCCCCAATAGGAACGGCGCAATCGTCGGGATACAGCCGACTCTGAGCTGGCCTTCCATGAGATCACCCTGACAGAGTTTTCCCATTTCAATCAGGTCTTGTCCTTTCGCGAGTAACTCTCTGCCCTGAAGAACCACCTGTTCTCCGGCATGCGTAAAGACTAACGGGCCCTTCTTGTCTTTTTTCTCATATAAAGGACAACCGATGAGCGCTTCCAGCGTCTGAATGCCTTTACTCAATGTTGACTGACTGACAAAACAGCGTTCAGCCGCTTCGCTGAAATGGCGTGTTTCATACAGGGTTACCAAGTAATGAATTTGCTTTAAACTCGGCCATTTATTCATAAAATCATTAATATACGGGTTAAATCTGTATAAAGGCTAGCATATCCTAGTTCATCGTTTTTTTCGATAAACTTAATCTATTTATTTCGCTTTTTCCTATACTAGGATTTGTCTATAGTTGATCGGAAACAAACATGGACCGGGCCGTTTTTCAACAGTCTGGAATTTTCATATTATTAGGAGCAAAAAAAATGGTACTAGTTGGTCGTAAAGCCCCTGATTTTACTGCTGCTGCTGTTTTGGGTAACGGTGAAATTGTTGATGCATTTAACTTTGCAGAGTTTACTAAGGGTAAAAAAGCGGTTGTTTTCTTCTATCCACTAGACTTTACATTCGTTTGCCCATCAGAGTTAATCGCATTTGACAAACGCTTCGAAGACTTCCAAGCGAAAGGCGTTGAAGTTATCGGCGTGTCAATCGACTCTCAATTCTCACACAACGCATGGCGTAATACACCGGTAGATAAAGGCGGTATCGGTGAAGTAAAATATCCACTCGTTGCTGATGTAAAACATGAAATCGTCAAAGCATACGATGTTGAGCACCCAGACGCTGGTGTTGCTTTCCGTGGCTCTTTCCTGATTGATGAAGAAGGTGTTGTTCGTCATCAAGTCGTCAATGATCTGCCTCTGGGCCGTAACATCGACGAAATGCTGCGTATGGTTGATGCCCTGAACTTCCACCAAAAACACGGTGAAGTTTGTCCGGCACAGTGGGAAGAAGGTAAAGCCGGCATGAAAGAATCACCTGACGGTGTTGCCGCTTACTTATCTGAGCACACTTCAGATTTAGATAAAAAATAACATAGGCTTGCCAGTTCTCAACACTGGTCAATGGTTGGATAATAAATAAACAATCACTTACCCCAATCATGAAAAGTAAAGTCGATATACCAAACCGGAGCTCTGCTCCGGTTTTTTTATGTGTCGGAATCAGTTTTTAACACATCATCCAGCGATTGATCGCCCAGATGGCGGACATCTTTACCTTTCACAAAATAGATAATGTATTCACAGATATTCTGACAACGGTCACCGACGCGTTCAATGGCTCGAGCAGACCACATCACTTGCAGGATATGCGGAATATTTTTGGTATCTTCCATCATATAGGTCATCAACTGGCGAATCACCGCTTCGTATTCTGAATCGAGCCGATCATCGAGTTTGTGAACCTGGGCCGCAGCCTCCACATCCATACGAGCAAATGCATCCAGCACTTGATGCAGCATTGCAATTGCTTGGCGGCATAATGGCTCCAGAGACACTTGAAACCGACGCTCTTTCGAAGCAGGACTCTCGATAGCAACGTGAGCCATTTTGGTCGCAACATCGCCAATTCGCTCCAAATCAGTGATGGTCTTGATAATGGCAATAATCAAGCGTAAATCTTTCGCGGTCGGCTGTCTCTTGGCAATAATCCGGGTACAGGCATCATCAATAGATACTTCCATTGCATTGACTTTGTGATCATCGCGGATCACCTGACGAGCAAGTTCCAGATCTTGCCTGTGCAATGCTTGCATGGCATAGGATAACTGCTGCTCGACCAATCCCCCCATTGTCAGGACATGAGTCCGGATCGCTTCAAGCTCAGCGTTGAACTGTCCGGATATGTGACGACCAAACTGCATAATACCTCTCTTAAATTGTATCGTCGTAACGACGAACGTTTATCCGTAACGCCCGGTAATATAATCTTCGGTCTGTTTTTTCACCGGCGATGTAAAAATGGTATCCGTATCAGCATATTCAACCAACTTTCCCATATGAATGAAGGCCGTATGATCACTGACTCGCGCTGCCTGTTGCATGTTATGCGTGACAATCACCACCGTATATTTGGTTTTCAGATCATTGATCAGCTCTTCTATCGTCAGAGTCGAGATCGGGTCAAGCGCTGAAGTCGGCTCATCCAATAAGAGAATTTCCGGCTCAATCGCAATGGCCCGGGCAATCACCAAACGCTGTTGCTGCCCACCGGATAAGCCGAATGCATTCTCATGCAAACGATGTTTCACTTCTTCCCACAGCGCTGCCGCCCGCAACGAACGCTCCACAGCATCATCCAATATCCGGGCATTCCGGATACCTTGTAAACGAAGCCCATAAATCACATTTTCATAGATTGACTTCGGGAACGGATTCGGACGCTGAAACACCATCCCCACTCGCCGGCGCAGTGTTGCAACATCCACGGATGGCGCATAAATATCCTGACCGTGCAGTGTCACTCTTCCTTCGACGCGACAGCCTTCAACCAAATCATTCATCCGGTTCATACAACGCAATAACGTTGACTTACCGCAGCCGGAAGGCCCGATAAACGCGGTGACTTGCCCTTTGGGTATCCGCATTGAAATATGGCTGAGCGCGACGGTTCCCTGATAAAACAGGCTGAGATCATCAATCTCGATCGCTGTCTGTTTATCACTGAGATGATTCACATCAATTGATGGCTGCGTATGATTCAGCGGCAACATGATTAATCCTGTCCCATTGTTCTGTATTTCTCCCGCAGATTATTCCGGATACTAATTGCTGTCAGATTCAGCGCAACAATCACGGCCACGAGTAAGAATGAGGTCGCGAATACCAGCGGACGTGCAGCTTCAATATTGCTGGTCTGAAAACCGACGTCATAAATATGAAATCCCAGATGCATAAATTTTCGTTCTAAATGAATAAATGGAAACTCATTATCAACCGGCAGGCGAGATGCCATTTTGACCACCCCAACCAGCATCAACGGTGCCACTTCACCGGCAGCTCTGGCAACAGCCAGAATCAACCCTGTAATCATAGCAGGTGTTGCCATCGGCAAAACCACCCGCCAAATGGTTTCAAACTGGGTGGCTCCCAGTGCCAACGAGCCATGGCGTACAGCAAGTGGAATTCGACTTAGCCCTTCCTCTGTCGCAACAATCACAACCGGTAACGTGAGCACAGCCAGCGTCAACGCCGACCATAACAGACCGGGCGTGCCGAAAGTCGGGGCTGGTAAACGCTCGGCATAAAAGAGCGAATCGATTGTCCCACCGATGGTATAGACAAAAAAACCGAGTCCGAAAACACCATAAACAATTGAAGGCACACCAGCCAAATTCATCACCGCAACGCGGATCAGATGGGTTAAGGTATTTTCACCGGCATATTCATGCAAATAAATCGCTGCAACCACACCCAACGGCATGACGATGACAGACATAATAATCACCAGTAAGATGGTGCCGAAAATTGCCGGGAAAACCCCACCTTCCGAATTAGACTCTCTTGGGTTATCCGAAACAAAATGCCATACCTGTTTTCCCCAGTGAACCACTTTTTCCGGCCAAGACATATCGTTGGGATACCATATATTCAAGATCTGACTTACCGGAATGTGAATCGTATCCCCTCGCATATCCACCACCACCAGCGCTTGCATCCTGAGTTGCTCCCGCAACGCATCCAAGGTCTGAGAAATCGTGGTTAACTTTTGTTCCAACACTGACTTCTGCTGTTCATATTGTGCCAGATAAGCGGCATTGATCTGATGATTCAGTTCCCGCTTGCGTTTCTCTAAACGGAGTTTTTCAATCTGTTGGCTCCAGACCTGCATTTTGTCATGTATAAGGGTTTGAATCTGTTGATGGCGCTGCTCTGACTCATGCAGTCCGACTTGCAAGGCTGCATCAATGTCATCCGCCATCACGCCGTCAGCCAGCTGATAGCCGATTGGTTTGCCAAAAAACTGCCCGTCCCGTACCCGCTCAATCACGGCCCATCCTTGTGGCATCGATGGTTCAGAGAGCTGACTTTTCAGAACCGATATAAAATCTGACGGATAAATATCTCGATTCGCAACCTTAATATGCAAACGAATAATCGAATCCCCTTGTTGTTCTGTCTTGGCATCTTCCGGTGGGAACAAATGAGAGGCCAGCACTTTATCTTGGTCATACAACTGACCAATCAAACGCTCACCTGACGACGTCTGCCATGATAACAGCGGTGTCGGCCAGAAATAGGTCAATCCTTTCCAACCAATCAGCAGCAATAGCCCTAATACTGCAAGTAAACTGAAACTCACCGCACCGCCTGTCAACCATATCCACGGAGAGCCGGACTTTATCCAATTCACCATTTAATCCAGTCCTAACATTACAATGCCCGATATTTTTCTCGCAGGCGCAATCGAATCCATTCCGCCAACGCATTCACTAAAAATGTGAAGATAAACAGAAGCAATGCGCCCAAAAACAGCAATCGATACTGACTACTTCCCACTTCTGCTTCCGGTAGTTCCACCGCAATGGTCGCAGCCAGCGTTCTCATTCCTTCAAAAATGTTCCAGTCCATAATCGGTGTATTGCCGGTGGCCATCAATACAATCATCGTTTCACCGACTGCGCGTCCAAGCCCCATCATGATCGCGGAAAAGATACCCGGGCTTGCCGTCAGCAATACGACATGAGTCAGGGTTTGCCAAGGCGTCGCTCCCAATGCAAGCGACCCATCAGAAAGGTGTTTCGGCACCGAGAAAATCGCATCTTCAGCGATGGTAAAAATGGTCGGAATTACCGCAAATCCCATGGCGATCCCAACCACCAATGCATTGCGCTGATTGAAGTCGATACCGTATTGCGCCAGAAACACCCGGATATCGCCATCAAATAGCCAAGTTTCAAGGTGAAAGCCAATGGGCAACATCAGGACAATTACACCGGCCAAAACTGGCACTAAAAGCGCAGCGTGCCAGCCACGCTGCACTGTTCCGCGCCATCGATCCGGTGAAAAATGCCAAATCAGGCCAAACACAATCGTCGATAACGGCAATAAGATGATCATGACTACCGCAGAGACCAGATGACGCTCTAAAATCGGTGCCAGCCACAACCCGGCCAGAAAGCCGATAATGACGGTCGGTAATGCTTCCATCAGTTCGATTGTCGGCTTTACCTTACGTCGCATCCGGGCAGACATGAAATAAGCGGTATAAATCGCGGCTAAAATTGCCATCGGCACAGCAAAAATCATCGCATACAACGCGGCTTTGATAGTACCAAAAGCGATAGGAATCAAACTAAACTTGGGTTCGAAGCTATCTGAAGCCGAGGTCGTTTGCCAGACATAGTCAGGCTCAGGGTAATTTTCATACCACAGCTTCTGCCAAAGTGCAGAAAATGATATCTCCGGATATCCGAGATCAACGCGAGCCAGATTCAGACGCCCCTGATGATAAGCCACCAGATATTTTTCATTGTCAGACAACGCCACCTTATCCGGCGATTGTTCAAACACCTTTCGGCTCAGAACGAGCTTATGATTCGTTGCCTGATAATTGCGGACTTGACCATCGTGATGGAATGAGAAAAATCCCTGATGATAAGCATCCGTCACGATCAGACTGGTTTGCTCACCAGTGTTGAATGCACGGATTGGCATAAATTGTCTTTTTTGATCCCGGATGACGTCAAACCATTGGGTGACAACGCCTTGCTGGTCACGCACTAACAGTGAGTCACCACCCGGTAATAACGCCATCTGGACGATTGTTTGGTGGGTATCACCTCGGGTCAGATCAACCACCTCTCTGACCTGATATGTCTGACCATTACGGGTTGCAATGACAAGATGCCCACCTTCGCGGACATACAGCATCTGACCATCCGGGGACAATAATAACGCGTCAGCCGCAATCGGCTCAGGAAAATGAAAGGCATTCACTTGCGCTGAATGCCGGGACCATGACAAAACCGTCAGCGTGCCACCTTGCGTGGCAAATGCGAGCGTTACTTCCTGTGCAGACACAGCAAACGTCAAGCGCTGTACATGATCCGGGATATCGGCACTGAGTGATGAAGGTAATGGTAATTGTTCAACATCCGGGACGAAAACCGTCGCCCCCGCACGAAGCCGATGGGTAAATTGAGGTCGGCCGATAACCAGCTGTTTATCGGCACCTAATGCTGCAAACCAATGCCCGACGACCGCACCCTGCTTAGGTACGAAATCGAGTTGCTGCAGCCAGAGCGGAGACTGATCTGATTTTTGAGTAGACCAGAACGTCATTTTCCCAAGATGATCCAGCATAAAGACATACTGACCATATTCATCAACGGCGAGTTGGATCGGGACCTGATCAGAGGTTGAGACACTGATATGAGCGGGAGACATCTTGATTTCAGCGCTGAAAAACAGGGGAAACGCCACCCAAATCAGATACACAAAAATTAAGATCAGAGCCCCAAGCACACTGACACCACCAGCACTAACGGTAAAACGAATCAGCCGATCTTTAACAAGACGCTTTTTATCCGCTGCTTTGAGAGAAAACTGAGGGTATGACATGTTTGTCCTAATGAATCTGACCGATATACCAATAACACAGACAGAGAATAACGCCCGTCCGGCCAGCGACGGACTCACAAGGCCTCGAGCTTCTATATCTCCGACCCATAAGCATATGTCAATGACGTGACATTTATATTACAACAAGCGCTAACCACCTGAAATAACAAGTGACCCATGAGTCTGATTTTATGATTGATTCGTCAGTATTTTTTCAGTTTGTTCCCCTCGTCCAAATGAGCAAATATCCCTAGACAACGCCACGAATCACCAAATGTCTTATATACTTTGAAATAAAAATGTAACACAAAACACCTAACTTTCTTTTTTATTACTGATAGTTATGTTTTCTTTATATGATGTGGGCTACGTATACTAACGCTATGACTCACTAGTTATTATCTTACTGACTATTATTTCACTGACTATTATTTCACTGAGAATCAGTCATCATGACTGATTAACTGTCGCTAAATATATCGCCCCGAGTTTTGTATGAAAGGTCTGATTGTATGAGTGTTGAAAAGTTATATATTGAAAAAGAATTAAGCTGGTTATCTTTTAATGAACGAGTTCTCCAAGAAGCTGCGGATAAGTCAGTCCCACTCATTGAACGGATACGTTTTCTGGGAATTTTTTCTAACAACTTAGATGAGTTTTACAAAGTCCGTTTTGCCGATGTAAAACGGCGGATCCTGATTGATCGGGAGCATGGCGGCAACAGTACATACAAGCACCTACTCTCCAAGATGCAAAGCAAAGCACTCAAACTCAATCTGGAATTCGAAGAACTGTATAACGATCTCATTAAGGAGATGGCTCGCCGGAGAATTTTTTTAGTCAATGAAACCCAGTTGGACGAATTTCAAGGGAAATGGGTCAGAAAGTATTTCAAAAATGAAGTGATTCAGCACATCACGCCTTGGCTACTCAATGAAGAAGCTGACATGCTGCAATTTCTCAAAGATGAATATGCTTACATTGCCGTAGAACTGAACACCGATGAACGTTCTCACTATGCACTGATTGAGATTCCGACCAATCACCTGCCTCGGTTTATCATGGTGCCGGAGCAAAAAGGCAAACAGCGCAAAACGATTATGTTACTGGATAATATTATTCGCTATTGTCTGGACGATATTTTCAGAGGGTTCTTCGAGTATGAGCAACTCAATGGTTACGCGATTAAGATGACCCGGGATGCCGAATATGATCTCAGCCATGAAGTGGAACACAGTTTGCTGGAACAGATGTCGGAAGGCCTCAGTCAGCGTTTAACGGCCATGCCGGTACGCTTTGTCTACGAAAATAGCATGCCGAAAGAGATGTTGCAGTTTCTGTGCGATAAACTCAAAATTTCCAATTATGATAGCCTGCTTCCCGGTGGCCGGTATCATAATTTCAAAGATTTTATCTCATTTCCAAATGTCGGTCGGGACTACTTGGAAAACAAGCCGATGCCACCGATCAAGTGTGCTGATTTTTTCGGTTTCGCCAACAGTTTTGATGCGATCAGAGAGCAAGATATTCTGCTTTATTACCCCTACCACACTTTCGAACATATTACCGAGCTGGTCAGACAAGCGTCATTTGATCCTAAAGTTCTCAGTATCAAAATTAATATTTATCGCGTCGCGAAAGATTCGAAATTGATGCATTCCCTGATCCATGCCGTCATGAATGGTAAACAGGTGACGGTTGTGGTCGAACTACAAGCCCGCTTCGATGAAGAGGCGAATATCGAATGGTCCAGAATCCTGACTGAAGCCGGTGTACATGTTATTTTTGGTGCTCCGGGACTCAAAATCCACTCAAAACTGCTCTTGATCAGTCGTAAAGAGGAAGAAGAAATCGTCCGCTACGCACATATCGGAACCGGTAACTTTCATGAAAGAACCGCCAGAATTTATACCGATTTTTCACTGTTAACCGCAGATCCGGAGATTACCAATGAAGTACGCAGCGTGTTTGGCTACATTGAGAATCCATACCGCCCGGTCAAATTCCGTCACCTGATTGTATCGCCCCGAAACTCCCGCGTCCGTATCAATGAATTGTTGGATAATGAAATTGCCAATGCCAGAGCCAATAAGAAAGCCGCCATTACCTTGAAAGTGAATAATCTGGTTGATCGAGATCTGAGTAACAAACTTTATGAAGCCAGTTCTGCCGGTGTTCAGATCAAAATGATCATCCGAGGTATGTGTTCTCTGGTACCCGGAATAGAAGGCATCAGTGACAACATCCAAATCATTAGTATCGTTGATCGGTTTTTGGAGCATCCTCGCGTCATCATTACCCACAATGACGGGGATCCGCTGGTTTATATTTCTTCCGCAGACTGGATGACGCGAAATATCGATCACCGGATTGAAGTTGCCACACCAATTCGTGACGAGCGCCTGAAAAAACGTATCATTGACCTCATCAACATTCACTTTACCGATACGGTTAAAGCTCGCTGGATAGACAAAGAGATGAGTAACAGATATGTTAACCGCGGTAACCGGAAGAAAATACGTTCTCAGATAGCAATTTACGATTATCTGAAAAATGTCGAAAAACAAACACGCAAGCAAAAAGCAATAGAAGTAAAGTCTAATGAAAGCATCCAGTGAACCCCGGCATATTGCTGCAATTGATTTAGGTTCAAACAGTTTCCACATGGTTGTCGCACAGGTCATCGACCAGGATCTTCAGTTGATCAGCAGCCATAAACAACGTGTCCGGCTGGCATCAGGGCTAGATGACAATAAAAAACTCAATGCCGATGCGATCACTCGCGGGTTGGATTGCCTTGCGATGTTTGCTGAACGCATTCAGGGGTTCGCACCTGAAAATGTCCGTATCGCGGCAACCCATACCTTACGACAAGCAACAAATGCTCAGAAATTCATCGAACGTGCCCGGGCAATTCTGCCCTACCCGATAGAGATTATTCCGGGTATGGAAGAAGGGCGACTCATTTATTTAGGAGTTGCTCATACCCAACCACAATCGGACTCAATGCTTGTCGTTGATATTGGCGGGGGGAGTACGGAAATGGTGATTGGTCAGGGATTCGAAGCGCAACTCGTCAACAGCCTCCAGATGGGATGTGTCAGTTACAATCAGCGCTTCTTCCCACAAGGCAAGCTCTCCAAAAAGCTGTTTGCCCAAGCATTTGTTGCCGCACAGCAAAAGCTGGAATCCGTCGCCCGACAGTATCGAAAGAAAGGCTGGCAAAGTGCGTTTGGCTCATCTGGTACAATCAAAGCGGTCCGGGAAGTGTTGATCGGCATTGGCTATGACGATGGCATCATTACCATCGAACGATTGGAGACACTGATCGACAAACTCTGTGAAAAAACACAGATTGAAGAGTTGGATATCAAGGGACTCAGTGACGAAAGAAAACCGGTATTTGCCGCAGGCGTTGCCATTATTTATGCCATTTTAAAAGATCTGAATATCAAAGAGATGCATTTTTCACAAGGTGCCCTCAGAGAGGGTCTGTTGTATGAGATGGAAGAACGCTTTAAATGCTCGGATATTCGTCTGAGAACAACCGAGAGTCTCGCTCAGAAACATCGGGTAGACCTGGAACACGCTGCCAAAATCAAAGGATTGGCTCGCCAGTTTTTTGAGCAAATCAATCACGGAGCCAATATTTCGGCTCAGGATGATGAACTGGTCGATTTGCTGGAATGGAGCGCACTGTTACACGAAGTTGGTCTCAGCATTAGTCTACAAGGATACCACCGTCATTCGGAGTATATTCTTCGCTATACCAATATGCCGGGCTTTAACAGCGAGCAGCAATTGGTGCTCTCAACATTAGCCCGTTTTCAGAGAAAGGCTTTAAAGCTCAACGAAATGCCGGACTTCACACTCTACAAGAAAAAACAGATCATCCGGCTAATCCGCATTCTCCGGCTGGCTATTGTTCTGAATGGACAAAGAAGTGATGACTTACTCCCGGAGATATTTCTGACGGCAGAGGACAACGTCTGGACGCTCTCCAGCCATGACGCCGAATGGTTAGAAAACAACAAACTGCTTCATGCCGATCTGCTCAACGAACAGCAATACTGGGAAAATATTGGTTGGACATTGAACTTTTAAAAGACTTCTAAGAGTTAAAGACGGTGACCATATTGCAGCGTCATCGTCTTTTGAGTCTCAATTTAACCCGACTTTCGCCAGCTCTTGTTTGACAATTTGTGGCGAAACCGAGACATACCCGTCTTTGGCAACCAGCGCCTGCCCTTCCCGGGAAAAAATAAAGCGAATGAAGGCTTCCTCCACAGGTGGCAGCGACCGTTCCGGACTCTTATTGATATAAATATAGAGATAGCGTGATAACGGATAGTCTCCGGATAAAATATTATCTCGGCTAGGAAAGATATAATCGGTTCCCTGACGGGATACCGGAACCAACCGAACCCCGGAAACCGAATAGCCAATGCCAGAATAGCCGATAGCATTCATCGACGATGCAACCGACTGAACCACAGAAGCCGAACCGGGCTGTTCATTGACTTTGGGGCTGAAATCACCGCCACACAATGCGTGATTTTTAAAGTAGCCGTAAGTCCCTGATACAGAATTACGTCCAAATAGCTGGATCGCCCGCAGCGCCCAACGTGCCTGTATGCCTAACTGCGACCAACTTATCAGATGCTGATTTTCACCACATCGCAGTGTCGTTGAAAACATGGCATCGATCTGCTGGAAACTGAGTCCCTGAATCGGATTGTCCTGCTGAACGAAAATACCGATGGCATCAATTGCCACTCGCAAAGCCGTCGGTTTATAACCATATGTTTGTTCAAACGCTCCGACCTCCCGGTGTCTCATCACACGGCTCATCGGCCCCAGTTGTGCCGTCCCTTGTATTAATGCCGGTGGTGCCGTCGAAGAGCCGGAAGCCTGAACTTGAATATTGATATTCGGATAATAAGCCTGAAAGGCTTCCACCCACAAAGACATGACACCAGCCAGTGTATCGGACCCCACCGACAATAGACTGCCGGAGACACCAATCTGTTTGTGATATGCAGGCAACGATTCAAGTGATGTAATGTCAGGTAATGTAGCGGCTTGAAGCGACCAACCACTCCACCAACAGACCATAACACCCCATAACCAGCGCTTGAACCGACTCATGGCTGCACAACCAGACGTTTGGGTAATACAAAAGAAAACCGGCTGCCGACACCGACTTCACTGTGAATATCAAGATGTGAGTCATGGTGAGAGAGTGCATGTTTCACAATTGCCAGCCCAAGGCCACTGCCACCGGTATCGCGGGAACGCGCTTTATCGACCCGATAAAACCGTTCCGTCAGACGGTGTAAGTGCTGCGGTGCAATCCCTTCTCCTGAATCTTCAACCTCCAGACATGCACCTTGATAACTGGCATACCAACGCACATGAATCTCTGCCTTGGGCGGGGTATATTTGACCGCATTATAAACGAGATTAGAGACCGCACTTCTGAGCTGATCTTCATCGCCCAAAACTTTCAGGGCAGGATCAACTTCAAAATGTAACTGGTGTTGATTGTCGCCACTGAGGCTTATTGCTTCTTTCTCTAACACCTTGAGCATCGCAGGAATATCGACAATCTCATCCAGTTCATGCATCGGTGCCGCTTCGATCTTCGATAGGGTTAGTAGCTGATTGACCAGACTATTCATCCGACTCAACTGCTCAGTCATAACCTGATGGGCCTTCTCCCACATTGGGCCGCCCAGCATATCCGGGTCTTCAGTCATCTCCAGATACCCTTGAAGTACGGTCATTGGCGTCCGTAATTCATGAGAGACATTGGCAAAGAAGTTGCGCCGCATTCCTTCCAACTGCTTTAACTGGGTCACATCACGAACCACCAACAAGTGTTCACCTTTGGTGTAAGGAACAATACGCAGCTCCAGCATGCGATCAACATTCAGCGGTGAGTGAATTTCCAGCGGTTCGGTAAAATCATTCTTTTCGAGATATTTAATAAAATCAGGAGCCCGCAAAAGATTGGATATCGGCTGACCTTCATCTTCCGGCCAACGAAACCCCAACAGGTTCTGAGCGAGACGGTTACACCAGACAATATTACCTTCATCACGGAATACCACCACACCATCCGGCAACGATTCAGCACCGTTGCGGAAACGGCGGATCAGATTCGTCAGCTCTTTGCGCTTTTTACGCTGACGTTGTTGGAGGTGGTAGATACCATTAAACAGATACTCCCACTGCCCTTTACCAGACGGTGGTCCTAAACGACGCTCATCCCACAACCAAGCGGAAAGGCGGACTTGATTGCCCAAATGCCAGAGCAATTGAATCACAGTTGCGATCAGCAGCAACCAAGGCATGTAGCCAAAGATCCAACCGACAAGTAACCAAGGGCAGTAAAAAAAAGCCAGCCCCCAAGCCAGCCTTTTCCAAGTTAGACGTTCGACCATCTCACTCCTCTACAATTCTTCAACCGAGCAATCATCAGTTATGCTTTCGTTGAAAAACGATATCCGGCACCGCGAACCGTCTGCACTAATTTATCGTGCTCTGCATCTTCCAGAGCCTTTCGCAAGCGACGAATATGAACATCCACCGTCCGGTCTTCGACGTAAACATTCGTCCCCCAGACATTATTCAATAACTGTTCACGGCTATAAACCCGCTCTTGGTGCGTCATGAAGAAGTGCAGTAATTTAAATTCTGTCGGCCCCATGTCCAGCGCTTTATCATTGGCCGTCACACGGTGAGACACCGGATCAAGTTTGAGCCCCTGAACATCAATCACATCTTCCAGAGCGGTCGGTGTCACGCGTCGGATCACCGCTTTGAGTCGGGCAACTAGCTCTTTCGGAGAAAAGGGTTTGGTAATGTAATCATCAGCACCGACTTCGAGCCCCCGGACTTTATCTTCTTCTTCACCGCGAGCCGTCAACATTACGACCGGAATATTTCGGGTCAACTCTTCTCGTTTCATATGCTTGATAAAATTGATACCGCTTCCTCCGGGAAGCATCCAATCAAGTAAAACAAGATCAGGGAAAGGTTCTGCGAGTTTGTTAATTGCGGTCTCATAATCCTCAGCTTCAACCGCCTGATAACCTTTTTGTTCAAGTACAAAACACAACATCTCTCGAATAGGTGCTTCGTCCTCAACCACAAGAATCCTTCTGGACATATCCGATTAGCCTTTGTTTGTTTTTCTATCAACGCTCTGCATTATTAAAAATAATTATGACACTTTTGTGACCTTTGAAAACAAATTTTCACATAACTTTCGTCGCAAGTTCACAGATAAGTGCTTTACCGCAATATCCTGCAACCATAAATATTTACCGGATCGATCCGCATTGTCATGGTGGTGCTTCGACAGTATTCAGGAAGCTAACCGGCTCCAGAGATTGCAAATCGGCTGAGACATTTATCGGCTTTTAGCCTATGATATTTGCCCTTGATTATGGGACAAGAGAGACTTTATGTGGTTTAAAAACTGTATGGTTTATCGTGTAAACCGCGATATCCGCTTCAATGCCGATCAACTGGAAAAACAACTTCATGAATTCCGCTTTACACCGTGCGGCAGTCAGGATAAGCAGAAATTCGGCTGGACAAGTGTGATGGGAAAAGATGGTGATATGCTGACCCATGTTTCTGAAGACCGCATCCTTGTATGTGCCAGAAAAGAAGAAAAGCTCTTGCCAGCCTCCGTGATTCAAGATTCTCTTGCGAGTAAGGTTGAAACGCTGGAAGCGGAAGAAGGCCGCCCCATCAAAAAGAAAGAAAAAGATACGCTCAAAGAAGATATCATCATTGACCTGCTCCCCCGTGCGTTTAGCAAAAGCCAATATACCTATTTGTTGATTTTGCCTTCACTGGGGTTAATCGTGGTCGATGCAGGCAGTTATAAAAAAGCAGAAGAGGTGATCGCCTTGCTGCGTAAAACCATGGGCAGTCTGCCTGTGATTCCGGCAATTCCACAAAATGCTGTCGAAACCACGCTCACTGAATGGGTTCAGAGCGGACAATTACCGACAGGTTTTCAACTCCAAGATGAAGCCGAGCTCAAATCCTTACTGGAAGATGGTGCCGTCGTACGCTGTAAAAAACAGGATCTGACCAGTGACGAAATTATGAGCCACATCACGGCCAATAAAGTGGTGACCAAGCTGGCACTTAGCTGGCAAGAACGAATCACGTTCGTACTGGCCGACGATGCAAGCCTGAAAAGAGTCCAATACAGCGATGATTTGAAAGATCACAACGAAGATATTCCCCGCGAAGATCGTGCCGCTCGCTTCGATGCGGATTTCTCATTGATGTGCGGTGAACTCAGTGCTTTTCTGCCGAACCTGTTTGAAGCATTAGGTGGCTTACCTGAAGCCGAGTAACACTGATTTGATTCACACTTCATGATTGAAAAGCCAGAAGTTGGCTCCCCGACTTCTGGCTTTGATTTTTCCGACACTATCCACGTGGTCATTTCACCCTTTTCAATCACCTCGCGTTCCTCCGGAATTTACCGCGAAATCCTCGAAACAAAGCTAGGATCACAACCTGTTTTGACGTAAAATTCGCCCCCTCCGATACCATCAGGTGGTATCGGCCTGACTTGTGATCAGATTTGGAATAGAAGCAATGACAACAGAAAAAACATTCGTACCAGAACTCCTTTCCCCGGCTGGTAGCCTCAAGAATATGCGTTACGCGTTTGCATATGGTGCCGATGCGGTCTATGCAGGGCAGCCACGATACAGTCTGCGGGTTCGTAACAATGAATTTAATCATGAAAACCTGAAAATCGGCATCGATGAAGCCCATGCTCAGGGCAAGCAGTTTTATGTGGTGTGTAATATTCAGCCGCACAACTCAAAGCTGAAGACGTTTATCCGCGACTTGAAACCCGTCATCGATATGGGGCCGGACGCGCTGATTATGTCAGATCCGGGGCTGATTATGATGGTTCGGGAAGCTTTTCCTGAAATGCCAATTCACTTATCGGTTCAGGCAAATGCCGTTAACTGGGCAACCGTTAAATTCTGGTCGATGCACGGCGTCACTCGGGTGATTCTCTCCCGTGAACTTTCGCTGGAAGAGATTGAAGAAATCCGGGAAAAATGTCCGGATACCGAAATTGAGATATTCGTTCACGGCGCACTTTGTATGGCCTATTCCGGTCGTTGCCTCCTGTCCGGATACATCAACAAACGCGACCCGAATCAGGGAACATGTACCAATGCCTGCCGTTGGGAATACAAAGTCGAAAAAGGCACAGAAGACGAAGCCGGTCAGATCGTCGAGCAATTTGATCCCAATGCACCGCAAACCATCGAAGTGAAAAATGAGCGCCCTGAAACCACAATTGGTGCCGGCAAACCGACTGACGATGTGGTGTTACTGTCTGAGAGCCACCGCCCGGATGAGAAAATGGCGGCTTTTGAAGACGAGCACGGCACCTATATCATGAACTCAAAAGATCTGCGTGCTATCCAGCATGTTGAGCGCCTCACCAAAATGGGCGTTCATTCCCTGAAGATCGAAGGCCGGACAAAGTCATTCTATTATTGCGCCCGGACGGCTCAGGTGTATCGTAAAGCGATCGATGACGCTGTCGCAGGCAAGCCTTTTGATGAGACACTCATGGGGACACTGGAAAGTCTGGCACACCGGGGCTATACCGAAGGTTTCTTGCGTCGCCATACGCATGATGCTTACCAGAATTATGACTATGGATATTCAGTATCGGATAGTCAGCAGTTTGTTGGTGAGTTTACCGGTAAACGTCGTGGCGATTTGGTCGAGGTTGAGGTGAAAAACAAGTTCTGCCTCGGTGATAGTCTGGAACTGATGACACCACAAGGGAATGTCGTGTTCACGCTCGAAGCGATGGAAAACCGTAAAGGTGAAACCATTGATGACGCGAAAGGAAATGGTCATTTCGTCTATATTCCTGTACCTGAAGACGTCAAACTCGATTATGCATTACTGATGCGCAATCTGAACGTTGGTCAGGATACTCGTAACCCGACAGGCAAGTAATATGGCACTTTTGATCACCAGTAAATGTACCAATTGCGATATGTGCGAACCTGAGTGTCCGAACAATGCAATTTCATTTGGTGAACATCTTTACGAAATCAATCCGGATCTGTGTACTGAGTGTAAGGGACATTATGATCAGCCGACTTGTCAGTCGGTTTGTCCAATCAGCAATTGCATCATCACCGATCCGAATCATATTGAAACAGAAGATGAACTGCTGGAAAAATTTGTCATTATTCAAGGGCTGACCTGATAATCCAGTCCACTATCTTTATGTGAAATGACAGCCATATCAGCTTGTTCACGAAAAAGCCCAATTTTAAAATTTAATGCCGCTCGCTTAACAGCGAGCGACTCTTTTCTTATAGGGATAACGAGGGGCTTTGTAGAGTACCTGTCTTGGTATCGGTTTGCGTTTTCTCTTCTCTGGTAAGATGAACCGTTTGCCATTCTCTCTCAGGTTTTGAAGTTTCTTTGGTACCGTCCCTGGTGTACGGCCAGAACACCATAAAAACTCATCTTGTATCAGTCTTAGCGCATTGATAAAGCTAATTCTGAGTGGTTCCACACCGTAATACTCTGCCATCCTTTTCATTTCTAAGCGGACAAGATTGTAAGAGATAAAAACTCCCCAGAGCTCTTGATAAATCCCTTCCGCTTTCTGACTTCTAAGAACAGTGGTGTTGTCCAGTTGATTCTGTTTCAGCTCACCGTAGCTTTGCTCAATTTCCCAGCGTTCCCAGTATACTTTGACCATCTCCTTCAATGGATAGGTTTCTGGGCATTCCATTGATGTGATGAAGCCTTTGATTTCTCCTTTTGGCTCAGGAATGAGTACCAAGCGAGCTTGCCAGTTTTGTCCCAGATGAGGATATTCTTTTTGAGCTTGAGGAGAGACCGGCATTTTGATGAGTTTGTCATAGGGAGAGTACTCCTCCAGAACCTCATATCTGAACTTACTCTTGATTGGTGTCAGCCAATGGATATTCTTGCCAGCTCCGCGCCATGATTGGAAAAGCTCCGCTGATAAGAAACCACGATCAAAAAGAGTGAGTGAGTTATCTGGCGCAGAGCCAACAAGTTGCTGAGCGTAAGATATTTCACTATTGGTTATCGGGCCAAAAGCCACATCGGATACCAAATGAGTTCGGGTAGACGTTAATGTGACGGCTAATACAGAAGGGAATGTGGATGTGGCACTTCTATAGCCAAATTGTTGATTATCTTTTGTTTCAGGCACCCTGAATTGAGTTCCGTCTACACTCAAAACCTTCAGCCCACAAACTGAGGTCGCGGTATCTTCTTTTTCCCACTCAGTCGCGGTGGTATGGAATAAGTAACGTAATGGTTCAAAACCGATACGCTGCCTTGCTTTCACAATACTGCTAGTCGCAAGAGGGGGAAGTTCCCCCTTTGAATCAGGAAAGGCCAGTTCAAGCTTATCGCAGACGTCGCTGATAGAGCGGTTTCTCATTAGCCCAATCCCCAACACCAGCCAAACGGCTTGTTCCGCAGGAAATCTTCGTTTTCTAACCGCAGCACGGCCAGTTTGCTTTACTGCTTCAGAAATCCATTCAATAGGAATATTTTTCTGAAATGAATCGATTGATTCAGGGTAATGAAATTCAGCTGCGATTTGTAACTCGCGAGAAAATTCAGACATAAAAAACGGCCTCAGAAATTACTCTGAGACCGATTATGAGGCCACCCTAGGATCATTCAAGTTTTCTTAAACGATCGGCATTAAATTTTAAAATTGGGCTTTTTTATTGTTTGTCCCGTCCTAAGATAGGTTGACCGCTATTTTTTTGCTAATCCCTTACTGTTCAGGTAATCCCGAATATAAGGTCGTTGCTCTTTACTGAGTTTGGTTGTGACTTGATCGGACCATGCTTGCTGCTTCATATTGGATGAACGCTGCTGATAATACTTTTCCATCTGCTGGTCATATTCCGTAATCATCGCCAGATCTAGTGGCTGATAGCTGTTCTCATGCACAATCACTTCAGGACTCAGACGTGGTTTCAGTTCCGGATCCTGAGCAGGATATCCCAAACACATACCAAACAAAATTGCGGTATATTGCGGTAACCCCAGCAATTCATCGACTTCTTTCGGTGCATTGCGCAATCCACCAATATAAACACCCCCCAAGCCCATCGATTCTGCTGCCAGTAAGCAGTTCTGCGCCATAATCCCGGCATCAATCGCACCAATCAAGGTGAGCTCAGTATGTTCTAACTGAACATCTGGATTCAGCGAAGCATGACGTTGATAATCGATGCAAAACACTAAAAATTCTGCCGCACTTGCCACATAGGGTTGGTTACCCGCAAGTTCAGCTAAGACTCGCCGCTTCTCCTGATCCGTAACTCGAATGATAGAGACGGTTTGCAACAAACTTGAAGAAGATGCAGCAATCCCAGAAGCAATAATGGCATCCATCTGCTCTGTTGTCAGTGGTCTCTCTTCAAAGGAACGAATCGAGCGATGTCCCCGAATCGTTTCAATAACTGGATTCATTTTAAACTTGTCTCCATTGTATCAATCAATAATGTTGAGCATTATCATAATAATCTTTCTGGGAGAGTGCAGTAAAAATCACAGCGACATCCACTTCTTCTCCTATCACCCCTCGAACCTGTCGCGTAATGATTTGCGCAACCCGATCCTGAGTCTCTTGGCCTCGATCAAACCACAAGACTTCAACAAACGGATAAGCTGGAGCGACCTCACCCTCTTGGAAAAAAGTGGTGTAGATGTATTCGAATGTAAAATCTTCACGGGGAGCATTCATCGGGGACTGTAGCTCATCCACCAATGTTTTAGAAAGGTGTTGAACAGTTTGCGGTTCGACCGCACGAAATCGAAAATGGGGCATACTGACTTCCTCTTTTTCAGCAGATGATATCATTTTTCCCCAAAGCTGTTGAGAGCATGAGGGATATTTAACTGTCAGTGCTCTTCCAGATGAACAATTTGGGTGCATTATCCTCCTACCGGAGAGACAGAGAAATGAATTGAAGCAATGACAGGACGCTTTCAATGATTATATCGGTACAGCGATTGAGCGAGAGATTCAGTTAGCCACTCAATGATTAAGCATGTAGCAACTCAATATATAATAAAAATTATGGGTTTCTTTTCGCATAATTCCCCGACAGTCTGCACCTGAGATAAAAAGACACCTTGAAAAAATCCACGATAGCTCTATATCTAGTAATACAATATTGCATAGCATATTAATTAATATAGGTATTATTTATATGAAAGATCACAATCATGTTAATTTCAGTGAAGAGCACGAGATGAATTATCATCTAGAATTGGTTAATAAATCAAAGTCAAAAGAAAATAGAAATTATTTAAGAGAAAATACTCAGTGGAGAGCAAAGAAAGAGCTAGATAAAACTGTTCTTACTCATGATGAGTTTAAGCCTTATGTGGAAGCAGATAAAATACATCTAAGTGATATAGTCTAATTTGGTCGTCTCCTTTTTTATTCAGGACTTCCTCCTGCTTATAACATGTAAGCATATTATTGACATAGCCCGACACTTCTCTTAACTCATACAAATTATCGATAAGATAGGCGTATTGTATGAGGTTATTCTGAAGTAACAGAGTTCTTCGTGACACACTGTTTATCTCGATTAATGCTATTCAAGATACAAAAAACCCGCTCAATGAGCGGGTTTCGTTTTGCATAATTATGCAATTTGTAATGGCAGGGGTGGAGGGATTCGAACCCCCAACACGCGGATTTGGAAAACCCTTTACACCACTAATAAATCAATGGGTTACAAAAAGGGGAAATTTCATATTGGGCGTATGTGGGCGTAAGGAGGCATAAAATTAGTACATATAAAAAATAAATAATTCTATATCAATACAGAAACAGAAAAATATAATGTAAAACCAAATGAATATTTATATCTCATTTATTCTATCTAGCATCATTTTTATACCCTCTGGATCATGCGATCCCCGTTCAAGATATCTATATAAGGATTCTATTTGCTTCTTTTTTTCTTCTTCTCTCATATAGATATCATTTAATCTTGAAGATACAATTTCTTCCAAACTCCTTTGATCAAGGGGTTCGTAATGTAAACCTAAAGTCATTCTTATTGAGCTCAATTTCTGTTTTGAAACATCCTCTCCATTAATAACATTATTCCAACGTTCTTTATTCATTTTATGAGTTACGTCAGATAAATATTTACGCCGTTTTTTATCTTTCATGAAAATCAACATTGGTCTAATAATATCCATAACATTCTGGCCATATTTAATAGCCTCATCTTTACTAGGTATTTTACCTTTATGTATAACATTATTCCTAAATGCAACCTGATCTTCCGTTAACATTGGGGGGGGGAGTTTTAAACTCTTGCATATAAAGAAAAACAAATGCACCAAGTTGTCTTTCTGATGATTTTTTTGTATATTTCCACCCTTTTTGAATAACTTCCCAATCAATTTCATTACACACGCTATAATATTTTATAAAAACCTCGTAAAATCTTTCTAGCGCTGAGGTAAATGAAGAAACGGCCTCTCGATAATATTCATCAACAATAGCACTTATACCAATTTCAAATAAAATTTCAAAAAGTGGATTTTGTAATAAGAAAATTGATTCATGTCCATAAGGACAAGTAAAATGATAGAATCCATCATCTCTTAGATTCATGAGATCTGCTCTAAGTGAATATGTAAGATTTTTTTCACAACTTTCACAATTGCAATAAACGGGAAATTTCATTCATACCTCTAAATATTCTTGGTCATTATATTTCGTTATTATATTTCACCATATTACTTAAGTAATATGGTGAAATATATAATTAGACTATGTAAGAATAGTTCACAATGTTTTTTTTGCCAAAATTTCTCTACCGACACTCAACCAAAACCGAACTATTATCTTTATTCATTAAGTCAGCTTGAAACACTAAACTATCAACAATTTCTTTCTTGTGTGAATCATCCAGTTCAGGCCAAATATCATTTACAATCTTATTCGAAGGAAACATTTTTCTTGATACTGACAAGAAAGCATCACAGTCTTCTTTCTTAATGTACTTTCCTCGTGCCTGATATGAAAACTTCAATCCTAGTTTCCCATCAGTGACAAGACTCGTCACTTTAGAAAATTCATAGTGAGTCTTCCCGACGTCTTTACCTTCGAGAGTTTTAGACATTTCATAAGCACCGATATCAAAATAAACCCGACCAATGTCATACTTAGTAGCTGGTGTATCTTTCAGCGTATCCCATACATTCGCATTCACAGAAAAAGATGCAGCAAAAACTAATAAAAGAAAATATTTCATTTATACCTCTGACGATTATTGATGTTGATTTAATGGATTAAGTTGCACCGCATCACTTAAATGACTTGGTGCAAGGTGTGAATAACGCATTGTTGTGGTGATCTCGCTATGGCCGAGAATATCTTTCAGTACAACAATATTTCCCCCTTGCATCACAAAGTGACTTGCAAAAGTATGACGTAATACATGGGACATTTGCCCTTTGGGGAGCTGAATTTGTGCTCTGGCAATCGCTTTACGAAATGCACTCAAACTATGTAAAAACAGTTTTTCATCACCACTTTTACCAAGATTTTTCAACTCGTTGAATAAAATTTCATTGATCGGGACTGTGCGGTTCTTACCGGATTTGGTATTCAGAAAGGTTATTTTCCCTCCGGCCACCTGTGATGCTTTCAGGCTTTCGGCCTCACTCCAACGGGCACCGGTTGCAAGACAAACCTTAACCACATAGATCAGGGATTGATTGCTGGATAGCTGACAGGCATGTAACAGGGTTGCGATTTCATCATGACTAAGAAAACGAAGCTCCCCTTCTCTCTCTTTAAACTGGCGGATATGTTGGACGGGGTTGTCATAATCGATCACCCCGAGGCGCTTAAGCTCGTTAAACATCGCCCGTAGGTAGGCATGTTCTCGGTTAGCGGTGGTTGTACTGACTTCCTGCGTTCGTTGCTCACGGTACTTGGCAAAATGTTCGTTTGTCAGGTCGGAAGCAATCGGATTACCGAGCCGTTCAGACATTCGATAGAGTAACTTTCTCAGCCGGATATGGTCACGGAGCGTCTTACCGTGCAGCCGATACCAGATGCTGACCATTTCATTCAGTCGTCGGGTATCCCGATTCGGGTGTAACTCTTCATCACGTAGTGTCAGGGTGATTTCATGGTTTTTAGCGTCCCTTTCCCGAGCAAAAAAACGGTTTGGATCATGGGTGGTAAAAAACCCCCATTCGCTCGACTCAATCATGCCGCTTGTCTGACCCTCTGCAACACACGGACAACCTGACCAATGATTTTAAAATCCCCTTTAAAATCTTTGCTCAGCTCAATATCTTTGTAGCGCTCGTTATCACTAGAAATCAGATATTTCCCTTCCGCGTAGTCATACTGTACCCGTTTGACTAAGACATCATTGTCAATCCGAATCACACAAAGCCCGTCGCGCACTTCATCATGACGAACCAGTATCAAATCCCCATCATAAAGACTGGGTTCCATACTATCCCCCATCACTGGAACAATGGAGAGCGTTCTACCATGCAACCCCTGCTGACGTAGCCAGTCAGCACTGAAACGAAATTCAGCAACAGGATTTTCATGCTCAACCAGCGCACCATTACCGGCACTGACGCGTAAATCATACTGATAAACAGTGACCATATTTTCATCTGGGATTTCACCAGACGCCAACCATTCTACAGACTTTCCAGAAGCCTGAGATATCGCAAACAAACGATCAAGGGTTGGATAGCTTTTACTGTTCAGATAAGAGGACAAAGCTGAATTAGAAATGCCGCTTTTTTCTTCAAATCCCCTTAAAGATGATCCACCCATTGCTTCTTTGAGTCTATTCGCAAAGTCTCTTAATTTTATTTCTTCTTTTTTTATCAATGACATAAACCTATTCCAAAACAAAACTCGCCCTATTTTCAGGACAAAATATTGACTCGCCCTGAAAAAGATAATAAATTTAGTCTCGCCCTGATTTTAGGACAAAACTATATACAACCGATTACGCCCGATATTAGGAGGTTTGATCCATGTCTGCAAGCGTTCAGACAATCAATAAATTCTGTGAAGAAACCGGAATGAGTCGTACCAAAGTCAAAGAGCTAATCAATGACTGTATCATTCCCACCATTCCACAGGAGCAATCAGGCGGATTGGTATTGATCAACAAACTTGAGTTTGACCGAAGGATTGCAGCAAATCAGATCATGCTGCCCATTCCGCCAAGAAAAAGAAAACTGTTGGATAGTGAAGCATGAAACACGAAATTAAATACCGCAATAGCATGACGGGCGGCATTGTCTGTCAAGTCGGCAACATCAGTATCTTTATTGATGAAATCAAACGAATAAACGGGGGCGAATGGCTCGCGCTGCATTCTTTTCACGGTGACATTATCGGTATGGCAGAAGGCCAGCAAGCGGATGATATCGAGGCGCAATTCAATGGATGATGTGAGTTATACCCTACCCAAGGGGCACAACTCCGATTATCTGGCACCTTATCACAAACCCTGTCCTGACATGGTCACCGGTGCCGCGATGACGGAGCAGCAACGCAAACGAAACCTTTTCTTAATCCAGAAACTACGCGAGAAACACGGTTTAACGCCACAAAAATAATGAAATATACCGCTTCTTTTATTGGTCATCATATCAATCGCACTTTGCGCAAAAAACACCTGATTGACGTTTATCAGGTGTGCCCCGATTCGCCTTATCTCTCGGCCGCGCTTCGGCTGGCGGAGGCAAAAGGCGATCAGCACAATGCAGCCGAAAAAGACGCAGCAAAGCGGGATACCTTCGAAAATGGCACCCCATTTTCACGCCACTTTATGCCCCGTCTGCCGAAAATCGTGCAGGACGATATTCAGCATCAGATTTTCAGGCGACGTAAACGAGCAAACCCAACCCGTAAGAATATCGAATTAGCAGTCAATGATGCCGTCCGGCATGGCCTGAAATTCGCCCCGCTGATTGAGAAAAAATTTCCTTTTGTCGATGCCCGTAAAAATGCACCGGCACCCCCTGTCACACTCGGTCATCAAACGGTATCGCTCGATCATGACACCCTGATGAGTGATGAGCAGATTGAGCGTCTTGCATGGAATCTTACCCATGAATTCACCGCAATCATGGGCAGTGTGTCTATTGATGAAGCAACAGAAAACGGATACATTGACGCATTACAAACGGCATTTTCAGCAATCAGTGATAAGCTGTTTCAGCTCCATATCAAGCCGCCACAAATCCGCAAACATCACGACAATATCCGAGAAGCCGAGCGCGAATTAGAGCGGGCGATCCGTCGTTGTCTCGATGTCGGTTATCTGGCGCGTAAATTCCGGTTTTTACGCACCCAATATATCGAATATTCACAAATCGCCCTTGATCGGGTCGGAGCCAATCAGGGACAACGCAAATATATTTCCCGTCGTTCGTTTGCCCGCTGGCGTCAGAAACAGGGCGAAGCTAAACGGTTTATTGAATCAATGGCCGTCTTCGACCCAGAGACCGGCACCGCCTTTGATTTAGAGGAAGTCGTCAAACGTACTACCGCCAATCAGGAAAACCGTCGCGTTGAATTAGTCGTCCGCTCCCGTGGTGATGAAGAGCGCGCGATTGATTTAGGTTATGAGGGCGTATTCATGACGTGGACACTGCCGTCCAAGTATCACCGCAATTCCAGTAAATGGAACGGCTGCACCCCCAAAGAAGCCCATCAGAACATCATGGCGCAATGGAAACGCGCCCGTGCCCTGTTCAAGAAACATGAGATTGACTGGTTCGGCCTGAGAGTAGCCGAGCCGCACAAAGACGGCACACCCCACGCGCATCTGTTCTTATACGTTCATCCCAGCCAGAAGGCTGATTTTGTGCGTATCTGTGAATCCATTGCCTGTGAAGAAGACAGGGACGAGTTAATCAGTGGTGGCCTGTTTCACAAATCCCACCGGATTAAAATTGAATACAGCGATCCGGCCAAAGGCACCGCAACCGGCTACATCATCAAATACATTTCAAAAAACATTAACGGCTCACACATGCCGGAAAATGATGCAGAAGAGTCGGCATTCTCTGCCCGTGCGTGGGCTTCAACCCACCGGATCAAACAGTTTTCACAGTCCGGCTCTCCTGCCGTGGGTTTGTGGCGGCAATTGCGACGGGCAAGCGCGGTCGATACCGCCTTTGATGAAGAATTGGAAACCTTGCGTGACCATGCCGATCAATCCCGCTGGAAAGGGTTTTGTGAGTTGGGCGCAAAAGCCAAGCTTGCTTATGAAGAAAACTTCAACAAATACGGGGATACCGTCAAACGGGTTATTGGTGTGAACTGGCTCGGAAAAATCATTCAAACCTGCGCCACCCGTTACAGTCTCGTAAAAAAGAAGGACGTCCAGCGTTTGCAAGAAGCGCGGCGCGCTTCCCCTTGGAGCACTGAAAATAAGTGTAACCCTTCCCCAGAAAAGGAAATTTCAACGCTTGAAAAAGCACTCATTGACGCCACCGGATGGAGCGTGAAAGGCGTTCAGTGTCTGATTGCTCCGTTGATGCGCGGGGCAAAGATAGCCATTGACCGTTATGTCTCCCTGAAACTCAGCAATCACCGATTAATCACCCTTACAGACAGGTAAACATGAGCAAACTACAAACGAAAACAACCCAATTACTGGAAGAAATGGACACCGAAGCACAAGCCTATAAGCCCCCGTTAGGGTTTGGCTTTATCAAGCCGTGGCTGACCAAAACCATTTGGTTATTGAAAGCATTCAATCACCGACTCACAACACTTGAAGGAGAGATAAAGCATGACTGAATCTGACGATATTCTCGGGTATGTGGTTTGTCATACCTGCCAAAATCCCAAAGCCATTAAGCAAGGCAAAGGGAAACGCTCGGCCTTTGTTCACGGTCGCTGTGATTGTGGTCCCGATACCCGAACCGGAAAAGCAGCCCAAGCAGAAATGAAAGCCTTTCAGCCCCTTGAAACGGTTCAGGCTCAGATTGACGAAATGAGCCAACCGGAGCCGCAACCGGAATCATTGCCAATCCAGACGGAAAATAAACCCAATCCAGAGCCAAAACCAGAAACACAATCAAAGCCAATGACTACCCTCGCTTGTATGGGATTAGGGGGCGCTTTAGGCGTGGTATTCGGTGGTCTGATTAAAGCAATCAAGGTGGTCTCTTAATGGAAAATCTGACGGAATATTCAGAAAACGAAGCGCAACATGAGATCGGTTTCGAAACCCATTCAAAAGCGGATGAAGATGCATTACTGAGTGAAATCACCGAGCAGGATTTTAACCCTGATGAAGCCGTTGCCAAAACCGATCCCAAAGAGGCGGCAGCACTGGCAGCAGGTGAAGCAACGTCAATGGCCGTCATAGGCGTCACTGAGGAAGTGATCCGCCAGTTCGTACACAAAGATTTCATGTTTGATGAAGCGCAGGTCAAAGGAGTGGCAGGGGCGGCGGCTCCGCTGTTCGTCAAATACGGGGGTGAGCTTCCGCCTTGGCTTGTCCAGTACAAAGAAGAGCTGACCTTTGTCATGGCTGCGGGGGCGCTCGGCTTTTCATCGTATCATCAGGTGAAAGAGCTTAAAGCCCTTGACCGAGCGAAAGAAATCCAAGCGGCCAAAAAAGACGGAGAGCCAGACCATGCAGCCGATTAACCCCAATAATGCGCTGCACAATGGTCATGTCTATGCGGTCGGGATGAGTGGCAGCGGTAAGACCTCAGCCGCAAAGAAACTCTTTATCCGTGCAACCGATCAAGTCGCTATCTTTGATCCGGTTGGCGACTATACCGGCACGCTGGCCGGTCGTGTCGTTCGGGGGTATGACAATATCAAAGACTTTGCCACCGCCATGATTGCAGGGCGTAAAACACGGCAAGGGTTTAAAATTGCCTATCAACCCAAGCATGAAACCACCGTCAAAGACTTTGACCGCTTTTGTCGGGTGGTTTGGGGCTGCGGCAACGGCAAACATCCAAAGCCGCTTAAAATCATCTGTGAAGAGATTGCCGAGCATAGCGAGAATGCAGGGAAAGCCACCGGTTATCATGGCAAAATCTTGCGGCTGGGCCGTAAATTCAACCTGCATTCAATCAATTTATTCCAGCGCGGTCAGGAGGTATCTAAAACCATTATCGATAACTGTCAGCGTGCCTGCGTGATGATGCAGAAAACCCATACCAGTGCGCAATATTTAGAAAAGATGACCGGCATATCAGCCGATGAAATCGACCGATTAAACCCGCTTGAGTACCTGCTTCAGGATGGAAAAGCCTACCAGAAAGGCGCGATCCGATGGTGAATCACCAGACCCCCATTAGACACACAGCAAATGTGAACTATATTAAATAAGTTACATATAGATAATAGCAACATCTAATGCATTCACAAAACGTATTTTTGGAGAAAAATATAATGACTCAATTAATAGGAAAAGTATCTTCCAGCGGTACAGTAGAAATCGGTAGTGGTTTTCAATCAGAAAAACATAGTAACGGGCTTTATAAAGTATTTTTCGATTCAGGTAAATTTACATCAACCCCTGTCGTGATTGCTACTCCTGATACATCGGACTTTTCTAGCGAGACCTATACCGTATCAGTCTCATTAAAAAATGTTTCAACCAGTGGCTTTACTCTCAGTATCGAAAACCTGAGTGGTGATACAAAAGAGGCTGCTTTTAACTTTGTAGCGTACAGTTGAGAATAATACTTAATGTCATACACCCCATAAAATGTGACTTTTATCGCATTTATTCTAAACCGGATTCACAATCGGGTTAGGAATCGATTGTCAATCGTGTGCTTTGATACAGACCGCCTAATGTTGGGCGGTTTTTTATTGGAGCAAAAATGAAGTTATCCGCAAAGAATATCGCCGTGGTCGGCCTGATTGCCGCTGTGGTTGCCGCTGGCGTGGTCTGGGCATCAAATAACGTTGATTCTGTTGAAGACGCGATCGGTTAAGGGGAGAGCGTATGAATTCAGTGATGCGACTTAATTCGTTTACGGGCGTTGCCTACGGGGAAAAAGCCTCAATGGTGATCCCGACCGGACCCGTTTATGAAGAAATCTTTCTTGAAACCAACCTGTCACCAGAGCAGATCAAACGGGTTTCGATTACTTTAAACGGTGATGAAATCATTGTCCTTGACGGGAAGTTAATGAAATCCCTTGAAGCCTACAAAGGGATGCCGTCGATTGATGGTTTTTATCATATTCCACTGGCTGACATTACCGCCAAGACTAAAAACGGGATGCGTTACACCGCCCTTGTGACTGAGGCCGGAGACAATATTATCCTTGAAGTAGAAATTGCACCGGATGCCAGCGGCAGCGCGCCGGGCGTCGTGCTCAAAGGTCATGCGACGGTCTCCCCTGCACAAGGGGTGCGTATTGTTGTACCGCAAATCAAAAAGCAAACCATGCAAGCGACATCAACAGAGAATGAGTTTCTTGATTTGGTCTCGGGTCCGCTGCTGCTGGTTCGTCGGATGCATTTCTTGTCAGAAACTGTGAACTCACTCGAAATTCACCGCGATTATATCAAGGTGTATGACACAACCCGCGCAGTTGAAATGATGCGCGCCAAACGTAACCGCCGATTCTGGCAATCAGGGATGTATCACTTTGACCCGATTATGCGTGGTTATTTCATTGATGAACTGTTCCAGACCGCGCACACCAATGAGCTGAAATTCACGGTGAAAACCGATAGTGCAGTGGGTTCGATCCCGATCATTGTTGAGTCCGTCAAGATTGTTCGCCCTGACCTGATCAAGTAAGGGGGCAATCATGGCGTTCTTAGATGATTTAAGTAATTTTGGCTCCGGCTTGCTCGATAGTGTCGGGGAAGGCTTCGACAACCTTGTCGGAGCCGCAACCAGTGATAACAGTTCGGTCAACGCCAACACGCAACCACAGGCAACCCATCAGGCCGATGATAACGGCAACAAAGTCACACCGACATCACAAGGTAATGACAAGACCCTCCTGTATATCGGGGGCGGTCTCGGTGCCTTACTCCTGATTGGGATTGTGGTCATAGCGGCTAAAAAATAAGGGGGTATCAATGCCATTACCATTGATTTATCTGATCCCCCTTGCAACAGGGGCATTAGGGTTCGGGGGCGGCTTCTGGGCTGGCTCCGGTGTGGGGAAGTTAGTCAAACTGTCAGCGATTGGGGGCGGATGCTATCTCGCTTACCGGCTGGTTAAGGAGATGAAATGATCCCAACTCTCACAGGCGGACTGACAAACTCCGGCACCATGCCAATTAATGCGGGCGGTGGTGCTGCCGGTGATGCGACGGCAACCGCCAGAAATTCAATCGGGGGGATCACCAACGGAGCGATTAATTTTAGCGGCAGTGCGGGACAACGTTTGATGCAAAACCTGCCGATGCTCCTTGTGATTGCTGCAATTACGTTTGTGGTGGTGAAGAAATGAAATTGACGCTTATCCGCCCGAATCGGGCTGACATCAAAGCTCAGTTGGCTTTGCTTCGTCCGGCTTTCAATCGTGTTCCGGATGCCAAATATGAGTATATGTTTTGCTGTGATGCTGTTACCTGTAAACGTGCCAGCTTTTACCAACTCAAAGGCAAAGGGGTTGCGGTACGCTTCGTCGGTTATGTCACCGAACAAAACGAATATCTGATTCTGGCGCTGACCGGCAAGGGACTCAAACAAGCGGCACCCGTCATCATTGATGCGGTTCGCTCTCAGGGGTATCAATGCGTGAAATATCACACAGTGCGTCAGGGCATGACACGGATCTTAAAACGATTTGGTTTTGTTATCACTGAAACTCATGGTGATGAATCGGTCTTGTGTCTGCAATTCGGAGGTGTCTGTTAATGGGTGGCGGAGGAAAGACAAGCAGCAGTAACACAACCAATACAACTACCGTCAGCGGCACCAATGCAGTACAGGGCGATAATCTCGGGGTGCTTCTGAGTGGTATTCAGGGCAGTGTCGGTAATATTACCGTCACCGATCAAGGGGCGGTCAATGCAGCAAAAGAGACCGCCAAACAAGCCCTTGAGACCAGTGCAGACACCACCAAAGAGGCTTTATCTTTCGGCAAAGACTCGCTGAAAGAAGCGCTTTCATTTGGTGAAAAGTCCCTGTCAGCCAATAAAAGCGCCATTGATGCAATCAAGACAGTTGCAAATCAGGCCAGTGAAAACACACGCACCGCCCTTGCCGTTGCAGATGCCGCCAAACAGCGCGAGCAAACCGGACTAGATAACCGTAGTTACCTGACTCAGTTTGCAATCGCGGCCTGTGTGGTCGGTGGTGTTCTGGGTGTTGTAGCACTAAGGGGAAAATGATGATTTTACAACCCAATACTGAAACCCCGATCTCTGTCGGGGGACGGGGAAAATATTTGATTGTCCGGTCAACGACGGCACCGGTTTTTATTTCTGCCGACGGTCTGAAACCGCAGCGGCTTGAATCCGGTGACCGGATTCAGGTCACTGAGTTTGAAAATATGTTTCTGACGCATCATTCACCCGACACCGTGAATTTTGACTATCAGATTTCAGACTTAGAGCACAAACCGGCCTCAACATCGGGGCTGGTTGTTCAGCGGATCATTGAGCCGTTGAAATTTAATGCAAAGGTCACGGTCACTGACGGGCAAAAAGTAGAACTGATTTCCCCATCTGCCATGACCACTCAGCCAGATATTGAAATTGCCGCTGGCGAAAAAGCCAGACTGACCACGGGCGGGTATCGTCAACTGACAATTCAGGTCATCAGTGATGAAGTCACAACATTACGTATTGGTGACTTCAATGTGTCCAGCAATCGCGGCCTGATGGTGATGGGAAGCAGCAATGCAGTTGGTTCTGTCTCATTGGATTTTTCAGGGGAGCTGTACGCCTATAACGCCAGTGCCACCCATGCACGCCTGACCGTTACCGGAGTGAAATCATGAATATTATTAATCCTGTATTCAATCAACCTCAAAACGGTATTGATGACATTATCGGTCTGAGTGAAAAGCTCACCACGCTGTCGGACAAAGATAAGCAGCTTGTCATGGATATTCTGAGCCTGAAAAATTCAGACCAGACCCTAGCAGAAAAAACACAGGCTCTAACCGCAAAAGATGCAGCGCTGGAAAGCATGATTGCAGAGCTGGCAAGTTTCAGTCAGCTCCTTTGCGTCAAAAACATTCTGATCAATCCAAATTTTCAGGAAAAACAACGGAATTTCAACGGCCAGTGGTCAACGCTTGAAACGGGTCAGTATGGTTATGATTGCTGGTGTAAAACGGAAAACGGAATTGCTCAGATGGTTGAAAGCGGACAATACAAGCCGGATACCATTTACACGCTGTCCGGTGAGAACGTCACAACAGTACAACTGACCAGCCCGTCATCGGGGCACTGGCGGATTGATGTCCCGAGTGATGCCCGAAAAGTTGTTCTCAATGAGGGAGAGCGACCGCTTCCCTATCAGGAACCAGACAGAGCACTCAACCGTTTACGGTGCTGGGAACGTTATTACGATGTCGGCAGCAAAGTCAACGCGACGCTGACTGAAGTTGGCGGCATGCGCTGGGCATATATTGAAATCACCCTGCCGGTACAGATGCGCACCAAGCCAACCGCTGGATATAACAGTTATAAGGACTTCAACCCAGCCCCGAATATCGGTACGTGGTCAAGCGGAAAACGGGTTTATATCACCGGAAGAGCGACGCCCAGAGGGGCAGATCCGAGTGTTACCGGGCTGCGGTTTGATGCAGAAATCCCACTGGCATAAGGCCATAACCATGACACTGAAAGCAGTTTTAATTTTTATCGGAGCAGGAGGACTCACCTATATGCTTTATCGGGCAACTTTGCCGCGTGGCGTTCGTAACAATAACCCGCTCAACATTCGAGACTCTTCGAATGACTGGGAAGGGAAATCGGCACTCAACCGTGATAAAGAATTCGAGGAGTTCAAACATCCGGTCTATGGCTTTCGAGCTGGCGCACGGATACTCAGAAGTTACAGCCGCCAAGGATATAAAACACTCAGTCAAATGATTTATCGGTTCGCGCCAGACAATGAAAATGACACCGCACTCTATGTGCAGCAAATCAGCCAATGGACGGGGATTGCTCCGAATCAGACAATTGATGTCAATGATAACGACCAACTCGCCCACCTGCTTTATGCAATGAGCCGTAAAGAGGTCGGCAATTACTACGGCCTGAGCATGGCACAACAAGGGGTTGCAATGGCATGACAAAGCAAGACATGAAGCGGATCGCCCTGTCGGTTGCCGGTGCGATTCTGGCAGCGTATACCATCAAATACTTAAAGAAGAGTAAATTACTATGAGTGACTTTTTCAAAGATAAACTAGGCATTGATATCAACCAAGCCTCAACAAAAAAGGGATTCGCGCTAATTGGTGCAGGGGTTGCACTGGCTGTTGGTCATCCTGAACTGTTAACCGCCAGTATCACACCGGACGGGGTTCACTATGGTGGTTTAATTGGTACCGCTGCCCCTGTATTCATTGGTATCTGGGAAACACTGAGGGATGAATTTAAGTGACAGAACTCTTTCAATACCTGACAAGCATTGGCTTTCCCCCTTCATTACTCATTCCGCTGATCATGTGGTTAAGTCATGAAAAGAGGCTTTTAAAGCTTGAAGCTCAAAAATTAACAAAACCCACAAGTTAGTGGGTTTATTTTGGGACTAAAATCTCGCTCTTAACTCATTAACTACAGACAAGAGTCTTAGTAGTAGGTAGTTTATTTGTTAAATGTTAACATTCAGGCAAGTTATTCTTTTTACTTATTTTGTGAGGCTTTTATGTCAATGAGTAAAGACTCAAAGATATCTGGTACTTTATTCTTTTTTATCATTATAGCTTTATCTGTGATGTATGCTGTCTTATACGTTGGCAACAGTATTGAAAAAATATCAACATTCCTCTCATCTATAGTCATGTATTATATTATCGCATCTTTATTCGCCTGTTGGCGATATGGCAAAGTATTAAATAATACAGAAGCTAAAATACTGTGCATTGCTTTTCCACTCATTACTTCACTAGAACATTTATACCCGATATATGAGTATTCGGATCAAACACCGCCTTCATACTGGTTATTATATTATTTGTTAGATTTAATGTTCTCTATTTTCATTTCATTATTACTATGGAGAAATAGAAAATAATGGCAATCAATTTATCTATTCTTGCAAAAGAAGCATCAAAAGCGGGACCAGCTGGAAAATTGCTCATGGCAATGTATGGCCGAATCAAATCTGTTGATGATGCAGATAGAATATATAAGGAAGTTCACCCTGTACTAGAAGAGCTTCTAAGTAATGGATATCGTTTTAATTCACCGCCAGTGCAGCATATTGTTAATATTCTAAGGGAATTACCATCATACGGTGCAAGACAGCATAATTTTGAAAGAATGTACCTACAAGATGAATATACACTGAGAAAACTTCCAAGTGATCCCCGTAGAATCCCTTACGGATATTGGGCAAGATAATAGAATTCAAATGATTTAAGGCTCACATATCGTGAGCCTTTTTTTATCTCTGTGGATTTTCCTGCTCATCAAATGTGATCAGATTATTGAGATAAACCAACACTTCTCTTAATTCATGTAAATCATCTTGCTTAGCGTAAGCAATTAAATCGATAAGATGTAAACGCGCGGTATGGGCTAAGTCGAGTCTTTCCGGTTTGGTTTCTGGCATAAGAACCCCAAGTATAAAAAGATAACCAATACACCACCGCAAAGGCTCTAAACTGAGGGTGGTGAGCTGAATAAGGTTAGAACCCCGCCTACTTGGAAACGGTGCGCACGAAGCGCCCTCATCCAACTCACCATAATTTAATATGGCAAAGCCGTACAAACCTTAATTAGTTCATACGCCAAATAGAAAACAGGGTTCTAAACCTGTGGATTCAAAAATTACTCATCACACAGATCTGTGTCAACCCTGTTCCCTCTCAAGATACAAAAAACCCGCTTCAATGAGCGGGTTTCGTTTTGCATAAATATGCAATTTGTAATGGCAGGGGTGGAGGGATTCGAACCCCCAACACGCGGATTTGGAATCCGCTGCTCTGCCAATTGGAGCTACACCCCTGTAATCGCTAAAAGCGAAGATATAAAATAGT
>NZ_KQ947475.1:405375-656745 GCF_001506075.1 Vibrio sp. MEBiC08052 | reverse complement strand
TTGACTCCGAAGCACTTATTTAGTGCTTGAAGCGGACGGACATTTTAGCGAGATAAATCTTGGTGTCAAACACTTTTTTATTCTCTTTTTTTGAGTAACTTAAAACTCAAAATCCGCCATCGAATCGTGACTGAGTCCCGAGACAACGAGGCGCATTATATGAGGTTAATTAAACTTGGCAATAGCAAAAACGATAAATTCTTTCTTTTTTCGTTCAACAGATTAAATATCAATCGAAGCGATTAATTTTTTAGCGCTTTTATTCGAGTTATTACGTTTTTTAGTTCCCACCAACGAAAAGAGGTGCCATCAGACACCTCTTCTTTATGGTTTCAATCCAACCAATCTACTGCGACATCACAATCTGACTATCTTCAACTGAAAGACGAATGGGTATCCCAGGTAGCAACGCTCCACTAAGAATTGATTTCGCCAGTGGGTTCTCGACTGATTGCTGTATGGCTCGTTTTAGTGGTCTCGCACCGTAAACCGGGTCATAACCCACTTGAGCAATCAGTTCTAATGCAGCATCTTCAACTTCAAGATCGTAGTCTTTTTCCTGCATCCGCTGACGTAAGTGCTCAATTTGAATCGATGCAATAGACTTAATCTGCCCTTTACCCAGTGGATGAAATACAACGCATTCATCAATCCGGTTTAGAAATTCGGGACGGAAATGTTTACTGACCACATCCATCACCTGCTCTTTCATACTGTCATAATTCAGTTCTTTAAAATGTTCCTGAATCTGTGATGAGCCTAAATTAGAAGTCATGATCACCACGGTATTGCGAAAATCGACGGTTCGACCTTGGCCGTCAGTTAAGCGTCCATCATCTAAAACCTGAAGTAAAATGTTGAAGACGTCGGTGTGTGCTTTTTCGACTTCATCCAACAAAATGACAGAGTAAGGTTTTCTGCGGACCGCTTCAGTCAAATACCCACCTTCTTCGTATCCGACATAGCCGGGAGGTGCTCCTACCAAACGTGCAACGGAATGTTTCTCCATAAATTCGGACATATCGATTCGAACCATGGCATCATCACTGTCAAACATAAAGTTGGCGAGTGTTTTACACAGTTCTGTTTTACCAACCCCTGTTGGTCCCAAGAATAGGAATGAACCAATTGGTCGATGGGGATCAGATAAACCGGCTCGACTGCGACGTATTGCATTGGATACAACCTCAACTGCTTCAGCTTGTCCAATAACCCGTTTATGCAGCGCATCTTCCATGCGTAGCAGTTTTTCTTTTTCAGCTTCAAGCATTTTGGAAACAGGGATTCCGGTCTGTCTGGACAGAACTTCTGCAATTTCAGCATCCGTGACTTTATTCTTCAGCAGCGTCATTTCCTGCATTTCAGCTTGGGCGGCGAGATCCAGTTGTTTCTCTAATTCTGGAATCCGGCCATACTGGAGTTCCGACATACGATTCAGGTCAGTCGCTCTTCGAGCAACTTCAAGATCTAAACGAGCCTGTTCAAGTTCTGCTTTAATATGTTGAGTCCCTGAAAGAGCTGCTTTTTCAGCATTCCAGATCTCCTCTAACTCCGCATACTCGCGTTCTTTCTCTTGCAGTTCATCATTGATGATATTCAGTCGTTTCTCACTGGCATCATCATGCTCATTACTAAGTGCCTGCTGCTCGATTTTTAACTGTACAATTTTGCGTTCCAGCTTATCCAGTGCTTCTGGTTTTGAATCGATTTGCAGACGGATACTTGAAGCTGCTTCATCAATTAAATCAATCGCTTTATCGGGAAGTTGCCGGTCCGAGATGTATCGGTGAGAGAGGCTCGCTGCCGACACAATCGCCGGGTCAGTAATTTCAACATGATGATGGAGCTCGTAACGTTCTTTCAAACCACGCAAAATCGCAACCGTGTCTTCAACACTCGGTTCAGAGACCAATACCTTCTGGAAACGGCGTTCAAGCGCAGCATCCTTTTCAATATACTGGCGATATTCATCCAAGGTTGTGGCACCGACACAGTGAAGTTCTCCTCTGGCTAATGCCGGTTTCAACATGTTACCAGCATCCATAGAGCCTTCACCCTTACCGGCACCGACCATGGTATGCAGTTCATCAATGAACAGAATGACGTTCCCTTCTTCTTTAGCAAGCTCATTCAGGACAGACTTCAAACGTTCTTCAAATTCACCCCGATATTTCGCACCAGCCACCAAGGCCCCCATATCTAGGGAAAGCACGCGACGTCCGCGCAATCCTTCAGGCACTTCACTATTGATAATCCGCTGCGCTAATCCTTCCACAATGGCGGTTTTACCCACACCGGGTTCACCGATAATCACCGGATTATTCTTGGTTCGGCGCTGCAGAACCTGAATTGTCCGTCTGATTTCATCATCACGGCCAATGACGGGATCCAATTTCCCCTGCTCTGCACGCTCAGTCAGATCGATGGTATATTTCTCAAGTGCCTGACGTAGCTCTTCCGCATTCGGATCATTAATTTTCTGTCCACCGCGAATTTTTTCGATCGCCTCTGATACTTTTTTATCAGTCAAACCGATCTCTTTCAGTAATTGTCCGAGCGGGCCTTTGTCTTCTAACGCAGCGAGAAGAAAAATTTCGGAAGAGATATAAGCGTCTTGTCGTTTCTGGGCAATCTTGTCACACATATTTAAGAGTGTGCCCATCGTGTTGGATAGTTGGACTTCACCACCAATGCCACTCACTTTGGGAAGTCGATCGAGCATTTCTCCAAGTTTGGAGCGTAAATGCATGACATCGACATCCAGCATGGTCAAAAGAGGTCGAATCGGGCTGCCATTTTGGTCGAGCAAGGCCACCATCAAATGGACTGGTTCTATATATTGATGATCACGCCCGAGTGCGAGTGACTGGGCATCGGAAATCGCAATTTGAAATTTGCTGGTAAATCGATCAAGACGCATATCTATCTCCTGTTTTCTACGGAGCAATAAAATTCACTGTTAGAAAAATGGATACGCCAGATCGTTTTTTCAAGGGGGAGTGTTCAAATTACCACCACAAAAAGATGGTTATTTGATCCAAATGAATGAAGCTTGTCTTCCCGTCACACCATCACGTCGGAAAGAAAAAAAGTTGTGTGCATCACTGTATGTACATAAGCCACTGACGGAAACCTGTTTAACACCGACGCGGTGCAGGCGTTGTCGCGCCAATTGCACCAGATCTGCGGACCACTTACCCTCTTGCTGGCGGGGTTCAAACGCTTGTTCTGCCATTGGATCGACTTGGGTGAACGCTGCAACCACATCATCACCGACTTCAAAAGCAGTTTTACCGATCGCCGGCCCCAACCATACCATGACGTCTCCAGAAAAGCAGGAGACGGCTTGTTCAAGAATGCCGCCAGCCAATCCTCGCCAACCGGCATGAACCGCCGCAACTTCAGTCCCTGATGTATTGGTCATCAAAATAGGAAGACAATCTGCGGTCATCACTGCACAAACCACACCCAGCGTCCGGGTAAAAATCCCATCTGCCTCTACGATATCGGTCGTAGGATGATCAATAACAAGGACTTGTGTTGAATGGGTTTGATTCATCCACACCGGTGCTGAAGGCATTTCCGCATACGCAATGACTCGCTGGCGGTTTTCCGCAACATGTTCCGGTGAGTCACCGACATGCATCCCCAAGTTCAAACTTTGATATTTCCCAGTAGAAACACCGCATCGGCGTGTCGAAGACACCGCCCGAACATTTTGAGGAAGCAGCCAGTCAGGGATGATCATGATGAATACTCATCTTTTCCATATTTGTTGGTATCGTCACGTAATGCTTCGGTCAAAATCACCATATCTTCAGGAACCGGGGCATGAAATTCCAGTTCTTCTCCTGTGATCGGATGTTCAAACCGCAGCATCACCGCATGTAGCGCCTGACGATCAAAGTTTCTGATCAACGCCACCACATCGTCATCCGCGCCTTTAGGAATTCTGCCGCCCCCGCCATAAGCGATGTCGCCCAGTAACGGATGCTGAATCGATGCCATATGCACACGAATCTGGTGAGTTCGTCCGGTTTCCAATCGCAGTCTAATCCGCGTATGTTCACGGAAATGTTCGGCTACCCGGTAATGCGTCACCGCGGGTTTTCCCATCGGTGACACAGCCATCAATGTTCGCTTGGTCGGATGCCGTCCAATCGGTTGATCAACCAGACCGCCAGCGGTCATCGTTCCGATTGCAATCGCTTCATATTCTCGAGTGATTTTTCGCTTCTGAAGCGCCCTGACCAAACGCGTTTGAGCCGGAACGGTTTTCGCAACCACCATCAAGCCGGTGGTATCTTTGTCCAGACGATGGACAATCCCCGCTCTTGGCACTTCCGCAATTTGTGGGTAGTGATGCAGTAATGCGTTCAACACCGTGCCATCCGGTGTTCCGGCCCCCGGATGAACCACAAAATCACGAGGTTTGTTGATCACCATAATATCGTCATCTTCATAGACGATATCCAAGGCAATATCCTGAGGTAGCCAGCGCTCTTCATCTTCCAGTTCAGCGTGAAGTACAATTTCTTCACCACCCATCACTTTCTGACGAGGTTTGGTCACCACCTCGCCATCAACAACAACTTTGCCGGTAAGTAACCATTCTTTAAGACGAGAACGGGAAAAATCAGAGAATAGTTCGGCAATCGCCTGATCGAGGCGTTGTCCTAACTGGCTATCTCTTACGGTACTCTTTAATTCAATCTGCTGAGCCATATCGAACTTTTTAAAAAACAAGGAGACTAATAGTCCCTAGTATGGATAAAATGATGCACTATTGTATCCGTTACCACAGAGAAAGTAACGTAACCTTTTACAAAGAGAACTTTCACTGAACTATTTTGAATTAAAGGAAGCCACTTCTGACATGAAATACCAAGTTTTATCAGGTCTACTTGCGCTGACACTTCTAGCGGGGTGCTCCAATAGTGAACATGTTGTTCCCGATATCCCCCCTTCACAGCTCTATTCAGAAGCCAAAGTCTCTTTGCAAAGTGGTAATTGGACCAGTGCAATTGAAAAATTGGAAGCCATGGACTCACGTTATCCGTTCGGTGCGTATTCAAAGCAGGTCCAGCTTGATCTGATCTACGCTTATTATAAAAGTGATCAGCTCGCCATGAGTCTGGCAACGATTGATCGCTTTATGCGTTTAAATCCGACTCACGATAAAATCGATTGGGTACTGTATATGCGAGGTTTAACCAACATCGCCCAAGATACCAACTTTATGCAGGACCTGTTTAATATTGATCGTTCGGATCGCGATCCTGAACCCGCGAAAGAAGCTTTTGCCGATTTTAAGAAATTACTTGAGCGCTACCCAAACAGCCCTTATGCCAAAGATGCACATCAACGCCTTTTGGCTCTAAAAAACCGGCTGGCTAATTACGACTTGGCAACGGCAGATTTTTATTTAAGAAGAGAAGCGTGGATTGCAGCGATCAAACGTTGTCAGGAGTTACAGAAAACCTTCCCAGATACTGAAGCCGCGAGAAAGTCATTACAGATACAATTGAAAGCTTACCAACAGTTAGGGTTAACTGACGCAGTGAAGCGAACGCAAACATTAATCAAATTAAACCCTATCGAATAATCACGAGTGAATTGAACAGACTGACGGATTGCTTTTCCTCATTTTTGGAAGAGCAATCTGTTTTTTGAAAAGGGGTAAACGAGTTGGCTGAGCAGCAGGTTTGATGACTTTTTAATTGATGGCTTTTTAACAAGCTGAGAAAATCCACTAAAAAACAAATATTTTTCAGTTCAACCTTTCTCTAATCTAACGTGACGTAAAATATTCTCAACTCTTTTTTCACTTTCTCGCGATGACTCTTTGCGACAGATCACGTTTGGTTCGACGTCAGAATCCACCGCTCATTTAAGTGATGTATATCACATTTTTTCCATATCAAACAGGTAATCTGAAGGTAATCCAGATGGGATAGCTACAGAGGAATCACCTATGAATGTAAACATTATCGGTAAAAATATTGAAGTCACCTCTGCAATCCGCGAGCATATCGAAGGGAAAATCAAAAAACTGGAAAAATGGCAAGTTGATATCATTGGCTGTCAAACTACGTTCCAAGAAGAGCCGGATAAAAAGAAAAAGTTCGAAGCTATTATTTCTATTCCCAAAGGACAACTTGTTGCCTCGGCTGTACACGAAGATCTCTATATCGCTGTGAATGAAGTCGAACAGAAACTAGAACGTCAGCTCAATAAACTGAGACACAAACCAGAAGCCAGACGTACCGATAAAGACAAAATTGACCCATCTGAAATCTTGTAAAAATTAAATCATCCATCATTGTAAACAGCGCTGATTCAGCGCTGTTTTTTTGCTTGACGCCTTATGACACCTTGCTTATTGTGTGACTAACGACCATTTTCGATTTTAGATTCATCCAGTGAATCAGCGCTGAAACTCCGAATCAAGACAATCATTGCGCATATAAAATAACAACTGGAGACCTCCTCTCTGTGCGGAGGTCTTTTCTTATGAGGATATATTATGACGTCTCAGAAGTACTCTTTGCAGGATATTCGCTTAAGACTGAACGAGTTAGACGATCAGTTACTTCAATTACTCTCAGAACGCCGCAAATTGAGCATTGAAGTTGCCAAAAGCAAGGTGGTAACCGCCAAACCCGTGCGCGATGCCGACAGAGAACAACAATTACTGGTTAAACTGATTAATAATGGCAAAGAAAAATACCAGTTAGATGCCCCTTATATCACTAAAGTGTTTTATACCATCATTGAAGATTCAGTCTTGCTACAACAAAACTATTTACAGAATTTAGCCAACCCAGTGCACAGAAAACCGACCTCCCGCGTCGCTTTTCTTGGGGCAAAAGGCTCCTATTCACATTTGGCAACTCGTGAATATTTTAGTCGGAAAAATGTCGAACTGATTGAGATGAACAGCGAGCAATTCAAAGATGTGACCAAAGCAGTTGAATCAGGACATGCGGATTACGGTGTATTGCCGATCGAAAATACCAGTTCGGGCTCAATCAACGAAGTGTATGATCTGCTTCAGCGCACAACATTACACATCGTCGGTGAGTTAACCTTACCGATAGAGCATTGCCTGCTGGCAACGCAAGACATTCCTCTGGAAGAGATTAGAATCCTTTATTCTCATCCACAACCACTACAACAGTGCAGTGAGTTTTTAGGTTATATGAATCATGTCACGCTCGAATCTTGCATCAGTACCGCGGATGCTATGCAGAAAGTTAAAGAGATGAACCGTCATGATGTCGTCGCGATCGGTAATGCTTCCAGTGGAAAGCTGTACGGATTACAGCCGATCAAAACCAATATTGCCAATCAAACCGAGAACTATACTCGCTTTATTATTGTGGCACGGAAACCGGTCGAAGTTTCCTTACAGATCCCCGCCAAAACAACGCTTATTATGGCAACATCCCAAGAAGCCGGCGCTCTGGTTTCAACGCTTCAGGTGTTGCAAAAGCTGGGAATTAATATGACCAAACTAGAATCGAGACCGGTGATGGGAAATCCTTGGGAAGAGATGTTCTACGTTGACTTAACAGCACATTTAGCGTCTACCGAAATGCAGAAAGCCTTGGAAGAACTGACGCACTTAACCAAGTTCCTCAAAGTGCTGGGATGTTACCCGATTGAAAATGTAAAACCGACTCGAGTGGAACAATATTGAGAAATTGGTGATTTCCGCCCTGATAAAGCTGACAATGCGGCATCGACAACATAGAATGCATGTTCTCACCTAAACATAGTCTTTTGTCGTATTGTTATCTTAGATACAGGATAAAGTAGCAAATAGCGCCTACCTCATCTTTAGGATCGGCATACGTCAGGTTCGAACGCATAAATGATGGTTAAAAAACTGGTTAGAATACTGATTATTACCCTTGCTGCTTTTCCCTTAACAGCCAACGCTTCAGAACTTAATATTTATCTGTGGGAAGATACGCTATCAAAACATGTCATATCGAAATGGGATAAATATTTTAATATCCCTTTACATCTATTCCATTTTGATAATGATGATGAACGCAGTCTGCTCATGCTGAAAAGTTTTCAGCTTCCTTTTGATATCATTGTTTTAGATAATATTTCTGCCCAAATCTTTGCCCGTCAGGATGCTTTTGAGGATCTGTCATCACTAGAAAACCGTCAATATATCGATCCTCGTTGGAATCAAGTTTGCGGGACACACGCCATCCCTTATTTTTGGGGGAGTGTTGGTATTGTCTACAGAGAAAATAAAATACTGTCACCACCGCGTACATGGTCTGAGTTCATGAATCCACCACCCGCGGTCAAAGGACACATCGGCATGATACAAGACAGTATCGAAACATTATTACCTTTTCTATATACACAGCACTTATCCCCGATAACGGATTCTTTATCTGAATTGAGAGCCGCTTATCATGCGATGGAACGTTTCAACGCCAATATAATCACTTATGAATATGCACTCAGCTATGTGAGAAGCCACAAAGATAATGACAATCTTTACATGGCGTTAGGATATAGTGGTGATCAACATTCACTCAATCGGTATTTTCATAATAACAACTGGAAATTTATCACACCTGCCGGTCCCATATTTATTTGGGTAGATTGTATGGCAATCAATAGTAATTCAGAAAATAAAAAGGCGGCCAAAGACTTCCTGAATTATCTGATGCGACCGGATGTCGCAGCTCAAAATGCTCTGGATATCGGTGCAGCAACACCCAATATGGCAGCGCTCAAACAACTGCCGGCAAGTTTTATTCATGATGAGAGCATTTTCCCGGCAATCGGAAACATGGACAACATCATCATTGATACGGAACTTTCACCCTTGAATCTAAATATCCGATCCAAAATCATCAATAGTTTAATTAATCAGCATGAAGCTCAGCCATAGAATATTATTACTCATCGCGCCCGTGATTTTATTGAGTGCCGCAGCATCGAGTTACATTATTTATGTTACGCAAAGAGATGCACTTATAAAACGAACCGACAGTTATCTACAGCTCAACATGGAGAAATTAGCAGGCTATTATCGTCAGACGAATACGCTGGTTAGCAGTTATGCCTACACATTGGCTAAAAGCGATATTATTCGCCACTATGTACATCATGAACAGAATCCGTTTCGGGAACTTGAGCTGGTTGATAACCTGAATGACACAATTTATGCCCTTCAACCCAAGCAACAACAGTTTATCGCATTATCGATTTTGGACAGTCAGCACAAGGTTCTTTATTATGCGGACAGAAGTCATGATCCTTTTGCACAGATGGATCCCAAACTTCTAAAATACACCGAACAAATTTATCAGCAGACTAAAAAACCAATTTATGTTGGCTACACTGAAAATTCATCTGGAGAAGGCGTCTTAATTCGTTATGATGTTTTAGATACAAAAACACTGCAAACACCGCTGAGTTATAACCAGAATGAAATCTTTTTCGTGCTTGTCTACGCAACGCTTGATCGTTTCAATCATCTGAAAAAAAGCCTAGAGTACGATAATCAAACCGCCATTTTTTTCACTCATCAACCTTCGGAAAATCAAGCCGTCCAAAAAGAAGACCTGATCCAAACCGTTGAACTCCAGCCCGGCTGGTTCGCGACGCTGGATCCGGCACCATTGATTCTGAATCAACAACTCAATTCCATCCAGAAAGAGTTAATCTTAGCGTTTAATGTCTCAGCATTCTTTACGGTTGTCCTGTTATTGCTCCTGCTGTACCGGCATGTCATTAACCCGATCACCCGGCTGGATAATCAATTACAGGAAGTTGAAAATAATCAGCGAAAAAATATTGAAGTTCTGTCGAGCAATGATGAAATCGGACGCTTATCATCACGCTTTTATGTAATGTATACCGAGCTGGAAAAGACCTATCAGCAAACCAAGTTATTGGCAGAAAATGACCACCTCACCAATCTGGCGAACCGGCATCATTTTCAGCGTCACGCCAAAGCCATTCTTTCTCAGGCTCGCTCATATGTCTGGGCACTTTATATTGATTTAGACAACTTTAAATACGTCAATGATAAGTATGGACATCAAATCGGGGACTCACTGCTGATTAATTTTGCAAATCATATTGAAACACTGTGCCAGCACTTTAATCAGACTTATCACGTGCATTGTCTGGCCGCACGGCTTTCCGGCGATGAGTTTGCCATTCTTCTTCAATCCTCCACTCAACAACCGGAAATCGCAGATAAGTTTGCGCAAAAACTATTAGAACCGATACAAAACCGGACTCATTCACCAATAGGCCATTTTCCGATTACCGCCAGTATCGGGATTGCGACCTTCCCGGAAGATGGTCAACATATTGAAAAACTCCTTTCCAATGCCGATACCGCAATGTATCAGGCAAAAAATGCAGGCAAAAACCAGATAGCACACTACTCAAAAGCACTCGATAAAATTGTCCAGCGTCGGGCAAACATCGAACGAGCACTCAGAAACGGCTCTTTCGATCATGAGTTTAGTTTGGTGTATCAACCCTATTTCACCTGCTCCGGAAAAACTATCACCGGATTTGAAGTATTACTGCGCTGGGAATCCGTTCAGTTAGGCGAGATCTCTCCTGACGAATTCATTCCTATTGCAGAGCAAACCGGATTATTTGCTGATATCGACCGCTGGGTGATCAATAAGGCCTTTGAAGAGTTCGCTACGCTTCAAGACATTCAGGATGCACCGAAAAAAATCGCAATCAACCTGTCATCCGCAGAGCTGAACTCCTTGCAACTGGCAGAATATATCGAAACACTTGCGACCACTTATCAGATTCCAGTCCATTTGGTAGAGTTTGAAATTACGGAAACATTCGCGGCCGAATCTCAGAGCTTTCCACTATTACACGAATTATCGAAACTCGGATTTGGTCTGACGATCGATGACTTTGGCTCCGGATACACATCGATTGCTCAGTTGGTTCAATATCCAGTACAAAAAATAAAGTTAGATCGCCAGTTTCTTGATACTTTAATTGCCACTCAAAAACATCAGGTGGTGAAGCCATTGATTGACCTGTGCCATTCTCAGAATATGAAAGTCACGGCTGAGGGGATCGAAACAGAAAGCATGTATCAATGGCTACAGGAATACCAGTGTGATTATTTACAGGGATATTATTTCGGTAAGCCCCTATCAATCATTGAACTGACAGCACTTGCAGAACAGCCAAAAGGAACATAATAATGACCCGAATTATTGTCGCATCACTCAATCCAGTTAAAATCAAGGCTGTAGAGAATGCCTTTCAGGAAGTATTTCCGACTATTCAGGCAGAAGTGCTCGGTATCTCCGCTCCCAGTCACGTCGCCGATCAGCCCATGAGTGATTCTGAAACGCGTTTGGGTGCATTAAACCGCGTTGCCAACGCCCGAAAGCAAGCTCCGGACGCTGATTTCTATGTCGGTCTGGAGGCTGGCGTAGAAGGACAATTTACTTACGCATGGATGGTCGTCGAATCAGGACAAAAAAGAGGAGAATCACGCTCTTCAAGTCTGCCGCTTCCCCCTGAAGTGCTCACGCAATTAAATACCGAAACCGAACTCGGTAGCATTATGGACGACCTATTTCAAACAACCAATATCAAACAGCAGGGCGGTGCTATCGGTTTACTCACCAACCACCGCCTCACTCGCGGCTCCGTTTATCATCAAGCTTTGATTCTGGCGCTTGTTCCTTTCGTCAATCCAACACTTTATCCTGATAACCTGCTCCTTGTGCCAACCAAATAGAGACTGACGATCAGGGGCAACTTGCATTTAGCATATTATAATGATAATAATTATCATTATAATATAGAGTGAGGTGACTATGCGTCGGGAAGAGATCTTATATAACGCTTTTTTCAAAGCTCAGGATCGGTTCATTCAACACAACCAGCCTCTGGGTTTTGAGCCTGAAGTTATTCAGGAATATATTCAGAGTGGTCTGTTACTCGCGTCGCTTTACCGTCCCGAGACACATCATGAAAACGGGCTACTCCATGAGTTGTTTCTCCGTCGGGTATTCTTTCATCTTCTGGACGCGATTCAAGATCCTACCTACAGTCGAATTTTTCGCCGAATCTGTCTCGATTCGATCCATATCCCACTACTCACGCTCAAACGCTTTTATCGTCAGTTAAACGGTGGCGATATCAAACTCATGTCGTTACAACAACAGTTAAGAAGTATTCAGACCATACTCGATTAATAAAATAGGAGCGCACTCATGAAACAGATATTCAGAACTGAAACCGACAGTATGGGAGAAGTGCTGGTTCCTGCGGATGCCCTTTATCAGGCACAAACACAGCGCGCTGTGAATAATTTTTCTATCAGTAAACGACCGATGCCCCGTGGATTTATTCAAGCCTTGGCTTATATCAAACAAGCTGCAGCACAAACAAATGTTCAATTAGGCTTGTTAGAAGATGACATTGCCAATGCGATTGCTCTCGCATCTCAACAAATTATTGATGGGCAGCACCTCGAACAGTTTCCGATCGATATTTTCCAAACCGGCTCCGGGACCAGTTCAAATATGAATGCCAATGAGGTCATTGCGACACTTGCTTCCCAGATTCTCGGTACCCGGATTCATCCGAATGATCATGTCAACATGGGGCAAAGCAGTAACGATGTTGTCCCGACAGCCATCCAAGTCAGTAGTACCCTATCTATCGAGCAACAACTGCTCCCAGCGTTGCATCACCTGATTGAAATCCTCAATCATAAAAGTACGGAGGTGGGTCATCTCGTCAAAACAGGGCGAACTCACCTGATGGATGCGATGCCCATTACATTTGCTCAAGAACTCAGCGGCTGGGCTCATCAGATTCAACATTCAATTCAGGGAATTCAACACAGTCTGACCTCAGTGAAAGCTTTAGGGCAAGGCGGTACTGCCGTCGGGACGGGCATCAATGCAGACCCTCGGTTTGCCGCAGCCTTTGTTGAACACTTATCTCAAAAAACCGGGATTCAGTTCACCAGCAGTGAAAACTTCTTTTTCAATCTCAGTAGTCAAGATGCCATTGTCGCCCTATCAGGCCAATTAAAAACAACAGCGGTCGCGCTGATGAAAATTTCAAATGATCTGCGCTGGATGAATTCAGGCCCGCTTGCCGGATTAGGGGAAATAGAGCTCCAAGGACTACAACCCGGCTCTTCGATCATGCCCGGTAAGGTCAATCCGGTCATCCCGGAAGCGACGGCAATGGCTGCGGCTCAGGTTATCGGTAATGATGCAACCATTACCATTGCCGGGCAGTCAGGCAACTTCCAGCTCAACGTGATGTTACCTGTCATTACTCATAATATTTTGGAAAGTATCGAACTGCTGGCCAACAGTGCGACAGCGTTAGCCGATAAAGCCATTGCAACATTTACAGTGCGTCAGGACAATCTGGATGTTGCCTTGGCGAAGAATCCGATTTTAGTCACTGCGCTCAATCCCGTTATCGGATATTCAAAAGCGGCCAAAATCGCCAAACAAGCTTATCAACAACAGCGGGCAATTATTGATGTCGCAGTTGAAGAAACCGATCTGAGTAGAGAAGAATTGGAAAAACTACTCGCCCCGCAGAAACTGACTCAGGGAGGTATCGGTTAACAGCGCAATATCGGGAAGCCAAAAATCAAACCGGCTGAGATTGACCGTATGTTCACCGTCAAACTCAACCGGCCGATAGAAAGGGGAATTAATTTTTTCCAAGCAGCAGTTCCGTCAAGGCTGCTTTATTGTCTTCAGAGCACGCTTTCAGTTCGTTCGAACCTCGGGTTATCGTTGCAACCCCCACCCCCAGCATTTGACTGATCTGCCGCTGAGACAAATCACCTTTGAGTAACTCATAAAATATATTGATTCTGGAAACCAACGCTTCCCGCTCATCTGGAGTCATCATCATCGTCAACACCATTGCCAAACGATCTTGTTCCGATGCTTCTCTCAGCAGCTCCAATAAAGACTGCCAGTCAGTAAATTTTGGTTGCTGTAACATGACTGTACTCGTTGATTGATACACGTCATTCATTGTAGTAGTTTTATCGCCCAATGGAATCAATATTTTGTCTCCACTTCAATATGCTGTAAAAAATCGCCTTCCACCCCCATCAAATAGCGGTAATAGTTTTCGAACATCAGGACATTTTGCACATAGCCTCTGGTCTCGTGGAAAGGGATCGATTCGATGAACCGATACACATCCAACTCACCATCCGAATCTTTCAACCACTGATCAACCCGGTATGGCCCGGCATTGTATGCCGCAAAAGCCAGAACACGATTGCCGTCATACCGGGTCAACAGTTCATGGAGATACTGACTGCCCAACTCAATGTTTTTTTCCACATTAAACAAATCACTGGCGCTGTGATACTGCAGTCGGTATTTTTTGGCAACATGACGAGCCGTAGATGGCATAATTTGCATCAACCCTTTCGCTCCCACCGGAGAGTGCGCTTCAATATCCATCGCACTTTCCTGTCTTGCTAAAGACATCAATGAGATCGGATCAACATTGTTTTTATTGCCAAAAAATTCAAACCATTTCAGATAGGCTCTGGGAAAACGCAGATCCAGATTGGTCCACAGCTTGGCCTGAATCGAAGCAACCACAGCCAAATGATACCAATGGGCTGTTGCAGCATAACGCGCCAACATCGCACTTTCTTCCACCGAAACGCGCTCCAGTAACCAACGCCACTCGCTTTTAGAAGCCGCAATTTTCCCTCGCTCAATCAACTCCTCAATCCGAACCAGAGCCTTCCGATAAGGTTCAATCAAATCGGGATTGTAGCTCAGGGTACTGGTCCGATAGACAAATGGCTGTTGCAGAATCTCAGACGCAGCCACCCCATAAAAACTTCGCAATTCGGTGAGCGCCGCCAATTTGTTGATCCCTTCGGCTTCATTGCCCAATTCGATCTCGCTTCGGCCAAGCCAGAATTGCCATCCGGGCAACTGCTGCAACGATTCGGGCAAATAGCCAATCCAACGATGAATATGATGCCAATCACCTCGCCTGATTTCCTGACGAATACGCTGTTCAATTAACCGGACATCGCCACTTTCTGCAATCACCTGATCTCGCCATTCAGTGATGCCCGATGCCGGTTCTTCATCCAGCAGTTGACTGGCAACATAGAGAGACAGATGATTCAGTTCTTCAGCGCTCAACAACCTCAGTTGGTGTTGCGCGATGAGCGAATACACGGCAATCGGCTTCGCAGCGGCCCATTTTTTCAAACCAAGAACAACCGTTTTAGAATCATCGTCACTGAATACGTTGGTATTCATCAGCGTCAATACCCGCTTCGGATCACGATAAATATTAAGCAATCGCTGCGCCTGTGCATGCGCTTGATCCGTCTTCAACTGGCGACTCAGATACTGCATCAGAGAGGAACTTCGCTGCTCAAATGCGAGAAACATACGGTCAATAATCTGTCGATCAGTAAAAAACCGCGTCTTACGCCACTGAGAAAACAGAAAATCACAAGCATCAGAGACACTGTCACCACTCAGCCACAGCGATTCGGCCCCCTGATATGCTTCATTCTTTCTGCCGGTATGCCACATCGCCGTATAGTAATAACAACGATATTTTTCTTGATTGGGAATGGATTTTTGATAGGTCAGTAACACCGACCACTTTTTCTTCTGAGCCAACGCATCTAAGTAAGGCGCACTAATTCGTCCGGCAAATGGGAAATTACGATGACTATCGATGAAATTTTTGATGACCAGTGGTGGCTTATCACCGATGTTGACTAAAATGGAGCGATAATCGAGATAAGGCGTTAAAGGATAATCAAGCAGCTGGTCGCGAATACGGTGGTATTTTTTGACATCTTGTTGATCCAGCCAGAGCTGAGCACGCTCATAAAGCTGACGCTGTTGTTCCAGTGTCAAGTCGCTTTGTGCCACACTACGCTGTGCGTAGCAACTGCCGATAACAATACAAAGTACCATGGGCAGAATGCTTCTTCCCCAAGACCCGTTCATAAATGATACAATCGGCCCAACTCCCCCAAAACGATTTCTTAACATTTTAGTCATAATTTCCTCATTTATTACATGAGAGAGGCTAAATTAACAAAAAATCTCAAACAACATCAATTTGCATATTTTTTCACAAATCATCTGACTCCCCCAAAGTCTGGATGAAAAAAATGTCTGCGAGTAACAAATATCATCTGATTAGTATAAAATGGCTGTTTTGGTCTATGAGTAACAGTTAGGAACGATCGGCAATGGCTGAATACGTGTATACAATGTCTCGGGTGAGCAAAATTGTGCCCCCGAAAAGACAAATCCTGAAAGATATCTCTCTAAGCTTTTTCCCTGGCGCCAAGATCGGTGTACTGGGTCTCAATGGTGCGGGTAAATCAACGCTGCTCCGTATCATGGCTGGTATTGATACCGACATTGATGGTGAAGCGCGTCCCCAACCCGGACTAAATGTCGGTTATCTGCCACAGGAACCCGTACTGGACGAGAGTAAAACCGTCCGCGAAATTGTTGAAGAAGCTGTTTCTGATGTAACAAATGCCCTTGAGCGCCTTGATGCAGTTTATGCAGCTTACGCTGAACCGGATGCAGATTTTGATGCGCTGGCGAAAGAGCAAGGGGATCTGGAAGCCTTAATTCAGGCAAAAGATGGCCACAATCTAGAGAATATACTGGAACGTGCCGCAGATGCCCTTCGTCTGCCTGAATGGGATGCGAAAATCAGTCACCTTTCTGGTGGTGAGCGACGTCGGGTGGCGATTTGCCGCCTGCTACTGGAAAAACCAGACATGCTGCTATTAGACGAACCAACCAACCACTTGGATGCAGAATCCGTTGCATGGCTGGAGCATTTTCTGGTCGATTACAGCGGTACCGTGGTAGCCATTACCCACGACCGTTACTTCTTAGATAACGCTGCGGGCTGGATACTGGAACTTGACCGTGGTGAAGGGATTCCATGGCAAGGGAATTATACCTCTTGGCTGGAACAGAAAGACGCACGTCTGAAGCAAGAAGCCTCTCAGGAAAAAGCCCGTCAGAAAACCATCGAGAAAGAACTTGAATGGGTTCGTCAGAATCCAAAAGGTCGTCAGGCAAAATCGAAAGCCCGGATGGCTCGCTTTGAAGAGTTGCAGAGTAGCGATCATCAAAAACGTAATGAAACCAATGAACTGTTTATCCCACCGGGCGACCGTTTAGGCGAAAAAGTCATTGAAGTGAAAAACCTCACCAAGTCATTCGATGGCAGAGTGTTAATTGATAACCTGTCATTTACCATGCCGAAAGGTGCGATTGTGGGCATCATCGGTCCAAATGGTGCGGGTAAATCCACCCTGTTCAAAATGCTCAGCGGGGTAGAACAACCGGACGCCGGCACGATCGACATCGGTGATACAGTGAAGCTCGCTTCGGTTGATCAGTTCCGTGACAGTATGAACGATAAGAATACGGTCTTTCAGGAGATTTCTGAAGGTGCCGACATTATCCGGATCAATAACTTTGAGATCCCCGCCCGAGCTTACTGCTCTCGCTTTAATTTTAAAGGCGTCGATCAGCAAAAAGTTATCGGTGAGCTCTCCGGAGGTGAACGCAACCGCGTCCATCTGGCAAAACTACTCAAAGCTGGCGGCAACGTCTTACTGCTTGATGAGCCGACCAACGATCTCGATGTGGAAACACTCCGGGCACTGGAAGAAGCGTTATTAGAGTTTCCGGGATGCGCCATGGTTATTTCGCATGACCGTTGGTTCCTTGACAGAATTGCGACACATATTCTTGATTACCGTGACGAAGGGCAAGTCAACTTCTACGAAGGTAACTATACTGAATACTCAGAATGGCTAAAACAGACACTGGGTGCTCAAGCGGCAGAACCGCATCGCATTAAATACAAACGTATTGCGAAATAGTGTTTTCTGTTGATGTAAAAGGCCGCCACTTGCGGCCTTTTTATTATCGGGAAAGACCAATGGCGGCGTATCTTTCGTACACTGAACACCCCTCTACCACACAGAGGCAGAGATATGGCAGAAAAACGTCGATTTTCACGGATTATCTACCGGGCTCCGGCTTTACTGACCCAAGGGTCAGTCCACATTGCAACGACGGTTCAGGATCTATCACTGCATGGGATACTGCTTTCCATCATTGGTGAAACAAGACTCGATCCGCAACAACCGGTTTACATTGAATTCCCGCTCCCTGAAAGTGATATCTCGATTCAAATGACAGCCAATATTGTCAGTTTGGAAAACAGTACATTGCACGCAAGTATTGCTTATATCGATGTCGAAAGTATTTCTCACCTGAAACGGCTGATAGAGCTGAATGTTGGCGATGACGCACTCTTACATCGAGAACTAGAACACCTGACTGATTTAGGTGATGAAGATGAAAGTGACACGTCTGGTCCAATATAAATCGGGTTCAACGCCCAAAGCGGTGATTTATTAGGGCTGACAATGTAAAAAAGAGCGGGTGTCCGCTCTTTTTCGTTCTTTTCGTTGATACTACATTTACCCGCGATGAATCGCATCATTGGCATGTTTGAGTAAACTCTGACTCTCTGACATAAATTTTTGCGAGTAGTCACCAAACCATTGACTGGTTTTAGCAAAGCTCTCGATAAATCGTTCTTTATCTTGTTCATCAATGATCGTCATCGCTTCGGTAAAGCACTGATAAAAACGACGAATCATAGCGGTATTTTCTTCCGAGGAGAAGATGATATCACCATACAGGTTCGGGTCTTGGCCGAATAAGCGCCCGACCATCACGAGTTCCAAACGGTAAATCGGAGAACTAAGCTGAAGTAGCTTTTCCAAATCAGGATTTTCTTTCGATAAATGCAAGCCATACACATAAGAGGTAAAGTGTCTCAGCGCCTGAATTAATGTCATCCCATGGTCATGATCTTCTGCTCGAATCTTGCACAAACTGGCTCCCCAAATCGCTAGCTGTTGAAGCAACCACTGATAACTGTCGGCATCGCGTCCGTCACAATAAACAACCACCTGCTTCGCAAGGCTGGGAACATCCGGACCAAACATCGGGTGTAAGCCGACAACCGGCCCTGAATGAACCTCTAGCATGGCTTGTAATGGCTTAGACTTTATCGAGGTCAGATCGCACAAAATACAATCTTCAGGCAGATGTTTAAGCTTCGATATAACATCCAGTGTCAGATGAATCGGCACAGTCACGACAACCATTCCCGCGTCATGCAACAACTCATCGGCATGATCCCAGTCCTGACTACCAAGTATTTTTACCGTATAACCGGACAAACGGAACATCCGTGCAAACAAGCTGCCTAACTGCCCCTTCCCACCGACAATCACAATAGGACGTAGTTCCGGGTTCAAACACTTAAAGCCGGCATCTTTCTCACTGGCATAAGATTCACGCATGGTCCGGCGCAGAATATCTTCAATCAGTTGAGCAGGAACGCCCTGTTTTTCAGCTTCTTCACGACGTGCCGCCAACATAGCTGCTTCACGTTCCGGGGCATAAATCGGTAAACCGTGCTGACTTTTCACTTCACCAACTTTTTCAACCAACGCCAGACGACGAGCAAGCAATTGAATCATCTGCTGATCGACTCCATCTATCTGATCTCGTAACGTGTTGAGCTCAACTGACATGAACAACCTCTTTAATCTTGCAAACGTTTCTCTAAGAATGGAACCAGATCCTGATGCGCACGACGCAACAAGGTTTCAGTCGCTTCCCAACTAATACATGCATCGGTAATCGAAACACCGTACTGCATTTCCTCACGAGGCAGATCAGCGGACTGGTTTCCTTCATGAATATGACTTTCGATCATCAATCCGATAATCGAGCGATTGCCCTCACGAATTTGATGGATCACATCTTCAGCAACCAGTGGCTGACGTCTGAAGTCTTTACGAGAGTTCGCATGACTACAGTCAACCATCAGTGCCGGGTCAAGTTTCGCATTGTGCATTTCTGCTTCACATTCAGCAACAGAAACTGAATCATAATTGGTTTGTTTACCGCCACGCAGAATCACATGTCCATTTGAGTTCCCTTGTGTGGTTAGCAACGCGACCTGACCTTCAGCGTTAATCCCCATGAAACGGTGACTCGATGACGCCGCCTGCATGGCATTAATTGCCGTAGATAAACTGCCATCTGTACCATTTTTAAACCCAATCGGCATCGAAAGACCACTGGCCATTTCCCGGTGAGTCTGCGATTCAGTCGTTCTGGCACCGATAGCAGCCCAGCTAAATGTATCGGAAAGATATTGAGGGCTGATCGGATCAAGCGCTTCTGTCGCAAGCGGGATTTCCATTTCTGCCAGTTCAACCAATAATTGTCGGCCGACATGCAACCCATGCTCAATATCAAATGTACCATCCAGATGCGGGTCATTGATCAATCCTTTCCAACCGACGGTTGTCCGCGGCTTTTCAAAATATACCCGCATCACTAAATACAGCTGATCACTCACAGCTTCAGCTAACGCTTTAAAACGTTTAGCATACTCTTTAGCCGCATCTAAATCATGAATCGAACAAGGACCACAGACAACCAGTAAACGGTGATCCCGTTTATGAATAATGTCAGCAATCGTCTGACGAGACTGATGAATGAATTGCTGTGCACTTTCACTCAGAGGCAGCTTGGCTTTCAGTGCTTCCGGCGTAATCAAAACCTGTTGGTCAATTATATTAATATCATTGAGTTCATTCATTGTTACCACCCGTACAAAAAAATTTACATTCAACTCTCTATTAACGAGAATTAAATCACACATAAGGCTTAAATTACCAGCAAAAACAGTCATTGTGAATGTAAAATAACAGAAACGTTTATTGTAAAATTTATTTTACACGACTATTTCAACATCATTCCGTCACAATTCACTGGTAGGTTAGTATTTTATTGCTGAGCCTTCCCCTAGAATAAGCAAACAGTTTACAAGATATTTTGTATGGCCATGGATGTGATTCTTTCCCTGCTGCAACAAATGTGCGTTTACCTTGTCCTTGCTTATATGCTCAGTAAAACGCCTCTGTTCCTGCCACTCCTGAACATTTCTTCCCGTTTAGAGCACAGATTGTCAATTTATGTGCTTTTCTCGCTGTTTTGTATTCTGGGCACTTATTTTGGCTTACAGATCGATGATGCTATCGCAAATACCCGAGCGATTGGTGCCGTTATGGGTGGACTATTCGGAGGGCCGATTGTCGGTTTTGCGGTTGGTCTAACCGGTGGGCTTCATCGTTACACGCTCGGTGGGTTTACCGATTTAGCCTGTGCGATTTCAACCACCACCGAAGGCCTCATCGGAGGATTACTGCATACTTATCTGATGAGGAGATACCAACGGGAACGTCTATTTCAACCGGGAGTGGTGTTCGGGATCACGCTGTTCGCTGAAGTGATTCAGATGTTGATTATCTTATCGGTTGCCAAACCGTATGACCAAGCATTTTCACTGGTCAGTACCATCGCCGCCCCGATGATTATTGCCAACTCCGTCGGAGCGGCGTTGTTTATGAGCATTCTCAAAGATAAAAAATCGATTTATGAGGAATACTCTGCAACCTTTTCCCGCAAAGCGTTACGCATCGCAGAACGCTCCGTCGGGTTACTATCCGATGAATTTACGGCAAAAACCGCAGGACCGGTTGCCCGTATCGTCTATGAGGAAACCAATGTCGGTGCCGTATCCATTACCGATCGGGAAAAAATCCTCGCTTTCATTGGTGTCGGTGATGATCATCATCATCCCAATACCCCTATCTCATCGCCCAAAACACTGGAGTCGATTGAAAAAAATGAAATTATCTATCTCGACGGATACGAGCGCCCTTATCAATGTTCTCTGTCACCGGACTGTAAATTAGGCTCCGCGCTGATCATTCCGCTACGTGTCGATGATCGCGTCATCGGGACTATCAAACTTTATGAACAGAAGCGCAAATTATTCTCGTCAATTAACATGTCAATGGCTGGCGGCATTGCGCAGCTATTGTCGAGTCAAATTCTTCACGGTGAATATCAACAGAAGAAAACATTATTGTCTCAGGCAGAGATCAAACTCCTTCATGCGCAAGTGAATCCGCATTTTCTCTTTAATGCTTTAAATACCATCAGTGCAATCATTCGCACTGATCCCCGCCAGGCTCGTGAACTGATCCAGCATCTGGCTCATTTTTTTCGCAGTAATTTAAAACAGAATATCGAAACAATTACCCTTGCAGAGGAACTTGCCCATGTGAATGCCTACTTGATGATTGAACGAGCCCGCTTTTGTGATCGCCTCGATATTGAAATTCAGATCGATCCCTCTCTGATGGAGCGACGCTTGCCTACATTTACTCTCCAGCCTTTAGTAGAAAATGCTATCAAGCACGGCACCTCCAATTTACTCGGCCAGGGTAAAATTCGTATTTATAACCAGCCAACAGCGCATGGACACCTGATTGTTGTTGAAGATAATGCCGGGCTTTACCGTTCTTCACCCAATCAAACGCACGGGCTTGGCATGCAAATCGTCGAAAAACGTCTGATCAATTACTTTGGTCATTCATCGCAACTGCAAACCGACATCCAACCGGATGTCTCAACCAAAATGCAGTTTTTACTCCCAAACCTAACCTGACATATCTTTGAGAGAATATCTGAATGCAAGTACTGATTATTGATGATGAAATACATGCCAGAGAAGAACTGATCCAACTGCTTGGAGAAGATGAGACGTTGAAGATCGTCGGTCAGGCAGGCAATGCTATTGACGGCTTGAAACAAATTAATCAGCTCAAACCGGATGTCGTTTTTCTTGATATCCAAATGCCGCAGCTCACTGGTATCGATCTACTGGCGATGTTAGATCAAGAAACCATGCCGAGAATTGTTTTTGTCACAGCCTATGATCAATACGCAATTCAAGCCTTCGAAGATAACGCGTTTGATTATCTGCTCAAACCTATTGATGACAAGCGGTTACACAAAACCCTGCAACGGTTAAAGCGAGACATACAACGCCAGGATATGACCCCCATTATCCCCAAGTCACTGGAACAGATCCCTTGCACCGGACTCAACCGAATTGTGATTATCCCAATACAGGCCGTTGAATTTGTCAGTAGTGATCTGGCAGGCGTTCATGTCCAAACCAGTGACAAAAAAGCCACCAGCCAACTCACATTGAAACATCTGGAAGAAAAAACCCCGCTGCTGCGCTGTCACCGTCAGTATTTGATTCATCCGAAAAACATTCAGGAGATCAAACTACTCGAGCATGGTCTGGCTGAGGTACTAACCATTTCGGGATATACCGTGCCGGTCAGTCGGCGCTATCTGAAAAACTTAAAAGAAACGCTCGGAATCAGTTAGACAACATACGGGTTACTCCTCCGTCAGTGGTCTGAGCGCTGCCACAGCCTGTTTCCACTGAGGGGTTGCTTTCAGTTCTGCCGGATTAAACGAGCGCTGCTTTTGCAGAGATTCAGCACCGGATACAGCCATGATCGGTAAATGATCCAACACGCGGACTGATGCATCCCGATCATTACACAGCAATAACATATCGCATCCTGCCGCCAACGCCTGATGGGAACGGGCAACCGCATCGCCCATGATCGAGGCGCCTTCCATCGCCAAATCATCCGAAAAAATAATGCCATTAAAACCGAGTTTGTGCCGTAGAATCTGCTTCAGCCAGAATGCCGAACCACTCGCTGGCTGTTGATCATAATGAGAATAAATCACATGTGCCGGCATAATCGCATCCAGTAAATTAGCCTGAATATGCTGCCGAAACACCTGCATATCCGTGTCGAAAATATCCTCACGATGATCGTACGGTGTTTCTTTATGTGAATCTTCTACCACACCTCCGTGTCCCGGAAAGTGTTTTCCCGTTGTTGCCATCCCGGCAGATTTCATCCCCTGAATATAGGCCCGACTCATTGAGATGACCGTCTCATCATCGTCACCAAAAGCCCGGTTACCAATCGCCCGACAGGAAAATCCCGTATCGAGGACCGGGGCAAAGCTTAAATCAATATCATGCGCGATCAGTTCACTGGCCATCAGCCACCCACCCAGTTGTGCTAAGCGTTCACTCTCAGGGAAACGAGCATAACTTGCGGCAGCAGGCAACCGAGTGAATCCGTCCTGAAACCGTTGAACACGACCACCTTCCTGATCGACACCGAGCAGGATTGGTTGTCTCGCATACTGCCGAATCGACTGAGTTAAAGCCTGTAATTGCCTTGAATCGAAATAGTTTCTGGCGAATAAAATTACACCACCGACAGTCGGATGCGCCAACATCTCTTTTTCTTCCGCACTCAACTCACATCCTTCAACATCTAGCCACAGCGGCCCCATATTTGTCTCCCGAACTCTCATGATTGATTTGAGCCGATTATATACACAACAACGCATGGATGCAGTTCTATTCGCAAGACAGATATCTCGGCTCCGCAAATGGTTAACTCGCTGAGGGGCCGATAAAAAAGAACAATCAGCAAAGATTTGTAAGCACAGTGGTGCTGTGACAAAAATCAATTACAATGCAATGATGTCCACCAGCAGGAAGCGATAATGGCTCAGAAAGAATTGTATATTGGCGTGATGTCCGGTACGAGTCTGGACGGTGTTGATGTTGCTCTGATTGAGATCGATGACCACAATATTCAGTTGCTCTCATCCGCGATGTATCCCATGCCTGAATCAATAAAACAGAACATTATGAATATCTGCACCGGTCAGCCGACGCATCTCCCCGCAATTGGGATACTCGATCACCACCTCGGGCACCTGTTTGCTGATGCGGTCAATGCCCTGCTGGTGCAAAGCGGATACCGGGCGGAGAATATCCGAGCAATCGGGTGTCATGGACAGACGGTCTATCACCATCCGGCAGGGGACACGCCTTTTACTATGCAGCTTGGTGATGCTCATATCATCGCAACGAAAACGGGCATTGATACCGTGGCAGACTTTCGCCGTAAAGACATGGCACTAGGCGGTCAGGGTGCCCCACTCGTGCCTGCTTTTCACCGGGAAGTTTTTCCGCATAATGATGCGACTCTGGTCGTACTTAATATTGGTGGCATTGCCAATATTTCAGTGATCAGACCGGAACAGCCGCTTTTGGGATATGATACCGGCCCGGGAAATATCCTGATGGATGCCTGGTGCCAATACCATACACGGGAACAATTCGATCAGGATGCACAGATGGCCCGCAGCGGGCACATTGATGTGCCGTTGCTGGAACTGATGAAACGAGATAGTTATTTTTCAGCACACGCTCCCAAAAGTACCGGCAGAGAATACTTCAATCTCGATTGGGTTCAGTCGAAAATCAGATTGCTGAACCGTCACATCGCTCCCGAAAATGTGCAAAGAACCCTGTGTCGGCTGACCGCAGAAACCATTGCCGATCAATGCTGTTTATATGCCAGCGGCCTTCAGCCCCGACTGTTTGTTTGTGGTGGTGGTGCCAACAATCCATTATTGATGCAGGAGTTGCAAACCCTGTTGAAAGGCTGGCAGGTCAGTAGCACATCGGAGCAAGGCGTTGACAACGATTATATGGAAGCCATGGCTTTTGCCTGGCTGGCCCATCAGCGCATACATGAACTCCCGAGCAATGTTCCTGAAGTCACCGGCGCAACTAAAGCCGTGTCACTGGGCGTCATTTACACAACCCGATAAAATCAGAAGAGTAAAAGCTTATGACGAATGATGCTTTATTATCCGCACTGTCTCAGTTGGTTTCTGAAGGACGGAATCCGGAAACTATGGATATCGATTTGTTGTCCACAGAAGCCATTCTTGAACGGCTTAACCAACAGGATAAGACCGTGCCTTTTGCGGTAGAAAAAGTCATTCCTCAAATCGCAACAGCGGTCGATGCCATTACCACGGCATTTAAAAATAAAGGGCGGTTGATTTATATCGGTGCCGGTACCAGTGGCCGTCTGGGGGTGCTGGACGCCTCAGAATGCCCCCCCACTTTCGGTGTGTCGGATCAGATGGTGATCGGTTTGATCGCCGGGGGCAAAGAAGCGATGTTTAAAGCACAGGAAGGTAGTGAGGACTCACCGAGCGCGGCAAGCTATGATCTCCAAAATATTAAGCTGGATCGGCAGGATGTCGTGGTCGGTATTGCAGCCAGTGGCCGAACCCCCTATGTGATTGGCGGGCTGGAATATGCCAACCAAATCGGTGCCACGACCGTAGCCGTCTCCTGTAATCCGGACTCCAAAATCGCAGCCATTGCACAGATTGCCATCTCACCGCTGGTGGGGCCGGAAGCATTAACCGGCTCAACCCGGCTGAAATCCGGTACGGCACAAAAACTGATCCTGAATATGCTGACAACCGCGAGCATGATCCGCTTAGGTAAAAGCTATCAGAATCTGATGGTTGATGTGCAGGCGACCAATAAAAAACTGGAAGCCCGGGCCGTTAGAATCGTGATGCAAGCCACTGACTGTGAAAAAACACGAGCCGAACAATTACTGGCACAGAGCCAGAACAATGCCAAAGTCGCAATTCTAATGGCGCTGACCGATATGAGTTATCAAGAAGCACTCGATAAACTCTCACAATCAGAAGGGTTCTTACGCAAGGCAATCCAGCCATCCTCTTAAAGAGCCAGCATTTTTACTCGTTTGGCCTGTTGTCGTTGCAATACCATGTCGCTGAGAGACAGATACTACAACTCATCGCTCAGTGACTGGTATATTGATCCCAACCTCGTTGCCACTCCATACGGAACTGATTTCCCGCAGGCGTTCCGGCACAAACCCCATCATAGTATTGACCGGACAACCCGATTTGATAGGCAAAATCTGGATTACAATATTGGGTAACGCCGTCGTCGTATCCCTCGTCATAATCAGCCAGTTGGACAGCCCCCAGCTTGTGAAGCGCTTGATAAGATCGCTGTTGATGTCCCGCAATCCCATCACGATAACCGATTTGATACCAATCCCCTTGTGTGGCAAGTGATTGCTCCGACGCAGAGCACCCTAACAACAGCAAAGAAATCACCATTCCGGCGAACCAATTAGGAAAATTTATCACGACATCAATACCTTGTTTTAAACTTATGTAACCTCAACCATATACGCTTTCGACACAAAACACCAAACAGCGATGCTTAGTTTCCTCCACAGCGCATCATTATTGAACATAAATATATTCACTAAGCATCTTATCGATAATTAAAATGAAAACCACTTCCTGCAGACAGGAGACCACTTAATTCTTCATAGAACCACTTAGCTGACTTTCTCATGCATAACGCCGCTGGTCAGACTAGTCTATTGATAGAACATCTCTGTCCGCAAACAGAAGGAAAATAATATGTTGTGGTTCTTCGTCTCCTTGATCGCTTTAATCGGTGGTTACTTTATCTACGGTGCAATTGTCGAAAAAATATTTGGTATTAATGAGAAACGCCAGACTCCGGCCTACAGTCAGAGGGATGGGGTTGATTATGTCCCGATATCAACACCGAAAGTCTACCTTGTTCAGTTACTGAACATTGCCGGTGTCGGCCCTATCTTCGGGCCAATTATGGGGGCGCTATACGGCCCGGCGGCACTATTATGGATTGTTGTTGGCTGTATTTTTGCCGGTGCCGTACATGATTATTTCTCCGGGATGCTCTCTGTCAGAAATGGAGGAGCCTCAGTACCGAACATCAGCGGCAAATACCTTGGCAACGGCGCGAAACATTTCATGAATGCCTTTGCGATTATTCTGTTACTGCTCGTTGGGGTTGTATTTGTTTCTGCACCTGCCGGTATGATTACCAACTTGGTGAATGAACAGCTTTCACTACATATGGGAACCGGTCTGATGGTCATCGTCATTTTTGCTTACTACATTTTGGCCACGATCGTTCCAGTCGATAAAATTATCGGGCGTCTATATCCGTTATTCGGAGCACTGCTCATTTTCATGTCTGTCGGTCTGATCACCGCACTCATGCTCTCCGACAAACATACCATCATGGGTGGCTTTGCTATTCAGGATCTGTTCAGTAACCTCAATCCAAACGACATGCCGTTGTGGCCGGCACTCTTTATCACTATTGCTTGTGGCGCAATCTCAGGATTTCATGCCACGCAGTCCCCTTTGATGGCGCGCTGTATGGAAAATGAAAGAAATGGTCGTTTCGTATTCTTTGGTGCCATGATTGGCGAAGGGGTGATTGCTTTAATCTGGTGTACGATTGCCTTATCTTACTTCGGTTCACTGGACGGTCTTTCCGGAGCCATCGCTCAAGGTGGTCCGGGTCATGTGGTCTACAGCGCTTCATTCGGGCTACTGGGCGTATTCGGTGGCATTCTGGCTTTCCTTGGTGTCGTCATTCTGCCAATCACTTCCGGTGATACAGCTTTCCGCTCCAGTCGTCTAATCTTAGCGGAGTATTTTAATATTGAGCAGAAAACCCTGCGTAGTCGCTTATTGATGGCGATGCCACTCTTTGTTGTCGGTGGTATTCTGACTCAGGTTGATTTCGGGATTATCTGGCGTTACTTTGGTTTTGCCAACCAGACCACCGCAGTCGTAATGCTTTGGACTGCTTCCGCATACCTTCTGCGCCACCAGAAATTCCACTGGATCACTACCGTTCCTGCACTGTTCATGACGACGGTTTGTGTCAGCTTTATTCTCAACAGCAGTACGCTTGGATTTGGACTACCGATGCAAATATCAACTATTCTTGGCTTCCTCGTTTCTATCGCGATGCTTGCCTATGTACTCAAAGTGACAAAAGGCCATGATAATGCAGCACTTTCAAATGCGAAAAAAGTATCGGATGAGCAGACCAAAACCGCTTAACCTCACACTGTTGATGAACAGTGCTTGATGTAAAAAGGGCTCCCTTCGGGAGCCCTGATACGATCATCGGAAAAAGAATAACCGTCAGTCTACCATCTTCATTTGCAACTCTTTCGGCACTTCAAAAAACATATTTTCTTCTCGTCCCAGCACTTCTTCCACTGACACTGCGCCTAATTCTTTAATCCGCTCAAGAATCTGATTGACCAGTGCTTCCGGTGCCGAAGCCCCGGCCGTCACCCCGACAAGGTGGACATCGGATAACCACTGTGGATTGATATCTTCCGGTCTGTCCGTGAGAAATGCTGCAGTGCCGAGTTTTTCAGCTAACTCTTTCAATCGCGTTGAATTCGATGAATTCTTAGAGCCGACCACAATCATCACATCCACTTGCTGCGCCAGGATCCGCACCGCATCCTGCCGATTCTGCGTGGCATAACAGATATCATCTTTGCGAGGCCCTTGAATTTCAGGAAACTCTCGGCGCAACTCATCAATTACGTCCGCAGTTTCATCCACAGAAAGCGTTGTCTGGCTGACATAATGAAGATTCTCAGGATGTTTGACGATTGCTTTCAGCTTGACAACATCTTCTGGTTTTTCAACCAAATACATACCGCCCGTCTGACTGGCATACTGCCCCATTGTTCCTTCAACTTCAGGATGTCCGGCGTGGCCAATTAAAACGACTTCCATATGTTTTCTACTGGCTCTGGCAACTTCCATATGAACTTTCGTCACCAGTGGGCAAGTCGCATCAAAAACGGTCAATGCTCTGGATTTTGCTTCATTTCTGACGGCCTGTGAGACACCATGCGCAGAAAATATCACAATGTTGTTGTCAGGCACTTCACTCAACGCTTCAACGAAAATAGCGCCACGCTGCTTCAAATCTTCAACAACAAACCGATTATGAACAACTTCATGACGAACATAGATCGGTGGCTGATACATCTCCAAAGCGCGTTCGACGATACTGATAGCCCGATCAACACCGGCACAAAAACCCCGAGGATTTGCTAGTAATATTTTCATGTCATTGCCCATGGTTTTTACTCAACTCACAACGTGTGTCATTATTCACCCGATTCAACGGCTAAAATTTCAACATCAAAAGTCACATCCTGACCTGCCAACGGGTGATTAAAATCAACCGTCACCGATTCTCCTTCAATGGCGGTCACAATACCGGGGATTTCCCTTCCATCAGGGCCACTAAATGCCATGATCACACCGACTTCAAGTTCTGTTTCTCCGGCAAACTTCGTCCGGTCCATATGGTGGATATTATCAGGGTTAGGTAAACCGAATGCATCTGCAGCTTTCAGTTCGATCGTCCGTTGATCGCCGGCCTGCAACCCTAGCAGACATTGCTCAAAGTTATCGCTTAAGCTGCCATCCCCGATCACTAACTTCGCGGGTTTACCCATTTGATGGGTGCTATCCGCGATGGAGCCATCTTTGAGTTTGATGGTAAAATGAAAAGTGACAGCCGTCCCTTTCTGTATCAATTGTTGTTCGCTTGTATTTGCCATGTGACTTACTTTCCCCAGCCTTGATGCAAAAAGCGCTATCCGATTGAGCAGACAGCGCTTAGGGTGATTCATTCAATGAATCCGGATAAACTATTTCGGCTCATCTTTACGACGGAAACCATCAAGAATCAGCATGACTGCACCGACGCAGATAGCACTGTCAGCCAGATTGAAGGCCGGCCAATGGTGTCCTCCCCAGTAGAAATCGAGGTAATCGACCACAAATCCATGCACAATGCGATCAAAAACATTGCCCACCGCACCACCAATAATCAGCGCATAAGCACTGTTTGTCCATCGTTCTGAGGCTGGCTGTCGGCGCATCCAGTACATCAGTAACAGAACAACGATCAGTGCAATACCGGTAAATAGCCAACGTTGCCATCCTGTCTGCTCACTGAGAAAACTGAACGCAGCGCCATAATTATGAACATACAACAGATTAAAAAACGGCAGCACTTCAATACGATGTTGCCATCCATAATCCATATGATTCATGACGACCAGTTTGATGAGAATATCAAGTGCGAAAGTCAGAACCGCCAGCCATAACCAGCGGATTCCCGAACGCTTCAGTGTCAGTTCTGTCATATTGATTCCGTCAGTCTACTGATTATGCAAATTTGCGGATTTCGCCGGCACCTTCGACGTTAGATACACAACGACCGCAAATATGTTTATGTCCGGCAATCGTACCGACATCATCGGTGTGGTGCCAGCAACGTTCACACTTCTCAGCATCAGTTGCTGCAACTCTAACAAACAGGCCATCAATCTCGGTACTCTGCGCTTGTTCCGTCTTCTGCGAAGTCGGTTGAACAACCGCTTTCGAGGTCAACAGCACAAAACGAAGTTCATCTTCAAGCCGATTCAGTTTATCTGCCAGTTCACCATCGACATACAGAGCCACCTCGGCTTGTAGCGAACCACCAATGATCTTTTCACTACGAGCCGTTTCCAGCAGCTTATTCACTACACCGCGCACTTCCTGAATACTGTCCCAGAATGCATTGTCTAAAGGCTCGCCATCTTGTAAATCGAAAAGACCTTCATACCAATCTTCAGCAAAGACAAACGGATTACGCGTTGTACCGTTTGCTTGCAGTGCTGGCATTTCTCGCCAAATCTCATCAGCGGTAAATGACATAATCGGTGCCATCCAGCGAACCAAAGCTTCAACGATGTAGAACAGCGCCGTTTGACAGCTTCTTTGGGCATGTCCGCCACATTTCGCGGTGTACTGACGATCCTTGATGACATCAAGATAAAAAGAGCCCATTTCAACCGAGCAGAAATGCATCAAACGCTGCACAACTGCGTGAGTGTTATAAGCATCATAAGCTTTGATGATTTCTTTTTGGGTCGCGAGCGCACGAGCGACAGCCCAACGATCCAATGCAACCATTTCTTCCATCGGTACAATATCTGAGGCCGGATTAAAACCGTTCAGGTTAGCCAAGAAGAAACGGGATGTATTACGGATCCGACGATATGCATCTGCAGAACGCTTCAGAATCTCATCAGAAACAGCAACTTCACCGGTGTAGTCGGTGGAAGCAACCCACAACCGTAAGATATCTGCACCTAATTTATTGATAACATCTTTCGGGGCGATGGTATTGCCGATCGACTTAGACATCTTACGACCTTGTCCATCAACCGTGAAACCATGTGTCAGTACTTCTCGGTATGGTGCTTTATCTTTCATCGCAATCGATGAAATCAGAGAAGACTGGAACCAGCCGCGGTGTTGGTCAGAGCCTTCCAAGTACATATCCGCTTCAGCACCGTGGAATTCTTCACGGGAATCGACCACTGAATAATGGGTCACACCGGAATCAAACCAAACATCCAGCGTATCCAATACTTTTTCATACTGCTCGGCTTCATCACCCAGCAGTTCGGCAACATCCAAATCCCACCAAGCCTGAATTCCTTTTTGCTCTACCCGTTGGGCAACCTGCTCAATCAGCGCAGCAGAATTCGGATGTAATTCAGACGTCTCTTTATGCACAAACAGCGCAATCGGAACACCCCAAGTTCTCTGACGGGAAATACACCATTCAGGACGACCTTCAACCATACTTTGAATACGGCCTTCGCCCCAATCAGGCATCCATTTGATACCTTTGATCGCTTCCAGCGCTTTGTGACGCAACCCAGCCTGATCCATCGACACAAACCACTGTGGCGTGGCACGGAAAATAATCGGTGTTTTATGTCTCCAACAATGCGGATAGCTATGTTCATAGGCATGATGATGTAATAAAGCACCCTTCTCTTTCAGCACTTCAATTACTGAGTCATTGGCTTTGAAGACATGCTGACCGGCAAACAATTCCGTATCCGGCAGATAGACCCCGTTAGAACCGACTGGGTTAGCGACTTCCAATTGATATTTCTGACCAACCACAAAGTCTTCCTGACCGTGCCCAGGCGCAGTATGGACAACCCCGGTTCCTGAATCAGTTGTAACATGATCCCCCAGCACAGCCGGGATAGTGAAATCATAGAAAGGATGATGATAACGGGTTAACTCTAAATCGGCACCGCTGGCAAATCCCAGATTATGGAAATGCTCAATACTGGCGCGATCCATTACATCTTTTGCCAGCTCGGAAGCAACAATAATCCGCTCAGCCTGACGCCCTGTCACTTCATCCGCTTCAATCTGAATTAACACATATTCCAGATCATCGCGTAAACAAACAGCACGGTTTGCCGGTAAGGTCCATGGGGTCGTCGTCCAGATCACGATAGAGACGTCACCATGACCTTCATGACCTTGACTTAACGTGAATTTAGACAATAGCGCTGGTACATCAACTGCTTTGAAGCGCACATCAATCGACGGCGATTTTTTATCTTTATATTCAACTTCCGCTTCAGCAAGCGCACTACCACAATCGGTACACCAGTGAACCGGCTTAAAACCTTTAAGGAGATGACCGTTATCGGCGATTTTACCTAATGCTCGGATAATATTCGCCTCGGTCCCAAAATCCATCGTGAGATACGGTTTATCCCATTCACCAAGAATACCCAGACGTTTAAAACTCTCTTTTTGCCCTTCGACTTGACCGGCAGCATACTCACGACATTTTTCACGAAATTCAGCAGCCGTTAATTTCTGTCCCGGTTTGCCAAATTTCTTTTCAACCATCAACTCAATCGGTAATCCGTGACAATCCCACCCCGGAATGTAAGGGGAGTCAAAACCTGAAAGTGTTTTGGATTTGATAATAATGTCTTTAAGAATCTTATTCAGGGCGTGACCAATATGAATATCACCGTTGGCGTAAGGAGGGCCATCATGTAATACGAAAGATTTTTTGCCTTTTTTAGCTTTACGGATAGCCCCGTAAAGATCCTCTTGATACCAACGTTTCAGCATATCCGGCTCGCGTTGCGCCAGATTACCACGCATTGGAAACCCTGTTTCAGGTAAATTCAGGGTATTTTTATATTCACTCATCGATTCTTAATTCCGTTATACTGGGCGAAGTTAGACATTATGTCAGCCAAACTCTCAACTAACCCTCATACTGAAGCTGAAGCAACCACACTCTTGCCGCTTCAGCATCCAATTCTATTTGTTGTTTCAATGCTTCAAAGGAATCAAACTTACGCTCCCCCCGAAGTTTATGTAAAAGTGCAACTTCCAACTGTTTACCATAAATATTGCCCTGAAAGTCAAATAAATGGACTTCCAGTTGCTGACGGACACCATTGACCGTCGGCCGATGGCCGATATTTGCGACACCGTCAATTGGTGTTTCAGTCAAACCAGAGACCTGTACGGCATACACCCCGGAAACCGGAGAAACACACCGTTTCAACGGGATATTGGCAGTAGGGAAACCAATGGTCCGCCCTAACTTTCTGCCATGAGACACCCGGCCACTGATACTGTAATGACGTCCCAGCATCTCTTTGGCAGCAACAAGATCATCTCTCGCCAGTGCTTCACGAATTGCAGTGCTGCTGACTCGCAGACGATCGACACAAAAACTTTGTGTGCTGACCACATCAAAACCGAATTTCTCACCGGCTTGTTGCAACATTGCAAAATTACCGCGCCGTTGCCGACCAAAACAAAAATCATCGCCAATGACAAGAAACTTAACACCCAAGTGCTTGACCAACAAGTCATGAATAAAGGTTTCTGCATCTAATTGGGCAAATTGATGATCAAAATTAACACAAAGCAGGCGATCAATGTCGAGTCGACTCAACTGAACAAATTTATCGCGCAGACGTGTCAATCGAGCCGGAGCACGATGTTGATTAAATAACTCCATCGGCTGTGGTTCAAAAGTCATCACCATTGATGGAACACCCATCACTCGGGATTGTTCCGACACTAACCGCAGCACCTGTTGATGCCCGAGATGGACACCATCAAAATTCCCAATTGTCAGCGCACAACCATGGTGCTGAGTACGTATGTTATGAATACCTCGGATTAATTCCATATCGGACGTTTAAAACCTATGATTCAATTCTCTGGTGATGAAACCGACGGATTATATAACCTCAGCTCAGGAGAAGAAAGTCAATCAAGCCAACAAATATATTCCACATCTTGCTTTGGTCATGTAATAGTCCCATTGGAAGACCGACTTTCCCCAATATAAAAACCGGATGCCGTAACCTATTGGGTCACTCGGATATCTTTCAAGCGAATCCCGCTGATTAAGCTGGTTCCCCCATAAACACAGGCACCGGACACGATTAACCCAGCCAACATGAGGCCCCGTTTTAACGTTCCCCATTCAGCCCACGCCGCAAGATGCTCTGATCCCAAAGCCAGACAGACACTCATGATGATACTGGCAACAAAAATCCGGCCAATAAATAGGATGGTCGAACGCTGCATCCGATACACAGAGGCTAAATGCAGTCCCCGATATAATAAAGCCATATTAATAAATGCCGACAATGCAGTCGCCATTGCCAGACCAACATAACCGAAAAACCAAGCAAACACAGCGTTAAAAAGCATATTGGTGATCATCGCAACAATCCCATACTTGACGGGTGTTTTGGTATCTTGACGAGAGTAATAGCCCGGAGCCAATATTTTGATCAGCATAAAACAGAGCAGACCGGAAGCATAAGCCTGTAACGAAAGAGCCGCTTGCTGCACGTCAGCTAAAGTAAACTCACCGCGCATAAACAAGACCATAATCATCGGTTGAGCCAAGACGATCAAGCCGAGCGTGGCTGGAATTCCCAGCAAGCAAACCATCCGTACACCCCAATCCATCGTATTGGCAAATCCGATGGGTTCAGCATCAACATGTTTTCTTGATAGTGCCGGCAAAATCACGGTGGCAATCGCGATACCAAATAATCCGAGCGGGAACTCTAACAGACGATCCGAATAATAAAGCCAGCTAATCGAGCCGGTTTGCAAAAAACTGGCAATAAAGGTATCGAACAGCAAATTGATTTGACTCACCGAAACACCGAACAATGCAGGGATCATCAACGTTCTGATTTTTCGAACCCCGGGATCATTCCATCCCCATTTCGGCCAGACAAATACACCGGCTTTAATCAAAAAAGGTAACTGAAACAGAAACTGAACCAGTCCGCCGAGAAACACCCCGAAAGCTAAACCAATCTCTGGCTGTGCCAGTCGAGGAGCAATCAATAGCGCCGAACCGATAATCATCACGTTCAGAAATACCGGAGTAAATGAAGAAACTGCAAATTTACCCAGTGTATTTAAAATTGCGCCAGACAACGCAACAAAGGTGATAAACCATAAATAAGGAAACGTGATTTTGAGCAGTAAACTGGCCAGCTCAAACTTTGCCGCCGCCGGCCCGCCATGTAACCAATCAAGGAACCAGCCAGCGCCGAAAACAGCCGTCACAACACTAGAACCAAGAATCCCGAATAGCGTCACGATAGAAACGAGAACCCCGAGCGTACCGGAAGCCCTAGCAATTAATAGACGCGTTTTGTCCATATCGCCCTGAGCATGATATTCGGTCAGCACGGGGACAAAGGCCTGTGAAAAAGCGCCTTCAGCAAATAAGCGACGTAAAAAGTTAGGGATCTTATTGGCAAAGAAAAACACATCGGCACTCGCACCGGCCCCCATAAGATTCGCAACCACAATATCTCGAAATAATCCTAAAACGCGCGATAGCAGTGTCATGGTACTGACAATCAGACCAGACCTGAGAAGACGTTGACTCACCGTAACCTCTGTTTATATGTCAAATCGCATCCGAGAGAATCCCGGTGACTTTACTGATATAGCAGGATAAAAAGCATCGTGCTGGCTGTATAGGCGTGCTGAGAATACTTTCTGCCTGTGTGCAGTTTTTTAACGTAGAATGCGCTGCTTTTCAAATCATAGTTGTGTCAATAATCGGTCCATCTATTCAAACTGAGCCGTACAGCATCATGCTCGTTAAAAGACGTATAAACACAAAAAAGATGACCGTTAAAAGAGCAGATTAAGTATTAGCATTCAAAAAAGAATGCTGTTAGAATCCCCGCCATCTTAACCGCGAATCTCCAACGATACCAAAAATGTTTTGGTTCGTTGTGTTTTTGCACAAATGAATTGACATTTTTAGGTAAATAGGGGATAGTTCCCGCCCTTAAAATGTCACTGAACTAAAGTTTTTGGGAGTAGACCCTTGGCAAATAGTAAATCTGCTAAGAAGCGCGCTATTCAGGCGGAAAAAAATCGTCAACACAACGCGAGCCGCCGCTCAATGATGCGCACTTATATGAAGAAAACTGTCGCTGCTATCAAAGCAGGCGACAAAGAAGCTGCAACTGCTGCACTAACTGAAGCAACACCAATTCTTGACCGTATGGCAACAAAAGGCCTGATCCACAAGAATAAAGCAGCTCGTCATAAAGCTCGTTTTGTTGCTGCAATCAAAGCGCTGTAATGCATTAATTGCTTCATACAAAAATAAAAAACCGACATAATGTCGGTTTTTTTATTTTTCTTGATACCAATCAGCGGCTAATTTTATGAACAATAGAGACGATATAGCAATTCAATCATTTCTTTTACCTCATGACTGCTGATCGAATAGTAAACCGTTTGCGCCTCTTTCCGCGTCGCAACCAATTTCTCCCGACGTAATAACGCCAGATGTTGCGATAATGCAGACTGACTCAACTCAAGTTTCGTACACAACTCACCTACTGAAAATTCCTGCGCTAACAGTAAACACAATATCTGAAGACGTCTCTCATTTGCCATGGCTTTGAGTAATACAACAGCTTTGGCTGATTTTTGTTCCATTTCCTGAAGATTCACGAAAGGCTCCCTTTATGGACAGGTTCATTTCATACATATAGCGACTACAACCTTGCAGCCTTACAAAATCATTTTACTTGCTGTTCATCCACCGCGATTCATCATTATTATTTTCTCGACGGCATCACAAAACTTTTACCTGATAATAAGTAAGTGCTAGATATTAAAGCAATTACCCATGAAAAAGAACCGATTATACTGATAAATAACTGAAATCTTCACTGCATATACGCTTCACGGCCGGGTGCTGGATCATCCGCTCGGCAAAGATAACGTAATACTCTTCCTTTAAATCATCGATTCGATCGATCAGATGCATCGGCAAATCGCCATTCCCGGCTTCCGTATAGAGAGACGGCGCTAAAAAAATAGCCTCTCGATGTTCTCTGGCAAAGGCTTTCATCAGCGCAACATCATCAAACTCGCCCATGATATTAGGTTGAATCCCCTGACTATCAAACCATTGCATCATACTTCTTCCCATTGCGGTTCGACTCCCCGGAATCAGTATTTTTCCATCTGACAAGCATTCGATGAGTGAACTCGCATGAGGCTCGGTATAGGAGAAAAAGCACATCTGATTTTCGCCCAGCTTTTTACTAAACAAACCAGGGCTACGGGCCGAATCAACCGGGCAATCAGACAAGATCATATCCAGTTTATGCTGAGAAAGCTGCTCAAGTAACAGCTCATGTGTCGATTCAAAACAACGTAAATGAATAGGTTCATCTTCAGGAACGGCACACGACAAAATCTTACTGACGATCTGTTTGGAAATGGCATCGGCGACCCCCACATCCAGTAGTAAGTTTGCCCGCTGACTATAGTTAACAATGTCGAGCATTTCATAACTCAAGCCATACATACGATCAGCGTATTTATAAATCAACTGTCCCAACTCTGTCGGTTCGACTCGCCGCCCAACGCGTTTCATCAAATGGCCGTCCATACGAGCCTCCAGCGCTTTAATTTGTCCGGTCACCGTTTGCGGTGTCAGAAATAAGGCTTGAGCGGCTTTGGTCACCGAACCTTGTTTACAAACCATCCAGAAATAATATAAGTGATTGTAATTCAAATGAGACATATACCCAGACCATCAGTCAGATTCAATTCATACCCGTACAGCGTATTCTATCATCAGCATGATCGAAATAACCGAAGTTTTCAATATATAGAATCGATATATCCGAACATAAAAATATCTTCAATACTGCCCCTTACAAGTCTTAGGGAAATTCATTAAACTGATAGAAAATTCATGAATAGGCAAGTTATGAAGCAGTACATTGCATTATTGGAAGATATTCTGGAAAACGGTGATGTCAAAGGCGATCGCACCGGTACGGGTACACTTTCTGTGTTTGGCCGTCAAATCCGCCACAACCTCCAAGAAGGTTTCCCTCTCATTACAACCAAGAAGCTCCACTTCAAAAGTATCGCGAACGAACTGATTTGGTTCCTGAGCGGGGACACCAATACCTCTTGGCTCAAAGAAAATGGTGTCTCGATCTGGGATGAATGGGCGACAGAAAATGGTGACTTAGGCCCGATTTATGGTCAGCAGTGGACGGCATGGCCAACACAATCAGGTGAAAGCATCAATCAGATCGATTATGTCGTGGATGCTTTAAAAAATAACCCCAACAGTCGCCGTATTCTATTCCATGGCTGGAATGTTGAGTATTTACCTGACGAGTCGATGGCACCTCAAGACAATGCCCGCCAGGGGAAAATGGCGCTCCCTCCCTGCCATTTGCTATACCAATTTTATGTTTCAAACGGCAAGCTCTCTGCACAATTATATATCCGTAGCTCAGATAGCTTCCTCGGGTTACCTTATAATATTGCCTCACTGGCGTTGCTCACCCATATGCTTGCACAACAATGCCAACTGACACCGCATGAAATTGTGGTCAGTTTTGGTGATTTACACGCGTATTCCAATCATATGGAACAAATTAAAACCCAGCTGACCCGTGAACCACGGCAATTGCCGGAATTACGTATTGTGCGCCACCCCAAATCGATTTATGACTATCGTTTTGAGGATTTCGAAATCGTTGGCTATGACCCACATCCATCGATTAAAGCGCCAGTCGCAATATAAAAACGTAGTGTCCCCTCGACCAATGACTTGGTCGAGGGGACACTGGTTTGAGAGGACTCAGACAAGTAAATTCTCTCTCATCCTGAGTTAACTTTCGGCTGATCCGCCCTGCTCATGGGCATGAATCTGCTCACCAACCCACACTAATAAACTCCCCAGAAACTGGTAAACCGCCTCTTCATACTCGTGTACAGGGTAGTTTAGAAAAGTCATCGGGAGTCCTTCCTTATCCGCAAACCGGGGAAAAGCAGCTAACGTACTATCAACCTGATATAGATGCTTGATTTTGTTGTTAACCACCCGGAGCTCATTAACGATGTCATAATGTGTTAAATCATTAAGAGTCAAACCAAATTCATGATAAGCACTTTTAATATGATCCCAGCGATAAGGCAGTATAATCTCGGATGCCGAAATCCCTGACAAGTTGGATTTCAAAAGCACATACGCCCGCTTGGAAAATTGCTCGACAATCGCCCAGAACCCAATAATGGCCGATTCATCAGCAAGGTTTTGGACTCGCTGCACATCTGTATCATTCGAATGAATCAATTGAGAAGCCTGATACTTGAGAAACTCCTGCGCCTCTTCATCGTCTGTGGCTGCAAGCTGTGCTTTCACCTGTGCAGAAAAGTCATTCAGCGCGGCACATTTTCGATTCAGTTCTTGATAAGCAATCTCATGAAACAGACAAAAGTTATCGATTCTTTCGTCCAGCTCAACACTCAAGTCGTGTGTTTTGTATCGACAAGTATCAAACGGAGCTCTTATGTCCCCGGTCATATGTCTCGATAACTTCGTTTTTAATGCGTTTAAAACCATTCAATGACCTCTATTATTCTTGTTCCGAGAGAAGATTCTATTGAGCGGATACACCGGAATCACGACGATAAGCCCAAACCATCAACAGCGCCCCAGCCAGAATCATCGGTAAAGAGAGAATCTGCCCCATCGAAATAAATCCGGCAAACAGTCCCAGTTGTGCATCCGGTTCTCTGAAATACTCAACAAACGTACGGCAGGCTCCATAACCGATGAGAAATAGGCCGGCAACCGAACCAGCAGGCCGAGGTTGGCGAATAAAGAGGTTGAGGATGATAAACAAAAGCACCCCTTCCAAGAAGAATTCATATAACTGGGAAGGATGACGCGGCAACGGTCCCGCCTCCGGAAAGACCATGCCCCAAGGCACATGGGTGACTCTTCCCCACAATTCTCCATTCATGAAATTTCCTAAACGTCCTAACGCGAGTCCAAAGGGAACAAGTGGCGCAACGAAGTCGGCCACTGCAAAAAACTGGCGATGATTGCGTTTGGCATACCAGAACATTGCCGTAATCACACCGAGTAAACCGCCGTGGAAAGACATTCCTCCGGTCCAGACCTTAAACAGATATAGCGGATCTGCCAGAAAATACTCAAATCCATAAAACAGGACATAACCCACACGTCCGCCAATGACGACACCGACAAATCCGGCAAACAAAAGGTCAGAGACCTGTTCTCTCGTCCATCCGCTTCCTTCCTTATCCGCTCTTCGGTTCGCAAGCCAAGTTGCAAAAAGAAACCCAAGCAGATACATCACACCATACCAACGAATGGCAAGCGGCCCGATGGAGACTAAGACAGGATCAATATTCGGAAACTGCAAGAATTCCTGAGACATAAATCTTTACTCTTTATTCAATATATAACGGTTTATGACATACCGCGCTCAGCGCAGCAACATATGAACGGATACAAACATCAGAAACACAGCAAACACCTTTTTCAATACGGATGTCGGTAGTTCGGTCGCTAACTTGGCCCCCACTTTTGTCGTAAACATTGACGAACAGGAAACAAACAGCAAAGCGGGTAAATAAACGTACCCCAGACTAAACGCAGGCAGGTCTTTGATCGAAAAACCGTGCCAAATAAATCCCACCATACCAGATAATGCTATCACACAGCCGCAAAGTGACGATGTACCAACTGCCTTACGCATTTCTACGCCATGTTTGTTGAGATAAGGCACCGACAGTGCCCCACCGCCAATACCAGCCAAGCTGGCGATCATGCCAATTAAGCTCCCACTCAGGATTATTGAGCCCAGTCCCGGCATTGGCTTCGCAGTCTGCTGGCGAATCGAGAGAAACATCTGTATCGCCAGGAAAAAAACAATCCCCCCAAACACTTTGGGCAGATATTCGCTCGGCATCCAGTCGGCAAGAGTCGCACCAATCAATCCACCGGCAATAATCCCGGGCGTCAGCCATTTCACGGCTAATAAATCAATATTGCCATAGCGTAAATGATTCAATGCCGAAGAACCTGAAGTCAGAATGATACAGGAGAGAGAGGTTGCCAAAGCCACTTGCATCGCGATATCAGGTGCGATGCCAATATGGGGAAATAAAAGTAACAGGGCCGGAACAATAATTAAGCCACCGCCGATGCCTAACAACCCGGCCATAACGCCGACAAAAGCACCTAACACGATTAACAGCAAGACAAAAGTGATGGTCACGCTCATTCCTCAGGTTAACTTAATGTTTGCCGGCTCGAATAAAACCAGCAAAACCGAACTCTTCAAAATAAGTTCGCATCATACTATAAATATCATGACCATAAGTTTGCATCAGCGCTTGCGAGGCAAGTTTTTTCAGCGTTTTGATTTCTGAATGACGGATGAGGTATTTCACTTTCGCGACATTCGCCGTATTCATACTCAATGTCTGATATCCCATCCCGATCAGAAGCAATGCTCCTATCGGGTCTCCGGCAAGTTCGCCACACACACAGACATGAATTTGATGCTGATGACACACATCGGAAATATGTTTCAACGCCATCAAGACTGACGGATGCATGGATTCATAGACATCAGCAACCCGGGCATTGTTCCGATCAACCGCTAATAAATATTGCGTCAGATCGTTTGTTCCAACCGAGATAAAGTCAACCCGGTCGGCCATTCGGGGTAAAAGGTAAATCATGGATGGCACTTCGAGCATAATCCCGATTGCAGGCATCTTCACCCGTTCATCAACTGCCGAAACTTCAGTAAATGCTTGATCAATAAAAGCAAGCGCATCATCGAGTTCTTTCATTCCGGAAATCATCGGTAACAGAATGCCCAGATTGCCAGTCTCAATACTGGCTTTGATCATTGCCCGGAGTTGAATCAGAAAAATATCCGGATGATCAAGCGTGAAACGAATGCCACGCCACCCTAAAAATGGATTATCTTCTTCAATCGACAGATAGGGTAAAGGCTTATCACCACCGACATCTAATGTTCTCATTACAACCATTTTATCGGGATGAGCACATAGTATTTGACGATAAAGTTGGATCTGCTCTTCTTCAGAAGGAAAACGATTCTGTAATAAGAACGAGATTTCAGTCCGGTACAAACCGACACCATCCACCCCTTGATTGACCGCAGTATTGTTCTCGGTATTCAGTCCTGCATTCAGCAAGATATTGACCGGATACCCATCGCGCGTGATCGCTTTCTCGGCAAGGCTTTGATTAACCATTTCCGATAGTTCACCTTCTTCTTCCATCAGCTCTTGGTATTCGGCCAGAACTTCAGAATCCGGTGAAATATGAATGAAGCCACTGTAACCATCGACAATAGCTAATTGACTGTTAATCTCTTTGAAATTTAAGGAAACGCCCATGATGGCAGGAATCCCCAAGGCTCGGGATAGAATCGCGGCATGGGAGTTGGCAGCGCCTTCGAGTGAGACAACAGCCAAAAGTTTATCTTTGGGAATACTGGCCAGAACTGAAGCGGTTAACTCTCTGACGACCAGAATGATCGGCTTTTCCAGCACCAATTCTTCCAGTTCACTGTTGTACAAAAAGTACAACATTCGCTGCCCGAGCTCTCTGATATCCTGTGCTCTTTCTCGCAGGTAAACATCCGACATTTGGGAAAAGCGTTCGACGTATGCTTCAACCACCTGACGCAAGGCCCAATCCGCTCGGTCACCTTTCAGGATCTGTTCTTTCAGATCCTTGCGTAACATTGGATCATTGAGTAAGTGGGTAAATAAATCGAAAATAGCCAGCGTTTCTTTGTGAATGTCACCATCCAGCTTCTTACGCATTCGCCGAAAATCACTCAGTGCCTTCTCAACCGCTCGGGATAACCATTCCTGTTCTTTCTTAACGTCAAGTGTCGATGCCGGCAAAACATTTTCTAGCTCCGGCTGAGAGTTATCCCACCAGAATTCACCAATCGCAACCCCCGGAGATACCCCAATACCGCGCACAACCGACTGTTGCTTTGCAAGTGACCATAACCCCTGAGACTGCGCATGTGCAACCAAAACGGCTAACTGAGCCGAGAGTGTCACAATGAATGATTCTTCGATCTCACTAAACAAGCGGGGAGAACGTTGCTGGATAACCAGCACACCCAGTACTTGCTTACGGTAAATAATCGGTGCACCTAAAAAGCTCTGGTACACCTCTTCACCGAGCTGTTTGAAATATTTGAAATTTGGATGTTTTGAGGCTTCGGCCAGATTGATCGGTTCAGCAGAACGTTTGACTAACCCGACCAACCCCTCATCAAAACCGATATGAATTTTATTGCCTTTAAATTTCAATCCTTGAGTCGCAATCAGTTCAAGGCGTAGTTTTTCTTCATTGGCGAGATAAATTGTGCAGCATTCAGTATTCATGGCCTCACAGGTTTTTTTCACCAGAATATCAAAGGCCTGATGAACATCTTCAACTTTTGAAACCTGTTCCATAATGTCCCGAAGCTGAGAGAGCATGTTTATCCTCTTTTCCCTTTCCGTTTACCTTTTACTTTCCGTGCTTTAAATGGCATCGCAATCGAGGCAAACTCTTTCATTGCTCGCCGATAAACATCGCGTTTAAATGAAACAACCTGCCTGACCGGATACCAATAACTCACCCAACGCCAACCATCAAATTCAGGGGTTACTCCACGCTGCATGTTGATTTTAGACTCATGACACTCTAAACGCAGAAGAAACCATTTCTGTTTTTGTCCAATACAGACAGGTTGAGAATCCCAGCGCACCAATCGTTTGGGAAGTTTATACTTCAACCAATGACGACTGGAACCAATGACCTTCACATCCGTTTTTGTTAAACCAACCTCTTCGTATAACTCTCTGAACATTGCTTGTTCTGGCGTTTCACCATGATCAATGCCGCCCTGAGGGAACTGCCAAGAGTGTTGTCCGTATCGTTTCGCCCAGAATACCTGACCATGGTTGTTGCAGATTACAATTCCGACATTCAGCCGATAACCATCGCCATCTATCACTGGCAAACCTCTAATAAAATTTAACTTCTCCTGATTTTTTCATAGATCCCCAGATGTAGCAAATATCCATTGACAATAAAAACAAAAATACTCAGTGGACGAAATTGGATATACTATTTTAGGCAAGCGACTTATTAACACAAGATGACAAATTTAGCTGATCTTATTCACCTTTTCTGTGAGTAACTATGTGAAAAAGTGATAGATTACTCACATTTTTTCGATTTTATTCTCGTAATAAATCTTTCAACAGCAAGTTACCCCATACAACTAACTATTATTTATCAATAAATTAAATCAATAATCATGACACTTACGATCTTAATTTGATTCACAAGGATCAATCTCATTGTTACATTGAACAAAGATCCACCATCGCCATTTTTATCCACACAACAACTGCGATTTCGCTGAAAAAATAACAGAAACAACAGAATAAAGCCTGTATATCCATCCATATCATGATGTGATGAATCATCAGACACCACTATCCTGTGGATAAGCTGAGGAAATCATCAAGGTACCACTCTTTCAGACAAACCATGACGGCCTCTCATTTCATCTGTTAAACTAATGCGCATTACATCCTAAACTGTTGCTCTTCTGCCACAAATATCCGAAAGATCTTATGAGACCAGAACCAAAGACAGAAAGTGAATTACTTGAAAGAGCTTGGGAGATAGCCGGATTCAGTTTTGCTGAGCTTGCAGACATTGCCCGGATGAACGTCCCTTTGGATCTAAAAAAAGATAAAGGCTGGGTCGGACAACTTCTCGAATGGCACTTGGGTGCAACTGCAGGAAGTAAGCCGCAACAGGATTTTGAAAAACTGGGGATTGAGCTGAAAAGTATTCCTATCAGTTATGTAGGCAAGCCGCTCGAAACCACATTTGTCTCAGTGGCACCATTAACGGGCGTTCATGGCTTGACTTGGGAAAACAGTCATGTCAGGAACAAACTGTCGCGAGTCCTCTGGATCCCCGTTGAAGGAGAACGAGATATTCCCGTCTCAGACAGAAAAGTCGGCACACCACTGTTATGGAGTCCTTCACCAGAGCAAGAAACACAACTCAAAAATGACTGGGAAGAGCTAATGGAGTTCATTGTGTTAGGTCAGATAGAACAAGTAACCGCCAGACACGGTGAGATCCTTCAATTGCGCCCTAAAGCAGCCAATGGTCGTGTCCAAACGGAAGCTTATGGTCATAACGGAAAAATAATCCGTACACGTCCCCGGGGATTTTATCTGCGGACTCAATTTACCGCGCAGATCCTCGCTCATCACTTCATATAAACACGGCATCACTCATAACGCCCCCGTACCAACACCATTCTAACTTGATACATTCAGTGCGGAGCAATCATTTGTCATCGCTCCTTCACCATCAATTTCTATTTCCTTTTCGGTAGGCACTTCGCTTATAGTGAAAGGCGAAGCATATATCCACGCTCAAACCTAATGAAGATATGCAGTCGGATCTACTGGATAATTGGTTCTCTAACAAGAAAGGAAGTCATATGCATTATACAAAGCTGCCTCACTCAACATTAGAAGTCAGTAAAATCTGCCTTGGTACCATGACCTTCGGTCAACAAAATACATGTGATGATGCTTGCAGCCAACTTGACTACGCCCTCGAACGAGGCGTGAATTTCATCGATACGGCAGAAGTCTATCCGATTCCCCCTTCTCCGGAAACTCAGGGAAAAACAGAAGAATTTATCGGCCACTGGCTTGAAAAATCAGGCAAGAGAGAGAAGATTGTTCTGGCAACCAAAGTTGCCGGCCCTGTAAATGCAGGACCAAGAAACCCACTTCAGATCCGGGAGAATATGGCGCTGGATCATCGTAATATCCATCAAGCCATTGACGATAGTCTTATGCGGTTAAAAACCGATTATATCGATTTGTACCAACTCCACTGGCCACAGCGCCAAACCAACTGTTTCGGTACACTCAACTATCCCGAACTCCCTGAAAAAGAAGAAGTAACACTGATTGAAACACTTGAAGCCATGACCGATCTCGTTCGGGCTGGAAAGATTCGCTATATCGGTGTTTCCAACGAAACGCCTTGGGGCGTGATGACCTATCTCCGATTAGCCGAAAAACATGATTTACCTCGTATTGTCACAATTCAGAATCCATATAATTTGCTGAATCGTAGCTTTGAGATCGGCCTTTCAGAAATCAGTCACTTTGAAGGGGTTAAATTGCTGGCTTACTCCCCACTTGCATTTGGCATTCTCAGCGGGAAATATCTCGATGGTGCCAAACCGGAAGGGGCACGCTGTACACGCTTCGAACGTTTTAAACGCTACTTCACTCCTCAGGGAATCAAAGCTACTGAAGCTTATATTCAACTGGCCCGGGATTATCAACTCGATCCGGCGCAAATGGCGCTGGCTTTCGTGAACCAGCGCTCTTTTGTCGGTTCTAACATCATCGGTGCGACGACGTTAGCTCAATTAAAAAGTAACATCGATAGTATTGATATCACATTGTCGGATGAGCTCATTGGCAAAATCAATGACATTGCCACGACCTACTCCAACCCTTGTCCGTAGTTTTTACTAATATTGACAGCCCTAAGCCTCATCAGCAGGCCATCACAGGGTTAAGTGAGTCGCAGGCCAAAAGGATTGAAACGCCCTTTTGGCCTGTTTTAGTTACGTCGGTATTCGCAATGATATAAACTGCCTGAGCAGATGCATACGACGAGTCACACGCTGATCTTCATTGATCGAACGACCAATAGGGCGACCATCCGCTTCCAGACCGATATCACGCAATAAATAAGGATTATCCCATGGGATATCGTAAGCACTCCGACGTACTTTTCTTCTCCATACCCGTTCTTCACGACGTAAATCGGCTCGAATGAGCCATGCTGCAAGTGATAAATAAAATGAATGACGCATAGCAGTATCTCCTTGAGAGATCACTGGCTGGAGGAAACCTAGCTACACTTAACAGAATGAAGAATAGAGAATTGAATTCTTTGACTTATTAAGCTGCTACATTTCCGCAGCCTAATAAAAAGGATACGGATTGATTAACTAAAAATATCTCGTTTCATTTGTCGTGACATGCCAGTAACGGCACTTGCTTGCAAATGAGAAATAGAATGAGATGAAGACACACAAACAGAAATAATACAGAATATAGATTTCATAGCGCATCTCCTTTAGTCATTACAATCCAGTTGATAATTATGACCGAAGCCACAACGGTAATTTAATAGGAACGAATCAATAAATCAATCAATGAACCATCGATATCCTTTAAAAAAATAGATTAGTTCAATAATTAACAATCACTCATGTAATCATTGTGACATTCAACTAAAATGAATTATTTTATTGAAACAATTCACTAACACTATTTTTAGTCATGCAAATATAGGTATAAAATAAAAAAGCCTTACTAACATCATAAGGCTTTTCAAACATCATCATAAGACTTTGCTAAAATAAGACAGTCACAATATAATTAATTCATATCTTCCGAAATTAAATTATGCTTATTCAACAAACGATACATTGTCGCTCTTGATATGCCTAACTCTTTTGCTGCCTGAGTAATTTGCCCGGAATTAGACTCAAGCACCAACATCAATGCTTCTTTTTCAGAGCGTTCACGGATACTTTTCAGACTTAATTTCCCATCCCCAAATTTTGGCAAATCCAGATTACTCTCATTGAGCATGACGGTATCAGACATCAGGACCATTCGTTTTACCTGATTGATTAACTCACGAATATTTCCTGGCCAATGATAGCGGGAAAGCATTTTGATTGCATCTTCTGTAAAACCACGGGCCTGAGCATTGTACTCTTTTGAAAATTGCTGAAGGTAATGACGGGCAATTAAAGGAATATCGGAAACACGTTCTTTTAAGCTGGGCACATTGATTCGCAGAACATTAATATAGTGATATAGCTCATCATTGAAATTACCATCAATCAAAGCTTTCTCTATATCCGTCGCATTTGCGGCCAGTATTCGGATATCAACAGTCTGGAATCCTCTCGATGTTTCTACCGTTCCTTCTTGGAAAAAGCGGAGTAAATTCAATTGCTGATCTTTCGTAATCGATAAAATATCATTCAGAAGAACCGTGCCTCCATCTGCTTTTTCCAGAATTGAAACAAAATCATCATCAGCACCAATACCGAACAATTCCATCGCAAAACGTTTTTCGGACATTGCCCGACAATTGACAGAGATAAACGGCTTTTTGGAACGGGAAGAGGAATGATGGACAGCCTTGGCAACCATCTCTTTCCCTGAACCACTTTCACCATGAATCAAAATACTCACATCGGTCGGTCCAATTCGTTTGATCTGATCGCGTAGCCGTTTCATTGGAACCGACTCTCCAATCAAGCCAAAATTATCGTTTAACCCATAGTGAGGCCATACTTTTTTTTCAAGCTTCAACATGCCAAGCTGATGCCCGATCGTACTCAGCAACTGCGTATCAGGTATTGGTGCAGTAAAGAAATCAATACAAAAATTTACAATAAATTGACATATTGTATCTGAGCTTAACTGTGACTCGCGAATGAATGCCAGCCATCGAACTTGTCTATGACTACTGACTAAGTTCGCAACCCCATTTAAACTGAACTCATCGTGACTTAAATCGACAATACCGATACAGGGACCGACTTCATCAAACAAGACATCTGCCTTTCTTAAATCGCCGACTTGAGAACATCGCCAACCAACTTGTTCTAATACCGAAAGCCATGGTTCATACGTGCCACCAACCACGATAAGAGAACCTGGCACAGAGTCCATACGGAACTGATTACCCATGAACTATTCCTTATCATTTATTCATATTGTTATGTTATTTGGGGGCTTATATAGTATTAATTATTAATAATTACGCTACCGTAGGCACGAATTAAAAAACGCATATTCTTAATTATGAGACTAACATAAGAAATTACATAAAAAGAACAGAAGCGATAAAATACTACGACCCGTTTTCCTTATCCGATGACAACTACTTAAATATATTTCCCCCCTTTCAACTCCTCTAATATATGAAATCATCACTGGTCCAATCATCCTACCTTCTCTTTCTGATAAAACAAAGCCTTTCCCGAAGGAAAGGCTTTTCATATTTTTTAGCACTTTAATCCATTACTAGTGATAAATTCAGTCAATTATCCCTGAGGACGCATTGCTGGGAACAAAATGACATCTCGAATCGTATGTGTATTTGTGAACAACATCGCCAAGCGATCAATGCCGATCCCCTGTCCGGCAGTCGGTGGTAAACCATGCTCTAGCGCAGTGATATAATCAGCATCATAGAACATCGCCTCATCATCACCGGCATCTTTCGCATCAACTTGCGCTTTAAAGCGAGCATCCTGATCTTCAGCGTCATTCAACTCAGAGAAACCATTGGCAACTTCCCGGCCTCCGATAAAGAACTCAAAGCGATCCGTAATAAATGGATTGTCATCACTACGGCGAGCCAATGGCGAAATATCAGCCGGATACCCCGTAATGAAAGTCGGTTGAATCAGTTGTGGCTCAGCCGTTTCACCAAAGATTTCCTCTAATAACTGACCGCATGTCCAGAATGGTTCAACTTCAATATGCAGCGATTTAGCAATCGCAACCATCAGGTCACGATCCTGAATCTTGTCATTATCAAGACTCTGAATATCAGCATGAGCAGGGTTGTAGTGTTTCACCGCTTCTAACATGCTCATGCGCGTATAACGGCCACCGAACTCAACTGTTTCATCCCCGTAAGGCATTGAGGTCGCTCCCAAAACTTCCTGAGCAACCGAACTCAGCATCTCTTCAGTCAAATCCATCAAATCGTTATAGTCTGAATAAGCCTGATAGAATTCCATCATGGTGAATTCAGGATTATGCCGAGGAGACAACCCTTCGTTTCTGAAGTTACGGTTGATTTCAAATACACGGTCAAAGCCACCGACAACCAGACGCTTCAAATACAGTTCCGGTGCAATCCGCAGATACATTTGCATATCTAACGCATTATGGTGGGTAATAAACGGACGTGCTGTTGCACCACCGGGAATGCTCTGCATCATTGGTGTTTCAACTTCAATGTATCCTTTGCCGATCATAAAATGACGAATCGCGCTGACCAGCTTAGAGCGGATGATGAACGCCTGACGCGAATCTTCGTTCATGATCAGATCCACGTAACGTTGGCGATAACGCATTTCCTGATCGGTCAGACCATGGAACTTCTCAGGTAACGGGCGCAGCGCTTTCGTCAATAGTTGGTAAGATTCCATATTGACATATAAATCCCCTTTACCGGATTTATGCAGCGCCCCTTTCACACCAATGATGTCACCAATATCCAACCCTTGATATTTGGCTTTCAGATCTTTCTGCACATCTTTACTGGCATACGCCTGGATCCGACCGGAAGTTTCTTGAATGACCAAAAAAGGCCCGCGTTTTGCCATAATTCGTCCGGCAATCGCGACAATATGATTCAAGGCTTCCAATTCTTCTTTTGTCTTTTCACCGAACGTTTGTTGCAAATCACTGGCCAGACTATCACGGTGAAAATCATTCGGGTGACCGTTTGCCTTACAATCCTGACGGATATAATCTAACTTACCGCGTCGTTCTGCGATGAGTTTATTTTCTTCTTGTCTGTTACTTTCTTGAGTCGTTTCGTTTTGAATCGCATCAGTCATTTCGATGTACCTGTCATATCGGTGAAAAGCTTAAAGACCTGATTTCAGGCTTGCTTCAATGAATTTATCTAAGTCGCCATCCAAAACCGCCTGAGTATTGCGGTTTTCGATCCCCGTTCTCAGATCTTTAATCCGCGAGTCATCAAGCACGTAAGAACGAATCTGGCTGCCCCATCCGATATCAGATTTAGCATCTTCATTCGCTTGCTTCTCGGCATTCTGTTTATGAAGTTCAAGTTCAAATAGCTTCGCCCGAAGTTGCTTCATCGCTTGATCTTTGTTTTTGTGCTGGGAGCGGTCTGTCTGACACTGAACAACTGTATTGGTCGGTAAATGCGTAATCCGTACCGCAGATTCAGTTGTATTGACGTGCTGACCACCGGCACCCGATGCCCGGTAAACATCGATGCGCAGATCAGCCGGATTAATATCGATATCAATGTTTTCATCAACTTCCGGATAGACGAACGCTGATGCAAAAGAAGTATGACGACGACCGCCGGAATCAAACGGAGATTTACGCACCAGACGGTGAACACCGGTTTCGGTCCGCAGCCATCCATAAGCATATTCGCCAACGATCCGCACCGTTACCGATTTTAGGCCGGCGACTTCGCCCCCGGAGACTTCAATCACTTCTGTCTTGAATCCTTTCGCTTCAGCCCAGCGCAGATACATCCGCAGCAACATTGAGGTCCAGTCTTGTGCTTCGGTTCCACCGGAACCCGCCTGAAGGTCAATGTAGCAATCGGAAGAATCGTGCTCTCCCGAGAACATGCGGCGAAACTCCAGTTTCTCCAGACTCTCTTCCAGCTCATCCAGCTCAGGGCCGATCTCATCGAACGTTTCCTGATCCTCAGCCTCAACCGCCAGTTCAAGCAAACCTTCGACATCATCAACACCACGATCCAAGAGATCAATGGTTTCAACGATAGCCTCCAACGTGGCTCGCTCTTTTCCCAGTGCCTGAGCCCGTTCGGGTTCATTCCATACTTCGGGTTGTTCAAGTTCTGCGTTGACTTCTTCGAGACGTTCTTTTTTTACATCATAGTCAAAGATACCCCCTCAGGACATTTGTGCGTTCAGACACGTCCTGCAGGCGGTTTTTTATCGGGTTGATTTCAAACATGATTGCTCAATCGTTTATTAGAGTAGAATTTAACCGAAGAATTCTACTGAAAAATGTGATGAAGATACAGGAAAAATTGCTGGTTCCACATGACTTTCCAGCACACGATGAAATCGAACCGAACGCCCATGTTATCAGGATATCATGCAGCGTTCGGCGATTTGGGGACAAGAATCGCTTGGATTGATAGTCAGCGAATTCTCATTCACGACCTATCAGTGGATTGCTTCGTTGATTTCCAGAGATTGCTCTGAACGGGACATGCAAAACATCGCAACAAATATAATCGCAGTCGGCAATACCCATCCCATGCCAATATCAAACAGTGGCAAGAAGCTAAAAGAGGAAACATCCACTCCCACAAACTTGAAGGCATCAATCAGCGCAAACAGAAAAGACACCAGTAAAGCCACTCGGTAAGCCACTTTAGGATTCGGGAGCTTATTTCGGACAAATGTCAGCGCAACCAGCGTAATAGCCACCGGATACAACGCAAATAAAACCGGAATGGACAGTGAAATTAACTGACTCAGACCCACATTCGCGATCACGGCACAAACTACGCTGTTCACAATCACCCACTGGTGGTAACTGAATCGTGTCAGCGAACTAAAATAATCAGAACACGCAGAAATCAGACCGATCGCTGTTGTCAAACAAGCCAACAATACAATGATCGATAAGACAAACTGACCAAAGTCACCAAACATCGCCTGTACATAAAGACTGAGTATCACGCCACCGTTATCAGCCCCGGTCGCAATGGCTGAACTGGTCGCTCCCAGATAGAACAACGAGATATAGACAAATGCGAGTCCGAAAGCTGCGATAAAGGCGGCAGCAATCAAATACTTGGTGGTCGCTCGGGCCTCGGTAATCCCTTTGCCTCGCAAAACATCAACCATCAACATGCCGAACATCAACGAAGCGAAGGTATCCATGGTGTTATAACCTTCCAGAAAACCGGTGGTTAAAGGCTTTGCCAGATATGCGCCTTGCGCCGCAGCAACAGTTCCCTGTGGATGAATAAACACCCCGACAGCCACAATAATCAGTCCGATAAACAGCGTTGGGGTTAAAACCTTACCAATCAAATCAATCAGTTTACCCTGAGACCAAGAGAAGAATGCAGCAACGACAAAAAATATAACGGAGAAAAAAGTAAGATTAGAGAAGCTACTTTCACCGACTAATGGTTTAAACGCCATCTCAAAAGCAACAAGCCCTGTACGAGGCGCAGCAAAAGCGGGACCGATAATGATAAAAATAAGCACCGCCATGATTGTCGATACTTTAAGTGGCAAATCTTTAGTTAAGTGCTGCCAGCTGCCACCAGCGACGGCAACCGCAATAATCGCAATCAGAGGAAGCCCGACGGCTGTCAGTAAAAAACCACTCATCGCAGATGAAAGGTTTTCACCAGCCATTTGCCCGGCAAGCGGAGGGAAGATTATATTGCCGGCGCCAAGAAAAAAAGCGAACAGCATAAAGCCGACCGCCATAATATCGGTTAATTTCAATGTCTGTTTCACAGAGCACCTTCTTATGTTTATGTTGTGTTTGTCGTTGCGACAGTAGACTGTCTTTCATTTTTTGCGCGATCATGAACAAACAGAATGAAATAATCAATAAAACAATAAGAATTAGTCAATCGGTCCATGTAAATTCACATTTACTAGAACAATAAACTAATAAAAAAGCAAAACTCTGATACAAAAATAAAAATTGTTTCGTACAAATCATTCACAAACACAGCAACAACAGAGTGGACTTGAAAGGTCATGCTATTCCTGCCAACATCTCGCTAAAATGTATGTCTCATGGCCTGAAAAGCGTTGAAAAGCGGTTTCAGTGAAATGAAGTTCGTTACTGGTGAAACAATATCCATGAAGAAAAAATCACAGCATCCCAAAACGTTCCATTTCAAACAATTTTCAGTATCCGGTGGTGAGTGTGGTATGCCCGTGAGTACTGATGGTGTGTTATTGGGCGCTTGGATGAATGGTGAGAATCTCCGCTCGATTCTCGATATCGGCACAGGTACCGGCTTATTAGCTTTATTTTGCGCCCAACGTTTCCCAACGGCACAGATCACGGCACTCGATATTGATCAACAAGCCATTCAGACTGCGATCCACAACCGGGATCATTCGCCATGGGCATCACGGATCAAAGTAGAACATCAAGATATCTTAACTTTTGTTCCTCAGTCGGATTATGATGCGATCATCTGCAATCCGCCTTATTTTACCTCCGGACAGGTTTCAATAGCTCCGGCCCGAGCTCTTGCCCGCCATGTTTCCGGTTTTTCTCACCAACAGCTTTTGCATCACTGTCAGCATTTGCTTTCACCTTCAGGAGAGCTCAGTATGATTTTGCCTTGTCAGGAAGGGGATTCACTGATTGACTCGGCTAAACAACTGGGATGGTTTTTAACGCGCTCTTGTCTGGTTTCACCCACAGAGACAAAACCCCCGTCCCGAATTCTGTTCTCACTCAGCAGAACAGAACCACAGGCTTGTGAATTCACTCAGCTCACCATTCGCACCCAAAATAGCTATACCCCTGCATTTACCGAACTCACCAAAGCGTTTTATCTGAAGATGTAAAAAAGGATGTAAGATCGTGATGGAAGTCTCTATAATGCCGAGCTTTGGTTTTGCCATCCCTGTTGCACAGGTTACTGAGAACGGATAGCTTAACAGATAGTTTGATGAATGAGCGTTTTGATGCAGAGCGTTCGACAAGCAGAGAAATAGCCGTGATTAAAAATTTTTCAGACTTAGAATTAGATCCCTGTCTTCTTGAAGCCATTGAAAAAGCAGGATTTACTCGACCGACACAAGTTCAAGCCGAGTCCATCCCCTACGCTTTAGACGGCCGGGATGTCATGGCATCCGCCCCGACAGGGACAGGAAAAACAGCAGCATTTGGCCTGCCCGCGATTCAGTATTTAATCGACTTTCCGCGCAAAAAACCGGGGCCGGCTCGGATTCTAATCCTCACCCCAACCCGTGAACTGGCGACTCAGGTCTCGGAACAGATCCAGACGCTGGCTCAATTTACCCATCTGAAAATCGTGACGATTACCGGTGGTGTTCAATATCAACAACATGCCGATCTACTCGGTGCAACGCAGGATATTGTGGTCGCGACTCCCGGCCGATTAATGGAATACATTGAAGCCGAGCGTTTCGATTGTCGGGCCATCGAATGGCTGATTCTGGATGAAGCGGATCGGATGCTCGACATGGGTTTTGCACCGACCGTGAACCGCCTTTCCTCTGAATGTCGCTGGCGTAAACAGACCTTGCTGTTCTCAGCCACACTGGAAGGGAAAGGTGTTGATGGCTTCGCTGCGGATCTGCTGAACGAACCGGCCGAAGTCCGTGCGGAACCTCCACGCCGGGAAAGAAAGAAAATCACCCAGTGGTATCACCGTGCGGATAGCCTGACTCATAAGAATGATCTGCTCAAAGAGATCCTGACCAACCAGTCTCAGCGTGCCATCGTCTTCGTGAAAACCCGTGACCGGCTGGCAGATTTACGCTCAGAATTAGAACGCAGTCAGATTCCTTGTGCCTGGATTCAGGGAGAAATGCCGCAAGAACGGCGTAACAATGCGATCACTCGGTTTCGAGAGGGTGATATCAACATTTTGTTGGCCACCGATGTTGCCGCCCGTGGCTTAGACATTTCTGATATCAGCCATGTGATCAACTATGATCTGCCCCGAACTGCGGATGTGTTCCTACACCGAATCGGCCGGACGGCAAGGGCCGGCAAAAAAGGAATTGCGATTTCTTTGGTAGAAGCGCACGATCAACCGATGATCGAGCGGATTCAGCGTTATATGAACGAAGAGATTAAAGAACGATTCATTGACGGATTGCGCCCCAAACATAAAAAACCGGTCTTTAAAAAGAAAAAGTCTCCGGCGAAGAAAAAAGCAGCGACCAAAGATAAACAAGTCGTGAAAAAGAAAACCGCCAAAAAGAAGAAGAAATAACATCGGTTAAACGTAGTGATTAAAAAAGCTCCCAAAGGGAGCTTTTTTGTCTTTGTCGAAACGTCAAGTGACGCAATTAATGCTCGCGAGTCGCACGAAAATCAATGTCCGGGAAGCGCTCTTTGGCCAGATTGAGGTTGACCATCGTCGGAGCAATATAAGCCAGATTATCCCCACCGTCTAAAGCCAGGTTAGCTTGATTCTTACGCTGGAATTCATCTAATTTCTTCGCATCATCACACTCGACCCAGCGCGCTGTTGCAACGTTAACACTCTCATAGATCGCTTCAACGTTGTACTCAGATTTCAGACGTGCCACGACCACATCGAACTGCAACACTCCGACCGCACCGACAATCAGGTCGTTATTTTGCATCGGACGGAAGACCTGTACTGCACCTTCTTCCGATAACTGCACCAATCCTTTCAGCAACTGCTTCTGCTTCAATGGATCTTTGAGACGAATCCGGCGAAACAGTTCCGGGGCAAAATTGGGGATCCCGGAGAATTTCATCGTTTCTCCCTGGGTAAAAGTATCACCAATCTGAATCGTACCATGGTTGTGCAAACCGATAATATCCCCGGCAAATGCCTCTTCAGCCCGCGTCCGGTCACCAGCCATAAACGTAACCGCGTCAGAAATACTGACCTGCTTACCGATCCGCACATGATTGATCTTCATCCCCTGCTGGTAAGAACCGGACACTATCCGCATAAAAGCGATCCGGTCACGGTGTTTCGGATCCATGTTGGCCTGAATTTTAAACACAAACCCAGAGAACTTCTCTTCAGTTGCATCCACCACACGTTCAGCCGTTTGACGCGGTAATGGTGCAGGTGCCCATTCCGTCAGACCGTCAAGCATATGATCAACACCGAAGTTGCCCAAAGCAGTGCCGAAGAATACCGGTGTCAGTTCTCCTTGCAGGAACAGTTCCTGATCAAATTCATTTGAAGCACCGACAACCAGTTCCAGCTCTTCTCTCAGTTGCGCCGCCAGATCATCACCGACCGCCAGATCAAGCTCCGGATTATCGAGCCCTTTGACGATCCGCAACTCTTGAATGGTATGCCCCTGACCGGTTGAATATAAAATGGTCTCATCACGGTGCAGGTGATAGACACCTTTAAAGTTTTTACCGCAGCCAATCGGCCAAGTCACCGGTGCACAGAGAATATTCAGCTCATTCTCAACTTCATCCAACAGCTCCATCGGATCCCGGATATCCCGGTCCAATTTATTCATGAAGGTTACAATCGGTGTATCCCGCAGACGGGTGACTTCCATCAGCTTACGGGTCCGATCCTCAACCCCTTTTGCTGCATCGATCACCATCAGGCAAGAATCGACAGCCGTCAGCGTCCGATAGGTATCTTCAGAAAAGTCTTCGTGTCCGGGGGTATCGAGCAGATTGACCAGACTACCATTGTAAGGAAACTGCATGACTGACGTGGTAATCGAGATGCCCCGCTCTTTTTCCATATCCATCCAGTCCGACTTCGCATGTTGATTCGAACCCCGTCCTTTGACGGTACCGGCTTGTTGAATCGCACGTCCGAACAGTAGCACTTTTTCAGTAATGGTGGTTTTACCCGCATCCGGGTGGGAAATGATAGCAAAGGTTCTTCGCTTATTAACTTCGTTAAGAAAATTCTGGTCAGCCATGAATAAAATCTTTTATCTGTACACGGATTTGTACACATGTTTCAAGCTGCCTTTCGGGCGCGCTGCAGATCAAATCCGTCATGTGAATCGTAATAGGCTGCTATTCTCGCTGATCTTGGCTGTTTAAACAATCTGGTTGTTCAACAATCATGGTTGCTTAAACAGCCAAGATTTACTGGTCAACAAATCCGCTCCCATCACGACTTTCGGAGTGAGAGCAATAGATTGACTCACAACGAACCCTCACCGGATAAAAAGCGTCCACCGTCTTTGCTATCGTGCTGACTTTGATTAAAGATTAAAACCGATACATCAGTCCGATATTCGCTGAGTTGACATCCACATCACTCATCCCTAAACGTTGCAGGCCGACATTCACCGAGAAGCGTTGATCTAACCGAAATAGCCATCCCGCCCGTAAATTATAACCAATCCCGTCTTCGTCAATGGTTTTGACTGAACGTAATTCAACTTCGGTCTGGTTATAGTTCAGCCCGACAGACGCATAAAGAAACTGGCGATCCGTAAGATAAAAATTGCGGTTCAGGCTCAGGGAGACGGCACGATAATCAAGTTCCTCTTCTGACTCAGTGATCATACCGATTTCTTTGCGTGGCACACTACTCCCGGATCCCATATGTACGCCCGCTAAAACGCTCCAGTTCTGATTCAAATCAACTCCGGCCTGAATCGCACCAGTCCATGAAACATCAATACTATCCGATGCCGACTTATAATCAGAAGAACCAATCCCCGTCTCAATACCAACCCAAGTCGCAGCCTCGCCCGTCGATGCGAGCAATACACTGGCGGAACCTAAAATACTGATGAATTTTTTCATTACTTTTTCCTCTGACAACAATGAAAACGGACAACATGAATCATGCTGTCATTATCATTGAACAGAGGCTGAAATTTGAGATACTTATGGTGACGCTGTGTGACAGTCTGTAGCAGTAAAAAGAAAGCTCAGGGATTGGCCGAACACGGTTTCACCGGCAAAACAAATGGCCTGCCGGGAGAGACTGACTCGTGACATTCCGATGCGGTTCAAGTTTCAGTTCAATCGGTATAAACACACAGCTGGTAACCGATCCCTCTGACCGTTTTAATCAACTCTTTGCCATCTTCCAGCACCAATTTTTGCCGCAAGCGGGATATTCTGCGATCAATCGAACGATCCAAACCATCATATTCAAAACCACGGATTTTTTGCAAAATCTCATCGCGACTGACCACTTGACCCACGGTGCTTGCCAGTAACACCAATAGTTCAAACTCCGCCGTCGTCGTCTCAACGGGAACCTGATTTAACACGACACTTCGATTACTGACATCAACGGTTAGCGGCCCACAAACCAATGTGTTTGAAAAAAATGATGTATTTGCAGCAGGAGCGCCTGCCCCCTCTGTTGCATCTGCATGGGAGAGTTTTCGTTCGGAGCGTCGTAATAAAGCATAAATCCGGGACAGTAACAGGTGGGGTTTTACCTGCTTAATCACGTAATCATCAGCACCGATTTCCAATCCCTTCATCTGATCAACATCATCATCTAAAGCCGTTTGCATCAAGATATAACCGGAATAGAAAGCACGTATCGTTTTACACACTTCCATGCCGTTCATCCCCGGTAGCATCACATCCAAAATCACCAGATCCGGATGAAGATCAGCCACTTGCTTAACGGCATCAATACCGTTGTTGACCGTCATCACCTCAAACCCATAGCGAGACAGAAAGTCATTGATAAGACTGGCAAGTTCAAGATCATCTTCAACCAACAAAATACGTTTATTGTAATTTGGCAAGGGGGTCATTTATGTCTGGCTCCTCAAAATAAAACGACTTTCAAATCCAGTGTAGCGAAATTCAGCCAGAAAGAATGTAGCACTTTGTATCAAAATCCACACATTCTGTACTGAACGAACAGAAACCAGCACTCCCTCGTGGCGGCTTTGATACCACTTGGTGAGCCGGAAAGGGAATGCTGTTCGACATCGCTTTGATTTTCGAAAATCATATATTGAGAAGTGATGGGCATCTGCCTCAACTATGATTCAGGCACCGTCTTATCAATATCTCGCTCATACCACTGTGGTTTGGTCAGTACGACCAGCTCTCCGGCCTGAACCTTTTCAGCAACCGCATCGATATAGGCTTTGAAAAATGACTCATAAACATTGATCCCCGGATTCGGTGTATCAGGCGTCCAGCCTTCCTCAGGATCCGGCACAATCCGATGGAAATAAGTTTCTATCGTGGTACCGCGCAAAACCACCCGCTCTAACAACGGTAAAAACTGGTTAAACGTCATGTAAGAAACCCCCTGACCAATGGTTGTCATCTCTCTGCCACCGAAGCCGAAGCGGGTATACATATCGCCGCCGACGGTAATCCGTCCTGATTTAAATCCTGCTTTATGTAATGCTGCCGGAAGTTTATCCAAATAAAACTCCCCTGATTCGTCATTAAACATGGCGGGTAGATTCTGTGGCGGAATCTTTTGTGACAAAGTGACCGAAGAAACGGCTTCTCCGCCCCCGTTAATCACATAGGTATTCTTGGGAATATTTGAACCATAGACTCGCATTCCGACATGGATCGGATAATTGTTATCCAGCGTCACCACATTTGAACCATCCGAAATCATTGCGGCCACCTGAACCGGTCGAACGGACGTATCGAAAAATTTCCCTCCGGGATAACAGAGATGAAACATCGCATCAGAATCAAGACCATGCTGTTTCAACTCCCCCCACGCGGAAATCGCATTGGCAACCGCAGTGGCGACATCCGCAGCATCTGTCATCGGAGTATCATCCGGTGAACCATCCACGCTAATCGCCCAACCAGCTTCCGACAGCATCGAAATTTGCTCCCAAGTCAGTCGATTCGTCCAACCAATCTGCTGAGTCGGGACATAGATAGTGCCGACCAAACCATACTGCGCCATATAAGGACGGGCAATGCTTTCTATCGTATCTTCCCCATCATCAAAACCGATGACCACCGTGGGTTGGCCTTTCGCATTTGCGTACAGTGAATCAATGGTATTGTTGATCAAATAAGGGGGATTGCGAGCCAGCGAACTGACCCGAACTTTTGTAATATCAACCGATTGTGACAACAGTGGGTCTTCTGACTGGTGAAACGCAATCCAATACGTTTTCAACGGTGCATTCGAATTCAGGTTGGCAACATTGAGATTGTAGTTCACACCAGTGTACGAGCCGCCGGCCGTTCCCAGCCTGACATTCAGATTGCTCGTCACGCGAGGTAGTTCCTTACGCACAGCAAAAGCAATCACGCCCATATCATTCGAATTGATCGGCTCCGGTAATACCTTCCGGGCAATGGCATGGGACAATTCTTCACCCTTCCCCAGCACTGCCATTGCTCCCTGCCCTTCCGTCAACGGACAGACCTGCTGGAAAACACCCCCGCTATTGACGGACCACCCCGCCATAGAATCGAAACTCTCCAGTAGTTTAGGCGTGGGCAGACTCGTTGAGTCGGTTCCACTAGCCTCAACCGTAACAATACCCACGGATAAACACATCATTATCAACGCACCAAACAATCGGTGACGCGTCGATAAAAACCACCTAGCTAACTTCATATTTTCTCTCCCTCATCATTAAACAGACTATTTCATTCATCATGAACCGGGGATATCCCCGAGTTACCTCGGGTGCAGTTTCAGCGAAAATCACTGAATAAAAACACCGATACGAATCCATTCAATTCAAATAAGCAACTTCGTTCATTCATCAGGCGCAATCATGCATGGCAAAACAATTTGAAATAACAGAGAAAAGTAAGATTGCTGTATGTCTATGTTTAGCCTTCTTATTTTGGGAAGCATGACAAAAGATAGGGGGATTTTATTATGATACATATCTATAAATATGGCACAGACTGACCATATAGGTTGAAAAATAACCAGCCTGTGGCGATAGGGTTTACTATCTGATCTTATCAGCCCAAGCTCTCGCAGCACGATCAAGAACAGCATAAACCTGTTGAAAAACTGCGGAGGATTTCTGATAAGGATCGTCAATCTGACTGACACCAAGCCAATGTCCGAAAAGCATTGCTTTATGGCGAGCTTTCGGAAACATTCGGCTCAGTATGTCAATCTGATTTTGGTTCATTGCTAAAATCAAATCACAGGAATCGACCATGGCAATGGTAATCTGCTGTGCCCGATGATCGGTCAGATCGAGCCCCAATGTACCGGCAACTTCTTGTGCCTCCGTGGCAACCGAAGCGCCGACGAGCCCACTTTTTTCGGTGAGTAAACCGGCAGAATGCACCGTATGAGCTGGCATGAGGCGCTGAAGTCGCCTGGCAGCATAAGGAGAACGGCAGATATTCCCAGCACAAATCACAAGAATTTTGTCAAACATGAGGCATCTCTTCGAAATGTTATTGCTGCTCAATCATCCACTTGAGCAAGGCTTTCCTTTCTGCATCGGTCGCTTGTAAATACCAATCCTGAATCCGGGGCACAAAATCACCAGAATATCGAGAATCTGATGACTCAGGTATAACGGTTTGAAGGGTATCCATCGGTTTTTGCTGTTTGCGCGTGACCAGTGCCTGCTCGGTTTGCACCGACGAGCCGACCGATGACATCGGTATCCCATGCTGTCGATTATAGCGTCCAATTGCAGCTTCAATATTCTGATAAGGCAGAAAACCGGGATTACCGGGCAGTTCCACGGGCTGAAGATCAGTCAACTTACCCTGTGGATCTGCTAATTGCCATGCTACCGTTCCATTCTCAAATGCAGATTCCGCGGCGGAATAGTCACGAAAACGAGAATGACGTAGCACCACCTGCGCCGATTCAGAAAATGGGATTGAGACAATCAAAGGCGTCGACTGATATTTCTTGTTACGAGAGCCGAAACGCAATGATTCTTCATACCGAAATACCAGCTGATGCTTCCCTTCCGGTAGCTTAAGCTCGCTAGTATGATTCACTTTCTGACCATCGAGAGCCAATAATTCAACACTCCCCGGTAAGGTCAATTCTGCTGCAAGTGTAGCGCAAGAACAGCTTCCGACAAGTCCCCCTAAAATATATAGAATGCGTTTCAAAATGACTCCCTTAAGAATGATACGTTATGCATTTATGAATCTGTGCCGACTCGACCATCAATCGTCTACAGTCAAGCTTCTGCGATCAACGCTGAAATCGACGGTAACAGCTCAATCAATCGATCCGGTTCCCCCACAACGTCAGAACGTCGTGTCCATACCGATGACATAACCCGTTTCTTGAGCATCTTCATCCGTCAGGCCAACTTCGGCATAGAGCGCAACATCATTTGACAATGCATAAGTCACATTGACATAGAAATCATTGACATCACCGTTTGGTACGGCGTTGCTGATACTATGATCCGTCTCAACCACCGCCCAACCGGCAGCATATTCCAGCCGACCACCATCTTTATAGCTCACGGTCAGACCATAAGTGGATTTATCCCGATTCGATGCATTTTCCTGCTCCGTCGAAGAGACACCATATGTTGTAGCAAACTGCCAGTCACCATACAGATAGCGGATTTCCAGATCGTAGGTACTAATATCTATTTTATTCTTCTGGGCGTGAGCAAGAAAAACGGTAAAGTCAAAATCTTCTACTCTCGCGCCTAAATTACCATCGAGCTGATAATCATCGTCGCTACCCGAACTATTGGTATTATTCTTATTCTCTAAATATGCCAGCCCGCCATAAAACATTTCGCCGCCGTCATATTTATATTTAATCACCTGATCCCCTTCATTCTTCGCACTTTCAACAAAGGAGGTAAAACCGAATTCATAGTCATCCCCGATACCGGAGTCATCCAGAATAGTCGGTTGTGCACCAAAACTAATGGTATGCGACTGCAGGTAGATGATCTTGCCATATACATCACCGCGTCTGACTGAACCATTGTCTTTTTCGTCATTGGCATCAACATTCATATGTGAACCAATAACCAGATCTTCGGTCATCTCATAGGTCATATCAAAGCCAAACTTCGCTTCATTCACATTCCATTCAGAATGCTGACTTTTTTTCTGAGATTTATAATACTGCACATCAACTTCTCCGGATAAATCAATAGTTACACCATCCAGTGAATATATTTCCGCGGCATGAGCCGCCGAAGCGCTGCTTGCCACTGCTAAAGCAATTAATGTTTTTTTCATTTTATTCCCCGATATTTAATCGTACTGACGCCTCTTTCATCTCTACAAGTAATTCATTTCTACAAATAATCTCAGTAAAAATGATTCACGATACAGATCAGGCGTAATATTTATCGTGTTCTGAACGATTTGCAGAATTAACCCATAGATTGAAAGCGCAGACGTCAATTTCATGAAAGTTCTTGTTCAGCACAAAATTAAATAACAATATTTTTTGTGTAATTCTTATGAATAAAACAATTTCTCGTCTGATTTCACCGTCGTCAAATTAAATAGCGACATTTAAACAGTCAGTTTTTCAACGGAAACCATATTATTTCCCGGACGGACTTGAATCTGTTTCACACAACCAGACAACACTAAAATCAGAATAAATGTCACAGCATTCGCGGGAGCCTGTAAATGAAAATCGACACTGATCTGTGCCATCGTGGCCAAAATCCCCATCAGGCATCCTAACGCGGTTCCTTTCAACGTTTTGCTGCGTCTGGTTCTGATCACGTTGAAACAAAACCACAATGCGACCAGTATCGGTATACTTAACAGCACAACCGCTGGGATTCCCGTCTCAGCAGTGAATTGAACATAGTCATTATGGGCATAGTCGTAATAGCCGATATTGTAGTGCGTGTAGTATGGGAAAGTAGAATAAAAGCAGCCTAACCCCGTGCCGGTCAACGGATAATCCCGAATGATGTCCAGACTCCACTGCACCGCTTGATCGCGCGTCTCGGTTGCAACGGAAGTAGACGCGATACGCTGCCGGACCTTATCAATCCCAAACAACGTCCCCACCAGTAATGTATCAATGAGCATCATAGATATGATTAATGCCGTCAACGCTCTCGGTCTTCTCTTATAAAAGCACAGAGCAATGACACCGCCACATGCGATTACTGAGAAGAAAACCGCATTACCCATTCGGGAACGCGTCATAATCAAAGCAATAACCATCACAATCAGACATAAACGGATCATCATTTTGGCGGACAACAGCGCGCTGCACCAACGCCGGATACGAACGAGCCAAGACCCGGATTCAGTCTGATGCAATTGCGAGACAATCAGTCCGATTCCCAGACACAAACACATCACCAGATAATTGGCAAAATGGTTGAAATAGACAAAAGTTCCCGTGGCCCGATTGCCTTGCGGTAAATGGAATAACCAGCTTTGACGGGTATCTAATAATACCGTCAAGACCCCATAAAATGATTGAAAAGTCCCACTGACAACCAATGCATAAAGCACGACTTTCACTCGCTTGACGGAATGGATCAAAATCACTGCATTCAGAGCAAACAGCGTATAGGCGATCCCTTTCATCAACCCGGTCAATGTCGCATAACGATCATAGGAAAGACTGCCGACATCTGCTCCGGCCTGACGATAAACTTCCGCCACATCCGGTGCAATCACACCGAGCGTCTCAACCGGCAATGGTATCGCCTGAATGGCAACCCAAAACTGAAAGAGACTCAACGGTGCCAGCAACCAGACAAATTTACGGATTTTCTGCCAGGGAAACTGATGCCATAAAGACGCACTGAGCAGCAGCGTTTGACAGGATATCCAAATTTCAAATATCGACCATGACCACATTCTGTGGCTACCGAGCGGAATCGGCAGCCAAATCAGCATGAGCAATAGAGAATACCAGCACCAACGTTCGCTATGAGTCACAGTCTCCCTCCCAAGGTTCACGTCCTTAATTCTGAATTCTGACGGTAAGGAAGTTCCGATTGTACATTTGACCCGGCATTAACTCGGAGAAATACCACTCCCCCGGGGATGACGACGGATGATCGGTGCTTGTTGTGTTGCGGCAGGCCCCGCCGCGGTTGCTTGCGCAACAGTCGTCGGGTCAATATTAGCGGCAATCGCAAGTCCCGGTAACAGTATCGCATCCAAGCCTAAATCGAGCGCCGTTGATGCAATCGCCAGCGCTGATTCAGGTGCTGCGTTAAATGCGGCTAACACAAGATCCTCAAGAGAAACATTCGGTGCTTTGCGATACACTGCCTGCAGCACCAGCGGGGCATCAATTGGCTTTTCCTCAGCCATGATACGAACCACGTCGAGCGGAGAATTAGCAGCAAACAGCTGTTCAACCCGTTGTTCAACCCGTGCTTGCTCACCACTGGAGACTGCCGCTGAAACAGTGTCAGTTTGACTCCGGTTCTCCGGTGCCGCCATGACGGAGAATGCCAATCCGATACTCCATAAAATATGTACTACAAATCCTTTGCGTTTCATCACTATTACCCGTCGTTATGCCAATTCAATCATGGCTATTCCATCCGATAATAAATATAACAATTCAATTTTTTCTGATTATTACATTCATTAGATGATTCAAACTATAGGGTGAGAAGAATGAGTAAAACAAGGCTACTGAATTAGGAAGGAACCGTAATATCAATAATGAGACAAATGTAATTTGAAATAGACATAAGTGAGACTCATCGATCGCACAATAATCTGAACAATGAGTCTTCGATAGCAGACGAGAAATAATTTATCGCAGGAAGGATTATTGTTGATTGATATAATCAACAATATTTTTATATGTCGTTACCCAATATTTATTGGGGTGCTTGGCCAGATATTGCACCAATTTATGATGTGCTTTGTCACTGATGGATAAATAATCGCCACCAACCCCATGAAATTTAATCCCGATAATCTGGGTCTGTGGATTCGCAGCTGAATGCTTAACATAGTCGATCAGTTGTTTACCGGAGACATTATGAGCAGACCAGTAAACCTCTTCCGGCTTGGGTAAAGTTTGTCCATAGACCCCGGCAACCAGAGGGCGGACAGCCGACAGATAATCACCACTCCCCGTCATGGACTCAAAACATGGTAGCGTTAATGTGCGACTTTTTTGCCCATCGAGTAAAAACAGGAATGTATTCGCCATCTTCACTTCAGCAGCCATCCATTCCGGTGTCCGCTGCTCCAGAGAAGCATAAGATTTTACCCAGTTCCGGTCCGGGCCTTTTGAAGAACATGGGTGGAACACGGTATGATTGCCCAGTTCGTGTCCGTTTTGTGCGGCTTTCTTCCAGGCATCAACCTGCGGCTGATTATTGAGTGTCTCTGAACCGGGCAACAGATAAAAAGAACCCTTGATATTGTATTTATCTAAAACCGGAATGGCATTATCCAACTGGGACGATAGCGCATCATCATACGACAGATGCACCGCAACATGCGCCCCATTGGGAAATGTGATTGTGTCAGCAATGGCCTGGAAAGGTGTCACGAAAGCCATCATCATCCCGATGTAAAAATAGCCCAATTTTAACTTTAGCCGATGTTTACGTTGATTGTTTCTACCTATCATTCATTTATCTTCCAATTATTAAACTGAATCTTTTGGAAAAATACCCAGTCGATTCAATTGAATACCTTCTTTTTTTACGATAGCCGGATTCCCAGCCACTAGCGTGTTAGACGGGACATCTTTGGTGACGACGGCCCCCGCAGCCACAATACATGAATCCCCAATCGTAACACCGGGTAAGATCAGGGAATTACAGCCGATATGGCAGTTTTTACCAATACGCACGTCCGCTTTGAGATGACGGCACATATCATGGGCCAAAATCGCCACCCCAAAAGCAACGTATGTCCCTTCACCGATGTAGATCCCATCACCGTTGCGTTTATCGATTTTAGCTTTTAAAGAAATTCTGGCCGTTGCATCGATGTGTGTCCCGAAAAATCGGTTGAGATACCACACATTCAAAGATAACAGACGTTGTCGAACCTGAATTTGGATAAAGTCTTTTATTTTTTTCATCATTGTGAATATCAACTCTAACGTCTGGTTATCATGCACTTGCCAGTGACAGAATATATTGCGCCAATTGATCACGTTCCGGTGTATCCAATCCGTCGGGCGCTTGTAATGTCTGATAATCACTCAGCAATGCTTCAAGCGCTTGTTCATCCCGGGCGGTATAGATCCCTTGCACATTTGAAAATGAATTCAGGGTATCCAACTGATGATCATTGCGATGTTCCTGATACTGAGCCAGCCGGGGGAAAATAATTAACGGCTTGCGGATCCGCAAACAATTGATAATCGTCCCCATCCCTGCGTGAGAGATGATCAATTCAGACTGGCGAAACTGTTCATCAAGTTCATCGGGCGCAAAAAATTTCGCGCTCTGAATGGACTTGGCCTGATAGTCAGACTCACCAATCTGGCTGCTCACATCCAACTGATACTTTGCAGCCAGTTGATCCACCGTTTGAACCAGTCGATCAAACGGTAATTGCGTACCTACTGTTAAAAAAATCATATGACTCTTCCTTGATAAGTCACCTGATGGGATTCAGCGACCTCCCGCCATTGCGAGATCACATGAATACGACACTTGGCAGCCAACCGCCCTGACAACGACAATTTTTTCGAATTGGCGATACTGTCAACCCAGACGGTTTTTATCCCACTCATTTTACTCAGCAGCGCCATCACCAACCCGGGAGCCGCCCCGGTGGTCACCACCAAAGACGGGCGCTCTTTGCGGAGGATCTTCAAGCACTGGAATACAACTTTAATTGCCAGATAAGCCGTATCCCGGCTGAAATCAGAAATTTGATAATAGCGCTCTCCCGCCATAAAGCCGGGTTGCTTATCATACGTGCCCGCGACGATCCTTTCACAACAATCGAGCTTTTCGGAGAGCAGGCTCAATTGAACAAAGTGCCCGCCCGGAGAAGCAACCAACAGTATCTTATTTTTCATCCTTTACCTCATTGATCGTCAGCGCGTTATATTCGATGCCCATCAACCCATCGATATTTTTGTCACGATATAAACCAAATTTAAAATAGTGGTAATAATCGTTAATCATGATCTTATCGGTAAAATCAAAGGGATGACGGTTTCCGTCCACATCACACCAGCCAGAAACCCGGCCATCTGTCTTATAGAGCCAGTGCACCTGAGTGCGACAGGTAATCTGCTGCTTGGGTCGAACCGGGATTCTTTCATCGTGATTCGCCGTATGCAGCACCAGATACAGTTGATCATCATATTCAAGCTGGTAGGAGAGCGGCGGAGAGCTACTCTTATAATTTGACCAAGTCTCCCCTTTTCTCGGATCGGGTTGATCATGCCACTGAGCGACAATCACCCAAACCCCATCCCATCCTTCGGAAAAAACCGGAGAATCCAGCAACTTGAAAGAGAACTGATAACGAACCGTATCACCAACCTCATACGGGCTTTGAACACTCACTTCCGAACGTTCACCGTTAAAGATATAGGAGTTATTCCCCGTCAGAATAAACTGCACCCCATCATCTTTCATCGCAATGGCCTTTGGATTGGCTTCAAAAAAGAATTGTTCGGCGGGTTGATTATACTCAATGACTTGTTTCAGCTTCACAGCTTTCTGCTCATCGCTGCAACAGGCTGTTGCCATCGCTGAATAGCTCCCTAAAACCCCAAAGAGACATAGATATAGAATTTTCCTCATGATCATAACCTAACCTTAACTGACATACATTCCTTAACTGACATATAGTCCTTAACTGACATATAGTTTTTCTAAGCGCGGCATCACAACCGACACATCGTAATTTTGTTGATAAAGCGCTCTCGCATTGTCGGCCATGCTAAGCCGAGCGTCGTCATGGAGCGCCTGACGGATCACTGCGGTTAACTGTTCAATATTACCCGGTTCCACCAGATAACCGGTTTGTCCGGGAACGATCACCTCAGGAATACCGCCAACCGGAGTTGACAATACGGGGAGTCCCGCAGCCATGGCTTCAAGAATCACGACCGGCAATCCTTCGTTATAAGATGGCAGAATCAAGAGCTGCGTTTCGGCCATCAACTGTGCTTTCTTCTCATGATCAATCCAGCCATGAAATACCAACTGTTTTTCAACCCTCAATTCAGCGACCGCCTGCCGAAAACGCGCCACATCACCACCGCCACCGACATGCAAAACCACATCCGGCAGATCGCGTAAGGCTCGTAACAGGTCAAAAATACCTTTGCGATCAATCAGTGCCCCCAGAAACAACACATGATTTTGCTGCCCTAGAGCGCCGGGAGATGGTGCGACAACGGCAAAATTGGGTAAGACCACCAGATTGGCTTGTTGTGGCGACTCCAGGATCGACTCAATATACTCCCGCCATGACTGCGAAAGGACGAGAAAAGCATCCGCGTTATAGATGAGTTCCCGAATCTTCTGCTGCACGTTGGCATCACTGGCCTGATAGAATTTTTTAAATTCAGAGCCGTGTAAATGAATCAGGACTTTACGACCGAAGAACTGCGCCACTTTCAGATACATTCTCTTCCGCCAGAAACTCCCGCGATAAGACATGTGCAGGTGGAAGATACGCTCCCCGGGAAGCAGGGATAACCAGAAAACGACCCATAATCCCCACAATGCGAGCATCAGGTCGAATAATTTATTTTCCCCTTTATGGCTGATAAACCGCCGATAGCGAAACTGCTGATTCAAATTGAGCTTCAGATTGTTAATCACAGCATCAATCCCGCCATTCTGGCCGGTGCCTAATACAATAATCTCCATACTCAGTCACTCCATGGGTGAACAATCAATTCCGCAGACCCTTTTTCTGACACCACTTTGGCAGGAATACCGGCCACAATGGCATTGTCAGGAACATCCTTGGTCACCACCGCATTGGCACCGACCACCACATTATTGCCAATACGAATGCCGCCGAGAATACAGCAACCCGAACCGAGATAGACATTGTCACCAATCACCGGCCACGCACCGTTTTTACCGGCAATGGTCACGTTATGGACAATCGTCGCATTCCGACCGATCGTGACATGTTCTCCCCAAGTCGTACCGAACACATGGTGCATCCTCAGTCCCGGTCCGATTGAGGCTCGATAATTGACATCACTGGTATAAATAATCTTGGCTACCTTATAAAGGAAAATACTCAATAAATTGAGTCCCGGAATACGCCGACTATGCTTCGCCAATCGCATGAACAAAACAAAACGAAATCCCTTCTGGCTAAGCAATGCCTTAACCAACAGCAGCCAGCTGTATTTTCCATACCAGCGAAATACATCCGCCCTGACATGATTCAACATCTACGAAAACCTTTAAGCTCACTCATTATTTTAAACAACCCACTATTTTAAAAAGCCCACTGAATTTTAAAGCGCACCACGTTTGAAACATCTCATCGTTCAACCGATTCGTTGGGTCACAATGCTTTAAACCAAAGCTTTAAACCAATGCTTCAAACAGCGTTTTATAACGTTCACTGATCTCATGCTCAGAAAACTGTGCAGCGCGATCTAAACGTGCGACACGAGAACAAGAAGGCGTCTCCAGTTCATCGATCATCGCCTTCGCCAGTGCAGTACTATCGCCAACGGAGACCAAGCGCCCGAACTGACCATTTTGTAAAATTTCAGCCGGTCCACTGCGACAATCGGTTGACACAACCGGCACATCAAACGCGAGCGCCTCAACAATCACGTTACCAAAACCTTCCCACGCGGAAGACAGAACAAACAAATCGGCTTGAGCGTAATAGCGCTCGACCTGGTCCGAAAATCCGACAAACGTGATGTAAGACTGCAATTGATGCTGGTCGATATACTCGGTTAATCGGGCCATCTCAGCCTTATCATGTGTGCCACCGACAATCATGACTTGTATATCATGTTGATGTTGTGTCTCTATCAGGTAACGGACAGCCCGAAGTAAAGTCATGTAATCTTTTTGTGGTGTAACCCGCCCGACAGCCAAAATGGTTTTGGGAACACCTCTTTTCGCCGCTAAAACATCCTCGTCAGTTTGGCGTTGCAAACTATCATCAGGCTGCTGCGCTTGCTGCGAATCGAATGCCGGAGCCGCCTGATTGAAACGTACCGGGTTATGAATAAAACAGCATTTATCGGCCCGCTTAACCAACGGCACAATATCGTTCATCACCCCTTCAGATACGGCAACGACCTGATCGGCCATCCGATAGAGACACTGCACAATCAGACGAACCTTCAACCGCGTCAACGCGGATTTATGCTGAAAATGTTCAACGATCGAGGCGTGTTCACTGACTACAACTTTGGCCTGATGGCGCGCCATGGATGCGGACAAAATACAGGCTGCATTGGTATCCGGATAAGCCGAAAGTATCACGTCAGGTTTAAAGTCATCGATCACGCGCTTAAAACGTAACAGACTCATGAATGTTCGCTTCACATCCAGACTGCGCACCGGAATATTTTCGTTCAACAGTGTGGCGTAACTCGCCCCCTCGGCGCGATCTGTGACGAATAACACCTCATGCTCCGGCATGAGTGTTCTGGCAACGGACAGAAACACCTGTTCTGCCCCGCCAAATCCCATATAAGAAATTCGAAAAATAATTCTCATCGCCGTTTCATCCTATGGCCGAAAAAATAAATCGAGGGAAAGAGACAGATCATCGTTTTACGACGGGATAACAGACCTTGGGTATAGAGTCTGCAAATCGTCAGAATCGGCAAACGTTTGACCTGACGGCAAAAGTCAAAGAATGGCATCGTCCGTTTGCCTGCCGAATGACTCATGTAGTACAAGTTTGCGTCCACAATCGTTTTGAGATGCGCGGTATCTGTTTGGTTGGTCCCGTTTGATGGTTCAAAGTGATTGACCTGATGATCATGAAACACATGCTCATGGAGAAAATCACGAACCTGCTGACACTGCGCCATCGTGACCCGGGAAATCGCACTGGTTTCACCAATCCGATAACGATATAACGCCAGCTCGCTGGCATAGCAGGAACGCGCCTGAGCATAGACTGTGCACAAATACATCAAATCTTCACAATATTTCACCCCGGCCGGAAAAGCAGCACACTTGGCCACATCGGCTTTGATCAAACGACACATCACCAGCCAGACAAATGATGAAACGGCACCTTCGAATGCTTGTTGCCTGGTATTCAAGCCTCGACAGCACGTCACATGCCCGGTCCCCAGTGCGTTCTCAACCTGATTACGAAAAGTTTGATAGCCGAACTCGAAGATATCGACATCCGGGTGCTGGTGAATCAGCGCATAAAGACGGATAAGATAGTCATGCTGAACAGCATCATCTGCATCGACAAATGTAATATAACGCCCCTGAGCCAGATTCAGTCCGGTATTTCTGGCCACGCTAACCCCGGCATTGTGCTGGTAGTGATAGCGCAATCTGCCGGAATGCAATTGCGGCGCAAACCGCGATTCTAATTGGGCTTGTGTCGCATCACTTGAACCATCATCAATGACGATCACTTCAAAACGGCAATCATCTTCAGGGCAGCTGGCAAAAATAGACCGGAGCGTATCGGGCAATGTTTCTGCTGCATTGTATGCCGGGATAATAATACTAATTTCCATAACGCTGACGCCCCTCTACCAGAAATGCAATACTCTGTCTGAACGCCTCAATTGGCTGGATAAAAATACGTCCCAGCTCTTGAACAACGACCACAACAAAAATACGGGTCCGGGGAAACAGCAGATAAGCGAATAAATCAGCAATCGCATAAGAAACCACGGACACCGTTGCCACACCGGTCGCGCCCCAAATCTGCACGGCCACAATCGACGCACAGAGAGAAACCGTCGATGCAACAATCGTTTTAATCAGTTCAATACGGGTCCACTGTCGAATGATCAGGACTCTGGAAAACAGCGCTCCGAAGTAAGAAAACACCAGTTTCCAGATCAGGATTTTGAGAATAATCCCCGCGCCTTGATATTGCGCGCCGTAAAGCAGATGAACGATATAGTCCCCGGTTAAACTGACAAAAATACCGCCGCCGACAGAACAATAAATCATCAAGCGGACAATATTTCTGAAAATATGACCATCCAGTTTCTCTTCGTTCAGTTCCTGATTGAGCCGGGTAAAAAATGCAAATACAAAAATATGACCGACGAACAGTAACTGCATGACCAGCTTCGTTGCGACACCGTATAACCCGACCGCTTCAGGGGAGAGGAATTTCTCGATGATCACCACATCAAAGTACATAAAGATCGGAAACAGAATTGAAGAGAAAAATACAAACTTCGACTCACTCATAAGCTGTTTCCCATATCGCAAGCTGTCGGCAATCGCTGGGAACAGTTCATCTTTGGTCTCGCGATAAAATTCACCCAGCAGAATCACCTGCGCAACCACCGAGTACACCACCAGATAGAAGATTGCCCAGACAAAACTCAGCTGAAAGTAAATCACCCCCAAAATATAGGCGATGGCTGCCACACGAGATGCCACCGTGGAAATTGACAAAATTCTTGGTTGTTCAGTGGCTTGGAAATAGAGCCGAAATGCCGAGGACTTACCGAAATAAGTGGTGACGCAAGCGGTGAGTGACAACGCCAACACTAGTTCATCCGGTGTTTTGCTGAAAAAATATGCCCAGCAGAAAACCGCGACGAAGAATATTATGCCACCGACCAATCGCACCAGAGAAACTGCATAAAACACACGCTTTTTCTCATGATGCTGTACATATTCTTTCATCACGACGTTATCCATTCCCAGAATAAACACACAAGAAAGAATACTCGCCAACGCTTGAATATAAGAGAGATATCCCATATTCGTCGGCCCATAAATTCTGGCGATAAAGACGATGCTGAACAATCCAAATAACACCCCACCGAGGTTGTCCAGACTGAACCAAATTAACTTTCGAATATTACTCATAACGACACTTTATTTTTTAAAATATTCTCTTTGCCTGTGATGTATTTCAACAACACATAACAGAAGAGAAAACAAAACCAGCTAAAGCCAGAACCCAATAAAAACGTCGTCTCAGTGACATTATTCAAAACAACAAACGTTCCGACACAGAAACATAACTTTGTAATTGCAACGTTTTTCTGAGTTCGCAGTGATGTATAAAAGGCCATAAAAAAATCACAAATGGTGTAGACAAAAAGCGCTGTCCCGATAGCACCGATAGAGATAAGCATATCAACATAGCCGCCATCGGATGCGGCTAGCTTTTCAACCCATTCCGGTGCATATTTTGCGAGTTCCGTTTCTTGGATCAGGTTGTTGTCTCCCAATCCCCAAACCGCGGAGTAACCCACGCCAAAAAAAAGCTTTTCATAGGATTGATTTAACATCGTCAACCAAAGCTGTCCGCGGCCGGTCAACCACTCTTCCCGAACATTCATTAACAGCCAGTCCACCATATCCCGGTAATAGAGCACCAGCGTCAGTACTAAGGCGGCTGACACACCAAGCCCGACAATACGACCGCTGCCGTAATAAAGCCGGCGAAAACGATGAACCAGTAGTTTGTCCCAAGAGAAAATAAACCAGGCAAGCACCATTACCAGCACAAACAGCGCAATAGATGTCTTGGATAAAGTCGCCAGCAGCAGTAAAAATGTGGCCAGCAACATCCCCACTCTCAATACACTCCAGCGCTGAACCGAGTAGATATAAAAGAATAAAAAGACACTGATAATCGGCCCTAAATTATTCTTATTGGCAAATGCTCCTGAAATTTCCAGTAACCGCCCGGCCAATAAATCATTTTTTATCACTAAAAGATAAGTTAAAAATAGCCAGATACAGAAGGTGTAATACACCACACGTCGGGTATTGATCGTATAAAAATGGATCACAAACAGCGTCACATAACCGAATAAGATCAATTGCCAAAATAATTCATAGTAAGTTACTTTCGGCCATGGCGACCATTGGGCCGTCACCGCACACCATGCAAAAACGATCATCAACGGATAACAACGCCGGCATAATGAAAACATCTGTTTGATGATCGACGGCCGCAATGACAACAACAGAAAAATAAGCAGATATAAAGTCAGAATCGGACGTTTGAACAAACCATTAGACAAAGTCAAAAATAGCAAATTAGACGAAATTAAAAGACTATATACCGTGTTTTTGTGGAATCTCATTGAACTCACTTCTGTGTTCGATTGCTATCTTCCTGAGTAATCAGGATTTAGTCATCAAAACGCGCTTTGTTTGACAGTATGTAATTCACACCCGTTGCAATACACAATGCAATCACAACACCAAGCAGATTCGTCATCATGTCATCGACTGAGAATTCACGCCTCTTCAGCCAAAACTGAGAGGATTCATCCAGCATCATGAGCACAACAACAATCAAGGTCGGCCAACCAATCAAACGGACTGTCGTATTCTTGTGCGCACTGGTTCGGGTCACCCAAACCGACAGACAAGTCAACACAAAGGCACACAGAAAATGAAGATGTTTATCTCCACCTAAGATCTGCTCCAGAGCAATCACATATTGCGCTCCGACACCAACACTTTTACTCAGTGAAAGTATTCCAACCACAGCAACAGCCAAAATAAGGGCCCAGTATCGCTTCATTCAAATGCCCTCCTGATAACGAGAATTATCGAGTACAGCATCCGATAAGTTGCCACACGTCCACAGTGGCAAACGAACGAAAACAGCCAGATTGCAAAACTGTTGTTTGTAAGGGGAAACTTTGAATATCTCATTCAACCGCCACCGTTTCAGTCCATATTTTTCATGCGCCGTCATATAATGAACCGCATTCAAGCGCTGTTGCTGAGATAGCTGCGCCCAATACTTAAACAACACATTCATCGCCGTTTCTGCGGTATATTTTTCATAAGGTCCGAACGTCTCAGCCCTATTCAAAACCCCGATAACCTCATCAAATGGCTTTTCCCATAAGGCAAGCAGTTCCGTTTCCTGTGTATAGCCGTCGGGAAACAGAGGTCTGCGTCGGATCGATTGCCAGTTATAATGATCGCTTTGCTGTAAATACTGCTCTCTTTCAAATCCCTTTGCAGAAAAACTATTGAGTAACGCAGTATAGGCGGCCATTGACAGATTTTCCGGATTGTCGTCATCCCATAACAACATCCCATCTTTGAATTGATTCAACTGCACAAGCGCATCGCTCATCTGATGCTCCGATTGGTCGATACGCGTAATTCCCAGATGGACGACATTGCCGTACAAACTTCCCATGAGTGCCTGTGCCGAGAAGATGATCATCCATACGGAGATCCCAATCAGCACATATTGTGAAATTTTCGAGCAATTCATTCCCATCATCCCTGAGTTACATTGCCAGATTTCAGTTTTCCGCATAGCCATAATACTGACCATACTCATACTCAACCGCACCCGCTTTCTGACTGACCTGATTGACGACCACACCGGCAAGCGTGACCTGATGACTGATGAGTTTCGTCATCGCTTTTTTCACCAATGTCTGCTTCGTCGCATTTGCTTTCACCACCAGCACAACAGAATCGACACACTGTCCGATGATTAAAGAATCGCTGACCGGTAACGTTGGCGGTGTATCAATAATGATCCGATCATAACTGTCTTCCAGCTCTGTCAGTAACGCTTTCAACTGGCGAGAACTCAGCAGCTCCTGAGGATTAGCCGCTAACATCCCGGCCGGTAAAACCGATAAACCTGACGCTTCATCTTTAAAGATGCATTCACTTAACGGCGTATTCATCAACAAATGGTTGGTGAGCCCTTGCTGATATTTTTTGTAACCAAACCGCTCGGCGACTGCCGGTTTACGTAAATCGAGATCGATAAATAACACTTGCTCAACTTTGGCAAATGAAACCGCCAAATTCAGAGAAACCGTGGTCTTGCCTTCTTCGGGTATCGATGACGTCACCGCAATTTTCCGGTGTTGCCTGTCGATATGATTGACCAGCAGAGAGGTTCTGATCGAACGAATCGACTCACTAAAACCCACTTCATTTTCATCCGTAAAAATACTGCTATCGATGGGTTTCTTACGGAATCGTTTGGATTTCACCACCGGAATGCCACCCATAGGAATTAAGCCGAACTTATCTTCAAAATCGCCAGCCGATTCAATGGTGTTTTTCAGCAGGTCAAGCATGATGATAAAGCCAATCGCCATACCGATACTGAGAATAAATGCAGCAATGACAATCAGTTTGCGTTTCGGTGCACTGGGCAACTGTGGAATCAAAGCCTGATCCGTAAATCGAGCACTCGTCGAGTCAAAATCACTGGTCGCGGTAGTTTCTTTTTGCCGCGTCAGAAAGAGGTTGAGAATTTCCCGGTTGGTTTCTACTTCACGTTGCAATGAATCATATTTGCTTTTCTTGACCGTCAAGTCCTGAAAATCATTCTTCTCTCGCGTGACTTCCTGAGCCAACAGCGCTTCTTGCTCTTTCGTTGCCTGAAGCTCTTTGCCAATGCCCCGAATCAATTTCTGAGTGACGCGTTGGGCCTGATCTTCAATCGACTTTAATTTAGCTTGGGCTGCGATCATCTTGTCATGCTTCGGTCCATAGCGTTTGCTCAATTCATTGACTTCATTCTGGGCTTCAAGCTCCGCATTCCGGATATCAATTACCTGAGGATGCTGAGAGATCGAAGGGATTGCAGACAAAGAAGCGATATCTTTAACACTTCCCGAGGTCAATGCTCTATAGGCAGACTCTGTTTCTATCCGTTCATCTCGAACCTGCGCCAACCGCTCAGTCAAACTTGCCAACTGTTTGCTGGCAAGAGATTCAATGCCACTGTCGTCGATCAATTTCTCTTTGATCAAAAAGTCAGAGAGGTTTTTTTCAGAATCCGCTAACTGTTCTCTTAATTCAGATAAGCGTGACGTTATCCAGCTCGACGCATATTGAGTCGCAGAAATTTTCGATTCGAGATTATTTTCGATATAGGCGTAACCCACTTCATTAGCGATTTTGGCAGCCAGTTGGGGATCCTCCGATGTAAAACGGATATTGACTAACTGGGTCTTTAAAATCGGCGTAATCTCAAGATTTTTCTTAAATACATCTAATACTTTCTGACGAATATATTCAGGATCCGGCGCTTCCTCTTCATTCGTCGAACCAAGCAATGCCGCAACGACAGGATAAGATTTTATCGTTTCGATAATACTGGTCTCCTGACTCAGCAACGGATTGAATTCTTCCTTCTGATCCAAAGCCAATTTATGAATCACTTTTTCAGCAATCTGATTGGATCTCAATATTTCAAACTGTGTTTGATAGTATTCTTTTTGATTCGGTTCGATACCGACAACATCTTCAATTGAAATCGCCTGTCTTTCTTTTGATTCAATCAGTAAGGTAGCCGTTGCGGTATATTTCGACTTTAAAGACAGAGCAATGAATACTGACAGCCCGGTCACCAATACTGAGAATATAAATATTGAGAGCCAGTTTCTCTTGATTAAATTCAGATAATGTGTCAGATCAATCATGTCATTCTGTTGATTGGCATTATCTTCAAAGTGCTCTTGCATTTTTTACCTTGCCTTCATCTATTTTATATTTTCAGACTTACCAAAAAGAACTCACGACATAAATCGTATCACCGGGATGAACGGTTTCATTCAGTTCGACTTCATGTTTACCTTTCAGTAATTCCTCAATCTGATCTTGGGATAATCCTTCGATTTCTTCATCTTTGGTTAAATAGATACCACGCGTTTTACGGTATTTCGCGAGAAACCCCCCAGCCAGAGCAATCGCTTTTTGAACAGTCAGGCCCGGTTGATATTCATATCCCCCGGGAGAATTAACCACACCATTCACATAGATATTGCGATATTTCACAATATTGATTGTTACTTTCGGATCAACTAAGTATTCACCTTTCAAACCGTTGACAATCATATTTCTAAGTTCACGAAGTGTTTTATGCTTTAGTTCCAGATTACCTAAATAAGGGTAATCCATTGTTCCCCCGCTATCGATGAGATACTGCTCATACGATAAATCCGGCTCCCCATATACAGAAATTCTGATTGTATCTCCGGCACCTAATCTATATTCGGCTGCACTGGAAAAAACAGAAAAGAATATGCAGCATAAAACCATGCTTCTTAATATTATTTTCAACATCACTTACCTATCAGAACTCTAAAATCCATTCTCGAAAAACAGTGGATTAATATGCTGTTTTTCCGACAAATCCTTTAAATACCGTCAAGAATATGATTTTTAAATCGAGCCATAGAGACCATGTCTGGATATAACTCAAATCAAACTCAACCCGTTTTTCCATCTTATCGAGTGTGTCGGTTTCTCCTCGGTAGCCGTTGATTTGAGCCCAGCCGGTAATGCCGGGTTTGACATGATGACGAAGCATATACTTATCGATCAACCCACGGTATTCCTCATTGTGGGCAACAGCGTGCGGACGCGGACCGACAATCGACATCTGTCCGGTAATCACATTGATAAATTGCGGTAACTCATCCAAAGAGGTGCGGCGAATGAAAGCTCCGAATCGGGTCACGCGAGGATCATTTTTGGTAGCCTGTTTGACCACCGAACCATTATCCATGACCCGCATTGATCTGAATTTCCAGACTTTGATCGGCTTCCCATCGAGACCATAGCGCTCCTGCTTGAAAATAATCGGGCCCGGTGATGACAGTTTCACGCCAATGGCAACAAACAACAGTACGGGACTAATCAGCGTGATGATTATTGACGCGAGGATGATGTCTTCAATACGTTTGACCAGTGAAGTAAAACCGTAAAAAGGTGTGTCATAAACACTTAATGTGACGACTTTACCGATATTTTTCAGCCGCGATTGCATCAGATCGAAAGTAAAAAAATCAGGAACAACATAGACGTGAGCATTGGAGTCAGCGAAAGCATTCAAGATCTGTTTAATTCGTTTGGCTGCTTCCATAGGCAGCGCAATATAAACTTTCTGCACACTGCGACTTTTCGCCAGCATCAGTGCATCATCGATTTTTCCGCGTAGGGGACAAGAGAGACGATGTAAGCCAATTCGATCCAAACTGCGGTCATCATAGAAACCGACCAGCACTTCCCGACTTGAACGGTGCTGTTTGAGTTCCTGAGCAAGTTGGAGGCCCGTCCCTGTCGCCCCGATAATGATAGCTTTGCTACGATGTTTATCTCCGGGGAAGATCACACGGAACATCCCGTGAACCAACCAGCGCCATCCCACCAGACACAACGGGGTCAGACCGAACCATAAACCAATCACCAGACGAGAATAATCTTCACTGATTTTAAGGAAAAAGCCAATAATGAGAGATAACGCGACACAAATACTCCAAGTCATCAGTATCGCAAAGAAATTTTGTTTAAATGAAAGATATTTGTATGGTCGATACACACCGGCAATATCAGATATAACAAAATAGACAACAGCAAAGAGACTCAATATTAATTGATAGATAGTTGTAAAATCATCCAAGTATGACTCTGATACTAAAAATAAAATTATTGAAATAACAAAAATATCAACAATCTTAAATCCGACTGATGACTCTTCTCCATAATATTTAATTCGACTACCATATCCCATCTGACATCCCACCTAACCAATATAAATTTAAGTATGCTACCGCCCTTGGGTGAAGCACCCCACAAACTGAATAAATGACGCTATGGCATAACGGTCAAAATCAAACTAACCCATTGTTTATAGATTATTTATTAAAGAAACGAATTAGCATCCACTTACCAAAATCAAATGAGTCACCTCACTTTATTTGTCAAAATGTGAAGTTGACCATAACGAAAGTATGCGACATCAGTCACTATTGTTTCAATCTTAATAAAAGTAAATCGCTCTTATATTCCCGTCATTCTTAAAAATGAGACACAAGATTCACACAATAATTAATAATGATAAAATACGTTAAAAAATATCACTCATGGCATTATTTTTATTGACCGCATAGTCAATTTATATAGATACAAAAACAAATCAACATCAAGGAAAATACATAGAAATGTTATTTCGCTGTCAAAAAATCAATAATGAGACACTCTGCTCAAAATTATTTATTTAAAACGATAGATAATTCAATTATTTTAATTAAATCAATAATGACAATTAAATCAGTTATTTTTAAAGCCAACATTGACTGACAGAGAATAACAGCGTGGGATGAAATACCGATGGAGGGTGACACGTCAGATAAGATGTATGTAATCAGGGCTATAGAAAATAGCTCATGATAATCGCATCTTCACGTCCATTTTCAGCCGGATAGTAGCCAAAGCGTCGATCCACTTCATTGAAACCAGCATTGAGATAGAGCTGATACGCGGGCAGATTACTTGCTCTCACCTCCAGCCATACACTTTCTACTGCATGTTGTTCACAAAAAGCGAGAAAAAACGTGAGCAGTTGCCGGCCAAGTCCTTTGCCCTGATGAGCCGGATCGACGGCAATGTTGAGCAGCGAGACTTCTCCGACAATATTCTGAGCATAAAAATAGCCGCCGACACGCCCATCAATCAACAATGTATGATGGCAAGCACCACGACTATCCAGTGCACGAATGATCGACTCTTTCCAAGGAAATGAGTGAGCCCGACACTCAATTTGATAGATCTGATCCAAATGATCAGAGGACATCGGGACAATCGAAATATTCATGAGGTCTGATAAGAACAAATTTGATGCCAGAGGTCGCGACGATGCTGAGGATGACCGTCAATCTGACTCAATAACGGTGATGTTAGCAGTTTTGCCGTCATCCCTTCCGGTGCAGAACAACCGGCAAACCAGATCCACTCAATCTCAGCCAGAGAGACCAAATCAAGCGAATGAGGATAGATATGACGCGCTTCGGCAAGAGAGAGATGAAAACTCTTGAGCACTTTTTCAAACATAACTGCCTGAGAACCTTCAGGCAAAACCGGACTGACAAATAGCAATTTACAGGATGATGGCAACGCATACTGTGTGTGAGCCACACCCTGCATTTGCTCAGGATGAACGAGCTGCCAGTTCTGAATACCCATTTCCTGTAAATAATATTGTTGACGCTCTTGCATGAATGTCAGCCCAATAAACCAATAAAAGAAGAGGGGCGGTATACTAACAAATTTCCCTTTGAATCAGAAGCAGGGAAAGGCTCAAAGGAGTGAGGGGTCAAATTCAATCTGATACTCACCCACTTCATCCACCGCCCCCTGAAGCATCTCACAAATGAGTAATTGATTGGGTAGTGACAACGAATGCACAGCGTTTAAGCCAAAATCTTTCCCCGGCTGAAAACCTAGTGACTGATAGTGTTCATAGACGCCAAACACCGTACACACTGGATAGCCGAACTCATAAAGAGAATTCAGCCCTTCGGTAACCAACTGTTGCTTGATATCGTCCTGAGCTTTTGGGTCAACAATCAACAAACGTAGATGCTGCCAGTGATGAAACACGCCATCATGAGCAATTGGCGTAAACAGAATATATCCCAGAATCTGTCCTTCATCATCGCAGGCCACCAGAGACAATGTGATACGACTACTTTCCCGGTAAGCCATCACCAGATCAGCACTTTCCTCGACGTTCAGCGATGAACGTAATAACTGATCAATGGGTAAAATATCTGCGGGCGCTTCAGTGCGAATAAGCATTCACCGTTCCTTTATGATTTGAGTGTTCCGACTGTATACCTTTATACACAAAATCAGAGAGCTGATTCAAAGAATATTTGATTGGCACGGGAAATGTCTCCAGATCCACGCTATCCATCATATTCTTCACTTCAAGCCCCAGCTCGGTATCACCTTCAATCGAGAGTCGTCGCTGAAAAAACAGCGTATCCGGATCTTCTTTACGCCCTGCAATCAACACGAAATCATTCAGTGAACCACTAAAACAGGCATCGGGGTCAATCGCCGGTTCGGCGATGACCAACTGCGCTTTACGACAGGTGATCTGCCAAGAGAGCCCTAAATCTTTCACTTCAACTTTCAAACACTTACTTTCAAGAAATTCAAAATCCCCTTCTGCCAGCGCTTCTTTAAAAATGGTATTCAAAGCCTCTAAAAGGATTTTGTTTTGCACAAAGTTTGGCAAAAAGCGTGCAGGTGTTCTCAAAAATGAAGCTGCATTTTGCACCATGTAGTTCTGAATCTTGTTAAACACACTCGTTATCCACTAAGTTGATGTTAATGGCGCTATCATACTGAAAGATTGAACCTGAATTTCTGTTGTGAATCAAAAAATCCAAGAACGCCATACGCTTCACTAATGTTACAAAGACGGTTATAGTGGCGTACTCCGTATCGATTTATAAATGCTGAGTACCTGTCTGGTTTCGGAGCAATGAATAGTTGGCATGATTTCACAAGAATTTCAACGCTGGTTTACACAGCTAACGTCACACAGCCCTTTCTTTTTTGCCATTCTCGATGCCCAGCACAATTATACGATGGTGAATGAACGCTATTGTGAAATATCAGGCCTCACGCGCGATCAGCTCATCGGTTCAAATGATCTGACAATCTTTGGTAAATCATTCTATCAAGCCATTCGCCCCTATTATCATCGCGCGTTTGACGGTGAAATCATTGAAACCGAGCTGACGCTCGACGACATGCAACTGACAACATTACTGATATCGCTCTCGCGGCTGCAGTTCGATGATCAGCCCCCAAAAATCATCTTTCAGGCTGTCGATGTGTCAGAAAAGCAGATGTTACTCGATACCATTGATGAGTCAGAAAAAAAATTCTCAACATTAGTTTATATGTTGAAAGAATCGGTGCTGATTGTGGAAGAGAATACTATCATTTCCTGCAATCCTGCGGCGGCTCATTCGCTGGGGCTAAATACAGCCGATGAACTTTACGGAGAACAGCTCTCGGAGGTTTTTATTCAAACATCCACCCAAAAACCTTTTGTTCTCAATTCCTCCCCGGCTATTCAACACCCGATTGCCTGTCATACGACTCAAACCTACGGTGAAGAACGGCAAGTGACACTTCGGATTGAAGACACCAAAATTTTTGGTAGTCAGGCATTCTTTGTTCTCATTCAACCGCACGAAAAAAAGACGCCTGAGCCATTACATCACCCTTCGATTGATGCCCATATCGACCCGTTGACCGGCTTATATAACCGAACCGGTTTTACCAAACGACTCGATATGTTTATTACTGATAACACCCCATTGATAATGCTCTATCTCGACATTGATAATTTTAAAAACATCAATGACTCTCTGGGGCACCATATCGGTGATAAAGTGATTCGGGAGGTTGCGGCTCGACTCAAACGACTTCTCCCTCAAAATGCCATTTTAGGTCATTTGGGTGCCGATGAATTTGGTTTACTCCTACCCGAGCCGGAGAAACCTCGTTCGGCAGAAATGCTTTCCGAACGGATTATCGCGTTGGTCAATCAACCTTTCGATTTGAATTATTTTAGTAAAAGGCTTGCCTGCTCGATTGGTAGTGTGACTTACCCAGGTGACGGCAGCGATGCCCGAATCTTACTGCAAAATGCCGACACCGCGATGTATGAAGCCAAAGCGCGAGGACGTAACCGGATGATTCGCTTCAGTTCGCAGATGAATAAAGAAGCAAGAACCCGATTGTGGCTGGAAATCGAACTGCAAAAAGCCCTGCAAAATAGTGGTCTTGAAGTCTGGTATCAACCCAAAGTCAGTGCGAGAGATTTTAGCATCAACGGAGCAGAGGCATTGGTACGATGGAAACATCCGGTCGAAGGATATATCAGCCCCGGTTCATTTATTCCCGTTGCGGAAAAGGCAGGGTTAATCGAACATCTGGGCCGAGTCGTCATGCGGGATGTCTTTACCACGGTCAAACGTTGGAAACAACAAGGGATCCTCCCCGGCCCTGTCGCGATTAACCTGTCACCGGAACAATTCGGTAACCCGAAGCTGATCGATTTTATGGAAAAACTCCTGCGCTCGACACAGCTTGATCCGAGCTGTATTACCTTCGAGCTGACCGAAAGTGCCGTCATGAGTGACAGTGAACACACCGTGCAAATGTTGAATGCTATTAAAAAACTCGGCTTTACCTTATCAATTGATGATTTCGGCACGGGTTACTCGTCTCTCTCTTATCTCGCCCGTTTTCCGATTGATGAACTCAAAATCGACCGCGCATTTATTACGGAGATCGATCAATTACCCAAACAGTTGACGGTCATCGAAAACATCATCAATCTCGGTCAATCTTTACGGTTAAAGGTTGTGGCAGAAGGCGTAGAAACACAGCAACAAGCCATTTTACTTGCCAATCTTCACTGTCATTCTATCCAAGGATTCCACTTCCATCGTCCGCAACCCAAGCAGGAAATCGAAGCATTATTCGCCCAAAACCGTCGTCACTCCGCCTCATAAATCACGATAAATCAAGGTCAAACCTGCCTCACATCAATTCATTCTGTGGCACTTTTCCATACAATACAGCTACTTCAAAAGCCACCAATGAAATTAAGTTACTATGGAACTGCTTTGTCCTGCGGGAAACCTTCCCGCCCTGAAGACGGCAATCACCAATGGTGCTGATGCGGTGTATATCGGTTTTAAAGACGACACCAATGCCCGCCATTTTGCCGGCTTAAACTTCTCAGGAAAAAAACTGGAAAGTGCTGTTCAGTTTGTTCACGAACACCACAAAAAAATTCATGTCGCTCTCAACACATTTGCCCATCCGGATCGGTTTAATCACTGGACAGAGGCCGCTGATAAAGCAGTTGATCTGGGCGTCGATGCGTTGATTGTTGCCGATATCGCGCTGCTGGAGTACATCTCTGACCGCTATCCGCATCAGGAAATTCATCTTTCGGTTCAGGCTTCCGCGACCAATAGCGCAGCCATTGAGTTCTATCACCAAAACTTTGGCATCAAACGGGTTGTTCTCCCCCGAGTGCTATCGATTCATCAAGTCAAACAACTTTCTCAGTCAATTGCTGATGGGATTGACCTGGAAGTGTTTGCTTTCGGGAGTCTCTGTATCATGTCGGAAGGTCGCTGCTATCTGTCTTCATATATGACGGGAGAGTCTCCTAACACCGTCGGTGCGTGTTCACCTGCGAAATTTGTTCGTTGGCAGGAAACCCCAAATGGGATGGAAACCCGGCTGAATAACATTCTCATTGATCAATACAAACCCGGAGAGAATGCGGGCTATCCGACATTATGTAAGGGCCGGTTTACGACGGTGTTGGACGGTCAGCAGCAGTGTTATCACACGCTGGAAGAACCGACGAGTCTCAATACACTATCACTCTTACCGGAGCTCTTCGCAGCGAATGTCGCTTCAGTCAAAATTGAGGGCAGACAACGCAGTCCGGCGTATGTCGAACAGGTGACCAAAACCTGGCGGGCAGCGATTGACCATTATTTGTCTGCCCCGCAAAGTTATCAGGTTGATGAAACATGGAACCGAACCCTTGCCAATGTTTCCGAAGGTACTCAGACAACACTCGGCGCCTATCATAGAAAGTGGCAATAACCAGGGAGTTCAAGATGAAATATGCATTAGGCCCGTTACTCTATTTCTGGCCCAAAACTGATGTTGAGCAATTCTATCAGCAGGCGCAGGAATCCGGCGCTGACATTATTTATCTGGGAGAAACGGTTTGCTCTAAGCGTCGGGAGTTAAAAACACACGACTGGCTGGCAATCGCACAGGAGCTTGCCCGGACAGGTAAACAGATTGTCCTGTCAACAATGGCGCTGCTTGAGTCGCGTAGTGAACTGACCGTGATGAAAAAATACATTGATAACGGCGATTTTATTATTGAAGCCAACGATGTTTCAGCCATTCATCTTGCCAGCGAACAACGGGTACCGTTTGTTGTCGGACCGGCGATCAACTGTTACAACGCGCATACCCTGCAATATTTTCTCCGCCAAGGGATGATCCGGTGGTGTATGCCTGTGGAGCTTTCCCATTCGTGGCTGCAACAAGTGCTACAGCAATGTGAAACATTGGGGATTCGTAGCGCATTTGAAGTTGAAATATTCGGCTACGGCTATCTCCCGCTTGCCTACTCCGCCCGCTGTTTCACCGCACGTGCTGAAAATCGTCCGAAAGATGAATGTAAGACATGTTGTATCAATTACCCCAATGGTATCCGCGTTCACAGTCAGGAAGGTCAGGAAGTCTTCAACCTGAACGGGATTCAGACGCAGTCAGGCTACTGCTATAACTTGATTAACGAATTATCCGGTATGACTGATAGTGTCGATGTCGTCCGTCTCAGCCCCACTGGCACGGAAACCCTGACAACCGTTCAAACGTTCCGCGATAATGAGAGTGCAGCGCAACCCTACCCATTAGACAACCACCAATGTAATGGTTATTGGCACCGAGTCGCAGGGTTGGAGGTCGTGACCACTGAATCCCGATAAACGGCACCACGTCACAACGATGACTGAATCACAGCCCAACCAGATCAGGCGGCGGAATGAAATAACCGCCTGATATCTCTATACAAGATCACTGATACCACGCACGACAAGACAATATTTGAGATCGGAAATGCCAGCCATACACCGGTTAGTCCCCATCCTAACGGCAGCAGAAACAAAAATGGTGGCTGAATAAGAATGTTACCCAGAGAGATACTCACCGCTGTTTTACCCCGATGTATCGATTGGTAAAATGAAGACGCAACCACAATGAAGCCGTCTAAACACAGCGCAATTAAGTGTAAACGTATCCCCGTGGTGGCGAAATCACTCAATTCCGAGTTATCACGATTAAAAATAGCAACAATATCGTGCGGATAAAGATTCATAACTGTGGTTACAATCAGTCCAAATACCACAGATAATCCCATCGCCAGTACCAACAGTTTCTTGATATTGGCTAACTGATTCGCACCGTAGTTAAAACTCACTAACGGTTGCATCCCGTTCGCAAACCCTTCCACCGTTAAATAATAGAACGTCACCACATAACCGAGAATGGTATATGCTCCCAGCGCGGTCGTCCCACCATAGATTGCAAACTGACTGTTATGCAGGGCCACCATGACACTCCAGTAGAGATACATGAAAAAGCTTGAAAGACCAACCAAAACAATCTGACGAATATCCTGCCAGCGGAAAAACAGCAGATCAGTCCGTCTTAAACGTAAAGATGCAGCCGGAGAAAAGAAGTAACTGAGCCCGGCAATGGTTACCACACCCTGCGATATAGCGGTAGCAATTGCTGCGCCCTGCAACCCCATATCCCAGACCACGATGAACAGATAATCAAAAACAATATTCAGACACCCGCCGATGATCATCAGATACGTCGCCAGTGCCGGGCTATCATCGTTTCTCATCAGAAATGGTAATGCTGTCGCCGAGAGAGTAAAGCAAGAGGTAAACACCACCACTTGCATGTACTGCATCGCTAAATTAAAGACGTCGGAATCCTGCGTTTGCCACGTCAGAATATCCGCCATAAAGAACCACAGTCCCAAAGAAAGCAAGAGCGATAACAGGATCAATAAGATCAGTCCGGTACTGATCGTCTGGCGGGCAGCGGATAAATTCTTTTGCCCTTTATAAATCGAGGTAATGGCACCGGTCCCGACCCCGACCATCAAGCCGATGCCAACCAGTACAGCAATCATGGACCAAGAGATATTAATCCCGGCTAATCCATCGACCCCGAGATACTGGCCGATGAAAATGCCATCTATGAGCTGATATAAACCATTGACTAACATTGCTGCAACGGTTGGAACGGTATAGCGAAAATACTGTGAATAAATAGACATCTGCATTCAATCCAAACCTGAAATACAAACAGCCTGCAAGAATTAATGCAGGCTGTTCACCATAAACCAAACCTCCAGACGTTGAATTCAGGTCCTGAGGTGGTGATTCCAATCAAGAAAATATCAATGTGACGAGGAATGCTCGTCCTTAATTGTATGGTATATCCGTTCCAGTTCTAAAAAGGCATAGCGATGTTCAATATACTCGTAAACATTCATTGAGATCGCGAGTTTATATAATGCGACTGCCTCTGCATAATGTGCTTGCATCTGATAACGCTTTCCGAGATAAAAATAGGCTTCCGTTAAGCGACGGGCGAGCACCGTATTATCACTTGTCTCTTGCAAAAGCTGTTTGAAAACCACCGAATCATCGGCTTCGCCCAACGTCATTGCAACCAGAGACCATCCCCAAGCATCATTTTGCTCAGACTGATGTGTGTGATAACTTTGCATCAATTCTTTGCGGGCCGTTTCAGCATCCATCTCACTCACGATCAGATATCGCCATAAGGCACTGAAAGGATCGGCTGGATCTTGTTGTATCACCTGTTCGATTTCGTCCCGGGCCAAACGGTGACGACCACCGTAATATAACGCAATCGCTAGATTTCTGCCTGCGTACACACTCTCCGGTTCCAGCTCCAGTGCTGAATCAAATGACTCATACGCTGAATCAAACTCGTTGATTTCTGTGTAATAGACGCCAAGCATGTTGAATACTTCTGGCTGAGATGGGTAAAAGCGTAAAGATTGTTCGAAGTCCAGACGAGCCAGATTTTTTAAACCCAACATATCGTAACTATTACCACGTTCATAAAAAACTTTGGCCCGAATCTCATCTGTGAGTTCTTTTTGCTGTAGCAGTTGGCTCAAACGCAAGATTTTTACTTCTTGTTGAATGGTCGGTTGTAATGGCCGGGCCATCGGGGCATAAAGCCACTCCGACTCCTGCTGATGCCGAATCGATGAGCACCCGGTGATGAAAAGCAAGCCGAGTCCTGTCAATACCGTGAGAAACCACTTCGCCAAAATTATTCTCCTCAACGCTCTCATAAAAAAAGGGAGCAAAACAGCTCCCTTTATAACATCATGCTTGCAAATAAAAAAGCAACCCAATGGATAATCTAATCCTGAGGCGCGTTTCTATTCTGCGTCAGATTGCTCTTGTTGTGGTGCGTCTTCGACCGCTGGTTTTGCAACCGCTTCTTTCATACTCAAACGAATACGGTTCTGACGATCAATCTCCAACACTTTCACCTGAACTTCTTGACCTTCTTTCAGGTAATCCGTCACTTTCTCGACACGCTGATCTGCGATTTGAGAGATATGAACCAAACCTTCTTTAGCGCCAAGAACAGCCACAAAAGCACCAAAATCAACAATACGAGTTACTTTACCAGTGTAGATCCGACCAACTTCAACTTCAGCCGTCAACTCTTCGATACGACGAATCGCATGTTTAGCCGCTTCGCCTTCTGTCGCAGCGATCTTGATCGTACCATCATCTTCGATTTCAATCGTAGTTCCGGTTTCTTCAGTCAATGCGCGGATGACAGCACCACCTTTACCGATAACATCTTTAATCTTATCAGCACTGATTTTCATCGTATGGATACGCGGGGCAAACTGAGAAATATCATCACGCGCACTACCAATCGCTTTATCCATCACAGACAGAATGTGCAAACGGGCACCTTTTGCCTGATTCAAAGCGATCTGCATGATCTCTTTGGTGATCCCTTCAATTTTGATATCCATTTGCAGTGCGGTCACACCATTTGACGTACCGGCCACTTTAAAGTCCATATCACCGAGATGATCTTCATCACCCAGGATGTCAGACAGAACTACAAAATCATCATTTTCTTTGACAAGTCCCATCGCAATTCCAGCAACGGAGGCTTTAATTGGCACACCGGCATCCATCAATGCCAGTGATGAACCACATACGGAAGCCATTGAAGAAGAACCATTCGATTCTGTAATTTCAGAGACGACACGAACCGTATAAGGGAATTCATCAATCGATGGCATCACTGCCTGAATACCACGCTTCGCCAAACGACCATGACCAATTTCACGACGCTTCGGTGAACCAACAAAACCTGTTTCACCGACACAGTAAGGAGGGAAGTTATAGTGGAACAGGAAGTGATCTTTTCTCTCACCGATCAATTCATCAATAATTTGCGCATCACGCTGAGTTCCCAGCGTAGCGGTCACGATGGCTTGTGTTTCACCACGGGTAAATAGTGATGAACCATGGACGCGAGGCAGAACACCCGTACGAACATCCAGTGCCCGAACCATATCTTTTTCACGGCCGTCGATACGCGGTGCACCAGACAGAATCCGGCTACGAACGACTTGTTTTTCCAGTGAACTCAGCATGTTACGGAGTTCATTGTCATCCAGTGAGTCATCTTGCGCGAGTAACGTCGCAATGACTTCTGATTTGATCTGACCAACTCGCTCGTAACGCGCCAGTTTTTCAGTGATCTGATATGCTTCAGCAAGGCGAGTTTCCGCATGTTCAGCAACTAATGCTTTCAGGCTGGCATTGACTTCAGGTGCGCTCCATGACCATGCAGGAGTCGCAACTTCAGCAGCAAATTCATTGATGGCTTGAATCACAGCCTGTTGTTGTTCATGACCAAATACTACTGCTGAGAGCATCTCTTCTTCAGAGAGAATATCCGCTTCAGATTCAACCATCAGTACCGCATTCTCAGTACCAGCAACAACGAGATCCAGACGAGACTGTGCCAGCTCTTTCGCACTTGGGTTCAAAACAAGCTGACCATCAATGTGACCAACGCGAGCCGCACCAATCGGACCATTAAACGGAATTCCGGAAATTGCCAGCGCAGCAGAAGTACCGATCATGCTTGGGATATCTGGCTGAACATCAGGGTTCACTGCCATTACAGTAGCAATAATCTGAACTTCATTGGTAAAACCATCAGGGAACAATGGGCGAATCGGACGGTCGATCAGGCGAGCAGTCAGTGTTTCACCTTCAGAAGGGCGACCTTCACGTTTAAAGAATCCACCAGGAATTTTACCGGCTGCATAAGTCCGTTCCTGATAGTTGACCGTTAGCGGGAAGAAATCTTGACCTTCAACCGCTTCTTTTTTTCCAACCACAGAAACGAATACAGACGTATCGTCCATGGTGACCATAACTGCTGATGTTGCCTGACGTGCAATCACGCCAGTTTCGATCGTGACGGTGTGATTGCCGTATTGAAACGTTTTCACAACTGGTTTTTCAAACATTAATTATTCCTTTGCCTAGGTTATCCTAGAAATGGGTTATCAATACTCAAGGCATCACAAATCGCGACTAGTAAAAGGATACTGAACAAAATTCATTCCAATCTCCTTTGAATAGTCGCGACCTTTTGGCCGACTTCGGTGACTGTCATGCTTTGAGTCTGTGTATTGAAATCAATTGACTGACTTCAACGGTCGCTAGTATAAACTACTCAAGCGCCCTTTGGCTAAATTTAGCCATTAAAAAAGGGGCTTTCGCCCCTTTTTTGTACAAATCCAATCTTAGCGACGTAGGCCAAGACGTTGGATAAGGTCGTGGTAACGATCCAGATCTTTACCTTTCAGGTAATCCAGAAGCTTACGACGACGAGAAACCATGCGTAAAAGACCACGACGGCTATGGTGATCGCCTTTGTGTTCTTTGAAGTGACCTTGAAGGTGGTTGATTGAAGCTGTCAATAGAGCGACCTGAACTTCTGGTGAACCAGTGTCGCCTTCGCCACGCGCGTAATCAGCAACGATTGCTGCTTTAGTTTCTGCATTCAGAGACATAATTTCTCTCCTAAGAGTTTGGGTTTTAGTTTGTGTCAGCCAATCTCTGATTCAGCCGACACGAGGAGCGGGGATTATAGAGAATATTCCCTATCCCCGCAATAGCGAATCATTCGGAAAATAGCCCATATTTTATTGACGAAAAACGACTAATCGTTTCGGTGCTATTTTGCCGTCATCATCAATTTCACCGACACCGATAAAGAGTTGTTCTTCACCGGCAGTCAAACGCACTGTACCGCTTGTCGGTATACCGAAAACCTGAACAGCCTGACCTTTCTGGACCATTTCTGCCAAATCAGGAATCAGATTTATTTCTGGTAATGACTGAACCGCGGAATCCATCGGTAACAGGAGCGGATCGAGTAAAACTCTTGGGGCGACATCCTGTTCACGCGCTGCTTCGAGGATATTTTCAAGCTCATCAAGAGTCACCATCCGCTCTGCCGGATACTGCGCAACAGCCGTACGGCGTAAATATGTCACATGGGCACCACAACCTAACATTTCACCGAGATCATCAACGATGGTACGGATATAGGTTCCTTTGGAACAACGGATCTCCATCTCAACTTCATCCGCTTCATAGCGGAGCAGTTCAATAGAGTAAACAGTGATCTGACGGGCCTCTCTGGGCACTTCGATGCCTTCCCGTGCATACTCGTATAAAGGACGACCTTGATACTTTAATGCTGAAAACATTGAAGGAATCTGAGCGGTTTCGCCTTTAAATTTCTCGATCGATTGCATCAGCAATGATTCGGAGATTTGAACTGGCCGAGTCTCAACAATCTCGCCATCTGAATCTGACGTATTGGTGCGAACACCGAGCTTTGCAATCACCCGATACTTCTTATCAGAATCGAGCAGAAATTGGGAAAATTTGGTCGCTTCCCCCAGACAAATCGGTAGCATCCCAGTTGCCAGAGGATCTAATGCCCCTGTATGTCCGGCTTTTTCCGCAAAGAAAATTCGTTTCACTTTTTGGAGCGCATCATTGGATGAAATTCCCGTAGGTTTATCCAATAAAATGATGCCATCCACCGGCCGACCTTTCCGACGACGAGCCATTACGCCTCCTCATCCGAACCTGATTCATCTCTTTTGCGTTTGTCTTCATCAACGGCTTGGTTGACCAGATTCGACATGCGTATCCCCTCAACCAAAGTATCATCATAAACAAAACGAACTTCAGGTGTCAGACGCAGACGAATCCGCTTGCCTAACATCATTCGAATATGAGATTCATGCTCTTTCAACGCTTTCAGGCAAGTTTCCGGCGTCTGTTCCCCAACACATAAGAAGGAAACATACACTTTGGCATAAGCCAAATCCCGGGAAACTTTTACCTCAGAAATTGTCACCATACCAAGGCGAGAATCTCTGACTTCACGCTGCAATATCATTGCTAGCTCTTTTTGCAGCTGCTGAGAAACGCGCTGCGTACGACTAAAATCTTTTGCCATATTTAAACTTTCTCATAGAAAGAATGGGGGGATGGTCTAGCCAACCCCCCCATGGTGTATTCAACAACCAACAATCCATTCAACAACTATTTAGGTGATCAAGTGATATCACCCGTAACAGTTAGTCGATTGAACGTTTAATTTCCACTGTTTCAAAGACTTCGATCTGGTCACCAACGCGGACATCGTTATAGTTTTTCACACCGACACCACATTCATAACCACTCTTCACTTCTGCAACATCATCTTTAAAGCGACGGAGTGACTCCAGTTCACCTTCATAGATAACGACGTTATCACGCAGAACGCGAATTGGATTATTCCGTTTAATCAGTCCTTCTGTAACCATACAGCCAGCGATAGCACCCAGTTTCGGCGAACGGAAGACATCACGGACTTCAGCCAGACCGATAATCTCCTGTTTAAATTCAGGCGCTAACATACCGCTCATCGCCTGTTTCACTTCATCAATCAATTGATAGATGATGGAGTAGTAGCGCAGATCTAGGTTCTCTGCTTCGATGGTTCGGCGGGCAGAAGCATCGGCACGGACGTTAAAGCCCAGGACGATTGCATTCGATGCAGCAGCCAATGTTGCGTCAGTTTCGGTAATACCACCCACACCGGAGCCAACAATGTTTACTTTCACTTCATCAGTTGAAAGTTTAACCAATGCATCGGTAATTGCTTCAACCGAGCCTTGAACATCAGCTTTAAGCACAATATTCAGTTCAGCAACTTCACCGGCAGTCATATTAGAGAACATATTCTCCAGTTTAGCTTTCTGCTGACGAGCCAGTTTCACTTCGCGGAATTTACCCTGACGGTAGTTCGCAACTTCACGGGCTTTACGCTCATCACGCACAACTGTCGCTTCATCACCCGCAGCAGGAACACCGGAAAGACCAAGTACTTCGACAGGAATAGATGGACCAGCTTCCAGCACTTCATCACCGACTTCGTCACGCATTGCTCTGACCCGGCCATACTCCTGACCACAAAGCAGAATATCACCTTTGCGCAGCGTACCTGACTGAACCAAGATCGTTGCGACAGGGCCGCGGCCTTTATCCAGACGGGACTCGACAACGACACCAGAACCCATGCCGTCAGCAACAGCGGTCAGTTCCAGAACCTCAGCTTGCAGAAGAATCGCTTCCAACAAGGCATCCACGTTGGTTCCCTGTTTGGCAGAGATATGAACGAACATATTCTCACCACCCCATTCTTCAGGAATGATGTCATACTGTGCCAGCTCATTCTTCACGTTGTCCGGATTGGCTTCTTCTTTATCGATCTTGTTCACTGCAACAATTAGCGGTACTTTCGCTGCTTTTGAGTGCTGAATCGCTTCAATCGTTTGAGGCATAACACCATCATCTGCCGCAACGACCAACACCACGATATCCGTCGCCTGAGCACCACGAGCACGCATTGCTGTAAATGCCGCGTGTCCCGGAGTATCGAGGAAAGTAATCATGCCGTTATCAGTTTCAACATGATAAGCACCGATATGCTGGGTAATACCACCGGCTTCACCGGATGCAACGTGCGTACGACGAATATAATCCAGTGTTGAAGTTTTCCCGTGGTCAACGTGTCCCATAATGGTAACAACCGGCGCACGAGGAACGGCTTCAGAAGTGCTATCACGGTCAGAAAGAACCGCTTCTTCCAGTTCATTCTCTTTACGGAGAATGACTTTATGGCCCATTTCTTCGGCAACAAGCTGTGCAGTTTCCTGATCAATCACTTGGTTGATCGTCGCCATCGCACCCATTTTCATCATGACTTTGATGACTTCGGTGCCTTTCACTGACATTTTCTGAGCCAGTTCGGAAACAATAATTGTTTCACCGATAACAACGTCAGATTTTGCAACAGTCGCATTTTTATCAAAACCTTGCTGCATTGAAGAAGGTTTTCCCCGCCCCCGATTCGAGTTACGTCCACCTTTTCCACCACGAGGACGCATATCGCGTTCTTGGCGTTGTTCATCGCGAGCAGAAGCTCTTTTCTTCGCTTTTGCGCGACGACTACCTTCATCTCGACGGTCTGCTTCGTCTTCTGCCTCTTGGGCATAACGAGAAGTAGTTAGATGGTAATCTGTATATTCGTCTTCCATAGCACCTTTATTCTCTTCTGCAGCAGACCAACGCTCTTGATTCTTTTCAGCCAATTCACGCGCTTTTTCGAGCTGACGCTGACTTTCCTCTTCAGCTTTACGTCTCAATTCTTCTTCCTGACGACGCATCAGTGCTTCGGCTTCTTGTCGCGCTGCCTCTTGCTTGGATTTCTCTTCATCAGAAAGTTCAACTTTCTGACTGCTTTTCTCTTCACGCTTCGCTTTTTCTTCAGCTTCACGCTTCATCTGCTCTTCAACTTCCCGCTTTGCTTTTTCTTCAGCTTCACGTTTAGCTTGAGCTTCCAATCTTGCTTTTTCAGCTTCTAACTTTGCTTTCTCTTCAGCTTCACGCAGGGCAGCTTCTTCTGCCTGACGTTTTGCTTCATCTTCGATTGCACTACGCTTAACATACGTACGTTTTTTGCGCACTTCAACCTGAACATTCTTACTTTTACCACCCCCCGCATTCACACTGAGTGTGCTGCGAGTTTTTCGCTGTAATGTCAAACGAGTCGGTTCGTCCTTTGAAGAGCTGCCACCGTGCTCTTTACGAAGGAAAGTTAACAGTTTCTGTTTTTCATTTTCAGAAACACTATCCGATCCCGTTTTTGTCATTCCTGCGTCAGCAAGTTGCTCTAATAAGCGGTCAACTGGTGTACCAATCTCTTCACTCAGTGCTTTAACTGTAAGTTCTGTCATGCCGCTTTCTCCCCTTGCTGAAAATTACGCGTCTTCGCCAAACCAACAAATATTACGCGCAGCCATAATTAATTCTCCAGCGCGTTCTTCTGTCAGTCCTTCGATACCTTCAAGATCATCAATTCCCTGATCAGCCAAATCTTCGAGAGTTATAACCCCTTTAGCTGCCAGTTTGTAAGCCATATCACGCTCAAGACCAGATAGATTCAGCAGATCCTCAGCTGGCTCACCTCCATCCAGTGATTCTTCTCTAGCCAAAGCAAGAGTTGTCAGTGCATCTTTTGCACGAGTACGCAATTCTTCAACAAGGTCTTCATCCAACCCGTCAACCTCAAGCAACTCATTCACTGGTACATAGGCAACTTCTTCTAATGTGGAGAAGCCTTCTTCAACCAACAATTCAGCAAAGTCCTGCTCAATAGCCAGATGCTTCATGAACAACTCAATCGATTCAGTTGATTCTTCTTGATGTTTCTTCTGAAGATCTTCAACTGTCATCACATTGAGTTCCCAGCCAGTTAACTGAGAGGCCAAACGAACATTCTGCCCACTACGGCCAATTGCCTGAGCTAAATTGTCGGCTTCAACAGCAATGTCCATCGAGTGAGCATCTTCATCAACGATGATAGAAGCAACATCAGCAGGTGCCATTGCATTAATTACAAACTGAGCTGGGTTATCGTCCCACAGCACAATATCAATACGCTCGCCACCCAATTCACTGGAAACCGCCTGAACCCGTGCACCACGCATCCCAACACATGCACCGACTGGATCAATGCGTTTATCGTTGGTTTTCACCGCGATTTTAGCTCTGGAACCCGGATCGCGAGATGCGCCTTTCAGCTCGATTAATTCTTCACCAACTTCTGGGACTTCAACACGGAATAATTCAGCCAGCATTTCAGGCTTAGAGCGTGTAATGAAGAGCTGGAACCCACGCGCTTCAGGTCTAACCGCATAAAGCAGGCCACGAACGCGATCACCAGGACGGAAGTTTTCTCGGGGAAGTTGATCTTCTCGCAAAATCACAGCTTCTGCGTTATTCCCGAGATCAAGAATAATACTATCTCGGCTAACTTTCTTCACGGCACCGGTAACAAGCTCACCTTCATTATCAATAAACTGCTCAACGATTTGAGCCCGTTCAGCTTCACGAACTTTCTGGACAATCACCTGTTTCGCAGTCTGGGTGGTGATTCGGTCGAACTTAACCGATTCAATTTGATCTTCAATAAAGTCACCCAACTCAATCGAATCATCATCAAATTGAGCTGCTTCGACTGAAATTTCTTTGGTCGGATTCTGAACTTCTTCCACAACCAACCAGCGACGGAATGTTTCAAACTCACCAGTTTTTCTATCAATTGCAACACGAACATCAATGTCAATGTCGTATTTTTTCTTAGTCGAAGTAGCTAACGCAGTTTCAAGCGCTTCAAAAATACGTTCACGAGGAACAGCCTTCTCGTTTGAAACCGCCTCAACTACCGCTAAAATTTCTTTACTCATTATTTCCAGCCTCTTTAAGACTTAAAATTTAGGGATCAGATTAGCTTTTGAAATATTGCTGAGCGCGAATTGTTCTTCTTGCTCATCAACAGTAACCACAATAGTTTCACCATCAACCGATTGGATGATACCTTTCCATTTGCGGCGGTTTCCAACAGCCATTTTCAAAACAATATTGACCTCGTGACCAATAAATTGCTCATAGTGTTCAGATTTAAATAAAGGTCTGTCTACGCCAGGTGAAGAAACTTCAAGGTTATAAGCCACAGAAATAGGATCTTCCACATCAAGCACAGCACTGACCTGACGACTCACCTCAGCACAGTCATCCACAGTAATACCATTGTCATGATCAATATAAATTCGTAGCGTCGAGTGTGCTCCGGCACGAACAAACTCTAATCCGACTAATTCATAACCTGCAGCAACAACAGGTGCCTCAAGTAATTCAGAAAGTTGTTTTTCTAACCCTGTCATTTAAACGACTCCAGAAACAAAAAAAGGGCTATGAGCCCAATTTCAATTCCAAGCAAACAGACCAAATCTTTGATATATGAACAGTCATCACTACTCATACACAAGAATCAGATAATAAAAAACCCCGATAGTCGGGGTTTTTATCTATGCTGGACCCTGAATGTTAAGACGCTGTCTTAACACATAGTGAGATACTATTTCTCACTATCAAACCTGCAACAACCAATTCAACAAAAATTGGTTGCGGGGGCCGGATTTGAACCGACGACCTTCGGGTTATGAGCCCGACGAGCTACCAAGCTGCTCCACCCCGCGTCCGACTTGCTGAGCATTATACGCTCTCAATCTTCATTTACAAGTTTGTAAAGAATAATGGTGCCGAGAGAGGGACTCGAACCCTCACACCATAGGCGCTAGCACCTCATGCTAGTGTGTCTACCAATTTCACCATCTCGGCTAAATTCTTTTTACTGTGGTATTTCGCTGCCGTTTGAGTTATCTGCAGGAACACCACTATCATCAGTCTGAGTTTGCTCTTGAACCGCTTGATTCTGAGCAGGATCAACCCATTGCGACTTCGCTTTATGTGTTGATAGATTCCCTAATACCAAACTAACAATTAGAAACACAATTGCAAAAATTGCAGTCATTCGGGTTAAGAAGTTTCCAGAGCCACCGGCACCAAATACTGTATTTGAAGCACCAGCCCCGAATGAGGCTCCCATATCTGCGCCTTTACCTTGTTGAATCAACACCAATCCGATGATAGCAACCGCTGCTAACAGGTAAATCACAAGTAGAACTGTAAACATAACATATCCACCTATGTTCCAAATTGTTGAGCCAGCGCCATTCTCATCTATCGACGTGAACTAGGCTAGCGCCCTCCTTCTCGGAAGTGGGGGCAATACTAACGAAAGGATTTAAAACTGGCAAGAGGATAAATTACTTTTTTTTCAAATTCATGGTTAAGCGGTTAAAAAAGGGACAACCACACTCTTTTCATCATTCAAACAACGTGAATATAAGCAAAGGAACCATCAAATTGAAGGTTCCTTTTGACAGATTCAACAGCTTGCCTTAACGACATCCGCAATTTTCAAGGCAGATTCCCGAACTAAAATTTCGTCTTCACCTTCAACCATAACTCGAAGTAAGGGTTCAGTACCTGATTTTCTCAACAAAACTCGCCCTTTGTCCCCTAATTCAGCTTCAACTGCCTCAACACACTGTTTTACGGCCTCGGCATCGAGTGGATTAGAATCCCCGCTGAAACGAACATTTTCCAGCACCTGTGGGAAAAGTTTCATGCCGTTGGATAATTCACTCAGAGACATTTCGCTATCAACGACAACCGTCAAAACCTGTAGAGCGGCAACAATCGCATCTCCGGTTGTCATCTTATCCAGTAAGATCACATGCCCTGAATTTTCTGCACCGATTTTCCAGTTTTTTTCCAGCAGCTTTTCCATGACATATCGGTCCCCGACAGCTGCCCGAGCAAACGGGATACCCAGTTGCTTCAACGCGACCTCCATGCCAAGGTTGGTCATCAATGTACCGACGACACCACCTTTCAGCTCTCCCTTGCGTAGCAAATATCGAGCAATAATATAGGCAATCTGATCACCATCGACTTTACAACCCAATGCATCCACCATGATGATACGATCACCATCACCATCAAATGCCAATCCTATATCCGCTTTTTCTTCCAACACTTTCTGCTGGAGCGCTCTGATATCTGTCGCACCGACCTGTTCATTAATATTTAAGCCATTGGGATTGACACCAATAGCAATCACATCAGCGCCTAGCTCTCTGAAAACACTTGGAGCAATATGATAAGTGGCACCATGAGCACAATCCACGACAATTTTTAGCCCGGCTAAACTTAATCTGGATGGGAAAGTACTTTTACAAAACTCGATATAACGACCTGCGGCATCGGTTAAGCGGGAGGCTTTTCCTAATTCAGCAGAGGGAACACACTCAATGACTTTATCCAGTTCTTGTTCAATTTCGAGTTCCACCTCATCAGGTAACTTTGTTCCTTCAGAAGAAAAAAACTTGATGCCATTATCATCATATGGATTATGAGATGCAGAAATCACGATCCCTGCTTCAGCGCGAAAAGTTTGTGTCAGGTAAGCAACAGCCGGTGTCGGCATCGGTCCGGTTAACGTGGCTTCGAGACCGGCAGCAGCCAAACCGGCTTCCAGCGCTGATTCCAACATATAGCCGGAGATACGAGTATCCTTACCGATAATCACTTTACGGGTTCCCTGTTTCGATAAAACTCGACCGGCAGCCCATCCGAGTTTCATCACGAAGTCAGGGGTGATAGGGAATTGTCCAACCTTTCCCCGAACTCCGTCGGTACCAAAATAGCGTCTGTGATTCGACATCGATATTCCTATTTTCTTATGATTGATTCGCTTGAATCATACTGATTATTTTCATCGCTTCAACAGTTTCATCGACATCATGAACTCGGAAGATCTGTGCGCCTTGCATAGCAGCAACCGCAGCGCAGACAACACTCGCAACCATACAATCAACGGGGCGTTTACCAAGAAATTTATGCAGCATTGTTTTTCTGGACAGCCCAATCAGCAATGGCAAGCCAAACTGATGAAAAATTTTCAGATTCGCTAATAGATGGTAATTATGTTCAAGCGTTTTGCCAAAACCAAAGCCAGGATCAAGGATAATGTTTTCTCGTCTAATACCAGCCTTTTCACATACGGTAATTCTGCCACTTAAAAACGTGTAGACTTCCTGAAGAACATCACGATATTCAGGGCGCTCCTGCATGGTTTCGGGCTGCCCTTGCATGTGCATTAAACAGACGGGAATATCCGCCTTCGCAACGACCTCTAATGCACCCGGCTCCTGAAGTGAACGAATGTCATTAATCAGATCCGCGCCGGCATCAATACTCTGTTGCATCACTTCAGCTTTACTTGTATCAACAGAAATCCATATGTCCGGATATTTTTGTCGAATGGCGCTAACCACAGGAACCACCCGTTTCAATTCTTCTTCTACAGTAACTTCAGCCGCTCCCGGGCGAGTTGACTCTCCACCGACATCAACGATTGTTGCCCCGGCGCGAATCATTGAATCTGCATGAGCTAATGCTTTTTCCAGAGAGGTAAACCGTCCGCCATCAGAAAAAGAATCAGGCGTCGTATTCAAAATCCCCATCACCTGAGGACAACTCAAACTTAAGGTTTTATTGGATGTCCGAATCTCCATAACACTCCCATAATAGCAAAAGCCCCGACTATACCGGGGCTTTTTTCACAGACAAGACGATTTACTCAGTTCGTCCATTTTGATCATCACTATCTGATTTGTCCTGCGGTTCCTCATTTTGAGTTTTATCCGGCGTCGTATCACTAGTCTGTTCAGTTGATTTCATTTTTTCTTGAGCTGCAAGCTCTTGCTCAACCCATCCGGCAGGATCTCTAATTTCGGATTTTCGATCCATCAAATCATCGATTTGACCGGCATCAATTGTTTCATACTTCATCAATGCATCTTTCATCGAATGCATGATATCCATATTATCCAACAGGATCTTTTTCGCTCTTTCGTAATTTCGATCAATAATTTTACGAATCTCATCATCGATCAATTTTGCCGTATCGTCAGACATGTGTTTCGTTTTCGTAACACTCCGTCCCAGAAAAACCTCACCCTCTTCTTCGGTATACAGCAATGGACCTAATTTTTCGGAGAATCCCCATTGGGTCACCATTTTACGTGCAATATCTGTCGCGCGCTCAATGTCGTTTGACGCCCCCGTTGATACTTTATCTGCACCATAAATCAATTCTTCAGCAAGACGTCCACCATAAAGACTGGAAATCATTGACTCTAAATGTTGCCGAGACATACTGATACGATCTTGCTCCGGCAAGTACATGGTGACGCCTAAAGCGCGACCACGCGGAATAATCGACACTTTATAAACAGGGTCATGCTCAGGCACTAAACGTCCAACGATAGCATGCCCTGCCTCATGATACGCAGTTGACGCTTTGATTTCTTCTGACATCACCATGGAACGCCGCTCGGCCCCCATCATAATTTTGTCTTTCGCCAGTTCAAACTCAACCATCGAAACATTACGTTTATTTCCCCGGGCTGCGAACAGTGCCGCTTCATTGACTAAGTTCGCCAAATCTGCACCAGAAAAACCCGGTGTACCACGAGCAATCAGTGAAGCATCCACATCGTTAGCCGTCGGAACTTTACGCATGTGAACTTTCAGGATCTGTTCACGGCCACGGATATCCGGCAGTCCAACCACAACCTGACGGTCAAAACGACCGGGACGTAACAACGCGGGGTCTAAAACATCCGGACGGTTGGTCGCAGCGATAACAATGATACCTTCATGTCCTTCAAAACCGTCCATTTCAACCAACATTTGGTTCAATGTCTGTTCACGCTCATCGTGTCCACCGCCGACACCGGCACCACGTTGACGCCCGACGGCATCAATTTCATCGATAAATATGATACAAGGAGAAGCTTTCTTGGCCTGTTCAAACATGTCTCTGACCCGAGAAGCACCGACCCCAACGAACATTTCAACAAAATCAGAACCTGAGATGGTAAAAAACGGGACTTTCGCTTCACCGGCAATGGCTTTCGCTAACAACGTTTTCCCGGTACCCGGAGGACCAACCATTAGAACACCTGTTGGAATTTTTCCGCCAAGTTTCTGAAAACGGCTCGGGTCACGCAAATAATCAACCAGCTCTTTAACATCTTCCTTCGCTTCATCACAACCAGCGACATCACCGAACGTTGTTTTAATCTGCTCTTCAGTCATCATACGGGCTTTGCTCTTACCGAACGACATGGCACCTTTACCACCACCGCCCTGCATCTGTCGCATAAAGAAGATCCAGACACCGATCAAGAGAATCATCGGGAACCAAGAGATGAAAATCGTACCCAGTAAACTTTGTTCTTCAGGAGGCGTTCCCTGAACTTTTACATTCTGATTAATCAGATCATCGAGCAGCTTCTGATCGTAGACTGGCATGTACGTTACATAACGAGTACTACTGCCTCGGCGGGTAAAAGTAATCTCACTATCTTTGAATTGAGCTTCCTGAATTTGACCCTGCCCCACTTCTTTCACAAAAGTGGTATAGTCAACCGCCCTGCCACTATTATCTCCAGGGCCAAAGCTCTGAAATACGGACATTAAGACAACGGCGATAACCAGCCATAATATTAAATTTTTTGCCATGTCACTCAAGGTGTAAGCCTCGCGATAACTAGTTGTAATTAAAGGTAGGGTACTACAGATTATAGTATGTCGCTACCGTATCGACAGCGCCTGAGCCCCGTAAATGGTTACCCTTTGTAACCAATTGCTACAATATAGACTTCCCGAGAGCGCGCTCTCGATGAGTCTGGTTTTCTTATTTTAACCACTTTAAACAGTGACCGGACATCTTTCACGTATTGCTCAAAGCCTTCTCCCTGAAAAACTTTGACAATAAAGCTACCATTCTCAGCAAGCACTTGTCGACACATGTCTAGGGCCAATTCTACCAAATACATTGCTCTGGGCTGATCAACGGATAAATTTCCGGCCATGTTGGGTGCCATATCAGACATCACAACATCGACAAGGTTCGGAGAAATTCTATCGAGTAACGCATTTAAAATAGACTCTTCCCGAAAATCGCCTTGAAGAAAGGCAACACCGGCAATCGAATCCATCGGCAAAATATCACACGCAATAATCTGCCCTGAATCACCGACAACATTCGCAGCATACTGAGACCATCCACCAGGGGCAGCGCCCAAATCAACCACTGTCATTCCCGGTTTGAGCAGTTTATCTTTCCCTTGGATTTCTTCTAGTTTGAAGATAGCACGAGAACGATAACCTTTCTTCTTCGCATCATTTACATATTTATCATCAAAATGCTCTTTCAGCCATCGGCCTGAGCTCGCAGAATGCTTATTTTTACTCATTTCTGTTCCAATACAAATCACTTCACCAGATAAACAAGGGACGGAAGATGTGGTCATCTTCCATAGATGGCGCTAAAATAGCTGTTTTCAACCCTCATATAGTAAATTAAATTGGCTGCATCATGAACCTAAGCACTAAACAAAAACAGCATTTAAAGGGCTTAGCCCACCATTTGAAACCCGTCGTCCTCATGGGCGCAAATGGCCTGACAGAAGCCGTGCTTGCAGAGATCGAAATTGCACTTGATCATCACGAATTAATCAAAGTCAAAGTTGTGTCAGAAGATCGGGAAACCAAGCAGCTGATTATTGACGCAATTATTCGAGAAACCGGTGCTGAAAAAATCCAAACCATCGGTAAAGTACTGGTGTTATACCGCCCTTCAGAACAGCGAAGAATTGAAATTCCTAGAAAGTAAAATGGAATGCCTAGAAAGATAAGAAAAGCCGCTGAAGCGGCTTTTTTATTATCACAATATCAGCAAAAACATCGATAAATAGCTATTGCTATTTTATTTATATTCAACTTTATCGATATCAAAAGTTTTTTCACCACCCGGGGTTACGATGGTGACTTCATCTCCTTCAATCTTGCCAATCAGTCCCCGGGCAATCGGAGAACTGACTGAAATACGTCCTGCTTTAATATCAGCTTCATCATCACCAACAATTTGGTAACTTTTTTCTTCATCGGTTTCCACATCGACCAAAGTCACCGTGGAACCAAAAATAATTTTACCGGAATTATCAAGCTTCGTGACATCAATGACTTGAGCCATGGACAGTTTATACTCTATGTCGCGAATTTGGGCTTCACAGATTCCCTGTTCTTCCCGGGCAGCATGATATTCTGCATTTTCCTTCAGATCTCCCAGTTCACGAGCTTCAGCAATCGCCTGTGAAATCTTTGGCCGTAATTTCAGGAGTCGGTCAAGCTCTTCACGAAGGAGTTGCTCGCCACGAACCGTCATTGGAACTTTTTCCATTTTATACCTCGAAACCAAAGTTATCTTTGGACAAAACAAAACTACCCAATCCCAAGGATTAGGTAGTTTTTCATTCAAATTGATTATCCCAGTGTAAACAAAGTTGGTAGCGAAATCATCTAAATTCAAGATCCCAATTTATAAATCTTTGACGCCACTACATTGGAACGCTGACTCGCATATATAAAAAATTGATCCATGCCACAGAACATTATTCTAAATATGAAGCAAAAGTCGTAAAAAAAAATAAATATAGATCAAATTTTTCAAGTAATGGAACTTTACAAAAACACAAAAAAAACATTTGAAAACATAGCTTTGATATTTATTTACACCCAATAAAACATCGTTCGCCACGTCGATTTATATCATTTTACTAACTTCGTTCTACCTTTGCATGTACAACTAGATTACGAGAAAGGCGAAAAGTTCAATGTTTCATAACTTTTTTATTTATGCTGCATTGTACGTATTCGCATCACAGATGATGGACGATAGTCGCTCGGATACCTCGCTTAACAGGTCAGACCGATTATGTTCTTCAACGTTTATGGACAGTAAATTTTAGGATTAACAAGATGAAAAAAACTCTGATCGCTCTTGCAGTGGCAGGTGCTGCAGTGGCAACTGGCGTGAACGCTGGTGAACTATACAACCAAGACGGCACATCCCTAACGATGAAAGGACGTGTCGAAGGCATTCTTTCTCTGAAAGATGGCGATGCATCAGATAAATCTCGTACTCGTCTGGGTTTCTTAGGTAAACAGGAAATCAATGACAACCTGTACGGCTTGGGTTACTTCGAAGGTCAATTTACATCAGATGATAGCGCATCAACCGATCCAGCTAAACCTATAGACAATGATAACGGTAAGTTCGTATCTCGTTATACTTACGCTGGTCTGGGTGGTACATACGGTTTGGTGACCTATGGTAAACAAGACGGTGTTCTGACTCCTCTGTCTGATTTTACCGATATCATGTCATACCATGGTGATAGTTCTGTCAATAAACTAACTGCACTTGACCGTACTGACAACCTTCTAAAATATGCTGGTTCATTTGATAACCTGAATGTATTCGCAGAATACCGTTTCGCTGACCGTACTAAAACAGGTACTGGTGTAAACACGACTTATACCGATAACAAACAAGATGGTTATGGTCTGTCTGCAACCTACGCGCTGGCTGATATCGGTGTTGACCTAGGTTTAGGTTACGGTGCACAAGACGATGACAATCAAATCGTTGCGACAGTTGCGTATACACTGAATGACCTGTATCTGTCGGCATTGTACAGCCACATCGACTACGATGCGGCAGGTGCTGATAACTATGACGGTTATGAAGTTGCAGCTTCTTACACCATTGACAAAACTAAGCTGATTGCCACATATAACTATGGTGAAACAAGCGATACTAATGTCAATAACCTTGCATTAGAAGTTGCTTATTACTTCCAGCCAAACTTCCGCAGCTATGTGTCTTACAACATCAACATGCTTGATAAAGGTGATACATATAAAAACGCTGCCGGTACAGTTACATCTGTTAAAGATACGGAAGAACAAGATGAGATGGTTGTAGGTCTACGCTACGACTTCTAATCTGAACCAGATTTAAGATCCTTAAAACGCCCGCGCTAGCGGGCGTTTTTTTATCTGGTTATACTAGTCACATGACATGATTATATATTGGATTGCTTTGTGCTTCGGATGCTTCTGTTTACTATCGCCTGTTTTATTCTGACTGCTGAGTTATGTGCAGCTCAGGTGACGCCTTATGACCATCTGCTACCATCAACCAGCCGGACTGCACTGATCGTTGAGCAACTGGATACGCACCTACGAGAAATTGATACCGGCAGTCAGTCATTCTATCCTCCCGCCAGCACCATGAAACTGATTACCGCGCTGGCCGCTAAATTAGAGTTGGGGGATCAATTCCGCTTCAAGACTTCTTTAGGTCGTGCAGATCATGATTTGATTCTCCAATTTAGTGGCGATCCACAGCTCACGACTGATGATTTGAAACAGATGTTCGTGACGCTGAAACAACGGGGTATTAAAAAAATTGAAGGTAACTTGTGGCTCGATAATACGTTGTTTAGTGGCTACGAAAGAGCCGTCGGCTGGCCGTGGGATATTCTGGGGGTATGCTACAGCGCCCCGTCGAGTGTTATTGTGTTAGATGAAAACTGTGTGCCTGGCTCGATTTATACGCAAACAGATGGTAACACCCGCGTTTATATTCCGGAGCAATATCCTGTTCACGTATCGACTCAGGCAAAAACCGTTTCATTACAAGAGCAAAAGCAGCAGCTTTGCGATCTTGAGCTACGCAGCAATCACGAAAACAACTACCGTTTGTCCGGATGTCTGGTTCAGCGCAGTTCACCGCTACCCTTAAAATTTGCGCTCCAGAATCCCAGCCTTTACGCAACACGTATCGTTTACAGAATTCTCAATCAACTGGGAATCACGCTTACGGGAGATGTGCTCGTCGGGCGACCACCGAAACCGTTGCAACAAGTCTTGGCTCACCATGAATCTAAACCGCTGGTTGAATTGCTTGATACCATGCTGAAAGAGTCTGATAACCTGATCGCCAATAATGTGACCAAAACGCTGGGTCATCAGTTTTTTGTGCAAGCAGGGAGTTTTGCCAATGGGACTGAAGCGATCAAACAGATTTTATATGCTAAAGCCGGTATTGATCTCAAAAGCGCCCAACTGGTTGATGGTTCCGGATTGTCACGTAATAACCGAATGACGGCGAATCAGATGGCTGATGTTTTGCGGTATATTTGGCAACATGACACATCCCTTCATCTGATTGGCTTACTACCGGTTGCGGGTCAAAGTGGCACACTGAAATACCGCAAAAGCATGCGCTCTTCGCTGGTTAAAGGTAATTTAAGTGCCAAAAGCGGCTCTCTATATGGCAGTTATAATATGGCGGGATACGGGCTGGATAAAAAAGGTCAGCCTCAGGTTCTGTTTGTCCAGTTTATCACGGACTACTTTCCGGATGATAAGGAAGAAACTGTTCAGGCTCCGTCACAACTTGAGCAGTTTGAAGATAAACTATATCGGGATATCATTCAGATGAGTCAACAGAAACAATCTTACTTATCCAGTATAAAATAAAGCCTGAATCACAACCTCAGGCTTTATTCACCGATATTTTACTGGATTGTCACGCGGGCAAACTTCCGCTTGCCAACCTGAAGTACATAAGTGCCATTGTCAGGAATCCATTTGGTATCCTGGATTTTCTCACCAGCCGCTTTGGCAGCGCCCTGACGAATCATCCGCATGGCATCCGATGTTGAGCCAACCAGAGCTGCATCCTTCAAAATATTGCTGATAGCGATACCGGATGAAAATGTGAATTCAGGCATTTCATCAGGGATTGCACCTTTCTGGAAGCGCGCAATGAATTCTTGTTCAGCACCATCAGCCGCTGCTTCATCGTGGAAACGTGCAATAATTTCTTTCGCCAACAAGATTTTAATATCCCGGGGATTCTTACCGGCTGCGACATCTGACTTAAACTGCTGGACTTCGGAAAGTGGGCGGAACGACAGCAAATCGTAATAACTCCACATCAGCTCATCTGAAATCGACATAATTTTGCCAAACATTTCTTCGGGAGATTCGTTAATGCCGATATAGTTATGTGCTGATTTCGACATTTTTTTCTCGCCATCCAAACCGACGAGTAGCGGCATCATCAGTACAACCTGTGGTTTTTGACCATTTGCTTTTTGCAGCTCACGACCCATCAACAGATTAAATTTCTGATCCGTACCACCGAGTTCAACATCCGTCTCCATCGCCACAGAATCGTAACCTTGCAGTAGCGGATACATAAATTCATGAATCGCAATCGGCTGACCACTGCTGTAACGCTTTTTAAAATCATCCCGTTCTAACATACGAGCAACGGTCTGATTGGCGGCTAAACGCAGCATTCCCTCAGCACCTAGCTCTGAAAGCCACTCGGAATTAAACTGAATTTTTGTTTTTGCAGGATCAAGAATTTTAAACACCTGCTCTTTATACGTTTCAGCATTGCGAATCACATCTTCCCGGGTCAATGGCGGACGTGTGGTGTTTTTACCGGTCGGGTCACCGACCATACCGGTAAAATCACCAATCAGGAAAGTTACCTCATGTCCCAACTCCTGAAAAGCACGCAACTTATTCAGGATGACAGTATGACCTAAATGAATATCCGGTGCGGTTGGATCAGCACCCAACTTAATTCTTAACGGACGGCCTTCTTTCAGTTTTGCTATCAGTTCCTCTTCAGGAATCAGCTCTTCAACACCGCGCTTTATTTCAGCTAATGCGGTTTCAATTGTTGCCATTCTCGTTCGCTCCCACAAATTTGGCAGAAATTTATTAGTTAGATATATTACTTGAATAGCGATGCATTTTGAAACCAGTTAAACTACTGTTCTAAGGATTTTATCAACCATCGGTAAAACGCTGTCTATATGTTGTCTATTTTTGCTCGTCTGCCACGTTTACATCAAACACTGATTGGGTGTTTTTCCGCTTTAATCGTGATCGCTATTTTTTTCCTGCCCAATCCCAAAGAGCTCCAAGGAAAAGAAAAACAGTTCGAAATCGGTCGTCATTATCCACTCTCTATTAATGCTGAAGCGCTTTCTCCCGGTGCAACAATTCCTCCGACGGCGACACTTCGTTGGGAACAATATCAGGTAAAGTCCGGAGAAAGTGCCGCCGTTTTATTTCAGCGTATCGGGCTTTCGTCACGTCTCTTGTATGAATTAACCGCCAGTGATCCGGAGATCAAACAACAACTCACCCGGCTCCGTCCCGGGGACGAACTCAGTTTTGGTTTTGACGAAAATAATCAACTTGTGCAATTACGACGAAGTCTCTCGACCTACGAAGCGTTTATGATTACCAAGTCAGAGCATGGCTTTACCGCGAAGTTAGATAAAAAGGAAGTGCACTATCAATATAATTACGCAGAAGCCCAAATTACATCGAACTTCTGGAATGCTGCGATCAATGCCGGTTTAACCCCGAATCAAATTATGGAACTGGCTGGTATTTTTGGTTGGGATATCGACTTTGCATTGGATATCCGTAAGGGGGATACATTCAGCCTGCTCTATTTAGAAGAAGTTGTCGAAGGTGAAATTGTCGGTAAGGGTAATATTATTGCCGCAACTTTTACCAATCAGGGCACGACATTTCAAGCTATTATCAACGATGATAATGGTGATTATTATGATGAGAATGGAGGAGCCATGAAAAAAGCATTCTTGCGTTCGCCACTCGATTTTCGTCGTGTCTCATCGAACTTCAACCCACGCAGGCTTCACCCGGTGACCGGAAGAGTCAGGCCTCATCGTGGTACGGATTATGTCGCACCGGTCGGAACACCGATTTGGGCAGCCGGAGATGGTGTCGTCGTCAAATCGAGTTATAACCGCTTCAACGGTAATTATGTGTTTATCAAACACAGTAATACCTATATGACCAAATACCTTCACCTGAATCGTCGCTATGTAAAAACCGGGCAACGGGTGAAACAAGGGCAAAAAGTCGGGGCTTTAGGTGGCACAGGTCGAGTCACGGGGCCACACCTGCACTACGAATTTTTAGTCCACGGTGTACACAAAAACCCAAGAACGGTGTCGCTCCCTCAATCGGCATCACTCAAAGGACAAGCGAAACAAACATTTATTGCCAACGCAAAAATCAGACTTCAGCAGCTAGAACGCTTCAGTCATCTGATGTATGCCAAGCGTTAAGGCACACAGGTGTTGACAACAAAAGATGTTGAACAACAATTGCTGAGGCTGTGCGATGGCACTGTAAAACTGATTATCAGGACTTGAATATATAGCAGCCATGTCGGCTCGGATACGACGATCCGACATGGTTCATCAGGATGGGATATCAGACACTAAATGAAGCACCACAACCACAAGTGGTTGTCGCATTGGGGTTATTGACGAAAAAGCGAGAACCTTCAAGTCCCTCGGTATAATCAACCTCACCACCAATCAGATATTGTAGACTCATTGGATCAACCACCAGTGTGACTCCACAATTTTCAATTGTCATATCCCCATCATTTACATTTTCATCAAACGTAAATCCATACTGAAAACCGCTACAACCACCACCGGTAATATAAACCCGTAGTTTTAATTCCTGATTTTCTTCTTCGGCAATTAACGCTTTGACTCGCTTCGCTGCCGCATCAGAAAATGTCAGCGGTATACTTAAATCACTCACAACGACCTCTCTCATGCTTCGATATCTCTTGCTAACATAGTTTCAGTCAACAGAACCTCAGTCAACATTGTTGCATGAGATATGCTTCATTATCTCTATTGATTATCTAATACCTGACTGAGTCGTTCAAGTATTCCCTCCATACATCAGACGAACTTTATTTCTCAAACGACAATGACCAATCCAACCGCTCCCATAACATGATAGTCTATGTCACTCAAAATATTGAAATCATTCAATGTAAGGGAGTCAAATCGGCTGAACAGGCATCAATCATTAACAAACCGTGTTCATCTATTGGCATTTCAGGAAAAAATCGAAAAAAATATTTCTCTTCGAATAATGAATAGTACAATGCTTGCCAAGTTGGTCCAACCACTCAAAAGAGGATAATTCCTATGACCAAATCATCTGATCTATATCAACAGGCACAGAACACCATACCCGGTGGTGTAAATTCGCCAGTACGCGCCTTTAATGGTGTCGGTGGCACGCCGATTTTTATCGACAGAGCTGACGGTCCGTTTGTTTTTGACGTTGATGGTAGAGCTTATATCGACTACGTCGGTTCATGGGGTCCAATGATTCTTGGTCATAATCATGCCGTGATTCGTGAGTCGGTGATTGGCGCGGTCCAAAAAGGGCTGAGTTTCGGAGCACCGACTGAACAAGAGATAGCCATTGCTGAACTGGTTTCACAATTAGTGCCATCGATGGAACAGTTACGCATGGTCAACTCAGGCACAGAAGCAACGATGAGTGCCATCCGTCTGGCCCGAGGATATACCGGACGCGATAAAATTATCAAATTCGAAGGGTGTTATCACGGCCATGCGGATAGCCTTCTGGTCAAAGCAGGCTCTGGGGCGCTCACGCTGGGTCAACCCAGCTCTCCCGGAGTACCGGCCGACTTTGCCAAATATACATTGACGGCCCGTTTTAATGATCTCGATTCAGTTAAAGCCTTGTTCGATGCCAATCAAGACGAAATCGCCTGCATTATTGTCGAGCCGGTTGCCGGTAACATGAACTGTATTCCGCCGATTGAAGGATTCCTGGAAGGACTCAGAACCCTCTGTGATGACAATGGCGCTTTGTTGATTTTTGATGAAGTGATGACCGGTTTCCGAGTTGCTTTAGGCGGTGCTCAGGCACACTATAACATTAAACCTGACTTAACGACGTTGGGTAAGGTCATTGGGGGGGGAATGCCAGTCGGTGCTTTTGGTGGCCGGAAAGAAATTATGCAACATATCGCCCCAATCGGCCCCGTTTATCAGGCTGGAACACTCTCAGGAAATCCAGTCGCGATGGCTGCCGGTTATGCCTGTCTCAGCTTGTTAAAAGAAGAAGGTAACGAAAAACGTCTCGCATCAAAAACCAAACAGCTTGCGGATGGTTTTAAGTATTTCGCTGACAAACATGGTATTCCACTGCTGGTTCATCAGGTCGGTGGGATGTTCGGCTTTTTCTTTACCGATCAACAGCACGTCACCTGCTATGAAGATGTCGCCCGCTGTGACGTTGAGAAATTTAAACGTTTCTTCCATTTGATGCTTGATCACGGTGTTTATATGGCCCCATCAGCTTATGAAGCCGGGTTTACTTCGCTGGCACACTCCTCTCAGGAAATTGAAGCTACATTAGAAGCTGCGGATCGCTGTTTCGCTATGATGGCAAGCGACTAAGCTATTTCACTATTGCGAGATTCCGGGCGCTCCTACCAGAGCGCCTTTTCTTTATCAGACACCTAGCTGATCACCCGAATAGACACAATTTATGGCAGATGCTTACCATTTCTAACATGACGATGATTGCTAACAACCCGAATTATCGTCATGATACAAACCTATATCTGAATATGAGTCATCAAAGGTAGAAACAACGTGAATACCATCTCCAGTCATCGAGTGATTATCGCGGCATTACTTGTTGCAGCCATTGCATGTTATCTGCTCATTGAGCCCTATATCAATTCGATTGTGCTGGCTTTTATCATTACCTTACTGATCTATCCGCTCCACCAATTTCTGGAACATAAGCTGAGTCCCTATAAGAATTTTGCTTCATTTTTATCCTGTATCATTCTGACTTTTATTATTGTGCTACCGCTATTATTGGTGTTTGGCGCGATCGCTCAACAAGGTGCTCGTTTCTCGCAAACACTTTATCAATGGGTGACTCACGGCGGTGTTCAGGAAATTTTTAATCATCCTTGGATTGTCAAAGCAATGGACTTTGCGAATACCTACCTGCCATTTGATACTATCGAACCGTCTGCAATTGCTGAAAGAGTTGCAAAAATGTCTAGCCAAGCCGGTACACAACTTGTCGGTGTCAGCGCCAAACTCGTTGGTGATGCCACAGCTTTCATCATGGACTTTTTCCTAATGCTGTTTGTGTTGTTTTTCCTGCTACGCGATTATGAAAAAATTATCGGAACATTGCGCCATGTGATTCCCCTGTCACGCAGCCAAGAAGATCGCTTACTGGAAGAGATAGAGAAAGTATCTAAATCAGCGGTGATGGGATCCTTTCTAACTGCGCTGGCGCAAGGTGCTGCCGGTGGTATCGGGATGTGGCTTGCGGGTTTCCCCGGTCTGTTCTGGGGTACCATGATTGGCTTTGCTTCCTTTATTCCGATTGTCGGTACAGCATTGATATGGATACCAGCCAGTACTTATCTATTGCTTACCAACGATATTTCTTGGGGGATTTTCCTCGCAGTCTGGAGTGTTGTAGTTGTCGGCTCAATTGATAACTTACTGCGCCCTTTCCTGATGCAGGGCAGTTCAGGCATGAATACACTGATGATCTTTTTCTCATTATTGGGCGGTATTCATCTGTTCGGTCTGATGGGATTAATATACGGCCCCCTGATCTTTGCGATCACCATTGTGCTGTTCAATATCTATGAAGAAGAGTTTCAGTCATTTCTCAACCGACAGGATAAAAGTTAAATGACTTCAAGCCAGCTACAGATTATGAGAAAATCGCGCCTCTTTTTGTGATACCAAATATTGAGCATTATTATGTCGAGCGAATATTTTTCAGCCCAGAATTCAGCACCCAGCCAAATCGCTGAACGTCAAATTGCCCATTTTCAGGGAAAACATCTGCTGGTTGCCGGTGAGATCGAAGACCAGTTTCCCCTGCAACTGCAACAGGTGTGTCAATCTGTCTCTATCTTTACTACACACTACGGCTACTATCGGCAGATCACAAATAACTCAAGTGTGACGGCTTATTTTGGCGCAACGTTAAGTGACGACTGCCATGCAAATATGGTTTTACTCTACTGGCCAAAAGCAAAACAGGAAGCTGAATACCTACTTGCTATGCTCATGACCCAACTCGGTCCGGGAACTGAAATTGTTGTGGTCGGTGAAAATCGCTCCGGCATCAAGAGTATCGAAAAGTTATTCAAACCCTACGGCATTATCCGCAAATATGATGCTGCACGCCGCTGTTCTTTCTACTGGGGAGAATGCAGCCAGACACCAGAACAGTTCAATATGCAGGACTGGTTTAAAACTTACACCGTCAATTATCAGCAAAAAGACATCATCGTGAAAAGCCTGCCCGGCGTGTTCAGCCATGGCGAATTAGATCTCGGCAGTCAGTTATTGCTAGATAACCTCTCCGAGATGCGGGGAAACGTTTTGGACTTCGGATGTGGTGCAGGTGTCATTGGTTCAGTCATTGCTGCACAATATCCGTCAGTCACCATATCGATGTGTGATGTCAGTGCATTAGCGATTGAATCCAGTAAAGCAACGCTGGCTGCAAACGAACTGAGTGGTCATGTTTTCCCGTCAGATATCTATTCAGATGTGACCGAACGTTACGATCATCTCATCAGCAACCCACCGTTTCATTCCGGACTGGGGACAAGTTATCATGCCAGTGAGACATTTCTGGCTCAGTCTCCTCACTATTTAAAACCGCGAGGACGGCTCACCATTGTCGCCAACAGTTTCCTCAAATATCCCCCACTGATTGAACAAGCATTGGGGTGCTGTAATACGCTAGCCAAAACCAATAAGTTTGCCGTTTATCAAGCAACACATTGATTTGATAAATGCTTGACTCAAAATCGTCACATGCAGATCTGCGACATAAAAAAACCTGCCCGAATCAGGGCAGGTTTTGATCGTATTGATACGATAACTTAATTGGATGGCTTATTTCGCAGTCACAAATTCAGGATAGGCACCGACACCACAATCGTGCATGTCCATTCCTTCCATCTCTTCTTCTTCCGTGACACGAATTCCCATTGTCGCTTTGAGGATACCCCAAACAATCAGGCTGGCACCAAATACCCAACCAAAGATAACAACCGCCCCCAGTAATTGAGAGCCAAATGATGCATCCGCATTGCTGATTGGCACAGCCATCAAGCCAAACAAACCGCAAACACCATGAACAGAGATCGCACCCACTGGATCATCGATTTTCACTTTATCCAACGCAACAATCGCGAACACAACAATCACTCCGGCAACCGCACCAATCGCAACCGAATACATTGGTGACGGAGAAAGCGGATCAGCCGTAATCGCAACTAAACCAGCCAGCGCACCGTTCAGTACCATGGTTAAGTCCGCTTTACCCCAAGTAGTTTTACAGACTAATAACGCTGCTAATGCACCCGCTGACGCTGCAGCATTCGTGTTCAAGAAGATCTTACCGACCGCTGACGCATTGGCAGCATCGGAAATCATCAACTGTGAACCACCGTTGAAACCAAACCAACCGAACCACAAAATGAAGGTTCCCAGTGTTGCCAACGGCATATTTGAACCAGGAATCGGATGAACTTCACCATTTTTGCCATATTTGCCTTTGCGGGCACCCAGCAACAAAACACCCGCTAAAGCAGCCGCTGCGCCAGCCATATGAACAATACCCGAACCGGCAAAATCACTGAAACCAGCAGCAGAAAGGAAACCACCACCCCATGTCCAGTAACCTTCAACAGGATAGATAAAGCCAGTCAGTACCACAGAGAAAATCAAAAATGCCCACAGTTTCATTCGCTCAGCGACAGCGCCAGAAACAACTGACATCGCTGTTGCAACAAATACAACCTGGAAGAAGAAATCTGATTCTAAAGAGTGGTCGGCATCTGCAGCTTGAGAACCGATCAATCCACCAACTGAAGGCAACCAACCCCCTTCTGTGTTATCAACATACATGATGTGATAGCCAACGATGAGATATAACGTACAAGCAATCGCGTATAATACAAAGTTTTTCGTCAGAATCTCAGTGGTATTCTTTGAACGAACCAGGCCAGATTCCAGCATTGCAAATCCAGCGGCCATCCACATAACCAATGCGCCCGAAATGAGGAAGTAAAAGGTATCCAGCGCGTAACGTAACTCCGTTACAGTTACTGATAATTCCATAATAGTCTCTCCAATCCTTAGAATCTTTTAAAGTGCTTCTGAATCTGTTTCACCGGTACGAATTCGCACCGCTTGGCTCAGATCATAGACAAAAATCTTACCATCACCGATTTTTCCTGTGTGTGCTGCTTTAATGATGGCTTCAACAACACGGTCTACATTGTCTCCCTGTGTTGCGATTTCAAGTTTAACTTTCGGTAGAAAATCAACCTGATACTCGGCGCCACGATAAAGCTCGGTATGGCCTTTCTGACGACCAAATCCCTTCACTTCTGAGACGGTCATTCCTTCGATCCCCACATCAGATAAGGCCTCACGGACATCGTCTAATTTAAAAGGTTTTATAATTGCATTAATTAATTTCATGGCGTCCTCTCTCGAGCTGTACTCCGGTTACCCATTCTTAAATCCAAGGTACGTGCCAACTTTTTAACTAATTGATTATAATCAACAAAATTAACATTAGGGGAAAAAGCGAACCACAAACGCACCAACAAAGTGCAACCGTTTCACAAAAATAAGGCGCATTTGAAAAACCTCACCACGGTTGTGCAAGGCAAAATCATTTGTTTTGAGAGAAGAAAACCATTGGGTTTGGCTGAAGAAGATTAATTTTGCGTGAATTGCTGCCACTGTATGAGCATCGATTCAAAATCATCGAGACCGCAAGTCGCAATACTTTCACTCTCATATAACTCAAATTCGTCTTCAAAATCATGATGATTCGAGTGGGTCAGGGTATTTTCAAAAATCGTCACTTCGCCTTCCAGAATCTTCAGTGATATTTCTCTGCCAAACCAAGCTTGCTCAGTGAAATCATCTTGATATGAGGATTGCAGCAATTGTAAAACCTGCTCAATCATTGTGCGATCTGAGCCTATTTCATCTTCAAGAAAACGGGAAATAACTGCATGCTCCATATTAAATGCAGCGTAATACTCACCTGATAAAAGATTTTTTCTAAATTCAAATTCCATAATACCGGGATTCATCGAGACACATTCAAACCGATGCTTAGTATATACGGAAGTCACATCAGATACAGGCATCTGCATCGCTTCATCCGTATGATTCTTTAAAAAAACGACTTGTTCAGGCTGGCAACGGAATGCGACACAAAGGGACACATTTCTGATAAAAAAATCCCTCCGAGCGGAGGGATTTATCTCAATTCAACAGAACCAGAACCTATGCAGGCTCTTGGAAAATCACGGTGTCTGCTTTTTCGGTATACTGATTCATCTTATGGAAGTTCAGATAACGATACGTATCCGCGGCAGTCGCATCAATTTTCGCTGCATACTCAAGGTACTCTTGCGTGGTCGGAATGCGTCCCAAAATTGCACCAACGGCTGACAGCTCCGCAGAAGCAAGGAACACATTCGCACCGGCACCCAAACGGTTCGGGAAGTTACGGGTTGAAGTAGACATCACCGTTGATTTATCTGCGACACGGGCTTGGTTACCCATACACAGAGAACATCCCGGTGTTTCAATCCGAACCCCGGCACGACCAAAGATACCGTAGTAGCCTTCTTCAACCAATTGGTCTTTGTCCATCTTGGTTGGCGGTGCCACCCATAAACGAGTTTCTAACTGACCGGTGTAATTATCCAGCAGTTTACCGGCAGCACGGAAGTGACCGATATTGGTCATACAAGAACCGATAAAGACTTCATCAATCGGTGTACCTTGTACTTCTGACAGCAAACGAGCGTCATCCGGATCGTTTGGCGCACACAAGATCGGCTCATTGATATCATCTAAATCAATTTCCAGTACATGCGCATAATCGGCATTGTCATCAGCACGCATCAGCTCCGGCTTATCCAGCCATTCTTGCATAGCACGCACACGACGCTCGATTGTCCGGACATCACCATAGCCTTCGGAGACCATCCATTTGAGCATCACAATATTCGATTGCAAATATTCTTCAATCGACGCTTGAGACAATTTGACCGTACAACCCGCCGCACTCCGTTCAGCCGAAGCATCAGACAACTCAAACGCTTGCTCAACGGTTAAATGCTCTAATCCTTCAATTTCGAGGATCCGGCCTGAGAATTCATTGATCTTGCCTGATTTCTCAACCGTGAGCAGACCATCTTGAATCGCAAAGTAAGGAATCGCATGCACCAAATCACGCAGGGTAATTCCCGGTTTCATCTTACCTTTAAAACGGACCAAGACCGATTCAGGCATATCCAATGGCATCACACCGGTTGCAGCAGCAAATGCCACCAAACCAGACCCCGCAGGGAAAGAGATACCCAGAGGGAAACGAGTATGTGAATCGCCACCGGTTCCGACTGCATCCGGCAACAACATGCGGTTAATCCATGAGTGGATGATCCCATCGCCCGGACGGAGAGAGACACCGCCGCGATTCATAATAAAATCAGGGAGTGTGTGGTGTGTACTCACATCAACTGGTTTAGGATAAGCGGAAGTATGACAGAATGACTGCATCACCAAGTCAGCTGAGAAACCGAGACACGCCAAATCTTTGAGTTCATCACGCGTCATCGGACCGGTCGTATCTTGCGATCCCACGGTCGTCATTTTTGGCTCACAGTAAGTGCCTGGACGGACGCCCTCAACACCGCAGGCTTTACCAACCATCTTCTGCGCCAGAGTAAAGCCTTTGCCGCTGTCTTTCACCGGCGCCGGGCGACGGAAAACATCGGATGATTCAAGGCCAAGGGATTCACGCGCTTTATCGGTTAAACCACGACCGATAATCAGTGGAATCCGCCCACCGGCACGCACTTCATCGATCAGCACGCCAGTTTTCAGTTTGAACTCAGCCAATACTTTATCGGAATCATGTTCACAAACTTTGCCTTCATAAGGGTAGATATCAATCACATCCCCCATATTGAGTTTGGAGACATCCACCTCGATCGGTAATGCGCCCGCATCTTCCATGGTATTAAAGAAAATCGGTGCAATTTTACCACCGAGGACATAACCACCGGCACGCTTGTTCGGCACATAAGGAATATCTTCGCCCATGAACCATAGCACTGAGTTCGTCGCTGATTTACGTGAAGAACCAGTCCCGACGACATCACCGACATAAGCCAGTGGGTAACCTTTTTCTTTCAATGCTTCAATTTGTTTGACGGGGCCGACTTTACCGACCTCGTCAGGTTCAATCCCTTCACGCTCATTTTTGAGCATTGCTAAAGCATGAACAGGAATATCAGGGCGAGACCAAGCATCCGGTGCCGGAGACAAATCATCGGTATTGGTTTCTCCGCTCACTTTAAATACAGTCAGGGTTACCTTGTCAGGCATACTTGGTTTAGACAAGAACCAATCAGCATCAGCCCAAGATTGAAGTACCTGTTGAGCATAGACATTTCCTGCTTTGGCTTTTTCTTCGACATCGTAGAAAGCATCGAACATCAACAGCGTATGAGATAAAGCTTTCGCTGCTGTAGGAGCCAGCGTTTCATCATCAAGAAAAGAGACCAGGGGTTCAATGTTGTATCCGCCTTGCATCGTTCCTAGCAGTTCAGCCGCTTTGACTCGATCAACCAGCGGAGAGGTCACTTCTCCTTTTGCAACAGCGGCAAGAAAACCAGCTTTGACATAAGCAGCTTCATCAACACCAGGGGGAATACGATTTTCAAGCAGATCAAGAATGAATGCTTCTTCTCCTTGCGGAGGAGACTTTAATAACTCAACCAGACCAGAAACTTGTTCAGCATCCAGAGGTTTAGGGACAACTCCTTCTTCGGCACGCTCTTCGACGTGTTTACGATAGGCTTCAAGCACGATTTTTTCCTCTCATTGCGGTTCATTCACTTTATTATAGCTATAGGAACGAACGTCCTTGGAAACTTGGCACTCCGTGCAGAGACAAACTCAAATTATCTTAGCCGAGGAGGCCAAACGGTTGATGCAGAATAGCAAACTTACTCATAAATGGAAATGTATACTCTTTGACCCACGCTGCAACTTCCGACGAAACTTTTCACAGTGGTTTCAAGCCAGTCTCAAAAACACCTCGCCACTCAAAAAGCACGGCTGAAAAGACCGATGATTGATGGTCTTTTCAGCCGTTGCCGGGCAGTAAATGAAACGATTGTATCTATTTCACTTTTCCGCTTATGGAAACGCTACCACTCGAAAATCTTTCTCAGCCAACGTAAAGGCTTATCATTTTCTTCACACCGCTGTTTCCATGTATGATCCGCATCCCATACCGGGAGTTTGAATTTATCATCACAGTCGAGGTTGAGCGCACCACGACGGTCTTTATCAAACCCAATCATGGTAATGCCCTGCGGCCACGGTAAATGCAGCACCTTCGGCACGCGTTTTTGCAGATAATTGGCATACACACGTAAAGCCCCACTCGCACCGGTTAACCCGGTTGATTTATTGTCATCCCGGCCAACCCAGATTGTGGTCACTTCGCGACCATCGACACCGACAAACCAACTGTCCCGATAATCATTGGTAGTCCCGGTTTTACCGGCAAGCATGGCCCAGGAAAAACGATTGTGCAGATATCGGCCGGTGCCTTCAATCACACCCCGTTTCATCGCGTAAGTCGTTAACCAGGCAGCCTGTTGTGAGACGGCCTGAGTACTTTTAGGAATCGACTGGTACAGAACATTGCCGTCCAGATCGATCACCGAACGTAACGCAGATAACTTGGAGCGTCTGCCGGAGTTGGTGAGGGTCTGATACATTTGTGCCACCTCAATCGGGGTGAGTGAAAACGATCCTAAAAACATCGAAGGTACCGGACGAATTTCTTGTCCATCCACACCGAGATGAACCAGCGTATCGCTCACCTTTGAAATCCCCAGAGACATCCCCAACTGAATCGTTGGAATATTGATAGATTTTGCCAAAGCAAGATACAGAGGGACTTCACCGCGGAACTGATGATCATAATTCTGGGGGGTCCAGATATCTCCCTGATCTGATTTCAAACTCATCGGCTGATCATCCAGTGTCGTCGCCAGATTATATTTACCCGGCTCGTTCAATGCCGTCAGATAAATCGCCGGTTTCACCAGCGACCCGATTTGTCGCCGGCCATTGAGGACACGATTGAAGCCATCGAATCCGATCCGAACCCCACCGACCATTGCCCGGATTTCACCACTCTGGCGATCCACCGCAATTGCAGCAGCCTCCAAGCCTTTACCTAACTGTGGCACTTTCTTTTGCACCGCATCTTCAAGCTCAGACTGAGAGACCGGATCCAGTGTGGTAAAAACTCTCAACCCTTTGTCAGATTTAAACCGATCGCCTACCTTATCTTTCAATTCAATCGCCAGTTGCTGAAAATAAGCAGGCTGACGTCTGGCAATATGTGGATTTTTTTGAATATCTAACGGACGTTCCACGGCCTGAGCATACTGCCTTGCAGTCAGAATATCTTGTTGCAACATCAGTTTCAGGACGAGGTCGCGCCGTTCTGTAGCACGCTCGGGATAACGAACCGGATTATAATAAGATGGCCCTTTCACCATACCAACCAATAAAGCCAGTTGATCAATTCTCAATTCTTGCAATGGCTGACCGAAATACAAACGGGATGCGAGCCCAAAACCGTGCACTTCTTCGGCACCATTCTGCCCCAGATACACCTCATTCAGATAGGCTTCAAGAATGCGATCTTTACTGAAACGGTAGTCAATGATCAGTGCCATATAAGCTTCTTGCAGCTTTCTCACTAAGGTTCTCTGGCTGGAGAGAAAGATATTCTTCGCCAACTGTTGAGTCAGCGTACTGCCTCCCTGAACCGTCCGTCCTGCACGCACGTTAGCCACCAAAGCCCTGAGGATGGCAAAAGGCGAAACCCCTTCATGCTGATAAAAATTCCGGTCTTCCGTCGCCAGCAATGCGTCAATCATCACTTCCGGAAATTGCTCCCGACGTAAAAATAAACGCTGCTCTGTAATATTTTTCTCCAGCATCCCCAACATCTTCGGCTCCAGACGCAAGAAACCGATATCCTGATGTTTGTCTAATGACTGAATCCGGGTCAAACCATCATCATCAAAATAAAGCATCACATGTCGATCCGGTTCCGGGCCGTCGGCAAACTCGAACGGACGGCGGATCAATTCAATTTTGGTTGAAGATGCCGAATACTCCCCGGCGTAACGCGGCCGGGCAACTTTGCGATAATTCAATATATCCAGCTCATGCCGCAACGCATCCAAACTGATATCATCACCGGGAGACATCGATAAAATTCGGGCATAGACAACGGTAGGGAGATCAAAAAGTTGGCCCTCAAATTTCTGACTGACAAGGTTATTCAGATAAACCCCGTAGAACGCAATCACAATGGCAAGTGTTAATCCGACTTTCCACCCGATGCGCCACAACTTACTAAACCACCCGGTGCGTTTAGCGGCCGTTTTGTTACTCGCGTTCTGCGCTTGTTTTGTCTCGGATGCGCGACGATCAGAACGTCGTCTCTTCTGCTGGTTTTTTTGACTACTCATTGAATTAATTATCGCTTCGTTTCTATCTCTGCTCTGAATGATTGGCAACTTTCGCTGCGATGTCACCGGTTCGCAGCTATGTTACCTGATGTCTTGGTGCATGAACATGGCCGGAGATCGTTCATCTTGTGTACTAAGCCTATGGTTTAATGTCAATTTGAACCACTTGGTTTGACACAATATTAACAGCCACGACATGTTTACTGACATCATTGACACTCACCACGCAATTGAAGCGATGCACCAGAGACACGGCAGACATCGATGGGTATCAATTGAAGCACCTTAAACATATCAGCCAACAGAGCTCTCTGAACCACTCAATCGCCACAACTCAATCCCCACAAAGAAACTGCTACAGATGTTTTTTTACTTTTTTGGTGGGTTGATGATTGGCAGGATCATCCGGCCACGGATGCTTCGGATATCGCCCTTTCATCTCTTTCTGCACTTCACGGTAGGCACCTTGCCAGAAAGCAGCCAAATCACGGGTAATTTGCAGTGGCCTCAGTGCCGGTGAAAGCAATTCAAGCACCAACGCAATTTGACCCTGAGCAATCCGGGGAGAGGACTGCTCCCCGAACATTTCCTGTAATTTCACCGCCAGCACAGGCGCTTGTCCCTGTTGATAACGGATTGGATAACGAGAGCCCGTCGGCACAATATAATGCGTGGGCAACACATGATCGAGGCGCTGTTTCACCTCCCAACCGATACGTGCCTCAAGCGCTGCTACTAAATCAAGTTGCGCTAACGCCTTCAATGTTTTCATCCCTGTCATATAAGGCAGTAACCATTGCTCCGCTTCAGCAAGCAGAGTTTCATCATCCATTGCAGGCACACCTAACTCGGGTAACCACTCTCTCGCACACCGCGCCCGGGTCAGCAACGATTGAGCGTTTGAATGCCATGGCAAAATCGACAACCCTTGACGGACCACGGCATTGAGTAACGCTTCAGCGGCTCTCGCAGGGTCGGGTTCCCCCAGCGATTGGCGCGCTAGAATGAGTTGCCCGCAGCACAGGCGCTTTTCTGCGGTCAACCGTCCTTTGTGATCGTCCCAATCGAGCCACTCTCGCCACTCGAATAAATGCGGCAGAACCTGTTGCAACATGGTTTGGTCAGCACGGACCGCCGAAAAAATCCGACTATCGCCCTGCTGCGTTTTGACAATGTCAGCTACCACTAATAAAGCTTCATCCGCCAATGGTTCATCTGGCAGCATCATCGCCCCCTGACCATTGGCTAACCGGTAACGGCTTGCCTGACCACGCGACAGAGCAATGCGATCGGGAAATCCCGCCGCCAATAACGGTGCAACCCATTCATGAGAGACCTCGAGCGGTTGAGAAGCACAATCGAGTTTTGCTAACAGCTGTTTCGCTCGCTTCAAGTAAGCCTGACGACGTGGCCAGGTTGCACTTTCGACTAAATTCAGTTGAAAATGCAAATCAGGGTTATCGTATCCTCTTGGTGGTTCTTCGAGCAACGCGACTAACATTGCTGCCGTAGCTGCAACCGGTGCACCATGTTGTTTGCCACGCCATAGCATTGCCCCGTGACGTGGCGCAACACCAAGCAGCGCAATCGCACTTCCCATTTCCGTCAGTCGTCCCTGTTCATCCATCGCGCCAAGCCGGGTTAATAACGCATTCGCTTGCTGCAGAGCCGACTCCGGCGGGCAGTCTAACCAGTGTAAATCCGCAGGTGAGCGACATCCCCACTGTGCAAGCTCCATCGCAAGTGACGTGAGATCAGCCCGTAAGATCTCCGGCTGTTGTGCCGCGGGCTGTCGGGACAGCATTTCCTCGCTATAAAGACGCAGGCAGATACCGGCTTCCAGTCGACCGGCTCGTCCGGCGCGCTGCTCAGCCGAGGCGCGCGAAATGCGCACAGACTCAAGTCGGCTGATTCCCGTTTTCGGATCCCATTGGGCAAGCCGTTCAAGCCCGCAATCGACCACCATGCGAATCCCTTCGATCGTCAGACTGGTTTCCGCAATATTGGTCGCCAGCACAACTTTTCGTTTTCCCGCCGGTGCCGGCGCAATTGCCTGCTGTTGCTGCTGAATAGATAGTTGACCATACAGCGGACAAACCAACACATTCTCACCCAATTGCCCGTCAAGCTGTTGGGCAAGGCGTTGAATCTCACCCGCCCCGGGCAAAAAGACCAGCATGGAGCCGGGCTCACGCGAAAGCAAAGACGAGATTTCTTTCGCTGCGACCTCAATCAGCCGGCCTCCGGTCGCTGGCTTGTTATAATGCAATTCAACCGGATAGCTGCGCCCTGTGGATTCAATATAACCGGCCGCTGGTAAAATGCTCCGTAAAGCATCTCCATCCAGTGTGGCCGACATGATCAATAGTTTAAGATCATCTCGTAATACCTCTTGAACTTCTAATGCCAGAGCCAGTGAGATGTCTGCATCTAAGTTTCGCTCATGAAACTCATCAAATATCAGTAAATCAATCCCTTTCAGTTCCGGATCGTGTTGCAGCATCCGGGTCATCACGCCTTCGGTCACGATCTCAAGTCGTGTTTGACGGCTCACTTGTGTTGTCCCCCGAACCCGAAGACCGATGGTTTCTCCGACCGACTCTCCCAGTTGCGAAGCCAGATAATTGGCAATATTCCGCGCAGCAAGTCTGCGTGGCTCCAACATGATGATTTTGCCGGCAATCATTCCCTGCTGAAGCAAAGCAAGCGGCAAACCGGTGGATTTTCCGGCACCGGGCGGTGCTTTCAAAATCACCTGTGGACAATCGGCAATCGCTGCCAGTAATTCAGCCAGAACGGCTTCTATCGGTAACTGAGATAACGCTGACGACTGTGACAAAACATCATCCTTATGATTAAATGAAGAAATTATTGTACCGAAAAAACGTGAATAAATGCAGTTTGCTCCTCTGTTAAGTCCTGCGGTCCTGCTGAAACGTTACAAACGTTTTCTGGCCGATATTCAATTGCCCGACGGCACGATCACCACCATTCACTGTGCCAATACTGGTGCGATGACCGGCTGTGCAACGCCCGGGGACACCGTCTGGTTTTCGTACTCGAAGAACCCCAAACGCAAGTATCCTTGCAGCTGGGAACTGACGGAAACGACACACGGACACCGGATTTGTGTCAATACGATTCGAGCCAATACGCTGGCCTGTGAAGCGATACAATCCGGAGTCATCGAAGAACTTCAGGGGTATGACACCTTACGTACCGAAGTGAAATACGGTCAGGAGAACAGCCGGATCGATATTCTCCTCAGCGCCGCCTCCCGGCCGGACTGCTATATCGAAGTAAAAAGTGTCACTTTACTTGAGTATTCTCCCCTAGATGCCAAATCATCCGGTCAGGGATACTTTCCGGATGCAGTCACGACTCGGGGACAAAAACACCTACGAGAGCTGATTGAAGTTGCTCGAAATGGAAAACGAGCCATACTTTTATTTGCTGTATTACACTCAGGGATTGAAAAAGTATCGGCCGCCCTCCATATAGACGCAACATATTCACGTTTGTTGGAAGAAGCACAAAAGGAAGGCGTGGAAGTCCTGTGTTACAAAGCAGAACTCTCCAAATATGAAATGAAACTTGTATCAAAGATAGAATGGATCAATGAATCGATAAAATATTGATATTGTCTGCACATTGATAACAAGTTTACAACGAGTGTTTGCCACCCCCTTTTCTTTCTGGTATAGATACCCGCCTTAAGTAGACTGCTCTCGCAGTTGACTAGGTGTTAGTAGGAGATGCTGTATGACAGAATCCAAAAAAAAATCGCTAGGCATCCTAGCCATCGCAGGTGTTGAGCCATATCAGGAACAACCGGGTGAAGAATATATGTCACCGGGCCAGATCGCTCATTTTACAAAGATTTTACAAGCTTGGCGTAACCAACTCCGAGAAGAAGTTGAACGGACTGTCCATCATATGCAGGACGAAGCAGCGAATTTCCCGGATCCTGTCGATCGCGCATCTCAGGAAGAAGAGTTCAGCCTAGAGCTTCGTAATAGGGATAGAGAGCGTCGTTTAATCAAGAAAATCGAAAAAACACTGAACAAGATTGAAGAAGAGGACTTCGGTTTCTGTGAATCTTGTGGTGTTGAGATTGGTATCCGTCGTCTTGAAGCACGTCCAACTGCTGATTTATGTATTGACTGTAAGACGCTGGCAGAAATCAAAGAAAGACAGATGCAAGGTTAAGCGAGTTCAATTATCCGATGAAATGCGAACAAGGGAGCAACTGCTCCCTTGTTTGTTATTGCCGTCCGGTTCAAAATACGGCCATATCAAAACTTGGTAAGCGTCAATCACTGTATCATTTCAATACAACATCATCTCAATACAATCGATGAACATGAGTAATTATATCGGGCGTTTTGCCCCATCTCCTTCCGGCCCGTTGCATTTTGGATCCCTGATTGCAGCATTAGGCAGCTATTTTCAGGCACGTGCTATGAACGGAGAATGGTTGGTCAGAATTGAAGACCTCGATCCACCACGAGAAATGCCCGGTGCAGCGGACCTAATTCTGCAAACCCTCGAAGCCTACGGTCTTCACTGGGATCGAACCGTCTGGTATCAGAGTCGTCGTCATCAAGCTTATCAAGCGCAAATTGAGCAGTGGCTCGCTCAGGGTCAGGCATACTATTGTCGTTGTACCCGTAAACAAATTAAAGCATCTGGGGGATACTACAACGGTGCCTGCCGTCATCGACACCTTGCCCCACAACCCGGCTATGCCGTCCGCTTACGAGTGGATACGCCAATCACTCAGTTTTACGATGAAAAACATGGCAAAATGGAGATCCCGCTGGCATTGGCGCAAGAAGATTTCACAATTAAACGCCGGGATGGCCTGTTTGCGTATAATCTGGCGGTAGTACTCGATGATATTGACCAAGGCATCACACAGGTTGTCCGTGGTGCAGATTTGATTGAGCCGACCGGACGCCAGATCAGCCTGTATCAACAACTGGGTCACCCACCGGTCAGTTATCTTCATTTACCGCTCGCTGTTGATCAAACCGGGCATAAGCTCTCGAAGCAGAATCATGCACCAGCGATTGATCGGAAAAACCCGCGGCCAACCCTGATTCAAGCCATGAAATTTCTCGGCTTTCAGCTACCAGTCGATATCGAGACTGCAGAACTGTCAGAAATTGTTGCTTGGGGCTGCCAAAACTGGCATATTCATCAACTCCCAGAGGCGCTTGAAATCACACGATGATTCTCAAATTGAGTCCAATAGGCTATGATTAGCCGCAAACTGACCCACAAAGACATTCTGTCAACAAAGACAACAAGGAGAGATTCTTATCCTTGTCTGATGCTCATGAATAAAAACGATATTACAGAACAAGCTCATCGCGTTTATCCGGATTTGACGCTAAACATCCTCACGCGACAAGAGCACAAAATTTCTCGCAAACAAATCAGCGAGAGTGCACTTAAAGTGCTGTACCGACTGCAAAGTTCAGGCTATGACGCCTATCTTGTCGGTGGCGGTGTCCGTGATCTTTTGCTGGGGGAATCCCCGAAAGATTTCGACATTACAACCAATGCGACTCCTGAACAGGTTCGTAAGCTTTTTCGCAACTGCCGTTTGATCGGCCGACGTTTCCGCCTCGCCCATGTAATGTTCGGGCGTGAAATTGTCGAGGTCGCCACATTCCGTGGCCATCATCAGGAAAACGACCATCAGAAATCGAGTCAGTCGGAAGCAGGAATGCTGCTCCGAGACAACGTCTACGGCACCATCGACGAAGATGCCGAACGGCGTGATTTCACCGTCAATGCCATGTACTACAATATCGCGGATTACACGATCCATGATTACGCCGGTGGTATTGAAGATATTGAAGACCGACTGATCCGGCTGATTGGCGATCCGCAAACCCGTTACCGTGAAGATCCGGTACGGATGTTGAGAGCGGTTCGCTTTGCAGTCAAACTTGATTTCGATATCGAAGAAGAGACGGCTGCGCCTATCGAAGAACTGGCACCGTTGTTACAGGACATTCCGTCTGCACGACTCTATGAAGAGTCGCTGAAAATGCTGCAAACCGGATATGGTCTGGAAACATACCATCAGATGCGGCAGTACAACTTGTTCCAGCAACTGTTCCCGATGATCTCAGCCTATTTTACCGAAGATCACAGCTCCCCGACGGAAAAGATGCTTGATCTGGCACTCGATTCGACCGACCAGAGAATCGAGGAAGGGAAAAGAATCAATCCGGCATTTATGTTTGCTGCAATTCTCTGGTATCCGATGATTCATTTGGCCGAAACATTTATGGAATCCAAAAACCTCTGTTATTACGATGCCGTGATGGAGGCAGGTAACAAAATATTGGATCAATTGGTCAAAACAGTCGCCATTCCAAGACGCCATACCGCCACCATCCGTGATATCTGGCAGTTGCAACTGCGTTTCTCGCGCCGTCATGGTAAACGGGCTTTCCGTTTACTGGATATCAATAAATTCCGTGCCGGTTTCGACTTCTTAGCGATGAGAGGTATCGTCGAAGAGGGTGAAACGCGAGAACTCGCCCTGTGGTGGGAAACATTCCAAAATGCCGGAAAGAATATGCGTCAGGCGATGGTTAATGACATCGGCCGAGTCAATTCCAAAAAAGCAAAAGCGCGCCAACGCCAAACAGGACAGAAGAAAAATAAACAGGATGTGTCATGATCACAGTTTATATTGCGATCGGAAGTAATATGGCACAACCGGACCAACAGGCTCGGCAAGCGATTCAGGCATTACAACATCTGCCTGAATCGGAATTGATTCAAGCTTCTCAACTGTATAGCAGTACACCCATGGGACCGACGGATCAGCCGGACTATATCAATGCTGTCGTTGAGATCAAAACGCATTTAAAACCACTTGAATTATTAGATCATACACAAGCGATTGAACTGAATCAGGGACGGGTGCGAAAAGAGCAACGTTGGGGCCCGAGAACGTTGGATCTCGATATTCTCTTATATGGTCATATGGTGATCAATTCAGAGCGACTGGTAATTCCTCACTATGGCATGAAAGAACGAGAATTCGTGCTATACCCACTTGCTGAAATCGCACCTCACTTAATTCTCCCGGATGGGACTGAGCTGAATCAACTCCTCCAACAAGTTGATCAAAATGGACTCACGATTTGGCACTCAACTGCCGACGTCTCTTAAGGATGATGACCGATGAAAAAAATTACGATTAACAATTTGATGCGCTGGAAGCAGGAAGGTCGTAAATTTGCGTCCGTAACCGCCTACGATGCCAGCTTCGCGCAACTTTTCGAGAGTCAGAATATGCCAGTGTTACTGGTCGGTGACTCTCTGGGAATGGTTCTGCAAGGCCGGACAGATACACTGCCCGTAACAATTGAAGAAATGGCCTACCACACGCGGTGCGTCAGAGCCGGCAGCCCTAATTCACTCTTAATGGCTGATATGCCATTTATGAGCTATGCCACCCCACGCCAAGCATGTGAAAATGCTGCCAAGCTCATGCAGGCCGGTGCAAACATGGTCAAAATTGAAGGTGGTCACTGGCTGGTGGAAACGGTGAAGATGCTGACTGAACGTGCAGTCCCGGTTTGTGCACATTTAGGCCTGACACCACAATCGGTGAACATTTTCGGTGGCTATAAAATACAAGGACGAGAAGAACAGCAAGCCGAACAGATGTTACATGATGCACAGGCATTGCAAAATGCCGGTGCACAAATCGTGTTACTGGAGTGCGTCCCCAGCAAGCTGGCAGCCCGGATTACCCAAGCGCTCGATATTCCGGTGATCGGTATCGGTGCCGGTGCTGATACCGATGGTCAGGTACTGGTCATGCACGATATGCTTGGAATTTCGGCCAACTACATGCCTAAGTTCTCAAAAAACTTTTTAGCGGAGACTGGCGATATCCATCAAGCGGTCGCCAAATACATGGAAGATGTGGAACATGGTATTTTTCCTGATGAAGAACACACCATTGCCTAATACAGTATTACTAGGCCAAATATTGCCTAAAGCACCCTTGTCGGAAGGAGCAATTCATGCAGACTTACACTGATATCTCAGCGCTCAAAGCGCAGGTTAAACAGTACAAGCGTGATGGCCATACCATTGGTTTTGTCCCGACCATGGGGAATCTGCATGAAGGTCATTTAACGCTGGTACGTAAAGCCAAAGCACTGGCCGATGTTGTCATTGTCAGTATTTTCGTCAATCCAATGCAATTTGATAAAGCGGAAGACCTGACCAACTACCCGCGGACGTTGGATGAAGACTTGGCCAAGTTGACTCAAGAGGGTGTCGCACTGGTCTTCACACCTTCGGCCGATATCATGTATCCGGAAGGATTGGATAAGCAGACATTTGTCGAAGTACCCGGGCTTTCTCATATATTGGAAGGTCATTCGCGCCCCGGTCATTTTCGTGGTGTCTCAACCATCGTGACCAAACTATTCCATATCGTACAACCTGATATTGCCTGTTTTGGTGAAAAAGATTACCAACAACTGGCACTGATCCGTCAGATGGTGATTGATCTCTGCTTTGATATTGAGATAGTCGGTGTCCCGACGATCCGGGAAGCCGACGGTTTGGCGATGAGTTCACGCAATAATCTGCTGACGCTGGATGAACGTCAGCGAGCTCCGGTGTTAGCCAGAACCATGCGCTGGATTAGTAGTGCCATTCGAGGGGGACGGACTGATTTCGATTCCATTGTTGAAGATGCCATTGATCAGCTCAGAGCCGCTGATCTGGAGCCGGACGAAATCTTTATTCGCGATGCCCGTACCCTTCTGTCGGTGACAGAAACCAGCAAACAGGCCGTTATTCTGATGTCAGCCTTTATGGGCAAAGTTCGCCTGATTGATAATCAGGTTGTCGATCTGACCCGGGAAGGCAAAGAAGCAAGCAAAAATATCAGCGAAACAGAGAACAACGAGAGCGATAACTAATCTCGCGCGTCATCCCGACCGAAGACAGCAAGCTCAAACGGCTGTCTTCGGTATCACCACTTTGCTTGATATGCTGCAGATTAACGTATTTTTCCTCCCAGAGCCTCAACCACTTCTCGCAGCCGCGCCAGTAATTGTGCCTGACCAAATCGATGGATTTCAGGCGTCAGTCCCGAGACACTGATCGCATAATTGGCAACCTGATCGGTTTCCAGCGGCACGGCAATACAGGTAATCCCTGATTCATTCCCTTCCCCGTCAACCGCAAATCCTTGCTGTTTGATCTGTACCAGTTCCCGGTAAAAATCATGCTCCGACTGGATTTCCGCCTGACCGAAATGGCGAAAACTCGCCAGATCATGGCAGTGACTCTGCCAATATTTCTGCTGCTCATCATGAGAGAAATAAGATAAAACCACTTTACCGCAAGCGGAATGCAGCAGCGATGAAGCCAATCCGGCATGCGCATTGGTATGAAAGAGTGAGTTTTTCGGTTCTTCTTTTTTCAACAGAATAACTTTATCAAAATCACGCCGCTGTAAATTGACCGTAAACCCGGTACGTTCAGCAAGCTCCGCCATATAGGGTGCGGCTTCCGCGATAAACGCATCATGATGGATCACTGAATAACCTAAGGTAATCATCTTGGTCGTCAGACAGTATTTGCCACTGTCTGCCTGACGGAGATAACCACACTGACACAGGCATTTACAGATTCTGTGTACCGTTGTTTTCGGATACTGTATCACCTTGCACAAAGCATCAAGGCTCATTCCATCCGAGGCGGCAGCAACAGTTTCCAGAACTTCAAAGGTTTTATGTACTGATTGCATAGTGACTCAATAGTGTTTGCAGCTTCCGCCACACTTCAATTTCCAATGACGATAAAATACCGTGTTGCGTATCAATAGATAGTGTATTTTCTCAAAACCATGCGTTCGATATAAAAATGGTGCCCCGAAGCTCTGAATCAAGCCGGATACTTCAGCTTAATCACCACTTTACGAACCTGTGATGTCTTGGTGACCGAGAGATTCGGCATATGGGCGGTTCTCGGTGGAAACAGATAAAATTGATCATGCGACATGGTCTGATAAGAGAGAGTTACGAGTTGCGGATCAAAAAAACAGATATCGCGTTGCGAATCATAATGATACTCCTGCGATAACTGCTGGTGTTGGGTATCAGTCAACTCAGCCCAGCCAAACTGCTCTTCTCCCTGAATAATAAACTGAACATCACAATATTTGTGATGAAATTCAGGGCCAACCGGGCTCTCTGCCGTCGTTTGATAATCGAGGATCATAAAGAAAGCATCGTCCTGCTCGATCCCGGGAATAGTATGCCGACCGGATTCAAGCGCATTCAAATCTTGTGAAACAACATAATCAATCGCCCGAACAAATAGCGCAGGTAACAAAGCCCGATAATCCGAGGCATGAAAATGACAAGCGAGCATAGTAATTCCTTATAATTCTGCCAATTCCTGACAGTTGAGATCGATAGCATAAACCGAAGTCGATGCCGTGATATAGAGCGTACTTTCATCATGATTCAGCGTACAGTTGGAAACCGTCTCCGGTACAGGAATACATCCCACCAGCACCATCTCACGATTCAGCACTAAAACCCCTTCAGACGAACTGCAATAGAGCGTCCCGAAACGGTCCATGGTCATCCCATCGGGGATGCCATGTTCCACTTGATAAACCAAACGTCCTTGAGATAACACTTTTCCATGTACATCAAAGGCTTTCAAGTGTTTTAATCCCTGCGTCGGAAAATCAACAATCGACATGTCCGCCACGTACAAGGTTTTCTCATCGGGAGAAAAAACCAGACCATTTGGCCGCTGGATATCAGTCGATGCAATCGTCAATGACTGATCATCCGGGTCATAACAGTAGATATAACATCCAATCATCTGACTTTCCGATTTATATCCCTCAACATCACTGATGATGCCGTATGGCGGGTCCGTAAACCAAATCGTCCCATCCGAACGACGCTCAACCACATCATTCGGTGAGTTGAGCCGTTTGCCATCATACTTATCAACCAGAATTTTGGCGAGTGCCAGATTATCTTTAGGTCGGAGCGACAGACAGCGTCGCCCGTGTTCGCATGTCACTACATCTCCGTTGGCCAGTGAGTAGTTGCCATTGGCAAAATGTGAGTAATCCGTGACGAGTTCCGTCTCGTGAGAGTCGGGATGATAAAGATAGAGCGCATTCTTCTTTACATCCGAAAACAGCAGCTGACCGGAGTGCTGCAACCATGCAGCCCCCTCACACCAAATATGCCCGCCACTGACTTGACGCAGTGGCGACAACAAGGCCTGTTCAAACGACATATTCACCTCGCTCAGTTGATTTGCCAAGACGCTTTGTAATAATCCCGATAACCATTTTCCGGATCATATAAATTGCGATCCCCGCCAGCTTGATGAATATTCTCTGCCGTGACTAAGTGCGCGGGAGTCACATAACCGCTGATGGGCTGATCATGGAACAGTCGGTTCAGTTCATCGATTAACTGCCATCCATGCAGATTTAACGGTTCGGCGACCGTTGCGACCTGAAAATCACCATTACGAATGCGCTCAAATGCGGACTCACTGCCATCTCCGGCAGAGATATTATACGGGCCTTCACCTTTTTTCTTACCGGACAGCGAACGAAGCGCCGGAGCCATGTAGTCAAAATAGAGGTCATTGATTGCAAGGGTATAGTTGTATTTATCACCATATTTCTGAACTAATGAGAACGTGAGTGGCGGAATCCGGGCGGATGTATTCGCCAGTGGCGTATCTTCATAACTCAGCACCGAGCATCCGGTACATTTTTCAATATAAGATTTCATCACATCGGCTTTGCGGACCGCGATACTGTACAAACCATCGGTCAGAATCACGACATTCGCATGACCATCGGATTTGGCAATCGCGTACATGGCGGATACTTTAGCCACATCATCAGCCGAACTGGTGATGTTATCTTCAATATAAAGTTGCTGAATCGGTCCGGGCTCAGGTGTCGCATGCCAACTGACAATCCGAATCCCCAGCTTGTGTGCCTGACGCAAGGTCGGAATCATCGTATTAGGGGTGAATCCGCCAATAACAATACCATCCGGCTGCAATGCAATCGCTTGCTTCAAGGCGGAAGACTGTGATGGCACACTGCCGGCCCCATCCAGCACTCGCACCTGCCAGCCTATAACTTTAGCTGCTTCCTGATAGCCTTTCATTACGCCTAAAACACCGCTGTTTTTCAGATCTGAAGCGATAAAAATAACGGTCTTATCTTTGACTGCCGCCGGTCCTTTCGGCAGTGAAAAAGCAGAAGCACTGTCGGTTGATGCCTGTTGGACAACCTGTTTTGCCATCTCAACATAATCAGATGCCTCATCAGCAAGCACTGGTAGAGTTAATGCAGTACCGATCACTATGGCTAGTAGTTTGAATCGTCTTTTCATTATTTCACCTTCACATTATTTTTGGTTGCGGTTTGTTTACGTTTTTGGCTAAAGCCAGCCAAAGTGATGGAAATTAACAGAATCGCGCCATTGAAGAGCGGCTCGACAAAGAATGGAGTGCCCCATTGCTGGAGACCGGAGATCCCGACACTGACCAGAGAAACACCGATCAGGGTGCCCCAGACGTTAACCCGCCCGGCACGAAAGGTGGTTGAGCCTAGAAATGCCCCGACCAAAGCCGGTAACATGTAGTCTTGCCCCACGGAAGAAGAGCCGATCCCGATATGAGAGGCCAATAAAACACTGGCAAAAGCGATCAACCCATCCGAGACCACATAAGCCCCGATGTAACAGGAAGTCGTGTTGATGCCATTTAAGGTCGCGGTATTCGGATTGGCTCCGACTGCATAAAGTTTGCGTCCCAAAGCGGTATATTCAGTCACTAGCCAAAGCAACAGCGTAATCGCGAGTAGGTAAAAAACGATGATCGGAATACCTGCCATTTCATAACCGCTGAACTGATAGAAACTCTCCGGCAATACCCCCACAATCTGACGGCCACCGGTGTGCCATAGTGATACGGCATAGATCACTGTCCCGGTACCTAACGTTGCCACAAAAGAATCAATATCGGCCAATGCCACCAACATGCCGTTAAATGCACCATAGAGACATCCACACAGCACGACAATCAATGCCGCAGCTTCCCAGGAGAATCCATACCGTTGCTGTAACGTAATCACAAAGACATGCCAGAATGTTACGCCGAACCCGACGTTCAGGTTCATTTTGCCGGTGATCATGGTCACCATCGCCGCTAAAGCCAGAATGGCAACAACGCTCTTTTCACTCAAAATCGCCTGTAACGTCAGCATGGAAAAGAAGGTGTCGGTGGTCAGACTAAACAAAAGGATTAAAAATATCGTCAATAGCAATAATCCATAACGCATTGCGATCTGAGTGATGAAATTCCCAATCCCCAAAGAGAGGGTCACATCCGTCTCTAATGCGGTCGATTTAATATTAGACGTCGCCATGTTCGCCCTCTCCTACTTTTGAACCTGATGCATACTTCAATAAATTAGCCACCGTCACTTGCTGCTCCGTCAGCTCTTTCACCACTTTTCCCCGGTTAAATACCAAGGCACGATTCGAAATATTCACCACCTCTTCAAAATCACTGGAAATAACAATCACAGACAACCCCTGACGAATGGACTCGCGCATGATCCGATAGATTTCAGAGCGAGCACCAATATCAACGCCAGCCGTGGGATTATCCAAAATGACAATCGGTTTATTCAGATTGAACCAACGCGCCAGAATCACTTTTTGCTGATTGCCGCCACTCATCGAACTGATCGCAATATCAGGATCCATCGGGCGAACGTCATATTGTTTCATTGCTTCAAGCGTGTTGCGGTACTCTTGCTGCTTTGACAGGAATGTCAGATTACCCGCACCACGAATGGTCGGATTTAAGTTGAGGTTTTCCAGTGCGCTCATGGTGCCACAGATACTCTCTTTGACTCGATCAGCGGCCACCATGGCAAATCCACTACGAATACTGTTAGCCGGTGAACTGATATCGGCTTGCTTCCCCCGAATCAACACCTCACCGGATTTGATATTGAGACAACCAAACAGCGCCTGCCCAATCGCTTCCTGCCCGGCATTGCGCAGACCAACCAAAGCAACCAGCTCCCCATGACGTAAAGTCATATTGAACGGTTCCAAATCACCGAGTTGCAGATTTCGCACTTGCAAAATATCATCCTGCTCCGGTCGGAGCGGAGTACGATAATTCATCTCTTTTTGCGAACCGACAATCAACGTGACCAGATCATCAATGGTGTAGTCACTGACCAGTCCGGAGCCCACTAAGCGGCCATCCCGTAAAACGACAACGTCATCGCAAATATCATGTATTTCATCCAGCCGGTGAGAGACATAGATCATCCCCACCCCCTGCGCTTTCAGACGTTTCAAAACCTGAAACATCCGGCCGACATCACTGGCAACGAGAGAAGCCGTCGGTTCATCTAAGATCAAAACCTCCGCATCAGCGACCAAGGCTCTTGCGATGGCCAGTAATGATTTTTCTGCCGCACTTAAGTTAAAAATACGCTCAGACGATTTCACATCTAACCCGACTAAATCCAGCACTTGCTGCGCTTTTTCCTCTGCGGCTTTCCAGTTGATCATGCCCCAGCGTTTCGGGAACCCCAGCGTTAAACCGATGTTCTCTGCAACCGTCATCCATTCGATCAAACCAAGATCTTGATGAATAAAAGCAATCGGTACTTTATCGGCTGACGCCAAATGGGCTGCATCTTCAATCAATTCCCCTTGAAAGCGAATCTCACCGGAGGTTTTTTTATGAATACCGGCCAGTGTTTTAATCAAAGTCGACTTTCCAGCACCGTTTTCTCCGAGTAGCGCCACACAACGCCCGGGGTGAACATGGAAAGAAGCAGACTCCAAGGCAACAAAATTAAAGAATCGCTTGGTTAACCGATCAATCGAGAGCAGGCTTCCTTGTGGATTGTTGAGCACTTCCATAGATACCTCATGATGATATGACTGTTTCGCGGGATATCAGCTCACGATCAATCACGCCAAATATTCCATATTGTGGAATAATATTATTTAAAATTCCAAATTACGATATAGCGTTTTCCATGTTTAAAAAGTGAGCAAGATCGGGATTTGATAGGGATGCCGTTTGTTTTTGATATTTCAGTGAATTAGATCACATTCGAGATCAATCCGGTTGCTGCCGGGTGTCACGATTGAATGTCATGATGACGTTGAGATGAAAAATAGGGCGCGTTGACACGCGCCCTATCAGCGATTCAATCGGGAAGAGTAACGAATAGAAAACCGCCTATAGCGCAAACCCGACGCTCTGCGCCATCTCCGTTAAACGCTGTTTGGCAGTGATAATATTGTCTCGCCAGTGCTCATCATGGGCCCACATTTCGATCACGAACGGAGCACCGTAGTGAATCTCTTTGAGTGCCGCAAAAATGGCCGGGAAATCGACTTCCCCTTCACCAATCACCAAGTCACGAAACTTGCCGGGGAAACCATGTTTCACTTTCAGCGTATCTTTGAGATGAATCTGCACCAGATGATCGCGAGCCAGTTTCAGCTCGGTACATACATCGTGATTCCAGCCGGTAATATTACCGACATCGGGATAAGCCATAAAATAAGGGGACGGGACTTCCCGCTTCAAAACTTCAAACTTAGACAACGAATTGAGATAGGGCGTATCCATTATTTCGACTGCCAACATCACGCCCGCCTGCTCAGCCAGCTTCGCCGCCCAACGCATGCCGTCAATAAAACGCTGATGGGTCTCTACCGATTGAGATTCATAATAGACATCGTATCCGGCCAATTGAATCGTCCGGATCCCCAATCGATACGCCAGTTTGATGGCTTTTTCCATAATTTCACGGGCTTTTTCACGCACCTGCGGATGTTCAGATCCGAACGGAAACTTGCGGTGCGCACTCAGACACATACTCTGTAAAGGTATGTCGTACTGAAAACAGAGCTGGCGAAGCCGATCAATATCATCATCTCCCCAGTCCAATCGTTGTTGTCGTTCATCGGTTTCATCGACAGAAATTTCGACAAAATCAAAGCCGAGAGATTTCGCTTCTCTGAGACGCTCTTCCCAGGACAGCGTTGCCGGCATCGCCTTTTCATATAAGCCGATACGAGATTTGAGGGTATGGTTGTTCATCGCTGGTATCCTTTTCAATCACTGCTTAAACAGTTCTTGTTCTATCTTTTCTGTCGTTTGTTTGATTTTCTTCGCAAGGTTATCCGGTCCGAAATTTCTTAACCGGGGAGTCAGGGTTGAGAGGCTGACGGCATAAGCCGGTGAACCTGAGCGGTCAAAAATCGGCACGGCGGTACAAGAAATCCCGGCTTCATTTTCTTCATTATCAATTGCATACCCTTGTGCTCTGATCTTCTTCAGCTCATTGAGAAAATGGGTTTTGTCGATAATGGTATTGTCGGTCAGCTTCTGAATCAGTCCGACATTGCGCCGCCAATAATTCTCCTGATCTTCCTGGGTTGAAAACGCCAGAAAAACTTTTCCCGCAGCGGTGCAATACATTTCGGAATACATGCCGACAAACGTACGGGTTCTGAACGGTGAATGCTGAGGTTCCAGCTTGTCGCGAAACACGATCTTATCCCCCTCACGGGAAATAAAATTGATCGTTTCATTCAGGTCTTTCACCAGTTCATTTAACTTCGGCCGGGTCGTCGCCAAGACGTCAGAACTCAGAGCCGAATGACCGATATGCAGTAGCTTCAGGGTTAACCGATAGTTCTTTGAAGCTGAATGCTGGGCGACATAACCCAACGCCTCAAAGGTACCGAGCATACGATAAGCCGAGGTTTTATTGATGCCCGTCTGCTGCGCAATTTCATGCAACGCGACCCCATCGGGGTGGTGGCTCAGAAATTCCAGCACAGCCATAGACTTCACCAGTGATTTGACCTGCTCACTCATAAAGAAACCTTACCAGTAATGGTTGATCTGTTTGCGAAACTCACGGGCTATGGTTTTGCCATCGTGATTTGCCAGTGCGCGTCCAGCGATGAACGATTTTGCACGGATATTCTTAAACAAATGAATATCTTCCGGAACAATACCACCGGTAATCGAGAGTTCAAGCCCGACCTCGGATAATTGTTCCATTTGCACCAAATCATGCTCACCCCACCCCACACCGGCAGCCTGCGCATCCCGGGAGCGGTGATAAATCGCCTGTGTCACGCCACTTTCTACCCAGAGTTTCGCGTCCTCAATAGTCCAGTGTCCGAACAGTTCAATCTGAATTTCACCATCAAATTGCTGCGCAACCCGCTGTGCCGAGCGGATGGTTTCAATATGGGCGGCAGCACCGACGGTCACCCAGTTGGCACCGTTGGCAAATGCCATCTCCGCTAACGTTTCTCCCGCATCAAGCAGCTTCATGTCACACACCAAAATATGCTGAGGATACTGTTGCCGCATGGTCTTAACCGCATGCATGCCTTCCGAGAAAGCCAGAACCGTCCCGACTTCAATCACATCCACCATATCCGCCACATGGCGAGCATCATTCAATGCGGTGCTCAGGTCCGTCGAATCCAGTGCAATTTGCAAATAAGGTTGTGTCTGGTTCATACCATTTCCTCAAAATTTTTCAGTGCTTCGACATAACGCTGATAACGTTCAAACCGGCTTTGATAGCTGGCATATAAATCAGGATTAGGAAGAACCGTTTCTATCGGGATATCAGATGCAGCCAAGGCAGTAGTGAGATCCGGATAAGTCCCGCTGCCAACCATTGAGACGAGTGCCGCCCCTAGTGCACCGGTTTCCTCAACCGCAGGGATTTCAAGACGTAATCCGGTTAAGTCCGCCAGCATCTGCATCCAGGTCGGTGATTGTGTCGTGCCGCCGGTTACGCGTAATACCCGGGTCTCAGGGAAACGGCGTAACATTTTTTGCAGATGAACATGATGACAACACACAATGCCCAGCCAGATCGCTTGGATAAGATGGGCTTTGCTGTGATAGGCCTGCAATCCATAGAATGATCCTTTCAGCCCCAGTCCGGCGTTAGATCCATAGAGAAACGGCACAAACAATACATCACTGGCGAGTGGATTCAGCGAGCTGACTAAACGCTCATTCTCCTGATGATCGATCTGTTCGCCCCCCAGATAAGGCGCGAACCATTCATAATTACTTGCTGATGTCGGGCTGGCTTCATGGACGATATAAGCCCCGGGCATCGCATAATGTCCGTAAACAAACGGCTCATCGGTATGGGTTTCCAGTGTGGTCGTGATCCCGGAGGTGACCGACCAAGTCCCCATCACCGCATTCAACATCGGCTGATCAGCATGAATACCGGAACAGATCGCTGTCGAGACTACATCGAATAAACCGCCGTAAACCGGCGTACCGACCATTAATCCGGTCGCCTGAGCCGCCGCTTCGTTCACCATACCGGAGCATTCCGCAGGATAAATCAGCTTCGGCAATGCCCCGAACACCTCTTCGATGCCGAAGAGAGACAAGAGTGCCGGATCGTACTGTTGCTGGCTGGCATGATAGAAGTTACTTTCCGACATGTTGGTGACTTCTGCCCGGATCTCTCCGGTCAGGCAGTAACGCAAATAGTCGTGAGACATGAACACCGTGCCAATCTGTGCGTAGAGATGAGGCTCGTGCATTTTCACCCAACGCAGAATCGAAACGGGATGTCCGGTCCATAATGTCTGCCGGGTCAGCGGATAGATCGCCTCAGGAATACCGTCTTGCTGCCACTGCCTGACAATATCAATCGCCCGGGAATCGGACGACAGAATGCCATGACGCAGTGCTTTGCCATCTTTATCCAGCAAATAGAGTCCTTTTCCCTGCGCAGAAATACTCAAGCCCCGAATCTGCTCCGCACGGATGCCACTCTGCTTGATTACCCCTTGAATCGCCCGGCAGGTTTCTTGCCAGTACAGCGACAGATCCCGTTCAATCCACCCCTGTTTCTCACGAATCACTTGGGTATTTTCCCGATACAACGCAATCTGACGACCGTGACAATCAAACAGACCCGCTTTCAGCACCGTGCCTCCGGAATCAATCCCAAGAAAGTAACTCATCGTGTTGTGCCCCATACGTTGCTCCGCCATCTGTACATCAGCTGATTGATTTACTTTTTTGTCCGTAATAAGCATCTTGCCCGTGTTTGCGGAAATAATGCTTATCCGAAAGCTCTTGCTGTAACACAATACCGGCATTCAGTGCCCGGGTGCCGAGTGCCATCGTGGCGACTTCTTCCAGCACCACGGCATTGTGCACCGCTTCATCGGCATTTTTCCCCCAACTAAACGGGGCATGACCGGCAATGATCGCACTGGGTACAGCCACCGGATCAATCGCTCGCCGCTGGAATTCTTCTATGATCACTAAGCCGGTATTTTGCTCATAATCCCCCTGAATCTCTGCCGGTGTCAGCGGACGCGTGCAGGGGATGTTGCCGTAAAAATAATCGGCATGGGTGGTGCCGAGCGCCGGTATATCCAATCCGGCCTGTGCCCAGATCGTGGCATGGCGTGAATGGGTATGCACGATGCCACCAACCGACGGAAAAGCTTTATACAGTTCAAGATGGGTTTTGGTATCACTGGAAGGATTCAGTGTCCCTTCGACAATGTTGCCATCCAGATCGACGATAACAATATCGTTGATGGTCATGTCATCGTACGCCACGCCGGATGGTTTGATAGCGATCACATGAGCTACCCGGTCAATCTCAGAAACATTGCCCCATGTGAATGTCACCAAACCATATTTTGGCAGGCTCAAATTCGCCTCTAATACGCGTTGCTTGATTTCAGAATACATAGCCGCTCCTATCGACAAGGCTTGTCGATATCTCTCCTCTTCATTTCGGTGTACAGCACCACTGCACACCGAAGGGTTGCTCAATCGCTGACGGTTATTTTTGCGCTGCCAGAATGCGATTGATCATGGTGTCACCGTTTTCTTTGATAAATTCATTCCACACCGGTTTAACCACCGCCTGAAATGCTGCACCATCCACATCCCGGTTGACTTTCATGCCATGAAATTCCAGTTCAGCGATCATCTGATCTTCTTTTTTGATACTCATTTGGCGCTGCATCTTGACGGCTTCAGCCGCAACATCAGTGATGATTTTCTGTTCAGCGGCACTGAGTTTTTCGAAGCTTTTTAAGTTCATGGTTAAGACGAGTGGTGAATACGCATGCTGAGTCATGCTCAAATATTTCTGTACTTCATAAAATTTAAAAGACAGGGTGACACCAATCGGATGATCCTGAGCATCGACCACGCCCGTTTCTAAGGCTGTATATAGTTCAGAAACAGGGATCTGTTGGGGATTCGCATGCAATGCATTGAACATATCGTTGAGTGCTTTGGAGTTATTGACCCGCATTCTCAGCCCGGCAACATCTGACGGTTTACGGATTGGTCCGCGATTATTGGTCATATTCCGATAGCCGTTTTCCGGATATCCCAACCCTTTGATGCCATATTTTTCCATCGACTTGAGCACGTCCTGACCCACGTCGCCGTCTAAGACCTGATAAGCGGCTTCCCGAGTCGGAAAAATGAATGGCAGAGTGAAAGCAGCCGATTCAGGGAGTAAGCCAGACCAGTTATTTAATCCGACCATTGAGATATCAATGATTCCCGCCCGGGTGCCATCAATCATCTGTTTATCATTGCCCAATTGTCCTTGAGGGAAGATATTGACTTTGATATCCCCGTGAGAACGCGCTTCGACCTCTTTTTTAAAGAATAGTGACATGTCCTGCTGCAGATCTGATTCAGGGGCAGCATGGGCAAGTTTCAACGTGGTGGCATAAGACTGGGTGGTGAATATCGCCAGTGCTGTCACCAAGCCTGCAACTTTCAGAATTGATTTCATGTTGTTTCTCCGTTATCCGATAATAAGTTTCATTGGTATTGTTATAATGCTCGGGAAGATGACGAACAGCGTCAGTAACACGGTGTACGCCAGAATAAATGGAAAGATGCCTTTGACCGCTGCCGACATGGGCACTTTTGCTACGCCACATACGACATTAAGCACAGTGCCAACCGGTGGCGTAATCAAACCGATCGAACAATTGATCACGAACATCAGTCCAAAATAGGTTGGGTCGATCCCTGCCAGTTTGACAACCGGCATCAGGAGCGGTACCAAAATCAGAATCGTCGGGCTCAGATCCATCACCATGCCGACACATAAAACCAGCAGCATAATGACCGCCATCAGCAGACGTGGACTGTCAACCAACGGCGCCAGCATCTGTGCCAGTTGTTGGGGCAACTGAGCCACGGTAATCAGCCAGGCTGCGACCATGGCACAGCCGACCAGAAACATCACCATAGCCGTCGAACGTCCGGCATTGAGCAGAATGTGATAAAAGCTGCGCAGATTAATTTCCCGGTAAATGACCGAGGCAACAAAGATGGCATACACGGCTGCCACAACCGCAGCTTCTGTCGGCGTGAACACCCCAAAGCGAATCCCGCCAATAATGATCACCGGCAACAATAACGCCCAGACCCCATCTTTCAGTGCGGCACGTTTTTCCGCTTTTGAAGCTCTGGGCTGCACGTCCAGATCTTCGCTGCGCACCGTGAATGCCCAGACAAACATCAGTGTCAGTCCCATCAAGATACCGGGCACGATCCCACCGAGAAATAGGTTCTTGATGGAAATGCCACCGGCAACCCCAACCAAAATTAACGGCAGAGACGGTGGAATGACTGGTGCGATGATGCCACCGGCGGCCAGCAGCCCCATCGACGGACTCTGCGGATATTTGGCCGCTTTCATCATCGGGTAAAGAATACTGACCAGCGCTGCAGCATCGGCAACCGCAGAACCGGAAAGCCCGGCAAGCAGCACCGATGTCATAATCGCAACGTATCCCAACCCACCTTTGCGGTGACCGACATAGCAAGTTGCCAGCCGGACAATTCGCGTCGATAACCCACCCGCAGACATCACCTCACCGGCAATCAGGAAGAACGGAATTGCCAGCAGGGTAAAGCTATCGACCCCGTTGACCAGCGACTGAGCCAAAATGTCAGAACTGAACAGATCCATGTGGACCATCAGTGCGATTGACGACAGTAATAAAGCAAAGGCGACGGGCAAACCTAAAAGGATCGACACAATCAAGACCGTTAAGAAGATAAATAGCGTCATGCTTTATCCTCCTGAGTCTGTTCTGTCACAGCGGACTCATGAGAGGAGGTATCCATCAGCCACTGCGGGAAAAAGATTCGCCCGGCAGCCAAAATCGCCATTAATCCACCGGAGATCGCACCGGCCAGATAAAATAGTGCCGAGGGCAGGCCTGTCAGCGGGGAAATATCACGCCAGTTATCCATCATCTGACCGAATGCGCCATAAAACAGCATCCCGACCGAGACCAAAATAATCAACCAACAGAGCCGTCTGAGAAATGGGACCCAGCGTGGCATAAGTTTCTCGGTAAACTCTTTGACCGCCAGATGCTCATCTCGCTGGAGGACGATCACCGCCCCCAACATCACCACCCAGACTAACCCCAGACGCGACAATTCAACCGATGCTCTCAGCCCTGAAGAAAATCCATACCTGAGTACTACATTGGTAAATACCAGCACTAACATGGCGACCAATATCGCTGCCATGATGATGTCAATACTGTCCAAAACTCGTTTCAATACCGTACGCATATACAACTCTCCGGCGATGCCTACTTGTCTGAATCATTCTTTTTATGGATCGACTTTTGTTATCAGTTCGACTGATTCGGTCAATCTAAAGTGCAAGGATCTGCTGCCAAATCTCATCGTGAATTTCGATACCACCTTGCTGCCGGTGCTTGTCGATATAAGACTGAATTTCAGATCCTGCAATCATCACCTTGCCACTCTCGGCAGGTTCTGAGGCGAGCACATATTCCCGGATGCGCTTCATCTCTTCGAGCAGACGCTCTCCGTCCATCGTTTTGCTGGTATCGATGGCAATCAAAAACTGTGAAACGCCGAATTCAGCTTGCATATCTTCAGTTAATGCAGGGACGGAATACCCACCGCTTACCGCCGTCAGCAGCATGTCCAGTACCACAGCCATTGAAGAGCCTTTCCAGAATCCCATCGGCAGGAGTCGTTTGTTTTCCCACAGAACATGCGGATCGGTGGTTAACTGACCCTCATCATCAAAGCCGCCGACGACCGGGAGTTCTTTATCCGCCAGCACATAGTTTTGCAGTTGACCGTAGGAATACTGACTCATTGAACAATCCACCAATACCGGCGGGTCACCGGCAACCGCCATAATTAATGGATTACTGCCCACGCGATGATCTTTCCCTCCCCAAGCGGGCATTACGGCAATTGAGTTGGTGGATGCAATACCTGCCAAGCCTGCACGAGCCATTTTGAGTACGTAAGTCCCGCCGCGCATCCAGTGGTTTGAATTGCGCATTGCCACCATGCCGATGCCATACTGTTTCGCCAGTTCAATAGCACGGTCAGTACAAATTAATCCATTGAGAACACCGGGGCCGAAATGGCAATCCCACTGCTCCAGGGCACCCAGACTGTTGACGCACTCAGGCACGGCATTGAGCTTAATATGCCCTTGATCGACCTGAGAAATAAAAACCGGAAATCGGTTGATACCATGCGAGTAGGTTCCTTCATTCGCCATTTCAACAAACCCTTGGGCAAGTTTGGTTGCTGAGTCGGCGGTCATGCCCCTTTTGAGCAAGGCACTTTCAAATTGATGTTGTAGTTCATTTAAGGATACGAGAGGCATTGCTTATCTCCGATTCATTTCATATTACGTAATTGATGCTACGTTTTATTCCGAATTTTAAAATCTCAAATTGCTCACTTTGTGAGCCAATGATTCAAATTCAAAACAAATGGCATTTTTTGTTTCGCTATACGAAATGAATAAAGATGAAACTTAAATACATAATTAAGAGACAAATCAGTAAATTAAACTATGAAAGAGATTTAATTCAGATAAAAAACGTTAAAATGAAGGAAAATTACAACAAAAAATCAACCCAAACGGATAGATCAGATAAAATAGAAAAATAAATACAATGGCAATATTGATGTTCTGAGGAAAAATGAAATGCCCGATATAAAAACCGTTCTGTTCTTTGTCAGAATGAGTTTGCTACTCACTCTGAGTGTCTTGATAACGTCATGGCCTTTTCTGTAAAGCTCATCCTGATAAGATAATTTTCATGTAAAAAACAGGGAGCACCTGAATCGATGCTCCCTGTTGCATGACCATATTGGATTAACGAACGACTCGATTCAGCTCGCCCCCATCGAGCCGTGATTATGTTCTCAGCCCTATCCCCTTTTTCACCAAGATATAAGACATGGTATACAGCGCCACGATGAAGATCCCTAACACCGAAAACGATGCCAGAATACTCACATCGGAAATCCCCAGAAATCCATAACGGAATGCATTGACCATATACACAATGGGATTGACCTTGGACACATACTGCCAGAATTCAGGCAACAGCGATAATGAGTAAAACACGCCGCCAAGATAAGTCAGTGGGGTCAGGATAAACGTCGGCACAATCGAAATGTCATCAAAACTTTTTGCATAGATGGCATTGATAAATCCACCGAGAGAGAACACCACGGACGTGAGAAAAACCGTCACGGCAATAATGCCCCAGTGTTCGACCTGAAGATCGACAAAAAACAGCGACACCAACGTGACCATCACCCCGACACATAATCCCCGGGTAACCCCACCCATGACATAACCAGCAATGATGACGTAAGTCGGCACCGGTGCGACTAACAACTCCTCAATGTTTTTGTGCATTTTGGCACCAAAGAAAGAAGAGGCGACATTCGAGTAAGAGTTAGTAATCACCGACATCATAATCAGGCCGGGAACGATGTAGGCCATATAGCTGACACCATGCATCATCCCGATGCGAGAACCAATTAAATTACCGAAAATGATAAAATAGAGTGTCATGGTAATCGCTGGCGGTACGAGGGTTTGCACCCAAATACGGGAAAAACGGACCACTTCTTTCCCCAGCAAACTGCAAAAGGCGGTCCAATAAAGCTTATACATGCTTCCTCTCATTTTAATTCGTTGACGTCTCATGATCTGTTGTGACCGCGTTATGGCTTACGGCGGTGTGCCTATCCGTCGTAGATTCATTGACAATACGGACAAACAACTCTTCCAGTCGGTTGGCCTTATTTCGCATCGACAGAACCGGAATGCCATGCTCACTTAACTGCCGAAAAACATGGTTCAACCCCTGTGTTTTTTCGATTTCAATCTCCAGAGAGCCATCGGCATGTTTCTGATTGAGCACACCGGTCAACTCCGGAATATCGGTCACCGTCGGTGCAAGATCCAGAATGAATGTCTCCACCTTAAGCTGACCGAGCAACGCCTTCATCGAAGTATTTTCAATCAACTCACCACCGTGAATAATCCCGATATTGCGACATAACATTTCCGCTTCTTCCAGATAATGTGTGGTCAGAATAATCGTAATCCCTTGGCGGTTGAGCTGCTGAAGGAAATCCCACATCGACCGGCGCAATTCAATATCGACACCGGCGGTCGGTTCATCGAGAATCAATAACTGAGGCTCATGCATCAAAGCCCGGGCAATCATCAACCGACGCTTCATGCCGCCGGAGAGATTTCTGGATCGTTCTTTGCGCTTTTCCCATAAGTCGAGCAGTGTCAGATATTTCTTCGCCCGCTCTTTGGCTTGCGCACGTGGCACACCGTAGTATCCCGCCTGTTGGATCACGATTTGCTCAACCGTTTCAAACTGGTTGAAGTTAAATTCCTGCGGCACTAACCCCAAAGAAAGTTTAGCCAGCTCCATTTCTTTATCCAGATCATGACCAAAGACGGATACCTTTCCCGAGGTTTTATTGACGAGTGAGGAGATAATCCCGATGGTGGTTGACTTCCCGGCACCATTCGGCCCCAGTAAGGCGTAAAAATCCCCTTTTCTCACCGTCAGATTGAGGCCTTTCAGTGCTTCAAATCCACCGGCATACGTTTTACGCAAATCGGTTAGTTCTAATGCATTCATATTGAATAAGATCCTGTGTCATTGACATCGTCTGCTGAAGCAGCAACTGATGATAGGGATGCGAGTAGACGAATAATTTTCATATGGAGGTGCAGCCAATCAGTTTCAAGCTTACATCAGAAAAAAATGAAATATCAAACTTGCGGCTAAAACTCAAAAAAACCGGTTTTAAATGAGGGTATTTACGGTGAAAATACACAGTTTTTCACATTCTCTCCATAACCCGTCTGAGCTTCTAAAAATCGATGAATTTATCACCTCAGTTCTCCTGATCCTGCTATATCTGATCAGATGAGTAAAAAAAGCAATATATTCGCCACTATTATTGTGTATATTGATTCTCAGTTAAGCCCGCCGAACAATCGGATTGATTATCTTTAGGCTATGGGAAATGAATCCCATTGCTTGTAAGGAAAGTAAGATGCCCCAGATTAAAACACTATTCGAAAATAATGCGAAATGGACCCAATCGATTAAAGCGGAAAATCCTGAATATTTCAGTAAACTGGCAGAAGGTCAGAATCCAGATTTTCTGTGGATCGGCTGTTCCGATAGCCGCGTGCCGGCAGAACGTCTGACCGGGCTTTATGCCGGAGAATTATTTGTTCACCGCAACGTTGCCAACTTAGTCATTCATACCGACCTGAATTGCCTCTCTGTCGTCCAGTACGCTGTTGATGTTCTCAAAGTGAAACATGTCATCATTTGTGGACACTATCACTGTGGTGGCGTGAATGCCGCAATCGATACACCGAAGCTCGGGCTCATCAATAACTGGTTGCTTCACATTCACGATGTCTACTGCAAACACCGGACTTACCTTAACAATATGTCAGATGAAGACCGTGCCGATAAGCTCGCAGAAATCAATGTCGCAGAACAGGTTTATAACCTAGGTAACTCGACCATCCTTCAAGGCGCCTGGGAGCGAGGTCAACAAATCGAACTCCACGGTGTGGTCTACGGCATCGAAGATGGGAAACTAGAATATCTGGGAGTTCGCTGCAGTTCCCCACAAACCGTTGAAGATAACTACCATCAAGCCATGGAAAAAATTCTCAATCCGGACTACAAGCTACTTTGTCGCTGAGCGCCGTATTGAGTGTCTAAAAAATAAAAGCCCTTTCCGGGCTCTTTATTTTTACAAATTTCATCTTAATTCACAGATGCGCTCTTAAACAACAATGATGCAGCCCATCTTCCATAAGGTCTTATGACTCTTGTAGCGTGACCCGGCCAATATAAGGCAAGTGACGGTATTTCTGCGCATAGTCAATACCGACACCGACGACAAACTCATCCGGTATTTCAAAACCAATCCACGCTACATCCACAGGGACTTCTCTGCGTGAAGGCTTATCCAGCAATGTACAGATACGGATCGAACGCGGCTCGCGCAATGACAGAATCTCTTTCACTTTATTTAAGGTATTGCCCGTATCGATAATATCTTCGACCAGCAATACATCTTTGCCTTTAATATCATCATCGAGATCTTTCAGGATACGCACATCTCGTGAGCTTTGCATTTCGTTGCCATAACTGGAAGCCGTCATAAAATCGACTTGATGCGTCAGTTGAATCGCGCGGGCTAAATCAGCCATAAATACGAATGATCCGCGGAGTAACCCGACCAGAACCAATTCCTCGCTATGCTGATAATATTCGGTAATTTCCTTCCCTAGGGCTTGTACACGTTTCTGGACATCCTGCTCAGAAATCATGACTTCAACGGTATGCTTCATAAAAATCTCATTGCTTTGGTTTGGCTTGTAAATTAATGCATCTTATCTCACTGAATTCGGCACTGTTTGAATGATAAGCCTATCAATGAAGGGGCGTATGGTACCACCTCTGAGATCAGAGTTAAACAAACCTGACAGAACGGTCTAGACTCATTCTATGCTCAACAAACAAATGTCATATCGATCTGTTCAACTTCTGGATGAATAAAATTCATCTATAAAATAAAGACATAATTTCACGATAATTATCACTAGTATGATTCAATCCTATCACTAATGATACTTGAGACACTGCACAAAAACTTTACATAAAGAATTGACCTGACACATATGCACCATTACACTCATATATCGAACACAAAATAATAAAATAATCATTAGAACACATTTTCATTCAACGTAATTGGCAAGGAAAAAAACTATGGACGCTTCAATAGAAAAACGCCCTCGTACACGATTATCACCTCAGAAACGTAAACTTCAATTAATGGAAATTGCGCTTGAAGTTTTCGCCAAACGAGGTATCGGACGTGGTGGACATGCAGATATCGCTGAAATTGCTCAGGTTTCTGTTGCAACTGTATTTAACTATTTCCCAACTCGTGAGGATTTAGTTGATGATGTACTCACTCATGTCGTTCACCAATTCTCAAACTTCCTCGCAGACAATATTGATGTAGATAGTTATATCAAAGATAACCTCTATCATCTCACACATAAAATGACAAAACTGGTCTTTGAAGATTGTCATTGGCTGAAAGTGTGGTTCGAATGGAGTGCATCGACTCGCGATGAAGTCTGGCCGCTATTCGTATCGACCAACCATACGAACCGCCTGCTGGTGAAGAACATGTTTGTCAACGCAATCGAACGCGGTGATGTCAGCGATCATTATGATTCTGAGCACTTAGTCACCCTGTTCCTCGGGATTTTCTATTCCCTGTTTGTCCAAGTGAATCGTTTACAAGATCAAAAAGAGATCGATGATCTGGTGAACAGCTATCTGGACATGTTATGCATTTATAACAACCGTCGGGCTTAACTGATTATCCGGAAATCCATTCTCTTTGTGTTCGACTGGAAAATGTGTTCGTTCCGGTGAGAGATTCAATAGGATTTCAGAGATAAAAAAACCGCTGTCAGTGACAGCGGTTTTTTATTGAAGGGCATCAGGCCATTATTTCTTTTTCGCTTTCGCGTTAGGCAGATCGGTAATAGTGCCTTCAAAGACTTCAGCAGCCAGACCGACAGACTCATGCAGCGTTGGGTGCGCATGAATGGTCAGCGCCAAATCTTCAGCATCACAACCCATTTCAATCGCCAGACCAATTTCACCCAGTAGCTCGCCACCGTTGGTACCAACAATCGCACCACCAATCACACGATGTGTGTCTTTATCGAAGATCATCTTCGTCATACCGTCAGAGCAGTCAGATGCGATAGCACGGCCAGAAGCAGCCCAAGGGAAAGTCGCAACTTCGTAGTTGATGCCTTCAGCTTTGGCTTCTTTCTCGGTCTTACCAACCCACGCGACTTCAGGCTCAGTATACGCAATCGATGGAATCACTTTTGGATCAAAGTAATGTTTCTTACCGGCAATTACCTCAGCAGCAACGTGTCCTTCATGAACACCTTTGTGTGCCAGCATTGGCTGACCGACAATATCACCGATCGCAAACAGATGAGGAATATTCGTACGCATCTGCTTATCAACATTGATAAAGCCGCGATCATCAACTTCCACACCCGCTTTCTCAGCATCGAGCAGTTTACCGTTTGGTGTCCGGCCGATAGCAACCAGTACTGCATCATAACGCTCTGCTTCTGCCGGGGCACTTTTGCCTTCCATCGAAACATAGATACCATCGTCTTTCGCTTCAACAGCCGTAACTTTGGTTTCCAGCATCAGGGTAAACTTGTCTTTGATCCGTTTGGTGAACACTTTTACGACATCTTTATCTGCCGCAGGAATCACCTGATCGAACATTTCAACCACATCAATTTGTGAACCGAGCGCGTGATAAACCGTCCCCATTTCAAGGCCGATAATCCCACCCCCCATGATCAGCATTTTCTTCGGCACTTCTTTCAATTCCAGCGCATCGGTTGAGTCCCAAATACGTGGATCTTCATGCGGAATAAATGGCAATTCAATCGGACGAGAACCCGCCGCAATAATTGCATTGTCGAAGTTAATGACTGTTTTGCCATCTTCACCTTCAACTTCGATGCTATTCGGGCCGGTAAATTTACCAAAACCATTGACGACGTTAACCTTACGCATCTTCGCCATACCGCTCAGACCGCCAGTTAACTGATTGATAACTTTTTCTTTCCACAAGCGAATCTTGTTAATGTCTGTTGACGGTTCGCCAAACACGATGCCGTGTTCTGATAATGCTTTCGCTTCTTCAATTACTTTCGCAACGTGCAACAGTGCTTTAGATGGAATACAGCCGACATTCAAACATACACCACCGAGGGTGTTGTAACGCTCAATAATTACAGTTTCCAGACCTAAGTCGGCACAACGGAAAGCAGCGGAGTAACCAGCAGGACCTGCACCTAGCACAACCACCTGGGTTTTGATTTCTTTGCTCATTTTGACCTCTTGTAGTCATTATCCCTTACAGGCTAATGGGGCTTCAAAAACATACGTCTAAAACATGTGAGGAGTGAATCCTAAAACCAATCCAGTTTACAGAGATGTTAATGATATGAAAAGATAAACCCCAAAGCCTGTGAGCCAGTCAACAATTAAAACCCGAGAATAACATTCCGGTTCAAATTGCCCTTTGATTCTATCGATCAAGGCGGCTATTCAGCCGCCTTATCATTTCACAAGATTACAGTACCAGACGACGAATATCGCTCAGGCAACCGTTCAGGTAACTAATGAAACGAGCGCCTTCAGCCCCATCGATCACACGGTGATCGTAAGAGAGAGACAGTGGAAGTTGCAGACGAGGAACAAAGTCCTTGCCATTCCAAACAGGTTTCATTTCTGACTTAGATACACCCAGAATAGCGACTTCAGGCGCATTCACGATTGGTGTAAATGCCGTACCGCCGATACCGCCAAGGCTAGAAATCGTGAAACAGCCACCTTGCATATCTGAAGCAGTCAGTTTACCGGCACGGGCTTTTTTCGAAATCGCCATCAGCTCTTCTGAAAGCTCGTAAATCCCTTTCTTGTTCACATCTTTGAACACGGGAACAACCAGGCCATTTGGTGTATCAACTGCGATCCCGATATTGACGTATTTCTTCACAATCAGGCTTTCACCATCTTCAGACAGTGATGCATTGAACGACGGGAAAGCTTCCAGTGCTTTGGCCGCAGCTTTCATAATGAAAACCAGTGGCGTGATCTTCATACCGGTATCTTTCTTCGCTTCAATCGCATTCTGTTCTTTACGGAACGCTTCCAGCTCAGTGATATCCGCATTATCCCACTGGGTCACATGAGGAATCATCACCCAGTTACGCGCCAGATTGGCACCGGAGATCTTCTTAATGCGAGATAACGGCTTAACTTCAGTTTCACCAAATTTGCTGAAGTCCACTTTTGGCCATGGCAACAGACCCAATGCACTACCGTCACCTTTGCCGGAAGCAGCACCGGACTCTAGTCGTTTCAATGCTTCTTTGACAAAGTTTTGTACATCTTCTTTGAGGATGCGGCTCTTACGACCCGTCCCTTTTACTTTTGCCAGATTAACACCGAATTCACGTGCCAGACGGCGAACAACCGGAGAAGCATGCGCATATTCGTTATTCTCTTGGAAATCACCCGTTGCTGGTGCAGCGCTAGCAGCCGCTGGTTTTCCAGCATCTGCTTTTGGTGCGGGCGCAGACTCTGATTTTGCAGTTGGGGCAGCCGCAGGTGCAGCACCGGCGACTTCAAAGACCATGATCAAAGAGTCTGTTGACACTTTGTCACCGACTTTGATTTTGATTTCTTTGACCGTACCGGCAAATGGTGCCGGAACTTCCATGGAAGCTTTATCACCTTCAACGGTAATCAGTGACTGCTCTTCAGTGATCGAGTCACCCACAGCAACCATGATTTCAGTCACTTCAACTTCATCACCACCGATGTCCGGAACATGTACGTCTTTAGATGCTGATGCTGTTGCAGCAGCAACTGGCGCTTGCTGCTCAGAAGCCGCAGCTGGTGCAGAACCTGAACCCGCCACTTCAAAGACCATAATTAAAGAATTGGTTGACACTTTGTCACCCGTCGCAACTTTGATCTCTTTGACTGTACCGGCAAACGGTGCAGGGACTTCCATGGAAGCTTTATCACCTTCAACGGTCAGCAGAGATTGCTCTTCTTCAACTTGATCACCGACAGCAACCATGATCTCAGTGACTTCAACTTCGTCACCACCGATATCTGGTACATGCACTTCTTTGACTTCAGTGCTTGCTGTTGATGCCGCTGGCGCAGCATCTTCAGACTTCGCTTCAGCGGCAGGTGCAGCATCAGCTGCACCCTCATCTTCAAAGATCATGATCAGAGAGTTAGTTGACACTTTATCGCCAACGGCAATTTTGATCTCTTTGACAACCCCACCCTGCGATGCAGGGACTTCCATAGAAGCTTTGTCACCTTCAACGGTGATCAGGGATTGCTCTTCTTCAACTTTGTCACCAACGCTTACCAGAATCTCAGTGACTTCAACCTCATCCGCACCAATATCAGGTACATTAATTTCGATTGTCATTGCTTTTCTACCTCAATTAAGCGTATAGCGGGTTTGTTTTTTCTGTATCGATATCGAATTTCTTAATCGCTGCAGTCACAACGGATTTCTCGATATCACCTCGTTTTGCCAGTTCATTCAGCGCAGCAACCACGACATAACCAGCATTCACTTCAAAGTGACGACGCAAGTTTTCGCGGCTGTCAGAACGACCAAAACCATCCGTTCCCAGAACTTTATAAGATTCAGCAGGGATATAGGCACGAACCTGTTCGGCATAGTTTTTCATGTAGTCTGTTGCTGCAATTGCAGGCTCAGATCCCATAACAGTACTGATATAAGGCACTTTTTCTTCCGCTTCAGGGTGAAGCATGTTGTCACGTTCACATGCCTGACCATCACGCGTCAGTTCATTAAATGAAGTTACGGAGAAGACATCAGAAGCAATGCTGTATTCTTCACTCAGAATCACAGCTGCTTTACGCACTTCATTCATAATCGTGCCAGAGCCCATCAACTGAACTTTGCCTTTGTTACCGGCATGCGTTTCCAGTTTATAGATCCCTTTGCGAATGCCTTCTTCAGCACCTTCCGGCATTGCAGGCATTGCATAGTTTTCATTCATCAGCGTGAGGTAGTAGTAAACATTCTCTTGTTCACCATACATACGACGAATACCATCCTGAATGATCACTGCGACTTCATAAGCAAATGTCGGATCGTAAGAAATACAGTTTGGAATAGTACTTGCCTGAACATGGCTGTGACCATCTTCGTGTTGCAGACCTTCACCGTTGAGTGTCGTCCGTCCGGCAGTCCCACCGAGCAAGAAACCGCGCGCTTGTTGGTCACCCGCCATCCATGCCATGTCACCGATACGTTGGAAACCGAACATCGAGTAATAGATATAGAACGGAATCATTGGTAAGTCGTTGGTGCTGTATGATGTTGCAGCAGCAACCCAAGAGGACATCGCACCCAGCTCGTTGATCCCTTCTTGTAATACCTGACCGGAAGTATCTTCTTTATAGTAAGAAACGACACCACGATCTTCCGGTGTATAAGTCTGACCGTGTGGGTTATAGATACCGATTTGACGGAACAGACCTTCCATGCCGAAAGTACGCGCTTCATCAGCAATAATCGGCACAATATGCTTACCGATATTTTTATCTTTCAGGAGGATGTTCAACGTACGGACAAACGCCATCGTTGAAGAAATATCACGTTTCTGTTCTTCCAGCAGCGGCTTGAATTCATCCAATTCAGGCGTCACCAATTCTTGCGTAAATTTCGGCAGACGTTGTGGTGTATAACCATGCAACGCTTTACGACGAGCGTGCAGGTATTCATGTTCTTTTGAACCTTCTTCAAGTTTCAGATAAGGCAGCGATTTTACGTCTTCATCTGAAATCAGATCTTGCAGGCCTAAACGGTCACGCATTTTCAGAACATGGGTCATATCCATCTTCTTCACTTGGTGCGCAATGTTTTTACCTTCTGCAGCATCACCCATGCCATAACCTTTGACGGTCTTGGCAAGAATCACGGTTGGACGGCCTTTGGTGTCCTGAGCATTTTTGAATGCAGCAAACAGCTTCGATGTATCGTGACCGCCACGTTTCAGAGCAAAGATTTCATCATCGGTCATATCCGCAACCAGCGCTGCTGTTTCAGGATATTTGCCGAAGAAGTGCTCACGAACGTAGGCACCATCTTTTGACTTGAATGTCTGATAGTCACCGTCAATGGTTTCATTCATCAACTGTAACAGTTTGCCAGACGTGTCTTTTGCCAACAGCGAATCCCAGTTGTTGCCCCACAGGACTTTAACCACGTTCCAGCCTGCGCCACGGAACAGACCTTCCAGTTCCTGAATGATTTTACCGTTCCCCATGACCGGTCCGTCCAGACGTTGCAGGTTACAGTTGATCAGGAAGCAAAGGTTATCCAGTTTTTCACGTGCGGCAAAAGAGATAGCTCCACGAGATTCCGGCTCGTCCATTTCACCATCCCCAAGGAAGGCATAAACACGCTGTTCTGAGGTATCTTTCAAGCCACGGCCGTCAAGATATTTCAGGAAACGCGCCTGATAAATAGCAGAGATAGGTCCAAGCCCCATCGATACCGTCGGGAATTGCCAGAATTCAGGCATCAATTTAGGGTGTGGATAAGATGGAATCCCTTTACCATCAACTTCTTGACGGAAGTTGTCGAGTTGCTCTTCAGTCAGACGGCCTTCAACAAAAGCACGGGAGTAGATTCCCGGAGAGATATGACCTTGATAGTAAACCAGATCGCCGCCGTCTTTCTCATTTGGCGCACGGAAGAAATGGTTAAAGCATGTTTCATAAAATGCAGCTGAAGATTGGAACGAAGCCATGTGGCCACCCAACTCCAAATCTTTCTTCGAAGCACGAAGAACGATCATGATTGCGTTCCAGCGAATAATTGACCGGATACGACGCTCAAGTGTCGTGTCGCCCGGATAGGCAGGCTCCTGATCGGCAGGAATGGTATTGATATAGTTTGTTGTAACGCCTGTTGGCATATCAACGCCATCGAGACGTGCTTTCTCCAGAACTTCTTCCAGGAGATACTGAGCACGTTCAACGCCTTCTTCACGGACAACTGACTCAAGTGCTTCTAACCACTCCTGAGTTTCCAGTGCATCTACGTCATGCTTCATGTCAGACATGCGATCTTTCCTTTTGTTGGTTTGATCAAAACAAATCAGTAATAAAGGACATTCGATTTCAATCAATCAGTCCGGCTTATTACCCTGCTGAATCCGGCGTAACGAACGTTCTCGTCGAGTCTGTTCACGCGTTAGGTCCAGCAGTGTTTCTTCAATATAGGCGAGATGAGAATGCGACATTTCACGAGCTTTTTCAGGCTCTCCGGAAACGATAGCATCTACGATACTTGCCCTATGTTTACTCACTTTCTCCACCACTTCAGGGCGGCGGTGTAATAATTTGAAATTCTGTAATACGTTTTGCTCAAGCAGCGGCGCCAGACTACGAACGATATGTAGCAAGACCACATTATGTGCAGCTTCAGTCAGTGCGATTAAAAATTCGACGACGCTGGATGATTCCTCTGCGATATTTTTTGCTGCTTGTTTTTCGCTAATCTTTTCCAGACAGGCCTGAATTCGCACAAAATCTTCTTCTGTACCACGCAGAGCTGCAAAATAAGCAGATATTCCCTCCAAAGCATGGCGGGCTTCAAGCAAATCTAATTGAGTTTCAGAATGGCTAGACAGTAAATCGAGTAAAGGATCCGAGAAACTCGTCCCGATGTTTGCAGTGACAAATGTTCCTCCCCCCTGACGGCGAGTCAACAAACGCTTCGCCTCAAGCCGCTGAATAGCTTCTCGGACAGATGGACGGGATACATCAAACTGTCGGGCTAGTTCTCGCTCTGGCGGAAGTTGCTGCCCAGGCGCTAATATTCCTTCCACAATCAACCGTTCTAACTCTTGCTCTATGACATCGGCAAGTTTCGGCTGACGAATCCTTTGATAGGCCATACTTATTATTCTGCTATGTTATATTTTGGTGTCTAGTCAATTGGTAATACCAATTCCCAACTGGTGCAGAAATTAACATATTCAAAACTTATCTGTCCAGACAAAATTTGACCCAAATCATAGAACCCATCACAATTAAACATACTAGCAACATTATCTATTCATAATTGCTAATAAATATAGTGACATAAGGTAATAAATTTAGCAGATCTGACCAATTTAATTGGACAAGCAGACCTCATTCTCAACGAGGTAATTCACTAAAAATCAAACTGAGATGAAGATGATTCCGCAACCGAAATCATCTCACAGAAGGGTAGATAAGTACGCTAACGCGCCTCAATATGATCGACAATCAGTTGGAGTGACTGATTGCCGCGAAATTCATTAATATCCAGCTTATAAACAATATGAACGGTTTTTACTGACCGATCCGGCCAGCGACGCACATCGACATTAAACGCAATGGCATCGATCATTTTATGGGTGGTATGTCCCTGATAAATCGGCTCAAGCATTAATTTCAAATGCTTCTCTGCGACCAGCTTCTGATCCAGCACTTTAAATTCACCATCAAACAGTGGCTCCGGGAATGCCTGCCCCCAAGGTCCTCCGGCTCTGATCGTTTCCGCGGTATACATGGAAAACTCTTCCGGCAGCAGTTCCCCGTCAGACAAAAGCACACCTTTGAGTGCTGCTTCATCAAGACTATCGCGGACCACTCGGTCAAACTGACTAGAGAAAAGTTCAAAGTCACCGGCTCTGATCGACAGCCCCGCTGCCATCGCATGTCCGCCGAATTTCAGGATCAAACCGGGATGATGCGTATCAATCAAGTCCAACGTATCACGCATATGCAGGCTGGGAATTGAGCGGCAAGACCCTTTGAGTAAACCATTACCGGCATCCGCAAAAGCAATGACCGGCCGATGATAAGAATCCTTAATGCGAGAGGCCAGAATCCCAATCACCCCTTGATGCCAGTCCTGTTGAAACAAAGAGATCCCAAAAGGTAACTCACTTCCTGCGCCTAATTTCAGCCGCTCACAGAATGCCATCGCTTCTTGTTTCATGCCTGATTCGATCTCTTTGCGAGTCTGGTTGAGCGCATCCAGTTCACTGGCCATTCTGCGCGCGGCATGAATGTTGTCACATAACAACAGTTCAACACCGAAGGACATGTCATCCAGCCGGCCTGCGGCATTAATTCTCGGCCCTAAAGCAAAGCCGAAATCGGCAGCGACCAATTGGCGAGCATCCCGTTTCGCAACTTCGATCAATGCCTGAATGCCGGGGCGAACATGCCCGGCCCGGATACGCTGCAGCCCCTGATAAACCAACACGCGGTTATTCTCATCCAACGGCACCACATCGGCGACGGTTCCCAGCGCAACCAAATCCAGCAGTTCCATTAATTTCGGTTCCGCGATGCCATGCTCTGCAAACCAATGACGCTGACGCATAGCCACACAAAGTGCCATCATAAGATAAAAAGCGACCCCAACCCCCGCCAGTGATTTCGAAGGGAACTGACAACTGGGTAAATTCGGATTCACCATCGCATCCGCTTCAGGTAACACATTGCCCGGCAGGTGATGATCCGTGACGATCACCGTCAGTCCCTGCTGTTTGGCATAACGGACCCCTTCAATCGAAGAAACGCCATTATCCACGGTCATAATCACTTCGCCATTCATCGCCAGCGCCTGATCGACCACTTCCGGGCTCAAACCATAACCATCATCAAAACGATTCGGCACCAAATAATCGACCTGCTGACTCCCCATCATCCGCAGTGCCAAGACAGATAATGCCGAACTGGTTGCGCCATCGGCATCAAAATCCCCCACAACAATAATGCGCTGTTGACGCTGAATCGCATCAAAAAGAATCGCAACGGCACGATCAATGCCATCAAGCAACTGATAACTGTGGAGTGCTTTGGCACTTTTTTCCAACTGACTGACATCTCTGATACCACGACCGATGTACAGACGTCTCAAAATCGGAGGAATGCTATCCGGAAGCAAGGAAATATCAGCGACAGGTCTTCTTTTTACTTCAATCATGTTTTACTTCAATTATCATTTAATGCAATACAATTCATATACTCGATTCCGATGAATCCCCAAGACATCATACCATGCTGACAAAGTCTCTGTTCAGACCATCATTATCCCGATAAATATCAATGAATTGAGAAATAAATAGGTTGAGAAATAAATGGCCCGATCAATATCGGGCCAAATCAGTCTAGTCAGCAAGAGCGTTGATCGATTAAATCGCTTCTAAACGCTCAAGTAATTTGTCAGGCGGTAAGTAGCCACCGATCATTTCACCGTTCGGTAGGAAGATTGCCGGTGTTCCGCTAATCCCCAGTTCCCGGCCCAATTGATAATGGTTGGCCACTTCTTTCTTGCATTTTGATATATCGCCTTCAGGCTTGGGAATATCACGGTTAATTTTGGCATCATTGAGTGCTTTGGCCGGATCAGCATCACACCAAATCGCCGCCATCTGCTCGGCCACCTGTCCGGTTGGCCCCTGACGCGGGAACGCCAGATAACGGATTGTAATACCTAAATCATTGTACGCTTTCAACTGACTATGCAGACGAATGCAATAACCACAAGTAATATCCGTAAACACCGTGACCACATATTTTTCATGGTCAGCTTTATAGACGATCATCTGATCTTTCAGCTGTTCAATTCGCTTGGCATTGATTGGTGCCTGACGTTTCGCAATCACATCTTCATACTGACCGTTGCCTTTCATTTTATACAGGGTGCCGGCAATGAAATAATCTCCCTTGGGAGACGCAAACAGCACCCCGTTGGTGGTCTGAACTTCAACTAAACCATCAACATCAGCAGAGACAACATCTTTGACGCTCAATCCCAACGACTGGAATCGCTGCATTAATGCCTGTTTATCAAATGAGTCGGCAGCCGATGCTGCCAGAGAGAAAAATACTAAACCTAATAAAACTAATTCGCGGATTGCGCGCATCATTGTCACCTTTTAAGCCCTTGGATGATGTTCGTTGTGGAGCTGTTTTAATCTTTCAGTCGCCACATGAGTATAAATTTGCGTTGTCGATAAGTCACTATGCCCCAACAACATCTGTACGACTCTGAGATCTGCACCATAGTTCAGTAAATGAGTTGCAAATGCATGTCGTAGCACATGGGGTGATAACATGTCCGTATCGATACCAGCCTGAACTGCGTAATATTTAATTCGGTACCAGAATGTCTGACGCGTCATCTGACGTGATCTGCGGCTCGGAAACAAAACATCAGATGAATGTTCACCCAACAAAATCCCTCTTCCTTGCTGCAAAAATGTCTGAATCCACTCAATGGCATTTTCGCCCATCGGTACCAGTCTTTCTTTACCACCTTTGCCGAATACTCTGACCACCCCCTGCCTCAGACTGATATTTTCCATCGTCAGCGTGACCAGTTCTGTCACCCGTAATCCGGTCGCGTACAACAACTCAAGCATGGCTTTATCACGTAACTCGACGGGGTCTTCAGGATTTGGTGCATCCAGTAAGGCTTCAACCTGAGCTTCACTCAAATCCTTCGGCAACCTTTTCGGTAACTTTGGTGTCACCAGCAAAGCACTCGGATCATCCGTTCTGACTTTTTCACGATTCAAATATTGAAATAAACGACGAATCGCAGAAAGCATTCGGGCCCGGGATGTCTGTTTATAATTCTCATCCACCAGCCAGGCTTGAAACGCCTGTAATTCAGATGTCAGAACGGACGCAAGTCGATAGTCGTGAGACTGCATCCAGCGCAACAGTTTTTCCAAATCATGACGATAAGACGCCAACGTGTTTTCCGACAAACCACGCTCCATCCACATCGCATCCAAAAACTGCTCAACCCAGCGTTGATCCGCTGCAAAAATCTCCGACACTATCGACCTCACTTTCATTTCACCAGCTCTTAATACCATAGAATCCTCTGCCGACAGAAGAAACATCACCAAAAACCGATCAATTTTATCGCGGATCACTCATCTTGAGCTCATCGGGGGATAGCGTTAGAATCCGACAACCTTGAGTACGTTGGCACACATTGATTTGCTGGAATAATTGTTATGAAGATTGGTCTTTTCTACGGTTCCACTACCTGTTACACCGAAATGGCGGCCGAAAAAATCCGCGCGATGATCGGTGAAGATATCGTCGATGTACACAACGTGAAAGATATCCCTTTAACGCAAATGCAAGACTACGACCTGTTGATCCTCGGGATCTCCACTTGGGATTTCGGCGAAATTCAGGAAGACTGGCAAGCGATTTGGGATCACATCCGACAGCCGAATCTGACCGGAAAATATGTCGCGCTCTACGGGTTGGGAGATCAAGAAGGCTATGGTGAATGGTATCTCGATGCCATGGGGCTGCTGCACGATGAACTGAAACATTGTGGCGTCCATTTTATCGGATATTGGCCTAATGAGGGCTACAACTTCGATGCCTCCAAAGCACTGACAGAAGACGGCCGCTATTTTGTCGGCCTCGCACTGGATGAAGACTCTCAGTACGAGTTGAGTGACGAACGCATCGCCAACTGGTGTGAGCAAATTCTCGTTGAATATCATGATGCGCTCTAGAACGCATGATATTGCTCCTTACCTCGGCATATCATTCACATGATTTTTTCAACATGTATCGATAACGCCGCCAGTCAAAGGTTAATCCCGGATCCGCTTTACGCAGCGGTGCAATATACTGATGCCCGGTAATGCGTTCATGGGTGATCTGCGGATAACGCGCTAAGACCGCTTGTGTCAAAGTTGCCAGAGACTGGTACTGCGCATCGGTATAAGCGGTAAATTCGGTACCTTCCAACTCAATACCAATCGAATAATCGTTGCATCGCGGCCGTCCGGCAAACGAAGACACCCCGGCATGCCAGGCCCGATCCAGAAAAGAAACAAACTGAATCACATGACCGTCACGCTGAATCAGACAATGTGCCGAGACCCGAAAATCCGCAACGACTTGAAAAAAAGGATGCTGTGCCGCTTGTAGTTTGCCCTGAAAAAGCTGTTCGATATAAGGCCCGCCAAATTGTCCCGGTGGCAAACTGATATTATGAATGACCAGTAAAGAGATATCATCAGGGCTTTCCCGTTGATCATAAAACGGCGAAATCACCCGTTGAGCTTTGCCGTACCATCCATCCGAATCAATCATCACTGTCATCCTCTCACAACTTTGTCCCAAAATTTTACGCCAATTGCCGGAAAATTCGAACGCAATGGCTGAATTTCACATCCGGTCATCGTATTATGCCGCACCTATACCACTTAAAATGTCTAACCAACAGCGAAAGATCGTCGATGAAAAACAGCCATAATAGTCAGGAACGCCTCAGCTACCTCAAACAACAGCTGCCTCTCGATATCACTCGAGTCGTCAGAGAAACCCTTTATGAAGATCTGGGTGGAACCGTCGATCCAAGTGCCGATATTACTGCCAGTCTGATTCCGGCAGATCAATACAATACAGCCACAATTATTACCAGAGAAGCGGGTATATTTTGTGGTCAAGCCTGGGCGGATGAAGTCTTTCAACAACTCGGTGGCAGCGTTACGATCGAATGGCATGTGCAAGATGGCGATCTCATCGAGCCCAACCAAATCTTGTGTACCCTGCGCGGCCCATCCCGGATTTTGCTGACCGGTGAACGCAATGCCATGAACTTTATTCAGACATTATCCGGTTGTGCATCCAAAACCGCGCAATACGCTGCGATGCTTCAGGGGACAGAATGCCGTCTGCTCGATACGCGTAAAACCGTTCCCGGCCTGCGTAACGCACTCAAATATGCCGTCACCTGCGGGGGCGGATTCAACCATCGCATCGGTGTATTTGATGCCTATCTGATCAAAGAGAATCATATTATCGCCTGTGGGGGAATTGCCGCTGCCATTCAAACCGCGCAACAGCTCAACCCCGGCAAACCCGTCGAAGTTGAAACCGAATCACTCGAAGAGCTGCAACAAGCAATTGAAGCCGGTGCCGATATCATTATGCTGGATAATTTCGATTGCGACATGATGCGAGAAGCGGTCCGCATCAACGCCGGCAGAGCTGCGCTGGAAACCTCAGGCAATGTGACGCTGGAAACGATTCGTGAATATGCCATGACCGGCGTTGATTATATTTCTGTCGGAGCACTGACCAAACATATTCAGGCACTTGATCTGTCAATGCGTTTTCAGGGATAGCACGTAACGGAGCTCAAACACACTTCGGATGCACAAAATATGGACTTTCTTGGCTCATCACTCATCAAGAGTTCAAGAAAGGACGAAAAAATTCTGAACGCAGACACACGGATTGTGTCTATTCAGTCAGTATGTTCACTGTGAACTGATGCCGGGTAAAATCACAATCGATATGATCAATGTTCAATCCTTGTTGCGCGCGACGAGCACGAAAATTTCTCTGCTGCTTCTGCTGGTGATAGCCATCGGTCTTTGGCTAACGTCCCATTATCTGCTGACCTATCAGAATAAAGACATGGACTGGGAATGGTACGATATCGGTGGTGTACAGGTCACACGAACCACGGATACCCACCAGTTACTGTTTCGCCGCGTTTATCCTTTTCAGCAAGCCGTTATTTTTACATCGCTCACGCTGGATAACCGTTTTGACCTGTTCACCATCTTCCGTCATTCATGTTCACCGGATCAGGCTTATCACGTCATCGTCAACAGCGATAAGGGCTCAACACAACAGCCGCTTATCTGCGATGAAAATGGTCGTGAGCTTTCTTTTCGTCTGGTCATGGCAACACCTCACCCCTTAACCATCACTTTCGATCAGCAGTCATTCACCTTTCAGCCCGCTCACTGGGCATTGGCATTTCTGAAAAAAGATCAGTTCATTCAGAAAAATAAACACTATTTCTGCACCAAAAAACATTTCGATGCCTGTGAATATGAGTGGTCCAGAGACTAAGACCACAAACTAAGATCAGCGGGTTCGGACATGATGCTCACAATAAAAAATGCGCCCTCTGTCGAAATCTTCTGAGATTCATATGTCAGTCAGAAATGAGCTTCCCGGGACTCTCCCGCATTCAGAAAGAGTACCCGTTTCAATGACCCGGCACCAAATTATGATGTGCTCCGTTCATCTAACAACGGAGATCGTTTATGTCCTCAACTGCCAGCCGACAACTGGGGTTTACCCTAGTTGAATTGATGATTGTCGTCACCATTATCGGCATTTTATCTTCCATTGCCGTCCCGGCTTACCAGAACTATATCCAGAAATCAGAAGTCACCGCCGGTGTCAGTACCACCAGTGCACTGACAACCAATATCGATTTATTCATTCAGGAAAACGGCAGATTTCCATCCGCAACAGGTCTGAGTGATATTGGCGCAAGTGCCACCATGAGCGCTCTGGGAACCTTATCGCTGCTCCCAGACACCGAGGTCGCTGAACAAGGTGTGTTGTCATTCGAATTTAATACCACAACATCCGTTCCCGGAAAAAAAGTGCAGTGGCGAAAAAGCGCAACCACGGGATGGCAATGCATTCAGGATGCAGCAGAACAGATCAAAGGCTGTCAGAAAGGCACCATCATGTAAGTCCCGGCAGACAAGACCACACTCACAACTATCAGAACGATCAGAGGCTTACCATGAGTATATTACTTCGGCTGCTCCACTCCGAACACCACCTGACGCAAGAGCAATTCACCATGATGACTGGACAGTGCGGCCATCATGCAACTGCGCCGTTGAGAGTGCTGCTCGACTCTCAACTGATGACGGCAAGGCAGATAGCCGATTTTATCGCCCAACATCTCAAGATGCGCCAGATCGACATCCACACTTACGCTTATGCAGAAACCTGTCGGCAACTCGATGTCAGTGATCTGATGCAGCTCTACTTAGCACTGCCAATATCAATCCAGCATGAATGGCTGACCCTGGCGGTCGGGGACCCCACCATCCCTCACCTTCGCGAAGATTTTCAGTTTGCTACCGGGCTCAATATTGATGTGGTTGTTGCCGATGCTGAACAACTACAGGAAGCGATCGCACACTACGAATCCAGTGACAACATTGGCCATAGTATTCCCGCTCAAAACCGACTGGATGAATACGTGATTCAGGAAGATCATGATGATTACCAGACAACGGATATCCGACCTAACGATGCCCCGGTCACGCAATTTATTATCCAACTCATTCAGGAAGCCCATCAAAGACATGCATCAGACATTCATTTCGAACCTTATGAGCACACTTATCGTATCCGCATGAGAATCAATGGCTTGCTGGTGACGACTCATACACCATCGAGTAAAGTCAGCCGCAGACTCGCATCCCGGTTGAAAGTATTAGCCAATTTGAATATTGCGGAACGCCGTTTACCGCAAGACGGCCGGATCAAACTCGGTGCCTTATCGACTATCGATGTCGATCTTCGGATCTCAACATTACCAACCCAGTGGGGGGAGAAGATTGTTATTCGACTCCTCAATAGCCATCAAATGGAACTACACCCCGATCAACTGGGATTTTCAGCCACGCAACATGAGATGTTTCTACAGGCCATTCAGCATCCTCAGGGGATGATTCTGATTACCGGCCCGACAGGCAGTGGTAAAACAGTGACGCTCTATTCCGCACTCACTTGGCTCAACGATGAATCGCGCAATATATCCACCGTAGAAGACCCGATAGAAATCGCACTCTCCGGGGTCAATCAGATTCAAGTGAACGAAAAGATCGGCCTGTCATTCAGCCATATACTCAGATCTCTACTGCGACAGGATCCTGATATTCTAATGATTGGTGAAATCCGTGATCCGGAAACCGCAGAAATTGCCTTTCGGGCAGCACAAACAGGGCATCTGGTGTTCTCAACCCTGCATACCAACTCAGCATATGAAGCTTTGACCAGACTCATCTACATGGGACTGGAAAGCTATCATATTCTACCGACTATTCGTCTGGTGGTTGCCCAGCGGCTACTCCGCAAACTTTGCCCACGCTGCAAGGTCGCAGTACAACTGCCGCCTGAACTGTGCCGACGCTGGCCGATATTAAATAACGGACGGGCCTATCAGCCATCCTCTCAAGGCTGTCACGCCTGTATTGGTGGTTATCAAGGTCGCTTCAGCATTTATGATATGTACTATCCCACCCAATTCTCAGTCTTCTCAGATAACGAGTCACATCCTCGGAAACAACACATGCCGCTCCCGGAAAACGACACAACAACGGGCCTGTGGCAGGAAGGACTAGAAAAAGTCCGACAGGGAGTGACCGCTTATGAAGAGATCGTTCGGGTGCTGGGAACCCCACCAGCCGAGATCGCCAACGCAACCAATACATTTTCAGCGACTCAATCTCAGTCAACATGCCAGCCGACACAATACCAGACAACTTCATCTCAACACACCACAGACAGAGGAGATCGCTATGCCGCCCCCGACGCCTGAACTTCATCGCTATTACTGGCAAGGGATTCATCTCGATCAACAGCGTAAAACCGGACATCTCTGGGCATTTTCTCAGGAAGATGCGCTCCGCCAGTTACAACAAAACCTGACTGCGATTCACATCATTCGCCCGGATCCGCCCAATCCACTCACACGATGGCTCAATCGTGCTCGCGTAAAGGATATTACAGACCTGATACGACAGCTGGCAATTATGCTGAACGCCGGGCTTCCCATCGTTCAAGCGCTCCTTCTGATTGCCACACAATGTTCTCGTTTTGGTTCCAAACTCATTGTATTACAAGCACACAATGCGCTGATGAATGGTGCATCGTTAACCGATGCACTCCAACAGAGTTCCCCCGCTTTTCGGGGTCTGTATGGTGACATGCTCCATGCAGGAGAAATGACCGGGAGAATCGCCGAAACACTGGCCCAAATTGCCGATTACCGGGAAAAACACGCCCAGCTCCGTGCAAAAATGATCAAAGCAGCAACGTATCCATCGATTGTGTTGGTGAGCGCACTGCTACTCACCGCACTGATGTTAACGAAAGTCATCCCTGAATTCGCTCAGATGTTTGCCCATATGCACGCTGAGTTACCTTGGTTGACTCGCCAGGTTCTGACCGTATCGGACATACTAAGATTCTGGGGGAAGTGGGCCGTCGCATTCGTGATTGGTGTGATATGCCTGTTGAAGAGCCTCTGGCATCGCATCACGATGCTCCAAATGATTATGGAGTCACTCCTACTCAGACTACCACTGTTGGGTCCTTTGCGAACAAAAGCGATCATGATTCGTTGTTGTCGCACTCTGGCAACCTGTTATGATTGCGGCATTCCTTTACTGGATAGCCTGAAAAGCGCACAAAATATTGCAGGGTCGCTGCGCTATCGAACCGCACTGGAAACGGTTTTGGCACAGGTTTCTGCCGGAACCAGCTTATATGCGGCAATGCAGAACAGTCACCATTTTCCTGAATTTGTCACACAAATGGTCTTCATCGGAGAAGAATCCGGCACATTAGGTCAAGTGCTGACTAAGGTGACCCAACAATACGAACAAGACATCGATCAGTATGTTGAACAGCTCGGAGAAATGATTGAACCCTTATTGATCTTGTTGCTTGGCGGCCTGATAGGGGGATTAGTCATCGCAATGTATTTACCTGTCTTTAACTTAATGCAGGTGATGGGATAGTATAATGTCCGCTGTTGTACTCTCAGATGAGCTCTGAGTCACCGGTCTGAATTGAAACGACCTCGTTGAACGGGGTGAATTATCGAATAACATTGAGCATAGTTGAATGGATGCATTTTTGATTTATCCTTGGTTATTTCCTGTTTTTGCGAGCCTCTTCGGGCTCATCATCGGCAGTTTTCTGAATGTCGTCATCTATCGTTTACCACAGATGATGGTCACAAACTGGAAGCAAGAATTTGCCGAAGCTTTCCCCGAATACGACATTCCTGCACCGGCCAAGAAAGAACAGATTTCACTCAGTCTCCCGGCTTCATTTTGCCCGCACTGTCATCACCGAATCCGGATTTGGCATAATATCCCGCTGTTTAGCTGGTTACTGCTCGGTGGCAAATGTGCAGACTGCGGAAAACGGATATCAGTACAATATCCACTGGTAGAACTCGTGACGGCACTGGCAAGCTGCATCGTCGCAATTCACGGAGGCATGACCTATTACACGCTGGCATTGCTCATGTTTACTTACATCAGCATTGCCGCTGCATGTATCGATCTCAATCAGATGTTACTTCCCGACAATTTAACCATCCCGCTGATCTGGCTTGGGCTATTACTCTCACTGACACATATCAATCCGCTGCCGCTATCCGATGCGGTAATCGGCGCGGTTGCCGGCTATTTATCACTCTGGTCGATTTACTGGATTTTTAAACTGCTGACGAAAAAAGAAGGCATGGGGTATGGTGACTTTAAATATCTTGCTGCCATCGGCGCATGGATCGGCTGGCAAACGTTACCGATGGTGATTTTATTGTCCTCCGTGATTGGCATCATTTTAGGTGTCACACTACTTTTGATAAGAAAGCAAGTTTTGACAAGTAAGCAAAGTAATCCATCCTTTCCATTCGGCCCCTCTCTGGCGATTGCCGGATGGATCTGTCTCATCTGGGGCAACCCGATGATGAGCTGGTATACATCAATCGTATTAGGAGCGTAATATGACATTCGTTGTCGGGTTGACCGGAGGTATATCGAGCGGAAAAACAACGGTAGCCGAACTCTTTCATCAACACTTTGCGATTGATGTCGTCGATGCGGATGTCATTGCCAGAGAGGTGGTTGCCATCGGCACCACAGGGCTGACGGCCATTACAGAACATTTCGGTCACAAGATACTCAACGATGACGGCACATTAAACCGTGCGCGCCTAAGAGAAATTATCTTTGCCGATGCGGATGAAAAATCATGGCTGAACCAACTCCTTCATCCGATGATCAGACAAAAAATGCAGCGCGCGCTCACTCGCACCACCTCACCCTATGCATTGTTAGTCATCCCACTCTTAGTTGAAAATCAACTCCAGTCGATGGCCGACCGAATTTTAGTCATCGATGTGGATGAAACGATACAGATCCAGCGCACAATGCTTCGTGACGGAATCAGTGATTCGCACGCTCAGAATATACTTTCTGCCCAAGCGACTAGAACTGAACGCCTTGCAGTGGCCGATGATGTGATTAACAATAGTGCGGAAAGCCATCAACTTCTGCCTCAAATCACAGAATTACACCAGAAGTACCTAGCCATGAGCGGCAGAAATTTGTGAAAATAATACGGATATAAATAAAGGCTAGCGAAATGACGATCCATCAATTCGAACATCCTCTGAATGAAAAGACTCGAATTTATCTGAGAGTCGAAGCCCTGCTGGCCCAACTTCATCGTGCATCTCAATTTGATGATAGTGACCAATATCAGCTTTTTTTCCGGGCATTGTTTGACCTGCTTGATATTTTTGAACAAATTCAGCTACGCAGTGAACTGGCGAAAGATATCGAGAAGCAGCGCATCATGTACCGAAATTGGTTGAATGTTGACGGGGTCGATCAAAATACCTTACTGGCGTTACTGAGAGAAGTCGATGAAGTCCATTCAAATCTGATGAATGCAGAACGGTTTGGCGTCTCACTCAAAGAAGATCGCTTTCTGATCTCTGTCCGCCAGCGATTTAATCTTCCCGGTGGTTCATGCTGTTTTGATCTGCCGGCACTGCATTACTGGCTACATACACCGACCGAACAAAAACAGCGGGATGCTTTGACTTGGCTCCACACCCTGAAACCCCTATCATCTGCACTGAGTCTATGGCTGAAACTCGCCCGGGAAACCGGTCAGTACCATGCGTATACTGCAAAATCAGGCTTTTATCAGAGCGATGCTGAAGATGCGAATATTCTCCGTCTGCTGATTCCTCTGGAATATGGGGTTTATCCGATGATCTCAGGACACAAAAACCGTTTTGCGATAAAATTTATTGAATTTGAAACCAATCAGGCCAGCGCTTGCGATATTCAGTTTGAGCTGGCAGTTTGTTGCTAACGAACTGAACTATATAGAGAATTATGACAAATCCAAAAATCACAACCGTTCAATGTCCTCAATGTGGCACCGCTGTTGTCTGGGGAGAGCAAAGTCCCTTCCGCCCGTTTTGTAGTAAAAAATGCCAAATGATCGACTTCGGTAGCTGGGCCAATGAAGAAAATACCATCCCCAGTGCTCCCGATATCTCCGATACGGATGGTTGGTCAGAAGACGATCTCGATTAACCTTCACATCTTCACATCCGTTCTGCATTGGGCGGATGTTTATATTCTCCCCCACCATCTTTCTCTTTCTATGAATTCCTGATCTGACGACGTACCCAGCTTGCTCATCGCTTGATACTCGTCGTTCAAACGAATGACATCATAAAGAACACGACACAGACATCCGACTCATAAAAAATAAAAATACCCTGTAAGGAATTGATTCAAGATTCGTCTAAACTAACAGAGTTCCTTTTTATTGAGATATTGAATGACATTAGCCGATTCAGATATTCAACCAAATACCTTTTCACAGCATCTCTTTGATGATGAGCAGTTTATCCAACCGTTAAGGCAGCAGATGTTGAAATTTGCCCGGTTGCAGGTTCAAGACGAACAACTGGCCGAGGATGCGGTCCAGGAAGCAATGATTGCCGCATATCAACATATCGATAAGTTTGAACAGCAAGCCGCACTGAAAACTTGGATTTTTGCCATTCTCAAAAACAAATTGATCGATTTACTGAGAAAAGAAAAACGCACCACGGTCGCCAGTCAGCTTGAACAGGGGGACTGTACTCAAGGCGATGCCTTGATGGAAAAGCTGTTTGATCAACATGGTCACTGGCATAAACACGAGCGCCCGGTGAAATGGCAACAACCTGATAGTTGTATTGAAAACGAACATTTTTGGCGCGTGTTCGATGCTTGCCTGAATGCCTTACCGGAACGCTATGGTCGATTATTCATGATGCGAGAGTTCCTTGAACTGGAAACGCCCGAGATTTGTCACAATGAAGACATCTCGGTCAGTCACCTCAATGTCACGCTCTACCGTGCTCGTCTCAGACTCCGGGAGTGTTTAGAAAATAACTGGTATCTGTCGGAGGAACGATGATGAACTGTAAACAAGCTACCCGACTTCTTTCCGAGCGAATGGAGCGAACACTCACCACCAAAGAGAAATTGGCATTACGTCTCCATACAAGCATGTGCAGCAGTTGCCGTCGGTTTGGTAAGCAGATGGATGATATCCGTTTATTATCAAAAAGTTATATGCATGCAGAATTGAAAGATAAAGAATAATAAATTTTTTTCCATTTTTTGTGTAATACCTACCCCTGTTCATCCGTCGAATAAGGGAATCAGACAATACACTTGTGAGGAAAACACTATGAACACATCAAAAACATCTCTTGCTCTCGCTCTGACAACTGCGGTTGCACTCTCGGCAGCGACACTGCCGGCTCAAGCCGCCGGTAAAGAAAAATGCTACGGGATCGCACTTGCCGGGCAAAATGATTGTAAAGCTGGCCCCGGAACCACTTGTGCCGGCACAGCAAAAACAGATTATCAGGGAGACGCATGGAAGTTTGTTCCTAAAGGGACCTGTATGGAGATGAAATCAGAAACCTCGCCGACAGGCCATGGTCTGCTCAAAGCATTCTAAGTCGAGCTTTTCGCGATGATTAATCCTCGTCAAACCCCATCCGCCGAAGACGTGCTAACGTCTTCGGGTTTTCCACCCCGAAGCGGGGTGAGCTTAAAACCCTGTTATTATCAGACGATTCTGACAGAAAAACCGTCGGTCGGTTTTTTTGAAATCCATGCTGAAAACTATCTTTCTGCCGGAGGCCCCAATCGCTACTATCTGGAAAAGATTCGGGCACATTATCCGATCACTGTTCATGGAGTTGGCCTCTCGATCGGTGGCGAATCACCATTGAACCGGGAACATCTGAAAAAAGTCGCACAACTGGTTGAATGGATCGAACCGCTGGTTTTTTCAGAGCATTTGGCTTGGTCCAGCCATTTCAATCATTTTTTCAATGATTTACTCCCGCTCCCTTATACGGAGAAAACGCTTGGGCAAGTTTGTGCGCACATTGAGCAGGTTCAGGAACAGTTGAAGCGCCCCATGCTATTGGAAAATCCATCCACTTATCTGCGCTTCAAAACAACAACCATGAGTGAGCTGGAATTTATCAGCACGATCATCCAGCGGACCGGATGCCAATTGCTACTTGACGTCAATAATGTTGCCGTCTCCTGTTTTAATCATCAACAGAATCCCTACCAATATATCGATCAATTTCCCGGTCAGTCTGTACGACAAATTCATCTGGCCGGATATGCGATTGACCAAAATGAGACAGTACCACTAAGAATCGACAGCCATGACCGAGAAGTCACTGATGACGTCTGGCAGCTCTATCAATATACCTTACAGAAGTGGGGAGATAAGCCCACGTTGATTGAATGGGACGGGCAACTCCCGGAACTTGCCGTACTACAACGGCAGGCCACAATGGCTGATCAGATACGAACTCGCATTCAACGCACGTTTCAATCAGAGTCAGGGGCCGATCATGCAACAGCAATTTAGTCAGTCGATTCTGATGCAAAACGATGAAGCACTGCCGCAAATCGACGCAACATCAACCGCAGAAAAACAAGCTCGTTTTGCCGTTTACCGCAACAATGTCTATCACTCACTGACCGAAGCACTGGAAGAGATCTACCCTGTCTGTAGACAGGTTGTCGGTGAAGATTTTTTCCGCATGCTGGCAGGGCACTTTATTCAACGTTATCCGCCAACTTCGCCAATATTGAGCGAGTATGGGGCGCAATTTGCTGAGTTTTCCCGCTCAATCCCGCAGCTTTCATCACTGCCTTACTTCAGTGAATTAGCCCAACTGGAATATCAGTTACTGCAATTGACTCACGCAGCCGATCTCCCCGTGCTTTCCATTACCGACATTCAACAGCATCTGGCAGAATGCGCAGATCCGACCCAATCGGTCTGGCAGCTCACCGAACCCTGTCAGTTCTGGCAAACATCTTATGCTGTCGGGTTAATTTATCAGGCTCACCAGCCAAATTCAGCGCACATGATTCAAGATATTCAGTGGGATAAAAGTGAGTACCTACTACTGACCAAGAGAGAGCATTATGGTGTCTTCTACTCTCTTTCGGCTGATGAATACCATTTACTTCAGCGGTTACAGCAAGGCGTCACGCTGGAACAAGCAAGCCAAAACATCGCGCCAGATCATTTTCCAGAGTTATTTTCAACCCTCTTACAAAAACCCATTATCCGAGCGATTTTGCCACAATAGGAGCTGGTTATGTCACCGCCATTACTCAAGAAAATCGTAGTCTCTCCGTGGACAGAATCGATCATTTTACTGCTGAGTCGCTTTGGCCTCGCTGCAATCTTCTGGCTGTCCGGGCAAACCAAAATCGAAGGATTTTCTTTCAACTTGATTTCCGGCCCAATTCATCTGGGCTGGCCGACCATTAAGGACAGTACATTTACCTTGTTCGAATATGAATACAACCTACCGCTCATCCCTTATGTGTTGGCCGCTTACCTTGCCACCATTGCCGAGCATCTGCTTTCTATTTTATTGCTCACCGGATTAATGACTCGCCTTGCCGCGCTGGGAATTTTTGGCATGACACTGGTGATTCAGGTTTTTGTTTACCCGGATGCTTATCCGACACATGCGACATGGTTAGCACTGAGCGCTTGGATCATGTACAAGGGAGCCGGGACAATTTCATTAGATTATTTACTGCGTTTTCGCCACCATCACCCGGCAAGCTAATCAATATCGATACATAAAAAAACTGGGCGATCTTCATCGCCCAGTTAGTCTGTTTCATTTCAGTAAAGCATGTCAGTTCAGTCAAGCATCATCACTGCCAGTTTGATGTTGCGCACCTTCCTCAGCAGCCAAATCTTCGATATCAATCCGGGTCACCCGTTGCAGACCACGCGGCAATAATGCACCTCTCCGGCCTCGTTCGCCCCGGAAGTTTTCCAGATCATCCGGCTTCAGTCCGAGCTTACGTTTACCTGCATAGATCGTAATCGCAGCGCCTTGCGGCAGCACCATCAGGTGAGAAACAAACTCTTCTCTTTCTTTGGCCTTCGCCGAAGGAATATTAATGATCTTGTTGCCTTTGCCTTTACCCAGTTGAGGCAGATCTTTAATCGGGAATAGCAACATGCGGCCCTGATTGGTGATCGCCATAATTTCATCGGATTCTAAACTGTTCAGCGGTTGCGGCGTCATGATCAGCGCGTTATTCGGTAAATTTACCAACGCCTTACCACTGCGGTTCTTGGAGAGAAAATCACTCCCCTTACAGACAAATCCATATCCGGCATCCGAGCCCACCAGCCACAGTTGATCTTCATCGCCCATCACCACCTGACGGATTTGTGTACCTTCCGCAACATTCAGACGCCCGGTAATCGGCTCTCCCTGAGAACGGGCCGAAGGAAAGGTATGCGCTTCGAGTGAATAACTGCGGCCATCACTACCAAAGAAAACCGCCTGCTGATTACTTTTCCCACAAGCATGAGCCAGATATTGGTCACCCGATTTATAATTCAGTCCCTGACAGTCAATATCATGACCTTTGGCATGGCGAATCCAGCCTTTATCCGACAAGATTACCGTAATCGGCTCACTCGGCACCAGTTCTCTTTCCGTCAATGCTTTCGCTTCAGCTCTTTCAACCAACGGAGAACGACGATCATCACCATATTTCTCGGCATCGGCTTTCAGCTCTTTTTTCAGCAGCGTATTCAAACGACGCTCCGAGCCAAGCAGTTGCTCTAATTTATCCCGTTCTTTTTCCAGCTCTTCTTGCTCAGCACGGATTTTAAATTCTTCCAGTTTCGCTAAATGACGTAAGCGCGTATCCAAAACCGCATTTGCTTGAATTTCAGAAATTCCAAAACGAGCCATGAGAACTTCTTTCGGCTCATCTTCGTTGCGGATAATCTCGATGACTTCATCGATATTCAGGTAGGCAATCAGCAAGCCTTCAAGAATGTGTAATCTTGCCAGAACTTTATCCAGTCGGTGCTGCAAGCGACGCTTCACCGTATTGCGGCGGAATTCAAGCCATTCGGACAAAATTTCCACTAATCCTTTCACCTGAGGACGATTATCCAGACCAATCATATTCAGGTTCACGCGGAAGCTTTTTTCTAAATCAGTCGAAACAAACAGATGATTCATCAGAACGTCACAATCGACTTTTTTCTTACTCGGCACAATGATAATCCGCGTCGGATTCTCATGGTCTGACTCATCGCGCAGATCTTCGACCATCGGCAGTTTCTTCGCTCGCATCTGGCTGGCGATCTGCTCTAACAGTTTGGCACCGGAAACCTGATGAGGCAGCGCGGTGATAACAATATCACCACCTTCTTTATGCCAAACCGCACGCATTTTGATACTGCCACGACCGGTCCGATATATTTTTTCAATATCGGTACGCGCAGAGACGATTTCCGCTTCCGTCGGATAATCCGGTCCCTGAACATACCCCATGATCTCCTCTAAACCGGCCTGAGGTTTATCGATGAGATGAATGGTAGCATCCGTGATTTCCCGGACATTATGCGGTGGAATGTCGGTCGCCATCCCGACAGCAATCCCCGTCACACCATTGAGCAGGATATGCGGTAAACGAGCCGGCAGCATTTGTGGCTCATTCATGGTGCCATCAAAGTTCGGCTGCCATTCAACCGTCCCTTGTCCGAGTTCACCCAATAGAACTTCCGCAAAACGAGACAGTTTGGCTTCGGTATAACGCATCGCTGCAAAAGATTTCGGATCATCCGGCGCCCCCCAGTTCCCTTGACCATCCACCAGCGGATGACGGTAAGAGAAAGGTTGTGCCATCAGAACCATTGCTTCATAACAGGCTGAGTCACCATGGGGATGATATTTACCCAGCACATCCCCGACGGTCCGTGCCGATTTTTTATATTTGGCCGAAGCAGATAGCCCAAGCTCCGACATCGCATAAATAATACGGCGCTGAACCGGTTTCAGACCGTCACCGATGTAAGGCAGTGCACGGTCCATAATGACGTACATCGAGTAGTTCAGGTATGCGTCTTCCGTAAATTTACGTAACGGCAGCTGTTCTACTCCGTCAAAACTGATTTCTGTTGCCATCTTTATACCTCTGCCAAATCACCGTTGTGTTGCAACCAAGATCTTCTGTCGTCCGCTCTTTTCTTCCCGAGGAGCATATCCATCATCTCATCAGTCGCTTCAATATCGTCGATCGTGAGTTGAACAAGACGGCGTGTATTCGGATCCATAGTTGTTTCACGTAACTGAAGTGGATTCATCTCCCCCAGTCCTTTAAAACGCTGCACGTTGATTTTGGCTTTTTTCTGACTCAGGCGTTCTAGCACACCATCTTTTTCCTGATCATCCAATGCATAATAAACCTCCTTACCACAATCGATTCGGTAAAGAGGAGGCATCGCAACATAGACATGTCCGGCGCGCACCAATGCAGGAAAGTGGCGCGTAAATAGCGCACATAATAGGGTTGCGATATGCAGACCATCCGAATCCGCATCCGCGAGAATACAAACTTTACCGTAACGCAGATTATCCAGATCATCGTTGTCAGGGTCGATCCCCAAAGCCACCGAAATATCATGAACTTCCTGTGAAGCCAGCACCTGATCGGCTGACACTTCCCATGTGTTCAGAATTTTCCCCCGCAGTGGCATAACGGCCTGAAACTCACGATCTCTGGCCTGCTTGGCGCTCCCTCCGGCGGAATCCCCTTCCACCAAAAACAATTCGGTGCGGCTCAGATCTTGAACGGTACAGTCTGTCAGTTTCCCCGGCAGCGCTGGCCCTGAAGCAATTTTTTTGCGGACGACTTTTTTGCTGGCTCGCATCCGACGATGGGCATTCGCAATACAGACTTCCGCCAATAGCTCCGCCAGTTGTGGTTTTTCGTTCAGCCATAGACTGAATGCGTCTTTGACGACGCCGGAAACAAATGCTGCGGTTTGACGCGATGACAGGCGCTCCTTAGTTTGACCGGCAAACTGCGGATCTTGCATTTTGACAGACAGCACATAGGAACAACGATCAAAAACGTCTTCACCCGTGAGCTTGACGCCTCGCGGCAACAAGTTGCGGAACTCACAAAACTCACGCATGGCATCGAGTAACCCCTGACGCAATCCGTTGACATGCGTCCCGCCTAATGGGGTCGGAATCAAGTTGACGTAGCTTTCGGTGATCATATCACCACCTTCGGGTTGCCAAATAACAGCCCAGGTCGCAGCTTCAATTTCAGCTTTAAACTCACCGGTAAAAGGTTCCTCGGGCAAAAGCGTATACCCTTTCACACCTTCTGCCAGATAATCTTTCAAACCGTCTTCGTAGAACCAACGGTAATCATTACCATTGACTTTATCTTCGAAAGTGATTTCGAGACCGGGACATAACACCGCTTTGGCACGCAGGTTATTGATCAGTCGGGAAACCGAAAAATTACCTGAATCAAAGTAGCTGCTATCCGGCCAGAAGTGAACACTGGTACCTGTATTTCTACGACCACAGGTGCCGGTCACTGTCAGATCAGAGACTTTATCGCCATGCTCAAATGCAATCTCATAGACCTGTCCATCACGCCGAACAGTAACTTCGACACGTTTGGACAAGGCATTGACGACCGAAATACCCACCCCGTGCAAACCACCGGAGAACTGATAATTTTTATTGGAAAATTTTCCTCCGGCATGAAGCTTACACATGATCAGCTCAACGCCTGAGACTTTCTCTTCCGGATGAATATCAACAGGCATGCCTCGCCCGTTGTCGATCACTTCCAGAGATTGGTCAGAATGAAGAATAACTTGGACCTTCGATGCATACCCGGCTAACGCTTCATCAACACTATTATCAATGACCTCCTGACCTAAATGGTTCGGACGTGCGGTATCGGTATACATCCCAGGTCTGCGACGTACTGGTTCTAAGCCATTCAATACTTCAATGGCACCAGCATTATATTGTTCAGTCATATTTCGGGATGCTTATATCAATCAATGATTCTAACTCTGCGCTCAATCTGTAAACATTTCGAGACTATTTACAGTTGTCACTGAAAAAAGTTTATTTGTATGGCACACATCATACGTGGGAAGCGATAGAGACTTCAATCCTCCCCCTTTCCCGTCGATGTTTGAGGTATAGTCAGGAAGAGAAGACTTCCTGTCAAGCTTCTGTCAGGCTTCGGCCTTAGTTTCTGACACTTTTCTCAATGCATGTCAAAGTTCCAGAAACTCAAGAATAGCAGCAGCGTAGCGTTCAAAGCCAACAAAACTATGATCGCCCCCCTGTTCTACGGTTTGTCGAGAATTGCGAAATTTGTCAACAGCCTGACGATAATCCAGCACTTCATCGCCCATTTGTTGTAACAGCCAAAACTGGGCCGGGTCAGGCAGCACCTCAATATCCAGCGCTTTAAGCTCCTCGATATGACAAGCCGCCAGAGTATATTTTTCGTCGGTGTATGGATTCACTTGTTCGCCAAGATAGTCTTGTAACAATTCGTAAGGGCGAACCGCTGGATTGACGACCACCGCTCTGAGATGAAACTGTGAGTTCAGCCAGATAGACAGATAGCCACCGAGCGAGCTACCCACCAGACCAATACGATATTCTTGCTGTTTATCTCGAATCAACTCACAAAGCATCCGGGCAGCAGCCTCAGGGAAGCAGGGAAGCTGTGGCACAATCACCCGCATGTCAGGACGATAATCACGGCAGTATTGCTGCATGATCATCGCTTTATGGGATAAAGGGGAACTGTTAAAACCGTGAATATAGATCAATAAAGAAGGTTTACGCATTGATTGCCTCATCTTCTGTCTACGCGGGTGATTATCTGTTATCAGTATCCGTTTGCTGAGAAATCGGGTAAGAAAAGACCTTGCTTCAAACGACCAACTTGTGTCGTCAGTTGTCCGTCAGGATGAAGTTCAAGCTCACGCCAGCCGGGAGAGACCAAATCCAGTGCAAATTCATCGGAGTGCGGTTTAAACTGGACACAAGTCGAGGGTGTAGACATCACCTGAATCCCATGATAATCACGTTCCATCACCTGATGGACATGACCACATATCACGCCTTTGACGTGAGGGTATTGCAACAGAATATCCCAAAACGAATCGCTATTTTTCAACGTATGCTGATCCAACCAACGACTGCCGACTAACAGAGGGTGATGATGGAGCAAGATAAGCGTATGTCTTGCCTGAGTCTCACGTAAAATGTCGTCCATCAGTTGCAGCTGCTCCGGGCTGATATAACCATAGGGAACACCGGAGACCTGTGAATCGAGCAAAATCATCTGCCAGTGGGCTCCCACTGTCACATGTCTCGGTTGGACGATTTGAGAGTTCGCCAGAATGTTTTTCATCGCGATCTGCTCATCATGATTTCCCGGCAGGCACAAACAAGGCTTCTGCAAAGGAGCAATGCCGTCTACAAACAACTGGTAAGACGCTTCGGAATGATCCTGAGAGATATCTCCGGTCGCCAGAATGAGCTGATAATCAACATCCCTCGCGATGACTTCTTGCACGACCGCTTTAAAACTATTTGCCGTATTGACGCTGAGCAAGCTGCCCTCATCAGAAGCAAACAAATGAGTATCGGTCATCTGAAGCAGTTTTATACTATCAAGATGTTCGGTGTGAAACGATACGTCCAAATCTACTTAACCTTATGAAGATGATCGATCTCGGATATTAATCGGTGCGCGAGTAATACCATGCTTTAAACAAAAGGTCAGCCAATCCCCCAAAAAACGGTTGGTCTGCGCCTTTTCATCTTTTTGTACCATGCTATCGTTCGGGTAGTCGTAACGAGGCTTTAATCGGTGTATCTGCTCAGCGCTGCACACCTCAGCAACACGTGCATCATGATATAACCTGACAGACATGGTCGGTAGCGGAAATACAGCCACATCATCACTCTGACATATTTTAACCAAAGTCGTATATTTGGTTACTTCCATGACTTCGAGTTGATAATTCATACGCAAGGCTTGGTAACAACGCACATCCTCAGCACTGTGCATCGCTGGCAACAACGCATTTAGTTTTGCATAGTTTGTTTCATAGACCCGCATCAGTTCCGGTAAATCAACATGATACGGTTTTTTCATTGCTACTTCTGCCATTGTATCTTCAGTTCTTCCCAGTTTAACGCCAACCACTGTAGCGCGATAATGGAGGCACCATTTTCAATCTTACCCGTCTTCACCCAGTCGTAAGCCGTTTCCCGACTTAGCACATGGACACGAATATCCTCATCTTCCCCATCCAACCCATGAACACCATGCGCTATAGAGGCATCGACTTCACCGACATAGACGTCAATCATTTCATTGCATCCGCCAGATGAAGGATAGTATGACGTCACCGGAACAATCCGTTCGACATCGAGTCCCGCTTCTTCGACCGCTTCGCGACGAACCACGTCTTCCGAAGATTCCCCTTCTTCGACAATCCCGGCAACGACTTCAAACTGCCATGGATGCCGATGTTCAAGCGCGCCAACACGGATTTGTTCAATTAAGACCACCTGATCAAGCACTGGATCGTAAGGAAGCACCGCAGCAGCACGCCCGCGCACAAACATCTCCCGTTCAACAACCCGACTCCAGCCACCTTCAAACTGCCTATATTTGAAATAATACTTTACCATTTTGAAGAAGCCGTTAAAAAGTGTCTCTTTTTTGACAACCTGCAAATCTTGAGCAGAAAACTGTGTCGGCTCTTTTTGTGATGATCGCATTCTTTCTATTCTCCATTTGAATCTTTAAATTTAACCATGTAAGAGTTTACGTACCAAGGATGCAGCTCAATTTTTTATATAAAAATTACTAAAATAGTTAAATTAAGTAATTTGTTTACTATACAGATGGATAATTAACCAGAAAAATGACAAACTGCCTGAGCACTTCTTAGGAAATTTAAGTTAAACTAGCGAGCGCAATCTCTCATGACAATATTGCAGGAATAGGAAGAATGAAAAAACTGCTCCCACTATGCGTCAGTATCACTCTGGGAAGTCTGTCCCCAATCGTTTGGGCAGATACCCTTGCGGAAATCTATGACCAAGCCAAACAAAATGACCCCCAGTTGCTTAGCGCTGCAGCACAACGAGACTCAGCCTATGAAGCAATAAAGTCAACTCGGGGAGAACTATTACCACAGATTAACCTGTCAACAGGTTACAACGTTATCAGCAGTAATAAAGATATTGCAGATAGCAAGCAGTGGTCAGCGGGTGTGACTTTATCTCAGACGCTTTATGACAGAAACAGCTGGCTGAACTTGGGCATCGCTGAAAAATCAGCACGCCAAGTTGATTCTCAATATGCACAAACGCAGCAGAATCTCATTTTGCGTGTTGCTCAAGCTTACTTCGAAGTGCTTAGAGCAAAAGATAACCTCGCTTTTGTACGTGCTGAAAAGAATGCGGTTGCGCGTCAACTGGAACAGACTAAACAACGATTTGAAGTCGGTTTATCTGCGATTACTGATGTCCACGATGCTCAGGCACAATATGATAGTGTTCTGGCTGATGAAGTTTTAGCGGAAAATAGCCTGACTAACAGCTACGAAGCCATTCGTGAAATTACCGGTCAGGAACACGCTCACCTCAGTCCATTGGATACCAATCGTTTCTCGGCCAGTAAAATGGACAACTCGATGACTGAGCTGGTAAATGAAGCCCAGAAGAAGAATTTATCGCTTTTGACGGCCAGAATCGCCCAAGATATCGCCCGTGAAAAAATTGCTTTAGCCAGTTCAGGACATTTGCCCAATCTAAGTCTGGATGCGGGTTACAGCACTAAACATGAGTATGAACAGTCAAATGCGAACTATAACGCCTTCGATCCAATTAATAATGTCAGTGTCGGCGTCAACCTCTCGGTGCCGCTTTATACCGGTGGTAAAATCACCGCTGAGACCAAAAGAGCCGAATATGGTTTAACACAAGCCAGTCAGGATCTTGAAGCAAGCTACCGTAGCGTCGTCAAAAATGTTCGCGCATACAATAACAACATCAATGCTTCTATCGAAGCGATCCGGGCTTACCAACAAGCGGTCGTGTCGGCAAAATCGGCACTACAAGCAACTGAAGCCGGTTTTGATGTCGGAACCCGCACCATTGTGGATGTATTGGATTCCACCCGTCGCCTCTATGATGCAAACAGAAATCTCTCAGATGCACGTTATGACTACATTCTGAATGTACTTCAATTAAAACAGGCTGTCGGCACGTTAAACGAACAAGATATTCTTGATATCAACGCTGGCCTGAAATAGTCACCTACACGTCAGAATGCCAGTTACATTGACAATAAAGCCAGCAAAATGCTGGCTTTATTTATTTGAGCAACAATTGATAAAAGCATTTAACCACGGCCACCTTTGATCGCTTCAATGATTTCAGAAGTTGAGCAACCATCTTCAAAGTTAAGCACCCGTACTTCTCCGCCGGCGGCAATGACTTCCTGACCACCCGCGATCTCTTCAGGACGATAATCACCGCCTTTGACCAGTAGATCCGGTAATACGGTCGCAATCAGACGTTGCGGAGTATCTTCGCTGAACGGGACAACCCAATCGACCGCACCCAACCCAGCCAGAACCGCCATGCGACGATCGGTCGGATTGACCGGACGGCCCGGGCCTTTCAGCCGCTTCACCGACTCATCGGTATTCACAGCCACAATCAGACGATCGCCCAATTGAGCGGCATGATTGAGATAAGAGACGTGCCCGGCATGAAGAATATCGAAACAGCCATTGGTCATCACGACTTTCTCTCCGTGAGCCTGCGCTTTTCTGACAGCTTCAATCAGTGCTTTCTCACCGATAACACCGAAATCGGTATCCTGACTGCCATGAATCGCTTCCGCCAGTTCAATCGTTGAAACCGTTGATGTTCCGACTTTGCCAACGACAATCCCGGCTGCCGCATTAGCCAGCGCACAAGCTTCATCCAATGGTTTCCCTGCGGCAACCGAAGCTGCCAGAACGGAAATAACCGTATCACCGGCACCAGTCACGTCATAAACTTCTTTAGCCAGCGTTGGTAAATGAAACGGTTCATAACCACGACGTAACAAGGTCATCCCATGCTCACTTCGCGTCACTAACAAGGCATCGAGTTCGAATTTGTCAATCAATACAAACCCTTTGGCAACCAGCTCATCTTCTGAATGAACCTTGCCGACCACCATCTCAAACTCAGCCATGTTAGGGGTGAGCAGTGTCGCGCCCCGATAGCGTTCGAAATCAGCCCCTTTCGGATCAATGAAGACCGGCACACCGAACTGTTTGGCTTTCTGAATAAACTGCTGTACATGCTCGAGTGCCCCTTTCGCATAATCAGACAGAATGACGGAGCGAACCTGAGGGAGCGCACTTTCCATGCGGGACAATACCAGCTCGGGATCGGTATTCTCGAATTTATCTTCAAAATCAAGGCGGATTAACTGTTGTCCACGACTTAAGACACGTAACTTGGTAATCGTCGGATAAGAAGGCAAGGCCACAAAATGACAATGAACATTTAATGAAGTCAGCTTTTCTTCCAAAACTGCGGCGGGCTCGTCTTGTCCGGTTAACCCGACAAGGTGTGCCTGTCCGCCAAGCGATGCAATATTCATGGCAACGTTTGCTGCCCCGCCCGGACGTTCCTCATTATGTTCGACTTTCACGACAGGAACCGGGGCTTCCGGTGAAATTCGCCCAGTCGGACCATACCAGTAACGGTCCAGCATGACATCACCAACAATTAAAACACCTGCTTGATTATAGTCAGGTAGAATTGGCTTCATTAGAAATCTCCAGTTTTTCGATTTGCTCAGAGTTTATCACAGCCGAATCACAGGCTGAATAACCACTCTCCGAGATATTATCCCAGCCATTGTTGCCATGCCTGAGTCACCACTTGACGTTCGGTCATGAGTTTATCCTGACTCACGTCCGCATCCAGATTCAGCAAATTACGGTGATGAATTTGGTCTCTCATCGTGGTATAGGCCTCAATGAGTGCCTGCATCTGTTCTGATGACATCATACCGACCGCCATCAACGACTCGAAAATTCTGACATTATCCGACCATCGGGTCAGTTCCGGGTACTGACTGCTATAAGCAAGCACCAGATACTGTGCCAGAAATTCAACATCCGTAATCCCGCCACGATCTTGTTTAATCATAAAACGGCCTGTTTTTTTCTCCGCGAGGTGCTGACGCATTTTCTCTCGCATCTCAACCACTTCTCGTTTCAGGACGATTTCATCTCGGACAAGACTCAACACCTGATGACGCGTTTGCACAAATGCCTCCGCCAGTGGTTCATCGCCATAAATCATTCGTGCACGAACAAGTGCCTGATGTTCCCATGTCCACGCTTCCTGATGCTGATATTCGGCAAAAGCACTGACCGGTGCCACTAATAACCCCGAAGCCCCTGAAGGTCTGAGGCGCATATCAACGTCATATAAAATACCGGAAGCCGTTCGCACCGAGAAAATATGAATGATGCGTTGTGCCAGACGAAAATAAAACTGCCGGCCATCAATTTCTTTATGACCGTCGGTATTAATATTGGCCGGGCAATCATGGAGGAAAACCAAATCCAGATCGGAGTTATAACCCAGTTCCCAACCACCGACTTTACCGTACCCGATTACCGCAAACCCTCTGCCATGACGCTGATTGAGATGCATCGGCTCACCATACTTCTCTTTTAACTGTTCCCACGCCTGATGAACAACGGCTCCCACAATCGCCTCAGCCAAATAAGTGAGGTGGTCACTCACTTTCATCACAGGCAGCACTTCAGCAATATCAGCAGCGGCAATACGCAGCAAACAGATCTGTTTAAACTGACGCAGACCTTCCATTTGCTGTTCCATATCATCCTGAGGAATGCGAGCTAGAAAATCTCGCAGTTCCACACGGTATTGGTCGAGCGGAATCGGATGATAAAGCTGGTGTGGATCGAGTAATTCGTCGAGCAAAATGGGATAACGAGCCAACTGCTCAGAAATCATCGGACTTGCAGTACATAAGCGGGTTAATTGCATCAGCGCTGCGGGATGCTCATCGAGCAGCTCCAGATAGGTGGTTCGGGTAGCGATACGTTGCAACAGATACAAAACCCGGGAGAAACCGAACTGAGCGTCAGGATGACGGAAAACGGCCTGAAACACTTTCGGCATTAAATGATTCATCACTTCCCGGCCGCGAGGTCCCAAGGTTTTTTTAGCCAGTTCGGTTTTAAATTGCAGCAACACATCCGCTACTTTGCTTTCTGCGGCTAAAGCCAGATCTTTTTGCAGGATATCGGCGACGACTTCCGGTTTATCCGCCATATCCCAAAGTTCTTGATATACCGGCTCAACCGGTGTCTCTTGGCTATCATCTTCATCGCCGATCAAATCTCTGAAGATTTGATGTACTCGAACCATATGAGCCTGAATATCCTGAAGGAGTGTCTCCCAACAATCCATCCCTAAAGCCGTCACGAGGCGCTGCCGGGAACATGAATCATCGGGTAAGGTCTGTGTCTGCTTATCGGCCAAGGCCTGAAGCAGATTTTCCACACGTCTTAAAAATAAATATGCCTGTTGCAGCGAAGTTACGTCGCTCTCACCGAGCAGCCCTAATGTCAGAATCGCATCCAGCGTTTCTAATAAGCTGCGTTTTCTTAAACTCGGCTCGCGTCCCCCGCGAATCAGTTGAAAGGATTGGACAATAAACTCGATCTCCCGGATGCCGCCCGCACCGAGTTTAATATTATTCACCAATCCTCGGCGACGAACTTCACTTTGAATCATCGACTTCATCCGGCGCAGCGACTGAATCGCACTGAAATCAATGTAACGACGAAACACGAAAGGACGTAGCATCTGTCTCAGCTCCTGATAACACGCATACATTTCGCGCCCCATCACGCGTGCTTTGACCATCGCATAACGTTCCCAGTCTCTTCCCTGTTCCTGATAATAGTCTTCTAATGCCGCAAAACTCATCACCAGCGGGCCGCTATCGCCAAAAGGTCTGAGTCGCATATCGACGCGATAGCAAAAACCGTCGGCTGTCTGCTGATCAAGGCTCTTGATGATTCTCTGCCCTAGGCGCGTAAAGAATTGCGCATTCGCAATACTTTTTCGCACCCCTTGCGTTTCACCGTTGTCCGGGTAGGTAAAAATCAAATCGATATCGGATGAAAAATTCAGTTCGCCACCGCCCAATTTGCCCATGCCGATAATTAACATGGGCTGGGTCTCACCTGCTTGATTGACCGGTGTTCCCCAAAGATTGCAACAAAGCGCATATTGCCATTGATATGTTTCAAAAATCAATGCTTCCGCTAATTCGGAGAGATGATGCAAACTTTCTTCAAGTGGCCAGTCCGCCAGAAAATCACGCCAGGCAATGTAAAACATTTCTCGGTTTCTCAGCGCACGAAGAATCTGCTCTCCCGTCGCTTCATCCGGTTCCGAGACCAATTGTTGTTGTAACTGCTGCCGGTAACCGTCTGCCCGGGATTGGCACGTAATCATTGACGGGAACATCTCACATAACTGTGTATCACGCATCAACGCTTCATAAAGGAAATCACTCAATCCCAACACATATTTCAGTTGTTCGGTTAAAACTGAAGGCCAGGATAAGATCACCGGATGTTTTTCCGTCAACCGCTGATAGTTTAAATCGGATAATGTTTGAAGTTCGGATGGTAATTGCATTCGCAGCCTCTTATTATCGGTGCCCTACAAAATGATGAAAAACAGCCAGCTTGAGAAGAATGATGGCAAAAAAAACGCCCACTTGAAGGGATTGCGCCAACGTGATTAAACCACGAAAGTTCAAGAGCCTCTAAGTGAGCGCTTACAATTTCACAACGGGATCATACTTTGAATGAAGTAATCTTCCGATCCAGTTCCTCAGCATTGTTCTGCATGATTTCTGATGTTTCCAGTAACTCACCGACCACGGTGACGGAAGCTTCTACCAACTCACGGACATTGGTTAGATTCTGGTTCATCTCCTCGGCAACACCACTCTGTTGACCGGCAGCACTGGCGATTTGGAAATTCATATCATTGATTTGCTGAATTTGTTCAACGATACCATCCAGTTCACTGCCCGCATTCGTGACCAATTCCACACCGTCAGCCGCTTCAACGACACTCTTTTCCATCAGTCCTACGGCAGAATTCGCACTGTTTTGAAGTTGAGAAATCATATCTTGAATCTCAACCGTTGCCTGTTGGGTTCTCTGAGCAAGATTACGGACTTCGTCAGCAACCACAGCAAATCCGCGGCCAGCTTCACCGGCACGGGCTGCTTCAATCGCAGCATTCAGTGCCAATAAATTAGTCTGTTCAGAAATACTCTGAATTGTGCCGACAACACTACTAATTGCCACAACACGTTCCTCAACTTGATTAACCGCTTGTGCCGATTCAGAAATATCAGTTGAGAGATCGCGCATTTTCAAGACAGTACTCTGAACAAACTCCTGCCCGGTTTTGGCGCGAGAGGAGGCCTGTTCAGTCAACGAGGAGGCACTTTGCGCATGATCAGCAACGGTATGGACCGTAGAAGACATTTCACTCATTGCTGTCGCTAACTGGTCAATTTCATTGAACTCTTCTTGTGCCGATTCTTTGGTCTCGGACATGCTGATTGTCATCACTTCAGTCAAACCGGATAATTCCTGAGAACTGGTAATTTGGAGTTTAATCATGTCCTGCAATTGACGGCGAGTTTTCTCAAGTTCTCTGGCGACATCACCGTATTCATCTTTACATTCCATTTCAACCGGTTCAGATAAATCCCGACTTGCCATGGTCTTAATTGCATCGCTGATATACTGTGTCTGTCTTAACATCACCCTCGCTGCAAACAGCAATAGTATAATGAATACAATAATTAACAGTAACGTTTGCCAAACAACTTGTGTGATATAGGCTTCATAGTGGTGTTGTGCAATCTGAGCATTGTTTGTGGCATCTAAAAGAGCTGAATAAAACACACTGGCATCCCAGAGCTGTTTTGCAACTATCAATATCGTACTGAATACCATCAGTATCACCATCTTGGGAACAAGGCGAAGATCCGTAATTACCCGTTCCCAAGGCTTAAAAGCCAGTTTTGTCATGATCCATCTCCACTAAATCCTAATTTTCCTAATTCAATCATTCCCGTTAAATCACTATGCCTTATTTTTATGATTGTAATAACAATAGAAAGAGCATACCAAAATTCATCTTCAAACATTATGAAGGTCATCAAGAACAGCGTAGATACCCTTATATTTTCAGACTATCTACACTGACAGACTGATTTGAAGCTCAGACTATAACTATTATATCGACTCATCGGAGCTGTTCTGTAGTCTTTTCTTCATGTCAAATATAACAAAAAACAAGAAGCAGGGATCATCGACTGCACCATCCCGACGCCGATTCGATTTTTCAGGTTATGCATGTTTCCAATAAGGTGTCACAGCCATACTAATGTTTCTGGTTTGCTCCATGGCATGAAGGATCGAATTTTCCTGCCGAATCAACCACCGTTTCAATTGCTCTTGCTGCTCGTCTTCAAGCTTATCAACCTGCTGCTCTAATGGTTCAAGCGTTAAAAGATCATCAATACCTTGTAACAAGTCAGCCCATGGCAGTCGAAAGGACTGGCGTTCACTTTCATTATAGAGGCTGGCAAATCCAATTCCTGTGTATAAATTTTTCATCAGGCAATATTGCTGAATCAAATAATCCTGTTTGGAAAACTGCTTATCCGCGGGAAAAGCAGCTAACAACTCATTCCAAGTTCGTTCCAGTTGCTCTGCTGAAAACGGCTCAATCGACTCCGCCATCATGACTCGCGCTTTCTCGTTCAGAAAAGGCTGCCAGCCTTTCGTCAAAATCCAACGACTCAAGTCCAGAATCAAACCGACATAACGAGAACAATAAAATAGCTTTAACATATCTTGCGTTGACGGTAAGTCGTCCTGCAAGGTCCGGAGCTCCGCCAACAAAAACTTCCGAGCATCCAGCTTGCGCAGAATATGACCTTTATCTTCACAGAGATAATCGAGATAGTTGAACATTTTCAGCCAAGACAATTCCTGTTCCAGCCATTTGAGTTCCTGACGTAGGATTGCACTGGCACGTCGAGGCACGATATCACTATAAACAGCAAGCGTCTGACGAATAAAACAAATCGCATGACGAATTTCATGCAGCGCTTCAACTGATTCCTTCTCGACATAAATCTGCTCATGATAATGCCAATGATCTAAAGCATGTTCCAAAGAATGGATAAAACAAGATTCAACCGTGTCATTAGCTGTGGTTTCAACCAAAGCCAGAGACTTCGTTTCATCGCCCACATATCCGAAAGCCAGTCGATAACCTCTGGCAGCCTTACTTAAATTGCCGAGACGAACGCCGCCTTCATCACTCAATGTTCTTGCCAGAGAAAACAAAGCATCGGTCTGACCTGATTTCAATTCCAGTTCAACCTCACAAATCGGAGCTTCCGATTCTCCGGCTATCACTTTCCCCTGATCGAATGCAACTTCAATTTGACTGCCATCAGGCATACCGACGAGCCACTGTTCACGTGTAAAATCAGTTGAAAAGAGAGGGAGAAGTTCAGCTTCTAGTTGCTCGGTACTGCGGTCTTCGGGCCAGATATCTTGAGGATGAAGGGAAAGAGAAGGAGTATTGCTGTCATGTTCGGCATTGTATTCCGGTCGCTGATGTAACCCGGCAACCACCCGTCCAGCGGTTTTCACCGTCTGTACATAGACACCATCGCAACATCGGATTCGCAGGCCGATATCATGCTGACGCAGCCAGTTATCAGGCGTATCAAAATATGTATTCTCTAATTCACGGCAACGATGCTGTAAAACTTTGGTCTGAGCAATCTTACGACGCAAAACATCTGAATATTCAGGAGAAACGAAAAACTTCAGTTCTATCTCAGTTTCCATAACAATACCTTTCGTGGCAGATAGCGACAGGATATTGCCAATTTCGGACAGGAGCAAGTGAGAAATAACATATCATTCATACGCTAAAATGGTTTTAAAGCACCGTCGAATGAGTTACCATGCGCGCCTTTATAGCCAATGTTCAACATTTCATCATAATGTTGTATGTTCTTTTAAGGTTATATTTTTGGATTGAGTCACATGCCAGTGAATACAATTATGGGGTTATTTGCAAAGTCCCCAATTAAGCCTTTGCAGAAACACGTTGTCTGTGTCAATGAATGCTGTTCTTACTTGATCAGCTTTTTTGAAGTTACGTTCCAGAAAGATTGGGAAAAGGCAGCCGAAATTCGGGCTCAAATTTCTCATCTGGAAAAAGAAGCCGACGTACTCAAACGTGAAATCCGCCTGAAACTGCCGCGCGGATTATTCCTTCCTGTTGATCGAACCGATATGCTCGAACTGCTGACCCAACAAGATAAGCTTGCGAATCTCGCGAAAGATATCTCTGGTCGGGTTTATGGTCGGGAGCTGATGATTCCAGAGCCACTGCAAACAGATTTCATTGCCTACGTTAAACGTTGTCTGGATGCGGCGACACAAGCCCAGAAAGTCATCGGAGAATTGGATGAACTCCTTGAAACCGGATTTAAAGGCCGGGAAGTCACTTTGGTTGCAGAAATGATCAACCAACTTGATGCCATTGAGGATGATACCGACACGATGCAAATTCACCTGCGTCAGCAGTTGATGGCTATCGAGTCAAAATATAATCCGATTGACATGATGTTCTTATACAAAATTCTAGAGTGGGTGGGCGGTATCGCTGACCAAGCTCAACGTGTGGGAGCTCGCTTAGAGCTAATGCTCTCTCGTTCCTGAGATTATAGATTTTCACAATAACTAAGGGCACTCACACATTGCGTCTCTGAATCTAATTATTGTGGCTGAATGACATGCCACGATAGAAGGTCGCGCGTGCTCCGCTAGTTATCAACAACTAGGTATTATGATGGATATCCTTGTAAGTTACGGATCTATCTTGATTCTTGTAGCAGCAGCCTTCGGTTTCTTGATGGCGATCGGCATCGGTGCAAATGATGTAGCAAATGCGATGGGAACATCAGTTGGCTCTAAAGCACTGACCGTAAAACAAGCTATCTTTATTGCGATGGTTTTTGAGTTCGCCGGCGCCTATCTTGCCGGTGGAGAAGTAACAGACACAATTCGTAAAGGTGTCATCGAAACAAATCTCTTTGTCGCACAACCTGAAATTCTTGTTTATGGCATGATGTCATCCCTTCTGGCTGCCGGTACATGGCTCCTGTTGGCCTCTTATATGGGATGGCCGGTGTCAACAACCCACTCCATTATCGGGGCGATTATCGGTTTTGCCTGTATCACTCTGGGAACAGAAGCCGTTGACTGGCATTCCGTTCAAGGAATTGTCGGCAGTTGGATTATTACACCGATTATCTCCGGTTTCTTCGCCTATGTCATTTTCGTCAGTGCACAACGTCTGATATTTGATACAGAAAATCCGCTACAAAATGCCAAACGTTTTGTTCCGGTTTATATGTTCATCACCACCATGGTTATCGCACTGGTCACCATTAAGAAAGGCCTGAAACACGTCGGTCTCCATCTGAGTACCGGTGAAGCATGGCTTGCCGCCATGTTTGTTTCCGCACTCGTTATGGTCGGAGGCTACCTGTACATCCAAAAACGCTTCTCAAAACGGGAAGAGGACCACAGTTTCTCTGGTGTAGAAAGCATTTTCAGTGTCCTGATGGTCGTTACTGCCTGTGCGATGGCATTCGCCCACGGTTCCAACGACGTCGCGAATGCGATTGGTCCATTGTCAGCTGTGGTTTCCACCGTCGAAAATCTTGGTCAGATTTCAGGGAAAAGCCAGATTGCGTGGTGGATCCTGCCATTAGGTGGACTGGGGATAGTCGTCGGTCTCGCAACGCTGGGACATAAAGTGATGGAAACTGTCGGTACCGGGATCACCGAACTGACACCGAGCCGTGGTTTTGCTGCACAGCTTGCAACGGCCTCAACCGTTGTTCTGGCGTCTGGAACCGGGCTACCGATTTCGACCACTCAAACACTGGTTGGTGCGGTCCTCGGTGTGGGCTTCGCCCGTGGTATTGCAGCATTAAACCTTGGTGTTGTGCGTAACATCGTGGCTTCGTGGGTCGTGACGTTACCGGCAGGAGCGCTGCTTGCTGTTGTTTTCTATTATATGCTAGAAAAAATCTTCATTTAGTGCGTGCAACCGTCAGACATTTGTCAGAACCATGTGATTATTGACTCAAATCTGCACAAAGGGAGGCTTCGCCTCCCTTCTTTGTTGCACCATATAAAGAAACTTTTTACTATTTGGAGAGATTTACTTTTCAACCCTATCGTTAAAGGATTTATCGTGAAAAAACTGTTATTCATGTTGCTGCTTTCGCTTCTGACCTCGCCCGTTTTTGCACAAGTGCATTACATAGCAGATGACTTGTTTACCTATATGCATTCAGGCCCGAGCAACCAGTATCGAATTATTGGCAGTATTAATGCAGGTGAGAAAGTACAGCTACTGCAAACCAATAAAGAAACCGGTTATAGTGAAATACTCGATAACAAAGGGCGTCAGGGTTGGGTACAAGATAAGTTTGTTACCACCACTGAGAGTATGGCATCCCGCCTTCCCCGTTTAGAAAAAGAGCTCAAGGATGTCAAAGCACAGTTGTCTGATGCTGAGAATAAAGCTAGTCAGGAAAAGGCCGGGCTAGTCGAGTCTCTTGAAGTTCGCAATAAACAGATTTCCGAGCTGGAAGAAAACTATAGCGGTATCAGCCAGAAACTGGCGACAGCGCAAAGCGAGACACGTGAGCTGAGAGCGAAGCTGGATACTCAGAAAGAAGATCTGTTAATGAAATATTTTATGTACGGTGGCGGTGTTGCTCTTGGTGGCATTCTACTGGGAATCATCCTTCCGCATCTGATTCCAAGACGGAAGAAATCACACTCAAACTGGCTCTGATATGTGAAGAAGGCCTGCTCCCGGCCTTCTCTCAACAATTTCAGACACCCGTTCCAAAAGAGGCAAGCTGTGCAAGTCTATCTCGTCGGTGGCTCCGTTCGTGATCAGTTACTCGGTCTTCCCATCAAAGATCGAGATTGGGTCGTCGTCGGCAGTAATCCCTCACTCATGCTTGAACAAGGTTTTATATCTGTCGGGAAAGATTTTCCGGTGTTTCTTCATCCACACACCAAAGAAGAATATGCCCTAGCCAGAACTGAAAAGAAGAGTGGTTCAGGTTATCATGGGTTTGAATGCTTTTTCTCACCGGAAGTGACACTTGAAGATGATCTGATGCGCAGGGATTTAACCATCAATGCGATCGCCCAAGATCCTCAAGGGGTGCTTATCGATCCCTATCACGGCCAAGCCGATTTGGAACAGAGAGTACTGCGCCACGTATCAAATGCCTTTGCAGAAGACCCGGTGCGAATCCTCCGCGTTGCCAGATTCGCAGCCAGATTCGCTTCACTCGGTTTTACCATCGCACCGGAAACAATGGCCTTAATGCGTCACATGGTTCAGTCCGGAGAAGTCGCTCACTTAACCGCAGAACGTGTTTGGCAAGAGCTCCATCAAGCTCTTGCCACGGACCACCCCGACATCTTTTTATCCGTATTGAGAGAATGCGGTGCACTGGCAGTCATTTTCCCTGAAATCGACTGCCTCTTCGGGGTACCGCAGCCACCGAAGTGGCATCCTGAAATTGATACGGGCGAGCATACACTCATGGTGATGCGTCAATCGACATGCCTCTCAACATCGCTTCCGGTCAGATTTGCAGCTATGGTTCATGATCTCGGTAAAGGAACAACACCACCGAGTGAATGGCCGAGCCATAAAATGCATACACACACCGGTTTAGCCTGTATCCGTGCACTGTGCGAACGCATTCGAGTCCCAGCGGAATATCGGGATTTAGCATTAATCGTCTGTGAACAGCATACCAATGTTCACAACGCTGCAATTTTGAAACCGGCAACTTATCTCAAGATACTGAATAAAATGGATGTATGGCGTAAGCCAGAGCGACTTGAAAGTGTACTGCTGTGCTGTCAAGCAGATCATCAGGGGCGATTGGGCTATGAAGAGATACCTTATCCACAAAAATCACAGTTTGAATCCGCCTATCAGGCCGCACTCGCGATTGATGTTCAAGCGATCATTGCCGCAGGATTGAAAGGTGCCGAGATTCGGGATGAATTAGACAGACGCAGAATCTCAGCAATCAAAGCGATTTTATAGTGCTTCTCCAATCAGTAATCAGTAAGACCAAAAAAAACGCCTCAGAAGAGGCGTTTTTCAATTCATGATAAAGCCGTGATTAAGCTTGACCTTTCACTTCTTTCAGACCGTTGAAAGGCGCACGTTCACCCAGCGCTTCTTCGATACGGATCAGTTGGTTATATTTCGCAACGCGATCAGAACGGCTCATAGAACCAGTTTTGATTTGACCTGCAGCAGTACCAACAGCCAGATCAGCAATTGTCGCATCTTCAGTTTCACCACTACGGTGAGAGATAACTGCAGTGTAACCAGCGTCTTTTGCCATCTTGATTGCAGCCAGTGTTTCAGTCAGAGAACCAATCTGGTTGAACTTGATCAGGATAGAGTTAGCTACACCTTTCTCGATACCTTCTTTCAGGATCTTAGTGTTCGTTACGAACAGGTCGTCACCAACCAACTGGATTTTGTCGCCCAGCAGTTCAGTTTGGAACTTGAAGCCGTCCCAGTCAGACTCATCCAAACCGTCTTCGATAGAAACGATAGGATATTGTGCAACCAGACTTTCCAAGTACTTAGAGAACTCTTCAGAAGAAAAAGTTTTACCTTCGCCTTTCAGGTCGTAGATGCCTTGCTCTTTGTTGTAGAACTCAGATGCTGCACAGTCCATAGCCAGAGTCACGTCTTTACCCAGAACGTAGCCAGCTTGCTCAACAGCTTCTTTGATCGCTGCCAATGCTGCTGCGTTTGATTCAAGGTTAGGCGCAAAGCCACCTTCGTCACCAACGGCAGTATTCAAACCTTTTGCTTTCAGAACTTTCGCCAGGTTATGGAAAACTTCTGCACCGATACGCAGTGCTTCTTTCAGCGTGCTGGCACCAACAGGTTGAATCATGAATTCTTGAATATCAACGTTGTTATCTGCGTGTTCACCACCATTGATGATGTTCATCATTGGTAATGGCATAGAGAATACGCCAGGAGTGCCGTTTAGTTCAGCGATGTGCTCGTACAGAGGCATGCCTTTTGCTGCTGCTGCAGCTTTTGCGTTTGCCAAAGAAACAGCCAGAATCGCATTTGCACCAAACTTAGATTTGTTTTCGGTACCGTCCAGATCAATCATGACTTGGTCGATAGCCGCTTGATCTTTTGCATCTTTACCAATCAGCGCTTCAGCAATTGGGCCATTTACTGCTTCAACAGCTTTCAGAACCCCTTTACCCAGGAAACGAGACTTGTCGCCATCACGAAGCTCAAGCGCTTCACGAGAACCAGTAGATGCACCTGATGGTGCAGCAGCCATACCTACGAAACCGCCTTCTAGGTGGACTTCAGCTTCTACAGTTGGGTTTCCGCGAGAGTCGATGATTTCACGACCTAGAATTTTAACGATCTTAGACATTAATGTTTCCTCTCTTTGAATTTAAATGTCAAACCTATGGGGTAACCGTATTCCCTACCGTTACCCGTGTCCTTTTATTTCTCAATAGTGCGACGCTGGTACTCACCAGCGGCTTTTACAAACCCAGTAAACAGAGGGTGTCCATCGCGAGGTGTTGAAGTAAACTCAGGGTGGTACTGAGAAGCCACAAACCATGGGTGATCCGGATTCTCAATCACCTCAACCAGTTTTTTATCCGCAGATAAACCAGAAACTTTGAGTCCCGCTGCTTCAATTTGAGGACGAAGCACGTTATTCACTTCATAACGATGGCGGTGACGTTCATAAATGGTTTTGCTACCATATAATGCATGAACTTTACTGCCTTCTTCAAGATGGCACAACTGCGCACCTAAACGCATCGTTCCGCCCAAATCTGATTTCTCGGAACGTTCTTCAACTTGACCTTCAGAATCGATCCACTCGGTAATCAAACCGACAACGGGATATTGAGTTGCGCGATTAAACTCGGTTGAATGCGCCCCTTCCATACCCGCAACATGACGCGCATATTCAATTAATGCAACCTGCATTCCCAGACAAATTCCCAGATAAGGAATCTTATTTTCACGCGCATATTGAGCGGCTAAGATCTTACCTTCGATACCGCGATCACCAAATCCGCCCGGCACCAGAATTGCGTCCAGTCCGTCCAGCAGCTCAACCCCTTTATTCTCCAGATCCTGAGAATCAATATACTTGATCTGAACACTCAGACGGTTTTTCAGGCCCGCATGTTTTAAAGCTTCGTTGACCGATTTATATGCATCAGGCAACTCGATATATTTACCAACCATACCAATGACGACTTCACCGGTCGGATTGGCTTCTTCATAAATAACCTGTTCCCATTCAGACAAGTCCGCTTCCGGTGCTTGAATACCGAAGCGAGAGCAAACTAAATCGTCCAGTCCCTGCGACTTAATCAGCTGAGGAATTTTATAGATGGAATCAACATCTTTCATTGAAATAACGGCTTTTTCTGCCACATTACAGAACAGCGCTATTTTTTTCCGCTCATTGGCAGGAATAATGCGATCAGAACGACAGATCAAAATATCTGGCTGAATACCGATAGAGAGCAACTCTTTCACGGAATGCTGAGTGGGTTTAGTCTTCACTTCTCCGGCAGCCGCCAGATAAGGGACTAAAGTTAAATGCATAAACATTGCATTTTCACGACCAATGTCTACAGCAAGCTGGCGAATCGCTTCGATAAACGGTAGAGACTCGATATCACCAACCGTACCACCAATTTCAACGATTGCGACTTCATGGCCTTCCGCACCGGCAATCACACGATCTTTAATTGAATTGGTAATGTGAGGAATGACCTGAATGGTTGCACCGAGGTAGTCACCACGACGTTCTTTCCGTAAAACATCCGCATACACACGACCTGCGGTAAAATTGTTCCGTTTGGTCATTTTGGTCCGGATAAAGCGCTCGTAATGCCCCAAATCCAGATCAGTTTCCGCACCATCTTCAGTGACGAATACTTCACCGTGCTGAGTCGGACTCATGGTACCCGGATCCACATTAATGTACGGATCGAGCTTCATGAGGGTCACTTTCAGACCACGTGCTTCTAAAATCGCTGCAAGAGATGCTGCTGCAATGCCTTTACCTAGAGAGGATACGACCCCGCCAGTCACAAAAATATACTTTGTCGTCATGTTTAACCTGAAATTGGTTGAATGAGGGAAATGGATTTCTTCTGGACGGGATGTAAATATACCAGAACCCCATTAACGCCACAACGTGAAACTTATCACACTCTCACTTTTTCTTTTTTGCTTCAAATCAAATCCAATCCGCACAATTGTAGCTCATTCTGCTTGGGCTACATTATAAGGACTGTGCTCAACTGTCAGAGTTCAATCTGAACCCCGATTTTTCTCCCGCTGCTTAACCTGTTCCCAAAAGCGATCTAATTCACTGAGTGTATAGTCATCGAGTGATTTACCTTCCTGATTAGCCAATGCTTCAACGCCTTGAAAGCGTCTGGCAAATTTTTTATTTGCTCGTGTGAGTGCAGACTCCGGATGATGTTGCAAATGTCGCGTCAGGTTCACTACGGCAAACAACAGATCACCCAACTCATCTTCTATCGCAGCAGGATCCGGTGGAAAGCAACGCACCTCTTCAATCACTTCATCCAGCTCTTCACGGACTTTATCAACAACGGGCGCCAAAGTATCCCAGTCAAACCCATGCTTGGCACACTTAGCTTGTAATTTATAAGCTCGGCTCAATGCAGGAAGCGACTTGGGTACACCATCCAAAATACTTTGTTCTTCACGACCTGCTCTGGATTTTTCTTCTGATTTGATTTTTTCCCAATTGGCCCGAATAGCCGCTTCACTATCAAAAACCTGATCAGTAAAAACATGCGGATGGCGACGGATCAATTTTTCATTGACACTGCGAATCACATCATCAAAATCAAAATCAAAGAATCCTTGTTCCTGGGCTAACTGACTGTAAAAAATGGCTTGGAAAACAAAATCACCTAATTCTTCTTGCAGATTTTCCCAATCCTGCGCATGAATTGCATCGATCACTTCATAAGTCTCTTCAACTGTATGAGGCACAATACTGTCAAATGTCTGCTTTTGGTCCCATGGACATCCGGACTCAGGATCTCTGAGTTGTGCCATGATCTGCTTTAACTGTTCAATTGGATGAGACATAACCTTCTTTCCGCTCCAAAGAGAAAGCGAGGAGGCATCCTCGCTTTCTGCAACGATTCAACTGACATGAGGCGATACTCGTTATCCCAGTCGTTTGACTGACAGAACATCTTTCGTCTGCTCAATCCGTTTACACACCCGGGAGAGCACTTCAACACTTGTCAGTTCCAAATCAAAATCCATATAGATCAGTTGGCGTTTATGATCGGTTCGACTTTTCATACTGGCCACTTTGATTTTCTCATTCGCCAGCAACGTCGTAATATCCTTTAACAATCCGCCTCGCTCCATCGCTTCGACCCGCACGGTCAGAACGTAAGAACCTAGTAATCCGCGTCCCCAAACGGTATCGATAATCCGCTCCGGAGCGTGATGCATCAACTCTTCCAGCTGTTCACAGTCACTCCGGTGGACCGAAATCCCCCGTCCCTGAGTAATGTAGCCTTTAATCTCATCACCGGGAATCGGGCGACAGCAACGCGCCAGATGCGTCATTAAATTATCGACCCCTTCAACCACGACGGCATCTTTACTCGGTGCCGGGGTTGTTGTCTTCTGCTCCTTCTCTTGTAACTTTTCAAGGACCAGCTGGTCTTCTTCTTCTGCGGTCGGCTTATTGACCAAAGCATTGATATGATTGACTATTTGATTGATCCGTAAATCGCCGCTACCGATTCCGACATATAATTCATCTGGTGAGTTGACATTAAATCGTTTCAGCGCATATTCACTGGCATCTTTGAGTGTCGCACCAATTTTTGCCAGTTCGGTTTCCAGAATTTCCCGCCCTGCCTCTAAGTTCTTTTCCCGGCTTTGCTTTCTGAACCACGCATTAATCTTCGCCCGGGCTCGTCCGGAATGGACAAACCCCAATGCAGGGTTGAGCCAGTCTCGTGATGGGTTCGGCTCTTTGGCGGTGATAATTTCAACCTGATCCCCCATCGTCAGTTTATGAGTAAACGGCACAATTCGTCCTGCGACCTTCGCACCAATGCAGCGATGCCCGACTTCGGAATGAATATGGTAAGCGAAATCCAACGGCGTTGCCCCCATCGGTAAATCAACCACATCACCTTTGGGTGTAAAAGCATAAACCCGGTCATCAAATACCTGACTGCGCAACTCATCCAGCATTTCACCGGAATCAGACATCTCTTCTTGCCAGTCAAGCAGCTTGCGTAACCATGTAATTTTCTCGTCATAGCCGCGATGCCCGGCAGAACTGCCTTCTTTATATTTCCAGTGCGCCGCTACACCCAGTTCTGACTCTTCATGCATCTGGCGAGTTCGAATCTGAATCTCAATGGTTTTCCCTTCAGGGCCAAGAATCACCGTATGAATCGACTGATATCCATTGGGTTTCGGGTTGGCGACATAATCATCGAACTCACTGGGGAGATGCTTATACTTGGTATGAACCACCCCAAGTGCCGCATAACAATCCTGTAGTTTCTCCGCGATAATTCGCACCGCCCGAACATCAAATAACTCATCAAATGCCAGACTCTTTTTCTGCATCTTGCGCCAGATGCTGTAGATATGTTTCGGACGCCCGCTAACTTCGGCCTGAATATTGGACAGCAGCATTTCTTCACGCAGATCTTCAACAAAATCCTGAATATATTTTTCACGAACAATACGGCGTTCAGATAACTGCTTGGCAATCTGTTTGTAGGTATCCGGTTGCTGATAGCGGAAGGCGTAGTCTTCCATTTCCCATTTTAACTGGCCGATTCCCAGACGATTGGCTAACGGCGCATAGATATTGGCACACTCTTTTGCCGCCTGACGTCTGATTTCATCCGGCTGATCTTTCACTTCGCGTAAATTACAAATTCGTTCGGCAAGCTTAATCACCACGCAACGGAAATCATCAACCATCGCCAGTAGCATCCGTCGCACATTATCTACTTGTGTTGAGGCTTCACTGCCCTGCATCGTGACGTTCAATTGCCCGATAGCCGCCATCTCCTCAACACCATCAATCAACTTGATAATGTCTTTGCCATAGCGTTCTTGTAAAATTTCAGCATCGAGCAATCCACCAGACACAATCGGAAACAATAATGCTGCGACTAAAGTCTCCTGATCCATCGACAGCGTCACCAGTATCTCGATCATCTCACGACCACGCCACAGCAACAGTGGCCCGGCCGGATGATCGACAACTAGAATTTCCATCTGTCGATAAACCTGTTTTAGTCGCTCCGCGATTTTGGGATCACGCACGATACTGGCGATCCACTTCTCGGGTTCAAATTGTTCGTCTGGGTTCAGATGTGCGCTTCTTACCGCAACCATTATTCTCTATTTCGTCCTAGTCTTATGTTCGTTTATTGAAGGTCGGCTATTTGACTTCGACCCTATCGCTATTGATGAGTTCACCTCACCTGACAGTTTCACAATCAAGGTTACATTCTGATAAACAAAGCCATCGATTCCAGATGACTGGTGTGAGGAAACATATCCAGCATCCCCACTTTCTCTAACTGATATCCTTGCTGTAACAGACGCTGACTATCTCTGGCCAGTGTCGCCGGATCACAGGACACATAAACCACGCGCTGAGCGCCGAAATCAGACAGCAACTCAATGACGCCTTTCGCACCGGCTCTGGCCGGGTCGAGTAATACTTTATCAAATTTCGCCTGTGCCCACTCGATACCGATCAACGTTTTCTCAAGATTCGCCTGATAAAAATCAGCATTGAGAATCTGGTTGTGCGCTGCATTCTTACGCGCCTGTACAACCATTTCTTCAATCCCTTCAACCCCGACCAGTGATTTCACCTGCTGCGCAATTGGTAAACTAAAGTTGCCCACACCACAAAATAAATCTAGCACACGATCTTCTTCACTGAGTGCCAGCCAAGAAAGCGCCTGTTCAACCATTTTCTGATTAATGTGTCGATTTATCTGTATGAAATGGTGGGGCTGAAAAGCAATTTCAATCCCTGTCTCGCGATAAAACGGTTCATGACCATCTTGTAAATGCGGCTGCCCGGTCTCGGCCATCATATAGAGTGAAACATCCTGTTGCTGCGCAAAAGTAACCATATCAGCCTGATCCGACGCATTCAGCGACCCGATAGTACGCAGCAGCATAACAGTTCCGTTATCAGCAGCGATCAACTCCAGATGTCCGAGCTTTTCTGGCTGCGACATCGACTCAAATAACCCTCTGAGTTGAGGAATCAGTGCTTCTAAAGTGGGTGCCAATACCGCACAATGCTCAATATCGACAATATTGTTACTATTTTTCTGACGAAAACCGAACGCCAGACGCTTCGATTGGCTGTCCCACTTCAAGCTGAAACGCGCCCGACGCCGATACCCCGAATCCACATCAGAAATAACCGGTGAGAGTGGCACAGATAACCCGGCAAATTTATTAAGCAGTTGTGCGAGCGACTCTTGCTTATATCTCAACTGCTCCCGATGACTAAGGTGTTGTAGATTGCACCCGCCACAACGATGATAATGCGGGCAGAACGGTTGAGTTCGTTCTACACTCTCCTGTTGCACTTGGATCAACTTCGCCCGGGCATACTTACTTTTATTCTCTGTCAGTTGAATCAGGACCTGCTCTGTCGGCAAAGCACCTTCGATAAAAACCGGTTTCCCTTCCAGATAAGCAATACCCTCACCATGGTGATCCATGCGTGCCACCTGAACCAATTGGTGCTTTTTATTGATCGTAGATTGTTTTTTAGGTTGGAAAAAACGAGCCATATGAATATGTTACCGCTTGTAATGTTGCCGAATTCTTTGTTACGCCAGCCGGTTTAAGCGGCCGATGTAACAGTAGAGGGTTGCAAATTTTCGCTATTTTCCCACATCCACATCACGATGTTTAGCAAATAATCCGCTGAGAAAAAAGCAGGCAATAAAACGGCATAAAATTTCGTGAAATCATCACTATTCTTGTCAAGAATAAATTGTGAATTGTCGATGACTTGATTAAGCTAGCAGCTCAGATAAAGCTTCCTCCGTGACGGAAGAAAATCTCAACTGAAAGCAGAAAAGTGCATGACTCGATGCGTTATTTCTGATTCTTCATTATGATAATTAGAGACTAATGACCACCAAATATGGCTTGCGCACTCGCGTCATCACACTCACTCTGGCACCGACACTGATCATCGGTCTGCTGTTAAGTGCTTTTTTTTCTTATAATCGTTATCACGATCTTGAGTCTCAGGTTATTAATGCCGGCTCAAATATCATCGAGCCGCTAGCGATTGCCAGTGAAGAAGGGTTGGAGAAACATAGCCGGGAGTCGGTCAGACGAATCATCAGTTATGCTCACCGTAAGAATTCTCAGTTTGTCCGGAGTATCGCTGTTTTCGACAAGCACCATGAACTATTCGTCACGTCTAATTTCCACCCCAATTTCGAATCACTGACTTATCCGAAAAACAAACCTATTCCGATTTTGGGCAGCTCAGAAATGAAGGATAACAATACCTTAATTCTTCGCACCCCGATTCTGGCGGAAAGTCGGTTGATTGACGGCAGAGCAAATGCCGAGACCTTGCCGGTCCTTGGCTACATTGTCATTGAGCTTGACCTGTCATCGCTGAGGCTCCAACAGTATCAGGAAATTTTTTCCGCGATTTTAGTGTTGATTCTCGGCTTGGCACTTTCCGGGGCTTTTGCATTCCGTTTACTTCATGATGTGACTCGACCGATTACCCATATGAAAAATATGTTGGATCGGATCCGACGCGGGCATCTGGATGTGCGCATTGAGGGTGAAATGCATGGTGAACTGGATGAACTGAAAAAAGGCATCAATGCAATGGCGGTTTCTCTGTCGGAGTACCATGTCGAGATGCAACATAGCATTGATCAAGCGACCTCCGATCTAAGAGAAACACTCGAACAGCTTGAGATCCAAAACGTTGAACTGGATATAGCCAAAAAACGGGCTCAGGAAGCCGCTCGCGTAAAATCAGAGTTTCTGGCCAATATGTCTCACGAATTAAGAACACCATTGAATGGTGTGATTGGCTTCACCCGACAAATACTGAAAACGCAGCTCACCAATAGCCAGAAAGATTACCTGCAAACCATTGAACGTTCAGCGAATAACCTCTTGACGATCATTAATGACATCTTGGACTTCTCTAAACTGGAAGCCGGCAAACTGGCTCTCGAAAATGTGCCGTTTGAATTGCAGGAAAATCTCGAAGAGGTTGTCGATCTGCTGGCAACCAGCGCGCATGAGAAAGGACTGGAAATCAATCTAAAAGTTGATTCGAAGATTCCGGTCGGTCTGGTCGGGGATCCTCTCAGGATCCAGCAAGTTATCACTAACCTTGTCGGCAACTCAATTAAGTTCACGGAACGAGGTAATATTGATATCAGTGTCGAACTTCGTTCAGTCCGGGATGACTTGGTTGAACTTCAGTTTATGGTCCGGGATACGGGAATTGGTATTTCCGAACGACAACAAGCCCAGTTATTCCAGGCATTTAGTCAGGCCGATGCCAGTATTTCCCGCCGTTATGGCGGAACGGGACTAGGATTGGTGATCACCCAAAAACTGGTCAGTCAGATGGGTGGCGAGATTAGTCTGACCAGCCGTTTGCACCGGGGATCAACGTTTTGGTTTACGATTCGTCTTCATCCGACCGATATTATGATGGGTGAGTGGTACACCCAAAAACAATTGGCGGGGAAAGAAGTTCTGCTGATCGAATCCCATATGCAGTCTGCTTCTATTTTGCAGCAAACGCTGACGCAATCGGGCTTACGCGTCAACTATATGTCTGTATTACCGGACAACCCACCGCAATCCGACTACGTCATCCTCAACTTCTCCCCTGTCCAAAAACTGGTCTCTGAAGAAGCTGAAGCCCTGGTCAAAAAAGCGGTGGCTTGCTCAGAACATGTGTTGGTCGGGATTCCGAGTACCGAATTGGCACTGGCTGATCATCTAATGACGCATTATCCGATCAAGTGTCTCACCAAACCACTTGCGCGTAAAAAACTGCTACAAGTCATGTTGGATATTCATCCTGAACTGTCTTCTTTCCGCGAAGAAATCACGCACTCGGCTTCGATAGAGAAGATGCCGTTAACGGTCATGGCCGTCGATGACAACCCCGCGAATCTGAAGTTAATCACTGCACTTTTACAGGAAAGGGTTGATACAGTAATTAGCTGTACCAACGGAGAAGAAGCGGTCGAAATCGCGACTCGTCAGAAGTTTGATATTATCTTCATGGATATTCAGATGCCTAAAATGGATGGGGTCACCGCCTGTCAGGAAATCAAACAATTACCGCTCAATACCACCACCCCAGTGATTGCTGTAACGGCTCATGCCATGGTCGGCGAACGGGATCGTCTGCTCAGTGAAGGGATGGATGATTACCTGACGAAACCGATAGAAGAACATGTGCTGCAACAGGTTTTGGTTCACTGGAATCCTCAGCCACAACGGTCGCAACAAGATGCTTCAACAGTCGTGCGTCCACAATCGACTGATGTGACACAGCCAACGTCATCGCAACCCTTAGTGATCGACTGGAATATGGCCTTAAAACAGGCGGCGAATAAAGAAGATTTAGCCAAAGATATGCTGACGATGTTAGTTGACTCTATCCCAGAAATCCATCAGACCATTGAATCGTCGTTGAATGGCGAATCCGATCAGGAAACATTACTTCATCATATTCATAAGCTACATGGCAGCTGTTCCTATAGCGGTGTTCCCAGATTAAGAAAAATCTGCGCCACGCTGGAACAGTCATTGCGCTCAGGCTCGGCCATCAAAGACCTGGAGCCTGAACTATTTGAGTTGCAGGATGAGATGGCCAAAGTTGCTGAAGCAGCGCAACAATTAATGGCCTGAGTTTTCAAGAATCACAGAGGCAACAGCGTAGCGTCGCTCATCGGATATTGAAAGATGAATGGCGTTCACGCCAAATGACTGAGCAAATTCTTCGGCTTTACCACTCAACTGTAACCATGGTTTACCGTGTTCATCATTCAACACGGTAAAGTCCTGAAGTGATACGCCTTGTGCGATCCCGGTACCTAATGCTTTTGAGGCAGCTTCTTTGACCGCAAAACGTTTCGCTAAAAATCGCTCCGGTTTTTTACTCTGCACATAGATAGCAAGCTCACTTTCACTCAGAATGCGTTGTGCAAAGGCATCGCCATTTCTGGAAATCGCAGCCGCGATGCGCTCGATTTCGACAATATCTGTCCCAAAGCCGACGATTGCCATAAATTAACGCCGGGCCTCTATCATTAAGGACTTCATATCCGCCACAGCCTTAGCAAGCCCATCAAACACGGAACGACCAATGATCGAATGACCGATGTTCAGTTCGTGGATCTCCGGCATTGCCGCAATGGCAGCAACATTATGGTAAGTCAGCCCATGACCGGCATTGACGATCAGGCCAATATCACTGGCATAGCTGGCTGCCGCTGAAATTTTCTTCAACTCGTCTTGCTGAGCCACAGTAGTTTCAGCATCCGCATAGTGGCCTGTATGTAGCTCAACATAAGGAGCGCCACATGCTTTGGCAGCATCAATCTGCTCTTTATCGGCATCAATGAAAAGTGATACTTTGATGCCGGCATCAGTTAATTTCTGAGTGGCCGTTTTGACTTTCTCAAGTTGTCCTAAAACATCCAGACCGCCTTCTGTGGTTAATTCCTCACGCTTCTCAGGAACGAGACAAACGTAGTCCGGACAAACCTCCAATGCGATAGCCACCATTTCATCCGTAACGGCCATTTCTAAATTCATCCGGGTTTGTAGCGTCTCTCTTAGAATCTTCACATCACGATCAAGAATATGACGACGATCTTCTCTCAAATGAATCGTTATTCCATCTGCACCTGCACGTTCGGCAACCTCAGCTGCATGAACTGGATCGGGGTATTTAGTCCCACGTGCATTCCGTAATGTTGCAATATGATCGATATTAACGCCTAAAAGAATTGCGCTCATGTTCCTTTACTCCGTGCTCTCGAAATACCAATTTGAGAAATGAAAAGTTCTCGACTTTTTAATGGTTTTGCCCCCAGATAAGGTTTAAGTGCTATCCGGGTAAACCGTTTGGCAGCCTGTAACTGTGCTTGTGTCGTGAAGCGTCGCTCACTAATTGCAATCAACTCTTCTCCTACAAATGTCAGATTATCTTTGCGAACGGAGGCAATAAATCCTTTTTGTTCCCGATATCGATAAGTCATTGTCGGGACAATCGGTTCTCCGCTGCCGGCACAATGCAAAAAATCGACACCATAACCTAAACAAGCCAGCAGAGAGAGTTCAAAACGCCGTAAAGCAGGCTCTGGATTCGATGACTGCGCCAGTTCGGTCAATACTTGCAGATAATCATAAAAAAGCCCCGGCAAGGGAACTTCTGAAGGGATGAGTCGTGCCAGTAATTCATTGACATACAATGCTGAATATAAATGAATGCCAGTCAAAGGTAAACCCAGGCTAATCGGCTCGGCCTGACGCAATGTGCGCATCGTCCCCTTACCTGACCATTTCAGAAACAGTGGCACAAAGGGTTGCAACACACCTTTTAGCGGGGAGCGGATACGCCGCGCCCCTTTAGACAGTAAAGTCATTCGCCCGAATTCTTCACTGAAGATATCAATAATCAGACTACTCTCACTATACGAGCGTCGATGTAAAACAAAACAGCGCTGAAATTGGCTCTCTGACATCATTCCTATCTCTCTGAGGTGGCAACCTCAGGGGCTGTTGGACTTATCTCCAATGACGCTCGGTCGCCCCCGCGACAAGAGAAAGCGATATCACTATAAATCGTCAATATATCCCAGACTTCTCAGTGCTCTTTCATCGTCAGCCCAACCGGATTTCACTTTAACCCAAGTTTCCAGATAGACTTTTCGACCAAATAACGCTTCCATATCAAGCCGGGCTTCCCGACCTATCGTTTTAATTTTTTCGCCCCCTTTACCAATGATCATTTTCTTCTGGCCAATCCGCTCGACCAGAATCAAGCCATTGATATGAAAACCATCGGTTTCCGGGTTGTAATCAAACCGTTCAATATCGACCGTCACTGAATAAGGGAGCTCTTCACCAGTAAAACGCATGATCTTTTCCCGGAGGATCTCTGACGCCATAAAGCGTTGCGAGCGATCAGTCACATATTCACTCGGGAAATGGTGAACCGCTTTGGGAAGATGGTTGCGGACATGCTGACGAATCGCATCAATGTTTTTACCATGTTTTGCAGAAATGGGAATCACATCAACAAAATCCATCTTGGTGGACAGTTCGTACATATGCAACATCACTTCATTACGGTCTTTGACGTTATCGACTTTATTGACACAAAGAATGACCGGGAAACCCGCTTTATTCAGCTTGGTAAACACCATTTCATCATCTTTGGTCCAGTGTGTGCCTTCGACCAGAAAAAGAACCAAATTAACATCACTGAGTGAGCTGCTTGCAGCACGGTTCATGAGACGGTTAATCGCTCGTTTTTCCTCAATATGTAGTCCCGGCGTATCCACATAGATTGCCTGATAATCCCCGTCAGTATCGACGCCCATAATGCGGTGGCGTGTCGTCTGAGGCTTACGCGATGTTATCGAAATTTTCTGTCCCAGTAGCTGGTTCAGTAAGGTAGATTTCCCGACATTCGGTCGTCCGACAATCGCCACAAAACCACAATGTTGGTTCTCCGGTTTACTTTCTTCCTGACTTTCTGATGCAAAGAAAGCATCAATATCAAATTCTTTATCAGCCATTGTTCAATTGCTCTAGTGCTAGCTCTGCAGCCGCTTGTTCTGCCTTGCGGCGGCTGGTGCCTTTTCCGATAACAGGCATTCCAATACCCGCGACTTCACATGACACAGTAAACTCTTGGTTGTGTGCCTCACCTTTAATATTAGTCACTGTATAAACAGGAAGCGGTTTTCTTCTGCCTTGCAGGTACTCTTGCAGCCGAGTTTTGGGATCTTTTTGCGACACCCCGGGCTGAATCGCGTCCAGACGCGTCTGATACCAGTCTAAAATGATCCGTCGGATCGACTCAATATCACTATCCAAATAAATCGCGCCAATTATCGCTTCAACGGCATCGGCAAGAATCGAATCGCGGCGGAAACCGCCACTTTTTAATTCCCCTGGACCTAATTTTAAGTAATCTCCCAGCTCAAACTCCCGAGCCAGCTCAGCCAGAGTATTCCCCCGGACAAGCGTCGCACGCATCCGGCTCATATCACCTTCGTTACTCTTCGGAAAACGGTGATAAAGCTCATCTGCAATGACAAAACTTAAAATTGAATCGCCCAGAAATTCAAGACGTTCGTTATGATGACCATTCGCACTCCGGTGTGTCAGTGCAAGTTCCAGTACAGCACCATCATTGAACTGATACCCTATTTTTTTCTCAAGTTGATATGTTGGAGAATTCATGATTTCTCAATATTGAAAGGCTGATCTTATTGACCAGCCTGGTTAAATAAATGCCCCCGATAATCGTAATTATCCGGTAAATATTAATGAATCTGACCAATCCGATTCAAGCGGACGCCGGTCGGAATCCATGATGGTAATACGCTATCAGGCGAGCGGTTAAACTCAAAACTAATCCATATAGCAACAGCCTTACCGACCAAATTGGCTTCAGGAACAAATCCCCAGTAACGGCTATCGGCACTGTTATCCCGATTGTCACCCATCATAAAATAGTGCCCTTCAGGAACAACCCATTCATTCACCCCCGGACGAGGTTTATAATTCATCGGATTATCCATCCGCCATGGATTAATCAGAATATGGTGCTTCACCTGACCAAGTTGCTCATCCAGTTGATCCATCGGTGCAACATTCGATTTCAGTTCACTACGAACACGATTTGTCTGCGGCACGATCTTACATTCTGTCGTGTCTTTCGGCTGAATACAAAGGCGCTTATCCGGGCTATAGCGGATAATATCCCCCGGTAATCCGACAACACGTTTAATATAATCAACGCTAGGATCCGGCGGATAACGGAATACGGCAATGTCACCACGCTCCGGTTGACCGGTTGCCAAAAACTGTGTATGCGTCACCGGATCTTTCAAGCCATACGCAAATTTCTCAACCAGAATAAAATCACCGATCAGTAAGGTCGGTTTCATCGATCCCGATGGGATCTGGAACGGCTCAAAAATAAATGACCGAACAATCAAAACCAACGCAATAACGGGAAAAATAGAAACACTATTTTCCACCCACCACGGCTGCGGTAAAACTTTACTCTGTAGGGCTAGATCGATCTCTTTGGTCTGAGCCAGAATGTCATCGAGTTTTTGTTGGCGCTTTTTCGCCCAAACCAACTTCTCAAGCACCCAGATAATCCCTGTCACAAGCGTCACAATAACTAGTATGAGTGAAAATATATTCGCCATGAACTTCCCTTTGTTAAAAATACGAAAGTGAAAGAACCGAGATTCTTTCACTTGAGTTGTGTATATCCAAATCACTCAACATGTTGAAACGACATTTTGAGTTCATGGGGATATATCTGTTCAGCAGACCGAACGTCAATTAATCTTTACCAACATGAAGAATGGCTAAAAACGCCTCCTGAGGCAGCTCGACGTTACCAATCTGCTTCATCCGTTTTTTACCTTCTTTCTGCTTCTTCAACAATTTTTTCTTCCGGCTGACGTCACCACCGTAACATTTTGCCAGCACGTTTTTGCGTAATTGTTTCACCGTTGAACGTGCAATGACGTGGTTACCGATGGCAGCCTGAATCGCAATATCAAACATCTGGCGAGGAATGAATTCCTTCATTTTCTCAACCAACTGGCGTCCACGCGTTTGAGCCTGCTCTTTGTGGGTAATGATCGCCAAAGCATCAACCTTCTCACCGTTGAGCAACACATCAACTCGTACCATGTCTGATGTTTCAAAACGTTGGAAAGCATAATCCAGAGAAGCATAACCACGTGAGGTCGATTTCAAACGGTCAAAAAAGTCCAGAACCACTTCAGCCATCGGAATATCGTAAGTCAAAGCGACCTGATTGCCGTGGTAAATCATATCAACCTGCAAACCCCGTTTTTCGACGCAGAGTGTAATCACACTCCCCAGATAATCAGAAGGAACAAGAATATTACAACGGCTGATCGGTTCACGGATCTCATGGATATCATTCACCGCCGGTAACTTGGCAGGACTATCGATATGAATCACTTCACCATCGGTTTTCTCTACCTGGTAAACAACCGTTGGCGCGGTGGTGATCAAATCAAGATCGTATTCCCGTTCTAAACGCTCCTGAATAATCTCCATGTGCAGCATACCAAGGAAGCCACAACGGAAACCAAAACCAAGTGCTGCCGATGTCTCCGGCTCATAAAATAACGACGCATCATTGAGACTGAGTTTTCCGAGTGCATCACGGAAGTTTTCATATTCATCCGACGAAACTGGGAATAGCCCGGCATAGACCTGCGGTTTGACTTTCTTAAATCCGGGGAGCGGTTTCTCACACCCATGTTTTGCATGAGTTAACGTATCCCCGACCGGCGCACCGAGAATGTCTTTGATACCACAGACAACCCAGCCCACTTCACCAGTCCCTAACTTCTCGGTATCCACCTGCTTCGGTGTAAAGATCCCGATGCGATCAACGCCCCAGGTTTGCCCGGTACTCATGACTTTGATCTTATCGTTCTTTTTCAGGATCCCATTTTTAATCCGTACCAAAGAGACGACACCCAAATAATTGTCAAACCAAGAATCAATAATCAAGGCTTGCAAAGGCGCGTCTTCATCCCCTTCCGGTGGTGGAATATCTGAAACAATGCGTTCCAGAACATCATCGACACCAATCCCAGTCTTCGCCGAGCACCGCACAGCATCAATCGCATCAATGCCGACAATATCTTCGATTTCTTCCGCAACTCGTTCCGGTTCTGCCGCTGGTAAGTCGATCTTGTTCAGGACAGGCACGACTTCCAAATCCATTTCAATCGCGGTATAGCAGTTGGCGAGTGTCTGGGCTTCAACGCCTTGTCCGGCATCGACAACCAACAGTGCCCCTTCGCACGAAGCGAGAGAACGAGAGACTTCATAGGAAAAGTCAACGTGTCCGGGAGTATCGATAAAATTGAGCTGGTAGGTTTGTCCATCTTTTGCGAGGTAGTCCAGAGTCACACTCTGAGCTTTAATGGTAATACCACGTTCACGCTCAAGATCCATGGAATCTAGAACCTGTTCTGCCATTTCACGGTCAGCTAAGCCGCCACACACCTGAATCAGGCGATCGGAAAGGGTGGATTTACCGTGGTCGATATGGGCGATAATCGAAAAGTTACGAATGTGCTTCATAGGTTTGGGATGATTAAACTCTTTTAATATTTAGAAGAAAAAGAACAAACCGTCTCAAAGATACAGGTTCTATTCCATTTAAGTTGGCAGATTCTACCCAATTTAAAAGGGATTCGCATCATAAATCACTTCGAGACATCACGTCTGACAATCGGCTCTCCTAAAACCCGGAGCAAAACAACTTCTTCCTGAGACAACTTTTCCATTCGACGGGCCAATATTTTGGCAATCCATACGCCACCAGCGGTGAATAATAGGGTACAGGCTATCACCCATGGCTCGCCGCCACCAACCAATGGCGCAAACCAAAGCTGCCCAACTCCACCACCTAAAATCATCAGAAGCAAAGGAAGAAGATAAACAATGGCAGCAGACTGCAATAAACTTTTTTCAGGAAATCCAATTTCAACAACCTGCCCCGTTTTGACCTGCTGAGACGTATGCAGTCGCCAAGTCAGCACTTTCTTACCGATGGCTTTAGAGACCATCCCTGTACCACAGCTGGAAGAAGACGCACAGTGACTACAACTGGTCTGCTGCTGACAACTCAGTTCAACCTGATAATCACCAGAAGTTTCGTGCACTCGAGCAACCGTTGCCAAAGCCGTCATCATGGCTGACTTTCCTCTGACGTAATTTTCGAATGCAATTCAAACGTGATGGATTGTGCAATTCGTTTTGCAGTGGACGGTGGAATATCACCAATCACTGAGATTTCAGTTTTTCCCTTCACGACAGTCTGTAATGTCCGACGACCTTGACGGATCAACTGATTTTTCAACGAAAGATTGTCACTATCGGCAACATAAACCGAGAAACTAAACAGCCCGTCGGTATAGATCTGACTTTCGACCAAACGATCCGTGATTGCCATCCGGTAACGGTTCAACTCTTTAGAAGAAAATCCATTCGGAACCCAACCAACGCTCCAGAACGTTTTCTTCACTGGATTTTCAGGCAATGAAAGCACATGTGGCAATTGCGCTTTATTCAAACTCAGCATCAGCTCAGCCAGTTTATCACTCAGGGAATAGGAAATAGTCCGGTACTGCTCCAACACTTCACCGTCACGATCAACCAGATCAGCACGGAGTGGCAGATGACTTCGCTCATCGATCCACAGAACATAGGAATAACGCAGTCCATCTTTCGGCACCACACGAATAACCTGACATGCTGCACCGGCTTCTCTCCCACGACCAATTTTTACAAAGTCATAGTAATGACTCAGTTGAGTCATGTCACCGTGGAGTAATGGAATAACCGGTGCCACCATCCTGTTGGATTCGATGGTAAATGGCTCAATTCCCGGCTCGATATAGCTAACCTCATCACCACGACGGATAACCTCGCGAACAGGGCCGCTCAGATAGACCAAATGCGCCAAAGAATAACCATCTTCGACAGCATGACGATATAACAGTGGCTCAATCCCATTCTTTTTAATCAGAATATAAGAAAGCTCATAATTTAATTTTTGGCTGGCACGGCTCATCTGATGCAACAAAGCCTCTGCAGAGAGTTCATCTGCAAAGGCTAATGACACATTCAAGCTGAACAGCGCAGTTACAACACTGACCAGAAATTTTTTCATTCAACAACTAACTCTTGGTTTTCACCTGAACGGTCAGATGATTCCCGTTTTTGTTCGCTATAAAGTTTTAACTGTAGCTCATAATCTTGCAACATCGCATTGACGCGACGACGTTGCTCCTGAGCGCTATTTTCTGTCGTATGTCTCATCATCGAATCACGAGTCAGACTAACAGGCTCAGCCGTTCCAGCCAGAGGAATCGTCTGTAACACGGGAAGCTGTCCATTATCAGTGGTACTCATCCCATCAGATCCATCACCAGACTGATACTGTTGTACGCCCACAATGACGACCAGTGAGACACAAGCAGCAACAGCAACCTGTCCCAATTGACCTAACCATGCTGGTAACTGTCTTCTGGACTGATTTGGCAATGGCTGAGATTCCAAAGGTGTAATCGTCAAAATGTCCGGATTCTCAGTATTTTGTTGTTCATGAGCCAAATCTTTACGATGGATTGGTTCATCTTCCAACGCTAACGCAACCCGAGCGGCAATATCCCATTCCCCTTGAGGCGTATCACCACGCATCACATCACCAATCATGTGATAATTGCGCCATGTTTCTAAACCTTCATGATCTTGTGATAGATCGCTAATCAACGATTTATCGATCAACTCGCCATCCATAAGCGCCGAAAGTTTCTCTTTATCAGCCATTTTATTCACCATTATCTAGACAACTCCAGACATTACAAAAGCGAACCAATCCGCTTTTCTACCGCTTCTCGTGCTCGAAATATTCGTGACCTTACCGTTCCGACAGGGCAACTCATCACAACCGCAATTTCTTCATAGCTTAATCCTTCCAGCTCTCTCAGAGTCATTGCAGTCTTCAAATCTTCAGGCAACGCATCAATTGCCGCAAATACAGCATGTTTCAATTCTTTCGACAGCGTAATATTCTCTGGGTTCGAAATTTCTTTCAAAACATTACCACTTTCGTAATATTCAGCCTCTTCGGCATCCACATCATTTGCAGGCGGGCGTCTGCTTTGTGCAACTATATGGTTCTTTGCTGTATTCACGGCAATTCTGTAGAGCCACGTATAAAATGCACTTTCTCCCCGAAATGAAGGAATAGCCCGGTAGGCTTTAATAAAAGTATCCTGAGCGACATCAGCGACATCACCGCTGTTGTTTACATATCTGGCGATGAGGTTGCAAACTTTATTCTGGTACTTAACCACCAAAAGATTAAAGGCTTGCTTATCTCCACTCTGAACGCGCTCAATCAATACTTGATCAGTCAACTGCTCGTGCATTCGAGCGTATACTCCTATCGTTCATCCCTTACCTTCTCAGATATGGGTATTAATACTTCAAAATGTAGTATTGACACCACCGCTTACATGAGCAGTATAGTGAGACTCATGCACAGGAAAATAGTTCCCCACCTGCGGTGAAATTTTTCTTCATATTAAAGATGAATCGGTCGCTTCACAAATCAGCGCTTCGTCACTTTCCTCAAATGAGGTAAAATTTCACCGATGTCAACCGTGTTTATTCAAGCATTGCATGTAGTGAAAGAGAAAAACAAGCGAAATCGGGAAATCATTCATTTTTATCTGACTGATTCATTATATCGCCGCTACGTTTCAATACTTAAGATCCAATTGTCGCTTCAGGGAACTTGTTCATGACTGAAAACAACATGAATGGAAGAGAAATAGATTAGGAATTGTTGGGAAAAAATAAAACTATGCGTGTAAATCAAGAGCATCGGTGTGATGTACTAGTTATCGGAAGCGGGGCTGCCGGACTTTCGCTCGCACTACGTGTTGCAAAACAATGTCAGGTCATTGTTCTGAGTAAAGGGGCCTGGAGTGAAGGCGCGACCTATTATGCACAAGGTGGTATTGCTGCTGTATTCGATGAGTCCGACAGTATCGAATCACATGTTCAGGATACGCTGATTGCCGGTGGCGGCATCTGTGAAGAAGAGACGGTTCGCTTTATTGCTGAAAATGCTAAAAAGTGTGTTCAGTGGCTGATTGATGGCGGTGTGCCATTTGATCTGGACGAAGACAGTCACCAAGACCATCCGAAGTATCATTTGACCCGGGAAGGCGGACACAGCCACCGTAGAATCCTCCATGCTGCGGACGCTACAGGCATGGCGATGCAGACATCGTTACAAGATAACGTCATCAATCATCCGAATATCAAAGTGCTGGAGCGCCATAACGCACTTGATTTGATCACTGAAGACAAAATTGGCGGTGACCCGAAGAAAGTTATCGGAGCCTATGTCTGGAACCGCAACGATGAGCATGTCGAAACAATTAAAGCAAAATTTATCATTCTGGCGACCGGCGGTGCATCCAAAGTATACCAATATACATCCAATCCTGATGTTTCATCAGGTGACGGGATAGCCATGGCTTGGCGTGCAGGCTGCCGAGTTGCCAACCTAGAGTTCAACCAGTTTCATCCCACCTGCCTATACCACCCGGATTCACGCAACTTTTTGCTGACCGAAGCCCTAAGGGGTGAAGGTGCTTTCTTACGTCGCCCCGATGGTTCTCGATTCATGCCGGATTTTGACGAGCGAGCGGAGCTTGCACCGCGGGATGTAGTCGCCAGAGCAATCGACTACGAAATGAAACGGATTGGTGCAGATTGTATGTATCTGGACATCAGCCATAAACCAGCGGACTTCATAGAAAAACATTTCCCGACGATATCCGCCCGCCTCCAGAGTCTGGGAATCGACATGACGAAAGAGCCGATCCCGATTGTTCCGGCAGCACACTATACCTGTGGTGGGGTGATGGTAAATCGACAAGGGGAAACCGATCTGAAGCAACTTTATGCCATTGGCGAAGTCAGCTACACCGGCTTACATGGTGCGAACAGAATGGCATCCAACTCCTTACTGGAATGTGTGGTTTATGCCCGTTCTGCGGCACAAGATATTCTCAGTAAACTCGAAGATGCTCAGCTTGCCAAGTCGCTTCCTCCGTGGGATGAAAGCCAAGTTACCTGCTCCGATGAAGAAGTTGTCATTCAACATAACTGGCATGAGCTGCGGCTCTTTATGTGGGATTACATGGGCATCGTTCGAACCGATAAACGCTTAGAACGCGCCCTGAGAAGGATTCACCTGCTTCAGCAGGAAACACATGAATACTATAGTAATTTCAGGGTTTCCAATAATCTAATCGAGCTCAGAAACTTACTTCAGGTGGCCGAACTGATGATCTGTTGTGCGATGCAGCGCAAGGAGAGCCGCGGACTGCATTACACGCTGGATTATCCGGAGCAATTGGAGAATAGCGGCCCAACCGTCCTTGATCCTAAAGACTTCTCTTGATCCCAAAGTATCAAAGCATGTTGCAGTACATTGCTGGTCAACGGAGGTGATAACGCCTCCGTTTTTCCATCACCAACAACTGCCGATATGTCTGCTCCCGGCAGCTATCACGCCACAGCATCTGCCGTTTACCATGTTCTCCGACAAAAATCACGAACCAGATTGCAAATGAGAGTTCAACGCGCTCAATCCTCTGTTGTTGAGCGTCAGCGATCAGCATTCCCGTATCCGTATAGCGGCATGGTGCTGAGATCACAGGCAATAAGAGTCGTTGTTCATGCCAGATGTTCAACAGCCAGCAGATACAAATAATCGAAGGAATCAGGGGAAAATCGGTAGAAATTAATGCCCAGATGGAAAGTTGAACAATCAACCATTGCACCATATAGGCATTCAAAGAGACTGAGGCGTAAAGATTAACGGACTTTACCAAGGTTATAAGCAACTATCTTATCAACCATCGAAGCATGACTGAGATTTTCACTCCGCTTGTGCCCCATCAGCCAAGAAAAGAGATCCGGATCATCACTTTCCAGCAAAGAGACAAAATCCTGCTGATCGGATTCACTCAATTGATCAAAACATTCCTCAAAGAATGACATAATCACCACATCTAGTTCCAACATACCACGTCGGCATGCCCATTTAATACGGGCTTTCTCTTCGTCGGTATACATTCTAAAACCTCATTGATTTAATTTTTATTAGTGTATCAAGGGAGTGTTCTACCCGCTACTAACTGGGTCACAGTCCAATCAAAGCGACAAAACTTATCCGATTTAACATACCTTCCTGACGATTAGCAAAAGATTTATCCGAAAACGATTGTATGATTTGAACTCGCCCGTATTTGTCAGTGAATGTCTACCATGAATTAGTGTCGCGAGCCATCCTTGCAACATAAGAAAGTCTATCTCAACGGTGATTTGGGAATCAAAAGATTTACGTATAGAATGTCTCCATTCAATCGGCACAAGGTGATACAGATATGAATCAGGAAAACAACTTTCACCCTTTCGAACATACGCCAGAGACGCCATTACCGAACTTACTCCTCACTCATCTCACGTCATGGGGATATATTTCCGCCACCGGAGCGGATCAGAAATCCTATCTGCAAGGTCAGATTACCTGTGACATTGTTTCGCTCGCGAAAAATCAATCAACGTTCGGTGCACATTGCGACCCGAAAGGAAAAGTCTGGTCGGTATTTCGAATTTTCCAACACCAAAATGGCTACGCCATGTTCCAACCCGCCAGTGCCATCGATGCCGAACTCAAGGCACTTAAAAAATATGCGGTATTTTCTAAGATCGAGCTTACACAGGGCGATGACATTCTCCTCGGTGTCATGGGAAAAGATGCTGAACATTATATCAATAGCCTTAGTGATACCCGTGGCGATGTCCGGGACATCGCGGGAGGAACAGCAGTAAAAATCTCTGCACAACGCTGGTTATTAATCACGGACAAACCGACAGCACAATCAGTGATAGCCGCCTTTCAGGGTGAAAAAGTCACTGAAAGCTTATGGACCCGTTTTGACATTGAAGAAGCCCTGCCAATTGTGACGGCAGATGAGCAGGAACAACACATTCCTCAAGCACTGAATGTTCAGGCTCTCGGTGGAATTAGCTTTAGCAAAGGCTGTTATACCGGGCAGGAAATCGTAGCGCGAGCAAAGTATCGAGGCACGAACAAACGCGCGATGTACATACTCAAAGGAAACCTCGACACAACACTCAACAGTGATCAACCACTTGAATTGGAACGTTCCGTCGGAGAAAACTGGCGCAGTGTCGGCCGCTTTCTTGCCATCTATCCATTCAGTGATCATTCAGCCATCGGTCTCATCATCCTACCCAACAATTTGGAAGAAGATACCCAATTCAGAATCGCGGGCGCACCACAAACAGAGTGGATGATACAACCTCTCCCTTATGGCCTGGATGATGAATCCTAATCTGGATACCCAAGTACTTGCATTCCTTCGCCAGCAGCAGGTCCCACACCGACTGCTGTTACAACAAGCAGCCGTCACGATCAAAGCGGCTGCTGTTTTACGTGGTGTTCACCCAGATCAGATGGTCAAGTGCATTCTACTCAGAGATATGAGTGAGCGTTATGCATTAGCTTGTGTACCGGGTCATCTGTCCGTAGACCCCAAAAAAGTCAGATCCTACTTTGGGTGGAGAAGAATGACGTGTGCAACAAGCGACCAAGTTTTGCAGGTAACAGGCTATCCTGTCGGTGCGGTCACACCGTTACTACTTAAAACCAATATACCGATTCTGTTTGATCCTGAAATTTTCCAAGAATCAGAAATTACCATCAGTAGCGGTGATCTTCATGCCGGCATCGCAATGCAAGCCAAAGACCTATTGGAACTTGTTCAGCCCACCATCCTCTCCATTCATCGCGAATACTCTGTCGGTTAGTGTAATCTATTGCAAAAATATGTGACAAGATTCAAATATAATCAAATCAATAAATGAATTATTAGTCAAAAATAAAACATAAATAGTCATTTATCGTTTTTTCACGTAGTCTGTTGCTGTTGGTTCAGTTACGCATTTTTAACATAATTGCGACTGAATCGACTAAAAAGTGAAACTGATTCAAGTCAGTACATCCACTTTTTGTGTAATGCATCTGTGACTATTCGCCCGTATCTAACAGATGCGGGCTTTTTTTCATTAAAGCCAGGGATTTTTTTTGACAGGTATCGGTCAAAAACTATATTCATGGATAGACACCATAAAATTTAACAATGATTCAGCAATTTTGTTATAAAAGTGTCACAATGATCCGGCCTAATAGTCCACCGAGAACGGGGACAGCACATTGTTGCAGAAGATGTGTGTAAGCTGTCTAAAAGTTAACAGACTCGATACAAATAATTCATTTTATTCTGTTAAATATGTAGATGGCAGCACAAAAATTCAATTAACTCATCATGTTATGATTATTTCACTACAAATATCACAACATGAAGCACGAAACAAAATAGAATTGTTAGGGTGAGTTGAGTTCTCACAAGGTTGATGTTGAGGTTTGCTGGCTTTGAAGTCATCAGGCGAACCATCACCTCAGGTATTCAGGAAAGGACGATAATATGAGACTGTTTAAGCGCTATACACCGAGTATGATTGCTAAACATATTAGTCGGCTATTTAAAGGTAGAATCTATATTGACGGTATCGGTAAATTTGAGTTCGATCAGGGGAAACTGATGCTTCCGGAACAAGCAGAACCACGTCATTATCGAACGGTCAAAGAAATTAATCAGGAAATCATACGGCTCAAATACGTACACGCATAAGTCAGACAGGGCAACAAAACTCGTTGCCCTTCAGTGCCAATCTATGGCGATATTTCACTCGGTATTCAGTTCACTCTAAATTCAGTGCTTTCGCCAACTCAGGTAAGTGACCCCGAATCCCCAAAGCCCGCAGCATCATTTCGTTTTTGACATTCGGTACTTGATTCAACACCGACATCCCTATTCCTCGAACTAATTTTTTCGCCGGGAAATCTCCGGAAAATAATGTCTTAAATCCCTGCATTGCCGCAATCATCTTGGCAGCTTCGGCTTTTCTCCAGCGTTCATATTGTCGCAAGTTCCGCTGGTATCCGATGTCTTTCCCTTGCTGCCATAACGTTTTGATTTCCTGAGCTAATGATGCGGCATCAAGTAACCCGAGGTTGACTCCCTGCCCTGCCAGTGGATGAATGGTATGAGCGGCATCTCCAGCTAATGCAATGCGCTCACAGACAAAGTCTCGGGCATAACGCATTTTCAAAGGGAAGACAGCTCGCTCGCTAACCAACTCACATAGGCCAAGATGCCGGTCAAATTCAGTACAGAGTGAGCGATTGAATTGCTCTGCGGTCATATTGAGCAATGCTTCTGCCCGCAGGGGCTCCGTGGACCAAACAATCGAACACATATGCGGATCTGCCAAAGGCAAAAATGCCAACGGCCCCTGTGGTGTAAAGATCTGCCGTGCAATGTGCTGATGAGGTTCTTCCGTTATCACATTCGCGACCAAAGCAGCATGGCCGTAATCCCAGTGTGTCAATGGAATATTCTGCTGCTGACGAACCCAAGAGTTTGCGCCATCCGTTCCCACAACCAGCTTCGCCGTCAAAGAACTACCGTTATCCAGAGTCAACCAGGCTTCACTTTCACCCACAACCAGACTCTGGCAATGAGCAGGCATAAAAAAGGTGACATTTTGCTGGGATTGCACCACATCCAAAGCAGCCAGCTGAACCACTCTGTTCTCAACGATATGTCCTAAATCTGGCTGAGTAAGCTGTTGACAGTCAAACTCAATCCGGGCAAAGCTGTCTTTTTCCCAAACATGCATTTCACCATAAGGGGATGCCCGACGTCGGGTAATACCTTCCCAGATCCCAACATTCTTTAAGATATGCTCACTGGCCCGGCTCAAGGCTGAAACGCGACTATCCGGAACTTCATCTAATGTTGAGTCCGGTGTATGGCCTTCAATCACAGCAATTCTCAAATCTGTATTTTTCAGTGCTGCGGCCAACGTCAACCCAACCATACCACCACCGATAATGGCAATATCAAAACTTTGCATCATATAAAAACCTTCTAACGAGATACGTATCCCAGCGTCCGAGTCAACAAGGGTTGTTTGAGCACCGGGAGGTTATCAATGGCCATCAATCCTAAATTTCTTCCCACAACCGCAGGGAACCACGCATTGGAGAAAATGTGGACCAAGGTGGAAGTCATTGTCATTGTTTTTTGTCGATCGGGGGTCCGACGTTGTTGAAATGCAGACAGCGCAGCATAACATCCGACATCATCCGGATGGCGTCGTACTTCTTCCACCAATGTTGCGATATCCCGAATACCCAGATTAAATCCCTGCCCGGCAATCGGGTGGAGCGTTTGTGCTGCATTGCCGATAATGGCGAAACGATGGGAAACCGCACGCGTGCGATAAGTCAGTTTGAGAGGATAAGCCGTCCGCGTTCCGACACGCGTCATTTTCCCCAGTCGCCACCCAAATGCTTGCTGGAGTTGGGACAGAAATGTTTCATCGTCCCAGCGTATCATCTCTTCCAAAGTATCAGGCCTCACGCACCACACCATCGACATCCGTTGGTGCGACATAGGCAGCAGAGCCAACGGTCCGGAAGTCGTAAAACGTTCAAAAGCCCGTCCCTGATGAGGTTGATTCAATTCGACATTAGCAATCACTGCAACCTGTTCAAAGTCATGCACTGCAGAGGTGATTCCCAATTGGCGACAACAGGTCGATGTATTGCCATCGGCAGCAACCAACAACTTACCACGGAGAGTCGATTGATCTTCGAGCTGCACTCGTACATCGTCTGTGGTTCGTTCAACGCTGTGGATCGTAGCCGGACAAAACAGAGCAATCGCGGCACGTTCCTGCAACAAACGATGGTAGACTTGACCGACACCGGCCAACTCAACCACATAACCCAGTGCCGACATCCCAAGATGACTGGCTTCGAGATCCGTCATTCCTGTATGTCCCCGATCGGAGACATGAATACGAGAAATCGGTGTGACATAAGGTTGGATGGCATCCCAGAGCCGGTAGGCTTTGAGTATTTGAACAGTTCCGTCAGAAAGTGCAATTGATCGCGCATCAAATCCGGGATGCGCCTGAGCCGAAAAATCACACGACTCAACCACAGCGATCCGAAGTTTTCCACCGAAACTGGCATCTAATGCCAGTGCCAGTGTCGCTCCGGCCATTGCACCACCAGAGATAATGACATCAAACATTTTCATTCGACTGCTTTCCGTTTGTAGTAGATTCCCGTATGACTCTGCCATCAGACCTTCAGCAATCAAGATCGCATCAGTAAAGCGCTTGCAGAGTGCTACATTCACGCGTAATAGCGATGGACTGAATCCCTGAATATGATTGTCGGTATCAGCCCAACATCCGGCAATTAAATCAATTTAATGGATGGTGGGCCGCTTATTCTCGGTTTTGATCTGAATACCATATTCAGCATGGATCGCCAAAACACAGGCTTTCACATGCTCGATCACCTGCTCAAGGAGTAGTGCCTGTTCCTCAAGATCATCCTCTTCGTCAATCCCGAGCCGAGCCATCTCTTCCAAATCAGCCAAGGCTTCTTTTGCGTCATTCGACAGCTTATTAATATTCGGATGGGCTAACCCCAGTCCGGAGATAAAGTGAGTGACCCATTCAGAAACGCCATCGGCTAATTCAAACAAACCATGCTCCCCATCGTCTGTCGGTAGAAACAGCCACAACTGAAAATGATTCTGTGTTATTTCTTCAGCCGTATGAGCCATCAGCTCGCCAGCCAAACCTAATGCAGCCATCGGCCAGCCCATACCATCATTGGTATAATCAAATAATAGCGGCTGCCAACGCCCATCTTCCGGGCTCAAACCACCAGATAACATACCGGTTAACAGCCCGTGCAGTTCGGCTGGTGTTACAGAGAGGGAAACAGACTTTAGCGTATCAGCAAAAGCCTCATATTTAGGAAACTTATTGTCACTCATAGGGCTGCCTAAAGAAAAATAAAACTAATCCTACCACCTCAGTCTCATTGCTGAAATGTTCAAAACATCAAATCTGTTAAACTGTCCGGAACAATAGCCTAGGTTTTGTCCAAATTGTCTAAGATCTGTGTTTTTAACCAATCATTGACCTTGATATCAAGGGAAAGACTTGAATCTTATCGACGCTTTTCCTATAGTTTCCGTCTTGATGGTACCGTCAACGTATCATTCACAGTGGCATGTTGCGAGTTCATAAGTCATGAGTAATCAAGCGGTTGATGTTGAGATTTTAGGAAAGATAACACGAGTGAATTGTCCTCCGGGTCAAGAAGATTCACTGATTCAGGCGGCAAAAGAGCTTGATGATCGTTTGAAAGAAATGGCGGAAAGAACTAAGGTGACTAATGAAGTGAAGTTACTCACGATTGCTGCTTTAAATATTTGTTATGAGTTACAAAGCCAGATAAAAGAGAATCAACAAACAACGGAGCATCTCACGACACGGATGGAGCAACTCACCACATCGCTGGATCGAGTGATTCATCAAGTCGAGGGAGAAAAGTTGTAACTCTGCGCCACAAAATTTACCCTGAAGTGTTCGTCAGCGGATTACGTCCCTGAGCCGATAAGCAATACATAAGGGTTGGTACTTGCTGGCTATTGAGCAAGCTCGGCACGCACCGAGAAGCCTACGGTCAACATTACTGATCCGCCTTGAACCAGCTGGTTCAAGGGTCAAACATCTGCAACGGCACTTTGGGGTTCCCTATGCATCAAAACAAAATGACACGCGCTGATTTCAGAAAGCAGATTCGCGCAAGAAGAAAACAGCTCTCAGACGAGTTTCAGCAAGCAGCCAGTGAGCAGATGATTCGTCAGCTTTCCCACTTACCCGAGCTGGATACCAGTCAGCACATAGCCGTTTATTTATCAACCGATGGAGAGCTATCAACCTGCGAATTGATTGAATGGCTCTGGCAGCAAGGCAAATCAATTTATCTCCCCGTTATTCATCCTTTTTCAACGGGTCAACTGCTTTTCTTACGGTATACACCAGATACTGCCATGGTTCAGAACTGTTACGGTATTGCCGAACCACGGCTGAATAAGCAACTGATTCTTCCGACGCGTCAGCTTGATCTTATTTTTACCCCACTGGTTGGCTTTGATGCATCAGGACATCGTCTCGGCATGGGAGGTGGCTATTATGATCGAACACTGGCATCTTGGTTTAAAAACCGCAGCGGAGCCAAACCTATCGGGCTCGCTCACTCGTGTCAGTTCGTCGAACAACTTCCGGTTGAATCTTGGGATGTCCCACTGCCTAAAATCATCACCCCCGACAAAATTTGGGAGTGGGAATGAACGATCATATAACAGTACAAAACGATGTGATGCAAGGCATAGGAAAGAAGGATTGACGCTGCAACTCCTGTGCAGATGAGTATATAATCCTCCGCGGAAATATCGATTACATATTCAGAGATCATTAACTTCAGATAGTATTTACGCGCAATCAGCAGGAGATCAATACATGACCCAGGACGAAATGAAAAAAGAGGCGGGATGGGCTGCGCTCAAATATGTCGTCAAAGGTGGCATCATCGGAGTCGGCACCGGCTCAACCGTCAATCACTTTATCGACGCTTTAGGGTCAGTCAAAAATGAGATTAAAGGTGCGGTCTCCAGCTCAAAAGCATCGACAGAAAAACTTGAAGCATTAGGTATTCAAGTATACGACTGTAATGATGTTGAAAAACTGGATGTCTATATTGATGGTGCCGATGAAATCAATCCGGCACGGGATATGATCAAAGGGGGAGGCGCAGCCCTCACGCGGGAAAAAATCGTTGCCGCAATCTCCGATACATTCGTGTGTATCGTTGACGGAACCAAGACGGTTGATGTGCTGGGTAAGTTTCCACTGCCTATCGAGGTGATTCCAATGGCCCGGGAGCAGGTTTCCCGAGCGCTGAAAAAACTTGGGGGAGAACCGGTTTACCGGGAAGGTGTGCTCACCGACAATGGCAATATCATCCTTGATGTACACAATATGCAGATTACTGACCCCAAAGCATTGGAATCAACCCTCAATAATATTCCCGGGGTCGTGACCAATGGTTTGTTTGCACACCGCGGGGCAGATATTGTGATTATCGGTACGCCAGAAGGCACCCAATTTATCGAGTAAATTATTAAAATAATTTGTACCAATATCAACAGATCATGAAAAACGGTACGTTGCGTGCCGTTTTTTTATTGGCTATAGAAAAATTATTCCTTATGACGGAAATTTCTTACCAATTGGGGATTTTTTTTGTTACTTTATGGCGAGAAGATGCACAAGGCAAACGTTTGCTTGTTAAAAAAATGCTAATTTCTCCGTTTTGACCACCGTGCACCTCATTTCTTCATCTTTCCATCGTTAAGGACAAAAATAATGGCCAAGGTTTCATTGGAAAAAAACAAAATTAAGATTTTACTTCTTGAAGGTGTTCATAACTCTGCGGTAGATGTACTTCAGGAAGCTGGTTATACCAATATCGAATATCACAAAGGTTCATTATCCGAAACCGAACTATTAGAAGCCATTCAGGATGCTCATTTTGTCGGTATCCGCTCCCGTACCAACCTGACGGAGAATGTCATCAACGCAGCGAAGAAACTGGTTGGTATCGGTTGTTTTTGTATCGGAACCAACCAAGTTGATTTAAGTGCGGCGGCAAAACGTGGGATTCCGGTTTTCAATGCCCCGTTCTCCAATACCCGTAGTGTTGCCGAGCTGGTGATGGGCGAAATCTTGTTGCTACTACGCGGTATCCCAGAAAAAAATGCCTTAGCACACCGTGGTATCTGGAAAAAAAGTGCCGACCAGAGCTTCGAGGCCCGTGGGAAAAATCTCGGGATCATCGGCTATGGTCATATTGGAACTCAGTTGGGGATTATTGCTGAAAACTTAGGGATGCGGGTTTATTACTACGATATCGAGAATAAACTGTCTCTGGGGAATTCCATTCAAGTTGCCTCTCTGGCAGAGCTGCTAGGCAAATGTGATGTCATCTCTCTGCATGTACCTGAAACACCAGACACTAAAAATATGATTTCCAGTAAAGAATTTGCTCAAATGAAACCAAATTCGATCTTCATCAACGCGGCACGGGGAACCGTCGTCGATATTGATGCCCTATGCGGTGCATTGGAATCAGGACAAGTGACTGGTGCTGCAATTGACGTATTTCCTGTTGAGCCCAAAACCAATGCAGACCCGTTCGAATCGCCACTACTTCAGTTTGACAACGTCATTCTGACACCACATGTCGGTGGATCAACGCAAGAAGCGCAAGAAAATATCGGGGTCGAAGTGGCTGGTAAGATTGTGAAATACTCTGATAATGGTTCGACAGTATCCAGCGTCAACCTGCCAGAAGTATCGCTGCCAGAACTCAGAGAATGTTCTCGCCTGCTGCATATTCACCAAAACCGTCCGGGTATCCTGAATCAAATCAACACGATTTTCGCTGAGGATGGTATCAACATTGCCGCGCAGTATCTGCAAACATCTGCTGATGTCGGTTATGTGGTGATTGACGTTGAAACAGCCCGCTCAGAAGAAGCACTGCGTAAACTGAAGAAAATCGAAGGCACTATCCGTGCGCGGATTCTTCATTAATCGGTGCTTGAACGCTCCCAATACCGAAGCCCTTTCTACTGAAAGGGCTTTTTCTTTGCCTGAACGAAAGGAGTTAATGTCACTGTCTGTCGGCCAATAAAAAACCTGCCGACAGGCAGGTTTTCGTCGAGAATATTGATTTGGTTTCTGTACTCCTCAGTGAATCACAAGATTCGGTAGCCAAGTCACCAGATCAGGGAAAATCATACAAATAACCAAAACAATAAACTGTACGGTAATAAACGGTAATACCGATTTATACAGATCCATCATCGTCACACCTTTCGGTGCAATCCCTTTCAGATAAAACAACGCAAAACCGTAAGGCGGCGTCTGAACGGCAATCACGATATTCAGAATCATCAGTACACCAAACCAAATCGGATCATAGCCAAGCGACACAGCAACCGGAGTGAATATCGGAGCACACATCAACACAATGATAAATTCATCGATAATGAACCCCAGTAACAGCATGATCAACTGGAACATGATGATGATCATGATCGGTGGTAAATCTAACTCTTGGGTAAATCCGGACACCATACCTTGAATTCCCATCAATAAATGGAAATTACTGAAAACCGAAGCACCGAGAATAATCCACATCGCCACACTCACCAGCATCGCGGTTTGCATCCCCGAACGTCTTAACATCTCCGGTTTAAAGCGCTTAAACAGGATCGATAACAGGATCGCTCCCATCACACCCAATGCACCAGATTCGGTCGGTGTTGCAATCCCTGCGATAATACTGCCGAGAACCACCACAATAAGAACGAGTGACGACGCACCGTCCCGGATGGTCTTAAACAGCTCGTACCCCTTAGGTATCTGAATATCGTTGTCAGAATCCAGCGGGGCTCGTTCAGGACGCAATTTACAGGAGATAATCACGTAAGTAATCAACAGAACAATCGTGATCAGTGCCGGGATCATCGCTCCCAAGAACATTTTGCCAACTGAGTTTTGCGTCGCAGAAGCAAACATGATCATTGGAATACTCGGTGGAATCAGAATCCCCAGCGAGCCACCGGCCATAATGACCCCAAGCGCCAGCTTCTTATCATAGCCGCGATCAAGCATTGGTTTGAGCGCAATACTACTGGAAGTCATGATACCGGCACCGATGATGCCAACCATGGCACCAATCATAGAACAAACCCCAATCACACTGATTGCCAAAGAGCCGCGCAACCGGCCGATAACTAACTGACTGGCATTAAACATCGCGTCCCCAATCCCGGAACGGGTTAGGATTTGTCCCATATAAATATAAAGCGGAATCGCTAACAGAATAAAATTAAAAAATGTGCTTTCAACGGTTGTCGGCACAATATTAAACAACGCCTCTCCCCAGACCAAGTAACCGACGCCCATGGCAATGCCACCCAATGCCAGTCCTACTTGTGCACCTAACACAAAAGCAGTCAGAATACATGCCAGCAAAACAAGGGTTAACATCTCAATTCCCATTTGGATTCTCCTTGTCAAAAACGGACTTCTCTACCTGAGGATGCTCTGTACGAAAGGGCTCATCATCTAAACTGACATGGAAAGGCTGCTCATCTAAGCTGACATGTGAATGCACGGTTCCGCTTAATTCACGTCCTGTCACGAGGAAAAATAGATTACTGATCACTTCAGTCGAATATTGTGCAACAAAAATGCTCGCAGAGACGGTAATCATCAGCCAGAAATGATGCATCGGTGGGGCCCATTCACTCTGGGTTCTGTAATTATATTGAAGGCTTTCCAGAAACATGCCATAACAAGTTTTGATCATGACCACTAAGAATCCCATCGCCAGAACCGCAGTAATCAGGTCAAAAATCCGGCGAGTCTTTTCCGAGACTTTTCCGTGGACGATGTCTACGTTAATGTGTGCTTCACGTTGCTGCGCATACGCACCGCCTAATGCGGCAATATATCCAAACAGAAAAAGTGACGAGTCATACCCCCAAATAGTTGGTTTATCAATCACGTAACGAGCAAAGACTTCGTAGGCAACAATACTGGCTAATACAGGAAGCAGATATGAAACCGAACGCCCGATTAGGCCAACAACATATCTGACTAACTGGCAATATCCTCTTAAAATTGGTTCAACCATATAAACTCCCAAACCAATCAAGGTGAATCATCAGACTCACCTTGATTATTCCTTGTTACTGCTTGTTCAGGATATCAACAAGCTGTTTTGAATAAGGGTCGGCACTGGCATATTCCTGCGCAAGTGACATCCCCGCTGCTTTCCAGGCTTCTTTGTCTGCCTCAGATGGCTCAGGACTCCATTTCAGTCCTTTTGCTTCCATCTCCGCCACGGCCTGAGATTCCCACAGTTTCGATTTCGTCAACTGCTCAATCGCATGTTCGGCTGTTGCACCTTTCACAATCGCTTGCAGGTCTTTCGGTAATTTATTCCATGCTTTTTGGTTGACAATAATCGGTAGAACCTGAGCGCCGGCAATCGGTAGCGGATACATATATTTTGCCACTTCCACATGGTTACCATCGCGGTGATCAATCATATTGGAACCGATAGAACCATCGATGACACCGGTTGCCAGTGAGGTATAGATTTCACTCCAAGACAGAGAAACCGGTGCAGCCCCGAGGTTACGCAGGAATTTACCATAGGCACCCGGAGCACGAATTTTCATCCCTTTAAAGTCAGCAATCGAATTGATCGGTTTTTTGGTAATGATATAAACAGGGGGCTGAATATAAGGTTCTAGCCAGACGATCCCCTGAGAGGCATAGGCTTTTTTCAAGACGTCGCCCCAACCACGCTCATGAAATAATGTCATGAGTTCACTGGCATCCGACGTACCGCCGGGTAAACCGACCTCCACAACCCCAGCCGGAAACTCACCCGCATGCATCGGTTGGAAAGGAGCCCCCATGGTAATCAGACCGGAACGCACAGCACCTAAAATCCCACTGGTACCCACGCCTTCTCCGGAGTACAACACTTGCACAGCAATACGACCATTGGACATGGTTTCAATATTTTTAGCCAAGTCTTCATAAACGGCACCAAATGCAGTACCGCGGCCATATAAATTTGCAAAGCGCCAATTATATTCAGCAGCAAAACTGACCGTAGAACTCGCAAGTGCGCTGACACCCAGCGTGACTGCCAGTAATGTTTTCGCAAGCTTCTTTCCCTTTAACCCAAACATAGAAATTCCTCTTCCTGTGTCGTTACTTGTTTGTTACTGATTTGTTTCACAGGTTAATATGAAGAAAGCAAAACCAAAGCAATAGAACCAGAAAGGCAATTTGTATGGTACCAGCCAGCGACTTATCGCTGGTACCACACAATTGATCTAACTGGTACTTCGGGTGGCATCATTTTTAGATCTACCATTCTCCTTACAGCTAACAAAAGAGACACAATGATGGACCAAATTGTTAACAAAAACTTACTCAAAGCAACGTGTCCTTTCAGTGAAGATGCGATTGCAGTCCTCAATCCGGCAACCGATGAAACACTAACTTACATTCCTTCGGTTCAGACAACGGATATCCTCACTTTGATTGAGAAATCAAAGCTGGCTCAACAAGCATGGCAACAACGTTCAGCAGCAGAAAGATCTACCATTTTAAAGCGCTGGTATGATCTCGTGGTTGAAAACAGTGATGATCTGGCTCGAATTATGACCCTCGAACAAGGGAAACCCTTGGCGGAAGCCAAAGGCGAAGTCATGTACGGTGCATCGTTCATTCAGTGGTTCGCAGAAGAAGGGAAACGCACCTACGGCGATACCATTCCGGCACCAACCTCGAACAAACGTTTAATGACCATTAAACAACCAGTTGGTGTTGCTGCTGCGATCACGCCTTGGAACTTCCCCATCGCGATGATCACCCGTAAAGCAGCCCCTGCGCTGGCGGCCGGGTGTAGTTTTATCGTCAAACCCGCAAACCAAACCCCACTGTCTGCCTATGCCATTGCAGAATTAGCATACCAAGCCGGATTGCCGAAAGAGCTGTTAATCGTGGTCAACAACCACTCTTCTGTGGCCGTCGGTGATATTTTCTGTAGTCACGATGACATCAAAAAGCTTTCTTTTACGGGATCAACACAGGTCGGCAGTCATCTCATCAAACAGTGTGCTGACACCATTAAACGTACATCGATGGAATTAGGTGGCAATGCACCATTCATCGTGTTTGATGACGCGGATCTCGATGAAGCCGTCAAAGGTGCGATCGCCTCAAAATTCCGTAATGCGGGGCAGACCTGTGTCTGTGCAAACCGCTTCTATGTTCAGGACAGCGTTTACGATCAATTCGTTGAAAAATTTACCGCAGCCGTGGCAGACCTGAAAGTCGGTAATGGCGTAGAACCCGGCGTAGTGATTGGCCCGCTGATCGATATCAAAGCGAAAAACAGTGTGTTGGGCTACATCAATACAGCCGTCGAACAAGGGGCAAAAATCGCATTTGGCGGCCGCTCTCTGGAAGGTCTGTTCGTTGAACCGACCATTCTGACTGAAGTCACTCAAGATATGGAGATTGTACACACCGAATTATTCGGTCCGGTCGCTCCGATTGTTCGCTTTACCAACGACGATGAACTGGTCGAAAAAGCCAACGATACGATTTACGGATTAGCCAGTTACTTCTACACCAGTACACTGAATCGTGCATTTCGGATTGCCGAACAGCTTGAATACGGCATGGTTGGAATTAATGAAGGCATTATCTCCAATGAAGTCGCACCATTCGGTGGCGTAAAACAATCCGGCTTTGGTCGGGAAGGTGCCAAACAAGGGATTGATGAATATCTCAATGTCAAGTATCTCTGCTTTGGTGGCTTCTGATATCTCACAATAACTACTGTTTGAATGTGAAGGAATAAAAACTCATGACAAATATGGAATGGCAAGCCCGTAAGGAAAAAGTAGTCGCAAAAGGGATGGCTAATTTGGCACCGATCTACGCAGCGAGTGCTAAAAATGCGCTTATCACAGATATCGAAGGCAAAACCTATATCGACTTTGCCGCCGGGATTGCCGTGAATAATACCGGTCACTCTCACCCACAGATTATTGAAGCGGTTAAAAAACAGTTGGACAACTTCAGTCATACCTGTTCAATGGTGACGCCTTACACCAGCTTTGTTGAGCTGGCTGAAAAAATCGTGGCAAAAACACCGGGGAATTTTGACAAAAAAGCGGCATTCGTGACCACCGGTGCTGAAGCGGTAGAAAATGCGGTGAAAATTGCGCGGGCACATACGGGCCGTTCAGGCATCATCGCCTTTAAAGGTGGCTTTCATGGACGGACAAACATGTGTATGGGACTCACCGGAAAAGTGGCGCCCTACAAAGCTGGTTTTGGACCATTCCCGAATGAAATCTATCACTTACCATTCCCGAATGCCTATCATGGGGTGAGTGAAGCACAAAGCCTGAGTGCTTTGGACGATTTATTCGCGTGTGATATCGAACCAAGCCGTATCGCAGCAATCATTTTCGAACCGATTCAAGGAGAAGGTGGTTTCTATCAGGCTCCTGCATCCTGGGCACGGAAAATCCGCGACCTATGTGATAAACACGGTATCGTGTTAATTTGTGACGAAATTCAGACCGGCTTTGCCCGAACCGGCAAAATGTTTGCGACAGAATACCTCGGTATTGAAGCGGACCTGATCACTATGGCCAAAGGTATTGCAGGGGGATTCCCGTTGTCCGGCGTTGTCGGTAAAGCAGAAATTATGGACGCCGCCAATCCCGGTGGTGTCGGTGGAACCTATGCAGGGTCACCGCTCGCTTGTGTTGCTGCATTAGAAGTGCTCGATATTATTGAGAAAGAAAATCTCTGTGAAACAGCACAACATATTGGTTTACTATTTAAGGAACAATTGGCTGAATTACAAAAAGAGATTCCCCAAATTGGTGATATTCGCCAAGTCGGCGCGATGATTGCTATCGAGTTCAATGACCCTGACAATGGTGCACCACTTGCTGATCTGACCAAACAGCTTGTGGTAAAAAGTAACCATGCCGGTGTGATTTTGTTATCTTGTGGTGTGAAAGGAAATGTAATTCGCTTCCTGCCACCATTGACGATTGAGCCAGAACTGATCGTCAAAGGCCTTGAAATCATCAAAGCAGAATTACAAGCGTTGCTCGCTCACTAAATACATTCAGCGAAGATACGGTCACTCTTATGTCCGTATCTTCGTTGTCTCATTCGGATTAGTCAGCGGTGCAAGAAACAGTTTTAGGAGCCGTATGCTAAGCCAGTATATCCACCTTGACCCGCAGGATTCGAAGACCCTGCAAGATCAAATCAAAAGCAGTCTTGCCAAAGCGATCTTCGATGGCTTCATTCCTAAGCAATCTCCCCTTGCCTCTTCACGTAAGCTAGCAAAAGACCTCAATGTTTCCAGAAACACCATTTTGCGCGTTTACGAACAACTGACCGAAGAAGGGATCCTCGTCTCCATTGAGCGCAAAGGCTATTTTGTCAATCCCTCGCTGAATATTTCCGTCACACCACTCGCTTCGGCCCCCCCGCAAGAACAGTCAACCCGACTCGATTGGAGCCGCTATCTGATCTCTGAAAATCGGGTCTCTGAACGCGAAGCCAAAGATCTCAAAAATTATCCTTATCTCTTTGTCAGTGGCGTTGTTGATGAGGACTTGTTCCCGGTTTCTGAATGGCGTAAGTGCAGTATTCAATCACTCAATCGCATCAATCATCGCACTTGGACATCGAATGACTCAGATTATGATGATCTGATTGAACAGATCCGCACACGCGTGTTAACCAAGCGGGGCATATTCGTCAATCGAGACAATATCGCCATCACGCTCGGGTGTCAGAACAGTCTGTATTACCTGTCAAAACTACTTCTCTCTGCTGACTCCTCGATTGCAATTGAGAATCCCGGTTATCCCGAGGCATTGCATCAGTTTCAGGCCAGACGCGCTCAGATAGTACCAATCAACGTCGATCAGGAAGGCATGGTGATTGATGAGCGCCTCACCGACTGCCAACTGGTTTATACCACACCGAGCAATCAATTTCCGACCACGGTGCGCCTGTCTGCCATGCGTCGCCGGAAACTTCTTGCACTGGCTGAAGAACATGACTTATTGATCATTGAAGATGACTTTGAACATGATATAAATTTCATCGAAGACACCTGCCCGCCATTGAAAAGTGACTCATCCAGTGAGCGCATTATCTATATCTCCAGTTTTTCTTCGACGATTGCTCCGGGGTTAAGACTCGGATATATCGTTGCACCGGCCCCCTTGATCTCACAAATAAAAGCGCTTCAATTCAGAACACATAGCTTGCCACCGAAGAATAATTGTCAAACCCTTGCGCTGTTTCTGAGCCTCGGATATTACGATGCACTGGCGCAAAAAATGCTCAAACGTTATCGGGAAAAATGGCTGACCATGGAAAAGGCTCTGAATTACTATTTCCCACAGTCAGGTGTGATTCCTTCATTGGCAGGCACGGCTTTTTGGATCGACTATAAACAGGGATTCGATGCGAAGAGATTTGAACAACTGGCCGAACAGCATGGGATCCTGATTAACAATGGCGCCAAATACTATTACTGTGACGAACGGACCAATAGCTTCCGGCTGTGTTTCCAATCCATCAGAACCGAACAGATCCGGGAAGGGATTGCGCTTCTTTCTCAAATCGCCAAACAAGTGATGCCGATCGAAACTTTACAGGAATGTCAGCAGCCACAGCTCAGTAATAGAGCCATTCGTCACCTGCTGAAAAATCAGACCCTCTTAACCAAAGACTGCTTTAATATTCCTTACCGAATCACCTTTCAGGCAGATGGTAAAATGACCGGGATATCCGAGCGCCCCAATGACATGGATGAGGGCTATTGGTGGGTCGAACACGATCAGTTTGTCTACCAATGGCGTAACTGGCAATTCTCAGATATCCGAAGAATCACTATCGTTGTGGAAAACGGAGACGTGAAACGATTTGATGAAGATGGCTACTTTATTGGTGAAGCACAACTGATATCTAATCAGATTAGATAAACATAAAAAAACCGGCTGTAATGCCGGTTTGGATTGATTCTGTTTTTGTCGCAATCATCAATGATATTACGCACGGAGTGCTCGTTCACGGCGAGCAATACCGACGACACCACTGCGAGCCACCTCTAACACTTCTGTCACTTCTGAAATAGCTTCAATAAAAGCATCAAGTTTTTCGGTTGCTCCGGCCATCTGAACCGTATACTGACTACTGGTGACATCGACGATTTGACCTCTGAAAATGTCCGTCGTCCGTTGTACTTCTGCCCGTGCTGCCCCACTGGCTCTGACTTTCACCAGCATCAATTCCCGTTCAATATGTTCAAACTCTGACACTTCCTGAACTTTCAATACATCAATCAACTTGTGAAGCTGCTTCTGGATCTGTTCCAGTTCCATCGCGTTGGTTTTAGTCGTGATATTAAGACGAGACAACGTCTCATCATCAGTGGGGGATACATTCAACGTTTCAATATTGAAACCACGCTGGGAAAACAGTCCTACCACGCGAGACAAAGCACCGGGTTGGTTCTCCATTAATACTGAAATAATGCGTCTCATCAGGTTCTCTCCGTTTTGCTCAACCACATTTTGTCCATCCCTTCGCCTTTAATCTGCATCGGATAAACGTGCTCTGTTTCATCGACATTGATATCCACAAACACCAGACGATCTTTCAGATCCAGTGCTTTTTTCAATCCGGCTTCTAACTCATCCGGTGTTGAGATACGAATACCCACATGCCCATAAGCTTCTGCGATTGCAGCGAAGTCCGGCACAGAACTCATATATGAATTCGAGTGACGTCCCTGATAAATGATATCCTGCCACTGTTTTACCATTCCCAAGAAACGGTTATTCAGGTTGATGATCTTGACCGGAATATCATATTGAAGTGCGGTTGACAGCTCTTGAATATTCATCTGAATACTTCCGTCACCAGTCACCACGACCACTTCTTCTTCCGGATGAGAGAATTTGACCCCCATCCCCGCAGGCAAACCAAATCCCATCGTGCCCAGACCACCGGAATTGATCCAGCGACGCGGCTTGTTAAACGGGTAATAAAGTGCCGCAAACATTTGATGTTGGCCGACATCGGAAGCGACATAGGCATTCCCTCCGGTCAACCGATGAAGTGTTTCGATCACTTGCTGCGGTTTGATCCGCTCACTGGACTTCTGATAGGCAAGACACTGACGATCCCGCCAAACTTGAATATCTTTCCACCATTGTGCCAACGCTTCCGCATCATTCGAGCCCCCCTGCTCAACCAGCAGCTTCAACATGGTTTCTAAAACCTTCTCTGCTGAGCCGACGATCGGTAAATCCGCCGGGACATTCTTCGAAATCGAAGACGGGTCAATATCAATGTGCATGATTTTGGCATTGGGACAGTATTTTTCCAGATTATTGGTGGTTCGGTCATCAAACCGGACGCCAACACCAAAAATCAAATCGGCATGATGCATCGCCATATTGGCTTCATAAACACCATGCATGCCCAACATTCCCAGTGCATTGGCATGGGTGCCGGGGAAAGCGCCCAGCCCCATCAGTGTACTGACCACCGGCAAATTCAAGGTTTCCGCTAACTGAAGAATCTGCTTATCAGCCCCGGAAATAACTGCACCACCACCAACATATAAAACTGGTTTTTTCGCATCTAACAACGCGTTGAGTGCTTTCTTAATCTGCCCTTTATGTCCGCTGGTAGTCGGATTATAAGAGCGCATCTTGATGGCTTTCGGATATTGATAAGGTAATTTGATCTGAGGATTCATGACATCCTTGGGCAAATCAATCACCACAGGGCCAGGACGACCGGTCGAAGCGATATAGAATGCTTTTTTAATCGTTTCGGGAATATCTTCAGCTTTTTTGACCAAAAAGCTATGTTTCACAATCGGCCGGGAAACCCCTACGATGTCACACTCCTGAAATGCATCATTGCCAATCAAGCTATTGGGGACATTACCTGATATGACAATCATCGGAATAGAATCCATATAAGCTGTCGCAATCCCGGTTACAGTATTAGTTGCACCTGGGCCGGAACAAACCAGCACGACACCGGGTTTGCCGGTTGAGCGTGCGTAACCGTCAGCCATATGTGTTGCCGCCTGTTCATGACGAACGAGGACATGTTTGATTTGGTCGGTTTTTTCATGAAGGGCATCATAGATATCAAGCACGGATCCACCGGGATAACCAAAAATCTGCTCGACACCTTCTTCGATCAGAGACTGAACAACCATCTCTGCACCGGATAGCATTACCATATTATTCTCCTTACCAGTCACTGTATCCCGAGGTCAGTTCAACAGTCTGGTTGGTTACATAGTCTAGGGCTTATTCGTAGCCTAATCGAAATCGATTCGCTAATGGCTATGTCCTTGTAGGGTCATAACACCACAAGGGTTAGAGCAACTTTACTCGCTTCAGAAAGATTGGTCTATTCGGTTTTTTGTCGCATTTTACGGAAAATGTTGCGTATGGATATTCTTGAAGAGTTATCTACGGGAAACACCATCAAAATCAGATGACTATATAAAACCTATAAATAAAAAAGACATAATATATTTATTTCATGTAAAAAAAGTCATCAAGATGCTAAAGAAGAAACGAATTTGTTGATATAAAGTAAGCTATCTAATGACTGACGATTATCAAGGAAAATATTCGAGGAGGAAAAAAGAGAAAAGCAGGAACAAACAGATGTTGCCTTCCTCTATTTCATCCGGTCCGGCAACATCAAACACAAGTTAGTTTGTCGTAGGAGCATCGACAATTTCACTACAAATCATCATGAGTTGTTCTCTCAACCAGCCATGCCCCTTATCTTTTTCATTCGATTCGTGCCAGCTCAAGTAACCACAGATCTGTTTACGTTCAAATGGTAAGGCAATCGTTTGAAGTTGTTCTCTATTGGGTGATGCTTCCACCAACCAACGTGGTGCGATGGTAATCAGTTCTGACTGGCTCACAACATAAAGCACGTTACTTAAGCTTGTCCCCTCATAGTGAGAATGGCAATCGATATCCCGGTAAGCCTGTTCACTGAAACTCCGCAGACCATGCGCCTGAGATAGCTTCGCGTGTTGCTCTTCAATCACTTGTGACGAGGTAATCGTGCCTTGGATACGAGGATGTTGCTTAGAAGCAACAATCACCAGTTCATCTTGGAAAATTTCGGTACTGCAGAAGCCAGATTCTTCAAAACGAGCATAGTCAATGACAAAATCGACTTCTTGATAACGTAACCGCTCAGCAAGTTGTTGATTCGAGTCCGCTTCCAAATGCAATTGCACTTGAGGTGCCTGATCGTGAATCGACGAGAAAATCTTCGGTGCGAAGCGCAAATCATTCGGACTACAAATGGCTAAGTTGAATTGTCTGGTTGAAGATTCAGGCGTAAAGACTGAATTCGGCAGTTCATTGCGAATTAATTGTAAGGCTTGACGGACGGGACCAAAAAGCTGCCGGGCGCGCTGAGTAGGCTGAATACCTCGTCCCTGCCGCATGAAAAGCTCATCATTAAACATCACTTTCAAACGTGCCACAGCGTTACTGACCGCAGGCTGAGACATCCCTAAATTATGCGCTGCCCGAGTAATATTTTGTTCTTGCATTACCGCATCAAACACGGTGAGCAAATTCAAATCAACGCCTCGTAGCGTACTTTCCATCCGATAGCTGGCGACTGGTTGGATAACTTCTTTTTTTTCTAACATTAGAATGCCTCTTGTTTTGCTTCAGTCATCACTTTCGTTATCCCTCCTGGGATAGCACTCTTGTCAGGTGAAGTGACATACATCAGATAAAGTGACTCAACGTGATTCTATTTTGAACAACCTATTGATAAATCGTATAAGTAGGCTGTGCAATTAACTATCTTTTAATTGATGTACAAAAGGCAACTGGATTGATAAAAAGTCAGTTTATTTTATCTCATTTTGAAAAATTCCATTAAAAATCATTAAGTTAAAAAAACATCAAAAAACATCAAATCGCGAATTTTATAGTATTCACAAAATTAATTGACGCGAGTTATAGGTTTGCAACAAAAAACCATTAATCATTCACATCATATATGACAACTAAAACAGATTAATCTTGATCAATGAATTATACAAATTACACCATGACATAGTCGGGAAAGTTAACCTGTTTCCAGAGTGAATGACACAGTTGCTGATGATCATCCCAACGCCCCTGAATCACCCATTCAGCAATAGCTTGCGCAACATCGGGATAAACGACTCGTTCTGCATTCGGTTCATCAAGCCACTGCCGAATCACGGCCACATCAAGCGATTCCATCGCAGAGGCTAGCCCCAGAATTTCAAGTGTCGCGACGTTACTCTGTTGTTCAAATTGGCCTATCAAAGGTTTGAGTAGTAATTTTTTGCCATATGACATGGCTTCAGAAGGGAGTTCAAATCCACCATTGGCTATCACACCAGCACAGCAACGTAAGTGTTCTTGGAAGCGTTCATGACATAATGGATGAAATATCATGTTCTCTGTCTGTTTCATCTCATCAATCATGGGGTGATAACAGACAAACTGATGGTGACCGAAACGAAAGAACAGATCCATAATCGATTCCAGTGATTCGAATGGGAGGTAGATCAAAATGAAAGGTTGGTTTTCTGCAGCCGCCCCTCCGGTATGGATAATCGGCGGTAAAATCGGGTGTTCAAAGTGATACCAGTGCAGCCCGAGATAATGATCTGCAGGTGCAAAATTGGTAATAATTTTCTTATCGAACCAGTTGGCTCCCTTTAATGGCACCGGATAACGAAAAGCATTTTGATGACTGAGACTAATACAGGGTTTGTGCTGTAATTTTGCAGCCCACGACGTAATCGGCTCAAAATCACTGATCACTAAATCATAAGTGCTGAGATCAAGTTGGCGGATATCGGAAATTAATTGACCGAAGCGGTTCTCTCGGGCCGTTTTTAAATAATTGACCCGTCCTTTCTCGGTCATAAACGTCAGCCCTCGGCGGGTTTGATAATCGCCAAAGCTATCCATTGAAAAATATTTATCTTTTTCTCTGCCACTGAAAATAAAATCGACATCAACATGATGATATTGCCGGAGTGCATGACTCATCGCTCTGGCTCGTGCCGTATGACCGTTCCCTGTCCCCTGAACACCATAGAGAATTTTCAAATTATCCACTCCGTGACCAGTTGGCCAGCTTGCGCACAACTCATTCCTAATAAAGCACCAATCAGTACATCTGTGAAAAAATGAACCCCAAGCAAAATACGAGCGGCACCAATACACCCTGCCCATATAAACACCATCACTGACAATGATGGATAAAACGAAGCAATGAGTGTCGCCATCAGAAAAGCGGCACTCGTATGTCCAGAGGGTAAACTAAACCGATCAGAAGGCGTAATATAAGCAATAACTCTTGAGGAGAATTCTTGAGGGCGACGCCGTTGAAAAAGGTTTTTAAACAACCAGTAAAGCGGCAGCTCAATCAGAAATGAGATCAATCCAGTGACGAGTAATGCCTGACCGGCAATCTCATCAACCCAAAAAGCAGCGCCACCGATGACAACATATAAATGACCGTCTCCAGTATGGGACACCGCTCGGCTGATACGTGCCAATGGATAACTGAATCTGTGTTGCAGACAGAACAGTGACAAGGCCAGATCAAATTTCACAATCGGTTCAATAACTCTCATGACTGCATTCCTATAGTTCAACCCCTTTATACCCAAGACACTAATCAGTCCAGATGACAGCGGTGTGACTATTTGTTGTCGAAACCATGAATATTGTTGGATAAACCCAGCTAGTGAACCAGTCAAACTTCCCGACAGTATGCAGGGTAAAGGTGGTGATCAAGTAAAGGTGGTGATCAACAAGGAATGGAAAGCGTCGGAACCGTATACCGAGACACGAAAACAGGGAAGCTGATCTGAATCGGACAATAAGCACTTACATGGCAATTTCAGGGCAACGTCGCACGATAATAAGATCACATCCGACGTAGTGATACTCTGAATACGACCGGCTGATCAAACAGGTACTACCAATAAATATACAATTTTGGGTTGACGTAATGTATCAGGTGCGGTACTAATTTGTTATTGAATTTTGTGGAAAGTAAATGGATATGACATTTAAAACTTCTCTCCTGCTAGGCCTACTCCTTATCGTGTATCAATCGCGCGGGTAGCCTGTGGACAGAAGACACCACAAAGAATCACAAAAACCCGCATCGAAATGCGGGTTTTTTTATAGCTGAAAGCACTTTACAAAAGAAAATATTAAGTGAGCAAACACAACCACTTATCGGTCTAGGAGCCAGCCAATATGAACGATCAGGTCATTATCTTCGATACAACCTTGCGGGACGGAGAACAAGCATTATCTGCCAGTTTAACGGTGAGAGAAAAATTACAAATTGCCTATGCTCTGGAACGACTTGGGGTGGATGTGATTGAAGCAGGATTTCCGGTCTCCTCTCCGGGTGATTTCGAATCGGTACAAACCATCGCTAAGAATATCAAAAACAGCCGAGTCTGTGCCCTTTCCCGCGCAGTAGAAAAAGACATCGATGCTGCCGCTGAAGCCTTAAAAGTTGCCGAGGCATTCCGTATTCACACGTTTATTTCAACCTCAACCATCCATGTTCAGGATAAACTTCGTCGTAGCTATGACCAAGTCGTAGAGATGGGTGTAAATGCAATCAAACATGCTCGTCGATATACGGATGATGTGGAGTTCTCTTGTGAAGATGCCGGACGCACACCAATCGATAATTTATGCCGAATGGTTGAAGCAGCAATTGATGCCGGAGCCAGAACAATTAATATCCCTGACACAGTTGGTTATACTGTTCCGGGTGAATTTGGTGGTATCATTCAGACATTATTCAATCGTGTTCCCAACATTGATAAAGCAATTATTTCTGTCCACTGCCACGATGATTTGGGGATGTCTGTTGCCAACTCTATCACCGCAGTTCAAGCCGGAGCCCGTCAGGTTGAAGGAACAATCAACGGGATCGGTGAACGTGCTGGAAACTGTGCACTGGAAGAAATCGCGATGATCATCAAAACCCGCCAAGAGTTTTTAGGCGTTCATACGGGTATCAAGCACGATGAGATTCACCGGACAAGTAAAATGGTCAGCCAAATCTGTAATATGCCGATCCAAAGTAACAAAGCGATCGTTGGCGCCAATGCATTCAGTCATTCTTCCGGCATCCATCAGGATGGTATGCTGAAAAATAAAAATACCTATGAAATTATGACCCCAGAGTCGATTGGTCTGAAAAATCAGGCGCTGAATCTGACCAGTCGTAGTGGCAGAGCTGCGGTGAAAAGTCATATGGATGCCATGGGTTATCAGGATGATGAGTACAATTTGGATGCACTTTATGAAGATTTCCTGAAACTTGCTGACCGCAAGGGTCAGGTGTTCGATTATGACTTAGAATCCTTAATGTACTTCTCCAACTTACGTGAAGAAGACGATTTCTACCAACTAAACTATCTGAGCGTTCAATCGGGCAGCGTGATGGCAACCACCACAATTAAGCTGCAATGTGGTGATGAAGAAAAATGCGAGGCAGCTGTCGGCAACGGCCCGGTAGACGCATTGTACCAATGCATTTATCGTCTTACCGGTTACGATATCGTCCTCGATAAATTCGATCTGACCGCTAAAGGAGAAGGTGAAGACGGTTTGGGACAGGCGGATATTATCGCCAACTATAAAGGCCGAAAATATCACGGAACGGGGATATCCACGGATATCGTAGAAGCTTCAGGAGAAGCATTATTGCATGTGATCAACAGTATTCAGCGTGCCGATCAGATCGAAGTCATCAAAAATAAAAAAATAGCCACAGTATAATAGCAACAATATAAGGTCCCTGCGCGTCGGTCTCGTTGTGTCACGCAGACTGAAGTAGGTAACCAAATCAACAAATACGAGAGTGAACAAGGACTCACATGACAGACAAAACTTATAAAATTGCAGTACTGCCCGGTGACGGCATCGGACCGGAAGTCATGCAACAGGCTCATAAAGTACTTGATGCGATTCAAACAAAGCACAACATCGCTTTTGACCGTACCGAATACGACGTTGGTGGGATTGCGATCGATAATCACGGCAGCCCACTTCCGGAACAGACCCTGAAAGGGTGTGAACAGGCGCAAGCGGTTCTGTTTGGTTCAGTCGGAGGACCGAAATGGGAACATCTGCCACCAAACGAACAGCCAGAACGCGGGGCTTTATTACCATTACGTAAGCATTTTCAACTGTTCTGCAACTTACGCCCGGCACAAATCCATCAGGGACTTGAAGCGTTTTCGCCACTCCGCTCCGATATCTCTGCCAATGGTTTTAACATCGTCGTTGTACGCGAGCTCACTGGGGGTATCTACTTCGGTCAACCCAAAGGTCGTGAAGGTGAAGGTGCTAATGAGAAAGCATTTGATACTGAAGTCTATCACCGCTATGAGATTGAACGTATTGCTAAAATTGCTTTTGAGTCAGCCCGTTTACGTCGTAACAAAGTGTGCTCAATTGATAAAGCGAACGTCCTGCAAAGCTCTATCTTATGGCGAGAAGTTGTGAGCGAAATTAGCAAAGATTATCCGGATGTCGAGCTATCCCATATGTACATCGATAACGCAACCATGCAACTGATTAAAGATCCCGCTCAATTCGATGTCATGCTATGTTCAAATATCTTTGGTGATATTCTCTCTGATGAGTGTGCAATGATCACCGGTTCAATGGGAATGCTTCCTTCAGCCAGTCTGAATGAAAGTAATTTCGGGCTATACGAACCCGCAGGTGGCAGTGCTCCGGATATCGCAGGGAAAAATATTGCCAATCCGGTTGCTCAAATCCTATCGGCAGCATTAATGCTCCGTTACAGTCTCGGTGAAGAGGCAGCAGCTCAGGATATTGAGGCAGCCGTCAGCAAAGCATTATCCGCCGGAGAACTGACCGCAGATCTTGCAACCGATAAACCGGCACTGACAACCTCTGAAATGGGCGACAAAATCGCTGCCTATATATTAAGTGAAAAAGCTTAAGTGCATAAGTATGTGACCGAGATGAGTCTCGGTCCACGAACAAGTTCAAGGTAGAAGCAATGTCAAAAGCAAAAACATTATACGAAAAAATCTACGATGCACATGTCGTGGTCGCCGCTGAAGGTGAAAACCCGATTTTGTATATCGATCGTCATCTGGTTCATGAAGTCACGTCACCACAAGCTTTCGACGGACTCAGGGAAAAAGGTCGTTCAGTCCGTCAGGTCAACAAAACCTTTGCCACCATGGACCATAACGTCTCGACAACCACGAAAGACATCAGTGCTTCCGGTGAGATGGCTCAGATCCAGATGGAAACACTGTCGAAAAACTGCGAAGAATTCGGTGTCACGCTTTACGATATTAATCACAAATATCAGGGTATCGTACACGTCATGGGCCCAGAGTTAGGCATTACCCTACCGGGAATGACCATTGTTTGCGGTGATTCCCATACCGCAACCCACGGTGCATTCGGCTCGCTAGCTTTCGGTATCGGTACTTCCGAAGTTGAACACGTACTTGCCACGCAAACCCTCAAGCAAGCTCGTGCCAAAACCATGAAAATTGAAGTCAAAGGCAAGGTTGCGAAGGGTATTACTGCCAAAGATATCGTGCTGGCGATCATCGGTAAAACCACGGCCGCAGGCGGAACCGGATATGTCGTTGAATTCTGTGGTCAGGCGATTCGGGATCTGTCAATGGAAGGTCGTATGACGGTCTGTAATATGGCGATAGAACTGGGTGCCAAAGCAGGCCTGATAGCACCGGATCAAACCACTTTTGACTATATTAAAGGTCGTAAATTTTCCCCAACAGGTGAAAACTGGGACAAAGCCGTCGAATACTGGCAGACATTACAATCTGACGACGGTGCAGAATATGATGCTGTGGTGACATTAGATGCAGCAGAGATTAAACCTCAGGTAACTTGGGGCACCAATCCGGGACAAGTGATTTCGATTGATGCACCCATTCCGACGCCGGAAAGCTTTACCGATTTAGTCGAGCAATCATCCGCGATCAAAGCGCTGAACTACATGGGGCTTGAAGGTGGCAAACTCCTTTCTGATTATAACGTCGATAAAGTGTTCATCGGTTCTTGTACCAATTCTCGAATTGAAGACATGCGCGCTGCGGCACAAATTGCTCAAGGTAAGCAAGTCGCATCGCACGTTCAGGCAATCGTTGTACCGGGGTCAGAACAGGTTAAAGCACAGGCAGAATCTGAAGGTTTAGATAAAATCTTTACCGATGCCGGGTTCGAATGGCGTTTACCGGGATGCTCGATGTGTCTGGCGATGAATAATGATCGTTTAGGGCCGGGGGAACGTTGTGCATCCACATCAAACCGAAACTTTGAAGGACGTCAGGGTCGAGATGGCCGCACGCACCTTGTCAGTCCGGCCATGGCGGCAGCGGCAGCAATTGCGGGACACTTTGTTGATATTCGTACACTAGAGCAAGGGGAATAATGATGTCAGGATTTAAAAAACATACAGGTTTAGTCGTTCCGCTGGATGCAGCGAACGTCGATACTGATGCGATTATCCCGAAGCAGTTTCTGCAAAAAGTAAACCGTATCGGTTTTGGTAAGCACCTTTTCCATGACTGGCGTTTTCTTGATGATGCGGGACAACAGCCCAACCCTGACTTTGTGATGAATGCCCCCCGTTATCAGGGAGCAAGTATTCTACTGGCCCGTGAAAATTTCGGTTGCGGTTCATCCCGTGAACATGCACCATGGGCTTTGGCTGATTACGGTATTCAGGTCATGATAGCACCAAGCTTTGCTGATATTTTTTACGGCAACTCAATCAACAACCAGATGGTGCCGGTTCGCCTGAAAGAAAGTGAAGTCGATGCGCTTTTCAAATATGTTGAAGCCAATGAAGGGGCTGAAATTACCGTTGATCTGGAAGCAATGAAAGTTTCGGCAAACGGTCAAGAATATAGCTTTGAAATTGATGAATTTCGTCGCCACTGTCTTCTAAACGGGCTGGATAATATCGGTCTGACACTGCAACACGAAGATAAAATTGCCGAATATGAATCAAAAATCCCAAGCTTCTTGAGTTAGCCCAAATACAAAGCCATTTTATGGAAGTGATGAAAAGCTGATGTATACATCAGCTTTTTCTTTATTGCCGCTCTTACATCCTGTGCCACTAGACGAAAAAAGCCCTGACAATGTCAAGGCTTACAATTAAAGCCTGGCGATGTCCTACTCTCACATGGGGAGACCCCACACTACCATCGGCGC
>NZ_KQ947475.1:401760-404817 GCF_001506075.1 Vibrio sp. MEBiC08052 | reverse complement strand
TCTCACATGGGGAGACCCCACACTACCATCGGCGCTGTTTCGTTTCACGACTGAGTTCGGCATGGATCAGGTGGGTCCAAAACGCTATCGTCGCCAAGCAAATTCTTAAAATTCGGAAAGCTGTTTTTGTTCTCTACACAATCAAATTATTCCTACTGAGCCACAAAACCCCTTCGGTGTTGTATGGTTAAGTCTCACGGGCAATTAGTACAGGTTAGCTCAACGCCTCACAGCGCTTACACACCCTGCCTATCAACGTTCTAGTCTCGAACAACCCTTCAGGACAGTTAAACTGCCAGGGAGAACTCATCTCAAGGCTCGCTTCCCGCTTAGATGCTTTCAGCGGTTATCGATCCCGAACTTAGCTACCGGGCAATGCGATTGGCATCACAACCCGAACACCAGAGGTTCGTCCACTCCGGTCCTCTCGTACTAGGAGCAGCCCCTTTCAATTCTCCAACGCCCACGGCAGATAGGGACCGAACTGTCTCACGACGTTCTAAACCCAGCTCGCGTACCACTTTAAATGGCGAACAGCCATACCCTTGGGACCGACTTCAGCCCCAGGATGTGATGAGCCGACATCGAGGTGCCAAACACCGCCGTCGATATGAACTCTTGGGCGGTATCAGCCTGTTATCCCCGGAGTACCTTTTATCCGTTGAGCGATGGCCCTTCCATTCAGAACCACCGGATCACTATGACCTGCTTTCGCACCTGCTCGAGCCGTCACTCTCGCAGTTAAGCGGGCTTATGCCATTGCACTAACCTCACGATGTCCAACCGTGATTAGCCCACCTTCGTGCTCCTCCGTTACTCTTTGGGAGGAGACCGCCCCAGTCAAACTACCCACCAGGCACTGTCCTCACCCCGGATAACGGGGCCAAGTTAGAACATCAAACATACAAGGGTGGTATTTCAAGGTCGGCTCCACAATCACTAGCGTGACTGCTTCAAAGCCTCCCACCTATCCTACACATGTAGGCTCAATGTTCAGTGCCAAGCTGTAGTAAAGGTTCACGGGGTCTTTCCGTCTAGCCGCGGGTACACTGCATCTTCACAGCGATTTCAATTTCACTGAGTCTCGGGTGGAGACAGCGTGGCCATCATTACGCCATTCGTGCAGGTCGGAACTTACCCGACAAGGAATTTCGCTACCTTAGGACCGTTATAGTTACGGCCGCCGTTTACCGGGGCTTCGATCAAGAGCTTCGCCTAAGCTAACCCCATCAATTAACCTTCCGGCACCGGGCAGGCGTCACACCGTATACGTCATCTTACGATTTTGCACAGTGCTGTGTTTTTAATAAACAGTTGCAGCCACCTGGTATCTGCGACTCTCATCAGCTCCATCCGCAAGGGACTTCACCAGCAAGAGCGTACCTTCTCCCGAAGTTACGGTACCATTTTGCCTAGTTCCTTCACCCGAGTTCTCTCAAGCGCCTTGGTATTCTCTACCCGACCACCTGTGTCGGTTTGGGGTACGATTTCTTGTGAACTGAAGCTTAGAGGCTTTTCCCGGAAGCATGGCATCAATGACTTCATCACCGTAGTGACTCGACATCGTGTCTCAGCCTATCGTAGAGCCGGATTTGCCTAACTCTACAGCCTACGCACTTGAACCTGGACAACCGTCGCCAGGCCCACCTAGCCTTCTCCGTCCCCCCATCGCATTCACAACAAGTACGGGAATATTAACCCGTTTCCCATCGACTACGCCTTTCGGCCTCGCCTTAGGGGTCGACTCACCCTGCCCCGATTAACGTTGGACAGGAACCCTTGGTCTTCCGGCGGGGAGGTTTTTCACCCCCCTTGTCGTTACTCATGTCAGCATTCGCACTTCTGATACCTCCAGCAGACTTTACAATCCACCTTCAACGGCTTACAGAACGCTCCCCTACCCAATATGATAAATCATATTGCCGCAGCTTCGGTTTACAGCTTAGCCCCGTTACATCTTCCGCGCAGGCCGACTCGACTAGTGAGCTATTACGCTTTCTTTAAATGATGGCTGCTTCTAAGCCAACATCCTAGCTGTCTGAGCCTTCCCACATCGTTTCCCACTTAGCTGTAATTTGGGACCTTAGCTGGCGGTCTGGGTTGTTTCCCTCTCCACGACGGACGTTAGCACCCGCCGTGTGTCTCCCGGATAGTACTTACTGGTATTCGGAGTTTGCAAAGGGTTGGTAAGTCGGGATGACCCCCTAGCCTTAACAGTGCTCTACCCCCAGTAGTATTCGTCCGAGGCGCTACCTAAATAGCTTTCGGGGAGAACCAGCTATCTCCGAGTTTGATTGGCCTTTCACCCCTAGCCACAAGTCATCCGCTAATTTTTCAACATTAGTCGGTTCGGTCCTCCAGTTGATGTTACTCAACCTTCAACCTGCCCATGGCTAGATCACTCGGTTTCGGGTCTATATCCAGAGACTAAACGCGCAGTTAACACTCGCTTTCGCTACGGCTCCCCTAATCGGTTAACCTTGCCACTGAATATAAGTCGCTGACCCATTATACAAAAGGTACGCAGTCACCCCATAAAAGAGGCTCCTACTGCTTGTACGTACACGGTTTCAGGTTCTATTTCACTCCCCTCACAGGGGTTCTTTTCGCCTTTCCCTCACGGTACTGGTTCACTATCGGTCAGTCAGGAGTATTTAGCCTTGGAGGATGGTCCCCCCATCTTCAGACAGGATATCACGTGTCCCGCCTTACTCGTTTTCACTTAAACAACGCCTTCGGTTACGGGGCTATCACCCTCTCTCGCGTGCCTTTCCAGACACTTCACCTAACGCTGTAAAAGCTTAAGGGCTAGTCCGATTTCGCTCGCCGCTACTTTCGGAATCTCGATTGATTTCTTTTCCTCGGGGTACTTAGATGTTTCAGTTCTCCCGGTTCGCCTCATTAACCTATGAATTCAGTTAATGATAACTGCTGCTGCAGTTGGGTTTCCCCATTCGGAAATCGCAGACTCAAGTGGCTCTTACTGCCTCATCTACGCTTATCGCAAGTTAGTACGTCCTTCATCGCCTCTGACTGCCAAGGCATCCACCGTGTACG
>NZ_KQ947475.1:0-401208 GCF_001506075.1 Vibrio sp. MEBiC08052 | reverse complement strand
TTATAAACCAAATCAATCTGTGTGGACACTCATCTCAAATATCTTTACGTAAGGAGGTGATCCAGCGCCAGGTTCCCCTAGCGCTACCTTGTTACGACTTCACCCCAGTCATGAACCACAAAGTGGCAAGCGTCCTCCCGAAGGTTAAACTACCTGCTTCTTTTGCAGCCCACTCCCATGGTGTGACGGGCGGTGTGTACAAGGCCCGGGAACGTATTCACCGTAGCATTCTGATCTACGATTACTAGCGATTCCGACTTCATGGAGTCGAGTTGCAGACTCCAATCCGGACTACGACATACTTTTTGGGATTCGCACACTCTCGCAAGTTAGCTGCCCTCTGTATATGCCATTGTAGCACGTGTGTAGCCCTACTCGTAAGGGCCATGATGACTTGACGTCGTCCCCACCTTCCTCCGGTTTATCACCGGCAGTCTCCCCTGAAGTTCCCACCCGAAGTGCTGGCAATCAAGGATAAGGGTTGCGCTCGTTGCGGGACTTAACCCAACATTTCACAACACGAGCTGACGACAGCCATGCAGCACCTGTCTCAGAGCTCCCGAAGGCACACCAGAATCTCTTCCGGCTTCTCTGGATGTCAAGAGTAGGTAAGGTTCTTCGCGTTGCATCGAATTAAACCACATGCTCCACCGCTTGTGCGGGCCCCCGTCAATTCATTTGAGTTTTAATCTTGCGACCGTACTCCCCAGGCGGTCTACTTAACGCGTTAGCTCCGAAAGCCACGGCTCTAGGCCACAACCTCCAAGTAGACATCGTTTACAGCGTGGACTACCAGGGTATCTAATCCTGTTTGCTCCCCACGCTTTCGCATCTGAGTGTCAGTATCTGTCCAGGGGGCCGCCTTCGCCACCGGTATTCCTTCAGATCTCTACGCATTTCACCGCTACACCTGAAATTCTACCCCCCTCTACAGTACTCTAGCCTCCCAGTTTCAAATGCAACTCCGGGGTTAAGCCCCGGGCTTTCACATCTGACTTAAAAAACCACCTGCATGCGCTTTACGCCCAGTAATTCCGATTAACGCTCGCACCCTCCGTATTACCGCGGCTGCTGGCACGGAGTTAGCCGGTGCTTCTTCTGCAGCTAACGTCAAAATGAGACTCTATTAAAGCATCATCCTTCCTCACTGCTGAAAGTACTTTACAACCCGAAGGCCTTCTTCATACACGCGGCATGGCTGCATCAGGCTTGCGCCCATTGTGCAATATTCCCCACTGCTGCCTCCCGTAGGAGTCTGGACCGTGTCTCAGTTCCAGTGTGGCTGATCATCCTCTCAGACCAGCTAGGGATCGTCGCCTTGGTGAGCCTTTACCCCACCAACTAGCTAATCCCATCTGGGCATATCCTGACGCGAGAGGCCCGAAGGTCCCCCTCTTTGGTCCGTAGACATCATGCGGTATTAGCCATCGTTTCCAATGGTTATCCCCCACATCAGGGCAATTTCCCAGACTTTACTCACCCGTCCGCCGCTCGTCAGCAAGAGAGCAAGCTCTCTCCTGTTACCGCTCGACTTGCATGTGTTAGGCCTGCCGCCAGCGTTCAATCTGAGCCATGATCAAACTCTTCAATTAAAGTTTTTGTGACACCGAAGTGTCGGCTCAATGAATACTGCTTTTTGTCTCCGCTTTTTAAAAGCAGAAGCAAAAAGTGACATTACATAAGTAATGTTGAATTGACTGTGCTCTTATTGAAAAACAGTTGCCTGCTCCAACTTGAATTGGTCACTCGGTTCATTGATAAAATCTTTTTGGATATTTATCGACGAGTGCCCACACAGATTGATTGGTCTATATTGTTAAAGAGCGATTCTTCCAAACGTTCTCCGTTCGAAGTGGCGGCCATTCTAACGGGATAAATCTTAGAGTCAAACACTTTTTAGAGATGATTTGGATTTTTTTATGATTTGCTGTTTTTTCAAACAAACTTACTGATCTTCATTATCAAAAAAGTACGAAATCCGTGAACGAGGGTTCAAATACTCACGCACTTTATCCGGTAGTTTCGCTGGTAGAATAACATTAACGATGGTTAACTCTCTCTCTGCCAAATCAACAATTGGTGCTTCGGTTCTTGGGACAGACGGATCATAAATCAGGACACTCGGATAGAGTAAATCATTTGAATTAATCGAAATCACCAACCCGACCATCTCATTTGACAACTGCACAACCGTCCCCGGTGGATAGACGCCCATAAACTTAACTAAAATACTTAAATTATCAAAGTTGTATAAATTCCGGCAGTTTTTATACAAATGTGACAAGGCGGCATAAGGAATTTTTTGTTCATCAACAATATTGCCATGGCACAATGAATCAAACGCATTGGCAACAGCAATAATTTGCGCTAATTCATCGATCTCATCACCTTTCAGTCCTTCAGGATAACCGGAACCATCCATCAGCTCATGATGCTGACCAATCACCCGTTTGGCACTCTCAGGAAACCCTTCTATGCCATTGGCAATATCAGTCCCATAACGCGTATGTTGCTTGAGATAATTTTTCTCTGGCTCAGTGAGCGGGGTTTGTTTGCGGACAATTGCGGCCGGAACTTTAATTTTACCGATATCATGAAACAGTGCCGCAAAGGCTAACTCTTTGATCTTCTCTGCATCAAATCCTTTAACCCGACCAATCATCATCGCAATCACAGACACATTCAGAGAATGAAAATAGATATCTTCAAACTCACTTTTGCTGTTCATCAGATGGAGCGTCACACTTTCTTCAGCCAGTAACTCATCCACAACATCCGCCACTAATTGAGACGCTTCATCGACAGCATCTTGAGGTCGATTACGAATCTTATTCATCACACTTCGAATCCGTGCCAGAGAGCGTTCGAATTCTTTTTCACAACGAACCACACGACGACGGTAAGCTTTCAGTTTATCGATCCGGCTTTCTTTCTCTTCCCAGAGTTTTTTAGCCTCATCATCAATAACAGCCCCATCCTTTGGAGCATTATCACCACCACTTTCTCGTTTCAATGTATGCGGAGACAATGGTTGTGTATCACTTTGAGCCGGATTCAAATAAACATGTTGAATACCAAGATGTTTAATAATATCAATCTGATCTTGGTTTTTGATCTTAAAGCTATTCAGTAGAAATGGGTGATCATTCCACTTCACGGGTAAGCGGATGTGTAATCCCGGCTGCAATCTGTCTACTGTAATTTTTATATTTGCCACAATCGAATTAACACTCTTATCTGTAAGAACTATCCATAACTTTTACATTGTAGATGTAACTGTGTGCAACTGCATTCAATCGACCATCAGTCCACAATTCATGAGTCAATATCCTAAGCAATTTAGCAAAAAATCACTTTATGACAAAAGACTCAAAAAGTTAAAATAATTCTTATCGCAATGCTAAATATATATCGATACGATGGCACAAGGTGCATATACAAAGTCAGTCATTGTATCGATAAGCCATGAGAAAAAGGGAAGCAAATGCTTCCCTTTCGATTTACTGATAGTCGATGTTATTCAAATCAGGTAGCGTTATTCCACTTTTAGTACATTCTGAGTACAAATATGACCGAGAGTCACGCCAGGGACGTTAGAACCACCTACACCAATTGAAGTTCCCGGAACAAGGATTCTCCACAGGCCCGCATCAAAACCGGTTCTATATGTCACTTTACTGTTATACACATAGGCAATTTGTGTGGTAAATAGTTCATACTGACAGTTCTTCCGACCAAGCGTAACCGTCCCTTTTGCGGTTCCCGTGTTATCGGTATAAGCAATAGAATTCGATGGATTCCATTCTCCATCAAACAGATTCACATCATATTGTAAAACAACGGCTGCATTGGCTGCTGGTTGTCCGGCGGAGTCCGTCAGTTTCACCTGCCAGGTTAGTTGATTGTATGCCTGTGTTGTTAAATAAAGTCCTGACGGTCCATTCAACAATATATTCGGATACATTGATGTCTCACTCAGCTTTAACCGAACCACATCCGGCTCGCCCTGAACAGAAGATGATTTCATCGATGCCACTGACGGACCGAGCAATATGCGATATTGCTTGCTCGCATCAGCTGTTTTTCCCGGATTATGTTTAACTTGAAGGAGAAGTTGTGTCCCTTCCGTGGCAACATAGTGAGAGGTATTGTCTTCCCGCTCAACAGAGCCACTCAAAACACTATAGCTAAACAGCCATTGTTTAGGTGAATCACTATCATCAATTTCGATATCAATTTTTTTACCTTTCTCAACCGTATAAAGGTAATAATCCAAATCGGATGCTGAATCGATATTCCCTACAATCATATTACGAGTTTCAGGTAACCGAGTTGAAGTCTGGGGCGTATCATTCGGCTCATAAGCATCGATAGCCGAATTGACCGACACACCGAACTGAATGCTAGCATTATCAGCGGCTTTCGCCTCCATGTACCAGTAATAGTGCCCCGGTTCAACCACCGCTGAAACAACCTCATCCGCATTGGCGGGGTGATCAGACGTGCCGACAATAAAAAGCTGGTCATTCGCACCATGCTTGAGCACGGACAGTTTCATATCTGTCGTTTCAGCCTGGCCGACTAACAGCGCCATAATTTTGGAGCGCTGTTTGACTTCAAAGTGATAACAATAGACGCCGTCTTTTTGTACACCACTCAATGTATATAAAGTTCCTGCAGCTAATGTGTCACATAAAGGGGTAACGCTATCAGAACCATCTTCAGCCGTCGCAGAGGATAGAAGGTTTTGCGCAGATGTTTTCGCCACATGTTCGGCTAAACTCTCTAGTTTTCCGGCCTGCGGCAGGAGCGATACTTTATTGGAAAGATCGAGATCGGAAAGGTCGAGCTGCATCGGCACAAGGGTTTGCCGTTGCGCTGACTCAATAGGTGCGACTTGCCGACTAAGCTGTGCATAATCTGCGGAGAGTAACTGGTCAAAATAAGGGGCATTTTCAGTTTCAGCCATCGTATATCCACTGAAAATACTCGGTAATAATATAATCCATGACAATTGCTTACGCATATTGCCCTCCATCATAATGAGAAAATAAAAAATAACGATATCATCTCATATGCAATTCATTTAACCCAACTCAGCGCTTTTTTTACTTTATTTGATCATACATATAACAAATTGATAATTATAAAAACAAATGAATCAATAGATTAAATTGATGAATTTGAAGGCGCAAATACCCGCTGGCAGAAAACAGATGGAAGAAATAAAATTGACTGTGTCGATAAATAATTGACGTCCGGATACAACAAAGCCCCCGACTTTCGTCGAGGCTTTGTCATTTAAATCATGGTACCGATGGGCGGACTTGAACCGCCACGCCCGAAGGCAACGGATTTTGAATCCGTCGTGTCTACCAATTTCACCACATCGGCATCAGGGGCTACCCCTTTAGTGAGGTGAATTATACGGAAGAAATGAATCAGCGCAATAATAAAAATCGAAAAAAAGCGAAAATTCAATTGATTGTTGATTATTTCACCATAAATGCCAATTTACTCGATTTGCCCTCTTTTTTACCCTTGCAATAATGACTATCCTCTCGGGAATTATTTCACTGAGATATAGATAACCGATGTCACATCAACCTCATTTGCAAACCGCAGGCTTTATCCGACGTATTGGTGCGCTTGTTTACGATACCTGTCTGATTTTGGTACTGGAAATACTTGCTGCCGCTGTCATTGTCCTCATGCTTGAAGCAATGGTTGCCGTTGGGCTGCTCCATTATGGCATCGACAAGGATGTCAGCGGTTTCTTAACACATAATCCATTCTGGAGTTCCATATTTACCGCTTATCTGGCTATGATTTGGATTGGTTTTTTTGTTTGGTTTTGGACTCAAAAAGGACAAACGCTCGGCATGAAGGCTTGGCGGCTGATGGTCAGCAATGCAGATGGTACGCCCATTACCATCACCCAAGCACTGATTCGTTTATTTACTTCGGGATTTGGCCTCTCGAATCTGACCGTTCCGCTCGATCCTCAGAAACGGGGATTCCATGATATTTGGGCTAAAACCAATCTCTATGTCATCCCCAAAGACGATGCGTAAGCCGCTCTCTTCCGGAGCTTACAGTTTCCGACGCAACAGAGCCAACGCGACCGAGAGGAAAACGATACTGGGGGCGACAGCCCCTATCGCCGGATGGAAGCCATATACCAAACTCAGCGGGCCAAAAAACTCACTGGAGATGTAAAAGGTAAAACCGGCAATTACACCTGACAAGATCCTCGCCCCCATCGTGACACTGCGCAACGGGCCAAAGATAAACGAAAGCGCCATCAGCATCATCACTGCAATCGAAATCGGCTGGGTGACTTTACGCCATAATGCCAGCTCATAACGGGATGAATCCTGTTCAGATATTTTCAGATAATGTACGTAGTCATACAGGCCACTGAGGGAGAGTTCTTCAGGTTTGACCGTGACAACCGCTAATTTATTAGGCTCAAGTGAAGTGTGCCACGGATAAGTGGAGAACTGCTGTTTCGAGATAACAACTTCATCACTCATATGAGTGATATGAACGTTCTTCATTTCCCACTGCTGATTACTTTGTTCATAATCAGCTTCAGTGGCAAAAATCACTTCTTGCAGCTTCTTGTGCTCATCAAAACGCCAGATGTTCAAACCGTAAAGTTTGTCATCACTCACCTTATTAATAAAAATAAAGTCATTGGTATCTCTGGCCCAAACCCCCATGCGAACAGAAAGCAGTTGACCGCCAGATGTGGCAAATGCACGTAGATCGCGCGCCATTTTCTGCGTTTGAGGCGCGCCCCACTGCCCTAATAAGGTAATCACTATCATCAATGGCACTGCCGTTTTCAGCACCGAAAGTCCGATATCCAGTTTGGAAAAACCGGAAGCCTGCATCACCACAAGTTCGGAGCTGGCTGCCAGCATCCCAAGACCAATCAAAGCCCCCAGCAAAGCAGCCATCGGGAAAAACATTTCGATATCTCGGGGAATACTCAGTACCACAAAATACAATGCCTTTATCAGGTCATAACTTCCCTGACCAACTTTTCGCAGTTGCTCTACATACTTGATAATCCCGGATAAGCCGACAAAAGTGACCAGTACCAAACTGGTTGTCGCAATGATCGTTCGGCCGATGTATAAATCTAAAATCTTAAACACGACTTTCCACCTTTCTCTGTCTGTACCGATCCTTCAATCGGCGGACAAATACACTATCCAGGCTATTAATCAATATGGCGGTCCCCAACAATGCAGCATTCAACGGCCACATCCCGACACCGGGAGGAATCCCACCATCTTCAATGGCTGATTTGGTTGCACTGATCGCTAAGAAATAAGTCAGATAGACTAAAATCGCGGGGCCCATTTTTGCGAATCGACCTTGGCGGGGATTCACGGCAGACAGCGGGACAACCAGCATAGTTAACAGTGGAATACAAACCACCAGAGAAATCCGCCACTGTAACTCAGCCTGAGCATGGCTATCCGGATTCCTCAGCAGTTCCAGCGTCGGGATCGCTTCCCAGTCCCGTCCTCGGTTTTCAACTTTTCGCTGGCCGATCAAACCTTCATACTCATCGAACTTGGTCACCATATAACTGATCTGCGTAGGAATCCCTTCATAACGGGCACCGTGCTGCAAACTAATGATTTGACGACCATCCTTGAGTTCTTTTACATTTCCCGAATCGGAAAAAATCACGCTGGGCAGTATCGAGTCTTTCGGTGTCAGCTGCGCCACAAACACATTGCGTAACTTCTTGTCTTCAATATCATCGATGAAAACGACGGAAGAACCATCCGGTGTGCGCTGAAAGTGACCTTCCTGAAGTAAATCAACACTATTTTCAGCCGCAAGTTTATCCATCAACAGCGCTTCACGATCTTGGCTCCACGGAGACAACCAGAGTGAATTAATCGCGGCTGCACTGGCAGTAATAATTGCCAGGTACAATGCTGCACGCACCAGAAACTTATTGCCGATACCGGTTGCATTCATCACCGTAATTTCACTTTCCGCGTACAACCGGCCAAAGGTAATCAAAATACCGATGTATAAGCTAAGTGGCAGCATCAACTGCCCCATTGCTGGCATATTCAATCCAACGATTGAAAAGATCAATCTGGCAGGGATCTCTCCATCGGATGCATCCGCCAGAACACGGATAAATTTTTGGCTCAAAAACACTAAAAAGAGGATGAAAAAAATCGCCAATTGGCTTTTTAGTGTCTCTCGGATCAAATATCTAACGATAATCACACTGAAATTACCTATGAAAAACTTGTTTTTTTAATCGAATCACTATAATTTTTCGTTGAAACATGTATTTTTTAAAATCTTATGCCTCTCGGGAAGCTGAGTAAAAATGATTCGGATTTCGCTGTTGTTCAGCCAGTAAGAGTGCATTATCTACGATTTAGTTCTATTTGTCTTCACGATGTAGGAGTACGCATGGAGTTTAGTGTAAAAAGCGGCAGTCCGGAGAAACAACGCAGCGCATGTATCGTTGTCGGAGTATTTGAACCACGCCGGCTTTCTCCAGTTGCTGAACAGCTTGATAAAATCAGCGATGGCTATATCAGTTCATTGCTACGACGCGGTGATTTGGAAGGGAAACCGGGACAGATGCTTCTACTGCATCAGGTTCCGGGCGTTCTTTCCGAACGCGTATTGCTTGTTGGCTGTGGGAAAGAAAGAGAGTTAGGAGAACGTCAGTACAAGGAAATTATCCAGAAGACGATTAGTACCCTGAATGAAACAGGCTCAATGGAAGCCGTATGTTTCTTGACCGAATTGCATGTCAAAAGTCGGGATACCTACTGGAAGGTTCGTCAGGCTGTCGAAGCAACCAAAGATAACCTGTACACCTTCGATCAGTTTAAAAGCATCAAACCGGAAACACGCCGTCCGCTGCGCAAGCTGGTATTCAATGTGCCGACTCGACGCGAGCTGAGCCTCGGTGAGAAAGCGATCAATCATGGACTGGCGGTATCTTCGGGGATTCATGCCTGTAAAGATCTTGGCAACATGCCACCGAATATTGCCAACCCGGCTTATCTGGCTTCACAGGCACGTCGTCTTGCTGATGATTACCCCAGTGTTACCACGAAAATCATCGGTGAAGAAGAGATGGAAAAGCTCGGTATGACGTCATACCTTGCTGTCGGACGAGGTTCTAAGAATGAATCGATGATGTCGGTGATCGAATATAAAGGACATCCGGATCCAGAAAGCAAACCCATCGTCCTGATTGGTAAAGGGCTGACTTTTGACTCTGGCGGTATTTCATTGAAACCCGGTGAAGCCATGGATGAAATGAAATATGACATGTGTGGCGCAGCCTCGGTTTTCGGCACGATGAAAGCCATTGCAGCGTTGAACCTACCACTCAATGTCACAGGCATTCTCGCCGGTTGTGAAAACATGCCGGGCAGCAACGCCTATCGCCCCGGAGATATCCTGACAACGATGTCCGGACAAACGGTTGAAGTATTGAATACCGATGCAGAAGGACGCTTGGTTCTCTGTGACGTACTGACCTACGCCGAACGTTTTGAGCCTGATTGTGTGGTTGATGTTGCGACGCTGACCGGAGCTTGTGTTATTGCATTGGGTCATCATCTCAGTGGCGTGATGTCCAATCACAATCCGTTGGCACATGAGTTGATCAACGCATCGGAGCAATCCAGCGACCGGGCATGGCGCTTACCGATTACCGATGAATATCAAGAGCAGTTGAAAAGTCCGTTTGCAGATATGGCAAATATCGGTGGTCGTCCGGGCGGTGCCATTACCGCAGGATGTTTCTTATCTAAGTTTGCCAAAAAATATAACTGGGCTCATCTTGATATTGCCGGTACAGCTTGGCGCAGCGGTGCACAGAAAGGCTCAACGGGACGCCCCGTACCACTGCTGGTTCAGTTCTTACTCAATCGTAGTGGACTGATCGAGAACGAAGAGTAACCGTATGGTTACCGAGCATAGAAGAGGGTCGCACCGACCCTCTTTATTTTTTGATGTTTGTCCGACATGCCGATGAAAACCGCCACATTTTATCTGATTTCACCCGATAGCCGTCAGGCACACCCCGAAGGATTCCGGGAGTATGTACTGTTTCTCGCTCAATATTTTGCGCATCAGGGGGCCAGAATCTATCTCAATTGCCATCACCGCGATGAGGCTGAACTGTTTGCCGAGCTTTTCTGGCAAGTCCCTGCTGAAACCTTTCTGGCACACAATCTCGTCGGAGAAGGCCCGAGAAATGGCACGCCCATTGAAATCGGCTATCCGCAGGTCTCCCCGTCCCGGAACCGGCAAATCGTCATAAATATGGCAGAAAACAACACAACCTTTGCGAATCGCTTTACAGAGGTGATAGACTTCGTTCCTTGTGAGAAAAATGCCAGACAACTGGCCAGAGAACGGTATAAAATCTATCGTCAAAACGGGTATAAGCTCCAGACCATTGAAATCGCTTACCCATAAACATTATTGCTCAGGTTTTCTGCATTCAGAGACCTTAGTCATAACGTTTAATCCCGATTAATTCAGACAGTATCCATCTAAGAGCACTATGGAAAAGACATACAACCCGACATCAATTGAACAAGCTCTCTATCAGACTTGGGAAAAGCAAGGCTATTTCAAGCCTAACGGTGACACATCAAAAGCATCTTATAGCATTATGATTCCGCCACCGAACGTCACAGGTAGCCTGCATATGGGTCATGCCTTCCAAGATACCATCATGGATACCCTGATCCGTTGCCAGCGTATGAAGGGTAAAAATACCCTCTGGCAAGTCGGAACCGATCATGCCGGTATTGCTACGCAGATGGTTGTCGAACGCAAAATCGCTGCAGAAGAAGGTAAAACCAAACACGATTACGGCCGGGATGCCTTCATCGACAAGATCTGGGAATGGAAAGGTGAATCCGGCGGAACCATCACGCAACAGCTTCGTCGTTTAGGCGCCTCCGTCGATTGGGATCGTGAACGCTTTACCATGGACAAAGGCTTCTACGCTGCGGTTCAGGAAGTCTTTATCCGACTGTATGAAGAAGACTTAATCTATCGGGGTAAACGTCTGGTCAACTGGGATCCGAAACTGCATACGGCCATCTCCGATTTAGAAGTTGAAAATAAAGATAAGAAAGGCCATATGTGGCATTTCCGCTATCCGTTAGCCGATGGCGTGAAAACAGCAGACGGCAAAGACTACATCGTAGTGGCAACAACACGTCCTGAAACCATGCTGGGAGATACGGGGGTTGCAGTCAATCCCGAAGATCCGCGTTATCAGGATCTGATTGGCAAGCAGATTATACTGCCGATCGTCAATCGTCGTATTCCGATCGTCGGTGATGAACATGCCGATATGGAAAAAGGGACGGGCTGTGTAAAAATCACCCCAGCGCATGACTTCAATGACTATGAAGTCGGCAAGCGCCACAACCTGCCGATGATCAACATTTTTACTTTCGATGCCAATATCCGCCAAGAAGCTGAAGTCTTTACCAGCAAAGGAGAAGCCAGCGAAGATTATCCATGTGAGTTACCGGAGAAATATCAAGGTGTTGAGCGATTTGCTGCCCGTAAGCTGATCGTAGCTGAATTTGAGTCACTCGGTTTGCTCGAAGAAATCAAAGATCATGATTTAACGATCCCATATGGCGATCGGGGCGGTGTCGTAATCGAACCGATGCTGACCGATCAGTGGTATGTTCGTACAGCACCGTTGGCAGATGTTGCAACCAAAGCGGTTGAAGATGGTGAAATTCAGTTTGTCCCCAAACAGTACGAGAACATGTACTTCTCTTGGATGCGTGACATTCAGGACTGGTGCATTTCACGCCAGCTGTGGTGGGGGCATCGCATTCCGGCATGGTACGACGATCAGGGGAACGTTTACGTTGGTCGTCATGAAGAAGAAGTACGTAGCAAACATTCGCTTGCTGCTGATGTAGCGCTTCATCAGGATGAAGACGTGCTGGATACGTGGTTCTCTTCTGCACTGTGGACCTTCGGTACTCTGGGATGGCCGGAACAAACTCCTGAACTCAAAATGTATCATCCGTCGGATGTACTGGTGACAGGCTTCGATATTATTTTCTTCTGGGTTGCTCGGATGATCATGATGACGATGCACTTCATGAAAGATGAAAACGGCAAACCACAGGTACCGTTTAAAACCGTTTATGTCACCGGACTGATTCGGGATGAAAACGGCGATAAAATGTCGAAGTCCAAAGGGAATGTTTTGGATCCTATCGATATGATCGACGGGATTGACCTTGAATCGCTGGTCACCAAGCGGACTGGCAATATGATGCAGCCCCAACTGGCAAGCAAAATCGAGCAGAATACCCGCAAGACTTTCGAAAATGGGATAGAGGCTTATGGCACAGATGCACTGCGTTTCACGCTGGCAGCCATGGCATCAACCGGACGCGATATCAACTGGGATATGAAACGTCTTGAAGGTTACCGGAACTTCTGTAACAAACTCTGGAATGCCAGCCGCTACGTGCTGATGAATACCGAAGATCAGGATTGTGGATTCGCACCGGATGCGCAGCTTGAATATTCACTGGCCGATCAATGGATCGAGTCTCAGTTTGAGTTGGCAGCCAAAAACTTTAACCTCCATATCGATAATTTCCGGCTTGATATGGCAGCGAATACACTATACGAGTTTATTTGGAACCAATTCTGCGACTGGTATCTGGAACTAACCAAACCAATCTTGTGGAAAGGAACTGAAAATCAGCAACGTGCAACCCGCCGTACCCTGATTACCGTCTTGGAAAAAACCCTGCGTCTCGCTCATCCGGTAATTCCTTACATTACTGAAACCATCTGGAAGAGCATCAAACCGCTTGTTGCGGGTATTGAAGGGGAGACCATCATGTTGCAGGCGCTGCCACAGTATGATGAAGCAAACTTCCATCAGAAAGCGCTGGATGACATTGAATGGGTAAAAGCCTTTATTACCAGTATTCGTAACCTGCGTGCCGAATATGATATTAATCCGGGTAAACCGTTGTCTGTCATGCTCAAGGCTACTGATGCGAATGATGCAGCTCGTCTGGCTGCAAACCAACAGGTCTTAACATCTCTGGCAAAACTGGAAGATGTGCGCATTCTGGCAGCAGATGAAGAAACACCGGCATGTGCGACGGCATTAGTCGGCAAATCTGAACTGATGATTCCGATGGCCGGGTTGATCGATAAAGCTGCGGAACTGGATCGTCTCGCCAAAGAGATCGCCAGAACGCAAGGTGAAATCAAGCGGATTGAAGGTAAGCTTGGTAACGAAGGTTTTGTCGCCAAAGCACCTGAAGCAGTTGTTGCCAAAGAGCGGGAAAAACTCGCAGGCTATCAAGAAGCATTGGTGAAACTGGCAGAGCAACAAACGACGATTGCAGCGCTGTAATCTCCGCTACGACTCCAGACACAAAAACAGCGGCATTGCCGCTGTTTTTTATTGCCTCTTTTTTATAGCCTCTCTCAATGGGTTGTCATCAACGATCACTTGAGTTGTCGAGGGTGTTCCCTATGGCTTGCGCATCGATTCAATCCGTTCAGAAAAATTAGGATGCGAACTCAACCAGTCCGGCATATGTTGCATTTGCTGCTGCTGAAGCAACTCAAACATCTCGGCCATTGGCTCACTGGTATGATAGATTTTCAACATTGCCTGTTTGGCAAACTGATCGGCCTGACGCTCCATGTCACGCGATAAGCCGGTATTCATCACAAAGACGCCGGCACCGATCATCTGATGCACAACACCCGATGTATCTCCGGTTAACGAAGCCACCACGACCGCCATTAAACTCGATTCAACCAACCGCTCCATCATATGGCGATGATAAACGTGCCCCATTTCATGCAAAATCACCCCATCGAGTTGCTGATCGTTCCGGGCAAGTTCAACCAAAGGATCAAGGAGCACGATCTTACCTCCGGGCAACGCGAATGCGTTAGCGATTTCACTGTCGCGAAACTCAATCTGTACCGGGAAAGGCATCGGTGGGAGTTGCTGTTGGAGTAAAGCGACCCGCTGTCTAATCGCTTGTTGCTGCTTAGCCGGAATATGGCTCGTTTCAAACTGTTCCCCCAACTGGTCGAGAATTTTTTCTCCGACGAAGACTGGCACACGCTCGGGTAACATTCGGGCCGCATAATGACTGAACCATGGAATCCCATAACGATAACCGGCAAACAGCATCGCAATACAGAAAACAATACTAACCAAAATCAACCATAGGTTAGATTCAATCTGGCGGATTCTGAGCGATTTTTTGCCCTTCTTTTGCAGCAAACAGTCGATATCTTCATTCCGCTCAGGGACAAAAACCCATCCATCGGGAAAAGAGACCCGAACCGGGAGATTACCAACACTATCACTCAGCGTCAGCTGCTCAAACGAAGTCTGACTGACCAACTCGTTATCACAACGCAGTTCGATCTGTTCTCCGGAGATTTCGATATCCGCAGCGCACCGCTGTGATAAACGGGGCGGATAAGCCGCCCCTTCCACTCGCATTATCCAATCCCTAAATTGATATCAAAGGCCTGAACCAGCTCATCACCCAACGCTGAACGTACATCGGAATCTTGATCCACAGCCTCAATCATATCTAAATTACCGATCACCTGAGTCTGCGCGGCTGAATATCTCGCCATACGAACTTTCACCCACGGATGGGCTAACCCTAATGTGAAAACTAACCCCAGCATGTTCGTCAATAACAGACCAACGTATTTCAACACTGAGAAGCTGGAATTGAGCTCAATTGACTGCTCATCCAACGAGACAGCGGTTTGAGAAAAAACGTAATTTCGAATCCGGACACTCATATAAGCAGCGGAAATCATCCCTAACACAATAAATAACAGATATCCAAAGATGATGCCTGCGAGCATGCTGTCATTCATCGAATACATTAAGTTGTCCATATTCATGATGATATTCATCACCATTGAATAGAAGAAAATACCGATAAACACGGATAGAATCAGCGCACCGCCAATAAAGATTCCGATAGCACCTAAATTGATGAAAAAGAGTTTTTTACTGGCCAGTACCGCAGAAAAATTTGCATTCCCGTATCGGTAGCCATTCATAAAATAGCGCCATACGCCAGTCATCACCCATGCCTGAATAAATGCACACAGCGCAATGAAAGCAATCACCATGATCACAATCATCACCACACTCTGGCTCATCTGCGCGATCAACGAAATACCTGCAATCCCCAGAATAAAAGCGAGAATAGCAACAACGCCGCGTCCCATAAAGGTGAGATAAGCTTGTTTGAGTGAACCTGCAAAAGAAAAGTGAGTATTTCGATAACTGGTCATTGCAGAATCAAAGCGGACATTACTCCACATCATCCAAGGTAACACCGCGTAAAATAAAATTAATAAGGCAGCAGATGCGACTTCAGAGACAGAACTGAGCATCACCCAAATTAATAAACACAGCATGGCAACCGCACGCCCTTTAAGAATTTGTTTGGGGGTGCCGTGATATTCAAAGTTATCTTCGGCGAGATATGTATTTCCATAGAAATAACGTTTGGTTCTCACTTTGGCCCAAGCCGAATAGATTCCCAATGTCAGTACGGAGAGCAAAATATTCACAATCCAAATGCCAAAAAACTCCCCAGTCCGCCCATTAAAACGGAGAGGATTCACAGTATTATTTTCGTTCATGAGTCAATCCTGACGTTACATTCAATATATATCCGAACCACCATAATGATGAGTCGGGTACATGATATAAAGTAGCAATATTATCAACAATACGAATATTCTGCACGCATCTGCGTGACAAGCGCATGAATGTGAGACGTCTTGCCAAAAAATAGTGCACAAATATCCCAAATTACTCAGTTGAGGTGATGCAATTCACCACTCACTAAACAATTCGATTCTGTTTTTGCCCCTGATGATATGCGGCAATATTATCCATTAATCGCTGGACCAGTTGCTGAATCGCAGAATCACTTCCCCAGGCAATATGTGGTGTCAGCAATAAATTCGGTAAATCAATATTTGCCAATAGAGGATTGCGCTCATCGGCAGGCTCCTGAGTGAATACATCAACACCGGCAGCACTAATAGCGCCGGACATCAACGCATCAACCAGTGCGATTTCATCCACAAGCCCACCTCTTCCGGTATTGATCAGAATCGCGTTAGCCTTCATCATAGATAACTCATCGGCACCAAGCAGATGATGGGTCTCTTCGGTCAAAGGACAGTGTAATGAAACGACATCAGCCTGACGTAACACCGTTTCAAACGGTAAAAGTCCTTCCCGACAACCCGATGCCCCTTTACGCTCAGCAAAGATAACCTGCATCCCCACCGCCCGAGCCAGTTTAGCGGTCGCTTGTCCCAGAGAGCCACGACCGATAATCCCAAGGGTGCTCCCGGCCACATCACCGATTGGATGCGTGAAAAAGCAAAATTGCCGACGCTGTTGCCACTCCCCCCGGGCAATATCATGATGATAGGCCATCAGGTGACGCCGGAGTGCGAATATCATACCAATCACATGTTCGGGCACGGAGCGCGTGGCATACCCCTGCACATTCGTGACAGCGATGTCATGCGCCCGGCAATATTCGATATCAACATTGTTCACACCGGTTGCCGTAACAGCAATCAAGCGTAACTTGGGAAGCTGAGAGAGTAACTCAGCATTGAGCACCACTTTATTGGTAATGAGAATATCGGCATCCCGTACTCTTTCCAGTAATTGTGCCGATGATGTCTCATCATAACTCACCCACTGATGTTCGAAAGGAAGCTCAGGAAAGTGAATATGGGCCGGGATCGTGGCTCGATCGACAAATACGACTCGCGGTAATGACATTCTTTGCTCCTTATTCTGGGTTGGGGAATGCAGCTATGGCCTCGGCAACTTTTTGTAATCCGGCAGTTTTCTCTCCGGGTCAAAATGTTCGAAAATGATCGCTTCGGCTACAGGATAAAACTCACACGGCACAAATATGCGTCGCAACCAATGACTTTTGGGATGATAAAAACTCAGTTCAGCGGCATGTAAATGGAGTCGCGGCGCAAACGCTTTGGCTGCTTCCGGAGCATAAAACTCATCGCCCACAATCGGGTGACCAATAGCGAGCATATGAACCCGCAACTGATGGGATCGCCCGGTCACAGGGAAAAGACGCACAACCGTCGTCTGCGCTTCTCTGGCGACGACCTGAAACAAAGTCCGAGATGGCTTACCGGTTTCAAAACAAACTTTCTGGCGGGGACGATTCGGCCAATCACAGATCAACGGTAAATCGACTTCACCCTCATCGGACTCAACGTTGCCCCACACTCGTGCATAGTAGACCTTATGCGTTAATCGATACTGAAACTGTTTTTTCAGTGCACTTTCTACATGTTTATTCTTGGCAAACAGCATCAGTCCGGAGGTCGCCATATCCAGACGGTGGACCACCTGAATCTCCGGATAATCATCCACCAAGCGACTCCACATACTGTCATAGTGTTCCGGCTCCCTGCCGGGTACCGAAAGCAAACCGGAAGGTTTATTGACCGCCAAAATATGCTCGTCTTGATAAATAATCTCCGTCCACGGTGTTGTCGGAGGCGTGTACGATGTCATTGCCATATCAGCATCTCTAGAGAAAAAACGCGCTGCATTATATACCGAAATCACAGCAAGATGCAGTCTGATTGGTCTGCCTCATGAGCGGTACAATCATGGGATAAATCCTTACCAAGTGATCATACCCCGCTATGATTCGTCCCCATTTTTAAACATTTATGTCTATATAAATTGACACCTACGACAAATATGATATTCATGAGTTTCATTGACAAAATAACAAAGACACGCATGAAAAATACAGCGTGCATTATCAGTCTATCGTTACCCGCGATAGTGCAAACACACAGAATAGTGCAAACACACAAAATAAAAACGACACAACATCACTGCACACAATTGCTTTAAATAATTGCTTCAAACTAAGGAACAAGAATGGAAAATGCTGCCGCTTATCCCTCTCCACAGGGGTCTTCATTGTCCAGAGTGATCAAATCACTCGGTCCCGGAATTATGATGGCTGCCGCTGCCGTCGGTGGATCTCATCTCGTGGCATCAACCAAAGCCGGTGCAATCTATGGCTGGCAACTGGCAGTCTTAATCTTGCTCGTGAACCTTTTTAAATACCCTTTTTTCCGAGCGGGTGTTCAATACACAATGGGCACAGGGGAATGTCTGGTTCATGGTTATGCTCAGCTCGGCAAACCTTACCTGTGGATTTTTATGCTGCTGAGTATCATTTCAGCGGTAATCAATACGGCAGCACTGACGCTCTTTAGTGCCAGTCTGTTGGGATATTTCATGCCGTTTGAATTATCCAGTCTGACTTTATCGATCATTGTCGTCGTCACCTGCCTGATCATTTTATTTGCCGGCCACTACAAAGCACTCGATTCACTGGCGAAAATGATCATGGCCGTTCTCACGATTGCTACCCTCTCAGCAGTTGTGATTGCTATTGGCCACCCAGTCGCCACCGTCGCGGACGCACCCGATCCATCGCCCTGGACATTTGCGGCGATCGGCTTTCTGGTTGTCACGATGGGATGGATGCCGGCACCGATTGAGATCTCCAGCCTCACCTCGATTTGGCTAAAAAATCAGTGTGCTCAGCAGCATGTCACGCCGAAATCGGCACTGTTCGATTTTAATGTCGGCTATATCGGGACCGCGATTCTGGCGATTGTCTTTCTTGCTCTCGGTGCATTATTGATTCATGGCACGGGAACCGAATTGTCCAAGTCAGGCATTGGGTTTACGCACCAGTTAGTCAACTTATATGCATCGACCATCGGTGAATGGGCCCGCTACCTGATTGCAGTGATCGCTTTCTTCTGTATTTTTGGCAGTACGATTACCGTCATCGATGGCTATTCCCGGGTGATTGCAGAATCACAACGCCTGTTAAAACGAGAAAAGACAGATGAGAAAACAGATGAGAACAAGCATCGTTATCTAACACCATGGATGCTTATCGTTTCGGTAGCATCTCTGAGCATTCTCGCTTTTGCCAAGTCAGCCTTACTGCCGATGCTGAATTTTGCCATGATCATGGCATTCGTTACGACGCCCGTTTTTGCGCTGCTCAACTATGTTTTGGTTACCAGAACACCGTTGCCCGAATCACTGACACTGGGCCCGAAAATGAAATTGCTGTCGATTGCAGGGCTGATTTATCTATTTGGCTTTCTGGCTCTATTTCTCTGGTGGAAATGGTTCATGTAAGCAATAAGTATCATGTAAACAATAAGTACTCGCTAAATATCAAAAAAGCCATCATCTGATGGCTTTTTTGTACTTGAAATAAACACAACTTACTGATGTGAAACGACAATCAAGCGCAGAGAATCCAACTGATACTGTGCTTGTTGAATCAGCACCGACAACGCTGAAATCTGATTTGCCAGAATCTCAATCTCTTCGTCACGAATATTGGGATTGACCGCTTTAAGCGCCTGTAAACGCTCGAGTTCGCGATTCAATACCGATTCCATCTCCTGCCGTGCTGCTTGTCGAATACTCTCCACCTTCGACGGTATTACATCTTCACTTTTCTGAATCAGTTGGTGAACCTCTTGCTGAACAGAAGTGACCAGCTTGTTGGCCAGATGGCGATTGACCGGACTAAGCTGACGATTGAATCCTTCGAATGCCACCTGTGATGACAAATCATTGCCCTGCGCATCCAGCATCAGACGGATTGGTGTTTTAGGCAAGAAGCGGCCGATGCCACTCCGTTTGGGTGCCTGGGCATCCACGATATAGACCAACTCGAGTAGAATCGTCCCGATCGGCAGTGCTTTATTTTTCAACAAAGAAACCGCAGAGGTTCCCACGCCCTCACTCAGGAGCAGGTCAATTCCGCCCTGAATCATCGGGTGCTCCCACGTCATGAAATGGATATCTTCCCGGGAGAGTGCCGTTTCTCGCTCAAATGTAATTGTCGCCCCTTCATAAGGTAATCCCGGATAACTCGGAACCATCATATGCTCAGAAGGTGTCACCACCAGTGTATGTTCACCGCGATCATCCTGATTCAATCCGATGGTATCAAACAGGTTCAGCGCAAAAGCGACCAGTTCAGTATCCCCGTCTGTTGCTGCAATTTCACGGACAATCTGTTCGGCTTTTTCACCACCATGAGAGTGCATCTCCAGCAAGCGATCACGCCCGTGTTCCAGCGCCGCTTTCAAGTCGTGATTCATCTTACGGGCATCGGTAATCAAATCTTCCAACTGATGCTCATCTGATGACAATAACAACGCCATCAAACGCTCAGCAAAGGATTCAAACACGGCATTTCCCGTCGGACAAGTCTCCGCAAAAGCATTCAAGCCTTCATGATACCAACGGGCAATCACTTCCTGTGACGAGCCCTGTAAATAAGGTGCGTGGATCTCAACATCCTGCTTTTGACCAATCCGATCCAGACGTCCGATACGTTGTTCCAACAGGTCAGGATTCATCGGTAGATCAAACATGACCAACTGGCTGGCAAACTGGAAATTTCGTCCTTCAGAACCGATTTCACTACAAACCAGCACCTGTGCCCCGCCTTCATCCTGAGCAAAATAAGCTGCGGCTTTATCGCGTTCAATGATCGACATACCTTCATGAAAAACCGTCGCCCGGATGCCTTCGCGTTCACGCAATGCCTGTTCAATCTGCAGTGCGGTCTCCGCCTTGGCGGCAATCACCAAAATTTTATCACTGCGCTTCGACTTCACTTTATCGAGCAGCCAGTTTATACGCGGATCAAACATCCACCACACCTGCGAGCTATGCGCCTGAGCATGATACGCACTCTCCGGATACATACCGCTTTCGATTTTCAGGCGGTGGTCTGCGTCAAGCGAAGAGATATATTGTTCGATAAAGTCCATATATTCCTGTGGCTGTGCCAGCGGAATCAGATTGACGCAACGCTGTGGAAATCCCTGAATAGACGCACGCGTATTACGAAACAGCACTCGTCCGGTCCCATGACGGTCCATCAGGTTACCGATTAATTCTTCTCTCGCACTGACTTTATCTTCATGGCTGGTATTGCCGTCAATAATCCGGAAAAGCGGCTCAACATCCTGCTCAGAAAGCAGTTCAACGATATGATTTTTCGATTCATTGGATAGCGCCCGGTCTTCAGCCAGTGCAGAAACCGCTTCAGCCACCGGTTCATAAGACGCTTCTTCTTGAATAAACGCCTCAAAGTCATAAAAGCGGTCCGGATCTAACAAGCGTAACCGGGCAAAATGGCTTTCCCGGCCGAGCTGCTCCGGAGTTGCGGTCAATAACAAAACACCGGAAATCTGTTGTGCCAGCGTCTCAACAATCTGGTATTCAGCACTGGGCTGATCAACCTCCCACGCCAGATGGTGCGCTTCATCGACAACCATCAAATCCCAGCTTGCTGCTTTCGCTTGCTCGAAACGCTGCGGATATTGGCGGAGGAAATCAAGAGAACAGAGTACATACTGCTGAGTCTCAAACGGATTTTCAGCCTCACTCTGTGACTCGATACAGCGTTCTTCATCAAAAATAGAAAAGTGCAGGTTAAAACGACGCATCATTTCAACCAGCCACTGATATTGGAGTGTTTCAGGGACAACGATCAGAATTCTTTCCGCTCGACCCGACAACACTTGTTGGTGGATGATCATCCCCGCTTCAATCGTTTTACCCAACCCGACTTCATCAGCCAGCAGGACGCGGGGGGCATGACGTTGCCCGACTTCATGAGCAATGTAAAGTTGGTGAGCAATCAAACCGACACGACCACCGTAAAGTCCGCGCATCGGGCTTTTATGCTGTTGATGCTGATTGAGTAATGCGCGGTAACGCAATACGAAGTTGTCCATCCGATCAATCTGACCGGCAAACAGCTTATCTTGAGGTTTATTAAATCGAATTTGGTGGCTTAAAAATATTTCTCGCAATTCAACCTGTGTTTCCTGCGAATCCTGACGCGTACCGATATAAGTGAGAACCCCGTCCTCTTCGCTCACTTGTTCAATCAGCAACGTCCATCCTTCTTGGCAATCGACGGTATCACCAGCATGAAAAATAACTCGGGTGACAGGTGCATCGTGGCGTGCATAAACACGATTCTCTTCTGATGCAGCAAACATTAATGTGACGGTTCTGTCATCTAATGCCACCACTGTTCCTAATCCTAAATCGCTTTCGGTATCACTTATCCAACGTTGCCCCAACGCAAAAGCCATGAATCAACCACCTCATTTTGATCAAAGTATCACTAAAATCTGCCTGTCACTAACCCGTATCATTATGACTGTGATTCCAGTTAGGTGCAGAAAATGGGGGCTAATCTTACTTGATGCTGTGATACAGGTCACGTGAAATCCACTGAGTTGAGCACTGACATAAAAATGTAAAAAAATGATGTCATTTGTAAACTAATTGATTGCTATACTTACATCGTTAGGTATACAGAAATCATGACTTTCAGAATTTGATGCTTGGGCTGCACAATGAAAGTACCTGAATCAGGTCGTGAAGTTGGCATAGGGCTCGCAACAAAAATAGTGTAGTAAGTAACAAATCGGTTTTCAGTAACTGTGTTTGTTGAACAGGTTTGTTAAAAGGTTTGCAGTACGTCGCAGAGACATACAAACCCAATCCGGTATGATTCTCGACCTCTGCTGACAAGCTACCTCTTCTCAGTCAGCCGCTTGACGGCAAGGAGACGCTTATGGGCGATACCGACCGGAAACTGTTTGTCCTGGATACCAATATCCTCCTCCATGAACCGCTAGCTATTTATTCCTTCCAAGAACATGATGTAGTCATTCCAATGACCGTCCTCGAAGAACTCGACCGAATCAAAGACAGTAAACGTGATGTTGCCCGGGATGCTCGCGTGGCAATCCGTGCGCTGGAAAGTCTGTTTCATGATGCAACCCCGGATGAAATATCAGAAGGCATACCTTTCGCCAAACATGGCGATGCACAAGGGACGATTTCGATTCTGGCTGATTTCGAACTGCAAGAAACCGTCAAGGCATTTGCTGACAAAGCGGGTGATAATCGCATCTTAAATGCGGTGCTTTATCTGCAAAACAAACGTGCACCTCGTCAAGTGGTTCTGATCACTAAAGATATTAATATGCGCCTACGCGCCAAAGGTGCAGGTGTTCTGTATGTTGAAGACTATCGTACAGACCAACTGATTGATGATGTTCAGTATTTAACCAAAGGATTCCAGCTTCGCCCCGGAAATTTCTGGAATTCGGTTCCTGAAGTGTCCAGCTATACCGTAGAGGGAAAGACATTCCACACCCTGAACCGTGCTCCTTTTGATCCCACCTTCCTCAATCAATATGTTCTGGATGAAGAGAGTGACTTTGCTGCACGCGTCGAAGCGATTGACGGTGATCAACTGACCCTCAAGGATATGAGCCGCGAGAGAATGATGCACCGGAAAGCTTGGGATATCACGCCAAAGAATATCTATCAAGCGATGGCGCTGGATGCCCTCTTGGATCCAGACATTGATCTTGTGATTTTGACCGGGGCGGCGGGCAGCGGAAAAACCTTGCTTGCACTGGCATCAGCGCTCGAACAAACCATTGAGAAAAAAATGTTCGACAAAATTATTGTCACTCGGAATACCCCTGACATTGGGGAATCTATCGGCTTCCTCCCCGGTTCAGAAGAGGAAAAAATGATGCCGTGGCTTGGTGCGGTGACCGATACACTGGAAGCATTACATAAACACGACCACTGTACTGAAGGATCACTAAAATATATCTGTGATAAAGCCAACATTCAGTTTAAGTCAATTAACTTCATGCGAGGGCGCTCAATCCAAAATGCCTTTGTGATATTAGATGAGTGTCAAAACCTCACCGCATCGCAGATCAAGACCATCATTACCCGCTGTGGAGAAGGAACCAAGATCGTCTGTTCAGGCAATCTGGCACAAATCGATTCCCACTATCTAACCCCGGTAACATCAGGACTGACCTACATGGTCGAACGCTTCAAAAACTTCCCGGGCAGTGCCAACATTCACCTCAACGGGGTTGTCAGAAGTCGTCTGGCTGAGTTCGCAGAAGAAAATATGTAGTAAAAAATCAAAAATGGCGGATTATTATGAATAATTCGCCATTTTTTTAAACTAATTATTCACAAAACAGGGGGGTCTATGGTTTACTAGTCATATTCGTGGTGATCTCTTGCAGGACTGAAGTATGGCTTTTAATTTACGCAACCGCAATTTTCTCAAACTTCTCGATTTTACGCCAACCGAGATCCAATTTTTGCTGGATCTGGCAACAGATTTGAAAAAAGCAAAGTATGCCGGTACCGAGCAGAAAAAACTGCTGGGCAAAAATATTGCGCTGATTTTTGAAAAATCATCCACCAGAACCCGTTGTTCGTTTGAAGTGGCCGCATATGATCAGGGTGCACAGATCTCTTATATTGGTCCATCCGGCTCTCAGATCGGTCATAAAGAGTCGATGAAAGATACCGCACGGGTTCTCGGTCGCATGTATGATGGTATTCAATACCGTGGTTATGGTCAGGCTATCGTTGAAGAGTTGGGAACTTATGCCGGCGTCCCCGTCTGGAATGGATTGACCGATGAATTCCACCCGACGCAAATTCTGGCCGACTTCCTCACCATGCAAGAACACAGCCGCGGCAAACATCTCTATGAAATCTCCTTTGCCTATCTGGGCGATGCCCGCAATAACATGGGCAATTCGCTGATGGTTGGTGCTGCTAAAATGGGGATGGACATTCGTCTCGTAGCACCTAAATCATTCTGGCCGGAAGAGTCGCTTGTCAAAACCTGTCAAGAAATCGCCAAGACCACAGGGGCAACCATTACATTGACCGAAGATGTTGCCGCCGGTGTCAAAGGGTGTGATTTTCTCTATACCGATGTCTGGGTATCGATGGGCGAAGCCCCCGAAGCTTGGGATGAACGCGTCGCATTGATGACCCCTTACCAGATCAATATGCAAACCATTCAGCTGACTGGCAATCCACATGTTAAATTTATGCATTGCCTCCCTGCATTTCACAATGATGAAACCGTGGTCGGTAAAGAAATCGCTGAGAAGTATGGCATGCAGGGACTGGAAGTAACGGAAGAAGTCTTTGAATCGGACTATTCGATTGTATTTGATGAGGCAGAAAATAGAATGCACACCATCAAAGCGGTGATGGTCGCAACGCTTGGCGCTTAACATTCTCGAATCGCTGAAGTTGAAATTTATTCTTCGCAGACACGATGTAATCGCTTGCACTCAATCAAGTTAAGCGTATAATGCCGAGCAATTTGTCTCAGAGGGAACATCATGAGCGTTCGGGGTCATTCCGCAACACAGTCTTGTCAACGCTGCATTAGGGTAAGCAAAGACACTTGCCTCCTCTTATGGTTCTCCTCTGTTACTGTTTTTGAAAGCCTCCCTGATCGGGGGGCTTTTTTATGGCTGTCAGAAAATACTAGGGAAGATGATCATGACGAATTCGCTATATAAAAAGCACATCATCTCAATCTCTGAACTCACACGCGATGAGTTAGAGTTGATTGTCAACACAGCAGGCCAGCTGAAAGCAACACCTCAGCCGGAATTGATCCGCAATAAGGTCATTGCCAGTTGCTTCTTTGAACCATCTACACGGACGCGCCTCTCTTTTGAAACCGCGATTCAACGGATTGGTGGTAACGTGATTGGATTTGATAACAGTGGCAATACATCACTGGCGAAGAAAGGTGAAACGCTGGCGGATTCCGTGCAGATTATCTCTTCCTATGTTGACGCCTTTGTTATGCGTCACCCTCAGGAAGGTGCCGCACGTCTGGCCTCCGAATTCTCTAACGGTGTGCCCGTCATCAACGCCGGTGACGGTGCCAATCAACATCCGACCCAAACCTTGCTCGATCTCTTTACCATCACCGAAACACAAGGACGTCTCGATGGAATCAACATCGCGTTCGTCGGTGATCTGAAATATGGTCGTACCGTTCATTCTCTGACTCAGGCGCTGGCGAAGTTTAACAACAATCGTTTCTTCTTTATCGCCCCGGATGCACTGGCAATGCCCGACTATATCTTAGAAGAGCTGGAAGAAGCGGGCCATGAGTATAGCTTGCATACCGATATCGAGAGTGTAATTCCGCAAGTGGATATTCTCTATATGACTCGGGTGCAGAAGGAACGCTTTGATGAATCGGAATATGCGCATATTCGCTCGGCTTATATTCTTTCTGCCGCCCAGCTTCAGGACGCAAAAGAGAATATGAAAGTCCTTCATCCCCTACCACGCGTCGATGAAATCACCACGGATGTCGATCAAACACCACACGCTTATTTCTTCCAACAGGCAGAAAATGGCGTCTACGCACGCGAAGCACTGCTTGCGCTTGTGCTGAATGAAACACTGTAAAGGGAGCAAATGATCATGCCAAAAGATTCACAATTACAGGTAGAAGCCATTAAAAACGGCACCGTTATCGACCATATCCCGGCACAAATCGGCATTAAGGTATTAAAACTTTTCGATATGCATCAATCCTCACAGAAAGTGACTATCGGGTTGAATCTGCCTTCATCAGCCTTAGGCATTAAGGATTTGCTGAAGATTGAAAATGTCTTCATCAACGAATCCCAAGCCAACAAACTGGCACTGTATGCACCACATGCGACGGTCAACCAAATTGAAAACTACAAGGTCGTGAAAAAACTCGCGCTGAAACTACCACAACGCGTAAATAATGTCTTTGCCTGCCCGAATACCAACTGCATCTCCCATGATGAACCCGTGGAAAGTAGTTTTAGCATTGTGGAGAAGAAACAGGATATTCGGTTGAAATGTAAGTATTGCGAAAAAGTTTTCTCCAGAGAAATCGTCACGGAGCGAACCTAAATTCCCCGGAGGATTGAAGCTTTACCTCCGCTCTGAATCAAGGCAAACTGACCTTTCTGAAGCAACATGTAATGGATAGAAAACAATGACAAAAGTAATTCATACAGAATCAGCGCCGGCAGCTATCGGGCCATACGTTCAAGGTGTTGATCTGGGTAATCTCATCATGACATCCGGACAAATCCCGGTTAACCCGGTCACAGGCGAAGTACCGGTCGAAATTGCAGCGCAAGCCCGTCAGTCTCTGGAAAACGTCAAAGCCATCATTGAGTCTGCCGGTTTAACGGTCGCCAATATTGTGAAGATGACTGTTTTTGTCAAAGATCTCGGTGACTTTGCGACCGTCAATGAAGTATATGGCAAGTTTTTCGATGAGCACAACGTCGCAAACTATCCGGCTCGCTCTTGCGTTGAAGTCGCACGCCTGCCCAAAGATGTTGGCATTGAAATTGAAGCCATCGCTGTCCGTTAAGCGGATTTGAAGTGTGTTTGGTTTAGCTTGATACACTGACTGATGCGCACGCCGCTAAAAAGAAAAAGGTTGATATTGCTATCAACCTTTTTCATAAGCGCGGTAAACCAGTTCGTATCAGTTAATCACTGATCCTCGCCCCTGATTTAAAACAGAAACCTCTTGATCCAACGATTCAAGCTTCTCTTTCATCACTTTATGACACTCTTTCGCCAAATGACGAACGTCTTCTTTGTGCAAGCCTTCCGTCGGAATCGGTGCCATCATCTCAACGATGACATGTCCGTTATTCCAACGGTTTAATTTCAGATGACTGGTTGAGCTACACACAATCGGAACAACCGGTACACCCGCGGCAATTGCGGCATGAAACGCCCCCACTTTAAAAGGCAATAGACCTCTTCCGCGAGAGCGCGTCCCTTCCGGAAACATCCACACCGAAACTTTGCTGTTTTTGACACTATCGACCACCTGATCAATCGTGCCTTTTGCTTTGGCTTTATTGGCACGATCAATCAAGATATTGCCCGTCAGCCAATAGAGCTGCCCGAACAAAGGCAGCCAGACCAGACTTTTCTTACCGACGGTGACCACTCTCGGTGTGACAGCCGCAGAAACGGTAAACATATCCCAATTACTCTGGTGGTTAGCAATATAAATACTTTGTGTCTGCTGAAGAGCATTCTCCGGCAAACGCAGCTCAAGTTTAATCCCAAACAAACGGGACATACGAGCAAACAATCGACCAAATGTATAAACATGCTTCGGATTGCGAGGGCTCAACAAACAGTAGCCACATCCGAAGATAAACATGAATAGCGCAAATATCACGACAACAAACACACGTAATAGTGCAATCATTCTGTTCTCCTAAATCAGGGCTGCCATCAACACCAGCCCCACAATAAAAAAGCCGAAACCCTTTTTCAGTTTCGACTCAATTCGACAATCAATTAACCGGCGTCACTGAACCTTTCAATCGTTGCGCCCAGTGCCGACAATTTATCTTCAATCCGTTCATAGCCGCGATCAATGTGATAAATCCGATCAACGATGGTTTCACCTTTGGCAATACATCCGGCAATGACCAGACTGGCCGAAGCACGTAAGTCTGTCGCCATCACCTGAGCACCACTCAATCCGTCAATATCACCACAAATAACGGTATTGCCTTCGATCTCGGCTTTCGCCCCCATCCGCATTAACTCAGGTACATGCATGAAACGATTTTCAAAAATCGTCTCCGTAATCACACCGCTGCCTTTAGCCATGATATTGAGCAGTGTAAACTGAGCTTGCATATCAGTCGGGAAGCCTGGGTGCGGCGCCGTCCGAATCGAGACCGCTTTCAGTGTTCGTCCAGTCATATCCAACGAAATCCAGTTGTCACCGCTCTCAATCATTGCACCGGCTTCTTCCAATTTCGCTAAGACTGACTCAAGCAGATGTGCATGCGTATTGCGGCAAACGACCTTGCCGCCAGAAACGGCAGCTGCAACCAAAAATGTACCGGTTTCAATCCGGTCAGCCACAACAGTATGTCGCCCGCCACCTAACCGTTCAACGCCTTCGATGGTGATCGTATCTGTGCCTGCTCCGGAAATTTTAGCCCCCAGAGTGTTCAAAAACATCGCAGTATCAACAATTTCCGGCTCGCGTGCGGCATTGTCTAAAACGGTCACACCTTCGGCCAGCGTTGCTGCACACATCACGGTGATCGTCGCACCGACACTCACTTTATCCATGACAATATGTGCGCCTTGCAAACGACCATCCACAGTTGCTTTTACATACCCGTCTTCCAGTACGATTTTGGCACCTAGTTGCTCCAGCCCCTGAATATGTAAATCCACAGGACGCGCACCAATCGCACAACCGCCCGGCAGAGAAACTTGTCCCTGACCAAAACGGGCAACCAGCGGGCCCAACGCCCAAATGGAGGCACGCATCGTTTTGACCAGATCATAAGGTGCACAATATTGATTGATACGGCTGGGATCAACATGCACTGAACCATTCCTTTCCACTTTTGCGCCTAACTGCTGCAATAAAGCCATGGTCGTATCAATGTCACGCAGATGAGGAACATTGGCCACATCAACCGGTTCCTGAGCCAGAATGGATGCAAACAGAATCGGAAGCGCTGCATTTTTGGCCCCGGAAATCACCACTTCTCCCTGTAAAGGTTGATTTGACCCGGTTACTCGAAATTTTTCCATGAATCAACCTTACAAAGACATCAGTTTTTTATCGCGTTCCCATTCTGCCGGGGTGTAGGCTTTGATGGAAACGGCATGAATATCATTACGCTGAATATATGCCATTAAAGGGGCGTAGATGAATTGCTGTTTCTTCACTCGGCTCATCCCATCGAAGCATTGATCAACTGCGATCACTTCAAAATGGCTGCCTTCCCCTTTAACATGGATTTCGTGAAGATGAAGTGCCTCATCTAAAATCTCTTGTACTTGTGCACTATCCACTATCTACCCCTAATTACTTATTCTGAAATATGGTTTGTTACGAGCGACTCAATGTTACTTAACTGGAATAACATGCTCAGTTGCTCTGGCACGAAACTGAGCATTATATGGCAGTTTCGTTTTTTTGCATGTTCTATTAAATGAATCAGCAATACCATGCCTGCGGAATCGACCCGCACCACATTTTCGAGTGAAAGCATGATTTGATCATGAGTCGGTTGCCACTGCTGCAGAAACTGCCATAGTCCGGGGACAGTTTCTCTATCCAGCGCACCACTCAACTCAATGTTGCCCTGTTCAAGGGGATGCCACTGAGGATGTGTCATGATTTTTTCTCAATTGTGATCGGTTGCTGAGAGAGTGTTTTCAACTCATTCGCCACAGCCAATATACCATCACTATTAATTTTGCCACTCCACTCCGAGCGTTTACTGGATAGCATACTGATACCTTCAGCGATCATATCGAAAGCCTGCCATTCGCCTGATTTCGATTTTCTCAGTTGAAACTCAAGTTTAATATCAGGGTTCGGTGTATCGATAATATTGACCATCACAGTTGTAATCCGGTCTGTTGTATCGATTTTTGGCTCCGGTCCAAATGTAATTTCTTGATCACTATATTGCGTTAAAACCTGCGCATAACTACTAATGAGATAGCCTTGAAATGCGTCGATAAATGCCAGGACATCATCCTTCTTGGCACCTTTCAGGTAAGGACCTAACAGCTTTAAAGCTGCATACTGATAATTGACATAAGGCATCAACTCATCTTTGACGATCACTTTCAGATAGTTCGGATCTTGATGAATCTTACTTTGCTCAGATTTCAAACGCTGAAACGTCTTTTCTGACACCTGCTTCATCATCTGATAAGGATTGTGCATATCAATGGTTTGTGCCTGACTGGTCATCGAACAGAATAAAACCACCAGTAACATCATATAGCGCATTAACATCCCTTACTCCTTCGTGTCTGCCTGACTTTTTTTATCACCACCGGAATTACCACTCCGATAGAGGAACTGCCCAATCAGATTTTCCAGCACTAATGCAGACTTAGTATCTTCAACCTTGTCACCATTGCCCAGCAACTCGGTTTCATCTCCCCAGACAAATCCGGGCACCAAACTAATATACTGTTCACCAATCAACCCGGATGTCAAAATCTGCAGACTGGACGTCGCGGGAAATTCTTTGTATCGACTGCTGATTGATAATTTAACCATCGGCTTTAATGATTCCGGATCCAGACTGATTTCAGAAACCCGACCGATAACCACACCGCCGACTTTGACGGGAGAACGGACTTTCAGACTACCGATATTGTCAAACTCCGCGGTCAGTTGATAACTATCATCCGATCCCAGACCTTTTACATCAGCAACTTGAAAAATCATCACCAAAATTGCGCAAATTCCGGCAATAACGAAAGTGCCCACCCAAAATTCTATTGTTCGTGTTTGTTGCATGTTTAGTTCCCAAACATCAGTGCAGTTAAAACAAAATCAAGACCTAACACAGCGAGAGACGAATAGACGACTGTTTTCGTTGTCGCTCGGCTGATACCTTCAGAGGTCGGCATCGCATCATACCCATTAAACAGGGCAATCCACACGATGGTAAAAGCAAACGCAAAGCACTTCACCATACTGTTACCAATATCATGACCTAACTCGACGGTTGCCTGAATCGTTGACCAGAAACTACCATCGTCAATCCCTTTCCAGTCCACACCAACCAATTGTCCTCCCCAAATGCCGACAGCCATAAAGATCATCGCCAATACCGGCATCGAAATCACACCGGCCCAAAACCGAGGTGCAATAACGCGCTTCAATGGATCTACGGCCATCATTTCAAGACTCGACAACTGCTCGGTGGCTTTCATCAAACCAATTTCAGCCGTCAGTGCCGAGCCTGCTCGTCCGGCAAATAATAATGCAGTCACAACCGGCCCCAATTCACGTAACAACGATAGAGAAACCAGTGTTCCCAGACTGCCTTCCGCCCCATAATCGACCAGAATGACATAGCCCTGCAAACTCACAACCATGCCGATAAACAACCCCGACACAATGATGATGGCCATGGATAGCACACCGACACTATAGATTTGCTTGACTAGCAGCGGAAAGTTTTTCACCGGGTGAGGACGAGTCAGTAAAGCACCAAGCAACATAAATGTCGCACGACCAAAAGCCTCACAGATATCAAATGTTCTTCGCCCGGTGCGAACGGCAAACTGAATAAAACTAGCCAACATGAAATAGGTCCTTCTCAAGTGACGGCGCAGGATAGCGGAAAGGCACGGGCCCATCCGCTTCACCTTGTAAAAACTGTCTGACCCGCGGATCATTGTTCTGGTGTAATGACTCTGGCGTCCCTTCAGCAATGATTTTTCCATCGGCGAGAAGATATACCCAATCCGCAATACTCATCACTTCCGGAACATCGTGAGAGACAACAATGGATGTGATCCCCAAAGCCTGATTCAGATGACGAATTAATTCAACCAATACGCCCATCGTCATTGGATCCTGTCCGACGAATGGCTCGTCAAACATTATCAACTCGGGATCCAGGGCGATGGCCCGGGCCAGTGCCGCACGGCGTGCCATCCCACCGGATAATTCACTCGGCATCAGATAAGCCGCGCCTCGTAAACCGACCGCTTCGAGTTTGAGCAATACCAGTGTCCGAATGAATGTTTCACTCAATTCGGTATGCTCCCGTAGCGGGAATGCCACATTATCGTATACGTTCAGATCGGTAAATAACGCACCGGACTGAAACAACATACTCATTTTCTTGCGCGCCTGATAAAGCTTATTTCTCCCCAAAGCAGGAATATTTGCCCCATCAAACCAGATTTCTCCGGATTCAGGCAGCAGTTGCCCACCAATCAGACGGAGCAAAGTCGTTTTCCCGATACCGGAAGGCCCCATAATCGCGGTGACCTTTCCCTGTGGGACATGGAGTGACACATCATCAAAAATCTTTCTGTCACCACGAGAAAACATCAGATTGTTAATCGTTACCAGATCAGACTCGGACATACACAGCCTATCGTTCCTTTCCTATGTTCAATTGTTCGTGACGTCATCTGCCATGAACAAAAAACGCAATCATAAGTATAATTTCAAAAATTTAAAGCACTGCATCATGATGATGCTGATCCTGTGATACCTTTCAAAACATCAACGCTGAGAATCACGCCAGACGGGCTCTATCATACCATCACTGATGCAAGAATCATTGAGTTACTTTCCTGCATCAAACCCCGACACATTGATCTTGTCGAAAAAATGTACTGTCCGAACCAGTTTGACATCCCTATTTTCCATTTTGATGGTAATATGCTCCTCCTTTGTCAGAACGCTTACAGGTGTCCGACAAATATAGATAGAGAATACCATCCGGTCACTGACATGGCTTGCTGAGCAACATTTTGAATTCACTCAGAAAGAAAAATAAATCTAAATCTGTAACCTTTTGATGAAGAAATGAAGAGGTTTCACTTTTCTTTTGCAAGCCAAAACGTCAAAATCGACGGTTAAATATTTTTATCTTTATCCACTAGGAATACACATGCTTACAGCTGTTGCTTTATTGATTGTCGGACTCATCTTACTGGTATGGAGTGCAGACCGGTTGGTTTTTGGCTCTGCAGCACTGGCACGCAATGTTGGGATTTCACCATTGGTGATCGGTATGACGATCATTGCAATGGGCTCATCAGCGCCAGAGATGATGGTCTCTGCAACGGCAGCGCTCGCCAATAAAACCGATACCGCTGTCGGTAACATTCTGGGCTCTAATATTGCCAATATCGCCTTAATTCTAGGTATCACGGCATTGATTAAACCATTATCTATTAACTCAGAACTGCTGCGCAGAGAACTTCCGTTTATGATTGGAGTCACATTATTATCCGGTGTGATTCTCTGGGATGGACACCTTGGTTTCTATGAAGGCGTCTTACTCTTTGTTGTGTTTGCCATATTCATTCTGGCAATGCTCAAAATCAGCCGCAGTGAAAGCAATCAAAAAGACCGACTGCTGGCTGAGCAGGAGTCAGAAGTGCCAGAAGGCGTCAATAGTAAAGTAGCGCTATTCTGGGTCATTGTCGGTCTGATTCTGCTGCCTCTGTCTTCTGAGCTTCTCGTGAATAATGCCGTCATCATTGCAAAATACTTTGGCATGAGTGATCTCGTCATCGGTCTGACGATTATTGCGATCGGGACCAGCCTGCCTGAACTCGCAGCATCACTGGCTGGGGTACTGAAAGGTGAAGATGATATGGCCGTGGGGAATATTATCGGTTCGAATGTGTTTAACATTCTGGCGGTGATGGGCATCCCCGGGATTTTGAACCCGTCAGTCATCAGCGAACATGCCATGGGACGAGACTTTTGGGTCATGTTGGGACTTTCTCTGCTTCTGGTCGTGATGGCGTTAGGAAAATCGCGAAGCATCAACAGAATCGAAGGGTTTATTCTGTTCGTTATATTTATTGTCTATCAGACTTATTTGTTCATGAATATGGGCGCTTAGCAAGAGAGAACGGAGTTGAGGATGCCACAACTAAACTATACTCAGTCAGCAAAACAGGTTTTACATACAGAAATCCGATGTTTACAACAAATAGAACAATATATTGACGAACATTTCTGCCAAGCCTGCGACATGATCCTGAGTAATAAGCTGGGTAAAGTCATTGTCATGGGCATGGGTAAATCCGGCCATATCGGTAAAAAAATGGCTGCGACTTTCGCCAGCACCGGAACACCGTCATTCTTTGTGCACCCGGGGGAAGCCGCACATGGCGATCTCGGCATGATCTCTGAAGGAGATATCGTGATTGCGATCTCCTATTCAGGCGAATCATCAGAAATCCTGCCGCTTTATTCAGTATTAAAGCGTCGCTCGATCCGTATCATCAGTATGACCGGCAATCCACAATCCAATATGGCCAAACTGGCCGACCTTCATTTACAAGTCTCCGTCCCGGAAGAAGCCTGCCCGTTAGGATTGGCACCAACCTCCAGCGCCACAGCAACACTGGTGATGGGCGATGCACTTGCGATTACGCTATTGCAGGCGCGCGGGTTTACTCAGGAAGACTTTGCTCTCTCCCATCCGGGGGGAGCCTTAGGCCGTAAGCTGTTACTCAAACTGAGTGATATCATGCATACTGACGAGCAACTGCCCGTCGTCAGCCCCGATGCCTTAATTCGCGATGCCTTAATGGAAATCAGTCAAAAAGGATTAGGGATGACCGCCGTGGTCGATCAACAGCAAAAGCTACTCGGTATTTTTACCGATGGCGATCTCAGACGAATTCTCGACAAACGTGTCGATATTCACAGTGCAAAAATTTGTGATGTGATGACGCAAAACCCAACCACAGCTTCGCCCCACATCCTTGCCGTGGAAGGGCTCAATTTAATGCAGGAAAAACGCATCAACGGTTTGATGCTGGTTGAAAACGATCACTTGGTCGGCGCCCTCAACATGCACGACCTTCTGAAAGCAGGAGTGATGTAGTGACAGAGATGGTTGAAACACTTTATGGTCCTGTGACGTCATCGATTTGGGAAATAGCAAGCCAAATTCAACTACTCATCTGTGATGTGGATGGTGTTTTCTCCGATGGCCGGATTTATTTAGGCAATCAGGGTGAAGAGTTGAAAACCTTCCATACCAGAGATGGGTACGGCATAAAGTCGCTGATGAACGCTGGTATTGAGGTTGCCGTCGTCACTGGCAGGCACTCAAAAATAGTTGAAAACCGCATGAAAGCGCTAGGAATTTCACTGATTTATCAGGGGCAAGATGATAAAGTGAGCGCATATGCTGACATTTGTCAAAAAACACAGATTTTACCGGAACATACCGCCTATATCGGTGATGATTTGATTGACTGGCCGGTCATGGCGCAAGTTGCGTTAAAAGTCTGCGTTACCGACGGTCATCCACTACTGGTCAAAAGAGCCAACTACGTCACGACAATTCCGGGTGGTCATGGTGCCGTACGGGAAGTCTGTGATTTAATCTTACAGTCCCGGGGTGAGCTGGAAATGCACAAAGGTTTGAGTATATGAGTCTGGCTCGTACAATCTATATACTCTTATTTTTCATTATCTGCTGGTCAATTTACTACCTGCTCGATAATGAAAGAAAAGCCAATGAACAAGTAGCTCCAAATACGGAGCTACCAATGTTTAGTGGAGAACATCTTTCAAATACTTCGTATGGTGCAGACGGTGTGAGAAGCTATACCATCACATCGACGCATCTGGATTACTATGCAAAAAGTGGTAACACCGTATTCGAGCATCCGATTTTACAGGTATACCGCGATGGGCGAGTCATGGAATGGAAAGTGACGGCTCAGCGGGGAATTATGACGAAGAATAAGGTATTAACGCTTTACGACAACGTGATTGGTAAAAACTTACTTGAGAATTCCAGTTTCGAGTCACTCAAAACAGCAAAATTCAGTATGCAGTTGGATAACCGTGATTTTTGGACAGACACACCCGTCTTACTGAAAGGTCCACAATTTGAAACACAAGGTCAGGCGATGAAAGGAAATTTTGCCGATCATAGCGCCTTACTTTATAACCATGTACAGGGTAGATATGAAAATCTCGCACCTTAGTTTGATCGCTTGCCTGTTTATCTCAAGCGGCGCTTTGGCATTATCAACAGATACCGAACAACCGGTTTACATCGATTCGGATAGTCAGCAACTTGATTTGAAAAGTAATCAGGTTACTTTTGTGGGCAACGTAACCCTCAAACAAGGAAGCATTAATATCCATGCTGACAAATTAATTGTGACTCGGAATCCTCAAAACGGACAGATCGAGGAAATCCAGGGTTTCGGTGATCTGGCCACGTTTTCTCAGTTAACCGATGAAGGGAAAACCCTCTATGGTGAAGCCAAGAAACTCAATTATCAAATGGCTGCGGACCAATTGACCATGACGGATAAAGCGATGCTATCGCAAGATGATAGTGTGATCCGCAGTACCAAAATCCGTTACAAAATTTCTGCACAAAAACTCATTGCAGACGGAAATTCAAACGAGCGTGTATCCACAGTCCTGCAGCCGCAGGCAACGAATAAAGAATAAACCATGGCCATACTAAAAGCAGAGCATTTAGCCAAAAGCTATAAAAAGAGAAAAGTCGTCTCTGATGTCAGCCTACAGGTAGAGTCCGGACAGATTGTCGGCCTGCTGGGTCCGAATGGTGCGGGTAAGACAACTTCGTTTTACATGATTGTCGGCCTCGTTGCCCGAGATGAAGGCTCGATCCAAATTGATGACAAAGACATCAGTGTTCTGCCAATGCACCAGCGCTCTCGCATGGGTATCGGTTATCTGCCACAAGAGGCATCTATTTTCCGTAAGCTCTCGGTTGAAGACAACATCATGGCGGTGTTGCAAACCCGGGAGAAACTTTCACGAGAAGAGCGTCAGGATAAACTCGAAGACTTACTGGAAGAATTCCATATCGGACACATTCGCTACAGCGCCGGGATGGCACTCTCCGGTGGTGAGCGACGCCGCGTAGAAATCGCCCGTGCGCTGGCTGCCAACCCACAATTCATTTTGTTGGATGAACCGTTTGCCGGGGTTGATCCCATTTCCGTCATTGATATTAAAAAAATTATTGAACACCTCCGGGATCGGGGACTCGGTGTTTTGATTACTGATCATAATGTCAGGGAAACCTTGGATGTTTGTGAAAAAGCCTATATCGTAAGCCAAGGAAACCTAATCGCAGAAGGAACACCGCAAGAAGTTCTCAATAACGAACAGGTCAAACAGGTTTATCTCGGTGAACAATTCCGTCTATGATTAAAGTAAGAACGGGGTTTAAGCCAGACAAACATCAGGATACGGCAACACAGAATAAGGCAATCGAAACTGAATGAAACCGTCACTACAACTCAAGTTAGGTCAACAGTTAGCCATGACACCTCAGTTGCAGCAAGCGATTCGATTGCTGCAACTTTCGACGTTAGATCTCCAGCAAGAGATTCAGGAAGCACTCGATTCCAACCCACTACTTGATGTTGAAGATGCACATGATGAAATCAATTCCCAAGAAGAAAAAGCAGAAGCGTTAAAAGAAGCAACAGCTGATGTGGCCGATACCGAACCGGAGCCACAAGATAGTTCAGAAATGATTGAAAAATCAGAAATCAGCAATGAACTTGAAATCGATACAACTTGGGATGATGTATACAGTGCCAATACAGGTAGTACCGGTATTTCACTTGATGAAGATACACCTGTCTATCAGGGTGAAACCACGCAGACACTACAAGATTACCTGCTGTGGCAATTAGATTTAACACCCTTCAGTGAAACGGATCGAGCCATTGCTCTGGCGATCATTGATGCCATAGACGACTATGGCTATATGACGCTCTCTCTTGAAGACATTCTGGAAAGTGTCAAAAGTGAAGAATATGACGATATCGAGCTGGATGAAATCGAGGCAGTCAGAAAACGCATTCAGCAATTTGATCCTTTAGGTGTCGCATCATTGAACCTACAGGACTGTCTGTTATTACAACTGGCAACATATCCCAGTGATACACCATGGCTCAACGAAGCCAAACGCCTGCTGATTGACCACATTGATCAATTGGGAAACCGGGATTACAAACTAATCCAAAAAGAAGCAAAGCTAAAAGAAGACGAATTACGCGCTGCTTTGCAACTCATTCAAGAACTCAACCCTCGCCCCGGGAATGATATTAATGCGGAACATGCTGAATATGTCATTCCGGATGTTTCAGTCTTCAAAGACCGGGGAAAATGGGTTGTCACCATCAATCCGGACAGTATGCCAAGATTAAAAATCAACCAGCAATACGCAGAACTGGGACGGGGAAATGGCGCAGACAGTAATTATATCCGAACGAATTTACAAGAAGCAAAATGGTTAATTAAAAGTTTAGAGAGTCGAAACGAGACGTTGCTCAAAGTTGCCAAGTGTATAGTTGAACATCAGCACGATTTCTTCGAGTATGGGGAAGAAGCAATGAAACCGATGGTTCTGAATGATGTCGCCCTTGCCGTTGACATGCATGAATCAACCATCTCACGGGTCACAACCCAAAAGTTTATGCATACCCCTCGGGGCATATTCGAGCTGAAGTACTTTTTCTCTAGCCACGTAAGTACAGACAATGGTGGAGAATGTTCATCAACCGCAATTCGTGCACTGATCAAAAAACTGGTTGCCGCGGAAAATCCGGCGAAGCCACTCAGTGACAGTAAAATTGCAACACTACTAGCTGATCAGGGGATTCAGGTCGCTAGACGTACCATAGCAAAGTACCGAGAGTCTTTGGGTATATCCCCATCGAGTCAGCGTAAACGCCTGCTATAAAGGCCCAACAGAGAAGGAAAGTCTATGCAAATCAATATTAATGGCCACCACATTGATCTGACCGATTCAATGCAAGACTATGTTCACTCAAAATTTGATAAACTTGAGCGGTTCTTTGACCATATCAACAGCATACAGGTCATTTTACGTGTTGAAAAACTTCAACAAATCGCTGAAGCGACGCTTCATGTCAATCAAGGAGAGATCCATGCGACCTCTGAAGATGAAAACATGTATGCAGCAATCGATACTCTGGTTGACAAGTTAGTCCGTCAGCTGAATAAGCATAAAGAAAAATTAAGTAGTCATTAATCATGCAACTCAATGAAGTTCTGTCTCTGGACTGCACGAAAAGTGCAGTCCAATGTTCGAGCAAAAAACGAGCGTTAGAAATCATCAGTGAAATCGCGGCCAATTATACGGGCCAGAATGCAACCGAACTGTTTGAAAATATGCTCTCCCGAGAAAAAGTTGGCAGTACCGGTATCGGTAACGGCATTGCCATCCCACATGCAAGAATGACATTCAGTGAAAATGCGGTTGCTGTTCTCATTCAATGTGAAGAGCCGATCGATTTTGATGCGATCGATAATCGCCCTGTCGATATCCTATTTGCCCTGTTTGTCCCGGAAGAGCAATGTCAAATCCATTTGAAAACCCTCGCTCAAATGGCTGAACGACTGAATGACAAACAAGTGTTAAAGCAACTTCGCAAAGCTGAAAACGATCAAGAACTTTATGATATCATGATCGACCAGTCTTGATTTTCTGAGTATGTCACGATGCGCTTAATTGTTGTTAGTGGTCAATCCGGTGCCGGCAAAAGTGTCGCCTTAAGAGTGCTGGAAGATCTGGGGTACTATTGTGTCGATAACCTCCCTATCGATTTATTGGATGCTTTCCTTCAATCGGTACAGGGCAGCAAACAGAATGTGGCGGTCAGTATTGATATCCGCAACTTACCCCATGACCCGTCACTGCTCGGCGAAACCTTCCGGTCACTGAAAGGGTCTGTCTCGCATGATGTCAATGTGCTCTTCCTTGATGCCACCGAAGATGCACTGCTCAAACGCTATAGTGAAACTCGCCGGATTCATCCCCTCTCCTTACACAATAATAATTTGACCTTGGCGCAAGCCATCGCTCAAGAAAAACGCATCCTCGCACCGTTGAAAAAACAGGCAGACATGCTGCTCGACAGTACCAATAAATCGATTCACGAACTCAGTGAAACGATTCGTATGCGGGTTGAAGGAAGAGAGCGTAAACGTCTGATTATCGTGTTTGAATCGTTCGGCTTTAAATATGGTTTACCCAGTGACGCTGATTTTGTTTTCGACGTTCGTTTTCTACCGAATCCTCACTGGCAACCTGAATTACGTGCATTTACCGGACTCGATGCACCGGTAAAATCGTTCTTGGAACAACATACAGAGGTGATTGATATGCGCCAGCATATTCAGTCATTCATTGATTACTGGCTCCCCTCTCTGGAGAAGAATAATCGTAGTTATCTGACCATTGCCATTGGCTGTACCGGCGGAAAACATCGTTCTGTCTATCTGACCCAACAAATTGGCGAATACTTCTCCCAACTTGGACATCAGGTACAAATTCGCCATACTTCACTTGAAAAACATCACACCTGAAACCAGCGCTTGAGACAAGCCAACAGAGGATCATGCGATGCCACAACTCAGTAAAACGGTTTTAATTCAGAATAAGCTAGGACTTCATGCCAGAGCGGCCGTTAAACTTGTGGAGTTGGCCCAATCATTCGATGCCATTCTGACCATTCGGAGTCAGGAAGGAAAAGAAGCCACCGCAGATGGCGTGATGGGACTCTTGATGCTTGAGTCAGCTCAGGGACAATATGTCACCATCTCTGCGGAAGGCAGTGAAGCGGAACCGGCATTAGACGCGGTTTGCTGTTTAATCGAAGATAAATTTGAAGAAGAAGACTAACTGATTATTTTCACGCAAAATAAATTTCATCCTGCAATAACTTCTTATTAAATCAGACATAGAATTAAGTTACTATGTCACTTACATAATAAATACGACACAGGGGGAAGTTATGGCAGAGCATATTGAGTTTGATCAGGCTCACCTTACCCTCCGGGAAGTCACAGAAGCCTTAGAAAATGGTCGTTTTGTCCATGTCCGTCGCCAACTTCAGGACATGGAACCAGAAGATATCGCTCACCTTCTGGAAGCCTCTCCTCGTAAAAGTCGTAATGTCCTCTGGCAACTGACCGATCCGGAAGACTACGGTGAAATCCTCGATGAACTCAGTGAAGACGTCAAAGACGCACTGGTGTCCCAAATGGCACCGGAACGACTGGCAGAAGCAACTGAAGGCATGGATACCGATGACCTTGCTTACGTGTTGCGAAGTCTGCCTGATGATCTCTCCCGGGAAATTCTATCCCAGATGGATAATGTTGACCGTCTTCGGGTCGAAATGGCACTCTCATATCCGGAGGATACTGCCGGCGGTCTGATGAACACCGACTTTGTCACGATCCGTGGCGACGTTGATGTTGATGTAGTCCTGCGTTATTTACGGATGAAAGGCGAATTACCACAGGCAACCGACGCACTTTATGTGATTGATGAAGAGAGTAAACTCATCGGTCATCTTTCTCTTGCCAGCTTATTAACCAGTCAACCGGATGTTCGTATCTGCGACATTATGGAAGATGCTGATGAAGCCATTCAGGTCGATGCCAAAGACTCTGACGTTGCCAGTCTGTTTGAACGGCGCAACTGGGTTTCAGCACCGGTCGTCAATGCTGAACAACATCTGTTAGGCCGGATCACCATTGATGACGTGGTCGATGTCATCCGTGAAGATGCCGAGCACTCGATGATGAGTTTAGCGGGGATGGACGATGAAGAAGACACGTTCGCACCGGTGATGAAATCGGCCCGGAAACGAAGTATCTGGTTGGGCGCGAATGTTCTCGCGGCACTGGCAGCGGCTTCGGTATCGAATATGTTTGAGACCACACTCGAACAGATGGCTTCGATCGCAGTGCTGATGACCATTGTTCCCTCAATGGGTGGTGTTGCCGGCAACCAAACCATTGCACTGGTGATTCGAGGATTGGCTTTGGGACACATCGGTGACAGTAACAAACGAGAACTGCTGCTCAAAGAAGCGGCGGTCGGTCTGCTCAACGGCTGCCTCTGGGCACTGCTGATTGGCGGTATTGTCGTGCTGTGGAAAGGCAACTGGTTACTTGGAGGCATTATTTCCGCAGCCATGTTAACCAATCTGACAGTCGCGGGTATCGCCGGGGTTACCATTCCGATCATACTGAAAAAGATGAAAATTGACCCTGCACTCGCCGGTGGGATGGCACTCACCACGGTTACCGACGTGATTGGTCTGTTTGTCTTTCTCGGACTGGCGACCATTTTTATCGCCTGAGGTGTTTTGTGATCTTGATAAATGTGATTCCACAAACCGCTTAAAATATTCCAGAGCGCTTAAGCAAGGGCATTTATGCCCTTGCATGTTTGTTCCATCACATTCATCAATATTTTTCGCGTATTTCACGGGTTAGTATTATTCACCCCAACCACCCTGATCCCAGTTGTCATATCCCATCGTCCCGCTGATGCTGTGCTGCCAGGCAATTTCCTGATAGCTGAGTTCGATGACTTCATGCATTTCTTCCTGATGCGCATGAACGGTATGTGGCAGGGCAAAGCTCATGCCGCTGATAATCGCTTTCGTCAGTTCGATGGAATAAAACTTTTCGTTATAGCCCTGTTCATTGGTACGGTAAAAATGAATCACACAATCGAGATGTTCCTGCCGGGCAAATGCCGTAGATAACAGTGGACTTGATTTATCAATATTCTTGATAATGCGAATCGGAGCATGACTTTTTCCATGCTGATGCGGCGCCTTCGCCATATGATGATCACAGGAAAGAATCGTGATTTCATCCGTATGGGATTCCTGATATTTATTCCCCATTGAGTCTTTGGTGTTACACCCGCTAGAAATTAATCCCTGTTTTTCACCAGAGATTGTCATGTACGCTACATGTGCCATAAAGAACCAACCTTTTTATCGTGAAAGTAATTATACTTCTTTTGAAGCAAACCACTTTATTGTTATAGAAAACATAATCGTTGTTAAAAACAGACTGAATACATAATGAATTCAGTCCTTTTAATTAATATCTCCCGGCTTGTTTCTTTTCTTCAATCAACTGTTCACAGATTTGTTGACTATTTGTATAGATAGATTTTGAACGTTTATATCCTACAACCTCCAACTCTTCACAATTCATATAATTATATTTTTCCATAAAACCATCGGAGAAGCAGAATAAAACAAAAGGGCCAAAAATAAATAAATTTAGAATCATAGAATTCAACTTTTCCAGACACCACTCTATTTTGGGCGTAAATTTTATTTTTCTCAAAAAACCAACAGATGTAGAATATACAACTATCCCAATCCCCCACAAAAACATAAGTATCTCTGTAAAGGAAAGTTCAATAATAGGTGAATGATTAGCGACTAAGAAAATAAAGTGACCAACATAGTACTCAGGATAAACAAAAAAAACTATAACCAAAGGAACAAAGATACTATAGGCAACTATTTCCTTCCAAGTTAACCGTGAATCGGATTTTCTTTTCATTCAATCAGTACCTATCTGATATTTCTTGAACTAGTTGCTGACAGGTGGCAGACGTATCTGTATAAAAATGAGCACGAAATATTGGCCATGAAGGCTGGTATTCTGCTTTTTCACACCGTTGATAATCATGATTTTTTATTAAATAAGGTATAGTAAAGCCAGAAACAATAGGTAATATGAACATTAATACTAATCCATAAATTATTCCTTTTCCTATTCGACTTTCAGCTGCTGGTGAGATTTTTCGATAAAATATCAAGATTACAAAAGCAACACAGAAACTAGAGAGTCCAATTCCCCCTCCAAATCCATACATAGCCCCACGGTCAAACTCAATCACACTTGGTAATTCAATTAAACTGTCAATTAACTGATATAAGGCAATCCCAAAAGCAAGGAAAGCGAATAAAGCAAAACCTAAAAAAAACAATAATGCTAATAATAACTTAGGAATAGTAACTTCTTCTTTCACTAGAAATATACCTTTGGTTGAGGAGACAAAAACCGATCAATTGAATGTTTAGTAAAATCAATTATCATCTGTTGCGCTGACTCCAGTACATAATCAATCACAGAACCGGCAGCACGTGCCATTGTATCTTCAAATTGATGTTTAGCCCGAGCAAGATAATTATTAACGCCATTTCCCATTTCATCTAAAACCTCAACGACTCTATCAGTAATATGGTAATGATTATCAATATAGGTTAAAGCTATATTTCCAACAAAACCGATAATTACAACAGCAGCAAGCGGCCCAATGGCAAAAGAAAGCAATCCAGCTCCGTAGGCTGCTACGATAGAAGCTCCCGTTACAATCCCAATTTTCACCACATCAGTAGCCAAAGATCCAATTAATCGAGATAACGTTATTTCATCAGTTAAAACATAATCAGCAATCCGATAGGCGCTCATTAAAATAACGGAAAGCACGCCACCAGCTTTTGCACCACTAATCGCCGCAGCTTTTCCTAAACCCATTGTCACGACCTTGGCGTTTTTCACTCCATATTTTGTCCCAGTCAACACTGTTCTCAAACGAGGATTACCCTTTAAAATAATATGCGGTTTACCACCATAGGTCTTTATATAAGCTTTGGTTCCAATACCACCCAAATCACTAATCAGTTTTACGAGGGTTAGGCCATCATCTGCTGTAGAATACCAGTTTGCCCCATCTCCAGCTCTGTCTCTTAGTTTCTTCCAAGTATCTTTCACAGTCTTCGAATAAGCATGAGGTGAATATTTCACAATATTATCCATCTCTTCAAATGAGATGACATAGATTTCATGCTGGTTGGATTGAATATCTTGCTTAATTGCAGCACGCTCTTGAGGAGATAACATGACTTTATTCCTTACCGACAGAATCGATGATTCACTCAGCGACACAAATCGGACTACGCTGAAAACCATGAAGAAGAACTGGAAAAATTTGCTATAAATTAACATAGCAATTCAAGATGTTGCAGTGCTTTGTTGTGACTCGTGATATTTTACTCAAAATAAATACCAGTCACTGATAATTATCGCATTAAGAAAAAGCGGGCTATTAAGCCCGCTTCAATCGATTTGATGGAAGAAGAATAATTATTCCCCGGCTACCTTCATTGATTCAATCAGAATAGAACCGGTCTGAATCTGAGAACGCACATCAACATCATTGCCGACTGCAACGATGTTGCTAAACATATCTTTCAGCCCCGCGGCAATGGTGATGCCAGATACTGGATACTGAATCTCGCCATTTTCAACCCAGAAACCGGCAGCACCGCGTGAGTAATCACCGGTAACAATATTCACGCCCTGTCCCATCACTTCAGTGACCAAGAAGCCGGTACCCATTGCTTTCAGCATCTGCTGGAAATCCTGCTCACCGGAGGATTTCACAAACCAGTTGTGAATTCCGCCGGCATGGCCGGTCGGCGTCATATTCAGCTTTCTCGCGGCATAGCTGGCCAACAAATAAGTCTCTAACACCCCATCGGTGACGATGTCTAAATCCCGTGTGGCCAGCCCTTCACTGTCAAACGGGCTGGAAGCCAATCCACGCAGAATATGTGGTCGCTCAGCAATCGAGAACCAGTCCGGGAAAATTTTCTCGCCCAGATGATCCAGCAAGAATGATGATTTACGATATAAATTGCCACCGGAAATCGCCATCACGAAATGGCCGATCAGGCCGGTCGCAATTTCCGGAGCAAACATTACCGGATAATGACCGGTTTTCAGTTTTTGCGGATCCAACCGGTTCACGGTTCGCTCGGCCGCAAGTTGACCGACTTGTTGCGGTGTCCACAGATCATCTTTATGGCGCGCAATGGTATAGCTGTAATCTCGCTCCATGTGATCCTGTTCGCCCTGACCAATCACACAGCAACTAATACTGTGACGGCTGGATGCATAACTGGCAAGCAAGCCATGACTATTGCCGTAGACTTTGACACCGTAGTGACTGTCATAACTCGCGCCATCACTCTGTTTGATCTTGGTGCTGTAATCGAGCGCGGCTCTTTCTGCGGCAATCGCAATGCTGGCAGCCTCATCCGGATTCGGTTCATCCGGGTGGAACAGATCCAGATCCGGAATCTCTTGCACCATCAACTCTTTTGGTGCAGGGCCGGCAAACGGATCTTCCGAGGTATACTGGGCAATATCCAATGCAGCCAACACAGTCTGTTGAATCGCTTGTTCACTCAGATCGGATGTCGAAGCACTGCCTCTGCGCTGACCCCGGTAAACTGTAATCCCCAAGGCACCATCACTGTTAAACTCGACATTCTCGACTTCACAAAAACGGGTTGAAACACTGAGCCCCGTACTCTTGGTAATCGCCACTTCTGCGGCGTCCGCTTGTGACGATGCAAGCTCTAAAGCTTTCGCGACTGCAGCTTCAAGCTCACTTCGCTGTTGTGCAACTTGCTGTTTTACATTCATAACTGATGTCTCTTATTGAAACTATTTCGATAGCATAACAAGAAATTCTCGTTCTCCCCACGATTCTTGCTAAAATAACAGACATTGATAAGCAGATAAGTTAGAGACTATGGCGCGCAAAAATCAAAAAGCTCCCTGGGAAGAGGAAGAAGAGATCATTTGGGTCAGTAAAACCGAAATGAAGAATGACATGATTGAGTTGCAACAACTCGGGGAAGCACTGGTTGAACTCAAGCCGGCCTCTTTGGAGAAGTTCCCGTTGCCGGCCGAGCTTGCCGAGGCAATCAAAGATGCGCAACGCTTTAAGAATGAAGCGAGAAGACGACAACTTCAGTATATTGGCCGTTTAATGCGTCATATCGATGTGGAACCGATTCAGGCTGCGTTGGATAAGTACCGTAACAAACATGCTCAGGCAACCGCCGCGTTCCACCGTCTGGAACAACAGCGGGATCAATTGATTGAGGAAGGGGATACGGCCATCAATGCCGTGATAGAAAAGCATCCTGAAGTGGACCGTCAGCAACTGCGTCATTTGATTCGTCAGGCGAAAAAAGAACAGCAGAGCGGAAAATCATCAAAATCAGCCAGAGAGATCTTCCAACTCCTGAAATCGTTAGAAGAAACTTCGGAGTAATATATCTACGCGATGAAGGCGTCATGCCGTGATAAAGGCATGGCACTTTCATCCTCAATTTCCCGCACGGATAAATGCATTCAGCGACTCGCTCGGGTGCGATGCAGTCAACCCCTCAATTTCCCCAGTCACCTGAACATGATTCTCATCGATATAGGCAAAATGGCTGGCCATATTTTTGGCATCATTAACATGATGAGTAACCATCAACACCGAAATATTGCGCTCATTGGCCAAACGTCTGACCAAAGCCAGCATATCAGCCCGTAAAATCGGATCTAATGCTGAAAAAGGTTCATCCAACAGCCAGTGTGAACGTTCCTGTACAAAACAACGCGCCAGCGCAACCCGCTGCCGTTGCCCGCCGGACAACTGTTCCGGCCGTCGGTCTAACAGTGTTTCGATGCCGACTTGATGCGCAGCATGTCCGACTTTATCCCAGTCTTTACGCGTCAGTTTTAACCCCGGATGCAGCCCTAGTCCGATATTGTCACGCACCGATAAGTGAGAAAAAAGATTGTGCTCCTGAAATAGCATCGAGAATGGACGCTCATACGGCGGCAGAGCCAACACCGATTGATCATCAACCCGGATGTCACCGGACTTCGGCGCAATAAACCCGGCAACCAGACTTAACAGCGTCGATTTCCCGGCCCCACTCGGCCCCATCAGAGCCCAAATACTACCTTGCGGCACAGCGAGCGAGAAATCAAACCATTCCTGTTGATATTCATAACGCACCTGATCAAGTGTCAGCATTGATATATCCCCCGCGCCGAAACAGACGCTCCGCAATGAAAAAGCATCCGAGACTGATGATCAATAAACAACCGGCCACCACAGCAGCGGATTCCATCTGATAGCTTCCCAGTAACTGATAAAGATAAAGTGGCAAGGTTCTGAAATCCTGACTGCCGAATAACGCGATGGCACTCAAATCCCCCATCGCCACCAAAAAGCTGATCACCCATGCGTGAATAATCGGCTTTCTCACGGCACGCCACTCCACCAGCCAGAGACGACGCCACCCCTGCATTCCCAGGCTGGCACACAGATACTGATACTGCTGCGCCAACATCCATAACGGTTGCTGTAAGGTTTTAATCACATAAGGTAAAGCCATCATGGCATTGACCGCCACAACGACCCAATAGGCAAAATCAAACGCGTTAGTAAAAGCGCGTAACAGCAGAAAGAGCCCGGTACTAATCACCAACCCCGGAGTGACCAAAACCATCATACCAATCGTTTCCAGCCCATCGGCACGCCGCCGTTGATGATTCAGTCGCCAACTCCGGCTCGTCAGCAAGACACCGATACCCGCAACCAGAGCGAGAGAACCGGCCACGACCGCAACACGCAAAGAGCTCCCGAATGCCTGCCAAAAACCCGCGCCACTCAGCACTACCCACAGGTGTGAATTGAGGCCGGAAATCATCACCATGACGAGCGGCGGCAACACTAACAGTCCACAGCCAATAATCCATCCGCAATCCCAGTAACGCGCCCAACGACTATCACGAAATAACGGCTGGCGGGGAGAATCTCCCTGACTACTCGCGTTGATAGTTTTGGTGATGCTTTGCAGCATAAAAGCCAACGCCCCACACAGTAACATTTGCCACAGTGCTAACATGGCACCGGCGCGCAGATCAAAATCAAACTTAATCGCCTGATAAATTGCCAGTTCAATAGTGGTAGACTGCGGCCCGCCCCCCAATGCCATTACGGTCGCAAAACTGGTAAAACACAACATGAAAACCAATCCGGCGACATGGGGCATCTGCTGACGAATCCGTGGCCAGTTGACATAACGAAACACTTGCCACGGTGTCATCCCCAGATGACAGGCTAATAATGACTGCTCTCCGGGGATCATTTCCAGCGTATGTAAAAACAACCGGCTGGCATAAGGCAGATTAAAAAAAACATGTGCCAGCAAGATGCCATTCAAACCATAAACTGAAAAGCTGAAATCCAGATCCAGTGTATGCAGTGCATCGGCTAAAAAACCGCTGCGGCCATAAATCGCCAGCAAACCAAACACCCCGACTAACACCGGTATCACCAATGTGGTCGAAAAAAGTTTGATCAGCAAATCGCGGCCGGGAAAAGCGCGACGGTGTAAAGCCAAGGCAACCGGAATCGCCGGAATCACACTCAGCAACATGGATAACAATGCCTGATAAAAACTAAACCGCGTGACATGGAGATAATAAGGGTCACTCAGCACGGTCGTCAGTTCGAGACCGGATGCATGAACCAGTAATGCCCCGAATGCACTCAGGATAAAGACCACGACACCCGTCGCAACCCAGAGCCCGATTCGGGGAACCCGTTGCAGGATCACCGTACCAATTACCGAGCCTGCGTGAGCGCTGTTTGCCACTCACGAATCCAATGTTTACGATTTTCTGCAATCTGCGGCGCAGAAAACTGTAATGCTTTCTTCGGTATAGAAAGATGACTGTAAGCATCCGGCAGCGCGACCGATGTCACCGGATACATCCAGTTCGTCGTCGGAATGACTGACTGAAAATCATCGCTCAAGATAAACTGCATAAACTGATCGGCAAGCGCCTGATGTGGACTCCCCGCCAATTTAGCGGCCACTTCGACCTGCATGTAATGCCCTTCCGAAAACTCAGCAGCCGTATAGCGATCATCCTGCTCAGCGACCTGATGATAGGCCGGTGAAGTGGTGTACGACAGAACCATATCCGATTCGCCTTTGAGAAACATCGAATAGGCTTCCGACCAACCTTTGGTGACCGTGACCGTTTTCTCCGCCAATTGTTGCCAGGCTTGAGCCGCCTGATCACCGTAGACGGATTTCATCCATAACAGCAGCCCCTGACCCGGAGTCGATGTCCGCGGATCCTGATAGATGATTTTCAAATCAGGCGCTTGTTCAACCAGTGCTTTAAGACTGTGTGGCGGATTGGGGAGTAAATCCTTACGGTAAACAAAAGCAAAATAGCCATAATCGTAAGGAATGAACACATCATCATGCCAGCCGTTGGGGAGCGTTAATGCTGTGGTATCGACATGATGTTTGGCTAGCAGTCCTGTCTGTTTGGCTTCTGCCATCAGGCTGTCATCCAGCCCCAGAACAATATCCGCCTGACTATGATTGCCTTCAAGCCTCAGACGATTGAGAATTGAGACTCCATCGTCGAGTGCCACATAGTTCAGCTCGCAGTGACAGCGCGCCTCAAATGCTTGCTTAATCGCAGGCCCGGGGCCCCATTCCGAGGTAAAAGAATCATAGGTATACACGGTCAGTTCAGGGGACTTCGCCTGCACCAATCCGGTGGTCAAACTTAAGATAAAGATGCCTGCATAAATCGAGGCTTTAGAATAGTTCAATGTCACGGCTCGCTCTCCTTGATACGAGCGGCACAGGGTTGAGGCAGGCCTCAAAAAGGGCAGACCAAACTCAATTCCTACGCCAGCATTATCTGGTTCAGGTCGTTGCGGGTTCCGGGCAATCGCCCAATCTCAGCACCATGACAACATACCGAATCGGTTGTTTGTCATTGAAGCTCCCCGATGAGTGCGGACAATTTTACTGTGAATTGAATCAATGTGCTACTGATGATTCAGTGCTGATATCCCCAGCGCGGCACCACAGTCTGCTCGATCCCTAGATGGTCAAGAATCCGCGCGACCATAAAATCGACTAAATCATCAATCGACTGAGGCTGATGATAAAATCCGGGCGCAGCCGGCATGATGGTCACACCAACCTGTGACAGCTTCAACATGTTTTCTAAATGGATGGTTGAAAACGGTGTTTCCCGTACCACTAGCAGCAGTTGTCCTTTTTCTTTGATCACCACATCAGCGGCGCGCTCAATCAAATTGTCTGACATGCCGTAAGCAATCGACGCGACACTCCCGGCAGAACAAGGACAAACCACCATTTGCTTGGGTGCTGATGAACCCGAAGCAACCGGAGAAAACCAATCTTCTTTGCCACAGACAACCAACTGCTCACTCCGGCATTGCAGATGTTCCACCAACGTCTGATGGGCTTTGTCCGGTGCAGCGGAAAGCTTCAAACCGTGCTCGGTCGCCAGCACCACTCTTGCCGCTGACGAGATCAACAGATACACCTGATAATCTGCGGCCAGCAAATGCTGAAGTAAGCGTAATCCGTAAGGCGCCCCGGAAGCACCGGTCCAAGCTAATGTAATTGTTTTTTCTCGCTGAATATCACTCATGATAACCCCTTTCCAACTGTTGCAGCAGTTTGTCATGAATGCCACCGAAACCACCATTGCTCATCACCAGAATCGAATCCCCGGCATTGGCAACCTGCACCACTTGTTGCACTAAAGCATCAATATCATCGGCCGCGTATCCCGGCTGGTGACACTGTGCGACCACATCAGCAACAGGCCATGTCAGTTCTTGCGGCTGGTAAATAAACACCATATCAGCCTGAGCCAAGGCATCTGCCAGCACCTGCTTATGTACACCCATTTTCATCGTTGCCGAGCGTGGTTCCAGTACCGCAAGAATCCGTTGCGAGCCCACTTTTGCACGCAGTCCCGCCAATGTTTGTTGAATGGCTGTCGGATGATGGGCAAAGTCATCATAAACCGTCACGCCACGCACTTCGCCACGCTGTTCCAGACGGCGTTTAGTATTAATAAAGTGACCCAACGCTTCACAAGCCATCGCTGGGACGACACCAACATGTCGGGCTGCCGCTACGGCCATGATTGCGTTATGTACATTATGATCACCGATCAAATCCCATGACACAGTGCCAGCTATCTCACCATTGAACAATATTTGGAACGATGATCCATCTTTTGACAATTTTGTTGCATTCCAGTTTGCATTCTCACCGCAAAACTCTTGCTCGCTCCAGCATCCTTGGTCTAAAACATCATTTAAAGCGGGATCATCTTGGGGTGACAGGATACGGCCAATGCCGGGAACCGTTCGGACCAAGTGATGAAATTGTTTCTTAATCGCTGCAAGATCGTCGAAGATATCAGCATGATCGAACTCTAGATTGTTCAGGATCAGGGTATTCGGATGGTAGTGGACAAACTTAGATCGCTTATCGAAAAAAGCACTGTCATATTCATCGGCTTCGACGACAAAAAAGTCACTTTCACCAAGTCTGGCAGAAATTCCGAAGTTGCCGAGCACACCTCCGACCAGAAAACCGGGCTGATAGCCGCAGTATTCCAGTATCCAACTCAGCATACTGGCTGTGGTGGTTTTCCCATGGGTGCCGGAAACCGCCAGTACCCATCGTTCCCGCAGTAAAAACTCACTCAACCACTGCGGTCCGGACGTATAGGGCAGACGATGATTGAGGACGTACTCAACACAGGGATTACCACGGCTCAGTGCATTACCGATCACCACTAAATCAGGACAAGGATTAAGCTGATTTACATCAAAACCCTCTATAATTTCAATACCTTGAGATTCCAGCAAAGTGCTCATTGGTGGATAAACATTGGCATCGGAACCGGTAACCCGATGTCCCATCTGGCGCGCCAGCGTCGCGACGCCGCCCATAAATGTGCCACAAATTCCGAGTATATGTATGTGCATGAATCCCTCAGTCCTCTGCTCTGATTTTCGCTCATCTTACTGCCCTTCATTATCATGATTCACACCATAAAAGCGAGCCGGAAATCGACAATCCGACAGAGATTTTACCCTCAGTCTGGCAGGATTCACGATTGTCGGTATCTTGTATGAAAAATGAGATCTGAGTCAGTTACTTTATTACCTTAAATAAGATCTGGATCATAGAATCTTATTTAAAGGGCATCTATCGCCCATTTGCATAATGCCAATTTGCTGTCTTTCAGACTAATGGCAAGTATTCATGATTGCTTTTCAAGGAAATAACATGTCAGAGATGAGAACCTTAGGAGAATTCATTGTTGAAAAACAAACCGATTTTCCTCATGCAAGCGGAGAGCTCTCTTCCCTTCTTGCTTCGATACGTTTGGCAGCAAAAATCGTAAACCGTGAAATCAATAAAGCGGGGCTCGTCGATATTACCGGAGCTGTCGGTACAGAGAACATTCAGGGCGAAGATCAGCAGAAACTCGATGTCTACGCCAATGAGAAGTTTAAAGCAGCGCTTGAGGCCCGAGACCAAGTCTGCGGTGTCGCGAGTGAAGAAGAAGATGAGGCTATCATATTCAATAAAGAATTGAATAAGAATGCCAAGTATGTCGTGTTGATGGATCCGCTTGACGGCTCAACCAATATTGACGTGAATGTGTCGGTCGGAACGATTTTTTCAATTTACCGTCGCGTCTCCCCGATTGGTACCACACCGACAGCTGAAGATTTTCTGCAACCGGGCAATAAACAGGTCGCAGCCGGATACGTCATTTACGGCTCTTCTACCATGTTGGTGTACACCACAGGCAATGGCGTCAACGGCTTTACTTACGATCCGTCGTTGGGCACATTCTGTCTCTCCCATGAGAATATGATGATCCCGGAAGACGGCCGCATCTATTCGATTAACGAAGGCAACTACATTCGTTTCCCGACCGGGGTGAAAAAATACATTAAACACTGTCAGGAAAACGTGCCGGAAGATAATCGTCCTTATACCTCACGTTATATCGGTTCACTGGTGGCTGATTTTCACCGTAACTTGCTTAAAGGCGGGATCTATCTGTACCCAAGTACACTCAGTCACCCACAGGGTAAACTCCGTCTGCTCTACGAGTGTAATCCTATGGCATTTTTGATGGAGCAAGCCGGTGGTATCGCCACTGATGGTATGAACCGGATTCTTGACCTTGATCCGCAAGAGCTACACCAACGGGTGCCATTTTTTGTCGGTTCAAAAAACATGGTGACCAAGCTTCAGGAATTTCTGGAAGCCCATCAAGACAATTAAGCCTCTCTGTATAAAGCGCCTCCGGGCGCTTTTTCTTATCCCGTCACGTTCAGTGATCAACACTTTTTGCGTTCAACGGTGAAGTGAATAATAATAGGCGCTTCAAAACGTCCGCTAAACAGTAAGGAATACATTCATGAGTTTGAATAACATACCAGCAGGTAAGTCTCTGCCTGATGATATCTATGTCGTCATTGAAATCCCGGCGAATGCTGATCCAATCAAATATGAAGTAGACAAAGAGTCTGGTGCTGTATTTGTAGACCGCTTCATGTCTACACCAATGTTCTACCCATGTAACTACGGTTATGTAAACAATACGCTCTCTTTAGATGGTGACCCGGTTGACGTACTGGTTCCGACACCTTATCCACTGGTTCCCGGTGCTGTGATTCGCTGCCGCCCTGTCGGTGTGCTGAAAATGACCGATGAATCAGGTGAAGATGCAAAAGTTGTTGCCGTACCTCACTCAAAACTGACCAAAGAATATGACCATATTCAGGATGTCAACGATCTGCCTGAGCTGCTGAAAGCACAAATCAAACATTTCTTCGAGCGCTACAAAGAGCTTGAGTCAGGAAAATGGGTGAAAGTTGATGGCTGGGAAGATGCAGCATCAGCTCGCGCAGAGATCCAATCCTCTTATGAGCGTGCGCAAAACAAATAATCGGTCTTTTGGCTGAAACATAAGGAGAGATATTAATCTCTCCTTTTTATGTGGCGGTTATGGGTGTGCACCGACAGGGGTCACTGAAACAGAAAGACAACATCAGATCCGCTGACACCAATCTCCGGAAGCAATTGTCTGAGTTAACTTGGAAACATCCTGGTAGAAATAGATCCAAGCCATGCCAAAAGGCGTTTCAATACGCTCCCGGCGGTATTCAACCGGCACATCTTCTAATTCATCCAAACGGGATAACGTCTCATCATCGACGACATAGATTTCTCCCATCACCGACTGATGTCCTTCAATTAATCCCGGATAAGGTCCGAGATCATACAGGGTGAATTCCGGTGGCGTTTCGTAATATCCCAACATCGGGCTTTCGCCCAGATACCAGTGATTATCTTCGCCATTACGCAACGTACCGTAGACAAACACTAAATGCTGCTGCATAAACACTCCTTGTTTATTCTCTCATCACGTGTATCAGCGTCAGACCTCATGCTTTCACCGCGACATCTCTAACCATAGACGTTCTTGCGATAGAAATCATACGACATTGCAATCTTTCACTATCGAGGCTGAAGGATAACCTCACGCCATCACTCCGCCCTTAGTCAAACTCGAACTGATACAAGACGTTCATGGTACTCGTCAACCCGGAGATCGCTTCAATATACAAATCACTCATCAGGCGATAGCGCACCGTAAACTCACCGACGGAGTTAAAAATACCAACCCCATATTTCACTTGCAATCCCGGTAAAATATAGCCACTGACCGTGACCTGCGACTTTTCTCCCGAGCCGGATGTGTCTAACTGTAGATCCTGTACACCGAACGCCTGACCGATCTCTCCGACCAGTTTTCCGCTCTGGGCGAGGCTCAAACCAATCAGGCTCGTTGTCAATGCGCCATTATTCGACTCCGCATCGAGGTTTTGTCCGCGAATTAAATAAGAGAGCGCATTCGCCTGTGCCATGGCCGGCTCTGAAAAAACCGACACGGACGGATTGTCTGCCGGTCCGTTAACTTTGATCCCGGCGGTGACATTATCGGCAATATTATTCGGGTTACGAATTGCGGTAATCGACACATAAGGCTGGCTGATCGGCCCATTCAGAATGACTTTTCCTTGTTGAATGACCAGATCTTGTCCCAGCGAACGATACGTCCCGTTCAGAATATTGACTTCTCCGGTCATAAATGGCGTGTTGTCTCGCTGTGAAATCGTCAGTTCGCCTTGCAGCTTACCATCCAGCCCGAAGGCTGACAGCCGAACGCCTGAGCCAATCTTCACGGTCACTTTACTTTCCAAAGTAAACGGTAGCGATTGTGCCTGTTTGATCGGTTGAGCGTCTTGAATAATCACCTGATCGGGAGATACCCGAACCGCACTATCGGGCAGTTTATCCACGGTAATCTTCCCTTCGGGTAACTCAACCGATCCTTCAACTCTCGCGACTTTCGGGGTCAGTGTCAGCGTCATATCCGGGATAGCCTTGAGCTTCACATAAGGGGGGAAATCAATATCGACTCCGTCAGCATATAATCGGGAATGAACCGCCCAGTCATCCAGTCTCGTCCAGTCGGCATCGCCCTGAAGATGTAAATCCCCTTCAGGTGTCTGCACCAATGCGGCAAGCTGTGCCTGATACCCCTTAAACTGAATATCAATATTCCCCTGACGAATATCGACCGGTGTGACTTGCCCCTGCAATTGGATTTGGCTGACAGCCAGTGTTCCTGTGACCTGCGGATGTAATAAATCACCATGAACTTTCAGATGGCCGTCAGCGATAGAATGAAACTCACTGTAATCGCCCAGAAGAGATTGCATCAGACTCAGATCCAATCGATGAATATCAATGTTTGCCATCACCTCTCTGTGTTGCTGCCTGATATCTGGAATCTTCACCGCCAAGTCAAGCGCACCATGTTCTGCAAGATCGATCTGACCGCTGGCCGCAAGATGATTGTCTTTGAGATCCATTTGAAATTTCATCTTCTGCCACGCGACGACCAATGATTTCATCGTGATTTGCTGCTGTAACTGGCCTTGTTCAACGAGCACCGTTAATTGTGCTTTCGGGGGCAGTTGTTGATCTTTCTCTTGTTGCCACATCAGAAATGCCTTGGCATCGACGCGTCCTTTCAGTGTTGTTTTTTCCGGTAACAGAGAGACCAGACGCGCCAGATCAAGTTGATGCAGAGATAAATCCAGTTGTCCGGATGACGGGCTGATCGTGATATCGTGGTCGAGACACAATGAGGAAGATTGCTCCTGCCAACAATGCGCCTGAATACTCAATTGTTGCGTCGGGGGAAGTAAATCGATTCGGACCGGTGACTGTAGCGTCAGTTGGTGTTCTTCCCGCGATAGCGTGGCACGTGCCAGTATTCCTTGCCAGCGATGAAACTCACGATCAGTCGATCCGGAAACTTCAAGCTGCACCCGACCTTCCGAGGTGTCGGCATCCAGACCGAACACATGTTGTGATAAATCCCCGCGCCCGCTTAACATGACGGTTTTCAGAATATATTGCTGATAACGTCCCTGCTTTAGGTTCAACACAACATCACCCCGTCCCTGCATCAAATCACTGATCTTGCCATGCAGAGAAATCTGATTGGCTTGGATTTGATCTTGCCACTGAAGCTGTGTTCCGGTCAGAGCGACCTCCGCTTCAGGATGACGGAAATTTCCCCGTAAACGGATATCGCCTTGAATACTGCCTTTTCCGTCCGAGAGACTTTTCGCTAAATCAGGGACAGAGATATGGACGTTCATATCCCAGTTTTGGTCTAAAGTCCCCTCGACCCGAAGCTGATTTTTACCATGAGAGAGGACCAGTGCCGGGGTCATGGCTTGGATCTGATTCCCCTCTGTCTCACCGGAGACGGTCAATGGCCCTGACACATGCAGTGGGTATTGTTGCAACTGCCCGTTCAGTTCAAGTCGGGTCACATCGAGTTGCCATTTCTGACTGGACACAGAAGCCTTAAGATCAAGCTGCCCATCCAATTTTCCCGACACCTCGGGCCACTGAGCCTGGGGTTCTATCTGCCGGAATGATAACTGCGAACTGACCGTGAACGCTTTTTGCCACTCAAACTGACTTTGCCCCGTAATCACCCCATTGAGTGTATGAATTTGTAATGCTGAAAGCTCGAGCTGAGTGAGAGTCCCCTGACCGGAAATATCAACCTGAGTCGCGGGGAGCGCTTTCCCGTGAACCGCCCCCTTTAAGGCAAGCTGATATTGATTGAGTTGACCTTCAAGACTGACAGGTCCAAGATCCAGCTGATACTGCGCATCACCGGAAAGAGGCCACTGTCCGGCAAGATTATCCACAGTGATATCGAAAGGAAAACCGGCTGTCAGCGGTTCAAGTTGTGCCGAAAGACTTCCTCGGACCCGTTCTCCCAACGTAGCAGAGAGCTGCATTTTTGCCACACTGCCATGTACTTCGGCAGTCACACGCTGTCCCATGATTTCCGGCAAATGCAGTACTGAATTCAGGTGGATATCCAGTGGATAACCTCCGGATAACGTGATATTCCCGTGACCATCGGCTTTAACTTCTGGCGTTGTCACCTCTAAATGTTCGATGCGAATCCGGTGTCGGTATGCCTGTGCGGATAACCGGAGCGTTTGGATCTGACGGTCGCTTTCACTGTGAATATGCATGTCCGTCAGCCGGAACTGATTCAGACGGATATCGATAGGAATCCATATTTCCGGCAGGGTTATCGCCGGATATGAAAAACTATCCGGCGACGCAGTTGTCGTCTGTTGTTGTGTTTCCGGTGACGATTCAATATCGATCTTCGTCTGTTGTAATGCCACTTTATCCAGCTTCAGACGACTTCGATACCACGATAATCCACCGCTTAACGTCTGCCACTGAAGCCGTACTTGCGGTAAGGCCAACGTAACATCTTCAAGAGAAAAATGCGTGACAGAAAGTGGAATCGGCAGACTGATCAATTGCTTGGGTAACGAAGCATTTTTATCCGGCTCAGAAGACGGGTCTGTTTCCGGTCCGGAAATCTGCACATGGCGCAACGTCAAGGAATCAAGACACAATGCAGGCTGAAACAGGCAGCGGCTGCGTACCGACAATCCGACATGTTCCAGTTGCAGCTTCAATTGCGTCTGTGAATCTTGGTATGCCACATCATACAAATCCAGTTTCCCGGCTAAAATCCCTTCCGCCCGGTGAATCTGCAAACCGGGAACAAACCGCTCAGCCCCCATGACTGCCAGATGTAACCCTGCCGGGGTGTAAAGTAGGAACCCCGTCAACGTAATCAGGACCGCAAGCAGCAACGTGATAGCAATAATCACCCATTGACTGGTACGCAACGCAAACCGAATCATAAGTCCGGCCCCAATGTGAAGTGAATATGAAATTCATCTCCCGGGGTTGCATCCAGTCCCCAGGCGAAGTCCAGACGAACCGGACCTATCGGAGAAACCCACCGCACGCCGACGCCGGTTCCTCTTTTCCAGTTTGGAGTCGAATTGAACGCATCACCATAATCGTAAAACAGTGCAGCCCACCAGTTACCGTAGAGATTGTATTGATACTCCAGTGATGCCGTCGCAAGATATTTGGCCCCGCTCAGCGCACCTTTGGCATCTCGCGGCGAGATCGACTCATACGAATAACCGCGAATGCTGTTATCACCCCCGGCAAAAAATCTCAGCGATGGAGAAACCTGACTGAAATCATCCACCAAATTGGCCCCGCCTCCCAAACGGAATAATCCGCGGTGGTGTTCTTCATAGGTCCGAATCCACGACGTCCCCGCTTGAATTCTCAAAATATCGGTTTCTGAGTGCAAATTCTGATTGCCGTATTCTAATGTCAGTGTTTCTTTATCCCCCCAAGTGAGCAAGCGCTTACCTCGAATCCGGGTCCGAGAGAATGTAATCCCCGGTAGAACAAATTGCCCAACGTCATCCAGCGTCCCCAACTGATAGTTCTCAACAAGATAACGTGTAAATAACGTCCGGTGCCAACCATTCGACAACCGCCAATGCCGTTCAACCGAGAGGTTAGATTCAATACTTTTCGTATCCAGCTTATCGACCCGTTTCAGGCCGTATTGCAGTTCGTAATACTGATTCAACACATCTTCCAACGGAATTTTATAACTCGCAGTCACAAGTTGTTCCGGATTTGACAGTGAGAAACTACTGCTGAAACTATGCCCCTCATTGTTGATCCAAGGCTTATTCCACTTCAGTAACACTGTCGGTCCGACGTCCGTCGAATAACCGACACCCGTTTCAATCTGATTTTGACTGGCAGGCGTCAAGGTCACATGCATCGGTAAATATTGCTGTGTATCCAGCTGACTCAAATCCGGTTCGACCAAAACCGAAGAAAACCAATCGGTACTCGCGAGACGCTGATTAAACTCACCGACTTTAGACACCAGATATGGATCACCGGGCCGATAAGGCTGTAACGAAGCGACCCGCTCCGATTCAATCTGGCTCCCCACCATAATGGTCCTGCCGAAACGATAGCGAAGCCCACTATCAAAATGCAATACCACCCGGGCCAGATTGTCATCTTCCAGGATTTCCAGACGATTCTTGGCAAACTTCGCGTTAAAATAGCCGCGCTCCAACGCCAGACTTTGTAGCCTGGATTTCAGTTGTTCATAATCAGCATGATTGAGAATTTCACCTTGCTTCAGCCGACTTGATTGCACGACGCGCTGAAAATACTCATCTTGACGGGCTTCCCCCAAGAGCTGAATATCGACAGAATCGATCCGTGTCGGCGGGCCGGGATCCACATGGACAGTGATTTCAGCGTCAGCTTGACTGAATGTAAAACGAATGGCTGGATGGTAGTAGCCAAGCGCCTGTAAGGCCTGTGATATATGATCTTCGAGACGGGCCTGAAAACGTAAACTCGGGGCGTAGTCATTGGGAGAAACGGACGACAGATACGCTTCGACATTGTCATACAAATCACCGTCCAGCCCATCAATGGACAGGGAGATCTGACGCTCTGCAGACATCGCAGAGAAACACAGTCCAAACAGTAAACCAAAAAGCGTAAAATATTGTTTCATACAACCGTTGTATAATGTCACAGGATAAAGCGTCAAAACAATATCTTAACCGTAGAGAAGTCATTCGTCTGTATGCTCAGCGTAAATTTTGTCGTTTCATCCACTTATCGTCTCATCTACTTATCATTTCTGATATCGTTTGTTTCAATTTAAAGCTCCGACCATGCTGATCATTCACCGTTATCCGGTAGATATGCGGAATCTATCACCCTAAAACACACATACATCCGATAAAATTCCCTCGCTGAAATAGGGCCTCATCTCCTGTCATTTGGAAGCCAGTTAACAGTTTTCACTCAACTGAGTACAACATCATCATGTTCTGCTCGTTTTAACCGCAGGAAAACAACAACCGGGTTCGCGCCTTATCAAAAATGCACTACATTTATACACTCGGTGGCCTCACCGTTCAGCATTCATATTCACCTGAAGAAGAGAAAGGTAAACTCATGTCAGACAAACAACAGATGGTTACAGAAGAAACCGCTCTGAAAGGTCGTTTCACCCCCCTTGAAATAGAAGACAGTCATTTTGTCAATCACTCCCGTCTCACGGCTGAGCCAGAAAAAGGCCAACAGAAAATATTGATTGGGATGGGCTGCTTCTGGGGTGCGGAAAGACTGTTCTGGCAACTTCCCGGTGTCATTTCTACATCGGTCGGTTACTCAGGCGGCTATACACCGAATCCGACCTATGAAGAAGTATGTACCGGTCAAACCGGCCATGCCGAAGTCGTGCGGATAATTTATCAGCCACAACAAATTTCGCTGGAAACGCTGCTGGGTTATTTCTGGGAAAATCACGATCCAACCCAAGGCATGCGTCAGGGCAATGATCTCGGCACACAGTACCGTTCAGTCATCTATGTTTATCATGATAAACAGCGCTTAATCGCAGAACATTCACGACAAACCTACCAAAAGTCATTGAATAGTGAAGGCAAGGGGCAAATCACCACGGAGATCCTCTCCGCCGGGCCTTATTACTTTGCGGAAAGTTACCACCAGCAATATCTGGCAAAAAATCCGAATGGTTATTGCGGACTCGCGGGAACAGGCGTTTGCTTCACATCACTCTGAGCGATTGCTGACTGTTATACGAATAACACTTGCACCCGCGGTTGATTGTTATATTATAACATTTTTCCATTCACTGCGGATGTCCCATGTTGGCTGCCAGTAAAACGATTCGTCCACCAATGACTCGTCTCCCCGAAAAGATGGTTGCTCTTGCTGCCATCTTTTTGATGCTCTGGCTCAGCGCGGCTTACATTATTCATCAAGCTGACACATTGGCGGTGCATCATCAACACCATGATTGTCAGTTATTTGCCGGAATTCATCATGCCATTCAATCTTCTGCGCCGATTCTGCCGGTCATCGCGTCTCACGGATATAACGAGCCGACGTCTGAAATCATCAGAATAAGCCTGCCGTTTTTAGCTTATTTTGCGCGCTCACCTCCGCTAGTCGTTCAGTAAGCCTCAGCTCAGGAGCTGTTTATCTGATAATCAGTCAGGTCGGTTTCTTGGGGTCATTGTTTGTCGAGCAATGATGATTTTTAGATCCGCAACACTTTCACGACAGACCGCTGTGGCTGTTCAATCCGTTGCGATTAAAAATCAATTCATGCCCACAATCAATCAGCACCCATACCAGACTGAGGTTCATTATGAGTTCGATTTAAATCATCTTAACGACGGAGTTTTTTTCATGTTAAAAATACATAACCTTGCACTTATTGCAGGGCTCATGGCAGCGGTATCCGCACAAGCCGAAGAGGGTTTTCGTCAGCACGAAGCGCATGTTCACGGTGTTGTCGAAATGAATATTGCTCAGGATGCTGATGCATTGTTGGTTGAAATCACAGCTCCGGGGATGGATGTCGTCGGTTTTGAGCATCCGCCACAAACTGATCAGGAGCATCAAGCGCTCAATCAAGCAATGGCACTTCTGGAACAAGCCGATGACCTCATTACCATCAATACAGAGGCTGGCTGCACACTTGAACATAGTCATGTTCGTCAGACCGCCCACCACCATGACGATGAACACGAGCATCACGACCATGATGAGGCAACCCATGAAAGTGGACACCATCATGACCACGATGAAGATGCAGACCACGATGAAGAACATCATCATGATGGCGATGAACACGAACATGGCACACATACAGCCTTCTCAATTCAATATACATATACCTGTCGGGACAGCGGAAAGTTAGATCATCTCTCTACCCAGTGGTTTAGCCATTTCCCACGCTCACATGAAATTCATACCAATGTCTTTACGGATCGTCAGCAGACCGCCATTAAGCTGAACCCGGACCAGACCAAGGTATCTTTATAACATCAAACTTCACGTAGCGGCAGGGCATTCAAATGTCCTGCCTTCTCAGAGGATTTCGAGTAATGAAGGATTCACAACCATCTGGATCAGAATACGTCATCGAGCTCCGTGATGTGCAATTTCGGTGGGCTGCCGATGCACCCCCGATGATTGATATTGAGCATCTGACCGTCAGTGCCGGTGAGCATCTATTCATCAAAGGACCAAGTGGCTGTGGGAAATCAACCCTGCTTGCCCTCCTGACAGGGATCAATACTTGTCAGTCTGGTTCACTCTCCGTCTTAGGCCATGAATTATCTGATTTGCCATCCAGACAGCGCGATCGCTTCCGCGCGGATCATATTGGTTATATATTTCAACAATTTAATCTGTTGCCGTATCTATCGGTTATCGATAATGTTGTGCTTCCCTGCCACTTTTCAGCACGGCGTCGTGAAAATATTACCGGTACCTTGCGAGACAAAGCCCACCAATTGCTGACCGGATTAAAACTTCCGGAACATTTGCTCAACCAGCCGGTGGTGGAACTCAGTATCGGGCAACAACAACGTGTTGCTGCCGCACGAGCGTTGATTGGTTCACCGAAACTGATCATTGCTGACGAACCGACTTCAGCGCTGGATTACGATAACCGCAGCGCCTTTATTCAGCTCCTGATGGAAGAGGCCGATCAAGTCAATGCAACACTGGTCTTTGTCAGCCACGATCCAACTCTGGAGTCCATGTTTAACCGCAGTATCAGTCTGCCGCAACTGAACCGGGTAGGAAACTAAACATGAAAATCATTATGAATCTGGCTTGGAAGAGTGTTCTCAACCGTAAAACAACGGCACTGTTAACGATTTTAACAGTTGCTATTTCGGTCATTCTGCTCATGGGGGTAGAACGGATCCGAACGCAGGCAAAAAGTAGTTTTGCCAATACGATTTCCGGCACCGATCTGATCGTCGGCGGACGGTCGGGCCAAGTCAATCTGCTCCTTTATTCCGTCTTTCGGATCGGCAATGCAACCAACAATATTGACTGGAAAAGTTTTCAGGAATTCAGCCATCATCGGGCGGTGAAATGGGCGATCCCGATTTCACTGGGTGATTCTCATAAAGGCTTTCGGGTCATGGGAACCAACCTTGATTACTTTAAATTCTATCAATACGGACATAAGCAACACCTGAGTTTTCAGGCCGGTCAACCGTTCCACGGGCTATTCGATACAGTCATCGGTGCCGATGTCGCCAAAAAACTCAACTATCATATCGGCAGCAAAATTATTATTGCACATGGGATTAGCGACGTCGGATTCAGCCGCCACGATCACCTTCCCTTTACCGTCACAGGAATTCTTGCCCCGACAGGAACACCGGTGGATCGAACGGTTCATGTGTCTCTGGCAGCAATAGAAGCGATTCATGTCGGTTGGGAGTCTGGGGCTCATATTGGTGAAACACCGGATGCAGCCATTCTGGAAAAACGACATTTTCAACCCACTCAAATTACAGCGATGTATCTGGGCTTAAAATCTCGTATTCAGACATTCGCATTGCAACGAGAGATCAACGAATATCGTAAAGAACCCTTAAGTGCAATTCTCCCGGGTGTTGCATTACAAGAATTATGGGGCATGATGTCGGTGGCAGAGCAAGCGTTAATGGCCGTTTCGGTTTTTGTGGTCATTGCCGGCCTGATGGGGATGCTCAGCAGCCTGTTAACCAGTTTGCAAGAAAGGCGACGCGAGATGGCGATTCTTCGCGCTATGGGAGCACAGCCCAAGCATGTCTTTGCTTTATTGATCAGTGAAGCCAGTACCTTAACCTTTGCCGGCATTCTTGTTGGCGTGGCGGGTTTATATGGTTTAATGTCAATTGTCGCACCGCTGATTCACTCGCAATACGGGATCATGATAACAGTCGATCGTTTGAGCTATCATGAGTGGCAATTATTGGGTTATGTACAACTCGCAGGGATCCTGATTGGGGTCGTACCCGCATTACGAGCCTACAGACAGTCACTCAGTGATGGTATGACCATAAGAATATAGGAAATTTAATGAAAAATGCGTTTTCATCGGTCATGCTTCTGTTCATGACCCTATGCTCTGTTTCAGTCTGGGGGGCGCAAAAACCTCAGACGCTTGATTGGATGGATCTCATTCCGAAGAAAGAACGTCATCAGTTCGATCAGCAAGGAATGCCGACAGTGAATCATAACGGTAATACGCCAGCCCAACAGAGCCATATCGGTGCTGTCAGGCCAGAACTCGATGGGAAGTTTGTCAAAATTCCCGGATTTGTCATCCCGCTTGAAGGTGACGATCAGACCATTACTGAGTTTCTGCTCGTCCCTTATTTCGGGGCCTGCATCCATGTGCCACCACCACCACCCAATCAGATTATCTATGTGAAATTTCCTCAGGGCGCCCCCGTTCAGGAGCTGTGGGATGTGATTTATGTCGTGGGCAAACTAAAAGCAGAGCCTGTCAGCAGTGACGTTGCAGATGCCGGGTATAAGATCGAAGGAAGTCGTATTGAACCTTACGATGATCAGTAAGAACAATATTTATACGACAAGATAACTTGAGAGATAGCCGAGTAAAGCAAAATAAAGAATAAATATTACGGTGATAGACAGAGCCTTTTTCACTGGAATCATCAATGTTTAAAATTATAAGTAGTAACAATTTTAACAAAATATTAGCATCTTGAGTAGCGGAATTTGATCAATTCGGCTAGATGTCTCTCGCATTCCGCGTTAAATTGTTACTATTGCTCTCAATTGTCAGTCGGTATCAAATTATTCATGGAACAACGTACACCCACGATCATTGAACATCAGGATGATGGGACAACCAAATCTCATTCAAGAGGACGCTACATCAAAGATAGTGGTCACCGGATCCAAAATATTGCCAAAGATTATGGGCTCGATGCGCTGATCAGTGAAGAAAAAACCGACATTTCTCCACTGGACAGAGCCCTAAAGCGGGAACGTAAACGGAAAGAACAACGGCAAAAAAACCTCGAGAGCATTATCAAACTTGCCCATAAATCTTGTAAAAACGAGACAGCTGGCGATCCCGATCAAGACTGGCTCTACCGCTTTTTCGATATGGCTCAGGATATCCATAACTCGTCGATGCAGCGCCTGTGGGCACAAGTGCTCAAACGGGAAGTGACCAACCCGGGCTCAACATCCATGAAAGCCTTGCAAGTGCTGAAAGATATGACACCAAAAGAGGCTCAGATTCTGCAAAAATCAGCGGCCCTTGCCTGTAGTTTCGGACAAGATAACAGCCGTAAGCTATTCGTTGGGATCCGGGCACACAATGGCATTTTTACCTTTGGCAAGCGCGATACCACCATTACGCTGAGTCTGGGTAGTTTTCAGCTTCCCTATTCAAGCTTGCTGGTGATGATCGAGCTCGGCTTACTTCATGCAACCGAGCTCGCCTCCGGTGAAATCGAGCAAGAATCGCCACTCCCCTTCCACTATCAGGGAAAGAATCTGTCTCTACAGGCCATGAGTAAGGGGATACATTTGCTCTATTATCGTTTTAGCCCCACCGGTAATGAGCTGTGTAAACTACTGGGCAATAAGCTCAACCAACAATACTATGATCAAATGATTGCCCTGTTAGGGCAGAAATTCATGATTCATACCGATGTAACGGGCAGTATTCACCATACTGTCTGATTCAATTTCTGCCGGGAACTACTGATTAATGTGCTGACGTATCAATAATGCCGCGTTGATTCAGTTCTGTCAGACATTGTTCAACCAGTGCATCAATCCCCATTTCACCGGCAGGCAAGTCGATTTCAGGCTGTAATGGCATTTCGTATTCAGCATCGATACCGGTAAAGTTGCTAATCTCCCCAGCGCGGGCTTTTTTGTACAGACCTTTCGGATCGCGCAGCTCACAAACTTCCAGTGTGGTATTTACAAACACTTCCAGAAATTCCCCATCCGGCAGTAACTCGCGCACCATTTGGCGTTCGGCACGATGGGGAGAGATAAATGCAGTGAGCACGATCAGTCCGGCATCTGCCATCAGCTTCGCCAGTTCACCGATCCGTCGGATATTTTCCCGACGATCCTGAGCAGAAAAGCCGAGGTCTCGACATAACCCGTGCCGGACATTATCACCATCGAGTAAATAGGTGTGATAACCCAATTGCGCCAGACGATTTTCCAGTGCACCGGCAACCGTTGATTTACCCGCCCCTGATAATCCGGTAAACCAAAGCACTGCCGGTTTCTGTTTTTTCAGCGTCGCACGAAATGTTTTATCGATCGGGTGCTGGTGCCAGACGATATTCTCATCTTTTTCATTTGGCGCGATACTCATAACACTCTTCCTTATACGTAAACTTATCAATACATTGTTTAAAAACAATCCGGATTAAAACGGAAAAAATACCGGAATTAAGGTCAGAACAAGCGAAGAATAGACCAAGGAAATCGGAATCCCGATTCTGACATAATCACTCATTTTGTAGTTACCGATACTATAGACCAGCAGATTGGTCTGATAACCATAGGGAGAAATAAAGCTTGCACTGGCACCGAATAACACCGCCATAATAAATGGCATCGGATCCACGCCATAGCCGACAGCCAGACTGTACCCCAACGGAAAAGCCAGCGCAGCGGCAGCATTGTTGGTGATCAGCTCAGTCAGAATCAAGGTAATCAGATAGGTTGCGACCAAACCACCAAACACGCCCCAGCCGTTCATCGTGTGAATAAAAAATTCACCCATACGTTGCGAAAGTCCCGATGAAATCATCAACTGGGCAATCGATAACGCTGAACCGACAATCACGACAATATCGATAGGAAAGCGACGGCGTAATTCACCAATTTGCACGATACCAAAGATAACTAATAGAATCAGATAGATCGCGAGTCCTTTGATAATCGGTAGCCAATGAAGTAAGGCTGCACCAATCACCGCCATAAAACCGAGCAATACCAGACTGGACTTATGGCTGTCTAAACGGGCACTCGAATCCAGATCATTGATGAATAAAAATTCCCGATGCAGCGCATGACGCTGAGCTTCAAATTGTTTTCCCGGAACGAGTACCAGTGTATCACCGGCCGTTAAGGTAATATTTCCCAGCCCACCTTCCAGACGCTCATGTCCACGACGAATAGCAACGACGACGGCATCAAAACGTTCGCGGAAGTGACTGGATTTGAGGGTCTTATTACAGAAACTGGCTGAAGAACTCACCACCACTTCGACAAAATTCTGACCGTTAAGATGATGCTGACCAAACAAGGTTAACCCTTTGATTTCCTGAAGTGTCGAGACACTTTCGACATCACCGCAAAATAGCAGTCGGTCCTGGGACTGTAAGACAAAATCAGGTCCGACAGAAGGGACACTCTCACCATTGCGAATAACCTCAGCTAAGAATAGCTTACGGAGTGCTCGCAGGTTATTTTCTGCAATATTGCGTCCGACTAACGGTGAGCTATCGCCGACAGTCGCTTCCAAAAAATACGGTAATTCATCCTGCCCTGATTCATCATTATTCGGTAACAGATAACTCAATGGAATCAGCAGCAGTAACCCACCGAGAAGGACGGCCAGACCAATCATGGTCGGGGCGAAAAAGTCGAGACTAGGCAAGCCTGCATCTTCAACAAAACTATTGATGATCAGATTGGTTGATGTGCCAATCAAAGTCAGCGTACCGCCAAAGATAGCCGTGTAAGACAGCGGAATTAATAACTTTGACGGTGCGTGTTGCTGATTGCGCTTAATCGCCCCAATCAGAGAAACAACAACGGCAGTGTTATTGGTGAACGAAGAGAGAAAAGCAGTCGATAAACCCAGCTTCGCGATCACCGTACCGAGCCGCCCCTCTGAAATATTGCTACTGATCCAACTGATAAGCCGCGTTTTTTCCAGCGCGGCAGAAGCCAGAATCAACAAAATCAGAGTCAGTAAGGATGAGTTTGTGAAATTTGCGGCTAAATCACTCACATCAATCATACCGGCAATAAAGGTGATAAATGCAGCCCCGGCAAAGATCAAACTCGGTTTCACCCGCGTGAACAGTAAACAGACAACCACACCGCATAGAATTGCAATTATCACCCCTTGTTCCCACATCACTCATCCCTCAGAAAAGGTGACATCACCTTTCCAAACAGCCTACTTCAGTAATTGACTGATATCTTTCGCACCCCAGTGTGGGAAGTGCTTACGAATCAGTGCATTCAGTTCCAGCTCAAATTCAGAGATGTCACCCTGCGTCTGAGCCATCGTTTGTAGGCTGTCACGAACCAGTCCTGCGCCAACCGTGACATTGGTCAGACGGTCAATGACAATAAAACCACCGGTATCCGCACAGTCGAGATACTTATCGAGTGCGATCGCCTGATTGAATGTCCATTCACATAAACCAATCCCATTGAGAGGCAGAGATTCGGCCTGATAAGTGGAGAGGTTATTGATATCGTACTGGTGACGAATCGATTTCACCTGACCAATCGTTTTATGACCCGCAATTTTGATGTCGTAATCACGACCCGGTTGCAATGGTTGCTCCGTCATCCACACCACATCCGCCAATAGATGGTTGGTTGTGTCAAGCCGAGCATCCTCAAGCACAATCAAGTCACCACGACTGATATCAATCTCATCATTCAGCGTCAGCGTCACTGCCTGACCGGTATGAGCCAGTTCCAAGTCACCATCAAAAGTCACAATACGGGCAACAGTAGAAGATTTACCTGACGGTAGCACTTTGACTTGATCTCCTACCCGGACAACTCCCGATGCAACTGTACCGGCAAATCCGCGGAAATCGAGATTCGGACGATTGACATATTGCACAGGGAAACGGAATTCCCCCGTACCTTTCAGCTGATCGACATCGACGGTCTCTAACATCTCAAGCAGAGAAGGGCCTTGGTACCAATGCATATGCTGGCTTTTATCAACAACATTGTCCCCTTCCAGAGCAGAGATCGGGATAATCTGAATATCGGTGTCTCCCTGAAGATGTCGAGAGAATTCAAGATATTCTTGACGAATCTCTTCAAAACGCTGCTGAGAATAATCGACTAAATCCATCTTGTTGATTGCCACCACGAAGTGTCTCAAACCCAATAGATTGGAAATGAACGAGTGACGACGGGTCTGATCCAAGACGCCTTTACGCGCATCAATCAGAATAATCGCCAGATCACATGTCGAAGCACCGGTTGCCATATTCCGTGTGTACTGCTCATGCCCCGGAGTATCTGCGATAATAAATTTACGTTTTTGCGTTGAAAAATAGCGATATGCAACATCAATGGTAATACCCTGCTCGCGTTCGGCCTGTAATCCATCCACCAGCAGTGCCAGATCCGGACGCTCACCGGTTGTACCGACGCGCTGACTATCCGAATGAACGGCAGCCAGTTGATCCTCATAGATCTGCTTTGAATCGTGAAGTAAACGACCGATCAAAGTACTCTTACCGTCATCGACCGAACCACATGTCAGAAATCTAAGTAACGATTTGTGTTGGTGTTGATTCAAATAACCTTCAATACCTAACTCAGCTAGCTGAGCCTGAACTGCACTATTCATAAAACTTTCCCTCGCCCCTTAGAAATAACCCTGACGTTTTTTCAATTCCATGGATCCTGACTGATCATGATCGATCGCACGCCCTTGGCGCTCACTGGATGTTGCCACCAGCATCTCTTCGATAATTTCAGGTAATGTACTTGCCGTTGATTCAATAGCTCCAGTCAGTGGATAACATCCAAGTGTCCGGAAACGAACAGATTTCTGCTCAACCACTTCACCCGGCAGAATTTCCATCCGGTCATCGTCAACCATGATTAACATCCCGTCACGTTCGACGACGGGGCGCTTTTCAGCGAAATAAAGCGGCACAATATCGATACCTTCCAGATAGATATATTGCCAGATGTCCAGTTCAGTCCAGTTTGATAAAGGGAATACCCGAATACTCTCACCTTTGTTGATCTGTCCGTTATAGGTATGCCAGATTTCCGGGCGTTGGTTCTTGGGATCCCAAGTATGATTCTTGTCCCGGAATGAATAGACCCGCTCTTTGGCGCGGGATTTCTCTTCATCGCGACGGGCGCCACCGAATGCGGCATCAAACCCATATTGATTCAACGCCTGCTTCAGGCCTTGAGTTTTCATCATATCGGTATGTTTCGAGCTCCCGTGAACAAACGGGTTGATGCCCATTGCGAGCCCTTCGGGGTTTTTATGTACCAGTAGCTCAAAGCCGTACTTTTGCGCAGTTTTATCGCGGAATTCGATCATTTCCCGAAACTTCCAGTTCGTATCGACATGCAGTAGCGGAAACGGAATTTTGCCCGGATAAAAAGCTTTGCGAGCCAGATGTAGCATCACCGATGAATCTTTTCCGATGGAATACATCATCACCGGGTTTCCGAATTCAGCTGCTACTTCACGAATGATGTGAATACTTTCAGCTTCTAGTTGTTTTAAATGAGTTAAGCGTTGTTGATCCATCTCTTGCTTCCTTTTGACTCACAAGATGAGTGTGTTATGCAATTCGATTTCTTAGTGAATAAGTCAGCCACGACAGCATCTGGATGACTTGCATATTGATTGCGATATCCGGTTTTATGCATACAAAGAACTGGTGGTGTCTTCCTGAGCACTGCCGAACCAGTTGAGTTTTTCGGACAGTGCAACCACTTCACCAATTACAATTAGAGCGGGTGAATCGGCCTGAGCAGCTAGCTGTGGCAGATTCTCCAATGTGCCACGAAACAGTTTCTGCGCAGCTTGCGTTCCCCGTTCAATCACGGCAACGGGAGTCTTCGCATCACGACCATGCTGAATTAGCTGCTCCCGGATATATCCGGATTTCATCAATCCCATATAAATCACGAGCGTCTGCCGTCCCCGGGCCAGTGTTGACCAATCCATTTCATCTTGCTCAGCACGAACATGACCCGTGACAAAAATGGCGGACTGAGCATAGTCCCGGTGCGTCAGGGGAATCCCGGCATAAGCTGTCGCCCCGGCGGCTGCGGTAATACCGGGAACCACTTGAAAACGAATGCCTGCATCGAACAAACTTTCCAGTTCTTCACCACCCCGGCCAAAAATAAACGGGTCACCCCCTTTAATCCGCACGACCCGATGTCCCTGTCTGGCAAAATCGACCAAAAGCTGGTTGGTTTTATCCTGTGGCACACTATGGTGTCCGGCTCGTTTGCCGACACACACCAGAATCGTACTGTCCGGCACCAGTGACATGATCTCCTCTGAGACCAAATAGTCATATAAAACAACATCGGCTTGCTGCAGAAAACTAACCGCTTTGACGGTCAGTAATTCCGGATCGCCCGGACCAGCACCGACCAATGCCACTTCCCCGGCCTGTAACTGAGATTTCGTGAAGTGGTAGCTGATTTGTTCTGACGCACCGACCTTCACTGATGGACGCACTTGTTTGACGGGTAAACGAGTCACAACCGGATCCTTTGCCATAACACACTCCACTTAAAATGAATATGTGCATTATGGCGGTCTCTATATATGACATGAAATTCTAAAATTTCATTTTTTATTCGAAAAGCTGATAAGGGAACTTTTTTTTCAACAAAAAAAGCCCCGCACTGTATTGGATGACACACATCACACTTTCTAACTCATTGAAATATAGCTTTCATTCATATTTGCTACATTAACCGGATTATTACTTGTTATGGATCAGACAGCGTATGAAACAACCCCAAAAATTTCTCATCCTGTCATTACTGAGTGAGTTACTGATACTTACTTCATCAGCACTCTCATTCTCAGCCAATGCAGAAACCATCCATCTTCGTGTCATAGAAACGACGGATATCCATGCCAATGTCATGGACTATGACTATTACAAAGACAAATCTTCAGACAAAATTGGTTTACTCCGAGCCGCGAGCCTGATCAAAAAGGCGCGTGAAGAAAATCCGAATTCGCTTTTGATTGATAACGGTGATCTGATTCAGGGCAGTCCGATGGGGGACTACATGGCAGCCAAAGGCATCAAGGCTGGCGAAGTTCACCCGGTTTATAAAGCAATGAATCTCCTCGGCTACGAGGTCGGAAATGTTGGTAATCACGAGTTCAATTACGGGCTTGGATACCTGAAAGAAACACTTAACGATGCGAACTTTCCTTATATCAATGCCAATATATTTGACGCAAAAACAGATCAGCATTATTTCCGTCCTTATCTCATCAAATCATATACATTGACCGATACCGATGGAAAACTGCAGCAGTTGAAGGTGGGTTATATTGGCTTCGCGCCGCCTCAGATTATGGTCTGGGATAAGAAAAATTTAACCGGCAGCGTCTATACCAAAGATATTAAAGCTACTGCGCAAGCTCTGATTCCTCAAATGAAGCGAGAAGGAGCGGATATCATTGTTGCGATTCCCCATTCGGGAATTGCCACCACACCTTATCACGTCGGTGCCGAAAACTCGGTTTACTATCTCGCAGAAGTCCCCGGCATTGATGCCATCACTTTTGGTCACGCTCATGCAGTATTCCCCGGCAAAGGCTTCGATAATCTGCCGGATGTCGATAACCACAAGGGAACGATTCACGGTGTCGCTGCGGTGATGCCCGGGCGCTGGGGAAGCCATGTCGGCATTATTGACCTCACTATAGAAAAGAAAAACCATCAGTGGCAGGTCACTGGCAGCCAATCAGAAGCGCGTCCGATTTATGACAATATTACCCATCATGCCTTGGTATCCGCTGATACTCAGCTCCGTCAAGCCGTCCAATCGGATCACCAAGCTACGCGACAGTTCGTCAATCAACCCATCGGCCGCGCCAGTGATAAAATGTACAGTTATCTGGCACTCGTTCAGGACGATCCGACAATTCAGATCGTCAATCTGGCTCAGCAAGCCTACGTTGAAAAAATGATTCAGGGCGATCCGGATCTGGATGGTCTGCCTGTCTTGTCTGCTGCAGCGCCATTTAAAGCCGGCGGCCGGAAAAATGATCCGTCAAACTATACCGAAGTTGAATCAGGGCAACTGACTTTCCGTAATGCCGCAGATCTATATCTTTACCCAAATACATTAGTGGCGCTCAAAGTCACCGGACAAGAATTGAAAGAATGGCTTGAATGCTCTGCTGGCCAATTTAATCGCATTGACCCGACTCAAACTGCACCTCAACCTCTCATCGACTGGGATGGATTCAGAACCTATAACTTTGATGTGATTGATGGGGTTGAGTATCAGATTGATGTGACCCAAGCGGCCCGATATGACGGTGACTGCCAGTTGGTTCATCCGGATAGCAGACGTATTGTCGGTTTGACTTATCAAGGGAAAGCAATCCCGGATAAACAAGTCTTTCTTATTGCCACTAATAACTATCGCGCCTATAGCAACAAGTTTCCCGGAACCGGGGCTTCACATGTGGCGTTTGACGCACCAGATGAAAACCGCACAATTCTGGCCAACTACATTGCCCAGATGAGTAAAAAACAGGGAGAAATTCATCCCAAAGCGGATAATAACTGGCGTTTGGCCCCGATTAAGACATCAAAAACCCTTGATATCCGTTTCGAGACAGCGCCGGGAGAAAAAGCCTCACAATTCATTCAGCAATATGGGCGCTATCCGATGAAGCAGCTCGCGACGGACGAAACCGGCTTCGCGGTCTATCAGATTGAGCTACAAAAATAAGCCTGAATTGATTACAGTACAGCCGTAGCGGAAGTTACGACTGTACTGTCATACTTTGAGGGTTTCATGGAAAACACATTTCGGAATTATTTAGCGCATAGCAGCTTTCATGATGAAGACATTGAGGCATTGCTCGCGATTGCCACCCCGCTTGATCTTCCGACTCGCCATATTCTTTCTCATCAGGGTGAGGTTGCCTCGTACATCTACTTTGTCCTTGAAGGAATCTGTCATGCCAGCTATCTCACCGATAAAGGGAAATCGTTCAGCAAAGAGTTTTACTGGGAATCTGACTGGATCATCGGTTTTGAAAGCCTGATCAAACGGGAGCCATTACCTTATCTTCTGGAAACCCTTTCGCCGGTCAAATTAATGTGTCTGCCGATTAGTGTGCTGTTTCAGTGGCATGCATCCCAACATCCGGCCTATATAAAATTGCTCGAAACCAAACTGATCCACAAAGAAAACAAAGAGAGATTGATGCTGCTTTATACCCCGGAAGAGCGTTATCAGTTATTTCGCCAGCATTATCCGCAACTGCTTGAGCGATTGGCTGACTATCATGTTGCCGCTTATCTGGGTATCACGCCGATCAGTCTGAGTCGAATTAAAAAGCGCGTGGACACGCTGTCAGAAAACTCAAATCTTGATCATTGTTAATGAGCAATGCTTTTGATACTCGCAGTTAACATTTGTTAATGATAATCACATCATGTAAAAGTAGATTGTCGATCATAACTTTCATGCACTCGGTTGGTACTTCTGATGATAACTTGGCATTTACTTCCCTTTTCCGAGCTGACAACAACACAGCTATATCAATTGCTCAAATTACGGGTGGACGTATTTGTCGTTGAACAAACCTGCCCTTATCCTGAATTAGACGACAAAGACCATATGTCCGGTGTCCATCACCTGCTGGGATATCAGGATGGAAAACTTATTGCCTGTGCCCGGTTAATGCCACCCGGAATTAGCTATCCGGGAAGCAGCATAGGCCGAATAGCAACCCATACATGTATTCGAGGGGAAGGCGCTGGACATCAGTTACTGACTCATGCCATTGAGCAATGTTGTCAGTTGTGGCCGGATACGCCGATTGAAATTGGTGCACAGACACAATTAAAGACGTTTTATCGCCAATATGGATTTGTTCAGACATCCGAGCCTTATCTTGAAGATGGCATTTCGCATATCGATATGAAGAGAATTTAGATCAATGCCCCTGCAAAGAAGCATTCGGACGGTCCTCACTTAATTGACACCCTGAGGAATAGCACTCATTGCTATTCCTCGATGTAATCCCGTTCGAGCCGTTCTCTGGCGACGTTATTTACTCCGGCCAAATCCGCCATTGGATAAGCGGAAGAACATGATCGATTGATCCTTTTGTTCAACTTGCAGAATGTCCAGATCACCTTTAGTCGTCAGCTTATAACGAATCAATTGCCCCGGTTTGATGTTACTGAGAGGCTTATCTGATCCCTCGACCTGAACCAGTGCATTCAGGTCAGCCAATGATAAATCGTTGGTACGGAACACCTTAGAAAGCGTGTCACCATTTTGGATCGTATAGTTAACCCACGCTGTTGTACGAGGTTCTGAAGCCGGTTTAACCACTTTTGGGGATGCGACAGGTTCAGTGGGTTCCTGTAGGCTATCGGGATCAAGCGCCAGCGCAACGCGCTGCTCTCCGACTGAGGACTCGCCAACCAGCTGCTCAGACGCAACTTGCTCGGCTTTCGGCCAAGGAATTAAAACGAGCAGCATGACCACAGGCCCCAAAACCATCAGTAAACGTTGATGCAATTTCGGTAATTCACACCATAGACTACGACCTTGTCTGACAACGGACTGAAATAACTGCTGGAAATTCATAGCTGACCATTTGCGCTGAACAACAGCAAGATAGCCACCTTGCACCTTTTTTTCCTGTCGGCGATTCACGAATTCACATCTCCCATGCTTATTGCGGCTAGTATAAAAACTCGCGCTTAGTGAGTATAGGGGAATCACAGCCATAACTAAAATGTTGACACAATCTTGAAAAAATTTCATTTAAGTTTAGAGACATGTCACATCAAGCTATGCAATGAAATATTCTCCCCGTTCTTCATTTCATCATCTATCAATAACTGCTATTCTCTAGCGTTTTAACGCAAAAGAGTGACAGTTATGTCTGACGTACAACTTGAAACAAACGAACAGAAGGCAAGCTACGGTATTGGTTTGCAAATGGGCCAACAGCTTGCTGGTAGCGGTTTAGAAGGACTCAGTGTTGATGCGATCGCTGCTGGTATTGCGACAGCATTAACTGGTGACATGCCAGCAATCGAAATCGATGAGATTAATCAGGCATTGCAAGCCGTTCATGCAAAAGCTCAAGAAGCACGTGAATCGACTGCGAAAGCAGCCGCTGCTGATGGTGAAGCGTTCCTGAAAGATAACGCACTCCGTCCTGAAGTGACTGTTTTAGAATCAGGTCTTCAGTATGAAGTCGTGACAGAAGGTACAGGTGAAGTGCCGACTTCTGATAAGACTGTTCGTGTTCATTACCATGGTCAACTGACAGATGGTACGGTATTCGATAGCTCTGTAACTCGTGGTCAGCCAGTCGAATTCCCAGTAACGGGAGTGATTAAAGGTTGGGTTGAAGCACTACAGATTATGCCTGTCGGTTCAAAATGGAAACTCTATATTCCTCAAGATCTTGCTTATGGTGAGCGTGGTGCAGGTGCGGCGATTCCACCATACGCAGCGCTGGTCTTTGAAGTTGAACTGCTCGATATTCTGTAAGCGAATCAGCTATCAATAAATTAGCAAAGAATTAACATCAAGCGGTGCTCAAGCACCGCTTTTTTTATCTAAACTTAATCATCAGCTCACAATGATGGAAATACCATTCATGACGACAACTCGCACTCTGATATGGACGCTGATGTTAAGTACCACACTGACATCCCCAAGTTACGCTTTTTTCAAACTCGACAATCAAACGGAAAATCTTACCAGTACAATCGGCAAAACACTTGGACTCACAGAAAGCAATTCAACACTAATTTCACAGGTAGCAGAACAACTTCCTATCTCCGGTCAACAGGCAACAGGTGGGGTTGGTGCATTATTGTCGCTGGCTCAAAATCGATTATCCGATCAGAATAATGCCGAACTGAATCAACTTATTCCCGGAATGGAAAGTCTCTCAAGTCTGAATCAGACTGGAACAAGCAATGGATTATCAGATATTCATGATATGAATGCGGTCATCAGCACTTTCAAACAGTTGGGGTTGAGCCCGGATATGGTGTCACAATTCGTCCCGCTGATCTTAAAATATCTCAACACTCAGGGCGCAAGTGAAGGATTAATGAGCTCACTCACTCGTTTATGGCAGAATTAATACAGAGACAAATATACAACATTGGGAAAAACTATCACCACCGCCTAAGTTAGTCGTTAAATGGCGATAATAAAAAAGCCGAGCAAATGCTCGGCTTTTCTAAATGACGAACTGATTACTCAGCAGCTTCAACAGCTTCTGGGCGATCAACCAGCTCAATGTATGCCATTGGAGCTTTGTCACCTGCACGGAAACCACACTTTAGAATACGAGTGTAGCCACCTTGACGAGCAGCGAAACGTGGACCTAGTTCGTTAAATAATTTTGCAACGACTTCGTTATCACGAGTACGAGCAAATGCTAGACGACGATTAGCAACACTGTCAGTCTTAGCTAGTGTAATCAAAGGCTCAACTACGCGACGTAGCTCTTTCGCTTTTGGCAAAGTAGTCTTGATAACTTCATGACGTACCAAAGAGCTAGCCATGTTGCTAAACATCGCTTTGCGATGACTGCTGTTGCGGTTGAGTTGACGACCACTCTTACGATGGCGCATGACCAAATCCTTCTAACTTGTATCGATTAATCTTCAGCGATAGATGCTGGTGGCCAGTTTTCTAGGCGCATACCCAGAGAAAGACCACGTGATGCAAGCACGTCTTTAATCTCTGTTAGAGATTTCTTACCAAGGTTAGGTGTTTTAAGTAATTCTACCTCAGTACGCTGTACTAGATCACCGATGTAGTGAATCGCTTCTGCTTTCAAACAATTAGCAGAGCGAACTGTTAGTTCAAGATCGTCTACAGGACGCAATAGGATCGGATCGAATTCAGGCTTCTCTTCTTTCTCCTCAGGAACTCGTACATCACGCAGATCTACGAATGCATCCAACTGTTCAGCAAGAATTGTTGCTGCACGACGGATAGCTTCCTCAGGTTCGATTGTGCCATTTGTTTCCATATCGATGACAAGCTTGTCTAAATCAGTACGTTGTTCTACACGTGCTGCTTCTACAGTATAGGCGATTTTATCCACCGGACTGTAGGTAGCATCAACAAGTAGTCGACCAATTGGACGATCATCTTCATCTGTATGGATACGAGCAGAAGCCGGAACATAACCACGACCACGTTGAACCTTGATGCGCATTGCGACCTCAGCATTGTCATCATTAAGATGACAAATAACGTGCTCAGGGTTTACGATCTCAACATCACCATCATGAGTGATGTCACCTGCAACAACAGGGCCCGAGCCTGATTTGTTTAGTGTAATGAACACTTCATCTTTGCCTTCGGCAACGCGAACAGCTAAACCCTTCAGGTTCAGAAGGATCTCTAGGATATCCTCTTGAACACCTTCTTTGGTGCTGTACTCGTGTAGTACGCCTTCAATTTCAACTTCAGTCACAGCACAACCTGGCATAGACGAAAGAAGAATTCGGCGAAGTGCATTACCCAGAGTATGGCCGAAACCACGCTCTAACGGCTCAAGAGTTACTTTTGCGTGTGTCGTGCTGATTTGTTCGATATCAACAAGACGTGGCTTAAGAAATTCTGTTACAGAACCCTGCATTGTGTCCTCTCTTTAATTTAAACCTTACTTAGAGTAAAGCTCGACGATCAATTGTTCGTTGATGTCAGCTGATAGATCTGAACGTTCTGGCAAACGCTTGAACGTACCTTCCATTTTGCTGCCATCCACTTCAATCCAAGTTGGTTTTTCGCGTTGTTCTGCAACTTCTAGAGCTGCCGTGATACGAGATTGCTTTTTCGCTTTCTCACGCACTGCAACAACGTCGTTTGCCGTAACATTGAAAGAAGGAATGTTTACTACTTTACCGTTAACCAAAATAGCTTTGTGGCTAACTAGCTGACGTGCTTCTGAGCGAGTTGCACCGAAGCCCATACGGTAAACAACATTATCCAAACGACCTTCAAGAAGCTGAAGTAGGTTTTCACCAGTGTTGCCTTTTAAACGGGCAGCTTCTTTATAGTAGTTACGGAATTGTTTTTCAAGAACGCCATACATACGACGAACTTTTTGCTTCTCACGAAGCTGAACACCATAATCAGATAGACGACCGCGACGAGCGCCGTGTACACCTGGTGCGTTATCTATTTTACACTTGGTATCTATCGCACGAATGCCTGACTTAAGGAATAAGTCGGTACCTTCGCGGCGGCTAAGCTTCAGCTTAGGACCCAAATATCTTGCCATGATCTTTCTCCAATCTTCCTCGAAACGTTAGACGCGACGTTTCTTAGGTGGACGACAACCGTTATGAGGGATTGGTGTCGCATCAACAATGTTTGTGATACGAAAACCAGCAGCGTTCAGTGCGCGAACTGTTGATTCACGACCTGGACCCGGCCCCTTCACCATAACTTCCAGATTCTTAAGGCCATATTCTTTAGCCATTTCAGCACAACGCTCAGCAGCAACTTGTGCAGCGAACGGAGTAGACTTACGAGAACCACGGAAACCAGAACCGCCAGCAGTTGCCCAAGCTAGAGCATTACCTTGACGATCAGTAATGGTTACGATTGTGTTGTTAAAAGATGCATGGATATGCGCCACGCCATCTGCGACTTGCTTGCGTACGCGCTTACGTGCGCGAGTTGGTTGTTTAGCCATTGTACTCTACCTTCCCGATTATTTCTTGATCGGCTTACGCGGACCCTTACGGGTGCGAGCGTTGGTTTTAGTACGCTGTCCACGTAGAGGTAGACTGCGACGATGACGAAGACCACGATAACAACCAAGGTCCATAAGACGCTTGATGTTCATTGATACTTCACGACGTAGATCACCTTCTACAGTGTACTTAGCTACACCATCACGCAGTTGATCGATCTGCTCTTCAGTTAGTTCACTGATCTTAACACTTTCAGCAATACCCAGTTCAGCCAAGATAGCTTGTGAACGAGTCTTACCGATGCCGTAGATTGAAGTTAACGCAATTACAGCATGTTTCTGATCAGGAATGTTAATGCCTGCTATACGGGCCACTATTCACTCCTAGTACTTTCATCAAAGAATTATCCGCAACAAAGCCCGTAGAGGATACGTTGCGGGATACTACTTCTTTTGCACACAAAAGGTAGGCCGAGGAATATACTCGACCAACCTTGTTTTTTCAAGTAAAAAATTCTGCTAATTAGCCTTGGCGTTGCTTATGCTTTGGCTCACTACAAATCACGCGAACGACACCGTTACGCTTGATAATTTTGCAGTTACGGCAGATTTTTTTAACGGAAGCACGAACTTTCATTGCTAAACTCCGTGAGAGAAATCTGAATTAACGGCCGTAGCCTTTCAGATTTGCTTTTTTCAACACAGAATCATATTGACTTGACATCATATGAGTCTGTACCTGTGCCATAAAGTCCATAATAACCACCACTACAATCAGTAGTGAAGTGCCGCCAAAATAGAAACGTACATTCCAAGCGACCATCATGAACTGAGGGATCAGACAGATAAAGGTAATATATAACGCACCAGCTAAGGTTAGACGCGTCATTACTTTATCGATATATCTGGCAGTCTGCTCACCTGGGCGGATACCGGGTACGAATGCACCAGACTTCTTCAAATTATCTGCTGTTTCACGTGGATTAAATACCAACGCAGTATAAAAGAAACAGAAAAAGATAATTGCAACTGCATAAAGTATTACATACAAAGGTTGACCAGGGCTCAGTGCCAAAGACACTTTTGTCAGCCAGCTAAACGCTGAACCTTCGCCGCTACTACCAAACCATTGTGCCAATGTCCCTGGGAACAAAATAATACTCGATGCAAAAATTGCTGGTATTACTCCTGCCATATTAATTTTCAATGGCAAATGAGTGCTCTGTGCTGCGAAGACTTTGCGACCTTGTTGGCGTTTTGCGTAGTTAACAACGATACGACGCTGACCACGCTCCATAAAGACAACAAAATAAATCACAGCAAAAGAGATGACCGCAATCAAAAGGAGAAGAAGCACATGCAATTCACCTTGACGCGCTTGCTCAATCGTTTGTCCGATTGCCTTTGGCAGACCAGCAACAATACCTGCAAATATTAGTAATGAAATACCATTACCAATACCCCGCTCAGTAATCTGTTCACCTAACCACATTAAGAACATGGTACCGGTTACTAGACTCACTGTTGCGATAAACGTAAACATGGTTTGGTCGATAACAACCAGATTAGAGACCATGTTTGGTAGTCCTGTCGCAATCCCAAGAGCTTGGAATGTTGCAAGTACAAGCGTGCCGTAACGCGTATATTGGCTAATCTTACGACGCCCTGCTTCACCCTCTTTCTTGAGTTCAGCTAACGCGGGATGAACTACAGTTAGCAACTGGACAACAATCGATGCCGAAATATACGGCATGATTCCCAGCGCTAGTATAGATGCACGCGAAAGAGCACCACCGGAGAACATGTTAAACATTTCTACGATGGTCCCTTTTTGCTGTTCGAACAAATCGGCTAGTACAGCTGCGTCAATACCAGGAATCGGCACAAAAGAGCCAGCTCGGAATACGAGAAGCGCACCTAATACGAATAACAAGCGCGACTTCAATTCACTTAAGCCGCTCTGAGCACTACGAAAATCTTGTCCTGGTTTCTTAGCCATCTGTACCTCGTTTCGAGATTATTCCTCGATTTTTCCGCCTGCAGCTTCGATTGCAGCTTTAGCGCCTTTAGTTACGCGTAAACCCTTTACTGTAACAGCTTTGTTGATTTCACCAGAAAGAACGATCTTTACATTCTCAATGTTTTTAGTCACAACATTCGCTGCCTTCAGGCTGTTCAGGTCAACAACTTCGCTTGTTACTTTCGCTAATTCACTTAGACGAACTTCAGCAGACACCAAACTCTTACGAGAAGTGAAACCGAATTTTGGCAAGCGTTGTTTCAAAGGCATTTGTCCGCCTTCAAAACCTGCACGAACTTTACCGCCAGAGCGTGATTTTTGACCTTTGTGGCCACGACCACCTGTTTTACCCAGGCCAGAACCGATACCACGACCTAAACGCTTCTTAGAAGGCTTAGAACCCGCAGCCGGAGATAGAGTATTCAAACGCATTCTGATTACTCCTCAACTTTAACCATGTATTGAACTTTATTGATCATACCACGTACACATGGTGTATCTTCAAGTTCAACAGTGTGGTTGATGCGACGAAGGCCTAGACCACGCAAAGTAGCTTTATGCTTTGGTAGGCGACCAATTGAGCTTTTAGTTTGAGTTACTTTAATAGTTGCCATGGTTCTTACTCCGAAATTGATTCAACAGTTAGACCACGTTTAGCTGCAACCATTTCTGGTGACTTCATGCTACCCAGAGCATCGATCGTTGCACGAACGATGTTGATCGGGTTTGTTGAGCCATACGCTTTTGACAAAACGTTATGTACACCTGCAACTTCAAGTACAGCACGCATCGCACCACCGGCAATAACACCCGTACCTTCAGCAGCTTGCTGCATATAAACTTTAGAGCCCGAGTGGCGACCTTTTACCGGGTGGAAAAGTGTGCCTTCGTTCAGCGCGATTGTAATCATGTTACGACGCGCTTTTTCCATTGCTTTTTGAATCGCAGCAGGTACTTCACGAGCTTTGCCGTAACCGAAACCTACGCGACCGTTACCATCACCAACAACTGTTAGTGCAGTAAAGCTCATGATTCGACCACCTTTAACCGTTTTAGAAACACGGTTAACAGCGATTAATTTTTCTTGCAAATCACTCGCTTGTTGTAATTCTTTAGCCATCTTCCAACCCTACCTTAGAATTTCAGACCAGCTTCGCGAGCAGATTCTGCCAGCGCCGCTACTCGACCGTGGTATTGGAAACCGGAACGATCAAAAGCAACTTCTGACACGCCTTTTTCCAGAGCGCGTTCAGCAATAGCTTTACCTACCGCTTGTGCTGCTTCGATGTTTCCAGTGAATTTCAATTGCTCACGGATCGCTTTCTCTACAGTAGAAGCTGCAGCGATAACCACAGAGCCATTAGATGCGATAACCTGAGCGTACACGTGACGAGGAGTACGGTGTACAACTAGGCGAGTGGCACCCAGTTCTGCAATCTTACGACGTGCACGTGTGGCACGACGGATGCGAGATGCTTTCTTATCCATAGTGTTACCTTACTTCTTCTTAGCTTCTTTAGTACGCACATTTTCATCTGCGTAACGAACACCTTTACCTTTGTAAGGTTCAGGCTCACGATAAGCACGAATATCAGCCGCAACTTGACCTACAAGTTGTTTATCACAACCGGTAATGACAATTTCAGTTTGGCTTGGACATTCTGCTTTAATTCCTGTTGGCAATTCATGTTCAACAGGGTGAGAGAAGCCCAGTGTCAGAGCTACAGCATTGCCTTTCATTGAGGCACGGTAACCAACACCTTTTAGTGCAAGCTTCTTCGTAAAGCCTTCCGTCACACCGACAACCATGTTGTTCACTAGTGCACGAGCAGTACCTGCCTGTGCCCAAGCATTCGCAACACCTTCACGAGGTCCGAAAGTCAGGTTACTTTCTTCTTGAGCAATCACAACTGCGTTATTCAGCACGCTAGTCAGTTCACCCTTTGCACCTTTCACAGTGATCTCTTGGCCGTTTAATTTCACCTCTACGCCAGCTGGAATAGCGACAGGTGCTTTAGCAACACGAGACATATCCTACTCCTATAATTAAGCTACGTAGCAAATGATTTCACCACCAAGACCTGCTTTACGGGCAGCACGGTCTGACATCAGACCCTTGGAAGTGGACACAACAGCAACACCCAAACCGCCCATCACAGATGGCAGCTCGTCTTTTCTTTTATAGACGCGCAGGCCAGGACGTGAAACACGTTTGATTTGCTCGATAACTGGTTTCGCTTGAAAATATTTCAGCGTAACTTCCAGTTCAGGTTTTACATCGCCTTCAACAGCGAAATCTTCGATATAACCTTCAGCTTTTAGAAGTGCAGCAATTGCAACTTTCAGCTTTGAAGAAGGCATTTTTACAGCAACTTTGTTTGCTGCCTGACCGTTACGAATACGGGTCAGCATATCCGAAATCGGATCTTGCATGCTCATAAACTTTACTCCAAATGATTAAGTGGCAATTACCAGCTAGCCTTACGAAGTCCAGGAATCTCGCCTTTCATGCAAGCTTCACGAACTTTGATACGGCTTAAACCGAACTTACGTAGGTAACCGTGTGGACGACCAGTTTGGTTACAACGGTTACGCTGACGTGATGCACTTGAATCACGAGGAAGTGTTTGAAGTTTCAGAACAGCATCCCAACGTTCTTCTTCAGATACGTTTACGTCGCTGATTGTAGCTTTTAGCGCGGCACGCTTTTCAGCATACTGAGCGACAAGCTTTGCACGTTTAACTTCACGTGCTTTCATTGATTGTTTAGCCATAACAGTAACCCTTCACCTTACTTGCGGAATGGGAAGTTAAAGGCAGCCAGCAGAGCACGGCCTTCCTCATCAGTGGACGCACTAGTCGTGATTGTTACATCAAGACCACGTACACGATCGACTTTATCGTAGTCGATTTCCGGGAAGATGATTTGCTCGCGAACGCCCATGCTGTAGTTACCGCGACCATCAAAAGATTTCGCGCTAACACCACGGAAGTCACGTACACGTGGTAGAGCGATAGAAATTAAACGCTCAAAAAAATCCCACATACGTTCGCCACGCAAGGTTACTTTACAACCAATTGGGTAGCCTTCACGGATTTTGAAACCTGCAACAGATTTGCGAGCTTTTGTGACAAGAGGCTTTTGACCAGAAATGGCCGCCATGTCAGCTGCTGCATTCTCAAGCAGTTTCTTATCGTTGATAGCTTCACCAACGCCCATATTTAGGGTGATTTTCTCAATCCTAGGGACTTGCATGACGCTTGTGTAACCGAACTGTTTGGTCAGTTCAGCGACTACAGACGACTTGTAGTAATCATGCAGTTTCGCCATAGTAGAACTCCAAATTACGTCTATTAGTTAGAAATGGTTTCACCGTTAGATTTGAAGAAACGGACTTTTTTGCCGTCTTCAAAACGGAAACCGACACGGTCCGCTTTACCAGTAGCTGCATTGAAGATTGCAACGTTAGAAGCATCAATTGCTGCTTCTTGCTCAACGATTCCACCTTGAACACCCATAGCCGGTACAGGCTTCTGGTGTTTTTTCACAAGGTTGATGCCTTCAACAATAACTTTACCAGTTCCAAGAACCTTAGTTACTTTACCTTTCTTGCCTTTATCTTTACCGGCAAGAACAACGATTTCGTCGTTACGACGGATTTTAGCTGCCATCTCTGCGCTCCCTTACAATACTTCTGGAGCCAGTGAAACAATCTTCATAAACTTCGCATTACGAAGCTCACGAGTCACTGGACCAAAGATACGTGTACCGACTGGTTGCTCAGTATTGTTATTTAACAATACACAAGCGTTACGGTCGAAGCGAATGACAGAACCGTCTGGACGACGTACGCCTTTACGGGTGCGAACTACCACCGCCTTCAGGACATCACCTTTTTTTACTTTACCGCGCGGAATTGCTTCTTTGACAGTAACTTTGATGATGTCGCCGATATGTGCGTAACGACGGTGAGAGCCACCCAGAACCTTAATACACATTACGCTGCGAGCGCCTGAGTTATCAGCTGCGTCCAGCATACTTTGCATTTGGATCATGTTAGTGCTCCGCTAAATATTAAAACTAGACCCTCTCGGGTCGGGCTGCCTTTAAAAAGGGAGGCGAATTGTAACACCCTTTTTTCAGATTGGGTAGTCAAAAAACAAACGGCTCCAAAAATAATTGGAGCCGTTTTTTGATTGAAAAACAAAAGTTAAATTTTTGCTTTTTCTACCACTTTCACCAAAGTCCAAGACTTCGTCTTAGATAATGGACGACACTCACAAATTTCAACGGTATCGCCTTGGCCACACTCGTTGTTTTCGTCATGTGCGTGAATTTTAGTCGTGCGTTTAACAAACTTACCGTAAATTGGATGTTTTACGAAGCGTTCGATAGCAACAACGATAGACTTATCCATCTTGTCGCTAACAACACGACCGAGTTGAGTACGAATTTTGTCGCTCATTATGCGCCTGCCTTCTCAGTCAAAACAGTTTTCACACGTGCGATTTCACGGCGTACAGCTTTCAGAGTATGAGTCTGCTGTAGTTGACCAGTCGCTGCTTGCATACGCAAGTTGAACTGTTCACGTAGCAAATTCAATAGCTCAGCATTCAGCTCTTCAACGCTCTTTTCGCGTAGATCTTGTGCTTTCATCACATCACCTGCTTAGTTACGAAAGTAGTCTTGAACGGAAGTTTTGCAGCTGCAAGCGCAAAAGCTTCACGTGCCAATTCTTCAGGTACACCGTCCATTTCGTACATAACCTTACCAGGTTGGATTTGGGCTACCCAGTACTCAACGTTACCTTTACCCTTACCCTGACGAACTTCAAGTGGTTTTTCTGTGATAGGCTTATCTGGGAAAACACGAATCCAGATTTTACCTTGACGCTTAACGTGACGTGTCATCGCACGACGAGCCGCTTCGATCTGACGAGCAGTCAAACGACCACGGCCGACAGCTTTCAAACCAAATGTACCGAAAGAAACATCAGTACCTTTAGCTAGACCACGGTTGCGACCAGTATGAACCTTACGGAACTTTGTACGTTTAGGTTGTAGCATCTGTCGACTCCTTACTTACGGCCTTTACGCTGTTTCTTAGGCTTATCACCTTTAGGCTCAGCGGTATTTGCATTTGCAGCTGGCATCCCACCCAGGATTTCTCCTTTGAAGATCCATACTTTAACGCCAATCACACCATACTGAGTGTGAGCCGAAGAAGTTGCGTACTCAATGTCTGCACGAAGAGTATGTAGAGGTACACGACCTTCACGATACCATTCAGAACGTGCGATTTCAGCGCCGCCTAAACGACCGCTTACTTCTACTTTGATACCCTTAGCACCTAGACGCATTGCGTTTTGTACTGCACGCTTCATCGCGCGACGGAACATAACACGGCGCTCTAGCTGAGACGCGATGCTATCAGCCACTAATTGGCCGTCTAGCTCAGGTTTACGTACTTCAGCGATATTGATTTGCGCTGGTACACCTGCAATTTTCGCTACCGCAGCACGAAGTTTTTCGACGTCTTCACCTTTCTTACCGATAACGACACCTGGGCGAGCCGTGTGGATAGTCACACGGATGCTTTTCGCAGGACGCTCGATAACAATGCGTGATAGAGACGCTTTTGCCAATTCCTTCGTCAGGAATTGACGTACCTTGAAGTCGCCGTCTAGGTTGTCAGCGAACTCTTTGGTGTTAGCAAACCATGTAGCATTCCAAGGCTTAACGATGCCTAGACGAATACCATTTGGATGTACTTTCTGACCCATTGCTTACTCTCCTAGTCTCTTAGCGATCTGCGACAACCACAGTAATGTGGCTTGAACGCTTCAAGATACGGTCCGCACGGCCTTTGGCACGAGGCATAATACGCTTCATGACAGGGCCCTCATCTACGAAGATTTTTGCGACGCTTAGATCGTCGATATCTGCACCTTCGTTATGCTCCGCGTTTGCGATAGCTGACTCAAGAACTTTCTTAACTAAGTCAGCAGCTTTTTTGTTGCTGAAAGTCAGAATTTCCAGAGCCTGATCGACAGACTTACCACGGATCAAATCTGCAACTAAGCGAGCTTTCTGTGGAGAAATACGAGCAAAGTTATGTTTAGCAACAGCTTCCATCATCTACTCCTTACTTCTTCTTCGCTTTCTTATCTGCAGCATGACCGCGATAAGTACGTGTTGGTGCAAATTCACCCAATTTGTGACCGATCATTTCATCAGTTACGAAAACCGGGACGTGCTGACGACCATTATGGACAGCGATGGTCAAACCAATCATTGATGGAATGATCATTGAACGACGGGACCAAGTCTTGATAGGCTTTTTGTCTCCGCTTTCCACCGCTTTCTCTACCTTCTTCAGCAAGTGTAGGTCAATAAATGGACCTTTCTTGAGAGAACGTGGCATGGCTTATCCTCTTTAATAGATTACTTATTACGACGACGTACAATGTACTTGTCGGTGCGTTTATTTTTACGGGTTTTGAAGCCCTTAGTAGGCATACCCCAAGGAGATACAGGGTGACGACCACCAGATGTGCGACCTTCACCACCACCATGTGGGTGATCAACCGGGTTCATCACAACACCACGAACGGTAGGACGAACACCACGCCAGCGTGTAGCACCTGCTTTACCAAGTTCACGAAGCATGTGCTCAGAGTTACCGACTTCGCCAATCGTTGCACGACCTTCAGAAGGAACTCGACGCATCTCACCAGAACGTAGACGAATTGTTGCGTATGCACCGTCACGAGCAACGAGTTGTGCATAAGCACCAGCAGAACGTGCAAGTTGTGCACCCTTGCCTGGTTTCAATTCAACACAGTGAACTGTTGAACCTACTGGAATGTTGCGCATCGGCAGAGTGTTACCTGCTTTAATCGGTGCATCAACGCCAGACTGAATTACATCACCAGCTTGCAGACCTTTCGGTGCAATGATGTAACGACGTTCACCATCTGTATAAAGAACCAAAGCGATATTTGCACTACGGTTTGGATCATATTCCAGACGCTCAACTTTTGCCGGAATGCCATCTTTAGTACGTTTAAAATCAATCAAACGATAGTGTTGCTTATGTCCACCACCGATATGACGTACTGTGATACGACCGTTGTTGTTACGACCACCGTTTTTAGAATTTTTTTCTAAAAGCGGCGCATAAGGTTTACCTTTATGCAGGTCATTGTTCACAACTTTAACGACGTGACGGCGACCAGCCGAAGTCGGCTTACATTTAACAATAGCCATTTTTCAACTACTCCTGTTATTCCGCGCCGCCAACAAAGTCAAGATCCTGACCTTCTTTCAAAGTTACATACGCTTTTTTCACGTCGCTACGACGACCTTGGCGCATACCTTGACGCTTAGTCTTACCCTTAGTAATCAGGGTATTTACAGATTCAACTTCAACTTCAAATAGCTTTTCTACGGCTGCTTTAATCTCTTTTTTCGTTGCATCTTTCGCTACTTTGAAAACAACACTGTTTGTTTTCTCTGCAACCATTGTTGCTTTTTCAGAGATGTGCGGAGCACGCAGAACTTTTAGTAGACGCTCTTCGCTAATCATGCCAGCATCTCCTCAACTTGCTTAACTGCAGAAGCAGTCATAAGAACCTTGTCAAACGCGATCAAGCTAACAGGATCGATTCCCGCAGCGTCACGTACGTCAACTTTATAAAGGTTACGAGCAGCTAAGAACAGATTCTCGTCTACTTCACCAGTAACGATAAGTACATCGTTAAGCTCAAGTTCTTTAAGCTTAGCTACCAGTTCTTTAGTTTTTGGAGCTTCAACTGAGAAATCATCAACAACGATCAGACGCTCTTGACGAACCAGCTCAGAAAGAATGCTCTTCATAGCGCCACGGTACATTTTTTTGTTTACTTTTTGGCTGTGATCTTGTGGTTTCGCAGCAAAAGTAACACCACCTGTACGCCAGATTGGGCTACGGATTGTACCAGCACGAGCACGGCCAGTACCTTTTTGACGCCATGGTTTAGCGCCGCCGCCAGAAACTTCTGAACGTGTTTTTTGAGCACGAGTACCTTGACGAGCACCTGCTGCATACGCAACAACCACCTGATGTACAAGAGCTTCGTTGAACTCACGTCCGAAAGTAGTTTCGGAAACAGTTAGTGCGTCAGCACCTTTAACCATCAATTCCATTACTTACTCCTAGACGTTATGCTTTAACAGCTGGTTTAACGATCACATCACCACCGATAGCACCAGGGACTGCACCTTTAATCAGAAGCAGGTTGCGCTCAGCATCGACACGTACGATCTCTAGGTTTTGAGTCGTTACACGCTCAGCACCCATGTGACCTGCCATTTTCTTGCCCTTGAATACACGACCTGGAGTCTGACATTGACCGATAGAACCAGGAGCACGATGCGACAATGAGTTACCGTGAGTCATATCTTGAGTACGGAAGTTCCAGCGCTTCACAGCACCTTGGAAACCTTTACCCTTAGATGTACCAGTAACGTCTACTTTTTTTACTTCATTGAAAAGTTCAACAGTCAATTCTGAACCGACTGAAAACTCTTCTCCGTTTTCTAAACGGAATTCCCAAAGACCGCGGCCAGCGTCAACACCCGCTTTCGCGAAGTGACCAGCTTCTGGCTTAGATACACGGTTGGCTTTTTTCGCACCAGAAGTTACTTGGATTGCAGTGTAACCATCGGTCTCAAGTGTTTTAACTTGAGCAACACGGTTCGCTTCAACCTCAACAACTGTCACTGGAATCGAAACGCCTTCTTCGGTAAACACGCGGGTCATACCCACTTTACGTCCGACTAGACCAATCATTCTTCTAATCTCCCCTTAACCTAGGCTGATTTGTACATCAACGCCAGCAGCTAGATCGAGACGCATCAGAGCGTCAACAGTTTTGTCTGTTGGCTCAACGATGTCGATTAGACGTTTGTGAGTACGGATTTCGTACTGGTCACGAGCATCTTTGTTGACGTGTGGAGAGATAAGAACAGTGAAACGCTCTTTACGAGTAGGCAGTGGGATAGGGCCACGAACCTGTGCGCCGGTACGCTTTGCTGTTTCAACGATTTCCGCAGTAGAAGCATCGATTAATTTGTAATCGAAAGCTTTTAGGCGGATTCGGATACGTTGGTTCTGCATGAGACAGAGCTCCAAATTCAAAAAATTACATAAACAATATCGCCACTCATACCCACAAAACTGTGAGAGAATGTCGATTGATTCATGTGAAACCGTAGTTCCGCAATTGGGAACATTGTCAGCTAATTTAGATCAACTTTATTTAAGCTAATTTATATTAACTGCGAACATAAGCTAAGTATACATTACCTGATAAATCAAAAAGATATATCAGCTCCTTGCTGCTCATTGGTTCACAACTGGCTTAACCAGTGGACGGGTATTATACAGATAGAATGACCACATGCAAGGTTAGATGGAAAAATAATCGAAATAACATCAAAAGGAAAATTCTGGCTCCGTTATCTTATTCAGAGCCAGTTTTCATTCGATGGAGGCTTAGCGTGATAAACGTTGTCTTACTGCTTCAAAAAGGCAAATGCCAGTTGCGACTGAGACGTTCAAACTAGAAACGCTCCCCGACATCGGAATTTTAACCAGTGCATCACAGGTTTCTCTGGTCAGGCGACGCATCCCATCACCTTCCGCTCCCATGACAATCGCCAACGGACCAGTCAGTTTAGACTGGAAGATATCCTGCGTTGCTTCTCCTGCAGTCCCGACAAACCAGATCCCTTGCTCCTGTAAGGCCTTCATCGTTCTGGCCAGATTGGTTACTCGGACTAAAGGTACCGTTTCAGCAGCACCACAGGCAACTTTACTCACAGTTGCATTCAATGGCGCAGATTTATCTTTGGGAACAATCACAGCCGTAACACCTGCAGCGTCTGCATTTCTAAGGCACGCCCCAAGATTATGTGGATCGGTTACGCCATCCAAAACAAGTAATAGGGGTTGTTCAGCCGCGTTTAAAAGCGTATCCAGATCATGTTCATTCAAGGTTTTGGCCGGTTTCACTTTTGCCATCATCCCTTGGTGGCTTGCCCCTTGGGATTTTTTATCTAGTGCTTGGCGACTCATCTGTTGAATTGAAATACCAAGCCGATGCAACTCATCTAGCATAGGAAGCAGACGACCATCTTGCCGCTCTTTCAAAACAAAGACTTCGATCAATCGATCTGGGTTTTTCTCCAACACAGCACTCACAGCATGAATACCATATATAAATTCATTACTCATTTGTTACCTATTATTTGTCAGTCTTGGCTGATTTTGATTTACGAAGGCGCGATTTTTTCTTACGGACTTTCTCAGCCTTGCTTTTCTTTTTAACCGTATTATTCCGATCATCGCCACCATTAGGATTTTTCGCCGGTTCAATATTCGGTATTGCTTTTCCTCGACGACGGGGCATCCCTCTTTTTCCCTGTTTTGCTTCCGCTTCGCGTTTCTTCGCTGTTTTTCCTTCACCGCGTAGCTTACGACTTGTCTCGACTAATTCAAAGTCAATATGACGTTCGTCCAAGTTCACGGCCTGGACTTTAACTTTGACCGCATCGCCTAAACGGTAAATCAGTCCGAAGCTTTCACCAATCAAACGTTGACCGATCGGATCATACTGATAGTAATCATTGGCCAAGCTGGAAATATGCACCAAGCCATCTATATGCAACTCAGTCAAACGCACAAAAAATCCAAATCCAGTAACATTGGCAATCACACCATCCAACACTTCACCGACATGATCCTGCATATATTCACATTTCAGCCAGTCAGATACTTCCCGTGTTGCATCATCTGCACGGCGCTCAGTCATTGAACACTGTTCACCATAATAATTCATATCATCGAATGAGTAATGATAGCCCCCTGTCGGTGTCCAACGATCTTGATTTGTTCCTTGCTGTTTGGCGATCAAATATTTGATTGCCCGGTGTAACAGAAGATCCGGATAGCGTCGAATCGGAGAAGTAAAGTGTGCATATCGTTTTAAAGCCAACCCGAAGTGTCCGCAGTTATCAGCGTTGTATACCGCTTGCTTCATCGAGCGGAGTAACATCGTTTGGATCAACTCATGATCAGGACGATTCACCACTTGTTTCATTAGAGTGGCATAATCTGTCGGAGTCGGTTCTAATCCACCGGTCAAATTTAGTCCCAATTCTCCGAGAAAATCCCGGAATCCCATTAAGCGTTCTTCTCCCGGTGTTTCATGAATTCGGAATAAGGCGGGTTCTTTCATTTTTTCAACTAAAGAAGCCGATGCAATATTCGCCAGAATCATGCACTCTTCGATGATTTTATGAGCATCATTACGGACTAACGGCTCAATCCGCTCGATTTTCCGCTGAGCATTAAAAATAAATTTCGTTTCGACCGTTTCAAATTCGATCGCACCTCGGTTTTCTCTCTCTCCTTTCAGAACCTGATACATCTGGTGTAACTCTTCCAAATGGGGGACTAACGGTTCATAACGCTGACTAAGTTCCTCATCACCCGCTAAAATCGCGGCCACTTTGTTATAGGTCAGCCGCGCATGGGAATTCATAACCGCTTCATAATGTTTATAGCTTGAAAGTTTCCCTGTCGCTGAAATGGTCATCTCACAGACCATACATAGTCGATCAACTTGTGGGTTTAGAGAGCAGAGGCCGTTTGACAATACCTCCGGTAACATCGGCACAACCTGAGACGGGAAGTAGACAGAATTACCTCGATTAATCGCTTCTTTATCAAGCGCAGAATCAGTTCTGACATAATAGCTTACATCGGCAATCGCAACCCAAAGACGCCAGCCTCCGCCTTTTTTCGCTTCACAATAGACCGCATCATCAAAGTCTCGGGCATCTTCACCATCAATCGTAACCAGTGGCAGAGTTCTCAAATCTACCCGTCCCTGTTTCGCTTCTTCCGGAACGTGTTCACTAAACTGTTTCACTTGTTGTTCGACAGCTTCCGGCCATTCATGCGGAATCTGATGGGTCCGAATCGCAATTTGGGTCTCCATACCAGGTGCCATATTTTCACCAAGCACATCACTCACCTTGCCCATCATCCCACGAGAACGGCTGCCTCGGTCGGTAATCTCGATGACAACGACATTTCCCATGCGGGCTCCGGCACGAGCTTCATCCGGAATCAAAATGTCATGACTAATCCGGGAGTCATCAGGTACGACGTAAGAATATCCATGTTCAAAGAAAAACCGGCCCACAATTTGGCTGTTTCTTTCCTCTAAAATCCTGACCAGACGACCTTCTTTCCGACCTCTCTTATCCGTGCCATTCGGTTGAATCAGCACATAATCCCCATGAATCAGTGTTCTCATCTGATGATGTGGCAGTACGATATCATCATCTTTGCCTCGGGTTCCCTCAGGTCTGACCCAACCGTATCCATCTTTATGACCGATGACATATCCTTTAATCATTTCCAGTTTTTCCGGCAGTGCATAACATTGACGGCGCGTGAAGACCAGTTGCCCATCTCTTTCCATGGCTCTCAGACGTCTTCGTAATCCTTCGTATTGCTCTTCACCTGAAAGGTGTAGCACTTCGAACAGGTCATTGCGATTCATCGGAACATTCGCCTGAGCGAGAAATTCTAAAATAAACTCGCGGCTGGGAATCGGGTTGTCATAGTTATTTGCTTCACGATCAGCAAACGGATCGTTTTGAGTAGTGTCAGACATAAGTCGTCCTAAGGAAGAAGGTAATCTCTTAAAATACCTTCTGAATCAACCATTTTTAAATAATGATCCAGAGAGCATGAATATAGCTTATTGAAGATATATTAGCGGGAAGTTGTGATTTCTTCAAAAATCAGGTGGTTAAACTAAGGAAGTTTTCAATAAATTGTAACAGAAACGGACGCATCACGATACAGTGTGCTACCAAAGCGTTTCTCTCATTTTCGCACGAGCGATAATATTCTCAGGCATCCGCTGTTCAAGCCCCTGACGCAACATCGCAATACGTTTGTGCATACGCGTATCAGCCGTAACAGAATGATATAGCCATCGATAAGCGTCTTCATAATCAAGTGGACTGCCATAATCTCGGAGTAATAATTCAGCCAATTTCACACGCGCTTTCAGATTGCCCATTGCGGAGGCTTCTCTCAGATACACAATAGCGCGTTCACGGTCTTGCTGAACAAGCACACCTTCAGCGTAATAGCGACCTAGCTGCTCAAGCGCTGCCGGCAATCCCTGACTGGCTGCGGCTTCCATATAATATAAGCCCAGTTCAGCATCCTGATCGACACACACGCCCCATGCCAACATATCGCCATACAAGAATTCATATGATGGTAAATTGATCCGCGTAGCCCGGGCAACGATATCTTCAACCAGCTGACATTTATCAGCTTTCACTCGCTCCAGATGCTTATTCTGTTCGATCAGTTGAATTAACTCAGCTTCGGAATAAATTTGGACTGGCGGCCCGACATCAGCGACAGTGGCATTGACTGAAACGCTCAACGTCATCATTAACAACGAAGCTGCTACGCTTAGTAGCCTCATATACATACTCTTTTTTGAACGATCGCTTTACAATATCACCCACTTTGACCGGGGCTTAAATACCGTATCGGCAGACGAACAAATGACTTTAGGAGAAAGTTGTTGTCGATTTTTTGCACAACACAACTGTACATAACAATCCCTAAAAAAGCAAAAAGCCGGTCGTTAAAGACCGGCTCTGACAATCAAGTCGTATTGGGGGTTACGCAACACTGAACGGATGAACTTTAATAATCGTTTCATTCCGATCCGGGCCTGTTGAAATGATATCAACCGGTACACCCGTTAACGCTTCAATGCGCTGGACATAGTTCAATGCAGCCTGAGGCAAATCTTCAAGCTTTTTAACACCGAATGTGCTCTCAGACCACCCCGGCATCGTTTCATAAATCGGTGTGACATGCTCGTAAGCATCAGCCGCCATTGGCGAAACTTCCGCGATTGATCCATCCTTCATTTGGTAACCGGTACAGATTTTGATCTCTTTCAAACCATCTAAGACATCTAGCTTCGTCATACAGAAGCCGGTAATCGAGTTGATTTGAATCGCACGACGCATCGCAACTGCATCAAACCAGCCACAACGACGCTTACGTCCGGTTGTCGCACCAAATTCCTGACCTTTGGTTCCCAGATACTCACCAATTTCGTCATTCAACTCGGTCGGGAAAGGACCGGCGCCAACGCGTGTACAGTACGCTTTGGCAATACCAAGAATATACCCGAGATGACGAGGACCAAAACCAGAACCGGCAGCAACACCGCCTGCGGTCGTATTTGATGAAGTGACATATGGATAAGTGCCGTGGTCGATATCCAGCAGTGTCCCCTGCGCACCTTCAAACATGATTTTGTCACCACGCTTACGAGCTTTATCAAGTTCATCAGTCACATCAATGACCATTGACGTTAATACGTCAGCATAGCCCATGACTTGTTCCAGAACTTCATCGTAATTCACGGGTTCAGCTTTATAGAAGTTGACCAACTGGAAGTTATGATATTCCATGACTTCCTGTAGTTTGGCAGCGAAAGTTGTGCGATCAAACAGGTCTCCGACACGCAAACCACGACGCGCAACTTTGTCTTCGTAAGCTGGACCGATTCCCCGCCCGGTTGTGCCGATAGCTTTTGTACCACGAGCGGCTTCGCGAGCCTGATCCAGAGCAATATGATAGGGTAAAATGAGCGGACAAGCTTCAGAAATAGAAAGACGTTGGCGAACAGGAATACCTCGAGCTTCAAGCTCTTCCATTTCTTTTAAAAGTGCATCCGGTGAAAGCACAACACCATTTCCGATAATGCATTTGACGTGTTCGCGGAGAATACCGGATGGAATCAAGTGAAGAACGGTTTTTTCACCGTCAATGACCAGAGTATGACCTGCATTGTGACCGCCTTGATAACGGACCACATATTTTGCATCTTCAGTAAGCAGATCAACAATTTTCCCTTTACCTTCATCACCCCATTGGGTGCCTAGTACGACAACGTTATTTCCCATCTTTCCAAATCTGATTGCTGGTTAAAAATGGATTCTACCACCGAATGTTGGATGATGCAGTCATTTTTTAAGCATAAAAAATTCATAAAAAAACGCTTTTTGTTCGATTTTAGAATCAAGAAGAAATCGTTTGCGTAAAATGCCGGTTTACATCTCGTCTGCGTAGATTTTGATCTGTTTTTTGCCATGAATATCGATGCAACTCCGATACATACCGGTACAGTTCATACCAAAATGAATCTCCCCGAATTGGTCAATTGCAATCACCCCGCCTTCTCCACCCAAGTCTTTCACCTCACCTTGAATGACCTCGGTGCAAGCTGTATGTACATCTTCCCGTAAGTAACGCATTCGCGCGGCAATATCACCGGCAACACAACAACGCATAAAGACTTCACCCATGCCGGTTGCAGATATAGCAACATTATGATTTTCTGCATAAGTTCCGGCACCGATAATCGGAGAATCACCGACTCGCCCAAACTGTTTATTGGTGATTCCTCCGGTACTGGTTGCAGCAGCAAGGTTACCATTCTGATCCAATGCAACGGCACCGACAGTGCCGAATTTATGCTCATCGGGATAACTTGACTCAGACAACGCAAAGCTCCCTGCAGCTTTCATAGCTAACAGTTGTTCGTAACGTCTGTCGGTAAAAAAATAATCCTGTTCGGTATAGTCATAACCAAGCTTTGCTGCAAACTCTTCCGCCCCTTCACCAATGAGCATCACATGAGCACTCTGCTGCATCACATCTTTAGCCAGTTGCACTGGGTTTTTGATATGACGAACCCCGGCAACCGCCCCTGCCTGGCGATGTTCACCACACATTACCGCCGCATCCATTTCGACCATCTCTTTCGCCGTCAGGACAGAGCCTTTCCCTGCATTAAAGTGTGGAGAGTCTTCAAGAATTCTGACAGCGCAGACAACCGCATCGACAGCGCTGCCGCCTTGCGCGAGTAACTGATGGCCTTGAGAGACAGCTAGATCCAAAACCTGTTCCACATCCCGCTGAATTTCATCCGTCATTTGAGAACGCAGAATTGTGCCGGCACCGCCATGAATTGCAATCGCAAAACGTTTCTTCATATATATCCTCGTAAGACCATAAAAAAACACCTGCACAAATCGGCAGGTGTTTCCATTTAGTAGATTCAGTGAAACGAATCAGGACAATTAATGGCAACCACACCCGCCATTTCCACCACAGCAGCCTTCTTCACCATGGTCGTGATCATGTCCACAGCTACCGCCACCTTGATGAATATGCCCATGAGCAACCTCTTCATCTGTTGCTGCACGAACCGCGACAACCTCAACGTCAAACGTCAGTGTCTGACCGGCCAGCATGTGGTTACCGTCGACGACGACTTCATCACCGTCAACTTCTGTGATTTCGACCGGAATCTGACCCTGATCAGTTTCTGCCAGAAAACGCATACCCGCTTCAAGTTGATCGACACCATGAAAAACATCGGCCGGAACACGCTGAACCAAGTCATCATTGTATTCACCGTATGCGTCTTCAGGTGTAATGGTTGCAGTAAATTTATCGCCAGCAACTTTACCTTCAAGTTCACGCTCTAAGCCGACGATCAGGTTGTGATGACCATGCAGGTAATCAAGCGGGGCATCAGCAGTTGACTGATCAGCGACAACTCCGTCTTCCAGTTTGAGTTGGTACGCTAAACTCACCACAACATTCTTTTCAATTTTCATAAACGCTCCAAGGCATCGAGTGTATTTTGTCACCGATTGTGACCGTATTGCATGTCCAAGTGATTCGAAATCCTTGGAGAACTGAGCGATATTATGAAGAAGTCTCTCGTAAACCTCAATTAGTCCGGTTTAAAAATACCAATCATCGCTTCTTCCGCATGTGTACTTTGCTCAACGGAACGTGGTGTTCGCTGTTCGGTATAATCACATTCCACGCATTCGACATGCTCAACATGATTCACTTCCCACCAGCAAAGTGAATCGGCAGTGTGACACTGCGGACAACATGCTCCGGCTATAAAACGTTTCTTAATTTGCACAAATTAATCCTGATCTCTTTCCCAAAAGTCTCGAGCCTGATGGTCTTTCTCCATCTCGCGCCCAAATATTTCTTCCAGTTCTTGCCGAGTCTCTTTGGCACGCAACGAGAGTTGCTTGCCTTCATTATGCATCGGCAACAGCTCTTCCAGCATCGCATTATCTAAACGACAAAAATGTGATTCAGCTCGTTTTGCCTGATAGGGATGCATCCCTAATTCAACCAATGTTTGTCTCCCTAAATCCAGCGCTCCCAAGAATGTTTCTCGCGAGAAGTGCGGTACACCATGATTAAGCAGTTGATAAGCTTCAACCCGACTGCGCGCCCGCGCTAAAATTTTCAATTTCGGGAAATGATGCTGACATAACGCAACAATCGCCATCACTTCATCCGGATCATCGGTACATACCACAATCGCTTCCGCATCTTCTGCGCCCGCTGAGCGCAGTAACTCCAGATTGGTCGCATCCCCATAAAAAACCTGATAACCATACTTACGCAGTAGTTTGATCTGACTCGCATCACTTTCAAGAACAGTCACTTTGATTTTATTGGCAAACATCAAACGACCCACGATCTGCCCAAACCGCCCAAACCCGGCAATAATCACTCTCGGGTCATTATTTTCGACATCAACCGCTAAATCATCTGCCGAGTTGAACTCTCGGGCAAACCAACGTTTCTGAATACTGAGCAACAGTGGTGTAGTGACCATCGATAAACTGACGACCACCAGCAAAAATGACGTTTGCTCTGCTTGCAGTAAACCTTCGGACTGCGCAGCGGTAAAGATGACAAAAGCAAACTCGCCTCCCTGACTCAGAATGGCGGCCATACTGCTACGCGCTTTCGCGCGAGTTCCGAACAATCGGGCCAGTAAGTAGAGAATCCCACCTTTAATTACCACCAGTACAGTTACCGCCGCGAGAATCTGTAATGGATTGTTGAACAATAGTCCTAAATCAACGGCCATACCGATCGCAATAAAGAAGAGCCCGAGCAATAGCCCTTTAAACGGCTCAATAGACACTTCCAGCTCATGGCGAAATTCACTTTCTGCCAACAACACACCGGCAAGGAACGTCCCCAACGCCATGGACAGCCCTAAAAATTGCATCAGCAACGCAATACTAATGACCAACAATAATGCCGCAACAGTGAACAACTCCCGGACACCGCTCATCACGATATAGCGAAACAACGGGCTTAATAGAAAATGACCGCCGACCAGCAATCCGACAATGCCACAGAGCATCCACAGTGCATCAATCCAATCCCCGGCAGAATTCCCGGCTAATACAGGTAACAACGCCAACATGGGGATCACGGCAATATCCTGAAATAACAATACCGCAAAGCCTGACTGCCCGGTTTCACTGCGCTCCAGTTCTTGCTCTTCAATCACCCGCAAAGCAATTGCTGTAGAAGAAAGCGCTAATCCCATCCCCATCACCAAACTAACCTGCCAACTGTTGACAAAAAAATGGATGAGGCTGGCTAACACGGCACTGGTCACCACAACCTGAGCACCGCCAAGCCCGAGAATCGGTGATTTCATTTGCCAAAGCTTACGCGGATTCAGTTCAAGCCCGATCACAAACAGCAATAAAACCACACCGAATTCTGCAAAATGCAGAATCGCGTCTACATCACTAATTAATCCCAGTCCCCAAGGACCAATCGCTCCCCCGGCTAACAGATATCCCAACACCGAACCAAGCCCGGCACGCTGGGCCACAGGCACAGCAATGGCTGCCGCTGTCAGAAATACAGCACTACTTTGTAAGAAATCATTCGTCAATGCTGCCATTTATTGCTCCTCTGAACCGTGAGTATCTATCATCTCGGGTGCACTCAGCCACTGACGGTAAGACTCGGCATGTTGATATCTTTCAGTTTCAGTAACATTACGAGACCAGTATAGGATCAATGGATCACACCATGCCATGCGGCAAAGAGAGGCAACCAGTTCAAACGGTTGTAGAATCTCGTCCAACGGATATTTGTTATACCCCTTATGACCAAAAGCCGTTTTCTTGCCCCCGGTGGTAATCACACTGCGCCAGATTTTACCTGCCAGTGCACATTGAGAGCCAAATGCAAAGTCTTTGCATAAGACCCGATCCAACCACTCTTTTAGCAATGCGGGACAAGAATACATATAAAGAGGATGTTGAAAAACGATCACATCATGCGCCATCAACAGACTTTGTTCAGCATCGACATCAATAAAAAAGTCAGGATAGGTTGCATAAAGATCATGGATGGTGACATTTTCAAGCGGCTTGATCGCTTCAATTAATATCTGATTCACAACGGAGCTCTGTGGCTCCGGATGAGCAAAGATCACCAACACCTTGGGGCATTCGGTGGTACACGAAACCGTATCAGCCATGACTAACTTCACTCCTCTGTCTATTTAACTGAATCATAACGTATTGTAATCAGTCCGTACCAATCTTCCCTGAGATTTCTGTAATAATTATTTTCGCTTCCGGAACCGATCATCTCAAATCATAGACGAGCGAGACGTCGCTAACACCAACACGAATCATCAATGAAGCCGAACCACCGCAAGATCCAACCATCGCGCTCCGCTAATCATCGACATTTGTCATCAATCCACCTACTATTTCGGGCAGTTTGTTTTCAACCAGATACATTTTTATGATTACCTTTTCTGATATTCAGTTATTGCGTGGCGGAAAACCGCTTTTAGAACAAACCTCAGCGACGATCCATCCGGGCGATAAAGTGGGTCTGGTCGGTAAAAACGGCTGTGGTAAGTCAACATTATTTGCATTACTCAAAGATGAACTCAGTGTCGATGCCGGTTCATTCAATATGCCGGCCCAATGGGAGTTAGCTTGGGTCGCGCAAGAGACACCGGCACTCGAACGTAGTGCAATAGAATATGTGATTGATGGTGATCGGGAATACCGCTTACTGGAAAAACAGTTGCAGCAAGCAGAACAACGTGAAGAAGGGACACGGGTAGCAGAACTGCACGGTCATATTGAGACGATCGGTGGTTACAGTATCCGGGCCCGTGCGTCTGAATTACTGGACGGTCTGGGGTTCAGTCAAGAACAGATGCAATGGCATTTGACACAATTTTCCGGTGGCTGGCGGATGCGCCTGAATCTGGCTCAGGCATTGCTCTGTCGCTCAGACCTCCTGTTACTCGATGAACCAACCAACCACTTGGATCTAGATGCAGTTATGTGGCTGGAACGCTGGCTACAGAATTATCCCGGCACACTGATCCTAATTTCACATGACCGGGATTTTCTTGATCCGATTGTCGGCCGGATTATCCATATCGAGAATCAGCAACTCAACGAGTACACCGGTAATTATTCATCATTCGAAAATCAGAGAGCCGAAAAACTGGTTCTTCAGCAGGCGATGTATCAGAAACAGCAAAAGCAAATTTCTCATATGCAAAGCTATATCGACCGTTTTCGTTACAAGGCATCCAAAGCTCGTCAGGCACAGAGTCGGATTAAAGCACTGGAACGGATGGAAAAGGTGCTGCCCGCGCAACTGGATAATCCGTTTAGTTTTGAATTCAGAGAGCCGGCGGCTCTGCCGAACCCGATTCTGATGATGGATGAAGTTGCTGCCGGATATGATCACGTCGCGATCCTCAACCAGATCAAATTGAATCTGGTACCCGGTAGTCGGATCGGTTTGCTGGGTCGTAATGGGGCAGGGAAATCAACGCTCATCAAACTACTCTCTGGGGAGTTACAACCTCAAAGCGGTGCGCTCACCTATTCTCAAGGCGTCAAAATCGGTTATTTTGCCCAGCATCAGTTGGAAACGCTTCATCCGGAAGAAAACCCGTTACAACATTTAATGCAAATCGCACCGCATCATACCGAACAACAACTAAGAGATTATCTCGGTAGCTTCGGTTTTCAAGGTGATAAAGCACTCGAAAAAGTCGCGCCTTTCTCCGGTGGCGAAAAAGCGCGACTCGTATTGGCATTGATCGTCTGGCAGAAACCGAACCTGCTGTTACTGGACGAACCGACCAACCACCTTGATCTCGATATGCGTCAGGCACTGACACTCGCCTTGCAGACTTACGAAGGAGCAATGGTCATTGTCAGCCACGATCGCTATCTGCTTCGGGCAACCACTGATGATTTTTATCTGGTTCATGATGCCAAAGTGGTCGCATTCGATGGCGATCTGAATGATTATTACCGCTGGCTCACCGAGCAGCAAAAACAACAAAAGCAAGACAAGAAAGAACAAACCACAACGAAAGACAGTCAATTCAGTGCCGCGGCGAAAAAAGAACAAAAACGTAAAGAAGCAGAACTCCGTCAGCAAACCGCACCAATTCGCAAGAAACTGACACAATTAGAGCAGCAAATCGATAAATTACAATCAACGCTCAGCGATGCAGAGCAGCAATTAAGCGATTCATCCCTGTATGATGCGGAGAATAAAGCTAAACTTACTCAGGTGCTTGCGCTTCAGGCTCAAAGTAAATCTGACCTTGAGGAACTTGAGTCTCAATGGATGGAGCATCAAGAGCGCCTAGAACAGATGGAACAGGAGTTCAACACTTTATGATTCAGACACCGATTTCCCTGACACTGGAGCGACTTTGGCAATTTAGTTTGCAATATTACAGTGTCCGGGAAGTCAAAGAAGCCTGTCTCAGCCTCCAAAACAACTACCACGGTAACGTCAATTTACTCTTACTTCTGAAATGGCTCGATGAACAGCAGCTCAGCATCGGGCAACAAGACTGGCATCGTGTGATGACTTGTATCAGTGCCACTGAAGGACTGCTCAATAGCTATCGAGAGTTACGCAGAAAACTCAAAACACATCTGCCGGATACGCTCTATCGTGAAGCTCTTCAATTTGAGCTACAACTGGAAAAACAGCAACAATCCGATCTGGTGGATGGTATTAATCAGCTCAAGTTGCAGCCCGGCGACACACAATTGATGACCCAACGCTATTGCAAAGAACTGGCAGCCGATCATCTGGCTCAGATCTTTGCAAAACCCGCATCATTTTCATCAACACATGCCAAGCACAAAAAATAGAGGAAAGAATCGCGGTGAGCAGTTCGATACAAAACGTGAGCCAAAATAGGTTGCTGACATTCAAGCCGGCTTTAGGTGGTACAGCGCCACACATTCAGACACTGCTGCCCAGATGGGTTCGACGCACTCCTTTATTTTCACCGCATTGGGAAACGCTGACGACACCGGATGATGATATTTTGAGCCTGGCTTGGAGTGAAGACCCAAATCAACCTGATGTGCAGACAAAACCTTTGTTTATTCTCTTTCATGGTCTCGAGGGAAGCTTTCATAGCCCTTATGCCAACGGTTTGATGCACGCTTTCGCGCAACAAGGCTGGTTATCTGTCATGATGCACTTTCGTGGGTGTAACGGCCAGCCAAACCGACAAGCCCGCGCCTACCATTCGGGAGAAACCAGCGATCCACGCTATTTTCTGACGCACATTCAGCAACGTTTCCCGTCCAATTACAAGATGGCTACCGGTATCTCACTCGGTGGCAATATGTTGGCAAACTATTTGGCAGAATTTGCAGATCAGCCACTTATCGATAGTGCCACTATTATCTCTGCTCCCTTCGATTTGAGTGACAGTTCACGCCGAATTAATCGCGGCTTCTCACGTATCTATCAGGCTTATCTGCTCCGTTCGCTCAAGCAAAATGCTTATCGTAAATTCGAAACGCTGCAACAAGCGATTCCTCTTTCACAACCTTCGATCAGGCAGTTGAAAACATTGCAGCAATTCGATGATCTGATTACGGCTCCCCTGCACGGATTTAACAACGCCCAAGACTACTATCAACGCTGTTCAGCAATATATAAACTCGGGCAAATCCGTCTGCCAACGCTGATTTTACACGCACAAGACGATCCATTCATGACCGATGCTGTCATTCCGACCCAGCCATTACCAAAAACGATAGATTATCAATTACTGCAACACGGCGGGCATGTCGGCTTTTTGAGTGGCACCATCTCCAAACCACGTTTCTGGCTAGAAGAGGCTCTACCCCACTATTATCGGGCACAGTCACCCAACTCGTCACCCAACAATTAAACCTGACCCAACAACGATTGAGAACACTCATCGAGCGGATGAGTGTTCATCTCGTCACTATAATCACACCTCAAGCATGCTCTATGTTTGCGTGACAAGTCATGATTATTGAGCAACATCGTGCAAAATCCGCTAATATACACGCAATTCATTCATCCCAGAGTGATCGTATAGAAGGTCATCATTATGATTATTCCTTGGCAAACGCTCGAACCGGATACACTCGATAACCTGATCCGAGAATTTATCCTCCGGGAAGGAACCGACTACGGTGAGCAAGAAATTTCTCTTGAAGAGAAGGTCGCTCAGGTCAAACAACAGATTCAATCCGGAGAAGCAGTTATCGTGTATTCCGAGCTTCACGAATCTGTAGATATTCAACAAAACAGATATCGTTAATTCATGAATTGTCCGATGACAGCACCAATTTCCATGATATAGTGAAATCGATTTCTCGGTTTTCTCCGGGGAATCGGTTGATTGAGTGCACGACAAGGAATGATAAGACAAGGTATGTCATGTCAGCAAAACATCCGATTATCGCAGTAACCGGCTCTTCAGGTGCCGGAACAACAACGACTTCCGAAGCGTTTCGCAAAATGTTTAATATGATGCGAATTAAGCCGGCTTGGGTTGAAGGGGACAGTTTCCACCGTTTCACCAGACCGGAGATGGATGTCGAAATCCGTAAGGCCAGAGAACAGGGCCGTCATATCAGTTATTTTGGCCCACAAGCGAATGATTTTTCCGCTTTGGAAGAATTTTTCCGGGAATATGGCCGTACCGGCACAGGGAAAATTCGCCGTTATCTGCATACATTTGATGAAGCAGTTCCCTATAACCAGATGCCGGGAACATTTACGCCATGGCAAGATCTCCCCAATGATACCAATGTGCTTTTTTATGAAGGGCTTCATGGGGGGGTGGTCGATGGCGAAACCAATGTCTCCCAACATGTTGATTTTCTCATTGGCATGGTGCCGATCGTCAATCTGGAGTGGATTCAAAAGTATGTCCGGGACACCCGGGACAGAGGACATTCCCGAGAAGCCGTGATGGATTCGATCGTTCGCTCCATGGATGATTACTTAAATTACATTACGCCCCAATTTTCTCGGACACATATTAACTTTCAGCGGGTTCCGACAGTGGATACATCCAATCCACTGAGTGCAAAAGGGATTCCGAGTTTGGATGAAAGTTTTGTGGTCATCCGCTTGCTAGGCATCAAAAAAGTCGATTTCCCTTACCTGTTGGCAATGATTGATGGCTCATTTATGTCATGTCATAACACCATTGTCGTGCCCGGTGGAAAAATGAGTTTTGCCATGGAGTTGATTGTCCGTCCTATTCTTCAGCAGTTGATAGAAACCGGAAAAATTGGCTAATCACGATTCACTGACACAAATTGGGCTCTTTTAGTTCCTATACCGTGACCAGGCGCACGTTTTTGCGTACTAAATCACGGTCATGACACGATTAAAGTCAAGAAATTGTGTAAGAAAAAGGATACTATTTGATACCGAAACAGAAGACAACTTGCAGGCTTTCTCAAGTGCTCTTATGCTAAGTATTTAGTTCAGGAATATGTTCAGTTTAAACATGTTCAGTTCAAAAGCTTCGCGAAAACATGGAAAGCAGCAAGCATACCCTGCAGAGGAAGAGAGATATTATGGTTCTAGGTAAACCTCAAACCGATCCAACATTAGAGTGGTTTCTTTCACATTGTCACATACATAAATACCCTTCAAAGAGTACGCTGATTCATGCAGGCGAAAAAGCGGAAACGCTTTATTACATCGTGAAGGGATCTGTTGCTGTTCTGATCAAGGATGAAGAAGGGAAAGAGATGATCCTTTCCTATCTCAATCAGGGTGACTTCATCGGTGAACTTGGTTTATTCGAAGAAGGTCAAGAACGAACAGCTTGGGTCAGAGCGAAATCTCCCTGCGAAGTTGCAGAAATTTCCTTCAAAAAATTCCGTCAGTTAATTCAGGTCAACCCAGATATTTTGATGCGTTTGGCAGGACAGATGGCAAGCCGCCTTCAAGTTACCAGCCAGAAAGTCGGTGATCTGGCTTTTCTGGATGTGACTGGTCGTATTGCACAGACGCTGTTAAATCTGGCAAAACAACCCGATGCAATGACGCACCCAGACGGAATGCAAATCAAGATTACCCGTCAGGAGATCGGCCAGATCGTCGGCTGTTCTCGTGAAACCGTTGGCCGCATTTTGAAAATGCTCGAAGAGCAGAACCTTATTTCAGCCCACGGAAAAACAATTGTTGTTTACGGTACAAGATAATTTTTTCTGCTTGAACCAACAAAAGAGCCATCTTCTCGATGGCTCTTTTATTTACGACGATTGAGAATGATGCATCACTGATCATTGGTACTTTCAAAAATTTTGTCAGCCGAGGCTTCGACAAATCCCGGATATAATATGCCATTTGCCATCGGATAACGTTTGGCAAATTCATAGAAACCTCCGGGAACCAACAACTCCGCTTCATCAAATTCAACCACGACCCGATCAGCCATTGTCGATGATTGCTCCAAAAATAACTCAGGTGATCCCTTCACTTCACCACCAGATGAATTGATCACAAAGCCATGCTCGTCCAGATAAGCATTGATCTCCGCAACCTGATTAAATCGGGCCAACTGGTTGACACTCACTGTAAAGTGGTTTGCGCCATAACCATGAGCAGCGACCCAGGCGGCATACTCACTTTCTTCAGCTAACAGATAATACTGCTCGAGTGAAACCGGCCATAAGCGCCCACCATAAAGAAAGTCAGTATCAGCAACCATGTCGGACCTGACATGAGAGACCAGACTTCTCACGATCTTTTGCACAGATCCGGAACAGCGTTCAACTTCCAACTCACTGATGAAGACTTTAGGTAACTTGGGGTTCGGGTGTTCAAAGTGCTGCGCAGCTAACTTTTTTTGTTCAAACTGATAGTGCCCTTTCGACACATATCCCAACCGAACAAAGGGTGCAGCCATCACGTCAAGGTTTACTGGTGACAAATTAAACGTCCGCAACGCAATATGATCATTGTTGAGCGGTTCATCTTCCTGAAGGAGTTTGTGAATCCGCTGCGCTGATGGGCAAAGTCTGGCTGTATAATCTTGCCATAATGCGGTAAATAATGAATCCGGCGTCATAGCGCCTCCTTCTTTATTAATCATCTTGGACTATCATCGCGTTCCTGTTTTCAGATTCAGGAAATTAACGAATCATCAGAAAACGAACCCGATCACCAGACTGAATCAACAAAGCCTGAGCGACTTCAGGCGTGATGATCACAGTCTCAGATTCCGGGTAAAAATCGACCTCAGCAATCGTGGCCCGAAAAAATTCAAATGAAGTATTACTGAGTATGACTTTTTGTTGGCTGTGATGTTGCGCCACTTTAACCGTAGCAGACAGAGAATGTCTCACCGACTCAATATGGCGTAAATCACATTCAACCGTCGGACCCGCATCAAAAATATCGACATAATTACGGCAAGCGAAACCTTCTTCTTCCAATAATTTTAAAGCGGGTCTGGTCTTATCATGGACTTTCCCGATCACGGCTTGGGCTTCAGGGCTGAGCAGATTGATATAGATCGGTAATTTTGGCATCAGTTCAGCAATGAATCCTTTATGACCCGACCCCGTCAAATAATCCGCCAGAGAAAAATCAATGGAGAAAAAATGCTCCTGCAACCATTGCCAGAACGGGGAGTTTCCCTGTTCATCAGAGACGCCTCTCATTTCAGCAATAATGGTCTGAGAAAAGCGCTCTCGGTGCTCCGCCAGCATTAGAAAGCGACATTTAGACATCAGACGTCCATTCAGGCCAGCACGAAACTCGGGTAAGAGAAACAGAGTGCACAGTTCAGAACACCCGGTATAGTTATTACCAAGTGTCAGTAATTTCACGATTTTATTGACGCCTAAGCGACGGGAAGAATGAAGCATGGTACTAATATGATAAGAATAAGACGGCGTATCCCAACCGACGTAGGCTTCAATTGCCGTCGTACCGACAACCCGGCCACTTTCGCTATCCACCCCAACCATCAGGTAACTCTCATCAGTCGGTGACTGAATATCCGTCTTGGCAAAACTTGCTTCTGAATGCTCAATACGATGAGACAATAGTGCATCATTGACAGGCAGTGATGTAAAACCATAACCAGATTCTATCGCACAATGATAGAGCGCATTATAGTCAGTCATTGTAATGGGACGAACAACAAGCATGGGTGTCTCCCCCTGAAAACCTGAGTCCGAAATGAAATCAGTCTGACTATAAGCATAGCTCAGGATCGTTGCGAACCTGAGCTAAAATTTAAACTAAGTTAATGATGCAATAGCTTTTTCCAGTCGTAACAAGCCTTCCTGAATATCGGCATCCTCAATCACCAGTGACGGTGTGAAGCGAACCACATTTGGTCCGGCGACCAAAACAAGCACACCCGCTTTACCCGCAGCCTGTAGTATGTCACGTGCTCTGCCTTGCCAAGCTTCGGTCAGCACGGCACCGAGCAATAAACCTTTGCCACGGATCTCACTGAATATCGGGTATTTGGCATTAATCCGTTCTAATCCATCACGGAACAACTGCTCTTTTTCTTTGACGCCGTCAAGCACCTGAGGTTGAGAGATTATATTGACTACCGCTTCAGCGACCGCACAGGCAAGTGGATTGCCGCCATACGTCGAGCCATGTACACCAACCTTGAAGTGAGATGCAATCGCTGTCGTCGTTAACATCGCACCGATCGGAAATCCCCCACCCAGCGATTTTGCTGTACTGAGAATATCCGGTGTGACCCCAATTCCCTGATACGCATAGAAATCACCGGTTCTGCCGTTCCCTGTCTGTACTTCATCAAAAATTAATAATGCATTGTGCTCGTCACACAGCGCTCTGACCGCCTGAATAAATTCTGCTGTCGGGCTAATAATCCCACCTTCGCCCTGCAATGGCTCCATCATCACTGCACACGTCCGATCGGAAATCTGAGCTTTGAATGCGGCTAAGTCATTATAAGGCAGATGAACGACATCCGAAGGTTTCGGGCCAAAGCCATCGGAATAAGTCGATTGCCCACCAACAGTCACCGTAAAAAATGTCCGGCCATGAAATCCCTGCTGAAAAGCAATAATCTCCGATTTTTCCGGACCATAATTATCTACAGCCCACCGCCGAGCCAACTTCAATGCTGCTTCATTCGCTTCAGCGCCTGAATTGGCAAAAAAAACTTTCTCGGCAAAACTCAGTTCCGTCAGTTTTTTTGCCAGGCGCAATGCCGGTTCGTTGGTCATTACATTACTCAGATGCCAAAGCTTCTGCGCTTGCTCAGTCAATGCATCAACCATTGCAGGGTGGCAATGCCCCAGACAGCTGACCGCAATACCACCGGCAAAATCGACGTATTCTTTCTCTGCTTGATCCCACAACCGAGACCCTTTTCCTTTCACCGGAATCACTTCCATCGGACTGTAACAAGGCACCATAACTTCATCAAACTGTGCCCGATCAACATTATTCTGTGTAGCCATTCACACTCCCTCTTCGCTCGTGAGCTTACAACCGCCTCATCCAAATATTCACCAGTATAGATGATCTGTTCATTCTGACCGTGTTTCGGTAGTTGAGATACAATTCACTCAATGCCTATAGACAATATCATCCACACTAACGCTTGTCAGATGATTCTGTCACAAGTTACCCCAATTGTATAATTATGCAATAAAAATGACTTTTTATTTAATCACATCGCAGTAGTGATGAATTGCAATACCAATTCAACGACGTAAAAAATTCGCCAACAACGCATGGCCTTGTGCGGTTTTTATCGATTCCGGATGAAACTGAACGGCATCAATGGGTAGGGTTCGGTGCTGATATCCCATGATCTCATCAACATCACCATCGACAGTTTCAGTCCAGGCCGTAATATCGAAACAATCCGGCAAGCTCTGTCGTTCCACAACTAGAGAATGGTAACGAGTGACCGTTAACGGATGATTTAAACCATGAAATAACCCCTGACCACTGTGACAAATTGACGAAACTTTACCATGCATCACTTGCTTTGCGCGGACAACCTTTGCTCCAAAAGCCTGTGCAATGGCCTGATGGCCGAGACAAACCCCAAGCAAAGGAAGCTGGCCGGCGAAATGTTTGACGACATCGAGAGAGATCCCCGCTTCATTCGGCGTACATGGCCCCGGAGAAATCACCAGATGGGAAGGATTGAGTGAAGTAATTCCGGCAATATCAATCTGGTCATTACGGACGACGTTGACTTCAGCCCCCAGTTCACAGAAATACTGATACAGGTTGTAAGTAAACGAGTCATAATTATCAATAATGAGTAACATGCAGATCCTACGCCAAACGACTGCCGAAAGTCAGGCCGCTATTGTGCAGGATAGATGTAAGAAATCAAGAATAGTCAATCAATAAAAAGAAGTAACCAGTCACCGGCTACTTCTTTTTGAGATTGAAATGGAAGTACACTAAATTTATCCGTGTACTTACGCTGTAAGCAACTGACAGGGCGGATACATCATGCCATGTTAGCTTATCCCCAGACTTGCTTGGCTATCTCTTTCACAAGTGTAATTTTCTGCCATTGTTGCTCTTCGCTCAGCTCATTCCCTTCTTCGGTTGAAGCAAAACCGCACTGCGTGCTCAGACACAGATTTTCCAGAGGTACATATTGTGCCGCCTCATGAATGCGAGTAATCACTTCATCTTTATCTTCCAATTCACCCGTTTTCGAAGAAACAAGGCCAAGAACAACTTGCTTGTCTTGAGGTACTTTGGCGAGAGGTGAAAAATCACCGGACCGGTCTGTATCAAATTCCAGATAAAATGCAGAGACATTTTCTTTGGCGAACAGGACATCAGCAATCGGAGCATACCCACCAGATGCTGCCCAGGTCGAACGATAATTACCGCGGCAAACATGTGTTGTCAAAATCAGATCAACTGGCGCATTGGCTAACGCCCGGTTATTGACCAACAATAACTTTTCCGTTAACCCCGCAATACTTTGGGTATGATCAAATTCGTGAGAATCCCCACATCCGCAAGTTGCTTCTCTCGGTGTGGACGCTTTTGCTGCAATCGCCGCAATTTTTGGATCAGTTAACATCCCCCAGGTACAGTCATCAATCTGTAAGTTGCGACAACCTACCGCATACAACTCCCGAATAAAGGTTTGATAAACCAGAACAATATCATCAAGCAAATCGCTTTCATTCGGATATATCGCTTGGGTCTGCTCCAGATTACACGGACGCTGTAGCTCTTTCAGAAACTGAGCAGGGGCCGGAATCGTCAGACGAGGCACAACCCCCTCTTCTACAAATTGCATCAGAAACCGGAAATGCTCAAGAAAAGGGTGGTGCTCGCCGCTAATTTTCCCGGTCAGACGGATACTCTCCGGACGCGTTTCAATCTGAGCGAAAAGATAACCTTGCTCAATCTCAGACTTTTCGACCCCATGGATTCCCCACATGAAATCGAGATGCCACCAGCTCCGCCGGAATTCACCGTCAGTGATGACTTGAAGACCTACCGCTTTCTGACGGGCAACGAGCTCAGTAATGGCTTGATCTTCAACGTCAGTCAATTGTTGCTGAGTCAGTTGACCGGCAGCAAACTGCCGGCGAGCGTCATGAAGATAGTTTGGTCGAAGATAACTGCCGACCACATCGGCACGAAATGGGGGGATAGACAAAGACATGATATTTTCTCAAGTTGCTATTGAATCATATTCATAGCGTACTCGGTTCTTCACATGAGAAAAGAGAGATTTACTCACGTAAAACATGAAAGAAATTCATCTCTGTCTAACGACTAAACTAGCTGGATAAGAGATGGATAAATTTTCCATGGCAGCCTGAATCACCATCAACCAGATAGAAGTTGATGTTTTTGCCACTCACAAGTGCAGCCATCAATGTCGAATAAACCACTTTATTATTTTCCTCATTTTTATTCCATTGCAACCATTTCCCTGCCGGGCAGAGTGACGTCCCAACATTCATTTGGAACGTAACGCTCCCCGGCATGTAAGTCGCCTCAACAGTTGTCACTTTCCCGGTAATTAATGTCTCACTTGCATTCACAGAAAATACACTTGTAGCACATAAAAATAACAATGCAGATAATCTCTTTTTCATGTTAATTCCCAGTTGATAAAACATATGTTTACGGCTCCCCCTTAAGGCATTTATATCTCAAGGAAATAATATCCGTTGTTCATTGATAAAGAATACTTTCAATCTAAATCCATCTCAGACGAACACACCCGTGGCAATTCTTACGCTTTATTCCGTATTCCGAGTCCGTGCTGAAACCGTGATGTTATCACATAAATATAAGCACATAATTCCAAATAGAATAAAACCTCAAAGAGGTTGAGTGAACAAGTATGACGGCATCCAATTATGATAATAAGCTCATATTTTTGAGCATATGTTTCTGTTCGGAGCTATAGTTTTTATTGATGTATGAACACACACTCATAACATAAAGGAAATTGTCATGAAATCGCCACTCATTCCATCAATTGCATTACTCTGTTCCATTGGCTTTACTGGTATCGCATCAGCAGCTGTAGCAACAACGGGTACCTACACACTTAACTTTGATTGGGGTTGCGACGGAAGTTACTCTTCAACAACAGTAACTCTCAGCTCTGACGGCACTTTTAATACCGGTAGTTACAGCGGAAACTGGGTAGAAAACAATCAAACACTGACGCTCACTTATAGCACAGGAACCTATTATACCGGTTACCATACCAGTAAGGCGGTCGTCGGGGTACAAAGATCACAAAATGGCCTAGACGGCTGCTTCTATATGCTGAAATCAAGCACAGTGGCAAGTAAACAAGCACAAAGCAGCTCAGCGGATTCAGATGGTCGGTAAGTGTCTCAGTGTATTGTAGATATTGTAAAAATCCCCTGTGTATTTCACAGGGGATTTTAGTTTTATTTCTGACTCAATCAGTTAAAAACAATCAATTAACGATTGGCACAGAACCCGATCGAACTTGTACTTGCACCGGGCTGCAACACTTTATTCCATTCAACACCACGAATGGTTACTTTGCTGCCGGCCTGTTCCCAGTTTGCATTCCATAATGCATACACACTGCCTTCGACGTCAAAAGCAGTATGCCATTCAACGGCTTCAGAACCATTGTTGGTGACCACAATGTCAGAGCAGTATGATGCGCTACCATCTTGTGGAATATTGACGGACACCGTTACCCCGTCAGTTCCGGGATCCGTTGGGTCAGTAGGGTCTGTCGGATCAGTCGGATCGGTTGGATCTGTGGGGTCAGTCGGATCGGTGGCATCAGAGGTACTAAAGACAAAATGATAAGCAGACAAGGCCGGAATATCATAATTGAGCTGATTATTCGTGACCTCAACCTCTCCTTTATCCTGAATTTCAACCGAATCAGAATTGAGCACATAAGTCTTGCCTGACTTATAAATCGTGGTTGAATCGATATTGAACACACCATTGATCGACTCATTCATATTCTTATTCAGTACGATGACATGGAGTAACCCGGTCTCTGAATCAACCGATGCATAAATAGAGCTGTTTTCTTTATCGCTCATTGTTGCTGTGACGCTGGTATCACCAAACGTCCCATTCTCTCCGTTATAGTTTCGATAGAGACGATATGCACTGGCTAAATATTTCTCTTCGTCATTTAAAATCCAGCTGTTTGCGGCATACACACCATATTTACCGAAGATACCCAGCACATCGGCTTCAGTAATCGCACCGGTAATATCATCACCACCACCATAACCATATTCGGTGAAGGCGATCTTCGTTCCCGGATAATGGGCATCGATTGAATCTTGAATATGTGGAATCAACGGTAGCTCCGCCATATTCCATTGTGCAATCCAGCTATCCTCTTGATATTCAGGATCCCATAACGTCCGGGGAGCCTGCATCCGGGCATTTTTATCTTTCGCTGAATCGGCATTACCATCCGTAACACGTTGATCTCCGCGCGCTTCGGAATACCAGTGTAAATCAAGCACATCCAATAATCGCATCCCTGATGATTGACCTGCCGCTTTCATCTGGGCCAGATAATAATCAATAAACCAGTGATATTGAGCCGAATAGTTCGACCAGTCCGGTGCATCACTCAATCCGGTAAAAGCACCGAAACCATATAACGCAGGGCCAAAGATCGTGGCAGTCGGATCAACGCCTTTGACGGCCTGAGCTGCTTCAATTGAACGGTCAACCAGCTCTTTGGCACCCAGTTTGTCAGGATGAATTCGAGAGTGAGTGTGAGACCATAAACTGGGTTCATTATCTAATGAGTAAGCAAATACGCCACCGTCGGCCGCTTTGCCGTAGCGCTCAACTAAAAAGTTGACCATTTCATCGGTATACACAGCATTATCGGTAAGATCAGGGGTTAATGAGAACGGTGCATTCTTTTTCGCTATCGCCGGAATCCAACGAGATGAGGGTGCAACTTCCCCTTCCTGTACCGTACCGTTTTTATCCGCGGCAACGTAGCCGGCTAACGGCACAGTCAGCATTGTTTTCGCGCCGGGAATCGCGTCATTATCAACAAAATCGGTCAGCGTAATCCCCGGAATGGTTTCATCTACACCATCCGGTACCATGTAGGTATCACTGGAATGCTGCCAATCTGATCCAGCATTGGAGTAGTTATTCTCCCAGTTATATCCGGTTGTCCGGTTACCACCGAGACGATAGAAACCAAAATTTTCATGACCAGTCATGTTCATTCTATGATTGGTCCCATAAATTAAATCACTGATTTTATGATTTTGTTCGTCAGGTGAAATTGAATAATCGATACTCACCTGAGCAGATACTGCGCTGCTGGCTAATGCGGCAAAAATCAGTACAGATAGAACTTTAGGTCTGGCCAGTCCGTGTCGATGACTTGATACATTCATCACAAGATATTCTCCTTTGCTACTTTTGCTATAAGTGATGCTGCCGCAACAAAACTCGATCAGAGCAAAGCTCTACAAACAAAAAGTTCATCAAACATCAGGTATACCGACAGTGGCAAAAACGTACCAGACCAGCTCGTCAAACATCTTCATATTCGGGCATGGCATTGATGAAGATTCAGGATTAATCACGAAAGAGTTTTATCCGCCAACATTCATTCTCTCCCTAATCTGCCTCTCTTTTAGTCTGGCAATTTCTATGCGGGACGCGAAAACTCATACAAGCTCATACACACTGTTTTCTTTTTTCACGATAAAAACAGTGTCTTGTCACGCGCCAACACTTTGACCTCTGAGACAAATGGAACAATTAGCATATTAGTACAACAAATTGCTTATAATCGAGCTGGGATATATTGAATCCTGTAATTATTTCCAATCTGTATGGTTGCTCCCAATTCACCTTCATCTAAGTGATAAATAACGAGGTACATTGGTGAGAGTCCGGACAGAGATAACATCATCTCCGTCCGATTAGTGATTGAGCAGATAAACACTCATAAAAAGTTACTGACAAGATGCACCACAGGTGAATATTGTGGCAGGTGTCGAGGTTGATCGAATACCATTGACGCCATTGATCAGAATATTACCCCATTCGCTATATGAGTTGTTATCCCAGTGATTGACAATATCCAGATCCGCAACATCTTGATTATTGCCCGACCATGACCAGCCGATATAGCCGATATTCAACGTTTCTGCCCGCTCCATAATCGCATCTTCAGCAACATCTGCACCTTGATGACTCGCACCGAACTCACCGACAACCAGCGCCAGACCTTGGTTAAGAAAAGTAGTGATGTAATTATTCACAGTCGGATAGTCCCTATAAACCTGATACATGTGGACACTAAAAATCGTATTGCGCAGCGGGTCCGCATCAAATACAGAGTGAGCATGGTTCAGCATAATTTGTTGCCAGTCCTGCCCCCAGTTTGGCGCATCAACCATCAGGGTATGGGTCAACCCAGCCTTTCTTAAGCGCTGAATGGCATGGATATGATCATTGCTCCACACATTGGTATTCACGCCATTTCCCATCGGCTCGTTGCCCAGATTAATGATGACATAATCTTCCTGACCGATGAGCTGCTCTTTGAGTTCAATCCAATAGTCGGCTGCAGAATCTAAGCTTGCGGCTTGTGCCTGCTCACCAAACCCGGTCGTATCATGGACTTCAAGCACCGTGATTAAATGTCTTGCTTTGGCCTGCCGAATCACATTCGCCACATCAGCGGCACGATTCTTATTCCAGCGCTGCCCATTACTCAAAACAATCCGAACCGTGTTTGCCCCCGTCGCGGCAATCCCGTCTAAAGCATGATTCAGCCGATCAACATACCAAGTGTGGGCATGGTTGATGCCACGGATTTTGAAAGGATGCCCATTGCCCTCATATAACACACCATTCGCGATATAGAACCCAGCCTGGGCAGACAAAGCGAACAGACAACCCAACGTTGCGATTAATATTTTTATTAATTTCATATTCCTATCCTTACCAACAATGAAAGCACCGTGATAGATGGTTTCACCAGTGCTATTTAAACTGTAAAATATGGTCTTGATCTCATATAAATTCAAGTTATGTCGATAGTAACACTGAGCATCGAATTCAATGCTCCGACACGAGTACAGAAATCCCCTATCGGATTTCGTTGGTGATATCTGACTTGGTTTCATCAATCCACCAGCCGCCTAAAATGTCGTCTCCACAGCAACTGCTTCAGTCATTTCTTTCTATTGATCACAGTGTTGAGAAAAAAGAATACATAACATTGACTCATAAAAAATTAGTTTCATAATGGCAAAAAATAAATATGCGTCTTGTTTCATCTGTTACAAGGGTAGCGTCATACCTCACTGACGGAATCATCATGAACATATAGGAACTAAGTATGAAACTAGAAAAAATAGTCGTTGGCCTAATCACAACCACAGCCCTTTGTAGTCAAGCGGCTCTCGCCTCGATTTATCCGGGCAATGTCGATATCGTTAACACGGAACTCCCATACCCGAATCAAAAAACACTTGAGGTGGACTACCGTATGTTCGGCTCTGAGATTTTTAATACCGGTAGAACCGTTAATTTTGCACTGACACAAGATGGTGGAAAAACATTCATTGATATCGGCCGTGATTTTGCTGATATTTCATGTGGGAGTAGCGGTTTAGGCGGTACAATGCGCTGCGTCCCGAGTAACTCAAAACAAACATACCGAGTCAATTTGGATAGTGTGTTGAGTGAACAAAACAAAAAAGTATTGGCCAATTCATGTGTCCCGTATGAATTTCAGGTGAAGGCGAGTTACAGTATTTCGAGTGCACTGAGTATGAATACCGTCAAGATCGGGGGGCAAGGAGCACCGGACTGGCTGGTTTCTTCCGGTAGTTTTTCTCCGAACCAAGTGACTGCGGGTGGCCAGGTTGTGATTAATGCCGAGGTATCCTCAGCCAATTGCGCACAAAAAAGCGGTACAGCTCCAACACTGGCGATATATTTGGCCAATGCAAATAAGCAGCTTATGTATTTCTACGGAGAAACATCGGTTCTCTTGCCATATGGCTCAAGACACACCATCACTGTTCCGATTCCTTCAGGCTTGACGGCGGGCACTTATTACTTGGTGTTAGTGGTTGACAGAAATGATGTGGTTGCTGAAACCAATGAAAACAATAACGTCGCGATGGGCAGAATTACCGTGATTGACAGTGCTGTCGGCGGACAAAGTATTGCACCAGAAAATGAGCAGTCAGCCAATACCAGTGGTTCAATAACCTATTTGAGCAGAACCGACAAAGATAACCAAAACTTCGTTGACCCACAATTACCGGTCACTCCCGGCATGCAAATGCTCAAATCGAGTGAGCTTAAAGACAACGATGTGATTAACCCGAATAAACTTCAGACTCTATCTCCGTCAGATAAGAAAGAATAATCGGTTTATTGATTTGTCCAAAAACAAACGCCAGTCAGGTTAGGCTGGCGTTATTTTTTCCAATAATTAGCACCATATTATCTTGCCCAATATCCGAAGGGAATTTTATTAGGATCGCTTGGAAGTTTTCTTAAAGTATATTCATCCTGAAGATACATTCTTTCAAAATTCCGCTGTCTTGTTCCATATGATGGTAACTCACGTAATACATTCACTATCCCTTGAATCTCTGGAGAATTAAAATGATATCCTGCGTCGAGCAAGCCATTTAATGATACAACTAACTCTTTATATTGATCATTTACATCATACAAGTTTTTTATTCTTTCCAACATCGAAACGAAAACACTACCCAAAGGGCTTGATTTCAATTTACTTGCGGTCTCAAAAGTATTCACTTTTTCACCTCCGCCAGAAAAATTCCTGCAATCAGGAGGGATATAATAATCTCTACTGATTGAGCAAAAATGTAAGTCCGAGGTATTGTTTGCTCTGCATACTCAAAGAGAGGGTATATTGTCCGAATTACGACAAGTGTGGGATATAATAATGCAATCATTTTCATTGATTTGTGTGTAAACAAATCCACTTTTTTCCATATCCCAAATAGTGCGATGACCACATAGAATGTCATGATTTGAGTAACAAACTGAATTGCCTGCTCGATTGTTGTCCCGATATAGTCAAATGCCGTTGCCACTGCTATAGACAACACAACGAAAACAAACATAAAACCGGCTAGTTTGTGATTAGCCATGAAAAACCTCTCCTTATGACTGTGATAATAGATGCAGATACTATCATACGATTGATTATATGAGTGATATGAAGACTTGTAGGCTCTGACGTTGAGATCTTGATTCTAGCTTTATCGCAATATAATCATGAATTCGTTGGTTAAAGTACTTCTGACCAGCATCTCTTACGATGATGAAAATTGATTCCTGAACGTGAATTGAATCGCAGAAAGTAGCAACTGAAATGTCACTCAGGTATGAATTACCTCGATGAATTACATCCTATAAAAACAATCATTTGAGCTAGTCACACACCATAAATACGATGATAGATCACTGGCAAACCCAGTGACAGGCGTAGGAACCTGTATTAATCTACCGATACACGATTAAGCTGGTATAACGGCTTTTTCGTAACCATCTCAACATATCAATTATGGTGAGCTGAATAGGGCAGCTTCGGCTGGCCGTTACGGTAGTTGCGGTAATTCCTACCCCTGTTCAGTTCACCACTCACAGAGTAGGAACTTTGAGTAGTGATTCATCATCACAACTACCGGAGGCGACTATGCCCAAACACCCAGCCAACCTCGGTCTGCACCTGACCGCCCGCGGATATCTGATCGACTTACTCATCACCCGCACCGAACCTCACATCGATCAACACGAATTACGCGAAGTCATTCTGTTCCTCAATAATCTGATTACGTTTGATGAAATGAGTCTGTGCTGTGACGGCTGTGGGGAAAGGTGACGATAGAATGGCAGGGATTGTTAAGGCAATCCCTGTGACCCGGTATTTATCTGCTATTATTGGGGGATTTTGCTTATTTTTGTGTACTCTTTATTTTTATCCTAATGTGTCTCTGTTTTTCTTTCTTATCACATACAATAATATTCCTCCCAGTAAAACTGGGAACATCATGGAAGCAATAACAAAAATAACTCGATAAGGAATATTCTGATAGAGAACTGACATAACTATAGGAACAACCCAAATAATCATTAAGAGTAAAAATAATAAAACTCCATTAATAATTGAGAATGGTTCTTCTTTAAAAAAACCGATGTCATATATGGAAGACATCAATGACATAAAAATCATAAAAAATAGAAAAACATATGAAAAAAATAACACATTGTATAGTTTCATTAAAAAACATACTCCACTTCACCAAAAGCTGCAACTCCAACTTTAACATTTACCTTACTTTCATTAATATTAACGCCCTTATAGTTAACATTAAACTTCGCACTAGGGCTTTCTAATTTTTTATAGTTTTCATCTAATCTAGTAGGTGAAAAATGATAAACTTCTTTTCCTAAACTTAACTCTCCTTTAAATCCAGGAGTTGTAACAGAGATATGAGGGTAATTAAATTCTGTATCATATCCTTGCTTAAATTTATCATCACTCAACACTGCTGCACTGCTAAGCGAAAAACCAATATCAATATCAGCAACACCTTTAATACCAAATTTTATATTACCTCCAATACCAACACCCAGCTTTACTGTTATTTTCTCTTTAAAACCTTTTATCTCTTTCGATAACTCACTATACATGCTACTTAGAACTTCTGTTCCAATGTCTAGAGCGGTACGAGTCCAGTAGCTATATCCTGCCATATAACCCTGAGTTCTGGCAATCTGCGCTGCATTTCTTGCTGCCATCTCGGCTTTATCTTCAGGTGTATTTCCGAGGCCACCAAACAATTCTCCAATAGCTCTGGTCATATAAGAAAAGCCAAAACCAAACCCTCGATTTTCTATATTTTTTTGCTCAGTTTTTCCATGATTATCGTTTGTATGACCATTGTCGTCATTTGTATTACTACTGCTATGTGGTGTCGATACTGCATTATGAGAAGCAGGAGGATCCGATGGACTATTCTCAAAAGTATAGAACCCAGTATTATCTATGTATTTTAATGGGTTATCCCAGACATAAGAGTAGCGGTTAAAACTATTGGTCACAAACGGAGCTTGTATTACCGGATCCGGGCTGATAAACCGCCCCAGTTCCTGATCATAAACCCGGCCATTCATATGAATCAGCCCGACTTCGGTGATCTCTTCATGGCCGGTGTAACCCCGGTTGGTGATGGCTGCCTGTACAACATCCAGCGGGGGCCGTCTTCACGCCAACTCACTTTGCGCTGTTTACCCCAGGTATCATAACTGCGCCGTTCTACCACCACGCCATAACCGTCGGTGATCATATCGACCGATTCCAGCGCGTCATAGTGCAGATAGCGTATCTGCTTATCTTTCAACTTATCATCGGCATCTTTGACCTGCGTATTCAGCGCGATCAGCTTGCCATCGGCATAAATAAAGTGGTTTATGCTGTACTTCACCGGTCTTGGTATCAGTCACCCGCTCATAGTATTTGCCGAAGTAGAATGTCTCCTTACCGTCACTGGTCGTCTTCAGATAGCGGTTATGTTCAGCATCATATTTAAAGGTCACCGTATTACCATTACGCGTGATCGTTTTGGCTGTTAAACACGTTCCCGTCAACGTCCCCCTCATCTGATCTTCTTTCTGTGATGCAGATCGGGCGCACAATCTTGAATATAAGTTATTATTAATTTAGTAATTACTAATATAAAAGAGAGAGAAAGTAAAGATGAAAAGAACGATCGTAATTGGTGCAGGGTTGGGTGGCATCTCCGTCGCCTATGAATTAAGGCAGAAACTACCGAAAGATCATGAAATACTGCTGATCAATGAAGGCGCTGAATTTCATTTTATTCCTTCAAACCCTTGGGTCGCCCTTGGAGAGCGAACCAGAGATCAGGTGGTATTGGATTTAACACCCTACACGAAGAAATTCCGGATTCCCTTCAATACTTCCGGCGTTGCTCAGATCCACGCTCAGAATAAATGTCTGCAAACTGAAGACGGAACCGAATACGAGTATGACTATCTGGCTATCTGTACTGGCCCGAAACTGGCATTTGAAACCGTCCCCGGAGCCGGGCCGGAGAATGGTTATACCCAGTCAATCTGTACGGTTGACCACGCGGTACATTCTCACGAAGCCTATCAGCAGCTCATCAAAAACCCGGGACCGGTCATTGTCGGGGCGCTTCAGGGAGCCAGTTGTTTCGGTCCTGCCTATGAATATATCCTGTCGCTTGAAAGCCAGTTGCGTAAACTGAAAATCCGCGCTCAGGTACCGATGACTTTTGTTACCAGCGAACCTTACATCGGCCACATGGGACTCGGCGGCGTCGGGGATTCAAAAGCATTAATGGAGCACGAATTCCGGGAGCGGGGTATTCAATGGATTTGTAATGCACGCACCACGCATTTTGAACCCAATATGGCCCATATTGAAGAGCTCAACCGCAAAGGCGAAGTCGATTTCGAACATCACTTACCTTTCAATATGGCGATGTTCTTGCCACCATTTAAAGGTTCACCTGCGGTGGCCAATGTTCCTGACTTATGCAACCCCAAAGGCTTTGTGCTGACTGATGAATATCAGCGTAGCCCGACTTACCCGGAAATCTTTGCTGCCGGTGTTTGCGTTGCAATTCCGCCACTTGAAGAAACACCGGTTCCTGTCGGAGCACCGAAAACCGGTTTTATGATTGAATCCATGACCAGTGCGATTGTAGAAAATATTCTCAGCATTGAGCGTGGTGAAGCGGTGAAAACCAAGCCGTCGATGAATGCAGTCTGTCTGGCTGACATGGGGGATAAAGGGGCGGCATTTATTGCCCTGCCACAAAACCCGCCACGAAATACCAACTGGACCTCGATGGGGCAATGGGTTCACATCGCTAAAATCGCTTTCGAGAAATATTTCCTCTATAAAGTGAAGAAAGGCACCAGTGAACCGATTTATGAAAAATATATTATGAAGGCGGCGGGGATCAAACGGATTCAGTAAAAAGCTGCCGATAGGCAGCCTTGATATTGATGTAACCTTGGTTGGTGATACTTAAAATGGTGTCACAAAACCAACCGCTTGATAGGCTTTTTTCAGGATTGGCGCTGCTTTTGCCGACGCGGCTTCAGCGCCAGATTTCATCACTTCATTGAGATAGCCCAAATCAGCACGAATCCGGTGGTATTCACTCTGAACGGGTTCCAGCATGGCGACAATCGCTTCACCGACGTCTTTCTTGAACGGGCCATACATTTCCACCCCTGCATATTTTGCTTCGATTTCAGCAAAAGTCATCCCGGTTGCTGCCGAGTACAATCCCATCAGGTTGGAGATCCCGGCTTTGTTTTCAACATCGTGACGAATCCGTGGTGGAGTTTCAGTGTCCGTTTGAGCTTTATTGATCTTCTTGAGAATCGATTTCGGATCTTCAAGCAGCGTGATGACATTCTTGCGGTTATCATCCGACTTGGACATCTTCTTGGTTGCATCCTGAAGACTCATCACCCGTGCATTCACTTTAGGAATGTACGGCTCAGGCACAGTGAAGATCGGTTGCTCAGGGCTGTAAATATTATTAAAACGAATGGCAATATCGCGAGCCAGTTCAAGATGCTGCTTCTGGTCATTCCCAACGGGTACCTGATGGGTGCCGTAAAGAAGGATATCGGCAGCCATCAAGACCGGGTAATCAAACAGTCCGACATTGACATCATTTGCATAACGTGCGGATTTATCCTTGAACTGGGTCATCCGACTCAACTCACCCATCTGGGTATAACAATTGAGAAGCCAACTGAGTTGTGCATGAGCAGGGACATGAGACTGAACAAATAAGGTGCTCTTGCGCGGATCAATACCGACTGCAAGACAAATCGCCAGTGCGTCTAGTGTTGCTGCCTGTAACGCTTTTGGATCCTGACGCACGGTGATCGCATGGAGATCAACGATACAATACTGACAGTTGTATTCATCTTGCATCTGATGCCATTGACGAAGCGCACCCAAGTAGTTACCAATACTGAGTTCACCGGAGGGTTGAACACCACTAAAGACGATCGGTTTGTCCGAGACGAGGGAGTTGCTCATGAAAAGATTCCTTTGACTTCATCAAAATTAGAGAAAAACCGTGTGATCGTTCTGCAAACAGTCACACGGTTTACTCAGTGTACTCATCAGGAAGTATTTTTCTAGATATTTATCGCATTCATGCCGAGACAAGAACAATATCTAGTAATTGATTGATTTGATCTGCCACATAATCGGGATTTGAGTCAGCAATAGGCTCACCATGATTGTAGCCGTATGTCAGCCCGAATGAACGGCATCCGGCACGCTGTGCCGCCAGAATATCATTCTTTGAGTCACCGACCATCAGCATCTGTTGAGGCTGGCAATTATAGGTGGTGAGCAACCATTCAAGCGCCATCGGATCCGGTTTCTTTTTCTCAAAACGGTCACCGCCAATCACTTCTTTAAAATAGTGGGAGATACCATGCTGTTGCAGAATATCGGGCACGAACCGCGACGGTTTATTGGTTGCAATGGCCAGAGTAAACCCTGCCTGATATAACTGTTCCAGTGTCTCTTTAACCCCCGGATACAAGTGACTAAGACGATGTCCCGTCGCTTCATAATATCCGTCAAAACGTTTTCTGGCATCTTGCATCAGCTCAGGACTCAACGACGGGTCAACGGTCAGACTCTGACTCAAAGCCCGGCCAATTAAGACATCAGCGCCATTGCCGACATAATCACGAACCTGTGCTTCAGAAACACCCGGATAACCCAACGCACGGACAGCCTGATCGGCTGCCACAGCAAGATCGGGAACACTGTCTAACAACGTGCCGTCCAGATCAAAAACAATCAATTGAATCGGTTCAAAAGACATTACATCTACTCTCTATCTGTTTTTATATGGGTGGCTCAGCATACTCACACCCCAAATGGATCCCTTCGGATTGAACACAACGACAGATTATCGCTTGATCTGTGCCAACTCAGCACGCATCGCGTCAATCACTTGTTGGTAATCGGGCTGACCAAAGATCGCGGAACCCGCCACAAACATATCAGCACCGGCTTCGGCAATTTCACGGATGTTATCAATTTTGACGCCACCGTCGATTTCCAGACGAATCTGACGACCGGAAGCATTGATGCGTTCACGAACGGCACTGAGTTTATCCAGTGTATGCGGAATGAAAGACTGACCGCCAAATCCGGGGTTTACAGACATCAGCAGGATCAGATCCACTTTATCCATCAGATAATCCAGATGAATCAGTGGAGTCGCCGGATTCAGCACGACACCGGCTTGGCAACCATGATCTTTGATGAGTTGCAACGTGCGATCAACATGCTCGGAAGCTTCAACATGAAAAGTAATCATTGATGCACCTGCTTTAGCAAAATCCGGGATGAGACGATCAACCGGTTTAACCATCAGATGGACATCAATCGGTGCCGTCACACCATAGTCACGTAATGCTTTGCAAACCGGTGCGCCAAAGGTCAAATTCGGCACATAATGGTTATCCATAACATCAAAATGAATCACATCCGCACCGGCGTTCAGGACATCAACAACATCCTCACCTAAACGGGCTAAATCAGCAGAAAGGATGGAAGGGGCAATCAAAAAGTCTTTCATAAAGCAGGCCTCTGTGAGCATGAAGATTAGGAATAGTTGCCAAGATAGACCATTCTACAGAAGCCATTGCTCGGATCCTAGCCTGTGTTGCGCTTTGATACCATTTTTGCGGCGTGTCGAAGATGGTTCGCTCAACCGCAACACGCCAAGCCCTGATTATTGAGCTACCCGAGATGCCGGATTGCCTTCAAATAGTGCGAGCAATTCATCCACTTTATTTCGCCCCGCCCCATTACGGCTGATGGTTCGCTTTACCTTCACGACATTGAGTTTTGCACCATGGTACAACCGTCGGGTCAGAATCGTATCATGATTTGAGATTAACACCGATATGCCCCGATCATTCGCAGTTTTCTCGGCAATATCAGCCAACGCAGCCTGATCATCAAGTGAAAAGCCACCACCAGTGTAAGAGGTAAAATTCGCGGTATGAGACAACGGAGCATACGGTGGATCGCAATAAATCACACTGACATGGTCCGCTTGTTCAAAACTATCCCGATAATTGGTACAGATAAACGTTGCTTTCTTCGCTTTCTCGGCGAAAAACTCGAGCTCGGCTTCAGGGAAATAGGGTTTTTTGTAAGAACCAAAAGGAACATTGAAACCGCCTTTTTTGTTATAACGGCATAACCCGTTAAAACCAAAACGGTTCATATACAAAAATGCCAACGAGCGATACATCACTTCATCGGTCTGATTAAACTGCTGCCGAACCGATAGATAGACTTCTCTACGATTATTCTCAGCAATAAACCACCGTTTGGCTTCTGTAATATAATGTTCGGGCCGCTCTTTCAACAGGTTGTATAAATTGATTAGATCTGGATTGATATCGGCCAGAACATAATGCTCATAATCGGTATTGAGAAAAATAGAACCAGCACCGACAAAAGGTTCAACTAAAGTTTGAGCAGCCGGTAAATGGCGTCGGATATCATCAACCAATCCATATTTTCCGCCAGCCCACTTCAGAAAGGCGCGATTCTTCTTCATCTACTGCTCTATCTATCCACCACAATTAACAAGGCTGCGAAATCTAACATATTTTCACTTTATCCCCAAGTGAACCCGTACTATTTCACTCGTTCAATTTCTCGGTGTACCTGTCTGATAGATTTTGCCCATGGTCCGAGCACCTGAATCGGGCGAGGGAGCGTCGTGACCGCATCTCGAGCCATCTGAATCGTTGGATAGTTTTGGTACGTTACAATATACCAGTTCACCTGATCCCGAATCGTCGGATAGACATAAACCTGATTCTGTAAGCGATGACGTTGAATAAAATCTTCAACTTCCCGGAGCGAGTTAAATGCAGCGAGCTGCAAGGTATAGCTGCGATCAGACATACCCTTTAATTCAGCAGTGGCATAGGAAAATGAGTAACCGGACAAGGATTGCGAACGGTCTGGTTTGGATTGCCCAGTGGTTGGGGTTGAAGATGATGCGCTCTGCTCTGTCGATGCCGTTTGCTGCCGCTCGTCCACCGCTGCAGAATCATCCGACACCGGTGCAACCTGACGGGCAACATCCGCGAGTTGTTTGGTATCCACCGATTCAGCTTTACCATCCATCAATGCATCAACCACTTCAGAAGAAATCACAACCCGTTGTCCCTGATCATCCTCACCAACCCGGTCAGAATCAGAAGTCACCGCCGGGGGAAGCGCATTAGAATCATCCTTCACACCATCCGGTAGTGGCTCAGTGGAATTTACACCGGACGAATCGGATATGTCAGCTGCTTTCGTCTGCTCTTTGGTATTACCAGTTAAGGCTGGTATCACCGTCTGTTCTTTTGTCGCGGTATCATTGGCAACCATATCATCCAGCACACGCTCAGGTGCCTGCTCTTCAGATAACATCCACCAATAACCCCCACCGAGAATTACAGCGAGTAACAGTATCAGTGCCGCGATCTTGACCGGAGACCCGACTATTGAGCGAATCACTATCCGCTTTTCCATCTTCTTCTCTCCTAATGCTATGATATCACCCGGTGTTTTATTCACTTTACTATACGCATGGCGAACTCGCTTCTCCATTTTATCGTCGATAAAACGGATCACCAGATATTCGAAAAGACGATCAGCGTCATCTTGAGAAAGTCGATCAATCTCCAGATCAACCGGTTTATGCTCTTGACCATACCCAATTCGAGTAATTAAAGGGTCAAGTACCCGAGGCAGAGCAAAGAGGATCACATTGATCGACCATTGTGGCTTATCCTGCGCCTCAAGCACAAGCATCCATAGCTCCGAAACCAGATTCTCAGACAGACGCTGTGCATTATCGACCACGATAACGATATTACAAGGTTCGTCATCAAACACAGCCGTCAGATTATCGACCAAGGCATCATCGGGACTAAAACGTGCGTGAGAATCGATCTGCGTCAGAATCGTCATACGATGCTGGCGATCATCCTGATTGGGATAGCACAACAATAGCGACTGATTCTTATCCTCTGCCCATGCTTCCAGATAACGTTGTGCGAGCCAAGTTTTACCGGCTCCGGGTTCACCGGAGACAGTCACCAGATTTGAACCGAAATGCGTCAGTAACCTCAGCCGTTCTAACAGATCGACCTGAGACTGTAATTCCAACACTCGACCGTGTGCTGCACTCATGAAATCATCCTACCCAGAAGCATGAAAGACTGTTGAATTATACTGTACGACAGAAATCGATCGCATGCTCAATCGTTGATTCTGGAATGCCCTTCAACACTTGTGCAGTACCGATTCCAGTTGGGAGAACGAGCCGCAATGTACCGGCCAGAACCTTTTTATCCCGCATCATATGGGTCATGAAATCAGAGAAAGACATGCCGTTCGGGGTTTGCACCGGTAGCTTTGCTGATTTGAGGAGTGCCACAATTCGTGAGAACTGCGCTTCAGAAATTAAACCGTGTAATTGTGCAGTCTTCGCAGCCATCACGGTTCCTGATGCAACCGCTTCACCATGCAGCCATTGTCCGTATCCCAGATGCGCTTCAATGGCATGACCAAACGTATGACCTAAATTCAGTAATGCCCGAATCCCGGCTTCTTTTTCATCCTGCGCCACAACTTCAGCTTTAATCTCGCAACACCGTGCGATGGCATAAGTTAGCGCAGACTGATCCAGTGCATACAGCGTCTCAAGATTGGTTTCCAGCCAGTCGAAGAACTCAGCATCATAAATAATGCCGTATTTGATAACTTCTGCCATTCCGGCAGCAAATTCTCGTTCGGGCAGCGTTGACAGGCAATCGATATCAATAATCACTGAACGCGGTTGATAGAATGCACCGATCATATTCTTACCCAACGGATGATTTACCGCTGTTTTTCCGCCCACCGAAGAATCAACCTGAGACAATAGCGTTGTTGGTATTTGAATAAAATCAACGCCTCGTTGATAGCATGACGCCGCAAAACCAACCAGATCACCGATCACACCACCACCGAGAGCAACGATCACAATATCTCGCCCAAGATTATGCTCAAGCAGAAATGTCATGACCGTATCAAAAGTATTCAGATTCTTGTACTGCTCACCATCGGGTAGCGTCAGCAGATAGGTCTGACAGCCGATATCGTTCAATAACTGCGTGATTTTATCAGCATAAAGTGGCGCAACAGTGACGTTACTGACTATGACCACCTTTTGCTGAGGGGGAAGAAAAGAAAGAAGCGCCGGATTTTGAAATAATCCGGCTCCGATTGAAATGGGGTAACTACGCTCACCTAGACTGACCGTAATCTGCGCCATGGTTGCACTCCGCAAAAATAAAAAAACCTATTGTTCTTCTAACATTTTTACGATCTGATTGGCTACCACTTTTGCACTTTGATCATCAGTTTTCACAGTAATATCCGCAATTTCTTCATAAAGCGGATTACGTTCCTCAGCCAAAGCTTCTAAAACTTCGCGTGGCTGTTCCGTTTGCAGGAGCGGACGCTTTTTATCACGGCTGGTACGAGCTAACTGTTTCTCAATTGTCGTTTCCAGATAAACGACAACTCCCCGGGCAGAAAGACGATTACGATTTTCTTTGCTTTTGACTGATCCACCGCCTGTTGCCAGAACGATGCCCTGTTGTTCAGTCAGATCATGGATGACAGTTTCTTCACGTTTCCGGAAACCATCTTCTCCTTCAACATCAAATACCCAAGCAATATCTGCCCCCGTCCGTTCTTCAATAACGGAGTCAGAATCGACAAATTCCATATGAAGTTGCTGTGCCAGATATCTACCGATAGTACTTTTGCCGGCCCCCATAGGACCAACAAGGATAATATTACGTTTTTCAGCCATGTTTAGCAGTAATTAACAACATTAATTCAATGACATCGCCACAAGTGAATTCAAGGTATAACAAGGGATGAATCAGCTTCGTGGCACCAATTCCTCACAGACATTTCGTGATAAGACCCGAAATTATCTAGATCTGAGTGCCCGAATGCAACCTTATTTTTAGACGATCTGCAAAAAGCGGACTAACTTATTGAATCACAACCCGAGGTGTGACAAAAATAAGCAACTCATTCTTATCCGTCTTTTGATAATTACGCCGAAACAGTTTGCCTAATAACGGTAATTCCCCTAACACTGGCACTTTATCAACTCGATGCATTTGAGTTTTCTGATAAATTCCCCCGAGAACAACTGTCTCTCCGTCATTGACTAATACTTGAGTGCCGATTCTTTGCGTCGTAATGGCAACAGCTTCTCCGGAACCGGTTTTAACCACCTCTCCGGGACGATCTTGTGTTACGCGTAAATCCAGCAACATGTGATGATCCGGTGTGATATTCGGGGTCACTTCCAGACTCAACACCGCTTTTTTAAAAGCAATGGTGGTCTTATCATCGGAACTCGACTCCTGATATGGGATCTCAGTCCCTTGTTCGATAAACGCTGACTGATGGTTTGTGGTTAACAGGCTCGGGCTGGAAATAATTTCAGCACGGGATTCACTCTGTAATGCCGATAACTCCAAATCCAGTAATGTGCCGGAGCCCAACTTAGCTAATCGAAAAGCAATCGATGAAGCATTACCGGATGTACTCGGCAAATTAATATTCATAAAATCGGTCACTTGTGATGATTCGTCTGCTCCGTCATCTGCCGTATGGTGCTGTTGAATGTGACTACCAACGGCAAGGTGCCCTTGTTCCAAGCCGACACCCCAGCGTACACCAAGCTCATCAAGTGCCCCTTCACTGACAATCACAATTCGCGCTTCAATTCTGACCTGTTTCACGGGAATATCGAGCGCTTGGATCATGCTCCGGATCGATGCTAAATGATGTGGCGTATCGCGAATAATCAGCGAGTTGGTTCGGGGGGCAACGCGTACCAATCCATATTCGGAAAGCAGCCCCGGTTGCTCTCCTCCTTTAAGTAGTGGCAGTAAGTCTGCAGTTTTCGCATACTGGACAGGAATGAACACCGTTTCCAGTATCGGTTGCGATGAACCGGGTGCCTCTCCGGACACCGTACTGGATTGTGTCATGATCGGCACATCAAACGGATCAATAGTCGGTTGGGCAAGTACTTGAGTACAGACTCCCCATAAAATCCCCCCTATCACCCAGATGTCAGACAACACTCCCCGATAGTTATTTTGACTCATGTTGATCATGTCCTTTTATATGATGATCTTTGCTGTGATCTGTTTTCAGTTGATAAAGAAAACCAGTTGCGACGACCTCAATACGACGCTGCTGTGGTGACACTCTTTTCCAGCGAATCGGTTGAAACACTACACCAACAGACTGATGCGCAATTGTCCGCATGAAATTCAGGATGTCAGGGAACAGACCGCTCAACCTGATCTCGAAAGTATCCGCATCATGGCCATAAAGTTGTTGCGGTGTTTTCCATACAATATGTCGAATGCGAATATGCTGTTGCTCTGCAACCTGCTCGACTTGTTTGACCCACGCAGAAGAATCACGCACTTTGGTTACCTGCGCCATGGTTTGCACCAGTTGGTACTGAATCGCCTCCCAATCCGCTTGCTGTCGGCGAAAGTCATGCAATTGTTGCCGGTTCATCTCCTGTTGCTGAGACAGTGCATTCAGATGGGATTGATATTGCAATAACATGTCATATCGGCTTTGCCAGAAAAGTGGATAGCTGACACCAGTGAGTACCACAAACAGACCTGCCACCATCCCCACTTGTTGCAGTATCGAAGCATTCAACATCCGACGTTGGAGAAAATCAGTGAACATCTGCGCGGTCCTTTTTCTCAATCGCGTTCTGTTTCTCAACAGCATGAATGACAGCAACAGGTTCCATTGCAACTTCAGACTTAATCGCTGAGACCGAACCGACACCAGTGTTTGCTGTTATCACCAAACGCAGCTGAAACGTATTGAATTTGCTGCCCCAATGGGAGGTCTGATCCGTCACTGACAGAATATCCAGCTGCCTAATCGATGAGGCTTGCCTGAGCCGCTGAATAAAACGGCTCATCACTGTCGGATGACGACTTAATCCTTGGATGACAACCAGTTGTTCCGTCAAACGGATTTCTTCCAGATAGATGCCGTCGGGAACAGCCGAGGCCAACACGGACATAAGTTTCTGCGGCAATTGGCTGTGTACGATCCACTGCTCTGTGTCAGCCAGTTCTCGCTGATTCTGCAGCGCATGTTGCTGTCGCACTTCCCACTGATGCAGACGCTTTTGCTGCTCATCCAGTTGTAAATTGAACCGCTGCTCAGACTGTTGCCAGAAGGTTTGTTGCTTGTGCCATTCAAAATAGAAAATACTCTGTACAACTAGCCACAAACACCCGCCGAAGAGCCACAATCCATATAAAAACCGCTTCCGTCGGTATAATTGACGATGTCGCCAATCCATTAAATTCAGTTCATGCAGCATAACCGGACTCCAATGCCATCAGGCCACGCAACGCACTGCCGGCAGCCAATGGAATGAAAGGCCAGTAATGAGCAGGTATCGAAGCTGATGTCTCGAAAACCGATGCGGCCACCAAGTGTTCTACCTGCCCACAGAATTGCTGACGCAACCCCTGTGCTACCGTCTGATATATGCCCGGCGAACTATTGACCCATATCCCGTTCAGCAAAGCGGCAGGATGTAATGATATAAACCGCTGCACCTCTTGTAACACTAGCGTGAGCGCTACATCGAACGCCTGTACAGAAAAAGGAAACTGACGATAAAAACTCAGTTCATCGGTGATAAATCCCATCGCGATAATATCTTCACCGATGTCAATCAGTAGCCACCCCTGACGCTGAGTACGACACATGGATTGCAGCAGAAACTGAAGAAAGGCCTGCTTTTCCGTATCGATCAATACGGGTCTTAATCCGGCCAGACAAAGCGCTTGCAGACGGCTTTCTACCACTTCCTTTTTCGCAGCATAGACCTGATAGCCAGTTTGAAGCGGGACATAATCTAAATAGACGGAATCACCGGAGAGGCCGGTTTTTTCAGCAAAAGCCTGAGCAATCAACCACGGCTCCAAACTTTGATCATAATCACTTATAGAGAGCTGAAGTGTTTTGGCCATCACCGTCAGGTCAGGCATCGAAATCGCAACCCGATGTTGCCAAAAAGGTAATCTCTTTCTTACTTCGGCAAGTTTATTGACAATGCTCTGATAATCGATGACCTCATTCTCAGAGAAAATGTCATCGGGAACAGACAGCGTTTCACAGTCAAGTAATGACACGATGTTATGTTGGCGCTTTAAAGTAACGGTAGTAATACGGTGACGGCGGATATCGATTCCCGTTACGATACGTTTTCTCATACAGACTCCAGTCGTTCAGCACTGTTCAAATCGCTGATTGGTAGTACAATAAGCGTTCATTTTGAGATAGCACCAAAATGACGGGATGGTAAAAAGATAAAACGACAGGTTTGCCGCAATTATATTTTTAACAACCGATATTTTTAGTCGTGTAGACTCTTTTCAACGGGTCTATCTTGAAATGAAACGTTAAGCGATCAGTTTCTTAGAGAAAATAGCGAAAATTAGATCGGATGACATGCGTTCAATCCGACCAAACAGGGATTATCCGGTGAAGTTCATAAAGCGATTATTTTTATTTTCATTGATTTGCATGGTTTTAGGGGTGAGTACAATTTTTGGGTTTTACTACTATGTAAAACCGGAATTACCTGATGTCGCCACCTTAAAAGATGTTCAACTTCAAACACCGATGCAGGTTTTCAGTAAAGATGGAAAACTGATTGCCCAGTTTGGAGAAAAACGCCGAATTCCACTCAAACTGAGTGACATCCCGCCGGATTTGATCCATGCATTTCTGGCAACGGAAGATAATCGCTTTTATGAGCACTACGGATTTGACCCCATCGGGATTACCCGCGCGGCATTTGCCGTCATACTCTCCGGTAGTGCCTCTCAAGGCGCGAGTACCATTACTCAGCAACTTGCCCGTAACTTCTTCCTGAGCAATGAGAAGAAAATCATGCGCAAGATAAAAGAGATTTTTATCGCCGTTCACATTGAACAGTTGCTCACAAAAGACGAAATCCTTGAACTGTATCTGAACAAAATCTATCTGGGCTATCGCTCTTATGGGGTTGGTGCCGCAGCACAAGTCTATTTCGGTAAAAACGTCAAAGACCTCACACTGGGTGAAATAGCCATGATTGCCGGATTGCCGAAAGCCCCGTCGACCATGAACCCGATCTACTCACTGACCCGGGCAACCCACCGTCGTAATGTCGTCCTGATGCGAATGCTTGACGAACATTACATTACGCAGAAGCAGTATGACTCGGCAAAAGCTGAGCCATTGATCGCGCGATATCATGTGGCTGAAATTGAAGTCAATGCACCTTATGTGGCTGAGCTCGCACGTGCCTGGATGGTTGAGCATTATGGTGAAGACGCCTATACATCAGGGATGAGAGTCACCACCACCATCCAGTCTGATCTGCAAGATGCCGCGCATAAATCAGCCATTAATAACTTGATCGACTACGATCAACGCCATGGTTATCGTGGTGCAGAAAAAGTGTTGTGGAAAACGGGTCAATCGGCGTACACCCAAGAGCAGATGGAAGAATACCTCACCGAACAACCTATCTACGATGATATGTACCCAGCCATTGTGACGGATGTTACCCAACAATCAGCGACGGTCTGGGTCAAGAATCACGGTTCGCAAACCATTCCCTGGGATGGGATGAAATGGGCCCGGCGTTTTATTACCGATGATCGGCAAGGAGACGCGCCGACGGACGCCCATCAAATCATGGCAGCCGGTGAACAAATCTGGGTGAGAAAACGTGATGATACTTCGGATGAAAATCAACCGATCTGGCATCTCAGTCAGGTGCCGAATGCCAACACCGCTTTTGTTGCGATGAATCCTGAAGATGGTGCCGTTCTTGCGCTGGTCGGCGGTTTTAATTTCATTCATAGTAAGTTTAACCGCGTGACACAATCCATCCGTCAGGTTGGTTCGGGGATTAAACCCTTCATCTATTCATCCGCCATTGATGATGGTTTGACGCTGGCAACGCTGGTCAATGATGCACCGATCAACAAATGGGATCAGAGTCAGGGAACAGCATGGCGTCCTAAAAATTCACCTCCGACTTACCGAGGGCCGACGCGGCTACGGATTGGCTTGGCACAATCGAAAAACGTCATGGCAATCCGCGTGCTCAGAGCGGTTGGTCTGGAACGTGTGCGACACTATCTGACCCGTTTTGGCTTCGATCTGGACAATCTGCCTCATTCAGAAACCATCGCGCTGGGTGCCGGTAGCCTGAGCCCTCTGAAACTGGTACAGGGATACTCGGTATTTGCCAACGGCGGTTACAGTGTTGATGCCTATTACATTGATCATGTTGAAGATCCTTTCGGGACACTGGTCTATCGCTCCACACCGAAAATCGTCTGCCATGACCAATGCCCTGATCAGGACAGCGATGAGCTACAAAATCAAGATCAGTACGATAGCGTCCAGCAAGGAGAGAATGAACAAGGGATCAGTGCCCCCGATATTCATCAAGATAGCGCTTATGTCAATGCCGGATCACCTCGCTTTAATGAACATTCGGCAGATGTCCAATATGCTCCACGCGTTATCTCGGAACAGAATGCATTTTTGGTTCGGGAAATGATGTATAGCAATATTTGGGGTGGCGGAAACTGGCGTGAAGGAACCGGATGGAACGGCACCGGATGGCGTGCTCAAAAACTCAAACGCCGGGATATTGGTGGGAAAACCGGGACAACCAACGATTCGAAAGATGCTTGGTATAATGGGTTTGCACCGGGTATCGTTGCCAGTGCCTGGGTCGGGTTTGACAGCCATAACCGGGATTTAGGCAAAACAACCCAAAACCCGAACCTCGACGATGTACCAATTAGCGGTGGCGAATCAGGTGCCAAAACAGCAGAACCGGCTTGGATCGATTTTATGGCCCATGCACTCAATGATGTCCCGACACATGAGAAGGTCATCCCAAAACATATTGTTCAAGTCAGAATCGATCGGGAGAGCGGATTGTTAACGACAAAAACGGATGGTAGTGCGATGTTCGAATACTTTATTCAGGGCACCGAACCGAAAGAATATGTACAGGATTCCGTGACGAATAGTCTGTACACCTCACCCAATGGTGGTGAAGAACTGTTTTAGTGTTGTAGGGACTGCTTTTGAATGAAAAGTGGTTCTCTCAAGCGAACAAAAACACCAAAAGCGGAGGTCACTCCGCTTTTTGATATGTGTTCTACTTCAGGTCAGTTCATTGAGCCGTTGACGAATCACACCAGCCAATGTCTCAAACCGTTGTCTGAGCGGTGAACCGGGCCGATAGACCAGCACTAATGTCCGGCTTGGCACGGGATTGAATGCTTTCAGATAGCAGACGCCATCTTTTTCTCGGCACCCCGGCAAAGAGAGTTCAGGCAGTAATGTAATGCCGCCACCGGCAGCGACCATATTCCGTAATGTTTCTAAGCTGGTTGCCTTAAATCGTTCATCATCTTTTGCACCGGCCGCAAAACAGAATCCCAGCGCCTGATCACGTAAGCAATGCCCGTCACCCAGCATCAGTACGGTTTGTCCTTTGAGATGAGACATATCCAATTGCTCGCTCTTCGCCCACGGGTGGTCGGCAGGCACAGCAAGACTCATCGGCTCATTGTAGAGCTCAATTTCTTTAAATGGCTTCGTTTCTTCAACGGATGCCAGTACAAGACAGTCCAATTTACCATCTTCCAATTGACGGACTAACTGGTTTGTCTGCGCTTCATGCAAATACAATTCTAAATCAGGAAAATGAGTTTTCAGTGACGGGACAATGCGGGGCAATAGATAAGGACCAACTGTCGGGATAAAGCCGATATGCATCGGACCACTCATCTCATCTCCTTGCCCGCTCGCCATATCTTTGAATGTTTTAATCTCTTTAAGAATATTTTTTGCCTGTTCGACTAACTGTAAGCCAGCGTCAGTAAAGAGCACCCGGCGGCTGCTTCGTTCTAACAATACGGTTCCCAGTTCATCTTCCAGTTTACGGATCTGACCACTGAGTGTCGGCTGACTGACAAAACACGCTTCAGCTGCTTTACGAAAATGACGGTGTTCAGCTAAAGAGACCAAGTATTCAAAATCTCGGATATTCATTCTATCCCCCTAATAGATTACATCTATCGAAACCATAGCATCAAACGATTAGAGCTATCAAAGATTTTTTTGAATAATGAACACATCAAAACAAAAACAAGTGCCAGACACTTGATATAACCTCAAAAAAAAAACATTTGAACTTAAAAGGACACCCAATATGTTGACATCTAAAAAAGGCCAACCCGTACCACAAGTTACCTTTCCAACGCGTCAGGGGGATCAGTGGGTCAATGTCACCACTGATGAATTATTCAAAGGAAAAACAGTCATCGTGTTTAGTCTTCCCGGAGCATTTACACCAACATGTTCTTCAAGTCATTTACCGCGCTACAACGAGCTGTTTCCTGTATTTAAAGAGCATGGTGTCGATGAAATCTTGTGTGTGTCGGTGAACGATACATTCGTCATGAACGCATGGAAAAACGATCAGGAAGCCGACAACATTACCTTCATCCCAGACGGTAACGGTGAATTTACCGCCGGCATGGGCATGTTAGTCAATAAACACGATCTCGGATTCGGTCAACGTTCATGGCGTTACAGTATGCTGGTCAAAGATGGCATCGTCGAAGAGATGTTTATTGAACCTAATGAACCCGGTGACCCGTTCAAAGTTTCCGATGCCGATACAATGTTGAACTATATTTCTCCGGGACATCAGCTTCAGGAATCCATCACGATCTTTACCAAACCGGGCTGCCCATTCTGTGCGAAAGCAAAACAGACCTTAATTGACCGTGGTCTGCAATACGAAGAAGTCGTGTTGGGCAAAGATGCGACAACCGTGAGTCTGCGTGCCATTACCGGACGCTCAACAGTTCCTCAAGTTTACATCGGTGGTAAACATATCGGTGGAAGTGAAGATCTGGATATCTACTTTCGCGACTCAACCACAAACTAAAAATATACGGACCTCCGGGTGACCCGGAGGTCTGGCTCAAAACCAATCATAGTAATAACTTGGTCTGCCACTTACTTAGAATTCAAACTGCCTGCATTAACTCGATTTAATCTCGGGAGTTGAGTCAGTGTTAATGTCCATAACGTTGACTCTGTTTCGGTGTGTTACTGCCTTCTGAATAGACGGTAATTCATTTCGACTCTGGTTCTCTTCTTCCCCCAAGAAAGAGAACCGGGGTAATTTTTTTGCTTGATCCCCCTCATATCCTCACCTACGCTTGCCTTTTATTGACTCAATAAACGCTTCGGATGACTTGTAACAATTGTGAATCAAGCTGGTTCTGGAAAAAGATAGGTCGCTGTCAGCGCTGCATGAATCAGTTAAGCGTCCTGTGTCTCTTATTCTGGGGAAGCTGGCTGCTTTGGGGAATACACCATACCAAATCGGTTGAAGGGATTGCGCTGATCGGTTTCGGGCTTACGGTTCATCTGCTACTCAGCCTTCATTTATGGATGAAGTTTATTATTCTGCCATGGCGGAAAAGAAAACCTCATTAAGTCAAGCAGAATGAATGCACCCTGACCACAAAATCAGCCAGAAAGAAAAAGCCCCAAGACCAAATTCAGTCTCGGGGCCTCTTAGATTCATCTAAGAAAAAGCAGTGGTATAAAGGTAGACCCTGCCTTTCTGAATTGGTTCCAAAAAAATCGATCTTTTTTGATCATTCGTTTGCGGAGGCTTGCCAAATTGATTTGGTGAGCCGTTCATATCCGATATCACCCCGAATAACAGACCGTCAAGAACCGTTGATTTTAATCTTTATCACTCAGGCGTTGCTGTGCCTGTTCTACGGCATAAGCCACTTGATTTGGCGATACGCCACCTAAAGCACACCGCTGTTTCAGGCAAGAATCAATCGTCAAAGTTCCGTAGACATCATCATCAATGACTGAGGAGAATTCACGGAGTTCAGCCAGAGACAGTTCTTCCAGCGCACAGCCTTTCGCAATCGCACCGACAACCGCAACACCGACAATATGGTGCGCTTCACGGAAGGGAATCCCTTTCGCAACGAGATAATCCGCTAGTTCGGTTGCGTTCGCATACCCTTGCTTGGCCGCTTCCAACGTCCGTTCGCCATTGATTTGAATCCCTTCAAAGCAGAGTGCAGTCATCTCGATACAGTCATACCATGTATCCAACGCATCAAACAGACCTTCTTTGTCTTCCTGCATGTCTTTATTGTACGCTAACGGCAATGCTTTCACGGTCATCATCATGCCAGCCAGTGCACCATAGACACGCCCTGTTTTACCACGAATCAACTCCAGTGCATCCGGGTTTTTCTTCTGTGGCATCAGCGAAGAGCCCGATGTGACGGTATCAGCGAGTTCAATAAATCCGGCTTCACCCGAATTATAGAAAATCAGATCTTCTGCCAGACGGGATAAATGCAGCATCGAGATCGACGCAACTGACATCAGCTCCATGACATGGTCGCGATCAGATACGGCATCTAAAGAGTTACGGGTCGCCCGTTGAAAATCCAGTGACTGAGCCAGTTGCTCACGATCAATCGCATAAGCTGTCCCCGCTAAAGCCCCCGAGCCCAGCGGACAAGTATTCAGGCGTTGCAGCGCGTCTTGCAAACGCGAACTATCCCGTTCGAACATCTCCAGATAGGCCAGACACCAATGTGCAAATGTCACCGGCTGGGCACGTTGCAAATGGGTATATCCCGGTAATACGGTAGTTTGATTGGCTTGAGCCACCTCAACCATTTTAGTTTGTAAGCGCTGTAACGCATCCAGCAACACGTCGCCCTGAGCACGACACCACAGTTTCAAATCGGTTGCGACCTGATCGTTTCTCGAACGACCGGTATGGAGTTTTTTACCCAGATCGCCGACCCGATCAATTAACTGCTGTTCAACCCATGAATGGATATCTTCAGCATCTGAACGCAGAATCTGTTCCGGATCAGCAATCACAGAGGCTTTTAACTCATTGAGTGCCGCTTCTAACTGCTGCTGTTCTTCCTGTGTCAGCACATTGACGGATAGCAATGCTTTCGACCAAGCCACCGAACCGACAATATCCTGCTCGGCCAGACGGTAGTCAAAACGAAGAGAATCATTAAAGTCTTTAAATCTTGTATCTGCTGCCTGAGTAAACCGACCACCCCATAATGCCATTATATCTCTCCTGCCATTTACATCTTTTACATCTTTACTAAAGAGAAAAGGGATCCGGACCGAAGTCCGGATCCACCTTTTTATTGCGCGCCAACGTTGCTAGTTATTTTTGTTTTGCTGCATTCAGTGATCTGATGCGACTTGAAAGAGAGTATAGACGGATAAATCCACCTGCGTGACTCTGGTCATACACATCATCGGCACCAAATGTCGCAAACTCTTCAGAATAGAGGCTATTTGGAGAACGTTTCTGAATCGCGGTGGCATGACCCTTGTAAAGTTCAATCACAACTTCACCATTGACATCTTTTGCCAGTGACTCTGCAGCAGCAAACACCGACTCACGTAATGGCGTAAACCAGCGACCATCATAAATCAGGTGTGAGGCTTTAATCCCGATCTCTTCACGGAACTCAAATGCCGTTTTATCCAGCACCAGTTGCTCAACGGCACGCAGTGCTTCCATCATGATGGTGCCTCCCGGAGTTTCATAACAACCGCGAGATTTCATCCCGACCAGACGGTTTTCAACGATATCGATCCGGCCGACACCATGCTTCGCACCTTTCTCGTTCAGGCAAACCAGCACTTCATAAGGTGACATGGCCTGACCATCAACGGCAACAACTTCACCATTTTCAATTTTCAGTGTCACTGTTTCCGCGGCATCCGGTGCTTTCTTCGGATCAACGGTCCATGCCCAACAATCATCATTCGGTGCATTCCAAGTGCTTTCCAGAACACCACCTTCAGTCGAGATATGCCATGCGTTGGCATCACGCGAATAGATTTTAGTCAGCGATGCAGCGCAAGGAATATTCCGCTCAGCCAGATAATCCAGACACTCTTCACGGCTTTCCAAATCCCATTCACGCCATGGTGCAATCACATGAAGATCCGGTGCTAATGCAGAAAAGGCACCTTCGAAACGAACCTGATCATTCCCTTTTCCGGTACAACCGTGAGCCAGAGCATCCGCACCGACTTTACGCGCCACTTCAACCTGCGCTTTAGCAATTACCGGACGCGCCATTGAGGTACCGAGCAGATACTTACCTTCATAGTAAGCACCGGTTTTCAGGCTCGGATAGATATATTCCGCAACAAATTCATCTTTCAGGTCAACCACATGACATTCAGACGCGCCGGAGGCAATCGCTTTCTCTTCGATACCGACCAACTCATCAGCGCCTTGGCCGACATCGGCAACAAATGCAACGACTTCACAACCATAGTTTTCTTTTAACCATGGGATAATCACTGACGTATCCAGACCGCCAGAGTATGCAACAACAACTTTGTTTACTTGAACCTTACTCATAATCTTTTCTCCAATATCTCGGCTCTGCACGGCGGTCAGCGCCAAGCGTTTCTCTACTCTGTAAAAAATCTATTGAAACAAAACAGTCGGTTGAATGAAACTATTTTGTTGTGGGATAAAAACGGGTTCCGACACTGTGCTTGTCACCGGAAAATAGATGAGCCAACAATTCTGGTGTCCGCCAGCCGGCAACAGTAATGGCTCGCCCTAAGTCATCTGCTGCTGCAAGTGCCGCTTTGACTTTGACAATCATGCCATCAGTGATCACGCCATCCGCGATGAGTTGATTAGCCTGATCGACATCCAGTTGAGAGATCAACTGTTTGTCCCCATCCAGCACGCCGCTGACATCGGAAAGCAGCACCAATTCAGCATCCAGTGTTTTGGCCACGGCAACCGCAGCATCATCAGCGTTCACATTCATCATTTGTCCGTCGGCAGTCAGACCGATCGAACTGATAATCGGCACGCCGCCAGCTTGCATGATCGCATTGACAATCGTAGGGTCACCGGCAGACGGACGACCGACAGCGCCCAGCTCCGGATCGAGTTCTTCAACCTGACACAAACCGGCATCACCCAGACATAAACCAACGGCTTTCAAGCCACTCTTGATCGCCTCGCCTTGTAGCATTTTATTGGCTGTACCGGCTAAAGCACCGGTGATAAACGGAATCTGGTCGTATGGCGTGACCCGCAGGCCATGTTTTTTGACGGTTGCGAACTGAAGCTTGGACATCAGTTCATCGACAAGATATCCCCCACCATGAACAATCACGATCGGACGACTCTGCCGGTACTGTGCCACCGTCTCAAAAAGCTTCGCCAGTGTTTCACTACTTCCCAGCACGGCACCGCCAAGCTTAATTACAACCGGATGAGATAATTGTTCCATGCGTTCCTCAAATTAATGCTGTCAGTTCAGGGTAACCATAGTGAATATTCAGACACTGCATTGCCTGACTCGAAGCACCTTTCAACAAGTTATCAATGGCTGAAATCACGATCACGTGTTCCCCCTGTACTTTCCAGCCGATATCGCAAAATGGGGTGTTCACGACATGTTGTAACCGGGGCAGCGTCTCACCGCATAAACGTACCGCTGGCTTTTGCGCATAAGCTTGTGTAAATGCTGCGGTCACGTCCGATGTCGTGACACCCGGTTTCAGTTTCATGGTGATCGTTGCCAGAATACCGCGTTTAAAGTTACCCAGATGTGGCGTGAAAATCACATCACATCCTAAATGAGCAACGATTTCAGGCTGATGACGATGCGTAAATACACCGTAAGCCTGTAAACTCACTTCACAAAAACTATTGGTCATGGTCGCTTTACGACCTGCGCCGGACACACCACTGGTCGCATTAATCACCGGCCACTGCTGCGTATCAATCAGTTCAGAGACCAGCAAAGGCTTAATGCCAAGTTGCGCAGCAGTTGTATAACACCCGGCAACAGCAACAAGCTGACTGGACTGAATCGCAGCTTGATTCCATTCCGCCAGACCATACGCAGCCTGCTCCAAATGAGTCTGATGCTGATGCTCAAATCCATAAAAGTCAGTGTAAAAATCGGGGTGATTGACACGGTATGCGCCCGACAGATCAAATACTTGGCACTGATGCGCGAGAAAAATAGGGGCGAGATCATGACTGACTTCATGGGCGGTTGCCAAAAAGACCACATCGGATTCCTGAGCGACTTGTTCCGGATCGACCAATGCCTGAACCGGCATATCAATGCGCCCGGCCAGTTGTCCATGCAATTGGGCAATCGGCTTTCCGGCATCCACACTGTTGGCGGAAACATACAAACCTGATAGCGTTAGCTCAGGATGTTGATGGACCATCAGAGCAAGCTCTGCACCTGTGTATCCACTGGCTCCGATAATGGTTGTTTTTAACATATCCCTGCATCCGATTTTTTGACTGTATCTTTGAGTGAAACGCGTTATCTTTTAATGAAACGGCTGGGTGTTTGATTCAACACTTGAACATCAGTTCAAACACGCACATTTTGGTTAAATACTAAACGAAAAATGATTATTAATATGCTGTTTTTCGCTTATTTATGGTTTTTTATTCAAAAAAAATGATTTAATATGCTTTTTACCCTCTCAGCCTAACTCTGTCAATAGCAGGAGCAAAGATTCTATGCAATTCCCTAAATTCAAGGCGGTTTATCAGGACCTCATTTCAACCTCTTCCATTAGCTCGACAGATCCAAGCTGGGATGAAGGCAATGAAGCCGTTATTGCGAAGCTTTCAGACTGGCTGAGCACTTTAGGCTTCTCCGTACAGATCGACACAGTCGCGCCTCATAAGCACAATCTCATCGCGAAAAAAGGCGATGGCGAAGGAGGATTGTTGTTGTCCGGTCATAGCGATACCGTCCCTTTCGATGAAGGTCAATGGAATTTCAATCCTCATGTACTGACCGAGTCGAATCAACGTTTCTACGGTCTGGGTACCGCTGATATGAAAGGCTTCTTCGCCTTTATTATAGAAGCCGTCCAAAAAATTGACTGGCAGAAGCAAACCAAGCCACTTTATATTCTGGCAACCTGTGATGAAGAGACGACGATGATGGGCGCGCGCCACTTTACCGAGAGTGCACCATTTAAGCCGGACTACTGTATCATCGGTGAACCCACCAGCCTTGTGCCGGTCTATGCACATAAAGGACATGTCGCCAATGCGATCCGTGTGACGGGGAAATCAGGGCATTCATCGAATCCGGCATTGGGAGTCAATGCAATTGAAATCATGCATGAGGTACTATTTACCCTGATGCAAGTACGAGAGCGACTGATCAAAACCTATCATCATCCGGGTTTTGAAGTGCCGACCCCCACCCTCAATCTGGGTCATATTCATGGCGGAGACAGTGCCAACCGGATTTGTGGCTGTTGTGAACTGCACTATGATGTCAGACCACTGCCGGGAATGAGTCTCGAAGGGCTTGATCATCTGCTGCGCGAGTCGCTTCAGGAGTTGAAAGCCAAATGGCCCGGTCGTATCGAAATGCAACCATTACATGATTCAATCCCCGGGTATGAGTGCCAGAAAGATCACCCATTCGTCGAACAAATTCATCAGTTAAGCGGACGAGAAGCGGAAACAGTCAACTACTGTACCGAAGCGCCTTATCTGCAACAGCTCTGTCCGACGCTCGTGATGGGTCCGGGCTCAATCGATCAAGCTCACCAGCCGGATGAATTTCTTGCTTTTGAGTATATTGATCCGACCATTGATCTACTGACCAAATCGATTTACAAATATTGTTTTTAATCACAAATCGCGATGCGGGCTAATCGCCATAGATCGGCCCGATTGATGCTATCAACATCGTTTGGCGGAAAGCGCATGTTGAAGCACATAAATGGCCTGAAACAGGATTAACCATTCAGACGATTCTGAAAGAAACTTTCAACAAAAAACGCTTAAATTCCATTTATTATTTAATCTATTCGTATAGACAACAAACAGAATATTGTTACTCTATATGGAGTTTGACTGGAGAAAATCCACGATATAGCAAGATCTAACAAGAACATTGGATGTAGTTTTTTTTCAAGGCAGGATGACAATGAACGAAAAATATACAGCGCTAAAAAGTAACGTAAGTATGCTTGGCAGATTGCTCGGTAAGACAATCCTTGATGCCGATGGCAGCGTTATTTTAGAAAAGGTAGAGACGATACGGAAACTCTCGAAATCACTCAAAGATGGTAACCCATCCGATCGGGACACTTTGGTCGAAGAGATCAAAAATCTATCCGATGATCAGATTACACCGATCGCCCGGGCATTTAACCAGTTTTTGAACTTAACGAATATTGCCGAACAATATCATACGATCTCTCGCCACTGCGACGCTCATATTTGTACTCCTGACGCGATCAACGAACTCTTTAACAAACTGACCCAGAAAAAGGTCAGTAAACTAGATACCGCGCAAGCGATTCGCGATTTGAATATCGAGCTGGTGCTCACCGCTCACCCGACGGAAATTACCCGTCGCACCATGATCAATAAGCTGGTCAAAATTAACCAGTGTCTGTCGAGTCTGGAGCTCAGCGAACTGGCCCCCAAAGAACGTCATAAAGCAGAACGCCGTCTCGAACAGCTAATCGCTCAATTCTGGCACTCCGATGTGATTCGTAAACAACGCCCGACCCCGATGGATGAAGCTAAATGGGGCTTTGCGGTCGTTGAGAATTCGCTCTGGGAAGCCGTGCCGGAATTTCTGCGTGAACTGGATGAACGACTGGAAGATTATCTCGGAGAAGGGCTACCGATTGACGCACGTCCCGTCCACTTCTCCTCTTGGATGGGCGGAGACCGGGACGGTAACCCATTCGTTACACACAAAATCACCCGCGAAGTGCTGCTGCTTTCCCGTTGGAAAGCGGCTGATTTGTATCTGCGAGATGTCAATGAATTGATTAGCGAACTGTCGATGACCAAATGTAACGACCAGATGCGCAACCTTGCAGGCGAAGAAGAACACGAACCTTATCGCGCCATTCTGAAAAATATTCGTCAGTTGTTGACCGAAACAATCGATATTCTCGGTGAAAAAATTCAAGGTCAACAACTGTTGGTGAAAGCCCCCCTGAAAAATGTCAGTCAACTGTGGGAACCGCTGTATGCCTGTTATCAGTCGTTACATGAATGTGGCATGGGTTCAATCGCCGATGGTTCTCTGTTAGATACGCTGCGCCGGATCAAAGCATTTGGTGTCCACCTTGTCCGTCTCGATATTCGTCAGGAGAGCACCCGCCATTCAGATGTGTTGTCTGAACTGACTCGCTATTTAGGCTTGGGGGATTATGATCAGTGGAGCGAACCGGATAAAATTGCCTTTCTTACCAATGAATTAAGTTCTAAACGTCCGTTGATTCCCCGTGACTGGAAACCATCTGAACCGGTTCAGGAAGTACTCGATACTTGCCGGATCATTGCAGCGAACCCGAAAGACGCATTCGGTGCTTACGTGATTTCAATGGCCAGAACCGCCTCTGATGTCCTCGCGGTTCACTTGCTGCTTCAAGAAGCCGGCTGCCCTTATCGTATGGATGTTTGTCCGCTGTTCGAAACCTTAGACGACCTCAATCGTTCGGAGTCGGTCATCCGCCAGTTGATGGGTATCGATATCTATCGAGGCTTCATTCAGAACCATCAGATGGTGATGATCGGGTATTCGGATTCCGCCAAAGATGCCGGTGTAATGGCCGCAGGCTGGGCACAGTACAGTGCCATGGAATCCTTAGTGAAGGTCAGCGAAGAAGAAGGTATCGAACTGACCTTGTTCCATGGTCGCGGCGGCACGCTGGGACGCGGTGGTGCGCCAGCCCATGCAGCACTCCTGTCACAGCCGCCTAAAAGTTTGAAAGGTGGATTACGCGTCACGGAACAGGGTGAAATGATTCGCTTCAAATTAGGGCTACCGGACGTCGCAATCAACAGCTTCAATCTCTATGCCAGTGCGATTCTGGAAGCCAACTTATTGCCGCCTCCGGAGCCAAAACAGGAATGGCGTGATTTGATGGAAGTTTTATCAGAGATCTCGTGTGAAGCTTACCGGAAGGTGGTTCGGGGTGAACCTGATTTCGTCCCTTATTTCCGCCAAGCAACGCCAGAGCTAGAATTGGGCAAACTGCCATTGGGCTCTCGCCCTGCCAAACGTAATCCAAATGGCGGTGTCGAAAGTCTCCGTGCCATTCCATGGATTTTCTCTTGGAGCCAAAACCGTCTGGTATTACCGGCTTGGCTCGGTGCGGGAGAAGCCATCCAATACTCGATTGATAAAGGACATCAGGCACTGTTGGAAGAGATGTGTCGTGAATGGCCATTTTTCTCAACCCGTCTGGGAATGCTGGAAATGGTGTATTCAAAATGTAATCTGGAGATTGCCCAGTATTACGATGAACGCCTTGTCGATGAGCACCTGAGAAAATTGGGACAAAAGCTGCGAGCACAGCTACAAAAAGATATTCAAACCGTACTGAATGTCGAGAACAATGAAAACCTGATGCAAAGCGATCCGTGGGGACAAGAATCCATTCGCCTGAGAAATATCTATGTGGAACCGTTAAATATGCTTCAGGCTGAATTGCTCTACAGGACGCGCCAATATGATGCACCACCGGCTGAACTCGAAGAAGCATTGATGGTCACCATCGCTGGTATTGCAGCAGGTATGCGTAATACGGGCTAAAGCATTAGAATATTATTCTGATTTATAACCAAAAGGTCGCAAATTTGCGGCCTTTTATTCTAACAAAATCATCAATTGAGAGTTTTATCAGTTTTTTTGCATTTTTCCACACGTTTATTCTACTCTTTGCTTATTATTAGATATACTATCCAACCGCTGCAACATTCTCATAAAATAACGGCGTTGCAGTCAGTAAGTTACATTAATTTACTATACTAACAATTAGGTGATGAACGGCTTTTAAGGTGACATATCCGGCAACTAATTTTTAGGCCGGTGACTGTTTGGATGAGTTTAAGATTGAGCCATAGAAAGCTCAGCAATATCCAAACCCATTGTGTTAATTAACCATTTGGATTGAAGACATGTCATTACCACACGTTATTCTTACTGTTTTAAGTACACGCGATGCGACGGGATACGATATTACCAAAGAGTTCTCTTCGAGTATCGGTTACTTTTGGAAAGCAAGTCACCAACAAGTTTATCGCGAACTAAATAAAATGGGTCAGCAGGGACTTGTCACTTGCGTATTGGAACCTCAGGAAGGAAAACCAGACCGTAAAGTTTATTCGATTACGGATGCCGGACGTCAAGCCCTGAGCCAATGGTTTGATCAACCAACAGCACATCCGACGGTTCGCGATGAGTTCAGTGCCAAGCTGATGGCTTGCTCTGTACAAGATGAGAAACCTTATCGTGAACAGCTGGTTGAACTGATCGAGGAATCGAAGAAGTTTGTTGCTCACTATCAGGAAGTTGAAGCGGCTTACTATGCGAACCCAGCTTCTCTGGATAAACAGCAAAAACTGGAGCGCTTAACACTTCGCCGTAATCTTCTGGCTCGTCAGGCATGGCTTGATTGGGCAGAAGAAACACTGGAAACATTAAACGATCTTGCTTAATTCGTAACCAGTGACAAGGGATGCCAATGGCATCCCTTGTTAGTTTTATTTGCAATGTGATGTGCTCGTCAACATTGACGACCAACGGCTTCGGGTACAATGCACTCCCTTTTATACTGTCAGTCTTATCTTTTCGGTATGACCTTTCTAGATACCATCTCCGCCAACAAACGTCTGAGAATGACCGTTGAACTGCTGATCCATATCCAGAGATGGCATGTCAGTTTGTGGCCGTCCGACGATTTTAGCAGGGACGCCGGCAACGGTGGTATGTGGTGGCACTGCCTGTAAAACCACGGAACCGGAACCAATCTTGGCCCCTTTCCCGATTTCGATGTTGCCTAAAATTTTGGCGCCGGCACCGATCATCACCCCTTCACGAATTTTAGGATGTCGATCGCCACACTCTTTCCCGGTTCCGCCAAGAGTAACATCCTGCAAAATCGAGACATCATTTTCAATTATGGCTGTCTCACCAATCACGATGCCGGTCGCATGGTCCAACATGATCGCCCGTCCAATCTGAGCGGCTGGATGAATATCAACCTGACAGGTGACTGAAATTTGGTTTTGTAGATAACCAGCCAGAGTTGTCCGCCCTTGTTTCCATAGCCAGTTGGCCACCCGATACCCTTGCAGAGCATGAAACCCTTTCAGATATAACAAAGGAATTGAATATTTATCCACGGCAGGGTCACGTGTAACAGTGGCACAAATATCACAAGCCGCTGATTCGGTAATACTCGGGTCTGACTGAAAGACCTCTTCAACAACTTCTCTGACAGCCATTGCCGGCATCGAGATCGTATGCAGTTTATTCGCCAGAATATAACTCAGAGCGGCAGATAAGCTCTCATGTTTAATTATCGTCGCATGATAGAAACTCGCCAGCATTGGTTCTTGTTCCGTCATCTCCCGGGCTTCTTGAACAATGGTTTGCCACACAACCTTATGTTTTGCACATTGCTTCATTATCTGAGTTCTCTGTTCTATATTTATTTCAGCGTCACGACCACCAGTCTGATCAGTGCTCAGCCTTCTTATCTCTCGAGAGTAAATCTCTCGCTGCGATTCGGGCATCTTTACCTTGATAAAGTACCTGATAAATCTGATCAACAATCGGCATTTCGACGCCCATACGCTGAGCCAGCAGCCAGACTTCTTTGGTATTACGATAACCTTCAACCACCTGACCAATCTCACGCTGTGCCGTGTCAACCGATTGCCCCTCTCCAAGCGCCAGACCAAAGCGCCGATTTCTCGACTGATTATCCGTGCAGGTTAACACTAAATCACCTAATCCTGCCATGCCCATAAACGTCTCCGGGGCAGCTCCCAGCGTCACCCCTAATCGGCTCATTTCTGCCAGACCTCGGGTAATCAATGCGGTTCTGGCATTGGCGCCGAATCCCATCCCGTCAGAAATACCGGCACCAATTGCAATCACATTTTTCACTGCGCCACCGAGCTGTAATCCGATGAAATCCGAATTTGCATATACTCGAAACGTCTTACTGCAGTGAATCTGATCCTGTAAATCAGCGACAAACTGATTGTCGGTAGAAGCGACTGAGATTGCCGTCGGCATTCCCATCGCCAGCTCTTTGGCAAATGTCGGTCCAGAGATCACGGCTAAAGCGTGCTTATCACCGACAATATCATGCGCGACATCTTGTAGCAGACGTCCGGTTTCAGGCTCTAGCCCTTTGGTTGCCCAGCAGATGCGGCTATCTGCTCTGAGATATGGCTGTATTCGTTGTAAAACCTCACCAAAAACATGGCTGGGAACAACGATTAATAAATCCCGGGATGCCTGAACGGCAGCTTTTAAGTCTGAAGTCACAATTAATGTTTCAGGAAAAGGGATGTCCGGTAAAAAGGCTCGGTTTTCCCGATCCGATTCCAATTGCTGCATATGCTGCGGGTCGTGTCCCCAGATTAAAATATTCGCGCCATTCCGAGCCAGAGAGATGGCAAGAGATGTTCCGTAAGAACCCGCGCCAATGACCGTCATCGCGATTGAGTTTCGGGTAATCAAATCGGTATGTGAAGTCACAATATTCTGTCCATTCAGTTCAACATGCTCTATCGATGTTTACGTTATACAAAAGATATACAAAAAATGCACATAACACCTTAACTGATGTCGTGTGCATTTTATTAGGTACTTGCCAAAAACCGCTAACGGGTCAAACGACACGCTTAAGAGGCATTCTCTGGCTGAGCTTCCTGAGATGCTTGCTGTTGCAGATAGTTCATAAACAGTGCATCAAAATTAACAGGTGCCAGATTCAGTTGTGGGAATGTCCCTTTCACAACAAGGCTAGAAATGGTTTCACGCGCATAAGGGAACAGAATATTCGGGCAAAATGCACCTAAACAATGCGCCAACTGGCCCGGTTCCATTTGCTCGGCAGAGAAGATCCCAGCTTGCTGAACTTCACATAAAAATGCAGTTTCATCTTCATTCTTGACGGTCACGGTCAGACGCAGAATCACTTCATAAATGCCTTCGCCCAGTTCTCTGTTTTGCGTGTCGAGATCGAGATTAACATTCGGATTCCAGTCTTTTTGAAAAATAACCGGAGAGTTAGGAGCTTCAAAAGAGACATCTTTCAGATAGATGCGCTGGATTGCAAAGTTCTGCTGCGGTTCTTGCTGTTGCGCTGCTTCAGACATGATATTTTCCTTATTGATTCAAAATCACCAAAGAATTTCGTTCCTTGAGGATTGGACTATTTTTTACCACGAACAAGAGGAAGATTGGCTTCATTCCAGGCAACCAGACCATTTTTCAATAGGCTCACCTTTTCAAAACCAGCTTTGGCCAACAACGTGGCACTCTCCTGTGCAGTTTGTCCTGTTTTACATACGACAATGATGGGGGTGGATTTACGGTTTTCAAGGGAACCATAAGATCCGGACTTAATTTCTGAAGGTAACAAGTTCACCGCATCGGTGATATGCCCTTGTCTGAACTCTTCGTTAGAACGAATATCAACCACAACACCATTTTCTTTATTGATCAAATGCGTTAATTCGTTCACCGAGATCGTCTGATATTTTGCCGTGGATGATTTAAAAATATTCAGGATAAGTGCAACTAAGATACCTACCCAAGCCAGCGAAAGAATCATATTCTGCTGGAAAAACTCAATATACTCCTGCATGTCCTGTCTCTTATATTGCAGTTCAAAAACAGATTGGGAGTATAACGATGTTATTCCGAAGACGCGAGTGATTCACATCATAAACCGAAAGAGCGACAAAGTTTGCGCATCGGGGAATGACTCACGCGAAGCGGCTGTAGCAATAGAGTAAGCATCTTGATGCTAACTCTTGCTACAGGTTCTAACCCTCTTTAGGCATTGGGGAAGGGAAACGCGATCACGTCCTGTATATGAGAGAGTCCGAGTGCCAGCATTACCAACCGATCAATGCCCAACGCGACACCGGCACAATGAGGTAAACCGGCCTCAAGCGCCTGAATCAGATGATAATCAATCGGCTGTTGCTCCAACCCCATTTGTAACCGTTTTTCATTATCGGCTTCAAAACGGCACAGCTGTTCTTGTGGATCATCAAGTTCATGAAAACCATTCGCCAGTTCAATGCCTTTAAAATAGACTTCAAACCGCTCAGCAACCCGATGGTCATTGGCACTCACTCGCGCAAGAGCCGCCTGAGATGCAGGAAAGTCATAGACAAACACAGGTGCCGTCTGACCAATAGCCGGTTCCACTACCATACTAAACAGGAGTTGTAAAAGCGTGTCCCGATCCTGTTCATGCTCAGCAATGTCAGCAAAACCAAAGTGCTGTGCCTTGATTCGCAGTTCATCCATCTCACAAGATAGAGGGCAAACACCGACATGCTCGGCAAACACCTGCTGATAAGTAATGCGTTGTGCGGGCGGGCACACCAAGATGCCTTGCAGTAAATCATCCATTTCATCCATCAACTGATGATGGTCGAACCCGACGCGATACCATTCCAGTAAAGTAAATTCAGGATTGTGATGGCGACCACTCTCTTCATTTCTGAATGCTTTACAAAGCTGAAAGATCGAACCGGAACCAGCGGCCAACAGACGTTTCATATGAAACTCAGGACTTGTCATCAGATATACCGCACGACCAGAGGCGAAATCAGGTCCGAAAAACTGACTTTTAAAGGTTTGCAAGTGAACGTCCGTCACAGTCGCAAGACTCATTGAGGGGGTTTCCACTTCCAAAACGCCCCGTTCCGTCAAAAAATGCCGGATAGCATTGATTAATCGGGATCGCTCACGCAAGTGAAACATTGAAATCGTTGGTTTCCAAGATAGGTGACTCGGCATGAAAAGTTTGACCCCTTACACAATAAAATCCCATTAAGATATGCCATCAAATGTAAAACGTGAAAGCAATCACACATGGGATAATTATATCGATAATGAAGCATGATATTCGATTAAAAACCTAACGAAATCAATTTTTTCAGCATATGACTTCAATTAGACTAAAAAGACCCTAAAAGCACTATGTTTTTAGATAATAAGCGGGGTTCCCGCAAATCACTCACTGGAGGATAACTGTGCAAACACTTACCACAGATATCGCGGTCATCGGCGCTGGTGGTGCCGGTCTTCGTACTGCGATTGCTGCCGCAGAAGCCAACCCTGATTTACAGGTGGCTCTGATTTCAAAAGTATATCCTATGCGCTCACATACGGTTGCCGCAGAAGGAGGCTCCGCAGCAGTTATCAAGGATGAGGATAGCTTAGATAACCATTTCAACGACACTGTCGGTGGTGGGGACTGGCTTTGTGAACAGGATGTCGTGGAGTATTTTGTCGAAAACTCAACCCGGGAAATGATCCAGATGGAGCAATGGGGCTGCCCCTGGAGCCGGAAAGAAAATGGTGAGGTCAACGTCCGTCGTTTCGGTGGAATGAAAGTTGAGAGAACCTGGTTTGCCGCAGACAAAACCGGTTTTCATATGCTGCATACCCTGTTCCAAACGTCGATTAAATATCCACAAATCAAACGCTTTGACGAATACTTCGTCGTTGACCTGTTGGTCGATGACGGTCAAGTACAGGGGCTGATTGCCATTCATATGGCAGAAGGCGAACTGGTAACGATTAAAGCAAAATCCGTCGTTCTGGCCACCGGTGGTGCAGGCCGCGTTTATCAATGTAATACCAATGGTGGCATTGTGACCGGTGATGGTATGGGAATGGCTTATCGTCACGGTGTACCGCTGCGCGATATGGAGTTTGTCCAGTATCACCCGACCGGCCTGCCCGGAACCGGGATCCTAATGACCGAAGGGTGCCGGGGTGAAGGCGGAATTATCGTCAATAAAAACGGCTACCGTTATCTGCAAGATTACGGCATGGGTCCGGAAACTCCGGTCGGCCAACCGAAAAATAAATATATGGAACTCGGTCCGCGTGACAAAGTTTCTCAGGCTTTCTGGCACGAACAGCAAAAAGGCAATACCATCAAACACCCACTCGGAGATGTTGTCCATCTCGACCTGCGTCATCTGGGTGAAGAATATCTGCATGAGCGTCTGCCATTTATTTGTGAGCTGGCCAAAGCTTATGTGAATGTCGATCCGGTCAAAGAGCCGATCCCAATCCGTCCGACCGTGCACTACACCATGGGTGGGATTGAAACCAACGGTCAGTGCGAAACTCGTATCCAAGGGTTATTTGCCGTCGGTGAGTGCTCTTCCGTCGGTCTGCACGGGGCCAACCGTCTCGGCTCCAACTCACTGGCTGAATTGGTTGTTTTTGGTCGCGTTGCCGGTGAACATGCAGTCAAACGCGTTGAAACATTCAAAGGCTGGAATGATAAAGCCATCGCAGCACAGGTCAAAGCGGTCGAACAACACATTCAATCTCTCATGAATCAAGAAGGCGATGAAAACTGGGCCGATATCCGCACTGAAATGGGCAATGCCATGGAAGCGGGATGTGGGATCTACCGTCAGGAAGATCTGATGCAACAGACCGTTGATAAACTGGCTGAACTGAAAGCTCGCTATAAAAAAATCAGCATTAAAGACAAAGGCAAAGTCTTCAATACCGACCTGTTGTACGCGATTGAAATCGGCCATAGTCTCGAAGTGGCTGAAGCAATGGTTCACTCAGCGATTCTCCGTAAAGAGTCCCGTGGTGCCCATCAACGTCTTGATGAAGGGTGTACCGAGCGTGACGATGTGAACTTCCTCAAACACTCACTGGCATTCTATCAACAAGATGCGGCCCCTCGGATTGACTACAGTGATGTCACCATCACCAAGTCACAACCGAAAGCACGTCTTTACGGTGCCGCTGCTGAGCAAGCCGCAGCAGAAGAAGCCAAACAGCGCGCAGAGGAGAATTAATCATGGTCACCCAACGTATTCAAAAAGTAGACATTCTGCGCTATGACCCGGAAAAAGATGAGGCGCCTTACTTACAGTCCTTCGAAGTCCCGTTCAATGAAACCATGTCGATCCTCGACACGATTTCATATGTGAAAGATCATCTGGACAAGAACCTCTCCTATCGTTGGTCTTGCCGGATGGCGATTTGTGGCTCTTGTGGCGTGATGGTCAACGGCGTGCCGAAACTCGCTTGTAAAAGCTTCCTGCGCGACTACCCGGATGGTGTCAAAATCGAACCACTGGCCAACTTCCCGATTGAGAAAGATCTGATTGTCGATATGACGCCATTTATCGAGCGTCTGGAGGCAATCAAACCTTATATCATCGGTAACGACCGTAAACCGGAAGACGGCACCAACCTGCAAACCCCGGAGCAAATGGCAAAGTACAAACAGTTTGCCGGCTGTATCAACTGTGGTTTGTGTTATGCCGCCTGTCCGCAGTTCGGCCTCAATCCTGAATTTATCGGTCCGGCTGCACTGACACTGGCACATCGCTATAATCTCGACAGCCGTGATAATGGTCAGGCCGAGCGGATGAATCTGATCAATGGCGAAAACGGTGTCTGGGGATGTACCTTTGTCGGTTACTGCTCTGAAGTTTGTCCGAAGAGTGTTGATCCGGCAGCCGCGGTGAACCAGGGTAAAGTGGTGTCGTCGATGGACTTTGTCATTGCGATGTTGAAACCTCAGGAGGCATAAGAGATGAGTAATCGTAAGCCCTATGTAAGAGAAGTGAAACGGACGTGGTGGAAAAGCAATCCGTTCTATCGCTTCTATATGATCCGTGAGGCGACCGTTCTTCCTTTAATCGTGTTTACCCTATTCCTCACGGTAGGTCTGGGATGTCTGGTGAAAGGGCCGGAGGCATGGCAATCCTGGCTGAACTTTATGGCCAACCCGTTGGTGATCGTTATCAACGTCATTGCGCTGGTCGCCAGCCTGTTTCATGCCCATACGTTCTTCGGCATGATGCCACAAGTGGTACCGATGCGACTGAAAGGCAAGCTGATTGATAAGAAAATTATCGTGCTGAGCCAATGGGTTGCTGTTGCCGTGATTTCTGTTTTTGTGCTCATTATCGTTTAAGGAGACACGCGTGATTAACCAAAATCCAAAACGTTCAGACGAACCCGTCTGGTGGGGCCTGTTCGGTGCCGGTGGTACATGGTTTGCCATGATTACTCCAATCACCATTTTTGTACTGGGGATTATGGGCCCGCTGGGCATGCTTGATGCAGACGCGCTGAGCTATGACCGCGTGGCAGGTTTTGCGACCAATATCATTGGCGCACTATTTGTGATTGCCACGATTGCACTCCCAATGTGGCATGCTATGCACCGTGTTCATCACGGCATGCATGACCTGAAAATCCATACCGGTGTGGTGGGTAAAATCGCCTGTTATGGCATTGCAACGATCATTTCCGCGCTCTCTATCGTGTTCATTTTTATGATCTAAACGAGATTCACGTGCGATCAAAAAGGGCTGCCGAATCGGCAGCCCTTTCTCATTCAAAACACTGAGGTTCAGACTCACCCCATGCTGAAACCCGTCTATTTTACGCGGCTCACATATTCAGCAGTGCGCGTGTCAACTTTGATGACTTCACCAATCTGAATAAACAGCGGTACACGAACCACTGCACCGGTCGATAATGTCGCAGGTTTGCCGCCGGTTCCCTGAGTATCCCCTTTCAGACCCGGATCAGTTTCAGTCACTTCCAGTTCAACAAAGTTAGGTGGCGCTACAGCGATTGGGTTGCCATTCCACAACGTCAGCATACACGCATTATTCTCAACCAACCATTTCGCATTGTCACCGACAGCTTTTGCATCCGCAGCAACTTGTTCGAATGTTTCGCTATTCATAAAATGATAGAATTCGCCATCGGAATAAAGATAATCCAGATCGATATCCATGACATCTGCGACTTCTGCGGAGTCTCCGGACTTAAAGGTTTTTTCCAACACTTTGCCGGAAAGCAATTTACGGATTTTAACGCGATTGAATGCCTGACCTTTACCTGGTTTTACATACTCGTTTTCGAGAATGACACAAGGCTCGTTATCGATCATAATCTTCAGACCGCCTTTAAATTCATTCGTGCTAACAGTAGCCATTATTTCCTCTTACTTATACTTCGAGTTAAATTCAATGCCGCACATAATAACCCGAAAAATTGAATCTGTTGAGCAAAACTGGCTCAAACAACTTGCGAATGCGATCTCAGATCCAGAGCAGCTGCTCAGATATCTGGAAATTGATCCAACGCCTTGGATGCAAGGATTTAAAGCTAGGAAGCTTTTCGCACAACGGGTGCCGCTTAGCTTTGCCGAGCGCATGGAAAAAGGTAATCCATTTGATCCGCTGTTACGTCAAGTGCTACCGCTCAGTCAGGAGTTCGAAGTTCTTCCGGGATTTTCAACGGATCCACTGGCAGAACAGAATAACGATCATCCGGGACTGTTGCACAAATATCACAATCGGGTACTGCTGATTTTAAAAGGCGCATGTGCCATTAACTGTCGCTACTGTTTTCGCCGACATTTTCCTTATCAGGACAACAAAGGCAATAAAACAGTCTGGCAGGAAAACTTAGCTTACATCGCACAACATCCTGAATTGAACGAAGTGATTCTGTCCGGTGGCGATCCACTCATGGCAAAAGATCATGAACTCCGTTGGCTGATCGAGCAGATTGCTTTCATTCCACACATTCAGACACTACGGTTTCATTCTCGCTTACCCGTCGTGATTCCAGAACGAATCACCCCGGCACTCACTGAGTTACTCGCTCAAACCCGTTTGAAGGTGGTTTTTGTCTCTCATATCAATCATGCCAATGAAATTAATGCATCACTCAGTCAGGCGATGATGTCTCTGCGTCAGGCGGGTGTCACCTTGCTCAATCAGGCGGTGCTACTCAAGGGAATCAATGACTCGATAGACGCTCAGGTTAAGCTGAGTGAGGCGCTGTTTCAGGCTGGCATCCTTCCCTACTATCTGCATGTTCTGGATAAAGTTCAGGGCGCTGCACACTTCTTTGTCTCAGATGAAGCAGCAAGAACCATTATGGCTGGCGTGATTGAACAAGTCTCCGGTTATCTCGTTCCCAGACTGACCCGGGAAATCGGCGGACGTCGTAGTAAGACACCACTGGATTTACATCTGGAATAACCGGAAGCTTAGAGAAAAGATACTATCCGGAGGAAGTTACGCTTCCTCCGAAATACAGACCCGATACCCTCCCTCCGGATGTGCAACAAAATCGACATAATTACGGATCGCAGAGAGTCGATCTTCCTCATAGTGCGAGACATATAATAACTGCGTCATCTTCAATTCAGCCAAACGGTTAAGCACCGTCATCACCAAACGGCGGTTTAAGTAGTCCAGCCCCTGATAGGGTTCATCCAGAATCAGTAACACCGGCTGTTTGATTAACGCACGGACGATTAACAATAATCGCTGCTGCCCATAATCCAGTTGCCTGAATGTATGTTTTTCATAATCACTCATTTCCAGCACATCTAACCAATGTCGGGCCATCTGCACTTGCTTAGCCGAGGGTTTTTCATAAAGACCAATTGAGTCAAAGAACCCCGATAGCAACACATCTAATACAGAACAGTTCACTCGGTATTGCAGATGCAAAGCAGAAGAAACCACACCAATATGGCGTTTAATATCCCAGATACTCTCACCACTGCCGCGACGCATCCCCAACACCGTAATATCGTTACAGTAACACTGTGGATGATCGCCCAAAATCAGGCCGAGTAAGGTACTTTTACCACATCCGTTCGGACCACGAATCTGCCAATGCTGACCGGCCTGAATTTGCCACGAAAGATCCTGAAAAATCAGACCATCAGTGTACTCAACCTTCACTTGATTCATCATCACTCTCGGATTAGGAATCATGGTGTCCGGGGCATATTGCTGGCTCAACGCCAGCCATGCATCCTGTTTAGTTTCTGTCAGCGCTGCCAGTTGCTCTAAAATCGGATGCTGTCGCCACTGTTCCACCGTCATGGTTTGGGTCAACTGCTTATCATCAAATAAGGCAATATGGGTCAGGCATTCAGGGAGTTCATCTTCCCGTGAAGTGATTACAACCAATTGCATTTCACCGGCCAGTTGATTGAGGCTGTCGGTAAGCTGACGACGATGCGCTACATCTAATCCGGAGTATGGTTCATGCAAAATCAGGAGTTCCGGTTTTCCAGCTAACGCTCGAGCCAGCATTAAACGTCGAGTCTCACCTGTTGATAACTGGCGGAATCCGCGAGTCCTCAAATGGTTCAAATCGGTCAGATCAAGCAAATATGCAAATTCATCCTCGGTGCATCCGGCCTCCCGTAACAGCGCCTCTACCGTAGACCCATAATCGATATGATCCTGAAAATCGGTTTCATCTTTGGCAATTTCATCATCCAGTAACCGCTGCTGCTCAGACAGAGAAACTAAGCCAACACGTGCAGGTCTGCCCTCGATAGCTTGCTCACTTTCTGCCAGTGTACCGGATAGAAGGCGCACTAAAAGTTCACTACTCTGCGCATGAGCAATAAACACGCCCCAATGCTGTGAGGGCTGAAGCTCCCAATGGGAAATATTCAGCTGTTCCGTCGCATACGTATAACTTAATCCTTGAATTAACATATCCACACCATCGTCAGAAAGAAGATCAACATCCTATACCAGTCACCGCAAAAATGAAAAAAGGGTGAGGAAACCTCACCCTTTTCAAGATCATGCACAAAATGATGAATAAATTACATCATGCCTGGCATTCCGCCCATGCCGCCCATATCTGGCATTGCCGGGCCATCCTTCTTCGGTGCGTCAGTAACCATCGCTTCAGTGGTAATCATCAGACCAGCAATAGATGCCGCGAACTGTAGCGCGCTACGGGTTACTTTCGTTGGATCAAGGATGCCCATTGCAATCATATCACCATATTCACCTGTTGCAGCGTTATAGCCGTAGTTACCTTCACCGGCTTTGATGTTATTGGCAACCACAGAATCTTCATCACCCGCATTTGATGCGATTTGACGAACTGGCGCTTCCATTGCACGTAGTGCAACACGGATACCAACGTTCTGTTCTTCGTTGTCACCTTGCAGGTCAGTCAGTTGAGAAGCCGCACGAATCAGGGCAACACCACCACCGGCAACCACACCTTCTTCAACAGCAGCACGCGTTGCATGGAGGGCGTCTTCGACACGGTCTTTCTTCTCTTTCATTTCAACTTCGGTTGCTGCACCAACTTTAATCACGGCAACACCACCGGCAAGTTTCGCAACACGCTCTTGCAGTTTCTCTTTGTCGTAATCAGACGTTGCTTCTTCAATTTGTTGACGAATCTGAACGACACGCCCCTCAATTGCCGCAGCTTCACCAGCACCATCAATCACAGTGGTATTTTCTTTAGTAATAGTGACACGTTTTGCCTGACCCAGATCTTCCAGAGTTGCTTTATCCAGCTCCAGACCAATTTCTTCAGAAATCACCGTACCGCCAGTCAAAATCGCAATATCTTGCAACATCGCTTTACGACGGTCACCAAAACCAGGCGCTTTCACAGCAGCAACTTTCACGATACCGCGCATGTTGTTGACAACCAGTGTAGCCAACGCCTCACCTTCAACATCTTCTGCAACAATCAGCAGCGGACGAGACGCTTTTGCAACAGATTCAAGCACTGGCAGTAATTCGCGAATATTTGATATCTTCTTATCAACCAACAGGATAAATGGATTTTCCAGCTCAACAGAACCAGATTCTTGGTTGTTGATAAAGTAAGGTGACAGGTAACCACGATCAAACTGCATCCCTTCTACGACATCCAGTTCATCTTGTAGCGCTTGGCCTTCTTCAACGGTGATAACACCGTCGCGACCTACTTTTTCCATTGCTTCAGCAATGATGTTACCCACGCTGGCATCAGAGTTCGCAGAGATTGTACCAACCTGTGCGATCGCTTTGTTATCTTCACATGGTACAGATAGCCCTTTCAATGCTTCAACAGCCGCAATCACTGCTTTATCGATACCACGTTTTAAATCCATCGGATTCATACCGGCAGCAACCGCTTTTAGACCTTCATTGACGATAGACTGAGCGAGAACTGTTGCAGTTGTTGTTCCATCGCCAGCTGCATCATTTGCCTGAGATGCAACTTCTTTCACCATTTGTGCGCCCATGTTCTGGAATTTATCTTCCAGTTCGATCTCACGTGCAACAGAAACACCATCTTTGGTAATAGTTGGCGCACCAAATGATTTATCCAGAACAACGTTACGGCCTTTCGGGCCCAATGTTACTTTTACTGCATCAGCCAGAACGTTTACACCTTCCAGCATTTTTACTCGTGCATCATTTCCAAACTTAACGTCTTTAGCAGCCATCTTTTATTCCCTATTTCTTGATTCGGTTTTCATCAATTGTTTTGAATAAGAGCAAAAATTACTCAACGCCTACTTTTATTCGACAATCGCCAGAATGTCATTTTCAGCAAGGATCAATACTTCTTTGCCATCGATTTTTTCCGACTTGGTGCCGTAACCTTCAGCAAAAATAACAGTATCACCAACTTTGACGTCCAGCGGCTGAACTGTCCCATTTTCAAGCACTCGGCCGTTGCCGACAGCAAGCACTTTTCCACGTGTTGATTTTTCCGCCGCAGAACCAGTTAAAACGATCCCACCAGCAGACTTGGATTCAACTTCTTGGCGTTCAACGATAACTCGGTCATGTAATGGACGAATATTCATCGGTCGTCTCTCCTGATTTAATTATTTGTGTTGTTTATGAAAACGCTGTTTACCAGCTGGTGCTTTCTATGTGGGGGAGAAAAGTAAATATCCCAAGGGTAAACAGGCAAAAAAATGTGATCTGTATAACAAAATAATAATCATTCCTGACTTTTTCTCTCCGACAGCTTCTCATCTTTGGCCAATAGTCAATTGTTTACTTTATTAACTGAAGTCTGAATAATAGGCGGAGCGAAGAGGACACCGATGAAAACAGCCGACAAGATATTGCATACGCTCAAGCGAGAAGGCGCAGTCACTGCGAAACAACTTGCTGATCGCTTCGAAATCACCACAATGGGAGCCCGTCAACATCTTCAGTCACTTGAAGAAGATGGCTTGGTCCACTTTTATGATGTCAAAGTCAAGGTAGGTCGCCCAACTCGCCATTGGACACTGACAGAAAATGGACATGCTTATTTTGCCGACCGTCATGGTGAATTAACGCTTCAGGTAATTGATGCAATAGAGCAGGTATACGGCTCAGAAGGTATCGCTAAAATTGTTGCCACCAGAGAAGCGCAAACATTGTCACAATACCGCTCTGAAATTCAGACTTGTACCACACTGGAAGAAAAACTCGACATGCTAGTGATCTTGAGAGAAAGAGAAGGCTATATGGTTAAGCTGGAAACTTTATCGGATGGCTACCGTCTCATCGAGAATCATTGCCCGATATGTAAAGCAGCAACGCGATGCCAAAGCTTTTGCCAATCTGAATTACACATCTTTCAGTCTCTGCTTAAAGGGCTGTGTACTATCGAACGTCAAGAGCACATTGTCTCCGGACATCGGCGTTGCAGTTATATCATTAAGAAACTCAATTAGTGTCCATTTGTTAGAAGTTCTCACATTAAGTTCACAATTTGATCAATTTTGGTTTATCATTGAGTAGTATTCTAATTAAACGTATTTAATTTGAGTCATAGGCTAGCATACAAAGAAACTGAGGTGATATATGGCCGCACCAAGTTTTTATACCGAGCTCCCCCCATTTGATGAGCTGGTAGCACTGGCTAAACACAATCCGGAAGCATTCGCGATGCTCAAACGAGACATCTGCGAAGAGATGATTCTCTCATCGTCTCGAAAAATGCAAGACCGACTATGGGCTCAGCAAAGCCACATCGATAGAGTCGTACGTTCCTGCAAAAACGCGGATCATGCCAATGTAAAACTGATGAGAGAGTTGAGTGCTCAGATGGTTAAATTCCAAAATGCGTTAACCAGCAACTCGGCAGACAACAACCCAAGCCCTGCTGATGTAATTCCGTTTCATCGATACAGGCCACATGTCTGAATCAGAAACGGCGAAGCCATACGCATAATGGCTGTGCCTAAAAAGAGACATTTTTTGCGAAGCTGTTTCCCGACTTCAATCCGGCTTGGCAAGCTCTCTATGGTGTTGTTTGAAACCTTAAGCTGGTTATCAATACCCTCTCTGAGGGTATTATTCACTGTGACACCGAATATAGTGCTGCTCGATCACTCTCAGAAAAACTGAAAGATTTTCAATTTTATTCGCATCCTGTTCAAAACGTTCGGTCAGTTTTCCGATCACAGAACAACTGATATCCGCGACATACTCCTGACTCACTTCCACAATCAACTGTATAAAATCAACAGAATCCAACTGCTCACCGACAAACCACTGGTGGCTCCGGATGGCATTGCTTTTGACCGATAGACCGAATCGCTGAATAGTTTCATCGTGGAGTAACACTTGATGAAGGTCTTCCAGTAACCGAGAAATATTCACACGTTCATCAACCGGTGCTGAATATTCCATCCGAAGATTGATCATATGATGTATCCCTATCATGACATACTACCGAGGATTCCAGAGCTTCCCGCCCCACAACGAATTACTCAGGTAAAATAAAACCAAATTGAAACTATCTCAAATATGCTAACCAAGAAAGTCATGATTCGTATCATGATCTACTTGGTTTTATCTGTTATATTCTGTCGAAGTCACATTTTTATACTCACTGAATTTGGAGATATTCCTATGCGTCGTCCTGTTGTTATGGGTAACTGGAAACTAAACGGAAGTAAAACGATGGTCACAGAACTGCTCTCTGGCCTGAATGCTGAACTCGAAGGCATAGCCGGTGTTGACGTCGCGGTTGCACCACCTGCTTTGTATCTTGACCTTGCAGAACGGTTAATCAAAGAAGGCGGAAATAAGATTATTCTGGGCGCACAAAATACTGATGTTAACAACAGTGGTGCTTTCACCGGTGATATGTCTCCTCAAATGCTGAAAGACTTTGGTGCAACGCACATCATTATCGGTCACTCTGAGCGTCGCGAATACCATCATGAATCTGATGAGTTCGTCGCACAAAAATTTGCGTTTCTGAAAGAAAATGGCCTGACACCTGTATTGTGTATCGGTGAGTCAGAAGCTCAAAACGAAGCAGGTGAGACACTTGCCGTTTGTGCACGCCAGCTTGACGCTGTGATCAAAACGCAAGGTGTTGAAGCACTCAACGGTGCGATCATCGCTTACGAACCAATCTGGGCTATCGGTACTGGTAAAGCAGCGACAGCAGAACAAGCACAATCAATTCATGCTTCTATTCGTGCTCATATTGCAAAAGAAAGTGAAGAAGTGGCTAAAAATGTCATCATCCAGTATGGCGGCTCCGTAAAAGCAGAAAATGCAGCCGAACTCTTTGCTCAACCAGACATCGATGGCGCATTGGTTGGTGGTGCCGCATTAGATGCGAAAGGATTTGCAGCGATTGCGAAAGCAGCTGCGGCAGCCAAAGCATAACGATCAATTATTGACGTATTTTCAAGGCCGGCATTTGCCGGCCTTTTTATCACTCAGGTACTAAACTGGCTGTTTTGACCAGAATCGAGTATGCTGTGAGCCCGGTTCCCCCGATAGACATCCTTCTTTCTATGCATGATAAACACGGGCTGCTTTCGGCACCAATTCCCGTCGTACTCCGCCGGATGACAATCCCGATGACCTTCGGCATGATATCGGTGCTGATGTTCAACTTAGTCGATACTTACTTTATTTCTCTGCTCGGTACCCAAGCACTGGCTGCCGTCAGCTATACGTTCCCTGTTACTTTTGCTGTGAACTGTATCACCATGGGGATCGGTGTTGGTTTATCGACCAGTATTGCTCATTTGCTGGGTCAAAAATCGATACACAATGCGGCTCGCCTGACAATTCATGGTTTGCTACTGGCCGTGTTCTTAGTCAGTATTGCTTCTGGCATTGGCTTGTTAACCATCTCGCCTCTTTTTACCTTACTCGGTGCTCAGCAAACATTACTGCCTTTGATACAGCAATACATGTCCGTTTGGTATATTGCCATACCATTGCTGGTCATTCCTATGGCCGGAAACAGCGCCATCCGGGCAACCGGAGATACCAGAACCCCGGCATTGCTCATGATTCTTTCCGGCACCATCAACGGCATTTTAGATCCATTACTCATCTTCGGTTATGGCCCTTTTCCCGAGCTTGGAATTCAAGGCGCAGCGATTGCCAGTGCGATTAGCTGGTGTTCAGTCTTGGTTGGTACATTATATATTTTATTCTACCGGGAACGACTAGGTACACGACCTTATTGGCGGTCATTATGGCAAGACTGGCAGCAGATTTTGCGGATTGGAACCCCTGCAGCGCTGTCCAACGCGATGAACCCGATTTCCGGTGCATTGTTGATGATACTACTCTCCCAACATGGTACCGAGGCGGTTGCAGCATACGGTGCAGCACAACGTGTGGAGTCGATTTTGATTCTGGTACTGATGTCGTTAACTTCGACACTCACACCTTTTTTAGCGCAGAATTTTGGTGCCGACAATCCACAACGCGGCTTTGCCGGACTTTTCTTGAGTATGCGGTTTTCTGTTGTGTTTCAGAGCATCATTTTCTTAATGATGGTTCCACTGAGTATCCCCATTTCTGCCCTCTTCTCACAAGAAACACAGGTTCGGGAAATACTCTGGCATTATCTGCTGATTGTGCCATTAAGTTATGGATTTCAGGGGATTGTGATGATGATTGTTTCAGCCCTGAACGTGCTACACCAACCTCTGAGAGCCTTCAGTTGGAATTTCATGCGTCTGTTTATTTTTACGCTACCTTCAGCTTGGGTCGGATCACAACTTTGGCAGGTGAATGGGTTATTTGCAGGAATTGCCATAGGCAACATTCTCGGTGGGGTATTTGGATATTTTCAGGCTTTATCTTTACGACGACAAAGCCTGCATCCAGCGACAAAAAAGCCAGTCAAAAGGAAGACGATGAGCCGTAAGCAATAAACGGCTCTGACATCAGACAAAATCCAGATTAAATCCGGTCTTCATCTTCTTCGACAATAATATCATCATCATCGAGTTCTTCCTCATCCAACTCAGCCTCTTCAAGGTCAGTATTCAAAGGCTCCTGAGAAAGAATGATACCGGTACTATCTGCATAAAGATAATCTTCCGGTAAGAAGGTGACGCCACCAAAGTTAACGGGGATATCGATCTCCCCCACACTTTGTGCAGCAGCGCCAACAGGAATCGATGCCATGCCCTGAATACCGATATTCATTTCTTCCAGCTCGTCAACTTCTCGAACGCACCCGTAAACAACCAGTCCTTCCCACTCATTTTCTTCAGCGAGCGCAGCTAATTCCGCGTCAATCAGGGCACGACGTAAAGAACCACCGCCATCAACCAATAGCACCCGTCCCAAACCGTCTTGCTCAAGCACTTCACGGATCAAACCATTATCTTCAAAACATTTGATCGTTGTTATCTGGCCGGCAAAAGAGGCTCGCCCACCAAAATTACTGAACATCGGTTCTACAACATCAACCTGATCGAAATAAATATCACAAAGTGCAGATGTATTGTATTCCATGGCAACCATTCTCACAGCGGAAAGTATCTTAGATGAGTATATCGACTATGTAAGTCATTGCAATGACAAAGCGCAATTAACTGATCAGTGTTTGAGCAATGACAACTCCGACAAACAATAAATTTGTCACGACAGAACATCTGACGACAGCAGGTAACATCGGTGCGATCTGCACCGGCTGTTCTGCTTCCCAGATGGCAACCGCATGTTTGATCATCGCCACCAGACTGAGTAGAAAAGGAAGAGCGAGCCAAAGCGGATCAGTCTGTAACCACAGATACAAACTAAACGTGAAGACAGCACCGGCTAACAGAATAAAGTGATATTTTTTTGCCAGTATCGGGCCTAAACGAACGGCAATGGTTCGCTTACCGCAAATTTCATCATTTTCGATATCCCGCATATTATTGACATTCAATACTGCAACAGCCAATAAACCACACGCGATCGATGGCAGTAACAACGTCGTATTCAATTGACCGGTATAAAGAAAATAAGTCCCGGAGACCCCCAACAAGCCAAAGAAGATAAACACCGAGACATCACCCAGCCCGACATAACCATAAGGCTTATTACCGACGGTATAAGCAACAGCTGCGATCATCGCCATAACGCCAAGGCCAATAAAAACCAGAATATTTTCAAGCGAGTCCAAGGCATACAAAATCAACGCCATACCAGAAACGACGGTAAGCAGTACATTGATCATCATGGCATATTTCATGTCTTTCAATGTAACGGCACCCGACTGAATCGCCCGCATAGGACCTAATCGAGCATCATTATCTGTTCCTTTCACCGCATCGCCATAATCATTGGCAAGATTAGACAAAATTTGCAGTAAAATGGCAGTGACCAAGGCCAAAATTGCTATTGGCCACGAAAAATGCTTTTCAGAAAAAGCTAAGGCACTTCCTGTGAGGATCGAAATCAATGCCAAAGGCAAGGTTTTCGGTCTAGCCGCATCCATCCAAATCGAAAGAGAGTTCATCATGATTACAGCCTAGTGGACGACAAGTGTCCTAGTATACGACGAATTCATTGATAATAAAAAGCCCGCATAAAAATGCGAGCTTTTATACCCAGATGACATTAAAATGCCAAGTGAACCAACCATACCGAGCAGGCAATTGAGAACACTGGCATCACTGTCCCGATCACAGTTTGGCTCTTACAGAATGAAGCGGCTGAGATCTTCATCGCCAACCAATTCACCGAGACGCTCTTGCACATAATCGGCATCGATGATGAACGACGATCCGGCCTTATCGGTCGCATCGAAAGAAATTTCATCCATCAATCGTTCCATTACGGTATGCAGACGGCGAGCCCCGATATTTTCAGTGGTTTCATTCACCTGCCAAGCGGCATCCGCAATCTGTGCAATCCCCTCTTCTGTGAATTCAATAGCAACATTTTCTGTTGCCATCAACGCCTGATATTGCTCTGTCAAAGATGCTTTCGGTTCAGTCAGGATGCGTTTGAAATCATCACTGCTCAGCGCTTCCAGCTCAACCCGAATCGGTAAACGCCCTTGTAATTCAGGAATCAAATCCGACGGTTTGGCAACCTGAAAGGCCCCGGAAGCAATAAATAGAATATGATCCGTCCTGACCATACCATGTTTGGTCGATACGGTGCTGCCTTCGATCAGTGGCAACAGATCGCGCTGCACCCCTTCTCGGGAAACATCCGGTCCGGAGACTTCACCACGCTTACAGATTTTGTCGATTTCATCAACAAACACAATACCGTGGTTCTCAACATTAAAGATGGCTTGTTCTTTCAGTTCATCTTGATTGACCAGTTTCGCGGCTTCTTCTTCCGTCAGCGCCTTAAACGCATCTTTAATCTTCAGCTTGCGTTTCTTTTGCGTGTTCCCGGCCAGATTTTGGAACATGCCCTGTAACTGGTTGGTCATTTCTTCCATACCCGGAGGCGCCATAATTTCAACGCCCATTTGCGGCGCAGCGACATCGATTTCAATCTCTTTATCATCGAGCTGACCTTCACGTAATTTTTTACGGAATACCTGTCTGGTATGAGAATTATCTTCGACTCGCTCTTCTTCACCCCAAGAATCACGCGGTGGCGGAATTAATACATCAAGAATGCGCTCTTCAGCTAACTCTTCAGCCCGGAACTTCACTTTTTCCATGGCTTGCTGATGGGTCATCTTTACCGCAACATCTGTCAGATCACGGATAATCGATTCAACTTCTTTACCGACATAACCGACTTCAGTAAATTTTGTGGCTTCAATTTTCATAAATGGCGCATTCGCCAGCTTTGCCAAACGCCGAGCAATTTCGGTTTTACCTACCCCTGTCGGGCCGATCATCAAAATATTTTTGGGCGTCACTTCGACACGCAGACTTTCTTCCAGTTGCATTCGACGCCAGCGATTACGTAAAGCAATCGCGACCGCTCTTTTCGCTTTGTCCTGACCGATGATATGACGATTGAGTTCATGAACAATTTCACGAGGAGTCATTTCAGACATGCTTATTTCCTTTGTTCCGTATTGCAGACGCTATCGAATAGTTTCTATGATTCACTTTGAGGAATATCAAGCACTTCGATAGTCTGGAAATGGTTAGTGAACACACAGATGTCACCTGCAATTTGCAGCGCTTTCTCAGCAATCTCCTGAGCGTCCAGATCGGTATTTTCTAGCAAAGCCGTCGCAGCAGCCTGTGCATAATTGCCACCGGAACCAATTGCGATCAGATCATGTTCTGGCTGAACAACATCACCATTACCGGTAATAATCAGTGAAGCAGTCTCATCTGCAACGGCTAAAATCGCTTCCAAACGACGCAATGCTCGATCACTTCGCCAATCTTTGGCCAGTTCAACAGCCGCCTTCACTAGATGTCCTTGATGCATTTGCAACTTGCTTTCAAAACGCTCAAACAATGTAAATGCATCCGCTGTGCCACCAGCAAACCCAGCTAGTATCTTATCGTTGTACAGGCGGCGCACCTTGCGGGCATTTCCTTTCATCACGGTATTACCCAGAGAAACTTGACCATCTCCGGCAATAACAACTTTATTATCACGACGGACGGATACGATTGTAGTCACGAGAGGACCTCTTCCATTTTATAAAGTGTGTTAGGGAACTATATAAGGACAAGCTTGTTTGAATTCAAGTCAAAAGGCGGGATATTGTTGTTATTTCCTCCGGAATTCGGTGACCGGCTCCGGAGGATAGGGAGAAACGTGTTTATTGTTTTTCTTTCCAAATCGCACATGGTTCGATCTTAGCACGCTGAAGTTTGTGCCGATCACGTTCAGCATCGCGTTTAAATTTGTAAGGACCGATCACTACACGATACCAGCTACTATCTTCTTTCTTGCGAATTTTACTTTTAATGCCCTGAAAAGCGATGTCCAGTTTCCGTTTGTCAGCCTGAGTCATCGTTTTATACGCACCGCACTGCATAATGTACGGAATTTCCGATACTTTCAACGCTTTCGGAGTAACCTCGATTTCACGCTGAGGTAAGATATCGACATAGTCCCACTTTTCAGTCGGTGGCGGAGGAAGTGTCTTTTGATTATCATGCGTAGATTGCTTGACTTCGGTTTTCTGAACCACTGGTGCATAATTCACCGGCGGAGACGGCTGTATACTCAGTGTATACAAGCCATATCCAAACACAGCCACCACAATCACAGCGAGCGTACCACTCAACCAAGGGCGTTTCTTCGAAGTTTTACGCGCAGTTTTCTTCGCTGCACTACCCCGTTTCACATAGTCTTTATTAGCCACTAAATTACGCTTACCTTACAAACAATGACTGTATGTTAAAGAAGACCATCCGGAAGCACAACTCTGAGTACAATACGCATCGGCATTGTTGCAATTCAGGTAATGTCATCCACGAGGAGCAGCAACACTTTCACGAATCACCAGTTTTGTTTCCAGCAAACGAGAACCGGCCCGAACATCGTGTCCCCGGAGAACTTCTAACATCATCAGCATCGCCTGACGGCCAATCTCATATCGAGGCTGAGAGACTGTTGTTAACGGCGGATCACAATACTGAGCAAAGTTAATATCGTCAAAACCAACCACTGATAGGTCCTGAGGTACTCTGACGCCCAAGCGTTTCGCTTCTTGAATGGCACCGATAGCCATCATGTCATTGTGGCAGAAAACAGCTCCCGGCGGTTCGGCCAACCCTAAAAGGTGCCGAATCGCTTTCACACCAGCTTCAAAACTAAAATCGCCTTTGTAATGGTAAGCAGGATTCATAGTAATTCCGGCGCGTCTTAAAGCCTGCATGTATCCCTGATGACGGAAATGACACAACGCTGCTGAATCGGGTCCGGCAATCTCACCAATTTTTTTATGGCCCATCTGAGTGAGATAATTAACCACTTCAAACGCAGAGGTCAGATTATCAATATGGACGGTCGGTAGTTCCAGTTCCGGTGCGTACTCACAGGCCATCACCATCGGCGGTAAATTTTTCTGCTCTGATTTACTGGCATCAAACGGTAAATCGGTACCAAGGAGTAGCATTCCGTCGGCTTGCTTGGTGAAGACCAGATTGACAAAAGAACTTTCTCGTTTCTTCTGTTGTCCACTATCACCAAGTAGCACTAAATAACCATGCTCAACAGCCGCATCCTCGATACCCCGAATAATTTCAGAAAAGTACGGGTCACAAATATCGGGAACGATAGCAACAATCGTCTTTGATTCGTTACGTCTTAAATTTCGTGCCAGTGAATTCGGAGAGTATCCGGCTTCGAGTACTGCATCTTCAACCCGTTTTCTTGTCGTAGGCGACACTTTTTCGGGATTCATCAATGCCCTAGATACGGTCGCGGTTGACACTCCCGCTAGTTGAGCAACATCCTTCATTGTCGCCATACATTAAAACCCTCTTTCAAAATAGTATTTGCTATAAAACTGATTCATTGCACAACACTTTTGATATATCTATCAAGAGCTTGATGTATGTGCTTCCATAGTTTAAGCATTTCTACAAATAAAGTTACGGTCTATTTAACACTTCTTACATCATAAACGAGAAATAGATCACGATACATAGGTTTTATATCGTGGCAAAGATACAAATCAAGTCGATGTCCTTCCGACTTACCGAATAGAGATCGGGGGATTATGACAAATCATGGGGTTCAACATCGAGCGACCAACGAACTTTCCCCGCGAGAGGTAAGCGTTGAATGACAGGTTTGGCACTCATCAACAGTTTCTGCATCATCGGGCGACTCATCGTTTGCATCAATAGCTGCCAGCGATATTTCCCGGCTCGTTTCGCCATCGGTGCCGGAGATGGCCCTAAAACGGCACAGGTTGCATGATCAAACAAGGGATGAACTTCCAAGGTCTGCTTCACCTGCCTGAGAAAATCCTCGCCAAGCTCGGCTTGATTTGATTCAGCTTTAAATAAGGTTAAATAGCTGAAAGGGGGTAATAATGCCAGTTTCCGCTCATGTAACGCGCTCATGGCAAAGTGACGGTAATCCTTTTGGAGTAATGCTTGCAGTAAACTGTGCTCCGGATGATGTGTCTGAAGGATGACTTCACCGGGCTGACTGGCTCGTCCGGCACGACCTGCGACCTGAATAAATAACTGTGCCAATCGTTCGGATGCCCGAAAGTCATGACTATACAAAGCACTGTCTACATCCAGTAAGCCAACCAGTGTCACCCTTGGGAAATGATGACCTTTCGCCAGCATCTGCGTCCCGATTAAAATATGATATTCCCCCCGGTGGACCGCATTGAGGGCAGATTCCAGCGTGCCTTTTCTGCGGGTACTGTCCCGGTCAATCCGGATGGTGCGGTATTGGGGGAAGATCTGCGCCAGTTGTGTTTCCAACTGTTCAGTACCGACACCAACCGTCGCCATCTGCGTCGAGCCACAATCATGGCATTGATGTAACACCGGGCGCTGAGAACCGCAGTGGTGACAGCGAAGCTCCTGTGTCACCTGATGATAGGTATAACGTGCATCACAACGCTGACAGTGTGCCACCCAGCCACACTCATGACACATCAGCACCGGAGCATATCCCCGTCGGTTGAGAAATAACAAAACCTGATTTCCGACCTGTAAATGCTTTCTCATTTCAGCAATCAACGGTGCTGACAACCCACCTTCAAGATAGAGCCCTTTGACATCCAAAACCCGATTGGTAGCCGGAACGGCATCCCCCGCCCGTTGTGTCAACGTTAAATGGTGATATTTACCACTGAGCGCATTTTGTAAAGTCTCAAGTGCAGGCGTCGCTGACCCCAAAACAATCGGAATCTGTTCAAGGCTGGCACGCATGACTGCCACATCCCGCGCATGATAACGCAAGCTATCCTGCTGTTTATATGAGGCATCATGTTCTTCATCAACAATAATGATTCCCAAATCAGCAAACGGTGTAAACAACGCCGAACGCGTGCCAATAATCACACCGGCATGACCATCCCGGGCAGACAACCATGCATTGAGTCTTTCCGTCTCATTGAGCCCGGAATGCATGACCACTACCGGTACCATAAACCGTGAGCGAAAACGCTGAATCGTTTGTGGTGTTAAACCGATTTCAGGCACCAGAACCAGCGCTTGTTTTCCTTGTTTCAGGACTGGTGCAATCAAGTTCAAGTAGACTTCCGTTTTTCCGGATCCGGTGACCCCTTCCAACAGGTAGCAACCAAATTCATACTGGCTATTGATCGTCGCAATTGCAACGGACTGCTCCATATTCAGTTGCGGCTTCTCATCTTCGTCTTCCAGTAATTCAGGCCACGGTTGGCGGTCTGGCTTCCGGTCAATCGCTTCAATCCACCCTTTTCCCTCAAGCGTGTTCAAAACCTGACGACTGATATCTTCATCTAACAATGCTTGATGGCTTTGTGTGCCGTTTTCCAATAAACGTAAAACCTTCGCCTGCTGGACGGCACGGCCAAGCCCCTGCATCAGTTGATTTCGTCCGGAAGTTGTCAGACACCACTCCCGCAAGGTAGCGAAATCAGCAGTTTTTCCTTTTCTCAGTGCTGCGGGTAACGCATTTGACAAGGTATCACCGAGTGGATACTGATAATATTGGCTGCACCATGTGAATAGCCGAAACAGGCTGGCGGACCAGACTGGCCGCTCATCCAGCACAGAGCGAATCGGTTTCAGTACATCGGGGCTCATTTCAGAGTTATGGACGAGTTCGGTCACAATACCAATCAATGTCTGTCGCCCGAACGGCACGGAAACCCGTCCACCGATAACAGGCTGACAATGCGCTGGTATCAGATAGTCGAACTGTTTATCCAAAGGAACAGGTAATGCCACTCGGGCAATGGATGGATGCATATCACTGAACATCAGATGTCAAAATCATGGACACCAGTCTAATCGAAGCCATCATGAAATTCGAGGCACCAATAGAAATGGTGAAAATAACAGCAAAACTAGTTGATCCCCGCTCATGGATTCTTTAATATAGCGCGCCTTGATGATACGGACGCCCGTATCACAACCGATGTAAGACGATATGATTAACTGACATGTGGTGTCCGGCAACGATCCGGATAGCGACATGGCCCGATTTTGAGGTTCTCCCATGAAAACTGGTATCCACCCAGAATACAAAGTTGTAAGCGCAACCTGTTCTTGCGGCAACGCTTTCGAATTCAGATCAACACTGAGCAAAGATTCTCTGCACTTGGATGTTTGTGACAAATGTCACCCATTCTATACTGGTAAACAACGTATCGTTGATACCGGTGGCCGTGTAGATCGCTTCAACAAGCGTTTCGGTGCGCTTAGCAGCAGTAAAAAATAATCTCTTCGCTGAGAATTTCAAAAAGGACACCATTCGGTGTCCTTTTTATTTTCCAAAATGCTTTTTATTTTTCTCAGCCCTTTGCAGCCATTCAGCCCGTTGATGGTCACGGCCTATCGGTATATCGTCATCTTCGCGACGTCAACGTAATCCTTGCATAAAACAGAATATACCAGCATAAACTCCTCCAACCTCTACATATTTATGCAATTTTTAAATACATAATGCCATAATCGCCCTAGGCAGATACTCGGACATCCATTAGAATGAAGTCTCTTTCCCTATAACTTTCCCTATAAACATTACAACGAGACGCTACCCTTATGTCTGAAGACAATCGCCAAGATTTAACGCCTGAAGAAGCATTTCGCCAGAAAGCTTTGGATTATCACGCCATTCCGACCGCAGGAAAAATCGCAGTCACACTCACAAAACCTGCCGACACAGCGACAGATCTGGCTTTAGCCTATAGCCCCGGTGTGGCAGAACCCGTGCGTGAGATTGCGCAGGATGTCGATAATATTTACAAGTATACCGCGAAAGGAAACACTGTCGCAGTCATCTCTAACGGTACAGCCATCCTTGGATTAGGCAATCTGGGGCCGATGGCATCCAAACCCGTGATGGAAGGAAAAGCATTACTTTTCAAACGATTCGCAGGTCTGGACTCATTCGACATTCAAGTGAAACACCGGACTATCGATGAGTTCGTTGAGACTGTCGCGAATATTGCCGATACGTTTGGTGGTATTAATCTGGAAGATATCAAAGCACCGGATTGTTTTGAAATCGAACGACGTCTTATCGAACGTTGTGATGTTCCAGTCTTCCACGATGATCAACACGGTACAGCCATCGTCACTGCTGCAGGCATGCTCAATGCGATTGAACTACAAGGAAAGGATCTGAAAGAGTGTACTATCGTTTGCCTAGGTGCCGGCGCAGCGGCCGTTGCCTGTATGGAACTGCTGATCAAATGCGGTGCAATGCGTGAGAAAATCTATATGCTTGACCGTAAAGGTGTGATTCACACTCGCCGCACTGATCTGAACGAATACAAACAGTTATTTGCCAATAATACAGATAAGAGAACCTTGGAAGACGTCATTCAAGATGCCGATCTATTCCTTGGCGTTTCCGGTCCGAATCTGCTGCCACCGGAAGCATTAGCACTGATGGCAGAAAAACCGATCGTATTTGCCTGCTCAAATCCGGATCCAGAAATTAAACCGGAACTAGCTTATCAAGTCCGCAATGATTTGATCATGGGGACGGGTCGCTCTGACTACCCGAATCAGGTCAACAATGTTCTATGCTTCCCGTTCATTTTCCGTGGTGCCTTGGATATTCGGGCGAGCGAAATTAACGATGAAATGAAAATTGCAGCGGTTGAAGCCATTCGCAAACTCGCAAAAGAAGAAGTGCCGGCAGAGGTCCTGAAAGCGGCCAGTGTTGATAGCCTCTCATTCGGGCCCGAGTACATTATTCCAAAACCGATGGATCCACGCTTGTTGCCCCGGGTCGCCAGAGCCGTTGCGCAGGCAGCCGTTGATTCAGGTGTTGCTCGTATTGCAATGCCGGAAGGCTATATGCAAGATTAATATGACACACTGGCAAGTGTCTTACTGATAAAAAAGAGGATGCATTGTGTGCATCCTCTTTTTTATCACTTTATTCAAGCCGGTATCTTTTGCAAGGCTTGCTGATAGCTCGCCAATTTAGCAATTTGTTTCATATAACGTTGAATATTTGGATAGCCAGACACGTCGGCAAGCTGTAATACTAAATTCATCTGAAAGTCAGCGCCACTGAGCTGCTCTCCGGCAAACCATGAACGGTGCGCAAGCGTATCATCGATATAACGCAAAAAAGTAGATACACGGGGCTCAATCACAATCTGCTCCATCTTGTTGAGAAAAGAACCAATCAACGGACGCAGCAAGAATGGGAGTTTTTCTTTCGATTTGATAAAGATCAGCCGCATCACCAACCACATCATGAAAGACCCCTCAGCGGCATGTAACCAGTAGCGGTAATCCAGCAATGCCTGACCCGATTCAGGCCGGAAACGACGTTGATGGTCATAGGTATCGATCAGATACTCAATAATGGCACCTGACTCGGCAATAGTTTGCTCGCCATCAACAATCGTCGGAGACTTGCCTAACGGATGAACCGCCTTCAAAGTATCCGGTGCACCCCAAGTCTTTGGATCTCTACTGTAATGAACAATTTCATATTCGAGTTCGAGAGCTTCCAACAACCAGACCACACGTAATGCCCGAGACTGCTCAAGGTAGTGAACATAGATCATATCAGACGTTCCTTATCTTCAAAGAAAACAACCAAAACCTTCTACATCGTTCTCTTTCTAAAAAGAAATTAATTTCATATTAATTTGAGCTTAAAACAATCCGGCCAAATCAGCCAGCGTACAGAAAAGAATGCTTTATCTATCTGAGAAGTCAGGCACCTTCCGATTAATCATCATAAGATTCAAATTCGATACCCATCGCAGTCATGATTGCTTTTGCTTCGGTTGGAATATCATCCGGACGATCTTTACGCAGGTCTTCATCCGTCGGCAAAGGCTGACCGGTATATGCATGTAAAAACGCCTCACACAAAAGCTCACTATTTGTTGCATGACGTAAATTATTGATCTGGCGTCTTGTCCGTTCATCAGTCAATACTTTAAGCACTTTCAACGGGATAGAGACCGTAATTTTCTTGACCTGCTCGCTTTTCTTACCATGTTCAGCATAAGGACTTATGTATTCACCATTCCAATCAGCCATTGCTTCCCCTCATTGCCCGGAACCCGTCATTATTATCAAAAAAAGTAGGTGTTAATTTTAGCTTTATTTACTGCTATAAGCAAAGACATATAGACGTCTAGAAGTATTGACGTCTCATAAAAAAATCAGTACAGTGAGCAATTATATCCAATCGGTGTCGATTGAGATTTTCAGTCATGAACGACATTTGTCATCAAGTAGGAAGGAATCACATATGCGCACTCGCAAACCTGCAACCATCGCCGTTCGAACGGGTATTGAGTCAGACACGCAGTACCATGCTGTCGTTCCGCCGATTTATCTCTCAACGAATTATGGATTTCCGGCATTCGGTGAAGTCCCGCAATATGATTATACCCGTTCGGGTAATCCGAACCGTGGACTTCTGGAACAAGCACTTTACGAACTGGAAGGTGGTCAGGGTGCGGTGATTACCAACTGCGGTACCTCAGCGCTCAATCTATGGCTCTCTGCTTTTATCGGCCCCGATGATCTCATCGTCGCACCCAATGATTGCTATGGCGGCACGTATCGTTTATTCAATACCCGCGCCAACAAAGGCGACTTCCGGGTACTATTCGTTGATCAATGCGACGATACCGCGCTTGCTGAAGCTCTAGCCCAGAAACCCAAACTCATTTTGCTGGAAACCCCATCCAATCCGCTCGTTCGGGTTGTCGATATCGAAAAAATCTGTCAACAAGCTAAACAAGTCGGTGCTTTAGTTGCGGTTGATAATACCTTTCTGACCCCGGTCTACCAACAACCTTTATTGCTTGGTGCTGACTTTGTGATCCATTCTACGACCAAGTATATCAATGGCCACTCCGATGTAATTGGCGGCGTGATCATCAGTAAAACCAAAGAACACGCAGAACAACTCGCTTGGTGGGCTAACTGTATCGGCGCATCCGGCACACCATTCGATAGTTATATGACACTCAGAGGGCTTCGCACCTTGAATCCAAGAATGCGTTGCCATGAAGAGAGCGCGCTGAAAATTCTTACTTACTTGCAGTCTCAAGACCTCATCGGGACGATTTATCATCCGAGCTTATCGACTCATCCCGGTCATGACATTGCGAAAAAGCAGCAAAGTGGATTTGGCTCGATGCTCAGCTTTGAATTTGCGGGGAGCTATGAAGAGCTACAACAATTTGTCAGTCGGCTCAATCTGTTTTCATTAGCGGAGTCACTCGGTGGTGTCGAAAGTTTAATTTGTCACCCGGCAACGATGACCCATCGTGCGATGGGTGAGGAAGCGCTCCACAAAGCAGGTATTTCTCTACAATTATTACGGCTATCAGTCGGCTTAGAAGATGCCGATGACTTGATTGCAGATCTGGATCAATCCCTGAATTGGGTAAAGGAGAATCGTTGATGCACACCGTACGCCACCTCCATAAATTCGGAGGAAGTAGTCTGGCTGATCCGGCATGTTATCGCCGCGTTGCTCAAATTCTCAAAGAGTATTCGCAAAGTCACGATCTGGTTGTGGTCTCTGCCGCGGGCAAAACAACCAATCAACTCATTGCTTTTATTGAAAATTTAACCGTCGAACCGCAACAGGCCCAAGATGTTTTGGAGCAAATTCAACAGTTTCAACGCCAGTTGATTGCAGATTTGCTCGAAGGAGAAGCCGCGCAGGCACTGACGAATCGGCTCAATGATGAATGCATGACTCTTGCAGAACTCACTTCCCCACTGACCGCCGCCCAACAGGCCTTCGTGCTGGCTCATGGCGAAATTTGGTCATCCCGTTTAATGGCTGCGTTACTCAATCAGCAAGGATTAATGGCGATTTCACAAGACGCCAGAGCATTCTTACGCGCTCACAGAGAAACACAGCCGGAAATTGACCGTGCTCAGTCCTATCCATTGCTCAAGGAAATTTTGGCTCAACACGGTCATCAGCGGATCGTGATCACTGGCTTTATCGCTCAAGATGAAGCCGGAGAAACGGTTCTGCTGGGTCGAAATGGTTCCGATTACTCTGCGACCATCATTGGTGCGCTGGCAGAAGTAGAACGGGTAACAATTTGGAGTGATGTCGCCGGAGTCTACAGTGCTGACCCAAGAGTTGTCACTGATGCCTGCCTGCTGCCGTTACTTCGTCTGGATGAAGCCAGCGAGCTGGCTCGCCTTGCCGCACCGGTTTTACATAGTCGAACATTACAGCCCGTGGCACAGAGTGCAATTGATCTGCATCTCCGGTGTAGCTATGACCCTGAAGCCGGATCAACTCATATCGAACGGGTACTCGCTTCCGGACGGGGTGCCAAAATCATCACGTCTCTGGATGAAGTCTTGCTGATTGAGCTCAGTTTCGCGCGCGGACACGATTTTCAGCGCCTGTACAAACAGGTGATCGAGCAACTCAAGCGAGCCCAGCTCACGCCGCTTGCTTATGATAAACAAGATGACCAGTATCGCATACAGCTTGCTTACACGGCTGAAATCGCTTCTGGTGCCTTGTCTTATTTGCAAGATGCCGCTATTGAAGCAGAAATTCGTCTCAAAGAAGGCTACTCACTCGTCGCAGCCGTCGGCGCCGGAGTGACCAAAAATGCCAACCACTGTTTCGGCTTTTATCAGCAACTCAAACAAGCTCCGATTGAGTTCCTCTGTGAATCTGAATCGGAATTGAGTCTGGTCGCGATACTTCGTCAGACATCCGTAGATACGCTTGTCAATCAACTGCATACCCACCTTTTTCAGGCGCAGAAACGTGTGGCACTCGCACTCTGTGGCAAAGGCAATATCGGTTCGAGTTGGCTCAAGCTATTCACGGAACAGAAAGCCGAGCTGGAAAAACGCCGCGGGATGAATTTTGAACTGGTCGCGGTGATCGATAGTCAGACCTACTGGTTTGATGAACAAGGGATAGACCCGACAAAGGTCGAACACCATTTTCTTGAAGAATCTATCCCCAATGACGGTCAAGAATGGCTGCTCAAACTGGGGCAGATCCGCGGCTATGATGATGTCATCGTGCTGGATGTGACAGCCAGTGCCGAACTCGCTTCACAGTATATTCAGATCGCAGAACAAGGGATGCACCTTATTTCCGCAAACAAGGTCGCGGGTTCTTCCAGTAGTGAATACTACTATCAAGTCAAAGACTCTTTTGCAAAGATCAGTCGTCACTGGTTTTACAATGCGACGGTCGGTGCCGGTCTGCCGATTAACCATACGGTGAGAGATCTGCGGGAAAGCGGAGATGAGATTGTCGCGCTTTCCGGGATTTTCTCAGGAACACTGTCTTGGTTGTTCCAGCAATATGATGGCACCGTTCCATTTAGTGAATTGGTTGATCTGGCATGGCAACAAGGCTTAACCGAGCCCGATCCGAGAAATGATCTGGATGGTTCCGACGTCATGAGAAAATTGGTGATTCTGGCGCGTGAATCCGGTCTGGATATTGAGCCCGATCAGGTCTCTGTCGAATCACTGGTCCCGGAAGAATTACAACGCCTCTCTCTGGATGACTTTCTTGATCAAAGCACTCTGCTCGACATTCAGCTTGCTGAACGTCTGGCAAAAGCGCAGCGGGAAGATAAAGTTCTGCGTTATGTCGCTCGTTTGGAGAAGTCCGGAAAAGCCTCCGTCGGTGTGGAAGCATTGCATCGGGAGCATCCATTAGCCAATCTGCTCCCGTGCGATAATATCTTTGCGATCGAAAGTAAATGGTATAAAGACAATCCGTTAGTGATTCGCGGTCCCGGTGCCGGGCGAGACGTCACTGCGGGCGCGATTCAGTCAGACATCAACTTACTTTCCAGCTTATTATAATAAACCCATCGTTGATCACACATTCAATATATCAGGAGCCTTTTGGCTCCTGATTTGTTTCTAAACTATTTGTTTCTAAACTAAGAGATGTGAAAAGCCTTCATATAAACATGAATAATATTCATGTTTATATTGTTGACATGTAAAACAATTCAATAGAATATCTAGACATATAGACGTCTAAACGTCGATTGCTATCCGATTAGCCATCATTCACGGGAGAGAGAAGATGGGATACTCATATGCTGGACATATTGATGCACTGAATCAAAATATTAGTGAATTATCCGGAGACATCAATGTCTCTTTTGAGTTTTTCCCGCCAAGCTCACCACAAATGGAAGAAACGCTCTGGAACTCAGTTCATCGCTTAAAAACCTTACAGCCCAAATTCGTCTCTGTCACCTACGGGGCTAACTCCGGAGAGCGAGACAGAACCCATTCCATCATTAAAGAAATCAAATCCCAGACAGGCTTAGTCGCAGCGCCTCACCTCACTTGTATTGATGCCAGTCGAGATGAATTGGCTCAAATTGCCGATGACTACTGGAACAACGGCATCGAGAACATTGTTGCGCTCCGTGGTGATATTCCACCGGGCGGCGGTAAACCGGATATGTATGCTGCTGATCTGGTCACGTTACTCAAATCCCGTCATGACTTTGATATTTCTGTCGCAGCCTTTCCTGAAGTCCACCCGGAAGCCAAAAGTGCTCAGGCTGACTTACTGAACCTCAAACGTAAAGTTGATGCAGGTGCCAATCGTGCCATCACTCAGTTTTTCTTTGATATTGAGTGTTATCTACGATTCAGGGACCGTTGTGTCAGTGCCGGCATTGATGTCGAAATCGTACCGGGTATTCTACCGGTATCCAACTTTAAACAAGCATCTCGCTTTGCCGCGCAAAACCACGTCAAAGTACCGGGATGGATGAATAAGCAATTCGACGGATTAGACGATGATCCGGTGACACGTCAGCTTGTCGGTGCAAGCCAAGCCATTGACATGGTCCGGATACTCAGTCGTGAAGGGGTGAAAGACTTTCATTTCTATACGCTGAATCGGGCAGAAATGACTTATGCATTGTGTCATACACTGGGCATCCGGCCGCAAGTATAAAACATATTTCAAACTCTCCCATCAAAAATGCCGACATTCTCGTCGGCATTTTTAATATCGCGTTATTTTTGATACCGCACTTGTGATATAGAAAGTTTGAACCAAATCGCTTTGAGATAGAAGGTCCAGCCTTACTCCATATCTTCCATCTTACCAAGCAAATTGCGAATGCGTTCCTGCCATGCGGTTTGCTCTTGCTGAATGTCCTGTACGCGCTGTTCCAGTTCATCACGGCTGGTTTTCAGCTGAGTCGCTTCTTCAATCAATTTCTGTTTTTCTTCTTTTAATTCTTCAACTTCCATTTGAAGGAGTGTGATTGTATCAACGGCAGTTTGAATTTTGGCTTCTAATTTCTCTAACACTTCAAAAGACATGCTTATATCCTTTACGATTCTGCGCTTGCAATAATGATTGTACCTAGTTGCTCATTCTACTCAGCCATGGCTGGAGAAACACGCTCTATATTGAATATTTTCACCATTCGATTAAAAAACCGACGTGAATTGACACAATTCTTACTTTTATTGTTCTTCGTGACAGGTTTAATCCATCTTGAGCCCTGAGATACCGCTGAAGATCTGAGATCGCTTTGATCAAGTGCAATAATCCGCAAGCATTTCAGCAAACGTTTTCGTCGGGATATGCTAATATTTGACGCAAATTTCTCAGTTTTCCGTCAAGATGGAGTTCACATGAAACGTGATTTAGCAATGGCCTTTTCCCGAGTGACCGAAGGTGCGGCTTTAGCAGGGTATAAATGGCTTGGGCGCGGTGATAAAAATGCCGCGGATGGTGCAGCTGTCGAAGTCATGCGGAGCCTGTTGAATAAGACAGAGATCACGGGGGAGATTGTGATTGGAGAAGGGGAAATTGATGATGCCCCGATGCTTTATATTGGCGAGAAGGTCGGTTTGGGAGGCGATGAAGTAGATATCGCAGTTGATCCGATAGAAGGAACTCGCATGACAGCCATGGGGCAGTCGAATGCGCTCTCCGTATTGGCAGCAGCGGAAAAAGGTAGCTTTTTGAAAGCGCCCGATATGTACATGGAAAAACTAGTCGTCGGACCGGGAGCCAAAGGATGTATCGATCTCAATCAGCCTCTTAAACAGAATCTCGAACATGTCGCGCAGGCACTAGGTAAATCACTGGATAATCTGGTCGTGATTACATTGGCTAAACCTCGTCATGAGCGAATCATTGCCGAGATGCAACAGTGGGGAATACGCGTATTTGCCGTGCCCGATGGTGACGTGGCAGCTTCAATTTTAACCTGTATGCCCAATAGTGAAGTGGATGTGATGTATTGTATCGGTGGCGCACCGGAAGGCGTAGTCTCCGCAGCCGTCATTCGCGCCTTAGACGGTGATATGCACGGCCGTCTTCTGCCTCGTTACGAAGTGAAAGGTGATACTGATGAAAACCGACAGATCGGCCAGCAGGAAATAGAACGCTGTCAGAAAATGGGCGTTGAAGCCGGTAAGGTGCTGAAGATGGAAGATATGGTCCGCAGTGATAATGTAATTTTCTCAGCAACGGGAATCACTAAAGGTGACTTACTGGATGGCGTTACTCGCCAAGGGGATATTGCCGTCACCGAAACCCTGCTCATCCGCGGCAAATGCCGGACGATTCGTCGGATTCAATCTACACATTATCTGAACAGAAAAGATCCGGAAGAACGGATGTGGATTCTCTGATATATATGCCGATCTTTCATCAGGATGATGATATCCGTTAGCCAAAAGAATCTAACTTAATATCCGATACAAAAAAAGACCGCGCACTGCGGTCTTTATTAATATGTGCTACGAAAAAACCTTAAAACAGTTCTTCAGCAACTTTATACAAATCTTTACGGACAGGACGCTTCATATTCTCGATCGCATCGATGATATCGTGATGAACCAGATCTTCTTTCTGAATACCAACACAACGACCACCATGACCTTCCAGCAGAAGGTGAACCGCATAGTTCCCCATGCGAGACGCTAAAACCCGGTCAAATGCTGTCGGACGACCACCACGCTGAATATGACCAAGCACGGTCGCTCGTGTTTCACGTTTCGTCGCTTCTTCAATCTTCTTGGCCAGAACATTGGCATCCATCATCAGCTCAGTCAAAGCAATGATGGCATGTTTCTTACCTTTCGCGATGCCGTCTTTCAGATTGGAAATCAGCTCATCCATATTCAATCCCGTCTCCGGGGTAATGATATATTCACATCCACCAGCGATGGCTGACATGAGTGTTAAATCACCACAATGACGTCCCATGATTTCAACAATAGAAATCCGTTGATGAGATGATGATGTATCGCGCAAGCGGTCGATGGCATCAATGACGGTATTCAAAGCGGTCAGATAACCGATGGTATAATCGGTGCCGGCAATATCGTTATCAATGGTGCCCGGCAGGCCGATACATGGATATCCCATCTCTGTCAGCTTCTTGGCTCCCATATAAGAACCATCACCACCGATGACAACCAGTGCCTCGATACCATGCTTCTTCAGATTCTCAATCGCTTTTTCACGAACGTGAACCTCTTTAAATTCAGGAAAACGAGCTGAACCAAGGAATGTACCACCTCGGTTAATCACGTCAGAAACACTCGAACGCTCTAAGCGAGCAATCCGGTCTTCATAAAGCCCCAGATAGCCATCATAGATGCCGAAAACTTCTAAACCAGCGCCTAATGCAGTGCGTACAACGCCACGAATCGCAGCGTTCATCCCTGGAGCATCACCGCCACTTGTTAATATCCCGATCTTTTTAATCATGCTCACCCTCTAAAATATTGGGAATGTCATTCTAATAGATAGTTGTATCCGGTTGTTTATGTCAAAACAAACCGATCTTCTCAGCACATCATGTCACTTTTTTTGCAAAGTTACTCGATCTTTTTTTGCACTGAAGATTAAGTGTTCATATTGTGGATGAGTATTGCAATTTTGTCATTACTCTTTGTTGATTCACATCAGGGTATAGTTTTTTTCTTATGCGAATCAACAATAGTAACAGCCAATATCGAAGATAAAATAATCTAAAAAATCACTGCCCTCCCCTGACAACAGGATTTCCGGCAGGACTTATTTCCCTCACATTTGCATAATCATTTACATAAATATAAATAATGCAAATATTTATTAACATTCTTATGCTCACTGTTGTTTACATTCTGATTATGAATTAATTTGCATCAATTCATCCCTAATCTTGCTTTGTTTTGTTAGTTTAGTAACGCTGGCCTTTAAGGCCTTTTACCACTCAGATCAAGCGCCTACGATAGGGAGATCAGGATAATGAAATACACAAAAACCAGTCTGGCCGTCATACTGACACTGTTCAGTACATCGCTCATTGCGGCAGAAAATTTGCAGACTGACGACAACAAAGTCTGGATATCGATTGGCGCTGATGCAAAAGGCACCTTGCTGGAATCCGCCACCCAACCGATTCAGGCTCAGTCGATTGTTGATAACCCGCTCGTTTGGGTTGGACAAGTTGATCAACAAGATCTTGCTGAGCTATCACACAACATGCACGAAGAACATCATCGCTGCGGTGGTTATATTGTCCATGACTCTAAACAAAGTGCGATTGAAGCAAGCCGGGTTCCATTAACCAGCAGTTCATTTGCTGCAGTCGGTATTCATCAACAAGATATTGTCAAACCGTTGATCCCACTCGTCAGTGCCGACCAAATTACCGATACAATCACCAGCTTATCGGGCTTTACCAATCGCTTTTATACCACCCACACCGGGGCACAAGCTTCTGACTGGATTGCAGATGAATGGCGAGGACTCGCTTCTGCATGGCGCAATGCTTCTGTGCAGCAGTTTAGTCATTCAGGTTATCGGCAAAAATCCGTGATCCTGACGATCCGGGGGACGGAAAAACCCGATGAAATAGTGGTCATTGGCGGTCACTTAGATTCAACAATCGGTTCAAGAACCAACGCCCAGAGCGTTGCTCCCGGTGCTGATGACGATGCATCAGGCATCGCCAGTGTGACTGAAATCATCAGGGTACTGGCAGAAAATAACTTTAAACCGAAACGTACGATTGCTTTTATGGCTTATGCAGCAGAAGAAGTCGGGCTACGCGGCTCTCAGGACATCGCTAACCAATATAAGAATGACGGCAAAAACGTACTTTCCGCCCTCCAGTTGGACATGACAAACTATCCCGGTTCTGCTGAAGATATTGTCTTTATGACCGATTATACCGACAGTAACCTGAATTCATTCTTGGCAAAGCTGCTCGATGAATACCTCCCCAACCTGAAATACGGCTTTGACCGATGTGGTTATGGCTGCTCGGATCACGCATCATGGCATGGTGCCGGATATCCTGCGTCAATGCCTTTCGAAGCAAAATTCGCTGAATACAATCCGAATATTCATACCCCACGGGATACGCTCTCCAATTCTGACCGTGAAGGAAAGCACGCACAAAAATTTGCCCGGCTCGGCCTCGCTTATGTGGTAGAAATGGCAAATTCAACGGCGGAACAACCACAGGATCCGATTTTGAAGATCGGTCAGCCACTGACCGGGTTAAGTGGTCAGGCATCGGGCCAGAGTTGGTATACATTTGAATTGCCTGAATCCCGCTCTTTTTCGATCGCGATGTCGGGCGGCCAAGGTGATGCCGATCTTTATGTGAAGTATGGCGCGAAAGCGGGAACCCGTTCTTATGATTGTCGTCCTTACAAAGCGGGTAATAACGAGTCATGCTCGTTTGATCGCGCAGCTGCGGGGACTTACTCAATCATGCTACGCGGTTATTCTGACTATTCGGGCGTCAGGCTGGAAGCCAAGTTCTGATATAAGTGAAAAAACTCATACAGATAACCTGAAACATAGTTTTCAGGTTATCTGTTTCTCAACGGATGTAATAGCCAATACACGGCCTCACTCAAGCATATCTCTGTCGGTCATTACGACCATTCTGCTACTTTCTGCTCATATTCTGATTTCAGGATCACCGAATAAGGGTCTTGGTGGACAAGCACATCTGAGCCGGGAAACTGTGCCAGTAATAACGCTTCAACCTGATCAGAAATCTCATGTGCCTGAATCAGCGGTAAATGATCATCTAATTCCAGATGAAGCTGAATAAAACGCACCGGACCAGACATGCGCGTGCGTAGCCCATGAATTCCTAATACCCCGTCAACCGATAAACTCAACTGACGAATGTGACTGATTTCTTCATCCGGCAGTTTGCGATCCAATAACGTCTGAATCGCTTCGTGAATAATCTGATAGGCACTATATAAAATATAAACACCGATCCCGACGGCAAAAATCGCATCGGCTTGGGTCACCCCTTGCCAGCTCATTGCTAATGCGATCATAATCGCAATATTCATCCATAAATCAGACTGATAGTGCAAGGAGTCCGCTGCAATCGCCTGACTCCCTGTTTTACGAACCACATATTTTTGATACCGAACCAACAGGAAGGTCACCACTATCGCCAGCGCACTGACATAAATCCCAAGCTCCGGTGTTTGTAGCGGCTGAGGCCGAAAGAAACGGTCAACCCCGTTGAGCAGCAGAAAGCAGGCGGAGCCCGAAATAAACATTGCCTGTGCCAGTGCAGCCAAAGATTCTGCTTTCCCATGACCAAATGTATGTTCGCGATCAGCCGGCTGAAGCGCATAACGAACCACCAAAAGGTTGACCACCGATGCGGCAATATCCAGCAAAGAGTCAATCACCGATGCGAGTAAACTGACTGACCCGGTATGCCACCAAGCAAACATTTTAATTACCAGCAACGTCATCGCGATAATGGTCGCACTCCATGCTGCTGATTTCACTAAGCGAATATAATTTGCGTGCATTAAAAACTCTGAATGAATGTCATCACTGATGGTTAACTATATAACGAAATCCGCTTCATTGCAGGCGATTTATTTATCAACAGATAATATAATTAGCTGATTTTTAACATGAAAGTGATAATAATTATTAGTAGTAGTCACAAGAAAGAGGCGCATCCCTGTCACCTCTTTCTTCACTGACGTCATTGGTTTCACCAAAGCGCTATCCAATAACATGCTGTTTTCACAATGCTCACAACTCAACAATCGCGGATGTTATCCTACCATTGGTTCATCATGAAGCCAGGGCCATTACCACCACCACCGCCTTGACCGGGTCCGGTCATATTGTTGTAAGGTCTTTCTTGAAACATTTTTTGCCATTGTTGTTGTTGTTCTGGCGTCAAAATACTCAGCATGTCATGCCGTTGACGCATCATCTCTACACGTCTGTCAACACGCGCATTTTCCATTTTGTCAGCCAGTTTCTGCGCGGCTTGTTCATCAAAATTTTTTGCCATTACAATCGGTACCATCTCTTGATGAAAATCTTGCATCCGAGCCTGCCTTTGCTCCCAATGTTTTTGTCGCAGTGCCGTCAGTTGATTTTGCTGTTCCGATGTAAGGTTGAATGATCGCAACATCCCACGGTGATCATAACGCTGGCATTCGAAACGTTGATTTCCCCAATAACCACCGCCATGATGGTTCTGATATCCGGCAAAAACAGCCATACTGCCGAGTGTTAACGGGAGAACAGCTGCTGCCAATATTACTTTTGTTAAAGTGCTCATCTCTGTTACCTCTTGGTGGACAGACTGAATAAACATCAGCCTTTCATGTATCGGTAAATTAAGCTTACATTCTGTAAGGTCAACTGGTGTATAGCGTAGGTAAAAGAGTGTAAATGAGGCACCGAACGATCTTTATCCGTGAATTTTAAAGGTAAACTATTGGTAACAGTCACTGGCTTGCAAAGACAAAATATTCATAGAACGCTGCGGAGAACAACTGATGCCCCATATCCTAATCATTGATGATGATACTGAGTTAACCGCACTACTCAACGAAGTGCTTAGCTTTGAAGGATTCAGTGTTGCAGAAGCCCATGATGGGGAAGCTGGTCTAAACATGCTGGACGAACAGACGGACATCGTCTTATTGGATGTCATGATGCCCAAACTGAATGGGATGGAAACACTGAAAAGAATCCGTTCCTCTTCTCAATATGCGCAAACACCAGTGCTGATGCTGACTGCCAAAGGCGAAGAAATCGATCGGGTCATCGGTCTTGAGCTGGGTGCTGATGACTATCTGCCAAAACCGTTCAGTGACCGGGAACTACTGGCCCGCATCCGTGCCATTCTCCGTCGCACCCAACAAACACCGGTTCATAAATCGAGTGAAGTGATCGAGTGTGAGGACTTACGCCTCTATCCAAAAAAACAAGAAGCGTACTGCCACGATGAACTGCTGGAGTTAACCTCCACAGAATTTGCGCTGCTCACACACTTTGTACAGCATCCGGGAGAGACGCTCACGAAAGAGACTCTGAGTCTGGATGTGCTCGGTAAACGACTGGCAGCATTTGACCGAGCCATTGATATGCATGTCTCCAACCTGAGGAAAAAACTCCCGGCCCGTCATGATGGTCGGGAGAGAATCAAGACACTGCGCGGACGCGGCTATCTGATGATCGCGGAGGACTAATGCATCTTCCCAAGTTAAATAGCCTCTATGGTCGAATCTTTGCCATTTTCTGGTTCACGATGTTACTGATTTTGATCGTTGTGCTTTTGTTGCCGAATCTTGATCCGAGAAAAGCCAGAGATTTACCGAATTCGGAACGTCAACGTCTGGCTACAATCAAAGAGAACCTCGAAACCAGATTTGCCGGAGAGCAAAACCTCACCATTATTCTCAGAACGTTATCTGCTCGGTTTATCCGCCAACCCCGACACAATATGCATTCTCAACCACTCAGGGACAATCAGGACAAGCCTCATCTGTTTCTGACCGATATGGCAGGGAACATTCTGATGGTGAATGGCAATCAGATGATCAACAGCCGGATTCTCCAAAATTTTCTCACCGGCATCGAATCAGCCGAACAACCTCAGCAACGCCTGTACGGCCATTTTCTGATGACAGGTCCGATGCCGATTCATCTTGCCCAGCAACCGTTGTTACTCTACGTCGCCTTCCCTGACAATCAACTGCCACCATTTTTTATTCGCTTGCTGGACCACCCGATTTCTCTGTTACTGGTGGTCATGTTGATTAGTACACCGTTACTGCTCTGGCTGGCATGGGCATTAAGCCAACCGGCTCAAAAGCTGGCTCAGGCATCACAACGTGTTGCTCAAGGCGAGTTTCAGGTTGATCGCTCCCTAGAACAGGGAACCACTGAATTTCGTCAAGCCGGGCAGAGCTTTAACCATATGGTCGAAGCCGTTAATGAAATGATTTCAGGACAGCAACGGCTTTTATCCGATATTTCTCATGAACTTCGTTCACCGCTGACCCGTTTAAGGATGGCAACAGCACTCGCCAATCGCAAACAAGGGACAAGCCCTGAACTGGAAAGAATTGATACCGAAGCCCAACGTTTGGAACAGATGATTGGTGAGCTGTTGGAACTGTCCAGAATGCAGCTCAACAGTCACTCAAGTCAAGAAACTCAACCCCTGTCCAGTTTATGGGAAGCTTTGCTTGAAGATGCCGTCTTCGAAGCGGAACAGATGGCAAAGACGCTCAGCTATTCCATCATTCCGGAGCGACGGATATCGGGCAACCCACAACAGCTTATGAGTGCTGTCGAAAATATCGTGCGTAACGCGATCTACTACAGCAAAGATCATATTCGGGTAACCTTCAGTGACACACCACAGCAGTTGACCCTCTGTGTCGAAGATAATGGCGAAGGTGTGCCGGATGATGAATTCGCTAACATATTTCGGCCGTTCTATCGCGTTTCAACCACAAGAGAACGCCACAGCGGAGGGACTGGACTGGGGCTCGCCATTACCGAAAATGCCGTCCGCCAACATCGTGGCACGATTCAAGCCAGTCGCAGCGCAATGGGCGGGCTGATGATTACCATCACACTGCCGCTGGATATATCGGTCTGATCCCTCAATTCTCCCGGTAAGCTCGAGTTACCAGCTTGAAAGAAATATATGAGTGGTCAGCTTAAGGCATTGTATCCGTCGCTATTTTAGCTTTACGGCACAGAGATAATCTAAACTCATGAATCAAAATTGCAGCTAAAATGCAAACGCCACCCAGCATCTGCATCGGAGTTACCAGTTGCTCAAGAAATATAAAACCAAGAATTAAAGCAAAGATTGGCTCAGATAATTCAATCAATTGTACAGTCTGACTTTTCATAATCGTTAAAGATTTAGTGGTACACCAAAAACCACCAATGGTTGGAAGCAAAGCTAAAAGCACCAACGTGAACCATGCACTGCCATCAATACCTACAGGACCAGATAGCGAAAATGGAATCAGTAAATATATCAATCCAAAAAACAGTAATCCACATACGGGAATCAATCCACCACCTATATTCAATTTCTTATTCAGCACCAAAAATAAGCCGTAACCAACACCAGCCAATACAGCATAAATAAAGCCGATGTCCACTGAAGCTTCAATGTGCTCATTTTCTATAAAAATCAAATACAAACCTAAAATGGCAAACAGAACTGACATCCATTCCTTTCCTGTCAGGATTCGACGTTCAAAGATTGCATTGGCAATGAATGTTACCAACGTCGAAACACCGAACAACAAGAACACGACCACAGCAACATTTAGATTCCCGTAAGCAGCGGTTTCGAAGAAATACAGCATGAAAAATCCAAAGAAACTACAAACGATGAGTGCTTGCCATTTTTCTCTCAAATAGTGCAACATTGTACTGAGTTTATTCGTCGCCACTAAAACGATAACAATTATAAAAAATGCGACCGCACACTTATAAAAAGCAACCGCTTCAGGAGTCATCCCTGAATTGAATAAGTTGACACTAAAAATACCAACCATACCATTAAAAAATGCAGCCAATAGCGCCAGAAGGACACCATACCAATGTTTTTTATTCATGAGAGCCAACTTCACATGTTAGTGGGATTATTGCAGAGCTTACCAAGGACATACACTGAACAATTGCATCTCGAACTTCAATAGAATTCTCACCCTCAAAGTGGACGATTGCAGGTATATCATCATATGAGAACCCTTTGTTTTCGCCATTTAAATTCAATTTCCGATATGTAATATTAGGGTGTTCTAACTGAAATCCATCAGCGAACTGATAACCAGATTCAAATGGATTTGGAACCATTAAAAAACCTGTTACTTTCGTCTTGACCGTATCCACATTTTTTCCCAGAGAGACTTTCGTCCATAGTTCAAAAAGGTCAACACCTTCATTATTATAAGCAACAAAAGGAATCTCGCCACCACCAACTCTTGCCCCTATTTCTAAGAAGTAGAATTCATCATCATGTTCAATAACTTCTAAATGCATTGCCTGATGATTTATTCTCAGTAAATCTGCAACATTAAATGCAAGTTTTTTCAAACGTTCATTCACGGAAATATCATCAATAGTAAACGATCCCAATGGAACTTTATATCTAAAATCAAGACAAGTATTAATATATTTAGACACTTTAAAATATGGCATATCATCACAAGATATTATTGCATCGATATGGTAAATATCACCATCAATAAATTGTTCAATTTGAAGACCTTCAACACTTTCCACAGAAGGTATATCATCATGTGAAAAAATCTTATAGACACCTTCTGATGCTGCACCGACTTCTGGCTTAATGATACAAGGGTAATTATACTCAGATATGAATTTATAAATATCATCTTTACTCTGTAATTTCTTAAATATCGGGAAAGGAATATTAGAATTCATTAGTGTAGACTTCATTAATACTTTGTTTCGATGAAGTTCATTATCCTCTATTTTAGCACCCGATATTCCTAAAGCCTCTCGAATCATTGCAGCACTATCCAAATCATATTCAGAGTGTGCAATGACTAAATCAACATGATCACGTTCGTTGATTTCAATTGCTGCATCTAGCACATCTTTACTTTTTAATTCATCAAGATTTTTCACATTCAAGCAATATTTGGGGTTAATATGTTTTTCTTTACCTTTCAATGTAATAAATGACATATGAAAATCATCAGAATTTATATATAGACTATAATTAGAAAATATATCATCATAACGATTAATGATTAAAACATGCTTCATATTAACCCCACTTTACGATTTAACTCATATGCTACATCTTTAATTTCATGATAATTATCACCAAAGAAAATAAAGTGTCCAATACGAGAAGTCCAGTCTTGATTACTCCCCAACATATCCCCACGATTAAAGTATATTTCACAGTTCTTGAAATATTTATGATTCTTATATTTATCAATTGAATTTAATTCTGTAAAACGTTCTTTTCTTCCCCTGAATATAAATGAAATAGCAGAAATACCATTGGAACAAGGTTCCTTGGACATTTTTTTATTTACATACGCAGCAATAGTCATTTGAGCTAAATCTATACCACTAGATTGTTTAATTAGTTCCACAATCTTATCGCCTGGCATTCTTGCCGCGATTTCAATAGCAACAGGCTGGCCATCTGGACGAACTCTCAACTCCAAATGAAAAGGACCTATGTTGATTCCTATCGCTTGAACAATAAACTTTGCATATTGACTTATACGATTTGAGATTGTTTCACATAGTTGATTTCCAACAATATGCCCAAGCTCGACAAAATAAGGCTCTTCACCCAATATTTTCTCTGTAATTGATAATATTTCTATCTTATCATCAATAACAACGCCCTCGACACTAAACTCATCCCCTGGGATATACTCCTCAACAATAAATTTCCCTGATGATATGTAGTCCAAATCACTAATTTCACGCTGCGATAAATTCAGCATAAATGAAACCAAATCATCAAAGCTATCAATTCGTTTAACTTCAATACTACCAGACATATCAACTGGTTTTATAACTGCTGGAAAATCAAATTCCATCGGTACATTCAATGCTTGTAAATCAGTGTTAATATCAACCAAGAAATACCGAATATGACTCAATTTTTGTTCTTTTATCTTATTTCTAAAAGCATATTTATCACGTACAAATGCTACAGTATCACGATTTAAACCGGGTAATAAAAAATGTTTCGCCAGTTGAGAACAAACTGGAACGGTATACTCAGAACCAGGAAGAATGGCTTGAACATCTCCAATATTTTCAATCGCACTTATTAGTGATTCAATATCTCTTGAATCAACCTTGACAACTGATTTTACTAAATTCCTCAACTCAGGAGACACCTTCCTTTCCCCCTCATCAAGACAAAGAACATGTAAATCAACTTCCATTTCTACAGCTGCATGTATATAGGCGATTCCAGATGAAACCGGATCAATTACGACAATGCTCATATTTTTATCCTACTAGCCAAAAGACTCAATTTCTTTTTCATCAAGCTGTACAACTTTTTTTGTAATAATTGTCGAACCTACAGACACTGTGAAAATATTCTTCTCTATAAATTGCTCGATATCATGATGAATCCAATCAGTAAAATGAACGTTTCTAACATGAACGCCACAATTAACGCGATGCTTTAAGTCATTAATACAATTCTCATGATAAGTGCTCAAATTATTTCTATTTATTGCAACTATATTTATTCCATCTAATTTATGTTTTTCTGAAAGCTCAATCCCTCTTGAGAGTGCTGCCCCCATGCCACTCCCAGCAGAAATAATATTTATATATTTACTCATCTTCTGATATCTTGGCACAGGTATATTGATGATTTGATATTTGATCTGATCATCAGGTTTCAAGGTCATAAACCAGTTAGAAAAAATACCATTCTCTTTAAGCTTTACATGTATACGGAGGAGGTTAAATCCATCTTTATACATTGTTACCAATGAGTAACTTCGAGAAATAGAGTAGTCATTATGAAAAATATTCACTATAGACTTTGAAGTGAAAAACTGTTTTTTCACATTTATCTTTATCTCTATAATGGAGTTATCAATATATTCAACACTCTTAATTGAACCAATAGAAAAATTACCAACATGAGACTCGATGGAGATATCTGTCAATGGTTTGCTAATACAAGGTAAAAATATATTCGGGGTGTTTATTATCTTACCATTCTCTATAACTTGACCAGAGACAAGCTTACATCGACAGACTCGGCATACACCATTTAGACACCCCTTTGTAATGTAATTACTTGGGATATGATCGATTAAATTATCGTCAATACTAGCTGTTATATTTAAATCAGCTATTTTAATTTCAACCTCAGGCATATTACATCACTATTATTTATTAATAATTATAAAGTATTTTCTTTTAACTCACTGAAGTATTCACCAATCATAGGTATAAATGTTTCAATATGTTGAATTGCATTCTTTAGATCATGTTCATTTTTAATAACCGTTGATAACATTTCCGTCATCATACCACTATGATCTTCAGCTTCATCAAATGCAACATGTGATGCAGCACCACTAACTTCCTCTTCACCTAAATAAGCTCCTGCTTTCTGAGTGATAAAAGGATTATAATTATCGCCATAATATTCTAGGAACCAATCCCAAATAATTGCACTTAATGGACCAAATCGTTCAACACTATAATTCAGATACCCCATTAATTTAAGTGTAGAAGGAAATGCATTTTCATCTTTTATATCAGATATGGAATAACCGTACTTAGTTAAGTCCTGAGCAAACATCTCGTCATGACCTAATTCATCATATAGATAATATGAGAGTTTCTTTGCTGCTGGAATATTTCCTTTACATGCAACAGCAACTGCTCTTGCATCCAATTCATTATTCATATTAATACGAATAACACACTCAAGAATGTGACGTTTGTAATACTCTTTATTAAACCAATCCGTTTGATGGAATTCACTCGTTACAGAGTCTTTTTCAAACTCTTTATCTAACAGACTTTGAACCTTATTTTCTAATAATTTTATAACATCTTTATTAATAAACATAACCAACTCCTCTATTATTAAATATAATTAAAATAATTTAATATTGAATTTTCATATTAACAAACCATATTTCAAACCAAATATCACAGCTTATAATAATAAAAATCACTATGAAATTAATAAACTACAATTAGTCTATTTCTATCAATAAACAAAGATAATTTTTACCGGAAATAATTAGTCCTCAATAACTATTCGATTCAGATAGCACATCAAACTTCTTATTGATTTCATCAGTGATATTTAAAATTATTTCACACTCATATATCTACTTTCCATTTTTATGAAATCATAAACTCTGGAAATCAGACTGCGTCATGCTTAGCTCTCCGAGTTCTCAATCAGTGATTACAAATGAACACTTTTTGCATTTTTTCAATTCACTAGTAGATTACACATTGTTTCAACAGCAACACATTTATAACAACAAAATAGCAACAATTTGCATAACATGCTACAACATTAATAACAATTCAACAAAATAATAAACAATTGGTTGTATATGATGAGGAAAGATCGGATTGCTTTATATCTTGATATAAAGGTTAAAGAGAGGAATTAGATAGAGATAAGCGACCAAGTATCCCTGAACAACACAACGTCAGGGACACCGACTCTGGCTATGATTATTTATCTATTGGAACCGAAATTACTTCCCACCGGGGAAGCCGAGTTGACGCCATGCTTCGTAGCTTACAACAGCCACAGAGTTCGAGAGATTCATGCTCCGCGCGTTAGGCAGCATGGGGATCCGGATTCTGCGCTCTTCAGGGAAACCATTGCGGATGTCATCCGGTAAACCAGCTGTCTCAGATCCAAATAACAATACATCGCCAGCTTGATAGGTTGGCTCATCATGAGGTCTGGAACCTTTGGTCGTCAGTGCAAAGATTCGTTGATCACCAATCGCAGCTAAAAATGCTTCGTAGTTCGGGTGAACACTCACCTTCGCCATATCTCGGTAATCGAGTGCTGCTCGACGCAGATTTTTTTCTTCAAGATCAAACCCCAATGGCTCGATCAGGTGCAGATGACAACCATTGTTGGTTGATAACCGAATGATGTTCCCCGTATTTTGGGCAATATTCGGACAATATAATGCAATGTGAAACATGAAATTGACGCCTATTTTTTATTTTTAGTGATATTTTCTAAATGCCGTTGTACGTTAATTTAATTTATCATGATCGTCATCGTCGTCTTTGCGATCATATTCACCTTCGTACGTGTTGCCGCGATGGGATTGCCGATCATGAGATCCTCCGGGACCAAATGGCTGTTGGACATTCCCTTGAATAACAACTTTATCCATCAGTTTACGTGCCAGCATCGCGCGCGGTCCCGGAAGCAGAACAAACATCCCCATCAGATCCGTCATAAAACCCGGCGTCAATAACAGTACCCCGGCAACCGCCAGAAGTACCCCTTCAAGAATTTGTTGGGCTGGTATTTCGCCATCCTGAAGTCGCTGTTGCATGGTCAGCAAGGTCTGTAATCCCTGACTTCGTACTAAAGATGCCCCGACAAACGCAGTGATCAACACCAAACCGATGGTCGGCCACAATCCCAGATATCCACCGACCTGAATAAATAAACCAATCTCAATGATTGGAACTGCAATAAACAAAAATAAGATAAGGGGAAACACAGCGCCTCCTGTTATAGGTCCGCAAACCTGTCGAGTGTAACGAAATCTATCCATAAAACCGACCCCTGTGTTTCACTTCCTTACTATTTTGAAAGTGCTCCTGCCCGAAATCCTCCCACTGACAGACTCTCCCAGAAAAATGAGAGATAACACTCTGTCACGGGGATTTTCCACTGGCCTGTTTTACCAACGAAATTAATCAAAGTGGCCAAATAATCACCCAAAACAGCTCATACTCTCTGGTATCCTCGCTGATCCTGATCTAAGTTTTAAGAAATAAATAGTCAGTTAGTGGCATAATGAAAAGAGCAAAAAGAACCATCAGAAAGATAATATTCATATGGCTGTGTCTATCCGTGATCCCTTTCGGATACTACCTCCACCTCAGCCATGAAGCCCATCAGTTTTTTGTTCAACAGCTCAAAACACAGAGTCAACAATATCTTGAACATGTCGAAGCCAAAGCGACCCAACTGAGTAAACTCATCCAACAGAATTTTGCACAACTGAGCCAATCTCCCCTGCTCCTCGACTTCGCAAAAACAGGCAATTCGACCTATCGTAATTATCTTAAAAATCAATGGTATCTGACCGCTGCAAATGTCGAATTTTTTTACCAGTTGCGTTACCTCGATCATCAAGGGAAAGAAATCATCCGTGTCGATTATACACCGCAGATGAGTCAACCCTATGTTGTTCCGGACAATGCGTTACAGTATAAAGGGAAACGAGATTATTTTTATTACGCACAACGACTCGCTTCAGGAGAGCAGGGTTATTTCGGTATCGATCTGGAACGAGAATTCGGCCAAATCGTAACCCCATACAAACCGGGATTTCGCATGATCTATCCAATCGATTATGATCAACGGCGCTTGGGTTATTTCATTGCTAATCTTGAAGTATTAGGCATTATCAAAAATATCACAGCCAATGATCTCGGCTACTCGGTTGATTTTATTGATAAGAGTGGGTACTACATTCTCAGTAATCATAAAAATAAACTCTTTGGCCGGCTGCTCAAAGAGCGGGAAAACATCAACCTTGCCTATGAGAATCCCCAATTATGGGAATATATTCATCAGACGCCCTATCAATCCGGCAGCCTCCAAACCGCTGACGGTTTATATGTATTTCAACCATTTCAGACTTCACTATTCGGTAATAGCCATGATATGACACTGCTGACGATGTATCCGCAGCACCTCATTAAGCAAGGCTTTGCTCAGAGAGATGAAGAAATTCGGATGACCGTCATCATTCTGTTGCTCTTCTTTGGCATTATTGCCGGTTTTTTTGCCCTACTCTGGGAAAGTTATTTAATCAACCGACTGGAACAAACATTCAATCAGGTCGTGCTCGACAACAGTGTTGCAGTCGCTCTAACCAACGCACACCATATCATTCTTCGGGCCAATATACGTTTTTGTGAGCTTTTTGGCACCGAACAGTCTGAAATTCAAGGAAAAAATATTCTCGATTTACAACCTGCCAAAGCAAAGTACCAAAATATTCTCAGACAACTCAAAACGAGTGGGGAATGGCAAGGCCAGGTGAGGATTGGTAATGAGGATCCACCTCATGTCTGTAAAGTTGAAGTCCGGGCTTTGGAAGGTTCCATCAGACAGATCAGTCATTATGTGTATTCATTCAGCGATATCTCTGAGCACTACAACGCGATTTTAGAGCTCAAGGAGAAAAATGAACGGGACATCATGACCGGACTGTGGAATAAGAAAAAATTCAACCAAACGTTACTGCACTATTCAAGATTGCAGGAACGGTATAGCAATCAACCTAAAAGTAGTCTGGCAATCATTGATGTCGATGATTTCAAACGCATCAATGATACCTACGGCCATGCGATCGGTGATCAGGTACTGCTTCGTTTAGCTAATCAAATGCTGTCGATCCTACGCGATACTGATTTTGTCTCGCGCATTGGCGGCGATGAATTCGCCGTCATCATTCAACATGCCGATGTCAAAACATCGCAGAAATTGATGGAACGGATCTGTCTTGCTATCGAGTCGTGGCAAGAATACGACACCACAATCAGTATCGGAATTGCTGAAATCACATCCAGTCATCACCAATCCTTCGTCAATGCAGATAAAGCGCTCTATCGTTCTAAGAGAAAAGGAAAAAATTGTGTTTCCGCTCATGGAATCGAACAATTGACCGTTGTGCAAAACAACTAAAGACAATAAAGTTATTGTCGGTAGTGAAAAAGGTGATCAAGTTACTTTTTTTATCCAGTAGACTTAGTATGATGTTCTACGCGTTTCGGTCGGATTTCCAAACGTTAACACTACCAGAATGGATTCTTTGAAGAATTAATCCCTATAAATTGATAACTACGAAGTTGAGTTACCTAAGGATCCTATACTATGACTACCCTATCTGAAGCAGTTGCTGAAACCGCTACCCGTCTGGAAGAAGATTTACTCGGTGAACGTCATGTCCCTGCCGATGCATATTACGGCATCCATACTTTACGAGCTGTAGAAAACTTCAATATCTCCAATGTCACCATTTCAGATGTTCCTGAATTTGTTCGTGGCATGGTCATGACCAAAAAAGCGGCAGCCCTTGCTAACAAAGAACTAGGCGTGATTCCAAAAGAGATTGCATCTTATATTATCCAAGCATGTGATGTAATGCTCGAAACAGGGAAGTGTATGGATCAATTCCCGTCAGATGTATTTCAGGGCGGCGCAGGGACTTCGGTCAATATGAATACCAACGAAGTCATTGCCAACCTTGCTCTGGAACTGATGGGTAAAGAAAAAGGACAATACGATGTGATCAATCCCAATGATCATGTCAACAAGAGCCAATCAACAAACTGTGCTTATCCAACCGGGTTCCGTATTGCTGTGTTTAACAGCGTACAAAAGCTCGTCAGCGCAGTCAGTTACCTCAAAGAAGCATTTGAAATTAAGAGTCATGAGTTTAGCAACATCCTCAAGATGGGGCGGACTCAGCTTCAGGACGCCGTACCAATGACTGTTGGTCAGGAGTTCCACGCTTGGGCGGTGACATTGAATGAAGAGATCCGTGCGCTGGAATATACTTCAAAGCTTCTGCTTGAAGTTAACTTGGGTGCAACCGCTATCGGTACAGGTCTGAATGCCGCTGAAGGCTATCAGGCGCTGGCAGTAAAACATCTGGCAGCCGTTACCGGACTGGACGTTGTTCCGGCAGAAGACTTGATTGAAGCGACGTCTGACTGTGGTGCTTATGTAATGACACATGGTGCCCTTAAACGTCTCGCAGTGAAGCTTTCTAAAATCTGTAACGATTTACGTCTGCTTTCTTCCGGACCAAGAGCAGGACTGAATGAACTGAACCTGCCAGAACTTCAAGCCGGATCATCCATTATGCCAGCGAAGGTGAACCCAGTGGTTCCTGAAGTCGTCAATCAGGTCTGCTTTAAAGTATTGGGTAACGACAATACCATTTCTTTCGCTGCGGAAGGAGGACAACTCCAACTGAACGTGATGGAACCGGTTATCGGTCAGGCAATGTTTGAGTCAATCTCGATTCTGTCCAATGCATGTATCAATCTGCGCGATAAATGTATTGACGGGATTACAGTCAACAAAGAAGTTTGTGAGAACTATGTGTTCAACTCTATCGGAATTGTGACCTACCTGAACCCATATATCGGTCACCATGAAGGTGATATTGTCGGCAAAATCTGTGCTCAGACTGGTAAAAGTGTCCGTGAAGTCGTTCTGGAACGCGGCTTGCTGACCGAAGCAGAGGTGGATGAAATTCTATCCATCGAAAACCTGAGACACCCTCAATATAAAGCGAAACGCTACGAATAAGTGATTATTTTGCGCTAAACATTATAGTTTTTCGCTAAACATACTGCGGTATCCCTAATGGATATCGCAGTATGAGTTTCCAGCCCCGCAAACTCAAATTTCTGTCTTTCCACACAAATTTTCTCCTGTATTCTGAGAATATCATCAGAAAGTCATCGGCTTTTTTGGCTTTTGGTCGAATACTTACATCTATCTGTCCAAGACTGACTTCTATCACTCGCATTTCTCGGAAAACTTGCGTTATGATGAGTCCATTCAAGTCAAACATATCTTTTAATGCAGACAATTATGCGGACAATTTTTCTCATTTTGACAGTGCTGGTATCGGCCTTATTACCACTTCAGGCTCAGCAATTTGATCCGCCGTTGTCCTCTGCTTTTACCCCGAATCAATCGCGATTTGTGGCTGTAGATCAAGCATTTCCCTTTCTCGCTTATCAACAAGGAAATCAATTAACGCTGAGTTGGGAGATTAAGCCGGGCTATTATCTGTATCAACATAAACTAAATTTCGACCCACAACAGGTCCGTATCCTTTCAACGCATATGCGTCAGGGTGAATCGCACCATGACGAATTTTTCGGTGATGTGAATATCTATAACACCCCGCTGCAAATCACACTGGAACTGGCTGATGCGGGAAAAAATGCCGAGATTCAAGTCGGATATCAAGGCTGTGCCGAACAAGGGTTTTGTTATCCGCCAGAAGTGCGCACGGTGCCGATTGCACCGCTTCCGACGGCGACTATGGCTTCAGAATCAAACGGAGTCACATCTCCGTCAAGTCAGCAGTTACAGAAGCCAAACAGCCAGCCGATACGACCAGTGTTGCCTCAGGCCGAACAAAATCGGTTAGCTGACGCACTGGGAGAAGATCTATGGACGGTGGTACTATTCCTGTTTCTCGGCATTGGATTAGCCTTCACACCTTGTGTTTTCCCCATGTATCCGATTGTTACCAGTATCGTGCTGGGTCAGAACAACCTCAATAAGAAACAAGCTTTCGGACTGGCCGTAATTTATGTTCAAGGCATGGCCCTCACCTATACCCTACTCGGGCTTGTGGTCGCCTCAGCGGGATTGCAATTTCAGGCAGCACTTCAAAGCCCGATGATCCTCATTACTTTCAGCCTGCTTTTCATTCTGCTGTCACTCTCCATGTTCGGGCTCTATACGATTCAAATGCCGTCCTCTTTGCAGACAGCCCTGAATAACCTGAGTCAGCGGCAATCCGGAGGTCGTCAGTTTGGTGTCTTTATCATGGGCGCAATCTCCGGCCTGATCTGTTCACCCTGTACCACCGCCCCACTCTCTGGTGCTTTACTGTATGTTGCTCAGACCGGGGATTTGATGCTCGGCGGTGTCGCGCTTTATCTGTTAGGGCTCGGTATGGGGATACCTTTGATCATGATTGCTGTTTTCGGTCAGCGTTTTCTACCGAGATCCGGTCCATGGATGGAAAAAATGAAAACGCTGTTCGGATTCATCCTCCTTGCCGCCCCCATCTTCCTTCTGGAGCGAATCATCCCCGAATTATGGTCAGTCAGCTTATGGGCTCTACTTGGTGTGAGTCTTTTCCTATGGATATTGCTGACCAGCCTCCGTTCCGCAGCCAGCCAGCTCAAAAAAACATTGCTGCTTGTCTTTTCTCTGGCCGGCATCGGGTTTTCGCTGACACCAGTCGCGTTGTATTCCGGCATCATCACTTCCACAGCAAATGCGGAGTCGCTGTCTTTTGCCCAAGTTCAGAATGTCGATGAACTGGCACAACAACTTGCTTTAGCCAAAGCGGAGCAACAACCCGTCATGATCGACTTTTATGCTGACTGGTGCGTCGCCTGTAAAGAGTTCGAAAAATACACTTTTTCAGATCATGACGTACAGCAAAAACTCGCCAATTATCGTCTCATTCAGGCTGATGTCACGGCAAACAATGCGCAAAATAAAGCCCTGCTGAACCACTTAGGGGTGCTTGGATTACCAACCCTCAGTTTTTGGAATAGCACTGGAGAACGAGTTCCGCAAGCCCGGATTACCGGCTTTATGTCTGCCGATGAGTTCTTGCAACATCTTCATCAGTATGCTTTATAACGCTCGGTCAGAATGATCAAAACAACCCAAGTCGCAATGGATGAGTCCTTGTTATCCTTTCACGCTATACAAAGCAATCTGGATCACACGATCAATGTATCAACATACAATCGCGACACAATGCACACAGATGTCTGCAAAAAAGGGGATAGAGTTCAGAGTTTTCATGCTCCGATATTGTTCAAAACTATAAACGGAACAATAATTTGGTTAACAGCTTGTAAAAATATGAATTGTAATGGACGCAACCTACACCATTATCATTGCAGATGATCATCCACTCTTCCGTAATGCACTGTTTCAATCGGTGCATATGGCCGTGAGCGGAGCCAATCTACAAGAAGCCGATACACTCGATGCACTACTTACCCTTTTGGCAAAAGAACCAGAACCGGATCTGGTTTTACTCGATCTAAAAATGCCGGGCAGTAATGGGATCTCTGGTTTAATTCACCTTAAAAATACCTATCCGGATTTACCGATTGTGGTGGTATCAGCCAGTGAAGAACCAGCTGTCGTTGCACAAGTGAAAAAGCATGGTGCTTTTGGCTTTATTCCTAAATCCAGCGATATGCGCACCCTCGTCAATGCACTCAATAAAGTGCTCAATGGTGACCCGTACTTCCCTGAAGATCTGATTGTGACCAATCAGCCCGGCAACGATCTGGCTGAAAAAATTGCGGCATTAACCCCACAACAATACAAAGTATTAGGGATGCTGTCGGATGGCTTACTCAATAAACAGATCGCCTATGAGTTGAATGTTTCCGAAGCAACTATCAAAGCTCACATGACCGCCATTTTTCGCAAACTCGGGGTTAAAAATCGAACTCAAGCCGTCATCCTACTGAATGAAATAAACGACTAAATCATCCATTATTTCATTGATTGACACCGAACTCGCGCTCGCTCCCATATCTTCTAGCTGAGCCTGATTTGATGTGAGAATCCCATTCAATTGAATGCAAATACACATCCGATGAGGCTCTCTGTATATACTTTTGGCTAACAACTATATCATTTAACATATTATTTACATTCGTTGCCTCAATAAAAATCTGCCAATCCATTTATACCTCCGAAAGTCAGTACCCGACTAAAGTTGCAAAGATCAAACCATAACGACCTGCTATTTTATAATTGTAACATTGTATTAACAATAATACCGATAACAGGAAGGAGACAGCTATGGCGTTCGAATCATCAGAGCACGCACAAGCTTACTGGAAAGAGAATTTGGGAATCATGGGAACCCTGCTGGCAATTTGGTTTCTGGTTTCTTACGGTGCCGGGGTTTTATTTGTAGACGCACTGAACACCATTCAGTTCGGTGGTTTTAAACTCGGTTTTTGGTTTTCCCAACAGGGGTCGATCTATGTCTTTGTTGCCCTCATTTTCATCTATGTCTGGCGAATGAACTCACTCGACAAGAAATATAACGTCCATGAAGACTAATCAAGGAGTGACGTATGGATATTCAAACTTGGACATTTATCCTCGTGGGCCTGACTTTTACCTTGTACATCGGCATTGCGATCTGGGCAAGAGCGGCTTCAACCAGTGAATTTTATGTCGCCGGTGGAGGCGTACATCCGGTGGCAAACGGGATGGCAACCGCTGCTGACTGGATGTCTGCGGCATCATTTATTTCTATGGCGGGGATCATTTCTTTTATTGGCTATGACGGCGGTGTCTACCTGATGGGTTGGACCGGTGGCTATGTCTTACTTGCACTTTGCCTCGCCCCCTATCTTAGAAAATTCGGTAAATTTACAGTCCCGGATTTTATCGGTGACCGATATTATTCCAGAACAGCACGAATGGTTGCGGTATTCTGTGCCATTTTCGTCTCTTTTACCTATGTTGCCGGCCAGATGCGTGGTGTTGGCGTCGTTTTCGCGCGCTTTCTTGAAGTCGATATCAACATGGGCATTATTATCGGGATGGCGATCGTATTCTTCTATGCGGTCATGGGCGGCATGAAAGGCATCACTTACACGCAGGTCGCTCAATATTGCGTGCTGATTTTTGCATTTCTGGTTCCGGCCATTTTCACCTCACTGATGATGACGGGGACACCGGTTCCGCAACTGGGATTCGGTTCAACTATTTCAGGTACCGATACTTATCTCTTGGATCGATTAGATGGTTTAACTCAAGAATTGGGTTTTACCGCATATACTGACGGTTCGAAAAGTATGGTGGATGTCTTCTTTATCTGTGCGGCCTTGATGGTTGGTACGGCTGGCCTCCCCCACGTTATTATCCGCTTCTTTACAGTACCGAAGGTCTCTGATGCACGGATTTCTGCCGGATGGGCACTGGTGTTTATCGCCCTGCTCTATACGACAGCGCCTGCCGTTGCGGCATTTGCCCGAGTAAACATGATCGATACGATCAATGGTCCGGACATGAAAGGAGTTCAGTCTACGGATGCGCCGAGTTGGTTTAAAAACTGGGAAAGCACCGGATTGGTTTCATGGGAAGATAAAAATGGTGATGGTCGCATGTTCTATGCAGGGGATGCGCGTAATGAAGTGAAGATCAACCGGGATATCATCGTTCTAGCATCTCCGGAGTTAGCCAAACTGCCAAATTGGGTCGTTGCCTTACTGGCAGCCGGAGGTCTGGCAGCGGCACTCTCGACTGCCGCCGGTCTGCTGCTGGTTATCTCCACCTCTATCTCACATGATTTGCTCAAAAAAGGCTTCAAGCCAGACATGACCGACAAGCAAGAACTACTCGCAGCGCGGATCGGTGCTGCGCTGGCCGTTATCGGGGCCGGCTATCTGGGCATCAACCCACCGGGATTCGTGGCGCAGGTGGTCGCCTTTGCCTTCGGCCTTGCTGCTGCGTCCTTCTTCCCGGCAATTATTATGGGGATTTTTTATAAGAAGATGAATAAAGAAGGGGCGATTGCAGGCATGCTATCCGGGATACTTTTCACTGCGGCATACATCATCTACTTTAAGTTCATCAATCCGGCAGACAATACACCGGACAACTGGTGGTTCGGTATCAGCCCGGAAGGTATCGGAACATTAGGGATGTGTCTGAATTTTGTGGTCGCCATTGTGGTCAATAAATTTACGGCAGAAGTCCCCGATGATGTGCAGGAAATGGTGGAATCCATTCGCTATCCGAAAGGTGCGGGGACAGCACATAACCATTAATTAATGACCACGAGAAACTGATGTGACTTGAAGCGTATCGGGTCACTTCTCTCTGGCCCCGATGAATACACATTCATCGGGGCCTTGCCGTTATCCTGAGAGCTGTAACGATATCTCTCAGTCAACTTGCGTCTTTAAGCCTGCGCGCCCGTCAGTGAAAAGTTCGGATTGATTGCAGTAATACGGCTCACCAAATAGTTCAGTAATACCCCATACATTGGCACAAACAGCCCTAAACTAATCACCAGTTTAAAACCATAATCGACCATAGCGATTTCCTGCCAATGCTGTGCCATAAACGGGTCTGGACTCTGATAGAAAGCAATCCCAAAAAAGGCCACAGTATCCAGCGCATTACCAAACAGTGTCGAACAGGTTGGTGCAACCCACCACTGCTTCAGCTGGCGTAAGCGGTTAAAGACTTGAACATCCAACACTTGCCCGAACAGATAGGCCATAAAACTGGCAATCGCGATTCGGGCCACAAACCAGTTGATCTGACTCAGTGGTTCAACGCCCTGAAAATGGCCTTGAAAGAACAGTACCGATAAAAGATATGAAACGGCTAAAGCCGGGAGCATCACTAACAAGATAATTCGCCGCGCCAGTGAAGCACCAAAGATTCTGACCGTCAGATCCGTCGCGAGAAAAATAAACGGGAATGTAAATGCTCCCCAAGTCGTGTGATAGCCCATGACAGTAAAGGGGATCTGCACTAAGTAGTTACTGGAAGCAATAATCAGTAAGTGGAATAAAACAAGAAAACTCAGCGCCTTGCGTTGCTGTGCTATGGTAAAAATACTCATGATGTACCTTTTTCTTTTGGTTTGGGGTGAGGGAACCCAAATCTATGCATCCGAGACAATTTGCCTCGGTTCAATACTCTTTTTGAGCCAATCTTGCGCAAAAAGAGGGCGGATTATACAGCAACGACCCATGAGTGCAAGATGGATAAATAAAGTAAAAAAGAAAGAAAAGCATAAGAGGTTAGTGAGAGAATATTCCGGCTCATCCTAACGGACAAGCCGGAATATTTTTCGCTAAAAGCAGACAAAAGACGGGCGATGTCTTGACTGTAGCAATCAGCCCCTGCGCAGGTAGGTCTATGCAGGGGACAGAGATAAGATGATTATGAAAGTGAAGTTGCTGATTCCACTTCCCGTTCTTGTTCTCTTCCTTGTTTAGATGTTTGCTCTTGTCCTTGAGGATACTGAATTTCTTTTTCTGAAGCGCCAACCACAATCGATGCAGCCAGATCGCCAATCACGTTAATCGATGTTCTTGCCATATCCAGTATGCGATCGATTCCCGCAATCAGTGTTAAACCTTCTAACGGCAGTCCCACTGACGTTAAAACAATGGACAGCATAATTAAGCCACCACCGGGAACACCAGCAGTCCCAATCGCTCCTAACGTTGCCGTCAGAATGATGGTTCCCATTTGTGCGAAGGTTAAATCGATGCCATAAACCTGAGCAATAAAGAGCGCACAAACCCCTTGGTAGAGGGATGTTCCTCCCATATTGATAGTCGCCCCTAATGGCAGAACAAAACTCGCTATCTTGTCCGATACACCGAAGTTTTCCTTAATCGTCCGGATACTGACAGGCAAAGTGCCGGAGCTGCTAGACGTACTGAATGCCGTGGCAGCCGCAGGTAGAATGCCTTTCATAAACCGTAATGGCGAAATACCCGCAAATCCCTTGACGGTCAGTGCATAGACAAGCGCCATCTGTATAATACAACCGACATATACCGCAGCAATCACCTTAATCAAAGGAATCAGGACAGCAGCGCCATTTGAGGCGACAACAGGGACAATCAGGCCAAACACACCATAAGGTGCTAATGACATAATAAAGCCGGTAATTTTATACATAATTTCAGCCACGCTTTCGAAAAACGAAATAAATGGCTGTGCTTTATTTTCCGGAAGAGAAGTCGCTCCCATACCAAGAAATAAAGCGAAAGCAATAATCTGGAGCATATTGCCTTCAACAAGTCCTTTTAGTGGGTTCTTCGGGATAATATTTAAAAATGTATCCACCAGACTGACACTTTCTACGGCTTTACTCGTATCACTCACCGGAATGGTCAATCCTGCCCCCGGTGTAAAGATTGTTGCCAAAAATAGACCGATTGTCACAGCAAAAGCGGTTGTTAACAGGTAGTAACTAAGTGTTTTTCCTCCGATTCTTCCGAGTGTTTTAATATCGCCAATACTGGCGGCACCAACAATTAACGATGAAAATACTAAAGGGACGATTAGCATTTTGATCAAGTTGATGAATAACGTTCCGATGGGTTTAATATAAGTATTCGCAATATCCGGTGCCCCTTGCAGAAGCAATCCGACTGCGACCCCGGCAGCAAGACCAATGAAGATTTTGGTGGTCAACTTCATTTTTTTCATGATGTTCCTCATTGTTTTCTATAGATGACATCGCCCGTATTATCGTCTATGACTGCTCTTTTTATCTGTCTATTCAAAATAGAACGATAGACCTTGTTTATTGTATAGTTTGTGCTACACAAACTCGCGCGACATTATCACATTAATCAATAGCAAACTACGATAGACTGTGATGGAAAGGGGGATTTTACACATTATTCTGCTTCACCCAACTCATGTATTCAGAATAATCAACCAAACGCTACCAGCCAGACTTGAGCGATAAGAACGGTTTGTGATACCCTTCGCCTCCATTTTTCTGCCCATGTTTCTACTCAAAATAAATCTCGGTATTCTCCTTATGATCGGTTTAAAATGAGTCACATGGGTTCAAAAGATCCTGAGCATTCTGCTTGGTGATCACGTTTTAACTGATAGTGAGAGTGAAATAGACATGATGGGTCAAGGTACGCTTTACATCGTCTCAGCCCCTAGTGGTGCAGGAAAATCAAGCCTGATCGCTGCCTTATTGGAAAAAAATCCGACCTATGCCATGAAAGTTTCCGTATCGCACACAACCCGCCAGCCCAGACCGGGTGAGCAGGATGGCATTCATTATCATTTTGTCGATAAAGCCCATTTTGAAGCACTGATTGCCAAAGGTGAATTTCTCGAATATGCCGAAGTCTTCGGTAACTACTACGGCACCTCTCAAGTCTGGATCGAAAACACCTTAAAGAAAGGGATCGATATTTTCCTTGATATTGACTGGCAAGGTGCACGGCAAATTCGGCAAAAAATGCCGGAAGCCCGAAGTATCTTTATTCTTCCGCCCTCAAAAGAAGAGCTGGAACGACGCCTGAACGCCCGTGGGCAAGACAATCAGGAAGTGATTGAGAAAAGAATGAGTGAAGCTCAATCAGAAACCTCTCACTATTCCGAATATGACTATCTCATCATCAATGACGAATTTGATGCTGCATTGATGGATTTTAAAGCAATCATTCGAGCAGAAAGATTGAAGCAAGACAAGCAAGCTGCTAAATATAGCAGTATGCTATCGGAATTGTTGTCCACAGGAACAACCACTGGACAATAAAACCCGGCGAGATACCTCATGAAGTTTACAATTCATTCGGTTCGGTTGTATAATTTCTGGTCATTTATAGATTTTTATTAACAAGTTGGAGTTCTCATGGCACGCGTAACTGTTCAAGACGCAGTTGAAAAAGTTGGTAACCGTTTCGATTTGGTTCTTATTGCGGCCCGCCGCGCTCGTCAAATGCAAACAGGTGGAAAAGATCCATTGGTGCCAGAAGAAAACGATAAAACGACCGTTATCGCACTACGCGAAATCGAAGATGGTCTGATTACAAAAGACGTGCTTGATGCTCGTGAGCGTCAAGAGCAACAAGAACAAGAAGCTGCAGAATTGGCAGCAGTGAGCAGTATCGCTCATAACCGTTAATTTTTGCAGGTAACACAACATACGGGCCTAAAATTTGTATCTATTCGATAGCCTCAAAGCCGTTGCCCAGGAATATCTGACAGAGCCTCAAATTGAGGCTCTACGTCACTCTTATGTCGTCGCGAGAGATGCTCACGAGGGTCAGACACGTTCCAGCGGAGAACCTTATATTATCCATCCGGTCGCAGTTGCCCGAATTCTGGCAGAAATGCGTTTGGATTTAGAAACACTGCAAGCTGCGCTCCTCCACGATGTCATCGAAGATACAGAAGTCACGAAAGAAGAACTGGAGACAAAATTCGGTACCGCTGTTGCCGAACTTGTTGACGGGGTTTCAAAGCTCGACAAACTAAAATTTCGTGATCGCAAAGAAGCACAAGCGGAAAATTTCCGCAAAATGGTGCTGGCCATGGTTCAGGATATCCGAGTCATTCTGATTAAACTGTCTGACCGAACCCATAATATGCGGACCCTCGGTGCGTTGCGCCCAGACAAGAAACGCCGAATCGCCAGAGAAACGCTGGAAATCTATGCGCCACTGGCTCACCGCCTCGGGATACACAATATTAAAGTTGAGTTGGAAGAGCTTGGCTTTGAAGCCCTTTATCCCAATCGCTTCCGCGTGCTGAAAAATGTTGTCAAATCAGCACGGGGCAATCGTAAAGAGATGATCCAGCGTATCCATACCGAGATAGAAGGCCGCCTGAAAGAAGTCGGGCTGACAGCCAAAGTCGTCGGACGCGAGAAAAATCTGTTTTCTATCTACAACAAGATGAAAACAAAAGAGCAGCGCTTTCATAGTATTATGGATATTTATGCCTTCCGGATTATCGTCGATACTGCGGACACTTGTTATCGGGTACTTGGTCAGGTCCATAGCCTGTACAAACCTCGTCCGGGACGTATCAAAGATTATATCGCCGTGCCGAAAGCCAACGGCTATCAGTCGATTCATACCTCAATGGTCGGCCCACATGGTGTCCCGGTGGAAGTTCAGATCCGAACGGACGACATGGATCAAATGGCCGACAAAGGTGTGGCAGCGCACTGGTCTTACAAAGGCAATGGGGAACGGACCGGAACCACCGCGCAAGTCAAAGCGCAACGCTGGATGCAAAGTTTGCTGGAACTTCAGCAAAGTGCCGGTAATTCATTTGAATTCATTGAAAACGTCAAATCTGATTTATTCCCAGATGAGATTTACGTATTCACCCCGAAAGGACGGATTGTCGAACTCCCGGCGGACGCGACTGCAGTTGATTTTGCCTATGCGGTACACACCGATGTCGGCAATACCTGTGTCGGAGCCCGGGTAGACCGGAATCCATATCCGCTGAGTAAATCGTTAAAGAACGGACAAACCGTAGAAATCATCAGTGCACCGGGGGCTCGTCCAAACGCGGCATGGCTCAATTATGTGGTGACCTCCCGAGCACGGACAAAGATTCGTCAGGTACTCAAAACCATGCGCAGAGAAGAGTCGGTGACTCTGGGACGACGCCTACTCAATCACGCTTTGGGTGAACAAACCATCACCAGCATTGATCCGGAAAGTATCCAGAAAGTTCTTACCGAACTGAAAATGGAACAACTGGACGATATGCTGGCAGCGATTGGTTTAGGGGAACTGATGAGTATCGTGATTGCCCGGCGCTTATTAGGCAATACTGATGGCATGACGACAAATGAGAGCAACAGGGCAAAACGAAAACTGCCGATCCGCGGTGCTGACGGCATTTTGCTGAATTTTGCTAACTGCTGTCACCCGATTCCAGATGATCATATTGTGGCGCATATTTCTCCGGGAAAAGGTCTTGTTGTTCATCGTGAAACCTGTGCCAATGTCCGGGGTTACCAACGTGAACCTGAAAGGTATATGGCTGTCGAGTGGTCAAATGACTATGATCAGGAATTCATTACCGAATTGAAAATCGACATGCAGAATCATCAGGGTGCGCTGGCAGAGCTGACAAATGTCATTTCCCATACGGGCTCCAATATTCACGGTATCTCAACCGAAGAAAGAGACGGACGTCTGTACACCATCACGGTACTACTGACAACCAAAGATCGGGTTCATCTTGCGGGAATCATGCGTAAAATCCGCGTCATGCCCCATGCACTGAAAGTCCGGCGCAAACGTAGCTAATCAATTCGCCAAAGCATGACCAGATATCGACACTGATACTGGTTTTTGTTCTTTCTGCTTTGCTCATCAACGACCAATCCAATTGATGAGCTCACCACAATGCGACTTATCTTAAAATAAAAGCATAAAAAACCTGTACAAAAAAACAGTTCAATGGTTGAATATTTGCTAACTCAATGCATTATAAACAACCGATCATGTCGCAATTGCTTTCAGCTATTCCGTTAACATCACTGTCAGGCGTCGGGGCCAAAGTCGCTGAAAAACTCAGCCGGATCGGTTTGAATACCGTACAAGATCTGCTGTTTCATCTCCCCCTCCGCTATGAAGACAGAACCCGGGTTTACCCTATCGCTCAACTTCATCCCGGATTGTGGTGCGCGACTCAGGGCGAGGTCATGCAAACGAGTACCGTTTTCGGACGCAAGAAAATGCTGACCGTGAAAATTAGCGACGGGCACGGTTCACTGACACTCCGCTTCTTCAATTTCACCGCAGCGATGAAAAATAACTTTTCCGAGGGTAAATTTGTTCATGCATACGGAGAAATTAAACGCGGTAGTATCGGTCTTGAAATTATTCATCCGGAATATAAGTTTTACACGCCACAGCAACCGATCGACACGGAAGCCAGCCTGACACCGGTTTACCCGACAACTGATGGTCTCAGGCAGCTCACACTCCGACAATTAACCGATCAGGCTCTGGCGCTCCTTGATAAAGCCGCCATACAAGAACTCTTACCTGAAGGACTGTACCATCACCAAATTTCTTTATCGCAAGCTCTACACACAATTCATCGGCCTGCGGCAGATATAGAGCTTGAGTTATTTGATCAGGGGAGTCATCCGGCACAACTGCGCCTGATTATGGAAGAACTACTTGCGCAAAACCTATCCATGCTGGCAGTACGACACCGTGGTCAACAAGACTTGGCACTACCGCTGCCTCATGCCGATCAATACAAGCAACAGTTCCTGTCTCAACTTCCTTTCCGGCCGACGGGTGCACAAGAGCGTGTAGTTCGCGAAATCGAATCGGATCTGGAAAAGAAACATCCGATGATGCGCTTAGTTCAAGGTGATGTCGGGTCAGGAAAAACACTGGTCGCGGCCATGGCCGCGCTCCGAGCCATTGAACATGGCTATCAGGTTGCACTCATGGCACCCACGGAGCTGCTGGCGGAACAACATACACTCAATTTCAACAACTGGTTCGCCAGTATGGGCCTGCGTGTGGGCTGGCTGGCGGGAAAACTGAAAGGCAAAGCAAAAGAGCAAGCATTAGCTGATATTGCATCCGGTGCCATTCACATGATCGTCGGTACCCATGCCCTGTTTCAGGAACAGGTCACGTTTCATCATCTTGCGTTGATCATTATTGACGAACAGCACCGCTTTGGTGTTCATCAACGTCTGGAACTGCGGGAAAAAGGCGTAAAAAATGGGTGTTTCCCTCACCAGCTGATTATGACTGCGACCCCGATTCCACGTACACTGGCAATGACAGCCTATGCCGATCTGGAAACATCCATCATCGATGAGCTACCACCGGGCCGAACGCCGATTCAAACTGTAGCTATCCCGGATACCAAGCGAGATGATGTCATTGAACGGGTGCGTCACGCTTGCCTGACTGAAGGCAAACAAACTTACTGGGTTTGTACCCTCATCGATGAATCTGAGATTCTTGAAGCTCAGGCTGCTGAAGAAGTTAGTCAGTTACTTCAGCAACAGTTGCCCGGCGTTCGGATCGGTCTGGTACACGGACGGATGAAATCGGCAGAGAAACAACAAGTCATGCAAGATTTTAAAGCAAATCAGATCCACCTACTCGTTGCAACAACCGTGATCGAGGTTGGGGTTGATGTGCCCAACGCAAGCCTGATGATCATCGAAAATCCGGAACGACTCGGGCTAGCTCAACTCCACCAGTTGAGAGGCCGTGTCGGGCGTGGCTCTGTCGCAAGTCACTGCGTACTTCTCTATCACCCCCCGCTGTCGAAAACAGCTCAGAAGCGCTTAGGTGTCATGCGCGAGAGTAACGATGGTTTTATTATTGCTCAGCGCGATCTGGAAATCCGTGGCCCTGGCGAGCTGCTCGGTACCAAACAGACCGGACTCGCTGATTTTAAGATTGCAGATTTGGTGCGGGACCAACAACTCATTCCGGAAGTACAACGTATCGCAAGACATATTCACGAACGTTACCCAGACAATGCGACAGCTATCATTGATCGCTGGCTGGGTGAACGGGATGTTTATGCAAAAGCCTAATGAGTGTTGAACCGACATGGTTCAATATTCGCTATCCCATTCATTTTAAAAATAATTCATTCAACATCAATCATGTCATCACCCGGAATGACGGGCAACGTTACATTAGGGTTGACTCCTGCCATGACGTACTCAATAATAGATGCATAGTCAATTAATGCCGCGACAATAAATGATACGACAAACAAATTATATGTCAGTGAGCGATATGATCATCAATCCCATATGACATGGGGTGTATGGGTTAACATTTGGTAGATATTGAGGTAGTGGGCGTCATGCTAGAGAAAAAACCAGAATATATATTTGAGAACCTCGGCTTTCTATTAACGAAGGCCGGGCAAATTAAAGATCGAATTCTTGATGCTCATTTAATGCCGGAAGACATCACATCAACCCAATGTAAGGTGCTGTTTAAAATCTACCATTTTGACTGTGACCGCCCTTCGCTCATCGGCAAATCTTTAAATGTCGATAACAGTGCAATTACCCGGACACTTGATCGTTTGGAGAAAAAAGAACTCATTCAGCGTCTGCCGGATCCGAATGATCGGCGCTCGATACGCGTGGCCTTGACGCCCAAAGGTGTTGAAGTTGTCGAACGCGCCACGCCACTGGCAATGAATTCTCTTGATGAACTCACCCAAGCGCTCACTCAAGAAGAGCTTGCCCAACTGCACCACTGTCTGAAAAAAATTGTCCTGTCAGGTATGCCAGACAATTGTAAAGATAAGCTTATCGAGGGAGAAGCATGAAAAATTTACTGAAGTGCTTGTCCATTGCCATCACCTTGATCTTGTGTGGTTGTGCTGCGCCGAATAACATTCAGCCGAAAAATCACCTCGCGGATCAATCAGTGTTAGCCCACAGTCACCAGTTGAATCATCCCAAACTGTCACCGGCCAATTGGCCCGCTCAAACATGGTGGCAATCATTAGGGGATACTCAGTTGGAGCATCTGATCCAGACAGCCTTAAACCATAGTCCGACGATGCAGCTGGCGGATGCGAATCTGGTCAATGCATCGGCAATGGTCATGGCAGCCAACGCACAATTTGATCCGACACTGTCTGCAACCGCCGGTGCCACCCGCTCCAGACTTTCCCGTTCTGAAGATTCCACACTGCAAGGCAATCGTTACGGCACACTTTACACTTTGGGCCTGACGGGAAACTATGCATTCGATCTGTGGGGCGGCAACCGTGATGTCTGGGAAGCAACTGTCAATAATCAGCTTGCAGCCGAAATCGATCATCAAGCAGCGAAAATTACACTCTCCACTGCGATTGTTCAGACCTATATTCAGTTGTCCAACGCTTACGCGCTGCAAGATTTAGCCCAGCAAGATCTTCAGCGAACCCAACGCATTGTGGATATCACTCAGCGTCTGCTGAAGAATGGGTTAACCTCAGAAGATCGTTTATACACCGCTCAAAGCAGCACAGCAGCGGCAAAACAAATCCTGAAAAAACGTTCTCTGACGATTAGCCAATTGAAAAATGCACTGGCAACATTGGTCGGCCAAGGACCGGATATTGCGACCACGATCCAACGCCCTTCCATACAGATGGAAACGGCACTATCACTCCCGCAAAATCTCCCGGCCAGCCTGTTGTCTCATCGCCCCGATATTGTCGCCGCCAAGTGGCGTATTGAAGCAATGAGCAAAGAAATCGATGCGGCAAGAACACGTTTCTATCCGAATGTGAATTTAAGCTTCTGGGCTGGCTTCAAAGCCATGCTCGGGGATGCCGTATTTGAGGATGTCAGTCGTTCATGGCGAGTCGGACCTGCGATTTCCCTGCCCCTATTTACCAGAGATTTAAAAGCTAATCTGATTGAGAAGACAGCAGGCTATGATCGTGCCGTCGCACACTACAATGACACATTGATTAAGGCTCTGGGTGAAGTGAGCGATAACGTTCTGATCATCAAATCAATTGCGTTACAGATCAAAGATGCTCAGCAAAGTATGCGTCTGGCAGACAAAAGCTATCATATTACAGAAAAACGTTATGAAGCAGGAATGGGCAGTCATCTTGAAGTCCTCCTGGCTGAACAGCAACTGATTCAAGCAGAATCATCATTCACACAGTTGAAAAACCAGCAACAAGAACAACAAGTTCACTTAATACGTTCATTGGGAGGCGGCTTCCATGATTCGTCTCCAAACGATCATCTCACGACCACAGCAAACTAATCATGATGAAGGTTTATGAATATGCAAGATCATACAAATGAAATGGTTGATTCACCTCGCAAAGGGCAACGCAAAAAAAGCTTAGCGACTTTGCTGGTTGTCATTCTGATTGCGGCCATTGGGGTGGGATTTTATTACACTCACTATGTGATTGGTCATCAGGATACCGAAGATGCTTATGTGAAAGGTAACTTGGTACAAATCACACCGGAAATTAGCGGCACTGTCACTCAAATAGCAGCTGAAGATGGCGACTATGTCAAACAGGGTCAGGTTTTAGTCCATCTCGATGACGCCGATGCTAAGTTAGCATTCGAGAATGCAACGGCAAATCTTGCTCAGACCGTTCGCAAGGTGCGTGGTTTATTCAATAATGTTCAACAAGCCAAAGCCGTTGTAGAAGAAAGAAAAATTGCCCTGAATAAGGCAAAAACTGACTTTGACCGACGTAAAAATATGGTAGCAGCCGGCGGCCTGTCTCAGGAAGAACTCAGTCATGCGCAAGATATGATGAACTCGGCGGAGAAAGCATTGGCAGTTGCAGAACAGCAACTCAAATCTCAGCAAGCGATGATCCACAATACCACCGTCGAGACACATCCTTTAGTCAAGACCGCAATTGCGAAAATCAAACAAACCTATCTGGAGAAACAACGAACTCAGTTAGTTGCCCCTGTATCGGGCTACATTGCCCGACGCAATGTACAGGTTGGGCAACGGGTCAGTCAAAGCTCCATTCTGATGGCTGTCGTTCCTTTAGAGAGTGTCTGGGTTGATGCCAATTTCAAAGAAACTCAGTTAACAGATATGCGTATCGGACAGCCGGTTATCCTGACGTCCGATTTGTACGGTGATGATGTGGTATTTCACGGCACTATTGAAAGTCTGGGCATCGGGACAGGTAGTGCTTTTTCTATTCTGCCGGCCCAAAATGCAACCGGTAACTGGATCAAAGTCGTACAACGCCTCCCCGTGCGTATCCAGTTAGATAAAGAAGATGTGCAAAAACACCCGCTCCGAATTGGTTTATCGATGAAGGTTGATGTGGATATTTCAGATACAAGTGGGCAGTTACTATCACAGAGTACGCCTGAAACACCGCGTTATCAGACCAACGTCTATAACAAAATGCTTGACGGTGTCGATCAGTTGATCGGCCAGATCATTACCGAAAATGATATTGCAACCGAACAATACATAGCGAATCAGTAAGCAGGTGACGAGATGAGTCAATCGCAGGAATTTCAGCCCGCCAATATGGCACTGTGTGTATTCGCAATCGCGCTGGGTGTCTTCATGCAGGTGCTGGATACGACTATTGCTAACGTATCACTGCCAACCATTGCCGGGAATATGGGTGTCAGCCTCAATCAGGGAACATGGGTCATCACATCATTCACGGTCAGTAATGCGATTGGTTTGCCGATTACTGCCTGGTTGAGCCGTCGTATCGGTGAAGTTCATCTTTATGTCGGTGCACTCATTGCTTTCAGTGCGACATCATTTCTTTGTGGTATCTCTCAGACGATGGGAGAGCTGGTTGTGTTTCGAACCCTACAAGGACTTGCCGCTGCCCCATTGTTTCCGATGAGTCAGGTCTTACTGATGTCGGTATTCCCGAAAGAAAAGCGCAGCATGGCACTGGCACTCATCGGGATGGTTGCTGTGGTTGGTCCGATTGTCGGGCCGATTCTCGGTGGCTGGCTCACCTATGACTATAGCTGGCCTTGGATTTTCTTCATTAATATTCCCGTGGGGATATTCTCGGTCATTGTCATCCTCAGTCAATTGAAAGACCGCCCTCATCAACCCATGAAAACCAAACTAGATATCGTCGGTTTAGTTACCATGGCTTTAGGGGTTGGTGCCCTACAAATTGTGCTCGATAAAGGGAATGAGTTGGATTGGTTCGCCAATAGCTGGATTGTCGGCGGGGTCATTTTCTCAGTCATCATGCTGGTTTTTATGGTGATTTGGGAATTAACCGATGAGAATCCGATCATTAATCTGCGCCTATTTGCCAATCGCAATTTCTGTATCGGTACGATCATCCTAACCTTGGGTTTTGCCGGCTTTTTCAGTATCAATCTGATCTTGCCACAGTGGTTACAAAGTCAAATGGACTACACCGCACTCTGGGCTGGGCTGGCTGCGGCACCGATGGGGATTATACCACTCTTTATGACACCAATTTTAGGCCGCTTCGGCAGTCACCTCGATATGCGCAAACTTGCGTCGTTATCATTTGTCGTGATTGGCCTGAGTTGCTATGCGCGTGCCCGATTTAATAGCGATGTGGACTTTGCCACCATTGCATCTGTCCAGCTATTCATGGGCATCGGTATTGCACTGTTTTTTATGCCAATGACAACGATTTTGCTCTCCGATCTCCATGGTCCGGAAATTGCGGACGCAACGTCACTCTCCACATTTATCCGTACGATCGGTGCCAGTTTCGCATCATCACTCACTAGTTGGATTTGGTCGAGAAATGCCGGTGTGCATCATGCAATCATGACTGAGCAAATCTCACCTTATAACCCGCAAATTGCACCATCTTTGCATCATGGGGATACGTTGAGTTTCCTTACGCAATGGAATGGTATCATCACGTCTCAGTCATTTATGATGTCCACAATCGATCTCTTTTCCATCCTGACGATTCTATTTGCTGTATTGGTGCCACTCATATTCTTTACCCGTAAAGCAGTTAAAACGGCATAACGAATCATAAGCGGCCACGATTGTCAGGCTTGTTTCTGCTTCCCGCTCGCCGGGAAGCAGATCTGAACCTTGAGACCACCATCTGAGCGGTTATTCATGGAAACACGCCCTTGATGTTGGCTGACAATTCGTTTGACGATCGCAAGTCCCAGTCCGGATCCTTCACTGCCTCGCGCAGAATCACCCCGAGTGAAAGGTTCAAACACTTTGCCCATTTGCTCTTCCATGATGCCGGGACCATTATCTTCCACGCAGATCCACACTAACCGGTTGTCAGCCGTCATGCCGGAGCTCACTTTGATCCAACCGTGCCCATAACGACTGGCATTGACAATCAAGTTAGTTAGTGCTCGCTTAATCGCAATTGCATGACCGAATGCAGGTTTCAACGCCTTGGCTAATTCCGTTTCAACGGCAACCGTTCGCTCTCCGGAGCGGGCAACTTCCAGAATTAAATCGTTAATATTGACGGGCTGGAAAGTCTGGGCATTAACTGGCTTGAGGTAGTCCATGAACTGACTAATAATTTCATTACACTCTTCTGTATCACTGATAATCCCTTCCGCCAGATAGCGATCATCGGCAGACATCATCTCTGTCGCCAAGCGAATACGCGTCAGAGGTGTGCGTAAATCATGACTAATCCCGGCCATAAGCAGTGCCCGGTCTTCTCCCAGTGCCTGAATCCCTTTCGCCATCTGATTGAAAGCATAAGTCACCGAACGAATTTCAGAGGAACCTTTAGCCTCGAGCGGTGGCGGAATCTCCCCTTTCCCCACAGCTTTTGCGGCTTTTTCCAGCCGAATCAACGGGCGGTTTTGCCAGCGGATAAATAGCCAGCCACCAAATAGAATAAAACAAGCCATCATGAGGCTGTTCCAAAACAGCGGTAAGAAATCTTCTTCCTGTAATTCCGAAAGCGGTATCCGAAGCAGTACATCCGGTAAGGCATCGATTTTCATCCACAGCACGTAACTCTTTTTCCCGAGACTCATCCGAACATCGGTCGGAGAATCTAGCTCCTTGCTCATTTGTTCACTCATCAGATCAATTGACGTAGCTTGCTGATAAGCATCGCCTGCCTGACTATGTAGCGGATGAATCGTCACCCCCAACTTCTCCAGCACCTGTCGCCGCATGAGTGCATTCAACGGAATATCATGATGCTCATCCATCGTGTCATCCAACATTAAATGAATTTCATGACTTAAAATCTTGTTAAACTGCTGCAAGCTCGGCAGTAACGCGTAGTGAAAAACAGCGTAATAAGAGTAAAGCTGGTTGGCTACCAACAAGACGAGGAAGAGTAAAATGGTTTGGCTAAAAGCGCTGCGGGCACGTATCATGGGACTCCTGAATCATGGGGCAGCCTAAATCAATGACTCCCCAATGGAAACAATCGCGTTGAGTGGATTAATTGAGCTGACCATCCGGCACAAAAACATACCCTAATCCCCAAACGGTCTGAATATAGCGGGGTTTCGCCGGATCCACTTCCAACATGCGACGCAAACGAGAAATTTGCACATCGATAGAACGTTCCATCGCGGAATATTCCCGTCCTCTTGCCATATTCATCAGTTTATCTCGTGACATCGGTTCACGCGGATTGGATACCAAGACTTTCAGGACCGCAAATTCACCGGAAGTCAGAGGCATCACCTCATCCCCCCGAAACATCTCCCGGGTCCCGAGATTGAGCCGGAATTCACCGAATTCAATCATGGTTTCTTCGGCACTCGGTGCGCCGGGCAGTTCATTGACCTGACGGCGTAAAACAGCTTTGATCCGAGCCAGTAATTCCCGGGGATTGAAAGGCTTGGGCAGATAATCATCAGCGCCTTGTTCAAGCCCGGTGATCCGATCCTCTTCATCCCCTTTGGCCGTCAACATCAAAATCGGTAGTTGATTATTTGACTGGCGTAAGCGGTGGCAGATGGATAAACCATCTTCTCCGGGCAACATCAGATCCAGAACCATAAGATGAAAATTCTCACGAGCCAACAAACGATCCATTTGCTCACTATTGGCAACACTCCGGACATGGTAGCCTTGATCTGAAAGATAACGCTCCAGCAATGAACGGAGCCGGGCATCATCATCGACCACTAATATCTTTTCACTTTCCTGCACGCATCACCTCAGTTCATCTGATACGAATTCTCTGATTTTAATGTATCACCATTTCTCAGCGAAGATCGAAAAGAATTGTTAACGTTTATGTCTTATCAACTCGCAAACCACACAACCGACACGCATCATATTTCCATCCCCCGAAGAGTCCAGTACACTAAGCCACAGAAATTAAGCACAAGAAATAGGTACGTTGTGAGTGAGGCCAAGTTTAAACAGATAGCCCAGACGATTATCTCCAGAATCACCGCAGGCTATTATCCACCCAACTCGAAGCTCCCCCCTCACAGGGTACTGGCCAACGAGCTGAATACAACACCGGTGACGGTGGCGAAGGCTTATAAGCTATTGGCCGAACAAAATCGGGTCGAATCTTTTGTTGGTCGGGGCACTTTTGTCTGCGGTGAATCAAATTTGTCTCAGGTGATCCATGCCTCGGAAGATGAAACTGAATTTAACTTTTCGATTCTCCAGCCCTGTCTGAGCCATAACATCATTGCACTGCAAGATGCCTTTCAAAAGGCAGCGACCCGAATCACACCTCAATTAATCGGCTATGCCGAACATTCGGGCCACCGGCAGCATCGACAAGTCGGTGTGGAATGGGCTGCCTGCTACGGCCTCATCGGTGGCACCCTAGAGAATACGCTTTTAACCGATGGAGCTCAGAATGCACTGGCCTTGTTGATCGAAGCTTTGACTAAACCGGGAGATACCATCGCGGTTGAGTCTCTGACTTATCCGGGGATTCTAGCCATCGCCAGTCTCATGAGACGTGAAGTGATCGGGATCGAGATGGATGCTCACGGCATCACGCCCGATAGTTTGCAACAAGTGCTGCAAACCGCAAAGCCGAAAGTGGTTATCGTGGTGCCTTCACATCAGAACCCCACCGGGGTCAATATGCCTGCGCCACGACGAGAGATCATTGCCCGACTGATTCGCAATTCACATGCTTGGCTCATTGAAGATGATATCTATGGATTTCTCAATCCGGAGCCCATTCCAGCAATCTGTAACTGGCTTCCGGAGCAAGGGTTCCACGTCACCAGTTTATCAAAAGCAATCAGTCCGGCTTTACGATGCGGGTTTATCAAAGCACCCGACGCGCAAGTCAGCACCATCAATGCCCATATCCGCGCGAATATTTGGCTTTCTTCGCCATTCAATTATCAAATAGCCGTCGAGTTAGTGTCATCCGGTATGGCTTTTGAGCTGGCTCAACGACAGCAGCAACTCGCCCAACAACGTCAGCAGATCGTTCAGGAAATCCTCGGCCCAGACGTCCCCCACCAGCATGGCTACCATATCTGGCTGAAGCTGCCACAGCACTGGCAACCAGAGCGCTTTGTCTTAGAAGCGGCAAAGCGACATCTCCTCGTCAGTAGTGGCTGCTATTTTGCTGTCCGGCAGTCAACCGATCATATTCGTTTGTCGCTGATGTCGATTCACTCTGAAGCACGTTTCCGGGAGGGATTACACCAGTTAAAAGCCTTAATGGATACGAGTACGACAAGCTCACTCCCCTTTCAGGTTTGACGAGAATGAGTCCGTGTCATGGCCCATCATTAATTGCTCCTCAATTCAGGAAAAGTACCTGTCTCTATGATGCCAATGTTCTGACATCATCGGAATATTTAGTGAATAGTACATCACTCGATTATCGAAAAGACTACACAACGATAAGTTAGCTATCATATAACCAACCTTTCTGGTCAATTTCTCAGTCAATAATTCAAACTTGTTTTAAAAAAAACAAAACATCATCTTATAAAAATAATTCTATAAAACATAAAGTCATTATTTTCTATGTTAATTCACACCTTGAATCATTCGTCCGTTTTATAAACATTCATGCCTACTTTTTGCCCACAATGTTGATTATTTTTTAGGCTCAATCGATATAAACAGAGAAGGATTTCAGAACGATGCGACATACTAAAACCATAGGTTCTCACCTTGTAGGACTATTTTTTACAACTGTATTGCCTCTCGGGTTACCTCAATCAGCAATCGCAGCAACTGTCCCTGACGGCACCATTTCACCGATCACTGATGTGAATTCCGGCTTATGTTTGGGTGTCAGTGGCTCATCGAACAGCTCCGGTACTCAGTTACAGATTCAGAACTGTAGTGGGTCTGACTACCAAAAATGGCAAGTCAGCCTTGATGCATCAAACTGGGCCACCATTAAAAACATGGGTAGTGGTCAGTGTATTGATGTCACCAACAAGTCAGTTGAACCCGGAACCAACTTACAGCAGTGGGACTGTAACGGTGTCGAGAATCAGACTTGGAATATCAGCGCCCAAGGCAACGGCCAGTATGCAATTATTTCGAAATATAGCGGGCTGGCCGTCGACGTCTATGGCGCACGAAAAGCGAATGGTTCGCGAGTCGTCCAATACACATGGACCGGGGCTGATAATCAGCGCTGGACATTTCCTTCATCCTCATCGTCTTCCGGCTCAACCAATACCACCAATACACCATTTGGTTTCGCCTCTGGCACAACTGGCGGTGCCGGTGGTCAGGTAGTGACGGTCTCAACACCAAGTCAGCTTGAAAATGCAATTCGTGGCAACACCCCCAGAATCATCCGAGTCAATGGCATCATTGATTTCCGGGGAAACAGAACGACGTCAGCAGGCTGTACCTATTCTGATAACAACTGTCGTTATAACGGTAAGCAAGAAAAAATTCTTGACCGTTTAGGCTACTGTGATGGTCGTAGTACCTATAACATTACCTACGATGCTGCCGGACCAGAACCAATGCGCGTCGGTTCAAACAAAACGATTATCGGGATCGGTGCCCGCTCCGGGATTAAAGGCAAAGGGTTTTATCTCCGGGATGGCGTCTCTAACATTATCATCCGTAACTTGTCGCTCACGGATATCAATGATGGGCTTGTCTGGGGCGGTGATGCGATCACGGTCGATAACGCCAGTCGTATCTGGATCGACCATAACTATATTGCTCGTATCGGACGTCAGATGTTGGTGACCGGATGGGGAACCGCCAAACAGATGACTGTCTCAAATAATTACTTCGACGGCACAACCGATTATGGACACTACTGTAACGCCAAGCATTACTGGACCATGCTGCTTATTGCTGAAAACCAAAGTATTACCATGGCAAACAACCGCATCCGAAATTCATCCGGAAGAGCACCAAAAGTGGACGGTGGGATTGTGCATATGGTGAATAATTATTTTGATGGCAACTATGGTGGCGGACTACAGGGCGTTGATGCCTATATGGTGATGGAAGGAAACTACTACACGCGCGGCAATAACTTTGCTCCGATTAGTTCAGTGAAATCAGGTACACTCTTCGCACCGCTCAGCTCAACGCTTGGGCAGGCTAATTCGATCTGTTTCAATGTGCTCGGTCGCGCTTGTGTTGAAAATTACGATGAAAACGGACAACACAACTTTGCCGTCAACGATAATGTGATGAATGCCGTGAACTCAAATGGCGGCTGGAGTGCAGGCCTTCAGGCAACAAAACCAGTGAGTACAGCAACGGTCCGTAGCTTCAACTTCGGCCCACAAGGCAACATCAATTAAGTAAGTAAGCGCGTATCGTAGGTCAAGCAGGCGGAATAAATCGGCCTGCTTGACGACGTGAATGAGAAGACAAAGATAGAGAACTTCAACTGACTGGCGTACAGGATTCAACTGTTCCGAAACGAATAGCCAAACAGCTAAGGTTTTTCAATCAGGTTCGGGCGGGAAATACACTCATGTCCATCGTCAGCAAGCATGAGTAATTCTTGAATATAGACCCGATCATTTCTGATATTCCCCAGAAAAGCCATATAGTTATCCAGACTGGAAAGCCGTTGAATCACGAAGCTGGGGAGCGTTTTATTAAACTCGACTTTTTCGTATTCCTGCCCGCTACAAGTCTCAAACGTCTCACCATCCCAAACTCCCTGAATAAGCATCTGACCTTGTTTGTCCTGTTTTTTGACCGTATCAACAATCGCCTCAGCTTGAGATTTATAATGTTCTAGTGTTTCTGCAGTTAACGGGAAAATTTTATGATTGACCCGATACTGCTGATAAACCGCATCACCGTTTTTATCAAAACGGACATGTACCCGAAAAGGCACCATCTCTTGTTTCCCTGCGGTACCGGATACTTGTTCACCTTCACGAACCAGTTCTTTTAAAACACTATGTTCCCAACGGTAGCTGGTTTGATACCAACCATCACGACGGGACTGAATGTAGTCATCGGCGGCATAAGGGTGGTTAGATTCTTCGGTGTACCAATACAGGCTCGTCGCATCGCCCATACGCTCACCACCGGAATACGTTTCCAATGGCACAGATGTCGATTGCTGAGAGGAAGAACAGCCGAGCATTAACCCGGAAAGGAGACAGGAAATAAAAAACTTTTTCATAAAAAACTACGCCAAGAACACAAAACTGCCTTGGCGTAGAGTATAAATTAATTTACTGATTCTTTCAGTGCTTTTCCAGCAACGAATGCAGGAACGTTTGCCGCAGCGATTTGGATTTCAGCACCAGTTTTTGGATTACGTCCAGTACGTGCAGCACGATGATTGACTTTAAATGTACCAAAACCAATTAGTTGAACTTGGTCACCTGATTTGAGTGCCTCTTCAACTGCACCTAGAGTCGCTTCTAGAGCAGACTTTGCTTGCGCCTTAGAGAGATCTGCTTTTTCTGCAATAAAGTCGATTAATTGGGTCTTGTTCATTCGGTTTCCCTTCTAATATGTTATCAAACCTCATCAACTCTAAAGCATAAAGCCCCCGTCTGGCAAAGGTTTGTCGATGTTCTTTTGCTTATTTGATGAAAATTTAGCTACAAACTGAGTAACAACTCACAATTTTCATGGTTTGGCGATGATATTTTGTTGCTGAAATCTGCATAACAATCCCGACAAATCAGGTCTGACAACTGTTTACCTGATATTTCAGTCGGAAGATTTGCTCACTTTACCAGCAACTTATGAACTTGTTCCCTTACAAAAGGGATGACATCACTTTCAAACCATGGATTTTTTTTCAACCACAATGTGTTCCTTGGCGAAGGATGTGGTAACGGCACAGCGTCAGGGAGCCAATGAGACCAGTTTCGTACCGTATCAGTCAGTGTTTTAGGTTTATTCGGCAAATAATAGTTCTGGGCATACTGACCAATGCATAATGTCAGCGCAATGTTGGGTAACTGATCCAAAACACGCTGATGCCACTGTGGCGCACATTCCTTTCGTGGTGGTAAATCACCGGAACGCCCCTTACCCGGATAGCACAGCCCCATCGGCATAATGGCGATTTGCCGCTCATCATAAAAAGTATCCCGATCAATATTCAGCCAAGTTCTGAGTCTGTCTCCGCTTGGATCATTCCACGGAATAGACGTCTGATGAACCCGAATGCCGGGCGCTTGTCCGACAATGAGAATCCGAGCATCGCGATGTGCACGAATCACAGGATTCGCTCCCAGAGGTAAATCCGGTTCACAAAGTCGACACTGACTGATTTGCCGTAACAAGATATCTAGTCCGTCACCTTTACTCATCAGTAACCTTTATTAAAATTAATGACATAATTTAATGGTTTGCCTTGTATCCATAGTCGCAAATTATCGATAAAAATATCGACAATCTGTTCAGGGAAACTGATTGCCGCAATATGAGGTGTCAAGGTGATTTGTGGGTGTAACCAAAATGGATGGGACGACGGAAGCGGTTCCGTGACAAAAACATCCAGAAATGCATGTTGTATCGAACCGGCTTCTATCGCTGCAATTAAATCTGCCTCTTTCAGTGTAAGACCACGCCCGACATTGAATAATAACGCCTGACGACAGTTGTTCAGCATATCAAGATCGAGCAATGATTCAGTCGCCGGAGTATTCGGTAAAGTGTTGACCACGACATCAGCCATTGCTAACGCTTTTTCAATATCACGTATCGCATATACATCATCAAACGGACACGGTTCGGGTTGCTTACCGGTTCGATTAACCCCAATCACAATCAGCCCCATATGACGGGCGGCCAAAGCAAGAAAGGTCGCAATATTACCGGTGCCGAGAATCACCATCGTCTTTCCGGTCAACCGTTCATACGGATGCGGCAGCCAAGACTGCTGCTGTTGCTGCTGCCGATAGCGGTTAAAATGTCGATAGTGTGCGATCATATAACCAAGTACATATTCAGTAATTGCCTGACCAAAAATCCCTTTCACATTCGTCAGTTGGTAGTCCTGCCGTCCGCTGGATTGAATAAGCGAATCAACACCCGCAAATGTTGACTGTAACCAGCGCAGCGCAGGAAAGTCATCAATTACTTTGGCCGCCAGCGGTGGGGCAGCCAGAACAATTGTCGCTTCCTGTCGCTGTTGTGTGAACCGTAGCTCTGGTATTTGGTACCCTTCAATCAGAGTCCGGTATGTCTCATCCTGTCCGGTGAGCAGATAAAGAGAATGTACCATGCGCTCGTCTACCTTGTGATGATTTCAGAGTGATTCATCATACATGATCGAACCAGCCGACTCTCACAAATTTCTTGATTCCGGAAACCGGACTCAAACGAGTCGCCACGGTCAAATATCATGTATGTCCATGAAAGGAGAGTTATAAAGTATGTCAGGCTCAGGCTAGCCTGCACATGCATTATCAAGTACACTGCCGAAGTCTTATTTCGGAGCACCCGTCAACATGCTACAAAACCCAGTTCAGCTACGTCTTCAGAAGCTTATCCCTTGGCAACAAATCACTTTTATGACTTGCCTGTGTGAACGAATGTACCCCAACTATGCAATGTTTTGCGAACATACCGCGTTTGCTTCTCATACGACATATCGACAGATATTAGATACGGTATGGGAGTTGCTCACAGTCAAAAGTGCCAAGATAGACTTCGAGCGTCAACTCGAGAAACTGGAAGAACTGATTCCATCTCAGGAATCATTCGATATTTATGCAATTTATCCGGCAATCGATGCCTGTGAGGCACTGGCAACACTCCTGCATGGTCTGTTAGATAGAGAACAGCTTACAGAAGCGCTCCAACAGGTTAGTACCATTTCTGTCAATACAGTCGTACAGCTGGAAGAAGCGCAAACGGATTCTGCCGTCACCAATGAGAATCAAAAACAAAATGAAGCGGTTTGTGCAGAGTGGGATGTGCAGTGGGCCATTTTCAGAGCACTGAAAGAAGCCGAAGAGCGGGATATTGAGCGGATTAAATCCCTCAGAGATGAACTGAGAGAAGAGCAGGTATCAAATATTGGGGTGAGTCTGTAGCGCCCCATCCCCATATTTTGATCATTTGAGATATATTTGTCTGCGATTCGTTAATAGGCACCATCACGCCGAAGAACGACATTCACGGTCTTAAATAAGATCACGATATCATTCCAAAGCGACCAGTTTTTAACATACCAACAATCCAGATAAACACGGGTGCTATAATCAATGTCACTACGGCCGCTGACTTGCCAAAGCCCTGAAATACCCGGCTTCGCGCACAGGTAGTAGTCCACATCATCCCCATAACGTTCCAATTCTTCATCGACAACCGGTCTTGGGCCGACCAGACTCATTTCACCTTTTAGCACATTCCACAGCTGTGGGAGTTCATCCAGACTTGTTTCACGCAAGAAGCGGCCAATCGAAGTAATCCGCGGATCGTTTTTCAATTTAAACCATTGCTCCCATTCATCTTTAGCATCAGGATCCGTTGCTAAGAGCTCATCCAATAACTCTTGGGAATTCATCACCATTGAGCGGAATTTCAGACAGTTGAACTTTTTCCCGTCGAGACCGATACGCTCATGCCCATAAGTCACGGAACCACCGTCACGCGAGACTCGCCAAGCGATAAATAAGAAAAATGGCGCAAGTAATACCAGTAATGTTACAGAACCAACAATATCGAATAAGCGTTTAATCAAGCGTGAAGACTTACGGGGCAGATTGTTTTTCAATCGCAACATCATCACTTCATGACTAAAAAAATGAGATATATCCGTACCATAAAGCGGAATACCACGTAGGGCAGGTACGATGGAGATGTCTAAGAGTTGCCTTTTCATCGACTCTCTGATCCAGAATTCACGTAATTCTGCTTCTTCCTTTTGCAGCGCAATAAACACTTTGTGAAATTCATCAACCCGATTAAAGAACTCTGTACGAGTAATACAAGGAATATCAAATTGAGAATTTGTATGTCCTTCAGTCGGGACAACAATCGCAAGCACATCAAAACCAGTTGAGGGCTCACTTTGGAGAGCACAATAGACACTCTCTGCATCTTCAACTTCACCAATGATCACACAGGGAACTTTCCAAAAGTCTAACTTATTCAACAACGCTTTTGCGAAGCTACGGAGTAACGGAAGCAGGACCATAACAGCAGTCCATGTTAACCACCAAATATCAGTAGAATAATTATATTCAAATGCGGCATGAACAGAAATCGACACCAGTGCCATAAATAATAAGATGAACAATATATCTTTCAACTCATCCCAAAAAGGCTTGCGATAACTATAATGGCGCTTACTTCCCCATAACCATACGATAGAAGCGATCCCGGAAACGATGAGTGTCAATACTTGACCCTTTATATCTTCATATAAAGTAAAAGACTCATATCCATTCACATGGACAAGTGAAATAAGGATAGAAAGCATAAAAGACAGGCAATCAAAAAAAATAAGGGCCATCTTATTCATAATTGGTGAATAATGGACTACCCTGTCTATTCTATCACTATTTCCGTATGTTACTTGGGTCATAATTATACCTAGTCATATAATTTATATATATCTATATAGAAACAAAACATAGTAAGATCAAATTTCATGTTCATTTTTTCATCTCTATTCTCACCTTGAAGACAAATAACGAAATTTTCTAACACAGCCGACTTAAATACAGAATTATCATTAACCTTCTCTCACTAACTTATACATAGATTTTCTTAATACAACAGGAGATAAGCGAAGAAAGGAATATAAAATACAAGGTATAATAAATTGGTGCAATTTTATATATCTATTCTTATAACAGAACATCCTAAATTTATATTCATTGATAAGATATTTAAATCCACCTCGACGATCATACTGTTCGTGAGATGTTCTGAATTGGAGCAATGGTTGTTGGATACAATAGTATTTAACCCCTGCCTTAATTAATCTCAAATGAAGTTCATAATCTTCTAATAACCCGACATTTTCATCATACCCACCATGAATATTAATTATTTTCTTATAGAACATCATACTAGGATGAACAATCACATTCCTATAGGGTATCAATTTTTTAATTTGACTATTATCCTCGGGGGTTTTTTTTATACAATGGAAATCTGAGTATTCATCTGAAAATTCAGATGCCCAAGAACAAACGACATGATTTTTATCTTCTAATGAAATTAGTTTTTTATATTCAAGTTCAAGACGTTGATTATCAGATAAGTCATCAGCATCCATCCTAGCTAGGATATCATTAGTGCTATACTGAATTGCTAAATTCATACAGTAGGCCAAACCATGATTTTCTTGTAGAGGATAGACCTTAAAGTTACCTTTATATTTAAAGTTCTCTATAACTGATAACTGATCATCATCGACTTCACCGTCAATAATAAGAATAATTTCATCTGCGATATAGGACTGTTCGGCAAGACTTTTCAGAGACTCATCGAGATATTTTGCTTTATTCCCTTTATATGTTGACATTAATACACTAACAGGTATTGCAACCATATTTTCCTTCTCCTAAAACTGTTTCAATATATTGAAACCTTTTTTGATGACAGAGGCCATCACCAATACCCAAGAAAAACCAGAATATGATGTCATACCCTGTAAACTGAAATAAAGAAACAACAAAGAACAGAATTAAAAACTTCCTAAACTCAACGATATAATTATTAAATAATCTATTAAAAAAAAGATATAAATACAATAATAAAGGGACTACACCCATATCTAAAAAATATTGTAACAATATATTATGAAAATTATTTTCAATAAAATTAATTCCAATTAATTCTCTGGCAAAAATGACGGAATTTCCTATACCAAAGCCTGTTAGGTTTGTCTTTAACAATTGAAATGCGGCAAACCACAACATTCCTCGACCATTAGTCGTTACTTCTAATTCGTCAAAGGCATGTAACATCCGGTGAATAATCGTAACATTATTAAAAATTGAGATGATCGCAATAACAAAAAATATCATTAAAACAGAGATTAGAATTTTTTTCTTTCTGCTGAAGAATAATGAAATTCTCGCATATGTGAGAAAAGCAACTTCAATAATTCCAATACGAGAAAGATAGATCAGAGATAAAATGAAAATAACCATCACAGAGAAATAAAAAATTCTGCGTTCATAAATAAAAAATATCGTAAGTAATGATAAATAGGTAACTTCTATATTATGTCCACCACCAATAAAGAAATAAACACCGATCAGTGACTGTTGATTCGTTGCATACACTCGAGAGAGTTCATCAATATAAATGAGGTCTTTGATCACTATTGCCAATATAAAAATAAACAATATTCGCTTCAGTAGGATATAAAGTTTTTTTGCATCTATTCTGACCCCAATATCCAATGCTATATAATAAATAAGCAAACAGTATAATGCTTGAAATATAATAAAATTACCACCCCATAGATAAATTTTATATGTATTAACCATCACAGCCAATAATATAAAAATAGTAACATCATTTCTTAATATAAAAAAACGACTCCTGATAAAAATGAGTATGGAAATGATAGGAATAAAAATATGATAAAATTTTACAGTAGAACCATTAGGTAATTCATAAAAATCAAACTGAAAGAATATAGAAAACAGTAGTAACGAGACAAATAAACTACTTTCCTTTATTGGCGAAATTGACATAACAAACCTGCAATGGATTAAAATCAAGATACCATAAGAAATATAACAAAGCTAATAACTCAACACATACATAAGATAAAACCAAGCCAGATAAATTAAATAATGCAGCACATATAACAATGAAGGGAAGACCTAAAATTAATAATACAATAGAGTATCTGTATATGATCAAGTCATTATTCATATTTAGATAATATTGCATTGCACATAAAGAACTCAAAGATATTGATGGTATAATAATAAGCATCAACAAAAACAATGGTATTACTTGTTCAAAAGATAGATATTGCTTATCAATCAAGAATGGCAAGATGATTTTACTTGAGAAAGCCAAGAACACACAAACAGATAATGACAATATCAATATCCTAAAAAATATTTTAGAAAAAATTCCCTGTAGCATAAATTTATTATTTTGAGATATCGCTTGAACAATTTTAGGAGTATAGAGTGTACTCAGTCGATTAATAAATATCAGTGGCGCTCTACATATTTGATCTAATACAGAATATATTGCAACTTCTCTGACACCTAACGCACTCCCGATAAATAAGTAAATACCTTTTGTTACCAAAGCACTGGTTATATTAGTAAACATTAATCTGTAATTATTTTTAACTTTTTGAACAAAAGATCCCATATTAATATTGATGCGAAAATTTAATACATAGAGGTTATACAGTAAAAAAATAAAGTTCAAACAGATAAACGGCAGAGTCACAACAAAAGAAACATAGTATATATCTTTGTCACCATGAACGAAATAAAATAACGATAAGATACTTATTGAGAAAGAAGATATCATAATAAATACATAATGAATCATCTTATTAATAATTTGGTAAAAAATAAAAAAATCCAGACAAAAATAAACAAGATAAATGAATAAGCAATAGAATAGAGGCTCATGAAATACATCAAAGAAAGAAAGAAGAAAACATAGTAAAAATGAGAGAGTCAAGTAGAACAATTTAATACCAATATATTCACTCATTTTTTTATTGAATTCTTCACTTTCAAACTTATCTATATATCGATTAAATGCACTGGATAAATCCCTAAGAGAATCATTAGCCAACCCAGAGTTGGTAAGAATAGAGAGAAAATTAAACAATGAAAGGAAGAATATAAACTTACCGTATAATTCAAAAGAAACCGTTTTAAGCAAATATACATTCACTGACATTGGAAGCAGTATCAAAAAAAATTGTACTGCTGACATTGATATCACTTTTGAATTCATATGAGAACATATCTCTTAATCATTCTTTTAATAGACCGAGCTATAAAATAAAAATTAGTCATAAATATTGAACCAGCATATCGAAGTGAAGACTCCCTAACTTCAGATAAACCTTTGTAGTAATACTTATCAGAATTACCATCTAAGGCAAAGTAAGTCACAAGTTTATCTGTATACTTACCGGTAATATTTTTCACATATCCTCTTACAAGCCAATCATAATCTGGTGCAACTTTTTTAGCTGTATCATAAAGGCCAACTGTATCTAAACACTGCTTCTTAAATACAATTGTCGGCTGGTTTACTCTGGGCATAGTATAAGCAATTTTTTTTATATAGTTTTTATCACCTTTTAATCGCCTACTATAATCACCACCAAAATTACCAATCAGACAATCACCGAAAACAAAGTCACAATCCTCATCGAAACTTTCAACAGCATTCGATATAAAGTCAGATGTAATATAGTCATCTGCGTTCAGTAAGAATATGAGTTCTCCACTGCAAATTGTAAAACCTTTGTTGATTGCATCAGTCGCGCCGTCATCAGGTTCAGATATCCAGAAATCAATACAATCTTCATGATGTTTGATAATGTCTAAAGTTCCGTCTGTAGAGTCTCCATCTATAATAAGATATTCGATATTCGGATAGGTTTGTTCGATGACGGACTCGATTGTTTTCCCGAGTGTTAAACTTGCATTTCGACAAATGGTTATGATTGAAACTAACGGAATATCTTTATTTTTATACTGACCATTCAGATACTGACCACCTTTTCTGACATTGTCCATATTTAAATAATCATCATATGTTTTATAAATCTTATTTTCGTTCATATATCACCAAATTAAAATAATCATTAAATAGGCATAATTGTGATAAACCAAGCATGTTACAAGAAGCATTAGCCATGTCTCTTTATGTGCTAATGCTTTTCATAGAAATTAAAAATTACGATTATATGATTAAATATTTCCGTATTTACTATTTTTAAGCATGGTATATCCTTTGATCAATTCTTGAATACCGTAATCAAGATAAAATTGAGGTTTGTATCCTGTAGCTTCAATTTTTTCATTCGACACGATATAGTTTCGTTGATCCGGATCTTTACCTAGTTCAGCTTCAATAAAATTAAATCCATCGACATGTCGCTGGATAATTTGACACAGTTCTTTTTTGGAAACATTGGCTTCACTCAGACCAACATTAAAGATCTCACCACGCATTTCTTCAAAATTATTGATACCATGTTGGAATACACGTGAGATATCCCGGACATGAATATAATTCCGTTTGAAATGGCTTTCGAACAGAACAACCGCCTTATCATTCACCGCTCGATAGGTAAAATCATTCACCAGTAAGTCAATACGCATTCTTGGTGACATACCAAAAACAGTTGCTAAACGGAAGCTAATTGCATTCTCATGTGCCATGAGTTCCTGTTCAACAGCGACTTTGTCAATCGCATATTTAGAAATGGGGCGGAGCTCTGACTCTTCAGTACAGTAGTTGTTTTTATCTCCCGATCCATATGCACTATTGGTCGTCGGCATCAAAATGCGCTGATCTTTAGAAACCAGATCCAACATCAGTGAAATTGCATCATGATTTGTGGTTTCAGCACCAATCGGATCTCTGGCACACAGAGGCGCACCAACATATGCAGCAAGAGGAATGATGATATCCGCTTTACGTATCAATGGCGCAATTGTATCTTTTACACGGACATCGCCACGTACGACCTCAAAATTGTCATGATAACAAACATGATTCAGGCTGGATTGATGAAACATAAAGTTATCGATAACGGTGACTTTATGACCCAAATTCAGCAAATCAGGTACCAATGTTGATCCAAGATATCCGGCACCACCGGTCACTAAAATATTAAAAGACATGAATTACTCCTAATTATTGAAAATTATTCTTTGAAGAGTGCGATTTCTACACACTCACATAGACTGTGAGCCAAAACGATATGAAGCTCCTGAATCGTTGCTGTGGTAATACCCGGCGCAATAATGCAATAGTCAGCAAGTTCTTTAGCTTTTCCGCCATCATGGCCGGTAAATAAGAGTGATGGGATGTGGCGTGATTTACATGCGCTCAAAGCATTGAGTATATTTTCCGAGTTACCGGACGTTGTAATACCAAGAAAGATATCTTTTTCCGTCGCTTTGCCCAACAACTGGCGAGAAAAAGTGTGTTCATAGCCATAATCGTTACCGATAGCCGTTAAGATTGAACTATCAACGGTCAAGGCCTCAGCAGGAAGCGGGGCACGATCACATGCAAGCTTACTCACAAACTCCGCTGCCAAATGTTGTGCATCAGCGGCAGACCCGCCATTTCCGGCAATGTACAACCTTCCCCCATTTTTATAACATTCGATCACTTTATTCACTGCAATTGAAAAAATCTCATTTTGAGCGTGATCCTTGAGCATGTCCTGCTTTGCAGCAATCGATCGTTCTAAATTTCGAGTTAATACATTAGTAACTTGCATTCTCTAAACCTTGTCTAAGCCTATGATTGTTGGTGCTCGTGCATAGTCATAAGGCAAACCGATATCAATGAAACAAGAATCAAATTCAAGACCATAGATATTCTCACCATGTTCCAGAAGCTGATAGAAAATATCAGACTCGAGAGATAGTACTTGCCCTGAACTATCCGAATAGTATCGATGAATAACGGATGGATTGATTAAATAAACGCCGCCATTAGCCAACTCTCCGGCATTCCCTTTCTCAGCATTCAATGCTGTTATTTTTCCGGATGGATTGATATCTATTCCCATATACCGTCGTGCTTCATCGGCCCGGAAAAGCGAAAATGTACAGTCGGATTGTGTATGTTTATGGAAGTGAACAAGCTTATCGAGTTCAACCGCAAAAAATGTGTCGCCATTGAGTAATAGAAATGGCTCATCCATATTTTTTAATTGTGAAATAGAGAGCAAAACCCCACCGCCAGTTCCTAGTGGGGAAGGCTCGATAGCATATGATATTTCACATCCTCGATAGTCGAAGCCAAAATATTCTTGGATAACCGAAGACTTATAACCGACAGATAGAATAAAGCGGCTCACACCTTGATTGACCCAATAATCTAATAAATATTCTAAAAATGGTTTTCCAGAAATTAAAGCCATTGGCTTAGGACGGTCAGAGACGACTTCACGAAGACGTGTCCCCAGCCCTCCAGCCAAAATAATTGCCGTTATCATCAGATGAATTCCCTGTCATACATGTGTATAAAGTCTATCTAAGCTTCATTCAGCACTTTACAAATATAATCAATTTCATCATGTTTTAGATCAGGAAAGTTACCGATATAAAATCCATAAAAATGAATATGTTCGGTTTGCGGATATTGTTCATATAAATACTCAGGGACAACGCCTCTTAAATAAGGCTGACGTAGTTGGTTTCCGCCCCCTGCACTCCCTCGCCGATACTCAATGCCTTCGGCTTGCAATCTTTTTTCTACTCTTGCTACCAAGGCATCATCTTTCTCTTTCAGCACCACATTAAAAGCGTAGTTGCTTGAACCTTCGAAATTAAAATCATTTCTATATTTAGAACTATCTAAATTTTCAAAAAAACGTGTTTGATTCTCAGTTCTAATCCTGACATTGTCATCTAATCGCTTGAGCTGGCTCAGTCCAAGAATCCCACCAATCTCATTGTTTCTTACATTATAAGCCGGATATGCAAAGATGAAGTCTTTATTCAGTTCCGGATAATTAAGAATATATTCATCCTTCAGGCTCTGCTCTGTTGACTCTCTGACCATGCCATGGCCACGTAACATCCGTAACTGTTGGTAAGTTTCGTAATCATTGGTACAGATCATACCGCCTTCTATCGTGCTCATGTGATGGGCATAATAGAATGAGAAATTCGACATATCACCGAAACTACCGACTTTCTGACCGTTATGGGTTGCACCGTGAGATTCACAAACATCTTCAATCAAGGGGATATTACGGCGCTTCAGCTCATGTAAAAGCTTATCGGTCAGTCCATTGAAGCCCTGAATATGCGATAAAAATACGGCTCGGGTTTTATCGGTAATCTTATCGATAATTTGATGGGTATCCATCCCTAACGTGTGAGGATCAATATCTGCGAAGACGGGGGTGAAACCACAATGAAGCACAGAAGCGATGTCAGAAATCCACGTTAAAGGCGGCACGATCACTTCACCACCTTCAGGATAACGAATCTTCAGAACAGCCATAGACAGCAAATTTGCTGATGAACCGGAGCTGACAAACACCGAGTATTTAACACCTAACCATTCGGACCAAGCGGCTTCAAACTCACGGCACTGTGGCCCATTAGTTAAAATCGGATTGTCTTCCTGTAACAGTTGAATCACAGGCTCTAAATCTTCTCGAAGAATATTATTTCTCATTAGAGGAAATTTAATCATTAGCGATATCTCTATATTCCAAATTTATTTTAAGAAAGTCTCGTATCTGACAAAAAACAGATTCCGTCCCAATACCAACCTGTTCATGTAATTCGTCACGTTTACCCAACTCAAAGCGATAATCAGGTTCAACACCAATACCGAGGAAGGGCTGATTCATACGATGAGTTCGTAGCAGTTCTCCGATGCGGGCATCCACTCCCCCACGGCCTCTGAACCCTTCTTCCATAGAGATAATCACCTGACTCTGTTGAAGCTGCCGGATAAGAGAAGACTCATCACAATCCTGGATATCAAACAAATCAATCACAGCAACCGAGACACCAATTTCTTCAAGCCGGTGTGCAACTTTCAGTGCTGTGTGGACCATATATCCCGTCGCCACAAGGACAACATCACCTTGAGAGGTCAAACAATTGAACCCTTTATCCAGATCAATGGATTGATTTTCATAGAGTTGAGGTAACACCTGAGCATCAAGACGAATATATTTAGGTTTATCGACATCGATGCATTTCGCAAATATTTCGGAAGATAAAAGATGATCACTTGGAGAAAACAACTGGAAGTTGGCCAAAGAACGGATCAGTGTCAAATCTTCATAACACTGGTGTGTTGGTCCCGAAACAACGTAGCTATATCCGGCACCGACCCCGATTAAATTGACATTAATTTTTCTAACTTTTGATAATAGAGCCAGACATACCCGTAATTGTTCATAACAACGCATTGTAATAAATGGTGCAATTGCATAAGCAAAGACTTTAAATCCTTCCAACGCAAGTCCGGATGCCACATTAATTAAATTTTGTTCGGCAATACCGACATTTTTAAACCGCTCGGGAAAGTCAGCTCTGATTTTATCTAGTACCGGAGAACCAAAATCGGCAGTCACGAAAAATATTGAAGGATCATCTTTCATTGAGTGCCATATTTTTTCCAGCAATGCATCCCGCATTGCAATAGGTTTATTATTCATATGATGACTCTATCAAATTATCTATAACGTCTGGATGTACACCAAGAATATGAGACAGCTCCTTGTTTTCTAAATTAGGAACACCTCTTCCTTTAATCGTGTTACATATCAGCGCTTTCGGTCGTTCCTGATGTGTGGCTTTCAGTTCAGCCAACTGCTCTCTCAGCAAATTTACATCGTGGCCGTCCACCACACGCGCATCCCAACCAAAGGATTGTAATTTTTCACAGAGATTGCGGTGAGACACAATATCATCGGTATAACCCAACATACTGATCGCATTGTTATCGACAATCAGATTCAGGTTATCCAAACGATGTTGCGCGGCAAACATAATCGCTTCCCAACAAGCGCCTTCATGTAACTCACCGTCACCGGTAATTACAAACACCTGTTGTGTTTTTTGTTTCGTTTTAAGGCCAACAGCCATACCGGAAGCAACCCCGAGGCCATGTCCAAGAGAACCATTGACAGTTTCATACCCTGGAATTACAGGGTCAGGAATTCCCCCTAAGAAACCACCCTGACAACAAACCCGCTGCAACTCTTCCCGATCAAAAAAGCCAAGATCGGCCAGTATCGGATACATGCATATAGAGCCGTGACCTTTACTGATAATGCAACGATCACGCTCATCATCGAGGGGCAATGCCGGATTAAAATGAAGAATATTGCCGTAATACAAAGCAACAAAGATTTCTACGGGAGATAAAGAAGAAGCAATTCTTGTTTCAGGTGCACGTCGATTAATGGCTAATGTTTCACGCCATACCCAACGTGCTTTCTCCTCTAAATCTACATCGGTACTAATCTGAAGCATCTGAATAACTCTCCTTATACCAGCGGTATGTTTCTTTCAGACCATCGAGAAATGAGGTCTCAGGTTGCCAACCCAATGTTCGTAATCTTGTGCTGTCGAGTAACTTTCTGGGGGCTCCGTCAGGCTTCGATGTATCCCATCGAATTTCACCGTCATAACCAACAATCGCCTGAATCATTTCAGCAAGCTCTTTGATTGAATACTCATCACCACTACTGATGTTGAGTGGTCCTTCAAGATGTTCGGTATCCGATTCCATGATCGTCAGGACTGCTTTGGCGACATCAGATGAAAATACGAATTCTCTTCGGGGAGACCCCGTTCCCCATAACTCAACATAAGGTAACCGCTGCTGTTTTGCTTCATGAAAGCGGCGCATCAAAGCAGACAGAACATGCCCTGATTTCGGATCAAAGTTATCAAAGGGGCCAAAGACACTGTTTGGAATCACCGAAATAAACTGCGTGCCATACTGGCGATTAAATGCATCACACAACTGTAAGCCAGCTAACTTTGCCATTGCATAAGGCAAACTGGTTGGCTCTGGTTTTGCGGTCAATATCATGTCTTCTGGCATCGCCTGCAGGCATTCTCGAGGATACATACAAGATGAACCAAACAAGATGAGTTTTTTGACTGAAAATTTTTGTGCATTTTCAATCACATTGAGTTGTATTTTTAAATTTTCAGTGAGAAAGTCGGCAGGTGTTTCCTGATTTTGAATAATGCCTCCGACTTTACCTGCGGCTAGAAATACATAATCAGGTCTGTTGTGGTCGAAAAATTTTTCTACAGCATGACTATCTGTTAAATCTAGTTCTCGGTGTTCTTTTACAACAAGGTTTCGATAACCACGAGAATGACATTCTGAATATATAGCCGACCCAATTAATCCTCGATGTCCGGCTATATATATTTTGATATCTTTATGCATATTCACTCACTTTTATAATAAGCAATACTGGCACCACTATCTTCAAATTTAAACGGCACACAAATGAGATGAGACAACCTTTCTAATATTTTGGGTTGTATTTCTGGCTTCGCAAAGATAAGCACAAATCCCCCGCCACCGGCACCAAGAACTTTACCACCTTCAGCACCTAAATCTCTCGCCACTTGATAAATATCATCGATCGTACTATTTGATATTTTCTCAGATAGTTGCTTTTTATAGCTCCAGCTTTCATGTAATAACTTACCGAATTCAAGTATTGATGTATTCGGATTAGAAAGTATATTAATTGCTTCAGGCACCATGTCTTGCATGGCTTTAAGTTCTAATTCTCTTTTATTAATATTCTGTATCTGACTGCCCGTAATATCAGAAGAAAATCGAGTAACACCTGTAAAAAACAACATCAAATGGTCATTGAGCTCTTTCTTTCTCTCTTCAGGGATAATGATCGGGGAAACAGAAAAATCATCATTGGTCATAAAGTCGATCCGATTCAGTCCACCGTAAACGGTAGCAATCTGATCCTGAGAACCAACCACGTCATGAATAACATTTTGTTCGATATGAATGACTTCTTTGGAAAGATTGTATTTATCAATCATTTCACCGGATAAACTTTTCACAGCGAGGTATAAACCAGCTGTAAACGATGAGCTCGAACCAAGTCCTGATCGGGCTGGTAAATCGCCGTCATGATGAATTTCTAAACCCTCTTGAATATCTAAATAATCAAAGATCCCTTTCACCGCTGGATGTTTAATTTCTGATGCGCTTTTTATATTTTCAATCAGTGAATAAACGATTCTGTGTTTATGCTCAAAAAAGGGGGGCAGATGACGACAAGTTATATAGCAATACTTATCAATCGATGTTGAGAGCACATTACCACCATATTGTCTGTACCAGTCAGGGAAATCAGTGCCCCCACCAAAAAAAGAAATTCTGAACGGCGTTTTCGTAATAATCATTTCAATCCCTCTATTGAAGCCTGTTATCCATATATGAAACGAATTAATTGTAAGAATTAATCCTTATCAAAAAAGACAATCAATCACCTAAAATTCGGCGTTTTAACTTTATTTTTGCCATATTTTCAATATTATTACGCTCTTTAAGCCCCAGTTTTTTCTCAATCATATTTAAATAATCAGGATTGGAGAAATATGTCTGCCAAGCATAATCTCTGAATTTAAGCACTTCGGCTGCACTCACATGACGGGTAGGTAATGGCGTACTATGATATGAAAGAAAAGCGTAACCATCATAGGTCTCTGGCAATTTCCAATTATTTCGCTTGGCTTCAAAATAAATAGGGCTACCCGGCAATGCCTGACATGGATACATATTGGCCATTTCAGTATTCAATTCAATGGCTAAATCTAATGTATCCTGCATGGTTTCCAGCGTATCTTCCGGGAAACCAAAAATAAAATTACTGATAATTTTAATGTCATATGATTGGACCATTTGGCATATTTTACGAATGTTGACATCTCGAAAAGTGCCTTTCGATACTTGTTGGCGAACTACCTGATTACCAGACTCAACCCCAAGAGCCAGCCAATTGACGCCAGCCTGTTTAAAGAGTTCGAGTTCTCTTTCCCGAATCGTATCAACACGCGCATATGCCCACATGTTAAAATCAAACTTCTCTTCGATACAGCGTTCTAGGATCGGGTGATAATGTTTCCGGTTGAGAAAAAACATCTCATCACTGATACGCAGTGTTTTCACTCCCATATCTGACAACTTTCTCATTTCCCGAATGACCCATTCGGTACTCCAAAAACGCATCCCTCGAGAATCAGCAGCACTCACTTCATCCCCGTTATCCATTCGGTTCACAATATTGATCATGCAAAAATTGCATGCAAAATTACAGCCGAGTGCTGTATATATCGCAGCAAAAGGGGTTCTTTTTTCATGATCGAAGTCAGCATGCCAGAAATGTGCGCGATAAAGGTCAAGCGGATATTCCCGATAAGGTAGTAAGTCCCACGCATACCCCGGCATATCTTGATCCATCCTCTCTTGAGGAACTACTTTTTCCGGGGGATTTAATACTGGTTTGCCCGATATATTCGGTTTATATCCAATTCCCCGAACATTTATCAGATCTGAATCCAGATTACCGGCTAACAAATTGTGCAGTGCATATACACCTTCATTGAGCAAAACAATGTCAACACAATCATAAGATAAGACATCTTTGGGCAGTGCACTGGTATGGGAACCGACAAAGGCTATTTTTGCTTTCAGCCCGGATTCTTTTAAGGCTTCGGCTAAGGCTAAAGCACCAATCATATTAGTTGTCCCGGAATTAGGATTTTGTCCATAGACAACAAAGACAACCAATCTTGCTTCTGACTCAGTGACTCGTTTTACCGAAGACTGAATATCAAGTCGTTCTGCATCACTGTCAAGAATACCGACATCAAAACCTTTGGCGCGACATGACTCAGCTAATAACAGAGCCCATGTCGGTGGCTCAATCGCAGAATATGTTTTTGCCAGATCCTGATATACATGAGCTGATGAACTGGGATTTATCAATAAAACATCTACCATACTGACTCCAATTAGTCGAATTTATAATTTTCTATTCCATGAATAGTAGGTAATTTGTATAAAATAATTTATTTATATCGTGTTGATACAAATGCATTTATAAATATATAGGTACATTTATCTGCAGGAATATATTTTGAATATAGTAAATATAGTGTAGTTTTTTAATTTACTTTCTTATTTGATGCCTTATAAATATAAACGACATTCCTAAGACAAGGCCCAATATTACTGATGCAATCATCACGACTATTTTTTGGGGCCTGATTTCGTCAATATCTACAACTGCCGGATCAACCGTTTTAAATACATATTCTTTACTAACCTTGGTCAGCATTAAGGTTTTGGTTTGTTGCTCTATCAACTGGTAAAGCATGTTTCTGCTATCAGCGAGACTAGTCTGATTTAACTGATTATTTAAATACGCGATCCGACTCTGTGCTTCTAACATATCTTGTTGACGAATCTCATCATTTAAATCAGCAACTAACCATGTAGCCCAACGTTCGGTGATATACGGAGAATAAAAACGAACCGTCACGGTTACCATGCCAGTATCGGAATCTAACTTTACAACCATTATTTTCTTCAGAAAGTGCTGTGTTGCTTCTAAAAGTGTTGGCTCCTGAGACTCACCATCCTTGACAAGCCATTGTTTTTTTACTGGATCATAAACACTCGTTTTAAAAGAAAACTCATTAGAATTTTTATCCCACCCATTGATTGCCATTACCGGAACCATAAGATGATGACGCAGAATAAACCCCCCAATAAACTTTCGTGATTGAAGTACCTGAAGGGCTAAAATAGTTTTATCTGTATTCCCCTTCCCCAGATTTATTCCTGCTAATGAGGCTAATCCACCAAATTGACTGTTTAATACCGATGCCATCCCCATCTGTTGATCATCAGATATTGGTGCAACAAGGACCTGAGATTCATATATCTTATGTGAGAATAGAATATAGCTCCCACCGGCAAGAACAGAAAAGATCATACACAGAACGATCCACCACTTGCCTGCCCATAGAACAGAGAATATCGCACGCAAATCAATTTCACTATCGATAATCCGAGGAGCCGGATAATAGAATGGTGCAGATTTAGTATTGAATGCTTTATCTTCCATTTCACTCATTATTAAGTCATTCCTAAGTTATATTGTGAGCTAGAGAAATTGTTATTTAATTGCATTCCATGCAACACCAATCTGATACATCATTTGTGTTGCCGTACTAAATGTACTCAGGCCGTCCAGGTAATCAGTATCGATTGGAACAACAATGGTATCCCCAGGCTCTAAAGGTTTCTCAGAGCGGACAAACCAATGAGATTGGTTCGGTAACATTACTGCACCATTGGCCCGAATCACATAAACACGGTCAGTATCCGCCTGCTTTTTCTCCCCGCCAGCTAAGTTAATGTATTTCTCGACAGACATGCCTGGTTTGAATGTGAAATTACTTGCGATTTGAACCTGACCGAGTACCGAAATGGTATTTCTTCGTGGCGGAATATAAAGCTTGTCACCATCTTCAAGCATCACGTCGTCTTGAGACTTACCTAACAGAATACTTGGCAAGTCAATGACTAAGCGCCCAACAGCTGGAATATCTAACAGATCATCGACAACTTTCATTGCCTCTGTCGGAGATGAAGTATACGTTGCAGCACTACTTTGCCGCCGGAGTGTGAGTGAAGCGATCTCTTGCCGAAGATTATTGGTCACCATTTTCATCCGTTGCTGTTCTTGCAAACGGAGCACCTCACGACTAAATACCGCCCCTTGTGGATAGGCAAACTGAGAAAGTCCTCCGGCACGTTGCACTAAATCGCTGATTGTTTCCCCTTGATTAATCGTATAACTTCCGGGATGCATGACTTCTCCCTGAATCTCAACGATATTGTTGGTCTTCCAGTTTGTTTTGCGTTGTACAACGATCCGATCTTTAGATTCGAGCAGAAAATTATCATTGGGATTGGTCAGCGCTTTGATCAAATCAAATGTCTGATGATGAATGGCAATCGTACCAGGCATCGGAACCACACGAGACAATTCCGCCTCATCTTTGGCGGCAGACTCCAGTAATCCCCCTGCTGCAGTAATCGCGTCTTTTAGGCTTCCGTCTTCGACGAGTGGATAGACTCCCGGATAACGAACAGCGCCACTGATCTCATAGATTCTCGCTCTCTTACCATTGACCGCTTGTAGTTGTAACCGACTAATTAAGGGCTCTAGTAACCGCGAGCGAGACGCAGGATCGCTATTTTGTATTTCCTGTGGATTTTTATCGCCATCCTGTACCGTTAACTTAGGTTTTTCGCTATCAACCAGTTCAATCCCTGTTAATGCATCCCGTTTTTTGGGTTGTACTTTCTGTTCTTCCGCATGTGAAAATAAATCCCCAGAGGTCTCTGGTTGCGACTTGACCGACTCAGTTTTCCATTCATTCAAGGAGATATCGGAGGCAAAAATAAATAATTGATCATCTGGCTGCAATACAAGGTCATCGGATGAATTCACATTTTTGATGGCCTGATTCAGGCTAAATTGTAAAACTTTGATGTCATGTTTATGCCCGGTTTCACGCACAATGATTGCATAATCAAGATCAGCATTCGGTGCAAGAGCATCCAACGAAGAGAATAAATCCGAAACTTTCATTCCCTGAGAATATGCATACGCACCTTGCCGAATTGCTGCACCTCTGACAATCACGGCATTTTTCAATACACCACTAATGGGGTTAATCGTAATATCATCACCATCTTGCAGGACAAACGACTGGTCTTTATCTTTGGTCAAATCAAGTGTATGGATATGAATCCCATTTTTCTGGTAACGCTTAATCTGAAGCTGCAACAAATAAGCGCTGGCTTTACTCCCTCCGGCAAGCGTCATGAGTTGCTCAATAGTGGTCCCTGATTTGATTTCATACACGGCAGGACGACGAATTTCTCCTCGAATACTGACTGATGGTCCTTTGGCTGCAACAAATACGGTGTCACCCGACTGTAGACGAATATCACTGAGCTTATTTCCTTCCAAAAGCAAATGATATAAATCCAAATGGGCTATAATTTTATTCTCCCGACGAACTGTAATATTTCGCAACGAGCCACTTTTACTAAATCCACCGGCAGCAATCAGTGCCTGAGTCACGGTCGCCAAACTCGGAATGTTATAGGCCCCCGGCTGATAAACATCCCCTGCGACATAAACTTGCATCATGCGTAAAGAACCAAGAGATATGGATACTTCTGCACCGAGTATCTGTTTATTTATACGCTCAGTCAGATTCGTTTTTAGCTCACTAAAAGTCTGACCTGCAACATAAATCGGCCCCAGTTCGGGAAACTGAATAGAACCATCTCGTGAAACATTCAGGCTGTAACTATTATTCTGGCTCCCGAACAGTTGCACACGAATTTCGTCACCAGCGGCAATCAGATAATTATTCGGAACCGGTAAGTCATCAACGGGGGTATAACTTGAAGGCTGGCCTGAAAATAAATCATAACCAAAGTTAACTAATGGTTCAGAGCCACCACCCTGTCCAGTTTTAGCTGTTTGAGTACCACCCTCTGTTTTTTGTTTTTTATCAACGTCTCTCGGCTGTATCGTCTGAACAGGCTGGGATTCAGCCTTACCCGAGCCCATTAAAGTGGACAGATCGACACCATATTGCCGAGCCAATGCCTGCTGTTGCGCTGGTGGTAACTGCTTAAACTGGGCGATTTGTGATGCGGTAAAATTGGCAGACCAAGAAGAAAAACTACTAAAGAAAACAAAAAAAACTATGATTAATCTGAATAGAATATATCTCATCAAGTTCATCCAATGTCCAAACAATTGATAGTGATTCGATTAAAAACGAAAGTCCCAGTTAACCCAGTAATTCCATTTATCGGTTTGATTATTTTTTGTATCAGGCATGAAATCAGAGCCCAATGTCAGACGGCTATTTGCCAACGGCAAACGCACATAAGCCGTTAGTTTTTTCAGGGTTTCGTCATCATCAGTCTGATGATAACTTTGTCCTTGCAATGTCAGTTCCCAGCTCTCCGGCGTGATCCAAAGTAGTTTCAATGATTTGGCTTCCCCACCATCCATGCCACTGATTGACTGATAGTTATGCTGCCCAACCATTGTCGCGCGATCAGACAACATGTTTCGCCATTGTTGCTTTGCCTCCCCGGTTAACTGCTTCACCTCGGCAACCCAACGCAGCGACTGTCCACCGATGTCAAACTGGCTTTGCCAGCCAATGACCAAAGAACCCAGTGATCGATCATTGACTAAACTGGCTCCCTGCGCATAAATACTCTGCGTCACGGGGACTCCCATATTGAATACTGGCAGACTCAGGCGAATATCAGCACTGTATTGCTCTTGCTCACCATCCTGTGGTTGAACTGCACCCGTCAAATATCCATCCCAGTCGGGTTTATCAAACCACTTCTGATAAACCAAACCAATATTCAAACGGTTAACCGGGCTAAACTCAAATCGGTTTGACCACTGCTTATCATTTCGGTTTGGCGTTTCATTAAATCCCAAGAAGGTTTCAGCATGCCAGCTACCAAGTATTGGCCAGTCATAGGCGTCATAAGCTAAATTCAAACCGGGCACAGTGCTACGTGTGTATCCCCAAGCCAGATTGTAAATCGAAGCCGGTCCCCACCAATGCTGCAGGCTGCCAAAAGTGACATTCAGGCTTCCCCAATTGGCGGCAATATAACTATCATCCAATCCATAGTCAGTATCTTCATGACCGAATTTATCTGGCGAACGTTGATAGTTTGCAGCAACACGGAAAGCATATGCGCTCTCGACAAACTCATAACTTGATTGCACCTGCCAGTGTGTAGTTAACGGTGCGGCAAAACTCCTGTCGTCCCGAGGCGCACGGGCATACCCCAACGAGACATGCTTCCGGCGGCTATTCCTTATAGAATCCTGATTTAACGCGTAACTGAGATGTTGATATGCTTGCTCAAGCGACGGAGGGAGCTGAACCATCTGCATTAGCTGTAGATCGGTATCGAGGCGAGACCAGCGTATTGGATAAGAATTGATAGGTACAGAGATAAGACCGGCATCCGCCAGCATCTGTAGATCAGACTTAAGATAGGCATCATCCATGGGTAACCAAGGCGCAGCTTCACTTTTTAACGAGAAAAGCAACGGTAAACCAATCAGATAAAATGAAAAAAATCTTAGAGTTATATTTTTAGCCAACAAGATTATACTCACATCACAATAAACAGATGATAACTAGAAGAGATATTTCGTTCAAGCACGCTACCGCCCTTGGGTCGGCTTCCCAGAAAGCATGCCTAAGAGCTCATCCTTGTACTCAAAACAAATACTCGCTTATCGCAAGTAAACATGATCAAAACATGTCTTTATCAGGCTCTCAAAAATATGCTGTATACCCGTTCTATTTTTATTCGAACTAAATCAACATTAAAAATTTTCTAGAAAAAGAATAGCCTATAAATATCGATATGCTACACACATTAATGTTATTCATTGCTTATACGCAATAGAAACGGGCAACCATATAAAAAAACAAGCAATGAATTATCCGAAACCATCCAGATATTTTTACCTGTATTTCATAGTATTAGTAGAGAACAACCAATTTGGCAAATGATGAGTTAAACGATTGAGACATAAAATTCACACCTCACTCTTATCACACACCACGCCACAAAATATATTATAAAAATTCTTATTTTTTATGAGGTTAAAATTACAATAATATAATTAAAAAAATAAATCTATCTAAAATCTACCTAGATTTATTTTAATGCGAGAATAAAATTAAATTTGAAACGTAAATTTCATCGATATCAACAAACGTATGCATTCAATAGAAAATCTTATAAAACAAACACATGAGTTAATAACAATTTCCTAATTAATTTAATCTGAAGACGACCACATACAACCCGATGCATTTTAAAATATCACAAGAACAAATTATGAATTTTTTATAACAACTTAATATAAGTAGATAATTTCACACAGCATGTTTACATAACCTTCAAAAATGTATTATGTTTAATAAGCTCTTGTGTATTTTGTGAGCAACATCGATGTTAACGTTATTTCCTAGGAGATAAATATGAAAAAAACTGCAATTACTTTACTGGCAATGTTTGCTTTCAGTGGTATTGCATATGCTGGCCCGGCTACCGGAGTTGTTTCCGGTAGTGCAGGGGGGACTGGCGGTGCTGGTGCCGCCGGCGCAGGTGCCGCCGGTGCTGGTGCAGGTGCTGGTGCCGCTGGTAGTGTGGCAGCAGCAACTGGTGCAGCCGTTGGTGGAATAAGTGCAACTATTGCAGCAGCAACTGCAGCGATCGTTGCAGCGACAGCTGTCGCGGTCAGTGCTTCCAATGACACCACTGCAACAACAACAGTGACTTCAGCTCAGTAACAGTAGTTATTGATTGTTTGTTAATGTAATAAAAACAGCAGCCGTCTTGGGCGGTTGTTGTTTATTTCGTTTAATTATGCCTCTATGACAAATTTTTTTCGTTTTTCTCATTATTGTTACTTATTTTTCATACCATTACTCTTACTTGGCGGATGCTCTCAAAATGCGAAAGACTTGTCTGAGACGATTCAGTCAGCTTTCTGGGGACCGGATAATCATGCCATTTCACCAGACCAAGTTGAGGAGCTGCCTTACGCAAGTTTATATGTCAGGATGGGAGAAAACCCATTAGCCCTGATGATACTCACATGGGCCGAACCAACCAATTCACCAGAGCATCCGGCCAATTTAAAGTGGCTGTCAGCGAACCGAGAGATGTTGGTGACACAAGCAGGTCGGGTGATTAAAACCGTCAATTTAAAAGAGGGCAATCTCATTCACCTTGAGTCAGCAAATATTGATCCTCTGGTGCTGGGACTCCAGAAAGACACAACCCCTCACACTTGGAAATACAAAATGACTTGGTCTCCGGGATATCACTCCAGTTATCAGGCACTATCTACATTTACCGTTAAAGAGACAGAAGAGAAGCAATTGCCCAATGGTACTCAAGCCCTGCTTCACGTTGTTGAACAGGTCGAGATTCCCCAGATAAAACAACAATATCAAAACAACTATTGGATCAGCCCCCAATCGGGTGAGGTGATTGCAAGTGAGCAGTACATTTTTCCGGGTTCAGAAAAACTAACCCTTTCTCTCGGCAAGCGTTATGTGGGAGACAATCGCGGATGAAGCCATGGAAAATCATCTTTTATTTAACCCTATGCATCAGTACCGGACTGGCATCCGTTTCATTTGCCGCGTCATCGACTAATGTTGAAATTCATTTTGAATCGTCGTCACCAGTACATCTGACCTACAATGATCGACCTCGTCTTGATGAGGTTGTGTTACAAGCGATGGATAAAGCAGGGGCTGATTGGCGGATGATCGACTGGTTTGTATCCGGACTATATGACATCAACATCGAATTAAAGTTGAAACAACAAGTCCTTGGTGTCATCGTTAAGCAGCAATCGATCGCCAGCAAACGCTATCATGGTTCTTGGTTCTATTGGTCACAACTCAGAAATTCACTCGAATCCTTACACTACGCGAAGCGAATTTTCCAAACCATTGATCCTGATGTCACTCGCCTCAGTCTACCATTGAATCCTAAACTGACCGGCAACTGGCTCATGACCCTAAGATACACGCCTAAAAATGTACTGGTTTTAGGTGGGGTAACCGCTCCGGGAAAACAAACCTGGCAACCTCGTTTGGATGCAGGAAGCTATGTGCAAACTGCCGGGCTGTTTGACAAGACCATTTCGAAAGTCATGGTGATCCAACCCGATGGCAAAGTCGAAGAACATCAGACAGGCTACTGGAACCACTCTTTTTCAGAAATCGCCCCGGGGGCGATTATTTATGTCCCTCTTCCGGTTGAAGAACTTCCTATCATTTACCCAAATGATCGCCTCCAGAATCCTAACAACCTTGTTGTCGAGCTACTAAGAAACAGATTGCCATGATGAAACATTTATCCGGTTCTTTAAACGGGCCAACCTATGCATCCATGACGATTGCAATGATAGTTTTTGGCCTGATATCGCTAAACGCCTATTCAGACGAGTTTAGCCCTCCGTCACTGACTCACTCTCAATCCGATTTCGGTGGTGTCGGATTAATCCAGATGCCGAGTGGCAGAATGATGTCGGAAGGGGCATTTGAACTGAATGCCACCAATAATGATGACTATATTAACTATTCACTGTCTCTACAGTTATTCCCTTGGCTGGAAACAACCATCCGCTACACCCAGATCCATGATTTGCTTTATAGCAACGATGCCTCTTTTAGCGGCGACACAAAATATACCGACAAATCGGCCGATGTGAAACTGAGCCTTGTAGATGAAGGTTTTTGGCTTCCCCAAATTTCTGTCGGATTCCGAGATATTGGCGGTACGGGACTATTCGATGGGGAGTTTATCGCGGCCAACAAACAGTTCGGCCCACTCGATTTTACCCTTGGTATCGGTTGGGGATATATCGGTAACCGAGGTAACCTCTCCGGTGATCACCGAACTTCTACCGATTGTGGCAGAAGTACTGGCTATCAGGCCACAACCGGTAGTATTTCTCTCGGGAGTATGTTTACCGGATGTGCTTCAGTCTATGGCGGGATCGAGTATCAGACACCATTCGAACCACTGGTTTTAAAACTGGAATATGATGGGAATGACTATCGAAGTGATTTCCCCGTCACTCAGGGCAAGCAAACCATGAATGTGTCTACACCTTGGAACGTCGGTCTGGTGTATTCATTAACGGATTGGGCTCGTTTAAGGCTGAGCTATGAACGCGGCAATACTTTTACTGCGGGTATTTCACTCAATACTAACCTTGCGACACTGAGACCAGTCTGGATTGATGAACCCCGTCCGGAGTACCATCCGCAGCCCAAGAAAAACACGCTCTCAGAAGACGAATGGCAACAACTCGTAACTGATGTGCAAAAAATCGCTGGGTATCAACAGGTATCATTCCGACAAGATCAAAAGAGCAAAACCGTGACGCTAACCGGAACTCAACAAAAATATCGGAATAAAAAAGAAGCTGAAGAACGTGCCGCATTACTGATCACCAACAGTGGTCTGGATGCCGATACCTATAAGATTGTTGAGACCGCGAATGGGCAACCTCTCACCGAAACACAGATCAACGCTTATGCGTTTGAGCGCGTCGTTAAAAACGATTATCCCGGAGCTGATTTCGATGATGCCAAAACAACAGGTGAACCCTCTGTGATCTCCGGGGAAATGAAGGCCCAAAGTTCCAAAAACTGGCAGTTTGGTCTCACCCCAGCCTTACAACAATCTTTCGGGGGGTCGGAAAATTTCTACCTCTATGCCATCGGGGTAAAAGCCAATAGTAGCTATCGGATGGGACAGCATTTTATCCTCTCCAGCAGCTTATACGGCAACATCACGGATAACTATGATAAATATAAGTATACCGTGCCACCCGATGGGACTGATTTAAAAAGGGTCAGGACGCTGGCACGCCAATATTATGATCACACCTTCCGTATGGACAGCCTTCAACTCACGTACCTTGATCATTACGGAGACAACGTCTACGGACAAGCATATGGCGGTTATCTGGAATCCATGTTTGCCGGAGCCGGTGGTGAAATCATCTATCGTCCGCTTAATCAGAACTGGGCTTTCGGTATCGACGGAAATTATGTCAAACAGCGCGATCCGGATAGTGTGTTGGGTCTTTATAAAGACGAAAGACACTTTGATCCACAAACCGCCCGTTACTACCGTGTTCAAACGGGGACGTTTACCGGCCACGCAACACTTTACTGGCAACCGAAATTTTGGTCGCTCTTCAATAATACCTTGCTCAAGATCAGCGCGGGTCAATACCTCACCGAAGATAAAGGGGTCACGGTTGATTTCTCAAAACAGTTTGATAGTGGTGTCATCGCCGGTGTATTTGCCGCGAAAACCAATCTATCAGCGTCAGAGTATGGTGAAGGGAGCTTTACCAAAGGCGTCTATATTTCAATTCCGCTCGACCTAATGACGATTAAGCCAAGTGTCCATCGTGCCAATATTTCTTGGTTGCCACTGATGCGGGACGGGGGACAAAAACTCAATCGGCAATACGAGCTTTACAACATGACCGATGCTCGCTCACCTTGGTTTACAAAATCAATTACAGAATAAACACAATGCATTATGATACTTATCTCGTTCATACGAGGTAAGTATCATGCATCTCATATACTGTAGCAGAGGAGAAAAACGGAATGCACTATGACGTATTCAACGGTGATGCTGATGGTATTATTGCGTTGCTGCAATTGCGTCTGAGTACACCAAAGTCACATCAGTTGATTACTGGCGTAAAGAGGGATATCAAACTATTGGATCAAGTCATCAAGCTTGGTGATGCAACGTCGGTGACCGTGCTTGATATCTCAATGATGAAGAACATGGAGCCATTACAGCGACTCCTCACGCAACGCATTCCCGTTTTCTACTGTGACCACCACCAGAGCGGTACGATTCCAAGTTCGGACTATCTGGAAACGCTAATCAATTTAGATGCAGAAACTTGTACCAGCCTGCTGATTAATCAAAAACTCAAAGGCGAATTTATTCACTGGGCAATTGCAGGGGCTTTTGGCGACAATCTCTATCAACGGGCTCAATCGCTCGCAAATCATGCGGGGTTATCCCAGGAAGATACCGACTTTCTTTGTGAACTCGGCACCTTGATCAACTACAACGGCTATGGTGCGACCCTTGATGATCTTCATATTCCACCAGCAAAACTGTTTCAACAACTGCTCATTTACCCTAACCCATTCATGCTTCGGGAAGACCCGGACTCTCCCTACTATCAATTACAGCAAGGCTATGCGGATGACTATACTCAAGTCACGCGTATCAACCCTTTGACTGAAAATCCATCATGTCGAATTTTTGAACTTCCCGGAGCGGCCTGGGCAAGACGAATCAGTGGGGTGTTCGGCAATGAACTGGCCAATCAGTCCCCCGAACAGGCTCATGCGGTGTTAACACTCAATGAAAATCAGCAGGATTATACGGTCAGTGTCCGGGCACCGTTAAACAATCGTACCGGTGCCGATGAAGTGTGTAGTCTATTTGCAACAGGTGGCGGGCGAAAAGCTGCGGCCGGTATCAATGCCCTGCCCTGTGACCAGAAAGCTTACTTTATTGATGCCCTGACCCAGTATTATCAGTCATTGTAGCGACATAACACTGTCGCTGAAGCGTGTTATCACGGGAAGCAGTTCCCCCACTCCAACAGGATAGGTCCTCAGACCCTATCCCCGCTTCCTTTGCCAGAAACTGTCTGGATAATGTATAAGAAGTAGTTCCTGATGCTCATGGTCTGAATCATTTTCTGATCCAATTCAGCAACCAATTCGGGCGTGGACATGTCAACTTCGTTCACCTGCGCTAATCCGGTAATCCCGGGAAGAACGTTAAAAACACCACGATTTTCTCTTGCTTCTATCAACTGTGTCTGGTTAAACAAACACGGTCTCGGGCCGACTAAACTCATCTCACCTTTCAGTACATTGATAAGTTGCGGTAACTCGTCGATTTTGGTTTTCCTTAAAAATGCCCCCAACTTTGTCACAGAAGTCGCCCCAACCAGATGTGTCGCGACAGACTGAGTATTTGGCGGCATCGTTCTGAACTTAATCAAAGTAAATGGCTTTTGCTGCCTACCAACCCGGGTTTGGGTAAAAATAGGGCTCTTTGTATCAAAATATCCAAAAATACAAATACATAACATCACCGGCCACAAAACCATGAGCCCCAGTAATGCAAAAACAAAATCCAGTAATCTAATCATTGTTGCTCTTTCTGCTGTTGATATGCCCGAACCGTTTGTCTGAGCCCCGCCTCCAGAGAGACTGGCGGGATCCAACCTAACTTCTCTTTTGTTGCACGAATATCGAGTTGTAGAGGATAACATAACCGTTGACCAACCGCTCGCTTCCCCAGCAATGATAGTCCCCATAATAGTAGCCGAGGTGGGATTGGTATCAAACGAGACGGTACATTCATGACCGCCGCTAAAAGGCATAAGAGCTGGGAAATTGAGATATCATGATCATCGGAAACAAGAAACGTGTTCCCCGCAGCAACCGGATGGGTACAACACGTGATGATGAGATCAGCCAGATTATCGAGGTAGACCAGACTTCTCTTTGCCGGAATCGCCCCGAATGGTAGCGGGAGAGCCCGATAAACCCAGTTCATCATCGACAAAAAATTCGCTTTAACTCCCGGCCCGTAAACCAGTGGCGGGCGAATCACGACCACTTCCAGTCCTGTTTCATCGACTAACTGCCATAATCCTACCTCTGCCTGATATTTGCTGATACCGTAAGGGTCTTCTGGTTGTGTATCCAATGTCGGCAAAAAAGGTTGTCCTGCTTTTGTCCATTCACCGTTGACCTTAATTGAGCTGACAAAAATAAATCGTTTCACACCAGCTTGTGCAGCTTGACGCGCCAAATTGAGCGTACCAAGCACATTCGCATCTTGATAAGCATATTGCGCTTCTTCCGGAGATTCGTCCATTTGATGTACTCTGGCTGCACAGTGCACGACACAATCAATGCCATCAAGAACCGGAGTCCAATCGGTATCAGGTTCAAGTGAACAAACAATGGATGGTTGCCGAGTATGATCGACTGCACTTCTGCCATGTGTCAAAACATCCCAGCCTTGAGTACGGGCCATTTGTGTGACGCGTCTTCCAACAAAACCAGAACTACCAGTAACTAAAACTTTCACGCGATACCCTACAACATGTTAATGCTCAAAAAGCGACCTAATGGCGTCGATTACTTTCAACAATCTCAATTTTACAATTGATCCTGATGAAGTGTAAGACTTAAACTAGGCCGTCGGTGCTCAAGAACAAAAATATATAACCGATAAATAAGACATAAACCCTCCATATCTCATGGAATTAATTGGGCATAAAGCAATGTTTACTCCAATCAGATTATTACTTCAAATGCGGCGCCGTCACAAAAGACTGATTAGTCTCATTTACGACGTATGTGCAGTGTTATTTTCTCTTATGGCTGCAATGGTACTGAGATTAGACGGGTTTCACTTCAGTGTGGGCCTTAATGAAATCGCTTGTACTGTACTGACCATTTTCGTCACTATAGTGACCTTTATTCGTTTTGGAATGTATCGAACCGTATTGCGTTACATGATGTTACCGGCAATCGGTCACATATTTTTCGCTGTATTTCTTTCATCTTTGGCACTAGCCCTCAGCAGCTATTTTTTTCATGCTTTTGTCCCACGCAGCGTACCATTTATCTACATGGGACTTGGGATCTTACTACTTGGTGGTCCTAGAATTATTTTCCGCACTATTTATTACCATTATTACAAAAGAAATAAACCGAATGTCTTTATTTATGGGGCTGGTGCAACAGGAAGAGAGTTAGCATATGCTCTCATTCATGGTAATGAATATAATCCTGTAGCATTACTTGATGACTCTCCCCAAAAAATAGGGCAAATCATCTTTGGTATCAGAGTTCATCCTAGTGAAAACTTCAGTAAGCTTAATTCACTTTATCAACCCGTTAAATTACTACTTGCTATTAATAATATCAGTAAAGGAGAGCGATTGAGGCTTCTGGATAAACTTTCAGAATGGCCAATTGAAGTTCAATCCGTACCTTCTGTAGAAGATATCGCGACCGGAAGAGCAGACGCAACTGAAGTACAAGACCTTGATATTGCAGATCTGTTGGGCAGAGCTCCCATTGAACCAGATCCCAAATTGATGAGTAAGAATATCCATGAAAAAAATGTTATGGTTACTGGGGGCGGCGGCTCTATTGGTTCGGAACTCTGTCGCCAGATATTATTACAAGAACCCAAAACCCTCATACTTTTTGAATTAAATGAGTTCAATCTGTATTCAATAAACTATGAGCTCCAATCAATAAAAAAACGTTTAAAACTCGATTGTATTGTCATCCCTATTTTAGGTTCTGTACAAAATAAAAATCGCCTACAAAATATACTCATTCGTTATAATGTTGACTGTATTTACCATGCAGCGGCTTATAAGCATGTTCCTCTTGTTGAAGAGAATGCAATCGAAGGGATTAGAAATAATGTTTTTGGTACTCTGATTTGTGCACAGGCAGCAATAGAATCTGGCGTAAGTCACTTTACTCTAATCTCAACAGATAAAGCAGTCAGACCAACTAATATCATGGGGGCAAGTAAACGTTTAGCCGAATTAGTCCTACAGTCTCTTGCCGATAATGGATATCATACTAATTTCACAATCGTTCGCTTTGGCAATGTATTAGGTTCCTCTGGTTCTGTTGTGCCATTATTTAAGGAACAGATCCGAAAAGGAGGTCCTGTTACAGTAACGCATCCGGATATCATTCGTTACTTTATGTTAATTCCCGAAGCGGCCCAATTAGTTATTCAAGCAAGTGCAATGGGGATAAATGGCCAAGTCTTTGTTCTTGACATGGGAGAGCCAATCAAAATTCTAGATCTAGCTCGGCGAATGATTAACCTTATGGGAATGAAAGAGTATTATGATAGTCATCATGATGATGGGGATATTGAAATTCGATATACCGGACTACGTCCCGGAGAAAAACTCTATGAAGAATTACTTATTGGGGAAAATGTCCAAGGTACAGTTCATCCCAAAATTATGACCGCTTCAGAGGAGAAACTGAGTTGGGATAATATGCAGCAACTTTTATCAAAACTTGATGACTGTTGCCATAATTATCTGACAGAAGATATTATTCAGCTGTTGCTCAATGCTCCTATCGGTTACCACCCGACCCAGAACAAGGATTAACACTTGTGAATAAAATAAAAGTATTATCTGTTTTTGGTACAAGGCCAGAAGCGATCAAAATGGCCCCGATTGTAAAGGCTCTAGAACAAGACTCTGATTTTATTAGTAAAGTGTGTGTCACAGCTCAGCATAGAGAAATGTTAGATCAGGTATTGAGTCTATTTCATATAGTTCCAGATTTTGATTTAAATATCATGAGTAAAAATCAGGGGTTAACTGATATATCTATATCGATTCTTAAAGGATTGGAACCGATATTACAAGACTATCAACCTGATTATGTTTTAGTCCATGGAGACACAGCAACAACTCTGTCTACGACAATAGCCTGTTACTTTCAAAAAATTAAGGTTGCTCATGTTGAAGCGGGGCTTAGAACAGGAAATTTATATTCACCTTGGCCAGAAGAAGGAAATAGAAAAGTTGTCGGAAGCTTATGTAATATACACTTTGCTCCAACAAAATCAGCAGTTAAGAACCTGATTCAAGAAAACATTCAAGCAAGTACAATTTATGAAACAGGGAATTCAGTCATCGATGCTTTGTTGTCAGTAAAAGAAAATATTTTATCGGATCCTGATATTCAAAAAAATATAGTTGCACAATTTCCTTTTGATCCAAATCAAAATTTCATTCTTATCACTGGACATAGAAGAGAAAACTTTGGACAAGGATTTGAAAACATATGTAATGCAATTAAAGATTTAGCTATAGAGTTCAAACATATTAACTTTATTTATCCTGTACATTTAAATCCAAACGTAAGAACGATTGTAGATAAACATTTAGGTAGTTTTGATAATATCTATTTAATTCCTCCTCAAAATTATCTTCCTTTTATCTATCTTATGACAAAGTCAATACTGATACTGACTGACTCAGGTGGAGTCCAAGAGGAAGCGCCTTCACTTGGAAAACCAGTTTTGGTTATGAGAGATACAACAGAGAGACCTGAAGCAATTGAAGCGGGAACAGTTCAACTTGTTGGAACCAATAGAGAACGTATTGTATCTGAGACAAAACGATTATTAATAGATAAAGATGCTTATAAATCAATGAGTAATGCCATAAATCCTTATGGAGACGGACATACAGCGAGTCGAATACTTCGTATATTAAAGAAGCAACCACACTAAAATAGTCAACATAATATATAATAGAAAGAGGGGCGTTGTCGGATAAAGCATCAAAATTTAGCAATGCCATTGACATAAGCAATAATTTGTATGAACAAATATGCTACTCTGTTTATTTACCATGATTTATAGGAAGTGGCAATATACTTATCTTTATATATAATAAAATTAAAAGGTCTGATGAGAAGGATGGTAGCTGTAGTCAATGCCATTATTTTACTCTGAGACTCTATCATTTATAGAAAGCATAAATTGGGGAGAGTTAATGTGAAACATCAAAATAAAAGTAATCTTTGTACAGCTGGTAGTTCTTATATCCATATCTATCCAAATGGCGATATATTTAGATGTATGAAAGATTATAATACTAGAAAAGATCCAATTACAAATATAAATAAAATTATTGTCGGTGATGAATTATTTAAAAAACCACTCCCGTGTAGTCATAGAATATGTGACGTCTATTGTGATGCAGATTGGAGTACAAAATGGCTACTCGAAGATGAACAAGTGATTACTAAAGTTCCTGCAAACGAATGGGATGGCGTAACAAGTAAACACCCGTGGTCAGAACAAGAAATCAGCTCGTACACTCCCCCTAAATACCTATCAATCGTATGGACGCCGGCTCTTCAATGCAACTACACCTGTGAATACTGTGGTTGTGCTGCTGGCCACAAAAAAATAGCTACTGCGTTCCCATCAGCAGAACCTAAAGCCCCTGAAGAACAATGGATGGAAGTCTTCAAAATTCTTAAAGAACGCTATCCTTGGGGATATTTACAAACCAATGGTGGAGAACCTTTACTTTCTCCTTCAACAATTCCTGTCTTGAAATTAATGTCTGATCAATGGGCTATCAATTTAGTCACTAATGGTTCTATTAAAATAACAGAACTTGTTAGGCAAAAAATGCCAGCTTATAATGAAAAAGATGATTTTGGTTTGTCTGTCACTTTGAGTCTTCATCCTTCATCTCGAGGCTTTAATTGGGATCTTTTCTTAGGTAAAGCTCTTATGTTAAAAAATGAAGGTTACTTACGATGTATTAATTATGTTGGATGGCCCGAACAGTTATACTTATTTAGCCACTATAAAAAAATATTCAAAGAATACGATATTGATGTATTCCTTCAACCATGGATGGGAGAAGATAATCGTGGATTCATAGGTTATACAGATGCAGAAAATAAATATGTATCAGAACATGTTGGTACATCTCGGTCAAGCAACACACTTTTATTAAATGACTATGCTAACGAGGAAGATTATTCATCTATATTGAAAATAATAGATTATTCTATATCTAAAAATTCTATTCACTTAACAATAGATACTCAAAATGCTGGAACAAAAGATTGGGATAATGAGAATATAAAAGTCGGTGCAAGATTGTTAAAACCGAATGGAAATAATATCCCAGTTAGAGAATATCGTTTAGGATTAGTCGATCCTCTTGTCGCAAAAAGCAATATAATGAATAAATTCTGTATAGATCTAAATGGGTTGAATAAAGAAGAATATAGACTTATTTTAGATATCGTATATGAAGGAAAATTTTGGTTTAGTGAACGAGGTTCTAAAACGATAGAGCTATGTATAAAAAACAATGAAAACAACTGGAAAATAATCAAATAAGGGACAGATTTCATGTTAAAAAATATAGAATCATTATCTGGAACCCATCAAGTAGAAAATGATGAAATAGGTTATTTTTGTTGGGCGAGTAATACAGTAAAAATTAAACCATTACATAAAGAAAGTATCATTATAATATCTGGTGACTCCCCCTTAGATAACAACGCCAACTTAATATTTGGTAAGTTCAATATAGATATAAAAATAAAAAATGGACATAACAATATTATTATACCCATAAAAGAAACAGAAACACCACTAGATATTATCTTTAAAGAAAAATTAGATATTGAAGGTGAGTCTCGCGACTTATCATTTAAAATCAGAAATATAGAGATACGAGAACCAATATTAAATAATAGCGTCAATGTACCATCTCTCATTGATTCTAAAGGGATAACTACAGGTAGCATTCATAATATATTCTCTCAAGGATGGTTAAGGATGACTGCAAAATTACAGGATGAGGGAACATTGAGGTTTAGTGGTATCTTATATCCACCAGCCAAAAGACGAAAAGATATTATTTTAACTGCTAATGGAAGGGCAATAGATAATATTCGATATAATCTATTCAATAAAGATTATGAGGCATTAGGAGAAGTTGGATTCGAGGGAGAAATCAATATTAACGATTTTAATTCTGATGAATTCATCAGATTCAGTACAGAATATAGAACAGATGGTATTCAGGCAATATCTTGTCATCAAGATTGGATATGGCCTCTATCAAATACACTCCCAATACCTGATGACAGCAATAAAAAACGTATTGGTTCAACTTCTGATGACTGGTTCCTTTTCTCGGGTGCATCATTTGTTCACAAGTTATCAGAAGTAACCGCCACACAATCTTTTAGAGAATGGGATGTACTTGATTGGGGATGCGGTTGTGGTAGATTAACTCGTCATCTAATGAAGAGTGATTTCAAAAGTGTAACTGGTGCTGATATCGACCCCATAAATATAGAATGGTGCAAAAATAATCTTGAAACAGCTAACTTTCAACTGGTTTCTCCTCAAATACCGACACCATTTGATGATAATCAGTTTAATCTAATAATTGGTCATTCAGTTTTTACTCACCTAAGTGAAACAGAACAGTACTTTTGGCTCTTAGAATTAAATAGAATTCTTAAACCCCAAGGAACAGCAGTTGTAACAATTATGGCAGATTTTTCATCAGCTATTGATAAATTTACAATTGAAAATTATATGTCTCTCAAAGAGAATGGTTTTCTGGATGTAGGCTGGCAAGAAGATGGTGTTGATGTATTACAACCAGGATACTATAGAAGAATATTCCACACTATTGATTATATTACCAGTTACTGGGAAAACTATTTTCACATTGAGGCAATTTTAGATGGCTATTCTGATCATCAAACTGCGATTGTACTAAGAAAGAAATAAAGTAAATCGATGAATAATAAAAATGTCCACCCAAACACTTTTAAAAAAATATCCTCCGGCATAGCCGGAGGTTTTTCATGGGAACGATTGCTACTCTCCCATTTTGTCCTCAATACAACTGGTGCTTTATGTAATCTTGTATCTTGCTGGTATTTTTTCCTACTGTATCAACGCAATACCCTCGACACCAAAATTCTCGATTTCTATATTTGAACTTCAAATGTCCGAATCGCTCATACAGCATTGTAAGCGCCCCATGATCCCACGGGGCGTTTGAGTTTTAATGAGAGAAGTTCCAGAGAAGCAGTGAATTGATATCAGGCTCAGCCTCTGCCAGCTCTTTCATACATTTGACCATGTAATCGTAGAGTACCAACCCGTTAGCTTTCGCTGTCTCAATGATACTGTACAGCAGCGCACTGGCATCGGCACCGTTTGGATTGTTGGCGAACAACCAGTTCTTTCTGCCAATGAACAACGATTTGATTCACCAACTGCTCTTCACTTTCACCGTAGAAACTTGTCTTCTGTATTTCGGTGCAAATACAACGTGATATTTACAATTCCATCTTGTGTGCGCTAAGCTCTTTTCGTTCCACATTGGGACCTCCTTTCAATCTTTTAACTATTGTAGTTGCCAGACCACAAGATATTTTTAACAGATTGAAAGGGGTTTTATAACTGACTCATAGATATAAGCTTTACGGCCCCTCAGCCTAGATGGGGTTTTTCTTTGCACAAGAAACCCTAATTTAAGGGAGGCTAACTATTTGAATAGAAGAGAAACCAATACCTAGCTTTCGAGTATCACTCCCTATACCTAATTCTTTAGGTGAGGAAGGCTCAGGAATAATAAAATCGATTTGATTTTCTTTGCTTGAATTCAAGTCGAATAAAATTTCATATACTGATTCTGTCTTCCATACAAAAAAACTGTGTTCAGTCTGCCCAATTTTAACTTTAAACTTTTTACCATCATTAGGACCATATGGAGTGATATTAATAATAAGCTTGAGTCTTCTAGGTAATGAACTATCAAAATGAAGAGACACAACCGGTCCATCAGACCAGCGTCCCCATGGTTCAACATCAGATAATCCAACCGCATGAACTATACCATTAGTAGGGAATGGATGATTGAAATATACAATCTCACTTATCTCGTCATCGTTCTTATATTCTTTAAAAAACTGTTTATCTCTAGCTATTTTTAGAGCATGGTCAATAGGATCACCAATAAATTTATCAGGCTCTATTTTCCAAAAAAATCTCTTATTCTTGGAACTTACAATATTTGGTTCTCCCAAACTTTCTTTCAATATCTTTATTTGTCGTAAAGATTGTCCAGAAAATCCCCTTAAATCAAGATATACTCCTGAAAAACCTAGTTCTCTAGCGATATCTATCTGTTCTTTAAGACTTAAAGTAGATAACTTCTTGAAAAAGAAATCGCCAAAGCTTCCCTTTTCAACACCATAGCTCCACTTCAAATCTTTTGAATGAAGAAATCCAATAAAGTTGTCATAAGCCCCTAAACCATATTTTAGTGCGTCCTCAGAATAATCAATAAGAGGTGTGGGTTCAGGGAATGGTATATAAGGTAATTGATATATTGCACTACCTTTTGGTAACGATTTCTCAATTGCAGATACAAATTTTCTATCTATTTCTAGATCAGATTTCCTTTGTATATGGCAATCAAGACAGTTACGAGGAGTCTGATCCAATATAGCTAAACATGTTAAAATAGAAATAACTCCATACCGAATATATTTAAGTTTTATCTTGTTAACAACATAATTAATAAAGATAAAAAAAGGAACTATTGCCGTAAATCCAATAAAAACAGAAAGTCGATTCCATGATCTTATTAGTGGTGTTAATAGATAAGAAAATACAGAACCCAGTCCTCCAAATGTTGCAAACATAAAGAGGATAATAAAAATAAACGAAAACAATTTAGTATTATTATCAAAATAATTTTTACTGTCCTTATTACACAAGAGACTAGATGATATAGACATAAAAATTAATAAAATACCAAGACTACCCAAAATACCGAGAGAAGATGTAACATTTTCATTAACGAAATAGCTAGTTTTATTATACACACTGTTAATATGAGAAAATTCTGCTATTCTGTGAGATGTTCTAGGCAAGATCAACTGAGCAAACTTTAACGAGAAAAGTTCAGAGTTACTAGGGTATCTAATTAATTTTTGATTTTCTTCTTTATTATATATAGATAATTCTTTACTATTTAAACTTACAGAATAAGAGTTAGAGAGTACATAATTGGGAATAAAATTGATGATCACACCAATTGCTATTACCGATGATATTAACAATGATTTAATAATATAAGTGTATTTTTTATTTAAAATTCCCCCAATAAATCCAACTGAAGAAATAAGAATACATCCGAAAAAGGCATAATATACACCAAAAGAAGAAAGAGCAACCAACCCAACGCATAGTAGAATATTCTTCTTAATGCTATTCTCGTAAAATAACACCCCCTTATTTCTAAACAGATGGAATGCTAGATAAAACATAGGGGGGACAGATACATAAAAACTTAGAAAAGTATGATCTATTCGATCTATATGATAAGGTAGTAAACTAAATACTATGGATGAGCAAAAGGCAATAAATATATTTATATTGAGACTTCTTATCACTAAATAAGATGAAATAAATACAAATGAAAATCCAAGTAAATAATAAACTTTAAATACAACCCAAAAATCAGAAAATATATATCCTAGTAGTTTTATTATTAGAAAACTACCATTATCTGAAAGAGGATAGTGAATAAAATCACCACCAAATGGATAACCATTACGGGGGCTATAGTATACCCAACCTTCTAAAATTCTTTGAACATACCATGAGCCAAATTTTCCATCGCCATAATATATTGCAGGGACATTAAGGAAGTAATCTAACCCAAGATTAAATCCATAAATTATTATATATGAGATAAAAAATATAAAGATACTGCCTAAAAGCCATATCTTATACTCTTTCTTAAATGGAGTTGTCAGGTTAAGTAGGTCTAATCTCATTATTTCACCTAGCCACGTTAAACATCATCATGAAAGTTAATCCTTTCTTTTTCAATAACTAATGGAAACTTAGATGATTTTGATATTAAATGCCCTACATATTCTCCAACGAGTCCAATGAAAAATATTTGAACAGAACCGAGAAAAAACATTCCAATTACGATGGGAGCAGTTCCTAGAGGAAATTCATCCCAGTAGAATAATTTATATAAAAAATATACAAAAGCAATTAAAAAACAAATTAAACTTAAGATGAATCCAGATAATGTTGCTATACGCAAGGGAACTTTTGAATGACTACATATTCCAAGCATTGCAATATCATAAAGAGAAAAGAAATTTGTTGAAGTAACCCCTCGATGTCTGACAGGTTGACGATAGTAAATTTTTGTTATATTGAAACCTAAATCAACTAATATTCCTCGCGAATAAGGATATGGATCAGGTATATTTCTAATTATTTCAATAATTTTCTTATCATATAAACCAAACCCATAAAAATTTTTTACCAACTTTGTCTCAGAGAGTTTAGCTGTAAGGGTATAATATATTTTTCTAATAAAATACATTGCTGGGGACTCATCACTTTCATTCTTAACTCCAATAACTAACTCATTACCTTGTTCCCATTTCTGTATAAATTCAGGAATTAACTCCGGAGGGTCTTGGAGATCAGCGACCATTAACATAGTTGCATCACCAGAGCCTTGTAATAATCCATAGTGAGGAGATCTTATTGGGCCAAAGTTTCTACTATTTACAATAATTTTCACATTTGGGTCATTTTCTGCTATAGATTTGAGTATTTCTACTGTTTTATCACCTGATGCATTATCTATAAATATATGTTCATAGCTATAATTTTTCAATTCATCAAACTGAATTTTAACTCTTCGATATAATTCTTCTACGTTATCTTCTTCATTGTAACAGGGAGTAACAATACTTATCTTCTTCATAATGATACTTCTACATTAATATTTCACTTAAAAACCCAATATTTAAATATAACCCAGTTAAATATTACAACTGGTGGTATACAAATTATTTGAGAAATATATTCATTAAATAGTAAATTCAGATGGTCTAGCAAAATCAAATTGACAAAATATACAATTATATAACTACTTAAAAATTTAATAAAAATAGTTTTTTTACTTTTCTTATTAAATAAAATTTGTCTATAAGTGTTATAATTAAAAATAACACCTATAACAGTAGCCATCATTAAAGCAATAGAGTAATCTAAGCCGATATAAATAAATATAGAATAGACGGAATATCCAAAAATTGTATTAACTAAACCAATAAATAAATATTTAATAAATTCAAATTGAAAGATTATTTTTAAATTATCTTTATACATCAAAATTAATCACGTTAATTTGAAATAAAATTCAGTCTATCTATTTTAATTTATATAGATAGACTGAATAAAAGTTTAAATGAGGGACTTAATAGCCTTAGCTACATGTTCGATCTGTTCAAGTGTTAAATTATGTCCACTTGGTAAATTAATAGAGCTCTGTCCAATTCTATCAGCAACAGGATTCTCTAAAGTACGAGTAAACATGGGTAAATGGCTCAATGGAGAAAAAACCGGTCGAGAATCAACTAAATTTCCTTTCAGTTTTGCCATGAAATCTGCACGCTGTTCATAGCTAGCCCCAACTAACTCAATTGATGTCATCCAATGTATACTTTTGCATCCTGATAGCTCTTTAGAGACACGAATTTTCTTACAATCATTTAATAAATCACGATAAATAGAGTTAATCTCAATTTTTCTGTTAACTAGTTCATCTACCCGTTCTAACTGTGCTAATCCCATAGCTGCCTGTAAATTAGACATCTTATATTTATAGCCAACTTCTACAGCAGCTAATGGTTTTTCAGGATCTCTACCATGATCACTTAATGATTTGAACCTCTTAAAGATTTCATCATTATTACATAAGAACATACCACCTTCACCAGTAGATAAGATCTTAGCTCCTTGAAAACTAAATGCAGCAGCATCCCCAAAAGATCCCGTTTTTTTACCATCAATTTCAGCTCCAATTGATGGTGCGGCATCTTCAATAATTTTTAAATTATTCTTTTTCGCAAATTCGACAATAGCGGGCATATTAGCTGGGTGTCCATATAAATGAACAGGGATAATTGCTTTTGTCTTGGGGCTTAATAATTTCTCAGCTGAACGAATATCTAAACACCAACTTGTCTCTTCAATATCACAAAAGACAGGTGTGGCACCAACGTACATGACTGCAGATGCTGAAGCAACCCATGTAATATCAGGAACAATAACCTCATCACCAGGTCCAATACCACAGGACAGTAAAGATAAATGTAGCGCACCTGTACAACTGGATGTAGTAACCGCGTGTTTTACACCTATATATTCTTCCATTAGGTGTTCGAACTGGACAATATATTTATTCCAATCATTATTCCAACCATTTCTTACGGCATCATTAACATAGTTAATTTCTTTATCAGTAACACTAGGTCCAGCCGTTAATATAAGTTCGTTAATCATATTTATTAAATCCTTTTTTCCATAACTAGAAAACATCTATCTACATTTGAGTCAGATTCAATCCATTCAATAATTTCACCATCAATAACTTTCTTAAATGTAATTAAATTTGTGGGTATAAATCCAACTCTAGTATATAAAGCTAATGCTTTGGCATTATCTGAAAATACTCTTAATTTTATTTTGTCTGGCCCTAAATTTTCTTTAGTCCATTTCAATAAGAAATTTGTAACATCAGTAAATATTCCTTTATCATCACACTCTGGAGATTTTATTACATTATCTATTTCACATGTGTTATGAGAAAAATCAAAGCTAGAAAGTCCAATATGACCAATAAAATCTCCATTTCTCCTAGATACAAGAAATAATATCCGGTCTTCTCTTTCTATTACACCGTGTTTCAGCCATCGCTTTGTCCCTTCATCTGTAACAGGGAATATCTTCAAGAAAGCATGTTGTGATTTACTTCTCCAATAAGAAAGTAAATTTATGATGTTATCATCATTTATATAATCACTAGTAACTACTTGTAAAAATACATCATCTTTGTCTGTTTCTATCTTAGAATTTAAAATATTATATTTTAAATTATAGATAACATCTTTACTTTTTTTTTCAAAAAAAGATTGTCTTGAGTTCATTTTACAATTCCATATTTAAAATATGTTTAATCATTTTTGAATCAATTAAACATTTTTCTCTTAGATATTCCTGACTGCCAACAATAGAAACAATCTCATCACTAATACCAAGTTTCACTAACTTAGTAGATATTTGTTTATCTGCAATAACTTCAGACAAAATAGTTCCCAAACCACCAGTTTTCTGATGTTCTTCCACACTTATAATTAATGGAAATAATTTCAGTTGTTCTGCTATCCATGTGTTATCTATTGGTTTCGCGGTGTGAAAATCTATTACTGCAATGTCTTTACTTGATTCATCTACAGCCTTTAAAACCTCAGATAAAATGCCACCAATACTAATAATTAAAGCGTCCTTTCCTTCACGTATAATATTTGGCTTACCGATATTCAAAGAAATATTATTAATTTCATTAATATTATTACTTTTTTCTAATCGAAGATATCCAACGCCAGATAAATCAGCTAACTGATGAACAGCCTCGTAACAGTTATGACCATTTGAAGGGACACAAATAGTCACATATGGTAAAACTCTCATAATACCAATATCTTCGGTAGCATGATGAGACATTCCTGCCGGACCATATGTAAACCCTCCTCCCTGAGACACAAGATTAATATTGAGATGATGATAGCAAGCATCATTTCTAATTTGCTCTAAGCATCTTAATGTCACAAAGTTTCCGATAGAATAAACAAAAACTGTCTTTCCTGACTTTGCCAGACCAGCAGCAATACCGATCATAGACTGTTCGGCAATACCTACATTAAAATATTGATTAGGAAATTTTTCTTCGAATACTTCAAATGAACCAAATCCTAGATCACCAGTCAACAAAATAACATTCTTGTCTTTTTCAGCTAGATCTGTAATTGCCTGAACGAAATTAGCTCTCATTCATACCTCCAGAGATTTCTTCCAAGGCTAATTTTAGCTGTTCTTCATCAGGATACTTATAATGCCATACAACCTGATTTTCCATATAGGAAACACCCTTACCTTTAATGGTATCAGCAATAATAACTTTGGGTCTGTCATCTTCCATTGAAGAGAATTCAGCTCTCAATTTTATATGATCGTGTCCATGAATCCTTTGACATCCAACACCAAAAGCTAAGAACTTATCGACCATCGGTTCCAAAGCTATAGTAGCTTCTGTATTTTTAAAACTCTGTAAGTTATTTCTGTCAATAATAATACATAAGTTATCAAGCTTATGATGTGATGCAAAAGCTAATGACTCCCAGTTAGAACCTTCTAGGATTTCACCATCACCCAATAAGACAAAGACCTTATTCTTTAACCCATCAAGCTTTGCAGCTAAAGCTATGCCTACGGCAACAGGTAAACCATGTCCTAATGAACCTGTGGAAAATTCCACTCCTGGTATTCCTTTGTGAGATACATGACCACTATATAAAGAACCATTCTGATAATGCTGGTCTAGATTACTGATTGGGAAAAAACCTCGTTCAGCTAACGTCGCATATAAGGATGCTCCAGCATGTCCCTTACTCAATATAAAAATATCTCTCTCTGGGTCATTAACTGTCTCAGGAGAGATATTTAAAATATCGGTATATAAGACAGCTAAAATATCAACAATTGATAATGCTGAACCTATGTGAGAACTTCTTCCCCGATGAACCATTTTAACTGAATGTTCTCTAACTTTTTTTGCAAGAGATATCGAATCCATATAATTACACCTAAAAATTTAATCCAAAGAACTCTTCGAATTTTTCAATAACAAAGTCTAGATGCTCTCGATGTAATCCTGGGTATACTCCAATCCAAAAAGTATTATGCATGATAATATCAGTATTAGTTAAATCCCCAACAATACGATATTGAATATTTTCAAAATACGGCTGGCGAGTTAAATTTCCTGCGAATAGAAGACGTGTGCCAATTTTATTTTGATCTAGAAACTTCAATAGCTCTACACGTTCAATACCAGAATCAGTGCGAATTGTAATCGGGAAACCAAACCATGAAGGTTCTGAATTATTAGTTGCTTCAGGAAGAATTAAAAACTCTTCACAAGATTTTAGACCTTCATGTAAATAGACGAAATTATCTTTTCTTGCTTGGACTAGATCCTCAACACGGTTCATTTGAGCAAGCCCACAAGCTGCTTGCATATCAGTAATTTTTAAATTATACCCTAAATGGGAGTATGTATATTTATGATCATAACCATACGGTAAAGAACCTAATTGTTGTTCAAAGCGCTTACCACATGTGTTATCACAACCAGGTGCGCAATAGCAGTCTCGTCCCCAGTCTCTAAATGACTCAACCAGTTTGTTCAATTCTTTATTTTTAGTAAATACTGCACCACCTTCACCCATTGTAATGTGATGTGCAGGATAAAAGCTTACTGTTGCAATATCACCAAAGGTACCAACCATTTGGCCATTATATGTAGATCCTAAAGCATCACAGCAATCTTCAATTAACCATAAGTTATACTTATCAGCAACACGGCACACCTCTGTCAAATCGAAAGTATTACCTAGCGTATGTGCAATCATGATTGCTTTAGTTTTTTCAGAAACTGCAGCTTCTATCATTTCTGGTTTTATCTGATATGTTGGAATATCGACATCAACAAACACAGGAATCAATCCATTTTGTATCGAGGGATTAACTGTTGTTGGAAATCCTGCTGCTACTGTAATGATTTCATCTCCAGGCTTTAATCTTCTGTCACCTAATTTCGGAGAAGTCAGAGCCGATAATGCTAACAAGTTTGCAGATGAACCAGAGGTTGTTGTGAGTACATAGGGCACACCCAAATAGTTCCCTAATGCTTTTTCAAATAACGAATTAAAACGTCCCGTAGTCAACCACCCATCTAAAGACGCCTCTACCATCATTTTCAACTCATCAGAGCCAATCACTTTACCAGAAGGCGGTACAGGTGTTTCCCCTGCGACAAAGGGTTTCTGTTCAAAAGCTAAATCTGAATATTTCTCAACAAGATCAGCTATTTGTCCTCTTATTTGATCTTTCAACATTATCTAACCTTCTTAATTGCTGCTATGTACTCTCGGATTTCATTTAGAGTATACTGCTTCATATCTTCGTGGTTAAGCCATGCTTTATACCACTGAATAATTTTTCCTAGGGTCGTATCCAAATCCCAAATAGGTTGCCATCCCAATCGACTCTTCGCTTTTGAACAATCCAATTTGAGATGGTGAGCTTCATGATACTGAGCATCTTCATGTATACGCCAACGAACATCGCCTTCCCACAGATCGGCTAACCGCTCAATTAAAAACTTAACAGGTCTTGCATCATCGTCTTTGGGGCCAAAATTCCATGCTTCGGCAAACTCAGAACCTTTTTCATATAACAACTCGGCTAACCTTATATATCCTGACAATGGTTCTAAGACATGTTGCCATGGTCTAATGGCATTCGGATTTCTAATACTAACTTCAGACTTCTCTGCAAAAGCACTTAAAATATCAGGAATAAGCCGATCTTGTGCCCAATCGCCACCACCGATTACATTACCAGCTCGAACAGATGCAATAGCACATTCATGTTCAGCGTATCTTTCTGGGCTAAAAAATGAGTTCCGATAAGATGATGTGACCAACTCAGCACAACCTTTACTATTACTATATGGGTCATGGCCACCTAACGATTCATCTTCTCTATATCCCCAGATCCATTCTCGGTTTTCATAGCACTTATCAGATGTAATGTTGATAACGGCTTTTACTCCACCAACTCGCCGTACAGCTTCAAATAAATGAACCGTCCCCATAACATTTGTTGAATAAGTTTCGACAGGTTGTATATATGATAAACGAACTAGCGGTTGAGCAGCCATATGAAAGATAATTTCTGGCCTAAACTCTTTAATCGTACGATAGAGATTATCGAAATCTCTTATATCATGTGCAGTCGTAGGTATGTCATCACCAATTCGAGCTTCTTGGAACAAACTTGGACTTGTGGGTACTGCTGATAGTGAATATCCTCTAACATTTGCTCCTAAGTCATGTAACCATAGAGACAACCAGCTTCCCTTAAAACCAGTATTGCCTGTTACTAATACTCTCTTACTTTTCCAGAAACTTGGTTCCATATATCCTCCAACTACCATAGCTTCCAAGGAGCTTCACCCGTTTCCCATAACTTCTCGAGATAATTTTTATCTCTCAATGTATCCATTGCTTGCCAAAAACCACTATGCTCATAAACCATTAACTCTCCATCACTAGCTAATTGATTTAATGGTGATTGTTCCCAAACACACTGATCATTATCAATATAATCAAGTACTTTTGGTGACAAAACAAAGAATCCACCATTAATCATTGCACCATCCCCTCGAGGCTTTTCTCGAAACTTTGTAACCTGTCCATGAGAAATTTCAAGTGCTCCGAACCTTCCAGGAGGATAGATACCCGTCAATGTGGCCATTTTCCCATGAGAACGATGAAAAGAGAGCGCTTTAGTGATGTCAACATCACTAACACCATCACCGTATGTAAAACAAAAAGCTTCATCATTCTTTATATAATCAGCAACTCTTCTCATACGGCCACCAGTCATCGAATGCTCACCAGTATCAACCAGTGTCACACTCCATGGCTCAGCCCTTTTACGATGAACTTCCATCTGGTTAGATTTCATATCAAAGGTTACATCTGACATATGCAAAAAATAGTTTGCAAAATACTCCTTAATAATAATACCTTTATGACCACAACAAATGATAAAATCATTAATGCCATGAACTGAATAGTGTTTCATGATATGCCATAGAATTGGCTTACCTCCAATTTCTACCATTGGTTTAGGTTTTAGAGATGTTTCCTCGCTCAAACGAGTACCTAAACCACCAGCTAAAATTACAGCTTTCATTAGTGTTCTCCATTTCCTAATGGCTTTGTTTATTAAATCTATTTAGATCTGTGGACTACGCTATCTCGCTTAAGCTTGAAGAAAAGATCTTGTTTCATATCTCAGTCATATTTAGCTGAGCTAATAAATAGCATTAACACCGAACTATTACTTGATTATTTATTGAATATAAAATTCATACTAATTTCTGTAATATTTTGAATTAATGAAAACATAAATCAAACATAATATTCAGTACTTACAATCAATATCACGTTTTTCTTTACAATGTTGTCTACATATTTTTCAGAAAAAATTAGCTATATAATAATATATAGAGAAATGAGAATTAGTAATTTATTTTAATTCTAGAATATTTTTAACTAAAAATATTATTTAAACTAATATCAACCAAATTTATACTCACATGTTATCAATATGCATTTTTATTTATTGAAGGAATAAAAGCATCATAATAAAATGAATCTAGTGACATATTCTTATCTACTAATAATTCTCTAGCATCATTGATCATACTTAATGAACCACATGCATAAACACTAACATTTGACAGTGAATCAAAATCTCTATCAACAGCGTGCTGAACATATCGAATATCACTACTCTCTCTAGACAATACTGGTACAAAAGTTATATTATCAAAATCAGCATCAAATTTATAAAAGTCTTTACAATATATCTCGTTATCATATCTCCCCCCCCAATATATGTATTTTTTCCTTGTGTCTTTTTTCTCAATCAGCCCATGAATCATAGATTTTATAGGAGCAATTCCTGTACCTGTTGCTAGAAAAATGAGATCTTTATTATCATCTCTGACAAAGAAAGTACCTTTTGGTCCTTCTATCCTCATTAGTTGTTCTAAATGAATTGGTTCAAAAATCAAGCCTGACATTTTTCCATTAGGAACCCTACGTATATGAAGTTCTAATTCATTTTTATCTGGGGAAAAATTTGCTATTGAATAACTTCTACTAATACCTTTAAAAATTAAATCAATATATTGACCTGGCATATAATTCAGTGTTTTATTAGGTGGCAAACGTAACTTAATAATCACGATGTCTTCAGTTACCTGTTCTAAACTAGATACCTTGCAAGGAATAATTTTAGACTCTATATTAGCTAATTCTGGAAAATAATTAACTTTTAAACTTAAATTAGACAAGGCCTTAGATTGACAGGTAAGAATATAAGATCCTGTCGAAACTTCCTTCATATCTTCGTTTAATGCTGTCCCAGAGATAACTTCAGCCTTACATAATCCACATCCTCCTGTCTTGCAACTATGTTCAAGAGGAATAGATTTAAGAAGAGCATCTTTGAGTATATTATCGTCACTTTCAAAAGTTACCATCGATGGATGAATAGTTATAACATTTGACACGTTTAATCCAATACCTTTAATCATTCACAATAGAAAAAATATTTAAACATACAATTCATGAATATAATACAATCTCATATCCTTTACATATCCAATGATCATCATTCATCAGAAACAAATGGCACAATTCATTTATTTCCTAAAATTTCCAGATAGAGATTAGAATATAACTTACCTAATGAAACATCACTAAAGAGTTTTAGATATCTAGCTCTTGCATTATTTGAATATTCATTATACAAGTCTTGATCATTCGAAATTTTATCTATTGCTTTAGCTAAAGCTTGATAATCATTTGGGGGAATAACTTCACCAGTGAGTCCGTCGACATTAACATAAGAGGTTCCTGTTCCTATTTCGCAAGAAATTAAAGGCTTAGAGAACATTAAACCTTCAACCAAAACCATGCCAAAAGCTTCCGAGCGAAGATGAGATGCTAAAACCATTAGTTTACAGTTGGCTACAAGATCTAATTTTTGCTGCTCTGTAACTCGTCCTGTAAAAATTATATTTTTTATTCCTCTAGCTTTAGCCTTTAAACGTTCTTCTTCGGGACCAGCTCCAGCGATAACTATAATCTTATCTGTCTTTTTAGCAGCATCAATAACTACATGTAATCCCTTATAATAACGAAGAACTCCTAAGTAAAGAACATATTCTGTATCATATAAGCCAAATTTTTCGAGAGTATCATTCTTCAAAGAACTATTATAATCAATAGAAAAGTCTTTTATCCCTAAGGGAATAGTTCTCAATTGCTCTTCACTAACATAATTAATAATAGTTTTACTAGTTTTTGCATAATTATCTGAGGTGACAATAACTTTATCCATTTCTCTAAGCATTTTTGACATCAGCGGCTGGTAAAAATGGAGTATATATTTTTGCCTAACAATATCAGAATGATATGTAATTACTTTAATTTTATTTTTAGAAGAAAAAAAATTCAATACATCACTAAACGGCCAAGGATAATGATAATTAATTATATCTGCCCATTCTGATAATTCTTTAAATTTCTTTATTCCATCTATCCCAGATATATCACACGATGCCGGAGCTAAATGCGACTTGGCTCTTATAACCTCTATACCATCAAAGAATATAGATTCAGGGCTAGGGTCAGGAGAAAGTGTAAAAACCTTAGAGATAATGGAATGTGGCCTTGTATTAATACAAATTTGTCGAATAGCTTCCTGTAGACCCCCAGGAGGATCTGGAAAGAAGGTTCTATATACGTGTAATACTTTAATATGACTCATAAGCAATTAAATATAGCTTCCCTATAAAAAAATAGAGAAGCATATGAAGTTATGGAATTAATAATTCAATAAAAGAAGAACCATCCATTTTTAAGAGTAATTCTTCAGCATTCTTTGACTGAGAAGATAAAAGTGAACTAACTCTTTCAGGATCTAGCACAATTCTATGAATATGCTGTGCTAACTCCGGCAAGTTCTTCTGTGAAAACATTGCAACAGAATTATTAGTTACTTCACGAATAGCCGCTAAATCATAACTAAAAACAAGAGTATTTGATAGCATAGCTTCTAAAATTGGCAAACAAAAACCTTCATGTTCGCTCATAGAAATATATATATCAGATTTTTCATAAATTGACTTCAAAGTATCATCATCAATTTTACCGAGCCATTTCACAGTGTCTTTCTTTAGCCTAAGGCCTTTATTTTCAACCCACTCAAGGTAATCTTTATAAGCCTTATCAGAACCAGATCCCACAATTAATAATTGAGAATTAGAGTTTATTTTATAGTATTCATGAAATAATTCTAAAATATCTTCTATTTTTTTATGACTTTTAATACGACCTACATATAAAAATTTCAACTTATCATTATTAATAGTATCAAATTCAAATGAAATAGATTTTTTACCAATAAGCTTAGGCGGAATAATTTTAATCTGTTCAAGTTTGAGCAGATCAATTCCATGTTCTTGCTCAGTCTCTGACTCATGAGTAGTAGTATCAGAACAACTAGAAAGCAAATCATTCTCTTGTTTTGACATAGCTAATAATTTGGAATGACAAGCCTCAACTAAGACCTTTGCAGAATCATAAGAATTTGAGGCAAATGAATCAAATACATTTAAACTACCTAATTGCGCATATGCTTTTTTACATATAATACTTAATTCAGGATCAAAAACCTGCAATAAGTGGGGATCAGTGATGCCATGATAGTAAGCAATTTTCTCTTCTACATCTAAATCAACAATAGTATCAAGATAAGGGTCGTATGTTGAATAAAAATATAAAATCTTATCATCTGGATGAACTATATCTTTAATACCTGAAACATGATTAATCGTATCATTTAAATGGATATCATATTCTTCTGCATGAAGTTCACACTGAATTCCATTCTGTTTCAACATTTTGTAAAGATCAATACATAGATTACCTACAGCATCACCATAAAAAATATTTCTAGATACTATGTGGATTTTACTAGTCGATAAGAATAAATTTTTTACTGTAGCATATTTTTCAGAATAAACATCTATTACATATTCTTTCTTATATTTTAAATAATCACTTTTTTTTGTAAAAACAGGAACTTTATTAATAAAAATGATCCCGTTAGTAATGTTATCCCGAATAACAACACTCACTAAATAGCGTTTACAATCTACAGTTTCAAAATTCAACCATTTGTTATTATAATTACGTCCTATAGCGTTAACTTCACAAGCATCAAAATCTAAATCAAATTCTACTTCTAACTCATTTTTACTTAATTCACTGATATCGAAAGACCACCAACCTATATGTCCTTCAGGGTGAACTGGGTTATCCATATCATAAATATCTATAACTAATGATATATTTTTATTAACACATCCATCAGATAGGTTAATATTTAATTTTGTTTCGTCTTGTATAACCAGATTTTTCTGAACTAAGCTATACTTGATATCATTTTTTATTCCGTATGCTAAACTCATATCTTTATATACCTTTTTTTAATTCAGAAACAAAATCTTTAGTCATATCTATATATAAATTTCCATTTTTCAACGAGGGTTCAATATGAGAATTCTCATGAAACTCATTAAAAGTAGATATCATAACCATATCTGGTTTATCTTCTAATCCCAAAATGAAGTCAAACCCTTTTTGATAAGTATCACCATCCTTCCTATTAATGACTCTATAAGGATTGTTGTTTCTTATATCATCATCCATTCCAGAATCATCGTAACCAGGAGATACAGTTACAATTTTATATTTCATTTTTGACTTTTGAGAACCATGATATGCTTCAGTCCAAACTTCATTCCACTTAGCTTCACCACATAGCTCTAATGGTGAAAATGGTGTGAATCCATCAAATAAACCAAAGGTACTATTTTTTTCCTTATCACCATCGGGAAGACGTAAGCTAACTGCAATATTTGAGAATTTTTCTGTCTCGATTTTAATATCACCAATTAAATTTTTCTCACCATCATAAACACTCGTCCAAAACCAAAACAGTATCGGTTTATCATCTATCCTCAAATAATTTGGATGATCAGAGTACAACTTACTAATCATTTTAATTGTTTTAGACAATTCATCCATATTACTACTATAAGGGGCGATTTGAATTGCAATTTTTATGTTTTTATTCTGAATTTTTATTATATCAAATAAATGTTGTATACCCATTAATTCAATACTATTAACACCTTGTTCATCAATATGAAGATTAACTGTAATATAGTCTAACCCCATGTATTCAAATAAATCGAGATGCTTTTCAATAATTTGCCCTTTTGTGGAACTATAGTAGCCAAGATATGGTTTATCAGAAACATGACCACTCTTAAGATTATCATTCCAATGAGCAGCCCCAAAACCTTCTCCAAACCACATGTAATATTGGATACCAACTAATGTATCTTCAATTGTAAATGTATCTACCTGCTGATTCGCTTTATCCTCTTCCCAAACTTTAATAAGTATATCCTCTAACTCATCAGCAGCTTTAGACCAAGTGTAATAAGGAACTGTTTTTCGACCATGTTCACCCATCTGTCTAGCAATATCAGGATTTTCTTGCAGAAATGATATTTTCTCTGCAAATGCAGACGGATAAGCTGGAACTAGGAAGGCGTTATTTTCATTGCATACTTCTGTATAACCGCCTTCATTAACAGCAATGATAGGTTTGCCGGCAGCCATCGCCTCAAGAACAACGATACCGAAAGGTTCTTTAATCGGTGAGAACAAAAATGCACATGCTCTCGCCAAGACTAAGCTTAATTCTTTGTTTGATAAACCACTTAAAAAGAAAACACGGTCTTCGATACCAAGTTTCTCAGCTATTTCTATCAGCCTTTCTTTCTCTGGACCATTGCCAATAACCATTAACTGAGCCTCATCTGTTAATGCTATAGACTCAAGCAATAGATTGACTCGTTTATGAGGCCATAATTGACTAATTGTAACAAATAAATTTCTATCAACTGGAAGCTCTATAAAACTCTCAGGTTCAACTCCTGGATATACAATATCTTTAACAGGACAATTATATACATCTTCTAAATATCTGGCAGTATATTTACTATTAGCAACAATATGATCAGGTCTAGATGCTTTATCCATAACATCTATTGTAGATAATGTCGCATTGTAAATAGAATCACCAATACGGTCATAATTATATTTAGGATATATATGAATATTCCTAGAAGCATTTTTTCCGACGGCTTCGACATTTTGCTCATATCTTAAGTCATAAAGAACTCGCAAAGGTTCATGCGGGTACCAAACCATAGGGTGCAGATCAATAATATGTGTCGGCCAAAGGTGTGTATGATATATATCATGATTACCTATCTCTTCTTTCCAGATCTTTGGTAACAATAATGCATTAAGCACCATAGAATTTTCACCTTCAAAATAAGGTGATATTTCAACAAGACTTACATCCTTAGAAATTCCATGCTCATCCAATAGCTTCTGGTTAAAACTAGTTGAATATATAGTAATATCATGCCTATGTTGCCATCTAAAGACACACTCTATTAAATATCGCTCTGCACCACCATATTTTTCTAAAAGTGGGATAACAATACCCATATTCATTTTAGCTTTTTTCAATTTATTTATTTTCTTCATAGACATTTTCTTTATAATTTAACTTAACATAAAAACAAACATGTTTTCATTATTTAATCATTACCTCATTATATATAGAGATTAATTTCTCTGCTGCAGAACTCCATGAGAATGATTTTTTAATACGTTGTGAAAGATTACGTAAACTCTCTTCTTTTGTATTGTTTAAAGCATTATCGATTGCAGATACAATTGAAGAAACATCATCAGGTTTTGAATAAGATACATCATTCAAAAAATACTCTGTTGTTGAACCAACCTCAGTAACAACCACAGGTATCTCCATTGCTGCAGCTTCTAATGCTGCTAATCCCGGAGTTTCCAAAATGCTTGGTAAGACAAAAGCACTAGCACCACAATATGCTGAACGAAATATAGGATCAGAATGATCTATAGAGCCAATATAAATAAGTTGGTCACCAAGTAAATCTCTAATATTTTCATAATAATCATTGTTTCGAATATGACCGATTAAAACTAATTTATAGTCAGGAAACGATTTCATAGCTTCAGCTAAATGTAACTGATTCTTTCTCTCTTCAATGTTTGCAACTGATAATATATATTTATTTTTTATATGAAATTTTTCAAAAAATAAACTTTCATCAATTTTATTTGTAAATGTATCATCGATCCCATTATATACTGTTTTAAATTTATTAATATTTATATTAAGTATTTTGGATAATTGATTACATTCAATATCGGAGTTAGCCACAATAAAATCAGCGATATTAAATTGATCAACTATTTCACCCAGAGGATACAATTCTTTTGTTTCTTCAGTCATCCATAAACTAGATGTTACGACTAATGGAATATTTAATTGTTTAACAAAATTACAGATATGAATAGAGCCACCAACACATGAAAAATAGTGAACTACATCATAATCAGTAAACCTAGGATTCCATGGATCAAAAAAATCCACATGAATTCCCTTTTTCTCAAGTGCTTCTTTATATGCTAATAACTGGATTTCACCACCACCAGGTGTATGAAAAGCCATAGGATAAGTTATAAATAATATTTTCATATTTTATGAACCAGAATATATAGATTCTAACATTTTTTGAGTTCTACCTTGCCAAGTATTATCACCTACTGCATTTCTAGACTCTTCATCACTTAATTTGCCAGCAATAATAGATTGTCTAATAGCTTTTTTAAAATCATCTGTTTTTTCTGCCACTCTTAACCAAGAGCCTTCTGTGTACGCAGTAAACCCTAAAGGTGTTGATACAACAGGTAATTTAGCTGCAACATATTCATAATATTTCATCGGGAACATAGAATATGTATATTTATTAAGTAAGCTTGGGAGAATACCAACATCCATGAAATGTAGGTAAGACGGAATATCTTCATATGATATATAGCCAAGAAAATGGACATTATCTAATTCTCTCATCATATCAATTATATGACTCTTCTGTCCTTCCCGTTCTTCACCAATGATAAAAAAATCATAGATATTGCATTGCTTCATAACATCATATAAGAGTTCTAAATCAATTTTAAAATCCGATAACACTCCATGATAGACAATTTTAGGTTTATCTGATGATTCAATTAACTGTATATTTTTATTAGTAATTTTCTTGGGTAGAGAAAAATGATTATAATCAACTACATTTGAGTAATACTCAGTATTTTCGTTTATACAAACACAGCGTTCTAATAGAGACTTAGTGGTTACAAATATTCTGTCACATTTTTCTAGAAAAAAGTCCTCTGTTCTTCTAAATGATATAGGTTCAATACCGGGAACTTGGGATAAGTCATCTACGCAATGATAAATAACCTTATCAAATCTTATCTTATCAATAAGATATGAGACATAAGGATGATAAGACCACAAAATAATATTACTAAATTGAATTTTTCTCTTTTCTCTTTTGAGAATAAAAGTGATCATTAACTCATTTAATTTTTTCAATACAATATTATTTTTGGGATTTGGAATAGATAACGGTGAAATAATACGAATTTTATCATCCACTTTTCTACTACCAAACATCAAACACTTCAAACCTGTTTTTATACGCCCCAGTATGCGATTAATGTCTTTTGAACTATTTAATTTAGGTCCTCTCAAACCTATACTTTCAACATATATAATATCAAAACCATTCTCAGCTAAATTTTTTGCTGTATGTTGCTTATTCGTCCAGTATGGTTCATCCCAATCTGCTGTTGAAAATAAAATTATACAATTATTCATTTATTATCTATATCCATTAATATTATAGATTTTTTATATCTTATAGATGGGATATAAATAGATTTAGGAATATAGTTTTTAGGATAGGAAATTTTTATCTGATTATTCTCAAGAATCATACTTATATTAGATCTATCATAGATAAAATTCATTGCTTCTATTTCATTAAGAAAACAAACATTTTTTGTATTAGAACGAATATAATTCAATAATTCTCTATGACACTTAGCTCGTTGCTCTTCCGTCTCCCATCCATATTGATATCGCTCTGAAAATGGATGGTCTAAATACCCAAATAAAGTTTGCGTGTGATATGATAAGTCGAATGATTCCTTATATACTTTTAAGATATCATCAGTATCTCTAAGCAAACAATCACCATGCAGCATAACTTGCTGACTATGGCCTATAAAATCATTTGGTAAATCAGCTAAATTCCCTCCTTTATATGAAAGAAATTCTGGATCATTTTTAATAATACCACCAATACATCCTAAATATCCCATATCAGACAATGCTTTTAATGCATATATTGGTGTATGATGAAATGGTGACACAATATAATCTACTGTTTTACCAGTAATAGTGGCAATTTTTTCGGCTGACTCTTTTGCTTCAATAACAGCACTCTCATAAGATCCACCCCAATTAGGTGCATGTGTTGCTGTATGAGATAAAATAGCTCCACCAAAATCATCAAGTTCACTAATAATGGAAAAATTTTTTGAATTCTCTAGATTTTTTGTATGTATTGCTAAGGAAAAAGGTACGTTTTCCTCTTGATAAACATTCCATAAAAAGCGGCTAGACTCTACATCCTCATCACAGTCAAGACGCATTGTAACTGCTGAATCATAACCTTGTGGAATTTCAGTTAATATAGGAAGACAAGATGAGCTTTCTGATTTGTACGATGTTATAAATTCTTCTACAAAATGCCATTCGTATGAATCAATAGGACCAACTTCACGGTTAAACCACAACACGGACTTATTATTTATTTCACATAACGCTGCATAAGTTGCTATTTTTTCATCACCAGATGTTACTGTTGCTAATGAATACTCATCACTTAACAATACTGGCTGACAAATAGACCATATTGTCTTATCAGCTGTGATTGCTCCATATCCAAGATTATTCCACTCATCCATAAAGTCAAAACGTTCAAATGGTCGATCCTTCACTAAATCAAAATCTTCATGAGCAAGATGATTGTAGCGAATATAACCGTCACTTTCAGAACTATGATATGGTTTTGCAACAGGAGCTTTATCCCAACCAGCTTTAGGCCAACCTCTATATTCAAGAAGTAAATAATTAGAAATACTATCTGGGAGATAGCCTAAAATAATAATTTTATCTATATTTAATAAACCTAAGGCCCAGTCAAGTTGTTCTACAGTAGGAGAAATCATCACCAATATACTGATATTATCATTTAATAAAGATGGAGACGGGGCTGTAGATATCCTAATGTATTGACTACGAGTCACTGAACGAATAATAGCCGATTCAACATATTTTGCGGAATCAACGTGAGCATTATCACTTGTAAGTAATCCTATCATTTATCTACCACATGTCTAAATTTCGCTCGATGTCCGACACGAATAAAGTCATCATGTCTTACAAATTTCACTTGAAACACTTCCGGCCAATAGTGTTCAATTTTAGAAAGGACAATCTCTTGAGTTGTGTCAGCTTCAAGTACCAGTCTTAATATAGGTTGCTTCGTTCGAACATCGATCTGGAACTCTTGTATCCCTCCGACACGATGATCTAAAACGTCTTGTATGTGGTGTGTTGGATACTCAATACCATTTAAGCACACCACATCATGGATTCGTCCCACTACGTTCGTCAGATAAAAGCCATCATCTCGACTTTCTACTCTTGCCAAATCTCCAGTCTTATAACGAATTAAAGGCATCAAATGGTTTCTGAATCCGGTGAATACCAATTCCGAATCTCCATTTGTCTGCTCAAAGTTCTCGGGATACCCTTCTGAATCATAAACAAACATCTCGGCTCTTTTCTGATATTGGTACGCCATAACACCCAATTCAGCTAGACCATAGCGATTAATAACATCACAGCATAGAACATTTTCTATTTTTTCTCTCATATAAGGTTCTAGTAATTCGCCACTAGATTCAAAGATAGAAAACAAATGTTTCTTACCATAATGTTTATCTACATAACATGCTAATGCATAAATAGTTGATGGATGGGCATGAATGAGATGTGGTTTTTTTAATTGGAGTGTATTTAATATTTTTTCTAAACCCGAGTCATCAAGGCTAGAAAAAAATATATTACTCCGATTCATAGCTAAGCATTTGAAATCTTCTTTAACCGGCCACTCAGGTTGAACTTCTCCAGGAAACTGACAAGCAAAATGAAGCTCCGAGTTATATTTTTTATTACCAACACTATCTCTTGAAAATAGAGTAATTGCAGCAGAGTAATCAGCTGCTGGTTGATCATAATAAATAAAACAGGATAAACCTGTGGATCCTCCAGTTTTACATACATGATGTCGTATCTCATTCAGAGGAGTTGAGAGTAATCGTTCACCTTGCTCTCTAATTATATCTTTAGTTAAAAAAGGGATATCTTGAATATAATTTATATCTTTTTTTATATTCTCAACATTAAAATTAATTGAACCCAACATATCTTTATAGTATGGTATATTATGCTTAGCGTAAGATAGAATGTTATATAAATTATTTCGACATATCTTTTTTCTATCGCTAAACGGGAAAGCGTAATACCTTCTTAATTCATTCAGTTTACTTCTTATCTCTCTCTTTTCTAGCCTTTCTGCGATTGGATATGCAATAAAAGCACTAGAGAATCCTTTTACTATGTTTAAAGGAAAACGAGAAAAACCAAAATCTACAACTTTAAGAATGTGGCTATCACGTTTAATCATTATCACTACCATACGATTGAAGAGTAATACGTTCATCGGAAACAACTTTTCCATGTTCCATATGAATTTTTCTGTTACAAACATTCTCTATAAGCTTAGGATCATGAGAAGCGATTACCAATATAGATGCACTGTTGATTAAATCATTTAAACGTTCAGATGCCTTTTTATTGAATGACTCGTCACCTACACTTAGCCATTCATCCATAATAATAATATCAGCATCAACACTTGTTGATATAGAAAATGCTAAGCGTAACATCATGCCGCTAGAATAAGTTTTGACAGGCAAGTTTAAATATTCATCAAGTTCAGTAAAATCGGCAATTTCATCGATCTTCTGTCTAATAATTTGAGGGCTCAATCCATCCATGACCCCTTTAAGATAAATATTTTCAAAACCTGTTGCATCTGGATCAAGTCCCATCGACACATCAAGTAGTGATGCAATTCTTCCATGTGTATCAACTTTCCCTTTAACAGGTGAATAAACACCAGTTAAAACTCTTAATAATGTTGTTTTTCCTGAACCATTATGTCCAACTAAACCGACTCTATCTCCAGATGAAAACGTCAGATTTATATCATCCAAAGCTCTTACAACTGGGTTTTTTCCAGCATCACTACCGATTCGTCCGCCAGTTGTCATATTCAAGACTTTCTTTTTCAATGATCGATGAGAGTTTTCATAAATAGGAAACTCTACTGTCATATTTTTTGTGATAATATTTGCTTCCAAAATCAATCCTTATAACCAGTATGGAACACGATTTCGACATTTATGCATTAGATACTGTGCAAAAATAAAGCCAAAAATAACTAATGCAATTGACCAAGTCCAAGATAATATAGATATATGTTCACCTAATATTGGGGCACGAACGACCTCAATCATATGGTGAAATGGATTGATATCAGCGGCCCAGGCACGATCTTTTAATAAATCTTTAGACCACATGATAGGAGTGAAGAAAAAAGCGATTTGAACTAAATTTGTCACAATTGGCAGTATATCTCTATAACGAGTACAGAGAATACTTAATACAATAGCCATCCAAAGTGTATTAAGTACCAACAGTAATAATCCCGGGATTAACCATACTATGTCCCATGTAATCGGATGGCCAAACATAATCATCAAGAATACAACAACAGGTAGGCTATGAAAGAGAATAATAACATTTCGCCATATTACACGAGTAACATGTGTTGTTAATGGCATCCTCACTTGCTTCATTATATATCCATAGACAATAAAAGTATTACTACCTTCATTCAGACAGGTACTAATGTATTGCCATACAACTAACCCAACCCCCAAGTACGGTAGATAATTAGTTATATCTTGGTTGAGCAATGTTGAATAGAGAATACCCAATACACCAACCATTATTAGTGTACTCAATGTAAACCAAAATGGCCCTAATACTGACCTTCTGTACCTTTGTTTAATATCATGCCAACCTAGAATTAACCATACATGGTAAGAAAATAATGCAACCCATATATCATTACGACCAGAATGATTGTGCCACTTATCATTAATATCTAAGCTATCTTGACTTCGGCTGGAACGACCAGCTGATAAATCATCATTCATTCTTCAACTCAACTATATAAATAATTTATAAAACGACAAGAAATTAATATATCAATAAAAACATGTCATATTTTAAAAGTACTCAATAAATACTATAAGAACTTAATTTGAAAAATCGAAATAATTCATAATATCTACTTCCTACTCGGATTATTTCGATTCAGTAATAGAACACATCTATTTATTACATTGTTTCTAATAAATGAAGTAATTCAGCCGTCTTCTCTTTTAAAAGAGCATGATCAGCTCTTGTTTCAACATTTAAACGAACCAAAGGTTCTGTATTGGATGTTCTCAAGTTAAAACGCCACGCCTCAAACTCAAAAGATAGACCATCTGTTTGATCTACGCATAACGCATCATCTCGGTATAAATCATGTATTTTTTTCAAGGCAATTTCTGGGGATGATAACTTAAAATTAATTTCACCAGATGAAGGATAGCAGTCTATACGATCAGAAAGCATCTGAGAAAGATGTAATCCTTTGACAGAAAGCAGCTCTGTAACTAATAACCATGGGATCATGCCTGAATCGCAATAAGCAAAATCACGGAAATAATGGTGAGCACTCATTTCTCCACCATAAATCGCGTCTTCACTGCGCATACGCTCTTTGAGAAATGCATGACCAGTTTTGGACATGACAGGAATACCACCAGCTTTCGTAACAACATCCACAGTATTCCATGTTAAACGAGGATCATGGATAATTTTAGCACCGGATTCTTTTTGTAAAAAGGCTTCAGCTAACATTCCAACAACGTAATAGCCTTCAATAAACTCACCACACTCATCAAAAAGAAAACAACGGTCAAAATCACCATCAAAAGCTATTCCCATATCAGCGTTATGAATTTTAACTGCATTTGCAGTATCTGCACGACATTCAGGAAGAAGAGGATTGGGAATACCATGAGGGAAGTTACCATCAGCATCATGATGAACTTTTATAAACTCTATTGGAACATTTAGAGTTTTCATTCGCTCTTCTATAGCATCAATAACATGTCCGGCAGCACCATTTCCTGAATTAACAACAAGCTTCATAGGCTTAATGTTTTTCGGTTGGATGTATCCAATCAAATGGTCAACATAATTATTTAATATGGATATTTTTTTATAAGAACCGATTCTAGACGCACGACTAAACTCATTTTTTTCCGCCAATAACTGGATTTCCCATAGTCCGGTATCACGACTTATTGGTTGCGCCCCATACCCAACTATCTTCATACCATTGTAATCCATAGGATTATGGCTCGCGGTAACTTCAATCCCACCATCAACTTTTAAATGAAACGTAGCAAAATAAATTTCTTCTGTCCCTGAGAGGCCAATATCCAGTACATCGACACCAGAATCCATCAACCCATCAGCCAAAGCAAGCTTTAATTCTTCACTGGTTAAACGAATATCTCCACCAACAACAACTGTCTTTGGTTCTTTCGAACTTTGTGTCAAAAACTGCCCATATGCCCGTCCAATACGATAGGCTATATTATTATTTAGCTCATCACCTAAACGACCACGAATATCATAAGCTTTAAAGCAAGTTAAATTTTCCATTCAAATTATTCCTCTAAACGTACTACGTCATCTTCGTTTAGGTATGATCCTGACTGAATTTCAATGAGTTCCAGAGGTACTTTCCCAGGATTTTCAATCATATGATTCATTCCTATTGGGATATACAGAGATTGGTTTTCAGTAATCACCTTAACATTACCATCATAAGTGACTTTAGCCGTACCTGAAACGACAACCCAATGCTCAGCTCGATGATAGTGCATTTGCAATGACTGCTTCTTACCCGGTTCAACAGTAATCCGGTTGACTTTATACCGTTCCCCTTTATCAATAGCGTCAGATTTTCCCCACGGCCTATAAATCTCCCGATGCTCCCGATATTCAGCTCGGCTTTCTAGCTTCAAATGCTCAACAATTTTTTTAACTTCTTGTACCTTGTTTTTATCAGCAACCAAAACCGCATCTTTAGTTTCAACCACAACAATATCTTTCAATCCGACAGCTGCAACTAATTTATTCGGGGCATAGATATAGCAATTATCCGTTCCTTCCAAGATAGCATCACCAAAACATACATTCCCATGAGGATCTTTATCAGAGACTTCCCATAAAGCTGACCATGAGCCAACATCACTCCATCCTGCATCCATAGGAACAACGACAGCGTCATGGGTATGTTCCATCACAGCATAATCAACAGAATCATCAGGACACTTAATAAACTCTTCTTCACTCACACGAATAAAGTCTTTATCATAAGAAATTTCCCGAACAGCTTCTCGGCAACAGTGATAAATTTCTGGCGAATGCTTTTTTAACTCCCGCAGATAAGTCGATGCTTTAAACATGAAGCAACCACTGTTCCAGTAATATTCTTCTGTTTCTAAATACTTTTTCGCAACTTCATAATCAGGCTTTTCAACGAATGCTTCCACTTCAAACACATCGTTACCTAAAGAGTTTCCTCTTCGTATATATCCGTAACCCGTTTCAGGAGCATTAGGCACAATACCGAATGTTGCTAGTTTGCCATTTTCAGCCTGAATGAGAGCTTTCTTTACTGCATTCTGAAATGCATTGATATTCTTGACTATATGATCAGCGGCTAATACCAGTAGTACGGGGTCTTCACCTTGCTCAACTGCAATAAAAGAGGCCAACGCTATTGCTGGAGCAGTATTCCTGCCCGCTGGTTCCAAAATGATTTGTGAAGTGTGGTTGCAGTGCCGAACTTGCTCTGCAACAATGAATCGATGTTCTTCATTAGAGATGATAATCGGTTCATAAGAGGATAAACCATTCAAACGCGCCAACGTTGCTTGCAACATTGTTAAAGAATTTTGAGTATCTAACGAAAGGAATTGCTTTGGAAAAGCAGAGCGAGAAAGGGGCCAGAGTCTAGAACCCGTACCACCCGCCATTATTACAGGAATAAACATGTCAACTTCTTCTTTATTTTATTGATAAATCAAACAAATTAAAGACGGTATTCATTTCAAAATACGCTACCGCCCTTGGGTAAAGCTCCCAAATGCTTATCTACCGAGGAATAAAACTCGGAAGATGATACATGAATCTTTAACTTGAGGCGAGGTTAACCCATGCTTAACCCAGATTTTGTGATTACATCAGCATGTCAACTCGCTATAATGGGTGGCAATTATACATATCTACATATCTTCACAGGAAAACCTATGATCATCGTAACCGGCGGTGCTGGCATGATTGGCAGCAATATCGTAAAAACTCTGAATGACAAAGGATTTGACGATATCCTTGTTGTTGACCATCTCAAGAACGGCAAAAAGTTTAAAAACCTCGTTGACCTGAGCATAGCAGACTACATGGATCGTGATGACTTTTTAGCACAAATCATGGCTGGTGATGATTTCGGTCCGATTGAGGCGGTCTTCCACGAAGGTGCGTGCTCAGCGACAACCGAGTGGGATGGCAAATACATGATGCTCAATAACTATGAGTATTCAAAAGAGTTGCTCCATTACTGCTTAGAGAGAGAAATTCCCTTTCTCTATGCTTCATCTGCAGCCACTTACGGAGAAACAAAGACGTTCATCGAATCACCTGAATATGAAGGCGCGCTGAATGTCTATGGCTACTCTAAGCAGCAGTTTGATAATTACGTTCGCCGTCTCTGGAAAGATGCTGAAGCAAATGGTGAGAAACTTTCACAAATCACTGGATTTCGCTACTTCAATGTTTACGGCCCTCGCGAGGATCATAAAGGCTCTATGGCATCCGTCGCTTTCCATCTCAATAATCAGATGAAAGCAGGCGAAAATCCGAAATTATTTGAAGGTAGCCATCACTTTATCCGTGATTTTGTTTATGTCGGTGACGTGTGTCAGGTGAATTTGTGGTTCTGGGAACAGGGTATTTCCGGCATTTTCAACTGTGGTACAGGGAAAGCGGAGTCGTTTGAAGAAGTGGCAAAAGCCGTGATTGAACATTATAGTCGAGGCGTCGTTGAAACGATTCCGTTTCCTGAACACCTGAAAGGTGCTTATCAGGAGTTTACGCAAGCCGATCTGACAAAGCTACGCGCTGCAGGATGTGACATTGAGTTCAAAACTGTTGCTGAAGGTGTCTCAGAATATTTACACATCATTAATCAGTAACATTTAACCATTCCCAATCCTAACGAGACTTGTATGATAATGAAGTGTCTCATTTTTAATACGTTAGGTTGGGAGTCGTTATGAAAATTGCTGTTGCTGGAACTGGGTATGTCGGGTTATCGAATGCAATCCTACTTGCTCAAAATCATACCGTTGTAGCGTTAGATGTTATTGAGGAAAAAGTCGCATTACTCAATGATCGAAAGTCACCCATTATCGATCAAGAAATCGAAACATTCTTATCGTCACGGGAATTGGATTTTGAAGCAACATTGAATAAAGAAGAAGCATACCGTGATGCCAGTTTTGTCATCATCGCCACACCGACTGATTACGATCCACAAACCAACTATTTTAACACCACGACAGTTGAAGCGGTCATTCAGGATGTGATTGCAATCAATCCTGAAGCAACCATGATTATCAAGTCCACGGTTCCAGTCGGTTACACCGAACGGGTCAAACAGCGCTTCGGTTGCCAAAACATTATTTTCTCACCTGAGTTCCTCCGTGAAGGGAAAGCGCTTCACGATAATCTTTACCCATCACGAATCATTGTCGGAGAACAAAGTGATCGAGCAACAACCTTTGCCAACCTGCTTGTGGAAGGTGCTCAAAAAGAAGACATTCAAGTGCTCTTTACCAATGCCACAGAAGCCGAAGCAGTCAAGCTATTCTCCAATACTTATCTAGCCATGCGAGTCGCTTACTTTAACGAATTGGATTCTTATGCTGAGGCTCATGACCTGAACACCCGTCAGATTATTGAAGGAGTTTGTCTCGATCCTCGCATTGGCAATCATTATAACAATCCATCTTTCGGTTATGGTGGTTACTGCCTGCCAAAAGACACCAAGCAGCTTCTGGCAAACTACAACACCGTCCCCAATAATATTATTGCTGCGATTGTCGATGCCAACCGAACCCGTAAAGATTTTATTGCAGAAAGTATTCTGAAAAAGAATCCACAAACTGTCGGCATCTATCGACTGATTATGAAGTCCGGTTCGGATAACTTCCGGGCATCATCAGTTCAGGGAATCATGAAGCGCCTGAAAGCAAAAGGGTTAGAAATCGTCATTTATGAACCCGCGATGAAAGAAGATCAGTTCTTCAACTCCCGAGTGATGCGTGATCTGGATGAGTTTAAACAAATGGCCGATATCATTATTTCAAATCGTATGTCAGATGAACTGTCAGAAGTTGCAAACAAAGTTTATACCCGAGATCTCTTCGGTTCCGACTAATCACACCTCAGAAAAAGAGTTCTGATAGAACATTCAGAACTCTTTTTTTCTCAATCAATTAACCTGTTTTCTCCGAATGTTGTAGAATGTATATATCACTTTTATCAATAGGAGAGGATAGTGAGACATCCCGTAATATTACATATATGCCTGTCAAAAGGATGGGGAGGTCTGGAAATGTACCCGATCAGAATGGGTAAACAATTCCTCTCTGTGGGCTATCAAATATTCGGCCTGTGTCTGACTGGTACACAAGTAGAATCAGGGATGCAAGAAAAACAATTCTCCTTGTATACGGCGAGAAGTAAATCTCAACTCATCACCGTCAAATTATACTCTCTCATTCAGTGGGTAAAACAACATCAGATCAACGTTATTCACTGCCATAAATCCGGTGATCTATTGATTGCAGCCCTGATTAAACAATTTATCCCCGTGAAAATTATATTCACCGAACACATGGGCGTAACAAGAAGTAAAAAAGATGCTTTCCATCGATGGATTTACCAACATGTTGATCAGGTATTGTCTATTAGTGATGAAACATACCAGAGAAATCTCAACGCACTTCCGGTCTCACCCGAGAAAATAACACGCTTGTGGTTGGGGACAGATATCCCTGACAATACAGAACTGCTTCCTAACGAAATCGCGACAATCAAACAATCGCTCTCACTCCCGGAAAAAGATTTTGTGATCGGCACGATTGGTCGAATTAGCCCAGGGAAAGGACAGATAGAACTGGTGAAGGCTTTTGCACGTGTTCAGCAGAGTCTTCCTCACAGTAAACTGGTTATCGTCGGGGGATTAGAAGCCTCACAAGGATGCGATTTAGCTTATCTTTCTCAAGTCAAAGAAATCATTCAATCTTTAGATTTAACCAACCATGTTGTCTTCACCGGATTTCGTCATGACACCCAGCAACTGCTATCCATCATGGATATTGTTTGTCTGCCTTATGCCAATGAAGCATTCGGCTTAACAGCAATAGAAACAATGGCAGCTCAGCGCCCCATCGTAGCGGCAAATACCGGTGCGCTCCCAGAACTACTGGAAAATTACGCTCAGTATTGTTCCCCTACCAGTGATCAATCCATCGCACAGGCCATTCTGAATAGCTATGAACACTATGAAGAGGCAAAAAATAATGCAGTATCAGCCAGAATGAGAGCATGTAAAGAGTTTTCAATACAGACACATACTCAAAATCTGCTACATTACTATCAGGAATAGTTGAGAGCAGCTTACTATACAATCATGCTGATGGTACTATGCCCCCTAATTTAGATGAGTCGTTCTAAAATCATGCAAATGAAAATCCTGATAATCGGCCCCTCATGGGTCGGAGATATGGTGATGTCGCAGAGTTTATATCGTGAACTCAAAAGCCGTCATCCAAACGCGACAATTGATGTTTTGGCACCGGCATGGTGTGCTCCTATTCTAGAACGAATGTCAGAAGTTGATCACGCCATCGAGATGCCAATCGGTCATGGTGATTTTAGTTTAACTAAACGATGGAAAATCGGCCGCCAGTTAGCCGCGAGTCGTTACACTCATGCTTTCATTCTTCCCAATTCAGCCAAATCGGCATTGATCCCATTATTCGCCGGAATTCCTGTCCGCACAGGATGGAAAGGTGAAATGCGCTATGGGCTACTGAACGATCTGAGAGCTGACAGAAAAGTCTTTCAATATATGGTGGAACGCTATGTAGCCTTAGCTGTCCCCAAAAGCACCATGGTTGATGAAGTATCACTGGAGCGATGTCTCAAACCGAAACTGAGAGTTGATTCAGACCAACAAGAGCAATTACGACAACGTTTTTCGTTAAGCTCTGACCGGAAAGTTGTTGGTTTATGTCCCGGTGCAGAATTTGGTCCGGCCAAGAGATGGCCCGCTCATCACTATGCAGAATTGGCATCAGCCCTTATACAAGCGGGTAAACAGATCTGGCTATTTGGCTCACAAAAAGATCAGGAAGTCACGCAACATATTCGCAGCTTACTCCCTCTGGAACATCAATCACACTGTTTTGATTTGGCAGGGAAAACAACATTGGTAGAGGTAGTCGATTTACTCGCCTGTTGCCATACTGTCGTCAGTAATGATTCAGGTCTGATGCATGTTGCCGCAGCGGTCAATTGTCATATCATTGCCATCTACGGCTCCAGCTCGCCTCAATACACGCCACCGTTAGCGGAAAATGTGATTACATTAAATACTGATATAGAATGTAGGCCATGTTTTCAAAGGGAATGTCCGTACGGACACCTCAACTGCCTTAAGCAACTGACACCAGATCAAGTCATCCGTCAGATTAAACATCAACAACCAAAATAAGAATTGTAATGAAATATCAATGGTTTGAGCGTGGGGCTTTCGCAACAAAAAAAGCCAGAAAGTATTTAACTGAAGTATTTTCTCCGCTAAATATAAAGAAAATTGCCGTAATCAGACATGCGGCACTCGGTGATCAGGTGATCACCCGACCTTTTCTGATCGAAGCGAGAAAATTTTTTCCCAATGCACAGATCACACTCGTTGCCGTATCAAACTATCAATATGGAATGCCAGAAGATCTGGTTGATCGTGTTCATATCATGCCGGGCAAAGATAAGAAACAACAAACCTCGGTGTTCGATAAGATCAAAAATATCAAGGACCTGGGAGAACAAGATATCATTTTTGACCTGGCCAGTACCAATCGCTCACACTGGATGATGGCATTGAGTCAAGCCAAACTGAAAATCGGTTTTCCTTACAAAAACTATCTTCGTGGCGTGTTGTACAATGTTTGTGTACCGCGTTCAGATTTCCAGCCGGAAGTCGAATGTATGCTGGATATGTTAAAAATTCTGGGGCATGCCCCAAGCTATCCTCTCGATTTTAATTATCCGGATCACCGAGTCGAACAAGAGACAACTAAACCATTCATATTATTTTTTAATGGTGCCTCCCAGACCTCAAAAATTCTGAGTCAACAACAGATGAAAGCACTCATTGAGCTTTCTTTGGCAAACCATCCCCATGTTCAACATATTTTTCTCGAGGGTAAAAATACATTTGAGAAAGGAGATTTCCTTGAAGATCTCAAGCAATATTCTCATTTTTCAATTCAGACTTGTCTCCCGCTAGAACAACTGATCGTGCTTGTAGCGAAAGCCTCCCTTATGGTCAGCCCGGATACAGGGGTTAGAAATGTTGCAATTGCAACCCATACACCAACAATTGGGATTTTCTACTCAACGGTTCCTTTTCGGTATACACCACTATATGAGAAACACCATATTGTCATGAATCCTGATGGCAGTGTACCGAGCCCACAAAAAATATATCAAGCAATTAGAAGTGAAGTTTCCTCATGGTCGTAGAGATGGAAAATACATATTACAGAAGAATATTTAATGGTTGTCTATTTTTAGTCCCGGCATTGCTGCTATGCACTAAAAATTTTAGTATTGGTGCTATCTTAATTTTACTTTTAACTTCAACATGGTATTTAATTAAAGAGAAAAGAAACTATACTTTAGATAAATTAGACTGGATGATGATCACTATACTTTCTGCCTATTTTATAGCCAACATTCCTATCTATTTATCTGACATGGAGACAACAAGATACTTTAAAGGTGCATCACGCTATTTATTTATCATCCCGATCTATTTTTTCATTCGACACATCATCAGTGAAACAACAGCACCGAGAAAACATCTCGATTTGGGGATCGTTTTTGGTTCTATCGGCACAATTGTTATTGCGATTTACCAATTTTATATCAAAGGGATGCCCAGAGTTGATGGTTATTTATACAGTATTAACTTTGGTTATTTATCTTGCTCTCTCGCCTTTTTAGCGTTCACACTAGCTAATAGTAGTCATATAAAGAAGACATTATGGCTATCTTTTATATTCTGTAGTTTTGCAACAATACTGACCTTAACCCGAGGCGCTATTTTTGCAATTCCTATTCTAATAGTCTTTAGTATCATATTTCAATCCAAAGCAAATAGATTAAAAAATCTTTTCAGGATAATAATGATTATGTTGATTTTTTTTGCGAGTATCTATTATTTTTCTCCTCAATTTCAAGACAGAATCAATTACACTACAACTGAATTTCATCGAATTATATCAGGAGATATAGCTGATGCAGAATCTTCTGGTGGACGTATTCAACTATGGTACGCTGCCACGCAGTCCTTTGTAAAAAGCCCCTTAATTGGACAGACCTATTCACAGCGGGAAGAAACCATTCAACAATTATATCAAGCAGGTGAAATTAGTGATTGGCCGATAGGTGTAAAACGAGCTCATGCTCATAATCAATATTTTGAGATGCTAGCGAGCAACGGAATCCTCGGCATACTAGCTTTTATTGCATTAGTTTTTACCCCTTTATTTTTCTTCTTAAAACATATACAAAAATCCACACATGCATTCAGTGGATTCATTTTCGTCTTAGGGTTTTCCATATTTTGCTTAACGGAAGTTCCCTTAGAACAGAACTTAATCAGTAGCTTCTACGGTTTTATGCTTGCCGTACTCATTAATTTCACTCGAAATGATCTTACAAATGTCCAAAATAATGAAACATAGTGGGATAAGATAATGAATATCATAATTGTCACCAATCGCCTGATTCGACTTATAGGGAATTTATTTAAACTATTCTCTTATCTCTTTCATGCAATTTTACCTAAAACTCGCTTTACCATCCCAATCAACTCTCAGCCGAAGTTGAATTGGGAAAATACCAGTGCGATTCCAAGAGTGATCTGGCAAACCAATTATTCGAATCGCAGCACTTTACCTGTTTATCTCAATTACTTATTTAATCGTCTGATGTCTCTGGATTATGAGTACCGCTATGTCAGTACAGAAGCGCGCGAACAGTTCATGAGAGAATTCGCGCCTGAACATGTGTATAAAGCGTATCAAAAACTGACCGATGGCGCTGCCCAAGCAGATTTATGGCGGATAACGGTTTTGTACCAACAAGGCGGTATTTATATGGATATCGATGCAACCCTTGTCTGGCCGCTCCGCAAAATCCTACAGGATGAACAAAAAGCGCTCTATATCAAGTTTAAAAAAGGGAATACGGATTATACGAATTTCTTTCTGGCGACGACTCCCAATAACCCCGACTATCAAACGATTATGGACACCATCGTTAATAACATTGAAAATTACGATGTCGAAAAAGGCGTTTATGGCACAACCGGTCCGGAAGCATTAAATCGTGTACTACAAGAGAAAAATGTTCATGCCCGAGGGCGAAACTATGTTTGTATTCAGGGAACGTTCACCAATGAGCACTTTCAATATTTAGATAAACCCCGTGGGAAATGGACCCATCAAGATCCGAATGATTTAATCAAAAAATAACAACCCTATGAAAATGATTCGCTGGATTTATACGATATTATTGGCTTTTGTTGCGCCATTTTTTTTAGCCGGGCTATACAAGAAAAAGCCGCAAAAGCCCGCTGTAGGCTCCCGATGGAAAGAACATTTTGGGTTAGTCCCACCATTAGCAAACGAGACGAAAGAGACTGATCCCATCTGGGTTCATGCTGTTTCTGTCGGAGAAACGATCACCGTATTACCTTTTCTCAAGCAGTTACGTCAGATATATCCTGAACGGAAAATCGTTATTACGACAACGACTGCCACCGGTGCAGAACAAGCTCGGAAACTCTTACCTGATATCGAACATCGATATGCACCGCTAGATTTCCCTTTTGCTATCAAGAAATTTATGCAAGTGGTTCATCCTAGCCATCTCATCATCATGGAAACTGAACTCTGGCCAAATCTTCTGCATATCGCAAAAGCAAACGGTTTAAATGTATCTGTTATCAATGCGCGCCTATCTGAAAAATCGTATCGCGGGTACAATAGAATCAAACCATTGATCAACATGTGTCTTCCCAAAATTGATCACCTTTGTTGTCAATATGATGAAGACAGAAATCGTTTTTTACGCTTGGGGGCTCAAGCATCACAGCTGTCTGTCACAGGCTCGATGAAATATGATATTCATATTTCAGATGCCGTGCTTCATTCAGCCCAAAAATTGCGTCATATACTGGGAAAAACTAGACCGATATGGATTGCAGCCAGTACCCATCATGGCGAAGATCAACTCATCCTCCAGAATCATCAAACTATTCTACAATCTCATCCGGAGGCATTACTTATTTTGGTGCCCAGACATCCAGAACGATTTAATGCAGTCTATGCATTATGTACTGAATATGGATTGGTCACTCAGAGACGAACGGCAGAACTCAACTCCAATAAACCATTTCAGATTTATTTGGGCGATACGATGGGAGAAATGCTGACGCTCATTGGTGCATCAGATGTCTGTTTTATGGGAGGAAGCCTGCTTGGTGATGTCGGTGGGCACAATGTTTTAGAGCCGGCGGCACTAGGAATACCAACCCTCATCGGTCCCCATTACTACAATTTTCATGATATTACCGCCACGCTGGAAAATGAAGGTGCGCTTCAAATACTCAATCATGCTCAAGAAATAAGTCCGTCGGTTCTGAACTTATTTAACAATCATAAGCAGAGATTACACATGTCACTTCAAGCAAAGAAAGTGATACAAGAAAACACCGGTGCAATCGCTAAAACCATCAACTGTCTCTTTACTGAATGAGAGGTTAATCATAACTCAATGCATGACTCAGCTTTGTCGATAATTTTTTAAATATCGGAGATTCCACAGCCACAGAGAAGCCGCCCGGTAGACTCGATTGAGCTCTCTGAATATTTTATTTACAAAACTAATTTTCGGGCGTTCTACGATATTCTGTACTTGGCTCCCCATATCTGACGGATTAAAAACTGCGTAAGGAATCACCCCAATTCCCGGAACATCATGCCTATATGAATCACCAATAAAATTATCAACACCACATAACCACTCATCGCTATTCTCAACGAACTTCTTTGCTGCGGATGGTGTGATACTATAGCCTCGAGTTCCCCCTCGATTATCTTTCCACATCACAATTTGCAAACCATCATGAGTACTTTCAATCATTGAGCCATCGACATGGCTATCTTGTGGTTCTATACGTAAATAATCATATTTTTCATGGAATGAAGGAAGACGTTCGATCACTTGATTAAAAAATTGGGTCGGTAAAAAGTCATCTTCAAGGATGACGATAGGCTCATCCAGCGCAATACATTTTTTCCATAATAAATAATGGCTGGCATAAACACCTTTTTCCCCGGGTGTTAACACTCGGCCCCGATACCGGATTCGATAAGCATCATTGGGCATGGATGCTAACTCTGGTGGTAAGCCATTAAATCCATCAATTGCATCAAAAAACTCAAAATCAACATTCAGTTGTGATAAACATTGTTTAACTCTTTCCCTCCGCTCCACTGCTCTTGCCAAGTTAATTACATATAATTTCATTACGTTCCCATCATTGTAAGTAACCACTCATCAATATTTGCCATGCGTGATCACTGAAAAAAATGTTATGCCTGAGCTGCTCTTTCTTAAAAGAGCGCGAGAGCCGCTGTATATTGCTGAATTGCCAATCCTGACCAAGCTTGATCCCACACTTATCAAAATCGATAATCCAAACCTGCTCCTGATCATCAACTAAAATATTATGGATATTCAAATCTGTATGATTGACCTGCGCATCATTCATCTTACGAATCTCTCGTCCGATTTTCACATATATTTCATCACGCAATGCATTTTCCTGAAGAATGGTCACTAAATCTCGGGCATTCGGAATTTTTTCCGTGATTAAATCGGCTTGATAGCACACATGTTTCTTTACCGCCCTGGCCGCAACGGGACGCGGCACATTTACACCCGCATTTCTCAGATGGCTTAAAATCTGAAACTCTTGGTAGCTTCTGGTTTTCTTCCAATCATAAAAAAGATAATGATCGCGGACGAGCCGGCCAAATAATCCGCCCCGTCGATAATGACGTAGTGCGCCCTGAATGCGGTCGAGTTGGATAAACCATGTTGTCCCTCTGCCGGAGGCATGACCGACAATCCGATCCTGCTGTTGCCAGAACTCAATATCAAAACATTGCTCCGGAGACGCGGATAACAGCGCCTCGTCATACCACACTCGTAACTTATCTTTTTCGAACGTTTTCACGGCTTACCCAATGATTAAAACTTCTCTCAATCAGCATTTTACATTTTCTGTCAGGCTCTGCATAATTCCGGACAACTCTCATTGCTTTATAGTGATCATTATGGCGTTATTTGATTCCGCTCCTCGCTCGATATGTATCCTGCGTCTTTCTGCCATCGGTGATGTTTGCAATGCCGTTGCAGCGGTTCAAGCCATTCAACGCCAGTGGCCTGAGACAAAAATCACTTGGATTACCGGCCAATTAGAAGCTCAGTTGCTGGATGGTCTCGAAAATATAAACCTTATCGTGTTTGATAAAAAACAGGGCTTACAAGCCTACCGACAGCTTTGGGCGAGGCTGAAAGAAGAGCGATTTGATGCCCTTCTCCATATGCAGTATGCATTCAGAGCCAGCATTGCCACACTCGGAATCAAAGCGACCTACAAACTAGGTTTCGATGCGACACGCAGTCAGGATTGTCAGACTTGGTTTACCAATCAGCACGTGCCTTCTCCGGATAAACCACATGTGTTGGATGGCCTACTTGCCTTTGCACAATATATTGGGATTAAAGATATCACACCAAAGTGGACACTTACTTACTCTCATCATGATCAGCACTGGGCGACGCAACAACTCAGTCAAGATAAGCGGAATCTGGTGATTGTTCCCGGTGCCAGTAAAGCCTATAAAAACTGGACGGCAGCAGGATATGCTGAAGTGATGCAACATATTCATGCACAAGGCTGGCATATTATTCTGGCCGGCTCCCCTGCTGAGGTTGAGCGTGACTTAGCCCAACAGATACTCAGCCTGATTGACTTTCCGGTCACCAATAAAGTTGGCGACAGTACATTGAAACAAATGCTGGCTTTACTCGATCACAGCGATCTCGTGATTGCGCCCGATACAGGTCCGACTCATATGGCCAATGCAATGGGCACACCGGTTATCGGGCTGTATGCCCACCATAACCCACAACGCACCGGACCTTATTGCTATCAGGATTATGTTGTATCTGTCTATGCAGAAGTGATTCAAGCGGAAACCGGTAAAGCAATCTCAGCATTAAACTGGCGTGCTCGTGTCAAAGACAAATCGGCAATGCGCCGGATTCAGGTACCACAAGTGATTCACATGTTTGAGAAAGCCGTGAAGGATTTTGGGCTGTGAGAGAACGAGAACGCTACTCGATAGACTTTCAAACCAGATAAAGACAAATACCTGTATCCTGTTATTATCGGACAGCGATAAAACCGAATCACAACGTCATTCAGCGGAGAAATATAATCGTGACACAACCAACCTTAGCCGTGGCTCTGATTGTGAAAAATGAAGCCAAACATCTCGAAGCCTGTCTCAAAACGGTTCAGGATTGGGTCGATGAGATCGTCATTCTTGATTCAGGCAGTCACGACGAAACTGAGCAGGTCGCCCGACAATTTACCGATAGATTTTTCACCAATACTGACTGGCTGGGATTCGGTCCGCAACGTCGCCTCGCACAATCGTATATCGAATCAGATTATGTCTTATGGTTAGATGCTGACGAGCGTGTCACCCCGGAGCTTCGCAGTAGCATTCAAGAAGCGGTGAAAGCAAACCAACCCAATACTCTCTATCAAATATCACGGTTAAGCTGGGTTTTTGGCCGATTCATTCGTCATTGTGGTTGGTATCCCGACAAAGTTGTACGTCTCTATCCAACCAAACTAACCCAATACAACGACGCTTTGGTTCATGAAAAAGTGGAAGTGAGCTCACCCATGCGGGTCGAAACACTGTCAGGTGACGCAATTCACTACACGTACGACGACATGCATCACTATCTGGTCAAGTCAGCCGGATATGCAAAGGCGTGGGCAGAACAACGACAACAACGCGGAAAAAAAAGCAGTATCGGCCAAGGTATCATTCATGCACTCGGATGCTTTGTGAAAATGTATGTGATCAAAGCAGGTTTTTTAGACGGCAAGCAGGGCTTACTGCTCTCCCTGCTTTCGGCACATTCTACATTTGTGAAATACGCTGACCTTTGGATAAGGACAAATACGTCGCCGCCCAAGCATTGATATGACTCAAGAGCGACTGAATCTGAATTTGGCTCATATCTTCCTGTTGAGTTTTACCACCGAGTACAGGGGGGGCAAACGATAAGTGACGTCCTTGCGAATTGAGCGGATACCAACGTAATGGTGTCGCCGAGCGTTTAGCCGGGAAGAAGCCAATGGTCGGAACATCGATCGCAGCAGCGATATGCAGGGGCCCCGTAGATCCCGCAATGAAGAGGCTCGCACAAGCAATTGACCGGGCGAAATCCACCAACCCGTCATTTTTATGATAGACGACCGCTTTTTCACCCTGTCGGTTGATACTTAATTGAAGTTGATAAGCTTTTTCTTCTTCTCCCGGCCCGGCAGTCAGCACCACCTCAAAATCACCGTTCATTCCATCGATCAACTGACTGTACTGTTCGAGAGACAGGTTATTGGCCGAACCACCACTTCCTGCATGAACAAACACCCATGATTTGTCAGAACGAATCCCCAGTTGTGCCGCAAGTTTGTCTTTTTGTTTAGCAAGATCTGATGACGAAAAAGTCAGGTACGGGGGCTGCGGCTCAACCACCGGTATCTGATGATCCTGCAAAAAAGTCCGAATCAAATCCAGATTATACTCAAACTCAGGTTTCGCTGACTGAGAACGCTTCTGCTTCACCCGATGGTTGTAAAACACCTGCGCCAGTTTCGTCGCCGGAGCCATCCGGTACGGAATCTTCGCCTTCCAGACCAACAACGCATTGTAAGTTGTCGAAAACAAGTTAATCGACACATCAAAGTGACGCCGGCGGATATCTTCAATCAGCGCTTGTTGAGATGAGGGTGATCCCTTTTTGGTCGGGTCTTCAAGCACGTCATCAATCCACGGGCATAATTCGGCAAGTGCGATGGTATAGCGAGGCACCAACGCGGTAATGTGGCAATCGGGAATCGATGCTTTGAGCATCGCAAAACTCGGCCATGCCAGCATAAAGTCACCGATTTTATCATTACGAATGACAAGTATTTTTTTCATTTCAAACTCTTATTCCGTCACATACTATCGAGAATACGGACATCAATAGGTTATTTTGAGTCTTTTTGTTACTATAGTGTGAGTGTCAGATACTCTGACGAACTTTGCACTTTGAGGCACCTTCGGTATATATCGAGGGCACTCGTTTAACTGTTGAGATAACGGACTGTGAGCAAAAAAAAATTATCGCGCGTCATCTATCCGGGAACATTCGATCCGCTAACCAACGGGCACCTTGATATTGTCAATCGCGCTGCCGGTATGTTTGATGAAGTCATGATTGCGGTTGCTGCCAGCCCCAGTAAAAATACCATGTTTACGCTGGCGGAAAGAGTCTTTTTTGCCGAACAGGCAACCCAACACCTGACGAACGTGAGTGTACAGGGATTTTCCGGGCTCTTGGTCGATTTTGCCAAACAAGTCGGCGCCAACGTCTTAATTCGCGGCCTTCGAACAACCATGGACTTTGAGTATGAGTTCGGCCTGACCAACATGTACCGCAGACTGATGCCAGAGCTTGAAAGTGTATTTCTCACCCCGTCAGATGAATTTGCATTTCTCTCGTCAACCATTGTCCGGGAAGTAGCCATCCACGGAGGAAACGTCGATTCGTTTGTACCGCCGGTCGTTGCTGAATCTCTGCGTAAAAAACGTAGTATTTAACCAAATTTAATCGCTAACGCTGATACAACTACTTTTGGCAGAGTGGGCAATAGAAAGTATTCCGTTGTCCGATCTTCTGCGCCACGATCGCTTGACCACATTCAGGACATGGTTCCCCTTCTTTCCCATAAACACGTAGTTCCTGAGCAAAATAACCGGGTTTACCATCAGTTTGGGCAAAATCTTTCAAGGTCGTGCCACCTTGCTGAATCGAGTGGGTCAGTACCGCTTTAATCTCACTCACCAGCGTCTCCCATTCACTCATTGTCAGTGAACAGGCTTCTCGGGTTGGTCGAACCCCTGTGGTAAACAAAGATTCATTGGCATAAATGTTCCCGACACCAACCACCACTTTATTATCCATAATAAACTGTTTGACCGTCACTCGTTTTCCTTTCGCTCTCGCAGCAATATACTCAGCGGTTAGTTGATCCGAAAGCGGCTCCGGGCCAAGGTTGTCGAATACCGAATGAATGGTGCCTTTCTCTGCCCATAACCACGCACCAAACCGTCTCGGATCGTTATAGCGCAGCACTTTTCCGTTCATCATAAACAGATCCACATGATCGTGTTTATCTGGCGGAAGCGAAACATCCAACACCCGCAAAGAGCCTGACATTCCCAAATGGATAATCGCGGTTCCGACATCCGTTTCCAGTAGCAGATATTTTGCTCTGCGATAAATCCGCCGAATCACTTGTCCTGTTATCTGCTGAAGCTCAAAGGGAATTTCCCAGCGCAGTTTCGGTGTTCGTACACTCAGCGATTTCACTTGCTCACCCACCAAAAAAGGACTAATCCCTAGTCGGCTTACCTCAACTTCCGGTAACTCCGGCATTTCAATCCTCCTTCTGCGTTGGTGATTTAGCAATGACTGACGGAAACAGATAATTGTCTTCCACCGAGATAGCAATCCAGTGTTCCTGCCAGTTTTTTAATAGCCAAAACTGCGGGAAACGATAATAGGTAATTCGCTGCGGCTCTTCCTGCTCTTCATACCAGACCTCAACCGTTCCCGGATTATTCAGCTTACCGAACAATGAATGGTAGGTCTTATCATCAACCTGAGTGCCAACCAGATTCCGCCACCGTTGTACCAGTTCCAACGCTGAAATATCAAACGACACCGTAGATATCCAGTCCCCTTTGGCGTCACGCATCAGCGACCAAGGTTGTGTCTGTATCGAAGTAATGGTCAGTTGGGGATTGAGAAGCGATGGATTGCTCTGCGCTTCATGAGGTAAAAGATAATCTTTAATCATGGATGGTAGATTCAAAATGGCAATAAATAAAATCACCGCCAGAATCAGGTAATTATTCCAACGCCGTTTTCGATCCTTCATCAGGTCACTCTCAACAGATATTGTCGCTCATCGATATATCCGTTCATCCTATGATCTTTCACTGAAAAAAGGTAGATATCAGGCAATAAAAAACCCAGCAGAAGCTGGGTTTTATAACACTTACAAAAAGCAGTTCAATTACTTGATTTTTGCTTCTTTGTAAACAACGTGCTGGCGAACTACTGGATCAAACTTTTTGATCTCAAATTTACCTGGCATGTTGCGCTTGTTCTTGTCAGTTGTGTAGAAGTGACCAGTACCAGCAGATGATACCAGACGAATTTTCTCACGAATGCCTTTAGCCATTGCTCAATTCCTCTTAAACGTTTTCGCCGCGAGCACGAATATCAGTAAGAACGGCATCGATACCTTTCTTATCAATGATACGCATGCCTTTCGCAGTCAGGCGCAGTTTAACAAAACGTTTTTCGCTCTCTACCCAGAAACGATGAGTTTGTAGGTTCGGCAGAAAACGACGCTTAGTAGCATTACGTGCGTGCGAACGGTTGTTCCCCGTTACAGGACGCTTACCAGTTACTTGGCATACTCGGGACATGAATGTCTTCTCCAAATCGTTTCAGCTCGATATCAACCTTGGTGGCCGAACCTCTCTCCATAGTTGAAGGGTGAGGTTTAAAACCATTATGGAAAATCCATACAAGGCTATCAAAGGTCGCGCATTATACTAACTTGATGTGCATTGCTCAAGACCCGAACAGATCCTTTTTTGCAGATCCTGTGATCTTTTTCATCGCCGAGCTGATAATAGGTTGAAAATTTAGTGGGCGAATGATAACAGAATCTCCTGTTCCCACAACTAAAAACTTTCGCGGATGCTATCAAATCAGCCGAAAGCGGCAACTTCCTCGCAAAATCATCAGAAACCGTTCAACGCCTTCCACACATGCTGGATTCATCCACTCTAAATCCAGCCTCGCTCAGCAAAAGACACTATCTCGCCATCACCAATGACAAAGTGATCCAACACTCGAATGTCTACCAGCGCCAAGGCATCGATAATTCGTCGCGTAATATGCCGATCAGCCTGACTGGGTTCAGCAACCCCTGAAGGATGATTATGTGCCAGAATCACTGATGCAGCATGATACTGCAGTGCCCGCGCGACAATCTCTCGCGGATAGACACTCGCGGCATTGATCGTCCCTTCAAACATGATTTCACCACAGATGACCCGATTCTGGTTATCGAGAAACAACACATAAAATGCTTCCCGACGCTTATCTCGAAGTATTCCTGATAAATAATGACGGGTATATTGTGGATTCGTTAGCGCATCCCCTCTTTGTATCGTTTCCGAAAAATAACGCTGTGCCATTTCTAACACCGCCTGCATTTGCACAAATTTCGCTTCTCCCAGACCTTTATGCCGACAAAATGCACTTTTCTGGGCTGAAAATAACGCACGGAGTGAACCAAATTCCTGTAAAAGAAAATCAGCCAATTCGAGGACATTCATACCGGCGACTCCGGTACGTAAGAAAATAGCCAACAGTTCGGCATCAGACAAGGCGTGGGGACCACGGGAAAGTAGCTTTTCCCGTGGCATTGATTCTTTAGGAAGGAATTTCAGACTCATTGTATAGCTCCTCTCGGTTTGCTATACAAATACTGAAGATAGCGTTGGATTCAACTTCGTTGATAAGAAATCCGAGAGATATCAACATCAGTTGCAACCATCATGTCGGCTAAATCTTAAAGTGTCCGACCAAGTCTCCCATTTTCTTACCAGATTGTGCCAAACGGCTACTGATTGATTCCGACTGCTGCAAATTATGGCTCAACTCATTCACAATCTGCTGAATCGCAACCAGATTCTGGTTGATCTCTTCAGAAACGACACTTTGTTCTTCTGCCGCCGAAGCAGTCTGAATTCCCATATCCTGAATGGTCCGAATCGCTTGAGAAATACCGGATAAACTTTCTTTGATACGCACCGATTCTTGTTCGGTGCTTTTGCCCCGCTCACGGCTCGCTTGCATACGACTGACCGCTTTACTGACGCCTTGATTCAACGAGTTCAGCATATTACCGATCTCTTGCGTGCTATTTTGAGTTCGGCTTGCGAGCGAACGAACTTCATCGGCAACCACAGCAAATCCACGCCCTTGTTCTCCGGCTCGTGCAGCTTCTATTGCTGCATTCAATGCCAGTAAGTTGGTCTGCTCAGCTATTTCCCCGATCACATCCAGAACCAGCGTAATTTCTCCGGCTTGTTGGCTCAACTCAGAGATTGCATCGGAAGTCAGATTGACTTCTTTGACCAAACTGCTAATGCCTTCAATCGCGAAATTCACCTCATCCTGCGCCTCATGAATCTGCTGATTCGCTGACTCTATTGCCTGCGCAGTTGCATTGGTGTTCAAGGCAACTTCACGGGCTGTCGCACTCATTTCCGTAACCGCAGCAACAACTTTATCGGTTTCCTGACAGTGATTATTCATCTTCTGATTTGAATGAGACGTCTGCTGATCCAGATCATTTACAGCCAATACCACATCATGCTCTGTCCGGCTGATGTCGGTGATCAACGGATGGAGTTTGTCCATAAAGGAGTTAAATGCCTCAGCCACCATACCGACTTCATCCCGACTTTCCACATGTAAACGAGCTGTCAAATCACCGCCACCTGCGGCAACATCCTGCAACGACTTCAAAATGTGATGAAGTGGTGCAATCCCTTTAGAAACTAACCAACTCACAATAATAATTGTGAATAGCAATCCTACCGCCGACAATCCGATTGCGGACCACATTTGTTGGTGTAACAATTTTTCCCGATTTTTTTGAAAAGCCGCCACTTGACGATCAATATCATCAATGTAAACCCCGGTTCCCAACACCCAATCCCATTTGGGTAAGTACTCGGCATAACCTAACTTTGGCGCTTGCGCATTCAACGATGGCTTGTGCCATGAAAAATAAAGAAATCCGTCCCCCGTTTTTGACGCATCAATCAAACCGGCAATCACAGGAACACCATTATTATCTTTCATGTTATAGAGGTTCTTTCCTTCCAGCTGAGGCTTAATCGCATGAAGCGTATTCACCCCCTGAGAGTTATAAGCAAAGAAATAACCATCATCATCAAAACGCATGGCTTTTAATATCTCTTTGGCCCGAGCCTGATTTTCACCATGTTGATCGCTATCATAGAGCGATTTGATAGCGGTCGTCCCCATCATTATGTAGGACTTCAGCTTATTTTTATGGCTGGTAACCAATTCCTTCCGGTATTGTCCCAGCTCCTGCTGCAGCGAGATCATACCACTCCAGTAATACACCATTGTAATCATCGCTGTAATCACTATCAGAGGAATCACAGTGATGAAAAGGAGCTTGGTTCGGCTCCGAAGAGAACTCAACATAAAATTCCTTATTCGCTTATATCAATTGACCATTTATCGATAGCCTTCTTATTGCATATTTTGGCCTGAATATCTGTGAGATATACTCAAGTATATGAATATGATCGACTGAACGGATGAGTTCCTCTGACACAGTTCTGACATCTTTTCGGGAGTTGTGCTAGCATAGCGCGCAGAGTGATTAAGGAATCAAAACATGCAAACATTGGCAGGAAAAAAAATACTGCTGGGGATCAGTGGTGGCATCGCAGCATACAAATGCGCAGAGCTGACACGCCGCCTGATTGATCACGGCGCAGAAATCAGAGTCGTCATGACCGATGCAGCAAAAGCTTTCATTACACCGCTCACCATGCAGGCTGTTTCCGGCCACCCCGTCTCAGACAACTTGCTTGATCCGGCAGCGGAACGCTCTATGGGCCACATCGAACTGGCCAAATGGGCTGATCTCGTTCTGCTGGCGCCGACCAGTGCCGATCTTATTGCCCGTATCGCGGCAGGTCTGGGGAATGATTTACTCTCCACTCTTATTTTAGCGACTCAGGCACCGGTTGCCCTTGCACCAGCCATGAATCAGCAAATGTATCGGCATGTTGCCACCCAAAGAAATCTGGATACCCTTGCCTCATTTGGCATGCATATTTGGGGACCGGATGCCGGCGAGCAAGCCTGCGGTGATGTCGGCCCGGGACGAATGCTCGAACCAATGCAACTGGTCACTTTGTGCGAACAGTTTTTCCAACCCAAATTACTCACCGGGAAATCGGTTCTCATTACGGCTGGCCCGACCCGTGAAGCACTCGATCCCGTACGCTATATGACGAATTACAGCTCCGGTAAAATGGGATTCGAGATAGCCAAAGCAGCCGCCCAGCTCGGTGCGAATGTCACCCTCATTGCTGGTCCAACCCATTTATCGACACCGATTGGTGTCCTGAGAATTGATGTCAGCAGTGCCGTCAATATGTATGATGCGGTGATGACTCAAGCCCCACACCATGATGTATTTATCAGTTGTGCTGCGGTTGCCGACTATCGACCCGCGGACGTTGCCGAGCAGAAAATCAAGAAGACGGACGATGCAGATACCATGACCGTCACACTGGTCAAAAATCCGGATATTGTCGCCTCTGTTGCAGCAATGACCACTCACCGACCATTTACGGTAGGGTTCGCAGCGGAAACCCAGCAAGTTGAACAGTATGCCCGTTCGAAAATGGCCCGAAAAAATCTGGACATGATTTGCGCCAACGATGTGTCCGTCAGCGGGCAGGGATTTAATAGCGATCAAAATGCACTTCATCTGCTCTGGCCCGGCGGAGAGCGAAAATTACCATTGGCTCCCAAATCGCAGTTGGCGCTGGCACTAATGACACTTATCAGTGAAAAAATAGGATAAAATAACAATCGTAACCGACTGAATTCATTCACCCGGTTACTGATAGCATGTGGTAACGGAAAGGGTATGGAAATGACCGGAACAAAAAAAAGTAATCGCCGTGACGAAATTCTTCAGGCACTGGCTGAGATGCTAGAGTCTCATGATGGCGCCTCTCGCATTACTACCGCCAAGCTCGCGAAGCAGGTCGGTGTTTCAGAAGCTGCGCTCTATCGTCATTTTCCTAGCAAAGCCCGCATGTTCGAAGGGCTGATCGAGTTTATTGAAGAAACACTGATGTCGCGGATTAATATGATCCTCAATGAAGAGAAAGATACACTCAACCGCCTCAACATGGTGATGCAGCTGATTTTAACATTCTCTGAACGCAATCCAGGTTTGACTCGGATATTATCCGGCCATGCCCTGATGTTTGAAAACGAGCGACTCCGTGAAAGAATCAACCAACTTTTTGAACGCATAGAAACCTCTTTACGTCAGATTTTACGCGAGCGCCAAATTCGGGAAGGAAAATCATTCCCTGTCGGAGAAAATATTCTGGCGGCTCAACTGTTAGGACAGGTTGAAGGAAGCTTGAACCGTTTTGTTCGTTCAGACTTCAAATATCAGCCAACTGCAAATTTTGAACAATACTGGTCCCTGCTCAGCGCACAATTGAAATAACACTTTATGAATGATTACAAAATCGGCAAACCTGCCTTTTCCGTCTCGTTATTACACCCCAAATATTGGGGTGTCTGGTTTGGATTCGGCCTTCTCGCTGCAATCGTCAACCTGTTGCCTTATTCGGTATCGCTTTCTATCGGACGCTCGCTCGGAAAGTTAGGCATGAAGTTCGGCCAAAAACGCGTGCATATTGCCAGAACAAATCTGCGTCTCGCCTTTCCGGAGATGTCACCCGATGATATCGATGCGATGGTGGTTGAAAACTTCAAAAATACCGGTGCGGCTTTAGTTGAATCCGGTATAACTTGGTTCTGGCCGACCTGGCGCTTTCGCCGCATTCTGGTCGAAAAAGACATCAGCGCCTTGCGCAAACATGCAGAAAACAATAAGGGGGTGCTGTTGTGTGCAGTTCATGCCCTGAATCTGGAAATCTGTGCCCGGGGCTTCGCGGTGCTCGGTTTACCCGGCTATGGCGTTTACCGCCCGCATAGCAACCCAGCTTATGAGTTTATCCAGTACCGTGGCCGAACTAGGAATGGCAACAAACTGGTCTACCGCCGCGATCTGAAGCAGATGATTCGCGTATTACGCAAAGGTGAACGGCTATTTTATCTGCCGGATCAAGACTATGGTCATAATAAATCCGTCTTTGTGCCTTTTTTTGGCGTTAATGAGGCGTGTACCACAACCGGAACCAGCCTGATTGCCTACCCCAGTAAGTGTGCCATTGTTCCCGTATCCGGATTCCGGACCGCTCAGGGGACCTATGAAATCATGGCCGATATTTCAATTGAAGAACAATATCCGCAAAAGGATATGACAGCTGCGGCAGCGTACCTCAATCAATATCTTGAAATGGTTATTATGCGCGCACCGGAACAATGGATGTGGCTCCACAAACGATTTAAATCTTTGCCTGACGGAACCAGTCACACTCGATATCAGTAAACATCAGGATCATGCATTCATGAGTTCAACGCCAGACAATCCGCGTCAAAACAGCATTGACGATTACCTGTACAATCCGACTTTTCAGTGGTCCTTTTTACATCCTCGCCACTGGGGGACTTGGCTGGGCATCTTATTTGCTGCGCTATTCGCTTTCATCCCCCCCAAATGGCGGGATGGCCTTGCCCGTAAAATAGCCAAGCCGATCGTCAATAAAAATGGCCGTGTCGTTCGGCGGGCCCGCATCAACCTCGCGTACTGTTTCCCGGAAAAGAGCGAAGCAGAACGCGAGCAAATTCTGCACGAAACCTTTGTCAAAGCCGCACAATACATGCTGGGTTACTCTGAGTTTTTAGTGCGCTCGACCCGGCATAATCAACAGCGGGGGGAACTGATTGGTGAGGAAAATCTGCTACCGTTACTCGATGCCGGAGAGAAAGTCATCATTCTCGCCCCCCATGCATGGGCAGTAGATTACCCAGCGGTAATGCTGGCAGCCCGTGGTTATAAAGTCACCACGATCATGAAACCACAGCGTAACCCGATTGGTGACTGGCTGATGCATGTTCAACGTATGCAGTATGGCGGCCGTATATTTGCACGAGATGCTGGCGTGAAGCCATTTGTCCGTTCCATCAAAGATGGTTATATCGGTTACTGGCTTCCCGACGAAGATCATGGCCCTCAGAATTCTGTGTTTGTGCCGTTCTTCGCCACCGAAAAAGCCACGCTGAAAGGCTTTGGCAAAATGGCTCGTTTATCCAAAGCGAAAGTAGTGCCAGTGCTACCGGCATACAATGATAAAACGTCAAAATATGAAGTGTACATTTTGCCGGCAATTGAGAACTTCCCGACCGGTGATGAAATGCAGGATGCCCGGGCAATGAATCAAGCGATTGAAGATTTGGTCACGCCACATCCGGAACAATATATGTGGAACTTATTTTTGCTCCAAACGCAGCGTGACGGCAAAAAGATCTATCAATAACCAATCATCACAATCGCCAACGGCGGTGGTTTAAAAACGATACAAAAAGACTCAGCCACCGGCTGAGTCTTTTTGTAATCAATCGTTGTTCATCCGCGACGGATTTAAACCACACCGTACTGGTCACGATACGCTTTGACCGCAGCCAGATGTTCGTCACTATTCCCTTGTTCTTCAAGGTAAATAATTAAGTCGGTCAGACCGACAATCGAAATCACCGCGCAACCAAAGTCTCTTTCCACTTCCTGAATCGCGGACAATTCTCCGGTCCCTTTTTCCTGACGATCAATGGCGACCAAAACACCAGCCAGTGCCGCACCGTTGGCTTGAATAATTGCCATCGACTCACGAATCGCAGTGCCCGCGGTAATCACATCATCCACCAGCATAATTTTGCCTTCAAGAGCACTGCCGACCAGATGGCCGCCCTCACCATGATCTTTGGCTTCTTTACGGTTAAAACAGTAAGGCGTATCGACATCATGATGATCCGCCAACGCCACCGCGGTTGTGGTTGCAATCGGAATCCCTTTATAGGCCGGGCCAAACAACACATCGTAATCAATGCCAGAATCAACCAATGCCGCTGCATAAAAACGCCCCAGACGCGCTAAATCCCGCCCGGTATTAAACAGACCGGCATTGAAAAAATAAGGGCTTTTCCGACCGGACTTCAAAGTAAACTCACCAAATTTCAGAACTTCTTTTTCAAGGGCAAATTCAATAAATTCACGCTGATACGCTTTCATGACTTTCTCTCTTTTTCCGTGACTCTTTTTCTTATTACTGTCGATATAACACAACTACTAAAAAAATAGCTCCGACAAGGAGCTATTCTCTACGATCAATCTGCTAAGGCTGCTTTCTGTACAACAACAATATCCATAATACCTTTTTTCGCGACGGCCAGCAGATCCAGTAATTGTTCATGGCTAAACGGTTCGCCTTCCGCCGTCCCCTGAATCTCAATCATTTTGCCGGCTTCGGTCATCACCACATTCATGTCGGTGTCAGCTGCCGAGTCTTCGACATATTCCAAATCACACAACACATCATCACCGAGGATCCCGACAGAGACAGCGGCCACGTGCCCCTTCATCGGGTTCTTCTTCAGTTTGCCGGATGCAACCAAAGACTCAAATGCATCCGCCATCGCCACACTGGCACCGGTAATAGAAGCCGTCCGGGTACCACCATCGGCCTGAATCACATCACAATCCACGGTAATCATGATTTCACCCATCGCTTCCAGATCAACCACAGCACGCAGACTACGGGCAATCAATCGCTGAATTTCCATAGTGCGACCACCTTGCTTCCCATTGGCAGCTTCCCGACGAGTTCGCGAATGAGTTGCTCGCGGTAACATGCCGTATTCAGCGGTCACCCACCCTTTGCCCTGACCTTTCAACCAACGTGGCACATTCTCCTCCACACTGGCATTACACAACACTTTGGTATTGCCGAACTCAACCAACACAGAGCCTTCGGCATAAGCGGTATAATGGCGAGTAATTTGAATCGGACGAACTTGATCCGCAGCACGGTTGTTTGGACGCATAAGGTATCTACCTGTTGTTGTCTTGGATGAGTGATGAAATTGGCCGCAGATTATAGCGGAAATCCGATCAGCAAACCACCATCAAGAACACACTGCACAACGCAAACGACATCGACCGAAATGACAACCAAACAATCCGCCGGATTCACTATCAACGCACGTCTTACACCCTAGAATTGTGTTAAGATGAAACCAATAGCAAGTCCAAATCTTCAAGACTTAAGGAAAATTTGATGATTTATAGTATGACCGCATACGCACGCAAAGAGGCAAAAGCTGACTGGGGTACAGCCGTATGGGAAATTCGCTCCGTCAATCAACGCTATCTCGAAACCTATTTCCGACTCCCTGAGCAATTCCGTAGTCTGGAACCGATTCTGCGTGAGCGCTTTCGCAAGCGTCTGGCCCGGGGCAAAGTCGAATGTCATCTCCGCTTTGAAGCCAATCCTTCAGCAGCAAACGAACTGACGATTAACGAAGCACTCGCCAAACAGGTGATCGACGCTGCCAATCAAGTCATGCATATGACCGGAGAGCTGAGCCGCATCAATCCATTTCAGGTGATGCAATGGCCGGGCGTCATGGAAACACCTGAACACGATATGGACACGATCAACACATCTCTGCTCGATGAGTTTGACGGCGCTTTAACAGAGTTCATCGAATCCCGCGGCCGCGAAGGCGAAAATATGAAAGCGCTGATCGAACAGCGTCTGGATGCCATCACGCAAGAAGTCAACAAAGTCCGGGCCCACATGCCTGAAGTTATCGAATGGCAACGCGAGCGCCTGTTGAATAAGTTTGAAGAAGCCAACGTCGAACTCGACCCCGGCCGCATCGAGCAGGAACTGGTGCTCATGGCTCAGAAATCCGACGTTGCCGAAGAACTCGACCGCCTCGATTCACACGTCAAAGAGACCAAAAACATCCTCAAAAAAGGCGGCTCCTGTGGCCGGCGCCTGGATTTCATGATGCAAGAGTTCAACCGTGAATCGAACACGCTGGCCTCAAAATCAATCAATACCGAAGTCACCGCCTCCGGCGTCGAACTGAAAGTTTTGATTGAACAGATGAGAGAGCAAATTCAGAATATAGAGTGAGGTTTTCAAGCGTTTTAAACTGAATAAAAACCCTAACCAAGCCGCTACTATAGCGGCTTTTCTGTATTTATTGGTTCTGGATTGTTTACCATTGTCCGTGCTAAAGTGGTGACACAGGCGATGACACAAACCTTTTCAAGCTCAACAAAAGCAAACTCGTGTCATCAAATATGGAGGCACGATGAACAATAAACAGATTGATGCGCTGATAAGGCAGGGCGATAGCGTAATGCTCACTGTTGATACAGGGCTTTACTTTCGCATTGCTAGAGGCAAAGCCTCATGGGTGGTTAAGTACACGCTGGGCGGCAAGCGGAGCCAAATAGGCTTACCCCTATTGCTCAATCGCCGATGCTAAGAAGCTGGCGGGGCAAATCCGCTCGCAAGTGAAACAAGGCATCGACCCGAAAGCCAAGCGCAAACGTGACCAGCAAGAAGTTATCCGCAACGTCAACGACCTGTTTAACGACTGGTGCGCTAACGACATTGATAAACGCCTCAAACACCCTGAGATCCCCAAGCGGATTTATCACAAAGAGCTTAAAGCCCATATTGGCGAGCTTGCCATCAAAGACGTTAACCCTCGCGATATTCGCTCGATTATTCAGGCCGTAATGGATAGCGGCAGGAGTTCCACAGCTAACCAAGCCCTGATGTATGCCAAACAGCTCTTTCGCCATGCGGTAAAGCTCAACCTTATCACCTATAACCCAGCACAGGCTTTTACTCAGTCAGATGCTGGTGGCGTTAGTGAGGGGCGTGACAGGGCATTAACCCTTGATGAAATCGGCAAGGTGTTTACGGTATTCAGAGAGCAACCCGCTATCTTTACCCGTGAAAATTATTTGGCCTGCGCACTGCTCCTGTCGCTGGGTGTCAGGAAAGGCGAGCTGATAGCAGCCAAGTGGGAAGACTTCGACTTTGAAAGCCTGCTATGGAATATGCCGGAAGAGAACAAAACGGGCGTGGCCATTACTATCCCCCTGCCCCCGGCAACAATCCCTTGGTTTGAAGAGTTAAACATTCGCGCCTGTGGTTCCGATTACCTGTTTCCCTCACGAAGAGCCAGCAAGCGCCGCGCCTATATCTCTGATGACACACTTAATCACGCGCTGGCGAAACTCTTTGGGCAGAAGACCGATAGCAAGAAAGAGCCCTATGACAACATCCTTGGCAACGCCGGAGTGGAGCACTTTACTATTCACGATCTGCGCCGCACCTGCCGGAGCTTACTGGCGGCAGTAGGAACGCCGGGTCATGTTGCTGAACGCTGCCTCAACCACAAGCTCAAAGGCGTGGAAGGAATCTACAACCGCCATGATTATCTGGACGAGCGCAGGGAAGCATTAAACAAACTCTCAGAAAAGCTGGCACCAATAGTTAATGGTGACAACAAGATCATCCCACTAAGTAAAAGAATAAAGTGAGGAAAAGCCCGTGAACCCTAATGAAGAACAACACCATAAAGACAACATTCAGCAAGCGTTAAAACTCTGTCGCTACGTTAAATGGCTCAAGGTAATACTCGCTTTCACTGTCACCGTTGGCTACTTCAGCGGCTTTCAGTGGCTTCCTGAGTTGATGATCATCGCTCTGCTAATTTGCCTGTTGTTGCCACTTGGCTTTTTCGATGTATTTATTCAAAAGCTGCTGGAATATAACACCCGGTTACTGGAAGAGCGGCAGCGACTCAACGCCGAAGAAGCGAATAAACATTTTGATAAGCTTTACAAGGGAACAAGAGCAAACAGGGATTATTAACCATGAACTATAAAACGGCTGCGATTTTACTGCTAGGTAATATCAGCCTGTTAGGTTATCTGGCTTACTCAGGCCCTTATGAGCTAAGGGTAAATACTGAGGGTCAGGTTATTGGCTTTGGTGGCAAATTAAAAGAGTTCGCCCAAGGTAAGGGATTTTGGGACAAACAACTTCGCTTAGTGGAACGCGAAATAGCGTGGGAATCATCACAGCCGGAGCGGGATGCTCAACTAAAGGCCGGACTGAATAAGATAGTAGATGATACTGAGCTGTTACTTGCTGATCTTCACAGCAAGTACCCACCGGAACCGATGACACAGTCCGAAGCTTTACGCGCCGAAGCTGAAGAACTTAATGGCCAAGCAGACGCCCTTGAGCGAGCCGAAATAAACAAACTGCTGGAAAGCCACAGGTTAGGCAGGTTGGCCGAGCTCAGGAAGATTAGAGAGGCAATCAAGCAGGTTATCCGCACTTTAGAGAGCAACAGGATTTATCAGTAAGATGGACGATAACAAAACTAAATTCACCCGCTTTGCCGATGCTTTCCTTGAAAGGAACCAGAATCAACTGGCCAGCGAAGAGCAGACGGCGCAAAACTTAGCGGCAACTATAGCGAGTTCAGCAAGGGCAAAGGCGCTCTGTGAACAGGCATCAAGCCAGCTCAAAGAGCTCGGGTTAAGTGAGCAGCAACAAGCGCAGCTATCTGGCTTGATGGATGCTTTCTATCTTGCTGGCTTTGGTGATGGTATCGACTTCACTGTTGAACACTCTGAGCCAAGTCTACATCTCGGGGCTACTTTGCTTACTGAGCGTTACCACGCGACTCAGGATGGCGGCAAAAAGGCTAACCCTCTTAAACAGAAAGCTCTTGAGATTGCCGAAGCGGTAAGCAGCGAAAGGCCAGAACTGAAAACCTCAGTCATTGTGAGAATAACTTACCAGCGTATGAAATCCCTTGGCGCTGACGAACTGCCAGCCAAGCGCACGGTTGAGGGCTGGATATACAAGGCCAAAAAGAAAACTTCGTAAAGGCTCCTACGCGAAAACGGAAAAGAAGATTCTGCCCCTGACAATAACGAACAGGAGCAGTCAAATGACAACCGTTACCCCACTCAAAAAAACCACTACGTCACCAGTCCAAAACCTTGATCGCTTAGTCAGAGAGCAAGAGTGTCGCCAGATCACCGGGCTATCACGCCAACGGCGCTGGGAGATGGAAAAGGATGGTCGATTCCCTAAACGGATAAGCCTTGGCACAAGGTCTGTCGCGTGGCGCTTGAGCGAGCTTCAGGCGTGGATCAGTGAAGTTGCCGAAACCAGAGCTGTATAAGGGGGAAGCCATGAAAAATGTAGACGCCACCCCAACGAATCAGAGCAGCGCCAAAACCGACACTGACAGTTTATCACAACAGCCTAAACGGGCACCCTACAAAATCGAAATGTGCTCTTTGGAGCTTTTAAGGCGAGGCCTTGACGGGCTGGTGGAACTGGAGGCGCTAACCGCTTTTGGTACCACCTGCTTACACAGCGACATTAGCACCCTGTCTAACAAACAAGGGGTTATCTTTAAACGCAAACCTGAGCCACATCAGCACAAATACGGCGGCACGGTAACTTTCACCCGTTACACCCCGGCAAGCTTGGCCGATGCTCAAAAGCTGCTGGCCATAGCCAACAGATGCCGGATTAAGCGCAGGCTTCAGCCATTACCCGAGCAACAGGCCAATAAACTACTGGAGCCTTTCAAGGCCGACTCCGGTGATCGCTAATGCCAAAATGCTATGCCAGCGCAAAAGGCAGAAGTGCGGGAGGGCGGCGAAAGTCGCCATCCGATACCGGGTATTTTGAGGCAAAAAAAAGCGAGAAAAAATTTAGCGGTTTTGACTTCGCGGTTTTGACTTCAACAACTCACGGCAATCCATCGCCAGCACTGGAAAACCTCGATCCGGAAATCGGCAAAAAAACGCGGTATTTTCTTTTATCTAAGGGAACTAATAATCCCGATAGGGATAGTTCTAGCAAAAAGCCCACAAACCGAAAGTATGTTTCAGATAAATCCGCGTTCCGTCACAAGGGCGAGCTTTTAGAAATCAACGCCAGCAAAAGCGGGATTTATACGCCAGTGCTCCATCGGATAATTGACCAGCTGGGTATATCGCTGGCTAAGCACAGGCGAGTGCTGGTTATACGCTTTGACCTACATCAAAAACAATTCACCGATAACAACGCCTCAGTAACGGCGCTTCGCAAGCGACTGACCTATCAGATAACCAAGCTGTACGGTAAAACCGAACTAGGCTATGCCTGGGCACGGGAACAAGAAAAGGCTAAGGCTCAACATTACCATTGTGCTATCTGGCTTGATGGTAATCTGGTGCGCTACCCGGCCAAGCTGCTGAAAGTTATCCGGGCGGCATGGGCTGACATTGGCGGTCATGTGCCTGTTATCAAAAAACCTTATTACTTCATCGACAACCAAACCACCAGAAAGGACGCTATTTATCGGCTGAGCTATCTTGCCAAAGCTCGCGGCAAAGGCCACCGCCCGGCACAAACCAAGGACTATCAAACATCAAGGCTTAAGCCTTAAAGGCATCCTTTTATGCCTGAAATTCAGGGTTAGCAAATCTGGCAAATGCTAAGTAATGATAAGGTTGTGGCTACTTAGGACGGTAAGTAAAGGTAAGGTTTTTACCTTACAATGGCCTTATACCCCCTGATAAATCTTAAGTGACTGTAGGTGTGGGGCTCGGATTGTTCTGGAGGGCTTACAAGTGAATCAACTGGAATTACTGGCAACGGCTATTGTTAATGCGGACTCATGGACACCACGCCGATGGATGGCTAAATACGGAGCCATAAACATTGCTCAAGCAACCCATCTCAACAAAGATTACCGGGAGGCGCGAAAGGCCATGATTGCCAGACTTCCCAAACTCTCAGGGCAATAGCACGGCGGCTTAGTTGAGCACTCTCTGATGTATTAAGCTGACGGCCTGTTAACGCTTTAGCACGGTTCGTGCTCCTTATTGCCACACCCAAGTTAACCAACAGGGTTATCCTCGGTTGTCGCCGTGGTGGTTTACTCATGTTGGGGTCAAGTCACGTCAAGGTCATCAGCCAAATGTTCAATAATGTTTAGGTTAACTCAGGTTAAGGTTTAGCCTGATGGCAGCTTGCCGATCCTAAGTAATCATAAGGTTTTGCCCACAGCTAGGCTAAGACCAAGTGATGATACAAACGATGACACAATTACAAATCAGTACAGACAACCAACCTACAAGCACCACCACAACTGAGGATGAAAACCACACCCAACAAGCAGATCCAAACATCGAATAGGTTCTTGGGTAGAAAGCTACCCGTCCAAGAATGTCTTAGAAGCCCTGTATTACCTTGTGAAGAGCATTGAAAATACAGGGCTTTTTTATTTTTCCCGCCCAAATCGGTTTACAGATGTCCGTTACCAACTACCTGTTTAGTGATGAGCAGAATGGTGGGCAGCCCCCTCATTTTGGCTCAATAAGCGTTTTGCGGTGAGCAAATTGGTGAGCCGTAAGTTGCCCAATTTTCGCATTTAACTCGTCACCACAACAGGTTAGCTGCTGATTCAATAATCAAATCGGTGGTGGGCAGCCATTATTGCCCCCTCCATTATTTCAGCAACTATGGAGTAAACATGGGAAAACTCACAGCAAAACAGGTTATTGCATACAGCAAAGCCGACCCAAAAAAATATTCAGACGGTGAAGGGCTATACTTTTGCGTCCGCAAACAGGGCTCGCCTTATTGGATGATCCGCTACACCACACAGCCAAAAGAAGGCGAGAAGCAACCTTGAGGCAATTTCCTTTAATGTTGCTGGCGGACGCCGCCACCTATTCCAGAAAAAGTGCCGCCGCATATTTTCGAAAAGAAGTATGAGGCGGCATAGATCCTCTTCTGGAGAAACAGAAAATCGAGTTATCTGACATTGAAACCGTCGATCAACTGTTCCATGACTGGTATCGAACCGACCTGAGCCGACGACTCAAGCACCCAAAGATTCCGTATCGGGTTTACACCAAAGAGATAAGCCCAGTTATTGGCATTAAATGTATTGCCGAAGTGACCGCACACGACGTGCGCGAAGTATTAGAACGCATCCGAGAAAGTAACCGCCCTACCATTGCTAACGACACCTTGATGTACATGAAGCAGCTGTTTCGACATGCGATTAAGCTCGATTTAACCCTGAACAACCCTGCTGCCGCATTTACCGTGGACGATGCCGGAGGCGTGGAGTCCAGTAAAGACAGGATGCTCAGCAAAGAGGAAATTCACTACGCCTTTAGCGTGTTTCATACTCATATCAACAGCTTTGGCCGCGACAACTACCTAGCTTGCTGTCTGTTTTTTGTATTGGGCGTGCGCAAAAGCGAACTGTGTGAAGCCATGTGGCGTGAAATGGATTTAACCACAGGCGTGTGGGATCTGCCCAAAGAACGCAGCAAAACCGGCGTACCAATTAGCATTCCCTTACCGCGCCAAGCCATTACTTGGTTCAACGAACTGCAAATCCGTGCTTGTGGCTCGCCCTATGTTTTCCCAGCCAGACGAACAAGCCATCGTCCTCATATGGGGCCAGATACACTGAACCGCGCCATTTGTAAGCTATTTGGTCGCGAGCCTGGGCGCAAAAAACAGCCACCCAATAAAATGGGTAAACTCGAACACTTCACCGTACACGATTTACGCCGCACCTTTCGCAGCCTTGCCGCCTCATTGGGCATTGCAGGCAACGTGGCCGAACGCTGTCTTAACCATAAGCTAAAAGGCGTTGAGGGCATCTACGACCGACACGATTACTTTGAAGAGCGTCGTATTGCTCATCAGACCGTGGCTGATGTGGTCGAACCACAGGTGAACTTTGAGCCCTCTTCACAACACAAAACAGGAGGGTGCTGACATGCAATTTATGATGCGACGCCCCCCATTACCTTTCCAATAGCCATGCTGGCAGGCCTTGGCTGGTGTATTGGCATTGCCTTACTCGAACAACCTCATGGCGTAGGCTACGCGCTTACCCGGTATTGCCTGATGACATTCGTGGTACTCGCCCCTTGGCTGGCACTAAAGCTTATGTTCTACGTGATTGTCAGCCTAGGACGCAAACTGGGACTCATCCCGCCTGCACGACCAACGTACAGCCTAGGTTATGAAAAATCACTCTATTGGTTCAGAGTATTGGCCTTCTTCGATGGCAAACGCTGCCGTATGCCGAAAAAGCCAATCAGGCGAAACTAACAAGCCCACCATTTGCTCACTTACCGTGGGCAGTTGGGACAATGGGGCAGCACTTGATATAGCAAGCTTTAGGAGGTGAATAAGAGGAATTTGAGCCGCCCCAAGGAATGGGGCAACGGGGACTGAGCAAAGTTTATAATTGAGATAAACGCTGTTTTGCAAGCGCCCAAGGTAAGCGACGACCTGCTTTTGCCATTTTATCATAGGCAGCTTGGGCTTCTTCAACTGACAATACACCATGGGTAACGAGCTGCTCGACAACCCATAGCGTACCTTGAACCAATATCGCTTCTTTTTCAGCTGCTTTTCTAAGCGCCATATCCCCAGTTAGCAGTGGACACTGTTCTTGTTTCGCCAGCGCAAGCGCAAAGCAATCGTTCATGCTAGGGCCAGCATACTTTTGCCTCAGTTCAAATGAGTACATCATAGACTCAGGACTTAACTCACCCAACAACAAGCCTAACTCGATTAAATAGCCATGTTGATCGCTTAGCTCCTCGTGGAATAACACATCTGGAACTTTGAACTGGTACGGCAAATTGAAAAAGACTTCTAATAATTGGCCTTCTTCGAGATCAATGAGAATATTGGCATCACTGATCAACAAATACATTTACACCGCCTCAGCCAACATTTGACGCTGCTTATGCAATGCCATCACTGACATCTGTAACAGTTCAGCGGCTTTCGATTCACTAACAATTCCCTCTGCCAATGCACGATAAACCAACTGATCAAACAATAATGTCTGTTCTTGTGGATAAGGATTCCCAGGTTCTTGCTTTCGCCAACCGTTTTTTGAGAACTGTATAAATATTTGGCGTTTTTTCTCTTCGGTGATCACACCAAGGTCGGCACTACGATACAAACAAGCTGCCATGCTTAGGCCATATTCATGTTTCAGAAAATACAGCTCTTTGGGATCTATGTTTGAACGTCGCTCTCCTAGATGCTGAAAAAGCCCTACTTCGGGCAGTAAAAACGCAGAAGCAAAGCGGTTGCAGGCCATCTCTTCGTCAATGGATTCATCTAGTAAGCCATGTAAAACAAGGTGGCCAAGTTCATGCGCCAATGTGAACCGCTGGCGGCAACCAGGCCAATGAGAAGACACGACAACAATTGGCTGTCCTGATATTTTGGCTTGTAACCCATCAAATTTATCGGCTTGGGGTACGTTACTGACAATCACCAGAATACCTTTAGACTCAAGCAAGTCGATTAAGTCTGGTAATGGATTCATACCCAACTGCCAATCAGTACGGACTTTAGCGGCAAGCTGTTCTACCGCGTCCAAAGTGCTTACAACAGGAACGTCGGGGTGGTAGTTAAAACTCGCTATCGGGAAGTTTGGCCACACATTTTTAAGTGCTAACCAGCGCTCAGCTTGGTCAACCACATCGGACTCAATCTTCTTTAGCAACTTAGCTGAAGCTGAGGCTTTCTTACGATACTCCACCTCACCCAAAGTCACCTGTGCTGGGCGAAAGAAGTATTCAGTACGAACCGACAAAGCCGTCGCCAATTTAAGTAAAACCCCCGACGAAGGCATACTCTGGTCGTGCTCGTATTTTTTAACCATGTTGGCACTAATACCAACCTGCTCACCCAAGGCCTGCATCGACAGGCCAGCGGCAGCACGGGCTCGTTTTATGCGCTCTCCAATCATACTGACCTCTGGTTTATAAAATATAAAATAATTTTAAAAATATAAACCAAATTGGCGTTTTTGTCGATTGGTTTCACAGGGCAATTATTTGCATGTCCGACACACACTTCCCCACGCCTTTACCCCCATACGCCAAAACCACTATCCGTTTGGCTTTTGGATCGAAACGCCAAACAGGGAAATTAGCCCATTTACTGTTTGGCGTCTCGATTGAAATCCAAAACTGGTAGGCCTTGCCAGTACTGGTTCAAAGCAAGGTTTGTCATTTTTTGCACCTACTACCAATCTCGTTGCCAACCGGTAAACCGTTTGTTTTTTCCAACCCAGAATGCAAACCATCGTTTGGCGTCTCGATTTTTTTGCACGGGCTAAATGCCGCCAAACAGAGCCGTATTAGACGATATATTTCAAACAGTTAGCCGTGAATAGGCCATAACAAAAATCCGATTTGACTGGTTAGTTTGATGGCCATTTCTTTCATCTAATTCACCACCGAGTCTGCATCCGACAACTGAAAATAGACGGCATGAAGAACCAACAAGGTGATAAGTGACGTGTTATGGGCAAGTGGCAACGACTGGGATAGAGAATGGATACAGCAGCTGGTCGCCTTACTGATTGGGCATGGCGCGTTTACTCTCTACTTGGCATTGAGCCAGTCCGATAATGCTGCCGAACATTTAACCCGCTGGCTGACCTATCAGTTACCGCGCGTTAAACAAGCGCACCCTGGCTGCCCGATTCACCAATGGCTGAATAGCATTGGCGCACAAGTGATCGCAGAAAAATGGCAGAGCCCAGAGCAATGGCCAAACCTGTATTGGCTACCTTTGCCTGAGGTTGATGGCCACGCGTAAGGCGGGTTGGCTCTGTTACTGGCACATTTGTTACCGGCATATGTGGATGGCACGATTCAAACCAGAGTATTGCAAGCAAACACACCTGCCAACGCCTGTATCTTTTGGTGCATCACGCCTTTATCTAAAACAGGAAGCCGCTCTACCTTGCACCCCAAGCAGCAAAATCGCGCCCTTTGCCTGCCCAGTGCGCCAGAGCAAATAGGCAAATCATATACGGGTTTATTACTGAGTGGTTTAAGAAAAGATAACCGAAAACGAAACGGCAATGTGATCAACCACCAGATTAACCTAGCGCTGCTACACCACCTTTGTGGGCCGGAGAATGATGTTTGGTTTAGAGCGAAGTTGGTACCGTAACTCATTACAATACCAATGAGTAGAAGCCTACGACCCCAAATCATAAGTCTGAAAAACGAAACCAAACCCCAGAAACGTCCTTCAAAATAAGAGCAGCCCTCACAGGGCGGTGATCTAACGGGTAGCGGGGGGTGTTGTTAGCGCAATTTTTAATATAAAGAACGCCAAATAGATCGATATACCACTTTCCCCTCTCGATAAATCCACGTATAGGTCAATTCCAGCATTTACAAGCGCCACTCAAACCACTTCATTTACAGTAATGGCGTTTTTTCAAAATAAATAGTTGACAGGTTTTGGATGCCTGCTTACACTGTTCACCAAGTTGCAGAAACGCCATTACAACGCATTTGAGGTAACAATGAAAGTTAATTTGAAAAAAATTGCCTCTGTACAGATGGGACACTCTTTTAGGTCAAAGCTTGAGCCAGACGCTAATGGAAATATCTCTGTTATCCAGATGAAGGACCTTACTGAAGATAACCGACTAAATGCCCAAGAGCTAGTGCAGATTGCTATGCAGGACTTAAAGGATCATCACAGAGTTAAACATAACGACTTAGCATTTCGCTCTAGAGGTCAAACCAATACGGTAGCATTGATTGACCAAGAATTGAGCGATGCTGTTATCGCTGCGCCACTGTTGCGAATTCGGGTTGAAAGTAACTTGGTTATGCCAGCGTATCTATGTTGGTTTATTAATCAACCGACTTCACAAGCAGTATTACAAAGTAAGGCAACAGGAACAGCAGTAAGAATGATTGGCAAACCTGCACTTGAGGATCTGGAGATAGTAGTCCCTAGTCTCAATGTGCAAAAAAAGATCATTGAGATTTACCAATTATCCATCAACGAGCAGAAGCTAATGAACGCATTGGCAAAGAAAAAGGAGGTGTTAACTGACGCAGTATTAATGAATTTAGCAGTGAATACCCAGTAATGACAGTTACTGGGTTTAGACGAGCCGAAAGTGTGACAGCACTTTTAGCAAAACTTTAATCCACGTTTCATTTCAAAAAACAGGAGCCGAAATTATGGCAAAGAATACATCATCAAGCAAGGGCAACACCCGACATGTCGTACCACATCCTGATGGATGGGCGAACAAAAAAGGCGGTGCAGAACGTGCTTCAAGCGTACACAGCACCAAACGAGAGGCCGAAGCTGCAGCACGCGAACAAAGCAAGCGCGAAGGCTCTGAGCTAGTTGTACATGGCAAAGACGGCCAGATACAACGCAAGGATAGCCACGGCAATGACCCGAAAGATATTAAAGGATAGTTGCCCTTATGAGTGATGAATACAAAAAGAAAATAGGGTTACCTGAATCGCATACCCTCAACATCGTAAGTAGTCAGTGGTCGCAACGAAAAGGCCAAGACACTGATGCCTATGAATGTGAAGAGCTAAACGAGCAAGGTGAAGTCATTGCACGGTACACCGTAAAAGACAATACATCGATTTACCCTCCATTTGGGCGGTCGATTACATGGACTCAATCAGCCGTACTCGATTCCTAACCTTTTAACTTACAGCTAGCGGGGCGCTATCGGTATAAAGCCGGCCCCGCTTTATAAACACTGACCAAATTTGAGGGCCGTTTATGAATAACAGCATGAACAAAAGCATGAGCGATAAAATTCAACAAAAAGACATCAACAATGCAGCATGGGCTGCATGCGATACTTTCCGTGGCGCGGTAGACCCGGCGCAATACAAAGACTACATCCTAGTAATGCTGTTCGTAAAATACATCTCCGATGTATGGAATGACCACTACGAAGAATATAAAAAACAGTACGGTGACGACGACGTCCGTATCATACGTAAGCTTGAGCGCGAGCGCTTTGTACTGCCAATGGTAGAACTTACAGAAGAAGTTGTAGACCCAGCGACCAAAGAGAAGAAAACCGTCGTTACCGACACCTTTTTGGCCAACTACTATTCATTGTTAGAGCGTAAAAACGAACCAAACATTGGCGAGCTGATCAACATTGTTTTAGAGCATATTGAAACCGCGAACAAAGCCAAGTTAGAAGGCGTGTTCCGTAATATCGATTTCAACAGCGAAGCCAACTTGGGTAAAACCAAAGACCGTAACCGCCGCCTAAAAACCTTGCTGGACGATTTCAACAAGCCCGCTCTCGACATGAGCCCGTCGCGCGTGTCTGAAGATGTGATTGGTAACACCTACATCTACCTTATTGAGCGCTTTGGCTCCGATGCAGGTAAAAAAGCAGGTGAATTCTACACTCCCCATAAAGTCTCTGAGCTGGTCGCGCGACTGTCTGCGCCAAAGTCAGGGGCGCGTATTTGTGACCCTGCCTGTGGCTCAGCCGGGCTATTGATTGAAGCCGCACGTCAAGTGGGCGATCGCAATTACTCACTCTATGGCATGGAAGTCAACGGCAGCACTTGGGCGCTTGCACGTATGAATATGTTCTTGCACGGTTCAGACTCTGCTCGCATTGAATGGTGTAACACCCTTACCTCACCAGCCTTGGTCGAAAACGACCGACTGATGAAGTTTGATAACGTGGTTGCCAACCCACCGTTTTCACTCGACAAATGGGGGTCAGAAGACGTTGAAGCAGACAGATACAACCGCTACTGGCGTGGGCTACCACCTAAGTCAAAAGCCGACTTTGCCTTTATCAGCCACATGGTTGAAGCCGCCGTTGAAAAAGAAGGCCGCATTGCCGTAGTGGTGCCTCATGGCGTGCTGTTTAGAGGCGCGGCAGAAGGCCGTATTCGCCAACAACTGATTGAAGAAAACCTACTGGATGCCGTGATTGGTTTACCTGGTAACTTATTCCCAAGCACCGGCATTCCTGTGGCAATTCTGATATTTGACCGCTCGCGTGAAAAAGGCGGTGCCAATGAAAACCGCAAAGACGTGCTGTTTGTCGATGCCAGCGGTAAAGACCATTACCAACCTGGTAAAAACCAAAACATCCTACTGGATGAGCACTTAGACAAAATTGTTGCGGCGGTAACAGCCCGTGAAGAGGTAGAAAAATACGCCCATTTAGCCACCTTTGACGAGATCAAAGAGAACGACTTTAACCTGAATATCCCGCGCTACGTCGATACCTTCGAAGAAGAAATTGAAGTAGATATTGTGGCGGTACAGGCGGAAATTACCACCCTTGAAACCGAACTCGCCGACGTTCGCAGCAAAATGGCAGCGCTGTTAAAGGATATCGTGCCTAACGAGGCGCAAAGCAACACAACGGAGGTGGCTGAGTGAGTATGACAAACAACAACCAATTTGTTGACGCCAACAAAATGGTATCTGAGCCTGAGTACGACACAGCTAACCAATTACGTGACGTCACGAAAATGGTAGGAGGTATGCGATGAGTGACAAGCAGCTTACCCAACCAGAACACACCAGCTTTGAAAGCATTCGCGTGATTAATGAACAAGGCGGCGAAGTTTGGCTGGCACGCCAGTTGGCGAAGGTATTGGACTATGCCGAGTTCCGTAACTTTTTGCCGGTTATCGAGAAAGCCAAAAAAGCCTGTGAAAACAGCGGCCAAGCGGTGGCCGACCATTTCGTGGAGATCCACGAGATGGTCGAAATTGGCTCAGGTGCCCAGCGCAAAATGGACTCGTTTGCCTTGTCACGCTATGCCTGTTACCTCATTGTGCAAAACGGCGATGTCCGTAAGCCTATAATCGCCAATGGCCAGACCTATTTTGCCATTCAGACTCGTCGCCAAGAGCTACAGGATGACACTGGTTTTCAGCAACTAAATGAAGACCAAAAACGCTTAATGCTGCGCAATGAATTAGCCGACCACAACAAGCAACTGGCTGCGGCGGCCCGTGGTGCGGGGGTTGAGTCTGGCTTGGACTACGCCATTTTCCAAAACCATGGCTATAAAGGCTTGTATGGCGGGTTAGACAACAAAGCCATTCACCAACACAAAGGCTTAAAAAAGAGCCAGAAAATCCTCGACCATATGGGTAGTACCGAACTGGCCGCCAACCTGTTCCGTGCCACGCAAACAGAAGAGAAGCTAAAGCGCGATCAAGTCAGTAATAAAGCCCATGCCAACCAAACCCATTTTGAAGTGGGTGCCAAAGTGCGTGCCACCATTGAAGAACTGGGGGGCACCATGCCAGAGGATTTGCCAACGCCCGAAAAAGGCATTCCCCAGTTGGCGCGTGCGCAGAAAAAGTTGGAGGGTGATCAATGAGTAAAGCTCCAGTCTCAGAGTCTCCTCTCGGTTCTTTAGTGACAATCAAGCAGGGATATACATTTAGCCGCTCCTACCAAGGTAATGCTGAAGGTAAATGGATGTATGTGAAAGTTGCAGACTTAAACTCTTTGGGTAACAAAAAGTATGTCTATAGAACTAAAAACTATGTAGATGATGATGTTCTAGAAAAAATTAAGGCTACTCCATTTCCCGCAAACAGTATTGTTTTTCCTAGGGTAGGAGCTGCCTTAAAATTAAATAATAAACTCCTCCTCACCGAAGATTGTGTAACAGACGACAACGTCATAGTGATAACTGTTACCGATGAGGAGAAGTGCTATTTTGAGTACCTCTATTACTGGTTTGAGTTTCAAGATCTTGGTCGATTTTGTAACAGCGGAGCTGTTCCTGTAATTAGTGGTAAAAATCTTAAAAAAGAGCTTGTGCCGCTACCACTAATAGATGAGCAGAGGAAGATTTCTAGGATTTTGTCTGAATGGGACAACGCCATCGAAAAAACGGAGGCGTTAATTGCGGCTAAGGAAAAGCAGTTTGAGTGGTTGTGCACAAACTTACTATCAAAGAGAAAGAAATCGTTTGGGTTCACAGGAAAAAGCATTCCAACGGCATTTGGCTCTATTTTCTCATTGTTTAAGAAAGTAAACACATCATGTGCTGACTACGAAGTTCTATCAGTCACAAAAGACGGTATTGTCAGCCAGAGCGAATACTTTAACAAAGAGGTTGCAAGCAAAGATAAGAGTAAATATTTAATTGTCGATAAATATACGCTGGTTATGAGTGGGCTTAATTTCTGGATGGGAGCTATCGACTTTCAAACTATAAGGGACACAGGAATAGTTTCCCCCGCATACAAAACGTTTAAATTAAATGAAGGACCTTACAATAGAGACTACTTAAGGTTCTTCATTAGAAGCCATTACATGACAAAAATACTTTTGGACTCTTCAATACAGGGTGCCAGTATTGTAAGAAGAAATCTCGACATGGAGTGGCTTTCGAACTCACTGATAGGCTTGCCAAATTTAGAGGAACAAAACGATATAGCAAATATATTATCTCTGGCGGAGAAAGAGATAGATGGATTAAAGCTATTAGCTGAAAAATACCGCATCCAAAAACGCGGCCTGATGCAAAAACTGCTCACGGGTGCTTGGCAAGTTAGCAGTACCCAGTCTGTCGCTGAGGGAGAACTTCGGGAGGCTATCGCATGAGCACACCTCCGGTAAACTACGATGTCAATTCGGAGCCTTCGGGCTTTGAGTTTAACGAAAAGTACTTGTCGCAAATTCCTGCCCTGCAACAGCTAATTAATTTGGGTTACGAATACCTTACTCCAGAGCAAGCATTGGCTGAACGGGGTGGGCGCAGTGCCAATGTAATTTTGGAAGGGATACTTCGCCAGCAGCTAAAAAAGATCAACCGCATTAACTATAAAGGTGGCGAGTATCTGTTTAGCGAGGAGAACATCCAAACCGCGATCCAAAAGCTGAAAAATATCAAGTTTGATGGCCTGCAAAAAACCAATGAGTCGATTTACGATTTAATCACCTTAGGCTCAGCCATGGAGCAAACCATTGAGGGGGACTCAAAAAGTTTTACCCTCAATTACATTGATTGGAAAAACCCAAGCAATAACAGCTTTCATGTAGTAGCGGAGTTCTCTGTCGAGCGGGCGCGCAGCACGGAAACTATACGCCCGGATATTGTGTTGTTCGTCAATGGTATTCCGTTTAGTGTGATTGAATGCAAATCACCAAAAGTGGATGTAGAACAAGCCATATCGCAAAATATTCGCAACCAGGGCGATGACTATATTCCGCGCCTGTTTACCTATGTGCAGCAAGTATTGGCGGTGAATAAAAACGCCGCCCAATATGCCACAGCAGGTACGCCTAAGAAGTTCTGGGGCGTGTGGAAGGAGCAGGAAGATAAGCCTGCCGATGTCGATAAAGGCGTGAATACCACCTTAGACGAAGACACTAAAACGCTGTTATTTAGTGGCAAATTTGCCGCCGCACGGCCGTTTTTTGATGCGCTAGAGGCTGAAGGCAAACGCTTGGTGACAGAGCAAGACAATGCCATTCACAGCCTGTGCCGCCCGGAGCGTTTATTAGATTTGGTGTATCGCTTTACCCTGTTTGATGGTGGCATTAAGAAAGTGGCGCGCTATCAACAATATTTTGTGATTAAAGCGACCATCGCCCGCATCAAAAGAAAAAGCGCTAAAGATAAGCGCCAAGGTGGTGTTATTTGGCATACCCAAGGCTCGGGTAAATCGCTCACCATGGTGATGCTCACCCGCACCATGGCGCTTGATTCACAATTGATCAATCCAAGGATTATTTTAGTTACCGATAGGATTGATCTCGATAAGCAGCTTGCTAACACCTTTACAGCCTGCGGTTTAAGCCGTGAATCTGCAACTTCTGGCCGAAACTTGGTAAAACACCTAAAGAACAAAGTGGGGTTGATCACCACGCTGATTCACAGATTTGATAAAGGCTGGATTGCTGAGAAGTTTGTCGATGAGTCGCACGATATATTTGTACTGGTCGATGAAAGCCACCGTACCAACTTTGGTTCGTTGGCGGCCAGAATGCGCCAAATGTTGCCGAATGCGTGCTTTCTTGGCTTTACCGGTACACCGCTGCTGAAAAAAGAAAAGAATAACTTTGCCAAATTTGGTGGCCTGATTGAGCCGCACTACACCATTAAACAAGCGGTTGCCGACGAAGCCGTATTGCCACTACTGTACGAAGGCCGACATGTTGAGATGGAACAGAATCAGTCGGCTATCGACCTATGGTTTGAGCGCCACACCGCTGATTTAAGCAAAGAGCAAAAGGCCGACCTGAAAAAGAAATACGCCCGCGCTGAAATGCTAAACAAAGCTGATCAAGTGATATATATGCGCGCCTTTGATATCAGCGAGCATTTTCGTGCTAACTGGCAAGGCACCGGCTTAAAGGCTCAGCTGGTCGCCCCAGGCAAACAGGCTGCATTAAAGTACCAGCAATTTCTGCATGAAATTGGCACCGTCACCACAGAGGTAGTGATTTCTGGCCCCGATACCCGTGAAGGCCACGATGAAGTGGACGAAGGACCAACCGACGAAGTAGGTAAATTCTGGGACAAAATGATGAAGCGCTTTGGCTCTGAAGAAGAGTACACCAAACAAATCATCAACCAGTTTAAATACGGTGATGACCCTGAAATACTCATTGTGGTGGATAAGCTATTAACCGGTTTTGATGCACCGCGCAACACCGTGCTGTACCTATGTCGAACCCTGCGAGAGCACACGCTACTACAGGCTATTGCTCGGGTTAACCGCCTGTACGAAGGCAAAGAGTTTGGCTATATCATCGACTATGCCAGTGTATTGGGCGAGCTGGATAAAGCCCTAACCATGTATGAAGCCTTTGAAGGGTTTGACGAAGATGACTTAGCGGGCACGTTGACGTCAATCAACGAAGAAGTGTTTAAACTGCCACAACGCTACTCTGATTTATGGGATCTGTTTAAAGCCGTTAAAAACTCAAAAGACGAAGAAGCCTATGAGGTGTTACTGGCGGATGACGAATTGCGTGAAGAGTTTTATGAATGCTTATCGGTGTACAGTAAATCTCTGGCAATCGCTTTATCGTCTGAGCAGTTCATTATGAACTCTGATGAGAAGAAGCTACAAACCTATAAAAACGATTTAAAACGTTTTCAGAACTTAAAGGCGGCGGTTAAGTTGCGTTACGCCGAGGCCATTGATTATCGCGACTACGAGCCGAAAATTAAAAAACTGCTGGATACACATATTCAGGCCAATGAGGTGACTCAGCTTAACGAGCCGGTGAATATGTTTGATGAAAAAATGTTTACCGCCGTGAAAGAAGAGCAAGGGGTTTATCAAACCAAAACCACGGCGTCAAAAGCGGACACCATCGCCCATGCCACAAAGCGTAGTATTTCGGAGAATATGGACGAAGATCCTGCGTTTTATGAGAAATTTTCTAAGTTGATCCAAGCCGCTATTGATGACTTTAAAGCTAAGCGCATATCAGACTTAGAATATCTCAACCGAGTGATTGATATTCGTAACAAGGTTGCCACTAAACAGCATGATGATATGCCTGATTGCATTCGTGAAAACGACGAAGCGTGTGCCTACTTTGGCTTGATTAAACCGCAGTTCCAGCAAGTGGCAACACTCAACGAGTTAGACGATGTTCAGCTAGATGCGATTGCCGCACAAACATCATTGGCGATACAAAAAATCATTGATGCTCATTGGAAGGTCGATTTTTGGGACGATGCCGACGTTCAAAAAACGGCGATGAATGATATTGACGATTTTCTTTATGATGAAGTCAAAGAACAGTACGGTGTGACGCTGAGTTTAGAGCAAATGGACGAAATCATTGAGAAAACGATGCAGGTTGCGAAACACCGGAGGCACTATTGATGTTGTCAATCATCAAGCAAGCCGAGACGCTTCCGGCAAGCGCTGAAAAGCTAGTCGTTGTGTATGGAGGGGGAGAAATCCCCTTCCAGCTGACTTTTTCTAAACGCAAGTCGCTGGAAATATCGGTTCACCCTGATCAATCTGTTTTTGTTAAAGCCCCTGAAGGCACCGGTCGCGACGCGATTGAAGCCAAGGTTAAAAAACGTGCTCGGTGGATCAAACGTCAAATTCGCTACTTTGACCAGTTTGACCCAAGAACCCCTTCTCGCAAATACGTGAGTGGTGAAAGCCATTTGTATCTAGGCAAAAAGTATCGACTAAAAATTGAAGTAGGTACTGACAACGGTGTGGCGCTGAAAGCTGGCTTTTTTTGGGTGACGTCTACTTGTGGTAAACCTGACCATGTTGAGTCTCTACTCAGTAACTGGTATCGAGAAAAAGCCGATTTTCATTTAAATAGAGTATTTTCGGATTGTTGGAAGAAACTCAAACATTCAGATACCAACAAGCCAACCATTAAAATTATGCAACTCAAAAAGCGCTGGGGCAGCCTATCTAAAAGCGGAACACTGACTTTAAACCGGGACCTAATTAAGGCACCGAAAGAGTGTATCGAGTATGTGATCATTCATGAACTGTGTCACCTTGAGCACCACAACCACGGCCCAGAGTTTTATCGCTTACTCGAACGCTCTTTACCAGATTGGGTGAAACGCAAACATAAACTGGAAATGGCACTGATATAGTCAGTACACCGCCAGTACTCTAGCGGTCTTGTCTGTGCTGGACTTTAAATCTCGCCCAACTCTTATGTTTACTGGCAGTTCACTGCAAAGCGACAAGCCCACACAGAATTCATCGCCTCGTTAGTCGTCCAAAATACTACCTTTAACACAATACATACGTGGGCGGGTGTTGTCGGGCAGACCTGATGCAGACCTGGTTGTTAAATCTTTAGAGCAGGCTTATCAACAACGAGGTTGCCCCAGTGGAGTTATGTTCCATTCTGACCAAGGCAGCCAATATGCAAGCTGCAAGTTCAGACAACGACTATGGCGATATCAAATCCAGCAAAGTATGAGCCGTCGAGGAGTTTGTTGGGATAATGCGCCAATGGAACGGTTGTTCCGCAGCTTAAAATCGGAATGGGTGCCTGAAATGGGGTACTTGTCGTATTGGGAAGCAAAGAGAGATATCAGTTATTACCTTATGGACTATTACAACTGGCAAAGACCGCATCAACATAATGATGGGGTTCCGCCTGCAATCGCCGAAAATCGGCCTAACCGAGTGTCCGGTTTTAGTTGACCACTACAGTTTGGCTGGTGCTGGGGATCGGGCTTTTAAGAAATTGTCCCCCCTTTGAACAATGGCACCCATAATTAGAGTTTTCAGAGAGGAGGTCACTAACCAAGCGTAGCCGCATCGACCAATACGTCTATTTTCACTTGATCCAGCACTTTTTTCACAGCCCGCTCTTTTTGCTTGGCTTTGATGCCAATCCAAATAAAGAAGCCGGAAAACAGGAATACAATCAAGAGAGGAAAAATGAGCAAGAGATTATAAAAAGGAGTAACGCCACTTCCAGAAAAGATAAAAGCAATGATGCCCAATGTGATGACACTCAGCAGTGCACCAAAGACGAGAAAAGACAATCCGTTACTGCGCGTGATTGATTGAACATGTTGTGACAGATTGATATAACCATAACCAATAAACATATTGCTTTGCGGATCCTGAAATCCAGCAATCGCGACCGAGTCGCCTTGATTCAATACCCATGATTCTGACAGTCTCAGAATCACCGTCTGGGAATCCACCAGCTCGATACGAACGATTGTAGGGGTTACGGCTTGGTAAGATTGAACCTTACTCTCTATCAAAGTCACATTCATCAGTTTTTACATTCATTATTCAGTTTGCCCATCAGATAATCACTTTGACTTGGGCAATTGGATTTATTCATGGGTAATGTCAGAGATGATCAAAATGAAAAGGCATCACAATATGAAAACAGGCATTTACATTTATTGATTTTATCTTGTGAAGTCAATTAGATAGTTCTAATTTATGTAGACTAGTCTAGAAAAACCCTACTATTATTGATAGAAATAAAAATTAAATCAGCGTCCATAAGCTTCATCAATTGCGATTAACCACTGAATCTCGCACAACCAGATTGCCCTGAATACTTGATTTATTCTCTGACGGATGGCGCTCGAGAAAGTTATCGAGCTCTTTCATCAGTGCAGCAACCAATCGCTCAGACGGATAACTGATACACGTCAGCGCCGGGGTTAACTGCTTGGCCAGTGACGAATCTTCCAGTGACAGAATCGACACATCTTGTGGGGTAGACAGATTAAAATCCTGAAGCAGTTTCATCGCGACTGCGGCATGGCTGTCTTTCATCACTATCAGTGACGTGAAGGACGAATAACTGTTCAAAAGATTCAGCATCGCCAGCTCCGCACTTTCATCGGCGCTGACAATCAGTTGCCGGTTGATCGGAATCGACATATTCTGCATGGCGATTTTGTAACCCTCAAGCACTTGCTGAGACGCATAGTTCTGACCATCGAGCAAAATCGCGACTGATGCGTGCCCCTGACTGGAAAGATAGCGACAAGCACTCTCACAGGCAAAACGGTAGTCGTAACTGATAGAGCGGCAGTTGTCATGCACATAACTATCAACCGCAATCGTCTTGTCGAGAGCAGAAGCCGGAATATCACCACCGAAGGTGATAATGGCATCACACTGTCCATGCCCCCATGACTCCATCACTCGGTGATATTCGTCCGGTGTGTCGGCAAAACTGACCAACATCCGCTTATCTCTTTGCTTTAGTGCACTGCACAGCAATGGCAGAAAAGTGGACACCTGACCCGTATCCGAGCTCGTCAAAACGACACCGATGTAGTCAGATTTTTGGGTTGCAAGGCTCTGCGCCATAATATTGGGGCGATAGTTGAGCTCTTCCACCGCTCTGAGCACGGCTTCGCGGCTTTCTTGTTTCACTCCCCGGCTGCCACTCATCACGCGAGAAACCGTCGCTTTTGAGACATTTGCCAACCGAGAGACATCAGTGATAGTAACCATGACAATCCTATTTAACCAAGGTCAATCAAAGGGAACATCGAGAATGGAAAACGGTTCCCGTCTGTTTTCATTTTACCTTTGAAGACAGATTTAACAAGAGGACTGCACAATATTAACGCGAACAATCCGGTGATTTAATCACCGGATTGAACGTACTACTCGAATCAAGGCCAATCATTCACTGTGCAATCCGTCGATATACGTCGATCAATTCAACCACCAGTTCCTTGGCAAGCATCGATGTCATCAAATGGTCCTGCGCATGAACCATAATCAGCGTCATCGGTGTTTTCCCTTCTCCTTCATCCGCTTCAATCAGTTGCGTCTGCACGCGATGCGCAAGACTGGCAAACTCACTCGCCTGATGTAACAACATATCTGCCTGTTCAAAATCTCCGTTTTTAGCACTGCGCAGTGCTTCATAACAGAGACTCCGGGACTGTCCGGCATTGACAATAATTCCCATAACTTGTTCTTCTAAATCCATTCTCGACTCCTATTCACCGCGATTTTGCTACGGCACTTCAATCATCAAAACCATTTGCTTCAGACACCTGAGCGAACCATTCACCGCTTTTTTTCACGCTGCGTTGCTGCGTAGCCAGCTCGAGTCGGTAGAAACCATAGCGATTCTTATACGCGTTGCACCAAGACCAATTATCAATAAAGGTCCAGAGGTGATACCCGAAACACGCAGACCCTTCTTCGATGGCACGATGTATCCATTTCAGGTGTTCACGAATGAAGTCAATGCGATAGTCGTCTTGAATCTGTCCATCTTTGAGGAATTTTTCCTCACCTTCGACACCCATGCCGTTTTCTGAGATATAGCAAGGAATATTGCCGTAGTGTTGCCGTAGATTCGTCAGGATGTCATAAATGCCTTTTTCATAAATCTCCCAACCCCGATGTGGGTTCATTTTCCGGCCGGGCATTTCATAAGGCTCAAAAAACCATTCCGGGACAAAAGGCGCATTCGGATTTACAGCACTCAAACGGGCCTTTACTCGCCTTGGCTGATAGTAGTTAATCCCCAATAGGTCGATTTTACCTTTGGCAATCAGCTCACGATCTCCGTCATGGATATCAGGCAGTTGTCCATACTGCTTGAGTAAGGCAACGAGTTGCTGTGGATATTCTCCCCGGATCGCCGGATCGAGGAAGCTCCGGTTAAACATCAGATCACAAATATTGGCGGCTTCGAGATCCGCCTGATGTTGTGAACGCGGATAGGACGGCGTCAGGTTGAGCACAATCCCGATCTGCCCGTTCAGCTTCAGTTCGCGATACTTGCTCACGGCCATCGCATGAGCCAATACGGTATGATATGCCACGGTCGCTGCACGACGAAAATCCAATACATTCGGATAATGGAAATCGTACAAGTAGCCACCTTCAACCGGCACAATCGGTTCGTTAAACGTAAACCAGTGCTTGACCCGATCACCGAACAGGCGAAAACAGGTTTCTGCGTAATTGGCATATGCCTCTAACACGCGACGATTCTCAAAGCCACCCAGAGCCTGCATCTTCATCGGCATATCGAAATGGAACAGACAGATAAACGGCTCGATCCCTTGCTCTATCAGTGTGTCGATCACTTGATTATAAAAATCAACTGCTTCAGGATTGACGTCGCCAGTTCCCTCAGGGATCAGACGAGCCCATGATATTGAGGTCCGGAAACTGTTATGATTGATATCTTTCATCAATTGAATATCTGAACGGAAATGCTCATAAAACGTTGACGCATCTGTCGCAGAAACACCTTGATGAAAGCGATTCGGTTCAGATTTGTACCAGTGATCCCAGATATTTTCCCCTTTTCCGCCAGAAAAGGCCGCCCCTTCCGTCTGCGTGGCTGAGGCTGCACTTCCCCAATAGAAATGCTGCGGGAATTGATACTTCATATTCGTTCTCCATCAGCGGGCAGTATCTCTGCCCGCACTATCTATCTCTTATCTTGTTTCACCCAGCGATTAAACAGTAACGCCTTGTGGATGCTCGGCTTCTTTCTTCTTCGCTTCAGTCGCTTCTTTGTCTAATAGCTGTTTCTCATAAGCTTTAAGGAATGGCAGATACATCAGCGCAGCAGAACACATACACAGTAGAGAAAGAATCACCGGACTAACTGCCCAGTTGGCGGCCCATGACGCCCCGATTGGGCCCGGTGTTGTCCATGGTGTCAGCGATACCACTTTTGCAACGAGACCGAAGTCAACAGCAAACCACGCAAACACAGCATTAATCATCGGAACCAGTATGAATGGCAGGAAAAATACCGGGTTCATGATGATCGGTGCCCCGAACAAAATAGGTTCATTGATGTTAAAAAAGCCGGGAACAATGCCCATTTTCCCAATCGTTCTCAAATGAACCGCTTTTGATCTCAGCAGTAAAAATGCGAGTGGTAAGGTTGATCCCACCCCACCGATCAGCAAGTAGTGATCCCAGAAACCTTGTAGGAAAATATGAGGCAGTGCTTCACCTGCGGCCATCGCGACCTGGTTTTCAGACAAGTTAGTCATCCAGAATGGGTTCATAATCCCTGTCACGATTAACGCACCATGGATCCCTGCAAACCAGAGCAACTGACAAATAAAGACGGCAAGTAATACTGCGGCTAATGAGTCAGAAGCAGACACTAACGGTTGGAGTAATGTCATAATCGCTTGAGGTAAAATCATGCCGGTTTGTGCTTCAATCAATAAGTTGAATGGGTACAACGTCAAAATGATGAACAAAACAGGGATGAGGATTTCAAACGAGCGCGAAACCCCGGTTGGAACTTCCGGCGGAAGTTTAATCGTCACATGGTGACGTTTCAGAAAGGCGTACACTTCGGTCGCATAAATCGCAGTCAGGATTGCAGTAAAGATCCCCTGTCCTGACAGGTACTGCATCGATATCGAGCCATCTTTTAATGGCGCGGAAACCAGCAGGAATGCCATTAATGCCAACAGGCCGGTCGTCATCGGATCAAGCTCATGATGCTTGGCCAGACTGGAGCCAATCCCGACCGATATAAATACAGTCATGATCCCCATGCTCAGGTTGAAGGGTAACATGAGTTGCTCGCGATATTCGGAGGAAAAGTCCAGCCATACCCGGGCAAAACCCCATGTTGCATCCGCGGGAAAAGGTGGAAAGATAAACACTAGCATAAATGATCCGACAATCATGAACGGCAGTGCCGCAATAAAACCGTCCCTGATCGAGGTGAGATATTTCTGCTGACCAACTTTGACTGCTAGTGGTGTTAGTTTTTGTTCGATTGCATTGACCACATGGTCGTATAGAGTACTCATTTTGATGTCCTGTTCTTGGTTTTGCTCAAACGCACTCGCCTATCAGTTCTATTGCAAAATCAAGCACTTTATCTCCATTTTGCATCCCATAATCCATCATATTGATAGGCTCGACTCTGATACCGTATTTGTCGGCTTTCTTTTGTAGGTCTTGTTGCATGTACTTGACCTGAGGGCCCAGCAAAACCACTTGATAGTTGCCAACCTGATCACTGAACTCCGAGGTACCATATGCCTTTATCTCTACATCAATGCCACGCTCTTTTGCTACGGCTTCCATTTTCTTCACCAGCAACGAGGTTGACATTCCAGCAGAGCAACACAGCATGATCTTTTTCATAACCGATACTCCTGTTTCGATACTTTTGCTTCAACGATGCTTTCGCTTAAGCATTGATTCGTTTAGACACTTATTGATTTGTTTAGGCGATTATCTGTTTAGACATTAAGAGTATGCGCCCACGGATTACACTTGGAAACCGGTTTCCAAGTGTAATCCGTGGGAATGTGAATCGGATCATTAAAACAGTCACAAGCGAGTATGATTCTATGATCCATCAAACAAATTCATCGATTCATGGTTATGCAGATTGAGAGAAAGGCACTGATTTTGCCGAAATAAGAAGCGATATCACCGTATGAAGGTGTGATCTAATCTTTATTTATCAATAGCCGTTTATGGAAGAATAGCAGGTTGGAAAATCGGTTTCCAAAACCATTCATCAAGGACAAGGATCGCCATGAATCATTCCGTTACCAGACTGTTCGCGGACACACTTGATCATTACTTTTCACCGTATGCAAGGAAGTTAAGCCAAAGCCCTCACCTGATTGCGTTACGTGACGGTTTCCAGATCTCAATGCCTTTTGTCTTTATCGGTTGTATTTTTGTACCGCTGATTTTTCCGCTCACCGCCACTCTATCGATGGGAGAAGCTTCATCAATTGCGTTGTGGTGGGAATCGTTCAGTCGCAGCTTACAACCTGTGATTCTCCCCATGTACCAAATCACGCTGGGGCTGGTTGCTTTGATTGTCTCATTTGGTGTCTCCGCCAGTCTGGCAAAACAGTACCGTCTGCCGGAACGCTTATCCGGATTAACGGGGTGCCTCTCTTTTCTGATGCTGTCCGGTTTTTCAACACTCAGTACCCAAGAACTCTACTATTTGGGTGGCGGCGGAATTTTTACGGCGCTCGTTGCCGGTATCTATGCCGTTGAAATCATCAACCTGTTTATCAAAAAAGGCTGGTATATCCATATGCCTGATGACGTGCCACTGATTACCGCACAAGGGTTTAAATTGCTCATTCCGATCTTTGTCGTCTTCCTGACATTATCGTTATTTAATATCATTCTAAAGCACTATGCCGGTGTTCATTTCCCCCATCTGATTGAAACACTGTTCAAGCCACTCATTCTCGCCTCCGACAGTCTGGCAGCGGTAATTATTTCGATACTGGTTTGTCAGCTCTTGTGGTTCGTCGGAATCCACGGTTCGATCATTATCACCAGTATCATGAATCCTTTCTGGATGACCAATCTACTCGCCAATCAGGCAGCAATTGAAACTGGAGTTCAAATTCCACCCCATATTTATACCGCTTCATTCTGGGATTTTTTCCTCCTGATTGGTGGGGTTGGTTCAACATTACCACTGGTATATCTTGCATTGAAGAGCCGTTCCAACCATATGAAGTCGGTCGGTAAAGTCGCCTTATTACCTGCTATTTTTAATATTAACGAGCCGATTTTGTTCGGCTTTCCGATCATCATGAATCCGGTATTTATTCTCCCGTTCATTTTTGTCCCGATCTTGAATGCCACCATCGCCTGGTATCTGACTTCAATCGGGGTCATGGACCGCATCGTCATGATGCTTCCCTGGACCGTTCCCGCGCCACTCGGTGCCACATGGGCCGCAAATGGCAGTATCGTCAACGTATTAATGGTGTTGTTTGCGATCTTTAATGCCTATTGTTTATATCTACCCTTTTTTCGTGCACACGAAAAAATTATCCTCGCGCAGCAAGAACAAATGGCAGCCCCAAAGCATTAGTTCATCCAATGACCCGGTATCACCGACAGTGACCTGAGTGAGAAAGACCGACGGTTCTCCCCCTGAACCGCCGGCTTTCTGATGACATGCTTTTTTCTTATTAACTTCTATTTATGGCGCTGTTGTGGTGCAACAGCTTTCATTTATTGAACAAAAACAAAACAACCGATTTTGTGCCCTCCTTAGAAATGGAAATCAATCTGAGTACGGAATAGATGTCGATAGGCACCCGCGTCACTACCGCCGGAACGGAACCGTTCCTGAACAGAGTAGAAGTTTTCCCAGACAACATTTTTAAATAACACGTATTTCACCCCAAGAATGCCGCCTTTGGCATCACTGGGTAATGAACCCCATTCATCATCATGGGAATAGTCCCCATATCTTCTAAAATCGATATAGCGGAAATACAGCCCGTATGACCCCACTTGTGCTAAGTCAGTATCTTTATAGTCGATCCGATACTCTTGGCTGGTGTTATGATGTTCAGCATTCGTCATCGCAAACGCACCGCGAAGTAGAATGTCATCCGTCAGACGGTATTGCAGTTCAAATGCTCCCATCCGATCCATTTTCTGATCGTCATTTTTGTTGTCGTTGGTCGCAAAGGTCAGACTGGTCTGCAAATCATCGGTCAAACTACCTGTCAGGTTCGCACCGGCAATCGAAATATCAGAACTATTCGGCATTGTCACCAAATCACCCTGTCTCGGTCTCAGCCAAAATGCTTTGGCATTCCATCCCGGCAAGACATCATAATCAAGCTGAACCCCGTCTGCCGCATGACCAAACGGAACCGCCTGAAATCCGTAGCCCCACCATTTCGTTCCCAATGTCACACCAACACCACCGGGGCGTCCTTCAACCCAAATCCGCTGTAATGTCCCATCCTGATCACTACTGCCGTTATCCCCTTTACGCCATGATTGCGTGACGGTATAGCCTTTACGGGTCTCAATCTGGAAGTTCGCACTCCAGTCTTCCGAGACTTTCATCTTGCCTTCTAAATCCATATAGAAATGCTTGTTATTGGCACCGGAACCAATCGGCTCACGATCATCGTGATCGTATTTTGCTCTGAAGAAACCAAAAATATGTACCCGGTCCATCATCGCTTTCAGAGAGGCAATCGAGTCACTGTCCATCGACTCTTCGTAATCCATTCTTTCTTGTTTCAGCTTTTGCAGTTCACTCTGATATTGCTGATGCAATTGTTCGAGTTGTTGGATTTGGGTGTCCAGCGCTGCTTTATCCACTGCGGCAGCAACTGAACTGACTGACCAGCAGGCTGCCAGCATCACTGGGAGTATCTTCAGTCCCATCTGTTTTTTCCTATCCATAGTTTTCTCGTCTTTATTTTATCTACCGTTTCAGACCATCCTCCCGAAATTGAAACCATGACCCGTTGAAACCAAAGGTTCATCACGCTCAGTTCTCACCATCATCGATAGATTCGGCAACGTTTCAAAATATGGAAACAGCCATAACCAACGACCTCATGTCAAGAATCACAGCATTTTTTCGAGAGCTCAGTTATTGTTCAAAGCCAGTCTAATTCCATAAACAACAATAGATTGTGGTGTCCAGCACGATTTTTCAGATTGAGGGCAAATATTGGAAACCGGTTTCCAATATTGTTATGAATGTCACTTTTTTATCTCAGCAGAATGCTGGGACATTATGGATTCGAATAGATGAAGAGGGATGCAAAATAAATCATCAAGTGGTTGTTATCGTTATAACTATATGCAATAGAATTGATAAATGTGAGTCAGTATGGAAAACAGACATATTGTATAGAAAGTAGACATGATTTTTATAGACACTTGAACATAAAGCCGTTTTTATCCATTTGAGCACTTGCTCAAGTTACTTAATTCTTAGACCTATGGATAAATCATGATTAAAAAATATTTCATCTACTTCGCTAGTGTATGTCTGTCTTTCAGTGCTATTGCTAAAACGGGTGTCTTTCCGAGACAAGATTTTGACCAACTAAGTTATGGGTTGTACTGGTTTGGCGCTAATGACCAATATCAGAAAGGTGGTCAAAATACACGTAATGGCAGCACCTATTATGACCCATCCAGACCGACACTGATTCTGATTCACGGCTGGCAATCCAACCATACCATCGAACAAAACCGGACGGTCTACTGGGAGAATGGCGGGGGAACGCCTGATATCGATTTCGCCAACCTCTGGCGTGCCGAAGGTTACAATGTTGCCATGTTGTATTGGGATCAGTTTGCGGATGAATCCGAGGTCAAAGATGCTGAAGCGAAAATCTGGTCAGCCAATGGACCTAAAAAAATGCGCTGGCGTGACAGTCGCGGCAACTACCATACCGGCCCGACACAAAATGTCACCGATATACTGCTACAACAATATATCAGTGCCATGCAAGGATATCGGGGCAATGATATTCGCCTTGCCGGACACAGTTTAGGCAATCAGGTCGCCCTCCGGCTTGCCGACCGGCTGGCAACGCTGGCTGACCGGGGTCAGATTGCCAACAATCTGGTGCCGCAACGCATATCACTGCTGGATGCGTTCTACTCCAACTACAGTAAAGATTATTTGAATGGCCGCTGGGTCGGTGAAGCAGCCCGGGAAGCGGTCAGCCGTCTGAAATTCAGAGGTATCGCCATCGACTCTTATCGGACTTCAGCAGTCACATCGACACCATTTATCGGAGATGAGAATCGGGCGTTGCATAACTCAGTCGCTTTTATAGAACAACAGACTCAATTCTTCAATCAAACACAGCAGTCTGAAAAACATAATGCTGCAATCTGGTTATATCTCTGGTCGATTATTTATCCGATACCTGCCGTGATAGATAATAATCTACCGGGTATCTCTGCCTCGGCAAGCAACGCACAAGTCCGACGCTGGATGACGACCACCGATCACTTACAACAAGTTTCGGGGGGCGATACCAAAAATCCGCAGGATAATAGCTACGAAACCGATGGTGCCCTGTGAATTAAATTGGGATAAATTGTGAATTGATAGCGGATCGTGGAATGAATGAGATTTACAGCCCTTTGGTCAACATACGGGCAAGAAAATCGGTGATTTCCCGATCCTCTGTTGGATTCAGAGTTTCAAGCCATAAGGCACCGGCATAGTGTTCCGCTTTTAGAAAAAGTCGTGTCCCTTCAAAATCAATCAACCAAGTGTGGATATCGGCATCACACTGTTTCTCGATAATCGACGCGGGCAGCAATTCAATCAATCGGGCACCTAGACGAGGAAATGAATCGAAATCAAAGTTTTGTGTCTCCAGTACGATCACACCGGAATCCATCAAATACTCACGCAGGGAAAACTCAGCCATGATAAGTCAAATGCTCCTGAATCAAATCCAAAAACGGATCGGCATATTTTTCCAGTTTTCTTTGTCCGACACCACTCACCGCCAACATCTCACCATACGATGTCGGTAAAATATCGGCCATATCGATCAACGTTGCATCACTGAACACTACATAAGGTGGAATCTCTTCTTCATCCGCAATTGATTTTCTGAGTTTGCGTAGTTTGGCAAACAACTGCCGATCATAGGTTTTGCTGCTCAACTTCTCCGCTTTGGATGCTTTCACTGCTGTATCCAAACGTGGGACCGCCAGTTCCAGAGCAACTTCTCCCCGCAGCAACGGCCGTGCTTCTTCAGTCAACTGCAAGGTTGAATTCCGGGTAATATTCTGTTGTAACAACCCTTTATGAATCAACTGACGGAAAATACTGACCCAATAGTCATGGCTGTGTTCCCGGCCAATGCCGTAGGTACTTAACTGATCATGGCTATTTTCACGAATCCGTATATTCTGCATCCCACGCAGCACTTCCACCACGTAGCCAATTCCGAAATTTTGCTTCACCCGATAAACGCAAGACAGGGCTTTCTGAGCTTCTTTGGTCGCATCGAACATCTTGGGGGGATCCAGACAAATATCACAGTTGCCACAAGGCTTCTCACGATATTCACCGAAATAATTGAGCAGCACCTGACGACGGCAAGTTTGCGCCTCGGCAAAAGCACTCATGGCATTAAGCTTATGACTTTCAACTTGTTTTTGCGGACCATCGACTTTTTCATCCAAAATACGACGTAACCAGCTCATGTCAGCCGGATCATAGAGCATCACCGCTTCTGCCGGTAAGCCATCTCGCCCCGCGCGGCCGGTTTCCTGATAATAAGATTCGATATTGCGAGGGATATCAAAGTGCATGACAAAGCGGACATTCGACTTATTGATCCCCATGCCGAACGCTACGGTCGCGACGACAATCTGGACATCATCGCGCTGAAATGCTTCCTGAACATAATTTCGTTCATCGACATCCATGCCGGCATGGTATCCCGCAGCCCGAAAATGGCTCTGACACAACTTTTCAGTCACCATTTCAACCTTTTTCCGGCTGCCGCAATAAATAATGCCGCATTGGCCTTGCTGGGTGCCTAAAAAGCGAATGACTTGAGAAACCGGTTTATGTTTTTCCAGCAGCGCGTAACGGATATTCGGCCGGTCAAAACTACCAAGATAGATATGAGGGGTATTTAAATGCAGCCGGTTTTGGATATCCTGCCGTGTCGATTCATCGGCAGTTGCCGTCAGAGCGATAACCGGCACTTGAGGAAAAGCCTGTTTCAATTGCCCCAACGCAGCATATTCCGGACGGAAATCGTGTCCCCACTGGGAAATACAATGTGCTTCATCCACCGCAATCATCGCAACCTGAATCTGGCGTAGCCGTTCGATAAAATCGGCCATTAATACCCGTTCCGGTGAGACATACACCAACTTCAACGTGCCGGCATTCATCCGCTGATAAGTCTCGATCAGCGCCTCTTTACTCATACTCGAATTAATACAGGCCGCAGCAACCCCGTTGGCAACCAATTGATCCACCTGATCCTTCATCAGTGAGATCAACGGAGAAATCACCAGCGTAATACCATCAAACATGATCGCCGGAATTTGGTAACACAATGATTTTCCGCCCCCGGTCGGCATAATGACCAGACTATCCTGCCCGGCAAGTACCGCATCAATCACATCCTTTTGACCCAGCCGAAACGTCTGATAACCGAAGATGGTATGCAGCACAGATTCTGGACTGGTTGAAGCGTGGTCGTCTTGTTCGGCAATCAATGCAGCGGTCATGAAATACTCGATATGATGGGTTTCGCAGAAGAATGGTCATACACAGCGGCTATTGTAGTGGGGTTAGATACGGAATAAAACCATAAATTATACGACTCTTCTCGCGAAAACGAGCGGAACAAATCAATACATATGATTCACTCACGTGGTGTATACTGCATCTCTTATCACAATATCATCATGTTTTATTAAGAATAAAATAACTTCAGCGGAACAACTATGAACGATGAACAGCAAGCGCGACAAGGAGTGCTCTTTGCTCTGGCCGCTTACCTAATGTGGGGTATTGCACCCGTTTATTTCAAAATGCTCGAACATATCAACCCGGTAGAAATTATCTGTCACCGGATTCTCTGGTCTTTCCTGCTGCTGACTGTTCTGCTGCATTTCGGCAAGCAATGGCCGATGATCCGCAATCTGCTGTCAGACCGACGCAAAATCTATTATCTGATTGCAACATCCGTGTTGATTGGCGGTAACTGGCTGATTTTTATCTGGGCGATTAATAATCATCACCTGCTCGATGCCAGTCTCGGCTATTACATCAATCCATTACTCAATGTGATTTTGGGGATGGTGTTTCTCAATGAGCGGCTACGAATACTACAATGGATAGCGGTTGCACTTGCCACAATTGGCGTGGTGATTCAGCTCATACTGTTCGGCTCGCTCCCTGTGATTGCCATTGCGCTTGCCAGTACCTTCGGGATTTACGGGCTACTGCGCAAAAAAGTCATGGTCAGTGCGTTGAATGGTTTGTTCATTGAGACATTGATTTTAGTTCCGGTGGCGCTGATATATTTGTTTGGTTTTGCCAACTCCGCGACCAGTCATCTGGCCGATAATTCACTCCAGCTCAATGGGTTACTCGCAATGGCAGGCGTGGTTACGACACTACCGCTACTCTGTTTTGCCGGTGCCGCGACCCGCATGAAACTTTCGACCCTCGGTTTCTTTCAGTATATCGGCCCGAGCATGATGTTTATTCTGGCCACTATTTTTTATGGCGAACCGTTTAGTCCCGATAAAGCGACAACATTTTTATTCATCTGGGGTGCCTTAATCCTCTTCAGCTATGATGGGATTCGTAATCATCGCAAACGCCCTGTCGTTGTGATAGAAAAATAATTAATAATTATTTGGGACGAAAGCAGAAAATTGACGAACTATGCGGTGTCATTTTCTCCGTCCCCGGTCTGATGAGCAGTTATCACGCATTTACGTCACTGACATCGCTGTGACGTTTTAAGCCGGGTGATGCAAAAACGAGTCACCCGATACAAATCACGTTAAGCCTCTGGATTTATAAGACATGAAATGTCATTCTAAGTGTTGCATAAATGTTAATGCAACATGGAGGTTTCCCCGGTGAAAATAAAAACATTACTCATACTCTCAGGGTTGTTCACCACCCTAAACATTCACGCTGCACAGGTTGCTGATTCTGTCGCACCAGAAATCAACACCGGTCATAATGTCAAAACACTGACTCATGCCAAACAGTGGATGGTCACAGCGGCAAACCCACTCGCAGCCAAAACAGGCGCAGATATCCTTCGTCAGGGCGGTAATGCCATCGATGCGATGGTCGCGGTGCAACTGATGCTCGGTTTAGTCGAGCCCCAATCGTCAGGTATCGGTGGGGGAGCATTCATGGTGTACTGGGATCAGAAAAAACAGCATCTCACGACGTTTGATGCCAGAGAAACAGCGCCTGTGCAGGCCACGCCTGAACTGTTTTTGGATGAGCAAGGACAGCCACTCCAATTTTACGATGCGGTTGTCGGTGGCCGTTCTGTCGGTACTCCCGGCACTGTAAAACTGCTTTGGGAAACCCATCAAAAATATGGCAAGCTACCTTGGAAAAAACTCTTTGCCCCAGCCATTGAACAGGCGCAGCAAGGGTTTCGTATTAGTCCGCGTCTCGCCAAACAAATTGCCGATGATACTCAGCGTCTGAGTCGGTATTCAGGAACGCGCGATTACTTTTTTGACACTCAAGGGAATCCGAAACCCGCCGGTACGCTGCTCAAAAATCCGCAATACGCCCAAACATTAACGCTGATCGCCAACGGTGGTGCTGATGCGTTCTATCGCGGAGACATCGCCAAAGATATCGTGAAAACCGTTCGCAATGCACCCGGTAATCCCGGGGTTTTGTCACAAACAGACTTTAACAATTATACCATTAAAGAGCGCCAGCCCGTTTGTGCCGGCTATCAGGGATATGATGTCTGCGGCATGGGGCCACCCAGTTCAGGGGCACTCACCGTCGGACAAATTCTCTCCATGGCGCAACACTTTGATCTGAAGAAGTGGGGGCCCGATAGTGAGAAATCATGGCAGGTGCTCGCTGATGCTTCACGCTTAGCCTTTGCTGACCGCGGGAAGTTCATGGCAGATGAAGACTTTGTGCCGATGCCGACTCAGGGACTTGTGGATCCAGACTACCTTGCCGAGCGCGCGCAACTCATTCAGCCCGGTAAACCACTGACTGATGTTTCAGCCGGTAGCCCACCGTGGCAACACGCCATGCAACTCGGTACGGATCAGGCCATCGAACTCCCCTGTACCAGTCATTTTAATATTGTTGACCGGGAAGGGAATGTCGTATCGATAACGACCACCATTGAAAATGGGTTCGGTTCCCGCCTGATGGTGCGGGGATTTTTGCTCAACAATGAACTCACGGATTTCTCATTCAAATCCCATGACGGGGATGCCCCCGTCGCAAACCGCGTCGAACCGGGTAAGCGCCCTCGTTCCTCAATGGCACCAACGATTGTGCTAAAAGATGGTCAGCCTTATCTGGCGATTGGTTCTCCCGGTGGCAGCCGCATTATCGGCTACGTCGCTCAGGCACTGATCGCACATCTGACTTGGGGACAAGATATCCAACAAGCTTTAAATATGCCCCATATTGTTGATCGTTTCGGCCCCGTCGATCTTGAACAAGGCACCCGAGCAGAACAACTCAAACCAGCACTGGAAAAGATAGGCTATGAGGTGAATGTTCGCGATCTGAACTCCGGACTTCATGCGATTCGCCTCACGAAAGACGGTCTGGAAGGCGCTGCCGATCCACGGCGAGAAGGAATCGCGATCGGAGAATAAAATGTAACCAGTAGCATAGCTAATTGGCTCGCTCGATTGTAAGAGATCTCTTACAAATGAGTGAGCCAATAGAGATTCAGACTGACGACATTTTCACAAATATCACATTAACTTATTGAATAATATTGAAATGTATATTTATCAATCAGCTGTTCATCCAAATTCTGTGACCCCATAAGATTGCCGAATACGGACAGAAACGTAATATATAACTTGTCAGCAGGGAGTTGACGAAGGGAACATCGAAAGGAATTGATTCGTTGACAGGATGGTCACGAACAGGGAACGATGGACACACTCAGGAAGAGTAAGATACATCAGGATGATGTGGGAACCGTTCAGGGATGACCGTGCTAACAGGATGGTTAGCAGACGAGGACGTCGAGGACACCGCTAGGAAGGCGATGGAAGGATCGGCTGAAGGATTCAGCAGACTGATCATGGATTAGATGCAGGACGCACTTATCGTAGCAGGATGGCTGCAAGCAAAGAACAGAACCCCGGTGGGCAATTGCTCCCGGGGTTTTTCTTATGCTCCCTTGAAAGTGAATCTAACCGCGCTAATGTAAGACTCGCTCTCTCAAGATTTGAGACAGATCGATAGTGAATATCACCCGCGGTGGTGGCTTGGGTAACTGATTGTCAATAGAAAATACTTTTCCTCCCGGGAAATGAGGGAAAGTCATTGCTGCCGGCCAGTGATGCGTCGTATGCATTCCTTGTAGATATCCGGACTCAGCGATTGAAAACTTGATTGATGAGCAACGATGCATAGCATTTACCTCACGATGACCAACAATAAGCTCACGAAGAGCACTGAATCATTTTTTGGGTATCAAAGCTTGTTCTGCTGTGCGCCGGTATCGGTTCTCCGGGCGTGGCAAACCGCTTCGACACCCTCCGTTTCTGAATATGGGGTCAAAACAGATTACTTCCAAGAGAGAAAAAGGATAAAAAATAATCGACTCACGCATGCTGCGCGGCTGAGAATGAGGGGATAATGCAAGATTCGTTAAAATTACAATCGCTTAAATGTAATCATAAATAGCTCATCCGTCTCTGGGTAGACGTCTCGTATCAATGCTTTCAGTTGCGGTAATGGCAGATGTTCCTGCCGGGCGTGGAATTGGTTGATCTCATCAAACCGGAGCGGCTCAACCGCAATAATTTCAATATCACACACCTTTTGATGGGTCTCCAGAGTGAACACCTCGACTTGGGAGCCGACCACATAATGACTCTCGGCTCGATCTCTAATGGTAATCGTTTTCAGCCCTTCTGCCACAAAAGGCGTCAGAAACTCAAAAAACGTTATTTGGGTTGAAATCGGATGCATCTGCGATACCTAATGTAAAATGACTATAAAGCTTCCAGCTTCGCATAGGCCGTCACCAGCCATTTGATGCCTTCACCGTTAAACGCAACCTGAACCCGACTTTGTGACCCTGCCCCTTCAAAATTAATAATGGTGCCTTCACCGAATTTCGGATGTTTGACCCGGCTCCCCAGACTAAAGCCAGTTTCGTTGAAGCTTTCTTTGACCACTTTCTGGCTAAATCGCCCGGTACTGGTCGGGCGGCTGACTTGTGCTTTCATTCGCACTTCATCGAGGCATCCTTCCGGCAGTTCGCGAATAAAACGAGACGGTTTGTGATATTTATCCTGCCCATACAGACGCCGCATTTCCGCATAAGTAATGTAGAGTTTTTTCATCGCCCGGGTCATACCGACGTAGCAGAGACGACGCTCTTCTTCCAGCCTGCCGGCTTCTTCTGCCGACATCAGACTCGGGAACATCCCCTCTTCGACACCGACCATAAACACCAGAGGAAATTCCAAACCTTTGGCACTGTGCAGCGTCATCAGCTGCACGGCATCATCAAATTCATCGGCCTGTCCTTCTCCGGATTCCAGTGCAGCATGGGTCAGAAATGCCGTCAGCATGGTCATTTCTTCGGCTTCTTCCGGCTTCTCAAATTGACGAGTCGCAGTCACCAACTCTTCCAAGTTTTCCAAGCGGGCTTTCGACTTTTCCCCTTTCTCTTGTTCATACATTGCGTACAAACCAGAGGCTTTAATCACATGGTCAGTCTGACGATGCAGTGGCATTTCAAATGTGTCGTCTTCCAGCGCATTGATGAGTTCGACAAAGCGGCTCATCGCACCACCGGCACGACCCACCAGCACTTTTTCTTCCAGCAGCTGAACACACGCCTGCCACATGGTACAGCCACGCTCACGGGCAGCAAAACGCACGGTTTCCAGCGTTTTATCGCCCAGTCCGCGTGTCGGTGTATTGACCACACGCTCAAACGCAGCATCATCATTGCGGTTTGACATCAGACGTAAATAGCACAATGCATCTTTAATTTCTTGTCGTTCGAAGAATCGCATCCCACCGTAGATCCGATAGGGCAGACCGGCCTGAATCAAGGCCTCTTCCAACACCCGTGACTGAGCGTTGTTCCGGTAGAGCAAGGCGGTATCCTGCAATGCGCCGCCTTCGTCCTGCCATACTTTAATCTTGTTCACCACAAAACGGGCTTCATCCAGCTCGTTATAAGCTGAGTACACCGAAATGGATTCGCCCTTCTGACCTTCTGTCCACAGGTTTTTTCCCATCCGTTCGGTGTTATTGGCAATCAGCGTATTCGCTGCTTCCAGAATAGTTTGGGTGGAACGATAATTCTGCTCCAGCCGGATCGTTTTGACCGCCTGAAATTCCTGAGCAAACTTCTCGATATTTTCAACCTTGGCTCCCCGCCAGCCATAAATAGACTGGTCATCGTCACCGACAATCATCACATGACAATCGGGGCCGGCCATCAGCCGCAGCCAAGCGTACTGAATATTGTTGGTATCCTGAAACTCATCCACCAGAATATATTTAAAGCGAGCCTGATAATGTTCGCGGATAAACTGATTCTCTCGCAATAACTCCTGCGTTCTGAGCAAAATTTCCGCGAAATCCACCAAGCCGGCACGGTCACAAGCTTCCTGATAGGCCTGATATAATCGCAGATAAGTCGTAGTCACCGGATCATGATAGGTATCGATATGCTGTGGCCGAATCCCCTCATCTTTCTTGCCGTTAATCCACCAGCAAACCTGACGAGCCGGCCACTGTTTTTCATCCAGATTCTGCGCTTTGACCAGACGGCGCATTAAACGCAACTGGTCTTCAGAATCGATAATCTGAAAATCTTCCGGTAATTTGGCGTCAAGGTAGTGGGCACGCAAAATACGGTGACAGATACCGTGGAAAGTCCCATTCCACATTCCCGAAGCGCTGCCCATCATCAGCGCTTCAATCCGGCCGCGCATCTCGGCAGCAGCCTTATTGGTGAATGTCACAGACATAATCGAAAACGGTGAAGCTTGTTCAACGGTCATCAGCCAGGCAATTCGGTGGACCAAGACCCGGGTTTTACCACTCCCAGCACCGGCCAGTACCAGCAAATTCTGCAAAGGGGCTGCAACAGCTTCCCGCTGTTTATCATTTAAACCGTCGATTAAGAGAGAGGGATCCATCATGGTGACATCACTGGCTATTTATACATGGGTGACGATTATAACCATAAATGGCCATCAAATGCTCGCCTGTCTTTGTGATCTTTGTACTATCACACCGCTTTCTTTCATTATTGATATTGGCATCAATACATCATACAAACGTCACATTTGATTCATATATCAATGCTAATTTGCTGAATCTAAAATAAAAATAGTTACAGTGTCGTTGGTTTTAACATAACGCATACCCTCTCTTTTCCTGACACAATATTCCTAGGTTGTGGGGGTTCGTGCGGCTTGAAAAAATTGTTTAATTGAGAGTAAGGATACTTCCTATGATAAATCATAAAGTACATACCCGATGTCTGACATTGTCAGTCATCACGCTGGCTTTGGCCGCATGTAACCACTCCGATAAGACTTATACCAATCCGGGAATTCCAATGGGAAAACCGGGCAGTTTGCTTATCAGCGAACCGGTATTAACCGGGACAAATATTGCAGTTGTGGATGGTGATATCCCAACCACCAACGACACAAAAAATACGGTTGCCTTCGACCCGGATTCAAACCCGATTATTCAGATCTTAAGTGGATTTGATAATATCTGGTACGCTGGTGATGATACTTGGGCTAATAATGGCTCGAATACGCTGAACGCAGTCAATGGCAACAGCGGAGTTGCAGGAGGGGGCTCAACCAGTACGACACTGGCGATTCCATTTAACTTTTCAAATGATGTCATCCGCGACATGACCGTCTGGAAAGAAAACTTTGATTATGTCACGACACTCACGCGTTCCGGTCAGTCAGCACCAGATGTTGACCGCAACGATAAAGCGGCCATGGTCTTCGCCTATTTGGATGACCAACGGGATAAAGGTTTCAGTCTCAACGATGGTTTGGGCCCGCTCACCGACGACTATCGCTCCGGTGCCAATTCCCACTCATCCTATGGAACAGACAGCAACAACGATGTGACTCTCACCGATAACAGCAACAATGTGACCACTGTCGATGTAACTTCAGCCACTTATAACAAAAGCCTGAATGAAAAGATTGCCAGCCATATACAAACCGGATACGGCACCACCACGGACGGTGGTAATGCAACACAACTCAGTAATGTGGTGGATTTACTCAATGCAATCGCCTCCCACGGAGCATCCAGCCAAGCGCCAAAATATCATTTTGCCTCTCCTCGTCCGTGGCGCATCAGCAAAAATAACTACGATGTGGCTTCATTCAACGACGCATCCGCATCGATTTACAGCCAAATCAATGATTTAACCCAATTAGAACGCGTCACCTGCCTCAATCCGGACGGGACAGCAGACACAGACAAGTACTACGAACGTCCGGCAAATCCAATTGTCACGCCGATGCGTGGCCTGATTTGTGCGGCCCGGACCACCTACCGTGAAAAAAGTGGCGGTGGCTACAGCGAAGGCTATGATTTCAATGGTTCTCCGCTGGAAACCAAGACGTTTTCAAGCCGGGCAAAAGATGGGGCTTTCCCGAGTGGTCATACGGCTGAAGCATTTGACCGCGGCTTAGGCTACGCTTACGCGATTCCGGAGCGTTTTGCTGAAATGGTTGCCCGTGCAGGAGATCTCGGGCAAAACCGAATTGTGGCCGGAATGCACTCCCCGTTGGATGTTATCGGGGGACGTATCATGGCAACGGCAATTACAGCTGCCACGCTGACCGATCCCAATAATGCAACGACGGCCAGCAATGCTTACAGTCAGGCCAACAGCTACTTTATGACCAAAGCAACAGCAGCGGGTTACGATAGTATTTATGACTACGCCCACTGTACGACTGATGCAGAAAAACCATGTAGTAAAACGGATCGGTATGCCGATCATGCCGCAATGAAAGCGCGCTACAAAGCTTATATGACCTACGGTTTCAGCCCTCTCAACGAGCCGAAACTCGCCCCTGAAGTGCCGAAAGGTGCAGAAGCCTTACTGGCAACCCGACTTCCTTATCTGGATGACAATCAGCGTCGTGCCGTTCTGGCAACGACAGAAATCGATTCAAATTATCCGGTGATTAATAAATCTCGCGGATGGGGACGTCTGAACCTGGTTGATGCAGCTGACGGTTATGGCGCTTTCGATGTCAATACAACGGTATTCATGGATAGTGCAAAAGGTGGATTTAATGCCGAAGATCACTGGTGGAATGATATTTCAGGTGCAGGCCGGCTGACCAAATCAGGCACGGGCGCTTTATATCTGGAAGGTCACAATACCTATCAAGGCGGAACCCTTGTCAATGGGGGCTTTTTGGTCGGAAAATCTGCTACGGCATTTGGTTCTAATACCTTATACCAACAGGGTGGTACCGTCGGGGTTTCAATCAAAGCGGGCGCTGCAGATCGTTCTCAGGGAATGCTGACCGTCTCTGACTTCGTTCAGACCGCCGGTAAGCTAGAGCTTGATTTGAACAACAACGCCCGTCTGAATGCATCCAATGGTATTTACCTGATCGGAACGTCCAATCAGCTCACTCTGAATGTCCCCACCCTGAAAACAGCCACGACCTATACCGTACTGTCATCCAATCATCTGGAAGGTATCTTTCAGACGGTGACAGCCACCGATAATAATGGAAAGGCTTATAAAGTGAGCATCGATTATTCAAGTACCGGAGCAACGGTTACAGTTTCACCACAAGCTTAATGATTTACACCGACTTTATCGCAACAAGCGGTGGTTTATAGCTGATAGTAAAAGCCCTGTGACATGTCACAGGGCTTTTTACATCAAGGTATAGAAATGAAGATTTAAGCGGCAATACCGCAATGACGCAGCAGTGCATCAATCTGTGGCTCACGGCCGCGGAAGCGTTTGAACAACTCCATCGGCTCTTCACTACCACCCATTTCCAGAATGTTATTCAGAAAACGCTGTCCGGTTTCCGGATTGAAAATCCCTTCTTCTTCAAAACGGGAGAACGCATCGGACGAGAGCAATTCCGCCCAGAGATAGCTGTAATAACCTGCACTGTAACCCCCGGCAAAAATATGACTGAAGCTGTGCGAGAAACGGTTCCACTCCAGACTTGGCAACACCGCAACTTTTGCTTTCACTTCGGCTAACGTCTCTAGGACGCGCGGGCCGATCTCCGGATCATAGTTGGTGTGCAGGGTGAAATCGAACAGCCCGAACTCAAGCTGACGCAGGATAAACATTGCAGACTGGAAGTTTTTCGCCGCCAGCATTTTCTCCAGCATTGCTTTCGGCAGCGGTTCACCGGTTTCGTAATGACCGGAAATGAACGCAAGGGCTTCCTCTTCCCAACACCAGTTTTCCAGAAACTGACTCGGCAGTTCGACCGCATCCCACGGCACACCGTTAATCCCTGAGACGGCACCGACATCAACCAGCGTCAGCATATGGTGGATACCGTGACCAAACTCATGGAACAGCGTGACGACCTCATCGTGGGTAAACAGTGCGGGTTTGCCACCGACCGGTTTATTGAAGTTACAAGTCAGGTAAGCGACCGGAGACTGTAATTCACCGGATGATGTCACCCGACGTCCCCGGCAATCATCCATCCATGCACCACCCCGTTTGTGTTCACGGGCATACAGGTCAAGATAGAAACTGCCGCGCAGCTGCTGATTCTGATCGAAGATATCGAAGAAACGGACCGATTCATGCCATGTATCGACCCCTTCACGCTCCTGCACAGTCATCCCAAACACTCGGTTGAGCACTTCAAACAATCCGCTGACAACTTTGGACTCAGGGAAATAAGGTCGTAGCTCTTCATCCGAAATCTGGAACAAATGCTGTTTCTGCTTTTCGCTGAAATAAGCAATATCCCACAGTTCCAGTTGCTCGATACCGAAGTTTTCTTTCGCAAAATCACGCAGTTGCTGTACTTCTTTTTCACCCTGTGGTTTAGCCCGTTTGGCCAAATCATTGAGGAACGTTAGTACCTGTTCCGGAGACTCAGCCATTTTGGTTGCCAGTGACTTTTCACTGAAAGAATTAAACCCAAGCATTTTGGCAATTTCATGGCGAAGTTTAAGCTGCTCGGCAATGATATCGCTGTTATCCCACTTGCCAGCATTCGGGCCGCGATCCGAGGCGCGGGTCACATAGGCTTCATACATTTCCTGACGCAGGGCCTGATTGTCACAATAGGTCATCACCGGCAGGTAAGATGGCATTTCCAGCGTCAGCAGATAACCATCTTTCCCTTTTTCTTCAGCGGCCGCTTTTGCCGCAGCCAAGGCACTCTCCGGCAGACCGGACAATTCGCTTTCATCGGTGATATGTTTGGTCCAGCCCATGGTGGCATCAAGTACATTATTGGAGAACTTGGAGCCTAATTCAGACATCCGTTTGCTGATTTCGCCATAGCGTTTTTGCTCAGCCAGCGGCAGACCGATACCAGACAGTTCAAAATCTCTTAATGCATCACGAATCGTTTTTTGCTGAGCTTGAGACAGGGATGGGTAAGCTTCGCTGGCCCGAATTTTCTGATACGCCTCAAATAGTCCTTTATGCTGTCCGACCCATGTGCCGTATTCAGACAATAGTGGCAGACAACTTTCGTACGCTTCCCGCAATGCTTCACTGTTCACCACCGAATTCATATGGCTGATCGGTGACCAGATCCGGCTTAAGTGATCATCAACCTCTTCAATCGGGGCAATCAGGTTTTCCCAGCTCGGCTGAGTATTGCCTTCAAGCACCGCCTCGATTTTAGTCCGACAGTTGGCAATCGCCTGTTCGACCGCTGGTTTGATATGTTCAGGTTGAATCTGAGAAAACGGCGGCAAGTCCGTAAAGGTGAGCAGTGGGTTCGACATAAACGATTCCTTTTATTTTGAAAGCATCAGATACATATACCAATGATTCTCGCTGAAACGGCATCTGAAAGCCAATAGACATTACAAATAGTAAATATAGGTAGATTCTACGATTTTCAATAGCAACAGATCATCACAACGATCTTATCTTCACGTATAATCCCGGTAATTCTGTATTCATCCACATTCGGTTCGGGGAGCACACTTTGTTAAGTTACCGCCACAGTTTCCATGCAGGCAATCATGCCGATGTCCTTAAACATACGGTACAGAGTCTGATTCTGACTGCGCTGCAAAAGAAAGAGAAACCTTTCGTCTACCACGACACCCATTCGGGTGCCGGGCGGTATGATTTAACGCACGAATGGTCAGAAAAAACCGGTGAATACAAACAAGGTATTGGCCGAATCTGGCAGCAGTCACACCTGCCTCAGGCTCTGGAAAACTATCTGGCAGCGATTCAAACGCTCAACGCGTCAGAGATACTACGCTACTATCCCGGCTCACCCCGGGTCGCCAAGGCGCATTTAAGAGCACAGGATCGCATGGTGCTTACCGAACTTCATCCCAGTGATTATCCGCTGCTCCAACAAGAGTTTGCACGCGATTCTCAAGTCAGTATCTATAAAGATGACGGTTTCCGTTGTCTCAAAGCCAGCCTGCCGCCCAAAGAGCGCCGCGGGCTGGTGCTGATTGATCCGCCTTATGAGCTGGCACATGAATATCAAGACGTCGTCAAGGCGATTGCCCAGAGCTATAAACGTTGGGCCACCGGCATCTATGCGATTTGGTATCCGGTGGTTTACCGAGCCAATATAGATGATATGCTGGCAGGATTAGAATCGTTGGGAATTCGTAAAATACTACAAATCGAACTGGGGGTTGCACCAGACAACAACGAAAGGGGCATGACCGCATCCGGCATGATTGTGATTAATCCCCCTTGGACACTGGAAACTCAGATGCAAGAAATTTTACCGTATCTGCAATCGGTTATCGCACCGGAAACCGGACACACGACACTCCAGTGGGTTGTCCCTGAATAAGCTCGTGACGACCCCAGACATAGACAGACTTAGAATAACGGAGAAAGTAATGGCAACACATTTTGATTATATCTGTATCGGCGGCGGCAGTGGCGGTATCGCATCTGCTAACCGTGCAGCAAGATATGGCGCGAAAGTCGCGCTGATTGAAGCCAAAGATTTAGGCGGCACTTGTGTCAACGTCGGCTGCGTGCCGAAAAAAGTCATGTGGCATGGCGCTCAGATAGCGGAAGCCATTCATCTGTACGCTAAAGATTACGGTTTCGATGCTCAACTCAACGGTTTTGACTGGTCAAAACTGGTGGAAAGCCGTCAGGCTTATATCGGTCGGATCCACCAGTCTTATGACCGTGTTCTGGGCAACAACAAAGTCGATGTGATTCGCGGGTTCGCCAAATTTGTCGATGCGAAGACCGTCGAAGTCAACGGTGAGCATTACACTGCAGACCATATCCTGATTGCCGTCGGTGGTCGCCCGACGGTCCCGGCAATTCCGGGAGCAGAGTACGGTATCGATTCCAATGGATTTTTTGATTTGCAGGTACAGCCAAAGCGTGTGGCCGTCATCGGTGCCGGCTACATTGCGGTTGAGATTGCCGGCGTACTGAATGCCTTAGGTACAGAAACGCACCTGTTCTGCCGCAAGGAATCACCGCTGCGTAGCTTTGATCCGATGGTGATTGAAACGCTGATGGAAGTGATGGCCGCAGAAGGCCCGACACTGCATACGCACTCCGTGCCGAAATCGATTGTCAAAGAAGCAGACGGCAGCCTGACGCTACATCTGGAAAACGGGAAACAGCAAAATGTAGATCAAGTCATCTGGGCGATTGGTCGTAACCCGGCAACCGATGCGATCAATTTGGCGGCCACTGGCGTCGCAACAGATGAGAAAGGCTACATCAAAGTCGATGAGTACCAGCAAACCAACGTTGATGGTATCTATTGTGTCGGTGACATCATGGCAGGTGGCATTGAGCTCACGCCCGTCGCGGTCAAAGCCGGACGTCAATTGTCTGAACGGCTGTTCAACCACAAGCCCGATGCGAAAATGGACTACAATTTGGTTCCGACCGTGGTCTTCAGTCACCCGCCAATCGGCACGATTGGTCTGACTGAGCCCGAAGCAATTGCTAAGTTTGGCGAAGACAATGTCAAAGTCTACCAGTCGAGTTTTACTGCGATGTATACCGCTGTCACCCAACACCGTCAGCCATGCCGGATGAAACTGGTCTGCGTCGGTCCGGATGAAAAAGTGGTCGGCCTGCACGGGATTGGCTTTACGGTCGATGAAATGATTCAAGGCTTCGCTGTGGCGATGAAGATGGGCGCAACCAAAGCCGACTTCGATGCAGTTGTGGCCATTCACCCGACCGGCTCGGAAGAGTTCGTTACCATGTAGATCAGTGTCTGGAAAATCCACTCTGTAGATTTGTAAATTCTGGAAACCTACTAGCCTCTATGTATATAAAATACATTGGAGGTTAGTATGGGTACTGTCGTAAATTCGAACAAAAGAAAGGAATTCGTTGAAAGCCGATTCATGACTGCCTGAATAAAATCTAAGTGCTTAAGCTTTCTATCCATTTCATACACCAAATATCGACTCATTAGGGATGTTTTTCACAATATTGTAGTTTTCCTTGTTATCTCGAATAGCAACGGCCATATCCAAATAACTGTTAACATTCTTAATGAAATCAATCCACTTCACAGACTTTATATATGATGACTCACCCAAAAAAATTGTATCAGCTTCATGCTCTGAACAATCACTAAATGTAGGTTTTTTTATGTTGAACATATTTTCCTTCATTATTTTAAAAAGGAAATTTGTGTGAAGTGTTCGACATTTACATACAGAGCAGGTGTTGTCCTCTATAAAATAATCATATGAACCATCTCTGTCAGGCAAGACGACAGCTAGAATCGCATTGGAACGGCTAGTAACACCGTTACGGGTAGACTCTCTCAAGGAGTATGAGATTTCCCATGGGATCCATTGATCAATTTCTGATTCCCACACAGATTTCATCCCTTTTGAAACCAGAACGATTGTTACACTACTATCATAAATTTTACTTCTGAGCCTTGATTCAATAGTACCATCTTTGAATGCGCTCAAATCCTCCCCATCAGCCTCTCCTTTGTTTATATGATCTTCTTCACTGAGAGAGGCTTGAAGCTCATCCACATAACTTCGAACTGTTGTTGTATCAAAAATACTGTTAGTAAGTGCCTTGACCTGATTATCGGCATATTTGTAAGAAACAAAAATTTTTCGCCCCATGTACCTATTCCTCCATAGAAATATTTGGAAAACCCTAAGTTAACCAGCTCAATAGACGATTTGTTTAATAATAAGCACTTTAGTTTATACCGGTCAAAAGGAAACCCTAGAAAGTGTGGAGAAGACAGCTAGAAGCGAGGCTACGTTCACAGGTGCAGTAAGCAGTAAGAAGAAAATGAATATTCACAATTAAATATTTAACTACTTGCTCTTGGCTTCCAATATCTATCTTGAATATTCTTTGGCTGAATATCAGGGCTACTATACCGCTCCTCACGCACATCTATATCTAGTTGATGGTGGAATAGTCGTACATAATCTAATTCATAACGAAGATCATCACCAATTAATTTTGGATTCATTACTTCTAGTTCTTTTGCAACTTCTAATGTAGCACCGCCAGTTGAAACTATAGGGATAATATCTTTGCCCGGTTGATATTTTTGAAATAGATGGAATTCATCAATAATCCCCGCCATTCCACCAATGAAAATAGCAGATTTGAAACTGTTTTCAGTGAACATCTGCTCTCTCATTCGGAGTAGGCTTTCTTTAATATCACCATCGATGCGATCTGTGTAAACAACATTTTTAAAGGCTTCATTATCCTCTGGAAATTGATCTTTAAAAAATAATGATTGGTATAGTTTTACCCACTTACCATAGTCAACGCCCATCTCATCTGCCACAACCTTTATCATCGGTGTTATTGCTGGATGACCACCCCAAACTAAAACTCTACGACCCAAAGTTACATGCACTAATGCTCTAACTGCAGAAGTTATGGCCACCGAATCAGAGGACTCAGCGAATTCCGGAGCTCTTTTCGGGTCAGGTACACTGGCAGATAGAAAAATAAAATCATCCATCTTCATTCCTCCCACGCAGCTAATTCCCAAGCCGCATCACCGATTTTTAAACCTCGAACAGATTTAATATTTTCATTCAACCACTTTAGATGGTTAGACCATGTATCTCGAATGCCTAATGCATCGTACACGAGGACAGGGACTTCCTCACTAAAGTTCGATTGAGCTTGGACGGCGATCTTATTTAAAGTTTCTGCTGTTGGAACACCGACAACAGGGTATACCCATAGTTTTCTCTCATCCAGAAGACGAATAGCAATGGCTCTATGTGCACCAACCCCCTCATAATTGGCACCAATCCTTTCAACTTCAGAACGTAAACGACCAGTAATAGACATATATCTAGCAGCAATACTGCGGCTTCTAATACTTTCTAGTTTTGTAACTATTTCATCTGTTCTTTCTGAGGTTATAGGACCAATATCATTTTCTAAATCGTCCTCTTCTAGGTAAACCGTTTCGGCCAACTCTGTCATTTTACTTGGCTGATAATTCGGCCACACCACACGTAATACATGGATCCCCTTAGCGAGAGCTCGCCCAATTTCCTGGCGAGTCCATTTGCTATCAAAGTATGTTGGAGTATCTAACATTACTAGAACATCAGAATCACAAAGTTTATGCCAAAGAGCGTCCTGAAAAGGTTCTCCTGGACGGATATCATGAGTATCTAGAAAAACATCAAACCCTTTTGCAATTAGAACATCATGTATCTGCAAAGCTGCATCACGCGATTCTGTCCGTCGATAACTGACAAATACTCGCCTTTGTTCACGCAATAAGCCTGTACATTCCATCATCAGGTTTGCAAGCCCTTTCATTTCAGGGTCTTGTCTACTTAGGCAATAGCCATTTATCGGCTTTAGAAACTCTGGAATATGCTCAGAAAATAACTCAAAACTGCTCACAACTGGAATAATAGGAACACTGTCATCGTATAACGAACGAGCTGCTTCAGAATCAACTTGAGGATTGGAACCAAAATAGACAGCAGTGAAAGCAGAAGCTCTATCCCGTTGCCCCACAGTGTTAGCATCATAGATTTTGATTTCATCATCTATATGAAGACCAAATTCAGATACAACCTGTTCAATAGAGTCTCTTAAGGTTTGTCGCTGTTCGTCAGTAACATTACCTAGAATAGCAAACTCATAAATACTCATAATATTAACGTCCTGCAGCTTTAGCTGCTTTCTCTATCCAAGTAGCAAGGTTGTTATAACCATTGTCATTTACCCAGTCATAGGTTTCATAAAGCTCTGAGAAACAAACTTTACGCCCATTTTTTTCTATGGACCAATAGTCTAGTGGGTTCTTCCCTTGGGTGTCGCTACCTTTTTGAGGATCTTTAATTCGATGGATATCTATTGCAAGTATGCCTTTATTTAGTTCATAACTTCGCTTGATTTCATGACGCACCCATTTTCTTTCATAAGTCTCAGCGCCAAATAGAATTACTGTAACTGATGTTCCCTTGAGTTGCTCCTCAATCCACTGCTCAATACCGCCGGAACGTCTCTTCGCTTCTTCAAACTCAGCCTTGTCATAGAAAGGCTGAGCCTCCCCCTCAGGTCGAACAACCCAAGAATTTCGAACCTGAACGACACGTCTAACATCGCGCTCGTAATGAAAACTAAAGAATACTTTTCTAGCCATATATTACTCCCAAACAATTATCAAAATCACAGTGTTACTCCGCTACCCACATAGAGAGGTTGACAATTCTTAGCTAGTACTTATCAGGTGAAACACCATTCAACCAATTTTTTATTGAACAGTAGTCGGCTCTAACGCTATTAATCCAAATAGTATCGGCAACTACATCTATATACGGGTAAAGCCCCAAGTATTCTTGACCGACAAAAGAATTTTCATCTGATTGTGCAATCGGAAATATGGCAATTTTACCTTTTATTCCATCAAAGTACCCGCACTCCCAAGGCATCCACTTACTGAAAGTAGAGTTCGAAGAAGTTGCAAAAAGTAAAGACTGGCACTGAGACATGCGTTTCCGTAACGTTGCGGCTGTTTCCGCATTAACTGACGAACGGTCTAGCTCTTGCTCATCAATCCAGTCTACATATACAGACAGCTTATGTTCCTCTAAGTAGTTTTTTACCGCAAAGACTAAGTCCTTATCCAAATAACTATGAGATAGAAAAATATCAAATTGTTCATGGTCAAGACTCCGGTTAGAAGCACTTTCAAGATAAACGTTACTTTTTCTTAAGTACGACCTTAAGTCCGATTCTTTTAATAAAGCCACTGTTATCCTCAAATAAGCAAGGTAGGAACATTTACACTTAACACCTAATGTAAACGAATCTCAGGTGAACATAGTGATCTAAGTTCATATTGGAATATGATTTAATACTGGTCAAACGGGAATGTTGAAAAGTGTAATGAAAATCGTAGGTTAAAGTATGCTATCGCAGAGTCGGTGAGCAAATTCTTCTGATGACAAGAATCTGGAAAATGATAAGGTAGATAATAAAGTTTTAGGAAAATTAGTAAGAAATTGCTATTTTTCTGGAAAAGGCTGAAAAGCCTTACCATACAAACCTTTCCAGATTTATTTCAGAAATCGCCTGTGGCAGTAGATCCATACCATGTAGATCATCACCGACAGAACATACTTTGAATCAGCAACTAGCCCACCGGTGCATCATATGCCGGTGGGCTAGTTTCGTATGGCTGACTCATTCACTCATCCCTGATATCACGCGCACCTCCGACCGGAGGGTAACCAATCATAATGACCACTAATTATTACGAAAATATGAAGTGATGCGATTTTATTTATTCAATCAATTTAAATTAATGATTTTTAATCAATTTAAATAATGAATTTGACTTACAAGCAGAACCCATGCATAAAATATTGGCTGTTAGGCGTTAAAAATAATTAGACATCAAAAGGAAAAACAGTGAAAACCAATGCGATATTATCAGTGGCACTGATGGCTGTATCAGGTTTATCTTGGGCCAGTGACGACATCTGTCAGCCGAAAAGTTATGAAATGGCGTTACGCTACCAACAACAGTCTGCTGAAATCAAAGCGATTCAGCTGCAAACCTATCATTTAGCGACGGAACGTCTGCATACCATCTTAAAGCAGAGCGACCAAAAGCCCCAAGAACTGGCTGTTGTGCTCGATCTCGATGAGACTGTTCTTGATAATACCCCTTTGCTGGTACGTGATATGGAAAACTGTGTCGATTACACCACTTGGGATACTTGGTCAGACTGGGAGATCAAGGGCCATCCGACGCTGATCCCGGGCGCTAAAGCCTTTATTGATCAGGCAAACAAACTGGGACTGAATATTTACTATGTGTCTGACCGTTTTAATGAAAACAAGTCTTATACCATCGAGACCCTGAAAGCATTAGGAATCCCACAAGCTGAGAAAAGTCATGTGCTGCTTTATGGAAAAACCAAGGAGCAACGTCGTCAGTCAGTCGCTGCCCGGCACAAGATTATCATGTTACTGGGTGACAGTTTGCCAGATTTTGCTGCCGGGTTTAAAAACAAACAGGATACCGACTATAACCGAAATTTAGTTGAGAAGCATAAAGCCCACCTAGGCGTCGATTGGTTTGTTTTGCCGAATGCAAGTTACGGAGCCTGGAAAAAAGCATCGTTAAACTCTTGGAGCGAGAAATAAGTATCCCTTGCGATTACGCCTCTGACAGAATAGTCAGAGGCACCTATATCGTTTCAGATCTGAATGTCACCGCTTACTGATAACGATAAGACTCGTTGAAGTGCTTAAAGATCAATTTGAGCGCCGAGTGCTGCGCCTCAGAGAGTCCCGTGAATTTCAAGCCATAGTCATAGTTCTCCTGTTGCTGCTTGGTATGAACAATGTTGGCTTTGACAATCAGTGGATTCGGGCCGGAATGTTTTAGTTGCTCAGGTAAATGGAACTGAAGTGTCACGATCTCTTTGCCATCTAATGCCGATGTTGTGCGAATCTTAATCCCATCCATACTGATATCACTGGTAATCCCTTCGATAGTCCGTTGACCTTGTAATAACTTCACCCGCAGTTTATTGCCCGCCCGCGGAGAGTTGCGCTGCTCACCTTGTGCTTTAGCGACAACTTCACTGACATGGGTTTTGAAGCCGTTGATTTGTTGATCCAACTGTTCAGAGATATCGTACAAGTCACCCGCAACCATTGAGGTCGTCCCTGCTTTATCAGAGCTTTCCGTTAATACCACAAACAGGTCTTTGAGTTTATCATCCAAATAATTCAAGTTTTTGGTTTGCTGCTGATTATACTGCTGGATGGTTTCGGTACTTGTCGTGGTATCACCGATACCATCAGACATCGAGGTGAATGCTTCTACCGTTTTCTCTGATGTTTGTTGTGATTGGTACACGGCTGAAACCACCGACTGCATAGAAACCACTGAACTTTCAACCTTTTCAGTCAACTGGCTGATCAAGTCTGAAATATCCTTGCTGGAACTGGATGTTCTTCCCGCAAGGTTTCTCACTTCATCGGCAACAACGGCAAATCCTCGTCCCTGTTCTCCTGCCCGGGCGGCTTCGATGGCCGCATTTAAAGCTAACAAATTGGTTTGTTCTGCAATGTTATGAATCGATTCTGTGATTTCATTAATCTGGGCGGTAAAGTTTTTCAGCGCTTCCATCTGCTCAGATGCGTTATTGACCGACACCACCGCTTTTTTCAATTCCTCAATACTTTCATTGACATAAACAATACCTTCTTGTGCGATCGTCAAGGTGTCTTGTGAGATTTGGGAGGTGCGTTCGATGGTGTCACTGACAATCTGAGAGGTTTCCAGCAACGAGTTGATTGCTGTGCTGACTTCAGATGAGTTTTCGCGCTGCGCTTTGCTGCCACTGGATATCTCCGTAGAAACATCCGCCACTTGCTGGGCAGAATGTGCCATCTGACGACTGTTACGTTTCACCAAATTAATCACGTGATGCAAAGATGCTCTCATTTGTTCGATATTCTTCAACAGTGATCCAAGCTCATTTTTGCCAAAGACTTGATTACCATCACTCACTAGATTTCCGGACGATATCCGATCGGTGGTCTCCAGTGCTTGATTAACCGTTCTCAGAACACTTCTGGCAACCAGCGTAACCACGATGATTGACAGCAGAATCGCCAATATTGCAGCAATGACTTGGTTACGCTCCATGGCTAAGATCTTCTGGTCTGATTCCTCAGCAAACAGAGAAACCGCAATATTCATGTTTTGAAGGATTGCTAAACTTTGCTCATTAATTTTTTGCAGTACTTCAGGTTGAGCATCGGCACCGGAGATATTGGCCATCATCTGTTGCTGTTCACGCCACAAGGCCATCACTTTATTAAGCTGTTGAGATGCTTTTTCTGACGCTGGCGGGAGAGTCACCGGTTGTTGCATGGTCAAATCCAAGTAGGTTTGACCACCTTTATTCAGCGCCTCTAACGAGACTTCAAACAGTTTTTGGGTCGCATTAATTTTGGATAAATCAGGAGCTTTATTGGTCAGGGTCGCCTGTTGTAACGCTAAAAAAAACTCCTTGGTAATTTTTTGCGAAAGCATTCGCTCACGCCCCGCAATATTGATGACTAAGCTATCATTTTTTTGCAGGTTGAGCGCGATAACGGTATAAGAGACCAAGCCTGTAATCACAATCACGAAGAACAACGTTAACATTTGTAGTATTCGCTTTAACGAGACATTTTCCATCCAAGTCACGAGTAATTTTATCGGCTGCATCTGTTATCCTTAAGCATCGTACGGGGCGAACGTATCTATGTAACCAAGTATCTATACCACCAATAAATAACGTATAGGTTACTTACTACTGATATGCAATTGCATGGGTCTGAGTTCAGTTTTATCCCCTGATGACTTCACATTAATACGAGATTGTTTGAATCGTTGAAACCCAATAGAAGAATAAAATATATGGGATGCTGTGCCGTGTGGATCCGGGTTGACGCCAATTTGGTTTGAACATTGCTCACACGCCCGTAATTCACAGCTTTGACTCTGGTATCCGCAGTATCCATATCTCGACAAAGCGCACAAAATATGAACCCAAGCTAACGAAGGGGTTCAGTCAATCTCTCTGAGAATTCCACATTTAGCGTGATCGATTCATCCAATATAGCCCATTAGATGCTGTATACATGGACAATTATGCTACCGAAATCTATTTGTGATTAAGCTCTCGCATCGCTCAATTATTGCTCATTACTATAATTGTGGCACCTTGACTGGTCCCATAACTATTTTGATTACAACAACAAAAGTAACGTGAAACTAAAAGGGAATCCTATGTTAAAACAAATAGCAATCGCGACAGCGATAGGTAGCATCTTGCTATCAGGAAGTTTATTGGCAAAAACACTCACTGTTGGCTTTTCACAAATCGGTTCTGAATCTGGCTGGCGTGCAGCCGAGACCAGCGTGGCAAAAACGGAAGCAGAAAAACGAGGGATTACTCTGAAGATCTCTGATGCCCAGCAGAAGCAAGAAAACCAAATCAAAGCCGTCCGCTCTTTTATTGCTCAAGGTGTCGATGCAATTTTTATTGCACCTGTCGTTCAGACAGGCTGGGAACCGGTACTGGAAGAAGCACGTGACTATAATATTCCTGTATTTTTGTTAGACCGGGGCATTACTGTCGATGATGACTCTCTGTATATGACATCCGTCGCTGCCGACAGTGTCCATGAAGGTGAAGTGGCCGGTAACTGGCTGATCGATAAAGTCAATGGCAAAAAATGTAATGTGGTTGAATTACAAGGTACCGTTGGTGCCAGTGTGGCTTTAGACCGTAAAGAAGGGTTCGCCAACGCGATTGGTAAAGCGTCTAATGTTAATATTATCCGTACTCAATCTGGTGACTTTACTCGCAGTAAAGGCAAAGAAGTCATGGAAAGTTTTATCAAAGCAGAAGCCAACGGAAAAAATATTTGTGCGGTCTATGCGCATAACGATGATATGGCAATCGGTGCGATTCAAGCGATTAAGGAAGCGGGTCTGAAACCGGGCAGTGATATCTTGATTGTGTCTATCGACGGTGTTCCTGATATTTTCAAAGCGATGATGGCCGGTGAAGCAAACGCTTCTGTTGAACTGACACCGAATATGGCTGGTCCTGCATTTGACGCACTCATCGCCTATAAAAAAGACGGCACAATTCCTCCTAAACATATTACAACTGAATCTAAATTCTTTGAACCTGCCGATGCACCAGCACAACTGGAGCTGAAAAAAGACATGGGTTATTAACCTGAAGGCAATGAGACCGGATGGTCATTAATCCTGAATTGTCCCGCCAAACCACAAGGTGAGGCGGGATGAAAGTCAGCCACAATTGGAGTGATTATGTCATTGGAAAATAATAATGACATCGTTTTACATGCCAAAGGGATTTGCAAATATTTTCCCGGAGTACGCGCCCTGAATAATGTTGATTTTATGCTGAGAAAGGGTGAAATCATGGCATTGCTTGGCGAAAACGGTGCAGGAAAGTCCACATTAATTAAGTCACTGACTGGGGTTTATCAGCGTGACGGCGGTGAAATTATTTTAGATGGAAAATCCATCAATCCGCAAAGTACCGCTGATGCGCAAGCGTTGGGAATCGGTACGGTTTATCAAGAGGTCAATCTGCTGCCGAATATGTCCATTATGGATAACCTGTTTATTGGCCACGAACCCAAAAAATTTGGTTTCGTTGATCGCAAAACCATGCAGACCAAAGCGCGAGAGATAGTCAGGCAATACAACCTCAATATCGATGTCACTCAACCGCTCAATCATTTTTCTGTCGCGATTCAGCAAGTGATCGCCATCGCGAGAGCGGTGTCACTTTCTGCAAAAATTCTGATTCTCGACGAGCCGACCGCCAGTCTGGACAGTAATGAAGTAGAAATGCTGTATGGCATCATGCGTGATTTGCGCGACCAAGGGATCAGTCTGGTCTTTATTACCCACTTTTTAGATCAGGTCTACGCAGTGAGTGATCGCATCACGATACTCAGAAATGGAGAATTGGTTGGTTCCGAGGAGACGGCCAAACTACCGCGTATTGAGTTAATCAAAATGATGCTCGGTCGTGAGCTCGAAGACAACGCACTGGCAAGAGTCGGCAAAACCCGCCTTAGTGATAACCCTATCGCGAAATTTGTTCAGTTCGGTAAAAAAGGCACCATTGAGCCGTTTGATCTTGACGTCTATCCCGGTGAAATCGTCGGTTTAGCCGGTTTGCTCGGCTCCGGCAGGACCGAAACCGCACAAGTCATTTTCGGGATTGAGCCCAATGACAGCGGTGAGAGCTATATCAAAAACAAGCCGGTCAAAATCCGTTCGGCCCGACAAGCCTCATCTTTAGGGCTCGGTTTTTGCCCCGAAGACCGAAAAACCGACGGCATTATTGCATCGGCATCGGTACGAGAAAATATCATTCTGGCACTACAGGCCCAGCGAGGCTGGTTCCGCCCCCTGTCCCGGGCAGAGCAAGAAGACGCCTCGAAACGTTTTATCAACCAGTTGTCGATCAAAACCCCAAACATGGAACAACCGATCGAATTCTTATCGGGCGGTAATCAGCAAAAAGTCCTCCTCGCCCGATGGTTATTAACCAAACCGAAGTTTCTAATCCTCGATGAGCCAACCCGGGGGATCGATGTCGGGGCGCACGCAGAAATTATTCGTCTGATTGAATCCTTGTGTGCCAACGGACTGGGCTTGCTGGTCATCTCTTCCGAGCTGGAAGAACTGGTCGGTTACGCTGATCGCGTGATTGTGCTGAGAGATCGAAAACAAGTGGCAGAAATTCCGGCGGAAAATCTGTCTGTCCCCAACATCATGCAAGCGATTGCTATGTGAGGCGCGTTATGGATACATCAAGTTTACGGGCACATTTCAGCTCGGACTGGAAACAGAAGTTACCCAAAGGCACGCCGCAAATTGCAGCGCTTATCTGTGTGCTACTCATCAATAGCTTAGCCGCAGACAACTTCTTTTCTATCAATATACAAGACGGCAGACTATTCGGCAGTGTGATCGATATCCTCAACCGTTGCTCCCCGGTGGCACTATTAACCATTGGCATGACATTGGTGATTGCCACCGGCGGGATCGATTTATCCGTCGGTGCGGTGATGGCGATCAGTGGTGCAACCTTTGCCAGTCTGGCGACTCAGGGCTATCCGGTGGCGGTAATTATTCTGATCTCATTGCTGGCGGGTGCTTTATGCGGTTTATGGAACGGCTTTCTGGTCGCGGTCTTTAAAATACAGCCGATCGTTGCCACGCTGATCCTGATGGTTGCCGGACGAGGGATTGCCCAGCTCATCACCGAAGGGCAAATCGTAACCTTTAATAATGAAACGTTAGCTTGGATCGGCAGTGGCTCTTTCCTCTATCTGCCGACACCGGTCGTAATCACGATTGTGGTCGCGGTGGCAATCTGGCTACTGACTCAGAAAACCGCATTAGGGCTGTTTATTGAATCCGTCGGGATCAATATCCGTGCAGCTAAAAATGCCGGAATCAATGCGCCAACGGTGGTGATCTCCACTTACGTGATCAGTGGGATTACTGCGGCTGTTGCCGGCATGATTGTCGCCGCGGATATCCGCGGCGCCGATGCCAACAATGCAGGCTTGTGGCTGGAAATGGATGCGATTCTCGCAGTGGTCATCGGGGGAACCTCCCTTGCCGGGGGACGTTTTAATCTCTTTATTGCTCTGATTGGCGCCCTGATCATTCAAGGTGTGAACACCGGAATTCTGCTTTCCGGCTATCAGCCCCAATGGAATCAAATCGTCAAAGCGATTGTGGTGTTACTGGTTCTGGTGATGCAATCTCCGGCTGTGGTGCAACTGCTGAAAGGAGGACGCCAGCATGGTAAAGCGTAATTTGCCACTCGTAATTACGATTCTGGTATTTATCATTGGTTACCTGATCTGCTTGGTTGAGTTTCCGGCTTTTGCATCGACTCGGGTGATTTGTAATATTCTGACGGACAATGCCTTTTTGGGAATCGTCGCAGTCGGCATGACCTTTGTCATCCTTTCCGGCGGGATTGATTTATCCGTTGGCGCGGTGATTGCGTTTACCGGTGTTTTTCTGGCGAAAATGATTGGTGACTGGCAGGTCGCACCACAATTGGCCATGGTGATTGTCCTCATCATGGGCGGTGCATTTGGTGCCGGAATGGGATGGTTGATACACACCTTAAAAATCCCCCCGTTCATCATTACGCTGGCCGGGATGTTTTTCTTACGGGGAACCAGCTTCCTGATCTCAGAACAATCACTGCCGATTACCCATCCATTTTTTCGGGAGCTTTCCCGCAGTATGTGGAAAATCGCCGGTGGCGGACGTCTGAGTTTGTTAGCCGTGATTATGCTGGCTGTGGTGATTATCGGTATTTTAGTCGCTCATCGCACACGCTTTGGTAATAATGTGTATGCCATCGGCGGGAATGCCGTTTCCGCAGGATTAATGGGGGTTGCCGTAAAGCAAACTACAATCGGTATTTACATGCTGTCCGCCTTATTGGCAACGACTGCCGGAATTGTGTTCGCGATCTACACGTCTGCCGGTTATCCGCTCGCTGCAGTCGGCGTTGAGCTGGATGCCATTGCTGCGGTCGTGATCGGGGGAACGTTACTGTCCGGTGGCGTCGGGACGGTGTTCGGTTCGCTGTTCGGTGTGCTGATTCAAGGGCTGATTCAGACCTATATTACCTTTGACGGCACACTGAGTTCATGGTGGACCAAAATCATCATCGGCATTCTGTTGTTTGCTTTCATCGGATTGCAGCGATTGCTGATTGTGATTTCAGAACGAAATAAAGTGGTGAACACCATGAAGGCCGTCACTGCGGAAGGCACTTAGCAAGTTGTGGTTTCCGTACTGCATCAAAGACAAAGCCGCTGTTTTACAGCGGCCTTGTCAATGAAATCTCTTTACCAATCAATTAGAGAGAGACGGCAAAAGTGCCTGTCGGTGTTACTGGCAGATATTTTTTGTAGAAGTTGAGGTATTCCGCTTCAGGATCCAAATCTGCAAACAAATCCGGATACAGCGCTTTAGCGATAAACTGGGTCATGGGTGCATCCATAATGCTGCGCGAAGCACCGTGGTAGATACCAATCATCCGGTTATTCTTCACTGCGGGCAGACTACTCCAACCTAAACGGTGTTTGTAACCTTCTAAGCGGGCTATTGCAGTTGCACGGTCAATATTCTGCCCAATCAACATGGCATCATCAGCACCGCCAAACTCATAACCAGTGATCAGTACAACATCTGGCTGAGCCGCTAATACTTGCTCAGGATTCAAATGTCCCCACCATTCGACAAACGGCTTGGAGATGTTCTCTCCCCCGGCAACCTCAGCCATCGCGCCCCACATGTTTTTGCCAAAAGTGTAACCATATTCTTTTGTCCCCGGGAAACCAAACTCAGCATAGATCGTTGGTTTCGGAAGATTGGCCTTCGCCAGACGGTCCTTCACTATCTGAATCATATTTTGGTATTCAGTCGCAATTTTCCGTGCGCGGGCTTCCTGGCCTGTGATTTGGCCGATAATCAGTGTACTTTGAACATGCCGTTCGACCGTCTGAGCGTTGTAATCAATCACGATCACCGGAATACCAGCTTGTTCCATACGATCCACATCGCTTCCCAAACCTTTGTACTGCCAATCCGCAAGGACAATCAAGTCAGGGTGCAAACTGATCACTTTTTCGACAGAGAATGTCTGAGTATCCACTTTACCCACATCAGGCAAGGTTTCGAGTGATGGCCGATGTGCAACATACATTGCCCAGTTTGCCGGGCGCCACTGCTCCCAAATCCCCTTTGACATCCCTACAACATGATCAAATGATTTTTCCGTACCGATGGCCATATAGTCTTCGCCATAAAAACCGAGGACAACTCGTTGAGCGGGAAGATCAAGCGTCACCTGACGCCCTAATATATCAGTGACCGTCGTGACTTTGGCAACGACCTGAGGCACAAATAAAATCAACAAAAGCGTCATGAACCTTTTAAGCATGATGAATTCCTTTACAAACAGGGGTAGCAAAAGCTGGATTTTACCCGATCAGTAAAAAAAATAAATAATATTCATTATCATTTGATAGGAAATATCATCTTATTTGATGTTCATCATCATTGGTGCCGAAAAGCCGCAATGGGTAACGCTGAGAACGATAATACTATTGCACACAAACAACATTCAGCAGCGATGAGCCTTTCAGTTGACTGACTTTGCCGCTGGTGAACATCCCTTTCTTATCGACTCCCCAATAAGGTAGGTAAAGAGGCCACTGTTCCCGGTCCATGACCTGAGATGCCAACAGTTGTTTCCACTGACTCTCCGTCGCCATCTTCATGCCAATTTTTTGGCAGGTTGCATAGGCTTGCCCATAACTCAACCGGTTCCATGGGATTTCATATTCCATATAGAACTGAGATGCTTTAACCCCCAGAAAAGGAATCACATATTTAACCCCGGCAATGACGGTTTGCTTGCGGATGACAACACTTTCGTCCATTACAGGAGAGGAAGAGCGCTGGGGCGTCACCGCCTGATTTGACGCCTGTGTGGTTGGCGTTTTTGCCGCTTGAGATGGCTGGGACGGTGTGGCTGGCTGAGGTGCTTTATGAGGTTGGCTCACACGACGTTGAGCCACAGATGCTTTTGGTGGCGTAGCTGTTCTTGCTGCAGAAGCACCTTGTTGCTGTTTACGAACTTCTCGGATAAACGCTTCATGATATCCTTTCAGCCGATGAATTTTATTCAGCTCCTGTCTTGCTTTGCGAATATCATTATACGGCCCGATCAAACAACGATATTGATTGGCACCGGGTTTCATCCAGACATCGGTAGAAATTTGTCGGTAAAGTATCTTCGCATCCGCTAACGGCATCGGCTGACTAAAAATACCACACTGAATCCAGAACATTGAGTTCTGACTTCGAGGTTGGCTTTTTCCCCATAGGCCTTCACCGATCGGACAGTTTTTGTCTAATGTGGGAAGCTCCTGTGTGGATACCTGTGTCGCATCACAAAGAAATTCTTCTTGTGCGTTCACCCAATGAGCCAAAAAAATACTAGAACATAAGGCAAAACCCATTAGGATATTTTTGGTGACCTTTATCATCACGTTCACAACAAAATCCTTTCATTACTTTAAGTTGTCAAATAATCAATCGATCACAACACTGCTCCAATACGATACAAAACAAATATGCAAAAAAAGAGCCGTATTTATTAGTTATACGGCTCAGTTTAGGAGAATTTTCATCGATAAATCAATCGACTTATCATCCTTTATAGAGTTTAGGATTAAAAACATCCCTGAGCCAGTCACCAAGCAGGTTAATCACCAGAACCAACAGTACCAACACAATACCCGGGAATGCTGTAATCCACCATGAACCGGAGAAAATATAGTTGAAACCGATACTAATCAACGAGCCGAGCGACGGTTGCTCAACCGGCAATCCAAGACCGAGGAAAGAAAGTGCCGCTTCAGACATGATGGCATTGGCAACCTGAACCGTCGAAATCACCAAAATGGGAGATAAACAGTTCGGCAGGATGTGACGGAACATAATTCTCAGTGATTTAAATCCCATCACGCGAGCAGCTTCAACATACTCTTTCTTTTTCTCGGCCAGTACGGAAGCACGAATTGTTCTTGCATATTGTGGCCATTCGGCAATACCGATAATGACAACCAGCATAACAACCGCATATTCACTATAAAACTCACTGCCAAAACTTGCCTTAAAAATAGCCGAAACAATAATTGCCACCATCATGGTTGAAAAAGACAACTGCACATCAGCAAAACGCATCAGAAAACTATCAATCCGACCACCGAAATAACCCGATGAAAGCCCGATGATAATGCCGAGAAACAGCTGTAGCGCCACCGCCAGAAAACCGATGGTCAAAGAAAGTCTCGAACCATATAACATCGTTGAGAGGATATCCCGGCCCTGATCATCAGTTCCCAACAAGAAACGACTATCGCCGTCCGGCATCCAGCTCGGCGGAATTTCCGAATCCATAATGTCCAGTGACGTTAAGTCATAAGGATTCGTCGGGGCAATCAAAGGCGATAGTAAAGCAACCACAACAAAGGTAAGAAATACCGCAAAGCTGAACATTGCAACTTTGTCATTTAAGAAATAGTAAAGAAAATCTGATTTTTTAAAACGCTCCCAGATAGATGGGGCGGATACGGTCTGGTTCATCATCACGCTCCTTTTCCGGTGAGGTTGACGGTTGGGTTAATCAATCCATATAGCAGGTCAACAATGGTATTCGTCACCACGAAAATGAGCCCGACGAAAATAACATAAGCGGTAATCAGTGGCGTATCGACTCGATTGATTGCTTCCAGAAACAGGAAACCAGTACCCGGCCATTGAAAGACAGTCTCGGTCAGGATGGTATAAGCGACCATGGTGCCAAGCTGTACCCCGCCGACCGTCAATACCGGTAACATGGTATTTTTCAGGGCATGACGATAGTAGATTTTACGCAGTGCCAACCCTTTTGCCTTGGCAAACTTTATGTATTCTGAACTCAGAACTTCCAGCATTTCCGAGCGAACTAAACGAATAAACAGTGGCAACATAATCGATGCCAGCGAGATACACGGTAAAATAAGGTGCGCTAAACCATCAAGTGTGAAGAAGCCAGACTCCCATCCCAGCACATTGGCCGTTTCGCCCCGGCCATAAGAAGGCAACCATCCCAGCTCAATTGAGAAGATATACATCAACATGATTGCGGTCAGAAAGACCGGAATCGAGATACCAATACTACTGGCCGCCATTATGACCTTGGAAAAAAAGCTTTTCGGATGGATCGCTGAATAAACACCAAGAGGAATAGACAGGCAAATAATAATTGCCGCAGCACCGAATACCAGTTCCAGCGTTGCGACGAGTTTTTCCAGAATGACATCCAGTGCAGGACGCTTAAAGAAATACGACGTCCCGAGATCACCGTGCGATGCAGCTTTGATAAATCGGACATATTTCACCATAAATGGATCATTGAGCCCCATTTCATCGCGCAGGACCTGCCGCTGTGCCTCTGACACGGACTGACCCACCAGCTCACGCAATGGATCACCTAAATTATCCTGAATGGCAAAAGCGACTAAGCTAATGACAAACATAACGACAAACGCCTGAACCAGACGTTTGATCAGGAAAGAGAACATATCTTGCCCCTTGGCTATCTGTGACCTCGTTACAAGCCAAATGACTTTAACGAGAGTTCAGTCTGAAAAAGGTACTTATCCGACTGAATGAAATAAGCACCGTAATAACAGGGAATAAATACAAGCCAGTATGCCTCATTGTGATTAGGCATACTGGCTCAGCAGGTATTGTTACTCTTTGACGACCAAATCACCCAGATAAGGATAATTCATTGAGTTCACAACCGGTTTGATATCCACATTTGATTTGGCACCCCAAGCAAGGTTCTGCCAGTGTAGCGGCACAAAAGCAGCATCTTGATAGAGCTTCGCCTCAACCTCTTTCAGCATCGTTGCGCGTTTCGCTGAATCGGTTTCAACGTTAGAGGCTTCGACCAAACGATCCACTTCTGGGTTAGAGTAGTGACCACAGTTGTACTGACCTTTACCCGTTTCGGCGTTACGCGTCATGGTCAGGTATTCTGTAAAGTTACCAGAATCTTGTGTATCTGAGTCCCAACCAATCATCAACATATCCGCAGCACATTTATCAAACTCAGGCCAGTATTGTGCTTTTGGCATGGTTTTCAGATCGACCTTGATACCGATTTTAGACAGCATCGAAGCAACTGCTTGGGCAATCTTTGCATCATTCACATAGCGGTTATTCGGTGCAATCATCGTGATGTTAAAGCCTTTTTCATAGCCGGCTTCTTTCATCAGCGCTTTGGCTTTTTTCAGATCGTAACGTGGTTTCAGATCTGGGTTATACCCCACATAACCGATTGGGCTCTGTTGCGCTGCGGTTGTTGCAAAACCTTTCATGATCTTTTTCACAATCCCGGTGTTGTTGACCGCATAAGTCACCGCTTCACGGACACGCTTATCTTTAAAGGCCGGCTGACTTTTTTCATTCATCTGGAATGTGATAATCCGTTCGCCGGGAATGGTCACCAAATCAATGCCTTTGGCTTCATCAATCCGTTCCAAATCGTTCGGGGCAACCGGCGCAATCATGTCAACATCCCCGGAAAGCAGCGCTGCAACACGTGTTGCATCTTCTTTGATCGGTACCCATGTGAGATGATCAACGTTACCTTTTGAATCTTTATCCCAATAGTCTTTGAACCGCTCAAACTCAACTTTTACGCCTTGCTCACGGTAGGTGACAACAAATGGCCCGGTACCGGATTCATGTGTTGATGCAAAAGAATTACCATGCTTGATGATTTCTGACTTATCTTTGCCGTCTTCAGTTTTACCTGAATAAAACTTACTATCCATCGCAAAGATATAAGTCGCATTTTGCAGAATAAGTGGGTATGGGCCAGTGGTCACCAGATCAACGGTATAATCATCAACTTTGACCGCTTTCTCAATTGAAGCAAAAATCCCTTTGTAGTCGCCCGAAGATTTCAGACGATTGAACGTCCAGACCACATCATCCGCAGAGAAGGGGTTGCCAGTGTGGAATTTGACGCCATGACGCAAATGGAAGCGCATGGTGGTGTCGTTAATACGTTCCCAACTTGTCGCCAGACGAGGTTCAAATTCTTTAGACTGGGTATAGCGAACAAGGGGATCGAACGCCATATGAGACAGTTGTAAGGTTGCTTCAGACAACTGTTCCTGTGGGTCCATGGACACCGGGTCAGCTGCATAAGCAATCGTAATATCCGCAGCAGCGGCTGAGAAACTCAGTCCAACAGCCATCAATGCCACAACCAGTTTGGTTTTTATCATTTTCATTGCATAACTCCTTATGCGGGAAGTTCATCCCTTCGTGTGTTTGCTTTTGTCTTTGGGGTTGAGATCAACGCATCGCCGCAATATCTTCTTTCAACCCTGTAAATTCCGGCATCAGAGAGATTAACTGGCGGCTATATTCATGTTGCGGTGCAGAAAACAACGCTTCTGTCGGTGCAACTTCAAGTAATGTTCCCATCTTCATCACGCCAACTCGATCACACATTTGGCGGATCACTGGTAAATCGTGGCTGATAAAGAGCATGGTTAAATTCAACTCTGCTTGTAAGTCTTTCAACAAATTCAGGATTTGTGCCTGAACCGAAACATCCAGCGCGGATGTGGGTTCATCACAAATCAATAATCGGGGTCGTGTTGCCAAAGCACGCGCAATCGAAATACGTTGACGTTGCCCACCGGAGAACTCATGCGGATACTTAACCCCGGACATCCGTCCAAGACCGACATGGTCCAGCAAATCATAAACAATCTGTCGTGTTTCCGATTCATTTTTCGTCAAATGATGGAAGCGTATCGGTTCGGCAATAATATCAAGGACCTTCATGCGAGGGTTCATTGACGTATATGGATTTTGAAACACCATCTGCATCTGACGACGCAGTGGACGACGCGCTTTTTCTGAAGTGAGTGCCGTGAGATCGATGCCCTCAAACGTAATCTTCCCGGAATTCGGCACATACAAGCCGGCAATAATACGCGCAATGGTTGATTTCCCTGAACCGGACTCCCCGACCAAACCAAAGGTTTCGCCTTCCATCACGTCAAAACTCACATGGTTTGAAGCCTGTACATACTCACGCCGACTTTCAAACAACGAATCTTTGGTCACAAAACGCAAGTTAACATTTTCGACCCGCAATAATGCACCGGAATATTCACGTTGATCCTGACGTTGCCCCAGCCAGTGATTCTTAATATCCAGCGGTTCCATCTCACTGGCTTCTTCGATGTAACTAACTAAAGGAAAACGATCAAGCTTGATATCCGAACGCGGGACTGCCGAAATCAGACTCTTTGTATATGGATGTTGTGGTGTTCCCAAAACTTGTGCTGTCGGCCCGAATTCAACGAGATCACCACGGTACATCACTGCAACCTGATCGGTCACATTCGACACCACACCCATATCATGGGTGACGAGCATACAGCCCACTTGATTCTGTACACATAATTCCCGAATCAGGCTTAATATTTGATCCTGAATCGAAACATCCAGTGCTGTGGTCGGTTCATCCGCGATAATCAAATCCGGTTCACCGGCCAGTGCAATGGCAATGACGACTCGCTGACGCATCCCACCGGAAAACTGATGTGGATATTGCTTCAAGCGGTTCTCAGGTTGAGGAATACCGACTTGCTGCATGAGCGCAAGCGCACGCTGATAGGCTTCTTCATCCGTCACTTTCATGTTGGCATGAATCGTTTCTTTCAGTTGCTGCTCAACCGTAAAGAGCGGATTCAATGATGTCATCGGATCCTGGAAAATAAATCCAATTTTCGATCCCCGTACACGTCTCATTTGCTCCGGTGACAGGCCCGAAATCTTTTCACCATTTAAATAGACGTCACCACCGGCGATAACGCCCGGAGGGCTGAGCAGATCAATCACCGCATTACCGACGGTTGACTTCCCCGCCCCGGACTCGCCAACCACACCGACGATTTCTCCGCGCTCGATCTGAAAAGAAAGGGATTTCACTGCGGCATGAACCCCATGGCGTGACGGATATTCGATTTGAAGATTTTTAACTTCTAAAAGAGACATGACAAATTTGACCTCTGACTCGCAACGAATGCCGAGCCTAAAGAGTTGAATCCTTTCATATCAGCATATTCTGCTGATTACTCACAAAGTTTATCATTGTGCAAAAATTTCAAAAAAAAGCAATAAACATAGTATATAAATTCAGTATACTCGGATAATTCGCGATAAAAATCGAATAAAAATGCTTTTTTTGTGCATTTTTCTTATGTTGTGAAATTAAAAAAACCTTCCCGAGATGTAATCGTCATCAGTTTAAAATATAAATAAATAACAATAATTAGAATAAAACTTTAAATTAAGCTAAATTTTCGTCTTAAAAAAACACATGGGAAAATGCTAAAAAATGACCGGATAGTAACAGAGAGTATCCAACATAAAACATACATACAATATATTAGACCAAAATAATCACTCATGTTAGTTATTGATACTATCACCACATTAACCAAATGTTTACATTTTATGCCCTGACAATCTAGTCAATTATACTAAGCCGCTCATTGACAGTATCAACCATGCTATGAAACAGAATCTATTCAAAAACCGATGCGTGATAAAACTGCACTATTTTTATGTTCATAAATCGATGCGCTACCAAACTGTGCGATGACCGAATAGGAATAGGAGACAGAAAAGTCCGTCGGCACACGAGAAATATCGTAGATACAAAAAAGCCCCGGCATCTGCCGAGGCTCTGAAAGTGGTCGGTGAAGAGGAATTCGAACCCCAAAACCATCCTCTGGTCCGCTTATGCTTAAAAGAATCGATGCGCCACCAAACTGTGCGATGACCGAATAGGAATAGGAGACAGAAAGAGTCTGGTCAGCACACGACAAATATTGTAGATACAAAAAAGCCTCGGCATCTGCCGAGGCTCTGAAAGTGGTCGGTGAAGAGGGATTCGAACCCCCGACCCTCTGGTCCCAAACCAGATGCGCTACCAAACTGCGCTATTCACCGAGAATAAATGGGGTGGCTAACGAGACTCGAACTCGCGACAACCGGAATCACAATCCGGGGCTCTACCAACTGAGCTATAGCCACCACTGAAAAAGTGGTCGGTGAAGAGGGATTCGAACCCCCGACCCTCTGGTCCCAAACCAGATGCGCTACCAAACTGCGCTATTCACCGATACATTTATTGTTTGATATTGTCTATCACTGCCGACAGCATAAGATATATGCTCAAGGCAAACAGTCCGTTTGTCTCTCTGAAAAACAGCCCAAATGGGGAAGTGCTCTCAGGAAATGGGGTGGCTAACGAGACTCGAACTCGCGACAACCGGAATCACAATCCGGGGCTCTACCAACTGAGCTATAGCCACCATACGTCTGTTGCCGATCATTCCTCCGCAAATGGCGCGCCCGAAAGGATTCGAACCTTCGACCTTTGGCTCCGGAGGCCAACGCTCTATCCAGCTGAGCTACGGGCGCATCATGCCCTATCGGCGGAGGGGAATGATACGGATATCATGGTTTGTCGTCTAGCTTTTTTTCAACTTTTTTTATCGTTTGACGCCTTTTTCGTCAGTCATCATTGAAAAAGGCATCTCTTCGAGAATCAGACAGTTGAACGTTGTCAGAAAAGCATCGCTTCATGCCGTGTTCTATCGTTGCTTTTCCCACTCGATTCGTCAAGAATCCTTTTTAAACATGGCTCGCAAATTAGCAATATGAGCCTGCCCTTTTTCCATCCGCTCCTGCTGTGAAAGCGCTTTTTTCTGCTGCTCCCAACTCACATCATCATAAGGTAATTCATCCAAAAAACGACTGTGCGTTGGGCGGATGAGCTCCCCATACTGACGCCTTTCTTTACACACGATAAAGGTCATCTCTTTCTGAGCCCGGGTAATACCGACATACATCAGGCGCCGCTCTTCTTCGATGTTATCTTCATCAATGCTGGTTTGATGAGGCAAGATACCTTCTTCAGTCCCGATCAAATAGACATACGGAAATTCCAATCCTTTGGATGCGTGTAAGGTCATCAATTGAACGGCATCACTGTCATCATTTTCTTCGCCGCGCTCCATCATGTCACGCAAAGTCAGGCGCTGAACCACCTCTTTAAGCGATTTTTCTTCCTGATCGGGGTTGTTACCCTCTAAATCAGCGACAATCCATGAATAGAGGTCAGAAACGTTCTTCATTCTCATCTCAGCCGCTTTGGGGCTTGATGAGGTTTCGTACAGCCAGTCTTCATAATGAATATCGCGTACCAGTGAGCGTGCAACGTCAACGGTATCGCCTCTTTCTGCCTGATCCGATAACCGCACCAGCCATTGGGTAAAACGCCTTAAATTTTCCAGCCCTTTACCGGTCAGATGCTGCTCTAACCCAATTTCAAAACTGGCTTCAAACAAGCTTTTACCACGCATGTTGGCGTAACTGCCCAGTTTCTCCAACGTCACAGGGCCGATCTCCCGACGCGGTGTATTAACAATGCGCAAAAAAGCATTGTCATCATCTGGGTTCACCAGCACTCGCAGATATGCCATGATGTCTTTGATCTCAGCTCGCGCAAAGAAAGAGGTCCCCCCTGAGATTTTGTAAGGAACCCGGTTTTGCATCAGGCTTTTTTCAATCAAACGGGATTGATGATTGCCCCGGTATAAAATGGCATAGTCACGATACGCTGTATGATTGATAAACTTGTGGGCAATAATTTCACCAGTGACACGCTCTGCTTCATGCTCATCATTATTGGCCATAATGACTTTTAGTTTTTCGCCATCCGGCAACTCAGAAAAGAGTTTCTTTTCGTATACGTGAGCATTGTTAGCAATCAAAATATTGGCCGAATGCAAAATCCGATTGGTTGAACGGTAATTCTGCTCCAGCTTAATCAGCCGTAAACTCGGATAATCTTCGCCCAGTAACACCAGATTTTGGGGTTTAGCACCTCGCCATGAATAAATCGATTGGTCGTCATCACCCACGACCGTAAACCGGCCTCGTTCTCCCACCAGCAGCTTAACCAACTCATACTGACTGGTATTGGTATCCTGATATTCATCCACCAGCAGATAACGGATTCTCGACTGCCAGTGCTGCCTGACTTGCTCATTGTTTTTCAGTAATCCGACCGGCATCAGAATCAAGTCATCAAAATCCAGTGCATTGTAGGCTTTCATTTGGTTCTGATACAGCTCATAACAAAACGCAAATAGCTGTTCCTGTTCACCTCTGGCACTCGCCTTAGCCTGTGCCGGAGATAGCATGTCATTTTTCCAGTTGGAGATGGTGCTGAGCAACTGACGCAATAGATCCTTATCCCCATCGATCTGTGTTTCCGTCAACGCCTTGAGGAGAGCCAACTGGTCCTGATCATCAAACAAAGAAAAACCGGCCTTCAGACCGAGTGCTTTATATTCCCGGCGAATAATATTTAAGCCAAGCGTATGAAAAGTTGAAACCATCAGGCCACGGGATTCTTTTTTCCCCAGCGTTTGAGCGACCCGCTCTTTCATTTCTTTGGCCGCTTTATTGGTAAACGTCACCGCAGCAATATTGCGTGCTTTATAGCCACACTGTTGAACTAAATAGGCAATTTTATTGGTAATGACTCTGGTCTTACCTGATCCGGCACCGGCAAGCACCAAACACGGACCGGATATATATTTGACGGCTTCATCTTGTCTTGGATTTAACTTCATCCGTTATCTCATCTGCTCTGAACTTGATGACTGGTTTACGAGGACATTCACACGCCCTCATGATAATGCCCGGCTGATAAATTTACCACTCGTGTAAATATGCGATTTTTTACATAATTTACTGCACAAGTGTGTTGCATATATGGCTACTCTGTAAGCTATAATGGCAACCTAATTCATGCTTCAATACCAAAAAGTTAGCAATCAAGCGAACCAATTATTCTGATAGTGAATTCAGCTTTATCAGAAAGCACCTTGTTGCACAAACTAGAGAAACAAACTCGTTGAGGCTAGTTCATCATTAAACTTGGAGTTTAACATCGAATGAAAAAGCGGACATTACTATGGACACTCTCGATGCTGCTGATTGTTATTGTGCTGTTAGGTAGTGTTATCGGAATAAATTTGTTCAAGCAAAAAGCGATGAATGACTATTTTGCCAACATGCCCGAACCCTCATTTCCGATTACAGTTTCTCAGATTAAAGTGCAAGATTGGACACCGGTTATTGAAGCGATCGGTTTTATTGAACCGAAACAGGGTGTGACACTCACCTCCGAAACCAGTGGTGTAATTAAAGATATCACATTTGAGTCAGGCGCTTCCGTCGAAAAAGGACAGATGCTGATGACGCTCGATTCGGCTGTTGAAAAAGCGAACTTAAAAAGTGCGCAAGTCCGTTTGCCTGCGGCAAAAGCAAAATATGAGCGCTACAGAGGCCTGTATGCAAAAGGGTCTTTGTCTCAAGAATCTTTCGATGAAGCTGAAGCAGCTTATTTCTCTCTGTCTGCCGATATCGAAAGTTTGAAAGCGACCATTGCCCGACGTGAAATCACGGCACCTTTCTCTGGTTCGGTAGGTATCCGCAATATCTATGTCGGCCAATACCTGAATATCGGATCCAATATCGTCCGTCTGGAAGATACTTCTGTGATGCGTCTGCACTTCACGATACCGCAGACCGACCTGTCTAAAATTTCAGTGGGGCAGACGGTCAACATCGCTGTCGATGCTTATCCGGATGACTCATTCAAAGGGACGATCAAGGCCATCGAACCTGCGGTCAGTGCACAGAGTGGATTAGTTCAGGTAGAAGCCAATATCCCGAATAGCGATGGCAAGCTACGCAGCGGGATGTTCGCTAAAGCAAATATCCTACTGCCAGTCCAAAAAGATCAGGTGACTATTCCTCAGGTGGCGATTGCCTACACGCTTTATGGTGACAGTGTTTACATTGTGACCGATAAAGATGGTGAAAAGCGTGTCAAGCAACATGTCATTCAGGTGGGAGAGCGCAAAAAAGATGTAGCTCACATATTAAGTGGTGTGAAGGACGGAGATATTATTGTTACTTCCGGTCAGGTCCGCTTAAGTAATGGGGCAAAAGTTCATGTGGTGGAAAGTAATACGCTGACACCATCATCTGAAGTTCCCATGCTTTAACCGGAGGTTTCATGCGTTTTACTGACATTTTCATCAAACGTCCGGTTCTCGCCATCTCACTGAGTCTGTTGATTGCCTTGCTTGGATTACAAGCCGTATTCAAGCTGCAAGTCAGACAGTATCCAGAGATGACGAACACCGTGATCACCGTGACAACTGGCTACTATGGTGCCAGCTCGGATCTGATTCAGGGATTCATTACCCAACCCTTGGAACAAGCCATTGCTCAAGCCGATAATATCGACTACATGACCTCTGAATCCTCAATGGGTGGTTCAATAATTACGATCAAAATGAAGCTCAATACCGATCCGAATGCGGCATTGGCTGATATATTGGCAAAAACCAACTCGGTGCGCTCACAACTGCCAAAAGAAGCTGAAGACTCGAGTGTGACGATGTCAACCGGCTCAACAACTGCGGTACTGTATATTGGTTTTTCCAGTGATGAGTTGAATTCGAGCCAAATCAACGACTATCTCGAGCGCGTGGTCAACCCACAATTATTCTCGGTCAGTGGTGTGTCGAAGGTTGATCTCTATGGTGGGATCAAATATGGCCTGCGTATTTGGTTAGACCCCAATAAAATGGCCGCATTGAAACTGTCTGCATCTCAAGTTATGAGTGTTCTGAGCGCGAATAACTACCAATCCGCGACAGGGCAATCAACGGGGGAATTTGTTCTCTATAATGGTGATGCGGATACACAGGTTTCTACGACCACAGAATTAGAACGGCTGGTCATCAAGTCGGATGGTGGTCAAATTATCCGCTTGGGAGACATCGCCAAAGTATCGCTGGCCAAAAGCCATGATACCTATCGGGCAACCGCAAACGGAAAAGAAGCTATTGTTGCCGCCATAAATGCTGCCCCCAGTGCCAACCCGATTGATATCGCACGAGATGTCAGAGCGATTATGCCGCGCATCGAAAAGAATATGCCGAGCAATATCAAGATGACGCTGCTCTACGACTCAACAGAAGCAATCAACGAGTCGATTAACGAGGTTATCAAAACCATCGGAGAAGCAATTCTAATCGTATTGGTGGTAATTAGCCTTTTCCTCGGTTCTTTCCGCGCTGTCGTGATTCCGATCATCACTATACCACTGTCTCTGATTGGGGTTTCTCTGGTGATGCAGACTTTCGGGTTTTCCTGGAACTTAATGACACTGCTTGCCATGGTGCTCGCTATCGGTTTGGTTGTTGATGATGCGATCGTTGTTCTCGAAAACGTTGACCGTCACATCAAGCTGGGTGAGACACCATTTAGGGCAGCGATTATCGGAACCAGAGAAATTGCGTTACCGGTCATTGCCATGACACTCACTCTGGCGGCAGTATATGCACCAATTGCACTGACACAAGGGATTACAGGCTCACTATTTAAAGAGTTTGCATTATCTCTGGCAGGTTCGGTGATCGTTTCAGGGATTATTGCACTAACGCTTTCACCGATGATGTGTTCAAAGATGCTTATCGCACACGGCACCCCCAACGGATTTGAAAGTCGGGTTCACTCAGCATTGGATCGTATGACTAACCGCTATGAGAAAATGCTATCGGCGGTCATGATGCACCGTCCCGTTGTGATTGCTTTTGCCTTGATTATCCTTGCCAGCCTGCCGGTACTGTTCAAATTTATTCCGACTGAACTGGCCCCTTCTGAGGATAACGGGGTGGTGATGTTTATTGCCAATGGCCAGTCAAACGCTAACCTTGACTACATGCAGAGAACCATGGAGCACGTCAATGATATTTTGATGAAGCAACCTGAAGTTAACTTAAATCTGGAGTTTACTGGTGTGCCGAAATCAAACCAGTCTCTGGGTTTCTCGGTCATGGTACCTTGGAGTCAGCGGGAAGCAAGTCAGTCTGAAATACAAAAACGACTACAAGGACTTCTTAAAGAAGTTCCGAGCATGTCTGTTTCCGCTTTCGAGATGCCAGAACTGCCGGGTGCCGGTTCAGGTCTACCGATTCAGTTAGTTCTGAAAACACCAAACAGCTTCGAGAACCTGTTTACTTTGGCTTCAGACATTCTGGGCAAAGTTCAACAGAGCCCCTTGTTTGTCTACTCAACACTGGATCTGAACTTCGATTCAGCAACGATGAAGATCAGCATTGATAAAGACAAAGCAGGTGCTTATGGAGTGACGATGCAGGATATTGGGACGACACTGGCAACAATGATGGCTGACGGGTATGTCAATCGCGTTGATCTCTACGGACGTTCCTATGAAGTCATTCCGCAAGTCGAACGTAAGTACCGACTCAACCCTGAGTCGATGAACAATTACTATGTACTGGCCGCAAATGGAGATGCGATTCCCTTACGCAGTCTGATTAAGATTGATGTGGTTTCAGAACCTCGGGCATTACCCCACTTTAACCAGTTGAACTCAGCAACCATCAGTGCAGTACCAACCCCCGGAGTCACCATGGGAAGTGCACTTGAGTGGTTGAATCATGAAGTCGATAAGACGCTACCGACCGGATACACCCGCGACTACATGGGTGAATCTCGTCAGTTTATTACCGAAGGGAGCGCACTCTATACGACCTTTGCTCTCGCTTTGGCAATTATCTTCTTGGTTCTGGCTATTCAGTTTGAATCCGTCAGAGATCCAATCGTCATCATGGTGTCTGTACCACTCGCGATCTGTGGAGCTCTGGTCGCATTGGCATGGGGTGGATTCTTTGGTTTCACTTCTCTCAATATTTATTCTCAGGTCGGGTTAATTACTTTGATTGGTTTGATAACCAAGCATGGCATCTTGATTTGTGAGGTTGCCAAAGAGGTACAATTGAAATTCAATAAAGATCGGATTGAAGCAGTCATGGAAGCGGCTAAGGTTCGTCTGCGTCCAATCCTAATGACCACAGCCGCGATGATTGCCGGTCTGATTCCATTAATGTATGCCACCGGTGCCGGTGCCAAACAGCGATTCAGTATCGGTATTGTGATTGTTGCTGGTCTTGCGATCGGAACATTGTTTACGCTGTTTGTACTTCCTGTCATCTACAGTTACTTGGCAGAGAAACACAAACCACTACCGGTTTTTGTGGAAGACGATGAAGAAAAGCAATCAACCGATGAAGCGCCAACCCATACAGCTTCATAGACGTAAGGTGTGTTTGATATTCGGATAAGTGAAAGGCCACAGTTTGTGGCCTTTTTTGTCGACTTTCATAACGACTTTCTTGCCTGAATTACATAGAATAACAGGTAACAGAAGAGGAGTTTTACCCTATATGTTTGATCCCAAAAAGCTAGAGCAAGTCGCAAAACAGATTCATGATGCCATGCCGCAACCAGTTAAAGACCTTGGTGCTGATGTTGAACAAAAAGTTCGTCAGGTCATTCAAGGACAATTGAATAAGCTGGATGTTGTCAGTCGTGAAGAATTTGATGTTCAGACACAAGTATTACTTCGTACCCGTGAAAAGTTGACTCAGTTGGAAACAAAGCTTACTGAGTTGGAAGATAAATTGTCCAAACAAGATAAATGATTGAAGTGAACTGAGAGCAATTTGTCATGTTCTGCAAGCTTTCATGACGAGTTATCTCATGTTATTCAAAAGCAAAAGGCCTGAATCATTTGATTCAGGCCTTTTTATAACATAACCTCAGTGATCGTCACCTAAAATGGTGACGACAGCATCAGCTTAACCACCTACGGCAATACGCTTCATATCTTTCATATAGCCACGTAATTCTTCACCGATATACTCAACCGGATGATTGCGAATTACGCTGTTCACCTCGATCAGATAAGCGTTATCAACCTGATTAGACGTTTCGCCTAAGCCTTTACCAATCACATCCGTACTCACTGAAGGCATGAATTTTTCACGGAGTAGCGGAGTCGCAACATTGGCAAACAGGTAGTTTCCGTATTCTGCTGTATCAGAGATAACAACATTCATTTCATACAGACGCTTGCGAGCAATGGTATTGGCAATCAGTGGTAGCTCATGTAGAGACTCGTAATAAGCTGATTCATCAATGATCCCGGAAGCAGTCATCGCTTCAAATGCCAGCTCAACCCCGGCACGAACCATCGCGATCATCAGGATACCGTGGTCAAAATATTCTTGCTCAGTGATTTTCACATCTGATTCAGGGTAGTTCTCAAATGCCGTTTCACCCGTTTCTTTACGCCAGTTCAACAGATTTGCATCATCATTTGCCCAGTCAGCCATCATCGTACTAGAAAATTCACCAACAATGATGTCGTCCATGTGTTTGTTATACAGCGGACGCAGTAAGTCTTTAAGATCTTCGGACAACTCAAATGCTTTGATTTTCGCAGGATTCGACAGGCGATCCATCATATGCGTGATACCACCGAACTTCAGGGCTTCCGTAATAGTTTCCCAACCGTATTGCAGCAGTTTTCCTGCGTAGCCGGCATCGATACCTTCGGCAACCATTTTTTCGTAGCACACGATAGAGCCGGCTTGCAACATGCCACACAGAATCGTTTGTTCACCCATCAGGTCTGATTTGACTTCAGCAACAAAAGAAGACTCCAGACAACCCGCACGATGTCCACCGGTTGCAGCAGCCCATGCTTTCGCGATTTCCAGACCATCTCCTTGTGGATCATTTTCTGGGTGTACAGCAATAAGTGTCGGTACACCGAAACCACGCTTATACTCTTCACGAACTTCAGTTCCCGGACACTTCGGTGCAACCATGACAACCGTCAAATCTTTACGGATTTGCATCCCTTCCTCAACGATATTGAAGCCATGTGAATAGCCCAACGCTGCACCTTCTTTCATGAGAGGCATAATGGTTTCAACAACATTGGTATGCTGTTTATCAGGCGTCAGATTAACCACCAGATCCGCTTGAGGAATCAGTTGCTCGTAGCTACCCACTTCAAAACCATTGTCTTTCGCATTCTTATAGGATTGACGTTGCTCATCGATCGCCGCCTGACGTAATGCATAGGCAACATCCAGACCAGAATCACGCATGTTCAGGCCTTGGTTTAAACCTTGTGCACCACAGCCAACGATCACAACTTTCTTACCTTTGAGGTAATCTGCTTCATTGGCAAATTCTTCACGGTCCATAAAACGGCAACGGCCAAGTTGATCCAGTTGCTGACGTAAGTTCAGTGTATTGAAATAGTTAGCCATGTAGGGGCTCCTTCGTTATTGATCCATCATGTCGGTAGCAGGCACCGAATATCCACATATTAAATCAGACATTCTGTTGCCGAAAGTGATATATTCACAACTAAGTATTGCAAAAAATGCAACACATTAGACAACAATATGAATATCAGAATATTAGAACTTTTTGTCCATCTCTGTGACAGTAAAAACTTTAGTAAAACTGCAGCGGCAATGCACATGAGTCCATCCGCATTAAGCCGTCAAATTCAAAAGTTTGAAGATGAAATCGGACGACACCTCTTTATCCGCGATAACCGCCGGGTAGAAGTGACGTCAACAGGCCTTCGACTTCTGCCGATCGCCTTGAAAATCATCAGTGAGTGGCAGCAGTTTCAGGCGGAACTGCATGAGAGTAACCAAACGCTGAAAGGTGAAATCCGCCTGTTTTGTTCGGTAACGGCTAGCTATAGCCACCTTCCGGAACTACTGGCTGATTTTCGCTCTCAACACCCGTTTATTGAATTCAAACTATTAACGGGTGATCCTGCTCAGGCAATCGACAAGGTCCTGAACAACGAAGCCGATCTAGCCATCTCAGCTTTGCCTGAACAACTGCCTAACCGCATTGTATTTGAATCGATCAGTGAGATACCGCTGTCAGTCATTGCCCCTGTCGGTGTCAGCAGCTTCGAGCAGGCTCTTCGTGCCGACCCGATTGACTGGTCAACGATTCCATTCATCGTCCCTGAATCAGGGACGGCAAGAGAAAGGGCCAATACTTGGTTTAAGGAAATGGGAATCAAACCCAATATCTATGCTCAAAGTGCCGGTCACGAAGCAATAGTGAGTATGGTTGCGCTCGGATACGGAATCGGGATTGCACCTGATGTTGTCATCAATAACAGCCCAGCCCGAGAAAAGGTGCAACGCTTGCCGGAGAGTCAGTTGATACCACCGTTCCAATTGGGGGTCTGCTGCCGTCAGTCCCAATTGGAGCAACCGCTGGTAAAAGCCTTATGGCAGGTTGTCACTGCCAAAAGAAGTATTGTGACTTAATTCAGAACCTGCGGTTAGGTTGTAAAATAGTTGAGGCCAAATCGAAAAATGCCGGAGCATCACGACTCAGGCATTTGCTGTGATAGATTTTCAATTAATTGATTATACTTTAAATTTTCCTACCAAATCGAACATCTTATCAGAGACGGCACGGAACGCTTCAGCACTATCCAGTTGTCCCTGTGCGTCTTCTGTCAGTTGAGTGGCAATGCCATTAATTTGCTGTGTATTGAGTGTGATGTCTTCACAGACACAAGACTGTTCCTCAGTCGCTGTCGCAATCTGGATTGAAGCACCTTTTATCTGATCAATCGAATGGGCTAGCTGAATCAAACTTTCGCTGGCAGTGTTGGCTTGTTCTACAGCACTATCGGTCATCGACTTACTATTTTTCATGACGTTTGCTGCTTGTTGCGTGGTTTGTTGCAACTCTTGGATCATTTGCTGAATTTCTTCCGTAGACGTCGTTGTCTTCTGTGACAGATTACGGACTTCATCAGCAACTACAGCAAACCCTCGGCCATGTTCTCCGGCTCTGGCGGCTTCAATGGCTGCGTTTAACGCTAGTAAGTTTGTCTGCTCTGCAATTCCCTGAATCGTGGTAATAATGGTGGTAATCTGTTGAGAATTGTCATTGAGCTTGCTGATGATATCACTCGTCATATGCACTTCACTGGCAAGCATCTCGATCGACTCTCTTGTATTTTCAACGACTAATTTTCCATTTGTACATGCCGCTGAACTACTTTCAGCAATCCCCGCAGCCTGCTCGGAGCTGGATGCAATTTCAGCCGTCGCTTTCGACATTTCTGAGATGGCATCAGCCACAAGTGTGACTTTTTCTAGCTGCTTCCCTGAATCATCCTGCCACTGATGCGCTTTATCCGTCGCTGTAGCAGCCATACGCTTCAGATCGGCGCTGAGGCTAACCACTTCGCGAATCAGATTCCCTAACTTGTCAACAAAGTCATTAAAGGCACGAGAGAGTTCTCCGACCTCATCTTTGGCAGTTGCATCGAGCTTAATCGTCAAATCACCATGCCCCTGAGAAATTTGCCGTAGCACCCCCGTCACACTGCTGATTTGTGAGGTAATGACTTTGGAAACATAGAATGCGATCAGAATGAAGATAATGACTAACGGAATCACAATCGCGAAAGTCACATAAGTCTGTTTCACCGCAGCAGCGTAGACTTCAGACTTAGGTACTAATGCAACAAAGCGCCAACCCAACTTAGAAGTAATAATCTGTCCCAGATAGTCGGTTCCGCCACGGTTGATCTCAAATAGCGCTTTCGGGTGCTCGTTCATCAATTTAAAAAACGGTGTTTCAACATCACTCACCGATTTAAAGTTATTCTCGGGTTTGTAGGGATCAACTAAGATATTGTCATTGTCTTCGAGCAAGACAATGTAGCCATTGGCACCAATGGTGATATTTTTCACGATATCGGTCAGCTCATTGACTGAAATATCTAAGCTGACGACACCAAGTACTTTATTGTTTTGATTCTTAACCGTTTTCGCAATCGCAATGTAAGTTGCATCATCCCCTTTCCAGTAATAGGCATTCGTCATCACCGCTTTGCCATTACCGTTCATTGCCGCTTTATACCATGGGCGAACCCGAGGGTCGAAAGGCGAAGAATAGTCACTACCCGGCCATTCGATATAATTGCCCGTCTCACGTCCGGTGTATATATAGGCGAGATTTTTTTGTGCTTTCCCAAAATCATCAAAAATTTCAAACAGTCGCTTCGCGGCCCCGTCTAGGGAAACCCATCCCTGAAATTTGTCGATATTCCGTTGATCGACAAAGCTTGGTGCACCAGATAAAGGTCCGATAATTTCCGGCACCGATGCAAGATAATCAATACTCTTCTTCGCATTCTCGAAGAAAATATTGAATGCACGATCAACTTGTACAATTTCTTTCTTTGTTGATTTTTGAAATTGGATGATAGCCGCATCAGTCACTTCTCTTATTGAGAAAATCGCTAAAAATGCAACAGGCACGATTACTGCGACTACAAATGTTGCAATCAGCTTCGTTCTTATTTTCATGAATCCTCTCTCACCAAGTCCCGGCAATTTTTTATGCCTTATTTGAAAATAGTGTGCGGCAGCGTTTTTGCAAGATTCCTATGACTTGTCCAATAAATCCATCACATATTTTTTATTCTTTCAGTTATCACTTGGTTATATTTATTGATCTACCAATATAAGCGTAATTTATATACAGATATATTTATATCATATTCACACATATCTATATTGACGAAAGAACTTTGGCAGTGAATATTGCCATGTATGTGCGTAATTTTTATTGGATGAGTCGATTCAACAAGACCTTAATTCATCCGTGTCATCCATATGCCCATGGAATACAGTACGGGGCTTTCCATAAATTCTTGAATCGAACATTGTCGAATGAATTTAATATGACAATGTTAGAGTATACTTTTCGGCACAATTCTCCGCAGCTTCACCCCAATTTGTTTAAATAAACGAACTTTGTTTGGTAACCTTCCATGCATTCTCTGCTTCCATTTCTTTTAACATAGAAGCTTTCACATCTTGTGTAACATCAGGAGAGTAAATAATCGTCATACTCTCAGTATTTAAATTTGCACTGCGAGGATCAAAATTATAAGTACCAATCACGGTAATATTATTATCAATCGTCATCGTTTTGGCATGGAGGCCAAATATAGGTACCGATGGTAATCGTTTATACATATGTTCCGACATCACCCTCTGCCTAATTCTAGCATCAGGTCTGAATTCGTAAACTTCGACACCAGTGTCGAGTAATTCATTTCTATTTCTTTGATAGCCGCTAAAAGCTTCTAAATTATCATTGGATGCCAGACTGTTTGTAAGTATTTTTATTTTGACACCATGATTAACCAATTGACGTAGAAATGCCCGGTCTCTTTTAGTTGTAATCAAATATGGTGTCTGAATAACGATACTGTCAGTTGCTTTTTCCGCAAGTTCAACCAACTTATCTTTGGTAATACTTCCGCCACCCAGAAAATGCTTGCGATCATTCTTTCCCGGAATGTCAGTAATATATTCAATATGATCGATAAATAAAAATTTACCTTCATCTACGAGGTGATTAAAGGTCTCGGGTACTTCTTCGATCTCTTTTCTAATCTCTGAATTAAAATTCTCAGGATCACACGCATAGGAATGTAGCCGAGAAAAATCCGGATTCTCTGAAGATTGCTGACGATCAACAAGGTTTTCTACGGAAACACTGAGATCATTTTGCCAATACTGTTCAAAAGATGCTTGTACTGAATGAACGGCTTTACCTGCGAGGAAAACATCTCTGTCCCTGAAATTATAGTCATGATCGAAGCCAAAATATTCATCGGCAATATTGCGCCCACCAGTAATTGCAATTTGTTGATCAACAAGAAATACTTTATTATGCATTCTCTGATTGAGACCATGGAAATCAGTCACAAGCGATGTAAGTTTTCCGAGAATATTCTTGCCGACATTCGCATTCGGATTATAAATTTTAATCTCGATATTCTTATGTGCAGCCAGCATTAAAAGCTCATCCCCCCGAGCTTCAAGCATAATATCGTCAACCAACACTCGAACTTTGACACCACGCTCAGCAGCACGCACCAAATAATCGGTAGCAATCAGGCCAATATTATCGATTGAAAATATAAAATATTGTACATCGATAGATTTTTCCGCACGTTCAGACAGCCATGCACGGGACATCATCGCTTCCGTTCCTTGCTCCAACACATAGACGCCGGTCTTATGCCGCATTTCTGATGCAAAAGGCGCGGTAAACTGAGATAAAGTCTGCGTTGAGCGATTCAGCGGTACAGCACAATAGTCATGATCAGATAATGGCACACTATCTGGTGCTGAAGAACAGCCAGTAATAAACAGAGATGTACACTCACTGAATACCTGTGCTTTTAAAAATATAAGCTTGAACCTTCAGGCAGCAAAATCGATAGGAATTGGTGATTTAAAGGCATAAAAAAAGCCGTTGAAATATCAACGGCTTTTTTAAAGTGGCGGAGAGATAGGGATTTGAACCCTAGGATAGCTATTAACCATCGCCGGTTTTCAAGACCGGTGCTTTCAACCACTCAGCCATCTCTCCACAAATTGTGACTAAAAACAGACCTAATTATCCTATTTTTAGTTAAATTTCTCTAAATAAAGTCTTACCAACAACTGCTTTATTTAGGTTATCTTGGGAAATGTGCAGCAGATTAGATGCAAACAAGAACCAAGATAAACAATTAAAGCCTGGCGATGTCCTACTCTCACATG